>CAWCPF010000001.1:0-320783 GCA_963797485.1 uncultured Chloroflexia bacterium
TTTACTGTACAGCTTGCTTGGTTAGACATTACGTATTGCTGCATTATAAACCTCAGTTCGCAAAGCCGCCCGCGTTCCGGCGGAAGCCGAAGTTTGAGGCCATGCCGGCCACGCGCCGGCAGGTCCAGGAAGGCCACGATGGTCAAGAGTATGGAACCCCTCATCGCTGCAAAGTCTCCCCCGATGCCGATCGGCCAGGACAGCCCGCGTGTCGACGCCTCCGAGAAGGTCACCGGCGCGGCGATCTTTACCGACGACATTCAGTTCGGACCCGGATTGCTGCATGGACGCGTCGTCCGCAGCCCGCTGCCTCACACGCTGATCAAGTCGATCGACACCTCCAGGGCCGAAGCCCTGCCGGGCGTACGCGCCGTGGTCACCGGGAAGGACTTCCCGGGCTACATCGGCCTTTATCTTCAGGACCGGCATATCTTCTGCCGCGACCGCGTGCGCTACATTGGCGATCCGGTCGCCGCCGTTGTGGCCACGTCGGAAGACATCGCCGAACAGGCACTCGAGCTGGTCCAGGTCGAGTATGAGGAGCTCGAACCGGTCCTCGATCCGGTCCTGGGCGCCAAGGCCGACGCCCCGCTGCTCCATCCCAATTTGGGCGAGTATGTCGTGGCGCCGTTCATCTTCCCCAAGGCCGGGACGAACATCTCGAACCATTTCAAGATTCGAAAAGGCGACACCGAGCAGGCGTGGCCTAAGTGCGCGGCGGTTATCGAGCGCACCTACCGCATCCCGCACGTTCAGCACGTCCCGCTTGAACCGCATACGGCCGTCGCCCGGGCCGACCAGGACGGCACCATCACGTTGTGGAGCTCGACCCAGTCCCCCTTTGCGCAGCGCAATCTGATCGCGCAGGCGCTGGGGAAGTCACAGAGCGATGTGCGCGTTATTGGCCACTACGTGGGCGGGGGCTTCGGCTCGAAGGCAGGCGTGACCATGGAAGCCCTGGCCGTGGCCATGGCGCTGGCTGTCGAAGGTCATCCAGTCAGGCTCACTCTGACCAGGGAGGAAGAGTTCTACACCGCCTTCGTGCGCCAGGGCCTGGTGTCCAAAATCAAGCTTGGCTGTGACACCGAGGGCCGTCTCCTGGCGATGGAAAACACTTTCTATTGGGATGGGGGCGCATACAACGAATACGGCGTCAACGTCACCCGCGCAGCCGGCTACAGCAGCACCGGACCCTACGAGGTGCCCAACGTCAGGACTGACAGTTATTGTGTCTACACGAAC
The DNA here is from genome assembly GCA_963797485.1 of uncultured Chloroflexia bacterium. Lineage (GTDB taxonomy): Bacteria > Chloroflexota > Anaerolineae > Anaerolineales > E44-bin32 > CAWAND01. The sequence goes on from CAWCPF010000001.1 coordinate 1,243, forward strand.
CACCCGGTCGGCGGGCCTTTCCGCGGCTTCGGGATGCCCGAAATGCACGCCGGGATCGAGCAGTGCATCGACGAACTGGCGCTCGAGATCGGCATGGATCAGGTGGCCTTCCGGCGCATCAACTGCCTCAAGGAGGGCAGCGTGCTGGTCACCGGCAGCCGGATGCACCCCACCGGCCTGACCGAATGCCTCGACAAGGCGGCCGCCGCCATCGGCTGGGGCCACCAGTCCGAGCCCAGCGGGCCCAACAAACGGCGCGGCAAGGGCCTGGCATTGATGTGGAAGGCGCCGGCCATGCCCCCGAACGCCGGTTCGAGCGCGTGGGTGGAATTCCGCGAGGACGGCTCGGTCAACGTCGGGCTGGGTGGACAAGAAATCGGCCAGGGGACCTTCACGGTGGCTGCTCAGATGGCCGCGGCCGCGCTGGGCGTGCCCTTCGAGTGGGTCCATATCGCTGCCCCGGTGGACACCAAGTACAGCCCATACGAATGGCAGACGGTTGCCAGCCGGTTGACATGGAGCATGGGCAACGCCATCGTCAGCGCCGCGCAAGACGCCAAACGCCAGATCCTGGACCTGGTCGCCCGAGCCTGGGAAGAGAGCCCAGAAGACCTCGACATCGTCAACGGCGAGGTCATCTCCTACAAGTCTGAAGAGTCCATGTCGCTCAAAAGCATAGCCATCTACGGACTGCCCAAGGCGGGCGACAGCGGTTGGATGGGCGGGCCGGTGGTCGGGCGGGGCCGCTTTATGCCGACCTACGTGACCGGCCTCGACCCGGAGACCGGTCAGGGGGACCGGGCGGTTGTGCACTACACCACCGGCGCCCAGGCCGTGGAGGTCGAGGTCGACATGGAGACCGGCCGCGTCCAGGTGCTGAGGGCCTCAGCCGCCTTCGACTTGGGGAAAGCCATCAACCCCAAGCTGGTGCGCGCGCAGATGGAAGGCGGGCTTGTTCAGGGCCTGAGCACGGCTCTGTTCGAGAACCTTCAACTGAAGGGCGGTCGAGTACGCAACCCAAGTTTCGTGGATTACCGCATCGCCACCACCGTGGACACCCCTGATCATATCGACACCATCATCGTGGAGGTCCCCCAAGACGACGGGCCTTTCGGCGCCCGCGGCGTTGGGGAGCACCCGATGGTTCCGACCATCCCCGCCATCGCCAATGCCATCGCCAACGCTCTGGGGATTCGAGTCTCCGAACCACCCTTCTCCTCAGAGAAGGTCTTCATGGCGATGAAGGAGGCCGGTCTGGTCGACTAACAACCCCGACAACAGGAGGACGCTTTGCCAGACCAGTACGACATCCTCATCAGGAATGCGGCGCTTCGATCCGGGCCGAATCAACATTGGGATCTAGGGATCGGTCAAGGCATCGTCAGAGCCATCGAGCCAAAACTCGATGGCTCTGCTGCGCTGGAGATTGACGCCGCCGGGAACCTGGTAACCGAATCGTTCGTCAATCCACATCTGCATCTTTGCAAGGTGTACACCCTTGCTATGATGGACGATGAGGCCATGAAGGTCTACCAGGCCGGCGGGATGGGCAAGGCCATGAACGCTATCGAACTCGCCGCCCGCGTCAAAGAGCGCTACGACGAAGACTGGATCATTGAGAACGTCCGTCGAGCAGTGGCGCAATCCGCTTTGTTCGGCGGGACGCACATCCGGGCCTTCGCCGACGTCGAATTCGAAGGCCAAGCTCGAGGGCGTCAAAGCGCTGCTTCGCGCCCGCGACGAGTTCGCCGGGGTGGTCGAGATCCAGGTGGTCGCCTTCGCCCAAGACGGCCTGCCGCGTGAGCCCGGAGCCTTGGAGCTCATGGAGCAGGCGATGGCACTCGGCGCCGACGTGGCCGGCGGCATCCCCTGGATCGAGTACACCCACGCCAGCATGCGGGAGCACGTGGAACAGGTCTTCGACCTGGCGGTCACGCATGACACCGATGTGTCCATGCTCGTCGATGACGCCGGCGACGAGGGCCTGCGCACCCTGGAAATGATGGCCGTGGAGGCTATCCGGCGCGGCTGGCAGGGGCGCGTGCTCGCCCATCACGCCCGCGCCATGCATCTCTACCCCAAGCCCTATCTGCAGAAGGTCGCCGCATTGCTCAAGCAAGCCGGAATGGGCGTGGTCACCGATCCGCACACCGGACCGCTGCACGCCAGGGTGCGAGAGCTGCTCGAGGAAGGCTGCCTGGTGTGCCTGGGCCAGGACGACATTTCCGACGCCTACTATCCTTTCGGCCGGAACAATATGCTCGAAGTCGCCTTCCTGGCATCCCACCTGCTGTGGATGACGACCAGCCAGGATATGGAAACCCTGTACGACATGGCGACGATCAATGCCGCCCAGGCGATCGGCCTGGAAGGCTTCGGCCTGCGGGCCGGGGCGCCGGCGAACCTGGTCATCCTGGGTGTGCCCAGCGTGCTTGAAGCGCTTCGGTCCCATGCCGCACCCGACCATGTCATCAGCCACGGCGCACTGGTCGACCGAGCCCGGATGCAGGCGATCGCTGGCACCGGAAAGTGGACCGACAGCCGAGACAAGCCGGAAAGCTCAGGCTGAGGCGGCCCATCCATGACGGCCAACAGGCGAATCTCCATTCGGCTGCGAGTTCAACGGGAAATCCGTCGACGCCAGCGTCTCGCCGGACCTGACGCTGCTTCATTTCTTGCGCCAGAACTCTGGGATTGACCGGCGCCAAGAATGGGTGTGACACCGGTCACTGCGGCACCTGTACGGTGATCGTCGATGGGAAGGCGCGGCGATCGTGTCTGCTCCAGATGAGCAAGCTGGATGAGTTGGAAGTCGAGACAATTGAATCGCTGTCCCACGATGGCCAGCTGCATCCTCTGCAGGAGGCTTTCATCCAGCACGGCGCAGTCCAGTGCGGTTTCTGCACGCCCGGGATGCTGCTCACGGCCAAGGCCTTGCTTGACCAGACGCCCCGCCCCACACGGGCGGAGATCATGAAGGCACTCGATCAAAACCGAAATCTGTGCCGCTGCACGGGGTACGTCAAGATTCTGGAGGCCATCGAACTGGCCGCGGCCCGGATGTCGAACGGAGCTGGCCAGAGGCCAGAAGCCGACAGCGGCCAGGGGCAGGTTCTGCTTCGTGATGATGCCGCTGGACGCGTTACGGGGAAGACGCATTTCGCCGACGACATCGTCCTGGAGAATATGCTCCACGGCGCGCTGCTGTGGTCGGCACATCCCCATGCGGACATCCTTTCAATAGACACCCGCGTGGCCGAATCAATGCCCGGGGTGCGCGTGGTCTTGACCGCCAAAGACATCCCCGGCCGAAACGTTAAGGGCATCGTGACCCCAGATGAGCCGGCCATTGCCGACAAGAAAGTCCTGTACATCGGGGATTCGCTGGCGGCGGTGTTTGCGGAGACGGCTGAACAGGCCAGGGCGGCGGTGGAGGCGATCCAGGTATCTTACCGGCCCCTGCAGGTGGTTTGCTCCCCTGACGATGCCGCCCAATCCGACGCTCCAAGGCTGCACGCGAAGGGCAATCTTCTCCACCGCGCTTGCATCGAGCGCGGGGATGTGGAGGCCGCCTTCAAGCGGTGTGCGGTCATCGTCGAGGACACCTACGCCACGCCATTCGTTGATCATGGCTTTCTCGAGCCTGAGTCGGGAATCGGGCTCCCGGACCCGGACGGCGGCGTCACCATTCAGTATCCGAGCCAATCGGTCTTCGACGACCAAAAGCAACTGTCTGTCATCCTAGGCCTGCCCTTGGAGAAGGTCCGGGTGGTGCAGCTGCCCACCGGCGGAGCCTTTGGCGGCAAAGAAGATATCATCTTCCACCACTATCTGGCGCTGGGCGCCTTGCGTACGGGACGCCCGGTGAAAATCACCCTCTCACGCGTAGAGTCGCTCCGGGTGCATGTCAAGCGTCACCCTGCCTGGATGCACTACAAGACCGGTGCCGATGCCCAGGGTAGAGTGCTGGCGATTGAATCTCGAGTGGTGCTCGACACCGGCGCCTATGCCTCACTCGGAATCGATGTGCTGGAGAATACGGTCGTGTTCGGCGCCGGCCCGTACTACGTGCCCAACCTGCGGCTTCACGCAGAGGCTTGGTACACGAACAACGTGCCCGCCGGCGCCATGCGCGGCTTCGGCGTTAACCAGATCGCCGTGGCGCTCGAGCAGCAAATGGACCGCATGGCCCGCGAGCTCGGCATCGATCCGATCGAGTTCCGGCTGATCAACGCGTTGGACGTCGGTCTGCCGACGGCTGCCGACCATGTCCTCGAGGCCGGCGTCGCCGGGATTAAAGAAACCCTGCGGGCCGTGAGAGACGCTCTGCCTGCGGCCCTCCCATCGGCTGCGGATGGTCGAAAAGTCGGCGTGGGCATAGCCTCGGCCGTCAAGAATGTCGGTTTCGGCCATGGGCTGCCCGAAAGCTCGGGCGCCGTGCTCGAACTTCGGGCCGACGGACAAGCCGTGCTCAAAGTGAGCCAGCACGAATTCGGCCAGGGGGCCCACGCCGCCCTGGCCATGCTGGTGGCCGGAGAGCTCGGAACGGATGTGGAGCATATTCACATCATTGGGCCCGACACCGCCGTCACGCCCGAGACCGGACCGACCACCGCCTCGCGGCAGACATTCCTAACCGGCAATGCGACTTTGATGGCGTGTGAGGCCCTCAAGGACGAGGTCTTTGGCCGCGCCGCCGAACTGCTGGATGCCGATCCCAAGTCGCTCCGGTTATCCGGTAGCCGGGTCTCCGATACTGAAACGGGTCGGTCCGTGGAACTAAGCCAACTTGGCGAACGGTTCGTCGTCGAGCGCCGCTATCACGCGCCCAACTCGGCTCCTTTGCTCGAGGAGTCTTCCAGCCAGTTCGGCCTGCCAGAATTCACTTCCCGCCCGACCCACTGGTGCTATGCCTACAACACCCAGGCCGCGGTTGTGGCCGTCGACCCGAGGTCGGGCAAGGTCGATGTGCTGACCATCCTGTCGGCCAATGATGTCGGCCGGGTCATCGACCGCCAGGCGATCGAGGGGCAAATACATGGCGGCGTGATGATGGGGCTGGGATACGCGCTCAGCGAGCGTTTCGACGTCGAGGCCGGCATCAATCTGACCAACTCCCTGCACAAATGCCGCCTGCCCACCGCCGGCCAGACGCCGGTAATCGTGCCCATCCTGGTCGAGGTGCCTCATCCGTTTGGACCTCACGGCCTGAAAGGCTTTGCCGAGGCCCCGTCCCTGGCCACGGCGCCGGCCATCCTGAACGCCATCACGGACGCGGTCGGGGTACGGGTGACCGAAATCCCGGTCGATCCCAAGCAATTGCGGACAGCCATGTCGGAACTGGCTGAAGTTCGGTAAGAGATAAGGAAGCCTGACCTGCGAAGGCACCGACGCATGGACATGGACACATTCATGGAAGCTGCCGTCCACGAAGCCGAGATGGGCCTGTCAGAGGGCGGCATCCCGATCGGCTCCGTCCTGGTTCGGAATGGCCAGATCCTCGGCCGGGGCCACAACCGGCGCGTTCAAGCCGATGATCCAATCCTGCACGCCGAGATCGACTGCCTTCAAAACGCGGGCCGTATCGGCTCCTATCGAGACACCGTGCTCTATTCGACGCTGATGCCGTGTTACCTGTGCGCCGGGGCGGTGGTGCAATTCGGAATCAAGACCGTGTACGTGGGGGAATCGGCCAACTTCGCCGGGGCGCCCGAGTTGATGCGATCGCACGGCGTCGAAGTCATCGATCTCGACCTGGATGTGTGCAAACAGATGCTGGAGTCGTTCATCGCAGAGAAACCTCACCTTTGGCATGAGGACATAGGGGAGCTGTGACGTCTGACGGGACCAGCAGGCAAAAGGAGGCAGGATCGAAGATCAGCACGAGCTCTTTGCAGGACACCGACAACGCCCCCTAATCTGGAGGAGAGGTTCATGACAAGACGTTGGATGTTTTCACTTTGTACCATGGCTGTGATCCTTGCACTGGTCGCCGGCTGCGGGCCGACCGCCCCCACGGCGGCTCCGTCCGGTGCCGGTGACGGGACGCTCAAAGTCTATGGCATCTACGCTTCCCTGATCCAGGAACCCTGGGATGGTGTCATCCACGCCGCCCTGACCAAGGCGCAGGCTGACGGCAAGATCACCTATACCTACACCGAAGACCTCGGCTATTCCGGCGATCTGGAGCGCGTCCTTCGGGAGACGGCTGACCAGCAGAAGCCGGATGCGATCTTTGGTGACGCCTTCGGCAACGAAGAAGCCGTCCGTCGTGTGGCGGCCGAGTTCCCTGATATTGCCTTCGTGTTCGGCTCCGGGCTCGGCCCGGCGGATCCGAACTTCGCCGTGTTCGACAACTGGATTCACGAGCCGGCGTATCTGGCCGGCATGCTCGCCGGCGGCCTGACCAAGACCAACACGATCGGCGTGGTGGGTGGCTACCCCGTGCCTGAAGTCAACCGGCTGGTGAACGCCTTCATCGCCGGGGCCAAGGATACCAATCCGGACGCCAAGGTCCTGGTGAGCTTCATCAACAGCTGGTTCGACCCGGCGGCCGCCAAGGAAGCCGCCCTGGCCCAGATCGACTCCGGGGCTGATGTCCTCTTCGCCGAACGCTTCGGCGTAATCGAGGCCGCTTCCGAGAACAGCCTGTGGGCCATCGGCAACATGAGCGACCAGAATGAACTTGCCCCGTCGCAGGTGGTCACCAGCGTCGTGTGGAACATGGACCCGACCGTCGACTACGTCCTGAAGCAGGTCGCGGCCGGCGTGTTCACCGCCCAGGACCTGAAGGACTTCAGCATGATGGCCAAGGGTGGTGCCAGCCTCGCCAGCTATCATGGCATCGAGGCGACGATCCCGGCTGACCTGGTTCAAAAGGTGGCCGACCGGGAAACCCAAATGAGGGACGGCCTGTTCCGCGTCGACATCGACGAAGCCCAACCGCAAGCAGTCAACTAGGACCGTGAAGAGGGGCGGCGTCAGCTTGCGCCGCCCCTCGCCTTCACCATGGACTCTTCCACGGCTATTCAAGCCTTTGGGATAACCAAGCGATTTGGCGCGCTGGTTGCCAATAATCAGATTGACTTCGACCTGCAGCAGGGCGAGGTGCATGCGCTGTTAGGTGAAAACGGCGCCGGCAAGACCACCCTGATGCGTATTCTTTACGGCCTGTACCACGCCGACGAAGGGGAGATTCGCGTCGGCGGCCAGACCGTGGACATCAAGTCCCCCAGAGACGCCATTGAGCTCGGCATCGGGATGGTCACCCAGCATTTCACGCTCGTCCCCAATCTGACAGTGGCTGAGAATGTAGTCCTGGGCAACACCGACGGCTGGATACTCGACCCCGTCCGGTCTCACCTCAAAGTCGAACAGGCTGCCAAAGAATACGGCCTGCAGACGTCCCCGGACACGGTGATCAGCCATCTGTCGGTCGGAGAGCGCCAGCGCGTCGAAATCCTAAAGGCGCTGTATCGGCGGGCCAGGATTCTGATCCTGGATGAGCCCACCGCCGTCCTGGTGCCTCAGGAAGTCGACGCGCTCTTCGCCACGCTTGAGCACCTCAAAGCCGGTGGACTGGCCATCGTGTTTATCACTCATAAGCTGAAGGAAGTCATGGCGGTCAGCGACCGCATCACCGTCCTTCGAGCCGGCCGCGTGATTGGCACGGTCGATCGCAAGACAACTTCGCGTGTCGAGCTCGCCCGGATGATGGTCGGCCGCGACACGCTCGGCGTTACCGCCCCTCAGGCCAATGGGCACGGAGACTCCGTCCTCAAGATTGACAGACTATGCGCCAACAGCGAAAAGGGTCTGGCGGCGCTCAAGGATGTGTCGCTTGAAGTTCACGCCGGGGAGATCCTGGGCCTCGCCGGCGTTTCAGGCAACGGGCAAACCGAGCTCAGCCACGCGCTGGCGGGTGTCTTGAAGCCCACGTCCGGGAGATTCACGGTCAGTGGGGCCGATCTGACCGGCGCCACGCCATCGGAGATCACCCAGGCAGGTGTGGGCCGAATCCCGGAAGATCGTCAGGAGGGCCTGCTCCCGGAGCTCAGCGTAGCCGAGAACCTGGCCCTCGAGCGGCTGGGCGATTTTGTGCGCGGCGGCCGGCTCGATCGGGCTGCCATCGTGCGCTATGCCCAGCAGCGGATACAGGACTACCAGATCAAGGCCTCGCCACACGACCGAATCCGGACCCTGTCTGGCGGAAACATGCAGAAGGTCATCCTCGCCCGGGCATTGACCGGGCAGCCCAAGGTCATCCTGGCCGGACAGCCGACACGCGGTCTGGATATCGGAGCCACGGAGTACGTTCGGCAGCGGTTAATCGACGAACGAGCGCGGGGAGCCGCTATCTTGCTCATTTCTGAGGACCTGGACGAAATCCTGACTCTGTCAGACCGCATCGCCGTGATGTACGAGGGGGAAATCGTCGAAGTCCTGCCCTCCAAATCCGCCACAGCCGAACGCCTGGGGCTGCTCATGTCAGGCGGGCGGGACGCCGATCATGTTTAAACTGCGGATCGAGAGGGCGCCTGCCCCAATCTGGTTCCGTCCCCTAATACCGGTCATCGCCGTCGGTTTGACCTTCCTCGTCACGGCTGTGCTGATCGTGCTGGCGGGCGCCCGACCGCTGGAAGGCTACTACTACTTTCTGATCTCCCCCCTCTCCAGTCGTGTCAGCGCCATCGAGGTGTTGGTCAAAGCCACTCCACTCATACTGACCGGCGCGGCGGTCACGATCGCCTTCGCCGCAGGTTACTGGAACATCGGCGCCGAAGGTCAGTTGTATGCCGGGGCTCTCGCCGGCGCCTGGCTGGGAGTCGTGCTGAAAGACCTGCCCGCCTATGCCGCCATCCCTCTGATGCTGTTGGGCGGCTTTGCGGCTGGGATGCTGTGGGCGCTCCCGCCAGCGCTGCTCAAGGTCAAGCTGGCAGTCGACGAAGTCGTCACGACCTTGCTTTTGAATTCCGTCATCGTCTTCTTTATTAGTTTCTTGCTCAACGGTCCATGGCGCGACCCGATCTCCGGCTGGCCACAATCGCCCGAGCTGACCGGCAGCACCGTCTTTCCCAAGCTGCTGGCCCGCTCCCGTCTGACCCTGGGCTTTGTGGTGGCTGTGGCCGTGATCGCCATCCTGTGGTACGTGATCTCCAGAACCGGCTTCGGGCTCAAGATGCGCGCCACAGGCCAGGGGTTGAAGGCGGCCCGTTTCATGGGCGTGGATGTCAACCGCACCATCCTGACAGCGGCTCTGGTCAGCGGCGGCATTGCCGGCCTGGCCGGATTGGGAGAGGTTGCCGGCATCCATTTCCACCTGATTGAGGCCATTTCACCCGGATATGGCTACACAGGCATCATCATTGCCACCCTGGGAGCCCTAAATCCGCTGGCGGTGGGGGTAGCGGCCTTGTTCATTGGGCTGATAGAAAGCGGTTCTCAGGCCGTCAGCCGGGCTCTGGGGGTGCCGGTCTATCTCGGGGACGTGGTGCAGGCGGCGCTGCTGCTGATGACCCTTGGAACGCTGGTGCTGCAAAATTACCGTATCCGCCGGATCAAGGATCCGACCGCTGTCGAGCCAGGGCTTGACGAGGAGTCCGCCTGATGGAGGCCTTTGTCGTCACCCTCATCGGGGCCACCCTGCGCGTTTCGACCCCGCTTTTATTGGGGACGTTGGGGGAGCTGTTCGCCGAGCGCGCCGGAATCCTGAACCTGGGAATCGAGGGCACCATGTTCTTTGGCGCCTTCGTCGGACTGTTCACCGCCAAAGCCACCGGCTCGTTGTGGCTGGGCGTGGGCGCCGCCGTGGCGGCGGGTGTTTTGTCCGGCATGCTCATGGGGCTGCTGGCGGTCACGCTTGGGGTCAACCAGCATGTGTCCGGGCTGGGCATTACGCTGCTGCTGACGGGAATATCACTCTTCAGCGTGCGCCTGATTTACGGTGAACCCAAGATCCCGCCCTCGATCACACCCTTCGAACGCATAACCCCATTCAGCGGCGTCCCGATCCTGGGCGACATCACCGACCAGTATGTGCTCACCTATATTGCCCTGGCGCTGGTGCCTGTCGTGTGGTGGGTCATGCGCCGCACCGCCTACGGGCTGCAGTTGCGGGCCGTCGGCGAAAACCCGGAAGCGGTCGATGCCGCCGGCGTGAGCGTGGCAGGTATGCGCTATTCGGCCTTGATGATCGGCGGCGGCCTGATGGGCGCCGCTGGCGCCTTCCTCTCGCTGGCTCAGCTCGGTTCGTTCACCTTTGGCATCGTCGCCGGGCGCGGTTGGGTTTGCATCGCTCTGATCATCTTCGCCCATTGGGAGCCCATCCGCGTGTTGTGGGGCGCGCTGCTGTTTGGGGGCGTGTTTGCCTTGCAGTTGAGACTCCAGACCACCGGCGCTCAGCTGCCCTACGAGACCTTCCTGGCCCTGCCCTATCTGGTGACGATTCTGGCCCTGGCCGTCGCCGGCCGGGCGGCCGCGGCGCCGGCCGCGCTCCTGAAGCCCTACCGCCGTGAATGACAGGCCAACTTGGGCGGGCCCAGGCGCTCCGGCCCTTGCGTGTGATTTGTGAACGATTTCACAAACTTTTGTGTCTGACTCACTCAGAAGCGGAAACTTGAATGCCAAATCGGTGACAAACGTCGGCTGTGCCTGCCGGTGAGCGTGAATACGCTCATACCGAAGGCGTGGGCGATCCAGGCGAGCTTGAACGCGCCTGCGCGTTCACTGTGAGGCACTCCCGATTCGAATTGGCACGCGGAGGCCAAAGCATGGTCAATAGGTCTGGGGATGGCGTAGGTGGTGTGCTCGAGGTGCCGGAGCCGGACTCCCTGCCGACGCACGCATCACTGGAAGAGGAACTCAAGCAAGCCAGACGCGGCTCGGCGCTCGCCGGTGGGTCGGAGAAGATACAGGCTCAGCACGACAAAGGAAAACTGACCGCCCGCGAGCGAGTGACGCGCCTGCTGGATGCCGACAGCTTCCAGGAGGTGGACCGCTACGCCCGCCATCGACACACCGACTTCGGTCTGTCCGAGAAGAACTTCCCGGGAGACAGCGTGGTGACCGGCTTTGGCAAGATCGACGGTCGCCTGGTGTGCGTCTTCGCACAGGATTTCACCGTCCTCGGCGGGTCGTATTCGGAAGTCGCCGGCCAGAAGATCGCCAAGGTCCTCGATCTGGCGCTTGAATCCGGCACGCCGGTGATCGGTCTCAACGACTCGGTCGGCGCCCGCATCCAGGAAGGCGTCTACAGTCTGGCGGCGTACTCGGAGCTGTTCTGGCGCAACACGCAAGCCTCCGGGGTCATCCCACAGATCAGCGTCATGCTCGGGCCCTGCGCCGGCGGGTCGGTCTACTCGCCGGCCTTGACCGACTTTGTCATCATGACCCAGGGATTGAGCCACATGTTCATCACCGGCCCCGAGGTCATCCGCACGGTCACAGGCGAAAACGTCGACGTAGAGACCCTAGGGGGCGCCAACACGCATGCCGCCGTCAGCGGCGTGGCGCATTTTGTGGCCGCTGACGAAGCCGGCGCGCTCGAGCTGACACGCCGCCTGATCGGCTACCTCCCCGCCAACAATACCGAGATTCCGCCCTTCGTGGAGCCGATGGACGACCCATGGCGCGCCGATCCGGCGCTCGACACGATCGTGCCCACCGATCCCAGCCTGGCCTACGACATGAAGGAAGTCATCGGCCGGGTGTTTGATCTGGGATCCTTCCTCGAGGTCCAAGCCGAATTCGCGCAGAACGCCATCGTCGGCTTCGCCAGGCTCCACGGAAAGGCCGTGGGCGTGATCGCGCAGCAACCGATGACGCTGGCCGGGGTGATCGACATCAACGCCGCCGACAAGATGGCGCGGTTCATCCGCTTCTGCGATGCCTTCAACTTCCCGCTGGTCACCTTCGTCGACTCCCCCGGCTTCCTGCCCGGGCTGGCTCAGGAGCACGGCGGCATCATCCGGCATGGGGCCAAGATCGTGTATGCCTACTCCGAGGCCACGGTCCCCAAGCTGGCCGTGGTCACCCGCAAGGCCTACGGCGGGGCGTACATCGTCATGAGCAGCAAGTACATCCGCACCGACTTCGTCTTCGCCTGGCCGACCGCCGAGATCGCCGTCATGGGAGCCGAGGGCGCCGTCAGCATCCTGTACGGCAAGGAGCTCAAATCCCTCGGCGCCGGCGCCACGGCGGAGCGGGACCGGCTGGTGCAGACGTTTCGCGACACCTTCTCCAAGCCCTATCGCGCCGCCGCCAGCGGGCACGTTGACGACGTGATCCTGCCCTCGGAGACCCGCGCTCGCTTGATCGGCGCGCTCGAACTCGTCCACGACAAGCGGAGCCTGCGGCTGCCGCGCAAGCACGGAACCATGCCACTGTGAGGCCGAGATCACCTTGAACCTTCTCACGCAGGGGCTGGCCATCAGCTTGATGGGGCTGCTGCTGACCTTCACCTCCCTCGGCGTTTTGATCCTGACGATTGTCGTGCTGAAGAGGCTGTTTAGCCCCGCCCCCGTCGTTGCCGCCAACGATGCGCCCGTTCGCGCCGATGAGGACCTTGCGGGACCAGAGCTGGCCGCCGTGATCGCCGCGGCGGTGGCCATCGCGCAGGCGCGCCCGGGCGGCGCGGCGCACCTCGGGGAGAACCTGAAACGCGCCCGAGTCGTTGGTGGCAGGGCCCGGTATCGACAACCCCACCGCTCTCTCACACCCCCAGCAATGGAAGGACGCACCCATGAGCCCCTCGCCCGGCGCCCGCCGGATGACGCTGAAGCTCGAAGGCCGAGCCTTTGAGATCGAAATAGATGACCCCGGCACGTCGCCCATCGAGGTCACGGTTGACGGCAAGAGCTACCGGGTCGAAGTTGAGGCCACTCGCCAGGAGGCCGCCCCGATCGCCGTTTCCCCGCCCCGAGCGCCGGTAGCGGGCCAGCCGTCAGCCGCGGCGCCGGTGTCGGTTGCCTCGGCCCCGGTCTATTCGGCACGCGAGATCCGGGCACCAATGCCCGGCAACATCCTGAATATCATGGTCGCTCCCGGGGACGCGGTGGAAGTCGGCCAGCCCTTGTGCGCCCTGGAGGCGATGAAGATGAAGAGCGCCATCCGGTCGCCTCGACCGGGTGTGATTGCCGCCGTGCACGTGAGCGAAGGGCAGGTCGTCACGCACGCCGAACTGCTCTTCTCCTTCGAGTAAACGGGATGGATCTGTCGCGCCTGCTTTCATTGCTCCAAGCCCCGCTCAGCCTGACCTGGCAGTCCGCGGTCATGATGGCCGTGGGCGGAGTGCTGATCTACCTGGCGATTGCCAAAGATTACGAGCCAATGCTCCTGCTCCCGATTGGATTCGGAGCCATTCTCACCAACCTTCCCCTTACCGGCATCGCCGAATTGGGGGGCCTGCTGGGGATCCTCTACAAAGCCGGAATCCAAACCGAGCTGTTCCCGCTCTTGATCTTCATTGGCGTCGGGGCCATGACGGACTTCGGCCCCCTGCTGGAGAACCCGAAGATGGCCCTCCTGGGGGCGGCCGGCCAGCTGGGTATCTTCGGGACGTTGATGCTGGCGCTGGCCCTGGGTTTCAACCTGAATGAATCGGCCTCGATCGGGATCATCGGGGCCATCGACGGGCCGACGGCCATCTATGTGTCCACCAAACTCGCCCCGCATCTGCTCGGGCCGATTGCCGTGGCCGCCTACAGCTACATGTCGCTGGTCCCGATCATCCAGCCACCCATCATGCGCTTGCTGACCACCGATGCCGAGCGCGTCGTCAGGCTGCCATATTCGACCCGCGAGGTCGCACGGCCGGTCCGCATCCTGTTCCCGATCGTGGTCACCATCATCGTGTCGCTGATCGCCCCGGTGGCCTCGCCGCTGATCGCCGCGCTGATGTTCGGGAATCTGATGCGCGAAATCGGGCGTGGTCGAGCGTCTGAGCAAGTCGGCCCAGAACGAGATCGCCAATGTGACCACCATCTTCCTCGGGCTTGTCATTGGCAGTACGATGACGGGTGCAAGCTTCATTCGCATGGACACGCTGCTTATTCTGGGGATGGGCCTGCTGGCCTTCATCCTGGATACGGCCGGCGGGGTGATGTTCGGAAAGCTGATGTACGTGCTTTCGCATCACAAGTTCAATCCCCTGATCGGCGCCGCCGGCATCAGCGCCTTTCCGATGTCGGCGCGCATCGTCCAGCGTATGGGGCAAGAATACGACTATGAGAACTTCCTGCTGATGCACGCCATGGGCGCCAACACCGCCGGACAGTTGGGGAGCGTGGTGGCTGGGGGCGTCGTGCTGGCGCTCCTCTCCGGCAATCTGCTCTGAAACGCGAGGAAACAATCTTGACCGTCCAAACGCTGATCAAATCCAGCCAGTATCATGACTCGGTGACCTTGATGCTCGTGGCCAAGGAGCTCTCCAAGTTCCCCGGTGTGGTCGATGCGGCCGTGGTGATGGCCACGGAAGCCAACAAGAGCATCCTAAAACAAAGCGGTTTGCTGTCGGCCGAGGCCCAGGCCGCCTCGCCCAACGACCTGGTCATCGCCGTGCAGGCAGACGATACAGCCTGGCCGGCGGCGCTGGCGGCGGCCGAAGAGCTCCTGCAGAAGAAGATCGCCATGCAAGACAGCGGCGACTTCCGTCCCCGCACCCTGCGCGGCGCCGTCCAGTCTCACCCTGACGCCAACGTGTGTGTGATTTCTGTGGCCGGCCGTTACGCTGCCGGCGAGGCCTGGGAGGCGCTTCGAAAAGGCCTGCATGTCTTGTTGTTCAGCGACAACGTGTCGCTGGAAGATGAGATCGCCCTCAAGACGTATGCCCGGGATCACGGCCTGCTCCTGATGGGTCCCGGCGCTGGCACAACCCTTCTCAACGGTGTGGCGCTGGGGTTTGCCAATGTCGTGCCGCAGGGCCCGGTCGGTATCGTGTCGGCAGCCGGCACCGGCCTCCAGGAAGTCAGCACCCTGTTGGCCAAGCACGGCGTGGGCATCACCCAGGGCCTGGGCGTGGGCGGCCGTGACCTCAGCCGCGACGTGGGTGGCATCATGATGCTCGCCGCCCTGGAAGCGCTGCAAGCCGATCCGGATACGCAGGTCATCATCCTGGTCAGCAAACCCCCGGCCGAGGCCGTCGCCCAGGCCGTCCTCGAGCAGGTGGGCCGATCGCGTAAACCGACTGTTGTCTGCCTGCTGGGCGGCCAGCTTGAGCACGGCGTGCCGCCCAACGCCACGGTTGTGGCGACGCTCCAGCAGGCGGCCTGGCTCGGCGCCCGGCTGGCCGGCGCCAAGCTGAAGGCCCCTGATCAGCTCCTCAAGGCCGAAGCCCAGGCTATCGCCGCCCGCGCGGCGACGATACGCAAGTCAATAGCGTCCGGACAGAAGTATTTGCGGGGCTTGTTTTCAGGCGGGACACTGTGCTACGAGTCCCAGGTGATTTGGCGCGCTCAGGGCGGGCCCGAGGTATGGTCGAACGCTCCGCTTTCCAAGGACCGCCAGCTGGAGGACTCAACTCGCAGCCGTGAAAACACGGTGGTGGATCTGGGAGAAGAGGAATTCACCGTGGGCCGCCCCCACCCGATGATCGACAACGATCTGCGCATTCGGCGTCTACTCCAAGAGGCCCAGGATCCTGAGGTCGCCGTGATTTTGCTCGACGTGGTGCTGGGTTACGGGGCCCACCCGGACCCGGCGGCCGAGCTCGGGCCGGCCATCGCCAGGGCCAAGACCCTGGCCGCCGAGAACAACCGGTCACTGGCCGTCGTGGCCTCGATCACCGGAACCGAGGGCGACCCTCAGACCTTGAGCCGACAAAGCGACGCGCTGGGGGCCGCCGGCGTTGAATTGTGCGCCAGCAACGCGGAAGCCGCACGTCTGGCCGCCGCCATCGTCGTGCCGCACCAGCCAGGCGGGGCAAGCAAATGACCAAAGCCAAGATTCAGGATGTCTTCGGAAAGCCAGTCACGGTGGTCAACGTCGGGTTGGCCAGCATGGCCAAATCGGTCAGCGCACAGGGCGTCTCTGCCGTTGATGTCGATTGGCAGCCGCCGGCGGACGGAGTCCCCAGGCTCATCACCACGGCCTCGGGACTGGACATTGATGCCGCCAATGACGAAGTCACTGAGCGCATCCGCAGCGGCCGGCCTGTGCTGGTGGGGATGGCCCTGGCCCGCGATGTGATCCCGGGCATGCACGATCGCATGCTCCTGCTCGCCGGCCCTCCCATCGAGTGGACCCGGATGTGCGGCCCTCAGCGCGGGGCGGTCATGGGAGCACTTATCCACGAGGGGCTGGCCGCCGATGAGGCTGAAGCCGAGGCCCTGGCCGCATCCGGCGAGATCGAATATTCTCCGTGCCATCATCATCACGCTGTCGGACCGATGGCCGGCGTCGTCTCGCCGCGCATGCCGGTTTTCATCATCGAGAACAAGGCTTTCGGCAACCAGGCCTTTGCCACCCAGAATGAGGGCTTGGGAAAGGTCCTGCGGTATGGGGGCATGGGCGAAGAGGTGTACGCCCGTCTGCGCTGGATGGAGGAAGCGCTCTACCCCAGTTTGGATCGGGCGCTGCAGAGTCTCCCAGACGGGATCGACCTAAAGGCCCTGATCGCGCAGGCGCTGCACATGGGGGACGAGTGCCACAACCGCAATCGAGCCGCCACGTCGTTGTTCCTGCGGGCCATTGGTCCGGCGTTGGCCAGGACCCACACCGATCGCGAGACCCTGGCCAGGGTCATCGAATTCATCGACCGGAATGACCACTTCTTCCTGAATTTGAGTATGCCGGCCGGCAAGGCGATGCTGGAGCCGGCGGAAGGCGTCCCCGGGAGCAGCATCGTCACCGTCATGGCGCGCAACGGAACCGATTTCGGGATTCGCCTGGCTTCGATGCCGGATCGCTGGTTCACCGCCCCGGCCGGGGTTGTCGAAGGCCTGTATTTTCCCGGGTTCGAGGCCGCCGATGCCAATCCGGACATCGGGGACAGTACGATTACAGAGACGGCCGGCTTCGGCGGCTTTGCCATGGCCGCCGCGCCGGCGATCACGCAGTTTGTGGGCGGCACACCCCAAATGGCGCATGAAACCACGCTTGAGATGTACGAAATCACGTCAAGCGAGCACGATGGTTTCACCATCCCGGCCCTTAATTTCCGCGGCACACCCCTGGGTATTGATGTGCGCAAGGTGATGGAGACCGGCATCCTGCCCAAGATTAATACCGGCATCGCCCACAAGGACCCAGGTGTGGGCATGGTTGGGGCCGGCATACTGCGCGCCCCCAAGGAACCCTTCAAGGAGGCATTCGAGGCGCTGCAGGAGCTCTAACGCGTTCCCGGTCGCCTGAGAGGCGAACCGGACACACTTATCTCGAGGAGACGCCATGAAGATCATCGACCTGACCATCCCACTTGGCATCGGCACACCACCCTGGCCGACCTACGAGCCGCTTCAAGTGAAGTACTTCAAGCGGCTGGCGCCCAACGGTGCCAACGGCCAGCTGGTGACCCACTCCAACCACCTGGGCACGCACCTGGACGGTGAAATTCACTTCTACACACCCGGCAAGGACATGGCCGCCCTGCAGATGGACTACCTGGTGCACGAGGGCGCCATTGTGGATCTGAGCGATGTCGCCGGAGATTACGACATCTACACCAGCAAGATGGTCGAGGACCGCGTGGAGGTCAAAGAGGGCGACATCCTGATCATCCACACCGGTTATCACCATTTTGGCTGGGACCAGCCCACGGCGGATGAGATCCGCTACATGGTGAAGCACCCGGGTCCGGACCGTGAATTCGCCGAGTGGGCCAAAGCCAAGAAGCTGCGCTGGCTGGCGGTGGACTGCGGCAGCGCCGATCACCCCATGAACACGATCATCCGGACCTGGATGCCGCGCCAGGCAAAGGAAGCCGAGAAGGTATTCCAGAAAAAGTACGGCGGGGGCCTGGAGCAGGTTTTCGATGACAGCAAATATCAGCTCATGCACATCGAGATGTTCCCCTTCGGCATCATCCATGCTGAGTGTCTGGGGGGCGACATCGACTTGCTGCTCAACCAGCGCGCCACGATCGGCTTCTTCCCGTGGCGCTTCGTCGACGGTGAGGCCAGCATTGGCCGCTGCGTGGCTTTTGTGGAGGATGACGAGTACGCCAAACTAATGAAGAAGAAGGAAGGCATGACCAAGACCCGGTTTGGGGATGCCATTGAACCGGCCCACGTGGACCAGTTGAACAAACTGACCAAAGCCAACATGAGTTGACAGACGTATTCATACCAAATGAGGAGCGAGATCCCATGAAACTCGAAACACCCGAGAAAGTCTCTCAGACACAGATCACCCTGGACGTCGAGGAAATCGAGCCCTTGCTCCAGGGTCCGAGCATGGACCTGAAGCCCTGGCCCGGGGCGATGATCACCCTCAAAGATGGACGCACGCTCTACATCCGCGAGGCCCGGCTCGAGGAAGCCCCCAAGATGATGGCGTACATGAAGAAGGTCATGGAGACCGATCACGACTTCTACGACATTGTCGGGGCGCGCGTGTATGCCGAGATCCTGGGCTGGTACCGCAAACGCCTGAAGGACCCGTACACGCTGGTGGGGTTGATCGACGGCATGTGGGCCGGCTTCGCCAACGGGCGCCTCATGAACGAAGACATCAACATCAGCCTGCACACCATGGCGTTGATGCGTGGCGGCCGTATCGGCGCCATCATGTACTACGCCAAGGCTTACTATGCGTTCGAAATCCTGGGCAACCAGGAGTGGTGGGCGACCTACGAGAGTTACAACGGCTGGCACCGCTGGGGATTGGGCATGGCGCAAAACACGTATCCCTGGCCGGAGTACCAGCACGAACTGGGCGGCGCCAAGGTCTACTACGTGGACAAGAAGTATTGGGATCTGACGGTCAAGAACTACGTCCGCCAGATGGTCGGGGCAGATCTTGTGTTTGAGGGCATCCCCGACAAAGTGCGCAAAGCCAACCAAGAGCTGATCGTGCCCGAGGAAGTGCTGGTCTAGACCCTCCGCCAGACCAACCGAAACTTGAATGAGGGTGCCCGCTGGGCACCCTCAGGTTCTTCTGGGCCTCCCGGGCCGTAGTCATTCAGAGACTTTGTGAATTCTTTCACAAGCCAAGGGCCGCAGGCCGATCCGACGGGTCTGTTCTTCCATTGGTCCGAAAATCAAGAGCCGGCCCTTGGGGCCGGCTCTTTTGCAGGCGTTCGGTTGAACTCAAACCGCTCAGTGAGCTACCGTCGTCGGGACCTCGTCCCAGCGGACGGCAGCCGCTTCGGCCGGAATATCAAAGCTTCCGGGGAAGTTGTCGCGGGTGCCGCCGCGTTTCCGATAGGCTTCCACCATCAGCTTCGGAGCGACCAAGGCACGCGCAAAGGTCTCGGCTGAGTCGCGCAGCTCCGACAGGAGCATGTCGGCCAGGCCCATGGCGCGCCCTTGCTTGCTGGTAATCAGTGCGCTCAACGTCTCCCGGGCCAGGGCAAAGCGCCGCTTTTCCGGGGTCAGATTGACGTGGACGAAGACGTTGCCGCGCTGCGTCAGGGGCCGGGCGAAGGTGGCGTCCCACAGGCTGGAGTACATCTCGACCACCCCGAAATCGTTCTGATACAGCTCCGGTGGGTGCTTGAGCATCTCTTCCACCGGGACCGGGGGCTCCGAGGCGCCTGTGTATTCAACCAGGCCTTGGGCCAGGTTCCTGACGAACCAGCGGCGCTCTTCTCGCGTCGTGGAAATCATGCAACCTGCTCGTCGCTCGCGGCCTGATCACGGTCATCGACCAGCCCTTCCAAGGGCGAAGGCAGCTGGATGCGGGGCTGAGTGATTTCCTCAACCGCCTTGACCGTGCGATAGGCCAGGATGGAGAACTCGGCGAAGGATGTGGCGTGCAAATCCGTAAGCCGGGTTCGGAGCTCGTCGCTGAAATCGAACTGGTGAAGCAGCGACGTGACGGTTCCGTTGGAGAAAGCCTGAACCACCGACGGATCCACGATCGAACGTGCCACCAACTGATTGAGCGCCTGCATAGACATTTCTTGCCTCCTGTTACGAGATCCGAGTTCCAAGCTGTTAAACCGAAAACACAACGGAGAAGGCTCTCGCCTTCCAGTCGCTGACCTCGTCACCAAGCAACCGATGATTAGGTCGTGTTTAGGCTGACGGACTAGCGGTCAACAGAAACTAACCACCGCCGATCATCGGGCACCGATGACATCCATATCGCAAACTCCTTTGTAAACTTCCGCGGTCCACTCTGGGATAAATCTACACTATGGTTCTCAATGGTCGCCTCTACGACAGAATCTCAGACAGGGACCAATGTGCAATTGGTACGACGGGGACACTACTCAGCTGTTTGCCACGAGGTTCAGAGGAATTGCCCAGACTGTTGACAACGGTTGGACAAAGTTATTCAACCCTTGCTTGGCGTAGACCTCTTTGGACATCTGTGGACGGGTCCAATCCCAGGTCGGAAGTCGATAAAAGCTTAATACGTTTGATAATGCTAAACCGACCTCGCTTCTTCGGTTCATGCTTCCCGAGCAATAGTATGTATTGAGGTTCAGGTCATCTCTATAAGGGTCGATCTGCCAATGCGTCTTGGATAAGCGCGGAATGCCTTGCGGTTTGATCTGCGGGCAACGGCTTCCTCAGCATGTTGCGAGACAAGGTCCAGATATCGCAATTCAAGTTCCGCCGGCGTTTCTCCAGAACCCAGTCGGATTCGAACTCAGGCAAGAACGGCCCCGAGTACGCTTGATTGCTTCCGTGCAGGGCGAACATACCGCCTTGGATCGCCAATGGCAGGCCTCGCGCTAAGTCCGCGGCATCCTTCGAACTCCCTAACGACAAAATCGGTATTTCGACAAAGTTCAAGGCAATAGAGTATGAATGCCCTTCAAGCTTAACGATTCTTTCCCAGATATTGTTCGCAGGCTATACACAGCCATGTGCAAGTTTGCGGTCTGTCGGCCTGGACCGATGGTCGGGCCAAAGACCTCGATTACGGCGTTCCCGATCAACTGGAGAGTTAGCGGCTAGATAGAACAGAAACTCCTTGAATTGCGGCTTCAGGTCTTCCATTGGCGCGTTCCCAACCGCGACCTCCGTCTTGGCCATGCCCTTTAGCCGGATCTTCGGGGTCGGGGCTAGCATCGACTGGATTTGCCCCATACTCGCTCGCTACTGCAGACATCATGTCGATCCTGGCCAGTATCACACCGGCGGAGGGATCAAATTCGAGGATTGATTTCGCCAGCCGATAAGCATCTGGGTCAAACCTTATATCCACGGCGGCGAGTTGCTCCAACCCCGCAAGGACTGAACTACTCATTGCTTGTGCAAGTCCAACTCTAGCTCCTTCCTGATCACCCCGCGAGCTTTCGAGCTTGCCGAGCGACCTCCGCTTGGACACGTTCACGTGCATTCAGTTCGGATTGATCTTTTGAGAGCACAGCTTCGAGCCGCGCTACGGACCTTCCCGGAGAGAACTCAGCTTTCGATCGCGGCCATTTGGATCTGCACGTCCAGATCAAATTCGCCCTTGGGGCCAAACTGAACGGCTCTTTTGATCCACTCAGCTGCGATTGCAAAGTTCCGCGACCTTCGATGCAATGTAGCAGTCTGAATGCACCCGTAGTAAACAAGATCTCGGTCGTCTATCTGTGCAGCCAAGCTCAAACCTTCGGCATATAGCTCGGCCGACGGAAGGGACAGCCCCAAGTCATTGAACACATCTGCCTGCCCAATCAGGATTGCAGCTTCGTGGGCAAGGTTTCCGGCTTCTTTTGCAAATCTCCTGCTTTCCCTGAACTGGCTCAATGCGTCATCGTAGTTTCCACGGAAATGCGAATGCACTGCGAGATTGTTGTAAGCCACCGCGATCTGGCTCGGAACACCGATCCTCTCCCTTATCTCAAGAGAGCGGGCCGCCGTCCTGTATGCATCTTGGGCTTTCCCGGCCTCGAACTGGATTAGGTTCAGATCGTCAAGCGCATTTGCCAGAGAGTATTGATCCTGCTTATCGCCAAGCAAATGAACCGCTTTCGAGGCACAAGTCTCGGCAGTCTCGAAGTCTTTTTCAGCCCGGAACGCAATCAGCGCCTGCAACCGCCAGTGCATGGCTTGAGTTGTGAAGGGCGTTTTCTTATCGATCGCGGTCGCTGCACGAGCCGCCCACTTCTTTGCCGCCTTGTAGTCCTGTCGCGCAACTAACGCCAACCCCATCGTGCAGGCAATCACAGACGAGACCGGCGGAGTGATGTTGAGGTTCGACTGATCTACGATCTTTTCGAGGCGGCCGATTGCGTCGGCCAGCCGGCGCCTCTCCACATCCATCAGCGATAACGAAACGGCCAATTCGGATCTGACCACCCCAGGTGCCGGCAATTTGCTCCCACTTCTTTAGCGTCGCGTACCGCCCTTGCTTTCTCATTTCGAAGGCGGTGGAGGTCATTAGCTCTTTGGCCTGATCCCTAAAATCGATATCGCAATAAAGCTGTACAGCAATCTCGGGATATCCAGATTGAACGTGCAGGTCAGCGGATTTCTGGATGATTTCCTCATACCTCTTGCGGTCTGATTCTCTAAGGGTTTCGATGAGGAATGATCTAAACATAGGATGGAACTCATATGATGGCGGCACTGTGTCGGTCACGGTAACGAACAGCCCTGTTCGTGTCAGCTCGCCGAGCAAATATCCGCTGTCACCGCGAGCCAAAACAATGTTGCAGGATTCTTCTGTCATGACAGGAAGTACCGACGCATCAATCATGAACCGACGCAAGGGATCGGCAAGACAATTCAAGACAACCGACGCAAGATACTGATAGACGAATTCGCGATTGGTGTCCGAAATCCCTTCCAGGAATCTAGCTCCAACCGAGCGTGATAGCAGAGCGCCGGTAATCCACCCCCTCCAATTCTTCCGCCAATGTGTCCAATTCGTCATCAGCCAGATCAATTCCTAGTGCCTTGTTGATTGCACCCCGAAGCTCGTCTTTGCCAAATGCCAGGTTGTGGGGACCGAACCCCGCTAGATCGCCCTCGGCCATGAGACCGCGCGAGTGATATTTCTGGAACTTGGCGGCCCGCCGCAATGACCGTCACATGTGCGGGCAGGCCTTCGAGGAGCCGATCGAAAAACTCAAGGCATTCCTCCGAACTGTTAAGCACGTGTACATCGTCTATGAGCATGACGAAACCTTCAGGAATCTGCGAAGAGATCAGGTTGCCCAATGCATTCGCAAGTTCTGTTGGAGCCGATGAAGAAAACGCTTCTAGCTCCAAGACACCGCGAAGCCGCCTAAACCTCTTCTCAAGGGAAGCCAGAAAATCACGCTGGCCACGCGCAGCACGTCCGTCTCAAGATCGGTCAATTGGATCCAAACAGTGGGAAGCTGAGTGTGATTCGCAAAATCAGACAGTAGGGTCGTCTTGCCAAAACCCGGAGGCGTTGTAACAGACACGAACTTTCGAGGCACCTGGGAATGTAGCTGATCCACCAACGCCTCGCGATGAAACTTCTTGTCATCAAACGTAGGGTGTAATTGCATGTTTGAGCGAAGGATCAAGCCTGGCCATGTTCCTCGCCTAAACATCTCGAGGGCGACGGTGTGTGGAAGCCTTGCATCCCGGCCCGGGCCAGCATTAGTCGGCTCGAGTCTCTCAACGCGCTCTCAACGATTCAACTCGACTTACAATCAGTTTACAGATTATAGGGGACGTTGTCAGCTACTCCAAGGGGGACTTTCTCCTGGGGGCAACTGGCTATGCGCACCATGTCGTCATCGAGACCCAAAAGCATCTTGAGTCATCGGCGGAACATCGACTCGCATATCTTGCTGAAGAGCACGCGCGTATTCGCGGTAATGTCGCTTCAGCTCGGTAGTACGGCCCAGTGAGGCAAGGGCCTGCAGATAGTAGTGATTCAATTCTTCATCATAGGGATCCACCTTCAGCGCCCGCCGGAGCTCGGGGATCAGGGCCTCGAGGGTTCGCCCGGGCCCGAGCTCCTTGGCCGCCTTAGCGGCGACGCCAATATAGGTGGATTCAAGCGCGGCCCTTCGTTCAAGTATCCACAGGCTGTCCATCCCATCCATGAAACTTCCAGTGTACAGCTTCAACGTCTCAGCGAGGATGGAGGGTCCCTCTGGGCTGGTCAGTATTGGCTTTCGCCCGAGAGCGGCCGCCTCCTCAAACTCAGCCACGTCGAAGGACGCCAGGACCCCTTCTTTGAGCAAGTATCTGCCCGCCTTGTACTCCAAAAAGTCCGATCCCAAAGCCTGCCGCAGACGGTAGATGCAGGTGTGCAAGTTGGCCCTCTGACTATCCGGTGACGCATCGGGCCAAAATGCATCTGCGAGGCGTTCACCTCTCGCCGGACCAGCGTCTGCGAGGAAGACAAGGACGCCGACCTCGGCGGCTGATAGCTGACCGCAGATTCTTCCGTTCATCCAAATACGCGGAGAACCAAGGGCTACGATTCTCAGCCCAATGGTTGTGGTCGATGATTGCGGAGTTTGCAGCGTCATGGATTGAGCGAAATTGCGAATTCTCCTCATTCGTTCTTGGATGACCAGCCAATCTGCCGAACCTTGAAACTGCTTCTCGGCAAACTCATAGAACTCGCCATCGCATGAGAGTTCTGCCGAAATCACCTGTACTGCTCCATATTTCGCTACTGTCCTCAGAACCCATGCCAACCAGAACCGGGCCTTGGTCTCTTCCCCTGAGACGTAGTGCCCTCTGGCCAAGAAGAAAAGACATAGGGCGTTGTCTTGCGCCGTTAATGGGGCAATCGATCGCGTTTGCCGCACCGTTGAAACAACCTGTTTGGGGTTCGTTATGGATCCAACTCCAATGAGTTCGGTTCGGACACGAGAATGGAAATCTGAAGTTAAGAATCCTGTCGGCTTGGAGCAGGGTTGATTTGGCCTCTTCAAGTCTTCTTCCCCGCCTCAAGACACATGCCCTTGTTGCCATGAGGTAGTTCTCCCAAAAAGGCCCCGCCTCGCACTCTGCATATTTCCAGCTTGCGGCGTCCAGCAGCAGCGTTGCTTCAGGCAAGAGCCCAAAATCCATCAGCATCTCCGCTTCGGTGATTCGCACGGAACCCTGATCTTCTTCGTCGTCTACCAACTGGGCAGGATTTAGCGCCAGATGAATCTCGTTCAAGGCTGTCTGAAATTCGCCCAAGGTGTGCTTAACGAATGCGAGATTCAGCCGTGCGCTTGACTCACCAAGTGCGTACCCTTCTGCCAACACCGCGGCGAGGGCGCGGTGCGCGCTGCTGAGAGCGTTCTCAAGCTCGCCTCCATTCAGCTCCACATACGTCTTAGTCATCCATGCCTGACCTATGCTCAGCACATTGAGGTCTTCTTCCCATTTCTCGATCGCATCCCCCACAACCTTCGCGGCAGCTGCCCATCTACCATGGACATCGGCCAAGAACATTGCTTCCAATCTTGCCAAGCCCACCTCCCCAAGAGCATGCTGTGCCCCGGGGAGCAAACGTCGAAGAGCTTCGATCGTCTCGCGTAGTTCATCCCATTGCTGAGTATTAAGCGAGAGATGTCCAATGTTGAGCAGGCACCGTATCTTCAAGTCGTTCGAGTCCTCGCGGTTTGACCGTTCAATTTCGCCCAACAGCCGGGCGTTAATTGCCGCCGCGTCCGTTCGTCGACCTACTCCCTCCAAGGCCGTTGACAACGAGAGTTCAATGTAAGGAACCTCTTGGCCCTTTGATCGAAACTCGTCTGCCAATTTCTGAAGGGTGTTGATGCGCCCACCCTTGAAAAGACTACCCCTTAGTCCCGTAGCCATCTCCGCCGCAAGCTCCACCTCATCGGCCTGAAGTAGCAGATCGACGGCCGTCTCGGCCCATTCGTCAATTGCAGCGAGGGCCTTGCCAGCCGCAAAGAGCAGTCGGCGATGACGACCCCCATCCAACCTCGCGGCTCTGAGTTGCAAATACTCCCTAAACAACTGATGGTACTCATACGTCCTCGGGCGGTCCTCGGTAACGGTGATGAACAGGCCGCGCTTGAGGACTTCGTCAAGCATCGCCTGGCTGTCGGTCCGCTCGAGCACGGTATCGCTCAGCTCGGCCGTCATCACCGGTAGGACCGACGAGTCCATCAGGAAGCGCTGGATCGGCTTGGGCTGGCGATCAAAAACGACCGAGGCCAGGTATTCGTAGCTCAACGGCTGGCCGTTTGACAGCAGACCCGGCAGCCGCTTCCCTACCAGGCGCTCGGACAGCAGCACCCCGGTCACCCAGCCGCCGGTCTCCTCCATCAGGCCGGCCACATCCGCCTCGGTAAGGGACTCTCCGGTGCGCCGGCTGACGACGTCGGCCAGCTCGTCGGCGCGCAGTGCCAAGCTGTCTCCATCCAGCGTCACGAGCTGATCGGCCGCCAGCAGCTTCACCAGGGGGATATCCGGCACCTCCCGCCCGGCGGCGATCACGCTCATGTTGGGCGGGGCCGACTCGACCAGCGCACCCAGGAATTCACGCCCTTCGTCGGAGGCGTTCAACCAATGGACATCGTCCAGCGCCAGCGCGAAGGGTTCGTCGATCGCCTCGGACACGCCACCGCTGATGGCGCGCGCCAGCGCTCGCGGGCTGGCGCCCACCAAGCGGTCCACCTGCACCCTGCCTCGCAGCCGCCGGAAGCGCTTCTCGAGCGTCGCCCACACCAGGCCGGCCAGGCGCATGACGTCCTGATCGGCCTCCACCAGCCGCGCCCAGCACACCGGCCGGTCGGCCTGCGCGCCGAACTCCGCCAGCAGGGTCGTCTTGCCAAAACCCGCCGGCGCGGCGATCAGGATCAGGCGCTTGTCGATCGAGGCATTCAGTAGGTTGGTCAGGCGCGGGCGCGGGGCTTGCGCCGGCTCGAGCTTGGGCGGCGCAATCGCATGTCGCAGATACGATACGGACTTGGCCAAGAGTCTCGTCCCCCTACTCAAAAACGGTCAGCCTATCTGCAAAGTCGCTCGCTTCTCGTCCACTTGCAGGCCGTCTGGGTAGTGGACCACCACGTGCACCTGGTGCGCGCCGCGGACGCCGATCGTCCGAAGATGCATGGTGAAGGACATGCGGGGATTGACGGCTTCGATGATGCTGGTGCTGGCAACTTCGTCCCCCTGTCCGTCGGTGATGACCACGTCGAGCGACGGCCGCTGCAGAAATGGAGTCAGGTCGATTTCAACCCTGACTCTCCGGCCATCTCCGTCGGGGGTGAAATTCAGGCGCTGGACCCGGACATCCTCCGGCGGCACCGGCGCTTCGGAGGCGTCCACCCAGTTCAGATCCATGCGGTCCCTTCCCCCGTCCGTCGTCTTCGTATTATAGTACGGGCGTTTCCCCCTTCAAGTCCCATCTGACGGAGGCGTAATGTCCGAGCCGTTAGCGTTCGAGACCCTGGCGGTCCACGCCGGTCAGGAGCCCGATCCAACCACCGGGGCGGTCATGACTCCGGTCTATCTCGACGTCGACCTACAAGCAAGACGCCGTCGGTCAGCCCCGGGGTTATGAGTACTCCCGCACGGGCAACCCCACCCGGCGCGCCCTCGAGCAATGCCTGGCCAGCCTCGAGGCGGGCCAATTCGGGCTGGCCTTCGCCTCCGGCATGGCGGCCACCGACGCCGTCCTGCACCTGTTCTCGCAAGGCGATCATGTGCTGGCAGCCCATGACCTATACGGAGGCACCTACCGGCTGTTTCACACGGTCTTCGAACGCGCCGGCCTCGAGTTCACCTTTGCCGACGCCTCGGATTCGACCTCCTTCCTGAGCCAACTCAGGCCCGAGACCCGGCTGGTGTGGCTGGAGAGCCCCACCAATCCCTTGCTGGATATCTGTGACCTGGAGGCCATCGCCGCCGGCGCCCACGCACACGCCTCGTCCGTCATCGTGTGCGTCGACAACACCTTCGCTACGCCCTACCTGCAGCGCCCGCTCGAGCTCGGAGCGGACGTGTGCATGCACTCGACGACCAAGTACCTCGGTGGGCATTCCGACGTGGTCGGCGGCGCCTTGGTCATGCAGGACGCCGAACTGGCCGCGCGCCTGGGCTATCTGCAAAACGCTGTGGGGGCCATCCCCGGACCGCTGGACAGCTTCCTGGTCCTGCGCGGCATAAAGACCCTGCCCATCCGCATGGAGCGCCACAGCGCCAACGCGCAACGGCTGGCCGAACACCTGGCCAAGGACGACCGCATCATAAGGCTGCGCTACCCCGGCCTGGATTCTCACCCGCAGCACGCCCTGGCCAAACGCCAAATGCGCCTGCCGGGCGGCATGCTGTCATTTCAGGTTAAAGCCGGGGAACTCGCCGCCCGAAGGCTGGTCGCCTCGACGCAGATCATCACCCTGGCCGAGTCGCTCGGCGGGGTCGAGTCGCTCATCGAGCTCCCGGCCCCGATGACCCACGCCTCGGTAGCCGGCTCGCCGCTGCAGGTCGATCCGGCCCTGGTGCGGTTGTCGGTGGGTCTCGAGGCGGTCCAGGATCTGATCGATGACCTCGACCGGGCGATGGACCTGGCCCATGGCGCCGAATGAGGCGGCTGGAATTGTGAAGGAATTCACAAATCGGGAGTGCGGAAGGCTTGAGCCCGGGAACCAGCTCCCGGAGGCCAAGACCTGCCCGCCGCGTTACTCGTCGAACAGGTAGGTCAACTCGGCGTAGAAACGCACCTGCCGCTGGCGCATCCGCTGCTTGACCCAGTCCTCCAGCTCGGATTGTTTTTGGCGCAGCGGTGCCTTACCTTTCAAGCGCTCAATAGGGAAATTCACGCGCAGGGCACACGGTGAGATGATGAAGCGCGTGATCCCGGTCGGGAAGTACAGGCCCTGGGCCGCAGCCGTGACCACGTCGTGGACGGCGAAACTGGGGAACACGATCAGGCAGCCGCGCTGATCGTAGAGCTGGTCAAGCTCCTCCGGAATGTGCGAATTCGTCCGTTCGAAGTTCCATCTCCCGTCATAGACCTCCACGACTGAGTTCAACGTCTTCAGGCGGTTGGCCAACGTATCATCCGGGCCGCGGAGCTCGTACATCGGCCCGTGGCTGACGGCGGCGAAGGCGTGACTACCGGCCGAATTCGATCGGCTTCGGCTCGGCGCCGCGCTCGGCCTCCACCATGGTCACCCCGCCTGTCTCCCGGAGGCACGCGAGGAACTCGGGTGTGTCAGGGCACAACACGACATGGTTCCAGGTTTTGATGTCTACCGAGTCGCCATTAGGATGGACGACCTGCACCAAGGCGTGCGGCAGACCCAGGGCTTTGAAGGCCAGGACCCGGTTGGCCCCGTCGAGCACGACGTAGCGCAGCCGCTCACCCCCCAGGGGCAAGACCACCGGGGGGTTCTTCAACACGCCGTCTTGACGAAGGGCGGCCACCAACGGGTCGGCGCGCTGGGGGTCGGTATGCTCGTGGGGTTGCAGGGCGTCCGTGGGAACGATGGCCAGTTGAGGCAGATCAGGCAGGCGTTTCATGCTTCTCCAGCTGGGCCAGATACTCGAGGGCATCGATGATGGTCAGGATGCCCACCGGCCGATCGATATCGTCGGTCAAGACGACGACCTTGCGCTGCATCAGCTCCGGCAGGACATCTACCAGCGGTGTGGTCGACCGATGCGTGCGCACGTCGCGGTTGATCATGGCCTCGATGGTCTCATCCGGGGGATGCTGATGGTCGGAGCTCAACATGTGGGTGAGGAGCTCGACCTCGGTCACCATGCCCACCAGCCCGGACTCGGAGCTGATGACCGGGAGCTGGTCGATGCCGTTCTGGCGCATGCGGGTGATGACGTCTCTCAGCCTGTCATCCTCTGAGGCGGTGATGAGCGCCGGGAGGCCTCGAGCGCTGGCGACCTCGAACGCGCTGACGCGCCGCTGGTCGATGGGCAGGAAGCCGTGCTCCTTCATCCAATCGTCATTGAACACTTTGGACAGATAGCGTGTGCCGCTGTCGGGCAGCAGCACCACGACCAGACGCTCTTCAGGCAGATCGCGGGCATACTTAAGGGCCCCGGCCAGCGCCGCCCCGCTCGACCCACCGGCGAAGATGCCTTCGTCGCGCACCAGCCGCCGGGTCCACAAGAACGACTCGGCGTCATCCACCTGGACCACGTGGTCGATCTGGGACAGGTCCAGCGTCCCGGGGACGAAGTCCTCCCCGATGCCTTCGACCTTGTAGGGCCAGGCCTCCAGCCCTTCGGCCGATGCTCGCTCCCAGGCGTCTTGAAGCAGCGAGCCCTCGGGATCAACACCCACGATCCGCACGCCGGTGTTTTGTTCATGTAGAAACCGGGCGACGCCGGTGATCGTGCCGCCCGTTCCCATCCCGATGACCACATCCGTGACCTGGCCTGCGGTCTGTTCCCAGATTTCGGGACCGGTCGTGGCATAGTGGCTTTCCGGGTTATCAGGGTTGAAATACTGGTTGGCGAGTACGGCATTGGGCGTCTCGGCGGCGATCTTGCGGGCCACCGAGTAGTACGAGCGGGGGTCGTCAGGCGCGACCGCCGTCGGGGTGATAACCACTCGGGCGCCGTACGCCCGGAGCAGCCGGATCTTCTCGTCGGACATCTTGTCCGGCATGACGAACACGGATTGATACCCACGCAGGGCGCAGGCAATGGCTAAGGCCACGCCGGTGTTGCCTGACGTGGCCTCGACGATCGTTCCTCCGGGCTCGAGCGAGCCGTCGCGCTCAAACCCGTCGATCATGCGCACGGCGATCCGGTCCTTCACGGATCCGCCGGGGTTGAACATCTCGAGCTTGGCGTACAGCGAGCATCTCAGCCCGCGCGAAACCCGGTTGAGCCGCACCAACGGGGTCCAACCGATCGTGCCGGCGATGTCATCGAAGACATGGAGCCCTGGTGACGGGGACAGCCGTTTAGACGGCATCCAGCATTCGGCCTCTCTGGTCCATCCGCTCCTTGGAAGCGTACCACGGTTTCAAAGGCCCGAAAAAGGCGGCGGTCGGGCCGGGGCATTCGCCGTCACGCGCAGGTATAATGTCGCCAGCCCTTGGCCGAGCGAGACGATGCACCAGAGCGACGTCATTCGAACTCGATCCCGATCATAGGAGACGCTGAATGTCAGACCGAACCCCTGCTCTGGAATACGCTGGAGCGCACCGCAGCGAAGCTCTCGAATCCCTCAAAGACCTGCTGCGTATCCCCTCCGTGTCCACCCTGCCCGAGAACCTTCCCGACATGGCACGCGCCTCAAAGTGGATTTCAGATCGGCTGACCGGGATGGGCTTCGACAAGGTCGAGGTTATGCCGACGGCGCGCCATCCGATCGTGTATGGCGAACACATGCATGCCGGCGCGAAGGCGCCCACCATCCTGGTCTACGGCCATTACGACGTCCAGCCCGCCGATCCAATCGAGCTGTGGGAAACCGACCCCTTCGAACCGACCATCCGGGGCGACGACCTCTTCGCCCGCGGTGCCTCCGACATGAAAGGCCAGCTGGTCGCCCATCTGATGGCCGTCGAGGCCATGTTGGCCACCAATGGACTGCCAGTCAACCTCAAATACATGGTGGAGGGCGAAGAAGAGGTTGGCTCCACCAACATAGAGCTCTTTATCAAGAAGCATGGTCGGCTCCTGGCTTGCGATGTGTGCCTGAATACCGACGCCGGCATCCATTCGGCCGACACACCCGCCATCACGTATGCGTTGCGCGGCCTGGCGTATTTCGAGATCCGGCTGCAGGGTCCCGACCATGATCTGCATTCCGGCCGGTTCGGGGGCGCAGTCCCCAACCCCGCCAATGCCCTGGCCAAACTCCTGGCCGGCATGCACGACGAGCAGGGCCGGGTGACCCTGCCCGGGTTCTATACCAAGGTCAGGCCGCTGACGGACGACGAACGCAACGACCTGGCCAAGTCGCCCGAAGACGAGGCCTGGTGGAAGGAGCAGGCCGGGGTAGACACATTGAGCGGTGAGCTCGGGTACACCCCAACCGAGCGCGCCACCGCTCGGCCCACCCTGGACGTGAATGGCCTGTTGAGTGGTTTTACGGGCGAAGGATCGAAGACCGTGCTCCCGTCCCGGGCCATGGCCAAGCTCTCCATGCGGCTGGTGCCGGACCAGACCCCGGCCGAGACCGAGGCCTCGCTTCATCAGTATCTTGAGGAGAACATGCCGCCGGGGATTCGGTGGGAGGTCATCAACCATGCTGGCGGCCCGCCCGGAATCATCGACCGCGAGTCACCGGCCGTCAAAGCCGCCGGCCGCGCGTTCGAGAAGACCTGGGGAAAGAGCCCCTTGTTCTTGCGCGAAGGGGGCTCGGTGCCCGTGGTTGGGATCATCCAACACGAATTGAATGTGCCGAGTCTGATGCTTGGATTCGGGCTGCCGGATGACAACCTGCACGCGCCCAACGAGAAGTTCCACTTGCCCAATTTCTACCGTGGGATCGATACCTACATCCACTTCACGCACGAGATGTCGGCTTGAGCTCAGCGCAGCCAGCCGCCTCCGCCCAGCCTCCCGGCGCGTTGTCGACCTACGGTGGCCAGGCAGTTATCGAAGGCGTCATGATGCGCGGGCGGACCTCGTGCAAGGTGGCGGTGCGCGCCCCTGACCACAGCATCCAGGTCGAAGACCTGCCGCTTCCCCCGCTGTACCAGAGCCGCTGGGCCACGCTTCCATTCCTGAGGGGGTTGCTGGTCCTGTGGGATGCCCTTGGCCTGGGCATGCGCGCCCTAACCTTCTCCGCCAACGTCCAGGCTGGTGAGGAGGCCAGGATCGAGGGCGCTCCCCTGGCACTGACTATGGCGGCATCCCTGCTGGTTGGGGCGGGCCTGTTCTTCCTGCTGCCGGCCGGCGGCGCTTACCTGGCCGAACAGCTTTTCACGATCAACTCCAACTGGTCCAATCTGCTTGAAGGATTGGTCCGCCTGGCGCTCCTGGTCGGCTACGTTTGGGCCATCGGCTTACTCCCGGACGTTCGGCGCGTGTTCGGTTATCACGGGGCCGAGCACATGACCATCAATGCCTACGAGGCCGGAGCGCCGCTGGATGTGGCCAGCGTGCGCCAGTTCTCGCGTCAGCACCCTCGCTGCGGAACCGCCTTCCTTCTGACAGTAGTGGTCTTCTCAGTTGTTCTATTCAGCCTGCTGGGCGACATGGGGCTGCTCACGCGGTCTTGCAAGCCGCCTCCTGCTCCTGCCAGTCCTGGCATCGGTGGCTTACGAGTACATACGCTTGACGGCGCGCTTCGTCGACCGCTGGTGGATCTGGCCATTTGTGGCACCCAATTTGGCCCTGCAATCCTTGACCACCCGCCGTCCGGACGACTCGATGCTGGAAGTGGCCATCGCCGCCTTCCAGGCCATGAGGGCCGGCGAGCCTGAGCCGTCCCCGTTCCTGCGATGGGCGAACTGGCGGCCTGAGGCCGCTGCCCGGGTCCAAACACACGCCTGCGTGGGCCACATGTGGGCAGCCGGCCTTCCTACCTAAATCACGCGGTTAGGCCCCCTAGGTTCCCAAGTAGTTTGCTTACAACCTGCGGCACAGTTTGCCGCTAAGGTATAATCTCGTTCGGGCGATGAGGCTCGCCCGCACCAACCCAACCGCCTGGATTAAGGCTGATAGCCTCTGCCAAAGACCTGCGTCGATGGCAGGGGCTTTCTGTTTTCGGGGCAGGGGAAAGGTTGTCAAGTCGGCGTTGGAATTCCACAGCATTCTTTACCGAAACACGTCGGACCACGCGGAGCGGCCGGTTGTAACTCCGGCGTTTTTCCGCGACCTGAACCTCGATCAAATCGTTGGCGCCATCATCGCCGGGCGGGAGAACTTCGACCTGGAACCGTTCTTCACGACCCCTTTGGCGGACCCAGACGCTGTGCGCTACCGACAGGCCGTCATGCGAGATCTTGAAGAACCCGGTCTAAAAGCAGGTGTGAAAGCATTTTCGGCCGGAATGCAAGAGGTTGCCCGCCAGTTGGCAGTTGCAAGCGAAGCGGGCCCGCAAGCGTGGCGTGAGGGTTGGATGCTGGAAGCCACGTTAGCCTATGGCGACGCCGTAACCGGGCTTGAACAGTGTTTGGCTGTCTCAGCCTTGAATTCGCAGGGATTGCAGGCGTTCCGAGATTTCACCGACGCATACGTCAAGTCGGCCACATTCCGCTCCCTTCTAGCCGAAGCCAGGCAGGTGAAACTTGAACTATCCGCTGTCCGATATAGCCTAACCCTTCAACCGGGCAAGTTCAGCGTCAGCAGATTCGAAGAGCAGCCAGACTATGGCGCAAAGATCCAGGCGACATTCGAGAAGTTCCGCCAGGCTGAAGCTAAGGGCTACCTATCCAAACTCAAACCGGCGGGCGGCCTGAACCACATAGAAGCTCTGATTCTCGAGTTCGTGGCCCGACTTTACCCGGAGCCGTTCACGGCTCTGGAGGGTTTTTGCGCACGGCACGCGGATTTTGTGGACACGCGTATGAGCACCTTCCACCGCGAGGTCCAATTCTACTTGGCGTACCTGGACTTCATCGAACCGATCAAGGACATGGGGCTTTCGTTCTGCTACCCAGATATCACCGACCAACTTGATCACGCGTTTGCCCGCCAGGCCTACGATCTGGCCTTGGCGCACAAGCTCGTTTATGACGAACGGCGTGTGGTCCCGAACAGCTTCCGCCTTGACGATCAGGAAAGGATCATTGTGGTCACCGGGCCCAACCAAGGCGGCAAGACGACCTTCGCACGGATGTTTGGGCAGCTGCACTTCTTGGCCAGCCTCGGATGCGCCGTGCCCGGCCGCGACGCCCGCCTGTCACTGTTCGATCAAATCTACACACACTTCGAAAGGGCTGAAGATGTCCAAAGTCTTCGCGGCAAGCTCCAGGACGACTTGATACGCATCCGCGACATCCTCCAAGAACAACCCCAAACAGCATCGTTATCATCAACGAAGTAATTCCGGCTCGACTACATTGGCAGATGCCATCATCCTAAGCCGTTCGATCATGGAAAAGCTCCTCGGTTTAGGCGCGCGAGGTGTGTGGGTGACTTTTATTGACTAACTCGCCTCGATGAGTTCAAGAACAGTCAGCATGGCGAGCACGGTTGTCCCGGAGACTCCCGAAGTGCGGACCTCAACGAAATCCTGCGACGCCCCGCTGACGGTCTGGCATACGCAATGGCGCTCGCCAAGAAGCATCGACTGACAAACGAACAGATCAAGGAGCGCATCAAAGCGTGAAAGTCCTTCTATGGATCGCTGATCGGGATTTCCACCCAACCCATCGACCTGACTCATCATGCGCCACTTGTCCAGGACCTCGAGCTCAAGGTTCTCATCGGGGCCATGGCCCAAGGGGACCAATTTCTTTACGACGTGGCCGAAAAGGGCTCTATTGGACAGCCTGGTCGATCCTGATGCGATCACCTTTCGCCAGGACGTCCTCAAGGATTGTTTGGCCCATGCGGACGTTATCCGAACGCTGTACGAACTCCCCATCCAGGCCAACCAGAGAAAGCAGAGACATTGGCTCGGGATTTTCAGCCAACATCCGAGCGGCATCGTCAGCGGCGGGCGGCAGATGCTCGAAACGTTTTTCGACTTGCTCAACGCTACATGAGGCATATCGCCTCCGTTCATCGAGACGAGTTCCAGTCGGCTGGCTTCCAACGATTCTTCGCAATGATTGAGGAAGAGTTGAGCGATGCCTATCTAGGCAGTGTTCGTGAGCACCTGCAATCGCTCCATTTTGTGGGCGGCGTGGTCCGAGCGCTGAGCTTGGACGGGCCAATAAAGGGACCCACTATGTCCTGCGCGGATCGCGCCAGAAGATGGGTTGGCTCGGTCAGCTTCTGGGTCGCGGTTCCCCCGCTCTACCTACAATCCACCCACGTGACGATGCGGGGGCGCGAGCCCTCGGGGACCTGCGGGACACGGGCTTGAACTCGGTCGCCAATGCGGTTGGGCAAGCAGCCGATCATGTCGAAAGTTTTTTCATGCCCTCCGCTTCGAACTGGCCTTCTATGTCGGCTGTATGAACCTGGCCGAACAACTGACACAACTCGGGGAACCGATCTCCTTTCCCGATCCTGCTCCGGCAGGCGAGCGGCGGCTCGCGGCGTCTGAGCTCTATGACCCAACCCTTGCCTTGACGGTGAAACAAAAGGTCGTGGGCAACGACCTAGGGGCCGACTGGTAAAGACCTGATCTTCATCACGGGGGCCAACCAGGGTGGAAAAACGACCTTCTTGCGCAGCGTGGGGTTGGCCCAATTGATGATGCAGTGCGGGATGTTCGTTGCGGCCAGGACCTTTCGGGCTAACGCCAGCCGAGGCATTTTCACTCACTTCAAACGCGTAGGAAGACGCCTCAATGGAGAGCGGAAAACTGGACGAAGAGCTTGGCAGGATGAGCGAGATCGTCGATCGCATCCGACCGAACGCTTTGATACTCTTCAACGAGTTGTTCTCGTCCACCAATCAGGCGGAGGGCGTCGAGCTGGCCACGCAGGTAACTTCGGCCTTGCTGGATAGGAGCATCAAAGTCTTGCATGTCACGCATCTGCATGAATTGGCCAATGGCTTCCGTGAGGCCCGCACATCGGCGGCCCTTTTCCCCAGGGCCGAAAGAAGACCTGGGGGAAACGAACCTTCAGATTCCTCGAGGGGGAGCCTCTCCAGACGAGTTTCGGACAGGACGTATATACACAGGTGTTTGCCGAGGATCGCTAGACGTCTGCTGTTACCATGCCTCTGCTCAGCCTCGCAGGCTCGTTTCAACCAAGTTATCTGTTTACACCCCGTGCGTCACCCAAGCTTCTTCGGGCATGAGAGCCTTCTGCTGGACGGGGACGATGGCTCGATAGACGTCCTCTGGCGGACAAAGGTGGCCGTCCACCGTCAGCAGCGCGTCAATCGAAATGCCGAACAGGGCCTCGTTCTCCCGCAGCACCGGCTCGATGAGTGCCCAGTGGTCGGACCCGAAGGCCACGAACGCCCCGCCATTGAGCTGTTCCTCACCAACCCTGTGCTTGGGATCGCGGACAAAGATCGCCCCGCCTGAAGCCAGCGAGAACAGGTTGCCGCCCGGGAACGGCGTTTCCATCGGGGCCAACAGACCCTCGTCGGAAAAGGCCACCCCGTTCAGGATGACAAAGCCGCCGCCATGAAGTGCGTCCCCGGCCATGAACGACTCGGCCAGGTAGTCGAGGCAGGTGCCGTTGATCACCACCCGCGGGCTGCCAACGGCGTTGATCAACGGTCGGCCGGCAGCGTTTCCGAGCACATAGGCTTCCCCACCCTTGGCGGCGTACATGAACGTCTGTCCGACGTCTCCGTGCACGACCAAACGGCCGCCCTTCATGATCTGGGCCAATTGATCCTGGCCGGAGGCATGCACGACGATCTCGGCGCCATCGATGCCGGAGGCCAGGTAATCCCCGGGTGAGCCATACACGTCAATCCGGACTGCCCTCGGTTTCGGGCCCCAGGCCGTTCCCAATGAAGCGGTGGCCTTTGGCGCCGTGGACGATGAGCTGCCGAAAGCCGGATGAAACCGAGCGCTGGATGGCCAGCGCCAGGGATTCCGGGCCCTCGGCCGCGAAGCCACGGGCATCCAGGACGAGAGTTTCGCCGCCGGCCGTGCCTGGCCGGAATCGGCTCGGAATGGCGCCAGCCGACAAACCCGTCACCCGGACGGTCACGGATCGACTCCCACACCTTCCTTCGGGCAGCGTCCACCATGGTCAGCAGATAGCTGCGCCTCAGCCCGGGCGTCGGGTAGCGGCGGTCGCCCATGAGGGCCAGGAGCTCGATCGCCCGCCGGCGCGAGCCTGCGTCTACGCTGCCCGGCCGACTCAGCGATCCCTTCCAGGAAGGAAGCCACCTGCTCATACCCCCAGCCGGGCAGGCTTTTCACATAGGTTCCAAACACGTCTTCTATCGCTCCGGTCTCGAACTCCAAGGGGCGCCGGCCGTTCGGCCGCGACTGGCCGGCTCGACGGCAGAGGTTCCTCATTCAGCTCGATCACGCGCCCGAACTTGTCGCGGCAAACGAGTTCCGACCGGCCATCCGCCGCCCGGGTGATTTCAAACACGAACGCCCCGCCGTCGGTGTGGCTCCCGCCGCGGGCATTCCAGACTTTGTCCGGTCGCGACCAGAAACGCTCATCCTCGGATGCCAGACTCTCCAAAGCCGCGTCGATGGCCTGCTTCTCGGAGGCGGCAAAGCCGATCGACGGGCCTGCCGCACCTCCCGCTTGCAGCGCGAAGACCTGCGGGCGGAGCATGCTGGTGTCGGTGATGCCGATCAACCGCGATACGCGCGGCCGGTTCCCGTCCGCCTCTGACTGCGCGATCAAGAAGAACCAGGGCCCGTCCGGCGAGGCGTGCATGTGCACGGTTTGGAGCTGCTCGTAGATCTCACGCTTCGTCGGGCGGGAGCATGGCAAAGTCGCGTTCGGTGGTCGGGGCCAGCGACTCGATGACGTACTCGAGCGGGTAGCCGTAGGTCCGATGCAGCAGATCGAAGACCAGCACCGAAACCTCGGTGTCGGTCAGGAAGAGCGGCCGGATGTTGCGCTGCGCCAGATAGGCTGTCACGGAGGCATAGTTGGCGAAGTCGCCGTTGTGGACCAGGGCTTCGTTCAGACCGACGAACGGATGCGCGCCACCGGGGTGCCAGACGCGGCCCTTGGTCGGGTAGCGGTGGTGGCCGATCCACACATGCGCCCTCACGTCATGCAGACTATAGGCCTCTATGACGTCGTCTCCGTAGCCCACCATTTTGAGCGCCAGGAGGTCCTTGCCGTGGGACAGCACGAACGCGCGCTTGTCACCCAGCGAGGCGTAATAGGCTTTGTTCAGCGCGTAACTATTCTGGTAGACCCATTCTGCTTCCAGGGCCGTGCGGTCCAGCCCGTTGAGCTTGTGCTCGGCAGCCAACGCTTCCAGCGCGCCTTCGGCGCACTCGCGCAAAGTAGCAGAACCACGTCCGGCGCCGGGGTCTCCAGTCCCTCAACCGGCGTGACCGGCATTTCGTGAACCTGGTCGACCGCGAAGCCGGGGAAGATGTAGTTCTGCTCCACTTCGGACCGGATGCCGTCTTCCAGGTAGGCCACGGCCAGGAGCGTGTCGTCGCGCAGTATGTCGGGCGTCACCCCGAATTGGGCGGGGTCCAGGCCGGCCAGGGCCGCCCCACCGCCCTTTCCGTTGCCTCGATTGCGCATCTGCCGCAAGGCCTGGAGCAGGTGGCGCCCGGGCAGCGGCTCGCTGCAGGCGATGCCGATCACGCCGCACCCGCCTTCGGCCTCCACGCTCCGGACTGGAAGCGGCTCCTGCATGTCCTCCACTAGATGCCGGCGTGAGTCGACCAACCTTCGGATCGCGGCCCGACGGTCAAGCTTCGACATGGCTGGCTCCTTTCCCATCCGTGCCCTGGCTTACGTAGCGCAGGAGATCGGTTCGGCCTCTGAGATCCCGGATCGTCGAAAGGCCTAGCCGGCGCAGGATGCCCGCCAGGTCCTGGGCGAAGGCGCCGTACAGTTGACTGATTCGTTCCGCGCCCCACGCCGGATCGACCAGCAGTGAAAGTTCAGGGTCTGTGGTCGTCAGCCCGAAGGGGCAGCCTCGGCCGCGCTCGCAGTTCGAGCAGCGTGTGCATCCCAGGGCCACCAGCTCAGCCGTGCCCAAAATGCAGCCATCCGCGCCCAGGGCCATTGCCTTGGCGATGTCGTGCGCCGTCCGAATGCCGCCGCTGGCCATGACCACCAGTTCATCGCGAATGCCCTCGGACACGAGGTAGCGATGGACTTTGGGAATGGCAAACTCGATAGGCATGGCGATGTTCTTCTTGGCGATTTCCGGCGCCGCGCCCGTCCCGCCGTAGGAGCCGTCGATGTGCAGTATGTGCGCTCCCGCATAGTAGCTTCCGACCGCCACCATGTCGACGTCGGTCGGGGTGGACACCTTGATTGAAACCAGTGCCTGGGGATTGACCGTCCTCACCCAGTCGACATGCTTGCGGTGATCCTCCACGGAATAGACGCTGTGGAACGGGAACGGCGAGAAGAGCGACACCCAGGGCACAGACTGGCGCATGCGCGCCACCGTTACCGTGGCTTTGTCGCCCAGCAGGTGACCCCCCAGGCCGGGCTTGGCACCCTGGGCATACTTGAATTCGATGATTCGGGCAGCCTTCAGAGTTTGCTCGCGCACTCCGAACATGCCCGTGGCGACCTGGGTAATCACATGGTCTTTGTAGGCCAGAAGAGAGTCGGGGTATCCGCCCTCGCCGGTGCTGGTGAACGTGCCCCAGCGCTTGGCGGCCATAGCGCGCGATAGCATCACCTGTTCGCTGACCGAGCCGTAAGACATGCCGGCGCCATACCATGGGATGGGGATTTCAATCCGGGCATCGTCGCGTCGGCGATTGAGTGGGATCGAAAGATCCACATCAGCCGACTCCGGGAGCCAGGTCTCGCGTGGAAGCCACTTGAACCGCAGCCGGTCAAATCCCCCACCTGAACGTCCCAGCGTGTGCGCCTCGCCATCCGATGGCGGAGCGCCGGTGGCAGCTTGGGACCAGGTTGCCAGGATAAGTTCGGCCGGCCAGCGCAGATCCCCCATCGCCGGGGGAGGCGTCCCGCGTTCGGGCCAGGACGCGAAGCCGTCATGGAGCGCCCGGGTGTGCTTGGCCACGGCTTCAAAACTAAACGTATCGACCGAATCAGTCATTCGGATATCCCTCGATCTCCCCAAACGCCTCGCGCTCGAGCTCCACCTGCAGCATCGAGCGGCCGATTTCGCCGCGCAGGCGCCGGACCTCGCGCAAGCCCATGGCCCCCAGGATCTCGAGCAGCTGGTCACGCCACGAGCCGATCAGGTTGATGATCCGCTGCAAAGCCCAGGTGCTATCGACTTCGGGCATCTCCACTCGCGCCGATTGGCCCTCCACGGCTTCGCCCACGAGCCGGCCCTGAAGCGCGATCCAGATGGGCGTGTCGAGCGCCACAGCATCGAGGCCGGCAATGATCGCTTTAGGGACGTGCTCGGCGGCCGTCAGGCCTCCGCTGCCGATCAGGGTCACTTCTTCACGTATTCCGGCGGAGACCAGGCCAGCATGCGCCGCCCAGATGGCGTCCAGCACGAAGCCGTCTGACGTCCCCCCATGGTAGTCAGCCGTCAGATGGAACACGCGGCAGCCCGACTGCAAAGCCTCGTCGAGCGAGACGTGAAACGCGATCCTGACCGCCACCACACTCGAGGGGCGTTCGTCGCGCAGCCGCCGGTAGCTGGACGCATCCCAGCCGTTCAGCTCGATGATCGACGGCGACCAATCCGTGGACAAGAACGCATCCAACTCGTGCGGCGCCACCAAAGGCACGACGGATTCATAACCGCTGGGGGTGCGCGGAAGCCAGGCCCACGGGACGACGGCCAACGTTTCGAGCTCGGTCGCCGCCGAAGCCAGAAGCTCCATCCAACCGCCTTGCGCCAGACTGTCGGGGAGACGGTCGAAGATGATCGGAATGGGCAGCCGAACGACACGGGGCTCGTCACCGACCGGCCTGCCCGGCAGCGTCAAATGCCAGCCACGCCGGTTTCTCCCCCAGATCAACCTGGGTTGAGATGTACTCGCGTCCATGGATGCCGTCCCGGGTTGGCCGCACGATTTCGGACATATCCGTCCACATGCCATCCCAGCCTGGCCCGCCGTAGCGGCCGCGATAGCCGGCGCCCTTGACCGGCACCCGGCCCGTCGCCGCCTCATACAAGACTGTGTCCACGTTGTCCGGCGTGAAATAGCTGTCGCCAAGATGCAATCGATCGGGGTTCGGACTGACGCTTACCATGTCCGGATACTGCACCGTGCAGCGCAGGCAGCCCACGCAGTTTTCGGGCCGGGGCGCAAATCCGCCGATCGGTCCCGAGAAAACACCGTACAAGCATGGCCGGCTGAGGACGACCTTCAGGTCGCCGTGATAGTGAAGAAATTCACTAACCAGCAGCGCCGCCAGTCGGGCCTTGGAGACATGAACGTTGAAGCGTTGGGGATGGGGCGCGGCGTTTGGAGCCGCCGTGACGGGGATGTGATAGCGCTCGTAATGCATGCTTCGCCTCGCCTGGAGGCGCGCCCGCAAAACAAAACGGCACACAGGGCGTACCCTATATGCCGCGGGCGCCCTTCCTGACTGCACAGGCCCACACACTCCAGGACCTGG
The DNA here is from genome assembly GCA_963797485.1 of uncultured Chloroflexia bacterium. Taxonomy (GTDB): domain Bacteria; phylum Chloroflexota; class Anaerolineae; order Anaerolineales; family E44-bin32; genus CAWAND01. The sequence goes on from CAWCPF010000001.1 coordinate 43,475, forward strand.
CCACTGCGGCGATCTTTGCTCCGCCCGTCGCCGGGCGGAATTGGATCACTGCTTACCGGAAGGGAGAAGGAAGCCTGTGGCGGGCTTCGGAGGCATCCGCTGATGGTTTCGATTTTCCCCGGTCACTTGCCCCGGGTTAACCCTGCCTCAGGCAGGGAACCTCCACCTCGTCGTCTCGGCCCGAGCCGAGACCCAGTCGCTGGTCTCCCTATTCAGTTGTGGTTCGGCGCGCGCCGAACGGCGAGATTCTAGCAACGTTGGTCCATCCGGTCAAGTGCCTGTCCGGTGTCACTGCCAGCCGCCCCCTGCCCGCAAAGGGTGCCCGGGGAGGCCATCGTTCTGCTATGAGGTTCCCTCCTTGACGCTCGCTTTGCCTGCCGGCAATGACGGGTCAGCCTGCGGACGGGTCAACTCCAACCGCAGCACCTCGGTCGTCGAGGCCGTGACCGCATGACCCCGGCTCTGTCGGAGGCCAGCCACCCACAAGATCTCCTCCCCGGCGACCACCACCGGCCATCGGCCGCGCGCCCGGCGCGGAATTTTGCGGTTGATGAACAGATCTGACAGTTTCACGCTGCCGTCCATCCCCAAGGGCGTCAGCCGATCCCCGGGCTTGGGCGGGCGCAGGGCCAGGTCTGAGGCGAGCCCGTGTATATCGAAGGTTGCGGTCATTTCAACCGGTCTCGCCTCCCGATCCGAGTCCGGCGTGCGCTTCCCAATCGACTGGCGGTCCACATGCAGCTCCCAACCGGCGTCCAGGCGCACATGCACTGCTCGAGAAAGCGACTCACGCGTCTGGCTGGCCAGCAAGGGGAACTGAGGCAAGGAAGGCACAGCGCCTCGCCCGCAAATGAGCCACTCTTCTCCAGCCTGCTCCATGAAGCCGTCACCCCACATGGCCAGACGGGCGGGTCGGCCGGAGGTGACCGCCTGCCTCAGCCTCTCCACGGCGTCGTACCCGGATTCCCTCAGCGGCGTCCCCCTCTGCTCAAGCACCAGCCGTAGGACTTCACGCTGCAGGGCGACCGGCAGCGCCACGAAGCTCGCCTCATTCAGTGCCAGCGCGTCCTGGCCGGCCTCGCGCACGGCCTCGCCATAGGCGCTTTGCGCCTGAGCCTCCAGCCATTCACTCGCAGCTTGGGCCACCTCCGCCAGCCGCCACACGGCTCGCCGCGCCGACGGATTGTAGGTCTCAAGCGCCGGGATGAGTTCCAGCCGCACGCGATTGCGAAGATACGCCCGGTCATCGTTGGATGGGTCCATGATTGGATGCAGGTCATGTTCCCGGCAGTAGGCCAGCGTGTCCTTTCGCCCCAAACACAGCAGCGGTCGCGCCAATTGGATCGCCGCATCCGGACCGTGGCCCTCATCCCAGGCTCCCACCGGCCCCAAAGGCCGCATGCCGCCCAGGCCAGCCAGGCCGGTGCCCCGCAGCAGGTTCATCAACACCGTCTCCACCTGATCGTCCCGCGTGTGCCCGGTGGCGATGCGGTTCACCTTCCATTCGGTGGCTACACGCACCAAAAAGCGGTAACGCGCCAGGTGCGCGGCGGCTTCCAGGGATTCTCCGGAGGCGGCGGCCTCGGCGGGCACATCCCCTGTGCCGGAGACGAACTCGCAGCCTGCAGCTTCTGCCGAAGCTCGAATCCGTTCGGCCTCGCCGGCGCCACCGGGTCTGATCCCATGGTCAAAATGGGCCGCCACGACCTGGTAGCCGAGCTGGCGTAGCGCGTGCATCAGGCACAGGCTATCCGGGCCGCCGGAAACGCCCGCCACCACCGCCTGGCTGGGTTGAAAGAGGCTCTCGGATTGGATGTAGGTGCGGATCTGGTCGAGCGTGGTCATAGCCTGGCGATTATAGCATCCGGGTGTGCCTGCTCAGGCTCAAAACGGGCCCCGCGACAGGCTCGAAGGCCCCCTGTGGTATAATCGCCGCTTGGCCCATTCCGCGTCGTTGGCCCCCGGAGGAAGACGCAATTGGCGTTCAACCCCCTCAACTGGTTCCTGGGCCTCTTCTCTCTGGACATTGGGATCGACCTCGGGACCGCCAACACTTTGGTCAACGTCCGGGGAAAAGGCATCGTCCTCAATGAACCTTCTTGGGTAGCCATCGAGAAGAAGAGCCGCCGTCCCCTGGCCATCGGCGCCGAAGCCAAGGAGATGGTCGGCCGCACCCCGGCGAACGTCATCGCCATTCGACCTTTGCGTGACGGGGTGATTTCCGAGTTCGACATCACGCAGGCCATGCTCGAGTACTTCATCGGGAGGGCCCACGAGCAAAGCATTGTTCCCGTCCCCCGGCCCAGGGTGGTCGTCGGCATCCCCAGTGGCGCGACTGAAGTCGAGAAGCGGGCCGTCTATGACGCCGCCATGGCGGCCGGCGCCCGCGAGGCGTATCTGATCGAAGAACCGACGGCCGCCGCCCTGGGCGCCTCGCTGCCGATCAGCGAGGTGCGCGGGACGATGATCGTCGACATCGGAGGCGGCACATCGGAAGTGGCCGTGTTCTCGATGGGCGGGATCGTGGTCTCGCGTTCCCTCCGGGTAGCCGGAGACGAGATGGACCAGGACATCATCGACTACGTTCGCAACAAGTACAATCTGCTCATCGGTGAGCGGATGGCGGAGAGAGCCAAAATCCACATCGGATCGGCCTACCCTCTCAAAGAAGAAAAGACCGAAATCTTGCGCGGCCGCAACCTGGTCAGCGGGCTTCCTGAGGCAGTTGAAATATCGTCCGTCGAAATCCGTGAAGCGGTTTCGAACTCGGTCAAGATCATTATCGACACCATCCGCGACGCGATTGACGAGGTCCCCCCTGAGTTGGTAGCGGATTTGATGGAAGTCGGTGTGTGCCTGGCAGGCGGCGGCTCTCAGCTGCAGGGTCTGCCGGAAAGGTTGTCGAATGAACTGCGCATGCGTGTCTGGTTGGCGGAAGATTCGTTGACCTGTGTGGCCCGTGGTGCCGGCCGCATCCTCGAGGATTTGGAGCTCAACCGCCGTTATCTGGTCGGGCTTGAACGCTCGGCCGGCTGACGCGTTGCGCGCCCTCAGGTTGCCCGCGGGCGCCTGAACCCCCGCTTCGATGACCCGATCATCGCCACAAACCCTTTTGGCTCTGGTCCTCATCCTGGTTGCCGCCGGATTGCTGGTGCTCAACATGGGCGGCTTCCTGAGCCCGGTTGAAAGCCAAATCCTGAAACCCGTCGGCGGCATCCAGGGCTGGATTTCGCTGCGTTTCTACGCCGTGCGGGATCTGCTGTCCTCACCTTCAGATGTGGCCGGTTTGCGCGCCGAGGTTCAGCAGCTCCAATCCGAGAACGCGCAGCTCCAACAGGAGATCATCGGCCTGCGCGAGCAGGTGGCCCAGGCGGCCGTCCTGTCCACACTGGTGCAGTACGCCCGTTCCCAGCCCGACAGCCGTTATGTGGCCGCCAGTGTCATCAGCCGGGACGTCAGCCCGTTCCTGCGCTCGATCTGGATCGGCGCCGGCTCGGATGACGGCGTGGGACGCGGCATGCCTGTGGTCACCGATCGCGGCCTCGTCGGCCGGGTGGTCGAGGTCTTCGCCTCCGTTTCCCGCGTCCAGCTCATCACCGACCCCGACACGGTCGTGAATGTCCGCCTACAGGCGTCGCGCGCCGACGGCGCGCTCGAGCCTCAGGTGAACGGGGAGTTGTGGGTGGGGATGATCAGCCAGGACGCGGAGGTCAGTCCGGGCGAGGTCGCGCTCACTTCCGGCCTGGGCGGAAACTATCCGGCCGACATCCCTGTGGGCACCTTGACGTCGGTCCGAAGGCGGGATTTCGAGCTCTTCCAGCAGGCCGTGCTTCAGCCCAGTGTGGACTTCAAGCAACTGGAGCTGGTGCTGGTGATCACCAACTTCCAGCCGCTGCCTTTCAACCAGCCGGCCGGGCCATAGGCCCTTCATGGCCTACCTGATTGGGCTCCCCGTGCTGCTCCTTCTGGCCGTCCTTCAGGCCAGCGTGCTCTCGGGCATGAGACTGCTGGACGGCGCCCCCGACCTGGTGCTGCTGGCCGTCGTCGCCTGGGCGCTCACTGGCCAGACCCGCCAGGCGATGGTCGGGGGGTTGGTCGGCGGTTTGATCCTCGACCTGCTCTCCGGACTGCCTTTGGGCGCCACGGGTATGATTCTGGTCGTGATCGTGTACCTGGTTTCACTGACCGCAGGCCGCTTCTGGGAGGCCCATCTGCTCATGCCGTTGACCACAGTCTTGTGGACCTCGCTCGCATACCACGCTCTGACGCTGGTCGTCTTGCTCCTGCTTGGCCGTTCAATTGACCCGGCGTTCGCCCTGGGCCGGGTGATCTTGCCGAGCGTCTTCCTGAATTTGGTGCTGGCCCTGCCGGCCTCGCAAGCGGCCAACAGCCTGGCACAAACCCTTTACCCGCCCGAGGTCCGAATCTGATGCGCGGCGGCGTGGATACCAACCCCATCCCGAGGCTGCGCCTATGGGTCACCTACCTGGCGATTGCCGGGCTGATGCTGGTGTTTGTGATCCGTCTTTACCAGCTTCAGATCGTCCAGGGTCCGGATTACGTGACGGCAGCCACCGACAATCGCCTTGAAACCATCAACATCCCTGCGCCGCGGGGGGCGATCTACGATCGTAACGGGTCTCTGCTGGTGCGGAACATCCCGTCTTTCAACGTCGATGTGACCCCCGCTCTGCTGCCCGACAGCCAGGCCGAGATCCAAGCCATCTATGAGCGCCTTTCCAAGCTCACGGGTGTCCCGGTGGATCAACCAGGTGAGGCTGCCGCCAGGTGCACGCCGGGACGTGGCATCCAACAGCTGGTGGAAGAGGGCGCCTCGATCGCGCCTTACGATGCCTGGCCGATCGCCTGCAACGTCAACGAGCAGGTCGCCCGGATGATCGATGAGGACTTGGCCGATATGCCCGGCGTATCGGTGGAGACCCTGCCGGTGCGTGACTACACCACGGGCGGCCTGACCTCCGAAATCATTGGCTACCTCGGCCCGATCTATGAATTGGTGGCCGAGGCCCTTATCAGCCTGGGTTTTGACCCCAATCGAGACAAGATCGGCTACTCGGGCATTGAGCTCGAGTATCAGGACGTGCTAGCCGGCCGGAACGGCTCGAAGGAAGTCGAGGTCGATGTGGCCGGCCAGGTCGTGCGTGAAGTCGGGCAGGTAGCGCAACCGCTGCCTGGAAACAGCCTGAAGCTGACCATCGATACCCGTCTGCAGGCTGCCGCCCAATCCGCCCTGCAGAGCCGGATCGATTTCATGAACCGCTTTTCGGGCCAGGAGCGTGTCCCGCTCGGCGTGGTCATCGCCATCAACCCTCAAACCGGCGAGATCCTGGCAATGGCCAGCCTCCCAACTTATGAGAACAACCGTTTGGCACGCGCCATTCCGCTCGACTACTATGAGCAGCTGGTAGGCAATACGCGTGGCAATCCTCTGGTAGATCATGCGGTAGCCTCGACCTTTCCGCCTGGATCGACCTTCAAGTTGACCACCTCAGTGGGTGCGATCAACGAGCAAGTCATTTCGCCAACCCGCCAGCTGTTCGACCCAGGCAAGATCACCATCCGAAATCAGTATTTCCCCAACGATCCGGGTCTGGCCAAGGACTTCGTTTCCTGGAAACCCGAAGGCCTTGGCTGGGCGGATTTTGTGCATGCGATTGCCTGGTCGGACAATGTGTATTTCTACATGGTCGGCGGCGGTTATCTCGACCCCGTTGGCCAGAGCACCGTTCTCAACGGCGGCCTGGGCATCACCCGGCTGGGGTGGTACGCACGCGCCCTGGGCTATGGCGGCACGCTGGGTATCGACCTGCCCAACGAACAGGCGGGTCTGATCCCCGATCCCGAATACAAGCGCATCAGCGTGGGCGAGAGCTGGTCAACGGGAGACACCTACAACACCGTCGTCGGCCAGGGGTTCGTGGCCGCCACGCCCCTCCAGGTCTTAAACTCGGCCGTGACCATCGCCAACGGGGGGAAGGTGATGTGGCCCCACATCGTGTCCGACATCCTGGATGGGGAAGGCAACACCGTTCAGCACTTCGATCCGTGTGTGCTTTGGGACCTCACCGACGGAGTGACGACGCCCCTCGACCAAATTGGCGCCGACTGCCCCAACGTCCCCGACAGCGTTCGCACGTCGCGCCAGGCCTGGGACACACCCGATGCCCACAACGTCGATCCGGGCGTGCTTCAATTGGTCCGAGATGGCATGCGGCTGGTGGTCGATTTGGGTGGCCCAGGCGAACCTGGGACGGCCCATAACTACGCTCAACTGGACAACATCTCGTCGGCCGGCAAGACCGGGACCGCCGAGTTCTGCGACGCCGTGGCCAATTCCCAGGGCCTGTGCGTTCCCGGCCAGTGGCCCACCCATTCATGGTATGTGGCCTACGCCCCCTTCGACAATCCTGAAATTGCCGTCGTCGGCTTTCTGTACAACGGGGGCGAGGGCGCGGTCACGGCTGCCCCGATGGTCAAGCAAGTCCTCGAAACCTACTTCAAGCTGAAAGCCGTCGACGTGGCTGCGGCGGTGCCCTGAATAGTGGAGCTCATCGGTCGGTAGGGGCCGCACTGGCCGTCGAACTGGCCCTCTCCACTTGTGAATTCCTTCACAATACCAACACAACCAACCCGTGCCTACAAGGCTTGCTCGCCCGGCCTCGACCCGCATGCTATAATCCCCGGTCAATGTCCTTGAGCGACGCGTTGCCGATCAAAGGCGTCGGAGATGCCTTACAGGTCAGTCTGCCACCCGGAGAAGGTCCTGAGGCGCTTGAGACCCTCATCAGCCGGATGGACGATCGCGCCGACTTTTTCCGCGGCGCCAATCTGGTGCTCGATCTGGCGGGTCTGGACGTGGGTCCCTCCGAGCTTGGTCGCCTGCGCAGCGCTCTGTCCGATCGGCGGGTAAACCTGAGAACCATCTTGTCCACGTCCGAGGCCACGTTGGCGGCGGCCATGGACTTGGGGCTGGAAACCAGCTTGCGCAGAGAGGCATCTGCCGAACCGGTGGACGTGCCTCTCGACACACAGATCGAGGGCGAGGCCGCCGCCTTCGTCCGGCGCACAATGCGTTCGGGGAACCGCATTCAGCATCCGGGGCATGTGATTGTCCTGGGGGACGTAAATCCAGGGGCAGAAATCGTGGCCGGCGGGAATGTCATTGTATGGGGGCGCTTGCGTGGCGTGGTCCATGCCGGCGCCGCGGGGGACGAGAACGCCGTGGTGTGCGCGCTCGACCTGACGCCGGCGCAGCTCCGGATCGCCGGCCAGATTGCGCTGTCGCCGGAACGTAAGGGCGATCCCCGCCCAGAAATGGCCCGTATCCGCAACAGCCAGCTCGTGGCTGAACCATGGACGCCCAGCCGCTTCAGCGTCTTGAATGATGCGTGACGGAGTGCCAACCAGATGACAGCCAAGATCGCCACCATCACGTCGGGCAAAGGCGGCGTCGGAAAAACAACGGCCACGGCCAACCTCGGCGTGGCGCTGGCTGCGGGCGGCCAGCGGGTCGTGTGCATCGATGCCGATATAGGACTGCGCAATCTCGACGTCGTCATGGGTCTTGAGAATCGGATCGTTTACGATCTCGTGGATGTGATCGAGGGCCGCTGCAAGCTCAAGCAGTCGCTGATCAAGGACAAGCGGCTCAGCGACCTGTACCTGATCCCGGCCGCCCAGACGCGCGACAAGACCGCCGTCTCACCCCAGGACATGGTACGGCTGACCAACGACCTGCGCCCAGATTTTGACTGGGTGCTTATCGACTTGCCCGCCGGAATCGAACGCGGTTTTCGCAACGCCATTGCCCCCGCAGATCTTATCCTGGTGGTCACCAACCCGGAGGTCTCATCGGTCCGGGATGCCGATCGGATCATCGGCTTGATCGAGGCTGAGGAAAAGGGCCCCGGCAAGCTGATCGTGAACCGTATCAAACCCGAGATGGTCAAGCGTGGTGACATGCTGGACACGCCTGACATTCTCGAAGTGCTGGCCATCGAACTGATAGGCATCATCCCGGAGGACGAGAGCGTCATCGTGGCCTCCAATCAAGGCATGCCGGTTGCCCTTGATCCGAAGAGCAAAGCTGGCCGGGCCTTCCAACACACCGCCCGGCGTATGAATGGCGAAGATGTCCCGTTCGAATCACTCGAGGTTTCCGATGGCTTCTTCGGGCGCCTGTCCAAGCTGGTGAGGCCAGGGGGCGCGGCATGAGCTTCCTCCACCGTTTGCTGGGCGACCAGCCGAGCAGCGCCCGGGCCGCCAAAGAACGGCTTCAGTTGGTGCTGGTTCACGATAGGTCCGACCTCTCCCCGGGGCGGCTGGAAGACCTCAAGGACGAGGTCATCGGGGTGATTTCCCGCTACGTCGACATCGATCGGCGGGCGGTGTCCTTCTCGCTGACCCAGGACCGAGACGAACAGCGGTTGGTGGCGGACATCCCCCTCGCCCACCGCCGGCGCCGGAGCCAAGCAGGCTAGGCTCTTGGCCACCCGAGCTCGCCATTGGCGCCACTTTGACATCTGGCTGGTCGCCACGGTGGCCGTGATGACCATCGCCGGCGTAGCCATGATTTCGTTCGGCCATCGGCGGAAACACGAATCTCGCCGAACTGGTGCCGCGCCAGGCCATCTACGCCCTGCTCGGCTTCCTGATCATGTTTGCGGCCGCGGCCATCGACTACCGCCTGTGGTCGGCGCTCGCCCGGCCGTTGTATCTGGTCACCATTGGCCTGCTGCTCCTGATCGACCTGGCCGGCGTAGTCGGGTTCGGATCAGCGCGCTGGTTCAACGTGGGCATCGTGCTGATCCAGCCATCCGAGCTCGCCAAGACAGTCATGATCATCGTGCTGGCCGACTTCTTCGCCCGGCATGAGAACGACCTGCACCGACCGCGCACGTTTATCCGCAGCTTGCTGTTGCTTGGGGTTCCGATGCTGCTGATCTTCCGCCAGCCCGACCTGAGCACTTCGATCGTGGTCGGCGTGATATGGCTGGCCCTCATATGGGCCGCCGGGGTCGAGTTGAAATTCCTGCTCGCCCTGGGCGGGTTCGGCTTGGTCGGCCTGGCGATCGCCGTCCCCTTCCTCCAGCCGTACCAAATTGCCCGCGTGGTCACCTTCCTGTTTCCAAATCCCGACGCCAGCTTTGGCGACACCTACAATGTCAACCAATCGCTGATCGCCATCGGATCCGGCGGCTGGTATGGCGAGGGCTACGGCCAGGGAACCCAGGTCCAACTTCGGTTTCTGAAGGTCCGCCACACGGATTTCATCTTCTCGGTGATCTCGGAGGAGTTTGGGTTCATCGGCGCCGTGGCCGTGGTCCTGCTGCTGATGTTCGTGGTGTACCGATGTCTGCGCGGGGCGCGGATGGCGCGGGATACATTCGGGGCTCTGATCTGTTACGGCGTGGCCGTTCTGCTGCTGTTTCAGGGATCGTTCAACATCGGCATGAATATGAATCTGTTCCCCGTTTCCGGTTTGACATTACCCTTCATCAGCTACGGCGGGTCGTCGCTGTTGTCGAGCCTTCTCGGAATCGGCCTGGTGGAAAGCGTGATCCTGCGTCACAAACAAATCGAGCTCTAAGTTTCGGCGATCCGGAGGACAACAGATGCCCGATTCCACCCCGGCGCGTGTGCGCTTCGCGCCTTCCCCGACCGGCCGCTTCCACATCGGGAGCGCCCGGACCGCCCTCTACAATTACCTCATCGCCCGACAAACCGGCGGTCAATTCATCCTGCGCATTGAGGACACCGATCAGAAGCGCACCGTCGAAGGGGCCGAGCAGGAAGTCCTCGACAGCCTCGGTTGGCTGGGCCTGAGCTGGGATGAGGGACCGGATATTGGCGGCCCCCACGCGCCCTACCGGCAATCCGAACGAAAGGCCATCTACAGAGAGTACGCGGCAGGACCTGATCGAGCGCGGACACGCCTACTACTGCTTTTGCACGCCGGCGCGCCTGGCCGAGGTACGCAAGCAGCAACAGCAACGCAAAGAACCGCCCCACTATGATGGGTTATGCCGACGGCTGGATCCGGCCGAAGCGGCGGATCGGGCGGCCACGGAATCACATGTGATCCGCTTCAAGACGCCGACCGAGGGAACCACCACGGCCGTGGATCGCCTACGCGACCCAATCACGGTCGAGAACCACACCATTGATGACTACGTCCTGGTCAAATCAGATGGCCTCCCCGTATACCACCTGGCAGCCATGGTCGACGATCACCTGATGGGCATTACGCACGTCCTGCGAGGCTCGGAGTGGCTGCCGACTTTTCCTTTGCATGTCCTGATCTACCAGGCCTTCGGCTGGCAGCAGCCCACCTGGATCCATCTTTCGGTGTTCCTCAACCCGAGCGGCAAGGGCAAGCTCAGCAAACGCCATTCGGATACCCAGGGCGGCGCACATGCGATCTTTGTCAACGAGCTGCACTCGGCCGGATACCTCCCGGAGGCGGTCCTCAACTGGACGGCTCTCATGGGTTGGTCGTTCGACGACCATACGGAGTTCTTTCCGCTGGATCGGCTGACCGAGGCTTTCTCAATTGAGAAGCTCAAGCCCAGCCCGGCGGCGGTCAATTTCGGCAAGCTGGACCACTTCAATGGGCTGTACATTCGCGTCTCTGCCGATGGATGAGCTCGCCCGGCAGTGCCGGCCCTTTTTCGAGGCGGCTGGGATTGGCGCTGATCTGGCGAGTTTGGAGCGCATCGCCCCCATTATCAAGGAACGCATCCGAACGCTGGACGAGGCGGTTGAACTGGCCGGCTTCTTCTTCCGCGATGACATTGAACAAGACGCGCAGGCGCTCATCCCCGAGGGACTGACGGCCGCTCAGGCCGCTGCGGCTGCCCGGCGCGCCCACGACCTGCTGGCTGGCGAAGCTGACTTCGAGGCCTTGACGCTCGAGACCCATCTGCGGGCTCTGGCCGATGACCTGGGGCTCACGGCTGGCCAGCTCTTCACCATCCTGCGCGAGGCCGTCACCGGGCAACGCGTCAGCCCGCCTCTAACCGAATCGATGCAGATCATCGGCAAGCAGACCGTGTTGGAGCGTCTGACGCGCGTGGCCGACCTGCTTGACGCGCAGCCGGCCTGAAGCGCCGTCGCCTGGACGGCTATGGTACAATGGCCGGCGCCTTTGGGGGTTCGTCTAGCGGTAGGACAGCGGACTCTGGATCCGTTAGCCGAGGTTCGAATCCTCGACCCCCAGCCTGACCCTTAAGCTCTCCGGTCCGTGCCACGTCCTGGGCCGGATTTTTGTTTCCCGGCCGCCTCGGCTACGCTCCGCCGGCGCGCCGCTGCCAGATTTCCGTCAGAACAGCGCCTCCCCGCTGAATTTCGTGGATCAGGTGGAAGTCCTCGGCTGGCCAGGGTCCCAGGCCATGCACCCAGCTGCACGAAACCACGTACTCCGCCTCGGCGTAGCTGGTGCGGTTGTCAACCAGATTCAGGTCCGGACGGGCGAATGGGACCACCTGGTGAGCGTCTGATGGCAGCATGACCGTGGCGGCGTGCGGCGCCGCCTGATTGAGATATTCGATGGCCTCCCGAAGGGAAATGCAGGCCCGGTCGAGCTCATAGTAGTTGTACGCTCCGCCAACGCCCCCGGCATACACGTTGATATAGATGTACTCATACGGGTGAAGCGAGATGATCCCCCACACGCCGGGAAGCAGGCAGGTGCCGGCCAGCACAAGCCTCATCCAGCGCCTGGACAGCCGGGAGAGGATCGCCTCCAGGCCCAGGCTGGCCAGCAGCAGGAAAGCCGGGAGGACAAAGAGCAAGTGGGTGATGTTGCCGTAGGTCGTTAAGCCGAACAGGATCAGGCCGGCCAGGGGCACAGCGGCCCAGAACCCGAGGAGAATCAGGAATGGACCCCGAGGCGACCGGTTCGCAATTCGCTTCACGGCCAGGACCGTACCCACGGCTATGAGGATCGCCATCGGCTCCGTCAGCTCAATCCCCGCCAGCGTGGGGAAGAACGACCATGGGTACTCCCCCGCCTGAAGCCACTGCCCGCGGAAGAGGGTGACATGCGTTTCTGGAAAATGGGCCGCCAGGTAGAGGCTCTCTAAGTAAGCGCGCCGGCGGATTGGGCCATAGATAAGGCCAGGTGATGACGGTCGTCACGCCGGCCACAATCCAGAACACGGCCAGCGGCACAAGAGCGTGTGCGCGTCCCCGATAGACGGCATAGGCAGTGACCAGGACTCCGGCGAAAACCCCCAGCTGCCGCACGCAGATCGTCAGGCCTAACAAGGCGGCGCTGGCGATCAACCACCAGTTGAGGCGAAATCGGCGTGCCCGGCCGAAGGACCAACCCCAGGCATCCGCCGCTCGAGGGTACGTTCGTGCGCCGGCCGCCAAGGCACCGACGATGACGGCGGGGGCAAAGATCAGCTGGACAGCAAACCAGGCCACGTCGAATTTGGCGCGATAGAGAGCCAACGGCGTCTTGTAGGCATCCGTAGCCACGGAGTTGAACAGCTGCTGGATGGGGGACGGCGCATGGCCTTGATACGCGGCCACGATGGTTGTCCAAATCAGACCCTGGATGTGGCCCAGCGCCAGCAGGTCAACGACCAGGCAGGCCGCCGCAAGCACAACTATGGCCAGAAGGGTGAGTTGCCCCATCGATGGCTTGGGCGGTTCTTTCTGCAAAGCCTCGCTTTCCTTCGCGGCCTCAGTTTCAAACTCCCACACATGGCCCGAGGTGTCGCTGGCCGCCAGACCGGTGGCCAGTGTGGCAAGGAACAGAGCCAGGAAGGGAATGTCCTTCTGATTGATGAACGCGTGTCCAAAAACAAGCGGCTGAGTGGCAAAGAGTGCTGTGGCCAGCCAGGCCAATTCCCGCTTGACCAGACGCAGGGATAGGAAGTAGTAGGCCGCCACGGAGGCCAGGAACATGGCGTAGTTGGTCAGGTGACGGCCGTCCGGCAGGGTCCAACCCGGCCATGCGGAGGCTATGAACCGCGAGGTGACCGAGAAGAGCATGAAGTAAGCCGGGCCATGCTCGTCCAGGCTTGGGCGGTCGAAATAGCCCGAAATCCCCGGAAAAGGCGGCGAGCGCGTCGGCCCCCACAGCAGCATTGCGCTCTTCGTCGGTCGACATGCCGTAGTCTCTCCCCAGCCAGACGCCCACCATCAGACCGGTGAGAAGCAAGATGATCAACGGTCGATGCCCCCTTGAGACAAAGGAGCCGACACGCTTGAAGGATGGGCGGGGCAGCACATCAATCATGGCGGCTGGTGGGGGTGGCCATTGACGAGGCTCCAATGCCATTCCGAACAAGGCCGCTCAGCTTGCGGGCTGGGGTCCCGATGCAAACAGAGCGGAGCCAGAAAGGGCGAAGGATTGCCTGGCCGGGCACGTCAGGGGCCTGGGTCGCGCGCGTACACGACCGTCAGCACGGCCCGGGCGCGCTTGATCTGGTAAATGGGATGGAAGTCTTCTGAAGGCCAAGGCCCCAGGCCGTGCGTCCAACTGCAATTGATCACGAAGTCGGCCTCATCGTAGCTGATGCGTTCGTCGATCAGCCTCAAGTCCGGCCTGGCGTAGGGCACGACCTGGACAACCTGGGGCGGCAGCATGACCGTAGCCCCATACGGCGCCGCGTCATTCAAATACTCTATTCCTTCACGCAGCGAAATGCATGCACGATCGAGCTCATAGAACCCGTCTGCCCGGCTGACCCCGCCGGCAAAGGTGTTGATATAGATGTACTCGTACGGGTGGAGCCAGGCGATACCCCACACCCCTGGCAGGAGCGCGCCTGTCACCAGGGCCACGCGCAACCAGCCGGAGCGCAGCCACCCGATGATCGCCTCCAGTGCCATCCCGGCTAGCAGCAGAAGCGGTGGCAGAACAAACAGCAGATGCGTGATGTTGCCGTAAATCGTCATCTTCAGGGCAATGAGCGCAAAGAGCGGCACGCCGGCCCAAATCCCGAGCAGGAGGATCAAAGCCGAGCGGTGGTCCCGCCTGGCGAAGCGATAGGCAGCCAGCCCAATTCCCAAGACAGTCAGGATCACGGCCGGCTCGGTCAGTTCAATTCCGGCCAGATTCGGGAAGTAATACCAAGGGTACTTCGAGGATCGCAACCAGCGGCCACGATAGAAGGTCTGGTGCGGAGGGAAGTTGGCCGCCAGGTTCAGGCTTTCTACCAACCGTGTCGCCGGGGCAGGCCACAAGTAGGGCCAGGTCGCCACGGCTATGACGATGGCGACCACCCAATATGCGACCAGGGGCACGGTGGCCCGGCCGCCACCGCGGAACAGGACGACCAGGCTGACCAACGCCCCGGCGAACACACCAAGCTGACGAACACAAATCGTCAACCCAAGCAGGACGGCCGAGGCCAGCAGGCTCCAATGCAAGTTGACATGTCGAATGTCCCCTAGCCAGCCGGCGAGGCGCCGCCGTGACACCGGCAGGATCAAGCCTGCCGCTCCGAGCGCGCCCAGAGCCGCCAGCGGAGGCACGCTCCACCGGATCCAGCGCCACCCGACATCGAATTTGTCCACATAGTATTCAAGCGGCGTCTTATAGGCATCCGTAGCCACCAAATCGAACAATGCCTGAAAGGGGGCCAATGCGTGTCCCGCATACGCATTCTCGATCAACCTCACGCCCAGCCCCCGCAGCAGGCCGACCATGAGCAGGTCCGCGCTGACGAGCGCCCACAGGGCGAAGATGCCAAAGACTATGGACCGGTTCAGACGGGAAAGCCGGCGAAAATCCGACCGCACCGACGAGCCGAGAGCCCGGAGCTCTTCGCCCCACCCCCGACCTGGCTCGGATTTGGCCGAAGGTTTGGCCAGGCCCTCCCAGTGTTCGGCGGCGATTAAACCGAGTGCGACCGTGGCCATGAAGAGCCCCATGAACGGGGTGTCCTTCTGGTTGATGAAGCCATGCCCAAAAACGAGCGGCTGAGTGGCGAAGAGCAGCGTCGCCATCCATGCGCCGCGCTTCGACAACAGGCGCAGCCCGATTACATATAGGCTCGCCACGGCCACCAGGAACATGAGGTAGTTGGTCAGATGGCGCCCGTCGGCCAGAGTCCACATCTCGGCGACGGCGTGTATCAGTTTCGAGGTGGTGACGAAGAACATAAAGTAGACCGGACCGTGTTCGTCGAGGCTCCCCAGGTCGAAATACGTCGCAGAGCCCACGTACGCCCCTAGGGCGGCACTGCCGACATCCACGTTGCGCCCCTCGTCGAACGACATACCGTAGTCATTGCCCCATACGAGACCGATCAGCAATCCAACCGCCAGGATGATCCACAGGGGACGGTGGCCGGTTGAGAGCGCTCGCCCCAGACTGGCCAGGACCGGCTCCGCCTTGGGATCACGCGTAGCGACAGATGCACTCATCTCAAGTCCCGATCCATCGAGCAAAACAGCCCCACCTCTGGCTCAGCCGTGACCTTCGGCAGGTCACGGAAGCGGCCTCCTGCAAACTGGGATTCTAGCACGTGGCCAGCCGCGCACACCCCGAGCCCATACGGCCGCCGTCTGGGATAGGATGTGGCTGGGTTGTCCAACTGTGGCTATGCGAAGGCTCCTGGAGCATGTTGGCTCCGAACTGGTATAATCTTCCGGCCCTGCAAGACAAACATGTCAATGGCCCAAGGCGCGCCTTGCCCGGCGCCAGGAGACCCATGATGAGCTTGAGCGAGCTTCAATCCGAACTGCAACAAGACCGGGACCGGATCCAAGACTTGCTGGTGCGCCTTTGACTTCGCCAGCCGCCAAGAAGAACTGGCCAAACTAGAGAAATCCGCCCAAAACCCCAATCTGTGGGATGAGCCCGAGCGCGCCCAGAAGCTGATGCAGCGCCTGGCGCGGCTGCGCGACGACGTCGGCAGCTGGCAGGCACTCCAGCAGCGCGTCATCGACGCTCTAGAATTGGCGTCCCTGGAGGACGAGAGCCTGGCTGACGAGATTGAGCGCGAGCGCCGCGCCATCCTCACCGACCTCGAACAGCGCGAGTTTCAGGCCCGACTTTCCGGGCCCTACGACCACGAAGACGCCATTCTTGCCATCCACACGGGCGCGGGTGGAACCGATTCGCAGGACTGGACCAAGATGCTGATGCGGATGTACATCCGCTGGGCCGAGCGCCACGATCTCAAGACCGAAATCCTCGATCTGAGCGAGGGCGAGGAAGCCGGGGTGAAGAGCGTCACCATCGCCGTGGATGGCGACTATGCCTTCGGCAAGCTCAAAGCCGAACGCGGGGTACACCGCCTGGTGCGCCTATCGCCGTTCGATTCGGCCAATCGCCGCCATACGTCGTTTGCGCTGGCGGAAATCTATCCCCAAGTCGAGACGGCGGACGAAATCCAGATTGACCCAAATGATCTGCGCGTTGACACTTACCGTTCGGCGGGCGCCGGCGGTCAAAACGTGCAGAAGAATGAAACCGCCATCCGGATCACTCATCTCCCCTCGGGCATTGTGGTGACCTGCCAAAACGAGCGATCGCAAACTCAAAACAAGGAAAACGCAATGCGCGTCCTCCGTGCCCGGCTGCTTGACCTCAAGCGCCAGCAGCAGGAAGAGGCTTTGGCCAAGATCAAAGGCGCACACGTCCAGGCGGAATGGGGTTCACAAATTCGTTCGTACGTCTTGCACCCCTACCAGATGGTCAAGGACCACCGAACCGGTTACGAGACCAGTGACACGGCCGGGGTTCTCGATGGCGACCTGGATGGGTTTATCGAGGCCTATCTGCGAGAACAGGTCGGGCAGGCTGGTTGATCCCGCCCGGGATGGCGCGTTGCCGGCCCGCCCGCGCGTCTGATATAATGCCGCCTGTTCGACGGCCGGAGGAGGTTGTTGCGTGTCACTCTATCTGAATTTGGCGACGCTTGTCGTCTCCGCCGCCTTGATCGTGGTCATCATCTTCCAGAGCCGCGCCGCGGGTCTGGGTGGCCTGGCGGGCGGCGACATGGGCGGGACCGGTTACCACGTCCGGCGCGGCGTCGAGCGCTTGTTGTTCAATATTACGATTGGACTGAGCGTCCTGTTCTTTGTCCTGGCTCTGGTCAGCGTCATCCTGATCGGCTGAGCCTGCGGGCCGGCTCTAAGAGCCTCCCGACCCGTCTTCCCTATGCGCAACCTCCGCTGGCAGATTCTGATCGCAATCGGCGGTCTGCTCCTCGTTGTCGGCCTGCTGCTCAATCAAACCCCCACGGCCGTGACCCAGGCACCCCAGCCAATCGCCGGTGGTGTGCACACGGAGGCCCTGATCGGCCATCCCGTTCGGCTCAATCCCATACTGGATACCTACAACCAGGTTGACCATGATGTCGATCGATTGATTTACAGCGGGCTGATCCGATTTGACTCACGCGGCGACCCTGAGCCCGACCTGGCCAGCAAGTGGGCCGTCTCGGCCGACGGGAAGACTTACGCCGTTGCCATCCGGCCAGATGCAACCTGGCACGACAACCAGCCGGTCACAGCAGCCGACGTCATTTTCACCTACTCGAAGTTCCAGGACGAGGACTTTCCCGGGCCGAGCGACCTGCACGAATTCTGGAAGCAGGTCAAGATCGTCATGGTGGACGACCACACGGTGCAGTTCCAGCTTCCGGAAGCCTTCGCCCCCTTCCTGGATTATCTTTCGGTCGGTCTGCTGCCTGATCACCTGCTTAGGGGCGTGTCGATCGCCGATTTGATCGACCACCCCTACAATCTGCACCCGGTTGGGACCGGACCGTTCTACTTCGACCGTTTCCTTACCGATTCGGGAAACCTCACCGGGGTGAGCCTAAACGCCTATGAGGGCTATTACGGGCAAGCGCCCTACTTGTCCAGGGTTGAGTTTAGGTATTTCGATGACTCCCAGTCCGCATACGAAGCCTTGCGCGCCGGGGATGTAGAAGCTATCGGACATGTCACCTCGGATATCCTCCCCGAACTTCTCGCCCAGCCGAACATGAACCTGTACACCGCCCGGCTTCCCATGACTCAGTTAATCTACCTGAACCTCAAAGACGACCAGTTGCCATTCCTCCAGGACAAGAACGTTCGACAGGCTCTTATGCTGGCCATCAACCGCCAATCGATCGTGGATCGGATTTTTCAGGGGCAAGCTGTCGTGGCCACCGGCCCTATTCTGCCCGGCACGTGGGCGTTTGCCAACGAACTACGGCCCACCCCTTTCGATCCGACCGAGGCAGCCCGTCTGCTGGACCAGGCTGGATGGGAGCTGCCGGCCGGAGCCTCACCCGGTTCGGACAGCTACGTGCGCAGCAAGGATGACGTCAGCCTGTCCTTCACGCTTGGCTATCCGGACATGGGCCAGGCATCGGAGATCGCCCAATCGGTGCAGGCGTACTGGGCCGCGGTGGGGGTGAAGGCTGACCTGAAACCCGAAGATGCACAGGCCTTGCTCCAATCGCTGGCGGATCGGAAATATGAAGCCGCCTTGGCCGAGATCAATCTCTCTCGCTACCCGGACCCCGATCCATATCCCTTCTGGCATGACTCTCAAGCCGAGAGTGGACAAAACTACAGCGGGTATGTGGATCGCAACACGGGGATTTGGCTCGAGCAAGCCCGCACGACCACCGACCAGGCTCGCCGTTTCCAGCTCTACCAGAGCTTTCAACACCGCTTCCAAGATCAGGTGCCCGCCATCTTGCTCTTCCACCCAGTCTACACGTATGCGATCAGTGCCGAAGTCAACGGTGTCAGCATGGGCCCCGTTCTGGATCCCAGCGACCGGTTTGCGAACATCGTCGACTGGTACCTGCTCTCAAAACGCACTTTGAGCACGGTCACTGCCCCAAGCCCGACCCCGTGACATGGCCGGGCCCCATGGTATAATCCGCCGCTGGCCGACCTCACGCCACGCCCACATTGTGAAACTCTTCACAAGCGTACCCTCCCGCTCGAAAAGGTATCCCTTATGAGCCAGACGCCGCTCAAAGAACTTCAATCCAACCAGGCCCTTTCGGGGCGCGTAGTGCGCATTGAACTGTACGGGGCATTCATCGATGTTGGGGCTGAGAAAGAAGGCCTGGTCCACATTTCGATGCTGAAGGGCGGGCGCGTAAACCGGGTCGAAGACGTCGTCCAGGCGGGCCAGGAAGTGCAGGTCTGGGTCCATCGGGTGGACGCCAAGGCCGGTCGGCTAGAGCTGACCATGATCCGCCCCGTGGATCTGAAATGGCAGGACATCAAGCCGGGCCTGAGGCTCAAGGGCAAAATCGTCCGGCTGGAGAGTTTTGGAGCCTTTGTGGACGTGGGCGCAGAAAGGCCCGGACTGATCCACGTGAGCGAAATGAGCGTGGACTACGTCAAGTCGCCTTCCGAGATCGTGAGCGTGGGGGATGAAGTCGAGGTCTCGGTCCTGGATGTGGACCGCAAGAAGCGCCAGATCCGGCTGAGCATGAAGGTGGTCGATAAGGAAGAGCTGGTTGAGGAGGACGTGCCTGAGGTACCCCAGCTTACGGCCATGGAAGTGGCGATGCGTCGCGCGCTCGGTCAAGCTGACCAGGCCCCGCAGCCGGCGGGCACGAACGGCCCCGGCCGGTCCCGGCGATCCCGCAAGGCACAAGAAGACCTGCTCCGCAGGACCCTCGAGCAGCGCCTGAAGACCGGGACCGGTAAAGAGTAGTTTCACGCCGGGCACGACAAGCAGAAAGGCCGCGGGTCACAACCGGCGGCCGAAGTCCCAAGCATCCAGATTGACGCACGTTTTAGGTTTTAGGGTCGAGGTTACGCCTCTTCCTCGTCGATCCAATCTTCGTCTTCGGCTTCCTCTTCGTCTTCGTAGAGCTCCTCTTCTTCCTCATCCCACATCTCTTCAAGCTCCGGATCTTCCCAGGTCTCCTCTTCGGTCACGTCGTCGATGCGCGAGTAGGTCATACAGCCCTCGTCCGGATCAATTTCCACCCCGGCGGCCCCGCAGTACCCTTCTTCCAGGAAGACGCAATCGATGTAGTGGCATCGGATCCGGGGCATCACACTCCTCCTGTTTTCTAGAGCGCCTGGGATGAGGATTGCCTCAGCAGAACCAGGCTGATTATCCACAGCCCGAGCATGATCAGAGCTGAGGCCGCACAAAACGGGCAAATGGCGTGGAGGACGGCCAGCTCGATGTAAGTCAAATAAGCGGAGTACAACACGCCGACCGTCGTCAGGCCAAAAAGGACGAGGCCGAGGTCATCGCCCGCCCGCCCCCTGCGAAGAATGGCGGCCACGACCATCACGATCGACAAGTATCCGACGGCCCCTAAGACGGCGACGGGCAGCCCTCCGACTTGCGAGTAGATGCTGGTGTTGACCGTCTCGCAGTCCCCGATGCCGGCGCAGGCCGCCGTCGTACCGGCCAACTTGATCCACGAAAGATATGCCGAATTGGCCAGTCCGAGCAACCCCAGAATCAGAGCCCCGACCATCCAGGAATGTCCCTGGGCCTCGCCCGTCTGCGTCGTCGGGGTCAATTCGGGGCCCCCAGCATCCAGGCCGTGAGCGGCGATCCTTTGGGGAGCCGTAGCGCGCCGGCCGGCACGATTGCCAGCGCGTTGGCGGCCACCAAGGACGACATGACCGCCGAGTCCTGGCTCCCGGTCAACACCGCCCGAAAGGCGCCATCCTCCCAGCGCACACTGGCCCTCAGATAGCTTTCGCGTCCATCGGATTCGATATCCTCATCCAACTCGACCTGCACAGTCCAGTTCCCCGGGCGGGTCACGCCGAGCATGGCCCCGAGCATCGGGCGGACGAAAACAACGAAGGTCACCCAGGCAGACACCGGGTTGCCAGGCAGGCCCACGAAGGGCACTCCTCCGAAATGGCCAAAAGCCAGAGGCTTTCCAGGCCGGATGTTAACCCGCCAGAACCCCAGATCGCCGTGGGCTTCGACGACGGTGCGGACAAAGTCGAAGGCGCCCATGCTGACGCCTGCTGTGGACAGGATCAGATCGGCCTTGACCTCGACGGCCCGATTGAGGTGCTCCAGCACGGCCTCGGGCGAGTTGGCCACAATTCCCAGGGGGCGGGCGTCTCCCCCGGCGGATGTGACCAGACCAGCCAAAGTGAAACCGTTAGAATCGTGGATCTTACCCGGCGTGAGCGGTTGTTCGGGCGGCAAGAGCTCATCCCCTGTGGATAGAATGGCAACCCTAGGGCGGCGCACAACGTCGGGACGCGCCACGCCCAGGGCGGCCAAAAGCCCGAGGTCTTGAGGCCGCAGAGCATGGCCCGCCTGAAAGACCGTCTCGCCCTGCCGAATGTCCAGCCCGGCGGGTCTCACGAAGTCCCCTGCCCTGGCAGCCTGTTCGACCTCGATGATTGCGGGCAACTTCTCCCCGGCCATCGGCCGGCTGTTTGCCGTGTTCTCAACCGGGACGACAGAATCGGCCCCGGGCGGCAGCGGACCACCGGTCATGATGCGGGCAGCCTGCCCCGGCCCAACTGTGGGCAAATGCGCGCTGCCGGCGGCCACATCTGCGGCGACCTGAAGCGTCACGCGATGATCGGGGCTGGCCGCCCGCACATCTTCGGCGCGCACGGCATAACCATCCATCGACGAGTTGGCGAAAGGCGGCAGGTCGGTCGAGGCTACGATGGACGAGGCCAGGACCCGGCCCAGCCCCTCGGCCAGAGGAACCGACTCCGACTCCAACCGATGCAGGTCGGCTACCAGCCTGGCCAGCGCCTCATCTACACTCAAAGTCGCGTTTGCCATCATGCCTCGGCCCGTGAAGAACCGCCGGATTATATCATCCGATGCGAGGGGATCAACCTGGGGAGATTCGTCGGGCCTCAAGGACGTTGGGGAGGGCCTCGAGCCGGTTCAGCGTGCGACTGAGCTGCTGAACGTCGGTTACCTCCATCACCAAATCAAAGACCGCCAGGCTGTTGCTGGTCGAGATGTGAGCGGATGACATGCTGATGCCCTCGTTCGAAACCAGCGTGGACACATCCCGCATCAAGCCCTCGCGGTCATAGGCGCTGATTCGGACCGAGACCGGATAGGTTTTCTTGACTTGGCCCCAGGTGACCTGCACCAGGCGCTCGCGATCACCTTCCCGGACCCGGAGTACATTCGGACAATCGCGCCGATGAACGGTTGCGCCACGGCCCCGGGTGATGTAGCCGATGATGGGATCACCTGGCGCCGGCTTACAGCAGCGCGCGAAGGTGGGTGAGCACACCCGTCAACCCAAGCACGCTGACCTCATCCGGAGCCAGCGGCTCCCCCTCCAGCCTGCCTTCGGGCTCGGGAAGAGCTTCTGGAGCCTCAGGCTCGACAAACTCGCTGATTGCCTTGCCCAGGTTGATATCGCCAGTGCCGACGGCGGCCAGCAGGTCGTCCACGCTCCCGTAGCCGAGATCCCGCGCGATGCGCTCGTAAGGGATATCGTCGATGCCTAGCCGACGCAGTTCCCGCTCGAGCAGGGACCGCCCATGGGAGACATTTTGCTCGCGGTTCTGGCGCTTGAACCACTGCCGGATCTTGCCTCGGGCGCGCTGGCTACGTACCATCTCAAGGCTGGGATTCAGCCAGTCGCGGCTCGGTCCACCACGCTTGGCGGTCAGGATCTCGACCGATCGCCGGTTTGCAGCTTGTAGTCCAGCGCGGACAAGTTTGCCGTTGACCTTGGCGCCGCGGCACTGGTGACCGATCTCGGTATGGATGTGGTATGCGAAATCCAGTGGCGTCGAGCCTGCCGGCAGATCGATGATGTCGCCCTCGCGGGGTGAAGGCGTACACACGGTCTTCGAAGACATCTGACTTCATGGCCTCGACAAATTCGCTGGCGTCGTCAATGTCCTGGCGCCATTCCATGAGCCTCACGCAGCCACAGGATGCGTTGCTCGAGCGCTTCGTCGCGTCTGCCGGCCTTCCTTGTAGCGCCAGTGGGCGGCAATCCCCAGCTCGGCGTTCTCATGCATCTCGGGCGTGCGTATTTGGAGCTCGAGAGTCTTGCCCGTCATCGTAGACGACCGCCGTGTGCAGCGACTGGTAGAAGTTATCCTTGGGCGTGGCGATGTAGTCGTCAAACTGGCCGGGGAGGGCCTCCACAAGTTGTGGATGATGCCGAGCGCAAAATAGCAGGTGGGACTGGTCGTCGACGATGACCCGCACCGCCCGCACGTCGTAGACTTCGTCAAAGGCACCTCCTTGCGTTCCATCTTCTATAGATCGAGTAGATGTGCTTGGGCCGGCCGAGTGAGGTCGGCCTCGATGTTGTGCTCCGGCAGCAAGGCCTCGCACATGCTCGACCGATGTTGATGTCAACGTCATGCTTCGCGGTCGGCCTGGTGTTCGGCGATCTGGTCGGCGATTTCGTGAAAGCGCTCGGGTATGGTATAGCGAAAGCTGAGGTCTTCCAGCTCCCACTTCAGCTGCCAGATGCCCAGCCGGTTGGCCAGGGGCGCGAAGATTTCCAGGGTTTCGCGGCAATGCGGGCCTGCTTTTCCGGGCCGGATGTGACAGGGTGCGCATGTTGTGCAGGCGGTCGGCCAACTTGATGAGCACTACGCGCACGTCGTCGCCCATGGCCAGGAAGGTCTTGCGCAGCGTTTCCTTGGCCAGATCGATGCGGAAGGCTTTTGCCGATTTCTCTCCACTCGCCGCCGGCAGACGCGCGGCAAATGCGTCAACTTGGTGACGCCATCTACGAGCTGGGCGATCTCTTCGCCGAAGTCGCGGCGAATATCGCCCAGTGTCACGGGTGTGTCTTCGACCGTGTCGTGGAGCAGAGCTGCCGCCAGCACAGGCACCGGCGCGCCGAGATCCTGGAGGATGGATGCCACCGCCAGGCAGTGATTGATGTACGCCTCTCCCGACGCACGTTTCTGGCCCAGGTGCCCTTTTTCCGCCACACGAAAGGCGCGCTGGAGCACCTCTCGATCAGCGGGAGAGGTCAATTCAGGCAAGCCGTCGAGTAGTGACTTCAAATTCATTCGGTCTTCGCCCCACCGAAGTATAGTCGCGGGCCGTTGGGCGCTTCAAGGGGGCCGTAGGACCGGGACGGGAAAAGGGCGGGGGACGAACTCCAGGGGAGCGAGCGCGTGGCCGAGGGCACCCGCTGACAAGCGGCCGGATTGCAGGCGTCATCGCCCGCGTGGCTTCAAAGCACGGGACGACCCGAATCCGGGCACGGCCAACTTATAAGAGAGGGATGGGGACAAAAACGAGAACGGGCCGCCTCACTTGAAACGGCCCGCGATATTCGCCTGAACCCCGCCCTTAAGCCGGGCCGGCGGAATCGTCAGCAACCAAGGTTATGGACCGCTTTGCAGTGTCGGGATGAGCTGGGGCGCATCACCCAGGACCTCGACGGAACTGGCCGTGCGCTGGTCCTGCAGCCATGAGTTGAAGGCCGACTGGACGAGCTGATTATAGGTCGTGTCATCCACGGCTCTGGTTTCTTTGCCCAAGATCTGGACAATGTGCCAGCCAAACTGCGTCTGGACGGGATCGGAAACTTGCCCGACGGCTGTCTCAAAGGCTACCTTCTCGAACTCGGCGACCATCTGACCTCGCGCAAACCATCCCAGGTCCCCGCCGCTGTCCTTGTTCGAAGTGTCAGTGGAGTAGGTCTTGGCCAAAGCCTCCCACAACTCTCCGGCCTTGAAACGCTTCAAGACGTCTTGAGCCGTGGCTTCGTCGGCCACAAGAATGTGGCGGGCGTGCACCATCTCCTGATCACGCGGCACGGCAGCCCGGAAGGCTTCGACAAGCTTATCTCCGTACAGACTTGCCCGTACATACGCCCGGTAGTCATCTTCCGTGACATCAACAGTGCGCAAATCCCCCAGGTAGGTCTGGTAGATCGCCTTGAAAGATTCCTCGGTGAACGGCGTGGACGTCGGCCCCGGGGTGAACGTCGGCGGCGTGGTCGGGCTCGGCCCCTGTGTGGGTGTTACAGATGGCGTAATGGAGGCCTGCTCCGTCGGGTTCAAAGTTGCCGTGGGCGGGATGACAGGCGTCGGCTGGGGCGTAGGCGTGCCGTTGGGGTAGTACTGGAAAGACGACTGGATAGAGTCGCTGACCTCCTGATCCGTGACGGTTATGCCCCGTTTTTCGGCCTCGCGCCGGATAAGGATGTCCTGGATCATTTTCTCCTGAACGTTCTGAGCCATAAGCGTTGGGTCGCCGATTTGCAGCTGGATCTGATTGAGCTGTTGCTGGACCTGAGCGGAAATCTGAGCGTCGCTGGCGAATATCTGTGCCAGCTGTTGGTAAGAGTTGTATTTGCTCTGCAGGTCCTGCATCATCAGCTTGGCGGTGGCCTGAAACTCGTGCGCCGTGATGACCTGGCCGTCGACAGTGACCACAGGCTGCTGGGGCTGAAGGTAGTTGATGTCGTAATAGCCATAGCCAAGGATGCCGAGCAGCAACAAGACCGTGGCTCCGGCGGCAATCAAGACCAACAGCCGGACACGCGCCTCGCGTTGTGCCCTGGCGAGATGCTTGCGGTGGAGCGGCGGGGGGGCAGCTGGCTTGCGAGCCGACATCTAGTTCTCCCCCGCGAGCATGCCCAAAGACCGGCAGCGGCCCAAAGATTTGTGGTTTGCGATCATGGGCGGAGGCTTACCGGCGGCTTTCGCCGGTGTACGACAACAGCGCCATGTGCCGAGCGCGTTTGACCGCTTTGGCAATCATGCGCTGATGGCGGGCGCACGATCCGGTTTCGCGCCGGCCGCGTATTTTGCCTTGGTCCGTCACCAACCGACGAAGCACGTCCGTCTGCCGGTAGTTGATAACCTTGGTCTTCTCCGTGCAAAACTGGCACACGCGGGGCCGACGGCTAAACCGGCCTCGCGGCCCGCCGCGTGACGGCCTCCGCTCTGAGAAATCGGCGCCGGATCGGGGTGCTCTTCCGCCGCCTTCATCTGATTCTCCGACCTCGATTTCCTCTTCCAGTTCGTCTTCGTTCTCAAAATCGTCAGCCACTCTGTTGTCTCCTCATCCATCGGCCGGACCAATTGAGACTCGGCCTATGCCATGGATTGATCGTCATCCAGTCACAAAAACATCCCGGCCAGCTGCTTCCGAGAGCCGATTTCACCCTTCGGAGATCGACGGCTCCCCCTGGGGGGACTTCTCGATCTGGTCGGCCGCCGTTCCGGCCGACTGCGCAACCGCCCGGCCGTCATCCAGCATGATCATCTCTCTGGCTACCACCTCGACCGCCGAACGCTCGATTCCGGAATCGTCCTGCCAGCTCCGAGTTTGGAGCCGACCTTCGATGTAGACTCTCTGACCTTTCCGAAGGTACTGATTGCAGACCTCTGCCAGCCCGCCCCAGGCAATGACATTGAACCATTCGGCTTGTTCTCGCCGCTCACCTTCCGGATCGTGCCACACGGACGTCACGCCCAGGCTGAAGCTCGTCACAGGCTTCCCGCTGCCCGTATAACGCATCTCTGGGTTTCGACCCAGTTGGCCGATCAGGATGACCTTGTTCAGGCCGCGGCCCATAACTCGCTCCTCGCCCCGCTCCGCTTGGCTGGCATTTTGTCCGTCAGACCTCGTCCTTCAGCGTGATCATGAATTGCATGACATCTTCGTTGAGCTTGAGTTCTCGTTCCAGCGAGCCCGTCGCCTGGGGCGGCATCTGGCTGTTGACAAACAAGTAGTACCCATCGCGGTTGTTCTCGATGGGATAAGCTAGCCGCCGGCGACCCCAGCGCTCAACGTCCACTGTTTGCCCGTCGACAGCGGAGATCCATCCTTTAACCTTTTCTTCGAAAGCCTGGAGTGCCTGATCGTCAAGATCGGGATTTACAATGACAGCCACTTCGTAGTTGCGCATCCTGCAACCTCCTTTCCTCGGGATTGCCCCCAACTCAGGCGCCGGGAGGCGCCGATTGGGAGCGGAAGACGCCTGTGATTCAGACGCCGCAACCTTGGAAGTTTACCACGCGAATTCGTGCCCGGGGAGGTGCATTGTCCTGGCGGGACGGGGTGGTTCACCCATGGCTCGCCTGCCAGATCCACTCGAACTTGACCAATTTCAGTTATTTCGGTATATTCTGTAAGGAGTGAATGCGATGGACAAGCCTTATGCCTTTGAACTCTCCCCCGTTATGGAAGCCTTTGTGCTCCATTGGGGCGAGATGGGCAGCCGGTGGGGGGTGAGCCGCACCGTGGCTCAGATTCACGCTTTGCTTTTTCTTGCCCCCCAGCCCCTGAATGCGGAACAGATCGTCCAATGTTTGTCCCTTGCCAGGTCAACCGTGAGCACCAGCCTGCGTGAACTTCAGAGCTGGGGCGTGGTCCGGCTGGTCCATGTCCTCGGGGATCGGCGCGACCACTTTGAGGCGGTTGAAGATGTGTGGGAAATGTTCCGACAAATTGTGGCCGAAAGAAAAAAGCGGGAAGTGGATCCCACTCTGGACATCCTGCGCCAGAGCGAAAGGCAGAGCCTCGAAAATGGCACTTCACCCGAAGTCGCCCGGCGCCTGCACGCCTTGCTGGAGTTCTTCGAGGCCATTGATGCCTTCTACGAACAAGCCAATCGCCTGAGCACCGAGACTTCTCAGAGAGATCATGAAAACCGGGCAGAGTATGCAGCGCTGGCTGCCAGCCGGTTCGAACCCCGGGCGCAAGGATTGAAGCTATAATGACCGTCGGTCAGTTGCCGGGAGGTTCATCACAAGCCTCTGTCGCTTTGCAGCCACGTCGGCCAGGACGCATCCGCTGGGAGCGGACCTGCCTGGCCCCTTTTTTTGCCTGGGCATGCCGTGCCCCAGGAGACTGCGCATGAGTGAGCCCGAGATCAAGTTCGGGACCGATGGTTGGCGCGGCCGGATCGCCGAGGACTACACATTCGACTCCGTCCGCCGCTGCGCGGTGGGATTCGCCCGCTACCTGAAAACCGAAGCTCCCGACCGTCAGCGGGTGGTTGTCGGGTACGATCGCCGGTTCAACTCGGAGGGATTTGCGGCAGCCGCGGCCGAGATCCTGGCCGCGTACGGCTACCGGGTCTTGCTGACCAATGCCCCGACCCCGACCCCGGCGATCTCCTACTCGGTCGTGGACCACGAGGCGGCCGGCGCGGTGAACATCACGGCCTCGCACAATCCGTCCACGGACAATGGTTTCAAGGTCCGCGACCGGCATGGGGGAGCGATCGACCCGGACGGTTTGAAGGCGATCGAATCCTTGATCCCGCCGTCGGCCGATAAGCTGCTGGCCTCGCCAAATGGGTCTTCCGCCGGCTCGGTGGAGAGTTTTGACGCGGCTCCGGCTTACTTCGACCAGATCCGACGATTGCTCGACCTCGATCCCATCCTGGACGCCGGGTTGACGGTGCTCTACGACCCCATGTGGGGCAACGGCGCGGACTGGTTTCCCGCCCTGCTGGAGGGCGGACGAACAACCTTGGTGTCCATCCACCAGGCGCGCAACCCGATCTTCCCCGAAATGAGCCGGCCTGAGCCAATCCGGCCCAATATCGATCCTGGTCTGCGCGCCACGGTCAAGAACCAGGCCGACGTCTTGATCGTGAACGACGGCGATGCCGACCGGGTTGGACTGGGGGACGAGCACGGTCAGTTCATCGATCAACTGCGCGCCTTCGCCCTGCTGGCTTACTATATGCTCGAGGTTCGCGGTGAGCGTGGCCCGATCGTCAAGACACTCTCCACCACGTCCATGCTGAATAAGCTGGGCGCGCTTTACGACGTGCCGGTCTACGAAACCGGGGTTGGCTTCAAGTACGTGGCCCCCAAGATGCTGGAAGTTAATGCCATGATCGGCGGCGAGGAGTCGGGTGGTTACGCTTTTCGGGGACATGTCCCTGAGCGGGATGGGATTCTGGCCGGTCTGTATTTCCTGGACATGATGGTCCGCCTCAGCTCGCGCCCGGCCGGACTGGTGGACAGGCTGTTCGAGAAGGTCGGCGCGCATTTCTACGACCGCATCGATTCGCCGCTTCCCCCGGGAGAGCGACGCCAGTATCGACAGCACATCGAAAGCGCCCACCCCGAAACCCTGGGTGGCCTGAAGGTGACCGGGCTGGAGACTATGGACGGTTACAAGTTCGGCCTCGAAGACGGAGGCTGGATGTTGATCCGCTTTTCCGGAACCGAGCCGATAGTCAGGGTGTATTGTGAGACGACGCATGCTGATCGGGTCCAGCCGATACTCCAGGACGGTTTGAAAGTGGTCGGGATTGCCTGATGCACGACTTCAAGCCGTCCCTGGCGGATACGCACTGCCACTTGAACCTGGCCCAGTTCGACGATGATCTGGACCAAGTGCTGGCGCGAGCCGCCGAGGCCGGAATCCGGACCATGCTCATACAGGGCACGGATGTGGCCAGCAGCCGCAGAGCTGTCCAACTGGCGGGGGCTCGTCCCGAGCTCTTTGCGGCCGTTGGCGTTCACCCTCACGAGGCCAGCGGCTGGGGACCCGGGAGTGAATCCGAACTTGCGGTCCTCGCCCGATCCGACTGCGTTGTCGCCATCGGCGAAATCGGGCTGGATTTCTATCGCCTGCTATCACCGCGCGCCATTCAGATGCAGGTCTTCGGGACGCAGCTCACGCTGGCCAGCGAGCTCGGACTTCCGGTAGTGATTCATCAGCGTCAGGCCGAAGACGAAGTGCTGTCGGCCCTGGCCGTCTGGGTGGACGGCCTCGGCGACGATGAGTTGAGGCAGCGTCCGGGAGTGCTGCACGGGTTTTCGAGCTCGGCGGAGTATGCCGAGCGCGCTTTGGCACTCGGTTTCTATTTGGGGATCGGCGGCCCTTTGACCTTCAAAAACGCGGCCCATTTGCGCCAAGTTGTCTCCGGGTTGAGACTTGGCCGGCTGCTCCTCGAAACTGACTCGCCTTACCTGGCGCCACAACCTCATCGAGGACAGCGCAATGAGCCGGCCATGGCTCGTTTGGTGGGCCTGGAACTCGCATCCGTTTTGAAACTTCCGTTTGAGGTTGTTGCCAGCCAGACAAGCCAAAACGCGGCTGACCTTTTCAGGTGGAATCATGGAACCCACAACGGCCACCTTCTTTGATCTTGTTCGGGCGGATATGCCCGAGGTCGAGCACCGTATCGCGCGCCCAGTCGGGGAGCCATCACCCCAGCCTCAATCAGGCTCTTGAACATCTGCTGGCCTCGGGCGGAAAGCGCCTTCGGCCGACCCTCGTCCTTCTATATGGGGAGATGTTCGGGGCCGACCATGATCGGCTTGTGACGCTGGCGGCTGCCATCGAGATGCTTCACACGGCCACGCTGGTCCATGATGATCTGATCGACAAGGCCGCGCTGCGGCGAGGTATCCCCACCCTCAACTCACAATGGACGCCGGGCGCCACGGTCCTGACCGGCGACTACATCTTTGCGCGGGCTGCCCACCTGGCTGCTCAGACCGGTTCCCTGGCGATCATGGAGCGCTTCGCTGAGACGTTGATGACCATCGTCAACGGAGAGATCACGCAGCTCTTCGGGGCGCAGTCGACTGGGAGCCGCCAGGACTACTTCGATCGCATCTATGCCAAGACGGCCTCGCTCTTCGAATTGGCTTCCGAAGGCGCGGCCCTGCTCGGCCAGGCGGGGCCGGATCGAATTGAGGAAGCGCGCCAATTCGGCTACTCGATCGGCGTGGCCTTCCAGATTGTCGACGACGTGCTCGACTTCATCGGCGATCCAGCCATGGTCGGCAAACCGGTGGCCAACGATCTCCGCCAGGGGTTGTTGACCCTGCCAAGTCTTTTCTTCCTCGAGGAACACCCCGAGGACGAGCGGCTTGACCTCCCCAACGGAAACTACGGTGCCAACGGCTCGTCCACGGACCAACTGATCGAGGACATTCGCCACTCTGGCGCCATTGAACAAGCCATGAAAGAAGCCGAATCCTTTGCGAGCCGCGCGGAAGAACTGTTGGCCGGCCTGCCTGCTTCGCCGACCCGGTATGGTCTGGCCGAATTGTCTCGCTACGTCGTGCAGCGATCCGCTTAACCCGTTCTGATCCGGGAGGGAACTCGTGGAAATATCCAAGGATGTTTACAAGCGTGTCTCCGTCATTGCTGTCAAAGGCCGAGTTGATTCCAGCACCGCCGATCAATTCGAAGCCACTGTTAAGGATGAACTGAAGACCGGCCAGCGTAACTTGATCTTTGATCTGTCCCAGGTTGATTTCCTGTCGTCGGCCGGGCTGCGAATTCTTGTCATGTCACGCAAGGAGGCCCAGAAAGGCGGAGGGGTTGTTCGCCTGGCACAACCCTCGGATCGTGTGAAGGAGACGCTGGAGATCGCCGGGCTTGACGTGCTATTTGAGACCTTCCCGACCCGCGAAGAGGCCATCGCGGCGTACTAGGCCGGCGGCATGCCTAGACGCTCGCTTGTGGTACAGGCCATCCTGGACGAGGTCGCGCCCATTTGCGACCTGGTCAGCCAGGGAGCGTTAGCAGCCGGCTTTGACGACAGAACTAGTTATGCCTGCCAGCTGGCCGTCGGCGAGGCCTGCGAAAACATCGTGCTGCACGGATATGGCAGCCACGCCACCGGGCAGATCGCCGTGACGGTCAACTCCGAACGCGGCGAGTTGACCATCCAACTGCAAGACACGGCCCCACCCTTCAATCCCGCCGAAGCCCCTCTCGTCCCGCCCGACCCAAACAGCCCGCGCTTGGGTGGCCTTGGACTACTTATCATGCACCGCGTGATGGACGAGATTGATTATGCGCGGCAGAAGAACGGGAATCTCCTGACCATGAGGAAGACCTCGCACGCCGACTTTTCGCCGTAGGAGCCGCGCCTACGATATGCCATCTTGCCTTCGTGACGCCCTCCGTTGAATAGTGCCTACCTGTCGCCCTGGGGGTACGTCGCGGTCGGAGCCGGCCTTTCGGCGGCTGCCTGGCTCATCGGGTGGCTGATAAGACGGCGCCGGCCGGCACTATCTCCTCCCGGATCCATGTCCCGCCTCCTGGAGGCTATGGAGACGATCGCCGGCGCGCCAGTTGAAGCCCCAGGTCTGGCCGATGCCGTCGCCTTATCAGCCGAGAAGTTGTTCTACTTTGACGGCCTTCAATTCGGCATCTATGAGACATCGCAGTTGGTCCTGCTCAAGCGGATTCAGCATGGGCTGCAACTCCCACCTCTCCGAACCTCGGCCGGGATCGAACAGGACGATATGGCGGGTTGGTCGCTTCGTCACCGCGCCCCACATGTCTACTCCCTGAATTCCCCCGGCGACCAGGATCGACCCGAACGCCCTTCCCTTGCCGGTCAGACAATGCTCGACCGGGGAGAGATCTTGATGATCCCTATCCATGGATCGGCGCACCCGCTGGGCCTGTTGGCTCTCGAACGCGGCGGGCCCGAGCGGTTCACCGACTCAGATATCGATGTCGCGGCCAGGATGGCGGGATTCCTGGCGCCGGTCATGTCGCGCCTGCGCAGCCATGCCGAGGTGGAGGCGCGAGCCACTCAGATGGGAGTCCTGACCGAGATTTCGCAGCGCCTGATTTCATTGCAGCCTTTGGAGGACCGATTTCAACACGTCGCGCCGGTGATCTGTCAGGCCTTCGATTTTGCCGAAGTCCGCTTGTATGAGTGCCAGCAGGAGTCGGTTGTGCTCAGGGCCGTTTCGCCCAACGCCAGACTTGAGGCGCAGGAGCTGGGTTTGGGGGAGGGGCTGGCGGGCCTCGCCGCCTTGGAACGTAAGACCTTCGAACAACGCGAGTTGGACCATGGCGAAGACGAGGGTGATCCCGACACTCCCATCTTGGTGGGGAACTCGCTGGCGGTGCCGATGATGGTCGAGGACCGAATTCTAGGGGTGCTGCTGCTCACCCATCTGGATGGACGCCCATTTGCCCCGGCACAGGTCACCTTTGCCGAGCTTGTGGCTTCACTACTCGCCATTGCCACATTGGAGGCTCGCAACTTCGCGCAACAGCAGGAGTACACGTGGATCAATACGGTGCTGCTCGAAGTCGCTCAGCATGCCGCCCAGCCTGGCGACCCTGAAACGGCTCTGCGTGCCGTGCTCCAGCTGACCACATTGTTGGCAGGTGCACCTTGGGCCGCGTTGCTGCTGCCCGACGAGGCCAGCGGACTGCTCCGCCTCGGGCCCGCCTCTGGGTTGAACCGACCGGCATTTGAACAGCTCGGGAGACTCAGGCTGGAGCCTTCGGATTTTGGATTGGCGCCGCCCTATCCAGACACCGAGACGGCGACCGAGATCGAACTCCCGACCTCAGTCCAGCAGACGGTTTCTGAAACCGACGCCGTCATCTTTGCGCTGAGTGATGGCCAACGGCTGGTGGGCGTGCTCATGGTCGGCGGGCCCTCCAAAGGGCCTTCCCGGCGGTCGCTTCTCACGGGTATTGCACACCAAATCTCGCTCCGAA
Organism: uncultured Chloroflexia bacterium; assembly: GCA_963797485.1. GTDB lineage: Bacteria > Chloroflexota > Anaerolineae > Anaerolineales > E44-bin32 > CAWAND01. The sequence goes on from CAWCPF010000001.1 coordinate 76,845, forward strand.
TCGAAAACGCACGCCTGATCGAAGAGGCCGCCGCCCAGCGTTCGCTCGAGCGCGAACTGGCCACGGCCCGCAGCATACAAGAAAGCTTCCTTCCGGAAGACCTGCCTGGCGGGAGCGGTTGGGATGTGGGAGCCATCTGGGTGGCTGCCAGGCAAGTCGGAGGCGACTTCTATGACTTCATCCCCCTCCCGGATGGGCCGCAAGGCCCTCGCTGGGGAGTCGCCATTGCGGACGTGGCCGACAAAGGCGTTCCGGCAGCACTGTTCATGGCCTTGTGCCGCACCCTGCTCAGGTCGATCGCCAGCACGTATCTCGAGCCGGGCGCAGCCCTCACGCGGCTCAACCAGCTCATATTCGCCGAGACCCGCCCGGACTTGTTTGTGAGCCTTTTCTATGCCGTTTGGGAACCACAAAGCGGCCGGGTGACCTACGCCAACGGGGGGCACAACCCGCCTCTGCTAAGAGATGCCAAACACCAGGTTGTGTCGATCCGTAGTCACAACATGCTGCTGGGGGTCGACGCCAATGCCGAGTACCAGACCCATGAAATGCAGCTCCCGACCGGAGGCATGCTCCTGCTATACACTGACGGAGTCACCGAAGCCTTCGATCCTGGAGGCAGCCAGTACGGGCCTGGCAACCTTGAACGCCTCCTCCAGGGGGCGCCAGAAAATCTCGAGCGCGCAGGCGTTGACCGACATGGTCGCGAATGCGGTGGCCGAGTTCTCGTCCGATCCGGAGCCGTTCGATGACCTGACGGTCGTGGCGGTCCGTCGGCACACGTGAACGAGTTTTGTTCGAGTCCAAGTTCCAAGCAGGAGGCCGTGGATGGACAACACGAATGTCTTCAAGTCCCCTCATCCGATGGTAGCTCACAAAGTGACCAAGCTGCGCGATCAGGCTACGGACCCCCGCAAGTTCCGGGAGTTGGTTCGCGAGATTGCCGCCTTGCTGGGGTATGAAGCAACCCAGGACCTGCGCACACGCCCCGTCCAGGTCACGACGCCCCTGGCCCAAACGCAAGGGCAGGAGTTGGAACATAGTGTCGGGCTGGTGCCCATCCTGAGGGCCGGCCTGGGGATGGTAGAGGGAATCTGGGAGTTGATGCCATCCGCCGAAGTCTGGCATATCGGACTTTACCGCGATGAACGGACCCTCGAGCCCGTTCAGTATTACAACAAGCTTCCCGTGGAGCCCACCGTCTCCGTCTGTCTCATCTTGGATCCGATGCTGGCGACGGGCGGCTCAGCCGTCGCTACAGTGGACATTCTCAAGAACTGGGGCGTCGCCAATATCAAGTTCGTTGGCATCATCGGAGCGCCGGAGGGGATTGAAGCGCTGCATCAAAAGCATCCCGAGGTGCCCATCCACCTGGCGGCCATCGACGAACGCCTCAACGAGCGCGGATACATCTTGCCGGGTCTGGGCGATGCCGGCGACCGGCAATTCGGAACCGGCTAACCCGGGACCAGGTTCACCTGCCCCCGTGGCCCGCCGCACAACCGGCGGACGCATGTACCGTCCGCGCCGAGGCGACGTGGTGAAAGTTAGCTTGCCGCCTCGATGATGGCGGTGAACTGGGCGGCGTCCAGACTGGCACCGCCCACCAAGCCTCCGTCAATACCGGGAGCGCGAAAGAAGGTGCGGGCATTGTCCGCCTTCACGCTTCCCCCGTACAGTACGCGGATGGCCTGCGATGCAGCCCGATCGAACAGGTACTCCAGCGCCGGTCTGATGACCACTTCGACAACGTCGCTGGCGGTCTCCGGCGTTGCCGCCCGGCCCGTTCCGATGGCCCAGACGGGCTCATAGGCCACGACCAGGTCCCCCACCTCGGCAGTATCCAATTCGGCCAGTCCAAGCCGCACCTGGCGGCTGACCACTTCGGCCGTTTGGCCCGCCTCATTTTCGGCCAATGTTTCCCCTACACACACAATCGGTTTGAGCTGATGCCCGAGGGCCGACTTGACCTTCGAATTCACCGTCTGATCGGTTTCGCCGAACAGGGCACGCCTTTCCGAATGTCCGATGATCACATACTCGCACAATTCCTTGAGCATGGAAGCTGAGATCTCACCCGTGTACGCCCCGGCTTCTTCCCAATGGAGATTCTGCGCCCCAAGCTTGACTGACGATCCCGCCAGAATGCCGGCTGCAGCCGGAAGCGCGGTGAAAGGTGGGCAGACCAGAACTTCCACGCCCTTGCGCCCTGAATGAGCTCGAACCAGGGCCTGGAGGAGCGGGACGGTCTGATCGACCGTCTTGTTCATCTTCCAGTTTCCGGCGATGAGTGGGATGCGTGTCAACGAGTTCCTCCTAGTTGGCGGTCCTCAAGGTTCGGCGGAGATCCGTCAGCGAATGCTGGAGCCAGCGTGGAACCGCCGGCTGGCCGAGAATGTGATCGATCTCGCCCAACGCCTGGGCCGTGTTTCCTTGCTGCGCATCGATCTCCGCCTGCACCGTTTGCGCCAGCAGGTCCCCCGGCTGTGCCTGAAGCACGAACTCCACCTGCTGTTGCGCCTGGTCGGCCTCACCCCGATACAGGGCGGCGCGAGCCTGCGCGGCCTGTAGCGTGAGCCAATCAGGATATTGGGCGCGGAGCTGCTCGATGACGGGCCCCACCCCATCGGGTTGGCTGGCCCCCAGGAACAGGGCCTGCAGGGTGGCATCGACAACCTGCGAGGGGGCTTGATCCGGGCCACCAAGCAACTCCAGGCCCGACGCCAGAGCTTGGATGGCACGACCGGGCTGGCCGCGATCCCGGAGCAGCTGCACACCCTCCAACAATGCCCCGGCAGCGCGCACGGGCTCTCCGCTGTCAGCTAGGGCCCTGGCGAGGGCGAGTTGGGCTTCCGGGTCCGCCGGGTTGGTGGCGACGGCGTTTCGCGCCGCTGCCAAGGTGGCTTGCGAGTCAGACACCGGAGTCGAGCGCGCCGATCTCGGTCGGCATGCCGGTTGGGGGCTGGTTCGTCTGGTTGGAGCGATTGGCCAGGACCAGGAAGACAAACAGGCACATGCAGGCGACGCCGAGGCCGCCCACGATCCACACCCAACGCCGCCCCGGCCGGGCCGAAGCGGGGATGTCGGGGACGGGCTTGCTGGTCTCAGCCACGGTCGGCGCCATATCCGGCCGCACCGAGACCGTGCCGACGCTTCCGGGGCCAAGACCCAGGGCGGCGTGCAGGCCCTGAACGAGTTCGGCCATCGAGCCAAAACGGTCGGCCCGCTCCTTTGCCAGCGACTTGAGCAACATCCGTTCGACAGGCTCAGGGACAGTGGGGTTGACGTCGCGGGGAAGCGGGAGGGGGGTGTAGATATGGTCATGGATGATGGAAAACGGAGTGTCGGCGTTGAAAGGCACGCGTCCGACGAACATTTCGTAGATCACGACACCCAAGGAGTAGATGTCGGTGCCTTCGTCGAGCTTAGGCTCGCCCCTGGCTTGCTCCGGAGAAATGTACTGGGGCGTCCCCAGGAGCATGTCGCTTGACAGCGTCAACTCTCCCGCCTGGGCCATCCTGGCCAGGCCGAAATCGGCCAGGTAGATGTTGCCGTCATCGGCGAGCAGGATATTCGAGGGCTTGATATCCCGGTGCAAAATCCCGTGCTTGTGAGCGTAGCCGAGCCCTTTGCCCACCGCTTCGATGATCCGCAGACGCTCCTGCGGCCCGATTTCGCCCCGGCCCAGACGGGCCTTGAGGGTTTCCCCGTGTATGAACTTCATCACCAGATAGGGCTGCCCCTCGTGCTCGGCGAAGTCATAAATTGGGACGATATTGGGGTGATCCAGCTTGGCCACGAGTTTGGCTTCCCGCTCAAAGCGAGCCAGGAAGTTGGGATCCTGAAGGAAGGCGGGGTGAAGGACCTTGATGGCAACGTATCGATCGAGGGCCGGGTGATACGCCTTAAAGACCGAGGCCATGCCTCCCTGGCCGAGCGGCTCGGTGATGCGGTAGGGCCCAACGTTCTCACCGGCTAGAAAGGGCATTCGACTTGAAGGTCCTCCAATCGGTGCGAATTATAGTGAGTCGACATGACGTCCACAACATGAGACTGTCAATATCCTGTAAACTCCGGTCGATCGCCGACACCGCACCGGCGGCCCTGGGGCCGCCGGTTTCAACACTCAGCCTACGGAGTGGCCTTGGAAACGTCTGGGTCAATCGCGGTCCTGCAGCACGGCCACGCCGGGCAGTATCTTGCCCTCAAGGAACTCAAGCGAAGCCCCTCCCCCGGTCGACACGTGGGTCATGCGAGCTGCCAAGCCGGCCTGCTGGACCGCGGCCGCCGAGTCGCCTCCGCCGACGATCGTCGTGCCACCACAATCCGCGACCACGCGCGCCAATTCGAAGGTGCCCTGTGCGAAGGCCGGGAACTCGAAGACCCCCATCGGGCCGTTCCAGACGACCAAACTGGCCCCAACAAGAACTTGCCGGAATGCTGCCACGCTCTTCGGCCCAATATCCATGATCCGCCAGCCGGAGGGCACCGCATCGACGTCGACGATCTGGTGATCTGCATCTGCCTCGAAACGATCGGCGATCACCGCGTCCGACGGCAGCACCAGGCGTCCTTGAGCTCGATCGAGCAAACCCTTAGCCGTTTCCAGCGCCTCGGGCTCAACCAGCGAGTCGCGCATGTCGCGCCCCTGTGCCGCCAGGAAGGTGTTGGCCATGCCGCCGCCAATCAAGAGTCGATCGGCGCGCTTGAGCAAGGCCTCCACGACGCCGATTTTGTCCGAGACCTTCGCCCCACCGAGAATGGCAATGTAGGGCCGGGCCTGGCTGTCGAGGGCTTTGCTCAACTCGGTGATTTCACGCTCCATCAGCAGGCCGGCGACGGCCGGGAGAAAGTGCGCCACCCCCTCGGTCGAAGCGTGGGCCCGATGAGCCGAGCCGAAGGCATCGTTGACGAACACCTCGGCCAGCGAGGCCAGCTTTTGCGCAAAGCCCATATCGTTGGCTTGTTCTTCTGGATGGAAGCGAGTGTTCTCGAGCAGCAGCAATCCCCCCGGCTCAACGGCGGCGGCAGCCATCTCGGCCTCGGGCCCGACGCAATCGGGTGCGAAGGCCACCGGCCGACCCATCAAGGCACTCAACGCCGCGGCGACCGGTCGGAGAGATTGTGCCGGATCCGGCTTGCCTTTGGGCCGGCCGAGGTGAGAGCACAGGATGGTCCGGGCGCCGACATCCACCAGAGCCTTCAAAGTAGGCAGTTCGGCGCGAATGCGCGTGTCGTCCGCGACCTCGCCGTTGCGCACAGGGACGTTGAAGTCCACTCTCACCAGCGCCCGTCGGCCGCTAAGATCTATGTCACGTATGGTTTTCTTGTTGAACATGGAGTTTCTTCGGCCTCCTGTGTGGGCCGGCGGTGAGGCGGACAACCGCTGGCGGGCGTAGATGGGGGGCGGCGGCCGGGTGGGATCCCGGGTGGGTTCAATTCAGACCGCTTGTCGGTTCGACGTCTCCCAATGAGGGCAGGTCCAGCGGACCTGTGCGCTCCTCGAGCATGGTCACGAGCACTTCGGCGAGCTTGGCCAAATCGTGGCGCCACGGCCTGGCTGGATCGGCCAGGTCGGCCATCTGGCAAGGCAAACTCAGGGCGTCACACTCGGGTTTCACGAACGCCAGGCTCCCGGGCAGCGTCCCCTGCAGGCAGTCGTTGGCCAGCACTACATCGACCAGCGCCTTCCCGACATGCTGGTCCAATGCGGTGATATGACCCGCCAGGTCGAAATCTTCGGTTTCACCCGGCTGGGTGGCCACGTTGCAGACATAGACTTTGAATGCCCGGCTGGCGCGGATGGCCTTTGTGATATCTTTCACAAGCAAGTTGGGGAGGACGCTGGTAAACAAACTCCCGGGGCCGACCACGATCATGTCGGCGCCCAGGATGGCCCGGATGGCCTCCGGATAGGCCGGTGAATTGTCGGGCTCCAGATGAACAATCCGGATTTGTCCCGGGAGATTGGGGATCTGGCTTTCGCCACGCACGCGCACGGCACGGACATCCATCGCCGGAGTCTTGTCGGCGACCAGGGACACATCCGCGAGAGTCGACGGCAGGACGCGGCCGCGGATGGCCAGCACCCGGCCGGCCTCGGCCAACCCGGTGTCGAAGCCGCCGGTGACAGCCGCCAGGGCGGCAATGAACAGATTGCCGAATGAGTGGCCGGCCAACTCGCCTTCCTCAAACCGGTATTGGAACAGCTGGGTCAAGAGCTGCTCATCATCGGAAAGAGCCGCCAGACAGTTGCGGAGATCTCCCGGCGGTGGCAGCCCCAGGTCACGCCTGAGCCGCCCCGAAGAGCCTCCATCATCAGCCACGGTGACAACGGCCGTGAGGTTGCCCGTGTAGGCCTTGAGGCCGCGCAACAGCGTAGAGAGGCCCGTGCCCCCTCCAATGGCCACAATCTTGGGCCCGCGCTCCCGCCGGCGGTGCGCTGACACCACTTCGACCACCGAACGCCCCGGCCGCATGAACGGCGCGAGCAGAGCGCGGTTCAGGCCGACAATTGCCAGTGCCAGAACGGAGACGCCTGCCAGACCAAGCAAGACGGCCCGCTCCCAGCGAGGCAGGGCCCGCAGACTGATCAAGTACAGCCAGGTCGAGTCAGGATGCAGCCGATAGTAGTCAAGGAGCAAGAACGCCAGGCCCAGCCCAATCAGAGCCGTGGCCACGACCAAGAGCATCAGCCATCGCTTGACGCCCAGTCCGGGTTCGAACCAGCGCCAAAACAGCCGCCAACGATGATTGCCGTTGTTGGCCGAGTGGTCGTTGTTGCTTCCGTTATCCACGCCTGCCAATATACCAGAGCCCCTTTCAAGCCGTCAATTGGCCCCACGGGCGTGCTTGGACCCCTATGCCGGCTAAAGTATAATGGTGCCACGATACTATCCCGAAGGGAGGCATGCTCATGGCGAGCGTCACGTACGATCACGTATACAAACGGTTCGGCGGGGTCACGGCAGTCAATGATGTCAACTTGCAGATCCCGGACCAGGAATTCTTAGTGCTGGTCGGACCATCCGGCTGTGGGAAAACGACCTCCCTTCGGCTGCTGGCCGGCCTGGAAGAGATCAGCGACGGCGAGATCCGGATTGGGGACCGGGTGGTCAACGATGTGGCCCCCAAAGACCGGGACATCGCCATGGTGTTTCAATCGTATGCGCTTTACCCTCACATGACGGTCTTCGACAACATGGCTTTTGGTCTCAAGCTGCGAAAGACCCCCAAAGATGAGATCAAGACCCGAGTTCAGGAGGCCGCCGATATCCTGGGAATTGGCGCGCTGCTCGATCGCCGTCCCCGGCAGCTCTCGGGCGGACAACGCCAACGCGTCGCCCTGGGCCGGGCCATCGTACGCAAGCCCAAAGTCTTCTTGTTCGATGAGCCCCTCTCCAACCTGGACGCCAAACTGAGGGTGCAAACTCGGGCCGAGATCCAGCAGCTGCATCGCCGGCTGGAGACGACCTTTATCTACGTCACCCATGATCAGACCGAGGCCATGACCATGGCCACCCGGATTGCAGTCATGAAGGATGGGATCCTGCAGCAGACTGACACTCCGCAAAAGCTGTATGACTTCCCGACGAACGTCTTCGTGGCGGGCTTCATCGGATCTCCGGCCATGAACTTCTTCAACGGCCGCCTGCTGCGGGGCGACGGCGGCATGCAGGTCGATGCCGGATCTTTCAAAGTCGGCATCCCGGCGGCCAAGGCTCAGGCCTTTCAAGGGCACTTGGACAAGGACGTGGTCTTCGGCATCCGGCCCGAGGACATCCATGACTCTCACTACACGCCACCGGGCATTCAACCGGCTGAGGTCACGGCCGAGGTGCAGGTGATTGAGCCGATGGGCAACGAGCTGATTCTGTACCTGAAATCCGGCAACAACACCTTCGTGAGCCGGATGGACCTCGGAGCCAGGCCACTGTGACCGAATCCAAACAGGTCATTTTCAACATGGATAATGTCCATCTGTTCGAAACGACCGGCGACCAGGCCGCCATCGTCTGATCGACAGCTCTTTGCCTTCAAGGGGCTGTCTCGACAGCATGTGAGACAGCTCTTTCTCTTTGTCGAAAGCTCGCCCCCCGGCTGCGCCCCAAACTGGCTGGCACGTCTCCCCCACCCGTTAGCCCTGCCTGTGGCAGGTGGCAGAACCAGCCTGCCTGCAGCCGACCCGGACCAGATAGCGGCACAAGCTGACAAGGCAGCCTGAACGCGTTCTTGGTCAACCTGGACAAGGGGATAGCGATGAAAAACGGCCGCCCCCTTTGGGACGGTCCGCATTTTTGTTATGATGGCGGCTGAGGAGGCGACATGGCAGACTTCAACCTGATCAAATCCCTCCACCAGCCGGCCAATACCAAACTTGTCCTGCTGATCCTCGATGGCCTGGGTGGTTTGTCGGTCGAGCCGGGGGGCCCTACCGAGCTCGAGGCGGCACACACGCCCAACTTCGACCGCTTGGCCACCGAAGGCACGCTCGGGCAGACCATCCCGGTGCGGCCGGGAATCACGCCCGGGTCGGGGCCTGGGCATTTGGCCCTCTTCGGCTACGATCCTTTGACCTACGACATCGGCCGGGGCGTGATCGAGGCCTCCGGGATCGGCCTCGAGGTCGGCCCCGACGATGTGGCCGCTCGGGGCAATTTCTGCACCGTCGACCAGGATGGCAGGATCATCGATCGTCGGGCCGGGCGAATCTCCACCGATGAGGCCCGACCCTTGGTCGAGCGATTGGATGCCATCGAGATCCCGGGGGTCAGCATCGATGTCCGCGTGCTGAGAGAGTATCGTTTCGCTCTGGTCATGCGCGGCGACAAGCTGTCACACGCCATCCACGACACCGATCCGCTCGAGACCGGTTTAGCCCCGTTGGAGGCCAGGCCATCCGACCCAAGCGCGCAGCACACCGCAGATCTGGTCAACCAGTGGGTGGCCGCCGCCCGCGAGGCGCTCAGCGATCAACCCAAAGCCAACGCGTTGACGCTGCGGGGCTTTTCGGCAGATCCGCACCTGCCACAATTCAAGGACGTTTACGAACTCACCGGGGCCTGCGTGGCAGTCTATCCCATGTACAAAGGCGTGGCTCGCTTGGTCGGTATGCAGGTGCACGCCTTCCAAGGCGAGACCCCGGCCGACGAATTCGCCGCCGCCGGCCAGGTCTGGGACGCCAATGATTTTGTGTTCATTCACATCAAGAAGACCGACAGCCTGGGCGAAGACGGGGCCTTTGACAAGAAAGCCGCCATGATCGAAACCGTCGATGCGGCCCTACCGGCCTTGATGGACCTGAAGCCGGATGTCCTGGCGGTCACGGGGGACCACTCGACCCCGGCGCGCATGAAAACCCACTCCTGGCATCCGGTCCCGGTCTTGCTCTGGGCTCCGGCGACGGTCCGCCACGACGCGCAAACGAGCTTTGGAGAGACGGCTTGCGCGCTGGGTGGCTTGGGGACCTTTCAGGCGTCCGATCTGATGCCGCTCATGATGGCTCACGCCAATCGGCTGGCCAAGTTCGGGGCTTAGGCCCGGACGCAAAGGAGAAACGTGTTCATGTCCCTCGTGCGAATTCTCGCGTGGCCGTTCGTGGCCGTCTGGCGGCTGCTGACATGGATCCTTGGTCTGACCGGCCGTCTTGTGGCCATCGTCATCGGGCTGGTCTTGATGATCGTCGGGCTTATCATCAGCCTGACCGTGGTGGGGGCCGTCGTGGGCATCCCGCTCATGATTATCGGTCTGCTGCTGGCCCTGCGCGGGATCTTCTAGCCGTCAGTCTCAGCCCGGCGAGTGGTTAAGCGGCTGGGCCAGGCAGAGACGTAACCATCGGGGCGCGAGAGTCTCGATGCTTTGATTGACCGACAAGCGGCGGGCCGGCCGCTCACGCAAACGGCGATTTCGGCCTGGGCGCCTTTACCAGGCTGGTAGTAGGGATTGGTGCCTGAGGCGTGGTCGGTCGTGTCCACGATGCTTTCAATTTGCGGGACCGCCTCCCGGATCATGACGTCGATGCCCTGCTTCAGTGTGACATCCGCCAGCCCGCAGCCCCGGCACCCCCCGCCCAGCTCAACGTAAGCCGTCTTGTCCTTCACTTCCAGCAACATGACATACCCTCCGTGCACGGCCACGCTCGGATTGATCTGAGTGTCAATGACCGTTTGGACAGCCTGGGAGACTGGATCATCCCAGAGCGGATTGGGGTTGTCGAGCTGGAATCCGGTTTGGTAGGCGTTTTGCACGAATTCAAGGCGGGCTCCCTTGATCTTGGGACCGCTGGCCTGGTCGATGAGCACCGGGATTCCGCCGACCTCCAGGCTGGTATCGCCCGGCTCGGCGTCTGAGGGGTTGATGAACCGCAAGGAATATTCATACCCATCCGGCCCCCGGCCGGTGATGGCGATGCGCAGAGCCTTGCCCTGGCGATCCTTGGCCTGAAGCATTTCCTGAATCTTGGCGGCAGCTTCTGGGCTGATATCTATCACGTCGGGCTCCCTGGTGTGTGGTGTGCGGCGGCGTCGAGCGATGCCGCCGGCCGAGCGATTGAACCAATTATACCTGCGGGTGCGGGCCGACTCATGACCCGCCGCTGATCGTGAACTCCAGGCAGGCATGCGCCCGCCTGAGCCGTCTTCGACCGTCTCGGGCGCGTCGGCGTGGGCAAAGATGAACCCAAGATAACGGTCGCCCTCGGGCAGTGGGACCAATTGCGCTCCGATCGGCACGCTGATGATGACCGATTCCACACCAGAGATGGCCGCGGCACTCTCCTGGCCACCGACGGCGTCCAAACGGCCGGCCCTCGGGATGGGGATCATCATCACGCCGGAGGCAGCCCGCTCTCGGATGGCTCCGGTTACATCCTGGCCCAACGCCTGGCGGAGGATGAGGAACTCGAGGCTTTCACCCTGATCGAACCGCAGCGTGCGCGCGGATAAGCCTCCAATCGAGCGCGGGGCCAGGTCTATCAGCCACGCGCCTTCGGAGTTGAGACGGAGCTCGGCGTGCACCGGCCCCTCGTCAAGCCCAAGCACGCGTACAGCATCCTGGACGGCCGTAACCGCCCACGCCTGCCTGCTGGCTGATTGGCGCGACGGTGTCACATAGATGGTTTCCTCAAAGGTTGGGCCCTCGAGCGGATCAGGTTTGTCAAAGATGGCCAGCACCTGCAGCCGTCCATGCGTCAGCAGGCCCTCGAGGGCAATTTCCTCGCCGGGAATATACGTTTCGCACCACACACTCTCCGCCAACTCGCCCCCCAGGCGCCTAATGTTCGGCTGGCGCAGCAGGTGCCGGAGCCTTTGAAATCCAGCCACGAATTCTGCCGGGTCATCTACGCGAAGCACTCCCTGACTTCCCGCCAGAAACCGGGGCTTGATGACCGCCGGATAGTCAAGACTGTCGGCGGCGTCTTCGGGGTCCGAATCAAGGTCTATGCGCAGTCCACGGGGGGAAAGCAGCCCCGCCAAAACCATCCGGCCGCGCAGCCCGGCCTTATCGCGGACGGCGGCCACCGCCTCCGGGGGGTTGTGCGCCAGGCCCAACCGGCGCGCCGATTCGGCCGCCAGCCAGGTGCCTTCATCCTCGGCCGCCACAATGGCGGCCAAGGGCACCGACTTGGAGAAGATCTCCACGCCATCGGCCGCCTTTTCCGGCGCGCTGAAATCTAAACTCAGGCCACGCTCGCCGCTCATCAGCGGGGTATCGGCTTCCGTGCCGATAACCATCGGCACGCCCAGCGATTTGGCGGCTTCAAGAAAGGCCCTGGCCCGGTACGTGCGCGACGTCATCAACAACAGCACCCTACGGTTGGCGCCGCTCTCGAATTGCGGGTTGTCCGCCGGCGATTTAAGCATGCGGCTGGCCAGGGTTTGTGAGATCCTTCACAAATCCACCGCCTTTGCGGCCTTCAGGCGGCTGTCGGCCAGCCACCACAGGCCGCCTGCCCCGGTCACGGCCACCAGCATGATGAAGCCAAACACCTGTTCCCAGAAACGCTCCGGGAAGAGGCGAATGAGGGTGTCGCTATACAAGAACAGCCACGAGTTGCCCTGAAAGAAGAGGTGATGAAATTCGACGAACACAAACGAGAAACTCACCAGCAGGCCCAACGCCAGGGCGGCCATGAGCATCAAAGTCCAGATGGCCCCGGTCCGAATCGACCACCAAACATCGCGTGAGCCTCCCACTCTCCGCAGCGCCAGGATAAAGATGGCGAGTGCCAACACACCGGCGTCCCATAGCGCCAGCACTTTGATGGTCAGACTCTTGACATCGGCCATGTGACTGAGCTCGCGCTGGTTGTAGATTGGCGTGCCATCGTCGAATTGCAGGTCGCCCAGGAAGTCAATGCCGGCGGCGTTCAGCAAGTAGTCGAGCGATGGCATGGACCACTTGAGCCGGTCTTGCAGAGTAAAGCCGTAGGGATCGGGCGGAAAACCCGGAAGGCGGTACGCCACTTCGACGTAGGCATGGGTGATCGCCAGACGCACGCCGGTCAAGGACAAGACCAACGGCAGGACGATCTGAAGCGCCAGGCCAAGCCCAAGGCGCCACGCGCGGCGCGAAGCCGAAGGGGAGTCCATCATCTCAGCCAGGTGCACCCTCCATCGATCCCAAACCGTCGCCGAGCACGAAACGGATCACGATTGAGTTGATCAGCTGCTCAACCGGTGCGCGGTCGTCCGTGAACACGACCGAAGACGCCGGCGACGGCTGCAGATTGGCCACGCTCTCCTGAAGGACTTCGAGCAAGAACGCAGGAGCGCCGTCCGACTCCAGCCGGGTCAGGTTTGCTCGCAAGTTGCCGGCCTGAGTCGGCTGATCGGTCGCGTAGACCATGCTGTTGAATGTCTCCGGCACGTCGACGACATAAACCGACGGGAAGACGGAGCCGATCGTGCCCAGCATGGCTTCCACTAGGCGTCTATCATTCGGCGTTCGGCCGACATTGATCACCAGCACGCCATCTGGGGCGAGGTGATCGCGGACAATGCTGAAGAACTCTTGGGTGGTCAGCTGCCACGGGATGTATGGCGGCCGGTAGGCATCGACGGCGATCACGCTGTAGACTTCGGGACTGTGTTCGAGCCCCCAGCGTCCGTCGGCGACGATGGCATCCAGGTTGGGTTCGGTCATATCGAAGTACTGCCGCCCGACCTCGAGGATCTCCGGGTCAATCTCCCATCCATCTATGGGCACGTCACCGAACACGGCCGTGTACTGGTGGGCGATCGTCCCGGCCGCCAGTCCGACAATGCCCACCCTCGCCGGGCGCTCCGGAGTCTTCTCCGGGGGATTGAAATACGGCGCCGCCAGGAAGTAGTCCCAGGTCCCGAAGGTCTCCAGCCGATTTGGACTGTACACCGAATGAATGGCCTGGCCTTCGTTCAGGAGCAAGTAGCGGGTGTCACCCGATTGAACGACCTGGATATAGTTGTAGGCCGATTCATCTTCGAAGATTTGGCCGGTGGCGGTCTTGATCGGCCCCCGCAGCGCCCACCATGCAAGCCCAAGAAGAACAACCGGCAAGACGGCATAGCGCAGGGCTGATCTCCGGTCAGATTGCGCCATGCCGACCAGGGCCACAATCAGCAGGCCAACTCCGAAAACCAGAAATGTGCGCGCGGTCCCCAGGCTGGGGATGAGCCACAGGACCGGCAGGAAGGTGCCTAGAATTGAACCCAAGGTCGAGATGGCGTAGATGCGCCCGGCGGTCCGTCCGGCGTGCTGGGTGTCCTCGATTGCCAGCCGGATGGCAAATGGCGAGATGCATCCGAGCAGCGTGACCGGGACAACGAACAGGATTAAGACCGAAAGGAACGATCCGGCCATGACGGCGGCATCGAGCCTGGCGACGGCCTGGGCGGCCAGCAGCAGGACGGGCCGGCCGACGATCGGCACCAGGCCGGCGGAGAAGCCGGCCCAGGCCAGGATACGGTAATAAGTCGAAGCGCGCGGCGAACGGTCGGCCCAGCGGCCGCCAAGAAAATAGCCGGCGGTCAAGTAGACCAGGATCAACCCAATGATGTTGGCCCACACCAGGTTGCTGGTTCCAAAGACATTCCCCAGCAGCCGGGAGGCCGACAGCTCCACGCCCAGCGAAGTCATGCCGGCGGCGAACACCGACACGAGCAGCCAGTTCACACGCATTCGGAGGCTCCTCGACAGCGGCCGACCGATGATATCACCGGCCTGCCGGCAAACGATGCTTCACACGAGTTCGAGTGCGGCTTCGAGTGGCTCCCCATACTCGACCCGGCTGGCGGGCAGCCCGCGCCGCCGGGCCTCAACCGCCAGAGTTTGGTTGGCCTCATGCCCCCCGAACGAGAATGGGTCGATCAGGATCAGGCGAGGATAACGCCTTAGCGCTGCGGAAGCTGGCGGCCGACTCGACCAGCTCCGTGTCTGTCGAGGGGCTGATCACAAACACGGTCGTGCCGCGCGGGATGAGCCCGGCCTCGATCTTGACCACCTCATCTACCGGGTAGCGCCCCTCGGAGGTGATGACCGCCAGGGATTCCAGGATCTTGTTGAGTTGAGGCTGGCCCTTGCCCGGCTGGAAGACCGTCCGAGCCCGGCTGTAGGCCATCAACCCCACGTTGCGGTCCTCGCGGATGAAGTAATAGGCCAGAGAGGCGGCGATGGTCACGGAATAATCCAAGGTCGAGCGGGGCAGCCCGGCAGCCGGGTCATCCGGAGAAGGAAAAGTGCGGGTGTAGGTATCGGCGGAGGTCCCGAACTTCTCCCCATCGTGATTGGAGCGCCTCCAGGCATCAACCACAAGCCACACGTCCGTCAGCGGATCAAACTCGAACTCCTTGGACATCAAACGCTGCAGACGGGCCGTCGACTTCCAGTGAATCCGGTTGAGACTGTCGCCGGGGGCATACTCGCGGATGGTCGAGGCGTTCGGGGTCATCTGGCGCGTAGGGAGCCGCAGGGTCGCCCCGCCACTGAGCCGGCCGCTGGCGGATGCGCCGGGGCGCACGCGGACAACCGGCGGCAGCACCACCACCTGCTGCTGAACAGGCAGCCGCCGAACGCGTGGGAACAGGCCAAATGGATCGCAGGTGCAGATTTCGGTCGGGCCGAGGGCAAAGCGGCCCCGGCGCGTGCACACGGTTCGAATATCCCACCCCTCCGACCGTCCCCTCCGGAGGTCATCAACGACATACGAGCCTTGGTGTCCAACCAGATCCGACGGCCCCACCAGCCCGAGCCCGGTGAGGGCGGTCGCCCGGTAGCCCGGCAATTCGGTCAGATCCCGGACCTCGACCCACAGTTTTGACCACCGGCTGCGATTGGTCAGAAGGAATCGCTCGCGAAAGACATGGCCCACCTGGCCGCGGTTGGAGAGCGGCTCGCGTTTAAGCTCCAGCCCTGATGCGGACAATCGGGACCAGATATCGGAGACAACCAGGAGCCCAATCCACACATAAGCCAGGTTGAAGAACAGCTGCCGGCCTGAAATGACCGCCGCCGCCGCACTTCCAGCCGCAAGGCCGACTACCACCCAGGTCCTAGAGTTCATCAGGCGAGCTCGCCGCCGGGGACGGGGACTTGTTCGAGGATTTCCCTGACGATTTCGCGCGCGTCGATCTCGCGAATCCTGGCCGCCGACCCCACGATGACGCGGTGGGCCAGACAGGCGATGGCGACGGACTTGACGTCATCGGGGATGACATATTGCCGCGAATTCATGGCGGCCACAGCTTGCGCCGATCGCAAGATGGCCAGGCTGCCGCGCGGGCTGGCGCCCAAATACACCTCGCGATGGGTTCGCGTTTCCCCGACCAGATCGACGATGTAGCGTTTCACCTCGTCGGTGACCTCGATTTGTTTGATGCCTTCCTGGGCCTCGAGCAGCTCGTCGACTCCGACCACCTGGCGAAGTTCATCCACCGGATGGACCAACTGCTGGCGCTCCATCATCGTCACTTCTTCGGGCGGGGCCGGGTAGCCCAGGCTGATGCGAAGCAGGAATCGGTCCATTTGAGCTTCCGGCAGCGGGAAGGTCCCCTCGTACTCGATCGGGTTTTGCGTGGCCAGGACCATGAAGGGGCGCGGCAGCGGGTGGGTCACCCCGTCGACCGTGACCTGCCGCTCCTCCATCGCCTCCAGCAGAGCCGCCTGGGTCTTGGGCGTGGCCCGATTGATTTCATCGGTGAGCACGATTTGAGCCATGATCGGGCCGGCGCGGAACTCAAATTCCTGTGCTTTCTGGTTGAAGATTGAGACGCCGGTCACATCACTCGGGAGCATGTCCGGCGTGAACTGGATGCGGTTGAATGAACAGCCCAGCGAACGCGCCAGGCTCTTGGCGAGCATGGTCTTGCCCGTGCCGGGCACGTCCTCGATGAGCAGATGCCCCTGGCAGAGCAGGCCGACAACGGTCAGGCGGACCGAATCGCGCTTGCCGACAATGACATGTTCAACGTTCTCGATCACTCGATCGGCCAAGCCTTTGATGTCCGCCATCGCGTCTCCTCGGCATGCGCCGGCACATCGCCGCACGTCCCTGGGTTTCCAGTTACCTACTCAACTTGACCATACATGGTTCAACCAGAAAGGCTGCCCACCATTCTAATGCTTCATCCGCGTCGGGCCCCGCTTGCAACCCCGCGCCAGTGGATCATCAGCGTCTCACCAGCATCAGCAGATAGGCGCCCCAGAAGAATCCGTAGTTGAGGACACGCCGGATGTGGTCGCGGCCGGCGAACAGCACCACCGCCATGACCAGGCCGTCTGCCAAGCGGACCAGGCCGAACGGCTCTCGAAACGTCGAAAAGGGAGGTAGACGATCACGGCGGCATTCAAGACCAGCGCCAGCGTGTCGGCCTGGCGGTCGCCGGCGCGCCAACGCGACAGCCCGGCCCACAACCCCCACAGGGTGGGCGCCAGGACGGCCGGCCCGAAGACGACCAGGTACAGCAGGAAAACGCGCATATCCACTCCCGCCACTCTGGCCAGGCCCATGAAGGGGATCCATTCGAAAGACGTGGCATAGGCGCCGCCGCTCCCCACACCGGGCTGCCCGAAAATCGCCCACAGCCCCAGCTGCCATCCGGCCCAAATTGCACCAGACATGGTCAGCCACAATCGTGGCCCAGCCCCGGCGCGCCGATCCAGGAGCAGACCCAGCCACGCCGCCGCCCAGAGCACCCCAGCGGTCTCTTTGGCCAGCATAGCGGCGGCAAACAGGCAGCCTGACACGGCGAAGCGCTGGCGTGCCGCTGCCAGCCAGCCGGCAGCGGCCAAGCCGTACGCAAGCGGCTCACTCAAGTCGAGTGCCACCCCGCCGAAATAACCCACCCACAGCCCGAAGGCCAGGGCGTAGGCCGTGGACTCGCCGCGATCGGAGAGCCAGCTGGCCAGCGCCCACACTCCGAGAACGAAACCGGCCAGATTGACCAGCCATAAGGTCCATCCGACGGCGCCGGCTTCCCCCAGCGCCAGGACCCAGGCCAGTATGGGGAGCAGGATGCGCTGGTATCGGTAGGCAGGCACGTCCAGGTACACGTCCACCACTCGAGGGTTGGGCTCAAGGGCGATGTAGTACGCAAACTGCCCGTCGTAACCCTCGGTCCCGGCCGGGTCCGCCTGCGTAAAGCGAGTCCCCAGCTCCGCCAGTCCGGCAGGGTCCCACCCCGTTGCCGCCAGCCTCCAGGCCGAATAACCCAGGGCGAGCAGCAGGCAAACCAGGACCGGCCAACGCGCTTTCATCGCAGCCTCGAGAGCGCCGCCATGGCTGCCATACCCAAGACCGCCAGGGCCAATCCGGCGACGAGAGCCGTCGAGCCGTAGCTGAAGTCCAGCAAGTGGTCCCCGGCCGGCACCCACACGGCCATCAACAGGCCGTCGGCCGGGTAGACCCGCATCGGGTTCCCGTCCAGCTTGGCCGCCCAGCCTGGGGCGTAGCTGGTTGAAAGGGTGACCCACCCGCCCGAGTCCGAGTGTGTCACGACTTGAAAACGGTTCGGGTCCTCTGAGGGCCGCCAATCCGCGTCCCCCTCGCCAGGGAGTAACGGCGCAAAGGTTTCGGTCAGACCTTCAACCACCGCCACGTGGGTGGGGTCAAAATCCGTTGCCAGCGATTGACGCAACGCGTCCGACTCATCCGCCGCAAACTGGACTCGATCCACAAACCAGGCACGCTCCCCGCCGGACAGGGGCTTGAGGATCGGCCGGCCGGCGTCATCCAAGGTCGTGGCTGCCAACCTGACGTCGAACGCCGCCAGCCAGCGAGCCCGAATCGGTTCGGGGAGGTCCGGGATGGCGGACAAGATGAGGGAAAAACGGCCGGGCAGGATGGGGTCAAAGTTGTTCACGCTCTGGATGCCATCAAGCATGTTGGCATTCGCCAGCCCGTACTGTCTGACTTCTGAAAAGTTGAACCCCGGCTGGAAAGTGTCGAATCTGAAAACCGTCCCATACTTGTAGCGGTATTCGACGTCGGGGGCCATATACACCCGGCCGTTGTCGGCCAGTTGGGGCGCCAATGTGGATGGGCTCTGGAAGAGCTCGGAACGGGCCATCGGGTTCAACCCCCACCCGGCGAGGACCAGATCCACGATCACGGCCACGCCCACCGCGCCCTTCCATAAGCTGCCCGGCTCGGGCCGCCTCATGAGGGCCAGCGCTCCGGTGACCACCAGCCACAGCCCGGCGGTTCCCACGGACCGGACAAAGGTCGATCGCACCCCCGGCAGAGCCTGAGCCGCCAACAAGGCACCCAGAACCACGGCCACACCCCCTGCCGTCCCAAGGCGCAGCCAGTAGAGGTTGCGGTTGCGGGCGGTGCCCCACGCCTGCACGCCCAACCCGGCCAACAGGGCCAGGGCAAAGACCAGCCACAACATCCAGCGGGAGGGCGCCTGGAACAACGAGAAGCTGGGCACCCAATCAAAAAGCAATGGATAGACAGGGGTGTTCCACCCTAGGGCCAAGAGGAGCGAGACCGCGCCCAGACCAATCAGGAAACGGCCAAGCCCAGGGAGCGGTCCACGTCCGCGGATCGCCCGCCACCCGGCGGCGATCGCCATGCAAAGGGGCAGGACGCCCACATAGATGGCGTCCTCCCAGTAGTTGCCATAACCCCAATAGTCACCTGCGACCGGTGATCCGAACAAATCGGGCGTCAACAAGCCCAGCAGATGCCAGGGCCAGAATGAATACGTCATGGCCAGATCCCGGCCGACGCTCAGGGCACGCTGCGAGATCGACAGATACTCCAGGGTCGGCAGAAGCTGAGGCGCGGCCAGGCAGCCGGCCACCGCCGAGGCCAGGCCAAAGCGAGCGAATGCTCTCAGCGGCTTCCGCGAGTGCCGGTTTTCGAGGACGCGCCACGTGAACCAGGCGGCCGCCAGCAAGAATGTATACCAGGCGATCTGTGCGTGTCCGGATAGCCACTGAAACGCCAGGGCAGCGACTGTCAGCGGAAACGCGCCGCGATCGCCCAGCT
Organism: uncultured Chloroflexia bacterium; assembly: GCA_963797485.1. Taxonomy (GTDB): domain Bacteria; phylum Chloroflexota; class Anaerolineae; order Anaerolineales; family E44-bin32; genus CAWAND01. Next base: position 96,313 of record CAWCPF010000001.1, read on the forward strand.
TCAGCCAACCGTCACTCGGCGCGGCGGCCAAACGGTCCACCCCGACGATGATCCACGGCAGCCAGGCGACACTGGCATTGATCGGCAAGAAGCCACTGCGACCAACCACGTAGGTGGACAGGCTGAAGGACAGACCGGCCACCAGGCTGGCCACGGGCGCCAATCCCAGCCGTCGAGCCAACACCCACAGACCCACGCCCGACCAGAACAGGTGCAAGGCGACGAGCCAGGCCTGCCCAGAGGCCACGCCCATCACGGCTTGCAGCCAGTTGGGAGGGTATAGCAGGGCCGATTGATAGTTCGCCAGCAACGGCGCGCCCAAACCCACAAGGGGGTTCCATAACGGTAAATGTCCGCCCAGGACCGCCTGCAGAGCGAACTGCCTCCAGGGCACGAACTGGAGCATCGGCACGCCCCAGAAAAGCACTCTGCCCAGGAACAGGGCCGGAAAGAACAGGCTGGCCGGACCGGCCGCCAGAGCGGCCATAACCCAACCCTTGGAGGACACCCGTTTGAGCAAGGAGCTCGCTGGGAGGCTCGGCCTCATCCGCCGCCTCCGGTCTGCGTCGACGGCGGAACTCCAGCGGTACAGCGCCACCGCCCCCTGCTCGAACACCAACTCAAGACCCGAGAGCTGCCCCGGTGTCCATGTTCCCTGGGACCGCTCCTCAGGTCCGAAGAGCACAAAGTTCGCTTCATGATCGGTGAGATAGGCGGCCTGCCCGTCCGCCGTCTCAGTCCCTGAGAAGAAGCCGGCCAGTTCGGCGCGCTGGCGTTCGTACCCGGCACTTTCCGGTCCATGCCCGATCGGCACCCTGACCGGAGCCCAGGCCGGTGCGGCGTTGGCGTCCGGGAGCCAGGCAATCAGAACCGAGTCCGGCGCGGCGTTGCCAGCCAGCCAGGTCAAGGCCCGGGCATCGTCGGTTGGCAGGAAGGCGGGTCTGGCCGGAAAGCGGCAGTGCGGATTCCCCCCGCCAGCAGCAGCACCGTCGAAGGCACGGACAGGACCACGAGCGCCGTCGCAAGGCCGCGACGCCACGCAGGCGCCAGGTGCTCGATGCCGATGGCGGCCAGGACCAACCAGGCCATCCAGGAACCCTCCACAAAGCGGCGCTGAACCGTCATGGGGGCATACGCCAGGGCTGGAAGCACGATCAACCAGACCACGGGCAGCAGGCGCCCCTCCCCGAGCTTCGACCGGATCGATTTCCAGGCGCCCCACAGAGCCGGGACGAGAACCCCGGCATACGCGGCGAGGTAGTACCCGGGAGCCGGCGAGAGGATTCGGTTCTGGGTCGCCCAAATGCGTAGGTAGGGGTCCTGCAGCGCCGACCAGGCCAACACGGCCACAAGGGGCAGCGCCGGCAGCCACGATTTGGAGATCCATTGGAATTCGAACCTGAATCGGCGCAAGCGCGCCGGCGTCCCACGGGCACTGACGAGGAGCGTCAAGCTCAGCCCGGCCATCACGGCCGCCAGGGGCACCAGGCTGATGGGTTGAACCAGGCTCAGCCCGGCCACCCATCCTCCAACCGTCCAGGCAGACACGAGGCCGGCCCGGGCGCGCACGGCGGCCGTGAGGGCCAACATCAGCAGTGACCTGGCCAGGATCAGATGCGGCAGGCCAAATAACGAGAGAAAGCCAAAGGTCTCGGGAGAGATGAAGCTCAGGGGCAGCTCGGCGGCGAAAGCCTTCGGCCACAGGACCAACACGGCCCACCCCAAGCCTCCGCCAAGGGTGGCCATAATCACAATCCAGCGTCGGAGAGCCAGTCGGCCGATGAACAGGGCTGCGAACCCATACGACGAGAAGACCGCCACAGGTATGACTGCCACTCGAAAGGCATGGTAGGCGACCGCCAGGATGGCATGCGTTGGCTGCCAGGCCACAAGCTTGCCCAAAAGAATGTAGGGCAAAAAGACCAACGCACCTTCTTGGGGAAAAAGTGTGTAGGGAGTCTTGAACAGCCAGGCTCCCATGGCGCCGGCGCGCATCTTTGCCAGATAGGAGTTGCCATCTTCAACGCCGAACAGGAAACCGGAGAATGCCCAGCCGGGATGCGGCGTCACCAGGGCCCAAACATACGGCAGGCTGGTCACGACGATCAGCGCCGCGGACCATCCCCAACACCAGCGCCGTTCCTCGGAGGTCATCGGGGCCACCAGGCGGCAACCGCCAGGGCCAAACCCAACAAACTCAGCCCGGCCCCCAATAAAGCCGGCCATGGACGAAAGTAAAACTCGATTTGATGCTGGCCACTCCCCAAGCGCACCGAGCGAAGCAATCCACCGGCGGCTTCAATCGGCTGGGCGTCGCCGTCCACCCTGGCTGTCCAGCCCGGAAAATCGATCTCGCTCAGAATCAGCCTGCCCGGGCCCTTGGCCTCGATTTGAATGACATTTGGGCTCCATATCGATACGACAGCCTGCGTCCATGGGGTTGAAGGGACGAAGTCGGTGTCCGGCTGGACCCACGCGCGCGGCCGGGCGTCCTGGTTGGCGTACACGTATTCACCGGCTGTTTGGGCCACCAACGCCAGGCCTGGGGCCAGCAAAGGATATGCCGAGACCACCCTGGTGACCGCCAGCCAGCCAAGGTGCGGTGCGTCCAATCGGGCGGGCCATGCCTGCCGCGGATCCCCACTCGGGAACGGCGGCAGGGTCACGCTGTAACTGTCCGGCGCAAATCCGGTCGCCTGCGACATGAATTCCCAGTAGGACTCAAGCTGCAGTGGATTGACGCCATCGGCCAGCTCAAGACCCCGTCTGGCGGCCGCATCTTGGGGGAGGCTGTAAGATGGCGAGAACAGCCTCGCACCGCCTTGCAGGCCCGTCGAATGGCCCAGAGAGGCAGACAGTTCCGGCGATATCGTCGACACGGGCCTGGCTTCAAGCAGGGTCCCATCCACGCCGGCCAGTTCCACAAGGATCAACCCCAGCCAGGCGATCAAAGGGAGCCAGTGCCGGGATGCCAGGCGCAGGCGCCCGAGGAGCAAGGCCCCTCCGGCCGAGCCCGCCAGGCCGGCCACGATCAGGCTCTGCCTGACCCCCGGGGTTGTCCAGGCACCCGCCGGAAGCAGGCCGGCCCCGAGCAGCGTGGCGAAAACCGCCATCCAGCCTGCCCCAAAGAGGTTAAGGCGCCGGTTCCCGGCGGCAGACGTGGATTCACTCAGCGAGTCCCAGCCGATGCCCGCCAGCATCGCCAGCGCTAGCACGGCCACAAACAAGAAGCGCGCCGGCACACGCAGCCAGCTCATCCCAGGCACCAACTGGACCAGGAGTGGGTAGACCGGGGTTTGGTCCCCCAAAGCCAAGACCCATCCGGCCGCGGCGATCGCCAACCAGAACCATCAACCAGCGCGGCCGTTGACAATTGCCAGCACCCCCAACAGCAGGCCGGCCAGTCCGGCATAAGTCATCCACTCCGGCCACCCACCGAGATTCGGGACGATCAAACCGGCCAGCTGCCCGATGGGGAGGGACAGGACTGCCGATTGTGACGGGCTCATCTGTGCCCGCGTGCTCAAACTGACGAGCACCCACATCGGCCATGCCAACCAGGCCGCCACCAAAATGAATTGGCCGCCACCCAGAACGGTCGCCGTGACCCATGCCCGCCAGCGCGCCGCGGTCTCATGCCGCATTCTCAGGATCTGGCGCACCCACAAGGCCCCTGCCAAGAGCAGGCACGGGATCAGCCAGCGCGGATCGGCCAGAAACACAACCCCCACCAACGTGCCCGCCTTCAGCGCCGCACCCCAGCCGCCGCGCGCGGTTTCATCGCCATTTCCTATCAGCCGCTGCACGGCGGCCAACACCCAGGGTGTCCAGCACACGGCCATCACGAGCGTCACATGCCCCAAACCGAACTGCCCCAGCAATTTCGGGCTGGCGGCAAGAACGGCACCGGCGATCCACCCCCCACCCCGGGACAATCCCTCGAGGCGCGCCATGCGGACCATGCCCAGGCCTGCCCACGCCAGATGCAGCCAGACCAGGAGGTTGAAAGCCGCCGGCGATGGAAAGGCGATCGCCAACCACAGCGGCGGATACCAGAGTCCGGCGAGCGGATCTCCCACCAGCGGCATGCCGCTCAAAATAGTAGGGTTCCAGAGTGGAATTTGGTGCCACACCATCAGGGCTCGGTGGACGAACTCGACATTTGGAAGGTGCGTGATCAAGAGATCGGAATACTGGCCCCCCGGCCAGGCCGCCACCAGGCTGGGCGAAAGCGCAATCCTCCACAGGCCGATCAAACTCACAGGCAGCCACAACCAGCCTGAGGAAGCCCTACGCACCAAATCGCTCCTGCTCATGGGTAGCCGACCTGGTAGATGTCCACATCGTCCGCCGAAAACACCCTCGGCAGGTCCCCGAGCCAAGTTGGTTTGGGCCCCAACTCGGCTTCCGCAGGGCCATAGAACACGTAGCTCACGTCCCAGGCCCGAAGCCGCGCCTGCGCGCCGGATGGCCCGAGCGACCGGTCCCGGAACAGTTCGACGACCTGACCCAATCGCTGGTCAAAATCAGGCGTTTCAAAAGGATGACCCACGACGACTCGAACCGGCGCCACGGCCGGGAGTCTCTCCCCAGTCGTCTGCGCCGCCAAAACGACGGCGCCTCGAGGTGCGTGTGTCTCTAGCCAGGCGAACGCCCTGGTCTCGCCCAAGGTAGCCACCATCAGGGGATTCCCAGCGGCCACTTGAGACAGACCTGCAGTCACGACCAGGGCATTGGATGGCACGCTGATCAGCAGCACTAGCCCATACTGTGCCCAGGCGCGCCGGCTGTGGAGCCCCAGCCTTTCGGCCAAGCCCAGGCCCGCCAGAGCAGCCAATGGCAGGAACAACCCAAGGCTGAAGCGGCGCTGCAGCCCGAAAGGCACGTATAGCATCAACGCTCCAATGACTACCCAGGCGATGAGGAGCCGGAGGGACGGGCTCGAGCGGCCTCGCTTTCGGTACCAGCCGTAGATTCCCCATCCCAGAAGCCAGCCGAAACCCACCAGGTACGACCAGACCGGCGGTGAGGGGGTCTGGTTCTGGGCCTGCCAGGCGGCGAAATCCGGCTGTGTCGTCACGAGCCATACATCGTAGGCCAGCCATGGAAGCGCGCCGGCAGCCAGGGCGAGCGAAGGCAGGAGCCCGGAGGCCGGCAGCGAACCAAGCACTGTGCCGCGCGCCGAACGCGCCATCAACGCTTCCCTGACTCGCCCAGATCCCTCCGGCAGCCGCCACCGGCGCCGCCGCCAAGGGCAGCACGATCCCCAGGCCAAAACCCGCCGCCGCCGCGCCCGCCAGTCTCTTTCCAAGCGACCCTGGCATGACGACCGCCAGCATGCCCAAGGCGGTGAGCGCAACCGCAACCGGAAAGTGTGGGTTTGTGAAAGCTGTCACAAATGGAATCAACTCCGGGATATACAAATCACTCCCGTTGATCCCCGCGGCCAGGGCCAGCCAGCCGAACCCGGACCCGACAAGCACAAATCCAAACGCCGCCGCGCGTGGAGCAAGATCCGGAACAACCTGGCGCAGCCAGGCGTACACGGCCAGATCCATCCCGATGCCGGCCGCCACTCGGGCGCCGTGAAAGACCGTCAGAAGGGGGAGCCGGAGGAACCCAGCCAAATGGCCGAGGGCGACGTAAAACATGAATAGGTATGCGCCAGGTTCACGCACGTCGGCGTACGGCAGGTTGTACCGCCAGCTGCCCTGCAGGCCGGCATTCATCTTGGCCAGGTAGCTGTAACCATCCACGGGGTTGAGGAGCAGGCCGGAGAAGAGCGTTCCCGGCGGTGCCAGGTTGGCCGCAAGCAGGTAGGGTGCGAGTGTCAGCAGATTCAGGCCAATGGAAACGGCGGCCACGATCAGCCATTCGGTGCGCGGTTTCACGGGGCCGATTGTAGACCGAGCGTCTCGGTTCCGCCATTAACCTTGCCGTTGGCTTCACTCAGCCTCTATAATCCGTCCATGAGCCGCGCCAGCAGCCTCTTCAATCTCCAGAACATCGACCAGCGCCTGGATGCCATCGAACGCCGCCGGCAAGCCATCGAACAAGAGTTGGGTGACTCTGAGCGTCTGGCCGCCACCAAGCAGCGCCTGGCACAGGTTCAGGCTGATCTGGTCACCACGCGTTCAGAGACGCATGCGGCAGATCAGGCCGCCGAAGCACAGAAAGATAAGATCGCTCGAAATCAGCAGGCTTTATATGGGGGTAATGTCCAAAATCCCAAAGAGCTGGAGGACCTGCAGCGGGAATCCGGCGCGCTGCAAGGCCATCTCGAGACTCTCGAAGAGCGACTGCTGGAGGCCATGGTCAAGCTCGAAGATACCGAAGCCGAATACGAGTTTGCCAAGACCGAGTTCGAACTGGCCGAGGCCGACGCCCACGCAGAGCATCGCCACTTGATCGATGAGCGCGACCGCCTCCAAACCGAAAACGATCGGCTGATGGTCGAGCGCGAGGCGGCGCTGGCAAGCGTTGGGGCCGATGAGCTTGCGCAGTACGATGAAATCAAGCAGAATGTCGGTTTGATGGTGGTCGCCCTGGTTGAGGACGGCGCCTGCTCGGCTTGCGGCCTGGCCTTGCCAGATTCTCAGAATCAGACGGTGGGCCATGGCACCGAACTTGTACGCTGTCACCAGTGTGGACGGATCTTGTATGCGGGTTAGGGCGTAGTGTTCGGACCTTTTGGTCTCTTTGGCGCTCGATTTGACCTGCCCGAGTTCGTGCTCGGCATCCTGGCCGGGTTGGCGGCGGCCGTGCTTTACACGCGCGTTCGTCCACTCTTCCGAGGGGCAATCGCCGTCGGCAAGCGCGAGACTTCAAAAGGTCAGCGATAGCTTCACTGCTGGAGCCAAAGACCGCTACCACGAGGAGCTGCTGGCGCAGGTCGACACGCGCCACATCGCCAGGGCCCTCTTCCGCCTCAGCGACATCCTGATCACCCCGCGTTTGCTCATCCCTCCACCGCGAATCGATCCCTCGCAGGCTGAGTCCCAATCACAGGACACCCTGTCGGTCCTGCCCAACTTGCCCGACTGGAACTTCCTGTCGGCGGTCTACCAGTCATTGACCATGGGTCTCGAGGAAGCGCTTCAGCAGGGCACCGATTTGCTTATCACTGGCGAGCTGGGCAGCGGCAAGTCGACGGCCCTGGCCTATCTGGCCGGACGCCTGGTCGACCAGCGCGTGCAATTCGGTGGAAAGGGCTATCCGCTGCCGGTCCTGATCCATGCCGCCGATCTGATCTTTGAGTCGAACTTTGAGCGTGACCCGCTTCGGACCCTGACCGGGGCCGTGCAACGCACCGCCTCGGCCGGGCTGAGCTCGCGACTGACCGGTTACCTCAAGCCCTATTTTGATCAGGGACACATGGTCGTCTTGCTCGACGGGTTAGACGAGTTTCCGGCCGATGGATTGGGCCAGATCACGAACTGGCTGGCTGCCCTCAAGGGCAAATCACCCCATCTGAAGATTGTGGCCGCGGGCCCGGTCTACGGCTACGACGGGCTGACCCACATGGGTTTCGCCCCGATGGCGCTCGCGCCCTGGAACGATTATGACCAACGACAATTCCTTGCCCGCTGGGGCGCCGCCTGGCAGGCTCATGTGGCCCCCAATCTCCCAAAAAACCGCCTAGATGAGGTCGATCCGACGCTGGTGTCCGGATGGCTCCTGGGAACCAGCCCCGGCTGGACCCCCCTGGCCTTCACTCTGCGCACATGGGCGTCGTTTGTCGGCAACTCGCACGGAGCCAGCCGGACGGCCGGTTTTGAGGCCTACCTGGCCAGGTTCTTGTCCCCCGACGAAACTCAAGCGGCGGCCGCCGCCGGTCTGGCTTGGATTTCCGCTCGCGAGGGCGCGGTGGAGGAAAGAAACCTCCGCCGCGGCACACCCGTCGGCGACCTCGAGACGGCCGGGATCGTGATACGGCGCCCAGGCAACCGGGTCTCATTCGTGCAGCCTGGCATCGGCGCCTACTTGGCCGCCAAAGCCATGACCGAGGCCCAACAGGCACCACCGCTGGATATCTGGGCCCCTGCCGAAGCCGCCGCCGCGTATCATGCCGGTCTGGCCGATGTGAGCGAGATGGCCGGGCAGATGCTGGAATCGGGCGACGACCAGCTCCGCGTTAGGCGTGCTCAGGGTTGGCCGTTGGCTGCCTTTTTCAAGTCCCAAGGCGCCCTGGCGCCAGCCGGCGCTCAGGGCGCTCGGAAAGCTCATCCAGTCCACCGGCCGGCCCTACGGGCTCCGTTTGCGGGCCACTCACGCCATGGCCGCTTCGCTGGAAGATACGGCCGCCGTGTTCTTCAGCCGACTGTTGACGTCGGACCAGCCCAGCAGCCGCATATTGGGCGGTCTGGGGTTGGGCGGCCTGCGGCACGTCGACTCGCTCGACAAGCTGAGGGGCGTCGTGACCGGTGATCCAGACCTGCGCGTCCGCCAGGCCGCCTGTCTCGCCCTGGCTTCCATCGGAAGCGACAAGGCCCTCGAAGTCCTGGGACACGCACTCCTCGAAGGCGATGAACCGGTGCGGGTCGCGGCGGCCGAATCGCTGGCAATCAATCCGGACGAAGGCTACGCGATGCTCAAAGAGGCCATCGGCCTGGACAACCTGCTGACCCGCCGGGCGGCGGTCTTCGGCTTGGCGCGCATCCCGGAAGCCTGGGCGCTCGAACAGCTCGAGAGCACTCAGGTGGACGACGATCAATGGGTGGTGCGTGGCGCGGCGGCCGAAGCCCTCGAAAAGCGTCGCAACCCGCCGGTGAAGATCCTTCCCCCGCCAAGCGACCTGTCACGGGTGGCCTGGCTGGTGGCGTATGCCAGCCGGGTGGGGTTGGGGATTGCGCCCGGGCGGGCGGCGCTTGAAATGCTGCGACGCGCCTTCAGCGACGGCAGCCCCGATGAGAAAGCCGCTGCGCTGGAAAGCATGGGCTGGATTGGCGACGAACAGCTCCGAATGGAGATTTTGCGGGCCTTGGGTGGTGATGACCCGCATTTGCGCGACGTCGCCTATGAAGCTCTGTGGCGCATGGAAGCCCCAGGCGTCAAGACGGCCGCACCCACCCAATCAGAAGATCTGGCGCACTAAGCGGACATCCGTCTTCAGTCCAACTTCACTTGGCCTGCGCCTGGATCCACAACTCCAGCCGCTGTTCGACCTCGGCGGCCGACAGATCCATGACGGTGACGATCTTATCCAACCCGCGACTACCGGCGATGATCTGCAGCCGGCCCTTCTTCACCCCCAGCACACGCGCCAGAAACTTCAGCAGGGCTTTGTTGGCCTTGCCCTCCACCGGAGGTTCGGCGACGCGGATCCGCAGGGTGCCGTCGTCAAGAATGCCGCCGACTTCCGTCCTACGGGCTCGGGGCGTGACCCTGACTGTCAAGGCCGCCCCTTGCTTGCCGTCGTGGAGCTGGAACTTGCGCATCAATTCCCCATCCTCAGACCGCCGATCTCAGCAGGCTGATCAGGAGCAACTCAAGCAGTTGGACGATGATCAGAAGGACCAGCGGGCTGAAGTCGATCATGCCAACCGTTGGGACGATCCTTCGAATAGGCGCCAGCAATGGCTCGACCACCTGATCGAGGGCCTGCCTCAGTGGATGAAATGGGTTTAGAAAGTAGCTGAGCACGACATCGATGATGATGACAACCGTGATGATCGTGGACACCAGATGGATGATATAGATGACTACTTCCACTCTTTAACAACCTCCGACACACGCCACTCGGTCCAACACGACCATCCGGCGAGGGCGAGGACAGCCCTACACCGCCTGTACCCGGGTTTGGCGCAGGTTATCGCCAAAGATGGCCCGCCCCAGGCGCAAGATGGTCGCTCCGGCCATGATCGCCGCTTCGAAGTCGTCGCTCATGCCCATCGAGAGCTCCCCCCAATCGCCGCCGGGAATTCGTTCACGCAGGAAGGTCTGCAAGCTCCGAAGCCTGCCAAACACGCCAAGCGCCGTCTGCTCATCGGCGCCCAACGGAGCCATTGTCATCAGGCCGTGGACCGCCAGATGCGGCAGTTCCGCCGCCTGACGGATTTCATCCAGCCTGGCCTCCCAACTCCGTTGTCCTTCCATGAGCCAACCGGATTTGGCCGGTTCGCCGGAGACGTTGCATTCCAGCAGGACGGGGATCTTCCTGCCGGTCGTGCCGGCAGCGCCATCCAGCTTGACGGACAATGCCAGGCCGTCAACGGAATGGATCAAGTCAAACACTGCCACGGCACGGGCCGCTTTGCGGCTTTGGATATGACCAATCATGTGCCATTGGACACCCCGCAAGTCCCTGAGGTTCTGGATCTTTTCAGAACCTTCCTGTACCCGGTTCTCGCCATACAGGCGCAGGCCGCAGTCGAATACGCGGCGGATGTCATCCAGCGAGCGGCCTTTGGTGACGGCCAGCAGCGTTATCCCAGCCGGATCCCGTTTCGTCCGCTCCACGGCGCGCTGAATTCGCTGCCTGACCGAGGACAGGTTTTGTTCGAGCTCGGCCATCGGAGTTTTCCCCATCCTAGCCTTCCAGGGCCAGCATGACCGCAAATCGACCCGTTTGGCCATGCTCCCCCCGATGGGAAAACCAATCTTGAGTCTCGCAGGCCGTGCATATCCCACTGTATTCTATCTTCCGGGTGCCCTGGTCTTCAAGTTGATGCCGGTTGGCGGCCCACAAATCGAGATTCGGGTTCTCCGGGTCGCCTGACAACAACTCATCGGCGGTGGATCCGAATGCCTCACGCACCTGGTGGGCGACTTCCGGGCCAACCGGATAGTGATGGGCGGCGATTGATGGACCAAGCCCCACGACCAGAGCCTGAGGCGAAGTTCCGAAGGCGCGCACCATCGTCTGAACCAGCCTGCCGGCCATGTTCTTGAGGGTGCCCTGCCAACCGGCATGGGCCACGCCGATGGCGCGTGTTTCCGGATCATAGGCCAGGATGGGCACACAATCGGCGAACCGCATCATCAAAGTCAAACCGGGGACGTTGGTCACCATGGCGTCGGCGCGCTCGGGCTCGTGACCATTCATCCGACCATGGGCGAGCACCACCCGGTCCGAGTGAATCTGCCACACGTTGACCATGGCGTCTGTCGAGCTTCCGAACGCCTCCAGCAATCGCACGCGGTTGGCCGCCACACGCACCGGGTCGTCGCCAACTGAACCGCCCACATTCAGGGACTGGAAAGGACCGCGGCTTACCCCGCCGTGGCGGCTAAACACCGCATGTTTGAGCCCGGCCGTGTCAAGTGAATTAAATCGGAAGATGCGCAGCTCGCCCTGGTCTTCGATGGGCATGTGGCCAGTCTAACATGCCGCCCCGGCATGGTCTAGCCGGGGCGACCGCGGGGGATCAGCCCAGACCGGCCGCGGCGAGTTTGGCGGTCACCAGGGCTCGCGTCTCGGCCATCGAATTCCTCGATGTAGGGATAGGCAAGCCACACGTTCATCAGGCCGAACAAACCGCCGGTAAGCGTCCGCAGGAAGGGCGTGCTCTCGCGGAGCGGCAGCAGCGCAGAGATAACGGGCAACGGAATCGCCGAAAGCAGCTGCGTGCCCCCGTCCAAGGCAATCGGGACAAGTCCGATAAGAAACCACAGCCAGATTGGAACGGGCTTGACGCGCTGCCGGACGGCGCTGAATGCAAGCCCAGACAGGAATATGCCCCCGTAGATGGCGATATCTCGCTCGCACAGGGCCACCTTGTAACCGACGGCCGGGTTCCCCAGGAAGGCCCTGGCGGCCAGGTAATCGTTCTCGTCGATACCTGTCGCCTGACCAAAGTTGATAAAGTCCGTTCCGGCCAGCGCCCGCGGGTACGCCGGCTGTTCGCCGAACAAGAACCATGATCGAAACGCCAGTTGGTGGCACAGCGGAGAATAGGCGGTGTAAATCCAGCGCGCCTGACGCTCGAGGCCGACATGCATCAGGGTCGGGGCGATGAAGGGCATGCCGACGTAAATCAGCACCAACAGGTTGAATGCCGCCAGCCAATGACGTGCGAAAAAGAGCAGCCCACGGTTGAGGCGAATGGCCTGAGGGCGGCCGACCCCGCGGGCCATGTTTTCATGCTTAGCCAGCCCGGCCTGGGCAGCTTGAAGGGCCACCCTTAAGTCCACCTCGCCGAACGGTGCCCTGAGGATGTACGGCCCAATCTCGACCACGGGAACCTGTTCGCCAAATCTCGCCGCCAGGCTCGGCTCGGCTTCGATATCCACCTCTATCAGTGTGTGGGGCACGACGTCCTGCAGGGCGGCCAGATGATCTCGAGCCTGGTCACACAATTCGCAGTCCGCCTTGGAGAACAGGGTCACACGCACGTCATCCCCCCAACCCCAGAGCCGCCAGATTGTGATCGAGCTGTCCCTCGGTCATGACCCCGATCTGGACGGCCCGGATAACGCCCTGCCGATCGATGAAATAACTGGAGGGATACCCCCGCACCTGATAGAGGCGCTGCACCGAGGCGGATGGATCGAGCAACAACGGGAATGTCAACCCGAGCTCCTGTCCGAAGGCCGCCACGTCACCGGCTGGCTCATCGAAATCCACGGCCAGGACCTGCAGGCCATCCGCCGCATAGCGCTCGTAGCGGGCTTGGATGGCTGGCATTTCGAGGCGGCAGGGTTCACACCAGGTCGCCCAGAAATTGATCAGCAGGGGGCGGCCCAGGAAGTCCCCGGTCCCCATGGTCCTTCCATCGGCCGTGGTCAGCGTGAAATCAGGCGCCGGGGCGCCCTCGAGCGGCGCCGAAGCCTCCCCGGCGGCGGCCGCCGGCGCCCGGGAAGCCAGTCCAGGGATCCCCCAGCCCGCGACCAATCCGATGGCGGCAATTAGCAAGACAACCGCCGCCAGGCGCGGACCAGGGCGTCCCGGTTGAGCATCGGCATGAGGTGCAGTCGGCCCGGTCATAGCCCCAGGTTTATAAAGAACCCGAAACGCGCCAGTTGTTCCAGCGTGCCCAGGAACAGCATCACACCCACCACAACCATCAGCGCGCCGGTGGCCAAAGAGATGCCGCGCACTAACCCTTGTCGCGCGCGCAGCAGCTCTGTGATCCGCCCAATCCCCAGAGCAGTAAGCAGGAAGGGAATGGCCAGGCCGATCGAGTAGGCCGTCATGAGGATGACACCCAGACGCAGGTTGGCCGAGTTGAGCGCCAGGGTGAGGACGGCTCCGAGCACCGGTCCGACGCAGGGCGCCCACCCGGCCGAGAAGAAGACCCCCATCATAGCCGATGACAAGTATCCGAGACTTGGGTCGGGGCGCTCGTGCCTGCGCACGTCGTAGTCGAGAAACGGGAGGTGAATGATCCCCATGGTATGCAGGCCGAAGATCACGACCACCACCCCTCCAATCTTGGCCAACCAGCCGCGAAGGTCATACAACAAGGCCCCGATCAAGGATGCAGCCGCACCGAGAATGATGAAAACCAGACTAAAACCGACGACGAAAGCCACGCCGTGCGAGAATGTCACCCAGCGATTTTCGACGACCTGACCTTCGATGGTCACTGACCGGCCGCCGAGATAGCCAATGTAAGCCGGCAGGAGGGCCAGCACACAAGGGGACAGGATCGACGCCATGCCGGCAAGCAATGCGAGCCATACGGTGACATTGGCGGGGTCCATAAAACCTCCAGGATGATGACTGCGGTGCCGCCCGTTTGGCGAGACGCCTGTCAGCACCTGCCCAGGTGAAGGATAACGGATTGCCCTGCGGCCGACAAGAAAGGATGGCCGTGGCCACACACTGCGGCCGATTCCAATCAGGGATCATCTCAGCCTGGCTGAGATGGATTAAGCAAGCCTTGCGCGATTCGGCCGGGGCGCCAATCTGCACACGGGCCAATCAGGCGCCGGTCTGGGCCGCCTGCAGCTTTCGTTCGCCGGCCGCCCTGGCCTCCAGCTCCCGGCGGAGCACATCGATGTCTCTAGGGACAAAGTAGGCTGCAAGCGCCAGGAACACCGAAGTCAGCACCCAAGCCACGACCGAGATCTCCAGAATCGCCTGCCCCAGGCTGGCTTGGACCGCCAGATAGCCTGCCAGAAGCGGCGCCAAAGCAGCCCCGCCATTTTCGATGAAGTACTGAACGGCCAGCGCCGTGCTCCGGACCTCCGGCAGGGTGACATCGTAGACCGTCGAAACCACGTTGGGAGATGAAAACGGAATGAACAGGGCCGTGACGCTCAGCATCCCCATGAACAAGAGCTTCTGGTTCGAGGGGACGAGCATGGTCAAAGTGAGCAAGACCGCCCCGATCAGCACGGCCGACGTGGCCACGATCAGCCGGCCTCTCCGTGTCCGGCGGAACACAGCATCCCCGAGTGCGCCCCCCACAAAATAACCCGCTGATAGCACCAGAATGGCCACGGCCATAGTGGTGAACACGTCCTGGCTGGAGTAGCCGCGCTCGGTCTCCAGATAGCGGAAGAACCAGTACGTGATGACATTCCACGGAAACACACCCACAAAGCCCTGGGCGAACATCATCAGCAGGCTCGGTTTGCGAAACAGCCCCAGCGCAACCCGTCGATCGAACCGATAAACCCCGATCGTCTCGAGGCTGGCCAGTTCGGGCTCACTGTTCCCGCGAGGAGAGTCTTTCACGACCAGGAGAATCACGACCGCAAGCACAATGCCGAGACCGCCGGTGAAGTAGAAGACGGCCCGCCAGCCAATCAGTCCGCCCAGCATGGTCGCTAGAATCAAACCCAACATGTAACCCATGGGCTGTGAGAGCTGGAGCAGGCCGTAGACCCGTCCCCTCAACTCCGGGCCGAAGTAGTCGGCCACCAGGCTGTACAACCCCGGATAGCTCGAGTCGTCGATGCCGGTCGTCGCTCGCGTCATGAGGAACGTGCGGTAGGTCGGAGCGATGGCGCTCAGCCAAGTGGTCGACCCCCAAATGAACGAAGCCAGAGCCAGGAGTTTGGGCCGGGCAAAACGGTCATACAAATAGCCCCATATCGGATACATGATGGCGCCGACCAACAGCGCGCCGGTGAAGACCGCACCCATTTGCAGTTCGTCGATCCCAAATGTGTTCATGATGGGGGTGGTCAGGGGGCCGATCAGCAGCTTGTCGGATTGATGCAGGAGCATGAAGGCAAAGAAGACCCCGACGACAGTCCATCGGTATCGGCCAGTTTTCATGTCACCGTCCTTGGCCGTCAGGCCTGGCGGCGGCCCACGTGAGGCTGATGTCCGGATTCGGCCTCGGGCGATTGGCTGAGCAGCTGCACGGCGTGGGGGAGGGCCGGCAAGATGACGGCCAGGTTCTCCCTTGCGGCCTTGGGGGAGCCGGGGAGATTAACAATAAGCGTCCGGCCTCGCAAGCCTGCCTGGGCTCGCGACAACATGGCATGCGGCGTCAGATGCAAACTCGCCGCCCGCATCGCCTCGGCCATCCCCGGCGCCAGGCGATCGCACACCGCCAGTGTGGCTTCCGGCGCGCGATCGCGAGGCGAGAATCCAGTCCCGCCGGTCGTGAGAACCAGATCGACCTGATCCCCATCGGCGAGCTCGATCAATGCGGCCTGGATGCCGTCTTCATCGTCGGCAATGACCGTCGGACCTTGGACCTCCCATCCCTTGCCGGCCAGGATGTCACGGACGACCGGGCCGGACTCATCCGGTCGTTGGCCCCGGGCACTTCGATCCGAGATGGTCAGCACCGCCGCCCTCATTGGATCTCCTTTCCCATGACGTGCAAGGGCATGACTTCGCACCCCATGCCTTCGTAGAAAGCCACTGCCTCAGGGTTGTCATGCGTGACCAGCAGGTAGTACTTCAGACAACCCTTGGCTCGCAAGCGGGCCTCCACCGCCTCCATCAGGCGATGCCCGATTCCCTGCTTCCTGTGAGCGCGCCCAACGGCCAGATGATAGACCACGCCTCGGCGGCCGTCGAAGCCGGCCATCACCGTGCCCACCAGCCGGCCGTTAGATTCGGCGACCAGGAACATGTCCGGATCCCGTTCGAGCTTCTTGCGGATCTCGTCCGGCTCGTCGGAGCGAGACAGGTTCACGCCCGGCGCGGAGTTAAGCCACAGGCTGCGAGCCTGGTCGTAGTCGCGCTCGAACTCAAACGGCCTGATGTCCGTTGTGCTTCGATCCGGCAATCCAGGCTCCTTTCGGCAATCAGGCGCCCCATGTGGGACGCCTGAGGGGTTTCCGACTACATCGGAGCGCCCGACCGTGCCGCTGGGCTACTCGGCTTCACCTCCGACCAGCTTCTTCCAATCGCCGTGGATGCCATCCTCGGTGACGCCGTAGTAGTAACGGATCTGTCCATTGTCGCGTTGGACCAGGTCGTAGCGCCGGCGGTTGCCGCGTTTTTGTTCTTTCAGCCTGCCGAGATCTCCTACCCATGTGATGTTGGCTGTGTGCCTGTCGGCGGGCAGCTGTTTGAATTCCGAAATCGCATAGTGCCACAGTCGCCGCGCCGAAGATTCGGTCACGTTCTTCACCACGTTGCCATTGCGCAGATCGCGCAGCGTGTAGTAGCGGGTGTTGTCGCGCTCTTCGACAGCCACGACTTCGACTCCGGTGCGCGGAGGCGCCACGCCGTGATCGGGCTGCGGCAGGTCGTGGGCGACGGCCGGCTCATCGCCTTGGTCGCGCAGGACTAACTGCTTGATTTCGTCGCGCACCGCCAGTGCGGTTTCGGCTTCATCACGCACGTAGATCTTGTTGTCATCCACAGCGTACGGCGGATCGCTGCCTCGCGGCACGAGGATGCGTATCACGGTCTTGCCGCGACTTTCCATCGAGTCGACCTGGCAGGCCGGCGGTGGGCTGATGCGCTTGGCGATTTCCTTCTGGAGCTTGCCGATGGCATCTTTGGGGTTGCTGACACCCACCGGAGGCTTGGACGTGTCACCGTCCATCCCGATGTAAAGTGTCCCCCCATTGGTGTTGGCCATGGCGCACACGTCGGCGATGATCTCATACAGCTTCCCGCCTCGCGTGGTCATCGTCTCGTGGAAATCCTGAACGATTGAAGCCCCCTCCTCGACGGCTTGCTGGACGAAGTCCGGCGCCGGTTCGGATGTCGACGCGTAGCGGGGGCGATGGCTGGCGAAATCATTGCTCTGGAACAGTTCGTACAGCGCCTCGAAGGACACGTCGTCGAGCATGACTTCGGTGGCGCGGTCTCCAACGCCGAGATTCTTCTTGTCCTTGGGATCGGTCGACAAGCGGTGAGCGTCAGAACCCTGGACGCAGTGCATCCGCCTCGGGTATTCCGGCTTGGTGCCGTTGAAAAACTGGGACGTCGCCCGGCGGCCCTTCTGGTCCAGATCGGTCACTTCCAACGCATGCAGATGCGGATCCTGGGTGTAGGCGATCTTGGTCTGGCCCCCGAACCGGAAGCCGCGCATGGCCACCCCGTTGCTGGAGTTGGCGTGCGCCGCGATCACCAGGCCACCGGCCTCATTGATCACACGATAGGCCGTAAGCACATCGGCCGTCGCGCCCACCGTCGATGATCCATCATCCAGTTCGTCGGCCGGCACCTTGAGGTCCAGTAGCAGGTGTTCCAGCTCGCGCACCGACTTCTCAGGCGAGAAGATGCCCAGGATATGAAAACCAAACGTGGCCGTGAACTCGAATCCGGGCAGCACCAGGGTTTCCTTCAACAGAGTCTGGAACTCTTTGAGATTGGCCCGCTCCGGATCCGTCAGGCGCTCCAGGCTCTCCAGGAGCTGGAGCCGTTCGAGCTCCTCGCGCATACGCCGGTAGCCGGCCACGGTGTTGTGGTCAGCGAAGGCGATGATGTCGAGGCCTCGGGAGCGACTCCGGCGCAAGATGTCAAGGTACGAGACTTTTGGTTCCTGGTAATCGTTGGAAGCGGGCGTATGAAGATGCAAGTCCATCAACCGCCATTGGCGCGCAGACTTGCGTTGAGCATTTTTAGACACTAACTGAACTCTTTCTGTGCGGGTTTGCTTTGCCGACCAGGGCTATTCCCCGCCTAATTGATGTTTGATGGTCGCCAGCAGCCTGTCCGGATCGTATGGCTTCATGAGGAAGTCCGACGCACCGGCAGCTTCGCACTCGCTGGCCAAATTCATTCCGGACGTCATGATCACGGGCATACTCAGCCGCGGATCCCCAGACCGCTTCAGGTCGCCCAGGATCTGCAGCCCGTCGCTGTTGCCTATGAAGACATCCATGAGGACGACGTCCGGCCTTTGCGCTTCAAGCATCTCAAGCATGCCAGCTTTCGACGAGGCTTGATAAACCTGGTATCCATCCAACTCGAGCAGGGTCGTCAAGAGTGAGGTCATGGTCACATCGTCGTCAACGATCAGGACAGTCGCCATGCACCTTCAACCCCACAACCCCCCGAACTGTGCGCAACTGGCCGCACAGTATACATGGAGATGAGAAAACCCGCCGCCAGGTTGCGCGCCGGTTTCACGTTTGTAAAACTCTGCTGCGAAACACAAGGAGGGAGCACTATGCGCAGGGGCCCGGCGTGGACGAGGCGGCCAGCCTCATGCAGGATTGCCTGTGTCCAGCCAGTGATCACTTGTTCTGATAACAACGGGCCCATTCTACCACGTTCCGGCGATTTCTGGAATTGGCCTGCCCCCAAGCCCAATGGCTATACGAAAGCCGCGGAGGTCATGCAAACCCTAAATCGGCCGCCCCGTTCAACGGAAGCCGCATAAAATCCTGCGCCAGGTCGACCTTTCCCTGAAAACTAGACTGAGCGTCACGAATCATGGAAGGGTTCACGCTGGGATGAACCGGATAGTAAATCAAGATCAAATGGCCGACCTCGGCTTCGGTGGCCACCCCTCCGGCCTGGCTTGCCGACGAATGACCGGGGCTGGCGCCGGTCGCCTCGTGGATCAGCACATCCGCTCCCGCCGCCAGCCGAACCACTTCGCTGCAGGGTTCGGTGTCGCATGAATAGGCAATGTGCCGGCCCTCGCCCGCCGCCTCCACTCTGAGCCCAACCGTGGGCACAAGGTGGTGAACCGGCGAGGAATACACCCGCACATCGGCATTCTCGAGAACCAGGACGCGCTCCGTTTCGGGCAGCCGGTGAAACGACACCGGGAAGAATTCGGGCCAGTTTCCCCATTGGTAGAACTCCATCGTCTCCTCGATCCGCCTCAGGCAGTGGTGCAAACCGTAGATGCGAAGCGGCGCATTTCGGCCGAGGAGCCACATGTCCATCAAGAGCAAAGGGACCCCGGAGACATGATCAGGGTGGAAATGGGTGAGGATCAAATCGCCGATGTCATCGAGCTCGATGCCGGCACGGCGAAGGCGGACGACGGCCGTCCCGACACAATCGACCAGAATCACGCCTGCCGGCCCCACCACAGCCATATGCGTATTGGCGTGCTCTTCGGACGGCACCGAGTTCGCCGTTCCGAGAATAATGACCTCAGCCAAGAATTCGGCCTCCTCCCAGCAAAGCCGCGGCAATGAGCGGGGTAACGAAGACCTCCACAGCCGCAGCCGCGCCGAGGAGAGGCACAACCACGCCCAGACTGACCCGGGCCCATTCTCCAAGCGCGTTCAGCCAGCTCTCACCAAGCGATTTCCCCGATGGCGGGCTGATGAGCGCCATACCCAGGGTGAGGATGGCCGCGCCGGCGAGAATGGCGGCCGGGATTTCGAGCAATCCGTGCGGCGCCACCAGCGCCACGACATAACGCAAGGCGTCCAGGCCGCTCTGGCTGAGGTTGCCGGCGAAGAAACCCACCAAACCGACCGGGATCATCAGCAGGATGACGCCCAGGATGCCAAATGTGAAAACACCCAGGACCGAGGCCACAGCCACGGCTCGCAAGTTGTTGCCCAGAATCAGCCACCAGCCGTGACCGCTCAAAAGGCCGAAGCTGCGCATCTGGTCGAGCAAGTCCGGCTTGATCGAACCGAGGCTTATGAGCTCCGCCGGCAGCGGGTATAGGGCAGCCAAACGCACACCGAGGCCGTAGCCGGCCAACAGCGCCAGGACCATGAAAACGAGGCTTGGCCAGAGCCTCGGAACGGAGCGAGTTAGGAGTCCCCTGTACCACTCAATGGGAGAGTGGGCGCCTCCCAGGAAGGCCGTCCGGAAGTAGCGCCATACCCATCGCAGATCAAGCACATCGATCTCGCGGCCGAGGAGCTCCTCGCGATTGAAAAGGTGCAGCCCCATGCGGCCGAGCACGGCGGCCACCACGGCCAGGCCGAACACAATCCACCACAAGACGCCATACTGCGCCCAAAACATGATCAGGCTTTCGCCGATGATGAGCTGCGACATGGGCACGATCACGAAAGACGCCAGCAGGTTGGCCGCCCGGACCGACGTGGTCTGCGAGGAGATCACCACAGCCCCGCTCACCATGACCAGGGCCTGCACCGTCGTGAGCATCAGAACCTGAACCAACAGGCCGGCCGGCGCGATCCAGTGCACCGTCAGAGCCAGCCCGAGAAGATACACGCCAATCCCCAGATAGGCAGCCAGGAGCGGCACGAGCAGCGAAGCCAGCATCTTGCCCAGGTAGAGCTGGCCATCCGTAAGAGGTGTGGCCAGCAAGGGCTCCAAAGACAAGCGCTCACGCTCCCCGGCGAAGCTCTCCAGCGCGATCACCAATGAGATCGAGATGGGGAAGAAGCCGACAACCATGAGCAGGAAAGGGATCAGGCGCTCGGCAACAACGTTGGCGCCGTACTGGGAAACGAAGCTGGTGGCCTTGTTGGCGGTGAAGTTCATCAGCAGCGGGAAGAAAAGGGTCAACAGGGCGATCGGCGCCAGGATGCGCCAATCCCGAAGCTGATCGGCGATTTCACGACCGGCGATCAGGCCGACGGCGCGAAAGAACGTCGGCGGACGGCCAACCGCGGCGCTCATGCCGCTTGATCCCCGGCCGTGAGGCTTTCTCCCACGACCCGCAGATAGACTTCCTCCAGGCTTCGACCAACTTCGGTCAGGGTGACCACCGACAACCCTGCCCGGCTCATGGCCTCCAGCACGCGTGGGTTCACCTGCTCGGGATTTGAAGCGCGGTATGTGAGCCAGTTTTCCCCCGATGCCAGCGGCACCACACCCGAGGGCAGAGCCTGGAGCGCGCCGTTCAGCCGGCCCGCAAGTCTGAGCTCCATGATCGGATCCCCGAGAAGCTCCTGCTTGAGGGCTTCCGGGCTGCCCTGGGCAACAATGCGTCCCATTCGAATAATGGCGATCTTGTCGGCCAACGCCTCGGCTTCATTCAGATTGTGGGTGCACACCACAATGGCGCGTCGTGACGAGCGGAGCTTGAGGATCGACTGGCGAACCAGCCGTGCGCTGGCAGGGTCCATGGCCGAGGTCGGCTCGTCGAGCAGCAGGACCGGCGGGTCGTGGAGCATCGCCCGGGCCAGGGCCAGTTTCTGGCGCATGCCGCGCGAGTAGTGGCCCAGCCGGCGGCCGGCATCGGGGGTCAGCCCGAACCGATCCATCAATTGATCGGCACGCTGCTCAAACTCTTGCCGGGTCAGACCGTAGGTTTGGCCGAAAAACGTCAGGTAGGTACGGGGGAGCATGCGCGTGTACAGGCCGTGATGTTCGGTCAGCAGGCCGATGCGCTCACGCACGGCCTGGGGCTTGACCGCCACGTCGAAACCGGCGATCCGCGCCGTGCCGCGCGTCGGCGGCAAGATCGACGCCAGCATACGGATGGTCGTCGTCTTGCCTGCGCCGTTGGGTCCAAGGAGCGCCAAGATTTGGCCCTCTCGGACCTCCAGAGTGATACCCTGGACGGCCGCCAGTCCGTCGAAGACTTTGGTCAGGTCGTTTAATTCAATCAGTGCCGGCATGACTCACTCGGCGAATTATAGCAGTAGCCCCAGAACGCCTACAATCACCCGAGCATCCCATGCCCGGCAGCCGGCGCTCACTGGCCCCTTTGGGCGAGTGCCCGACGGCGGCGGGCGTGCTATCATCGGGCCGCACGAGGTGCTTTGTGAATTCTTTCACAATCCAGCCCCAATCGAAGCACAATCTGTCCCCGACTTGGGGGTGGGTCAGGCGCGGACGCAGGTGGCACATCGGAGTGTGGATTGCCGTGCTGGCGGCGCTCTCGTTGGCGGCCGGGATGAGCCAGCCGGTCAGGGCCTCGGGCGACGACTCGGCCCTCCCCCGCCCGATCTCAGGGGCGACACCCACGCCACAACCTGCGCCGATCCGACGTCCAGACCCCGCTACGATAGGCACGTCGGTGCAGGGGCGCCCATTGCAGGTGTACCGGTTTGGCACTGGGGCGAACACGCGCATGATTGTGGCCGACATCCATGGAGGTTACGAGTGGAACACCGCCGCCCTGGCGGAAGACCTGATCGATTTCCTTGCCGTTCACCCCGGGATCGTGCCTCCCGGGGTCAGCCTGTATGTCCTCCCGAGCATGAACCCGGATGGCCTGGCCAAGTCCCACGGCTATGACGGCCGGGCGAATGCCAACAACGTCGACCTGAACCGCAACTTCCCCCTGGATTGGCAGGCGACCTGGGCGCCGGAGGGCTGTTGGAACTACCTTCCGATCACGGCCGGCGCCCACCCGCTCTCCGAACCCGAGAGCCGAGCCGTGGCGCGCTTTGTGCTGTCCAAGAGTGTTGAGGCCATGATCAGCTACCACAGTGCGGCGCTGGGCGTCTTCGCCGGAGGCGATCCATCCACCTCACGCTCGATTTCGCTGGCCAAGGCGCTTTCAGCCGTCTCCCCCTATGACTATCCGCCCCGCAGCACCGGCTGCGAGTATGCCGGCGAAATGGTCGATTGGGCGGCCGTCAATGGTGTGGCCGCCGTCGACATCGAACTGTCCACGCACTATCACCTGGATGAGGATATCAACCTTCGCGTTCTGTACGCGTTCCTGAATTGGCAGCCCTGAAACGCGAAAGCGCCAATCCCCCTCAACCCACGTCGAATCTTGGCCTGCGATCGCCTGTCGGCGCGTTACCTCGAGGCGGGGCTACATGGGGGCCGGAGGTGTCTCCTGCACCGGTTCCAACCGGCGGTGTCGCCAGTACAAGAAACCCCCGCTCACAAGGGCGATGATCAGCATCAGGGTTTGGTTGAAGTTGATCCCCAACAGTGGCACGAAGTCGATGCGCAGGAATTCAAGGCCGAATTGGATCAGCGGATAGGTGACCAGGTATATCAGGAACAGGTCGCCGCGCAGCAGCCGTGATCCATAGCGCCTCCAAACCCAGTACAGTAGAGCCGCATTGGCCAGATTGAGCAGCGACTCGTACAAGAACAAGGGGTGGAAACGGTCGAACAACTCAAATCCGGGAAGTCAATTCTCGGGCCGGATGAAGATGCCCCAAGGCAGATTGGTGGGGGGCCCGTAGAGTTCCTGGTTGACGAAATTCCCCCAGCGGCCAATTGCCTGGCCGAGGGCCAGCGCCGGAGCGGCCGCATCCAGCAGCAAAGGCAAGTGAATCCCGCGCCGCCTGGCGAAAATCCACATCCCAAGAACACCGCCAATCACCGCCCCCGGAATGCCTAGACCGCCCTGCCAAGAAGCGATGAGGTCGATGGGATGGGTCAGATAGTATTTGGTGTCGATGCCCGCAGCCAGCAGGCTCTTGGAGGGCGTGAAGACGTGATACAGGCGGGCCCCGATCACCCCAAAGATGAGCACCCACACCAACGCGTCCCAAAACAGCTCGGGGTCGGCGTTCTCGTCCATGTCCTTGAGAAGGCGAGACGCCACGTAGGTCCCGACGAGCGCCCCGACCATAAGGATGATGCCGTAGAAGTGGACATACAACGGCCCCAGATGGATCCCATAGCTGTCAATGGACATACACGTCTATTCCTTCCCCGAGGCCGCCTGCCGGGCCTGGTGGCGGACGAGCAGGACGCGCTGAACGGCGGTTAGATTGGCCAACACAGCCACAATTCCCACCCCGACGGATGGAAAACCCAGGATGAGGCTTGGGACGAGGACGAGGTAACGCTCGACGCGTGTAAGGATGCCGCCTTTGACCTTAAAACCCAGGGCCTCCCCTCGAGCGCGCATGTAAGACACAAGAATTGACCCGGCGGCCGCGGCAAAGATCAAGGCGCTTGAGATCGGATCGCCCTGGGAAAGGTAATACCACAGCAGCCCCGCCAGGATGGTCACCTCGTTGTAGCGGTCGGTGACCGAATCGACAAAGGCGCCGAAATCGGACGATTCCCCCTCAGGCGCGCCATCGGTCCATCCAAAGCATCGACCGGCCCCATGAGCAGGACGATCATGCCGCCGATCAGGAATTGCCCCTGGGCCAGGAAAATGGCCCCCACGAAATTCCCCGCCAGCCCCATCAAGGTCAGCGTATTGGGCGCCAGTCCCAGCCAATTCAAGAAGGCAGCCGCGGGATCCAGCAGATCCTTGAACCACACTCGGAGCAGATCGGTCAATGTGGGTTTGGGTTCAGTCGCGGTTTCCTTGGCTCGCATTCAGTTCTCCTGATTCGATCGGGCTCACTGCCGCATCAATGCGATGGCGACGCATTCAATCGGATTCGTCTTCATCATCGGCGGGAAGCAGGGGGTCATCCTGTGGATCGATCAGGACCTCCCGCGTCCTGCCACCCGCCTGAGCCCGCCCAATGACGCCCAACTCTTCCAGTTCATCCATCAACCTGGCGGCGCGGGGATAGCCGATCCGCAGCCGCCGCTGGAGCAGCGAAGCGCTGGCCTCGCCTTCCGTCTTGACGACCTCGATGGCTCGCTCGATGCTATCGTCGCGGGATTCGATCGCCGCCTGGCGGACCAGCAAACTCTCCCAGGGTGCCCCTTCGGCCTCCCCGCTTTCGGCCGCGCCCACAGCTCGAACCCAGAACTCAATGACGCGCTCGACCTCTCGATCGTCCACCAGCGCTCCCTGAATCCGCACCGGTGTGGACGCCTCGGCCGCCAGGTAAAGCATATCACCGCGACCCAAAAGCGTCTCCGATCCTGGGGTGTCCAACACGACGCGTGAATCAATGCTCGAGGCCGTAGCAAAGGAGATCCGGGCCGGAAAGTTGGCCTTAATCAGGCCCGTCACAATGTCGGTGCTCGGCCGCTGGGTCGCAACCACCAGGTGGATGCCGACCGCCCGCGACATCTGCGCCAGCCGAACAAGGGTTTGCTCGGTCTGATCGGGCGCCATCATCATCAAGTCGGCTAGCTCGTCGATCATGACCACAATTCTCGGCATGGTCTGGCCGTTGCGGCTCCGCCGCAGCCTCTGGTTGAAACTGTCGATATCCCTGGCGCGAGCCGTCTCAAGCAGCTTGTAACGCCGATCCATCTCATGCGTGCACCAGCGCAGCACCCCGACAATTCGCTCAAGATCGGTCTCAACCGATCCAAACAGATGCGGCAACCCGTTGAAGCGAATCAGCTCCACCATCTTCGGATCCACCATCACCATCCGCAGATCTTCGGGGGAGTTGTTCATCACCAGACACGTCGCCAGCGCCGTGATGGCCACCGACTTGCCTGACCCGGTTGTGCCGGCGATCAGCAGGTGAGGCATGGCCGCCAGATCGGCAGCGACCGGCGCGCCGGCCACATCCCGACCCAGGGCAATGGCCAGGGGTGAGCCGACCGAGGTGAAAGCTTCGGAGGCCAGGATCGGGCGCAGCCTCACGACGGCCCCGTGCTGGTTGGGGACCTCGACCCCGACATAGGATTGGCCCGGGACGGGGGCCTCGATGCGCAGGCGCGGCGCCGACAGCGCCAGCGCCAAATCATTCGCCAAACCGGAAATCTGGGACACCCTGACCTTGTGCCGACGAACGGTTCCGTCCGTCCCGGCCACCTCTACGTACCCTGGCTCCACTGCAAACTGGGTGACCGAAGGACCAGATCGAAAGTTGACCACCCGCACGGGGAGGCCGAAATCGGCCAGGGTCTTCTCGATCAGCCCTGCCGCCTGATTGATCTCTTTGGCGGTCACCTTGGGCGTGGAGCCGGCCTCAAGCAGGTCCAGCGGAGGCAGGCTCTCGCCTCGCTTCGCCGGCCGGCCCGGGATCTCCTGTGGAGCCGAAGGCAGCTTGAAATCCTTGCGAAACTCCTGGGGCAGCCGGCCGGCTCGGTTGGTTCGCCGATCGCGGTGGCCCGCCTTGTCGGCCGTCGGGGACTCCGGCCGGCCGGCCCTCGTCGGCTCAGGCAACGGCCGAACTCGGTCGAGGAGCCCGCTCAAACCGGGAAACTGCGCAACCACACGCTCCAGGCTGAAGAATCCAAACATCAAGGCCAGCGCCCCCAGGGCCAGGCCCCCGGCGACCGGCCCCAGCGGGTCACTCAACAAGGTCCCGATTCCCCATCCAACCAGCCCGCCGCTGAGACCGCTCTCGGCCGCCGTGAGCGACAGCCCGTCTACGACGCTGAGCAGGCCCAGCAGGGCGAACAACGCCAGCTCGGCGCCGATGACGGTCAGCCAGGGAACCTGCCATGGCCGTCCCTGGCTTCGTCGAATCAGCCCGATGGACGCCAGCCCCAAGATGAGCGGGATGATGACAGCCCCCAGGCCCAGCCAGCGGGCTAGCAGCTGAATCCATGGGTCGATGAGGGCGCCATGCGTAACCCCACCCAGCCCCAGCAGAGTCACGAGCCCCAGGCTGCCCGCCAGAATCGCCAGCAGGTCGTCTCCAAGTGTCAGCACGTGCTCAATGAATGTCCAGAATCCATCGGCGATCGGATCCGGCGTATTCGACCGGCGGCCTTTTTCCGTTGAGCCGCGCTGGGATTTGGGCTGTGCCACGGCGGATCGCTTTCGCTACCCTAGGCTGGCAAGCAAACGCCGGGCGCTCCACCCTTGCGCCCGGCGCTCAACGCTTGGAATCACTCAAAACGAGGAGACGGCTTCAGCCTGGCGCGCTTTCTCCGCCTCGCCCAAATCCAGAATCGGCGAGTCGACGCCGCGCAAACTCAAGCCGAGACGCCGGGCTCCGGCTTCGATGTTGATGATCTTCACCTTAACCTGATCGCCCTCGGCGAGCACGGCGCTCGGGTCCGGGAAGCCTCCCTCACCCAATTCAGACACATGGATCAGGCCCTCGAGGCCTTCCTCGATGCCCACAAAAGCGCCAAACTTTACGACGTTGGTGACGACGCCTTCGACGAGATCCCCAACACAATAGCGGGCGTCCACGGTCTGCCATGGGTCAGGCAGGAGATCCTT
Source organism: uncultured Chloroflexia bacterium (assembly GCA_963797485.1). Taxonomy (GTDB): domain Bacteria; phylum Chloroflexota; class Anaerolineae; order Anaerolineales; family E44-bin32; genus CAWAND01. The sequence goes on from CAWCPF010000001.1 coordinate 123,480, forward strand.
GAGGCTCAAACCGACGCGTGCCTGTTCCCGGTCGACCGACAACACGAGCACTTCCAGCATCTGACCGCAGCGGACCACATCCACCGGATGGCGGACGCGACCCCATGAGAGCTCGGAAACGTGAACCAGCCCCTCAACGCCTCCCAGGTCCACGAATACGCCGAACTGGGTGATGTTGGTGACTTTGCCTCTGACTCGCTGCCCGGGGGCCAGGTTATCCAGCAATTCGATGCGTTTGCCGGGTCCGGCCAGCGCCGCACGCTGAGACAGCACCAATCGACCCCGTTCGGGGTCAAATTCGATCACCTTCAGGCAAATCGTCGTGCCAACCAGAGACTGCATAATCTGGCTGCGCTGGTCCTCAAGACTCGATTGTTCGACTTCAATGAGATGGGAAACGGGGACGAAGCCCCTCAGCGAGCGCGCTTCGACCAGCAGCCCGCCGCGGTTTGAACCGACAACCAAGAGATCGATGGTGTCATCGCACTCGTACAGCTTGCGCGCCCAAATCCAATCCTCGGCCGACCCCCACGACATCGCCGAAGCGGCGGGCTTGCCAGGCTGGCGTTCACCCCTCGTTCCGGCCTGGGTACGTTCGTCCTTCAGTACCGCCGCCCACCAGGATTCATCCAGTTTGGGCGGACCCGACCCCTCCCCCGCATTGCGCCCGCGGTCCTGCCTCATTCCGAGCACCTCTTGCCAAGACGGCTACAGAAACTGTTCGGTGTGATCTAGCATACACATTTCCGGCCAAAGTGCAAGCCAACAGCCTAGGCTCGGCGGTTTGAGCCTGCGCGCGCAGCCGCCTGGCGCTCCATTTCCACGATCGCCTGGGCAACCGCCTCGATGGCTACACGCTGTTTCCTGTACAGATCGGCTTCCGACATCGCCAGGCGCATGGCGACATCGCGCACCTTGCGCCCTTCCACAAACTTCATCTCAAGGATGTTGTACAACATCCATTCGGCCGTCAAGCGGCGCTCCCCCTCGGGTCGCACTCTCTCAATGCCTTGTCGCAAGATGCCGCGCAGGGCATTGACCGGGCTTTCTCGCTGGACCTGGATCGTATCCTGAACCACTCTCAGGCCGAGCAGCGGGCTGCGACTCAGTCGCGGGCCGCCCCAGTAATGGCCCAGGGCGTCCTTCACGAGATTGGCCAGATCGGCTCCGCTGGGCACGCCTTCAACTTCCGCCGTCAGAGCCTCGAGATCGCCATAGCGCGCCGCGGCGCGCATCCTCTGAACCGCCTCAACCTGCGGAACCAACCGATCGACCACCTGGAACACCTCCCGCTGCAGAACCCGGTCTGTGAGAGCCACCGTCGCCCGGTCGGCCAGCAGGCGCAGGTCGGCCGCATCTTCGGGCTGGAAAGGCGGACGGTCGTCAACCGAACGCATGCCCAATAGACCAATCACATCCCTGCTCTCGGGCTGCCGGAGCGGCAGCAGCCAGTACTCGTCCCACGCGAACACTGTTCCCAGGGCCTCCACTTGTTCGGCGTCTTCGGGCACGACCAGACTCGGGAGGTCTCTGGCGCCGCGAAGCGGATCCTCAAGTCCAACCGCCACTTCGAGTTCCAAACCGGCTTCGCTTACGACGGCAATGAACGCCGAAGGCGCCCCGGTGAAATCGCACACGGCGTTCAGGATGGCTTCCAGGTACTGCCGAAGGTCGCCGGTGGTCAGTAGGCGTTCTTCGAGTAGGTGGAGCCGGCTGATATCGCTGCGATCCTCACCATAGAACAGCCAGCGCTCAATGGTTGGGCGCGCCAGGGTGATGAAGTACTGAAGCAACAGGAGCGAGGCAATCATCGTGAAAGGCACCACCCGGCTATTGGGCAGACCGATCAGATCGCTGAATCGATTGGTGATGACGGTGGCCGCCAAAACGGTAGACGCCACGACCGGGCCGCGCACGATCCATTGGAAGAGCCGGCTCTTGACCACGCGATCGGGAATGCTCACGCCAAAGTAGGCCACGGCATACGCCATCAGGACCAGCAGCACGGCCACCCCGCCATTGCTGAAGATCAGGCTGAGCTGGAACACCAGCGGCGAGCGTCCCAGAGGTGGACCGATCAGCGTCAAGAACGGGATCGCGCTTAGGATCGGGCCCACCGATCCGACCATCAGATAACTCATCCGCCGGCGGCTGGTAGTGGTTAAGCAGCGCTGATAGCCGCGCATCAGATTGATGCCAGCAAATACGGTGTCAAAGAGCAGAAAGGCGAAGAACAAGCCAAACCAGGAGCCGGGTTGAAGATAGCTCGTTTGACCGGCGGCCCCCAGCCCATCGACCACGGCCGAACTGAAACCGAGGGCGGCCACCGCCACTCCACTGAGGGCATAACTGATCCGAACCGCCAGCTTGCGTCGTCCCTTGGACGGTCTTCCCGTCGTCGAAAGCAGCGCGTCGGAAAGATGGAGGAGCACCGACGGCAGAATGCAGATCCCCACCCACTTGATCCGCAGCCACATCTCAATCTCGGCCGGCGAGCCCGTCGTGCCGGCCAGCACATCGCCAAACGAGATGATGGCCACACAACCCAGCAGGGCGGCAAACGACCGGGCGACAACTTCCCTTGAGTTGAATGTCAGCGCGTACAACATGAGCGAGAACGCCGTGATGGCATTGCCGGCGTTGACAATTTGATTGAAGACTTGCAAGGCGGAGAGAATCAGGTCAAGCATGGGCTAGATTGGCTCGTCCCTATGCCAACGGCATCGTGAAGAACAGTGCGATGTCTTGATCCGGATAGTAGCGATCGCTGTAGCCGGCAAAACTGAATCCGAGCTTCCGGGCCAGGCCAATGGCCGGGAAGTTCTTGGTCTGCATCTCCCAATATATCGCCCGGTAGCCGCGTTCTCGCGCCCACCCGCAGCTCGTCTGGACCAGGGCCGTTCCGAACCCCTGCCGCCGGTAGCGCAGGTCCACCACCAGATCGGTCATCCAAACTGAGTGAGGCGCCGGAGCCTCGATCAGGATGGCATAACCCATCAGGCCATCCTCATTCTCCGCCACCAGCACGCACAGCTTACGATTCCACTCATCCGCCAGGTGTTCGACCTCCCGCGGGTAGGCGACCCTCATCGGGCGCGGCAGCCGGACCTGCTGGAACTGGATCTCGATTGATTTGCCCTCACCTCGATAACCCATTTGCCAGACATGGTCGGTGCTGAAACCGTGATCGAATTCCATCAGGGTCGGGATATCGCTCGAGATGGCCGTGCGCATGTTCGCTGGAGCCATGAATGCCGTTCCTTTCTTGCTCGATCGTAGGTCAGCCTGTGGGCACAACATGGACCCTGATCACGCACGGCAAGGGCGCGTTTCCGGCCGTGTCCGTGACAACCAGGCGGAAGTCATAATCTCCGCTTGGAATCAGACTTGTGTCCCACCGGCCAAGCGGGCCATCCGAAATCGGGGTCGTTCCGGCCGAGATCGCCTGCCATGGGCCGGCGCTGTTGGCGATGCGAAACTCATACTTGTAGAAGGCAAAGTTGGCGATATTGGCTGTGCCGCTGATATCCACCGTTCCGGATAGGGTTTCCTCGGACTCGGGCGTTGTGAGCGTTGCCAGAGGATTGGTGCAACCGACACCCTCGGGCGTGCCGAGCGCCAATTCGGTGGCGGGCACGAAAGTCCCTTCGCCGGCAGTGCCGGATGCGTCCGCTGTGACCAGAAAAGAGACTGTCGGGACGGCGGTGGGACGCGAGCTAAGCGGAACGGCGGGCCCAAGGAAATTGGCCGTCAGGAAGGTCCCGGCCATGGCCGCCACAATGAGGGCCAGCATGGCGGCGTACCGTCCCAATGATGCCAGAGCGCGTTCGCGTTCCAGCCCAAACAAGGCATTGCGATAGACGCCAATCCACTTCAGGCTCAGGCGGACATACACCAGGCCCGCCACTCCTAGAATGATGTAGATCCAGGTTTGATAGGTTTCGATGAGAACCAGGGCCTCGGCCATCCGGGTCGCCTCTACAGCCGGCGAAGCACCCCTTTGATGAGTGCCGCCAGGCGAGGGACAAGCACCTTCGACGCCTCAAGCACCTCCTGATGTGATGGTCCGGCATCACCGTCGGGATTGGTCTTGTTCGTGATTCCCGAAATGCCCAGGACGCGCATGCCTGCGTGGCGGGCGACGGTCACCTCGGGTACGGTCGACATGCCGACGGCATCCGCGCCGATGCCCCTTAAGAAACGCAAATCGGCGGGGGTTTCGAACGACGGTCCTGCCAGACAGACGTACACGCCCTGATGGCAGGCAATGCCGGCCCGCGACGCCTCGGCCGCGGCGGTTTCCAGCAATGCGGGATCATACGCATGTCTCATGTCCGGGAATCTCGGCCCGAACTCATCCAGGTTTGGGCCCCTAAGGGGCGTGAGCCCAGCCATGCCCATCAGGTTGATGTGGTCCCGAATCAGCATTAAATCCCCGGGCTCAAAGGCTGGATTGACCCCGCCGGCGGCGTTGGTCACGATGAGCGTATCCGCGCCCAGACGACGCATGACTCGAACGGGCAATCCCAGGGTAGACATCGGGTAGCCTTCATAGTAATGAATCCGGCCCTGCATGACGAAGACTGCCTGGCCCTCCAACTGGCCCATCACAATTCGTCCAGCGTGGCCCTCGACCGTGGAGGCCGGCCAGCCGGCGACATCCTGCGTCGAGAAGCTGTCAGCCAACTCAACTTCCTCGGCCAGGGGTCCCAGTCCCGAGCCGAGGATCAACCCGATCGTTGGTTTGAGTGAGCTCAAACCCCGGATAACCTCAACCACGGCGTCAATCCGGGGCATCGTCAGGTACTCTTCATCGCTCATGTAACCGTCCCTCCTTCCGGCGATTCGCCGCGCTGAGGGAGTTTGAGGCCGTGAGCCCTGGACAACCCTAAGAAGCTCTGTATCTCTCGTGCCGGGACCCCCTGATCCAGCAAGTGGGCAGCCCGGCTAAGGCGCAGGGTATGAGGTGAGATTCGTGATCCCAGACCGACCGAACGCGCCCAGCGTTTCACGACCAGCCACAAGCCCTGGCGACTCAGGGCGCCGCCTCTTTGGTTGAGAAAAAGGGCGCGCGGCTCCGAGCCCGTCTCAACGCCCGGCCTGGTCTTCTCGATGTACTGCCTCACGGGGCCCAAAGCACCGGCCAAACTTCGGCTCGAGTCGATCCGTCCCGAGACAACCACACCTGCAGAGAGATCCACATCCCCCAACTGCAGGCCGACGGCGTCTGAGGCGCGCAGTCCCGTGAAGTACAGGATGGCCAAGATCGCCGCGTCCCTTAGGTCTCGGGCCCGGCCCCTTTCGACCGGAGCTGAGAGCAGCCGGTCGATTTCCGATCGGGTGAGGATTTGGGTGCCCGATGGTTCGGTCGGAGGCGGTTTCAATGGCGCCAACAGCTCCGGCAATGAGCTGTACGGCCTGGAACGCAGGTAGCCCCGAACGGCCGCCATCTTCCTGGCCACGGTTGAGGCTTTGTAGGATTGACCTAACAGCCACTCGACGTAGGTGCGCACTGCCTCCGGGGTCGGGCGTGCGTCCGCCTGGGCAGACGGCGAATCCGCGTTCACGATCCGGCCGAACTGTTGGAGATCGGCCCGATACGCGAGCAATGTGTTCAAAGAAATGCCCTGCCTCGCTTTGAGTGTGGAAAGGAAATCTTCTACGTCAGGCTCCACGCATTGACCTCTGCGACCAATCGCCGACGGGCGGGATTATAACATTGGCCTGTCAACTTACCATAATTGAGCAATGCGCCTGGTCATGTCCAGCCGGGCAGAGCCTCAGTCTGCAGGCGAGGTCACCTGGCTGATTTCGGTCAGCTCGGCTGGGCTGAGATTCAAATCCACGCCACCCAGGTTGTCCTGAAGCTGTTCCACGGAGCGCGGTCCGATGATCGGACTGGTGATGCCAGGCTGCTTCAAGGTCCACGCCAGAGCGACCTGCGACGGACTGGCATGATGCGCACCGGCGATCCGCCGGATGCATTCAAGCGCCTCCCAGCTTTGATCGGAAGCCAGCAGGCGGGGAAGGCGAGTGCTCCTGGAGACTCGCGAACCCTCAGGCGGCGGCTGGCCGCGTTCATACTTGCCTGTCAGAAAGCCGGCCGCCAACGGGCTGTACGGAATGACACCCAACCCGTAGGTCTCAGCTACGGACTGGAGCTCGGCCTCGTATTCGCTGCGTTGGAGAAGGTTATATCGAGGCTGCATGCAGGCGAATGAGCTCAGGTGCAGCCGGTCCGATGCCCAAAGCGCTTGAACCACCTGCCACGCCTTGTAGTTGGAACATCCTATGTAATGGACCTTGCCTTGGTGCACCAGATCGTCGAGCGCGGTAAGAGTTTCTTCGATCGGGGTCATGCCGTCTGGGTGATGGAGCTGATACAGATCAATGGTCTCGATCTGGAGGCGGCGCAGGGAGGCTTCCACCGCCTGCATGATGTGGGCCCGGGAGAGGCCCTCGTCGTTTGGGCCATCGCCCATTCGGCCGCGGACCTTCGTGGCAATGACGACCTTGCCGCGGCGGCCTGGATCAGCGTTGACCCATTTTCCAAGGATTGTCTCGGCCACCCCGCCCGGATTGCCTTCAACCCAACGAGAATACACATCCGCCGTATCGAAGAAATTGATGCCGGCGTCAAGAGCCGTCGACAGGACCGAAAGGGATTCCGGCTCATCCGCCGTCCAGCCGAATTGCATCGTTCCCAGGCACAATTCAGAGACTTTCAATCCGCTGGAACCCAACGTCCGATAGTTCATTGGTCGGCTCCTTGTGCCGCCGCGCTGTCCCCCCGGCAAACCTTAGCAGGTAGGAGGGTCTAGCGAGGCATCAAGTCCTATCAAGGGCAATTGTCCATCGTGCGGCCGCCGGCGCGATTTCGGCGTGCAGTTTGTATGCGGGCCAGCGCGTACTGGGCTCAACTCGCCGCGTGTGTCCAACCAATCCTCATCGGCGCGTGGCAATTAGAACGCCATCCCGAGCGTGGTTCTGCGCTGGATTTCAGGCTGACCAATCCTCAGGGCCGCCTGTTTCAGTGGTTCAATGGCCGGCTGGGGAGTCCGTCTGGCCTTCCGCCGCCAATGCGAGTGTGAGGAGCAGAGCCGTCCAGACCCCTGTGGCTGCGGCCACATGCAGCCCGCCCAGGGCCGCAGGAAATCCGCTCAGCACGTTCGCCGCCCCAATGAGGATCTGAACCACCACCAAGCCCGCCGTCGCCAAGGCGGCCCGGGCCGCGTACGGGTGACGAGCTTGATCGCGCCACACGATCCAGGCCAGAGCTATGATCATCAATCCTGATAACCCGGCCATGAAGCGGTGAAACATGTGGATCTGGCTCAGGAAGGCCCCCGGCCACACGGTCCCGGTGCACAACGGCCAGCCCAAGCAAGCCGACGCTGCCCCCGAAGATGTCACCCATGCGCCACTGAGCAACAGCAGGAACACCACTGCCCCGGTCGAGGCCGTCATCCGGGCCATGGAACTGGCCATTGAAAAGCGCGGCGGCGAGCCGCCATGCTGAAAAACGCGGAATGCGCCGACCATGATGAGAACCTGGAGCGCCAGGATGAGCAAGGCCGTGCCCAGGTGAATAGCCACGATGGTTGGGGGGAGTTCGGTGAGCACGGTCAATGCGCCCAGAAGCACCTGAACAACCAGCAAACCAAGCGAGGCGACCGCCGGCCAAAAGATCCAGGCCGACCGGTGGTAGCGAAGCCATGCCACAACCGACGTGGCCACAATCAGGGGCGAGGTCAACGAGGCTGTCAGCCGGTGCGAATACTCAATCAGGGAGGCCAATCGCATCGGAGGGATGAGCTGCCCGTAGCACAACGGCCAATCCGGACATCCAAGGCCCGAGCCCGTGACCCTCACGATGCCGCCGACGATGATCAAAAGGAAGGTCATCACCGCCGCCGCCATCGCCAGCCACCGAAATCGCTGGGCGGTGGGCGCCGACGCCGTCCGATTCACCAAGGATTGGGAACCTGCGTTCGTCTGAAGCCTCCCTTCATGGCATTCTGTCCCGGCTCGGTGCGCGGTCGGCCGCGTCGAGACGGCCAATGTCTGGCCGTTCGTCCTCGGTCGCTCCATCCGGACTGAGAAGGATCGTTCGAAGTCGGCTATCGAATGCCATGCGGCGAGAGCCGTCGGTTTCGGTCCCACGGGACAAGTGGCGGCGATTCTACCATCGCCTGCCCCGATGGGATGCGTTTGGATGAGCCCAGCCGCCGGCGTATCCGTCAAACGCCGAAGGAGTAGGCGACCCCGACGGCGCCCGGACCCACGTGCACACCGATGGCCGGAGGAATGATGGTGGACAACAATTCATCGGGCGCAAATCGTTCACGCACCCTGGCTTCGAGCGCGGCTGCCGCGTCCGGCACGCCGGTGTGGTGAATGGTGACCCTGAGGGGCCGCCGATCCCCGACGCGTGATTCCAGGAGATCCAGCAACCGGGCCAGGGCCTTGGATTTCGTCCGCACACGTTCGAGCGCTTCGACCCGCCCGTCTTCGACCTCCAACACCGGCTTGAGGTTGAGCGCCGTTCCAAACAGGTGCGCCGCCCCGCCGATTCTTCCGCCACGGTGCAGGAAGTCCAGCGTGTCAACCACAATCAAGAGACCGCTCTGCTGTTTCGCCTTTTGGGCGGCCGCCAGTACAGCTTCCATCGCGCCGCCTTCGGCCGCCACTCGCGCCGCCGCCGTCACCTGGAAGCCAAGCGCCATGGCGACCGAGAGTGAATTGAAGACCTCGATCGGTGCGTCCGGAAACATGGCCCTGGCTGTCACGGCGGACTGATAGGTCCCCGACAGCTTGTCGCTGACCACAATGGCCGCAATCGGGCGGCCAGCTTCGACGAGCGGTTGGAAGGCCCTTTGAAAGGAGGCGATGGTCGCCTGGGAGGTGGTGGGGAGACTCTTGGCGGTCGCCAGACGGGCATAGAACTGTTCCGAAGTGATGTCGATGCCATCCTCATACGTGACTTCGTCCCAAATCACAATCTGGGGCGCCACGGCAATCTGATACTGATCAATCAGGGCCTGGGGCATGGCGGCTGTGCTGTCGGTCACGATAGCGATGTTGGACACAGGACCTCCTGGCGTGCAATGTCGAGGGGAACTCGAATCTAGAACCCCGCCCTTGAACACCCGTCGCGTGGAACGGTCACTGCCGCCCAGCCCGCCAGGCCTCGAAATCACGTAGTCCCAGAGCGTTGACGACGTCGTTCGGCTCCACCCAGGCGCGGCGCGCCGTCCCGATCCCGTACTGCCTGAGGGGAAAATGATCCGTATGGTGAGCATCGGTGTTGATCGCCAGCTTGCAACCCACTTCGACGGCTCGCCGCGCGTGCACGTCGTTCAGATCCAAGCGTTCAGGGTTGGCGTTGATCTCGAGCACCACGCCTTCTTCGGCCGCGGCGGCGAATACGGCTTCAAGATCCAAATCCGCCGGCTCGCGCGAGCCGATCAAGCGCCCAGTCAAATGCCCGATCACATCGACATGCGGGTTGCGGATCGCGCTGAGCACGCGCTGGGTGACCTTCTCTCGACTCTGGCGCAGGGATGTGTGAACAGAGGCGACCACCAGATCCAGCTCCTCCAGCACTTCGTCCGGATAGTCCAATTTGCCGCCGGCAAGAATCTCGACCTCCGATCCTTGATACAGACGGAAGGACTTGCCCAGCTTCTTCTGCAGCTTGGCGATGTGCTGGCGCTGCTCTCTCAATCGTTCGATCGACAGTCCGTTGGTAACCCCCAGGCTTCGAGAGTGGTCGGTGATGACCAGGTACTCGAGCCCGGCTTGTCTGGCGCCACGCGCCATCTGATCCAGGGTCTGCTGGCCGTCGGACCAATCCGTGTGGGCATGCAGCTCGCCGCGAATCGCCTCGAGCGTGATCAAGTCCGGCAGCGCATGATCACGGGCAGCCTCGATCTCTCCCCGGTCCTCGCGCAGCTCGGGAGGGATCCAAGGCAGGTCCAAAGTCTCATACAGATCCTCTTCGCGCGCACACAGGATTTCGCTTTCGTCCATGCGCTTGAACCCGTGCTCGGATAGCGAAAGTTCTGCCTTAAGGGCCAGTTCCCTGAGCCGGACATTGTGTTCCTTGGACCCGGTAGCGTACTGCAGCGCCGAGCCGAACCTCTCGGGAGGATGGACCCAGACCTGCACGCGCAGGCCGTTGTTCAGCTCAACACTGGATTTGGTGTCCCCCTGCCCCAACACCCGGCCAACCTCGGGAAAGCTCACAAAGGCCTGCATGACCGCCTTGGCGTCGGCGGCGGCCACGAGCAAGTCAAGATCCCCCACGGTCTCTCGCCAGCGTCGCAGGCTCCCGGCGGCCTCGGCCTGACGGACGCCTTTGACCTGGCGCAGCCGCTCAAGCAAGTCGTCGGCCGTGGGCCATGCCATTCCAACCGATACCCGACCGGTCTGCCGGCCTCGATACGCCTGGATGCTTTCAAGGATTCGAGCCTCGGAGCGAGGGCCCATGCCTTCGAGTTTTTGGAGCTTTCCGGCCTTGGCGGCCTTTTCCAATCCAGCCAGGGTCTTGATGCCGAGTTCACGGTAGAACATGGCGGCTTTCTTGGGGCCCACATCTCCGACCTTGAGCAGGTCCACCAGGCCGATTGGCACTTCCTTTTTCAGATCCTCGTAGTAACGCATCTTGCCAAGACCCAGAAGTTCGTCGATCTTGTTGGCAATCGCCTCACCCACACCGGGTATCGACTTGAGCTGACCCTCACGCCAAAGCTCCTCGACCCCGCGTGCCTGGGCGCGGATCAATTCTGCGGCCTTCCGATAGGCCAATGTCCGGTAGATGCTCTCGCCCTTGATGGAAAGAAGGTCGGCGATGTCGTCGAACACCGCGGCCACTTCTTGGTTCTTCAACCTGGCCTCCTTATCTGGGAGCCCGTTGTGCGAACAGTTGACTAACCTTCCACCATGTCCCGTCAGTGATGACGGCCAGGCCGGTGAATCGGAAGTCGGGGTCGAGCATGTTGGCCCGGTGAGACGGGCTGTCGAACCATGCGTCCGCCACCTGGTCGACAAGCTGGCCCACAGCCGCATTGCTCGAAAACAGGTTTTCGGCGACCCTGCCTGTGAAGCCCGCCGACTTGAGCAAGGGGCCGGCGAGATCATCTCCGGTGGCCGGATCGGTGTGGCCGAAGTATCCCCGAGCCGTCATGTCCTCAACCCGAAGCTGGCTGATGCGGGTGAGTTCCGGCAGGGTTTGCAGCGGTTGAAGCCCGGCTTCGACCCGGCGGCGGTTCACGGCCACCAGCAGCTGATCGGCGATGCCTGCCAACTCGGTAGCCCGCTGGCTGAGGCCGGAGGCCGAAAGTTCACTCTCAAGCGTGGCGGCGAGATCGGGCCCCAAGTCCGTGGCCCGCGGCCGCGGCGACGGAGCAGCCGGTTGGAAGGCCGTGGATGTCGGCGTGCCAACCGGCGGACTGGGCGCGCCCGGCGATCCAGCGCAGGCCGTCAAGATCAGCGCCCCCAACGTCAACCATGCCCAAGACCCTCGCCGCATTCCGGCCGCCTCCGGACCGATTATACTCACGGCTTGTCGGTCCCAGAGACACGGCCCGAAGCCGGCAGCTGTGCTATGCTTGTCGCCGTCGCATTTGGCGGCCGCGGCCTCGGACCGGGCATCCCACACGCCGGAACCCGCCTAGGCCGATCATCCGATCTTTGTGGCGGAGTAGCCCAGGATGGCGGATAGCCAGCCGCTGCAGCCCACGGTTGTGTATGTCGTTGATAACCACCCGCTCGACCTGCCGGGTAAACGCCGCGCCTTCAATTGGCTCGAGGCGGCCGACCACATGCCTGACCCCCTGGAGGCATGGTTGGGCCCGTACCAACCCGAGACGGTCACGTGGATCCGCGACCACAAACCGGGCGGGCCGGGCTGGAAAAGGCTGATCGACGGCCTGGAGTCCATGCAGATCGCCCGTGTCGTCACCCACCTGGCCCAACTGAGCGGCGTTCAACGGCAATTGTTGATTGCGCTCTGCGCTCAGGCCGGCACGCAGCTGATCACGCCAGGTGATGCCGGCCGCAACATGGCGGAAGGCGATCGCCGTACAGGGCCTTGACCCCCTCCGAGAGTTGACGGGCAGGTGGCAATCCACGAGCTGATCGGCAACCTGCACGCCCATACGACCTACTCCGACGGAGTCGGCGGTCACCAAGACGTGGCCGTCGCAGCCCTGCAGGCCGGGCTGGATTTTGTCGCCACGACTGACCACAACGTCTACGTGGATGGCGTGGACGGTTATCGCTACCTGGGCGATCGCCGGGTCTTGCTGCTGGCCGCAGAGGAAATCCACGATGCCGACCGGCAGCCCCAACGCAACCACCTGTTGGCCTACGAAACGCGCCGGGAGCTGGCGACGCTGGCCACCTCACCGCAACGCCTGATCCATGCGATCGATAAGGCCGGCGGGTTGTCCTTTCTGGCGCATCCCATGGATCCCCCAGCGCCCATCCTGAATGAAGATTCCCTGGGCTGGGAGAGCTGGGAAGTCGAAGGCTACACCGGCATGGAAATCTGGAACTTCATGTCGGAGTACAAGACTCATCTGACGTCTTGGCCGGCCGCCATCTACTATGCCTACCGCCCGGATCTGATCCCGATGGGGCCCAACCGCCACACGCTGGGACGCTGGGACAGGCTGCTGGCCGAGGGCCGGCGCATAGTCGGGATTGGCGGCGCCGACGCGCATGCGTGGCCAATCCGCCTCGGGCCGCTGCGGCGGGTGGTGTTTCCCTACGCTTATCTGTTCAAGTCGGTGGGCACACACGTCCTGGTCGAGGCGCCCCTGTCGGGCGAGGTCGAATCCGACCGCAGCGCCATCTTCGGCGGCCTGCGCGCCGGACGGGCGTTCGTGGCCAACGACCGCCTGGCGCCGGCGCGCGGTTTCCGGTTCACCGCCCAGTCCAGCCGCGGAGTGCATGAGATGGGCGCCAGCCTCGCCTCCGGCTTCGGCGTGACCCTGCAGGTCCGTCTGCCGGAGCCAGCCGAGGTGCGTTTGATCCACGCCGGCCAAGTCGTCCGCCAGTGGGCCGCCACCGCCCACGCCGTGGCCATGGTCAACGCGGCGGGCGCCTACCGGGTCGAGGTGTCGCTCCGGGGGCGCGGCTGGATCTTCAGCAACCCGATCTACCTGACCCCCTGAAGCCCCGCCGATCCACTTTGTGATGTTTTTCACAAGAGTGCCAGACCCTGCTCAGAGAGTTCGGGTACGCGAGCTCAGGCAGGAGCTCAGCCTTCATCCTGCGGGTGTCCATGGCATGGTCCACTTGGGCCAAGCGCATGAGGTCGCGAGTGAGGGGTGCCGGGGTATGCAGCGCCCAGGCGGCGGCCTCCGCCGCCCAGGCCGCGGCCATGAACGCCGGGCCGGGCAACCGCCACGCACGGCGCGTCCCCCAATGGTCCGCCAGCCGATCCAGGCAAGCCTGCAGAGTCTCGGGCTGATCATCCCCCAGGGGGTAGATGCCGGCCAGCCCCGGCAGGCGAACGGCATTGGCCAGCCCGCGGACAAAATCGGTGATCGAGATGAGGTGAAACCACGTCGGCTGCGGCCAGACGGCCATCAGGCCATGGGTCAGCAACCAGCGGGCGGATTCGATCAGCTTTACGCCGGGGCCATAAACGGTCCCCGATCGAATCACGACCGCCTCGAATCCGGGGCCACCGGCGGCCAGCAGGTTCTTCTCGGCCTCCAGGCGCGTGAGAGCATGCAGACTGACGGGGCGGCCGTCTAGCTGGCCCATCTCCGGGTGATCGGGTGTCGTCGGACCCACAACCTGAGGGAAGGACACAAACACCAGCCGCCCGACCCCAGCCTGACGCGCCGCCTGGGTGAGGTTGTGCAGATAGGCGATGTTGGTTTGCGCCAGGAAGGTGGACGGCCTGGACACAAACAGCCTGCCCGCCAGGTGCACCGCCGCGTCCACTCCGGCCATGGCCGGCCCGAGAGTGTGAGGGTGAGGCCAGATCCGACTGCACCGCATGGACTTGCGGTCGCGAACCAGGTCCGGGGCCAGCGGCCGGCGATGCCACATCAAAGTCAGGTCGAAGCCATCTTCGAGAAGGTGGCGGGCGAGCATGCCTCCCAAGTTGCCGGCCGCCCCACTGATCAGGACGCGCATCCAAGCCTCCACTCAAACATCAGGCCAGGCGTCTGCGGCGCAAGGCAGGCCGATGGTAAAATGGTCGCCGTCCACATCCGAGCTCCAGCCCAGGCAAACAAGTGACCGAGTTTCAACTGCATGCCCCCTATCGACCGATGGGTGATCAGCCGGCGGCCATTGACGCGCTGGTGGCCGGTCTGCGCCGCGGCGACCACCATCAGGTGCTGCTCGGGGCCACCGGGACCGGCAAGACCTTCAGCATGGCGAGTGTCATCCAACAGGTCCAACGCCCGGCTCTGGTGATTGCCCACAACAAGACCCTGGCGGCCCAGCTTTATGCTGAGTTCAAAGACTTCTTCCCCGAAAGCGCCGTCGAGTACTTCGTCTCCTATTATGACTACTATCAGCCGGAAGCCTATGTCCCCCAGCACGATCTGTACATCGAGAAAGAAACGCAGATCAACGAAGAAATCGACCGGCTGCGGTTGTCGGCGACCACATCCGTCATGTCAAGGCGGGATGTGATTGTGGTGGCCTCGGTCTCGTGCATTTATGGCATCGGCAACCCCGAGGCGTATGGACGGGTGGTAGTCAACCTCGAGAAGGGAAAGGCCTACCGTCGGCGGGCGGTCCTTCGCCAGCTGGTGGAAAGCCATTACGAACGCAATGACCTCGAGCTGCGGCCGGGCGTTTTTCGGGTGCGCGGGGACACGCTCGAGGTGGTGCCGGCCTACAGCGAAACCGGCTTTCGCATGGAGTTCTTCGGCGAAGACTTGGAGCGCATCGTGGAGGTCAATCCGCTGACCGGTGAGATCCTCCATGAGCGCGAGCAAGTGTCAATCTACCCGGCCAAGCACTTCATCACAGAGGATGAGAAGCTCAAAGCGGCCATCCACGACATCGAGACTGAGTTGGCGGAACGCCTTGCCTGGCTGCGATCGCAGGACAAGCTGCTCGAGGCCCAGCGCCTCGAACAGCGCACACATTACGACCTGGAAATGATGCGAGAGGTCGGATACTGCGCCGGCATCGAGAACTACTCGCGCCACTTGGATCAGCGCCCGGCCGGCTCGCCGCCCTGGACCCTGATCGACTACTTCCCACCGGATTTCCTGTTGATCATCGATGAGTCTCCACATGACGGTGCCTCAAATCCGCGGCATGTACGCCGGCGACCTGTCTCGCAAGCAGAACCTGGTGGATTATGGGTTCCGGCTGCCCTCGGCGCTCGACAACCGGCCGCTCAACTTCGATGAGTTCGCGGCCAGGATCGGGCAGGTGGTGTACACCTCGGCCACGCCGGGGCCATACGAGCTTGAGCTCGCCGATCAGGTGGTTGAACAAATCATCCGCCCCACGGGCCTGGTGGATCCGGCTGTCGAGGTCCGGCCGGTCGCCGGCCAGATTGACGACCTATTGGCCGAGATCCAGGCCAGGGTCGGGATCGGTGAACGCGTGCTGGTCACCACGCTCACCAAACGCATGGCGGAGGATCTGGCCGACTATCTGCTCGAGCTAGGCATCAAAGTGCACTACCTGCACTCCGAAATCGACACCATTGAACGCATCGAGATCTTGCGCGATCTGCGCCTGGGCGTATACGACGTCGTCGTCGGCATCAATCTGCTGCGTGAGGGGCTTGACCTGCCGGAGGTGTCGCTGGTCGCCATTCTGGACGCGGACAAGGAGGGATTCCTCCGCTCGGGCACATCGCTGGTCCAGACCATCGGGCGAGCCGCCCGGCACGTGCATGGCAAGGTGCTCATGTATGCCGATCGCACCACCAATTCGATGCGCTGGGCCTTAGACGAAACCGATCGGCGGCGCGCAAAGCAAAGCGCCTACAACCAGGAGCACGGCATCGAGCCGGTGAGCATCATGAAGGCAGTGCGAGACTTGACCGACCAGATGGCAGCAAGAGCCGTGGCCGAATCCAGGGCCGAGTACCAGGGCCTCACGCCTGAGCAGCTCCCGAGTGAAGAACTCTCCGCCCTGATTGAACGCTTGGAAGAACAGATGCGGGCCGCCGCAGCCGCGCTCGAATTCGAGAAGGCGGCTGCCCTGCGGGACCAGATCTTTGAATTCAGGGAAGCCCTGGCGGATAAGCAGAACTGGAAGCCATGGGAGCGCGCCCGCGCGCTGGTCGGACGGGACGAGCCTTTCAAATCGTGAAGCCCGCGGCCTGGTTAGGCCGCATCCACGCGCGCATACCGGGGCTTTCCCAAGAAGGGACGGCCCCTATTCATTTCACCTCAATCCTCCCCCCAAGCTGGCGTCGAACGGATTCGGACTGCCACGTCCCTTGGCGACATCCGGGGGGTCACGATCGTCGTCCCATGCATTGATGGCCGGCGCCGTCGCCCTCACCCGTCTGCCCCCGCTCCATCTTGGATGTTCCCCATCGCTCGCTGTCCTGGCGAAGAGACAGCCCCTTCTTCTTGGCGCACAGAATGTAAGGTGTCCGTAAAGCCGAAAACCCGGCCTTGTGAGGCATGATGAGATCAGACCCGTATGCGTGATTGGGGTATGTGATGAAAAACCTCTTCTGCCGGTGTGGGTATTGTCGAAGGCAAAATCGCCGCCTGTGGTCCGGCCTGGTCAATCTGGTCTCGGCCATCCATTGGCTGATCTCACCCTACCCGGCGCAGTTCCCCGTGCGCGTCCCAGTCGAAAAGGAATAGCCTGAAGATCGTCTCTGGGCTCGGGGTCCCCCTGAGCTTTGGCCTGCGAACATTTCCCGTCTGAACGATGCTTCGAGCACAGGCCAAGCCGCAGTCAATCGACTGCGGCTTCTCTTTGAGCTCCGATATCTACACGAATTCGCAATGGTATGATGCTCGCCAGCGCGGAGTTGAATCCCTGACAAACCTCGACGGTCCAATGCTCGTGCCCACCTCACCATCAGTCACCCCGACGGCCCAAGAGGCACCGCCCGTGGGTGCGCCAAGTTTTCCGGCGCTCGACAAGGCAGGTGATCCAGAACCGCTGGCTGCGCTCGATCGGGCGCTGGCCGAGCTCTCGGCCCACAAGACCGAATGGGCGCACTTGCCGATCCCCGATCTGATCCAATTGCTGCGCACCGTCCGGGCCAACTACGCCGCCGCCGGCCAGGCATGGGTGGCGGCCTGCATGCAAGCCAAATCGCTCCAGAAAGACCGCTTCGCCGAAGGCGAGGAGTGGGTCGTGTTCTCGATGGGCCTGCGCGCCTTGACCTACCTCCTGCGCAGCCTGCGAGACATTGAAAGTACCGGTCGCCCGCGTGTGCCCGGCGGACTGCGGATCGACTCGTCCGGCCGAAGCGTGGCCCGAGTATTCCCGGTCGAGTGGACCGACCGGATTCTCTATCGCGGCATCACCGCCGATGTCTGGATGCGAGACGGCTTGACGCCCAAGCAGGTACTCGAAAATCAGGCCTGGGCCTATCGATCTGCCTCGGTCGGAAAGCTGTGTGTAGTTCTGGGCGCCGGCAACTTGTCGATCTTGCCGCTGCTCGACACGCTCGACCAGATGTTTGTCAAGCGCCGTGTGGTGGCCCTCAAGACCAATCCCGTGAGCGATTACCTGAACCCCTTGCTCCAAGACATTCTCGAACCGTTGGTTGAAGCCGGGTATCTTCGGATTCTGAAAGGCGGCGCGTCTGAAGGCCTGCACTTGACTCGACACCCAAGTGTCGACTGCATCCACATGACCGGCTCGGACAAGACCTTTGGAAAGATCGTGTCCGGGGCCGATCCGGCTTCGCCTGCGCCTGCGCAATTCGACAAGACCATTTCCGCCGAACTCGGCAATGTGACCCCCCTGATCATTGTCCCCGGCCCGTGGTCGCAGGACGATATCCGGCACAAGGCCATCCAGTTGGCGTCGTGGCTGGCGATCAACGCCGGGTTCAACTGCCTGTCTCCCAGACTGGTCATCCAGCACGCCGGCTGGCCCCTTCGACCGGCTTTCCTAAGCGCGCTGGAAGACGTGCTGGCCAGGACCCCCACGCGCATGGCTTACTATCCAGGCGCCGCGGATCGGCAGGCTAACCTGGTCGCCACCCACGCCGGTGCCCGACAGTTGGGTTCGCCCGCACCGGGTCATTTGCCCTGGACAGTGATCCCGAACGTCGATCCGGCGGACATGACCGAGCCCGCCTTTCGGAGCGAAGCCTTCTGCCCGGTACTGAGTGAAACCGCCCTGGAAGCTGAATCGACGGTTGAGTTCATCCGGCGATCGGTCGAATTTACCAACCAGCGCGTTTGGGGCACACTCGTGGTCAGCCTGTTTGTCCACCCCCGGAGCCTTGCGAATCCCGAAATCCGCGATGCCGTCCAGCGGGCCGTGGCTGATTTGCGCTACGGGACCGTTTGCGTGAACCTGCGGGGTGAGTACGGTTATTTTCCACTTGGCTCACCGTGGGGCGGCGCGCCCGGCAGCCCGCAGCACGACATTCAATCGGGGCTGGGGGTGATCAACAATCCGTTCATGTTCCGGGACAGCGTCAAGTCCGTCGTGTGGGGCCCATTCCGGCAGTGGCCGGATCCGTTCAGCGTGACATCCAGCCGGCTCAGCCGTTTCGGGCCGGCCCTGACCGATTTCGTAACCCAGCCCTCCGCCGTGAGATTCGCCAGGGTCCTGTGGTCTGCCATGTTTGGCTGACCTCTGATGAGGCGCGATCGGTCAGGCTTCCAACCGATACGACGTCGTAATGGCGGCCGTCTTCTTAAACATGGCTGAGACCGAGCAGTACTTTCCCTCGGACAATTCGATGGCTCGTTCCACCGCTTGGCGCTCGACACCCTCCCCATAGATCACGTATTCGATATGGATTTCGGTGTACACATTGGGCGGGGTGTCCGCCTGCCGGCCGCTTGTAAGGACCTCCAGGCCGGTTACAGGTTGGCGTTTCTTCTGCAGAATGGAGATCACATCCATGCCGGTACAGCCGGCCAGCGCCACCAGCAGCAGGTCGGTTGGTTTGGCGGCCCGCGCCTCCTGCCCCGGCTCAGGCTGCGAGTCGAGTTTGAATTGAAAACCGGAATTGGTGGTGGCATCGAATTTCAGACCCTCCTGCCAGACCACCGTTCCACGTTTGAGCCCTTTGTCCGCCAACGGCAACTCCTTTTTCGAACTCTGACCAGGTTCTCCGAATTCTAGTCCAGCCTGAAGGGCGGCGGCCAGTCCCGCAGGTGGCTTGTCAGCCGCCGGAGGCGGCCATCACGCGCTCAAGCAGCACTCGACTCAGGCACGCCGCCTTCCACGAAGTCGTGCTGATTGATCACCGTGCGGGGCACGCCCATGACCCCGTGGCGTTGGGCCAGCTCCGGGAACTCCGTAGCCTCGACCATCTCAGCGCGGACAAACGGGCTCTCGAAGGCCATCTGGTGCGCCAGATGGACAGCTCCCGGACAGTACGGGCAGGTCGGGGTGACAAACACCTGCATATGAACCGGATGCGTCAGCCGGCTCAACGCGAGGCGCGCCTCCGAGCTGAGCCCGCTATCGCCTTCGCCCACCATCAAGATATCGTGCACCAGCGAGCTGAACTCGAACCCGGAGGGAATGCCCAGGTAGAAGATCCCGGCCACCTCCGGGTCGTCCGCACCGCTGCCCTGGATTTCCAGCAACGGCACGAGTTCCGTCGCCACGGCGTCCTCGTGGACCACGAGCTCGATGCGGCTGGACAGCGAGGCGACCTCTTCGACCAGCCGGCGCGTGTCTTCGCAAGTTGGGCAATCCACGCCGAGCTTCAGGTTGAGCCTTACGCCATGTTCGAGGCCGGCGAAGGCCTGAGTGAGGGACTGTCGGTCTCGATCAGAAATAAGTGGCATGCTGCCTCCATTGAGTCACAGGCCCGACGACATGCGCGCCCCCACGCGTCTTGCCCATCAGGCACTTTCTGGAGGATTAGATGCCGAGATCTCGAGAAGGTTACCGGCTGGTGATGTGGACAGGCCCCTGGCACGGGCCGAGGGGTCGAGGGTTAGACACAACCCTTTTCTACGAGAGCCTGCCACAGGCGGTCCATGGCGGGGGGTGGCACCTCGACGCGCCCAAGACGGCCGTAGAGCTCCACGGTCTTCCGAGTCGTGTCCACCACCACACGGCAGTCTTCACAGCCGGCGAGATGCGCCTCAAGCTCATCGCACAGCGCTTGTTCAAGCGAGCCATCCAGGTAGTCGGAGAGTTCGCCCAGCAGGGCCTTGCACTCCGGCGTGGCATGGTCGTGGCTCACGTTGATGCCGCCTGGGTGAAGTAGCTGTTCAGGGCCACCCGCAGGCTCAGGCGCGCCCGGTGCAGGCGGACCTTGAGCGCTCCGGGTGTGATCTCGAGCGCCTCGGCCGCCTCGTCGGTGGACAGGCCCTCGATGTCCCGCAATACGAAGGCGGACCTCAAGACTTCGGGAAGGTCGTCCAGGGCTCGCTCGAGCTCCCCGCGGAGTTCGTCGCTCAACACATCGGTCTCCGGCTGGTCGCCCCAAGCGCCGGTCAAGCCGGTCTGCAATTGGTCGGCGTCGAATTCGGCGTTGTCGTCGAAGGAGACCATGCCGGGTTGGTGTTTCCGGAGACGCATCAAGCCCTGATTGGTGGCTATGCGATAGAGCCAGGTGCCCAGGCTTGAACGCGCCTCAAAGCCCTCGACGGCGCGGCAGGCGGCGATCAGGGTCTCCTGGAGCACCTCCTCGGCCTCGTTTGGGTGACCGGTCAGGCGCAGCGCCACGCCGTAGATCCGGCTGGCGTACCTTTCCACCAGATCCGTGCATGCGGCGCGATTTCCGTGTCTGAGGGCCTCAACGAGCTGGATCTCTTGTTCGTCCATGACGGGAGGCATTGTAACATCCGCGTCGGCGGGGCCGTTCAAGCCCCTCCGGCCGAAGCGCGCCGGCGCCAGCTGTCCGCCAGGCTCACCAGGAGCACCGAGCACAACCCCAGCACCAGGGCGGCCACATACGCATCGACCGCCTGGCGCTCTTCCAGGGCGCGGAAGATGTACAGGGTGGCGGTTTCCGTGCGGCCCTGGATGCCGCCTCCGATGACCAACACCGCTCCGAACTCGCCCAAGGCGCGAGCGAATGTCAGGGTCATTCCGTAGATCAGCGCCACCCATAAAGAAGGCAAGGTCACGCGCACGAAAATCGTCCACGGTCGGGCGCCGAGCGTGGCCGCGGCGGCTTCCTTCTCACGATCCAATCCCAGAATGGCGGGGATCATCTCGCGCACCATGAACGGCAGCGTGACAAACAGGGTGGCGATAGTCATGCCGGTCACCGAGAAGGCGACCCGCAAGCCGACCTGTGAGAGCTGTGACCCCATGAATGTGTTTCGTCCGAACAGCAGCAGGAGCATGTATCCGACGACCACCGGGGAAACGGCAAATGGGATATCGATGCTGGCGTTGAAGACAGCTCGGCCTTTGAACCGGTAGCGTGCCAGCACCCAGGCCGTCAGCGTCCCCAACACAAGCTGCACGACGACGACGATGACGGCGATCTTGAGGCTTAATCCGAGAGACCTGAGAAAATCGGGATTGCCGAGCGCCGTCAAGACCGGAGACAGCCCGCTCCTGACAGCCCCGACAAACAGGGCCGCCACGGGTGCCAGCACCAGGATTCCGAGATACAGCATCACGGCCGCGATTAACAGCCGGCCGCCCGCCCCGGCGCGCCGTCCGCGCTTGATGCCTGGTGCTGCCGCGGTCACGGACGCCGCTCCAGCCACCGGACCAACCGGGTCGCCAACCACATGACTGCCAGGGCGGTCCCTATCAGGACCACCGACACTGCGCTGGCGCCCAAACGGTTCTCCGACTCCACCTGCCCCAGGACGTATACCGACGCCACCTGCGAGAAGAGCGGGATGTTGCCGGCCACGATGACCACGGATCCGAATTCACCGACCGCGCGGGAAAAGGCCAGCATCGACCCGCTGATCAACGGCAGAGAGAGATTGGGGAAGACCACCCGCCAGAAGGTCGTCCACGGACTCGCCCCCATAGTGGCCGCCGCGTCTTCTTGCTCGCGGTCCAACTCCGCCAATACGGGCTGCACGGAGCGCACCACAAATGGGAAGGTTACGAAAAGCAGCGCCAGCACGATCCCGGGGGGTGCGAAAATCACGTCCCACCCGAAGCGGGATTTCAGGAACGATCCGAGCCCCGCCTGGGGGCCATAGAGCACTACAAGCATGACTCCCGTGACCAGGGTCGGTATCGCCAGGGGCAGATCGACCAGGACGTTGACCACTCGCTTGAGAGGGAATTCGTAGCGAACGAGGACATAGGCGGTCGCCAGACCCATGGCGCCGTTGATGAGCGTCATCAGGCCGGATGTCCACAAAGTCAATCGGATCGCGTGCGCGGCAATCGGGAGCGTGACCTGATGCCAAAACTCACTCAATCCCCGGCTGAAGCCATCCTGGAGAATGACGGCCAGGGGCAGCAGAATCAAGACACTGATGTAGATCAGGGATGTCAGCTGTATGCCCAGCGAACTCGTGAGGCGCCTGCGCCCCAGGCTTGCCGGACCGGACGAGTTCATTTTCCTTGGCCTTGAGTCTCGGTGATAGCCAGTGTGTACACGCCGTCCGGCCCAAACATGGCCGGCGTGGCCTCCGCCCAGCCGCCGAACTCTGCAATTGTGAACAGATCAGGGACGGACGCAAACTCGCCGGCCGTCTGTTCGGCCACACCCGGATCCACGGGTCGCAGGCCATACTTGGCAAACACAGCCTGGGCTTCGGGCGTGAACAGGAAATCAACAAACGCCTCCGCCAACTCATGCGTGCCATGTGCGTCCGCATAGGCATCTACTACAGCTACCGGGTTCTCAATCAAAATGGTGGAGGACGGCAGCACCATTTCGTAGTCCTGCCCCTGCTGTTGGCCCACCAGAATCTCGTTCTCATAGGTAATGGCCACGTCGCCAACGCCTTGCTCAAAGTTTGTGATGCTCTCACGCGCCCCTTTGTCCATGGCGGTGACATTTCGCAGGACGGAGACCAGGAAGCCTCGCGCCGCGTTCGGGTCGTTCCCAGGCACGCTTTCGACATGACCTCGCAATGCGGCGCCGTACAGGGCCAGCACGTTCCACATGGCGCCACCGCTGGTCTCCGGATTGGGGGTCAGCACCTGGACTCCCGGTGCCGCCAGGTCTGCCCAGCCCGTGATATGACGCGGGTTCCCGCTCCGCACGGCCAGCGCCACGACGGATGTAGTCACAATCCCACGATTCGGGTCCGACTGCCAATCGCTGCTGATCAACCCGGCCTCGGCAATCCGGGTGACATCCTCCTCGAGGGATAGCGCCACGACATCCGCTTCGAAACCGCCCACCACGGCTCGCGATTGTGCGCCTGATCCGAGATAGGACTCTTCGAAGGTGACGGTTTGTCCTGTCTTGGCTTTCCATGCCGCGGCGAACAAGGGCAGCACCTCGGCATAGGCTTCTCGCGGAGTGGTGTATGCCGCCAGCACCAAAGTGACCGATCCGGGGTTGGAGGTCGGGGCACCTCCGCAAGCCCCGGCCAGCACACTCAACACGAACACGAGACTGCGGGCAATCCGTGCGGTGTTCATCTCCATTGGCTCCATTTTCGGTGCGGCCCGGATTCACGCTCTCCGGCGCCGAGGGAACTGAGATCGGATGATCAAGTATGAACCGGACAGGCCGGAGTTCACCACGCGCTCAACCACCCCGCTCAACGACAGCTGGCCGTCCAGATCCGGAAGCGGGGCCCCCATGACAACCAGGTCGTACGCCTGGCGATGCATGGCATTGAGGATGACCTCGGCAGATGCACCGACTTCGACGTGCGCCTCGGCCCGGACACCAAACAACCGCAGACTTTGCAGGCTGGCCTGGGCAAAACGCTCGGCCCGCTCTCGGCGCGCCTCGGGTTCGGCTCCGGTTTCTACCACCGTGAGCAGGCTGACCGAGGATCCCAGATGCCGCAGGAGCCGCCCTGAAAACAGCACATCTTCCTTGGCCGGCTCGCCTCCGGTGACGCACAATAGCACCCTCTCAATTCGCGCCTGAGGCCTGGCCGCCAACAGCACGTGGTGGTCACCCGCCTGCAGCATGCGCGCCGGGAGTTCCATCCCTACCTCGGGCGCCCATCCCAGAATCAGGACGTCATGCGGTCCGCCCAGCTCGATATCGGCCATACCCCCGGGAGAGGGAGCCTCCTCGGTCCGCAATGTCAGGGAAGCCATGCCGCTGCCCAATTGTTTGCGCGCCTCGGGCAGATATTCCTGCATGGCGGCTTCTGCCAGCCCGATCCCCAGCAACTCTACCCGGGCGTGCGCCATCCTCGAGAGATATCCCCCCAAAGCCAGCGCATGACCGCTGGGCGCGGATCCATCCACCACAATGATCAGGCTCATTCCCGGGTGTGACAGGGCATGCAGCCGCCGCACACCCACCCAGGCTTCGCTTCCGGGCTGCAAAGGAAACCGGGCTGCCTGATCCGGTGGACGGCTGGCTTCGATCACGATATTCGGCTGGCCGAACGGCACCTCCGGCGCAATCGGCCGCACCCCCGAAATGGCCGGCAGCTCGAGCCGAAGGTGTTCAGAAGGACCACTAAATCCCGTCTCGACCACACGCCCCCGGCCGAGCGACGGACACTCCAGGGCTTCTCGATCCGGCGTCAGGGCGACGTCCTCCGGGCGAAAGAGCAGCTGGACGCGCCCGTCGGTGCTCAGTTGTTCGGTTTCAGCGGGCAGCGGGAATAAATGACCCCCGATGTTGATCTGGCCCTGCGTCGTTTGGCCTAACAGCAGATTGGCCGTGCCCAGGAAGGAGGCCACAAACTCGGTCTTGGGCCGAGTATACAGAGTCTCTGGCGTGCCCTGTTCGATCAGCCGTCCGTAGCTCATGACACCGATGCGATCGCCCAGGTCGAAGGCCTCATCCTGATCATGCGTCACCAGAATCGTGGCCACACCGAGACGCCGCTGCACCGATTTAAGGATGCGCCGAAGTTCAACTCAAATCTTGGCGTCCAGCGCCCCCAGCGGTTCGTCGAGCAGCAGGACGTCAGGGTTGAGCGCCAGGGCTCGGGCCAACGCCACGCGCTGCTGCTGGCCGCCAGACAGCTGCTGGGGCATGCGGTTGGCGAAACCGACCAGACCGACCAGATCGAGAAGTTCGTCGCGGCGCTTCTGCCGCTCAGCCTTCGGAAGGCGCCGGATGTTCAGGCCGAATTCGATGTTTTGGGCCACAGTCATGTGATGGAAGAGTGCGTAGTGCTGGAACACAAACCCCACGTTCCGATCCTGCGGTGGAAACGTCGTCACCTCGTCGCCATGCAGCCACACGCGCCCCTTTTCGGCGCTGACCAGGCCGGCAATAATGTTGAGCACGGTCGTCTTCCCGCACCCGCTCGGGCCCAACAGAACAAAGAACTCGCCGTCCCGCACGTCAAGACTGACGTCGTTGACGACGATTTGTTGTTCGTAGCGCATGGTGGCATTCTGTAAGACAATCGACATGTGACGTCCATGGCGGGCCGGAAGAAACACGGCCCGCCCATCAAAGTCCCACATTGCGCCCCTGGATACAAGTGATTTTTGCCACCAGTCTAAGCCGGACGGCGTGATGGTATGTGAAACATTTCACAAGTTCGTTCCCCACGAGCCTTAACAGAAGTGTGATAGAACGGGTCGAGCATGTGACCCCTGACGATTGACTGGAGGGATCCTATGTGCCGGAGCATCAAAACTCTCAGAAGGCCCGGTGACGCCCCCACCGACGAGGAAATTCGCGACGCCGCGCTGCAGTACGTTCGCAAGATCAGCGGCTACCGCAAGCCATCGCACAAGAATTCGGCCGCCTTCGATGCCGCCGTGGACAACGTCGCCCGCGCCTCACGCCAACTGCTCGCAGGATTGAACCTTACCGCCTGATGTGACCCGCGCCCTGGCGAACTGACGGAACGAGGATGGTGCCCTATCGGGTCCTCAGTGCTATGATGGACCATCACCGCATCGGAGTGGAACATGACGTTTGACGGCAAACGGGCCCTGATCACGGGCGGCTCGAGCGGCATTGGCTTGGCCCTGGCCCAACACCTGGTGGCGGACGGCGCCCAGGTCACTATCCTGGCCAGACACCCGGAGCGGCTAAAGCAAGCCGTCGTTGAACTGGGGAAGGCGCGTGTCGTCCCGGGCCAAGCGATCGAATCCGTGACCGCTGACGTCAGCGATTCTGCGGCCGTGACCGCCGCCCTCCAGCCCATGTTGGACGGGGCCAGGCTGCCCGACCTGCTCATCAACAGCGCCGGGGCGGCTCACCCAGGTTACGTCCAAGAGCTGGACGCCAAGATCTTTCACTGGATGATGGACGTCAACTACTTTGGCACCGTGCACGTGACCCAGACTCTGCTGCCGCGCATGCTGAACCGCGGCAGCGGTCACATTGTCAACATCTCATCGGTGGCCGGATTCATGGCCGTCTTCGGATACACCGCGTACGGAGCCTCCAAGTTTGCCGTGCGGGGTTACTCTGATGCACTGCGCGCCGAGCTGAAAGGCACTGGGTTGGATGTGTCGATTGTTTATCCCCCCGATACTCAGACGCCTCAACTCGACTACGAGAACCAGTTCAAACCGGCCGAAACCGTAGCCTTGGAGGGCGATCCCAAACCACTCAGCGCGGAGGCGGTAGCCGCAGAGATACTGAAGGGCATCGCTCGCCGCCGTTACGCCATCATTCCAGGCTTCGAGGGGAAGCTTTTCTATTGGCTCTCCGGCGCGCTGGGAACCGGGCTTTATCCGGTGATGGATTTCATGGTCGCCCGCGCTCGGGCATCCGCCCGCAAAGTTGAGTCTGAACGCCCTCATCGCACTGCCGGAGGAGAGTAAGCACATGGACTTGTTCGAGAAATGCGATCAGTATACGGTCGCCAGGGAAGCGCAGGCGGGCGGCTACTATCCCTATTTCATCCCTCTGGCCGAGAGCGAAGGCGCCGAGGCGACCTACCAGGGTCACCGGCTTATTATGTGCGGTTCGAACAACTACCTTGGACTGACCACCCATCCCAAGGTCAGGCGGGCCTCCATCGAAGCCATCGAGCGATTTGGCACAAGCTGCACCGGCTCGCGGTTTCTCAATGGCACGCTTGAGATGCACGAGGAGCTCGAGCGCAAGCTGGCCGAGTGGGTCGGGAAGCAGGCCGCCCTGGTCTTTTCGACCGGCATGCAGACCAATCTGGGGGTCATCAGCGCCCTGGTCGGACGGGGCGATACCGTGGTCATGGACAAGGAAGACCACGCCAGCATTGTGGACGGCGCGCTGGCTGAGTTATGGGGAGACCAAGCGCTATCGCCACAACGACATGGCCGATCTGGAACGCGTGCTGGCCGGGCTGCCCAAGGAGAAAGGCATCCTGCTGGTCGTCGATGGGCTGTTCAGCATGGGCGGCGATCTGGCCGACCTGCCCCAGATTGTGGTCCTGTGCCAGAAGTACGGGGCTCGGGTCATGGTCGATGACGCCCACGGCATGGGCGTCCTCGGCCAGGGCCGGGGCACAGCCGCCCACTTCGAGGTCACCGATCAAGTTGACTTGATCATGTCAACCTTCAGCAAGTCGTTCGCCTCGCTGGGCGGCTTCATCGCCGGGGACGAGGCGGTGATCCACTACATCAAGCACCACGCCCGGTCGTTGATCTTCAGCGCCAGCATGCCGCCATCAAACACGGCCGCCGTGTTGGCGGCCCTGGAGGTCATGCACGAGGAGCCCGAAAGAATCCAGAGGGTCAACGACATTGCCTTGAGGATGCGCCAGGGGTATCGGGAGCTCGGGTTTGACACCGGGCCCTCCGTCTCACCCGTAGTGCCGATCATGATCGGCGACACGATGCGGACCATTGCCATGTGGAGGGGGTTGTTTGACGCCGGCGTCTTCGTCAACCCGGTCCTGTCGCCGGCCGTGCCGGAAGGGCAAGAACTCCTGCGCACCAGCTACATGGCGACACATTCCGATGAACAGCTCGACCAGGTGCTGGAGACCTTTGGCCGGATCGGACGCAACGTGGGGATCGTCGCCTGAGCTTTCAGCGCCATATCATCAGATACGGGTTTTCGCCGACGACGTGACGCCCCTCGTCAAACCGCGTCGGTGAAAAAAGCGATACGTCCACGGTCTTGGGTGCGCCCTCGATGATCCACTCAGCCATGCAGGCGCCCACGGCCGGCGCTGTCTTGAATCCCGTCCCACTGAAGCCGCAGTCGAGCACATAGCCTTCTGGACCATAAGGACCCAGCATCGGGAATTGATCCGGTGTGATACCGTCGTAGCCTCCGTGGGCGCTGTGCAGGCTGGCGTTTTCCATAGACGGGATCCGGCGGCAGATGCGGTCAACCGCGCGTTCGACAAAACCGGGCAGAGCATGATCGGCATCTCCGTCCGGCGACTGGCCCAAGCGGATTACCGTCCTCGAGGCCAACCAGCGTCAACTCGCCTTCGGGGCGGAAATACATCTCGTTGGGCTCATCGATCACCGTCGGGTGGCTGGGCCCCATCTCCTTTGGCCGAACAACGAACATGGTGTCATGCCGCCAGGTATCGAGCGGAAGTTCGACCCCTGCCAGGTTGTTCAACTGGCGCGCCCAGGCGCCGGCGGCGTTGACGACCATCGGGGCCGACACCGCGCCCTGGCTGGTCTGGATGCCTTTGACGCGCCCACCGTCGATCAGGACGCCGGTTACGCTGCAGTCCTGTCTGAGCTCGGCGCCCATCCGGCGGGCTGCGCTCATGAGGGAAGAAGCCGCAGTCGTCGGATCCGCGTAGCCTGACTCGGGTTCGTAGGCAGCCACTTCAACTTCCTCAACCGAGAACGCGGGCGCCAGTCTCTGGACGTCGTCCGGTCCAACCAGCAGGCTTGGGATGCCGATGTCCTGGTGCATGCGGACATTGGCCCTGAGTGCCTCGGTGTGCTCGGGAGAGACAAATTGGATGAAGCCGGTTCGAGTAAATCCACACGCCCCCCCCACCCGCTCGCTCCAGTCGACAAAGTAATGATACGAGGCCCAGGCAAGCTCCGAGCTCTGGCGCTGGTCGTAGTGCATCCGCACCAGGCCGCTCGAGCGGCCGGTGGCCCCGGCGCCCACGACATTCCTCTCGACCACCAGGGCTTTTACCCCGCGCTCAGCCAAGTGAAAAGCCAGGCTGGCGCCGTGGATGCCGCCGCCCACGATGATGATCTCGGCTGTGTCCGTCATGGGTGCTCTCCTCGGTGGCTCGGGGGGATTGCCGCTTCCTGCCTCGGCCCGATTGTGCTTCCGTGCGCGCCGGCGGGCAACCGACAATCATCACATGATTTCACGCCGGTTTTCGGGCAGGGCGGGTCCGCCCAAGTGGCACAAAGGAAACCGTGGCGAATGGGCGCGACACGTGAGGCGCCCCCAGCAGGAGTTGAACCTGCAACCTACGGATTAGAAGTCCGTCGCTCTGTCCATTGAGCTATGGGGGCTTGGCGGCCCGATTATAGCCCACGTGGAATTGCACATCGCGAGGTTAAAGGCCAGCTCCCGGCCTAGGGCCGGGAGCTTCGGAGGAGAGAGACGCACACCCGCAAGTTCTTAGGCAAAGGGATTGAGCGTGGCCACCTGAGCAACACATTGGCTCTTCATGCTCTGGTCATCGATGCAACTGGTCAGCCACAACCAGGCTGATACATTGCTGGGTTCCCGATTGAGCACCCATTTCAAGGCCGCCCGGCCAGTTTCCACATCGGCCTTCTGGATCGAACGGACGGCGAACTCGAGTGCCTGGTCAGTCGTGGGGATGGCGGTCATCGTCATGAGTGCTCTCCTAAGTGACTGCTATGCACCCATGCTAGCACGCCAATCTCGAATCCAGTTTTACATCCACCTTACAGGATTCCGCTCGGCTTCGAGTGCCCCTTGAAGGGCTTCGGCGCCTCCTTCAAGCAGCGCCAAGTGGTTTCCGAGCCCGCATCTTCCAAGCGGTTCTGCGGGCGGAACCCGAAGGCCAACACGTCGGCATGCAAGACTTCTCGCATCGCCCGATACATCCGCTCATAGCGCAGGAGCTCTTCGGTCTTCATGCTCAACATCGTAGGACACTGGGATGCGTTTGTCGATCCACCCGGTGGGTGAATTTCGATTGCCTGCCACCTGAGTCTTTGTCGGCAGCAGATTGACATGCGGTTGATCAGTCGTCGAGCGTGGGGCGAATTCCCTTGTAGACGCGTGGGCCGGACAACATGCGCAGGAGGACTTGCGGGGGCCTGTCGAGGCGCGCGCCGAGCTCTCTGGCCGACATGGGCGCATTGCCGTTCGCCAGGAACACCCGGAAGATGGCGTTGGTCAGGCTCATTTGCGGGGTTATGTAATCCGGTTCACGCGAGCAATGTGTGCTCAGGATGTCCTGGATGGCCGGCACACGCGTCACCTCGGCGGTCTCCAGATCAACATGGTCGACTTTGGTCGAGGTTTCCACGTCGCGAAACGCCTCCTGGTGATGCGGACACAGGTGGCTGCGCAGGTACACGTCGAGCTCGCGGTCGGCGCGTTCCCACCATCGATAGTCAATATGAAATCTGGTGTCGACCGTGGGTCGGACGAGCTGCTGGGCTAGGTCGCGTTCCATGGGGTCAGGCCTTGTCCCGGGCCTGCTCGTCGATCCGCCAGTACAGGTCGCCCACGTGCTCGTAAGTCGGCGAACTGACAAGCTCGGCGAATATCAGCGCCGGAGGGAGACGGCGAAGGACGTTCACGCCCGAGTAAAGAGACTGCGCGTGCACGGCGCTCTGGGGGTTGAGTTTGGCCAGTTCTCGAAACACGAACCCGATGAGCTGGGCATCCGTCATCTTGCGTTGATCGCCCTTGAGCCAGGCCGCATCCAGCGCGGCGGCGTTGGTCAGACCCACAACCATCAGGTCATCGTAAGCGGCGCCGACCGGCTGCTTGAGCATGGTGAACCCAACCCGGCCGCCCTCGATCGTCACGGTGCGGATCCAATCGGTCCGGCGCTTCCGCTCCAATGCCTGAACGATGACCTCTCCAGGTTCGTCCCCGCGCCGGACTTCTACCAGTGCGCCGGCGGGCAAGTCGTGACGGCGATACCATTCTTCAAGGCCGAAGACATAGCGCTCCGCCCGCACCACCCATCCCGGGAATTTGTCACCGCTGACTCCATCGACCAGGATGAAACGGATGCGGGGCGCCTCGTAGGCAGTGGGGAACAATAGCTGCAAGCGGCCCGAGAGCGGCAGCGCGCCGACGCGCCAATGCGGGAAGAGGAGCGCCAGGGCGACCCGGTCGACCGGCGCCGTGGGCTTATCCAGCGGGCTGAGCTCGTCGTCAAGCCGGCGCTCGAGATCCAGCAGCTCCGGGGTCAGCCGTGATCGGTCCACGTCGCGGGGTTTATATTCCAGGCGCTGCGGCGTGAACAGGACCTCGGGCGGCTCGAGGCGGCGCAAATACCACAGCGTTTGTCCCGCCGGTCCGACCTCGTCAAAGCGCTTATCCTCCTGGAGGGCATAGTCCACCGAGAAGGTCGCCAGTAGCGGGTCCAAGCCCGCGGGGAGCTCTATGTGCTCGAGCAGGGCCGACGTCGGCAACGGTCCGCCGCCGCCGACGTCCAGGACCGCCTCGGCCAGGTTTAGGTGGCCGGGATGGATCTCGGCCAACAAGGCACGCGGGAACCACCTGCCGGCGATCTGTACAATATCGTCTTTGTCGGAAAGCCGCTGGCGCAGCCTGGCCTCGAGCAATGGGCCGACATTGTCGAGCACGTCGCCGGCCGTTTCGGGCAAGGCTTCCACCGCCTTGGCGGGCTCGACCTGATTAAGAGAATGATCGGCCAGCTCGGCTGCGAAGCTCCGGCGCGAGCCGCCCCCATCCAGATCGACATCGATGACTTTGAAGGGCCCGAGTTCGGGATTCTCGCCCGGTCTGATCGCCAGAACGGTGCCCACTTGCCCGCCAAGCTTGCTAAAAACCAGCTCATCGCCTACCCGGTAGGCGCCGCCAGGCACATACTTTGCTTGCTCGGCCGGCGGCTCAGGCCCGGCTTGCCGTGCCTGGTCGAGCTTGAGCGCAATCAGGGGCTCAAGCATCTCCCTCGGCGTGAGGGGATGCTCTCGCTCGAGAAGTAAGTTGGTGATGAACTCGAGGTCATCATCGGAAACCTGGAAGTTGGTCCAGAGATCGTCGCGAGGGATTGGAGGGGCTGAAGCCATGGATTAGTCGTCGGGCCTATCGCGGGGGACGCGGCCATTATACTCCATCGCCTCTTCGGCCATGCTGCCGCCACATGCCACGCGTGAGCCAAGGGTGCGCCTGGCGTTCAACATCGAACTCATGGGAAGGCTCTTTGAACCCAGTCCATCGGATCGACCGGCACGCCACCCACCCGGACCTCCCAATGAAGGTGCGGGCCGGTCACCCGGCCGGTGGCCCCGACCTTGCCGAGTTCCTGGCCCGTGATCACCTCGTCCCCGACCTGGACTTCGATTTCGGATTGATGGAAGTACATGCTGAACACACCCCAGCCGTGATCGACGATGGTTGTGTTGCCCCTGACCGTCAGCGGGCCGGTGAAGACCACCTTTCCGGGCGCCGGGGCAAAGATCGGCGTGCCGACGCCCCCGTAGAAATCCAAACCTGTGTGGTAGCGAGAGTAGCCGGTGCCGTTGTAGTTGCGGCGCGTACCGAAGACCGAAGGGAAGCTCTTGACGTAATAGGTCGATGGATAACTGAATATCTCGTCCCAGCGCTTTTCCGGCGTAGCCTGTCCGACGATGCCATCCACAAAAGCATCCTCGGGGCCGGTGACCGCCGGGTCAATCGTTTCCGACGGCACGCTTAGGATCGGATCGAACCCGAAATCCCCGGACCGAATCCTCATGGGCTGGCTGAAGGCGTAGGCGGGCACGCCCAACTCCGGGGTGATGAGCAGCGTCAAGTCGTACAGCCCCGGATCGGTGAGCGCGTCGACGCCCTGTAGGCTTACGGTCTGCAAATCCTGTTCGGGTTCGAAATGCAGGCTCCATGGGCCTAAGCTGCCGCTGAGCGTGGCCGGACGGTTCAACTCGACCGTCACCTCGACCACGTGACCTTGGAGAGCTGCCGGCGGATCAACCCTCACCGCCTGAACCACCGAGGGCAGAGCATCCAGCGGTCGATCGCTGCCGGGAAAGGTAATCAGTGAGCCCGGAAGCGTCCATGCCTGGATCCCCGATATGCGCCAGGGGGACCAGGGACCAAGGGTTCGAATTGTGGAGGACGGCTGCTTCCAGTCGCGGCTCGCCGGGCAGGACCACTTCGGCGCCGGCCACGACCTCAGGATTCACTCCCTCCGCCTCCGGCAGAATGAGCTCTTCGCCGACATACAAACCCGAAGGGTTGATGATGTGGTTCAGGCGCACGATCACCTCCGGCGCCAGATGATAGGCACGGCCCAGACTCTGCAGGTCCTCGCCAAATGCGACCGGGTGCGTGGTAAGCACGCCGCTCACGCCCTCAAAACCTGGGATCACCAGCTGCATCCCGGGTTGGATGGATCCCAAATCACCAATGCCGTTGGTCTGGGCGAGTTCATCGACCGTCGTGCCGAAAGTTGATGCAATCCCACTGAGGGTATCGCCGGGCTGCACGACGTAGATCGGCCCCTGAGATTGGGCCCAGGCCGGCGCGCCAACTGCCGCCAGGGCCACAGTCAGGCTAAGCGCCAGGCTCAAGATCTTGCGTCGCATCCACAAACTCCAACTGGTCACCCACGGCCACGGATTCTAACATGCTGGGCCGGCCTTCCAGCACGTACTGGGCCGCGGCGCGTGGGACGTACGCCCGCCATGGCCTCGCCAGGCGCGTGTCGACCACGACTCCCTCCGGGCTCACCCATACGACCCCGAGCGAGATGAAGACGCCCCACATGTGAATGGCCGTCGAGGCCCGAGATGGCTGGGCCTCCACCAGGAGCAGTCCTTCACCCGTATCCAATTGGCGCCGAAACGTCAGGCCGCGCAGGCGGCAGCTAAAACTGGCGCACCACCGAGCCCGCACAAAAGGGGGTTCGGCACGAGAGCGGTTGACGACGTCCACCCACTGGCTCACCCCGCAACAAAAAAGGGCGACGCTGGTCGCCCTCTCCCGTCGAGAGGTGTGGCTTTGCTACTCGAGCACACCCAGGATCTTCTGGACACTTTCCAGCAACTCCTGCGGCCCAAACGGTTTGGTGATGTAATCATCCACCTTGGCGATATGCAGCCCAAGCACCTTGTCGATGGATTGGGCCTTGGCCGTGACCACGACGACCGGGATGGACTTCAGGTCGGCGTCGGCCTTCATTTGTTGGTAGACCTCCCAGCCGTCCATATCTGGCATCATAAGATCCAGCAGGACCAGATCGGGGCGTTCGCGGCGCACGGTCTCGAGCCCCTCCACCCCGCCGTTGGCGCCGATGACACTGAATCCCTTCCGCCCGAGGATAAGGCGCACGAGATCGATCATCTCGGGCTCGTCCTCGATGCAAACGACTCGTTTCGGGTCATCGACCATGGGAAAAGGGCTCCTGGGAAACCCTATGCTTGATCTCGCCAAGCATCGATTCAAGGCGGGGATATTCCGGCGAATTGAGCCTGATCCCCGGCCCGGGTCCGTGTGTCGGACTGGGCCTTAGTCTACCATAGGGACAAGGGCGCGCAAACATGGCCAAAGGTCCTAGGTTCAAATGACGCGCTCAGAAACGCCCAGTCCCGGCCTTTGCGCCTCGCGGTGGTGCCAACCCAGGGGCAGGGGATAGACCGTCCAAGGAGAGGGGGCCGGAGGGTGAGGTCGAGAACGCCCGCTGACAGGCATTGGTATGACGAGCGTCAGCGCCTCATGGCTCCGAGGCGCCAGGCGACCGGAATATGGTCGCGGCCTGTTTGCGGCAGCCGAGTGAAATGAAAGGTGAAGGGGCTGGCTCAGCAGTACGTGAGCCAGCCCCGCGCATACGAGTGCACCCGGCAGGACTCGAACCTGCAACCAACTGATTAACAGTTCAGCTGCTCTGCCAGTTGAGCTACGGGTGCCCATGTGGTGGCCGAGGAAACCCGACGGCCGGGGCTCATTCTACCGCGTGCCTGAATCGAGGTCAACGCGCACCCTCCGCAAGAGCCCAGCCGGGCTCCGGCCGGCCCACGATTGCGCACTTCAGACAGTTCGGCGATAATGGGAAGCTGACATGGGTTCCAGGCGCGCGCCTGGGTGTGTTCAAACATTCGCCCGACCAGGTCATAGGGCTCACCAAGCTGGAGATGTTTTGGCTTATAATCGCCCAACCCAATCCTGGTCCCCGGGTCGTGTGGATCGGCGTATCTTCAGGTGGTTGAGAGCCAAGTCATGAGCCTTCGCGGCAAACTCCTGTGCGGAATCTTGTTGTCCAGTCTGAGCCTATCGTGGGTGTCGTCCGTTGGGGCGCAGGGCCCGGGACAATCTCACATTTTCATCCACGAGGTCCCGGAGCCCCAACAAGTGACGACCTCGACCGGCGCTGTCGGGCTATCGCTCCAGACGACCTTTTCACTGCTCAACGCCGAAAACCAGCTCTTGACCTCGTTTGAAATTCAAACCGCCACGGTCGAGATAGATGGCGACAAATACAAAGCCGACGTCCAGGAGCTTGACGTACCCTGGACGATCGTATTCGTGGTGGATGCAAGCAGGAACCTAGGGGGTAGCGCCGCATCCGATTTCAAGAAGGCGCGTGTCGCCCTGGCCAACGCGGTCACCGGTGTTCCGGAGGCCACGAATATGGCTGTGATCACATTTGCCAACACTGCGCCGACGCTGCTTGATTTCACCCAGAAGAAAGACACGGTTGCCGCGGCCATCAACAACCTTTTTGCCGCGGGATCGGGAAACTCCTGCCTCAACGACGGACTGTACAACGCCGTCAACCAGCTTAGTGTGGCGCCTGGCCGAAAGGCGGTCATTGCGTTCACGGCCAGCGAAGACAACTGCGCCACTCGAACCCCGCAAGATGTGGTCAATCTGGCACAGAAGAATCGGGTTCAGATCTACATGGTCGGCCTCCGGGGGTACCCCGTGACCGAGGCTGATCTCACCGCCTTCGCGGAGCCGACAGGCGGGCTGTCGGAATTTCGGGACCAATCCAACCTCGGGTTCGGCCTGGCCAATGTCATCGGCATCCTCGAGAATCAATGGACGGCCAAAGCTACCGTCTATCCTTCAGCGGGCGAAAAGACGGCCACGCTCACCGTGGATCTGAAGGACGGGACGGCGCTCAAGTCTTCGGGTTTCACCTTCACCTCCGCCCAAGACTACATCCCCCCGGCTGAATTCATCTCAAAGGCAAGGTCCTGTCCACCGGGGATGGCATCGTGTTCCACCTCGATTTGGTCCAACCGGAGAAAATCCGGCAGCTGAACGTGACCATCATCAGCAAGGACACCGGGGAGTCGGTGCTTTCGCAGGCGCTGGTGAGTTTCTCGGATGTCAACAACCTGCCTGCCCTGAACCTGTCCCCGGGATTGGAATACACCCTGAATGTGTCGGCCGTCGATAGCTCGGGCCAGGTCCTTAGCCAAGACAGCGCTGACTTCAAATACGAGCCCCCGCCTGCCGCGGTACAAGTGAGTGACGTTCAGACACCGACTTCGGACCGGAGCCAGTTCTTGGTGACGATCGACACCACCAATTTGAATGATGCCGTCAAGTTCAAAGCCTGGTTCGTCGACACGAACAGCGCCAACAAGATCGACGGCACCGAGGTCACCGTGCCGCTGGGCGATCCGATCTTGATCCCTTCCGGGCGTGTGGGGTCGGGCGAGTACGGGGTCGTAGTTCAGGCCCTTGATAGCACCGACACCGTGCTGGCGGAATCACCGGCTTTCAAGCTCACCTATCACCGGCCAAATGTGTTTGAGCAGTTTCGGGGCCTGGTTTCAAGCTCTCCCTTGGCCATTGCCGGCCTGACCGGCGTGTGTTGTCTGGCGGTCCTTGGGCTGATCGCGGTGGTGTGGATTGTCGTTCCCAAGCAGCGCGACCAATCCATTTCAGTGGAGCTGATGCTGCCCGAGAAGGGCCGTCGCCAGCCGGCAGTCAAGCCCGGCATCCAGCAGCCGCCACGTGAACCTGAACGGCCCCGGCCGCCGTCGCGGCCTGGCTCGAAGCCAGGTGCGCGTGAGCCCGGCGGACGGCCGGCTGCCGCCCGGGCGGCCGATGTTGAACCGCCCGTTGCGGCCCCGCCTCCAAGCGGACCCAGGGCGCGCATTGCACTTCGCTTTCCAGTCGAACCAGCCTGGTCGGTGGATGTCAAGACCACCCCCTTCCGGCTGGGTCGCCGCAAGGAAAACGAGGGTGCGTTGCCGGTCGACAGCGCCAGCGGGGTCTCAGGGCTCCATCTCACACTCACCTTCGAACGTGGGGCCTATTTCGTGGTCGACGAGGGCAGCAAATTCGGCACGACCATCAACGGCAATCCCGTGGCCAAGGGCGAGCCAACCCAGCTCAACGACGGCGACTTGATCGGCCTTGGACCTATTGTCAAGGTGTTGTTCAGCACCCAGTAAAACCTGCCTGCGGCCGGTTGGGCAATCGTAGGTTTGATTATTTGAGGACGTTGATTCGCTTGCTCAGTCCCTTATTGGGAGGTTGACATGCCCGGATCGATCATCAGGGCGGAGTTCGACGGTCTGACCCAGGCTTCCAAGAGGTTTTCTGCACAGGCGCAGTCTATGCGCCAGATGCTGGGGATGATTAATGGGCACCTTTCCACCCTCAAGGCTGGAGACTGGCAGGGCGAAGGGGCGCAACAATTCTATCGGGATATGGAGAATCTGCTCCTGCCTGCCCTCAAGCGCCTTGTAGACGCCTTGGAGCTGGGCGCAGATGTGATGGGAAAAGTGGCCGGCATCATGCATCATGCCGACGAAGACCTGGTTGCGCTGTGGAGAACTGTACCGACGTTTGGGATCCTGGGACTTGGCCTCGCCACTGCAGCGGGAGTGGCTGCGGGGTCGGCCGCCGGCCAAGGGGAAGCGGCAGGTACCGGCGAGGCGGGCGGCACAGGGGGCGGAGCCGCCTCAGGCGGGACAACTGGCGCCACTTCGGGATCGATTTCCGCCTGGCAGCAGTCCAATCCTCTGCTGGTGCGCGACCCTGCCAGCCTGTTCAACGATGATTACCTGCACTCGCTCATTGGCTCCGAATTCCAGGGCACTGGGCCGGAACTAGGTCAGGTCATGGACGGTTTGGCCCAGAATCCAAGTGGAGGCGAACTCGACATTCTCTTGATCCAGCTGTCCGACCTGCGCGGGAGACCCCTGGTCGAGATAACGATCGAATTCGGAAAGTTTCAAGAAGTTCAGGCGCAGCAGGAAGCTGCAGTCGCCGCCTCGGCTCCTGCAGCCGAAGCAGCCGCCGAGGCGGCGACTGGAGGCGGCGGCGGGGCGGGGCAGGGGTTCAGCGGCTCGCTCACACAAATGCGGTTTGGCAAGGTCGTGGGGGACGCGTTTGGGATCGACCCGGCCTTCGGCGCCATGCTCAATCCACGCGGCGGCCTGGTCGGTCCCGGCAACTTTGCCATTGCCGGCGGCGATACGGCCGTCGGTTACCATGCCGTAGCGCATGCGGCCGCCGGCTACCTGTTCAACAGCCATCATGCGGGACCCGGATTCGATTATCTTGGGGTTGAGGGCGGTCCAGCCTCCAATCCGCTGGCGGGGCAGCGGGGCGGGATTGCCTACTGGCGGGCGGCGACGGGGGGTGCCAGCTCGGCGGGCGGCGCGGCCGGTTGGGTGATGAATGATTTCGTCGGCAAGGCTGATGTCGCCAGCTCGGTCATCAATGGCGTCCGCGGCATTTTCTAGCCGCCGAACGTCGACGGGGTTCTCAGGCAGGATGCGGAGGCTGAACGTATGAATGGGGCCGAGCTGGGCAAGGCCGAATTCGCGTACTTGTTGGCCGCCGTCGGAGCCAGGCAGATCATCGGCGTCGAAGCGCCCGGCCTTTTCCCCAAGGATGGCAAGAAACGCGACAGTCTCTACCGCCAAGGGCGGGAAGATCTCGAGACGTCCGGCTGGCTGGTGCCGGTCCCTGGGCGTGCCAATGAATACGATCTGGACCCAGTCCTCTACGAACTGGTCGCCACGGTTGCCTGGCCCGATTTTCTGCTGGCCACCATCCGCCAGGGGCGCGGCCAGTCAGGGCTTGCCCTGCACTATCTGGCGGGCAACACCACGGTGGAACTCGCCGTCCTTGAGGGGGACCGTTTCCGTATCGGGGTCGTTCCTGACCAGGACGCACTGTGGGATCGCCTGGCGCAGATGCTGGATCTGACCAATCAGAAACCCGGCGTGCGCGCCCGAATGACACGCGCCAGTTTCAAAAAGCTCGTCGCCGCCGCCGAGAAGGGCCAGGCCGACCCGCGCAAGCCGTGCTTGAGGAGGCCGATGGCAATGCCGCCAACGCGGCCACGCTGATTTCGGCCGCGGCTGGGGCGGCGCAGGGACACATGGTGCTGATTTCTGTTCACGACGGCCAGCCCGGCGACGGGCGGCGGGCCACCTTCCTTGGCAAAGGCAAGGCGGCGTGGATCGTCTATTCGGCCGGCGCGGGCGGCAAGGCCGTGGCGCTGGTCAATGCAAACCCCTCCAGCCTAACCTCATTGCTAGGCGACTGGCTGGATGACTTCGCCGGATAACGGAGGTTTCAAACCCCACATGACGACGAGACGTGCAACCCTTACCTTGGTGGCCGGGCTGTTCATGGCCGGCTTGGCGGTCTTTGGCGCCGCGGCGCAAGCCGGGACGGTCTTCTTTGTCAACAACATCAATTCGAGCGGCTTTCCCGTTGTCAGCTTCGATTTGCGCGCCGTCGAACTGGGCAACAAGACCGTCGGCGATCTAAACACCAACAACCTGACAGTGTACGAAAACGGGCAGCCGGCGGCTGACCTCGAGGTCACCCCCAAGCAGGATGGCCCGATCACCTACGTGTTTGTGATCGACCAGGGGCACTTCGCCAACTACAACACGTTCGGGGTCAACAACTTCCGCCAGGCCGTCTCGGCCCTGGTAAGCGGAGGTTTCTTCAAGGACGGCGTGGATACGGTCACGGTCATGGTCCGCCAAAACGTCGACACGGACCAGACGGTCACGCTGCTTCAGGCCACGCAATCCGGCAGCGATTTAACGACCTGGGCATTCGCATTCGGCTTCGATCGAACCACGGGGGCAACCAAGGGGCTGCTGGGGGTGGAGGACGCCCTCAATCAGGTCAAGTCTCTGGTGCCCGAGACAGGCAGTCAGACCACGGTCATCCTGTACTTCACCCAATTCATCGAGGATCCGAACGCGACCGTGGCGCCGACTTCGGCCACCAACACGGCGGCCATGGCCAGCGCGCAACACACTTCGATTTATGTGTTCCAGACCGATTTGAGCCAGGCACACGCCGACGCTCTGCAGCTCCTGGCGGCTGGAAGCGGCGGCACATATACGGCCCTCACTCGCAGCGGAATGTTGAGCCAGGTGACGTCCGCATACCAGGCCATCGATGCTGAACGGAACTACTACACGGTGTCCTACCGAAGTGCCGTGCCCGACACAGGCCGGCGCGAAATTACGATCAACACCCCCACGCGACCCACGGAAGGGTCCGTAGGAAGCTACGAGGTGTCCCCCCAGCCTCCGTCCGTCACCATCACCGAGCCCGCCGCCAACAGCACCATACGGCGTGAGGCCACGGTCAGCGAGGACAACGCCACGCCGGTCTATGACACGACCCGCAAACAGGTCACGGCACTGGTCAGCTGGCCGGACGGATTTCCGCGGCATCTCACACAGGCCCAGCTGTTCGTGAACGGGAACTTGGAGAACACGGCCGATATCACGCCCGATCAGAGCTCGATCGATTTCACCTGGGATATGTCGGATTTCACCACGGTGGGTACCAGCCCGGCCACGCTGAGGGTGACGGTCACCGACGAGGTGGGGATGACCGGCGAAGGGGAGACTACTGTCGACGTCGAAGTGGCTCCGCCGCCGACACCGGCGGGCGGGCTGCTGGGCTCGGTGCCGACCGCAGCCGCCATCGGCGTGCCGGTTCTGTGTTTGCTCATCCTGCTCGGTCTGGCCGTGTTGGCGGGCGCGTTTTTCCTGCTCCGAGGCCGTTCCAAGACATCCGGGGATACCGACGCCGAGCCCGAGGCGCAGGTCATGCGAACCATGTTGGTGGCCGAAATGCCCGAGCTGGCGCTGGCAACCTTGAATGTCCTCGAGG
This sequence comes from uncultured Chloroflexia bacterium, assembly GCA_963797485.1. Classification (GTDB taxonomy): domain Bacteria; phylum Chloroflexota; class Anaerolineae; order Anaerolineales; family E44-bin32; genus CAWAND01. Next base: position 164,857 of record CAWCPF010000001.1, read on the forward strand.
GTCCGAGCGGGATGATTGGCGAGCGCTTGAGGATCACCACGCTCAAAGTGGGCATCGGTCGCGATCCAAATCAGGCGGACATTTCCTTTTACAGCAATTCGGAGAGCTCAGTCAGCCGGTTGCACTGCACGATCGAGCTCAGCGATGACAACGCTTTCCGCCTGACCGACAAAGGCTCAAGCGCAGGCACCCGCCTGAACGGACGCCGTATCCAACCGGAATCTCCGGTTGTGCTGGCGGACGGGGATGAGATCGTGCTAGGCGATCTCGCCCAACGCGGCGTCAAGTTGCAGTTCAACTTCGCCACGACCGAAGAAAACATCAGCCCCTACTCGGGAACCGCCGACGATCGGACCCATCTGTTGGGCGACCAGGAAGGCGAGGAGTTCGGGGGCTCTGAGGGCTAAAGCGAGAGTGGCCGGCGGCTGAGAAATTCTCAGCCGCCGGCCACTTTGTGAAATCCTTCACAATCAGCTGATTACGTTGAAAGTCAAGAAGATGTTTCCGACTTGTACACGTGCGCCGGCCGCAATAGGGTACCGACGCATCATCTTTAACACTTTACCGTCAAGGTAGCTCGGATTGCGCGGCGACAGCGGCTCAATGTAGAACTTGCCATTCTTGAGCGTGATGCACGCGTGATGCCGGGAGACCGTCGGAAGGTCTTCAATGCTCTCCAGGTCAACAGCCAGGAGCCGGTTATTCGAAGGATCGCGATGGTCGAGACGACCGACGACCGCCGGCTGCCAGGTGACATCATATTCCGTCAGAGTGTGCTCCTCTTGCAGGTACACCCGCTTGAATTGACCTTCAATTGATTCCCGGACCCCGCGCGCAATCGCGTCCGCGGTACCGGTGTCCTCGACGACCCTATCACACACCAGCTTGGCCCCATCCGCCACCCCGAGTCGGTCGAGCGATTCCGACACCTCCAGCGGGGCCCCCTGCTCTACCTTCAACTCAAGCGTGCCATCCAAGTTGAATCTGTCCTGGATTTCCGCCAGAAGGTTGGCGACGACCAGGCTCTTGCGGACGTCGACCTCTTTCACGCCGACGTCATTCGGGAGAATGTTGAGTGTCAGCTTTAGTCGATCCATCTCTCGCATCCTTACTTCTTGGATTTGGAAGGGGTCTTGGACGCTGGCTTGGATGGCGCGCTCGCCTTCGGCTTGCTGGCCGTCGCCTTGGTGGGCGTCGGTTTGGCAGCCGGCTTTGAAGCCTTCGAGGGAGCCTTTGCCGCGGGCTTGGATTTGCCCGATTTGCCAGGCTTGTCATCGGGCACTTCGACGGTGGCGAAATTGTAAGTGGTCGGCGTTTTCACGCTCGCCAGGCTCTTTAGCATCTCCGCCTGGTCCGCAAGAATCTTGTCAAGATCCGCCGCCGCCTGCTCAGCCTCCGGGGAGATCTGGTCCGGCACATAGGTCGCTTCGGATTCCACGACCGGCTCAGTGGTCGCAACCCCGAGTGCCGTCTCCAACGCCGAAAGGTCGGCGGTGTGGTAGCTCCATTTGGCTTTCTGTGGGTACTTCTTCTTGATATCCATAATGATCTTCGACAGTTGGACGTCCGGCCCGGATCCGTTGACCACTTCGATGTACGGAAGACAGATCTGGGTCTGGTCGGCGGTCACCGCCTTGACAAGATAGCCTCGACCAGGTGGAAGCGCCTTGCTCGGAACAGACACGTTCCGAACCCCCATATACCTTACCGCTTCGGCATCGTTCAGCACCAGGGTGTAGCGACCCAACTCCGCCCTCCGGCGCAACTTGTCGCTGCTGTCCCGGGTGATGTCCATACTGCCTGCGATGACAAAGCTGATGTTCTTGCCTTTGCCGATTTCCGCCAGGTCAAGCGTACCCAGGCCGGAACCGTTGACCAGGTCAACATCGTCATAGTGGTCGAAGAGGACAAAGATGGTCCGGGCCTCGTTGTCCTGAGGAACGAACACATTCTTGGCGCCTTTCAGGCTCTGCCGCAGGCTGTCGTCGTACTCGGCCGTCAGGCGTTTGACCACCCGGTCCATCTCGGCGGCGGTCGTGACCGTAGCCAGCACGTGCGGCAAGCTCTCAAGCGAGTTGCCATCGCCGCCGCCAAAGTTGAAGAAGCGGCGCGCCGGGTCGGATGGATCGACCAGGATCATGGCCACCTGCTCAGGCGAGTAGGAGTGCGCCAAAGACAGCACCAAAGACCGCATGGTAGTCGTCTTGCCGGTCATGGGCGGGCCGATCACCAACCAGTGGGGACCTTTGGCTGTGAATTCGACCAAGGTGGGTTCGCGGTCGAGGTCGTTCACCCCGATCGGAGCGGAAACCGCCGTCGGACCCTTTCCCATGGGCGGCAAGACCGTCCTGAGATCGATCATCTCTGAGAGAATCTCAACCGGTTTGGCTTTCTTGGCGGCCAGCTCGGGAGCAGCTTCGACCAGGCTCTCCCAAACGGACGCCATCCGGTCGGCAAGCGTGCGATAGAGCTCGCCGTCAGGCTCGCCGCCAGGCACAGCCGTGTGGAACTCGAGCGGCCGGGGCCGGCCATCAACCGTCGCCACCATCAAACCTCGCCCCGGGACGTCGTTGGGGTGAATTCCGCCCTTGCCGACAATCATCGAGTAATCGAGGGGATCCAGCTGGTTGAAGGTCAGCCGCTGCCCGAGGATGTTGAACAACTTGCCGGGAACATCGTTCATGTTGTTGGCGGTCATCACAAAGTAGACGCCGAAGGCGCGGCCATCTTTCACCAGACTGACGAGCCCGTCCAAGTAGCCTTCATAGGTCTCCTTGAACTCAGCCACGTTGTCGATGACCACAAGAACGGCCGGCATGGGATCCTTGGGATTGGCGGTGTTATAGGCATCCATCGAATCGTAAGACGCCAGCTTTTGCTGGCGCGCATCAATCGTGTGGCGCACCACACGGAGAAGGCGTTCAACACGCTCGTTTTCGTTGGAATCCACAATGCCGCCGATGTGCGGCATCGAGCGCAGCGATTTCAGTCCACCCCGCCCGAAATCGAGGGCGAAGATCTGCAGCTGCTCGGGTGAGTGAGAGGCACACAGGGAAAGGATCAACGATTTCACAAACGTCGACTTGCCGCGTCCAGCCGCCCCAAAGGCGATCACCGGGTCCGCCGCCAAGTCAAGGTTATAGACCATCTGCCTTGCCTGGAATGGGTTGTCGATTACACCAATCGGCGCCTGCATCGGGATTGACTTCGACCAGTCTGTTTCCCCCCAAAGGGTCTTGGATCTTGGGCTGGCGATCCATTTGGCCACCGTCTGGTCGAGCACGATTTGGTCCCCGGGCTTGGATCCTACCATGTAGCTGGCGTCGATCGGAAGGTCCATAGGCAGCCGCTCAGGCAGAGGATCTGGCCAAGGTTTGAACTGCTTGGGGACGTTCTGCCGCTTGGCCTCGGCGCCCATGGCGCCCACCAACCAGTCGATCAAGATTCCGGGCTGGTTGTCCTCGGTCACGTTCAGGGCATCGAGCAGTTCCTTCTTCTTGTAGACCGGGTCGTTGCCTTCGTCTCGATACTCCCCCCCGGCCCAGGCCGCCTGAAGCTCGATCAACGGCCCACCGCCGATCTGGATGTAGCCACGGCCGCCCAGTGGCGGGAGCATGGCCGCGTCGGGCCGTTTCAGCAGTTCCTTGCTGTCTTCTGCCGTCTCGACCCTGAGGCAGATTCGGAATTTCATGTTGGACCGCATCTGGTCCGTCACCATGCCTGCCGGGCGCTGGGTGGCCAGGATGAGCGTCGCACCGAAAGCGCGGCCCAGGCGCGTGATGCTTTCAAACTGAGCCTTGTACTCTGGGTTCTGCATCACCATTTCAGCGAACTCGTCGACGATGATGAACAGATGTGGGAAAGTATCCGGCAGCGGATCGTCCTTCTTGAGACGCGGGATGACCTTCTTTCGGTACTCAACCAGGTCGCCGACGCGGCCGTCGGCCAACAGCTTGGCCCGCCGGTCGAGCTCGGCCTTCATGGCGATGAAGATGCGTTCGACGGCGTTGCCCTGCAGATTGGTGGCGATGTCAACACAATGGGGCAGCTTCTTGAATGGCTCGAATGCCGCCCCACCCTTGAAGTCGACCAACACAAAGTTCACAATCCGCGGGTCGTATTTCAAGGCCATGGCGGCGATCAAGGTCAGGATGAGCTCGGACTTGCCCGAGCCAGTCGTCCCCGCCACCATGCCGTGGACCCCGTCGCCATCGGCTTTGGCTGAGAACACCATTTCGCGAACCTCACGGCTGCTGATCAAGCCCACCGGGGAGCGCAGCCATTCCTGGTTCTCAGGCAGCATGCTCTTCTTCCAGTTCTCAGCGATTGGCAGGTCACCCAACCGCTCGACTTTCTTCCCAAGCAGCATGTTGTACATTTCGAAGAAAGTGACGGAGCGAGGCAGCTCGGCCGCCGGGCGCTTGCCTCCCTGTCCCGCCCAGACACGTTCCATGCGATCCGCCAAAAAGGCGTAAGGATCCTTCTCGCCATCGATCACAGGCGTGGCCACATGGAACTCGAGCGGCTGCCCGCCAATGTTGATCAACCCGCGTCCGGGGACATCCACCAGCCCCAGCGCGCCGCGGCCCACAATGTCTTGCATCGCCGTCGGATCAGCGAGCGTGAAGGTCAAGCGTTGGGAGAACGCGTTGTAGAGCTTGCTCGATAACTCATTGGTCTGGGTGGCGGTGACAATGTAATAGATGCCCATCGAGCGGCCATCACGGACCATGCCGGTGAGCTCCGGGACCAATGCCTCATAGCTCTCCTGGAACTCGGCGAAGTTGTCGATAACAACCACAACACTGGGAATGATCTGATCGGGCTGATCCTTCTTGAGCGCGTTGTAGTCGGCGATGGAGGCGTAAGCCGCCAGACGCTCCTGCCGGTCCTTCATCAAACTGGCGACGAGCCGGAAAAGCTGCTCGACCCGCTCCGGCTGGGAGGCGTCGATAATCGCCCCTACCTGGGGCAGACTTGCGAGCCCCTTCAAACCGCCTCGCCCGAAATCGAGGGCGAAGATATTCAATTCAGTAGGGCTATGCGAAGCCGCCAGGCTCATGATCAGGGATTTGATGAATGTCGTCTTGCCCCGCCCGGCTGCTCCGAAGAGGACCACCGGATCGGAGGACAGGTCGATCGTCAAGAGCTCTTGCGAGGCTTTGAAGGGGTTGTCGACCACGCCGAAGTCAACACTCATGGGCAGCGGCCCACTCCAATCCCAGGGCTCCCACAAGGGGTCATCTTTGTCGTTGCGGATCCAGGCGTCGACCTGGGGGGCGATGATCAACGTCTTGGCCCGGGTGTCACGCCCGCCTTTGATGTACGTAGCGTCAATGCGTTCGTTCATTGGCAACAGTGCTGGGAGCGGATCCGGCCAGGGCTTCACTTGTTTAGGGACCCCCTGGCGCTCAGCCTCGGCGCCCAACGCCCCCACCAACCAGTCGATCATGATCCCAGGCTTGCTGTCTTCGGCCATCCCCAGAGCCTTGACGATCTCATCCGTCTTATAAACCGGGTCGGGAGGGTTGTCCGTGTAGTCAGCCCCGGCCCAGGCCGCCTGGAGCTCGGTCAGGCCGCCGCTGCCGACCTGAATGTAGCCGCGGCCGCCGATCGGCGGCAGCCTGGCGGCATCATCCCGCTTGATCATCTCCTTGCTGTCTTCGGCGGTCTCGACCCTCAGACAGACGCGGAATTTCATGTTGGAGCGCATCTGGTCGGTCACCATGCCCGCCGGCCGCTGGGTGGCCAAGATCAAGGTCGCCCCAAAGGCGCGGCCCAGCCGTGTAATGCTCTCAAACTGGGCCTTGTACTCCGGGTTGGCCATAATCATCTCGGCAAATTCATCGACGATGATGAACAAGTGGGGGAAGGTATCGGGCAAAGCGTCGCCCTTCTTGAGCGTTGGAATGACTTTCTTTCGGTACTCGACCAGGTCCCCGACGCGCCCGTCGGCCAGCAGTTTGGCACGCCGGTCAAGCTCGGCCTTCATGGCCACAAAGATGCGCTCGACGGCATTGCCTTGCAGGTTGGTGGCGATATCGACGCAATGGGGCAGTTTCTTGAACGGCTCGAAAGCCGCTCCACCCTTGAAGTCCACCAGGACGAAATTCACGATGCGTGGGTCGTACTTGATGGCCATGCTGGCGATCAGGGTCAGTAGAAGCTCCGATTTTCCGGAACCGGTGGTTCCGGCCACCATGCCGTGCACACCATCTCCATCGGCTTTGGCTGAGAAGACCAGGCTGCGCACCTCTTTGCTGCTGATCAACCCGATCGGCGCCCGAAGCCATTCCTGGTTCTCGGGCACCATGCTGTGTTTCCAATACTCGGCGATGGGGATGTCGCCAATCCGATTGACATCTTTGTCCTCAAGCAGACTGAACATGCTGAGGAAGCCGATAGCCTTGGGCAGTTCCGCAGCCGGGCGCGTCCCACCCATGGCAAACCACACACGCTCCATGCGCTGGGAAATCATCTGGAAGCCGTCGACCTCGTCGGTGTCGGTCAACGCGTCAGGCCGGCCGGGGATACCGACGTGGAATTCAACCGGGAGAGACTCGTCGTCGACGATCAGCGGGAGCAACCCACGTCCGGGCACGTTATCGAACCGGCGCACGCCCCGGCCGACGATGTCCGCATAGCCCCCTTCATCTGCCAGGGTCAGGGTCATCCGCTGGCTGATGAGATTGATGAACTTGCTGCCGAGGTCGTTTGCCAGTCCGGCGGTAATCACAAAGCTGATACCAAATGCCCGTCCGTCGCGAACCAGCGCCATCAGCTCTGGAATCTGATATTCGAAGGTCTCATGGAACTCGGCGAAGTTGTCGATGACGACCACGACCTCCGGGAAGGGGTGATCCGGGTTTTTGGCGTTGTAATCCGCCATCGACAAATACTTGTCCAGCACTTCCTGGCGTTCATTGACGATGCTGCGGATCATGCGGATCAGCTGGTCTACTCGGCTGACTTCCGAGGCGTCGATCACCGCCCCCATATGAGGCAAGGCCTGGATGGGTTTCAGGCCGCCTCTCCCAAAGTCGAGCGCGTACATGTGGAGCTTGTCCGGCGTGCGAGTGGCTGCCAGGCCCACCAGCAGACTTTTCAGGAAGGTGGTTTTACCGCGCCCGGCCGCCCCTAGCAGAACCAACGGCCCAGCGGTCAGGTCGATGGTCAACAGGCGCTGCTCGGCCCGGTAGGGGTTGTCCACCAGACCGATCGATGTCCACAAGGCCGGCGGTGCTTTTGGATCAATCTTGGGCCAAATGGGTTTCTCATCGGTGTTGTTAAGCCATTGGTCCAACCCCTCATTGATGACGATCGTCTTGTCGTCGGACAGCGTCCGCTCGGTGTTCAAGTAGCGGGCGTCCACGGGATCGGTCAGAGAGAGATTCTCGGGCAGCGGATCTGGCCACGGTTTTCGCTGAACCGGGACGCCGTCACGTTGGGCGCGGATAACGGCGCTCCCGACGACCCAATCCAACATCGTGGTTGGCAGCTCGCCTGGGCCCATCCCAAGCGCCTCGGCAATCTCGACGTCGGAGTAAAGGGGTTGGCCATCTGAAGCGCTCTTCCCGGGTGTTTGGTCCTCGTCGAGCCAGAGGACGTCTTTCATGACCACGGTGCGGTCATCGCTGTAATCGCCGCCGACCCTGGCAACCTGGAATGGGACCAGGACATCGTTGCCGACCTGGATGTAACCACGGCCGCCTTTGTTGGCCAAGAAGGCGGCGTCTGGCCGGCCGAGCAGCTCCTTGCTGTCGTCTGGGGTTTCGACTCGGAGGCAGATGCGGAACTTCATGTTGGCCCGCATCTGATCGGTGACCACACCGGCCGGTCTCTGGGTGGAGAGGATCAAAGTGACGCCAAAGGCACGGCCCAGACGGGTGATGCTCTCGAATTTGAGTTTGTAATCCGGGTTGGCGGCAATCATCTCGGCGAATTCGTCGACGATGATGAACAGATGGGGAAAGGTCCTCGGCAGGGGGTCGTCCGGCCGTAGGCGCGGCACGACCTTCTTCCGATACTCAACCAGGTCTTTGGCGCCGCTCTTGGCCAGGAGCCGGCTGCGGTCGTCCATCACAGCCTGGATAGCGACAAACATGCGCTCGACGGCATTGGCCTCCAGGTTTGTGAGGATATCGACGCAATGCGGCAGCTTCTTGAAGGGCTCGAAGGCCGCCCCGCCCTTGAAGTCCACCAAGACGAAGTTGACGATGCGCGGATCGTATTTGGCTGCCATGGAGGCTACCAGGGTCAGGAGCAACTCTGATTTGCCCGATCCGGTCGTCCCGGCAATCATGCCGTGCACGCCGTCACCGCCCTCCTTGGCCGAGAACACAAGGGAGCGAACATCGCGTGTGCTGGTCATGCCGATGGGGGCGCGCAGCCACTCCGAGTTTTCCGGCAGGATGCTGGCTTCCCATTTCCGTTCAAGGTCGAGCTTATCGACCGTGCTGATCCGCCGCGCTTCCACCCGGGACTGCATTTGGAGCATGTCCACCGAACTCGGGAGGTCTGATCCAAACGGTCGCCGCACATCCAGCCGCCGGATCTTGGCTGCCAGGAGCTGGCGGGCGTCACTTGCACTCGCCAAGTCGGCGTCCCCCAGGTAGCGGGTGGAATTGACCCCGACTTCGGCATAGCGGAAGACCACCTTTGAACCGACGGCGGCCACCTCAATCATGGCCTGGCAATCGCTCGGGATCTGAGAGGCACTATTGGCCAAGAAGATCACGGCTGCACCAAGGGTCGGGCCGTCCTGGGTGATGGTGGCAACGACGCTTTCCGAGGACACCTCGCTCAGCGGCAAGTCATCCGGCATTTTGCCGAGCAAATCGACAATGACCAGGTTGAACGGAAGGGAAACTTCGGAGGCGCCTTTCTTCTTGCTGTCGTCGTCCGACTCTTGGAGCCTTAGTTGGCGCTGATCCAGTTCGCGCTTCAAGCGCATCCAAAACTCGACGACTTCATCCTTGGCGGGAGAGAAGCACAGCTGATCAAGTTGCTGGGGTTGCGAGGCGTCCAAATCGTCAAAGCCGATCTCACGGGCGTTGCAGTGCGGCAACCATTCGGCCCAGCGCCAGCTCTCGGCGTTGTCCGGCAGCCCGACGACATGCAGCCTGGTATCCACCGCCGAATGGAAGGTGACAAAATGCGAGGCGATAGCACGAGCGAAATCGGCGGTATTTGTCGGATTAGCCCCGAAAATGCCCACGGCGTGTTTCGAGGCGATAGCCTTGGGGATGGGCGACTCTTTGCCATCCTGACGCTCCTCTTCGGCGGACTCCTCCCTTACATACGGGCGCAAAGGGATGGTAATCGGAGCTTCGGTGAGGGTAGAAGAGTCCTTCGCCAGGCGTTCGGCGGCCATGGCGAAAGGGTCGTTTTGAGCCTCCGCGGCCGACTGAGAAGACTTGTAGATCACCGTCGAGGGGCGGGCGCCGATGCCCAATCGGACGACACCAAAATCGCTGTCGTCGGGCCGGCGCTCCCACAGACGCGACCCGAATCGACTGGTCTCTTGGCGAGCCGCAATCTGGTACAGAGTGCCAACGTCAGGGTAGTTGTGATGATAAAAGAGGCGCTGAGCATTATGTGAGCGGTTCATCTCCTGACGCATGCGCGTCAGGTTCTGTTCGAATTGCTTGCGTTTTTCTTGAAGTTCTTTGCCCCCACCCCGTCCCTGCAGGATGTTCGCCCCCACACTGAGCAACATCGTCAGGGCCATGGGGATGGCGAACAGTGCCCCTCCGCCGCCACCGCCCGACATAAACACGAAGCCGAGCACGGTGACGAGGGGAATGAGCTGGGTCCCAAGGCCTTGGCGGGAGGTTTGCGAGGACGATGGAGGCGCAGGTAGTTCCACCTCGTCCACCGGCAGTTCAGGCTGAATCCGCGGCACGCGGTCGATGTATTCAACGGCCATTGGAAGGGTCTCCCATGCTCATGAGCAAGAACGAGAATAAATCAGCGTCCGAGGTCGTTTGACAACCTCGAAGGCGTTCGTCTAAAATGGGCCCGTCTTACCGGGATGGATGATGATCACAGCGGTGACGAGAGATGATAACCCCAATTCGTTTCCACCGCCAATACCATCGAGCAGCCGGTCGAGGTTGGCTCAATCATTCATGCCCGGCCGCCCCTTCCGCTCCAGCGCCGTACACAAGGCCGAACTCCCGAGGGTAGCCAGCGATGTATCGTTTCTGTGAGCGATGCGAACGAGAGACGTTCGACGGCAACCTTTGGTGCCAGGACAAAGACTGCCCGGCCGAAAAGGGTTACGCCTTGCTCGGCTACGGCGACATGCTCGGCGATCTCAAGGTTACGCGTTTCATCCGGGCCTGGAGAACGGCGGCCCTTTATGAAGCTGAGAGGAATGGGAAGCCAGTTCTGCTGAAGGTCGCTCATCCTGGCGAAACCTATGCGGACCGGCTGCGGCGTGAGGCGGGTGTCCTGGCCTCGATTTCCCCTAAAAGCACCGGAATCGGAGCCACCATCCGATCGTTCTTGCCGAGCCCCCGGCCGCTCTACCTTGTTCCCATGGCCCCTTACCCGGGGCGCATCAAGCGGGCCTACGGCGAAATCACCTACCAGGGCGAGGCGCGGGTGTACAGCGTTTATCAGCCTATCGGTGGGAGGCTCTTGAGCGATGTGCTTCTCGAGACGCCTCAGATCTGGCACGCCCAGGTCGCGTGGGTGATCTCGACCTTGGCGCGTGCCTTGCGGCCCCTGGCCAGGATCAAGCGCTGTCATCTTTCCCTCACGCCCGACATCATCATGGTTGAAGTGGACGGTCAGGGCAATCTGCGCCCGACCCTGCTTGACCTTGGCTTCCTGATTACGTCCGAGGAGGCCGACGGCCTGTATGACTGGACCCATATGTGTGAGCCGGCCTACACGGCCCCCGAAGTGCTGGCCGCCTCCCCGGGCTCTGGACTTACCCCGGCGGCGGACGTTTACTCCTTGGGGATGATCTTCTATGAGATGTTGGCCGGCAAACCTGGTTTCGAGCACATCCTGCCGCGCGATGAGCAACTTCGAGATTCTGTGCTGCAAGTGCGCAATCCGTTGTCCGTCGGCCGCCCCGAGCTGGAACAATCGGGCGTGGTCGGTGTGCTCGAAAAGGCCATGGCGCCTTCGGGGCGGTACAACGACGTCAACGAGCTTGGCAAAGACCTGAAGCGGATCTATGCCTCCCCGCCCCCCGAGCGGCGAAAACTCCCGCGACGCATGTATGTCGTGCTGGGCATCCTGGGCGTGATCCTGCTGGCGGTGGTGGGCTTCGCCGCCTTCACCCTGGTCAACATCCTTTCAAGTACGCCCTGAACTGACCCCTGCCCATCGATCCCAGGGATGGTAAGTGTGCGGCCCACCCCCGAATTGTGTGGAGTGGGCCGCCTCGTGAACCTGACCGGGTTCGTGGTCGTTAGGCCATTTGAAGATTGAAATAGCCTTTGATCTCCGCGTCACCTGCCTTGTGGTCCTCGATGGCCTTCTTCAAACCATCGCTCAATTGCTTCATGACCTTGGACAGGTTATCTGCGGCACTGGAAATTCCCTCAAAGTACTTGATCAACAGCGCAATTCCCGGGAACCAACTTGTCGCCTTAAGGCCGTCGGCGATCGCCTTCGTGGCAGTCGAGAGTGCCTTCATCGAGTCGGAACCCGTCTGAAGGACATCGGCCTGCTGTTTGATGTTGTTGTAATCCATCTGTACGGTCGTCACGTGAGATCCTCCCTACGCCTTCTGTAAACAACTCTGACTTCAAATGATGCTGCTGAAGGCGCTGTTTACCGCGTCGCCTTCTTTGCCCACGTCTTGATCAGCCTTCCCCATGACATCGAGCCCCGCACCCAGGTTGGTCTGGACGCCGGCGAATGCCATCTCAAGCGAAAGGATGGCCGGCACCAGGTGGGTCAAGATTGCCTTCCCGTAGGCTTCCGCGTCGCCGCCGATCCAGGCCCCACTGACCGCCGCCACCGTCTTCTGAGCCGCGTCTTTCACCGCGGTCGCGACACTCTGCTGGGCCTTAGCCGCTGACATGGCTTGCTGGATGCCAGACGGATTGCTCAGCAAGCCGTCTATGGCGCCGCCAATCGCGCCACCAATTGCACCGCCAATGCTGCTCATCTTTCAGCCTCCAATCTTGATCTTTGAATGTAACCGCTAGAAGCCCTTGCTGCTGTCCTTGACGACCTTCTTATTCCTCTCGACCGCTTTATTGATGTCGCTTTGCAGGTCGGTCATCAGTTTGGTGATCTTGTCGAGCTTTTTCTGCAGGGTATCGTTGATGGCATGCTGGAAGACTTCCCCGCCGTGCCCCTGCAGCGCACCATCTGCAAGCTTCTTCGAGATTGCCTTGGTCGACGTCTTCGTGGTATCGATCTGTTTCGCTGCGTCCTGAAAGGCCTTGGCCATTGCTTCCATTGACTCGTAGACCATTCTCTCGTCAGTCATGGTTATCCTCTCTAAGTCGTCTCAAAGAAGGTCGTCACTGCCGACTTCATCCGCCGAACTTAAAGAGCACAAACTCAGGCAGCTTCTGCCAGATGGTCTTTTGGTCATCGTCTGCTTTGTGCATGATCTTTTCGGCCTTACCGATATGATCGGCACCGGCCTGCATGGCTTTCGCCAGCCGGTCCAACGCAGGCATCAGGGTGTCATTCATGTCCCGGTTGAACTGTTCGGCGCCGACACCCACCCAGTCCTTGCCTTCAAGCTGCGCGTGGGCCGCCTTGAGCTTGCCAACCATTTGGTTGATATCGGAGCTCAGTTGCGCGAAATTCTTGGTGACTTGACTCGTCTGATCGAACAGGATTTTGAAAATACTGGTTAGCATACTAGCACCTTTCTTGAGTTTTCCCCCGCGACGATCAGCAGCGGAAAACGGACCCGGAAGGGAGGTGATCCTACGGTGAGTGCGCTACCCCTGCTACCCTGGCAGCCTGGGGAACGCCCATGCCAGCGCCCTGCGCTGGTTGATTCGATCCCATATGATTGCGCTTCCTTGTAGATGTGCTCAGTGAAGTTACCGGCCTACACCATTAGAAACTCGTTTTCCGAATCGCGCAAGTCAATCTTTTGGGCTATGGTCCTGTTTATGCTCACCCGGATCAACCGCCTCATCTTCAGCGGCTGGTGACAGACGCTCAAAAAAGCCTTCGAAGACCTTGAGCCGGCGGTCCATGTCCGTATTGTGACCCGATGGGTGCGCCGGGCCCTGCAACCGAGATCGGTCCGCCCTTGGATTTGACGTCTTCCGACCGAGATCGTCCAGGAGTCCTGAGAAATACAGGATCAGGAAAATTCCGGCTGCGATGAGGGCCAACAAGGGAACCACTGAGTCCGCTCACTCCGGATGGTTAACGACCGAGGCCCACCCACGATCGCTTACAGTGTACACGAAAACTGTGTCGGGGCCTAATCCCCTACTCGCCAAACACGTCCAGCAGGACGGGATTGATGGTTGACCAATCCGGGGTGAGGACTTGCGCGCCGGCCGGCGTGGTGAACCCGGAGACCATTTGACGATCGATCACACGGGCATCGATTCCATCAGGGCCCACCCGCAGTAGCGCCATGCCCAAGCGTGGCCAGAGCCAGAATGGCACATCGGTGCGGACCGACCCGGCCAATGCGGCCGCCGCCCGGGGGAGGCGCGGCCAGGCCACCGGCTCACTCAATTGTCGCAGAACGGCGCGCAGAAAAAGTTGGCCGCGAGCCATCCTTGCGAAGTCGTCGCTGCCGGCGCGATCGCGAACAAACGCCAGCGCTTGGGCGCCATCCAAGGTCGAACGGCCGGCCGGATAGCCCGACATCGGCTCGGGAAGGTCGAGCTCAACTCCCCCGAGCCCGTCCACGAAATCGCGTACAGCCCCGAAATCGAGCCGAACATAGGCATGCACGTGGACCCCGAAGTTTTGGCGGACGGTCTGCATGGCTGCGGTCGGGCCTGTCCCCGGCGAGCTCGATTCGGCGAAGAAATGCGCTGTGTTGATCCGATTCTGCTGCCCATCGGGCAAGGTGATCCACAGATCTCTGGGAATGGACAGCATGCCCACATAGGGTTCGCCAGGCTGAAATGTCGTCAGGACCATCGTGTCCGTCCGGCTGACGGCGCCCTCTCCCGCCCGGCTGTCGATCCCCAACAAGAGAACATTCGTGCGTAGAGGCGCAAAGAGATAGGCGCCGGCGAGCAGCCCGACCATGGCGCCAACCAGCGCCGCCGGCAGCCACCATCCGGCTGGTCGACGTGGCCGACGCGGCCCGGCCAGGGCCGCTGCCGGCTGGGTCACCTCAACGATTTGAACGGCAGGCTGCGGGCGAGTTGCGTCGTCCGGCGAAGACATGGTTGGGCATTTTATCACCCCCCAGGATGCGCCGATGGTCACTCCGAGCCGCGGTCTTCTGATGCTACAATGGGCCTCGATGCTCCCGAGCAGCCCGCAGTTCTCCCCCGCATTTGTCTCGGATTCGATGCCAAATCGCATGGTCTTGACGGTCGGCAGCCTGGCTTTGCCCGCCACCCGGCCTGCGCGCCCCTCCGCAGGTCGACCTGACACGTTTGAGCGGCATGCGGCCCAGCCCTCCTTCTCCAGCCTCTATCCCCTCCCCAGGAGGTCATCTTGCTGAGAGCGCTCTTGCTTTACCTATCAGCCGCCGCCTGGGCCCGGCGCATTGTGTCGGGCTGGGGGTTGTCACGGCGCGTCTCGGCCCGCTTTGTGGCCGGAGATCGCCTGGAAGACGCCCTGCCGGTCATCCAAGCTCTGAACGCATCCGGCTTGAATGCCACCCTGGACCACCTGGGGGAGAACGTGAATTCCGCCGAGGATGCGGAGCGCGCCGCCCAGGATTACCTGGGCCTGCTGGATCGAATCCACGAAGCCGGAGCACATGCGAATGTGTCCCTGAAGCTGACCCAGCTTGGGCTGTCGCTTGACTTCGAACTGTGTGTCCGGAATTTGCAGCGCATCGTCGACAAAGCGCTCGGCTACGGCAGTTTCGTCCGCATCGACATGGAGCACTCCGAAATCCTTGAGGAGACCGTCAAGGTCTTCGATCAACTTCGGTCTGCCGGTGCCACCAACCTGGGTGTGGTCATCCAGAGTTACTTGTACCGCAGCGACGACGATATCCGCCACCTCGCCGAACAAGGGGTCAGCGTTCGTCTCGTGAAAGGGGCGTACGATGAACCGCCTCGGGTTGCCTATCCGAAGAAGGCCGACGTGGATCTGGCGTTCGACCGAGAAGCCCGCTGGCTGATAGAAGGCGCCCTCCAACACAATGGCCGGCCGGTCTCTCCGGACGGCCGTATCCCGCCGATGGTCGCCATCGGCACGCACGACAAGGCCCGCATCGATGCCGCGTGTGAAGCGGCCCAAGCCGTCGGGCTGCCCAAGCAGGCGCTGGAGTTCCAACTGCTTCACGGCATCCGGACCGAGCTTCAGCATCAGCTTCTCGAGCAGGGTTATCCCGTCCGCATCTACGTGCCCTATGGCACAGAGTGGTACCCTTACTTCATGCGGCGCCTGGCCGAACGCCCCGCCAATCTGTGGTTCTTCGTCTCTAACTTGTTCAGGCGCTGATCACAGGCAATCGGGGTGTCCCGCCCGGCTTACGTGCTCCAGACGGCGGCCTCGCTCAAGCGGTGACATGGTAGACTTTGCCCCGGGCCGTCCCTGCCATTCGATTCTCCAGAATCCAACTGCCCGGTCCAGCTGAGGCCCAGCGCGCCCTACCCGCTCGGCCCGCTCGGCCCATGGGGAGCAAAGGCTCGGTCGCATGCCGGAGCCCTCAACCGACAAAGACATCCTGCGCTTTTCCCGTCGCCTGGCGGACGACGGTGAGAGGACCCATGGCTACTTCCAGCAACTCAAGCCCGCTGATTGGCATCAGCCGGTCTACACGACCGGCTCGGGTTGGACGGTGCGTGAGGTCCTGGCCCACTTCGTGTCAGCCGAGCAGGCATTTCAATCCTTACTGGAGGACGTGACCCAAGGCGGCCCGGGCGCCCCGCGCAACATGGACGTCGTGGCGTTCAACGAGAGCGACGTGCCTCGCTTCTCCAGCCAATCGCCTCAGACGCTGATGGACGCGTTTGCCCACGCACGGACGGCGACGGTCGAGCTCACCCGCAGACTGAGCCCGTCCGACCTTGCCAGGAGGGGCTACCATCCATTCTTTGGCGACTCGAGCGTGGAATCGATGTTGAAGCTGATCTACCGGCACAACATGATTTATTTGCGGGACGTCCGCAAAGCGCTGAGAACAGGCAAGCCGGTCGCCCACGTCGAGGTGACCCCGCCATCTCGGGCTCAGGAGCGCATGGATGACCGAAGTGAGTGAGCGGAAGCAGGCGATCCTCGAGTACATGCAGCGCCTGCACGATCAGACTTGGCCGATTCTGGAGTCGATCAGCCGATCCGATGCGCCGGTGGAGGTCTATCGAGAAGGCGACCACGTCTGGAGCGTCCGCGACGTCATCGCCCATCTGGCGGATTCGGGCACCGGGCTGTTGGGTCAGGCGCGCAGGCTGGCAGCCGGGGAGCGCCCCTTACCGCCGGATTTCGACCTTAACCGCTGGAACCGGGGCGCGGTGCGGCGAAGCGCACGAACGGACCTGGATGATCTGCGGGCCTCGATTGCCGCATCGTTTGCCGAAGCCGTCGAATTCCTGTCTCAGGTCGATGAGGCGGCTTTGGACAATGAGGGCCGGCGTGGCTCCGGCGAACTCACCACAGTCGAAGGATACTTCCGCCGGATGCTCGATCACCGTATCGAGCATCTGACCGACATTCAGACGGCCCTGGGGACTTAGGCCATGCTGCCGCGCCTTCCGATACACGATCTCTGGCTCAAGCCCCTCTCGGCGCACATGGAGGGGGATGACCGGACCCTGGATGTGCTGGCCTTCGACGACCACGTGCTGCTGCGCCTGGGGCGCCTCGAAGTTGTAAGTCTGTCGGCAGGCTCACGCACACTCTTCCGCATTCGGGCGGTGTCCGACGAGGTATGGGCCCTGATCGAAGGCGCGGCCGCGTGTCACTGGCAGGATCAACGCCCGGGCTCCCCGACTCACGGTCGATCCCACTTCGAAGCACTCAGCCAGCCGACGGCCGTGCTGGTTCCCTTCGGCGTCGGATTCGGGGCCATCGCCGGTGAAGATGGCGCGACTCTGCTCCGGCTGGCCGTCGAGGAAACCGACCGCATGCCAGGCGATGAGGTCCTCGACTGGCCCGAGACCGTCCAATGACGGCCAAGCCGAACGGGCACAGCCCGACCTCCGACCCCGTCTCCCCAGAACGACAGGACCCGGCTGACTGAGAACCGAGATGCGCCTGCCGACCCTGCGTGAGATAGGGTTGTTCATCAGGCTCAGCCGCCTGCACTTTGTCGTCGGCAGCCTGCTGTTGTATGGTCTGGGCGCCGCCCTGGCCGCCTATCGGGGAGCCAGAATCGACACCGGTCTGTATCTCCTTGGGCAGGCCATCGTCCTTTCGCTTCAGCTCATGAATCACTACTTCAACGAATACTTCGATGTGGAAGTGGATCGCATCAACCCGCGGCGCACGTGGCTGAGTGGTGGATCGGGGGCCCTGGCGGAGGGGGGACTGCCGCCTAAGGTTGCCATGTATGCCGGTTTCACAGCGCTGACCATCGCCGCCATGCTGTCGGGATTGTTGCTGGTCACCGGTCGCGCCGGGCTGGCGTCATGGCTCTTCCTGCTGCTGATCTTCGCCGGCGCCTACTTCTATAACGTGCCTCCCGTGCGCCTGGTCGGCAGCGGCTTCGGAGAATTGACCGCCGCATTAGTGGTTTCCGGATTTGTCCCGGCCCTGGCATTCACACTCCAGCTGGGCACCCCGGACCGCCTGCTGCTCCTGAGCACGCTTCCACTGGTAGCGGCGAATTTCGCCATGCTGCTGATGGTAGAGTTGCCGGACTACGCCAGCAACTCGGCGGCCGACAAGCAAAACCTGATGGTGCGCTTGGGCTGGCTTCGGGGTATGCGCGTCCACGATGCCGCCCTGGCGCTGGCCTTTATGATTTTGGGCGCCGGCTACTTTTTGGGGCTTCCTTACCGTGTGGCCGTCGGCCCGCTGCTTGCCCTGCCATTGGGCGTCGCTCAGGTCTGGACCCTGTGGCGGATCCGTGGAGGCGCCCCGCCGCGCTGGTCCCTGCTGACGGCCAACGCCGTTGTGATCCTGGGGCTGATGGCCTATCTCGAACTGGTGGGCTATCTGCTCACCTGACGCCTGACACGCCAAGCTTCAACGCGACCGGCTGTAGGTCCCCATCAGCTCGGCCTGGCCGAGCACGTGCCCCTGCATGGCTGCCAGAAGCGCCTCCTTGGTGGCGCCCGGTTCAAGGCTCAACTCCGCATCCAGCGCGTATAGCCGAAAGAAATAACGGTGAGTGCCCCCCGGTGGACACGGCCCGCCGTATCCGGACCGCCCCCAGCTGTTCAATCCATTGCGGCTCCCATCCGGCAGGCTGGGCGCAGCGCTGATTGCTTCGCCCAGCCCCGACGCGCTGGAGGGGATCTGATAAAGCACCCAATGGACCCAGATCCCGGCCGGCGCATCCGGGTCATCAAGAATCAACGCCAGGCTGACCGTTTCGGCGGGGAGACCGTGCCATACCAACACGGGCGATACATCCTCGCCGTCACACGAGTAAAAGGACGGGATCGAATCCCCGGCTTCGAATACCGGGCTTGTCAGCTCAAACGCCATGGAACCTCCTGAGGTAACCGCTGCGACCGGCGCCCCGCCCGAAGGCTGGCCCATTCCTGGCACGACGCAAGCGCCCAGCTGGAGGGTCATCAGACAGCCAGCAACCAGCCTGCTCCCAAGCGCGCGCCCGATGGATGCCCTCCGAATGAGGTTGTGAATTCCTTCACAAGCAGAGTTGCGAAGTCTTCGCGGCATGTCTGATTATAGGATAACCGGCCAGATGGCATTCGCACTGAGTGGTAGGATTCGGTTCGTTTCAGCTTTGCATAATAGGAGGCCCCAATGCCCTTGCCCGCTGCCGGCGCGCCGGCGCCAGATTTCTCGCTGCCTGACGAAACCGGACACATCGTCCGGCTGTCGGATCTACGCGGCCAGCCGGTCGTGCTTTACTTCTACCCTAAAGACGATACGCCGGGCTGCACCAAGGAAGCCTGCAACTTCCGGGACGGATACGTTGAGTACCAGGCCGCCGGCGCCGTAATCCTGGGGGTCAGCCCCGACACCTCCCGGTCACACGCACGTTTTCGAGCCAAGTACCATCTCCCCTTCTCACTCCTGGCCGACGCCGACCACAAGGTTTGCGACCTTTACGGGGTGTGGGGACCCAAGAAGTCCTACGGCAGGGAATACATGGGGGTCCTGAGAACAAGCTTCCTGATTGGGCCCGACGGCACGTTGGTGAAGGTCTTCGAAAATGTGCGCCCCGCCGAGCACAGCCAGGATGTTCTTGAAGCCCTCGCAGCTGCGTGAGCGCGAGTCGGCGAATCCCGTTCCGCCTCTCGGTCATGTTACAATCCCGGGCTTTTCCAAACCCTTGGGATAGGATGCCTTCTAAATCGCCATGCCGACTTTTGTCTCGACCCTGATTGACCTGTTTCTTCACCTCGACAAGCACCTGAGCGCCGTCATCCAAACGTACGGCGCGTGGACTTACGGGCTGCTGTTTTGTGTCTTCTTCGTAGAGACCGGGGTGGTGGTCATGCCCTTTCTGCCGGGAGACTCGCTGCTGTTTGCCGCCGGAACGTTCGCCGCCACCGGGGCATTCAGCCTGCCGAAACTGATGGGGCTCCTGTTCCTGGCCGTTGTTCTTGGGGACAATACCAACTACTGGATCGGCCGCCAGATCGGCCCACGGGTCTTCACCGACAAGGTCCGATTCCTGAACAAGAAATATCTCGAACGCACGCATGCGTTCTACGAACGGCATGGCGGCAAGACCGTCTTCTTGGCCCGTTTCATCCCCATCGTCCGGACCTTTGCCCCCTTCGTGGCCGGTATCGGGGCCATGAATTACGGGCGTTTCCTACTCTACGACTTGTTTGGCGGGTTAACGTGGACGGCGGGATTCACTTTGGCCGGATACTTCTTCGGCAACCTCCCCGTCGTGAAGGAAAACTTCTCGCTGGCCATCATGGCCATCATCCTCATCTCGGTCACCCCTATGTTGGTCGAGTTTCTGCGCCACAGGAAGATGGGCGCCGAATCGGATACACCGACCGCTCCGACTCCGCCATAGCCAGAGACAGGCTGGGCTGCAGGCGTCCGACGCGCCGCCAAAATCAACCTGGGCTGTCTGAATCGCGGGTGAGACGGCCCTTTCTCGCTATTGGACCCTCCCTCCCGGCTGAGCCCCGACCTGGGTGGCACGTCGACCCCCAGCCCAAGCTTCCACCACTTGGGATGAAGTCGAGCTAGCCTGCTAGCTGCCAACCGACGTGGAGGCGATGGCGGTCTAAGGAGACGAGGGAGCAAGGCTCCCCTCCCCTTGTGAGAACCCCACCCCCTCTCCGCCAGGACACCAAGCCGCGTAGAACTCCCAAAGGCGAGAGGGGGCCGAGGGGCACCCGCAGGCAACCAATGGGGTGATGTCCGTCATCGCCTCGAGGTCCTCTAGCGACGTGGCCATCCGAATGGGGTCGCGGCCAAACTAAGTGAGGGAGAGAGATGGAAGGGAACGGGCCGCCCCTTATTGGGACAGCTCGCCGCCTATTTCGCCGACGGTCAGCCCAGCAGGACCAGGGGCACCGGCGTAAATGTCAGAACAAAGACAAGCAGGCCCAGGACGGCCAGCGCCCGGCGGCCATTGTCCAGCGGGGTGATTTCATCCAAGGTCTCCGCATGGCTGCGGCCGACGAAGAAGATCAGAGCCGCCCAGATCCACCAGCCGGACCACAGGAATCCCATCCCCACCAGCAGAACGACGATCACCGGCCACAGGATATTGACACGCCGCCCGAACAGGACATAGATCAGGTGCCCGCCATCCAACTGGCCGACTGGAAGAAGGTTCAAGGCCGTGACCAGCATCCCGGCCCATCCGGCCCAGGCGAGCGGATGAATGATGATGTCATGCCCCCCAAAGGGGAAGGGTGTGCCCGAAAGCACATACCTCAACCAGTACAGAAGCGGCGGCACACCCGCATACGTCGCAGGGGCCGGCAGCAGCTCTCCCTTGAGCAGGAACTTGGCCCCCAGGTACAGCAGCGAGTTGCCTTCCATCATGAGGCCAGACCCGGCTGACGCGCTGGTGGGCAAGGGCTGGACGTGGGACAGGTAGATGCCAACCAGCAAGATGGGGACACAAACCACGAAGCCGGCCAGCGGACCGGCCAAGCCGATGTCCAGCAGTTGACGCCGATCCTTGGGCGGGGACTTAAGCCGGATGAAGGCCCCCAGCGTTCCGAGTGTGGATAAAGGCGGGGGCAGCGGCAGGAAGTACGGCAAGGTCACCGCTGCCTTGTGATGGCGCGCCGCCAGGTAATGGCCAAACTCATGGGCCAGCAGGATCCCCATCAATGCCAGCGCGAAGGGCACGCCTCCCAGCACGAAGAGTAAGAACTGGCCTGGCGATGACAGGTCGGGCTGGAAGGTGGTCACGTCGTAAGTCAGGACATTCGAGAAGAGCACCCCCGTGGCCAAGACACACAGCAAGGTGGCCACGAAAAGGGCGACGTTGACTCGCCTATCGGACGGGCCCGGGGCGGGCAGGCGCGGCACGCCGGCGATCACGTGCCGGCCGTCCGCTTCTCGGAACAGCAGCGTCATGCCTGCCCGCTCGAAGTCAGGGCGCAGCCGGTCATAGGCCTCGGACGAAGGTCCGCGCAGCCGGCCGCGAAAACGCACCACGAAGTCCCGCTGTCGATCGCCGCGGGTCACGTCTTCGACCTCCATGACCTGCTGCACCGAGTCATGCAAGGACTGAATGGGATCTGCAACCTCAAAACTGGAGTCCATACCTCACCTGACCAATCCAATGCGTTCGAAGGCGGGAGTGGATGGGAGTCGAACCCACCGCGGACCGCTGAGCGGCCCGCCACCGATTTTGAAGACCGGGGGACCCACCGGGACCCAACCACCCCCGAAAGCTGAAGCATACCGCATCGCAACCACAGCATCAAATCGGCCGGCAGGCCCAAAGGGAGGTTTCCTGCTAGAATCCCCGGTCTGGAGGCTTCCGGTGTCGGTAGGTCCTGGTTCCCGCCCTCCCCAGTCGACAGACCAAGAACCCTGCGCGTCTTCATGCCCCGGCCGGCAAAGCCCGCGGGGCGTCGGATGAGGTCACGCCCCTCCATACGCCGGGTCAGCATGGGGAAGGCCGCCGAAAGACCGGCCGACAATTTGGCAACCAGGTGCCGCCTGCCTGCGCTGACCCTGGCGGCGATCCTGGGGCTGGTCGCGTGCCAGCCGGCCCCGGCGGCGGCCATTCCGACCCCAAGTGTGCGCCGCACCGCCCCGGCGCTGGGACCGACCTCGACCGTGGCGGCCATGCCCTTGTCTACGGGCGCCGTCACCCCGACCGCGAGTTTGGCGCCCATCCCACCGCCCTCGGAGGACGATTGGCAGCTGGGTCCGCCAGATGCGGCGGTCACCCTGCTCATGTACACCGATTTTCAATGCCAGCCCTGCAACACGGCGTCGCGTGCCGTGCTGGGGGTGGTGAGCCGGCATCCGGGGCAGATCCGCGTGATCTACCGTCCGTTCCCCTTGTACATGATTGATGACAAAGCTCTGCTTTCAGCCCTGGGGGCGGAAGCCGCCGGCCGGCAAGGCAAGTTCTGGCCCATGCATGACCGGCTGGTGGATCGCTACGAGACGTGGCGCGGGCTGGCGCCGGCCGAGTTCCAGGTTTGGCTGGTCGCCCAGGCACACGACCTCGGCGTGGATCCGAACCGTTTCCTGGATGATTTGACGGACCAGTCCCTCACCGACGAGCTGGCTCACAAGATCGGCGCCGCCTCCGGCAGCGGTGTTCCGGGCGTTCCTTTTGTGCTTCTGAATGGACGGCCCTTTCTGCTGGCCATCGACGAATCGCAACTCGAAGCGGCTGTGCGGCTCGCCCTGCTTCAAGGTGATCAGCCTTCCGTTTATCCGGCGCTGGACCTCGAGCCTGGGGTCGACTACCTGGCCGACATCACCACCAACCGAGGGAGGCTTCAAATTCAACTCTATGCCGACACGGCCCCGCTGGCGGTCAACAGCTTCATCCAGCTGGCGCAATCCGGTTGGTATGACCGCACCGGGGCCTACCAGGTGGTCCCCGGGCAGTGGGTGGCTTTCGGCGATCCCACCGGGACGGGCCTGGGGGATGTGGGCTATCATTATCCGGTCGAGATTGACCCCACTCGGGGGTTCGATCGAGCGGGGGTTGTCGGGATGACTAGCAGTGGACCATCGCTCAACGGGGGCAGGTTCTTCATCGGCCTGGTTCCGCTTCCGGAATACGATGACAGCCGCACGGTGATCGGCCACGTTGCCGACGGCCTGGACCTGCTCGACAGTCTGGCTGCCAGATCCCCGTTGGCGGAGTTGTTGACCACGCCTGAGCTGGTGATACAGTCCATCCGAATCGAGACACGGTGAATTCGGCGTACCGGCCCGATTGGCGAACGATCCTGTTTGGGCTGTATATCCTTGTCGGCATCCTGACTGCGGGCAGCGGCGCCCTGGCTTTCGGGCTGCTTTCACTGACCGATTACCTGCGCGGTGATTCTCTGACCGGCTTCCTCGGCGTCTGGTCGGGCTTGACCTTTGTGGTCGTGTCGGCGGCTGGGTTGCCGGCTGGCGCCGTTGCCTTTCGGGCACTGCAATCGGCATCCGCGTTCGAAGCCCGCAGGCCGGCGGCCATGTGGCTGCTGGCAATTGGCCTGTTCCCCATCGGACTTGGCCTCGGTTACTGGATCTATGAAGCTGGCCAGGCTCCTCCTCTTCTGGGGACTTTCGCCCAGATCCTGGCGCTCGGTGGACCGATCATCTTCGCTGCAGTTGTGGTCCAACGGGCCGGAGCGTCTATCTCAGCCGTCCGGGCATGGGTCCACTTCTTGCTTGGGCTGTGGCTGATCCCGTTTGTGGCGTTTTTCACCGAACTTGTTCTCCTGGTCGTGGCCGCGATCGTGGTGGTGCTGGGCCTCAGCCTGACGCCCGGCGGGCTTGGCCTGCTGAATCAGCTGCTCGGACCCAGGCCCCAGGGTTTCTCCAATCCGCCTCCCCAGGCGTTCACAGACCTCATCGCGCAGCCCTGGATCATCGTCCTGTTGATCCTCTTCCTGTGCGTTCTGATCCCGATGGTCGAGGAACTGCTGAAATCGGCTGCCATTTGGCCGGCCCTGCCTCGCTCGCCCAGCCCGTCTCAAGCCTTCATGGGCGGCGCGCTGGGCGGCCTTGGCTTCGCCTTGGTGGAGGCGATGTTCTTGACTCAGCCGGACATGAGCTGGTTCACCACCGCTCTGATCCGAGGCGGAGCGTCGATGATGCATGCGCTGGCGGCGGGGATTACCTCGTGGGGGCTGGCTGAGGCAGTGGTCCGGCGCCGCCGCTGGCGACTGCCGCTGGCGTATGCCATTGCCGTGGGCTTGCATGGCACCTGGAATCTGAGCGCCATCGGGATCGGGTTCTCGCAGCTTCGATCCCAGTTCAATCTCAGCCCGCTGACGACCTCGCTCCAACCCTGGGTCGCAGCCGCCGCCGGCGCCATGCTGCTGGTGCTGAGCCTGGGGGCTTTCCTGGCGCTGCCGCTTATGACCCGTCGACTGGCCGCAAGCTCCGCCACGATCGACCCGACGCCGGCGGCAGCCGGTTCGCCTTCCGACCAGGCCGCCCCCGGGCACTCCGAATAAGCTTGTTGGGTGCCGGTGGCGGGCCGAGTAACGTCTTTGCCTCTCCAAACTCGTGTCCATCTACGGTCACCTTGACTCGGATTCGGCGCCATGCTACATTACCGCCGCTTGCCGGAACCCCCGGACCGAGCGCGTCAGGCAACAGGAGTTGGACTTGACCAAATCCCGGACCGAGCTCATGGTAGACCGGCTAAGAGACCTTCAAGCGTCCTCCCCGGATGTGGAGGCCTCGGCCGTGGTCAGCGTCGACGGCCTGACGATGGCGTCCGCACTGCCAGGCGACGTCGAAGAGGATCGTGTCTCGGCCATGTCGGCGGCCATGCTTTCCCTGGGGGAACGAATTCGCGGGCGAACTCGGCCGAGGCGGTCTGGAGCAGGTCTACATCAAGGGCGAATTCGGGGTATGTGATTTTGACCTCGGTCGGGGGGGAAGCCGTTCTGACGGTGCTGGCCCGGGAGCAAGCCAAACTCGGCCTGCTGTTCCTGGACATGCGGCGTGCGGCCGAGGATCTGGAGAAGCAGCTCTGATAGGGTCGCCCCCCTCCAGTTCGAGAACCACTCCCATGAGCGGGTTCTACTACCCGAACAGCATCGTACGCGATTTTCTCCTGGCCATGGAAGACGTCATGGGGCATAACGGCGTTAGCGCCGTGCTCAACCTGGCGGGGATGCACGATTGGGTCGGCCATTATCCGCCAGACGACCTGGAGCCCTCGGTCGACTTTGGCGAGTTCTCAGCAATCAACGGCACTCTGATGGAGATGTACGGTCCACGTGGCGGGCGAGCCCTGGCAAGGCGTTCTGCCTGGGTGACGTTCAGCGACCTGCTGAAGAAGGGCGGCGCGTTCGCGGAGCTGACCCGGATCGGCGATCAGAATCTTTCCGTCGATGACGTGCTTTCGAAGGGCCTGCCGGCCCTGGTTGCCGTGATGGACCAACTCAGCGATCAGACGAGCGAGGTCCGCTCCGAAGCTGACCACTATGTCATCCGGCTGGAAAGATGTCCGGTTTGCTGGGGCCGCAAATCCAGCGAACCAACCTGCCATGCCATCGTCGGCCTGCTGGAGGAATACCTGCGCTGGCTTTCGAACGGGACGGCCTTCGAAATCCTGGAAACACGCTGCATGGCCATGGGGGATGCCGTGTGCGAATTCCAGGTCGGCAAGAAGCCGTTCTAGGCCGAGCGCGCTGGCTTGGCCGGCTCCAGAAACGCTGAACACGCCTCGGAACGCCGTCGCGCCTCCCGAAATGGGCTCCCATGTCCGGCCTGACCGTCATCATCCCAACCTTCAACGAAGCCGATAATCTGCCGGGCCTGGCGGCTCAGCTGTGGGCCCTGCCTCTCGACGGTCTCAGCATCCTGGTCGTCGATGACGCCTCGCCGGATGGCACGGGGCAAATCGCGGACGGTCTGGCCGCCCACCACCCCGGCCGCCTCTCGGTCATCCACCGCGCCGGAAAACTCGGCCTGGGCTCGGCCTACCTGGAGGGTTTCCAGGTCGCGCTCGACTCCGGCGCGGATGCTGTGGCCCAGATGGATGCGGATTTCTCGCATTCACCGGATTACCTCCCGGGCTTTGTCCGAGATCTCGAACAGGCAGATGCGGTTCTGGGTTCGCGCTACGTCCCCGGCGGCCGGCTGGATGAACGCTGGGGGATCGGCCGGGTTTTCTTGTCGTGGTTTGGAAATGCCTACGCCCGGACCATTCTTGGGCTCCCCGTCCGGGATGCCACCGGCGGTTATCGAGTTTGGCGACCGGCGACTTTACGCGGTATGCCACTCAACCGGATTCGCTCGAATGGGTATGTGTTCCAGGTCGAAATGGCTTACCTGGCATTCAAGCTTGGGTACCGATTGGTGGAACGGCCCATCTATTTCGAAGACCGGCGCATCGGGACGCTCAAAGATGTCGCTTAGGATCCAACTCGAGGCCGCAGTGCGTGTCTGGCAGCTGCGTTTCAAATATGGCGGACTGGGCACGGCCAATCGCCCCCGCGCCTGACCCGATGTCAGTCAAGACCTCGCCGAAACGCGGGCCAACCCCCTAGCCAATCTCAGCTACTGCCCCTACATAGACCCTGCCCAAGCGCCCCCACGCGGCCAAATCAAGGCTCTGCGCCCGCAGACTGGGATCGATCCCGGCCTGCTCCAGCCATCCGGCGGCCGTGCCCACGGGTATCGACAGGCCCATCGACAAGGCGTTTTTGAGCTGTTTCCTCCGCTGACCGAAGCCGGCACGAGCTACGGTGAATACAGCTTTGAGCTCCTCTACTGGGACGCGGGGGCCGCCAGACGTGTCTATGCGCAGGACGGCCGAGTCGACCTCAGGAGGCGGATGAAACCGCGCTCGGGGCAGTTCAAACACAACCGAGGCTTGGCCATACAGCTGAACGCTCAGGGACAACAAACTCATGCGCCCCGGTCCGGCAGTGATGCGCTGGGCGACTTCCGCCTGGACAGTCAGGACCACAGTGCGCACCGGCCGGCGCGCCTCCATCAGGCGGCGAATGACCGCCGAGGTAATGTTGTAAGGGATGTTGCCGACAACCGAGTAGACCGCGCCCCCGACCAGGTCGTCGAGATCCAGCGCCAGCACGTCCCCTTGCACCAATATGACGCCTGCCAGGCCTTGAGTTGCCTCGGCCAGGGCAGGCTGCATCCGGCGGTCAAATTCGATTGCCACCACCCTCCCGGCGGCCCGGGCCAGCGCACAGGTCAGCGATCCAATCCCGGCGCCGATCTCCAGCACGGTTTCGTCCGGTGAAAGTCCGGCGGCAGACACAATTCGATCCAGACTGGCTGGATCGAACAGGAAATTCTGGCCCAGACGCTTGATGGGCCGGATGCCGTGCCGGCGCATGAGCGCACGCCACTCGGCCTCAGAACGCAGGGACCCGACGGTCAAGGAAAGATCCAGACGATGCTGCTCTCGGGTGGAACGGGGGTCAAGAAATAGACCATGACGTATTGATGCCAGGAAACCCAGTTGTCGTCGTCGTAGCCCAGGTCAATCCAGCGTCCTTTGACCCCGCCGCCCGTGTCGGCCGCCAGCGCAAAGCCGTACCCGGGGACGTACATGGTCGTTCCAAATGGGATGTAGCGGCGGTCGATGGCCACCAAGCCCTTGGTCAACGGCTTGCCGGAGGCGGTGATCCCGAAGTTCTTCGCTTCGGGGGAGACACCGGCTCGGGAGGGAGAATACGACGTGGCCCACATCTGAACCGCCCGCCAGTACTCGATGGTCCCGTCGCTGGTGGCCACGCTTCGCACGACGATTTGTGTGCCGTAGCCCACGAGTTCGATCCTCCGGGGTACGGGGTTCCCAGGTGCCTTCCTCCAGCTTGCCGCTCTCGACCCCGTCTTCATAGCGGACCCGAACCTGGCTGGCCCGAACGCCATAAGCACCCGGGTTGATCAATCGCTGCTGGTCGATTTCGACCTCGCTGAGCGGCTGGTACTGCGTGTCGAAGGCCACGGGGGATAGCTCGATGCGAACCTGCTCGGTCACGCGCACGACCTGGATCTTTCCGTCGTCAGGGACGGGTTGGTCGGATGCCGGCCGCGCGTAATCGAGTCCTACCAGGGACACTCCGGCTTGTGCAAGCGCCGGGCCGACGGTGCCGGCCGACGCCCGCAGGCTGAGTTCGGATCCATCGACGGCCACCTCAATCGGTCGTGATGGCACCAAATGAATGGTCATGCGGTCGCGTATCGGCGCGCCGGGTTCGGGCTGAATCTGGTCTGATTCGAAGCCCGAGAACCCGGCCTGCTCAAGGGCCTGTGCAACCGTCGCGGCGCGGGTGCGCAACTCGACGGTCCGATCCGGCAGGGAGATGGTCACCCGCGAGGCCGGCACCAGCGACAACCGGTGCGGGACTGCCGGCCCTGCCTCGCCCGGATTGGCCGCGGGCAGCCCGTCGACGTGGATTTCATCCCCCGGGAACACGCGCACGCCTGCCTGGCTCAAAATGTTGACTGGTGTGCGGCTGGCGGTCAGCACGGTCTGCCGTCCGTCTGGGGTCGTGATTTCGACCGGCGACGCCCGGCGGATTTCGATTTTCATGCCCGATGCCAAGCCAGTTCCCAGGGCGGGCGAAACCCAATCGCCTGGCCCCAGGGCCCAGCCGGCATCGGCCAGAGCTTGCCCCACGCTGCGGGCATGCGATGACAGGCTGTGGCGTTGGCCGTCCACAATAACGGCGAAGGGGGTAGCCGTGGCCCTGAAAATCAGAGCCAAGCCTATCAGGCTGGCCACAACCGCCAGGCGGGCAAGCCAGGCGGCGGGTAGTCGTGGGATCAAACCCGCGGTTGACATATGGCGCGGAGTATATCAGACCCGATGCCGGGCACGCGTCGGACAGGCAGCCGCCAAGATGCCGGCCCAAATCAGGCTGCTCACGGAACCACCCCAGGGCCCCGGGTTGGCACGTGGGCCGGCATCCTCGGCAAGGCCGAGATGGCGGGTGCCGCCTCCTGCAACCGTAGGAGACTTACGGGAAGACCAAAGACGAATGGCGGAGAGGGTGGGATTCGAACCCACGGAGCCTTACGGCTCACGCGCTCTCCAGGCGCGCGCGTTAGGCCAGACTACGCTACCTCTCCATGAGCGCCGGCCTCGATCGGTCGGCGGCGGGATTATAACATTACGGCCCGGCACCCGGTCCAGGCAGGCCCACAAGCCACAAGTTGCCATCCTCGCCGGAGCGAAAGACGATCCAGGCACCATCCGGTGAAGGTTCCCAGGTGTTGTCGGCGATCGACTGAGGGAAAACCGAGCCGCTCATGAGGTCAATCCCCTGCCCGGATCGCGCCTCGACCTGCATCAAGCGCAGCCGGCCGCCTGATGCCTCCAACGGGATGACCAACAACTCCCCTTCGGCCCGCCAGCGGAATGCCCCAAATAACGAGAGCTTGACTGCCGGCGCGCCGTCGGTCGGGATCACCCACAGGCCATCCCTGGCGGGGTCCCCTGAGAATGTGACCGTGAGCGCCACCCAACCTCCCGACGGGGAAACCAAAGGGCTGGCGATACGGTCCGCTTGGAACAGCAGCCGCCGGTCCGAACCATCCAGCTTCGAAACCCACAATCCGGCGGGACCGCCGGCCTGCTGCCTCCCAGAGAATAGGAGCTGTGCCTGTTTGGGCCCCCAGCCCACGAAACCGCCTCCGATGCCTCCTACCGGCCTGGTGATTGCATGGCTGTTCAGGTCACCGATCGTCAGGTTCCAACGGCGCTTGTCAACGTTGGTCACGTCGGTCGACATGGTCTGCCAGTAGACCTGATCGCTCGCCGGGGAAAACCCGACCATTCGGCCATCAGACGGAACCGTCCATCGGCTTCCATCGGCCAGATGGGTGACGGTCACCCTGCCCGCCTGATCCGTGGCCATCCATCCCAAGTCTCTGGAAAGCACGCCCGCGCCGGGATAGACAAGCGCGGGCGTCGTCCCATTTGTGTCTACACGAAAGATCCCAAACTCACCGCCCTGAGAAGGCCGGTCGAGGTAGTAAACCGACTGTGAGTCCGGCCCCCAGCTAGGGTCGGCACAGCAGCCGCCGCTGGTCAAGCGTTGAACCACCACCGGGGTCGGCGAGGGTGCCTGCGTCTCGGTCGAAGCCGGCGAGGCTCCGGGCGACGAGGCCGGCACCTGCGTCGATGTGAATTCGACCCTGACGGTCTCTGCGGGCCTTGGCGTGGGTGTCACGGCTTGTGAAGAAAAGCACAAAGTGAGCGCCGACAGCCCGGCCGCGCCTGCCAGGAGCCACGGCGCTCTTGGGCTAACGTGCCGGGGGCCAGGCCATGCCATAGTCATTTACCAGGGATCCGCCAAACGTGACGTCGGGCTGATCCAGCAAGTCCTGCCATCGCCGGGGATCGGCCAAATCCCGCTCAAATCGGACCGGCGAGCCCCCCGCCAGAGCGATGCGCTGCCAGTCGGCATCAATAAGCGGGAGAGGGTTGTAGGCCATGCGGTGACTGGGAGCATTGCGGATTTCCAGGTGCAGGTGAGGGCGGGAAGTGCAGGTCGCGTCCGGATCCCCGCTTAGCGCCACGGGCTCCCCTGCCAGCACCTTCTGGCCCGGCCGCAGATCGGGCCGTTTGAGCAAGTGCCCGTAGAACGAGGCATAGCCGTTGGGATGATCGATCATCAGGTTGTGGGGGCCGGCTCCGTGTGCGGTGCTGTCGACTTCATCCACGACCCCGTCCCCAATGGCGACCACTGGTGTGCCGCACGCCGCCGCCAGGTCGACTCCAAAGTGCAGGCCCTGGCCGGCCACATACATGGAGGTCCTGAAGCGATAGGCGAACACGGTGTTGCCGTAGGGCTGGATGAACAGCCAGCTCGAGGGACCTGGCGCCCCTTCGAATGGGAGCCTGAAAGGAGCCGCCGCCTGGGCCTGCGGCTGCGTTTCGGGCCGGGCGGCCCGGGCGTCTTTGGCCGGCCCGCCCGCCGAGACCGCCAGAGCAATCAGGGCCGCTGGGCCGGCTGTGTGTCTCAGGCCCAGGCCCACCGCCGACGCCAGACGGCGCCCACGGTTCAAAGCTGCGCCAGCCCGTCGAGCTGGCCGGGGCCGTGCAGCGGAAACAGATCCGGGAGAACCTCGGGCGCGTATCTGGCCACCATCTCAGACGACAGAGCGTTTTCGCGACAGATTTCCGCGTAAAAGTCGGCGCTCGGGCGCTTCCGCCGTGCTTGTGTCTCGGGGTCCAGTTCCCACAACCCAAAACGCTGAGTCCAGCCACGCTCCCATTCGAAGTTGTCGGTGAGCGTCCAGTGAAAATAACCCTTCACTTGCCAATTGGCGTTGGCCGCCCGCCAGAGCTGCCTTAGGTGGGTCGCCAGGTAGCGCGGTCGGAAACCGTCATAGGCATCCTCAGTGCCGTTCTCGGTCACGTATATTGGCAGGCGGAAAGTGTGAGCCCAGTTGAGCGCCCTCCAGAATCCGAGCGGTTGGTTGGCGATGAAGCCGGTCGGGCTGATGTCCGAATGCGGGTCGAAGCCTCCCTGGCTTAGCAGCTCCGACGGCCGCCTTGGATCAAACCGCACCGACTCTTCGGTATAGTAGTTGAGGCCCATGAAATCCTGGGTCCCAACCGCCTCCGGGATGTGTTCCCGATGTCCGAGAACAGAAAAACGTCCGTTCTTGAGGGTCCGCGGAATGGTGTCATTGAAGGCCGCCGAGCGGATGCGCGCCACCAACCGGTCAAGCGGGTTGGCCGGCTGGCGGGGTCGCATGCCCCGGTAGTGGTGGGCCATCCCCACCAGCGCGCCGGGTTGAATCCGGTGGATTGTCCGGTACGCGGCGGCGTGCGCCCGGGTCAGGTTGGCCATGGCTTGAATTGCCATTCCGAGGTTCTGTTCGCCTGGGGGGAAGATCCCCGCCTGGTAACCGCAGTACGCCAGCACGTTGGGCTCGTTGATCGTGACCCACAACCCGACCAGGTCTTTGAGGCGATGAACCACTCTTTCAACCAGCTTCTCGAACCGCCCGACCAACTCCACTGTCAGCCAGCCTCCACCATCATGAAACCAACTCGGATGGGTGAAGTGGTGCAGCGTGACCATGGGCATCAAGCCGCGTGCCAGCAGTCCCCTCGCCATGGCCTCGTACTGGTCAAGCGCAGATGGATCCCATTTGTCTGGTTCCGGCTCCAGACGGCTCCATTCGACGGACATCCGGTGGGCGTTCTGACCACTTTCCGCGGCCAGGTCGAAGTCATTTTCCCACCCGCCCTCCCACCAGCCGCAGGCCCGGCCCGATCGGGCCTCGCCGGCGATCCGCCCGGGGGTGGCTTCCCAGGCCGCCCAATCGCTGACCTGGTTGTCCCCTTCGACCTGATAGGATGACGTGGCTGTCCCCCACAGGAAACCCTTCGGGAAGTGGTGGGCGGCGCGAATCACCTTCTCCCCCTAAGCGGTGAGTTTGAGATCGGCTGGGTGCACATCGGCAAGCGCAACTTCGACGCCCGTCGGCCGGAAGCCAAGCTGGAAAGCTTCGGTGCGGGCAACCGGATCCGTGCTCTCAACGATGTAGAGAGGGATCTTGCGCTCACCGAGCAGGCGGCTTACCAGCGCGGAGAGCACTGAGCGCGTGAGACGGCGCTCGCGGGCGCCGGGTGACGCCTGCAGATAGATTTCGGCAAAGCGGCGTCCGACCCAGTTGACTCCCGCGGAGGCTTGCTGGCCGTCCGCCGTCCTCACTTCATAGCGCGGCGTCTCGTCCGGCGTGGGAGCCTCAACCACAAGCACGTTCAAGGTCGGGTCGTGGCGCTCCGGCGCAAGCTGCAGGATATCGTAGCGATGCAGATTCTCAACCTTGGCCACCCCGTTGAGCCAGGCGACCTGGTGGAAAGGGAGTCGAAGTATCGACGCGCCGGTGATGGGCAGCACTTGATCCAGCAGGGCCATCAGCGCCACAGCTTGCCCCACAAATGGCACCAGCAGCGGCCTGAACAGGTCAAGGCCGGTCCGCGCCACCACCAGAAAGCCTTTTGGCGATCCCTGGTTGCTGGCCACAGCATACAGCTTGGTCTTGTCCGTTGGGTGGACAAGAGCGTAGTAGGCCGCGGCGGCGTCCCCGGGCGATTTCTCATCCAGGAGCTCGGCCAGTTGGTGGCGCTGGTCGGGTTCGATCTGCGTGATGCTGGTCATGACGAAGGGGATTTTATCTCAAGCTTCCGGATCGGGCGCACATCCGGCGGCAGGCACGGCTCGTGCACCTGACTTGAGGCCGAACGGCCGCCGCGATCAAGGCGCTGGAGTTGATGTGGTCTGGACAATTCGTCGCGCCTCCGCTGCGGATCTCGACGTCCATGATGGCGGGCCCGAGACTGAACACGTCAATCGAGAAAGGTTGGTCGCCCGGTTGGGATTGTTCGCCGTCAAACTGCGCCTTGGCGAAGCCGATCACCGACCCCTGCGAGTCAAGGGCCATCGCCAGCAGGCTTTGACGCCAGGGGCCACCTTGATTGTCCTGCAGCGTCACATGGACCGTTCCCGAGGCATGGACAAACCTATGGTCATCCGAATACACAAGCGACACACCCTCGACCGCGGCCGGCAGATAACGACCCGTGGGATCAGCCACCGGCACGGCGCTTCTCAATACGGTCTGCAGGCCGGCTGCCGTCCCGAGGCCGGGCTCAAACTCGGCCATAAATGGCATGAGGCCCCCCGCAGGCACAAGGTTGAGCGGGGCGTATGCGATCTGGCTGGTGATGAGGCTTCCGGAAGCATCCACCAGGGAAAACTGCACCGAGACCGCCTCAACGGCCGTGTCGGCGGGAGCCGCCAGCGTGGCCAGGCACACCGTCCGGCCAGAGGGGGTCGCAAAACAGCGTCCATCGATGACGTCCAGCGGCCACGGCGTGGACGTTGGGAGGAGACTTTGGATGGGTTGGCCGTTCGGCCCGGGGATGTTGAGCGCTTGTCCGACGGTAAGGAAGTGCGGGTCGATATCGGGATTGGCGGCCAGAAGCTGATCAAGTTGAAGGCCGTACTTGAGAGCGATCGCCAACAATGTGTCCCCTTTTTGGACAATGTGGACGAACGGCGTCGGGCTCGGACCGGTTTCAGTCGCCGGCTGAACGACCGCAGCCCAAGCCGTCGCGGTCGGGCTCGGACTGGCCGTGGCGTACAGTTCGAGGCTTGCCGTGGGGGTGGGACTGGTCGATTCTCGCGCCTGACAGCCGGTCGCCAGCGCCACAAGGACCAGCCCGGCCGACCCAAAATGATGCCAGGCATTCACCGCGGGCGATTATACCAAGGTAGGATAGCATCCGCGACCTAGACGGGCTATAGTAGTTTCCCGGCCGTCTAAACTGGGGTTAGGTGTGGTCAATCCGTCTCAAACCATGTTGACCGAGGCCATCGGGGCGGCTCGCACCGGCGATCGGGCGCGGGCGCGCGATTTGCTGGCGCGGTTGCTCCGATCCGACTCGGCCAATGCCGAATACTGGATCTGGATGAGCGCCGTGGTGGACACACCACGGGAAAGCATCTATTGCCTGGAGTTGGCCCTCAAGCTTGACCCGACCAACCGAGCGGCCCTGCGGGGACTGGTGGCTCTGGGTGCCCGGGAGGCGGCGGCCGGCGAGCGGCCGGTGCGCATCCCCCGAAAGCAGGCAACGGCGGCGCCCCGGGCCGCCCCGCGGCCCACTCTCAAGATCCACTGGCGCACGGTCGGCACCGGGGTCGTGGCCCTGCTTGGCCTGCTGGCCGTCGTCGGGTTTGCCTTTACGTACCGTTACCGTCCATCTACTCCTATCTTGGCGCCCACTTTGCCGCCCCCAACCTCGACCGCCAGTCCCACGCCGCTGATTCCGACTCCGACCAATACTCCCATCCCGGCGGAGACGCGCATCGTCCGCACGCCGATCCCTGCCGAGTTGGCGGGGACCCCGATCAGTCTGCTTGTCGAAGCCACCCCGACCGCCACACCAATCATCGGCTTGACGCCGCGTCCCAACTATGAAGCCTATCAATCAGGCGTGAACGCGCTGGCCCAGGGCCGCTATCAAGACAGCATCGATTTCATGGACCAGGTGATCAAGCTGGACCCGAAACTGCCCGACCCGTTCTACTTCAAGGGCGAAGCCCTGCGTTTGATGGGCCAAACAGGCCAGGCGGTCAATGCATATGATGCGGCCATCCTGGTGGACCCGGACTTCGCGCCGGCTTACCTGGGCCGGGGCCGCGCCCGGCTGGCCCTGGTGAACTCGAGGCAATCCCCCCTCTCAGGCCAGCCAGCTTTCCTCTGATTTCGACACCGCCATCAAGAAAGACCCGACGCTTGTCGATCCGTACATTGACCAAGCCAAGTTTTTCGCCGCCCTGCGCCTGTGGAAGACGATGGAGGAGATTCTACAGAAAGCGCTGGACAACGGTCTGCGCCAGCCTCAGATTTACGTCCTTATCAGCCAGGCTCAATTCAACCGCCAGGAGTACACACAGGCCCTCGAAAGCGCCATTACGGGCAGCGCGGCCGATCCCACCAACGTGGAAGGTTACCTGGCCATCGGCAAGGCCTCGGTAGCGCTCGAGAATCCGTCCGCAGCGCTGTGGCCCCTGAGCACCTACACGGTGCTTCGGCCTGAAGATCCGGAAGGCTGGGGTTATCTTTCCTACGCCCAGGTGGCCGCCGGCGACCCCAATTCCGGGATGGCCTCGGCCACCAAATCTCTGGACCTCAACAATCACTACTCCGTCGGCTTCATTGGCCGCGCTCAAGCCGAGATCAGCCTCGGGCTCTATCAGAGCGCGGTTGACGACCTGCAAAAGGCCAGGCAGTACGGAACGGAAACGTTTCGAATGGACATCACGCTTGGATGGGCCTATTTCTACTTGAACCGCTACGTCGACGCTCTCAAAATCACCAACCAGGCTATCGCCTTCACCAGTGACGATCTGAAGAAGGCGCAGGGCTACTCCCTGCGCGCCCAAGTGTACGAGTTGACCAATCCACCCCTGGTGGAGGAAGCCAGGCGGAACTGGGGCTGGATCCTCGACACCCCGGGTATCTCCGACGCCCAAAGGGCCGAAGCCGAATACCACATGGCCATCCTCAACAGGGAGACACCGCCCGCCTCGCCCACTGGAACCGCCATCCACGCCACCGCCACTCCAGCGCCTGGCACGCCGACCCCCTGAGTAAGGGCGGCCCGGGTCCGCAAGCCGGGCAAGCCCCTCCATCATGATGGATCGTCTTCGAACTCGTCTCGGCTGGATCCTAGGGTTGGTCG
Organism: uncultured Chloroflexia bacterium; assembly: GCA_963797485.1. GTDB lineage: Bacteria > Chloroflexota > Anaerolineae > Anaerolineales > E44-bin32 > CAWAND01. Next base: position 201,452 of record CAWCPF010000001.1, read on the forward strand.
CCCTGGGCGTCCTGGTTTGGCTTGCCGCCACGGAGCCACCCGGCCCCCCGCCATACTGGCCGGCACTTCTGATCGCCTTTGTCCTGGCCGGCCTCCTGGCCAGCCTGCCGTTTGCAGCTGGCGGACTTGAGACTGATTCGACCTATATCGTCGGTCTCGTGGCCGGATTGCTCTTCGGACCCGTCCAAGGCATCGGCGTGCTCGTTCCCGGCATCGCCCTAGGGAGGCTTTGGCGGGCCTGGCGGGACTCGCGGGCCGGCCCGGTGTCGCCGCCGCCAGCCGATCGCCTGAGGATGTGGGTCCCATTCGCAAGCCTGGAACTCCTGGCCGTCTTGGCCGGTCTGCTCACTTATCAGGCTGCCGGCGGTGTGTGGCTCGGCCTGACGGGCCGGCTTCCCGGCCTGCTGCCGTCGCTGCTGTTGGGAGCCGTCTTTGTGATTGTTTATCTTGGCTCCCACCTGCTGGTGGGCAGCGCACTTGGCGAGGCCCTGCCGGCGCCAAGCGAGTTCGGCATTCTCATCGGCGGGACCTTGCTAGCACTGCCATACGCGCTGGTGACCGCTTCGGCGACCTCCAGTCTGCACGAGCCGGCCTTGATCGTGCTGGGGGGCGGCGCTGTCGTGCTGGCGGCATTCATCCGCGGCCTGGTGCTCACGCGCCGGGATCTCAGGCGCCGCCAGCTGGAGTTGTCGAGCCTGGGTCAGGTCAGCCGCGCCCTGCCGGCGAGCCTGGACCTGGAGACCCTCATGTCGGCGATCTACGCCCAGGTTAAGGACTTGGTGGGCGTCAACAACTTCTACGTCGCCCTGTACCAGCGCCAGGCGCAACTGCTGTCGTATCCCCTGGCAATCAAAGGCGGGCAGCCCCAGCATTGGGAACCGCGCCCGCTCAGCGACCGGCTGACAGATCGGGTGATTCTGACCGGAAAACCGATCCTCATCCCCAATCATGCTCCCAGAGCGCTCCGAGAGATGGGGCTGCCGGAGCTGGCCAACGCCCCCGAATCGTGGTTGGGGGTTCCATTGAGGGACGTTAACCAGGTGATCGGCTGTCTTTCGATCTTTCACACGCATGCCGAGGGGAACCTCACCCGCGATGATCAATCCTTGCTTGAGACCATCGCCGGCCAGGCGGCCGTGGCCATCCAAAACGCCTTGCTCTATCAGCAATCGCAGGCGCGCGCCCGCGCGTTGGCGCAGCTGAGTGAGATCGCGGCTTCAATGAGCGCCACGCTGGACCCAGACCGGGCCATGGAGCTGGTCTGTCAGGCGCTCACTCAGGTTGGCGGCAGCTCCCAGTCTTCCATCCACCTGGCTGACGAAGTCCACGATCGCTGGTTCCTGGCCCGATCGACCGGCTTGAACCCGCGGCTGGTGGAGCTCAACCAATCCATTCCTTTATCCGACCCGGCGCGTCGGCGCGCAATTGAAACGTCCAAACCCGTCGTCTTTGCTGACCTCGACCAGAGCGAGTTTCCTCCCGAATGGTCGGCGACCATGCTGCAAGAAGGGATCGCCGCCTTTATCGATTTTCCCCTGGTGACCCCGTCCGGCCCGATCGGCATCGCCTCGATCTACTTCCCCACCCCGCGAAAACTTCCCGAGGAGCAGATCGAGCTGCTCGAGATCCTAGTGGCGCAGGCCGCCCTGGCGGTCGCCAACGCACGCGCTCACGCCGCCACCGACCAGGCGCTCAAGCGCCAGGTGGAGCAGTTGTCGCGGCTCGAGGCCATCGGTCGCGAAATGGCCTCGACGCTTGATCCAGATAAGCTGTTCGAGACCATCCTCAACCATGCGCTGCTGGCCTCTGACGCGAGCTCCGGTTTCCTGGCCGTCGTAGAGCCTGATGAAAGGCGGTGGAAGGTGCTGGCCCGAAGGGACACCGGGGGGGAAGACGAGCCGGGCTTGCTCCCGATGGTCTTCAGTATCGATGACCGCGCCACTATGGATGTACTCCGAAGGGGGGAGAGTCTCAATCTGGGCCAGGCCGTCGAGCATGCCCCCAGCGCTTCCTGGCGCAGCCCGTCGGCCCGGAGCCTGCTGGCGGTCCCCATACTGCGATGGGGGCGCCAGATGGGCATGATCGCCGTCGAGAGCCCGGATCCGGGCGCGTTCGGACCCGACCACGAGCGGTTCATGAATCAACTGGCTGCAGATGCCGCCGTCGCCATGACCAACGCGTCTCTGTATCAGCAGCTGGAAGCCAACCTATTGGAGCAATCCCTCCTATACCAGGCGAGCGTCCAGATCGCCAACACCATGGATGTCGGATCAGTGGCCCTGGCAGTCGCGGACAGCCTGGCCGTGGCGCTTTCGGCCGACGGCGCCAGTATGTACCGTTGGGACCCGGACCAGCAGCAGCTGGTCACCTTGGCGATGGTCGTGGATGGCCGCCCGTATCCGACGCCCGAGCCCGCTCTCATCACCGCCGCGTTGGCCCCGGCACTGATACGCTGCGTGGTCGATTCAATCCCGGCCCATTTGTCCGATAGCTCATCCCAGGACCCGCTCGACCGCGCCTACCTCACCGACATCCGCCATGCACGCTCGCTGCTGGCGATCCCGCTGCTGTTTGGGCAGCCATCCGAACGGGCTGATCGAAGTCTTCCATCGGTCCGAGCTGAGTTATGACGACAACCAGCTGCGAGCCGCCCAGACGATTGCCAGCCAGGCGGCCGTGGCCCTGGAAAACACCGACTTGTTCCGCCGAGTCCGAGAAAGCCAGGAGCGGCTGCTTTCGGTGCTCAATTCCACCCAAGAAGGCATGATCATGCTAGACGAATCTGGCCGGGTCGTGGTCGCCAACCGGCAATGGGAGAACTTCACGCATGTCGGGCTTGACCAATGGGTAGGCAACAGCATCATCGACATGAACCTGGGCCTGGCCGACAGACTGGGATACCGTCAGGGAGAATTCGAGGCGCTTATCGGTTCGGCTCGGCGCGGCATGCTGACATCGTCTGAGCCGGCCGTGATCGAACAAACCCAGCCGGTCCATCGCGCCCTTGAGCGAATGCACAGCCCGGTCAGGGACGAATCGGGCCGCCTGATTGGCTGGCTCGTGATCCTGCGTGACATCAGCCATGAGCGCGAACTGGACCAGGCGCGCGAGCAGTTGACCGAGATGATCGTGCACGATTTACGCAGCCCGCTGACGACCATTCTCGGCAGTCTCAAGCTGCTGGAGATGGCGTTGCCGTCCGAGGCGCGCACATCTGGGCCCCCGGCTCAGGCCCTGACGGTGTCCCGCCGAAGTGTCGATCAAATGCTTGGATTGGTGAATTCGCTGCTCGACATCGCCAAACTCAGGTCGGGCGAGCTCACCCTCAGCCTCAGTCAAGTGCCCATGGACCGGATGGTCGATGAGCTGGTTTCAGCCTATGTCAATGCGGCCAACCAGAACGGCGTATTCCTCAATCTCATCCGAGGCGACAAGCCGGTGCCGGTGATCGAGGCGGACGAAGACAAGCTCCGCCGGGTCCTGGCCAACCTGGTCGATAATGCCCTGAACTTCACGCCTCCGGGCGGGACCATCGATGTGGCCCTGCAAGCCGACACGGATCACCTTGAGCTGACGGTGGCCGACACCGGCCCAGGCATCCCTGATGAAATGCGCGATCGGATTTTCGAACCTTTCGTTCAGGCACCCGGTGTTGCGCGCCGGCAGCGAGGGACGGGGCTTGGATTAGCGTTTGCCCGGCTGGCAGTTGAGGCCCACGGAGGCAAGATCTGGGCGGAAGCCAGGCCGGAGGGCGGCAGCCTCTTTCGCCTCCAGTTGCCGATCCACCCCAAGCCCTGACCGTCGCCTTCGAGCCCTGCGAAGGCAACCAGCCCATCAGATCCAAAGGGGGTCGAGCCAGACCCGGTCTGGACAGATGAGGCTGGATCAGCTAAAATCACACATTCGAGCAGACCAGGTTCGACTCCGAAAGGTTGGAGGCCGTATTGGCTAACACCCGTTCTTCAAAGAAACGCATTCGACAGAATGACAGAAACCGGCAGCGCCACAAGGTGGTCCGAACGCGGGCGAAGAATACCGTGAGGCTGGCCCGCCAGGCGATCGTAAGCGGCCAGGCCGCCGACGAGAACGTGCGTGCGGCCATCAAGGAACTGGACAAGGCCGCGGCCAAAGGCGTGATTCACCGCAATAACGCTGCCCGGCGCAAGAGCCGCCTCGTCAAACAGCTTCAATCCAAGAGCAAGAGCGAGTAGTCACCCGTTGCTGGCGGAATTGGCCCCCTCGGCGCGCCTTAAGGCGCGCCGAGGGTTTTTAAGGGCCGATAGCCGCATGCTATAATCGCCCGGACTTCGCACCCGATTATGTTCGAACAACAGCTGCAGTCTGCCGGCCAGTCGATTTCGCACCTGCTGGAATCGAAGGGGCTGGCCCACCCCGAACAAGTCACATGGAGCCCTATCCCCTTCAAAGGCCAGTGGGGGTATGGGACGGCCGTCCTTTTCCAGGCAGCCGCTTCGAAGTCCCGCGGGGGCAAGAAGCTCAACGTTGCCGAACGGGCCCAGGAGCTCGGCGCTCAGATCGTCGAGGAACTGCACCCTCCAGAAGGCTTCGAGCGCCTCGAGGTCGAACGCGGCTACCTCAACTTGTATGTCGATCCATCCGTGTATGCCCGGTCGGTCGTCGACACCATCTTCGACCAGGGGACAGACTACGGGCGCGGCCCGCATCAGCCCGATCGGGTCATGGTCGAGTACGCCCAGCCCAACACGCACCATTCGTTTCATATCGGGCATGCGCGCAACGTGTTCTTGGGCGAGGCGCTGGCGCGCATTCTGGAGTTTGCCGGCTACGACACCATCCGGGCTTCATACCCAGGCGATATCGGCTTGGGCGTCATCCAATGCTTGTGGTGCTACATGAGATTCCACGCCGGGCAGGAGCCGGAAGGCGTCCACGCCCGCGGCCAGTGGCTGGCTGAGGTGTATGCCGAAGCCCACCGCCGGTTGACGCCCGCCGAAGATGAGACACCCGACGAAGCCGCGCAGCGCACGGCTTTCGAAGCCGAAGTTCGTGAAATCTATCACAAATGGGATGAGGGCGAGCCTGAAGATTCGCGACCTGTGGCTTATGACTCGCCAGTGGAGCCTGGATGAACTTCAAGCCATTCTCGACCTGGTCGGGGTCCGCATGGATGTCTATTTCTTCGAAAGCCAGGCCGACGAACAAGCCAAGGCGATTGTCGACACGCTCATCGAGCGCGGCATCGCGCAGGACGAACGGCCCAACGGGCCGGTGATCGTCAAGATCGATGAACAGCTTGGGTTGACCAAAGAGAAGTACCGCACGATGGTCATCCTGCGCAGTGATGGCACCACCCTTTATTCCACCAAGGACCTGGCGCTGGCCAGCCTGAAATTCGAGACCTACCATGTCGATAGGTCCATCTACGTCGTCGATACGCGCCAGAGCCTGCATTTCCAACAGGTTTTCAAGATTTTGGAATTGTGGGGATTCCCGCAGGCCGCCAAGTGCTACCATCTGGCACACGGATTCGTGTCCCTCCCGGAAGGAGCGATGTCGTCCCGCCGGGGGAATCTGGTGTTGTTTATGGACGTGTTTGAGGAAACCCAGCTCAGGGTCCGCCAGATCATCCACGAGAAGAACCCTGAGCTCGGCCCAAACGACCGCGAGGCGGTGGCCCAACAGGTCAGCTTGGGCGCGCTCGCCTACACCATGCTCTCGGTTGACAGCACGCGGGACATCGTCTTTGACTGGGATCGGGCCCTGGATTTTGACGGGCAGGCCGCCCCGTACATCCAATATGCCCATGTCCGGGCCTGTAGCATCCTACGCCGCGCTAAGGCGCCCGTGACTTCGATTTCGCCTCAACACGCGCTCGAACCGACCGAGATCGGGTTGCTTGACCGATTGTCGCGATTTCCAGCTGAGGTGGCGTGGGCCGCCGACGATTACCGGCCCTTGGTGATCGCCAACTACGCCTTTGAACTGGCTCGTGACTTCACGGAGTTCTATCAGCACTGCCCGGTCGTTCAGGCGCCGGGCGAGGTTCGACCTTTCCGGTTGCGGCTGGTGGACGCCGCTCGTCAGACGATGGCCAACAGCCTGCGTCTGTTGGTCATACACGCCCCGCAGGTCATGTAGGTCCCTACAGACCCCTCACCCTGTACCAACCAGGAGGCTGAATCGCAATCCATGAAACCACAAAAGGTCCTCATCATGGGCGCCGCCGGGCGCGACTTCCATAACTTCAACGTCTATTTCCGGGACAATCCGGATTATGACGTGGTTGCCTTCACGGCCACCCAAATCCCGAACATCGAAGGACGTGTCTATCCCGCGGAGTTGGCGGGGGAGCGCTATCCGAAGGGTGTCCCCATCCACCCCGAATCCGATCTCGAGGCGTTGATCCGGGACCACGACGTTGACCAGGTCGTTTTCGCCTACAGTGATGTTTCGCATGAGTACGTCATGCACAAGGCTTCCCAGGTGCTGGCCGCCGGCCCGGACTTTCGCCTGATGGGGTTGGGAACCACCCAGGTCAAGTCGTCTCAGCCGGTGGTCGCCGTGTGCGCTGCCCGGACCGGCAGCGGCAAGAGCCAGACCAGCCGCTACGTTTCGGAGGTGCTTCGCGATCTGGGGCATCAGGTCGCCGTGATACGTCACCCTATGCCCTACGGTGATCTGGTCAAGCAAGCCGTCCAACGCTTTGCCTCGTACGAAGACCTGGAAGCGCAGGATTGCACCATTGAGGAGCGAGAGGAGTACGAGCCGCACCTGGCGCTTGGATCAATCGTATTCGCCGGGGTGGATTACGAAAAGATCCTTCGACAGGCCGAACAAGAAGCGGACATGATACTCTGGGACGGCGGGAACAACGACTTGCCGTTCTATGTCGCTGATTTGCATATCGTGGTCGCAGACCCGCTCCGGCCGGGTCATGAACGCACGTACCATCCGGGCGAGGCGAATGTGCGCGCCGCCGATGTCGTGGTAATCAACAAAGTGGACTCGGCGTCTCCCGAGAACGTGCTGCAGGTCCGCCAGAATGTCCGCGAACTCAATCCCGAAGCCGTTCTGGTGGAGGCTGCCTCGCCGATCTTCGTGGACGATCCCTCAGCCATTCGTGGCGCACGTGTCCTGGCGGTCGAGGATGGCCCCACCCTGACACACGGCGAAATGGCTTTCGGCGCCGCGTGGGTGGCAGCCCGGCGGTTTGGCGCGGCGGAGATCATCGATCCCCGGCCATTTGCCGTCGGCAGCCTACAGGCAACCTACCGTAAGTACCCCACGACGGGTGCGGTGCTGCCTGCCATGGGCTACGGCGAAGCTCAAATGAAGGAGCTGGAAACGACCATCAATCAATCGGACGCCGATTTGGTCCTGGTGGGCACGCCCATTGACCTGAAACGGCTGCTGAAGATCGACAAGCCAACTCAACGTGTGCGCTACGAGCTTCAAGTGATTGGCCAGCCAAGTCTGAGCGACATTCTGACTAAGGCCTTCGGAGGCCGATGCAGGACGAGGACAAGCCTTGACACCGCGCAAACCCTTCGCCCGGTTGGATTGGGACGGTCGAGACTTAGACCGTCCCGCTATCCAGCCCGCCGAGCTTGTCGAGCGGGTCCGCGTCTTGAGCGACGGCGAAGACTCCGGCCCGAGTGCCGTCGGGGAGCTCATCCAAGGCGACAATCTGACGGTGATGGCCGGGTTGATGAAGCGTTACCAAGGCAGGATCGACTTAATCTATGTCGATCCTCCTTTTCTTTCCGGTCGCGCCTATGCAGCGCGTGTCGGCCGCGGCGAAGATCTCCCGCCAGCCGGGCGAATGGCAGACCACCCAGGGTTACACGGACACCTGGCGAGATGGGGCTGACTATCTGCGGATGCTCTACCTACGACTGGCGCTGATGGTCGATTTGCTGTCGCCAACCGGCAGCCTGTATCTGCATCTCGATTGGCACGCCTCCGCGTATGCCCGCGTGATCCTGGATGAACTCCTTGGGCCAGACCGGTTGCTCAATGAAATCATCTGGATTTACCACGGGCCGTCTCCGATTCGATCCGCTTTCAACCGCAAACACGACACGATCCTGGTCTACACGAAGTCCAGCCGTTACACCTTCAATGCCGACGCTGTCCGTATCCCCTATGACGATTTGACGCGCAAGACGTTCGCCGCCTCTCGCAAGGCGGGATTTGGAAAACAGCCCGATTTGGATCGGGGGAAGGTGCCGGAGGATTGGTGGTACTTCCCCGTGGTGGCCCGTCTGCATCGCGAACGGACAGGCTATCCCACCCAGAAACCTGAGGCCCTGCTCGATAGAGTAATACGCGCCTCAAGCCACCCAGGCGATCTGGTGGCCGACTTCTTCTGCGGCTCGGGCACGACCCCCCTGGTGGCCGCCAGGCTGGGGCGCCAATGGGTGGCCGTGGACCAGGCTGCGCCGGCCATCCAGACCACCTATCGGCGGCTGCTCCTCGAGGCTGGGCGCGGCCCGTTTAGTCTGTGGGCGGCCGACGGTCCAGGCAAACAGGAACCGCTTCAGGCCGTCTTCGATCTGGCTGCCCGCGGAAGTGCCATCCGCTTGACCGGCATTCAAGGGAGCCATGCCCCGCAAGCCTTTCCTGATAACGTGGTGACCTGGGAAGTCGATCCGTCTTATGACGGCCGGACTTTCATGAGCCGACAACACGTCGTTCGAGGCTGGAACGAGGAGTTGATTCCCCTGGAACTCGGCTTGCCCGGCCGGTTGGCCAAATCGAGGCTGGCCGTCCGAGTCACCGATAGCGTCGGGAGCGGGGTTTCCGTGGCCGGTTCACCCGCCTCATCTGCCTAAACAACAAAACGGCGACCCTCAGGTCGCCACGAATTACCCGGGGATCGTAGTCTTCTACAAGTCTTCCGGAAGGTCCAATCGATATCCCATGCCGCGGATCGTCCGGATCAACACCGGCCGCTTAGGATCGGTCTCGATCGCTCGGCGAAGCCAACTGATGTGGACATCCAATGTGCGAGTGTCGCCCGTGTAGTCCGTGTGCCACACCTGGCGAATCAGCGCTTTGCGAGTTATCAGGCGTCCGGCATTGCGGATGAAGACCTCCAGCAACTTGGCCTGCTTGGGGGTGAGGCGGATTCCTTCGAATGCGCGATGACCTTGCGTTGGGCTAGATTGAGCCTCAGCGGGCCCGCGGCCAGGGTGTAGCGCTCATCGCCTGGCAGGAGCCGGGCGACCCGGTTCAGCAGTTTCCGAGCCGTGAATGGATGGACAAGCGTCAAGCTGGCGCCGGCACTCGACTCGATTCGCGTCCCCTCGGGGGCGACCAGGATGATCGGGATTTCGTCGACCTTGTCGCGGACTTTGCGGCACAACCTGGTGCCTGGAGTGCGCATCGAGGCCGCGTCCAGGATGACCAAATCCGGGTTGCCCAGATCGTCAGAACTGGGTATGGCCCGGTCGACCCTGTGTCGCACCCGGACGTCATAACCCTTCTTTTCAAGTGCCGGCGCGAACGACGGGTCGCTCGCCCTTCCGCTCTCGATCAGAAGGATATTCGCATCAGTCATATGATGGGGACCTGCCGGAAATGACTCGGCAGCCTGAGTTCTCGACGGCTGCCCTACCCACGCCATTATACACTTCACCGCGCCCGACCTGCAAATGGTAATTTCCGCCTAGGCCCCCTACGATGGGTGCGGTCGTCCGCGGACCGGCCGAGCGCCAGATATATAATCGGGCCGTGAAGGCCACCTCAATCACCCTGGCTGTCGTCGGGCCGCTGACCTGCGACTATCTGGCTCTTCCGGAGGGCCGTGTGCACTCCGCCATTCTCGGCGGCAGCGCCGTATATGCCGCTGCCGGCGCGCGGGTATGGTGTGACAAAGTAGGTATCGTCGGGCGTGTGGGAGCCAACTTCCCCGAGGCACACTTGCATTCGATCGAAGATCACGGCATCAGCGCCCGCTACGTCCGCAAGCTGCCGGACGCGCTCCAGCAGTCATCCTTCTTTGCTTATCCCCAGCGATGGAAAAGAGTGTCGAGCAACCCGGCGCGCACGTTCCTTCAGCTTGGCCTGCCCCTGCCAAAGCCCTTGCTCGACTTCGAACCCGCAGAGGAGTACGACCCTTTGGAGGCATTTCCGGCTTGGGCCCCCCGGGCGGAGGACATACCTGACGACCTCGAAAGCGCCCGGGCGGTTCATCTTTCCTCCGGACCTTATCCGAGTCAGTGCACGCTTTTGGACCGCCTGCGGATCTTGAATATGCCGGTCATCACGCTCGACCCAGCCACCGACGCGGTCAGGACAGGCCAAATCGATCGTCTGCGCAATCTCATGCTCGGTTTAGACGTCTTCCTGGCCAGCGAAACCCAGCTCCACGCCCTCTTCGGACCCGAGGCCCAGGCTGGACAAACATGGCCCCAGCGCCTGCAGGATGCGGGCTGCCGGGTGGTGGTCATCAAGCGCGGGCCATCGGGCCAGATCTTGTCGGACGGGCGCACGGGCGAGAGTTGGCACATCCCTGCCTATCCAGCTCAGATACGAGACGTCACGGGCGCTGGCCATGCCTACTGTGGTGGTTTTCTGGCAGGTTGGGAAGCGACCGGTGACCTGCGGGAAGCCGGGCTGCGTGGCGCCGTTTCGGCTTCGCTCGCCGTGGAGGGCGTAGGCCCGCTCTACCCACTTGAGGCCATGCCCGGTCTGGCCGAAGCGCGCCTTGAGTTCCTTGCGGCCCAAGGCACGAAGGCTGGAAACGTGGACTTGAATTGGCTCATTCGGAACGCGCTTGCCATTCAGGCTGTCCCAGCGCCCACCTTCGTGGAGGCGGCCAGGGCAGTTTTGGTGCACGACCATTGGGCCTCGGCTGGTCTGTCCGAGGTCCAGTTCGACACAGCCGGCAACGTGCTGGGCAAGATACCCGGACAAGCCCAGAGCTTGCCCGTTGTGGTCAGCGCCCATCTGGATTTGGTCTTTTCTGCCGACCAGGTGACGCCCGCCACCCGCATCGAGAGCCAGCTGGTCGGACCCGGCATCGGAGACAACGCCATCGCCCTGGCCGGCCTGATCGAGTTGGGCATCAACCTCCCGGAAACGAAACCCGCGAGCGATGTATGGCTGGCGGCGAATGTGTGCGAAGAAGGTCTCGGGAACCTGCTCGGAATGCAGCATGTGGTCGAACGGTTTGGGGATCGCGTGGCGGCATACATCGTCCTGGAGGGGATGGCCCTGGGACATGTCTATCACCGAGGCTTGCCGATCCGCCGGTTCCGGGTTCAGGTCGACACTGCCGGCGGCCATTCGTGGATTTATGCCGGGAGGGCCTCGGCCGTTCACGTGTTGATTGAAATCGGCCAGGCGCTGGTTCGCCTGGAACTGCCAGCTCAACCACGCACCAGCCTCAACATCGGACGCATCCTGGGCGGGACGAGCGTCAACAGCGTCGCCGCTTCAGCCGCCATGGAGATTGATTTGCGCAGTGAGGATGAAGCCATTGTCGACCAGCTTGCGGAGCAGGTTGCCCAAGTCGTGCTGGCCCGCAAGACCGGTGAGGTGGAACTGCATGTGGAGCCCATCGGCCATCGGCCGGGAGGCGGCCTAGCGCCGAATCACCCGTTGATTGAAAACGCTTACCAGACGTGTCGGGAGGCAATTTCGGCCGAGCCAAGCCTGGACATTGGATCCACCGACGCCAGCCTGCCTCTGAGCCTGGGGCTCCCGGCCGTGTGCATTGGCCTAACCTACGGCGGCGGGGCCCACACAGCCCAAGAGTATGTGGCCATCCCACCCATCACGGCAGGCTATCAGGCGTTGACCCGGCTGATCTTGAAGTCGTCTGAGGGCGGTTCGAGCTCCGCCGGCGACCATGTTTGACTCGGCCCACGCCCCAGCGGGACCCTGGCGCGTCAACCCAAATCGTCCGGCGAACCGCAGGTGGGACGGCCGGCGCGTCCCGCGGTGATCAAGGGGTGACAGTCGCGGTCGGCGTCGGCGTGCCCGACAAGACTTCAAACCGCACCGACACTTTCCAATCCGTACCCACAAACATCTGGATTTCGTACGAGCCCGGCTGCCAGCCGGCCTGGGGCTCGCATTCGGTGTAGCCGAAGCCCCCTGTGCCGCCGTCCCATGGCTTGGTTTCCAGACAGACGACCGTACTCCCCAGATACCAGATGGCCGTCCAACGTACCCCGTCCTGCATGAAGTTGTAGGTGAAGGCACCGTACAGTTTGCCTGCTGGCGTGACAAACGAGTTGGCTGGTTGGACGGCGCGGTTACTTCGATCAAGCCGGGCGGCCACGTCGATCGGGCTGAGGGCGGCCCGGGGATCGGGCGTCACCGTCTCCCGGAAGAGGACCCGGATGTCTTCTGGAATAGCCGGCGTGGCGCTGGATGTGGGTGTCCAGGTGATCGATGGAGTTGGCGTGATCGACGCCGTCGGGGTGATGGAAGGCGTCAGCGTGATGGTCGGGGTCTGAGAAGCTGTGGCTGTCGGCGTTGACGAGGGAGTTGGGGGGACAATGGTGTACGCCGCCTGGCGCCCGAACAGCGACACCATCAGCGCGCCAAAGGCCAAGATCAGCCCCAGCGCGATCATTCGCCAGCCGGCCGCCACCCGGTCGCGGCGCAGCATGAAGAACGGCAGCTTCGACGAGGAGGCGACCTGCTGCCATCCGATCCAGGCAAACAGCACGAACCCCGCCACGAACAGCAGGGCGATCAATGCCACTGTCTGGTCGATGGTCAGCGCGCCCAACCGCCCACCCCTGGCAGGCCGGCATCAAGCGCCCCTCCGCCCACCGCATGTTCGACGATCATCTCTCCAGCCGCACCTCGAGCACGGCGCCGGAACGCGCCTCCAGGCTCAGTTGGTATACACCCGGCGCAAGCCGAGACCACGCCACATCGGCTCCATCCAGCGTGATGTGACTGGGAGGCAATGGAAGCCCCAGCCAGGCGCGCCCCGCGCGCGACGCCCGGATGTGAGAACGGCGCGCACACCCTCGTCATCCGCCTCCCAAGCGCTCACCGATTTCCCCTGCGAGATATGTAAGGTGTCGCCAATCCAGGCAGGCTTCGAGTTATCCCGGGTGCGCAGCGACATGAGATGGACCCCGTGAGGCGGGATGTCGAAAGACCACACACCGGGCCCCAGCGAGAGCAATTCTTCGCGCCAGTAGTCGACCCCCCACCAGATCCCGTCCGGGTCCAACCCAAGGTCTTTGGAGCGACAAGCCAGCTGCTGCGGCCGATCGTCCCAGTTGATGATGGCCGCCAGGCACCAGTCCCCGATACATCCCGTCATGTTCACGCTGATTGTGTGCGGATAACGCTGCTCCAAACCTGCGTGCACGCGAGCCTGTTCCTGGAGTGCCGGGGTCATGCGTTCCAGCCAAGCGACCCGCTCTGGCTCCAGCGACGGCAAGTCATCCGAATCAATCAACGCACCGCCGCTGAGCGCGGCTACCGAGAGCAGGGTTTGAACTTCGGGTGTCGTTAAGTGCGAATCCGCATCGCGGGCCAGCAGACAATCCGGATCGTTGACCCACCAGCGCCGGTTGAGCATGGCGCGCGCCAAGACCGCCTGCAGGCTGTTGCGGGCAGATGGCAGGCTGGGCTCGCGGCCGAAGTAAAGCTCGACGCCCTGGTACGCGGGAGTTCATCTCGGGGCAACGTCCGGTCCGATCCGCATCGAGTCGAATATCCCTATCCCACTGCCGATCGGGCAGCCGCATCCAAGAAGCCAGGTTTCGTCGCCGGCTGCCTGACGCAGGAGCTCGAGCCCGGACCGTAGAGCTTGCGCCCGGGTACGAGTGGGGTCGTAACGCATGCCGGGAAGCGCTCCGGCATACAAGAAATCGAACTTCAGGTACCCAAAGCCCCACTCGGCCGAAGCCTTTCTGACCAGGTTGTAAACCGCCTCCTGGACCTCGGGGTGGGTCGGGTCCAGTCCGAGGGTGAACGCGCTCCAGTTGTACCCGGCGCTCACGGGCCTGCCTGTCCTGGACCGCAAAATCCAGCCAGGATGCTCCCTTGCCCAGCTCGATCTCGGCATGGTGATGAAGGGTGCCAGCCACAAGCCTGGTGACAGCCCGGCCTGCGCCGCTCGGTCCGCAATCTGCTTCACGCCGCGTGGGAACCCGGGACTGAAGGCTTCCCAATCCCCCACCTGGATTTCGAATCCGTCGTCGATTTGAAAGACCTGGAGCGGGAGATCGTCACGGCGATCGATCAACCATGCCAGGTTGCGATCGACTGCCGCCGCGTCCACGGACTCAAAATACGTGTACCAACTCGACCACCCCAGCGGGGCGGTTTCGTGCACTCTGGCCCCGCTCAACTGCCCGGCCAGATTCAGGTAGGGGCCCAGGGGATCATCCGACTCGAGGGACACACACGCTACACAGGCCCAGTCGGACTGGAAGATCGCGCCCGGAAGCAGGTGTGCCCCGTCACCGCACTCCCACAATCTCAAACCCGGCCCCGGGGCCGCCAGGCTGGCCTCCAGGCTCCCGAAAGCCTGGGTCTGACTCACGAATCCCGCCAGCAGGCCGGTTCGGGTCTCTGTGTCCATCAACACGCCGAACATGTCGGACACGAAGTGCCCTCGACCGTTCGGACGGCCGGTGGTGGGGTTGTGGAAGATCGGTGCCGTGATCGGTCCCAGCCGCGTCCAAGGCTGGCGGTCCTCGGCGCTCAAGCCTCCGGATGGGCTCCAACCCTGCCACCCGTTGGCGTAGAACCGGAGACGCCTTGGGGCGCCCTTGATCCGGAGGTTCGAGCCATCATCCCGCGCCGGCCCCACCCATGCGGGTGACCGGCGGGCCGAGTTGACGCGGCCGGCCGACAACAATCCGATTTCCTCAAGCGCCATGGTGCTTGGCCCGCGGTTTTGCACACTCAGCCTAAGCAGCACCAACGGCAGGTCTGCGGGGACCTCCACATCCAGCGTGACCAGCAAGGACGGATCTTCTGCGCGGCATTCCAGACTCAGCCGGGCGGCCGCTTGTACAGGACTGGGATGGGTGGGCTCGATCGGACGGGCACGTTCGAGGACGCTCGACCCTGCGACCCGGCCGTCCGCCGAACGCCATTCCAGCCCCATTCCAGAGTTGACGATCGCCGGGGCATCCGGATCCAGCGGGCTAAATCCCCACCGACCCGAATCGAGGTCAAGGCTCCACCGAACCTGGCCATTCTCCAGCGCCTCGGTCATAGCACGCACAATCCGTGAGAGGGACGTTTGCGGCGGAGGAAAGGCATCGATCGATTCGGTCGAAAGAACCTCACGCTGGAGACCGCCTTCCGACGACCCGATGGATCCTCGGGCGTGGTGCCGCCTGGGCCCGCGTGGCCAATCCTGCTGGCCCGGCCTGGGCCGGCACTCATATCGAACGTTGGCCGGGGTGGTCGAGTTCGACCTAGGAGTTGGAACCTGGGTCTAGCTTGAGTGCTCCCGAGTTGATGCAGTAGCGCTGGCCCGTTGGTCGAGGGCCATCTTCGAAAACGTGGCCCAGATGAGCCTCACATCGGGCACACAAGACCTCCACCCTCCGCATCCCATGGCTGTTGTCGACGGCCAATTCGACCCGATCTTGATCTTGCGGAGCCCAGAAACTGGGCCAGCCTGTGCCGGATTCGAACTTTGTATCCGAGCTGAACAGGGGGCTTCCGCAGGCCACACAGCGGTACACGCCGTCGGTCTTTGAATGAACGTATTCGCCTGTAAACGGCGGCTCGGTGCCCTTTTGCCGCGTGATCCGATACTGTTCTGGAGTCAGGTCCCGCCTCCATTCCTCTTCCGACTTCTGAATCTTGTCCACCATGGCCGGGTCCTTTCGCATCAGAGGAGAAAACCTCCCACGCACCAGTCCACAGTGTACCAATTTCGGCCGTCCGGGAGAATGCCGTCATCACCGACCTGGCTGGCCGGTGCGCGAGCTAGATTTGTGAAAGTTGTCACAAAGTGGGGATCAGGAACCCGTTTCGAGGACCGCCGGGATCCGGCGGGAAGCATTGATCCAGCTCCGTATCTTGCGTGCGGACGGGAGCCGGCCCACCCATTGGTGGTAGTCCTGGAGCGCCTCGATATTGTCGTGTAGTTGTTCCGGGCGCGCCTCGCGCAGGTCTTCGAGCCGATGGATGCCGGCGGCCATCAACAGATGGCAGTAGGACTCCCCCAGCCCGTTCACCCGCATCAGGTCCGCCATGTTAACCCAGCGGTCGATCAGGTTCTCGGGGATACCGGTCTGCCTGGCGAGCCTTCCGCGTGCCTTCGAGGTGGCCGCTTTGCGCAGCAGACTGTCGGTCGAGTGGACGCCGGAGTGTTTTAGGGCGGTGATGTATTCGGGCTGCAGGCTGGTCAGATCAACGATTCGGGGCATCTCACCAACTCCACCACACGGACTTCACCGCAGGCATGCCGGTTTCGGCCACGGCGGAGCCTGGCAGCCTTGAGAACTGGTTTGTGCCGGCTGGCGCGCGCCTGGCCAGGCTGTGGCCACTCACATGCAGTGGAACACACTCACAAGGTCAAGTCAACGGGAGAGATTGACTACCCGAGACAATCGCTCGGCTTGCCTGAAGCCAGGCGCGTGATGGCCGTCGAGGGGGAGGTGTGGACCCTAGCTGACGTGGAAGTACGTATAGTGATAGCGGATACGGCCATCCTGCACGTTCAGGGTGTCGTTTCCGTCAACTACGTCGCCCTTGGTGCTGCGAGCGGTCCAAGTGAAATGGCGGGTAGAGCCGCTCGAGGTCTTGCCGGTGACCTGGAACTCAGCCCGAGGCAGTACATCCATGAGTAACGTGTCGTACCAGTCCTGGATGGCCTGCCTCCCGACGACCGTCCGCTCGCCCGTGACGTGGGCCGCCGTGTCGGTGTACAGGCCGGCGATCAACCCGGCGTCATGTTCGTTGATCCGGCCGACGAGGCGTTCGGGCATATCGGCGAGGGGCGGCTCACCGGGCCAGTCGAAACCCGCAACGGCATTCCACAGCGAGGTGTAGGCCGCCCGACCGGCGATGTCCCAGCTCCAGGCGTTGGAGGCGGTCAGCCCGGTCGTCTTTGCGTAGTCCAAAAAACGGAAAATGTCATCCGGGGTTGGCTGCCAGTCTCCCCGCTTGTAGGTCGGCAATGTCGGGATAATGGGCCGCGCCGGCGTGAGATCCGAGTACTCATCGATCGAACGTTGCAGCTGTTCGACCGGATTATGCGCCAATTCGAAGTAGACCTGCGGCATGGCATAGTCGCAGCCTTCCAGAAAGGCGCTGTAGGGGAAATCGGGATGGGATTTGGGATAGCGGAAAGTGCTCAGCCCCATGGGGAGACTGGGGAACGCCTGCCGAAGCTCCTGCATAAAACGCTGGGCGGCCCATGCTTTGCTGCGGTCCCGATATTCGGTCTCCGCATCGATCACGTAGCCGTCGACGCCGCCCAGGGCTTGGATGCGATGAATGGCGGTTTCGGCTTCGGCGACAGGTTGATCCCCGCGCACGTAATGCCATCCCCAGGCTTGAATGTTGCGGTCGTGGAGCGCCTGGATGAGCGGCGGCACCAGGTCGATGCCGGTCTGTTTGTCGACGTTGTAATCCCAGCCCGCCCCATCGGCGATTTTGATCAGGACATGCGAATAGCCCGAGTTGAGCGCCCGCTGGGCAATTGCCTGCGCGTTGCCGCTCTCGCAACTCGGGATCTGCCAGATGTAGTAGCCCTTGCCGAGAAGGTTCATGCCGGTGTGGAGGCGTGCAAGAACCATGCCCTTTCACCCGAGGGCCGGGATGAGGCGTCACTCGGGCTCGTCGTCGGATGGTTGAGACCGCAGTTGGGCCGCCCGCCTCAGGGCGTCGCGCCCATACCGGGCACGAATCTCGTCCACGGCCTTTAGGAGGCGGTCGTCTTCCTGCCACTGCTTTTCGAACAGCCCAAGCTGTCGGGCCGGGGTCACCAGTTCAGAGCCGCCCACGCCGAGCAGGCGCACCGGCCGGCCCGGTCGCCAGACGCGTCGGAACAACGTCTGAACCACGCTGAAGATCTCGCCATCGTGATCGGTCGCCTCGGGCAGGCTCACCTGGCGTGTGATAGTCGTGAAATCGGACCACCGCAGTTTGAGGCGGATCGTCCTGGCGGCGCGCGCTTCGGCCCGCAGCCGCCGCCCGACCTCGTCGCTAAGCTCACGCAACACCCGCTCGAGTGCCGGCCGGTCGTCCAAATCGCGATCGAAGGTCGTTTCCGAAGACACTGATTTGACCTGATGTTCGTCGACAACCGGCCGATCATCGATGCCCCTGGCGCGCTCGATCAACTCACCAGCTCGGTCCCCAAAGCTCCCCGCCAGACGATCCCGCTGAAGGACGGCCAATTCGCCGATGGTTTGGACCCCCAAGCTGTCCAGCGCCGCACGCGTCTTGGGTCCTACCCCCCACAGCATGCTCACCGGCAGCGGGGCCAGAAACTCGGCCGCCTTCCCCGGAGGGACCGTGATCAACCCGTCGGGCTTACCCACCTCGGTGGCGATCTTGGCCACCAGTTTGCTCTCCGCCACGCCCCAGGATGTCGTCAGGCCGGTTGAGTGCAGGATGGCCGCCTTGAGATCTTCTGCAACCATCTGTCCGCTGCGCGGATCGTCGGACACGTCCAGGAAGGCCTCGTCGATCGATATCGGCTCCACCAAAGGGGCGGAGTCCCTCAGCAGGGCCATGACCTTGTGGGAGTATTCTCCATAGGTCCCGTGACGGCCGGAAACGACGATCAGGTGCGGACACAAACGCAAGGCCTGCGAGGTTGGCATGGCCGACCGCACGCCAAAAGCGCGGGCAGGATAGGAAGCTGAGGCGACGACACCCCGGCTGCCCGGCCTGCCGCCCACCACAAAAGGCTTACCCGCCAGCTCGGGTTGAAGCAGGGCCTCCACCGAGCAGAAGAAGGCATCCAGATCGACGTGGAGTATCTTTCGACCCAAACTCCGCCCCTTATCGACAGCCAGGACGACCTCCCTTAGAATGGGGACGTCAAGATCCGGAGGCGCCCATGCGAATATGCACTGTCTGCAACTCGACGTCCCCTGACACAGCCGAAACGTGTGTCTCTTGCGGTGCCGATCTGGCTCAACTGTCAGAAACCGCGGTCGTGCTCGCCCGCCTCAAATCCAATCCGCGCGTGGGGACCGTTCGCCTTATTCCGCACGCGGATTGCTGCCCGGCCTGTCGGGACGCCGAGGGCGTCTGGTCGAAAGATGAAGTCCCCGATCTGCCAGTTCAAGGGTGCTCAAATCCCATGGGCTGCCGGTGTTTCTACGAGCCAGAATTGATCGACATCTACCCCTGAGGATCGGGGTCCCCATCCCCGCCTTCGCTTCCGACGGCCAACTGCTGCTTGACGAACTCGAGCGCCTCGGAGCGGGTCGACACCAACCCGTCGGCTTGAGCCTGGCGCAGGCTGTCCAGCAGGCGCCCCACCTGGGGTCCGGGCTCGAGATCCAATTCACGCATCAGCTCGTCCCCCCTAACCAGAATCGCCGGGGACACTTCCTGCCCGCCCCGATCGAAGTAGGCCGCAAACAACCTGCGAACTGTGGCCATTCGCGCCTGCCAGCGATCCGGGTCCGCCGGTGCACCGGTCTGGCCCCGCAGATCGGCTAGCGACAGCATGCCGATTTCTAATCCTTCGATGCCGGCGGCCTGAAAGTATCGGTAGACCGCCCTGCCCGTGATGCGTGACTCGTGCGCCAGGTGGCCGGGCCGCATGTGGTGCGCGATCACGCGCCGGATGACGGCGGTCTCATGACCACTGAGTTTCAGCGCGGCGGCGCGGCGCGCCGCCAGCTCGGCCCCGACGGCCTCGTGGCCCAGGAACTGAAGCTTGCCCTGGTCGTTGACTGTCCGAGTGGCCGGCTTGCCAATGTCGTGGAGCAGGCCAGCCAGCAGCAGGCTCTGCCCACGGGTTCGCTCCTGGCCTACCTCAGACACGAGATGCGCACGCACAGCCGCTGAATACGGCTCCAGCCCGCTCCAGACCTCCCGCGCGTCGCCGCCGCCGGACAACCACGCACTCAGGTGACTGACCACGCGTACGGAGTGTTCGAGCACGTTGAACTCATGCGGCGCCGCCTGGTCACAGGTCGCCAAAGGGGTCAACTCGGGCACAAGCTCCGGAAGCAGTTCCAGCTCGAGAAGTTGTCGGAGTGCCGCGATGGCGGCCGGCAGCCCGAGTATCCGGTACATCTCATCCCGGACGCGCTCGGCCGACACGCGCCGCATGTCGCCACGGATGGAGCGCAGCTGGTCGAGCGTGGCCGCATCCGTCGTCAGACCAAACTCGTGGCTAAGTCGCACGCCACGCCAGGCGCGGACCGGATCGGAAACCATCGCATCGGGCCCGCAGGCGCGCAGGATTCGGCTCTCGAGGTCAGCCCGGCCGCCGGTTGGATCCACGATCTCTTGAGGGGTGCGCAGTTCGACCGCTAGCGCGTCGACGGTGAAATCGCGCAGGCGCAGATCGGCTTCCAGGGATCCGCCAATCATGCGGTTGAAATCCAGTGTCAGCCGGTTCCCGTCGCGGGGGCCAACCAGAACCCGGCCCGTGTCCCGCACTGGATCGAGATCGAAATAATCGCCCCCAACCTGATCGGCCACCCGCCGCCCAGCCTTGCGCGCATCCCTCTCGACCATGAAATCGTAGTCCCGGCTGGGATGCCCGACCAGCCGATCGCGCACGGCCCCACCTACCAGCCAGACCTCATCATCCGGCCCGAAGCAAGCCCGGACTCGATCGACCAGCTCGGGCCAATCCAGGGTCGGATTCTGCGAATCGGGCTTGGGCATCACCCAAATCCTGAGACCCGATCCGGCCTGACAACTCCAATGAACGGGAGATTGCGGAAGTGTTCGTCCAGATCCAGCCCGTAACCGAAAACGAACTTGTCGGGGATCGTGAAGCCCCGGTAGTCAATCGGGACGTTCACTTCTCTGCGGGAGTCCTTGTCAAGCAGAGTGCACACTTTGAGCGTGCGTGGCTTGCGTGTCTTCAGGAGCTCCAGCACGGAGGCTATCGTGTTGCCGCTGTCTATGATGTCTTCGACCAGCAAGACATCGCGTCCTTCGATCGAGGCCGTGAGATCGAGCGTGATGCGCACGTTGCCCCCGGATTGCCGTGCGCCAGCGCCATACGAAGCCACGGCCATGAAGTCGATCGCATGCGGGATGGTGATCCGCCTCATCAAATCGGTCAAGAACATGACACCGCCGCGCAGGATGCAGATGAGGAGCAGGTCCCCGCCGGCATAGTCCTGGCTGATGGCTTGCGCCAGCGCGTCGATCCGGGCTTGCAGCTCGGCCTCCCCGATCAGCACCTCTCCGAGATATGCCTGGTGCTCGTTCATGCTTCGCCCCGCGGGACTTCGTGATGCCGGCGACAGCGAGCTTCGTACAATTCGGCCGCCCCGACCACGACGATAGGGTCATCAAAGCGCGCCGGACGGCCGTCGATCAGCCGCTGAGTCCTGGAGGCCAGCTCACCACAAACCATGCAGATGGCATGCAGCTTGTCGACCACCTCGGCCAACGCCATCAAATCCGGCATCGGCCCAAAGGGCTCGCCTCGAAAATCGGTGTCCAGACCGGCCACAATCGCCCTCAACCCGCTGTCGGCCAGGCCCTGCACAACTTCGAGGATATCTCGATCGAAAAACTGGGCCTCGTCGATGCCTACGACGGTCGTTTCGGGTTGCAGCCTGCCAGGGATCAGCCCGGCTCGCTCGACCACTTCGGCCTCGAATTCCGAGCCGGCGTGCGAGGTGACCTTGCCCTCATCGTAGACGCGTGTCCACGCTCGGCTTGAATACCTGGATCGGCTGGCGCGCGATCCGCGCCCTGCGCAGCCGGCGTATCAGCTCGTCCGTCTTCCCGCTGAACATGGATCCGGTCACGACTTCGACGCCGCCGGCAGTGTGTTTTACCAAGTGGATGACACCTCCTGGGGGGAAAAGCAACGGGCAGGTGGGTTCACCTGCCCGAGTGTACCTCAGCCGGTTGGACCTGCAAATTGCCGGGATTACACCTGCGGTTCGGCGGCAGTGTCTGGCATTTCGAAGCCCTGACGTTTGAGCGCCCGCTTCAAATCCGCCAGGCTCTTGCGACCGAAGCCTTCGATCTCCAGCATCGCCTGATCGCCCTGCGCTAGCCGGTCCAGGGCCTGGCCCACCACTTCGATCCCGGCGCTCGCCAAAGCTGTCTCGATGCGGCTCCCCAACTCAAGCTCATGGATGGGCAGCTGCGGGGAGGTTTGGGCCGACTCGCGCGCCGTCTGTTCTTCGAGATATTCCTGGCGGGCCTGGAGCTTCTTGTAGAAGCGGTCAACCTGGCCCTCGGTGTCCACGATTCGCTGCTCGCCCGTGAAGAACGGGTGGCATTGTGAGCACACGTCGGTGTGGATCTCTTCCACCGTCGAACCGGTGGTCCACGTGTTTCCGCACACGCACGTCACCTTGGCCTCGGGAAAGTACGTTGGATGCAAATCCTGCTTCATGGTTTGACCTCACTCCCCATTCAGGATCGAGGCGCCGGTCCTTGGGTGGCTGATCCTGGGGAATGGACTCAGCCGGGCGGAGCCGACGCCGGTTTATAGATCGCGCCTCAAGCCTTCGGAACCACGCTCACCCGCTTGTGCCCGCCGCGCATGAAGTCGTACACGACCACGCCCTCGGCGGTGGCGAACAGGGAGTCATCCCCTGCCCGCTTCACATTCAAACCCGGATGGATTCGCGTGCCGCGCTGCCGCACCAGGATGTGGCCCGACAGAACCTGTTCGCCGGCGTACTTCTTAACGCCCAGGCGCTGTGATTGGCTGTCACGCCCATTGCGGCTGGAACCGCCGCCTTTTTTGTGTGCCACGTCGGTCCTCTTTTCTCCTACTCGGACTTCTTGGTCTTACGCCCAGCGGGTGCCTTCTTGCCGGCTGGCACGCGCTTGCCGGTGGCCGGCTTGGCGGCCGGTTTCTTTGGCGCCCCCGCCCTGGTGGTGCGCGTCTTGGGTGCCTCTCCAGCCGGCGGTCGCTTCCTGCGGCTGGCGGCCGGGGCGGCATCAACCGCCGCTTCGGGTCCTGCCGCAACGACTGGCTCGGCTTTGGGAGCCGCCTTTTTCACCTGGCCCGCACCCAGGATATCGTCAATCATCACCCGGGTGTAACGCTGACGGTGGCCCGCTCGGCGACGATAGCGGAGCTTCGCCCGGTACTTGAAGATACGAACCTTGGGCCCCTTGATTTCCTCAACCACGTGGCCCAGGACCTGCGCCCCCTTGAGATGGGGCTTTCCAACCTGCGGGCTGCCATTATCGGCCAGGAGCAGCACCTTGTCGAAGGCCACGGCTTCCCCTGCAGCCAACTGCAAGCGGTCGACTTCAATGACTTCACCCGAGCGGGCGATGTACTGTTTCCCCCCGCTCTCCACGATGGCGTACGGCATAACTTTCCTCCAGCTTCGCTTCGCCGCCGTCTGCGCGGTGCATGCCGCCCAGCGACGGGGAAGTTGGGGATCAAGGACCCGCCCCGACCTCAAGCGGTGGGGCAGGTCATCGGATTATAAAGGTCGGCTCGCCGGGCTGTCAACGGCCAGCCCCCACGTCTCACTCAGTCAGCGGCCACAGCCTCAAACTCGGTGAGAGGTGACTCCTCGGTCAGGCGTTCCCCGTCCAGCCGTTCATCATGCAGCACTACTTCCTCGCCCGGGAAACCAGTCCCGGCCGGGATGAGCTTGCCGATGATGACGTTCTCCTTCAGGCCGCGAAGGAAATCGACCTTGCCCTCGATAGCCGCACCCGCCAGGACCTTGATGGTGTGCTGGAAGGATGAGGCTGACAGGAAGGATTCGGTGTTCAGGGACGCCTTGGTCACGCCCAGCAGCACCTGGGCCGCCCACGCCGGCTGCTTGCCCTCTTCGCGCATCTGGTCGTTCATCCGCTGCAGGAACAGCCGGTCGACCAGGTCACCAGGCAGGAGATCGGTGTGCCCTGGGTGAGTGATCTGGACCTTGGACAGCATCTTGCGAATGATCACCTCGAAGTGTTTGTCGTTGATGTTCTGGCCCTGCGACCGGTAGACTTTTTGAACTTCGGTGAGCAGGTAGAGCTGCGCCGCGTCGCTGCCCAGGATGCGCAGAATGCGGTGCGGATTGAGCGAACCCTCGGTCAGCTGGTGACCGGCTTCCACCTTCTCCCCGTCCTTGACCAACAAACGGGCGCTGGCTGGGATGTCGTACTCGACATCATCGATCTGATCATATGAGACGACCACGGTGCGCTCGTCAATCCGCAGCCTGCCCCCATGGCTGGCACGAATCTCGCTGTCGCCTCGGCTGGCGATCAGCTCACCTTCGGTGATCTCCGTGCCGTCTTCGACTTTGAGCGACCAGTTGCCGGGAACGTTGTACTCATCCTTGATCAACTGGCTGTTGACGACACGCACGATGCGCGGCCCCTCGGGCACGTCAGGGCGATGGACGTGCACGGTTCCGGCGATCTCACACAGGATGGCCTCGCCGCGCGGTTTCTTCCGCGCCTCGAAAAGCTCTTCAACTCGGGGAAGGCCGGTGGTGATGTCACCGCCGGCCGCCACACCGCCGGTGTGGAACGTCCGCAGCGTGAGCTGGGTCCCGGGTTCTCCGATTGACTGGGCTGCCACGATGCCGACCGCGGCGCCGAGCTCGACGATCCGGCCCCGGCCAAGATCCATCCCGTAGCAGTTCATGCACATGCCGAATTGCAGCTCACACGTGAGCGGGGATCGGACATACACCTCGGGTACACCCGAGCGATCGAGGCGCTTGGCCAGCTCGAAATCGACCAGTTCGTTCTTCTTGGCCAGTACCTCACCCGTCTCCGGATGCACCGCCCGCTTAGCCATGATACGCCCGTTCAGCCGCGACGTGAAATCCTGTCCGGCCACATCGTCGCTGCGGCGGACCCAAATTCCAGCTTCGGTCCCACAGTCTTCAGAGTTGATGATGACGTCCTGAGCCACATCGACGAGCCGCCGCGTCAGATAGCCTGCGTCGGCTGTACGAAGGGCTGTGTCGGTCAAGCCCTTTCGGGCCCCGTGGGTTGAAATGAAGTACTCCAGCGTGCTCAGGCCGTCACGGAAGCTGGAGCGGATTGGGAGCGGGATGATGCGCCCGGCGGGATCGGCCATCAGACCGCGCATGCCGGCCAGCTGCGAGATCGGGCCGAAGCCGCCTTTGGTGGCGCCCGAGATCGCCATCGTACTCAGGTTGCCCGACGGGTCCATCGCGTCGCGGACGGCGGAAGCCACCTGTGTGGTGGTTGCCTGCCACAGCTCGATGACCCGCTCGGTCTGTTCCTGCTCGGTCAGCAGGCCGCGCTCATAGTCCCGACGGACTTCGTCAGCTTCTTCGAGAGTCTTGGCGATGATCTCGGACTTTGCCGCGGGGACTGAAATATCCGAGACCACGATCGTCGTTCCCGATCGCGTGGCGTATTGGAACCCGATGTCCTTGATGGCATCCACTACGGCCGGTGTGCCGTCTTCACGCAGGAGTTGATAGACCTCGCCGACCAGGTCCTGGATCGAGCCTTTGTCGAGGACCCGGTTCACAAAGCGCATCTCATCCGGCAGGATGTGGTTAAACAGGACCCGGCCGACGGTGGTTTCTATCACACCGGGCTGGCCGGCCTCGAGCCGTTCGTGGTTCTCGTCGTACCAGGTCACCGTGCTCAGCTTGATCGGTGTGTGGACGCGCACCTGGCCCAGCTGATAAGCCATCTCGACTTCATCCATGGTCGAGAAAGCCCGTCCAGCCCCCGGCTGCTTGGAGCCGTCCACATCCATGGTCAGGTAGTAAACGCCCAGCACCATGTCCTTGGTCGGCCCGACAATCGGTTCCCCATCGGCCGGCTTGAGCAGGTTGCGCGATGAAAGCATCAGCTCGCGAGCCTCGGTTACGGCCCGCTCCGACAGCGGCAGGTGCACCGACATCTGATCGCCGTCAAAGTCTGCGTTGAACGCCGAACACACCAGTGGGTGAAGCTGAATGGCCTTGCCTTCGACCAGGATGGGCTCAAACGCCTGAATGCCCAGACGGTGCAGCGTCGGTGCCCGGTTGAGCAACACCGGCCGGTCTTTGATGACCTCTTCCAAGACTTCCCACACCTCGGGCCGCTCGCGTTCAATGATGCGTTTGGCACCCTTCACGTTGGCGGCATAGTTGTAGGCCACCAGCTTGGAGATGACGAAGGGCCGGTAAAGCTCGAGGGCCATGGTCTTCGGCAGGCCGCACTGAAAAAGCTTCAGGTGCGGGCCAATGACGATAACCGAGCGCCCCGAATAGTCCACGCGCTTGCCGAGCAAGTTGCGGCGGAAGCGCCCCTTCTTTCCCTTGAGCATGTCACTCAGGGATTTGAGTTCTCGGCGGCCGCGGCGTGAAAGGGCTTTGCCGCGCTGGGCATTGTCGATCAGCGAATCAACCGCTTCCTGGAGCATGCGCTTCTCATTGCGGACAATCACATCCGGGGCGCCCAACTCCACCAGCCGCTTGAGCCGGTTGTTGCGGTTGATGACCCGGCGGTAGAGGTCGTTCAGATCGGAGGTGGCAAACCGCCCGCCATCCAGCTGCACCATGGGACGCAGATCCGGCGGGATCACCGGCAAGACCGTCAACACCATCCATTCGGGGCGATTGTTCGATCGCCGGAAAGCCTCAACCACCTTGAGCCGCTTGGTGGCCTTCTTCTTGCGCTGCTTGCTGCGGGTTGTGCGAACCTCTTCCCACAGCTCGTCGGCCATCTTGTCCAGGTCAAGCTGCTGCAGGATTTCATAAAAGGCCTCGGCGCCCATATCGGCGCGAAATACCTGTCCCCACTTGGCTTTCAGTTCTCGGTATCGGCCTTCGCCGAGGAACATCATTTGTTCGATCGACGACAACTCGTCGCGATCCTTGATCATGTCCTCTCGGGCGCTCACACCTTCTTCGTCGATCAACTCCCGCAGCTCGACCACCTTTTGATCGGCCTCAGCTTTGACGGTTTCGATGTGGGTGTCCATCTCGGCCAGAGCCGCCTCGTGGCGCTCCTTGAGGCTGGCTTCGATTTCTTCCAGGCGTATTTTGACCGCCTTCTCGACACGCGCGACATGTTCGTTGCCGATCGTCTCGCCCTTTTCGGCAATCAGAGTGTCGGTCGCCTTGAATTTGATGCCCGCTCGAATAGCCGAACCCTGCTTCTCGCGCAGGCTGGCCTCCAGGCGCTGGCCCTCCTGGATGACGGGTTCGATTTCCGCCGCCACCTGCTCGGCATAGGAGCCTTTGAGTTCGCGCTTTTTGGTCTCGTGTTCTTCGATGCGCTTCTTGCGCTGGGACTTGGTCTTGGCGATGCGTTCGTTGAGGGCCTCGGCCTCTTCCTTCTCGACGCGGTTGATTTCTTCTTCGAGGCGCTTCAGAGCCTTCTTGCGGGCATCCTCGTCAACGTAAGTGACGACATACTGAGCGAAGTACAGCACACGGTCCAGATTGCGTCGTGAGACATCCAGAAGCAAACCCAGATACGACGGTACCCGGCGTGTGTACCATACGTGAGCCACGGGCGCAGCCAACCCAATATGGCCCATGCGCTCGCGCCGCACCGACGAACGCGTCACCTCCACCCCGCACTTTTCGCAGGTGATCCCCTTAAAACGAATATTCTTATATTTGCCGCAGTAGCACTGCCAGTCCTTGGTCGGGCCAAAGATGGCCTCATCGAACAGGCCGTCCTTTTCGGGCCTCAACCTGCGGTAGTTGATCGTCTCCGGCTTAAGGACCTCACCGTGCGACCAACTCAATATGGTTTCGGGGGACGCCAGGCTGATACGCAGCGCTCGAAAACCCTTGGATTCCACCCAGACCTCCACTCAAGAAAGGCGCGAATTTCGCCGGTCAAGCCATTGGGTCGAACAAACGTGCTAATTTACAGACAAAGCAAAACAAGCGCAAGAGGATCACGCCTGTTGCGCTTAGCTGGGAGGGGTCGTTATCGCAGGTTCCCCATGTAGGCAGAATTCTACTCGCGGTGGCCAGCCTGTCAAGGGTTGTCCCGCCTGCACGCCTGGCGTATGGCTGGAGCTCAGGAGGCTTCGAGCGGCTGGACGGCCGGCTGGGGATGCAGCGGGATTTCGAATGAGAAGGTGCTGCCGGCTCCCAATCGGCTTTCCACGGTCACGCTGCCCCCGTGCTGTTCGATGATCGATTTGACGATCGCAAGCCCCAGCCCCGTCCCGCGTTCTTTCAAGCTCTCTTGCCGCCTCGCCCGGTAGAAACGCTCGAACAGCCGGGCCTGGTCGGCCGGAGAAATACCCATGCCGGTATCGCGGATCGAGAACATCAGCCGACCGCGAGCCTGCCTGGCCTGCACGACAACCTGCCCTCCCGACTGGGTGTATTTAATCGCATTGTCAATCAGATTGGAGACCGCCTGCCTGAGGAGCGTTCGATCGGCTTCGACGGGATCTTCGGCTCCGTCAGTTTCGACTTCGAGAGCGATCCGTTTGTTGATCGCTTGGGGCCGGTGGGCGTTCAGGACCTCGTCTAGCAGGTCGTCAAAGTCGAACACTTCGAGGTTTAGCCCCAACCCGGCTTCGATACGCCCCAGGTCCAGCAAATTCTCGACCAGCCCGCTCATCTGGTCCACACTGTCGAGGATCTTGCCGACAAAATCGCGTTGTTGATCGTTCAACGAACCGACCATGGTCATCATGGTGGAGTAGCCGCGCATGAGGGTAAGGGGGGCGCGAAGGTCATGGCTCACCGTGGAGACAAACTCCGACTTGAGCATATCGAGCTTTTTGTAATGGGTGATATCCCACAGCACGCAAACCCGTCCCGACCGCTCTTGGCCTCCAACTTCAATGTCGCGGGACGCAGCTGACAGCACTTGGCCGCCTTCGAGCTGAACCTCAATGACCTGAGATTCGGGTTCCGATGCCGTGAGCTGGGCCAGCAGCTCGGGGAAGGCAATCCAATCCTGGGCAGGCTGGCCAAGGGCGTTTTCGGCCGGCCCTTTGAGCACGACCTCGGCGGCTGGATTGGCGAGCAGGATACGGCCCAGCCGGTCGATCACCAACACCGAGTCCGGGGTGGCATCCAGCACAGCCGCCAACCGAAGCCGTTCCTCCTGGGCCTGCTGGAACAGGCGCACATTGGCCAGCCATACCCCTATCTGGGCGCTCACAATGGTCGTCAGATTGGTCTCATCAGGAGAAATCAAATGATGCTGCCCATGAGCCAGCCACAACGCTCCCAGGTATTCGTCTTCGTTGAGGATAGGGAAGGCCATCAGCACTTCCACGTCGGCCTCCGTGCGCTCGACGTCCAAAACGGCGCGGGCCCGGCTGGGATTCTCCAGCGCAAACTGGCCTCTCTGGCGGCACAAAGCCAGAATCTGCTCGTCGAGCGCCCCCCAGCGCCCCTCCAACCTCGCCGATTCGAGGGCCGGTCCCTGATCCAGTCCCCCCACTTCGGGGACAGTCACGAGCCGCACAACATCGGCCCCGGTGAGCGACGCCAACCCATCCAAGATCGGGATCAGCGAAGCTTCCAGCTCCATCCTCGAGGCCAGTGTCTGGCTGACGCGCAACAGCAAATCCATCGCCTCCAGCCGGCCCTTGAGGCTCCGCCGCATGCGTTCAAAGGATACCGCCAGCCGGCCGACCTCATCCTCCCCGGCTGCAGTGACCGTGCGTTCCAGGTCGCCTCGGGCAATGGCTTCAGCGGTCGAGGCCATCTGGCGAACCGGCTGGGTCACGCGGCGGCTGGTGACATACACGATGACAAGCAGCAATGCGCCGACCACGCTTACGACGGCCAGCAGCCGCGCGGCGATGGGAACGGCCATCCGATCGACGACGCGTTGTGGAACCATAACGACTACTTTCCACGGGTAGCCTTCGACCGGTTGAACATACTCCAGGGCGCGAGTTCCATCAGCTGAGGTCAGGATGGAGACTTCCCCGGCAAGGTCGGTTGAGAAGCTCGCCCGGCTCAGCAAGTCCCGACCTTGGGGATGGAAAAGGATGACTCCTTGACCGTCGATGATGTATGTGTCCCCCAGGTCGGAATCCCTGAGAAGCCCAAGGGCCGGGCTGATTAATGGATTGGACTCAAGTCCGGTCCAACCAGCCATCACCCCCAGAGTTTGATTCTGAACTGGATCGATCACCGGTGTGATGAAAACCAGCTCGGCTTCGGAGGGCGCGGACCGCGCCACTCACGACAATCTCCTGTGGCACACCCTGCAGCCCGACTTTCAGACCCTCCACAATGTCAGCGGGCAGAGGCTGCAGCAAGCTCTGGTCAGCCGGGACCAGGGTCAGCAACGCCCCCTGTCCATCAAACAAGGCCGTGCGGTCAAAGAAGACCTGGTTTGACTGGCCCAAGGCCAGTTCGGTGGCATCGGCCGAAGGGTCTAGAAGCAGGGGTTCCGCTTTCTGCGCCAACCCGCGAACGACCTGCCGTCCGGTCTGAATGAAAAACGGAACGGCGCCGCTTGCCTGGGCCGCCGTCTGCCGCATTTGGTCCTCGATTAGATCTCGGGCCGAAGTCCGGGCGAGGTACCACTGCCCGGAGGACAGCACGACCAGGCTCAACAACCCCAGGGCAGACAGAGTGGACACCATTCGGGCGGCCAAGGAACGGTTGTACGGACCCGCCCGCAGGTTCGTGGGCCGCGTCCAGATCCCCAAGCCTGTCATGAGCAGGATCTGGCCGACCACACCTCCCACCAGGCCCTCGAGCAAGGTCACCGCCATGCCTGGTCCGGATTGCTGAAGGGCGAAATCAAGGCCGTCATAGAGCGTGCCGGGGCTGTAGGCGTACACCTCTACAAGCCGCAGCCCCCCAACCACCGCCGCGGCCGCCAGGCACGCCGCCAAGGGCTGGCGCGCCAACCTGGCCAAGCTCTCCCGGTAGTTCTGCCGCATGAGCCACGCCGCCAAGCCGGCTTCAAATGCGACCATCAAGGGCGTGGCCATACTCTGAGTTTCCCAACCCCCGCGGGCCAGCCCGGCCGCCAGACCCACGATGACCGCTTGCCACACCCCCATGTAGCCTGCCGCCAGGACCCATGGAACGGCCGCCAGCACCCCGATGCCCGGCACCGCCAGGGCGCGGGGCAAGCCTACCGCAGTCCCGCCGCCCAACCCGGGCAGCCGCAGCATCAGAGTCTCGGCCGCGATGGGAGCAAGGAAGAGTAGAACCAGGAACCACTCAATCTCAGCCAAGCGCAGTTGGGGGTTGGGGGTTTTCGGAGTGAGCGAGCGGTCGGAAGGCGACTCGGAGGCAATCAGAAGCCAGGCGAGACCCAGCAGGCAGACGCCGATGAGCATGTAACCGGCTGGCCGGTTGGGGAGGCTCAGCGAAAATGCGCCTTGAATGCCCAGGAGACTGATGGTCATGAGGTCCCTGCGGGTGCAACGACGGCGGCGATTATAGCATTCTCCTTCTCCAGCCAGTACCGCCTGCTTGCCCTAGCAGCCGCCTTCATGTTAGACTGCTCAGGCTGGGTCGGCGCAGACCCCCGGCCGGGACCTCGCGCATGACAGACAAAATCTTGATCATTGACGACGACGTGGACACGCTCAAGCTCGTAGGACTGATGCTTGAGCGTCAAGGCTACAAGATCACCGTGGCGAATAACGGCGTCCAGGGTCTGGCCAAGGCCGGTGCCGAGCGCCCGGACCTGATCTTGCTCGATGTGATGATGCCGGACATGGATGGCTACGAAGTCACCCAGCAGCTGCGCAAGGATCCGGCACTGGCCCACATTCCCATCATCATGTTTACGGCCAAATCCATGGTCGATGACAAGGTGGCGGGGTTTGAGGCTGGCGTTGATGACTACCTGACAAAACCGACACATCCGGCTGAGCTTACGGCACACGTCAAAGCGGTTCTGGCGCGGTCGAACCAGGCCCGTGCGGTCAGCGCACCGACCGGCAAAGATAAGGCGGCCGTCATCGCGTTCTTGGGCGCTCGCGGCGGGATGGGGACCACGACCATGGCGGTCAATGTGGGCGTGGCCCTGCAACAAGCCGGCCACGATGTTATCCTGGCCGAGCTCAACCCCGGTCATGGCACCTTCGCCCTCGACCTGGATCTGGGTGCCTCGTCCGGTCTGGCAAATCTTCTGACACGCTCACTGAAGGATGTGCACCTTCGTTCGGTCGAAGGAGAGCTGGCCGAGCACAAGAGCGGGCTCCGGCTCCTGCTGTCAGATTATCAGCCGTCCGAGATCGAGCTCGAACAGGCGGTGCCCCAGATGGAGGCCGTCCTCAGCAACCTGGCCGCCCTGGCCACCGTGGTGATTGTCGATCTTGGCTCCGGAATGCGACCGTATGTGAAACCGATCCTCGAACTCACCGACCGCCTGGTGGTGGTGGTTGAGCCGGTCTTCCCCACCAACCGCATTGCCCTGGCCCTGGTTGACGACATCGTGTCGTCAGGCTATGCGCGCCACAAAGTCAACATGGCCCTATTGACGCGCATGCGGACGAGCCTGCAAATCCCCTGGAAAACTCTCCACGACGAATTGGGAGTCGAGCTGGCCGGGGTGGTATCCCCCGCCCCCGAGCAGGCCCATCAGGCCAGCCAGAGCGGCACCCCTCTGCTCCTCATCCAGCCCGACAGCCTGGTAGCCGATCAACTTCAGAAGATCGCTGAGCATCTAACCAAATTCCTTCAGCCTGTCAAAGGCTGAGCTCTCCGGTGACCGAACGGGCGGTCGAACTCGATGTCGAGCGCGCCGCCGGGCTGATCGCCAACGCCCGGGCCGGCGTGGCGCTCACCGGAGCGGGGATTTCCACGCCCTCGGGCATACCTGACTTCCGTTCGCCCGGATCGGGGCTTTGGGGAAAGTTCGACCGCATGCAGGTTGCCTCCCTCTCGGCGTTTCGATATCACCCGGAGCGGTTCTTCGAGTGGGTCCGGCCCCTGGCTGAGAGCATGCTTGAGGCGCAGCCCAACCCCGCGCATATAGCGCTGGCAGAACTTGAACGCGCCGGCCATTTGGCAGGCATCGTCACGCAAAACATAGACAATCTGCACCGGCGGGCCGGCTCGAGCCTTGTGCTCGAGATTCATGGCCATCTTCGCCAGTCGACGTGCGTGGATTGTTTCCGGCGCTTTCCCAGCGGGCGGCTCCTGGAGCGCTTCGCCCGCACCGGCGAGATCCCCCGCTGTCCGGTTTGCTCGGCCGTCCTGAAGCCGGATGTCGTGTTGTTTGGGGAGCAGCTCCCGTTCGAAACTGTCCAGGAGGCCAAGCGGCTTGTCGCCCACAGCGATCTGATCCTAGTGGTTGGCTCGTCGCTGGAGGTGAGCCCAGCCGCCATCTTCCCGGTCCAGGCACTCAATGCCGGTGCTCGTCTGATCATGGTCAACCGCCAGCCGACTTATCTCGACCCCCGCGCCGATGTCATCTTGCGCGAAGATGCTGCCACAGTCTTGCCTCGGCTGGCGGACGAGGTGCTAAATGGCCGAGGCTGACTCCCACACTCCGTCCGAAGAATCGGCTATCCGCAACTACCCCCAGCTTCTCAGGCGCTACGCCCGGCTGCTGGAGGTCTCATCGCAGCTGGTCTCCACGCTCGAACTTCAGAGCCTGCTGGACAGCATCGTGGCCGCCGCCAAAGAACTCACCCAAAGCGAATCGGCGTCTCTGCTTCTGTATGATCCGCAATCCAAGAACCTGTATTTCGAGGCAGCCACCGACAATCTCATCCAAGGCCTCGATCGCACGGCCGTTCCGGCCGAGAACAGCATCGCCGGTTGGGTTTTTGCGCATCAGGAGCCGCTGGTGGTCGACGATGCCATCCAGGATCCGCGCTTCTTCCGCGAGGTGGATGTGCTAACCCGCTTCCAGACACGGACCATTCTGGGGGTCCCTTTGAGGACCAAGGAAAAGACCTTTGGTGTGATCGAGGCCGTCAACAAGCTGGCCGGCAAGTACGAAGAGGATGATGTGCGCGTCCTCCAGACGCTGGCGGCTCAAGCGGCCATCGCCATCGAGAACAGCCGCTTGTTTCAGCAAAGCGACCTGATCGCCGAGATGGTGCACGAGTTCCGGACCCCACTGGGTGCATTGACCGCCGCAGCGCATCTCATCCAGCGTCCGGACCTGCCAGACGATCAGCGAGTGAAACTCAGCCGTACCGTCTACAGCGAGGTCCAGCGGCTGAACGAGATGGCCGACGATTTTCTCGAGTTGGCCAGGCTGGAATTGGGTCGGGCGCGCTTTGTGCGGGAGCCGGTGCACATGGGTGGCTTAATTGGGGAGTGCATTGAGATCATTCGACCCCAGGCGGAGGCCCAGCACATCAGCATTGAAACCGACATCGACCCAAGCGTGTCTCCGGTGGCAGGCGATCGGAATCGCCTCAAACAGGTCATCCTCAATCTGCTCACCAACGCGCTCAAGTACAACTCTCAGCCGGGGAAAGTGAAGCTCGAACTGCACCGCGAATCCGACCGCGTGCTGGCCTCCGTCTCGGACACCGGGCGCGGCATTCCCGCTGAGAGCCTGCCCCACATCTTCGAGCGGTTCTACCGGGTGCCGGATCAGGAAGCCCGAGTTGGCGGCACGGGCCTCGGACTGGCCATAGCCAAGCGGATCACCGAGACTCACCAGGGGACGATTTCGGTGCAGAGCGAGCCGGGCCGAGGGACGACCTTCACGGTGTCCCTGCCGGCCGGTGGGACCGTCGCCTACGACACCCGGCCTCGGCCCTGATCAGCCCCGCCGTCCAAACTGGCGTTCGAGTGCATCGACAGACAGATGAATAAGGGTCGGCCGCCCGTGAGGACACGTCCGGGGAGAGGCGCAGGCCTCGAGATTGCGGATGAGTTCGGCTTGTTCCGCCAGGGACAGAACCTGACCGGATTTGATGGCCGCCCGCTTGCATACCCTGGCCGCCAGCTGGGCTTCGAGTTCTCCGCCTAAGGGTGTTTCGTCCTCTTCGAAGTCATCTACAACCGTTCGCAGCGCGCTCTCGGCGGACAGTCCTGTCAGGAGCGCCGGCAGGGCGCGAACCCTGAAGGTGCGGCTCCCAAAGACCTCGACATCGAATCCTAACTGGTTCATGATCGGCAACCTGTTTTCCAGAAGTATCGTCTGCCCTTGGCTGAGTTCGACACTCTCCGGCTCCAACAAAACCTGGGACGCTAGTCGCCCTCCGCGGAAGCCGTCCATCATGCGCTCGAACAGGACCCGTTCGTGGGCCGCGTGCTGGTCGATCAAGTACAGCCCATCGGGCCCCTCGGCTACCAGGTAGGCCGTGCCCACCTGCCCCACGGCTCTCAAAAGCGGCACTCCGCCGATCGGCCGGCCAGCTGGCACCAGTCCCGGGAGTGGAGGCGGCACGCGGGCTGCCAGTCGAGCCTCGACCCCGGCGGACTCGCCTCCAGGCCACGCCTCTTCTGCCGAACCCAGCCAGGCGGATGCCACGTCCACGGTCGGGGGCGCCTGATGCAGCAGATGGGCCCGCACCGTCCGTTGGACGACCGAGAACACTATGCCGGGGTCCTTGAACCTCACTTCGGCCTTGGCCGGATGCACATTGACGTCGACCTCATCCGGGGGCAACTCGATGAAGAGCACAGCCAGGGGAAAACGACCGACCATCAACAGCCCGTGGTAGGCCCCAACCACGGCCGCCCCAAGGCTGGTATCGTGAATCCAGCGACCATTCACGAAGAAGGTCAATTCGCGGCGGTTGGACCGATCGACGGATGGAGGGCCGATGAAGCCGCGAACCTTGACACCGGCCTCCAGCGAGGGTTCGGACAACCCGATCATGGACCGCGCTGTGTCGGCCCCGAGGACGGCGGCCAGCGCCTCGCGATCATCGCCGGCGCCCGTCGTCTGCAGATTTGCCGGCCCTCTTGACTTAGGCCAAACCGGACCCCGGGGTAGGCCACGGCATACCGGCCGATCCACTCGTTGATGTGCCGCCTTTCGGTAGACTCTGTTTTCAGGAACTTGCGTCGAGCGGGCACATTGAAGAACAGCTCTCGAACCTGGACAACAGTCCCGACGGGCATCCCGATCGGCTCAACGACCCCCAGCTGACCGCCTTCGGCTGTCAGCCGCCGGCCCGCCCGTGTCTCTTGCGTGCGGGAGCGTATCTCCAGCCGCGAAACGGCGGCGATTGAAGCCAGGGCCTCTCCACGAAATCCGAGGGTCCGAATGTTGAACAGCCCCTCGGTGGACTGAAGCTTGGACGTGGCGTGCCGCGCCAGGGCCACTTCCAGATCCTCGGGGTCTATCCCCCATCCGTCATCCGAGACCTCGATCAGGCCGCGCCCGCCAGCCTCGACGCGCACATCAATCCGGCCGGCCCGAGCATCCAGTGCGTTTTCGACCAGTTCCTTAACCACTGAAGCCGGACGTTCGATAACCTCCCCGGCGGCGATGGCCGAGGCGACCTGGTCCGGCAAGACCTGGATGCGCAAAGTCCGGCTCCTGACTGGGCGATTGGACGAACCCTGCGATTATACTGGCCGGCGCGTTGACAGCCAGCCGCGGCGGACACTATACTTTCGCATCCCAACGCCCGCGCCCCCTCCGACTGGCAGGGCACCGTTCCTGCTGAGAGCCATTGACCGAATCGGCTGGCCTTCAATATCTGCTCATCGACCTGGATGACACGGTCTATCCGCCCGGGAATGGCCTGTGGCGTCAGATTTCCGGCCGCATCGACGAGTACATGCGCCAGCGACTGGGCCTGTCCGCAGACCAGGTTGCAGTCCCGTCGGGCGGCGTACGTGGCTGCTCACGGGACGACGCTAACCGGGCTCATGCAGGATTTCGGTGTCGACGCGGCGGATTACCTCGAGTTCGTCCACCGGGTCGACTACAGCTCCGCGCTCAGACCGGACGCAAGACTGCGCGCCGCCCTGCTGTCCTGTCCACAGTCCAAGGCCATCTTCACCAACGCCAGCCGATCCCACGCCGAACGCGTTCTCAGCGGCCTTGGATTGGATGGCGTCTTTGACGAAATCATCGACATTGTCAGCTTGGGCTATGTGAACAAGCCCCTGCCCGAGGCCTATCGGCGCGCCATTGAACTGGTCGGGTCGCCACCCGCCGGCGTGTGTTTGATGGCGGACGACAGGCCGATCAATCTTGCCCCGGCGCGGCAGATGGGCATGACGACCGTGCTGGTTGGTTTGGATATGTCGGCCGGGTTTGACCACCATGTCGCTCATTTGGTTGATCTGCCGGCGGCCGTTCCCCAACTCTTCGAGTTCAAGCGGGCGCCGGAGGCGGGGGATCGTGGATAAGGTCATCACGCTGGACGAGGCCGTCAACCTGGTGCCCAAGACCCCGTTCCGCCTGGCGCTGGGAGGCGTCACGCTTTACAGACGGCCGATGGCGTTCGCCCTGGCGCTGCTGGACCGGCTGGAGGCGCTCGAGGCCCGCCGGCAGCTTGACCTGGTGTGCTTCACCGCAGGGTTGGAAAGCGATATCCTGGTGGGCGCTGGTCTGGTCAACCAGATCCGCACATGCTACTTCGGTCTCGAGATTTTCGGCCTGGCACCCAACTTCACGGCTGCGGCTTCGAAAAATGAGCTGAAGATCGTCGATGAAAGCGAAACCAGCCTGGCAGCCGGGCTGCGGGCCAAACTGGCCGGAGTGGGGTTTATGCCCTCCCGATCTTGGCTGGGGACCGACATGCCCAAGCTTCGCCCGGACGTCCGATCGGTCGTCGATCCGTACAGCGGCCAGGCCCTTATGGCCTTTCCAGCCATCGAGGTGGATGTGGCGGTGCTTCACGCCCTGGAAGCGGACCCCCAGGGCAATGCGGCGCTGGGAGGCAACCGCGGCGTGGATGTCGAACTTGCCATGGCGGCCGAGTTGGTGATCGTGACCGCCGATCGAGTTTCCCCTGGACTTCGAACGCGCCGACCTGGTCGGTCCGGTCGTCGATTGGGTGGTCGAAGCGCCCAACGGCGCCTGGCCAACTTCCTGTCATCCCCTCTATCCCATGGACGGGCTGGCCGTCCTGCGATACATCGAGGCTGCCGGGACCGGCGACTACCCCGCTCTCATCCGCGACTGGAAACTTCGACATGCCGTTGCGGTGATAACAACCGATTGAGCCATCCAGGGCCAAAACTAGTGTTGACATACGTTAGGATGAACGTGGCCACGGACGCCGAGGCCGACAGGATGAAGCGAGGAGTTTAGGGATGGGCGCAAGACGCGTACTTGGATTGGTACTCGGCATCGTGGCCGGATTGGTGCTGTCTGCCGGACTCTTTATCGGAGGCGCCACTTTTGGCGCGGCCCTCGGCCGGCTGTCCAACAGCCCTCTGCCCGAGCGGATTGTCGAACAGCCCCTCGCACCAACGGTGATACCTTCGCCCACACCGCCTCCCACCGCGACCGGCGTGCCCACCCAGGCGCCCACCCCCGTCCCGACGCCTTCGGCTGCCGCCTCGGACAGGGACCGGTTGTTCGCACCATTCTGGCAGGCATGGGATCTGGTGCACCAGGAGTTCGTCGACCCGGTCCGGGATCTCGATCTCATGCGCGGGGCCATTCGGGGGATGATGGAATCGTTGGGAGACCCGGCCAGTTCGTACATGGACCCCGACGAGTTCCAGCAGGCCAACTCCAGCCTCGCCGGCGAATATGAGGGCATCGGGGCCTGGGTCGACACCAGCTCGGAGTATCTGACCATCATCTCGCCCATGCCCGGTTCTCCGGCCGAGAAGGCAGGGCTGAAACCCGGCGACCAGATCATCGGCATTGATGGATCGGACCTGGCAGGTGTCGACCCCAATCAGGTCGTCCAAATGGTGCTTGGACCGGCGGGCTCGACCGTGCACCTCAGCGTGCGAAGGGAAGGTGCCTCCGCTCCCTTGGAGTTCGACGTCCAGCGGGCAGCCATCACTGTGCCGAGCGTCCAAGGTCGCATGCTCGACGGCGAGATCGCCTATATCCAATTGTTCACGTTTGGCGATACCACGGCCGAGGAGCTCCACCAGCAACTCGAGACGCTGCTGGCCCAGAACCCCAAGGGACTGATTCTGGATTTGCGCAACAACGGCGGCGGTTTCCTGGACACGTCCGTCAGGGTCGCCAGTGAGTTTGTCGCAGAGGGCCCGATCCTGACCGAACGATTCGGCGATGGGACCGAGAATGTTTATCGGGCCCAGGGCAATGGGGTGGCCACCGACATCCCGCTGATTGTGCTCGTCAACCAAGGTACGGCCTCGGCCTCGGAAATCGTCGCCGGCGCCATCCAGGACACCGCCCGGGGCCAACTGGTCGGCGAGACTACGTTTGGAAAAGGGTCGGTGCAAAACTGGATTCCGCTGGAGGGCGACGGCGGCGCCGTGCGTGTGACCATCGCCCGGTGGTACACGCCGAATGGCCGCCAAATCAGCGATCAAGGGCTAACGCCGGATGTTAGTGTCCCTCTAACGGACCAGGATGTAGAATTGGGCTCAGATCCGCAGCTGGACAAGGCGGTCGAGCTCTTGGGCGGTTCCAGCCCATAGCGGGCTGTCGGTCAGTGTGGAGGTAGTCGGCCATGTTTCTCTTTTGGGATCCAACCTATCTGGCCTTCATGATTCCAGGCCTGCTGCTCAGTCTGCTGGCCCAATGGTGGGTGAAATCTACCTACCGGACCTGGAGCAAAGTGCCCAACGCACAGGGTCTCAACGGCGCGGAAGCTGCACAGAAGCTGCTTGCATCGGCCGGCCTGGGACACGTCGGCCTGAAGGGCATTCAGGGCCAACTGACGGACAACTACGATCCGCGCAACCAAACCCTCAACCTTTCTACGGGCGTCGCACAAAGCCCGTCGGTGGCATCGCTGGCCATCGCCGCCCATGAGATTGGCCACGCCATACAGGACCAGCAAGGCTATCTGCCGATGCGTTTCAGATCGGCCCTGGTACCGGCGGTCAGCATCGGTTCGAATCTGGGCATCATCCTGATCATGGCCGGGTTGGTCCTGCAGGGCTTCTTAGGGGCCACTTTATCGATCCAAATCGCCTGGCTGGGCGTGTTGTTCTTTGCGGGGGGTGCGGTGTTCGCCGTGGCCACGCTGCCCGTCGAGTTGGACGCTTCGTCCCGGGCCAAGGTCCTGCTCCGCCAGACAGGGTTGGTGACGTCTCCAAAGGAGGCCGCAGGCGTGAGTTCGGTGCTGCGCGCGGCTGCCTTCACCTATGTAGCCGGTCTGGCCACGGCCATCTTTCAGTTGCTGTACTTCGTGAGCCTGGTGGGGGGCATGGGGGGCCGGCGCCGAAGCTGAAAACCGCGCAGCCCAATTCGAACCTTGCCGCACCCGAGACCAACGGTTTTTGGAACACGGCCCTTCCAGAAGAACTTGGAAAGGCGGATGGTTTTGTGAATTCTTTCACAATCCGGCCGTGAATCGGCTGCACGACCAGATGGGCGCCTGCTTTGACACGCCCTTAAGCAAATGCTAGAATCCCGCCTTGCCCTCGCCGAGCCAGCGTGACCTCGGCAGGCCTTATCACCTCAAGACCAACGGGTCTGTCCTGAGGCGCGGCGGGCGCTCTTCCCCGCACCCACAACGAACGGCGGACAGGTTTCCATGAATGGCCAGCCTGCCGCCTGAAGACCAGCAACCGTAGCCGGGGCGATGGTCCCAGGGATCCCGGCCGGTGGTTTGGCGCGAGCCGGATCGAGAATCCGCCCAGATCGAACCAGGAGGCCAACCATGGACGAGAGCCTGGTCGAACAAGTCCGAGAACGCATCCGCAAATTCATTGACGCCGGTCGATTGGAAGACGCCGCCCAGGCCCTGATCGAGCTGCATCCTGCCGATCGCGCCCAGGCCTTCGCCGCCGCCGACGAAGACATCCGCGCCAAGCTGGTCCCACTGCTCGACCCCGAGACGACAGCCGAGCTGTTCGAAGAGCTCCCGGAGCACCTGGCCGCCGAGACGTCCGAGCCGCTGGGCACCACCGAGCTTTCGGAAGTCCTGGACCGCATGGATCCGGACGAAGCTGCCGACCTGTTGGGCGACATGCCGCCGTTGAAGGCAGCCCTGGTCCTGGGCGAGATGGACCGCGCGGAAGACGTCCTGCCGCTGCTCCATCACGAGGACGAATCGGCCGGCGGCCTGATGACGACATCCTTCCTGGCGGTGCGCCGTCAGATGACCGCCGCCGAGACAATCGACTTTCTGAGGCAGATCGGAACTGACTCCGAGATGCCCAACTACATTTATGTGATCGATCGCAATGGCAAGCTTATTGGGAACATCAGTCTGCGGGACTTGATCGTGGCCCGGCCGGACACCCCGGTTGAGAACTTCATGAACCGGGACGTCGTCAGCGTCCTGGCCGGCACCGACCAGGAAGAGGTTGCCCGGATGTTCTCGCGCTACGACCTGACGGCCCTGCCGGTGGTCGATCGAGAAGGGGTGCTGCTCGGGGTGATCACCTACGACGACATCCTCGAAGTTCTCGAGGAAGAGGCGACCCAAGACGTCCTTAACCTGGCCGGTATCGAAGCCAGTGGAATCAGCGACCGGCCATACTGGTCTTTAAGCATCGGGCAGGTCGTGCGCTCGCGTTTTGTCTGGCTCCTGGCGCTGTTTGTGGCTGAAACTTTGACCGGGACGGTGCTGCGCCACTTTGAGGCCACACTCCAGGAAGTCGTCTCGCTCTCATTCTTCATCCCCTTGCTGATCGGTACGGGCGGGAATGCCGGTTCTCAGACCGTGGCCAGCATCATTCGCGCCCTGGCGCTGGACGAGGTTGAACCGCGGGACCTGATCCAAGTTGTGCTGCGCGAGCTGGGCGTCGGCGCGCTGTTGGGTTTGTTGCTCGGAGCCGTGGCCTACGGGCGAGTGCTGTTCTGGGGCCTGCCTCCGACCATGGCCCTGGTCGTGGCCGTCACCATCTTGAGCATCTGCATCTGGGCCAACACGGTTGGTTCGCTGATCCCGATTGCCGCCGACGTGGTCGGCATCGACCCAGCTGTGATCTCAGCCCCCATGATTACGACTCTGGTGGACGCCACCGGGCTGCTGATTTACTTCAGCGTCGCCATTCTGGTCCTCCACCCCACGGCATAGCCGCATGGCCGGAGTCTTGATCCTCAACCCTTATGCCGGCCGCTGGAAGGGGCGCTCCAAGCGAGCGGAAGTGGAATCCGCCCTGCGCCGGGAGGGAGTTGAGGTCGAGGTCTGGGAGAGCACGCACGCCGGGGAGGTGATCGACTTGGCGCGCACGGCGGCCGCCTCGGCCAAGGCTCCCCTGCTCATCGCCGGCGGCGACGGCACGATCGGCGAAGTTGTGAATGGCCTGTATCAGACTCACCCCGAGGGCGTCCTGGGTCCCATCGGCATCTTTCCGGTTGGCACCGCCAATGACCTGGTCGTCAATTTGGGCCTGCCGACCAACCCGGCAGAGGTGGCGGCGGCGATCCGCCGAGGCACCACCCGTCGCATTGACCTGGGCCGCGTCAATGAATGGGTGTTCGACAACAACTCGGCCGTCGGGCTCGAGCCGGTCGTGACCCTGTACAACATCCGCATGCGCCATTTGCGCGGCCTCATGCGCTACCTGGTGGCGGCGCTTCGAGCCATCGGCGACAAGCGCGAATGGAGGATGCGCATCGAATGGGATGACGGGCGGGCCGAGGGCCCGGTGAGCCTGGTCTCGGTCGGTAACTGTGCCATCACGGGCGGGCTGTTCCGGATGGCGCCCGCGGCCGATCCAACCGATGGCCGGCTGACCTTTGTCTATGGCTATGCACCCACCCGGCGCAAGATGCTCGCCTTGCTGCCGCGGACCATGTCCGGCACCTATGTGGACGACCCAGCCATCCACCAGCACCACACCAGAAGGCTGGTGATCACCAGCCAGCCCGCCACTCCGCTTCAAGTCGACGGCGAGCTGCGTTCCGAGGCGGTTGAACGCCTTGAGTATGACGCCCTGCCGCAGAAGCTGGACTTGTTTACGCCATGACCCGCTGCCTGATCGTGAACGCCGACGATTTTGGCCTCACCCCTGGCGTGTGCCAGGGAATCGTGCGGGCCCACCGGGAAGGTATCGTGACCTCCACCAGCGTGCTGGCCAATCTGCCTGGCTCGGCCGAGGCCGCCTCCGGCGCGCATGCCGATGCGCCCCGTCTGGGCGTGGGCGTGCATCTCAATCTGACCCGGGGCGCCCCGCTGGCGTCCCCGGACGTCGTCCCCGACCTGGTCAACTCACAGGGTAAATTCCTGAGCTATGCAGAGCTCACAAGACGCGCCGCCGATCTGGATCTGGACCAGGTGCGAAGAGAATGGGCGGCCCAGATCTCGGTCCTGACCGCCGTCGTGCCGGTTGACCACCTCGACAGCCATCATTTCGTTGCCGAGCTCTCTCCGCATGTCTGGCAGCTCTACCTCGAACTGGCGGCCGAGCATCGTCTGGCCGTTCGGGGTCCTCGACCGCCCAAGCTCGGCCGGCAGAAGCTCCAACCAGACGGCGCGGCGGCTCCTATCCTGGATCGGGAATGGGCCCGCGCCGAGTTGGCGGCCTCAGGCGTGGTGACGCCGGACGGCCTGCGCGTGGATTTCTTCGGCGAAGACGCCAATCAGCCGCTCCTCGACCATCTTCTGCGCGATCTCCCCCAGGGCGTGACTGAGCTCATGACCCATCCCGGACTGGTCACCCCAGAGCTCGTGACCGGCAGTGACTATGCGCAGGAACGCGCCGCCGAGCTGGCGGTCCTCACCTCCGACGCGACCCGGCACGGGGTCGAAGCCGCCGACATCCGGTTGGTCCGATTTGCAGATGGCCTGCCAGGTTGATCGGTGCTGCTAACCTGGCTCCTGCGCGTTTTCTTTCGTGAACTATACACTCGGCTTTCCTGGGCCTATGATGGGGTGGCGCAGCTCACGTCTATCGGTCAGTGGTTCGATTGGCAGACGGCCGCGTTGGGCTATCTACGTCCCGGCCGCGTGCTCGAGATCGCCTTTGGGACGGGACACATTTTGCAGACGCTGGCGGAGGATGATTACCCCGCCTTCGGGGTGGACCCTTCGGCGCAGATGGCAGCTCTGGCCAGCCGCCGTCTCCGGCGCCATGGACACGCCTTGCAGATTGCTCGCGCGGAAGCGCAGCACCTGCCCTTTGCCGACCAGTCCTTTGATTGCGCGCTGTCGACCTTTCCAAGTGAGTTCATCTTCGAGGCCGCCAGCCTGGGGGAGTGTTGGCGGGTGTTGAAATCATCTGGCCGCATCATCGTGGTCCCAATGGCCGAGGTCACGGGCCTGTCTGTTTGGGACCGATGGGCGGGATGGCTGTACCGAGTGACGCGGCAATCCGGGCCAACCCAGCTTGGATGGGCTGATCCCTTCCGGCGAGCCGGATTCCAAGTTGAGGTGCATGCGGTGGCGCTGCCCAGGGCGAAAGTGGCGGTGATCACGGGCGACAAACCTGCGCTGCCGCCCCCAAAGCAGGATCGGAGGGCAGATTGAAACTCGCGCAGCCTGGGGATTTAGCGATGTTGGTCGCCGAAGGTGGCAAGCAGTTCATCTTCAAGCTGCAGCCCGGATTGACCTTTCAATCCCACCAGGGCGTGATCCCTCACCTGGATTTGATCGGTCGAGCCTGGGGGGCTAGTGTGCAGACCCACCTGGGGCACCCGCTCCATTTCTTCCGACCGACGCTGCGTGACATCCTGCTCCTCATCAAGCGGCGATCGCAAATCATCTTCCCCAAGGACATCGGCTACATCCTGCTCCGGCTCTCGGTCGCGCCGGGCTCGCGGGTTCTGGAGGCCGGAACAGGTTCGGGCGCCCTTACCACGGCGCTTGCAT
Organism: uncultured Chloroflexia bacterium; assembly: GCA_963797485.1. Classification (GTDB taxonomy): domain Bacteria; phylum Chloroflexota; class Anaerolineae; order Anaerolineales; family E44-bin32; genus CAWAND01. The sequence goes on from CAWCPF010000001.1 coordinate 246,255, forward strand.
GGGCGGTCGGCCCGACGGGGCATGTGATCTCGTACGATCGCCGTCAGGACATGCAAGATTTGGCTCGACAGAACCTCGATCAGGTGGGTTTGTTGGACCGCGTCAGACTGGTCCAGGGGGATGCCGAGCAGGGGTTCGACGCCCAGGAAGTGGAGTCGGTCTTTTTCGACTTGCCGGCCCCGCACCTGTACCTGGACCAAGCGCGCGCCTGCATGCTCAACGGGGGGACGCTCGGGGCGATCGTGCCGACCGCCAACCAGGTATCCGATTTGCTGGCGGCCCTTCAGGCCCGGCCCTTCGTAAACATCGACGCGTGCGAGATCTGGCTGCGTTACTACAAGAACGTTCCCGAACGTCTGCGCCCGGTGGACCGAATGGTGGCCCACACGGGTTATCTGGTGTTCGCACGCGTGGCTGACCCAGCCGCCGGCTGAGAATCTGGAAACCTGTTATCGGCGTCCGACATCCAACCCCGGGCTTCACCAGACCAGCCGGGGCGGACGCAGGGCCTCCGGAAGGAGAAGACCAGTGTTCTTTCGAAGACGGCCATTTCGACGCCGATGGCTCCGCCCAAGGCTCCTGCCGCTGCGCAGAGCCCTTCGGTCGGCGCATCGGTCCATGCAGGCCCAACGCTTCGACGAGGCGGCGCAGGAGTTTCAGGCCCTGGCCCAGGAAGCCGAGCGCCTCGATCTCCCCGCTGCTCCGCAGCTGTTTCTCCAAGCTGGGCGCGCCTTGCTTTCGGCGGGCCGCGAAGCCGAAGCCAAGCCGCGGCTGTTGCGAGCCTTCCATATGATGGACGAACGCCACGATCCGCGCTTGGCCCCCTTGGGCCGGCGGCTGGTCGACGACCTGCGCGCCGACGGGCGGTCCGATCTTGCCACGGCTTTGGAGGCTGAGCTGAGCGCGCTCTCCAGCGTCGCAGGGGCGACCACGGTCACATGGACGCCCACCGCGCGCTTGCTGCTTCCGGCCAAGTGCCCGTGGTGCGGCGGGAGCGTCCACACGGACGAGGTGGATTGGTCGGACCCGGAGCGGCCGGGGTGTGCCTATTGCGGCAGCCCGCTGGTCGGCAGCGACGGCGATGGCGGATAGCCTTCCCGATCGACTGCAGCGCGCGCTGGCTGCTCGCCAGCCGCACGTGGTCACCGAATGGCAAGCCCGTCCGGCCGCGGTACTGGTGCCGCTCTTTTGGGAGGCCGGTGAATGGCACTTGCTGTTCACGCAGCGGACCGAAGCCGTGGACACTCATCGCGGACAAGTGTCATTTCCAGGCGGCGCCATCGAGAACACCGACGGCACGCCTCTGGCAGCCGCGCTCCGGGAAGCCGAAGAGGAGATCGGGCTGCCGTCCAACCTGACCCGGGTTTTGGGCCAACTGGACCCCTTGTTGACGGTGACTCAGTTTCTGGTCACCCCCATCGTGGCGCGGATCGAATGGCCCTTCCCGATCGTGCTAAACCGGCAGGAGGTGGCGGAAACGTTCGGCGTGCCGCTGGCATTCCTCTCCGATTCGAAAAACCTGCAGTTGGAGAGCCGTGAGCCCTTGATCCCCGGGCGCCCGGTCCAGGTCTACTCATTCCTTCCCTACCACGATCACGTGATCTGGGGCGTGACGGCCCGGATCACCATCGATCTGTTGAGCCTGCTGCAGGGGCTCTAAACCAGGCAAACAAAAAGGAGGAGGCAGGGCCTCCTCCCTCAAAGCATTCCAATCCCAGCTTACTCTTTTTCCTCGGCCTCTCCGGCTTCCTCGCCTTCGACCTCTTCCCGCCGATGGCGCTCGACAAGCTCGGGCTCGGCGGCCACGCCAACGGCCTCCACCTCTTCGACGACGACCTCTTCCACTTCTTCGGCCATGTAAATCACATGGGCAATGGTGTCCGTCGCAGCATTGAGGATGCGGACCCCCTTGGCAACGACCAAGTCGGCGACAGTGATGGAGTCGTCTATTTCGAGCCAGAACGCCCAGATCCACGGTGATGCGGTCCGGCAAATCCCCGGGCAGGGCCTCAACTTCAACTTCATTGATGCCGGCCACGAGCACACCGCCCTGCTCCTTGACCGCCGGTGCAGATCCGACGAGCTCGATGGGCACCTCTGTCCGGATGACGACGTCCATGGCTACCTTGAGGAAGTCCACGTGCAGCATCGATCGGGTGATCGCATCACGCTGCACATCGCGGATGATCACCTTGTGGGTGTCTCCACCCACGTTGAGATCGATCAGAGTCGAGCCGGTGATGCCGGTCATGACTTTGGCCGTTTGGCGCGCATCAAGGCTCAAGGGGATGGGCTCGATCCCGGTCCCGTACAGGATCGCCGGCAGTTGTCCCTGCCGCCGGATCTCCTTCACGTGCTTGCCCAGTTGATCCCGGGCGCTGGCTTCAAGAATGTGCGTTTCCAAAACAGCTGCCTCCGATGCCCTTGCCTATCGCCGTCTGGCTTCGACTTCCTGTGCCGGCGGCGTCGATTGTTACTACCGGCGCAACAGCCGGGCAGCAAACAGGAAGGCCCCAAGGACCGCGCCGGCCGCCAAGCCGACCATCAAGGAACCGCGCGTGTCAAACAGGGCATTGGCGGTGCCATCCACGCGCCCGGCGACCAGGAAGATTGTGTTGCTGCCTTCGCTAAGCTCGGCCCGGCTGGCCAGGGTGAGACCGGCGCGTGAACCGCTCAGGCTCACCTTATTCCCCATGACCACAGCCACTCCGCTGTTTTCGAGGGACACCACTTCGCCGCGCACAGCGGCCGCTGCCGAAAGGTTGAGCGAGGCGGTTTCGGCCGTCACGATGCCAGCCCCGCCTGTCCGCAAGCCGACGTCCCCGGCCACAATCCGCCGGGCGCCCCCGCCCTGGATGCGAACCATTTCGGCCTCAATCGTCCCCACCCCCCCGCCTGTCAGGTTGACGATATCGGCCTCTAGAGAGTCTTGTTTGACGACCTCTTCGCCTTCAGGTTCGCCCATGACTGGCCTCAACGGGGCTAAAAACGACCCTGGCCCAACGCTTTGGGGGGTCGTGCGTGGCCCACGCATCTCTCCATTGGAATCGGCGCACAGCGGCCGCTATCTGGGCGCACAGTGCGCATCCCACAAGTCCGGCCCATTCTAACGGCCGGTGGTGGCTTCGTCAACCTTAGATTGATTTCATCCGGCCGGGAGGTTAAACTTACCGATTGCCCTTCGCTCGGCTGCCGAGCACGGCACATTTGGCAGGTGTATGGCACACTCATTGAAGCTCAATCTCGCGCTGGCCAGCGCCCTGGTCCTGTCGGGCCTGGCATGGTCGGCGCGCCCCGCCCAGGTCCCAGGCTTCGCTGAGATCAGCCGCCCGTCGGCTGGCGAAGCGCTCTCCGCGGTCGTCACAATCGAAGGCACCGCTTCCCATCCGGCCTTTCAGGCTTACGCGATCAGCTTCGCCTATGATCCGAATCCGACCCACACGTGGTTTCCGATCGGGGACCGTTCCACAACCCCGGTCAGCGATGGACGGCTGGCGCTGTGGGATACGACCGGAATCACACCCGGAACCTACCAGGTGCGGCTGACGGTCCTGTTGGAAGGCGGCAGGAGCCTCGAGGCCATCGTGGGTGGACTGGTGATCGGGGGCGCCGGCGGCGGAGCCGCTTCATCCGAGGCCACTGCCCTGCCCCCGCCTTCGACCCAGGCGGCATCGACGCAGGCTGCCAACCCGATCGTGCCGGCCGTAGAGGCACAACCGCCCACGCCGGGTTCGAACCTGGTGGCGGTGCTCAAGATCGGCGTTTTCAGCGCCATCGCCGCCCTGGCGTTGATCGGCGGATACGCCTACTTACGGCCGAAATTGCGGGTTTACCTGGGATCGCTCCAGACCCGCCGCCTTCACCCCAGACGCAGGCCAAGCCCCCGCGAGGGCAGGCGATGAGCGCGCCCTGGCTGATCGCCTGCCTGGGCAACTCCGGTCGGGGCTTTCGTGAAAATCGTCACAATGTCGGCTTCATGGTGGCAGACCGTGCCAGCCAACGCTGGGGGTTCGATTTCTCTCGGGTTCAACACCTGGCCCTCACGGCCGAGGGCCAAGTGGAGGGTCGTCGGACACTGTTGGCCAAACCGCAGACGATGATGAACCTCTCCGGCCGTTCAATTGGCGGGATCGTGCGCTTCTTCAAGATCCCGCTGGACCAGCTGCTCGTGGTCTACGATGACCTCGATCTGCCGGTCGGGGCGCTCCGACTGCGGCCTGGCGGCGGCAGCGGCGGCCACCGTGGCATGGAATTGATCATCGAGGCGTTGGGGAGTGACGCGTTTCCCCGGCTGAGAGTGGGCATCGGCCGGCCCCCGGGCAGGATGGATCCGGCCGCCTTTGTGCTGCAGAACTTCTCGGACGCCGAATTGGACGTCGTAGGACCCACACTGGATCGCGCCGTGGACTGCCTCGAGGCCCTGCTCACACAAGGCCTCGAGGCGGCCATGACGCGTTTCAATGGCGACCGCGAGGAGGACGATTGAACCTGTCGACCCTCCTGAGCCCGATTGCGCGGCTGGACGCAGTGCAAGCGCTGGCCGGGCAACAAAACGCCAAGGGTATGCGGAGCCTACAGGTTCCGCGGGCAGCCCGGCCGCCGGTCATGGCCGCGCTCAGGGACGCCGTTCACCAGCCGGTCCTGGTTATCGTTTCGAGGATCGACCGCCTGCTGACCCTGGTCGAAGAGCTCCCGATGTGGGGCCCGGGCAATGATCCACTGACGTTCCCCGAACCGAACCCGCTCTTCTATGAGGCGGCCCCGTGGGGTCCGCGGACAATCCGGCAGCGCATCGAATGCCTGGCCGCGCTGCAGCCGAATCCCGAAGGTCTGGCCTCGGGCGCCCTGCCTCCCGTGATTCTGGCAACCGCCCGGGCGGTCATGAGCCGAACCCTGCCGGCCGAGGCATTCCGGGCGCACATGCTCACGCTCGAAGTCGGCCTCACCTACCGGGTGGACCAGCTGGTCAAACAACTGCTCGACATCGGCTATCTGCCAGCCAGTGTCGTTACCCAGCCGGGGGAATTCAGCCGGCGAGGCGGGATGCTGGACGTCTGGCCGTCTTCTTTGGCCCGCCCGGCTCGCCTCGAGTTCTTTGGGGATCAGCTCGACACGCTGCGAGCTTTCGATCCGGAAACCCAACGCTCCACGCAGGCGCTCGGGGCGTTTCGGCTCACCCCGGCGCGCGAGGCCCTGCCTTCCCGGTATTTGCCCCAGTGGTCCGAACTGCTGCCTGCTCCGGCCCGAGAGGATCCCCGACCCGACGCCCATGTGCCCTGGCTTGAGTTTCTCATGCCGCTGATGTGGGACCGCCCCGCCGGTCTGTTGGACTACCTTCCCGGGAACAGTCTGGTACTGGTCGACGATCGAATGGCCTTCGAAGATGCCGTCAATGAGTTTGAGGGCCAGGCCGTCGCCTTGCGCGATCAGCAACAAGCTCAGGGCAAGCTCTCAGAAGATTTTCCCCTGCCCTATCTGACGCTGGACGAACTCTCCGAAGTCCTGGAACGCCTGGGAGCAGTCGATCTGGGGATGATCTCGACCGCCGATGAGTCGGGGCCATCGCTTGGCCCAGCTTTCGATCCGGGGCCGAGATTCGGCGGCCAGGTCCGGCCGCTGTTGGATTTCTTGGGCCGCCGCCGTGCCGCGCATGAGACGTGCGTGGTCGTCAGCCGGCAGGCATCTCGCCTGGCCGAGATTTGGGGCGCCGAAGGAGGCAGCGCCCGGCTGGTCGACGATCTGCCGGCGGACATGATTTCTGGAGATGTTTACTTCATCCAGGGCGCGTTGGCGGAGGGCTGGACCTTGCAGGTGGGCGGACACGGCCCGGTTCACTTATTGACCGATGCGGAAATCTTCGGCTGGGGCCGTCCGCGGCCCCGGACGCGCCGTCCTGTTCAAGCCGCCGCCCCTGAGGCCAGTTTTGCCGATCTCAAGCCTGGCGACTTCGTGGTGCATATCGATTACGGGGTTGGGCGCCTCATGGGTCTGGTCCAACGCACTTTGGAGGGGCTCGCCCGCGAGTACCTGTTGGTGGAGTACGGCGGCGGCGGCCAGGTGTACGTCCCCGTGCATCAGGCCGACCGCCTGACGCGCTATGTCGGCGTCGAAGGCGTCGAACCCCACCTTTCCAATCTGGGGTCTCAAGAATGGGATCGAGTCAAGGGCCAGGCAGCCGAGGCGGTGGAGGAGATCGCCAGGGAGCTGCTGGATTTGTACGCTCGGCGGTCCGCGGTTCAGGGCTACGCCTACGGGCCCGACACCGAATGGCAGCGCGAGTTGGAGGCCTCCTTTCCGTATGTGGAAACCGAGGACCAGCTCCGAGCTATCCACTCAGTGAAGAATGACATGGAAGGCCCCCAGCCCATGGATCGACTCATCTGCGGGGATGTGGGGTACGGCAAGACCGAGGTGGCCCTCAGAGCTGCGTTCAAAGCCGTGATGGAGGGGCGCCAGGTGGCCCTGCTGGTCCCCACGACCATCCTGGCTCAGCAGCACCTCACGACCTTCCAACAGCGGCTCGCTCCCTACCCGGTCAAGGTCGCCATGCTGTCTAGATTTCTGTCACACGCGCAGGCCATGGAGGTCATCCGCCGGCTGGCCTCGGGCGAGATTGACATCGTGATTGGGACCCACCGATTGCTGCAAAGGGACGTTCAATTCAAGGACCTGGGGCTGCTGATCATCGATGAAGAGCAACGATTTGGGGTCACGCACAAGGAGTACCTGAAGCGCATGCGCACCGAGGTGGACGTGCTCACGCTGACGGCGACGCCCATTCCGCGCACGTTATACATGGCCCTGGCCGGCGCGCGGGACATCTCCACCATCAACACCCCACCTGAAGAGCGTCTGCCTGTGGTCACCCAAGTGAGCCGATACGATCCGCGGCTGATTCGTCAAGCCGTGCTGCGGGAGCTCGACCGCGGCGGCCAGGCCTTCTTCGTCCACAACCGCGTTCAAACCATCAACAGTGTGGCACGCCGGCTAGAGCACCTGCTGCCCGAGGCCCGGCTGGGCGTGGCCCACGGCCAGATGCCCGAGGAGGCTCTATCGCAGGTCATGCAGAGGTTCTCGGTCGGCGAAATCGATATCTTGGTGAGCACGTCGATCATCGAGTCAGGCCTTGACATCCCTAACGCCAATACGCTCATTGTCGATCGAGCGGACCTGTTCGGCCTGGCGCAGCTTTACCAGCTGCGCGGCCGAGTCGGCCGAAGCTCAGCCCGGGCCTACGCCTATTTCCTGCGCCATCCCCAGGATCATGCCACCGAGGACGCCTTGCGCAGGCTGGAGATCATCGCCGAGAACGCTCAACTGGGGGCCGGCTACTCGATTGCTTTCAGGGACCTGGAGATGCGCGGCGCCGGCGACATCCTGGGCACCCGCCAGCACGGACATATCGCCGCCATTGGCTTTCACCTTTACACGCGTTTGCTGGCCGGGGCCGTCAGGCGCCTGCGAGAAACCTCGGCCGGCCCGGTGCCAGCCTCCGACATCTTCCTGGGCACGCGCGAGCCTTTGTCGGTCTCGATTGAACTGCCGTTGTCGAGCGCCATCCCGACGGCATTCGTTCCTGAGCGCGAACTCCGGCTGCAGCTTTATCGTCGGATGGCCGAGACGCGCGAACTCGACGAGGTGGTGGCGATGCAATCCGAACTCGAGGATCAATTCGGTCCGTTACCGAACGAGGTCGCCAACTTGCTCTTCCAACTCAAGGTGCGCATCCTGGCGGCCCGGGCGGAAGTCGACAGCATCACATCAGAAAACGGCCAGATCCTGCTGCGCATGCGCTCGACATTGGAAACGCTGGACCTACCCACTCTCGGTCCGGATGTCCGCCCCAGCCGCAAAGGCGTCTGGCTTTCAAGGAGCCAAGACACGAACTGGGAGGCACGCTTGTTGGAAGTCTTGGAGCGCCTGGGTCGCGCCGGGGTGCCCGCCGCGGCTTGAACGGGCCGCGTGTCAAACCTGGGGGCGGAACCGGATCAGCCCAACCAGATACGGCTGACCGTCGATGTATTCAATCAGTATCGACCATGAGTGCCAGTTGAAGGTGTTGCCGCCAGCCGGGGCTGGACGGAAGGCATTGTAGTAATTGAGATTGGCGTCGGCGATAGGCGGCAAGACCGCCTGTGTGACAGTCCCGAGTTGAAGCGAATCGCAGGCAAGGGCCGGCGCGTTGGCAAGCACATCCTCAAGTTGTGGCAGGATGGCGTCTGAAAAGGTCCCCTCGATCGCAGTTTGGCTGCCCACGTTAACGCCCCAGGCTCGAGACGTCGGGTCTACAAACAGGTCGGCGACTTCCGAGCGTGTCAACACGACAGCCGGATCCCACCAATCCACCCGAATGGCCAGACCGCGCCGATCGGAGACAAGCGAACTCAACAGATCGCCATCACGCGAGATGATGGCCTGAGAGAATCGGGTAAACACCTCGTTGGCCCGCAGATCGGAGCAGAACGCGTCGGGGGAGACGTATTCGGTCAGATTCGTGGCCTGGACCCAGCCTGTACGGCCGTCCGTTCGTTCGATCTCCACCCATTGCGAGCTCCCCAACAGAGTGCTTTTCCCGGTCAAATGCAGTCCACGCTGGTCGGGGGCCAGGTAGCCGTTGATTTCGCCGGACAAGCCGGCCGTGGTTCGAAACGGGAGCTGGCCCCCGTCCACGATGCCCAGCACTGCATACTCACTGGTGGGCGGGGCAAGGCCGGCTTCGGGGGTCGGCGTTTCAGAGGGGGGCACGGAGGTGGACGTGGGTCGAAACGGTGTCGTGATGGTTTGCATCGGAACCAACGTTCTCGAGCATGCGGCCAGAGACGTGGCCAGGACCACCGCCAAGCAGGCCGCCAGACTACCCGGAGGCGTCCGATGTCGGTGAGGCTGGGTCGATCCGATCTGGGCGCGTACAGTCATACGAAATCGAAGTGCGGGTCTGAGCGACGCCAAACCGGAGCTAGCCGGGTGCCGTAGGAAGGTGCGGGCGATGGGAACTCGGCTTGGAGGACGATTTGGATTTGCCCTTGGGCTTGGAACGAGCCGGTGGAACAGCATCGGCCACAGGCGGCCGCAACGCGAGCTCAAACACCTCATCCATATGTCGCACCAGCTTGAATTCCAGCGCGGCGCGCGCCTTGGCGGGCACATCCACCAGGTCCTTCTTGTTCTGGGCCGGCAAAATGACCGTTCCGAGCTTCAATCGATAAGCGGCCAGGACCTTCTCTTTCACCCCGCCGACGGGGAGAACCCGCCCGCGCAGCGTGATTTCGCCGGTCATGCCCATATCGCGATTGATGGGGCGGCCAGTCAGAGCCGAGGCGAGCGAGGTGGCCATGGTGATGCCGGCACTGGGACCATCCTTCGGTATGGCACCTTCGGGAATGTGGATGTGGATGTCCGTGCTTTCGAATAGCTCGGGGTTGAAGTTCAGCTGCTTTGCTCTAGATTTCACAAATGACAGCGCTGCCTGAGCAGATTCCTGCATCACTTCCCCGATCTGCCCGGTGATCTGCATGTTCCCTTTGCCCTCCACCAGGAGGACTTCGACAGGAAGGGTGTCCCCCCCATTCTCGGTCCAGGCGAGTCCAAGCGCGGCGCCGATCTGATCTTCGCGCTCAGGTTCTCGCGGACTTATCTGGGGCGGACCCAGGAGGCGTGCCAGCCGAGCCGGGGTCACGCGTGCAGGCGTGCTGCGCCCCTCGGCCTTCTTGCGAGCCACCTTGCGGCAGATCTTGCCGAGCTCCCGCTCGAGGTTTCGCACCCCGGCTTCCCAGGTGTACTGGCGAATGATGATCTGGATCGCCGGAGCGGTGACGGTCAACTCTTCAGCTGCCAGACCATTCTGCTCCAATTGGCGAGGCACCAAGAACTTTTCGGCGATCGCCAGCTTTTCTTCTTCGATGTAGCCGGGGAAATCAATCACCTCCAGCCGGTCGATCAACGCCGGGGGAACGGCTTCCAGGGTGTTGGCCGTGGTGACAAAGAGCACTTTGGAGAGATCGTAGCCGATCTCCAGATAGTGATCGGAAAACCCGTGGTTCTGCTCCGGGTCAAGGACTTCGAGCAGCGCGGCTGACGGATCGCCTCGGAAATCATTGCCCAGCTTGTCAATCTCATCCAGCATGAACAGCGGGTTGACTGTGCCGGCCTTGCGCATCCCCTGCAGAACCCGGCCCGGCAGGGCGCCGATGTAGGTTCGGCGGTGGCCGCGTATCTCAGCCTCATCGCGGACCCCGCCCAACGAGACGCGGACAAAGTTGCGGCCAAGCGCCTCTGCGATGGATTGACCCAGCGAGGTCTTTCCGGTTCCCGGTGGGCCGACGAAACACAAGATCGGCTGGCGCTGCTTCGCGCCGGCCAGGCTGCGCACGGCGATGTACTCGAGGATCCGTTCCTTGGCCTTATCCAGTCCGAAGTGTTTCTTGTTCAACACACGCGAAACATGCTTGATGTCCAGGTCGTCTTCACTCGACGCGGTCCACGGGAGTTCGATCAGCCAATCCAGATAGGTCCGGATGATGCCGACTTCAGGCGACATGGGCGGCATTTGCGTGAGCCGCTGGACCTCACGCTGCGCCTTGGCGGCCACCTCATCGGGCAGGTCCAGATGATCGATCCGCTCGCGCAGTTCCGAGATCTCCTGGCTCCAGATGTCAGTCTCGCCCAACTCGGTCTGGATGGCCTTCATTTGCTCGCGCAGGTACATCTCGCGCTGCGACCGATCGACCTCGTTCTGTACCTGAGCATGGATATGGTCTTCAAGCTCGAGCACATCCAGCTCGCGGCCGAGCAGAACGCTCAGCCGCTGCAGGCGGGCCATCGGGTCGAAGGTCTCGAGCAGCTCCTGCCGTTCGGCGATGGTGATGCTCAGGGCCGAGGCCACCAGATCCGCCAACCACCCCGGCTCTTCGATGTTCATGGCATAGACATAGGCTTCTTCGGGCAGGGTGCGGCTTAGCCGCACACAGCGTTCGAAGAGCGTCAAGACCGCCCGCATCAAGGCGATGTTCTCTTTCGTCCGGCGGTTGTTCTCTTGGACCGGCCGAGCGCGCGCCCGGAGCACACCGTCGACGATGACATAACGCACGATCTCGACGCGCCGGCGGCCTTGAGTTCAGGATCGACATCGAACCGTCGGCCATCTGCATGGGGCGGCTCACCGCCAGCTCGGTCCCCACAGAGTACAAATCGCTCGAGGTCGGGTTTTCCACATGAGCATCAATCTGGGTCACGGCGATCATGGTCTCGCCATCCCGCGCCGATTCCTCGATCGCCGACAAGGTCGGCTCGTGATCGACGAACAGCGGTGTGACCATGTTGGGGTATACGACCACGTCTCGGACCGGCAGCACGGCGCACTCAATCAAGCCCTCATCGTCCATGAGGGCATTGTCGATGTCGTACAACTCGTCCGACCGGCGGTTCATGCCTTCGCCGAAGTCAGGTATCAGCTGGTGCGACCAGGTCGAAAACCAGGCGCTCAAGTTTGCTCCACTTCGAGGGGGGCGGCGCCCAGAGCCAGCCGCCCCGCTTGCCAGGCCTGCAGGACTTCACCCACCACAAACAGGCTTCCCGTGACGAGCACCACGCTGTTCTCGGACGCCTCCGCCAGGGCAGTCTGAACGGCCTGGGCCGCTGGAATGATCGCCTCCGCCTGCCGGTCCAGGGTGCCGGCTAGTGCCACCAGCGACTCCGCCGAGGCGGCACGCGGATGCCGGGCCTGGGTGAAGATGACCCGCGAAGCCTGCGGGAGCAGTGCCCGCAACATCCCTTCCAGGTCTTTATCCTCCGAGGCTCCAAACACCAGGCTCATGGGACGATCAGGGTAGACGGAAGCCGCCGTTTCCGCAAGCCGGCGGGCCGAGTCTCTGATTGTGAGCCGCATCCACCACCAGGCTGGGATCATGGCGAAGTATCTGAAAACGTCCTGGCCAATCCACCTCGGAGAATCCTTCGCGCAAGGCACGATCACTTAACGGGAGCCCGCGATCGCCCGCCAGATCCAGCGCGGCATATGCCACGGCGGCATTGTCCAGTTGATGGCGGCCGAGCAGCGGCATTCTCAGTCGGACCGGCGAACGGCCGTCGCCGGTCCGATACAACCTGAGGGACTGTCCGCTCACATCCTGGGCTTCGGGCTCCACAATCCAATCCACGCCAATCTCGGTCACCGGCGCCCCCACCTCGGCGGCGCGCACCAAAATGACACGTCGCGCCTCTTCCGGCTGGGGGGCAACCACCAAAGGCACGCCCGGCTTGAGGATACCGGCTTTTTCACCGGCAATGGCGCCAAGCGTGTTGCCCAGCAAATGGGTATGGTCGAACGAAATGGACGTGATGGCCGTGACCAAGGGCTGGACAAGATTGGTGGCGTCCAGCCTGCCCCCCAGACCCACCTCGATCACGGCCGCCTCGACTTGCTGATGGGCAAAATACATGAACCCCAGCGCCGTGACCAGCTCGAAAGTTGTCAGGCCAGGAACGCCGGCGGCGTGAGCGGCGAGGTCGGAGGTCAGGCCGGCCACGTCGGCAGGGGGAATGGGGCTCCCGTTGATCCGGATTCTCTCTGTGAAGTCAACCAGGTGGGGAGACGTGTACAGGCCGGTGCGATAGCCCGCATGGGCAAGACACGACGCCATCAGGGCGGCCACGGATCCCTTGCCCTTAGTCCCGGCAATATGCAGGGTTGGGTACCTGAGATGGGGTTCCGAGAGGCGGGCGAGCAGGTCAGCCATCCGGCCGAGGTCGAAGGCCTCTGCCGAATACCGGTCGCTTCTTTCTCGACTGTAATCTACGAAGCTGTAAAGGTAGTCGAGGGCTGTTTGATAAGAATTGATCTTCATCGTGTTAGACCGGAATTCTAACCTCGCCAACGGTGGCCGACAAGAGACATGCTTCACTTGTCTGGGACGGGCAATCGCGTTATCATCGTGTACAAGATTCAACTTTGTGCCAGGAGGTGCCCTGCTAGAAGATACAAGACCCATGCCGGAGACGCAATTACGTCACCCACTTTGAACAATTCGAGGAGGAGCAACACGCAATGCGAAACCATCGCCCGTTTTACGCGCTGAGCCTGATTGTGTTGGCTGCGCTGGTGCTAGGCGCCTGCGGACCTGCGGCCACGCCGACCCAGGCACCCGCCCCGGCTGCCACCGAAGCGCCGACCATGGCGCCTGAGCCCACCGAAACCCCATCCACCTTGGGGACGGCCGACGACCCGATTGTGGTTGCCTTCGAGCCGTCCGCCACCTCACAAGAGATCACGGCTGGCGGACAGGCACTGCTTGACCTGCTGTCCCAAGAGACCGGGCTAACCTTCAAGGGTGTGATCCCGACCTCTTATGCGGCGCTGACCGAAGCCATGGGCTCCGGCAATGCTCAGATCGGCTGGATGGCGACCTTCGCCTACATCCTGGCCCATCAGCAGGGCTATGCCGATGTGTCCTTGATCACCAACCGCTTCGGGTCCGACCATTACGGCTCACAGTTCATCGCCAACGTGTCCTCGGGCTTCACGCCGGCCCCGAACACGCCAGCCACCGAGGCCGATCTGCCCACCCTGCTGCAGTTCAAGGGCATGACCCCGTGCTTCGCCGATGAACAGTCGACTTCCGGTCACGTGATCCCGGTCATCTTCCTCAAGAAGGCCGGGCTGACCGATGCCGACATCCCCGATCCGGTCTATGCAGGCGGCCACACTCAGGTTGTGCAGGCTGTCTATGACGGCGGCATCTGCGACTACGGCGCCACCTTCGTGGATGCGCGCTCCAGCGTCGCCACCGACCACCCCGACGTGAACGACAAGGTGGTGGTGATCTACCAGACCGAGGCGATCATCCCCAACGACAACATGTCCTTCGCCCCGGATATGCCGCAGGATCTGCGCGACCAGGTCACGGCTGCCATGCTCAAGATCGCCGATACCGAAGATGGCAAGACGGCGCTCAACGACCTGTACCAGATCGGCGGGCTTGTTCCGGTTGATGATACGGCCTACGATACCTTCCGCTCCTATCTGGAAGCTTCGGGCATCGATCTCAGCCAATACGTGAAGTAGGCACAGGCCAGTAGATATCGAGGGGAGAAAAGCGACCCTTTTCTCCCCTCGATTTTCGTCCTAGAGGGAGGTGTCCGCTTGCTCCGAGTTGAACATCTCACCAAGGTCTATCCCAGTGGAACCGTGGCCCTCAAGGATGTGAGTTTTACGGTCGAAGACCGCGAGTTCTTGGTCATCATCGGTCTCTCGGGCTCGGGCAAGTCCACCCTATTGCGCTGCATCAACCGCCTGATCGAACCCACCGAAGGGCGCATCCTGCTGGATGACGTGGACGTCACAGCGGCCTCCCCGGCGGAGCTCCGGCGATTACGGCGCCAGATCGGGATGGTGTTTCAACAGTTCAATCTCGTCAAGCGCAGCAGCGTGATGACCAATGTGCTCTCCGGCAGACTGGGATACGCCAACCCGCTGATGAGCTTGATGGGGATTTGGCCCAGAGCGGATCGCGAGCGCGCCGTCCAAGCGTTGGATCGGGTCGGTATCGCGGACAAGGCCCAGGCGCGGGCAGACACGCTCTCAGGCGGACAGCAGCAACGCGTGGGCATCGCCCGCTCCCTCATGCAGGAACCCAAACTGATGCTGGCCGACGAACCGGTCGCCTCACTGGATCCTGTGCTTTCTCATTCCATCCTCAAATATCTCGAACTACTCAACAAAGAGGGCATCACGGTCCTGTGCAGTTTGCATTTCCTCGACCTGGTCCACCGCTATGCCACTCGCGTGATCGCCCTGAAAGACGGAGTTAAGGTCTTTGAGGGACTCCCCAAGGAGATCGACCGAGCCAAGTTCAAAGAGATCTACGGGGAAGAAGCCCAGGAAGTTCGCGCCACGGAAGTTGTCGAGGGCGGCTAGGCATGGCGGGGTCGTCAGCCTCCGGTCCATCCCATCGGTCAGCCTGGATCGCCGCCCTGCTGTCTGTCGTCCTGCCCGGGGCAGGACAGTTTTATGCCGGCCGTCGCGGCCGCGGCTTCTCGATCTTTCTCAGCACGGGCATCATGCTCCTGATTGCTGTCTGGTACCAGGTCCCGGCGTGGTACGCCGCCCCGGCGGTCGCCTGGATATGGGGTGTGTGGGACGCCATCGGCGCGGTTGAGGGCAAGCTGCGCTCCGTCTTCCTTCCGATGGCAGCCTTGCTGGTCATGGGCTATGGAATTGGCTGGCAGATTACCGAGATCGATTTTCCGGCCCTGGCCAGGAATATCGACCGAGCCCAATCCATCCTGCGCCCCATGCTGAGGCCGGACTTCATCACTCGCGAAGAGATCACGCAAAGAGGCTGGGCGCCGGTGGAAGTCCCTTGCGGACCGAATCCCCCGGCCTCCTCCAATACCATCGACGGCATCACGGTGGAGCTATCACCGAACTGCGGCAGTCTTAAGGATACGTTGAACGTGCACGCAAGCGGGTTGTGGCCGGACACCAATACGCTGGTACAGTGGTCGACCCCAATTGGCGACCGGCTGCCTCTCGGTGAGGGTTTCATCACCAATCTGAACGTGGCCTCGGACGGGGAAGGGAATTTCGACCTCACGATTCAGATCCCGCCAAGTGCGCTTTCAGCCGCGCCCGACCCCACCCTGCCGCTCGAACACCGGGTTTATCTCACACAGGCCTTGCCTCAGCCGGGCTTCAAGCTTTCCAAGAATGGCGAATACGTCGCCGTGGGTATCGTCCAAACGCTGTTTCTGGCTTTGATGTCGACCACCTTCGGCACGCTGGGGGCGATTCCCATAAGCTTCCTGGCCGCCAGGAATTTGATGGCTGGAAATCCGATCACCTTGATCGTTTACACGCTGGCGCGCACCCTCCTCAATATCATACGATCCATCGAACCCTTGATCATCGCCATCATCTTTGTGGTCATTGTCGGCTTGGGTCCGTTCGCAGGCGTCATCGCTATAAGTTTGCACACGATCGCCGCCCTGGCCAAACTGTACTCCGAAGTCATCGAGGGCATCGACCCCGGGCCCTTGGAAGCCATTCGGGCGGTGGGCGGGACCTGGCTGCAGATGGTCCGCTATGGAGTAGTGCCCCAGATTGTGCCGCCTTTCGCCTCCTTCACCCTGTTCCGCTGGGATATCAATGTCCGCACATCAACCATCATTGGGTTTGTCGGCGGAGGCGGGATTGGTTTCTATCTGTACCAATGGATCATCAAAGGCGATTACCGGGCTGTAAGCGCGTCCTTCATCGCCATCGCCGTGATCGTCATCGTGCTCGATTTTGTCAGCGCCAGGGTCAGGGCCAGGCTGGTATAGCATGCAACCCCGCGAATTCAGCACTCGACGTTGGTTCGTCACGGCTTTCCTGGTCATCCTGGCCATTGCCGCGTATGTCGTTGGCTACCGGGTCACCGAGATCAACCCTACCAAGCTGCTGACCTCGCTCCCGAAGAGCCAGAAGATCCTGACGGCCTTGATCCACCCGGACCTGTTCACGCGCGAGACCGTCGACACCACCATCGATGTCGTCTTCCCGGTCCCGTGTGGATCGATCGAGCCCGCGCAAGCCTCTCAATTCCGGTCCTCGGATCGTGGCCAGCCCCGCTTGCGCCAATCCAGGTGACGTGGTCACCATCCAGGGTATGGACATGGCGGCCGACAACCAGGTCAAGCTTCAGTGGCTGCTGCCCACCGGGAACACCTTGTTCTCGAAATTGGCAACCACCGATGCCAGCGGGAGTTTCACGGCGCAGGTCGAAGTCCGCCCGATCACGGCGATCACCGATGGAACCCCCAGTCATCTGCAGGCCTTGACGGCTGTCCCGTTCGGGAAACTGATCCCAAGCCAGGCGATGACCGATGTCTTCAACAACATCATGGTGACGATCTTCATGGCGTTGTTGGCCACGACCGCCGGGACCATCGTCGCCGCGCCGATCAGCTTCCTGGCGGCGCGCAACATCATGGCGCGCAACTGGCTGGGGACGACGGTCTATGGCGTGGTCCGTGCCATCCTGAACATCACTCGCTCTTATGACTCGCTGGTGCTGGCAACCGTGTTCGCGTTGTGGGTTGGCTTTGGTGCCTTTGCTGGCGTGATGGCCTTGACCGTGATCACGGTGGCGTCACTGGGCAAGCTCTTCTCCGAAGCGGTTGAGAGCATTGACCCGGGCCCCATCGAGGCCGTGGCGGCTACGGGAGCGACCGCGGTGGAAGTGGTGCGCTATGCGGTCGTGCCTCAGGTCATCCCGGATTTCATCAGCTACATTATCTACCATTGGGACATCAACGTCCGCATCAGCACCATTCTGGGATTTGTGGGAGGCGGCGGTATCGGCTTCTATCTCAGCCAGCGCATCAACGTGCTCGAGTACCGCAAGGCCGCCACGGCCATCTGGGCCATCGTCGTCGTCGTTTGGGCCATGGATTTCCTGAGCGCCGAGATCCGCAAGCGCTACACCTAACCCACGCATCCGCCGGCCGGTTCGCCCCCTTCACATCCCGGTGATATAATCCCGCCCAAGTTTTTAGGCCTATGTTCACCATCGAAACAGCAGTGCTCGTTCTGAACGCCAATTTCGAGCCGCTTAATGTGTGCTCGACTCGCCGTGCATTGGGCCTGTTGATCTCGGGCAAAGCGGAAATGCTGCTCAACGGCCGGGGCACAATCCAAACCGTCCGCCGTGCCTACCCACGGCCATCGATCATCCGGCTTGAGTACATGATTAAGCGGCCCCGTCCGCGGGTCAGGCTAAGCAAACGTGAGATCTTCCGCCGAGACCACTACACCTGTCAGTACTGCGGAGCCCAGGGGAGCCACCTGACGCTGGATCACGTTGTTCCCCGGCACCTAGGTGGCGAGCATACCTGGGACAACCTGGTCACCGCGTGTGCCCAATGCAACTTGAAAAAAGGGGGACGAACGCTTCAGAAAGCGCATATGCAGCTGCGCCTGACGCCGGCCGAGCCTCACCCCACGGCCAACTACATGTTCGGCGCTCACCTGGCCGACAATCAATCTTGGGCGCCCTACCTGGAGGGCTGGTAGCCCTCGCTCCGCGCCAGCTTCAGGACATCCAACCACGCCATCAACGCACCCCCGACGACCCCCTGACCTCCGGTCACAATCGGAATGGGTGAGTCCAGAATCGCCTCCGTGAGCGCCCTGAGCTGAGCGTCCTGGATTTCCCCAACTCTGCCCAGATCGCTCGCCAGCCGATCAGCGTCGCTCGGCCATGCGCGGCGGTGCGCCATCCAAACCCGGGTGTCCCACAGCACGCCTTGAACCGTTTCGGCCAATAAGTCCAGTGTGTGCCTGGGCCCCCATGTGTTCACGGCCTCGCCTATAAGGGAGCGCACTGCCCCGGCGGCCAACCTTCCGCTGGCGACCATGCCGCGCTCCTCGACAAACGCCCGGACCCAAATCGAGCGCTCCGCTTCAAGCCGCCCCCAGACGGTTGATGAAGCTCGGCCAATGATGGCCAGGCTGTCGCCTGCGGCGCTCAAGGCGCCCTCAAGCGCCGCCACCCGCCGGCGCAGATTTTCATCCAGCGTGGAGGCCGCCGCCCGGAGCTCGTCGCCTGCGCCTGGATGGCGGGCAACAAAGGCGACGTCCGCGGGTGTATCGAGGTCGGCCCGGTACAACGTTTCGGCCGGCATACTCTCGATCTGGTAACCTCCTTCGTGAGACAGCACCCAGCCGGCCATGTTGTCCTTGGGGAGCCTGTCGGCCACGGCCTGGAGCCCGGAGGTATCATTCAGGACCATCCAATCGGTGGAGTGCAGGTTGTTGACCAAGCCAGACCTCTGCGGAAGCTCGCGGGCCTGATCGAAGAGGCTGGATAGGACGGAGGCCGACAACAAGGGCGCGCTGGCGGCGCCGAAATAGGCCAGGCGCTTCCAGCCCTTGGACGCCACAAGCCCGGCCAGCCTTGATCCGAAGTGGAATTCCCCGGCGCACTCCCGGGCCGCTGGCGGCCCCGAACTGTTCGAATGCCGGCATGTCCTCGGATGGTGCCACAACCAGCAGGTCCAAACCGGGGATGTCCCCCAGGCGGCGGCACAAGTCCAAAGCGGCCGATTTTTGTGCGGCCGCCATCCACCTTTCAGCGGAGCTGGCTCCGGAAGGAGCCAGCATTACCAGCACGGGAAACCTCTTCACCGCCACATCCTTCCCGGCGCTCGCGGTTATCTGAGCGCCGGGGGTTGACCCTTAGATGACATCCGTCTCGATCAAACCGAAAGTTCCGTCCCGCCTTCGGTAAAGCACATTCACGCGCCCACTCTCGCCGTCCAGGTAGACAAAGAAACCCTCGTGCCCCAGAAGATCCATTTGCTCGATGGCCTCGTCTTCATCCATCGGCGCCAAGGCAAAGCGCTTACGACGGACGATGCGCCCTTCGATTTGGGCTTCGCCGGGTTCGGCTTCGGATTCGGACGGGACGACCACCGCCTCAGCCGCGCTGCGCCCATCCCCCCGAGGATCCCAATGGCGACCCTTGTAGCGGTCAATTTGGCGAATGATCTTGTCCATGGCCGCGTCGACCGATACTTGCATATCCTTACTGCGCTCTTCGGCTCGAAGCTGAATGCCCTTGCCCCGGATCGTCAATTGCGCCACCTGGCGATCAGCCACGCGGCGCGCCGTCTTGGCGTAGCTCAAGTCCACGATGGCTTCGTCGAGCACGTCGAGATACTTGGGCAGCTTTGTGACCTTCTCGGTCACGTAGTCCTTGAACTTATCTGTGGGCTCGAAGTGATGGGCATTGATTTGGATTCTCATACTCCCGATGGCCTCCATGTCAGAACGATGCGGTTGTCATCCGGCCAGCGCGCCCGGGCGTCAAGCCATATACGATCCGCGCCCTGGCCGCCAGCAACGCCTCAGCGCACGCCTCCAGCGTCGCACCGGTGGTAAAGAGATCATCCACGACCAGAATCGATCGCCCCGCCGTCAGGGTCAACTCGGCGGCAAACGCCCCGGCCACATTCAGCCTTCGCCCGGCGGCATTCAGACCCACCTGGGAACCTGTCTCCCGCGTGCGCCGCAACACCTGGTCATCAAACGGCACGCCGAGTCTGGCACCGAGCGCCCTCCCTAACAGGCTGGCCTGATTGTACCCTCGCTGCCTGAGCCGCGAGGCACTGAGAGGAACGGCCGAGACAAGGTCGGCATGCCAATCCTCCCGCTGGTACAGCTCTGTGAGCCACCCGGCCATGACGTTCGCCAGGCGTGTGTCCCGGCGATATTTGAGCCGCAGGATAGCAGAGTCGAGCGGGGGTTGATACCAGGCATAGGCGCGGGCGGATAGGTGGAGTGCGTGTTCCGAGCAGCGCGGGCAGTCCTTCACAGCTCCCTTCAACGGAGCCCCGCAAGACCTGCACACCGGCAGAGGCAGACGCACCAGCCGAGCCTGGCATGCGCTGCACCAAACGGCTCCCGTGACGCCGCAGCCGGCACATTGAGGGGGGAAGAGTACATCGAGGGCGGCCTCGAGCAAGCGCCGAGGCTGGAGCGCATCCAAACGGACCGAAATCAGACCCACCCAAGACCCTCCCCTCAGGGTCTCCCGCTGCAAGACGGCAGGGCGAGCCGCAAGGCGGACAGAGGTCGGACTAACCGCCTGCGCCCAGAATACCGCCCAGCGGAGATGTGAGCAGGAGCATGGCCGCCGGGCCGAGCAGGATGATCAGGAGCGAAGGGAAGATGAGCAAGCCGATCGGGAAGATCATCTTAATCGGGGCCCGGTGGGCCTCTTCCTCGGCCATTTGCCGGCGGCGGACGCGCATCTGGTCCGACTGGATGCGCAGCACCTTTGCCATGCTGACGCCCAACTGCTCGGATTGGATCACGGCGGCCACGAAGGAGGTCATCTCGGCAAGGCCCAACCGCTCAGACATGTCTCGCAAGGCTTCTCGGCGCAGCTTGCCAAGCCGGATCTCCTGGATCACACGTCCGAACTCCAGGGCCAGATCGTTCTCCCACTTCTCATGGACCTTGGCCATGGCGGCATCGAAACCCAGGCCGGCTTCCACGGCGATTGTCAGCAGGTCCAGGGCGTCGGGCATCGCCCGAAAAATGCCTTTCTGACGGCCGCGGATCTTGCTCGAGAGCCACAGATCCGGGAAGAAGAAGCCCACCAGAAGGAAGAGCAGCGAGAACAGCAAGCCCTGGAGCCAGTTGCGCCCGGTAAACAAGAACACCAAGAAGATCACGCCGCCGAGGACGGCTGCGGCCACAAAGCGCATGGCCAAGAAGAACGCCGGATCCAACTGCATCGGGTTGCCGCCCATTTCCAGCCGTCGCCGGGTATTCTCCAGCGTGGCCTGCGGCGTAAACCTCTGGGCCATCTGGCCAACTCGGTTGAAGAAGGGCAGGATGACGCGCTCGTAGAACCGCTGGGAGAGTTCGATCTCCTCCAGCGAAACCGGCTCGTCGCGCACGCTGAACTCGGCCAGACGTTCGGCGATCGGATCCTGAGCCGCCGGGGCGCGGATGCCCGCAATCACGAGCACAACGGCCAGCACGATGACCACTGCCAGCAAACCCACAATCAATGTAAATGGCATGGGCGCCCCATCCCTTTTGTGAAATTCCTCACTATATGTCGATGTTCACGATCTTCTGCGTGATCATGAAACCGGCGACGATCATGATGCCGGCAAGAATGAGCAACGGAATGCCGCAGGCGCGCGTCTCGGGATTGAAGAACTGCATCAGGTACGGCCGATTGACCAGAAACAGCAGGGCCATCAGGGTGATCGGCAGGGCCGAGATGACCCAGGCGGTCGCCCGCCCTTGGGCGGTCAAGGCCGAGATCTCGCCGCGGATTCGGACCCGCTCCCGAATCGTATATGTAATCGTGTCCAGGATTTCGGCCAGATTGCCGCCGACCTCGCGTTGGACGTTGATAGCCGTCACAACCATGTCGAGGTCATCGCTGGTGATGCGCCTCAGGATATGATCGAGCGCCTCTTCCATGGGGATGCCGAGCTGGATTTCCTGAACCACTCGGTGGAACTCGACCGAGATGGGAGCCGGCAGCTCGCGGCTGACAGCCTCCATGGCTTGCAGGGTCGAAAAGCCGGCTCGGAGACCGTTCACCACCAGGTTGAGCATATCACCCAGCTGGTCGTCGAATTTCTTGAGCCGGCCGCCGATGGCCATTTTGACGTAGATGCCGGGGATGAAAAGGCCCCCAATCCCCATCGGAATGGCAATCAGCAGCGAGCCGGAGATCACCAAACCAATCACAGCGCAGCCGATGGCGCTGATGACCATCACGGCGAGGTATTCCGCCGGGCGGAATTTCAGGTCAGCACGTGCCAGGTTGCGAGAGATGTTGGCGAAAATCTCGGTACCTTCGCCGAGGCGGTTGAGCAGGTCGGCTATCGGGCTGGTGCGGTCTTTGGCTCTGGCATCAGCTGCGTCGGCGGCCAGTGACGTGACAACACCTCCGGTCTCGGCGTACCGCCCCAGGCGCTCTTCGACCACCGATTGGCTGCCGAGCAGGGACATCAGCGCGCCTGCCACCAATAGCAGGAGCCCGAGCCCCCCACCCACGTAAAGCACCAGAGCAGGATCCATCGTCAGACCGCCATCCTTCTAATAGCGCCTCTCGCCCACGCCGAAGATCGACGGCGGCAGGTGAATTCCGGAGGCTTCTATCTTGTCCATAAACTTCGGCCGCAAGCCTGTCGGTCGCAGCCGACCGATCACGCGCCCATCCTCAATACCGGTCTGCTCGAAAACAAACAGATCGGTCATGGTGATCACATCGCCTTCCATGCCCTGCACTTCGGTGACGTGGGTCACTTTGCGGGCGCCATCCCTCATGCGCTCCAGGTGCACCACCAGCTGCAGGGCCGAGGCAATCTGTTCGCGGATGGCCCGCTGTGGGAGATCCATGCCGGCCATCAGGGTCATAGTTTCAATACGCGACAAAGTATCGCGCGGACTGTTGGAGTGGGCCGTGGTCATCGATCCGTCGTGGCCGGTGTTCATGGCCTGGAGCATGTCGAGCGCCGCCGCGTCGCGGATCTCGCCGACGATGATCCGGTCGGGCCTCATCCGCAACGAGTTCACCACCAGGTTTTGAATGGTGACCTCACCCCGCCCTTCAATGTTGGGCGGACGCTTTTCAAGGGACACCACATGCTCCTGGCGGAGCTGCAGCTCAGCGGCGTCTTCGATGGTCACAATGCGTTCATCGGTTGGGATGAACTGCGACATCACATTCAGGAAGGTCGTCTTTCCCGAACCCGTGCCGCCAGAAATCACCATGTTGATGCGGGAGATGACAGCCGCTTTCAGGAACTCAATCGCCTCGGGCGTCACCGTCCCGTACTCAATCAACTGCTCGATGGTGATAGGGATCTTGGCGAACTTACGGATGGTCAGGACTGGGCCGACCAGCGAAATCGGCGGAATAATGGCGTTCACGCGCGAACCGTCAGGCAGGCGGGCATCAACGTAGGGGCTGGATTCATCGATGCGCCGGCCGAGAGGCGCCACGATGCGGTCGATGATGCGCATCAGATGGTCGTCGCTTTCGAAACCGGCCGGTTCTCGATGCAGCTTGCCGGCGCGCTCGATGTAGATGTTCTTGGCGCCGTTGACCATCACCTCGGTGATGGTCTCGTCCGCCAACAGTGGCTCGAGCGGGCCCAGCCCCAGGATCTCGGCCACGATCTGCTCGAACAGCCGCCGGCGCTCCGGGCGCGACAGGACGATCTTCTCTTCGGCCAGAATGTTCTCGAACAGCTCCTCGATCGTGCGGCGGACCTCAGCCGTCTGGCTGACATCCATCGTGGGGTCGAGTTCCGCCAGGAGTTTGTTCTGGACGCGAGTTCTTGAGATCGTGATAGGTGTCGCGTTGAGCCGTTCCGGGTGCAGATGTCCGGCGGGCACTGATCCCGCTTAGCCGACCGGTGCCGTCGCGACGGGCCGGCGCGCTGGGCGTCTGGGCTGCCCCCTCGGCCGCCTGGCCCTGCTCAATTCGCTTTAGGAGTGACAAAACCAACCTCCCCTCGGCCGACTATCGGCCAGGTCCTGCTCTAACGGCTGAAGAGACGCGGCCGTTCTGTTTCTTTTCTCTTCCGCTTCCTCGGGCGTGCCTTCAACCAGCCGCTGTCTGATTTTACCAAGAAGCTCAAGGATGTTCTTTGCAGGTACCTTTCCCTTATCACCTAACAATAATGGCACGCCCCGGTTGATCGAGGCGTTGACGGAGACTTCATCCGCCGGGATCTCCCCATCGACCGGCCGTTTCAGGTTCTCAGCCACAGCCTCGGCGCTGATGCCGCCCTTGCGTTCCATTTTGTTGAGCACGAAGAAGACCTGCTCACGTGGATATTCGAGCACACTCAACAGGTCGAACAGCAGGCGGACGTCCTTGATGGACGGGATATCCGGCGTGGCCACCGCCACCAGCATATCGGCCGCGTCGAGGATGGCCAGCGTGATGTCATCCATGACTGAACTGGTGTCCACCACCACGTAGACGAAGTTTGACTTGAGGTAATGCAGCACCTGGCGGACCTGTTCGGCGCGAATCTCATCCGCCATTTCCGGTCTGGGCGGCGCCGCCAAGACTTTGAGGCCGCACTCGTGTGTGAGGAGCACGTCGCCAACGTAGTCCGCGTCGAGCTCTTCGGCCCGCGAGGCAAGATCAGCAATGCTGTTCTTGACCTGCAGGTTCATGAACACGGACACATCGCCAAACTGCAGGTTGCCGTCGACCAGCACGCAGGGGGTTTCCTCGGTGTTCAAACCAATCGCCAGATTGGTCGCCAGGGTGGTACAGCCGACGCCGCCCTTAGCACTGTAGACAGCCAGCAGCTTGCTGTCCCGGATTGGCCCCTTGGAGTTCCCACCCCCCCCTTGCGCCGGCATGAGCTGGGCCGGTTTGGCGAGCTGTTTGCGCTGCACTTTGGCACGTTCCGCCACCACGCGAATGGTCTTGATCAGTTCGTCGCCCGAAGGCGGTTTGGCGATGAAGTCGCGCGCGCCGGCCAACATGGCTCGGCGCATGTAGTCGGCTTCGCTTTGGACCGACAGCATCACCACCTGGGCGAAGGGGACATCCTTGAGCAGGGCTTCGGTGACGGCGATGCCATCCATGTCCGGCATGTTGATGTCCATCAAGACGACGTCCGGCTGGGTATCGGACCCCAGCTGCAGGGCCTCTTCCCCAGACCGGGCGGAGCCGACGACATCGATGTCGGATTCGAACTGAAGCAGCTTGCGGAGATTTCGCGAGTTTCGGCGATATCGTCGACGATCAGGACGCGGATGTTCTCTTCCGCGGCTTCAGGCATGGGGAGCTCCGTGCGCTACCTGGCGGCGAGACCCCCGAGCGGTCATGGCACCGGCGTCGCGCTGCTCGCGCCAGGCATGGTCGACTGGAACTCGCGCTCAGGCGCTTTAAGGACCGGTTCCATGCCGAACGGCAGCCTCGACGGGACAGCGATGTTGTAGTTGTCTATCAGATACTGCAGCGTCACGCTTGAGGTTGTCTCGTCGGTCGTGTCCCCCGGACCGCGCAGGGTCAAGGTGAGATTAGCGCCCGCGTTCAGCATGTACTCGAGCGCCAACGCGTCCTGAGGCGTCACGATCAGCGAAACCAAATCCGGCGGCTTGGCGACGGTGGCGACCTGCTGCTGGGCCGGCGCGCCGGCGCCCTGAGCCGGCACGGGTGTCGGCTGGGTGCTTTCCTGCTCGACCTCACCGACCTGGAGCACGGTGGCATTGGCAATCAGCCGTTGGGAGACAAGGCGAGGTCGCTGCAGTTGGCCGGCGCCTGGCACGACATAGAGCGGAATCCCGGACACTTCCTCCGTGTCCAACCGGCCAAACGGCAGTGGCTTTTCAGAGGTACATTTGTTGTTTTCAGCCAATGTGTCGCATGCAATTCCGGACGCGGGTACGAGGTTTTGGTCGACCAAGATCTCAGTCTGGTCCGGCAGGCTGGTCTGAAAATCGGAGTCGACGTCGACTAAGAGAAGGCTCACGATCACGTCCACGCTGTCGCCATCTTCCAGCGCGTAGCCCACGCTCGAAAATCGGTTCATAGGGATGGTCACGGCCGTAAAGCCGGCGGGGATCGCCAGCGACGCATCCGACCCCGTACCAAGCAGGTCTCCGGATTGCTCGGTGACCATATTCTGCGTGATCGGCACGCCGCGGGCAATGTCCATGCGGGCCCGACGGCCGGTCACCTGGTTCAGATCGGTAATCATGGTTTCCACGACGAAGTCAGCCGGAAAGGGTGACAAGATAACGCCGTCTTGCGGGATGACCGCGCCTCTGGAGATGTCCTGCGCGGCGATCACGATCTGGGCCTCACCGCCAAAGGCGGGACCCTCCGTGCTTTGCGCCTCCGGGCCGCCACCCCCGCTGCCAAGTCGACTGAGCACGAGGAAGCCAGCCACTGCGCCAAACAGCAGAATCAGCGCAAAGAGAATGAGAATGCGTCCGCGGCGCATACAGCCTCCTTCGAGGTGGTTAAAACCGCCGACCCGAACACGTGGCCGGGTATGATACAGCTTCCCGGTCCAGTGTCAAGCCATTCTTTAAGGTATCGTACCCGCACCTATCGACTCGATGCAAGGAGCCCTATCGCTGATAGGGCTCCCAGGCGATCGGCCTGTTGCACTGGCATGCTTGCGCAGGCCATGTGAGCCGAAACTAGATGTTGCTCACAATGTTGCTGAACACGTTGCCGATAGCAGGACCAAGCAAGGCCAAAATTACAATGACGACAACAGCCACCAAAACGAGAATCAGCGTGTATTCGACCAAGCCCTGGCCCTTTTCCTTAGGCATGTACAACATAGCTTCAACCTCCTTTCTTCAGGATTTGATGGCTCAATTATAAGGAGACTGAGCCTGAAGCCACAATAGGACCTATTTCCGATATGTGCCCAGCCGGCCCCAGGGGTTGATCGCCAGCTCAATCGCCGGTTGGAAGAGCCAGGGTGGTGCGGGTCCCGGCCTGGCTGCCCTCGATCGCCACTTCGCCCCCCAGCTGTTCGACCCGATCGCGCAAACGCTTGATGCCTCCGGGGCGCAAATCGTCGCCCCCATTGAGACTGTCCGGATTGAAGCCTTTGCCGTTGTCTTCGACCACCGCCCTGACCAGATGATCGTCCATGTCGAGCATGATCTTGACTTGGGTCGCTTGGGCGTGCTCGCGGACGTTGGCCAGAAACTCCTGAACGGCCCTGAAGACAAGCACCTCACGCGTTGAGTTCAATCGGCGCTCGGTGCCCGTGATCACGCAGTTGATTTCCAGCCCGGATTTCTCTTCGAAGGCCTCGGTGTACCGGCGCACGGTGGGTGCCAGGCCCAGATCGTCGAGCATCATGGGGCGTAGGTCGAAAATGAAATCCCGCACCTTGCCAAACGTCGAGGCGGCCGAATCCTTCAGGCTGGCGAGTTCCTCGCGCGCCTTGTCAGGGTCGGTTTCGAACAAGCGCATGGCTATTTCGGTCTGCAGAATAAAGTTGGATAGTGCCTGGGCAGGCCCGTCGTGGATCTGTCTGGAGAGCTTCCGGCGCTCCTCTTCCTGTGCCTCGATGATGTCCTCAACCCCACTTTCGATCCTGTCTTGCGAGGTCTCGCCCTGGACCTCAATCTCCGGATTACCCTCCAGCAGAGTCAAAGTCCGGGTCAGCAGGTCCGACTGGCGCTCGAGGTGCTGCTTGTCGCTCTCCAGCTTCTCGAGCTGTCCGCGGATTGTGAACAGGCGCTGCTGAGCATCTTGAGCGGATTCGTAGGCGCTCAAGATGTCTTCGCGGGGAACCGTCTCGAAGGCGGATTGAATTTGATGTAGCCGGTTGGTGATAGTTGCATTCCGCTGGGCAAGCTTGTCGACCTCACCATGGCTCTGCTCGATAAGCATCTTGATTTCAGATAATTTGGTCTTGACCTGCTCAAGATCAGTGTGACTTCGAAGTCTATGAAGACCTCGACGGGCGTTTTTTCCTGAACGGGCTCGGCGTGCTCGGTCATCCCACTACCACCTCATTTGCGGGTGTCCTGAAGGCGCACCCAGCCATGGCGCAGGGCGTAGACTGCCGCCTGCGTCCGATCTTCGACGTCTAGCTTGTGCAGAATGGCGGTCATGTGGTTCTTGACCGTTTGATGGCTGATACCCAGACGGGCGGCGATCTCCTTGTTGCTCATACCCCGCGTGACGAACTGAAGAATCTCCATTTCGCGTGGCGACAAGGGGGTGAAGGCTTCCACATCGCCCTCCAAGTGGGGCCGGCGGATGTTCTCCACACCCTTGGACAGCCACTGGTCGAGGCCGTCCTTGTCGTACACCTGGTCGCCCACTACGAAATAGCCCCGGGCAACATGCCGGATCACATCGACCAGTTTGCCGGCGTGCACATCCTTCGAACAGTAAGCCTTGGCTCCGGCGCTGAACGCGTGCAAGACCTGTTCCACGTCATCATAGGCCGTGAGCAGCACGACCGAGGTATTGATACGATCAGCGCTCAACTGGCGTGTGACCTGCATGCCGTTCATGTTGGGTAAGTTGATATCGATCAAAGCGATGGTCGGCTGCAGGTCGTGGATCAATTTCAGGGCCTGATCGCCGTCGGTGCCCTCCGCCAGGACGTCAATGTCGTCTTCGGCGTCGAGCACGTTGCGCACCCCCTCGCGGAACAATGGATGGTCATCGACAATGACAAGCTTGATGGTTTCCATCTGTGGCCCCGCCGATCAATACCCGGTCCAGGGATGTTGGGCCGTTTCGCCCGGCCGATCCCCCATACCGCGCATCACCGGGCCGGCCAACGCGTCAAGCATATGATCTGACGCGCCCGCGGACCCAAGCCGGCGATCGGGCGCGCCGAACCCGGCTTCATTCCGACCTTGGACAATGTCGGCAGTATAGCACAGCCGTTCCTCAAGGCAACTCAGGCTGCCATCGGTAGACGGACATGTGCTCCCCCCCGGCCTGAAGGCTGAACGGCGCGTCGCCGGCATAGATCGGAGCTCGATCGGAGGTCAACTCCGGATACCACCCCGGAAAGGTCATCAGATAGGCCGCCCGCTTCGAGTCCAGGTACTCCGACAGGCGGGCCTCATCGCGGATGAAGGGGATCACCTCAGGGTTCACCAGTCCGGCAAGGTCGAGAATGGGGCGACCCCCGAAATAGCCCAAGGCCCCGATGTCGTGGGCGGCGATCAGATCGGCCGGCTGGGTGTGGTCGCGAATCCAATCGGCGGTCTGGACCATCTCGGTGTTGATAATGGCCACATCCTGGGCATAGGCCCCGCTTCCCAGCACCCAGAAAATCCCCAAAATCAGCCCCCATGTGGCCAGCCAGGCGCGCGACACAATCCATCTCCAGCCGCCCGACCCAGCCGCGCGCGTCCATTCCCTCAATCCAAGCAGACCGATGATGGTCAGGATGGGGATGGTGGGCATGGTGTAGCGCCCATGCTGGTAGACGGCCGGCAGCCGCAGGGCGAAGATCCCCAAATAGGCCAGGGCCCACGCGACGGGCGCCAGCCGCGACCACTCGCCAAGGCGCCCCCGTTTGAAGACCCACACAATCAGGCCCGGCAGCAGGATCAGCCCGGGGCCGACCAGCGGCTGCAGCCCCTCCCGCCCCAGCCGGTTAACGAGCGTGGTCTGGGTCAGGATGGCGTACTCCGCCTGCTTGGCGAAGAAGGTGTTGGGCCAAATCTGACCCGAAAGCGCCAGGTTGAAACCCAGGTATGGGACAAGCAGCAACAGCACGCCAAAACCGAACTTGACAAGCCGGGACCACGCCGCCCGGTCCCTTGGGCCATCAAGGAGCACCTTCCACGCATAAGCCAGGCCCAGGGTCAGACCATCAGGGCGGATCCAGGCCGACAGACCGACGAGTACACCCCACAGCACTGGCAGCTCCGGACGACGGTCTATGCCCCACACGATCGCCAGCGCTATCCCAGCCATGGCCAGCGTCTCCATTCCGGAGAGTGCCGCCCAGGCCAGATGCCATTCGAAGATGATGGCAGCCGCGGCGGCGGCCGGCCAGACCCAGCCGTTGTCGTCGATGACCCATTTGGCCGCCAGCCACCCCGTCAGGCCGAGCATCAACCACCCGACGGCCGCCGACCAGGTTACCGGAGAGAGTCCGAACACGGCCGACGGTGCCTGGATGAGCGCCCAGAGCGGAGAGGTCGAGCCAGCACTCGGCTCGCCCGGAACGAAGGCCCACTGTCCGAGCTGGACCAGGTTGCGCGCGTACGTTTGATGGATCCAGGCGTCGTCAAGAGGGAAACCCGGGCCCGTCAACGCCAGGCTACGAGCCGCATACAGCCCCAGCGAAGCCGCCGCGGCTGCCACGGCGGCCAACAGCCATCCGGGACCGGGACGAACTCGACCAGTCCTTCACGATGACGACCCAGCCGGCTCGACGACTTTGAAAAGGTAGATGGGCTGTTCAAAGCTGTCTTTGACCTGGACTTGAAGTTCGAGCCAGCTCACCGAACCCGGGGCCGCGTAGAGAGCATCCAATCCGGGAGGATGATTGGCCTCGAGCACCACCCAGCCCGCCTTGAATTGCCTGACCACTTCATGCAGGCGGGCGGGGTTCCCATCCGGGATAACCACGGCGGGTGTGTGGGCCGCCAGCCAGAATCCAGGCGGATTATTGACCGCCACGACGGCAAAATCGTCCACCGAAGCCGGCAGTGCGGCGGCCACGCGCGGATAGTCCCGTTCGGCTGTCCCCCAGCCCCGTCCGGCAAGGGAGGGACCGATCTCGCGGGAGACGAACAAGCCCACGGTCACCACGGCCGCAATGACAGCCATCCCGGCCCCAAGCACCCGGAGGGCAGGCTCAACTTTCCAACCCCGACGCGCTGACATCCATTCCAAGAACGCTTCCAGGCCAAAGGGAGCCAGGGCCCAGACCATCGGCATCACAGCCGAGGCGGAATGAAAGAATCCGCCGCGAGTTCCCGGGAAGGGAAACGCCAGGCTCATGGCCAGGAACAGGAGCAGCAGGTAGCCTGCCGCCAGGCGCACAAGCCGGTTGGCGCGCAGCCGCCACGCACCCCAGAACACCAGCGGCCACAGATAGATCAAGCCATTGACCACCAGCAGGCTGACCAGGTTGCTGAGTATCGCCTGGAGCCGGGCGGTCAGAATGGCGCCCAAGCCTGAGGCCAGCCAGTCTGAGAGGCTGAGTGCGGACGCCGGATAGGTGAACAGGGCGTTGTAGCTGGTCAGCCAGGCGGTCTTGAGCCCACCCGGCGAGAGGGGGCCGCCGGTGACACGCCACATGCGGACAAACCAGGGCAGCATCACGGCCAAATAGCCGGCGAGGAGCAGCCCGAGGCCCGTCCTCCGCCGGCGGTCGTTGAGCCACCATGCGCCAATGGCAACTACCAGCATCAGGAGTCCGTCGGCCCTGGAAAGGTGACACAGCCCGGTCAAGAGTCCGGCCAGGAACCAGGTCCACGCCGGCCGCGACGGCGCCGCCGAGGCTGCGAACAGGCACAGGCTCCCGACCACAGCGAAGAGCGAAAACGCGTCTGTGGTGACCAGGAAGGGGAGGTAGAAGCCCGACAAGCCCGCCAGGGCTCCCGCCAGCAGCACCTGCTGACGCCGCGCCCCAAGTCGCCCCGCCAACCACGCTGACAGCAGCGGCAGGCTGGCGGCCAGCAGCAAAAAAGGCAGGCGGCCGGCGTTGAACGAATCGCCGAAGACGGCCATGGATGCGGCGGCCACAAAGGTGGTAAGCGGCATCCAGTACAGGTGAGCCGGCTGAGGCAAGCGCAGGAAGGCCTCCGCCAAGAAGTTCCAGACGAACGGAACCTGCAGGCCGCCCCCCGCATGCAGGACTCGCGCGGTGGCAAAGTACGTGTCGGCGTCCATATAACCCGGCTCGCCAACCCAGACCGACGCCAGCGCGGCCACAAGTAATCCGTATGCGGCCAGGCCGGCGGCAAGCTTGCGGCTCATGCTTTCCCGCCGGCCCCGACGGCCGGACGCTTGGAGGCGGGCCGGAGTCCGACGGCGCCATCGCAGGGTTGGGCGTGATGCGTATTCATCCGGTCAGGGCGTAAAGGCTGTAGCCGTCGCCAAACGTGCTCACAAGCGAAAGGGATTTGAGCAGCTCATCCAGGGCGTTCCAATCCTCAAGCGTGTAGCGCTCATCGGTGTCGCGGATGAAGGCCATCCCCGCCTGATTTACGAGCACGTACGCGAGACCCTGGGACCGCCAGCCCGCCAGGATGGCCTGGTTGTCGGGAGTCGTGCGCCTTAGGGTGTACCAGCGGTCGATCCACGTGTCCGGAAGGCACGTGGGCTGACAGTCATAGCCGCGCGGCTCCCAAAGCATGGCCACGGAGCCGGGTTTTCCGAGCGGCCCGACGGCCCGCATCGCCGGCAGATAGGCGCCCAGGCGGCGAGCGGCGGCCTCGTCGGCGCGCTCCGTGCCCACCACCACCCCCAGCGGGCGCTCAAAGCTCAGGGCGTTCACGGCGGCGATCGCGGTCAGGCTCATGACGAGCAAGACGAGGGCTCCGGCCAACCTCCCAAATCGCACGCTCCCCCAGCGTGCCGGTCGAAGACCGTCATAGCCCATGCCCGCCAGCGCTGCCCATGCCGGGAAGATGACCAGATAGAGTTTGGACTGGGACAAGAGTTCGGAGGCGAAGCCAGCCATTCCCCAGGCCGCCCAGCCCGCCAGCACAAAGGCCGCCAGCAAACCGGATGGTGTGTCGGCTCGGAAAGGCACGAACAACGCCGCCAGCCCCAATCCAAGCAGGAGCGGACCGATGGTGGCGGCGTAGCCCGGACCGCCCTCCACGCCGAAGATGGTGGCAAAGATCGGCACCCCTGGCCCCACGGGCTGGAATCCGGCCGAGTGAGTACCGGAGAAGAACGCCTGTCTCAATGGAGTAACCCACGGCGCCCCGCCGACGAAAGGATAGAGGGGTGCACCGGTGGCGAGCAAGTTCTTGACAGGCCAGATCATGAAGGTCAGCCCGGCCGCCAGCACGAAAGCCGCGGCAGCTCTTGGAGACGGGCGTCCGCGCCACATCAGCGCCAACCCCGCCAACCCGCAGATCGCGACCACTCCGGCGGTGTACTTTGTCCCCATCGCAAAGCCGGCCAGGGCACCCGCCCACAACGACCAGCGGATTTCGCCATCCTTCCGGTAGAGGTCGAGGCAGATCAGGACCGCCAATCCAAACAGCGCTGCCGGCCAATCGTCATACCCCCACGCCATCGAGGACCAAAGCGTTTGTCCGCACATCAGGCTGGCTGCCGACACCCAGGCACCGGCCGGCCAGTAGCGGCGCACGAAGCCGAGGGTCCCGGCGGCCGCCAAGCATGCCACGAGCAGGCCCAAGACCATAGCCGACGACGCCCCGCCCAGCGCCATAGCCCAGGTGTTCATCATTTCCATCAGGAGCGGGTTTCCCCAAAAAGGGTTGTCGGGGGTGAAGGCCACGCGGCCCTGGGACAGGAACTGAGCCGGGAGCGAGAGGTGGTAGACGAGAGCGTCGAAGTGAAGAGGCGGTCCGAGCGCCTCGAGCAGATCGATCCCCACGAGCAGCGCCACCGCCGCTGCCAGGCAGACCTCGAAGACGCCGGACGGGCGCAGCTCCCCGAGCCCGCGCCTCAGCCTGGCTGCCCACTCCAGACCAGAACGCCAGAGGCCGATCAGCGCCAGACCCAGGATGGCGAGCGCCGGCCACGTTCCCAC
Organism: uncultured Chloroflexia bacterium; assembly: GCA_963797485.1. Lineage (GTDB taxonomy): Bacteria > Chloroflexota > Anaerolineae > Anaerolineales > E44-bin32 > CAWAND01. The sequence goes on from CAWCPF010000001.1 coordinate 279,987, forward strand.
GCCCAAGAAGGCCCCAACCGGTAGCCATGCGACCCCAAACACGCCAAGACCCACGGCCGCCTGGACCGCAGCGCCCGCCAGTTCCCCGGCGGGCCGCATCGGGAGCAAGCGCGTCCCCACCGATCCGCAGGCAAACAGGATCAAGATCGGCACCATCAGGTGGACGGCGTCAGCCGCCAGCGACGCAGCCAGGCCCGGGTTGAGGGGCTTGTGCACCGCATAGTAACCCACCAGGGCGGCAAACAGCAGAGCCAACCCGATGGCGGCGCGCCCCGCGCGAGCTTGCCGCGCCGCGGCCCGTCTGTCTGTCTCCCTGTGCCGGGTCTTTCATCGGTCCCGCCCGGCCAGGCTCAAGATCGCCCGGGGTTGCTTTGTGAGAGATTTCACAAGGTCCTCGATCCGCGCCCCTGGCCGATACTGAGCACTTCCGATCGGGTCGCCCACCACCGCACCCACCACAGTCCCAATAGCGCGGCGAAAGGGAGCGGGATCAACATCAAGGAGCTCTCCTGATTGCCTTGCAGGGTGTTGATGAATACCAGCCACGGCAAGCCGACCAGCGCCGCCAGTGTCATGACCGTGGCCAGGCCGCCGGCGGTGCCCCAACGCTGCACCCACAGGCTGAAGATCAGCACTATGCCTGGGATGAACACCAGATAGTTGGTGCTGGCCGTGCGGAGGCTGACCAGCTGTGTGACCACCAATGTGAGCGCCGCCGTCCACTGAAACCAGCGGTCGGGCTTGCCCATCGAGAGAAGCCACTCCCACAGCACGTACAGCACCGCAGCGGCGCTGACGCCCACCGTCAACCACAGCGATCCAAACGGCAGGCCGTCGGCGACGAGCGAAATCGGCGACCCGGCCGGCGAGTAGCTGGGATAGCCGACGACCTCGCGGATCCATGCCAACGGCCAGCCGGGCATGATCGCCACGAAGGCGCCCATGAGCACCGCCGAGGCCCCGACGGTCCAGGCTGCCAGCGCCCTGCGGCGGCTAAGCAGCCCCCAAAGGAGAACAAATGGAAACAACAGCACCACGATTTGGGGTTTGGTCAGGGACAGCGCCAGCAAAATCCCAGCCACGGCATCCTGCTCGCGTTGAATGGCCCACAAGGCCCCGGCTATCAGCGCCGCCTCGATGACCGCAAACTGGCCCAGGACCACAGCCCGAAATCCTTGATACCAGACCAAGGAAAAGATCATCAGGGCGGCGAACAACCACGGCCGGGGCCGCCAGCGCGCCAGCTGGATGCCGATGAGCGTCAGGACCAACAAGGCTGCCTCTAGCACCGTCATCCACACGGCGCGCGCCCACGTGAAAGGCAGCAGGGAAAGCGGAGACACAAAGATCACAACGGGGAGTGGATACGCGAAGCGGGCGAGATCCTCACCCGCCGCCGGATCAGCCGGCCGGCCGTAAATGATTTGCTGCGCTTGTTCCGCTACCACAGGGTCATAGGGACTGATTCCCTGCGTCAGCCAAAGGCGAGTGCCGAGCCAGCGCGGCAAGAAGTCGTTCCCGCCCGGGGCCTGAAGGGCGAAGCGGTAGTTCTGATAGGTCATGGCGGCAGAAAGGATGACCAGGAGCAGCGCCAGCAACGCGCGCCGGCCTTGGTCGTGGCCGTAGGCTCTCATGCGGGTTGGTGGCCAGGGCAGTGGATGGGCATTTGGTCTCTTGAGGCGGAGGACGCAACGATCCACACGGCCGGAGGGCCGACTTGCGCAGGCGTTCGGTGATGTTAGCATATCCAGGCCAATCTGCAAGGAGGCGGCCTCATTAGCGCTGGTTCCGGCGATCGATCGGCTGCATCACCCCAAGCTCCCGTGCCCCCCGAACCCGAGGGTGGGGCACGTAGGAGAGATGTGTCCGCCTCCGGGGCGCAGGCCCTGCTGGCCGAAATGCGCGCCCGGCCTGCCGTCTCGCTTGGCCTCGGGGTGGCTCTGCTCGTGTTTCTTGCGGCATGCATCGTGTTCTTGCCGCCGGCGGTGGATTGGTCGGGAGTTTTTCGACCGGCAGCTTTGACCTTGCTGGCTGGCCGTTCCCCCTTTTCAGTCCCCGGCTACTTCAACGCGCCCTGGACATTGTTGGCCCTGGTACCGTTTGCGCTCCTCCCCGAACCTATCGGCCGGGCTTTGATCGCCCTGGCCAGCCTGGCCTGCTTTGCCTTTGCCGGCGTGAAGCTCGGCGCCAAGCCATGGACCTTGGCGCTCTTCTTGACCTCGCCCCCGGTTCTTCACTCTTTGTTGAATGGCAATCTGGACAGCCTGACACTGCTGGGTGTGGTGGTGCCCCCGCAGCTTGGCCTGGTGCTGCTGGCGACCAAGCCGCAAATTGGCCTGGCGGTGATCATCTTTCGTCTGGCCGAGTCCTGGCGGGAAGGAGGTGCGCGCAGGCTGGTCAAAGACGCCTGGCCGCTGGCCGCTCTGGGCCTGCTGTCGATCGCGTTGTACGGCGCCTGGCCGCTGCGCTCCACGCAAGAGATCGGCCTGTGGTGGAATGCCAGCCTCTGGCCGGCCTCGATACCCTTCGGGTTGGCCTTCCTGGCGTTGGGGTTGAGCCGCCGCCAGCTGCGCCCAACTCTGGTGGCTTCGCCGCTTCTCTCGCCTTACGTGCTGCTTCATGCATGGGTCGGCGCGTTGGCGGCCACACTCGAGTCATTCCCGGTGGCGGCGGCCGCCGTGGCCGGCACATGGATTCTGGTGGCCATCCGGGCCATGGGAGGCTGACATGGGTGCGGCCAAGGACCAGCACCCAATACGGGTCTCGCAGGTCATAACGGAGATGCCGTCTTGAGCCGGATCACCCGGGCCTTGCGTGATGAGGAGCCGCTGGCTATGGCCGGTCTGCTGGGCTTGGTGTGGCTGGTGCTCACCATCGGCTTCGGTGTCATCCCCTCCGCCGGCGGGGATGATTGGGTAACCTTCCAGGGTGCCGCCCATCACCTCCTGTCGGGCGAGCCTGTATACGGCCAATTGATCGGCGTCAGCTACTACTCCAACCCTCCCTGGCTGGCGGCCGTGCTCATACCGCTGGCGATCTTGCCCACTCGATGGGGGTGGGCCGCTCTCAATGGCCTGAACCTGATCGTCATGGCCTGCTGGCCAGGCGATGGACCCAGGGATGGATCAAGCCCGTCCTGGTTTTGACGTCACCCGCTGCGCTCTACATCTTGCTGCACGGCCAGGTCGAGCCCCTGATCCTGGCAGCCGTCTTTCTTCCCCGTGAGTGGTGGCCGTTGGCGGCACTCACCAAGCCCCAAATCGGACTCGGGCTGGCCTTCGGCATCCAGCGCCGGGGGCTGCTCAGGGCGGCGCTGATTACTGTGGGTGTGCTGCTGCTGAGCTTGGTGCTCTTCGGCGCTTGGCCACGCGACCTGCTCGCGCAACCGACTCCATTTGTTGAAGGGGCCCACAACCTGTGGCTGGGGCTATGGCCGTTCCAAGTGCCCGCCGCCGTGGCGCTCATCCTGCTTGGCATGAGGCGCCACGACGAACGTCTCCTGGTGGCCGCCGGACCCTTTGCGTCGCCCTACGCCACGACGTCCAGTCTGATCGGACCGTGGCTGGCGCTGGTTTCATTCTTGAGGGAATGGGAATCGGCGCTGGTTTGGGCAGCCTGGTGGGGCGCCGTGGCCTACCGGTTCCTGGCCGGTTGAACCGAGTGGGCGGTCACGAGCCGCCGGGGGCCAGGATGGCGGACTTACTGTCCTCGAACAAAACCTGCCAACCGTGAGCCTGCAACACTTGCGCCAGCGGCGATCCAGGCTCGATCAACGCCAACCGGATATGCCAGGTGTTGAACACGGCCTCCCACTTGGGATCCCCCGACCAGGCCATCAGATACTCCGTGAGCAGCTGGTCATCGAAGAGATCTGTGCGCCCATCGACGAAGCTCAGATAGTTGGGATATAGGCGCCAAAGCACGTAGCCCCCCCAATTGTAGGAGTTGAACACCGGCCCTGGCGGATGGTGGCTCGCCAGATAATCGACGGCCTGCACCGGCATGCTTTGCTCGATGGCGGCTTGATTGACATCGTCCGGAAGCTGAGTGGCGATTCGCGCCAGCGCGCCCAGGGCCACCACAAGGACCAGGACCAGGTTTAGCCGCCGCGTGACCCCTTCCGGCAGCTGTCGCCCCGGACTGAGTCCAACCCGCAGCTCGGCGACGACATCGTCCGCATGCCGGGCCAAAGCCGGAGCCGCCGCCAGTGCAAACAAGCCGATGTTGCGCGCCGCATCCAGCCCCCACCAAGCGAACAACCACACCAACAAGACATGCACCGCGTGGGGGCGGCGTTTTGAGATCGCCAGCGCGAGGCTGGTGAGCAGCAGCATCCACACAAAGGGCTGAGTCTGAAGCAGGTGGAAATCGGGACTCTGCCACTCCTGGATATATTGGCGAAGCACCCCAATCGACAGCGTCCGGAATGGATAGGCGATCATCCCCAATCCGGCCGGATTGAGCCCCAGCGCCGCCACCGACAAACCCGCGGCGGCCATCCAGCGCAGGAACTTCTGCCGATGCGGCTCCCACGCCTGCCTCCAGCTGTCGGCCCGGCGGCGGTCCAGTAGGACCTCGACCAGCTCACCGGCGAGGTAGGTGCCGATCAGCATGAATCCGACGGCAAAGCCGCCGTGCAGATTGACCCACAAGACCATCAACAACGGCAGCCACCACCAACCCCGGCCGCCTCCGGCGCGCTGGCGTTCGAGCAGGGCGATGAAGATCCCGGTGAGAGCCAGGGTGAAGATTTGGGGCCGGGCCGACCAGTAGATCCCGGATGCCGAGGCCGCCAGAACCAGGACGAATGCCCGCACCAACGGCCCAGCCTCCAGCACCGGCCATAGAATCAGGCAGGCCAAGACCACCATCAGGCCGGTCAGCAAGTTGAGCCCCCCGTAGCTTAGAAGGCTGTACACACCGAACAGGGCCAGTTGGGCCAGCCAACCCGGGTAGACCCATGCCTGGCCCTGACGGGTGAGTGAAAAGGGATCCGTGGTCAGCCACTGATGATGCTCGACCATCCAGGCCCCGGCGCGCAGGTGCCACCAGGTGTCACTGTCAGCCGACGGCCGAACCGCCATGGCCAGAATGGCCAGCAGAGTGACGGCAAAGAGCATCCTTCGGTAGCTCATGGCAGCCTGCCCCCGGGTGCCAGATCGGCGGCGCTCATCCTGACCGGACGGGTGAGGTCGTAGAAGACATGGTAGGGGCCAATCCAGGCCTCCTCATAGCCAACCCCCTGCTCACTCAAGGCTTCCGCCAACGCCTCGTCCAGGGCCGGGTGCTGGGTCGTGATATAGGCCAATCGATGGCTGGCGTCGACGATGTCATCGTACGGCGGATAGCGGTCATCGCGGGAAGTGTAGCGAAAATCCGGATGATAGGGCAGCCTCGGGATGTAGATCAACCGCTCCTGAGACGCAAATGCCAGTGGGTAGGCCACCCAATAGTTGGTCAATCCGGCCGTCTCCGAATGCGCAACCAGAAAATCCACCAGGTCAGGCAAGTAGCTCGAGTCCACTTGGGCTACCGGATCGAACTGCGTGGTGATGCCGGGCGGACGGGTAAGCGCCGTTTGGGCCGTGCTGAGCAAGTTGTAGGCCAGCACCACCCCGACAGCCGCCCACGCCAACCGGCGTCCCCTCCGGTTGGCCAGCCATACCGCGGCCGCGCCGGCGAACACCGACATGATCACCCACACGGGCAGGAAGTAGCGCCCACTGGGGTCTGCCCCAAATGGCGTGAGCACGAAGCCGGCCAGCAGCCATCCCCCCGTCCCGGCCAGCAGCCATGCGCCGGCGGGCTCGACGCCCAGGTCATGGCGGCGCAGAACCAACCAGCCGAGCACGCCGAGCCAGAACACCAGGACCAGCGGCGCCAGGGGCCATGCCAGGACCTGGATCGACCACGGCGCGCGCAGGCCCATCATCACCGTCGGGCCAAACAGCGCCAGGTTGGCAAGGTGCGAAGCCCACGACGCCAACCAACCCTGGGGAGAAGCGCCGGCGATGGCCGATCCGGCCAGCTCAGAAACCAGCGCCGGGAGGCCGTGGACTACGGCCCAGCCCCACCAGGGCGAGGCGCCGATGACGGCGCCGGCCATGGCGGCGGCGCCACAGGTAAGGCGCCCGCGGCGTTGCGGCGTCCGCCACCAGGCGATGGCGACTACCGGGGCCGAGGCCAGGCTGTAGATCAGGGTGAGTCCAAAAACCCACAGCCCCAGACCCGCCAGGCCGCCCCAGGCTAAGAAAAGCCATGGCCTGGATGGGCCGCGGCGCAGGGCCAGAGCGGCCAGCAGCAACAGATTGCCGATCAGCAGAGCTTCCCCGTAATCACCGATAGAGACGGTGGTGTAGAGCGAGACGCACACGGTGGGGATGGCCATCAACAACCCGGCGATGGTCGAAGCCGAGCGGGATGCGGTGATGTTCCATGCCAGACCATAGGTTGTGAGGATCGTCAGGAGATACAGCAGGGCTTGGACGGCGCGCATGACCCAAACCTGAGTCCCGGCGACGGCGAAACCGAGGGCGATCAACCAGGCATCCAGGCTGCCCATGTAGGCCTGGCCATAGAAGAACACCGGGCGTTCCCCCTGAAGGATGTGCCGCCCCATGAGCCCGACTATGGCCTCGTCCGAATTAAAGGGGACGGCGCCTGAGGCCATCAAGCCGGCCTTGAGAAGGGCGGCAATGACCAACGCCGCGAGCAGACCGGCGTGCCGTCGAACCAAGGATCCCCCCGGACCTGCCGGGGCGGGCTGGCGCGTCAACCTGGGGCCTGGACGGCGGCGACGCGGGCGCGCCGGGTCATTGCTATAATCCCCCCCATGCCCCGCTGGCGGAACTCATGGTCGGCCGTGCTCATTTGCGCTTTGGCCCTGGCGGCTCGCCTCATCCCCGGTCCTCGAACCATCGATGACGCCTACATCACCTTCCGCTACGCGCAAAACCTGGTCTCCGGTCATGGGTTGGTTTACAACCTCGGCGAGCACGTCCTCGGGACCACCACCCCGCTCTACAGCCTGCTGATGGCGCTGCTATCCCTGCCGCTGGGCGGCTCGGCGGCGCCGTTCCCGGCCCTTGCATGGGTGTTCAATGCCAGCCTCGACGCGTTGGCCTGCTGGCTTCTCATTCGACTGGGCGAGCAACTCGGCTGGCCCCGGGCCGGTCTGTTCACGGCGCTCATCTGGGCGGTGGCCCCCTGGTCGGTCACGTTCGCCATCGGGGGCATGGAAACCAGCCTGGTCGTGACTCTTCTTCTGGCGACATTCTACTTCTACTACACGCAGCGCCCAACCGCCGGCGCGGCCTGCGCGGCCCTCAGCCTGCTCACGCGACCCGACGCCGTGCTGTTCCTGGCCCCGCTGGGCATCGAACGGCTGCGGCAGCTTCGGTTGCCCATATCCGGCCGGGCTGTCCCCAGTTGGGCCTGGAAAGAGGTCGCGGCGCTGCTTGCCCCGCTCGGTCTATGGGGGATCATCGCCTGGCTGTATTATGGCCAGCCCCTCCCAAACTCGATTGCCGCCAAGCTGGCCGCCTACCGGCTGCCCCCCAACGCGGCCTTCATCCGGTTCTTGCAGCATTTCGCCACCCCCTTCCTCGGCCAAGACACGCTTGGGAACACGTGGATCGCCATCGGCCTGGTCCTGTTTCCGGCCCTGTTTGTCCTTGGCGCGCTGATGGCCGTGCGCCGGTTCCCGCCGTCCTGGCCGATCTTCATGGCGCCTTGGCTGTATCTGGCGGTTTTTTCGCTTGCCAATCCGCTGATCTTCCGCTGGTACCTCACCCCTCCCCTGCCTTTCTACTTCCTGGGCATTGTGCTCGGGTTTGAGCGCCTGGGGGCCGACTTGCGCACACGGTGGGTGCCGATCGGCCTGGCCACAGCCGCCGCGGCCCTGACCCTCACCGGATGGGTGATCCACCCATCCCAGGGCCCCGATCGACCGGCGCCGGATATGGCGTACACCGGGCTGGAGGAGCTGTACGAACGTGTGGGGAAAGAGCTGGCCGCCAGCGTGTTGCCCGGGCAGACGATCGCCGCCGGGGACATCGGCGCCCTGGGCTACACAACCGGGGCGCGCATGCTCGACACGCTGGGGCTGATTTCGCCCCAGAGCCTCCCCTACTACCCCCTCGATCCTTCTTTGTATGTGATCAACTATGCCATCCCCCCCAAGCTGATTTCGGACCTCCGGCCGGACTACGTTGTCTTGCTCGAGGTGTACGGGCGGCAGGGACTGCTGCGAGACGAGGATTTTGTGCGCGCCTACCGCCTGGTGGAGACCATCCCTACCGACATTTACGGAAGCCACGGGCTCTTCGTCTTTGCTCTGGCAAACAAGTGAAAAACTTCACAAACCCAGGCATGGCCGCCGGTGTGGTGATCCTGATCCTGACCGCCTATCAACTCGCCACCTTGCCAGGGGTCCCGTTCCACCCGGATGAAAGTTCGCTGTTGTATCAGAGCGCCGATCTGGAGACCTGGCTGACCCATCCCCTGGACCTTGCCTGGAGGCCGGGGGGCATGCCGGACGACCCTCGCAACTACCGGGCGCTGAACGCCCCGTTGGCCAAATATGTGCTCGGCTTTGGCCGGCGTGCAGCCGGCTTTGGACCCGAGGCCGTTTCAGTCGACTGGGACTGGAGCAAGACCTGGGACGAGAATGACGCCGCCGGCGCCCTGCCCCCCGACCGGCTGTTGCTCGCAGGTCGGTGGGCCAGCACACTCATGATTCCGCTCTCCCTGATCTTCATCTATCTGACGGGGGTAGAGATCGGCGGCGCCGGCGTCGGCTTGCTGGCTGTGCTCGTGGTCGGGACCCAGCCTCTGGTGTTGCTGCATGCCGCGCCGGGCGATGGCCGAAGGCGCGCTGCTGTTCGGAATGTCCTTTGCAGTTTGGGGCGTGGCCAGTCTGGGGAAGCGTCCCTGGGCGGCGGGCGCGGGATCGGCCCTGGCCGTGGCTGCCAAGCAATCGGCTGCCCCGCTGGCGCTGACGGGCCTGGCTGCCAGCTTGTGGCCCGAAGCCCAGGGCGATCGGCGGCCGCGCATGGGCCATGGGCTTGCATTCGTGGCCGCGGCCGCGCTGGTCAGCCTGGCGCTCCAACCGTTCTTCTGGCTGCACCCGCTGGGCGCGGCCGAGGAGGCGCTGCGGGCGCGTCAGGCGCTGGTCGAGGCGCAGGTGCGCGATCTGGCCCTGGTCGAGCCCGATCGTATTCTGGCTGCGCCCGGCCAGCGACTGGCGGCCATGATCGGCGAGGTGTTCATCATCCCCCCGCAGCTCTCCGAGGTCGGCAACTACCTGGCGCAGACCGCCGAAGCCGATCGGGCCTATCTCGCCGATCCGGCCCATCGGCTGTTCCGAGGCTTCGGATGGGGGGGCCTGGTGCTGGCGGCCACGCTGCTCGGCCTGGGCCTGAGCCTGCTCCCCGGCGGACGCTCACGCGGCGCCGTCGTGGGCAGCCGGTTTCTGGCCGCGGCTGGTTTGCTCGAAGCGGTCTTTTTGTTGGCTGTGAACCCGCTCCCAGTCCAACGCTACTACCTGCCGCTGATCCCGTTTGTCGGGCTGTGGGCGGCGTATGCGGTGGCGGATCTGGCCGGCCGGGTGGGAAGGTTGCGTCGCGCCGGCGCGCCGGCGCCTGCGATCTGATCCCCGCCATCCAGACGCGCCGAATTCCGCCAGCCATGGGCCGGCCGCCGTCGAGAAGACAGACGTTGTCAGTCGCGCAGGTAGTCGGCCAGCTTACGCCGCCGGCTAGGGTGTCGGAGCCGGCTCAGCGCTTGAGCCTCGATCTGTCGGACGCGCTCGCGGGTCACGCCCATCTTGCGCCCCACCTCTTCGAGGGTGTAGCTTTGGCCGTCGAGCAGGCCGTAGCGCAGCTGCAAGATGCGCGCTTCACGGGGTGGGAGATCAAACAGGACCTCCTCCACATGCTGGCGCAGCAGTGAATGGGTCACTGTCTCGGCCGGGGCCGGGCTCTCGCGGTCCTCGACGAAATCCGCCAGGACCGAATCCTCGTCCTCGTCCATCGGCGTCTCGAGCGACACCGGACGGCGTGAGACCTGGATCATGGTCTCAACTTTCTTCAACGGCACCTCGAGCTCGACCGCCATCTCGTCCAGGGTGGGCTCCCGGCCCAGCCGCTGTGTCAGACGGTGGGTTGTGCGCAGCAGCTTGTTGATCTGGTCGCCCATGTGAACCGGGACCCGGATGGTGCGCCCCTGGTCGGCGATGGCGCGAGTGACCGCCTGGCGGATCCACCAGGTGGCGTAGGTCGAGAACTTGTGTCCGCGCTGGTATTCAAACTTCTTGGTGGCGCGGATCAATCCGATGTTGCCCTCCTGGATCAAGTCAAGGAAGGGCACACCGCGCCCCATGTAGCGTTTGGCCACACTGACCACCAGGCGCGAGTTGGCCGTGATCAGATGCTCGCGCGCCGCCCAGCCGTCCTCGACCATCTCCTGAAGTTTGGATTGCATGGGGTGCGGCGGGGAGACGCTGGCCATCTTGACCCGCGCCATGCGGCCGCGTTCGATGCGCTTGGCCAGATCGACTTCCTCTTTAGCCGTCAGCAGCGGCACCCTGCCGACTTCCTTCAGATAAAGGCCGACGCTGTCATCGATGTCCAGGCTGGCGAGTTCGACCGGCCCTTCCGGTTCATCCGACGACTCTCTGGACGCCATATCATCGTCCGAGGCGTCTTCCCCGGCCTCCATCACCGTGACGCCGGCCGCCGTCAAGGCCGCGAACAGTTCGTCCACCAGGTCGATATCTTCTTCGGCCTCGGGGAGCACCCTGGCGATATCGTCATACGTCAGGTAGCCATGCTCACGGCCATAGTCGACCAGCTTGCGGATCGCCCCCTCCTGCAGCTCCGCCCCGCCGTCGGGCGTTTCCTGGATCGGCAATCCAAAGCTCAACTGGGTCGGCGCGAGGGTTTCCGACTTGCCTTGAATCGGTGCGGCAGTTCGTCTGCGTTTGGTTTTCATCGTGTCCAGAATACTGAAAATCAGCCCTCAATGCAACGGGCGCCCAACCCATGACCCCATGACGGAGGTAACCGGTATAATCCGGTTTGCTCCCTGGCTTCAGGGCGTCGGGGAAGGCGTTGGCGGCTCAGTTGGAGAAGGCGGCGTCGATGAAGGGGCGACGGCCTCGGTGGCCGACTTTGGAAGGAGACGGCGCGGCGGTTGACAGCGGCGGCTCATCCGTCAGGCCGGTGACGGAGCCGAGGCTGTAGCTGCTGACGAAGTAAACCGTGTCGGCCTCCGGACGTTTGACGTACACCACCCCACCGGTGGGCGAGGTCTGGCCCACCAGAAGACCAAGCTGGCTGCCATCGTTCATACCCAGCGTGATTCGCCAGCCGGGATTATCCAGCCCGTAGGCTGCCAGATCGGCTCCCGAGACGCTGTCGCTGGGGATCAGGCTGACCAGGCTGTCGGCGGCGATCTCAAGCCGGCCCACATCGGCCGAGCCCGCGGGCTGATCCAGCGCCCAACCAGCCGTCTGGTCCCGGTGCGCTTCGACCACGGTCCCGGTCTCGAGCGCCTCTATCTTAAGCGAATGGATATCTTCAGGAGCCACCGACCACAAAGGGGCCGGCGTGGCCGTGGCGTCAGCCGGGGGGCCGGCCTCCGGGCGCGCCTGAGTCCACCACATCAGGGCCAAGAGCGAAACAGCAAAGATCCCCAGGACGATCCACGTGCTCCGACGGATCATCAAAGGTTAGGTCCTCAACCGCGGCGGCGGCGCTGCCACCACACCCCCACCCCCAGGGCGAGGACGCCTCCCGGCAGCAGCACGATCGTCAACAGGAACACCAGTCCGAGGGTCTCCACCGACGGCGGGGCGACGAATTTGGAGGTCGATTGTTTGGGCGTCAGATCGATCAGGGTGTCCTGTTTGGCCGCCCAGTCGATGCTGTTGACCAGCATGTCGCCGTCGGCGTAATTGAAGTAGTAGGCATTGTCGGCGAACTCCGAATCACCGAAGACTACGATGCGCGCCCCGGTCGCCGAATTGACCCCCACCACGCCGACCGGCAGTGGACCCGGGAAGTCGGCGCCCTCGTCGTACTGGGCCTGGTCGGAGTCGATCACCTTTTGGATATCGGTTTCGCCCCACGACGCCTGGCTCGAGTTAACCAGCACCGTTACGCTCCGGCTGGCATTCTCGGCGGTGCCCACCGACAGGCTGCGGGCCGTGGGGTAGACCGTGGTTTGGCCCTGCAGCCGCTGCGTGATGGGATGATCCGCGTAGCTCGAGGCCAGGCCGGCCAGGGGCAGAGCCGAACTGAAATCCACCACCAGATCGTCCTGCAGGTCGATGCCCCACGCTTGGACCAGGTCGGCCGCCAGCGGATCGCTGCCCGGCTTAATCTGCGACGTGAGACTGGGCTCATATAGGACCACCAGCGATCCACCCTTTGCCTGGTAATCGTCGAGCATCTTGACCTCGTCGACGGAAAGCGGCAGCTGCGGGCCAGCAATGATGACCGCGTTGGCGTCCTCCGGCACCTGGGCCAGGCTGAGCAGGTTGAGCGCGCTGACGGTGTAGTTCTTGGCTTGCAGCGACGCCTCAAGTTGGCTGTAGCCCGTATCGTCGGCCAACGTGACGTCGTGCTCGCCATGACCGGTCAAGAAGTAGAGAGTGCGCGTCCCCGGGTTCGAAACCCGCACCAGAGCCGAGGTGAGTTCCTGCTCATTGACCGGCTGCACCACCGTGGTCTGGTCGGCCATGACCACCACAATGCTGCCGTCCTTGGTGACGCCATACTGTCGGGCCGCGGCGGGATTCTGGTTGGGGTCAATGAACTCAAAGGAGAGATTGCCCTGGCTATGGGCCTGATACTGCTCGAGGAGCGGGCGGATCGAGTCCCGCGAACCGGACAGATTGGGCGTGTAGAAACCCCTAAGCTGGACCGGCTGCGAGAGCTGCTCGAGAAGTTCTTGATGGTCTCGGGGGCCAGGCTGTACTGCTGGTCCTCGGTGAAATCCCAGCTTTTGGGATTCTGAGTTACGAGATAGTTGACCACGACGGCGATGCCGATGACCGCCAGGCTGAGCAAGAGCGCGTTGCTCCCGTAGCGCGCCTGCCGGCCGGAAAGCCAGCCGCGAACCCGCGCCGGATCGAGCAGCACACCGGCCGCCAGGCCGAGGACGAACAAACCCAATCCGACTTGAAAGACCACATCGGTCTGGCGCGTGAGGATGTAGCGTACGGCGTCGGCCATCAGGATCACCAGGCCGGCGAGAAAGGCGTAGGTCGACAGCTTCGGCCGATCGAAGCTCATCCCCATCTCCTGGCCTGGATGACCTGGGCGCCGAGGAACAGGGCCACGACGGTCACGCTGAGGTAATACGTGACATCGGTGAGCTGCAGCACGCCAAGGTAAAGATTGTTGTAGAAGTGATCGACCATGCCCAGGTAGCCTGCCACTTCGCTCACCAGCCCGCTTCCGCTCCCCAACGCGCCGATGACCCACAGCCCGAGCAGCGCGCCTTCGGTCCCCAGAAAGGCCACAAAGGGGTTGGTGAACACGCCCGACACCAGCGTGCCGATTCCCAACATGGCGCTTAGGAGCAGCCCCAGCCCCAGGTACGCGGTGACCAGCACGCCCTGGTCGATCCCGGGTTGGGTCATGCGTTCCATGATCCAGGGGTAGATCCATGTCGGGAGCACAATCACCAGCATGAAACCCAGCGCCCCCAGCCACTTCCCGACCACCAGCTCGGCGTCTCGGACGGGCGCCGTCAGCAGCAGCTCGAGCGTCCCCATCCGTTGTTCATCGGCCAGCAGGCGCATGGTCAGAAGCGGCGTGATAAACACCAGGATCGTGATCATCGGCCCCATGACAATTCGGCCGTCGGGGGTGATCTGGCCCGTCTGTAGACCGAAGTTGATGTTCACATAGAAGAGGAAACCGAGGATTAGATACAGCATTGCCGCCAGGGCATAGGCCAGGGGGGAGGTGAAATACTGCTTGAATTCCTTGGAAGCGATGACCCACACGTTGTGCATGAACTCAGCCCTCGTCCGCGTGTCCATCCGGATGCTGCTCGCGCGTGAGCTGAAGGAAGATCTCTTCCAGACTCACCCCGGTCGACCCCAGCTCCAGCAGATCGAAACCGGCGCCCACGAGCCGCCGGGCAATCTCCGGGCGCACGTCGCGGCCGGGTGACGTGGTGACTTCGTACAGGTTGGGCTCCGCCCCCTGGCTGACATGAGTGACGCCGGGCAGGTCCTGCAGGTTGGAGGTGACCTCCTCCAGGCTGGCCAGCGCGCGCACGACCAGACGCTCGGCGCCCGCCATCTGGGCCTGCAGATTGCCGGGGAAGTCCTCGGCCACGATGGTGCCATTGTTGATGATCAGCACCCGGTCGCAGATTTGCTGGGCTTCGGAAAGAATGTGAGTGGACAACAGCACGGTGCGCTCTTTGCCCAGGTCCTGGATCAGCTTGCGGACCTCGATGATCTGGCCCGGATCGAGCCCGATCGTCGGTTCGTCCAGGATCAGCACTTCGGGCTGGTGCACCAGAGCCTGGCCCAGCCCGACGCGCTGGCGCATGCCTTTGGACAAGCTGCCGATCAGGCTGTCCTGGCGCTCCTCAAGGTGGATTTCCTCGAGCACATCGTCGACGCGCTCATCCAGCTCCTCGACATGCCGCAGGTTGCCCATGAAGGTCAGATAATCCCGCACGCTCATGTCGGGATAAAGCGGCACGGTCTCGGGGAGATAGCCGATGCGCCGGCGGACCTCGAGAGACTGGTCGATGACGTCAAAACCGGCCACGGTGGCCGTCCCCGAAGTCGGCGGCATGTAGCCGGTGAGAATACGCATGGTGGTGGTCTTGCCAGCGCCGTTGGGGCCGAGGAAGCCGAGGATCTCTCCCTGGCGGGCGTCGAAATTCAGTCCCCGGATGGCGGCCGTGGCGCCGTAGTACTTGGTCAGGTTCTTGACTTCGATCATGGCCCTCTCGCGCCGACGCGGTTTTCCCTTGGCTCGAGGCCATGAAAAAAGCACCGCTGCCGAAGCGCCTGCTGGCAGCTCGTGCTTTCAGACAGCGTCCTCACAGCCACGTGGTCTGTGTTCACTATACTTAACTGCGCCCACCGACGTCAAGCCCGGCGGCGGAGATTAACCAAATACTCATCCGCCATCCGCGTCGGCCTCCTGGGCGCGCGCCCATGCTTTCGGTGTCGTTTCGCCTCACCGCCAGCGCCGTCTCCACGAGAGGACCTTCGATTTGACGGCAGCTTATCCTGCCTGGCGAGGGGCCAGGGACGGGAGCGGCATGCGTTTCACCTTTCTTGACTAGGCGGGTGGCAAAAGGTACAATCCGTCGCCCCTTCGACAATCCAATCAGCCTTTATCAGAGGACACGCTATGTATTCGATGGAAGGGCTCACCCCGTTCGAGGCGATCGGTGTCTGGAGTGTGATCGTCATCGCCGTGATGGGACTGGTATACGCGCTGGTGCTGCGGCGTCAGATTCTGCGCGAGGACATGGGCACGGCGCGGATGCAGGAGGTGTGGACCTCCATCCGCCAGGGGGCCGATACCTACCTGACCCGCCAGCTTCGGTCCATCCTCCCCATGATCGCCATCCTAACGGTGGCGCTCTTTTTGTCGGTTTACATCGTGCCCCCGACGCCTGAAGCTTTGGAGCGCTTCCAGGGCATGTCTCAGGCCAGCGTCCGCCTGATTGTTGGACTGGGCCGGGGAGTGGGCTTCATCATGGGCGCCGGGTTTAGCCTGGCGATCGGGCAGATCGGCATGCGCATGGCGGTCAACGCCAATGTGCGTGTGGCCTCCGCGTCTCGCCGATCGTTCGGCGACGCCCTGCGCATCGCCTACCGGGCCGGCACGATCACCGGCATGATGACCAACGCCTTCGGCCTCTTCGGCGGCACGCTGCTCTTCATCTACTTTGGCATCGCCGCGCCCGACGCCCTGCTGGGATTCGGGTTTGGCGGCACGCTGCTGGCGCTGTTCATGCGCGTCGGCGGCGGCATCTATACCAAGGCTGCCGATGTCGGGGCCGATCTGGTGGGCAAGGTGGAAGCCGGCATCCCCGAGGACGATCCCCGCAATCCGGCCGTCATCGCCGACCTGGTGGGCGACAACGTCGGCGACTGTGCCGGCATGGCGGCTGACATCTTCGAATCGTACGAGGTCACGATCGTCTCGGCGCTGATCCTGGCGCTGGCCCTCTGGCATCTGACCGGCAACCTGCAATGGATCATTTTCCCGCTGATCGCCCGCGGCATCGGCGTGTTCGCTTCGATCTTCGGCACCTACTCGGTGCGCAGCGGCGCCCGCGAGAGCTCCAACGCCATGCGGGTGATTTTCAACGGCTACATCATCTCGGCAGTCATCTCGATCGCGCTGTTTGGCATAGCCGCCTTCTTCTACCTGGGCGACAGCATTCCCGGCGGCTGGTGGCGTCCGTTTGCGGCCACCTCGGTCGGCATTCTGCTGGCGCTGGCCATCGACCGGTTGACCGATTACTTCACCGGTACCAGCCACGCGCCGGTCAAGGAGATCAAGCGCTCAACCAACACCGGGCCGGCCACGATGCTGCTATCCGGCATTGCCGTCGGATATGAGTTCACGGTATGGTCGGCGATTGTGATAGCTTTCACAATCCTCGCCTCCGTCGGAATCTTCGGCACCATCCCGGGGATCGACGCCGCCCACCAGGTGACCTACGTGCTCTATGGCGTGGCGCTGACCGGCATCGGCATGCTGGCTCTCACCGGCAATGTGGTGGCTATGGATTCGTATGGTCCAATCGCCGACAACGCCGCCGGCATCGGTGAGATGGCCTGGGCCGGCCAGAAAGACGAGGAGACCGGTCACGCCCGCCAGATCATGGCCGATCTCGACGCTGTGGGCAACACCACCAAGGCCATCACCAAAGGCGTGGCCATCGGCTCGGCGGTCATTGCCGCCGTGGCCCTGTTCGGCTCGTTCCTGGTCGACGTCAGCCGGGCTCAGGCCGGCCTGGGCATTGCCCTGGCCAATCAAATACAGACCGTCGGCATCCGGCTGGATTTGCCCCAGGTCTTTGTGGGCCTGCTCATCGGCGGCGCCCTGCCCTGGCTGTTCTCGTCGTTTGCCATCAACGCCGTGAGCCGGGCGGCCATTCTGGTGGTCGAAGAGGTCCGCCGGCAGTTCCGTCTCGGGGTCCTGGAAGGCAAGGTCGCTCCGGATTACCGGCAGGCGGTGGCCATTTCGACCGGCGCGGCTCAGAAGGAGCTCGTGTCCCTGGCCATGTTGGGTGTGCTGACGCCCATCGTCGTCGGCCTGGCACTGCGCATCGAGGCCCTGGGCGGCTTCCTGGCGGGGGCGATCGTCTCCGGCCAGCTCCTGGCCGTGTACATGAACAACGCCGGCGGGGCGTGGGACAACGCCAAGAAGCTTATCGAGGACGAGCCGAGCGATCCGGCGCACAACACCGGCAAGGGTTCGGAGCGGCATCGCGCCGGGGTGGTCGGCGACACCGTTGGCGATCCCATGAAGGACACGGCCGGTCCAGCGCTCAACCCGATGATCAAGGTTGTCAATATCGTGTCGGTGATCATTGCCCCCATCGTGGTCCAATATCAAAACTTGGGTGTGGGGGGTTGGGCCTTCGTCCTGGTGCTGGTCCTGGCGCTGGCCTGGGCAATACGCCGCAGCAAGCGACCCGCCCCCGAGGTCAAGATCGAGGCGCTGGCCTCCGGCGATTAGGCGCCAGAGCTCTGCCGACGCTTTCGAGAGAGATCCGGCCGCAGCCGGGTCTCTCGCTTTCCGTCACAGGTTGCGTCCTGTACAATCCGACGCCATGTCGACATGGGCGCCCCCGAGGTTGCAGTTGGTTCTCGACCGTTTGGGGGGAGTGGCAGTCATGGCGATCATCGTCGGGCTGCGCGCGCATTGGCCTGAACGCGGGCTGGACGTGGTCGGCCCGGTCGCCGTGCGCGATGCAGTGCTCTCCACGGCGCTCGTCCTGGCCGTGGTCTCCGTGGCCGCCGGCATAGGCTCGGCCAGCCTCCGCCGGCTATCGATCTCCGGACTGACTTCGACTCGAGTTTCATCTCTTCGCCTGTGCGCTCGGGTTGGGTGCACTGGGCCTCGCCAACTTGGTACTGGGCCTGCTAGGTTGGCTACGACCTCTGGCCTTGGCGATCGAACTCATCGCTGCCGCGGCCGTGTTCGGGCCGTCGGTTTCATTCTGGGGCCGGGTGCTCGGCATCTTCCCCGATCTCGTCACCCGCTGGCGCGCGGCCGCACCCTTGGCCAAGGTGTTCGTCATCCTGGCGCTCCTGATTGGCTGCCTGGCGGCGGTCAACGCTTTATCGCCGGCCTGGGACTACGACGGGTTGATGTACCACCTGGTCGGCCCGAAGCAATTCCTCGCCGCTGCGCGGATCTACCCGAACCCCGACAACTGGTATGTGAACGGGCCATTCACGGTAGAGATGCTGTTTACCTTCGGGATGGCCTGGGGTGACGACGTCTTTCCCAAGCTGCTGCATCTGTCGACCGCAGCCCTGCTTGTGTTGGCAACATATGCGGCGGGGAAGCGCTGGCTTGGCGAGCGTGGCGGTTGGTTGTCAGCGGCCATCCTACTGGGCGTGGTCACGCTGCCGATCTGGGGCGGCTTTGCCTATATCGACATGGCGTGGAGCGCATTCGAGTTCCTGGCGTTGTTCGCCACGCTGGTGTGGGTGCAAGAGCGGAGCGGTCGATGGCTGATCCTTGCCGGAATGCTTATCGGCTTAGCGATGGGCAGCAAATACTTGGGCCTGATGGGCTGGGCTGTGCTCGGCTGCCTAGTGCTCCTGGCCAATTTGCGCATGGGCTGGAGGGATCTGCTCGCCGATGGACTCCGCCTGTGCCTGCCGGCGGTTATCGTGGCGTCCCCGTGGTATCTCAAGAATTGGGCTTGGTTCGGGAATCCGGTCTATCCACTTTACTTCGGCGGGCCGGGGTGGGACGCCACGCGTCTTGGACTCTATTCGGAGTATCTCAATAGCTTCGGCGTCGGTCGTCAACCGATCGACTTCCTGCTCCTGGCGTGGAACGTTTATGCTCATCACGCACGTTTCGGCGCGGTAATGAACCGGATCGACGTGCCCAGCTTCCTGTTCCCGCTGGCGTTGGCTTATCCATGGGTAAGAAAGTCCAGAGTTGGCACACTGCTGCTCGTGGCTGTGCTTGTGCGGGCGGCGCTCTGGTCGATCGGTTCCCAGCAACTGAGATTCTTGATGCCGATCTTCCCCGCGTTATCAATTGCCTCTGGGCATGGAATCCTGGAGGTCAGTGCTCGAATGCGTAAGCCCTGGTCGCTCTTCCTGCCGATGCTTGCGATAGGCTTAACACTGCTAACATTGTTCTACCAACTCGTGATCTTATTCCAGTATCGCCCGGATCGAGCCATACTGGGCGGAGAGTCACGCCGAGCATTCGTCGATCGGCTCGTACTTGACGAGCGTGGCGTGGAGGCGGCAGTTGCGGTTGCGGGTGATAGCCATGTTCTTCTGTTGGGAGATGGTCGAGGTTACTACTGCCTTCCAACATGCATCCCTGACCCGGATCACTTTCGCTGGGCTCAGGAAATCAGTTCCCAGGTCTCCGATGATGATCTGTCGACCTGGTTCATGGGGAAAGACGCACGTTACCTGGCAATCAGCTTAGAGGACATCGACTTCCTCCTCCAGCACGACCCGGCGGGCACGATGGGTGCAGCCATTGATCGCGTGGAAGCATATCGCGAACGCGGGATGCCTCAGCCAGGTGTATAGGGACGACAACACGGTCGTCTACCGAGTCGGATGCCCCAAGTCTCCCTGACTGGCTGGGGGCCCGGTCGGCAGGATCACTCGATCGGCAGCTGGGTTGGGCAGATCTCTCGGATTCGCGCTCGTCTTCCAGCTCCATACTCTGCACATCGGAGTGGCCCTCTACTCGCAGGCTCATCGGTGAACATCGAAGTTCCTGCGCCAAACTATGGCGGTTGACCAGATCGAGGCTTTGGGCGGCATGCTTGCGGGCGGCATCGTCTCCGGCCAGCTCCTGGCGGTGTTCATGAACAACGCCGGCGGCGCCTTGGACACCGCCAAGAAGCTCATCGAAGACGAGCCCGGCGATCCGGCGCACAGCACCGGCAAGGGGTCGGAGCGCCACCGTGCCGGGGTGGTCGGTGACACAATCGGCGACCCCATGAAAGACACCGCCCCGATCTTCATGTAGTATCGAAATTCGGGCGTGGGCAGCTGGGCACCTGTGTTTGTGCTTGTCCTGGCTCTGCCCTGGGGCATTCGCTGCAGCCTGCCCCCCGCCCTCGAGGTCGAGATCGAGGCGGTGGCTTGCGCCGACTGAGGCCAGCCGACTTTCAATTGGATGGATACGGGCCCCGGTGGGTATGGCGGGCCTATTCTCATCGAGGGCGGGGCGCCTGTCCAAGTGATTCATATTGCGTTCGGGCGTCATGGGGCCTAGCATTGGGACACCAATATGGTTCACGGGCGGGTGAAGGTTGCGCATACTCAAGCGTGATTTCCAGGCCGTGGCACCGATTGCCTTTCTGCTGGGCGCCGCCTTCGGCTGGCAGAACCTCAGTCCGGCGGTCCTGCGGGCAGGGCTGTGGGCGACGGCAGTCGGCGGTCTGCTCTGGCTGAGCCTTCGGGCCTGGCGGACTAAGAGCTTGGCGCTGGACAACCAGGATCGCCTGGACAGCTGCCCGCCATGAGCGCGTCTGCCACGACGGTCGCGTATTGCCGGGTGGAATCCGCCGGCCATGCCTTCCCGGTCCACCCGGAGTCCCCGGGCCGCTTCGCCCACATCGACGAGGTGGCGCTGACCCCGTTGGCCAACCGGCTGACGGTCATCGAACCCGTGTCGGTGGATTTGCCGAATATCTTGCGCGTGCATTCAGAACGCCACCTGGACCGCCTCAAGGCGGCCGTCGCCGATGCGCCTGCCTACCTGGATTACGGGGACACCTTTGTGACCCAGTCCTCCTTCGAGCTGGCTCGGATGTCGGCCGGCGGCGCGCTGGCCGTCGTGCGCGCCGTCGCCAGAGGCGAAGCCGGTGCCGGATTCGCGCTGATCCGTCCGCCTGGCCATCATGCCACCGGTGACCGCGCCATGGGGTTCTGTCTGCTGAACAATGTGGCCATCGCCGCCCGTGCTGTCCAGGCCGACGGGCTCGGGCGCGTGGCCATCGTGGACTTCGATGTGCATCACGGCAACGGCACCCAGGCGATCTTCGCCGCCGATCCCAGCGTGCTGTATGTGTCAACCCATCAATGGGGGATCTACCCGGGCTCAGGCGCGTTG
This sequence comes from uncultured Chloroflexia bacterium, assembly GCA_963797485.1. GTDB lineage: Bacteria > Chloroflexota > Anaerolineae > Anaerolineales > E44-bin32 > CAWAND01. Next base: position 301,322 of record CAWCPF010000001.1, read on the forward strand.
GAGGAGACGGAGGAGGCAGCTGGCGCCGGCACGCTGGTCAACCTGCCGTTTCCGGCTCTGGCCGGGGATAGGGCCATGCGGCAGGCCATGCAGCGTGTGATCCTGCCGGCCCTCAACCGGTTCAAGCCGGACCTGATGCTGGTCTCGGCGGGTTTCGACGCGCATTGGCGCGACCCCCTCGCCAATCTGCAGGTGACGGCGGCGGGATTTCATGAGTTGGTGGCCGGCCTCGCCCATGCGGCCGACGAGCTATGCCGCCGGCGCCTCGTCCTCTGTCTGGAGGGTGGCTACGACCCTCTGGCCCTGGCCCATTCGGTGCACAACGCCTTGCTGGCCCTGCTGGGGGAGTTGGCCCAGGCCGACCCGTGGGGCGATCCGCCGTTCGAGGAGCCGTCCGTTGACAGCCTGATCGATTCGGCCGTTTCGATCCATGGGTTGTAGCCATGCGGGGGGCGGCGTGGGCCATGCCGGGAGCGGCGAGACCAGCTCCGTCCGCCCCGGGCGCCCGTGTCCGGGGTTCTTTGACTATACGCAGCCTCGGGCAACCTGCACGGCGTCTGTGCCGCCTTGCACAATCGTGTATCATGCGGCATACTCTTTGCAAGGTGTAGCTCATGGCCCAGATTAGTTTGCGCGCCTATCTTCGGGAAATCGACAATCTTGTCGAGCGCGAATTGCTCGACGAGGCGATTGCGCACTGCCGCCACATCCTCCAGATTTACCCCAAGAATATCGAAATCTATCGTTTGCTCGGCAAGTCCTACCTTGAAGCCAAGCGCTATGGCGACGCCGCTGACATCTTTCAGCGCGTGCTCTCGGCTGTCCCAGACGACTTTGTATCCCACATAGGCATGTCAATCGTCCGTGAAGACGAAGGCAATCTGGACTCCGCCATCTGGCACATGGAACGCGCCTTCGAGACCAACCCGGCCAATCCGGCCATCCAACAAGAACTTCGTCGGCTGATCGGCCGGCGGGATGGACTTCGAACCTCACAAGGTCCGCCTCACCCGGGGCGCGCTGGCGCGCATGTATGCGCAAGGTGAGCTCTATCCGCAAGCGATAGCCGAACTCCAGTCTGCCCTGCAGGAGGACCCGGACCGCCCCGACCTGCAGGTCCTGCTGGCCGACATGTACTGGCAAACAGGCCAGAAGATGGAAGCCGCCGACGTCAGCCGGCAAATTATCGAGAAGCTCCCATACTGCCAGCGAGCCGCCCGCATCATGGCGGCTGTCCACCAGGAACAAGGTAAATCTGACGAAGGCACAGCCTATCACCGGCGGCTGGCTCAACTGGATCCGTACGCCGCGTATGTTGAGTACCCGATGGTCGACACGCTGAAGGTTGAAGCCGACACAATTCGCATCGACCGGCTCGACTGGCGTCCGGGCCAGCCTTTACCCGTGTCTGAGGGCGGCCAACCCGACTGGGCGGCGTCCCTTGGCGTCGAAATCGAATCCGGCGCCGCATCGGGCGGCCCGACCGGACCGTTGCCCTCCTGGCTGGACGATATCGAGGAGTCTGCCGAGTCCCTTGAAGTCGAGGACGATGAGGCGGCATCCATCCCGACCGAATTGCCCCAGGCGTGGCGATGGCCGAGGCGGCCGACGTAGACGGCTTTACCGCCGATGAGAGCATTCCGGGCTGGATGCGCGAAGCCGGCTGGCAGGAGTTGTCAGGCGTGGCCACGGAAGCCCCCGTCTCATTCTCGGAAGGCGAGCTGGCCTCGCTCGAGCGCGGCGAGCTGCCCCCCGAGTCCGAGCTGGATGACTCGGAAGCCGCAGATCTGGCACCGGCCGAGATTCCGTCCTGGCTTCAGGGTAAGGTGCCCGCCGATCAGGCACCCAGGGTCATTCAGCCTGCAATGCCATCTGACAAAGAAGACGTCTCCGATTGGCTGGACGGCGTATCAACCTCGGGCGAGCAGGCCGGCACCGCTAAGCCCGGGGCGGCGGAGGCTGATCTCACCCCCAGTTGGCTTGGCGAGCTGGCCGACGAGGCCGAGGACTTGTCCGAGCCGGCGGAGACGCCCGATTTCGGGCTGGAACTCGGTACCCAGCCTGAAACATCCCGAGGAGCGGCCGCCGACCCAGGGGCGATCCCGGGCTGGCTTGACGAAGAGCCGGGGGCGACCTCGACCATCATGAGTTGGCTTGGGGATCGAGGACAACAATCAGGCGGGGCCGAATCCGAACAGGGCGGGACACCGGCCGGAGACGTGCCCGACTGGATGCAGGACGCCCTGCAAGGCGAGGCGTCGGGTCCTGATGCGGGGCCGGAAGCGGAGGTATCCCCCTCCGAGGATGTGCCAACCTGGCTGTCAGGCGTTGCTCAGGCTGCTGCCGACTCGGGGTTCGGCGAACCCGAGTTTGTCGGGCAATATCCAGACCAGGCGGAGGAATCACCGGCCGACGAAAATGTTGAAGCCGGCGGAGGCGAGGTGCCCGACTGGCTGATGTCAATTGCCGGGGGTTCGTCCGCCGAAGAGTCCAGCCAGGTGATGGATCAGGACGCCGCCGCGGGGTTCGATTTCGAAGCCGGTCACGACGCTGAAGAACCCGTGACGGGCGAGGAGACGGTCCGGGCGCCATCGTGGCTGTCCGCTCCCGAATCGGCTGTCTCGGATGCAGGGGCCGGTTTCCCAGAAGAGGAAGAAGCGGCACAGTGGCTTGAGAGCCTCAGCGGCGCCGCTGACGAACTTAAAGCCTCAGGTGTCGAAGAAGCAGCCGAAACCCAGGGTTCGGCGACCGCTTGGCTTGAGAACCTGGCGGATGAGTTTGAGGACATCGCGCCGGCTTCGCCCCTCGGCGATGAGGAACCCGACTGGATGCGAGGGCTCGGAGACGAGGAAACCGGAGACGAAGCCCTTGGAACCCTGGCCAGCTCCTGGCTGGAGGGACTGGCCGACACCCTCGCCGAGACCCCGGCTGAGCCGGAGCCGGCCGTACCGGGGGAGGCCGACGAGGGCGTCCCGAACTGGCTCCTCGATTACGAAGCCGGGTCCGAGACTTCAACCGACACTGAAGCGGCAGGTCCTGAGCCCTCGGCTGAAGAGACCCTGATCGGCCCATCGGCGGTTTACGGACTTGGGGACGCGCCCGAGGTCCCTGCCGAAGACGACACGGGCCGCTTGAAGATGCTTGAGGAGCTGGGTCTGGGTGAAGAGCCGGCCGAGGTTTCGCCGGCCGAGACTTCCCAGCCGCCGGCGGACTATGAATTGGGCCAGCTCGAAGGCATGGACGACGACCAGATCTTCGGCTGGCTCGAAGGCCTGGCCGCCAGAGACCAGGGTGGAGCTCCGGACGAGCCCGGAGAATTGCCGGGAGAAATGCCGGCCGCGGCGCGGCCCCCCGAACCGGAAGAACCACGCGTGAGCCAGCCAGCCCAGCAGACTGAAGACCTGGGCTGGCTGGAACAACTGGCCGAGCAGCGCGGAATTGACAGCGACGTTTCCGCGGGGGTTGAACCCGTGCCCAGCCAGACCACGCCTGAACCGGCACCTCAGTCATCAGAGCCGACCATCATGCGCCCACGGGCGTCCGAGGTTGTTTCCAGCGCCCCAGAACCAATCCGCACACTTCCCGAAGCCCCGCCCGCTACGGTCGAGCCTCCCGCCGCCCATGCCGAACCCATTCCGGAGCCGCCGCCCACCGAGGCCCCGCCGCCCCACGTCACCCCACCCCTGCCTGCGGAGCCTGAACCCGTGGTTCCCATCCCAGCGGCAGTGGCACCGCGGCCGGCTCCCGCTTCGCCGGAGCCCGTGGTTCCCATCCCAGCAGAAGAGGCGCCGCGGCCGACTCCCCCTCCGCCGGAGCCGGCTGCTCCCCCGGAGACCATTCGAATGCCCGCGGCCGAACCTGCCGGCATCCCCGCCGGGTCGGATGATGGCTTGAGCCGCGCCCGCAAGGCGCTTGATGATGGGGATATGGACCAGGCTTCACAGGCCTACGGCGAAATGATCAAATCCCGCCGCGAGATTGAGTTGGTGGTGGCGGATTTGGAGTCGGCCGTCGATCGCGACCCGGACGCCGCCTTGCTGTGGCAGGTGCTCGGTGACGCGTACATGAAGATCGGGAAGACCTCAGACGCCGTGAAAGCCTACAATCGGGGCATGAAAGAGACCGAGGTCTTGGTGAGTGCCCGGCAGGCGCTTGCCTCGGGTGATGCTCAACGCGCTTCGGCCCAGTACGGGATACTCATCAAGCGCAAGAAACACCTGGACGAAGTTATCGAGGATCTGGAGACTGCCGTCTCCGAGGACGAGGACCAGCCCAACATTTGGCAGGCCCTGGGCGATGCGTATATGAAGGCCGATCGCCTGGAAGAAGCCATTCAGGCCTACCGCAAAGGCATGGGCTCGGTCTGAACGGCTGCGAAAGATCAGCTTAGGCGTGTGCCGTACCGAACTCGGGGCTCTCCCCGAGTTCCCTGCGTATGGAGGCGATCGTGGAAAGAACTCTGGTCCTGATCAAGCCGGACGGAGTGCAGCGGGGCTTGATCGGGCAGATCATGTCCCGGCTGGAGCGGCGCGGCTTGCGCCTCGCGGGGGCCAAATTTATGGCGGTCCCGAAGCCCCTGGCTGAACAGCACTATGCCATCCACAAGGGCAAACCATTTTACGACGGACTGATCGCCTACATCACCTCTTCCCCGGTCATGGCCATGGCATGGGAAGGGCCGAATGCCGTCGCCGCCGTCCGGCAGACCATGGGCGCCACCCGGCCGACCGAGGCCGCCCCCGGATCGGTCCGGCACGACTTCGGGCTGGAAGTTGGACGCAATCTGACCCATGCTTCCGACGGACCGGAGACAGCCGCCGCCGAAGTGGCGCTGTGGTTTCAAGCCGATGAGCTGATCAGCTGGCCCCGCGATCTCGACCGCTGGATCTTTGAGTAGCGGCGTACCCTCGGGCTGAAGCCTGCCGGCTCAACCACATACAAGAACCGCCAGGGGCCGAAGGAGACAGAGGTCTACTGGACCCGCACCAGCACCTTCCCGGCCTCCCAAAGCTGCTCCAACTGGTAGTAGCGCCTCATTTCAGCCGAGAACAGGTGGACAACCACGTCGCCATAGTCCAAAAGCACCCATCCGCTGGAAGGGACACCCTCCTGCCGTCCCAAAGCTCCGTCGAACTCATCTTTGGCTTTCTTGCGGATGTCATCCGCTAGCGCTCTCAGTGTGCGCTCGCTGATCCCCGTGGCAATGACGAAGTAGTCGGTGAAGGTGCACACGCCGGCCAAGTCGAGCAGGACGATGTCCTCCCCCTTCTTTTCCTCCAGGATGTCCACCAGCCGGCGCGCCAGTCTCAGGCTCAGGTCTTGCATGCCGCCTCGCATCTAGGATTCAACCGTTCGTGCCCCCTGCCAGGGGAAAGATTCCGACCTCGCTGTAGACTGGACCGTCTGGTTTGAGATCGCTTCGCATCAGGGCCACATCTGCGAACTCGCCACACCCCAAGATCGCCCACAAACTCGGCCGCCAGCGCATCGGCCAGTGCCTTCTCGTCATCCCGGCGCAGGTCCCGCCGGGTCCGCCCCAGGGTCAGGTGCGGGTGATAGCCGCGCTCGTCAGCCTCGAATCCCTCGCGCGCCAAGCGGGACTCGAGCCCGCCCTGGAGTGAGTTCAGACGGGCTCCATCGCCCTTCACCCCAACCCAGATCACCCGAGGTTTGGCTGGCTGGGGAAACACGCCCAGGCCGATGGCCCGGAGCTCAAACGGGGACAACGGGCGCAGGTACTGCGCCGCCGCTTCCACGAGCTTGTCGACCTGGTTCGGAGTGATTTCGCCCAGGAATTTGAGAGTCAAATGAATGTTTTCGGCTCGGACCCAGCGGACGGCCCCTTCAGGAAGCTTGGACTTGAGCCGCGCTATGTTCTCGTCCAGCGCCTGGTGTATCTCAAGCGGCAGGCGGGCCGCTAGGAAAGCTCTCAAGATGGACCGACTGCACCGACGCACCGGCGCGCCCCCGGCCAGGGTTTGGCCCGCTCGCCCGAGGGTAACCACACGCAGGCGGTACCGGTGTGCGGGCCGAACTCATAAGCATGGGGAGAGACGGGCGGACGGGCGAGGGTCAGGGACCAGCCATGCGCAAGCTGGGCGCGGGACACGCAACACGTGGGGCCGTTCACGGGCCTCATCGCGCCGATTATAGCATGCCCGGGGCTCCAGGAACGCCGGGCGGATGGGGCATGGCTTGCGTTAGAATGGAGACGGCTGTTGGCTATGGTCGTTCCGGCGGAGTACAAGCCTGCCGAAAGGAGTCTCTCATGCTGGTCGGTGAACGCATGGCCCACCCGGTCATCACCATCGATCCCGATACCCCCATACTGGAAGCGTTGAGCATGATGCGCCGGGACCACGTCCGGCGGTTTCCAGTCGTAGATCACAAAGGTCACCTGGTCGGGATCGTATCTGAGCGCGATCTTCTCGAGGCTTCCCCTTCTGATGCCACCAGTCTGAGCGTCTGGGAGGTCAACTATCTGATCAGCAAAATCACCGTCGGCGAGGTCATGAACAAGGACGTCATCACGGTGACCGAGGACACACTTCTCGAGACCGCCGCCCGCATTATGGCCGACAAGCGGATCGGCGGGCTTGCCGGTGGTGCGCGAACTCAGAAGTCGTTGGCATGATCACTGAAACCGATCTCTTCAAAGTGTTTCTGGAAATCCTGGGGGCCCGAAAGGCCGGCATCCGTCTGACCGTGACCGTCCCCAATCTGCCGGGCGAGTTGGCACACCTGACCAAGACCATCTACGATCTCGGGGGCAACATCATCGCCTTGGGCACGTTCCTGGGCGAAAGCACCGAAACCACCGAGATGACCATCAAGGTCGAAGGCGTCGAACCGGACACCTTGCGCAAAGCCATTGAACCGCTCGTGAACCGCATCAACGATCTGCGGGAGACCCACGCCGCCTGAGGCTTTCCCACCAGGTTCCTAGTCGGTCGGCGACGGCCTTGGGCTACAATGGCAGCGTGAACAACCACTTCAGCCGGCGAGATTTCCTAAAAGCCAGCGGCCTGGCGGCCGGCGCGTTCGGCCTGGCACCGCCGATCGGCCTCGGCAGTCTGCAGACCACCAGCCTGCTCAGGGTCGCCACGCATTGGATAGGCGTCTATGCCGAACCTGATTTCCGTTCCAAGCGGCTGGACCGACTGGTTCGCGACAACCTGGTCACCGCCTCCGAACAGCTGATTTCCGACAACGGCCCGGCTCACAATCCCTACTGGTATCGCCTGGCTGACGGCTACGTGCACAGCGGCTACTTGCAGGTCGTACGCTGGGAGCCTCAGGCCCCCATTCGCAGCTTGCGCTCCGACGGCGAGCTGTTCGAAGTTTCAGTCCCCTTCACCCGATCCTATCGCCTGCCTGATTCAGGCGCCGATCCGCTCTACCGGCTGTATTTCCAGTCCACAGCCTGGGCCGACGAGGCGGTCACGGGTGCCGATGGCAGGCAGTGGTACGCCCTGAAGGATGACTTGCTCAAGGTCCGTTACTTCGTCAGGGCCGAGCACCTTCGGCGAATCCCGCCCGAGGAACTGACACCCGTTTCTCCAGACGTGCCCCTCGAGGCCAAGCGGATCGAGGTCTCTCTGGCCCACCAGGAGCTGCGCGCCTATGAGCACGATCGCCTGGTGCTCAGAACGCGGATTGCATCTGGCATCCCGAGCGACATACCCGGAGAAAATGGCCTCCCCACTTCGACCCCCAAAGGCCGCTTCTACGTTGACAAAAAGATGCCGCTGCGACACATGGGGGATGGCCGCCTGACATCCAGCCTGGACGCTTATGAGCTCCCGGGCGTCCCCTGGGTGTCCTTCTTCCATTTCACCGGGGTCGCCTTTCATGGGACTTACTGGCACAACGACTTTGGGCGTCCGCAAAGCCACGGCTGTGTCAACATGCGGACCGAAGAAGCCAAGTGGCTGTACCGGTGGACCCTGCCGGTGGCTAAGGACAACGCGCTCCTGAACATCGGCCACGGCACCGCCGTCGACGTCACCTGAGACGCGCCTTCCGACTGACTCAATTTGTGAAACGCATCACAAGCTGAGCGGGATCAGGACCTGTAGGAGTTACTTGGGTTTGTCCGGTTTGCCCTGGCGGACGCGGTCAAGCAGATCGGGGAGCTTGCCCGTCTCGCTATAGCCCGAGGCCCCGCGCCGGATGGCGCGCCGGCCTTCCTCTTCGCTGAGCACGTCCGCCATGACGAAGATTTTGGCCTGTGGTGAGATTTGGCGCAGGCCCCGGATCAGCCAGTAGTCGCGCTCCTCGGCGATCTTGTCTTTGACCAGAACCATCCCGGGCAGCGGCGCGTTCGGCCAGCGCCATGGCTTCGGCTGCCGTGCGGGCCTCGCTCACACGGTACTCCTGGCCCTGGATGGTCATGACCATGCGTTCCCGCAGGTGATCGTCCGGCTCCACGATCAGCACCCGGCCCAGCGGCTCGAGGTCCGAATTTAACACGGCCTGGATGGCTGAGACCAGCGCGCCGGTGTCATGATGCCGGGGCAGGAAGCTGACGGCTTCCATGCTCATGCCGCCCTTTGGATCGTCCGTCGAAGTCAGGAACATGACCGGGATGTTGCGTGTGCGACGATCATACTTCAGGATCGCCGCCACCTCGAAGGCCGTTGGCGTCCGGGCGAGCAAGTCCAGGAGCACCAGGTCCGGCCCAACCTCGCGGGCCAGCGAGAGCACCTGCTCTCCGCTCTCGGCCACCACGACCTGGTGATCGGCGGCCTCCAAGTCGCGCGCCAGCAGGGCGCGAAGCTGGGGGTCTTCGACCATCAGCAGCAGGCGCTTGGCCTCCTGCCCCGTCTTGGACAGCCGGGATTGCACTTCACGCCGCAGCGAACTCAAATCGGCCAGCGGCTCGTCCACCCCCCACAAAGGCAGCGCCATGCCAAAGCGCGTCTCGGAGGCTTGATCGGACTCGAGCCACAGCCGCGGCCCGAAGTCGGCCAAGAGTGGCCCACTGCCTTCCAGGATCCAGCCGCGCTCGGCCGGCGGTAGGCTGAATTGGGACACGATCTCCAGGGCCGCCGAGCCACTGTCGGCAAACGACACGCGCAGGACCACCCACGGCCCTGAACGCCCCAACTGTTCCGGCTCTCCCGCCATCACCCGTAGGGTGTCAAGTTTGTCACCGCCGGACAAAAGCTCGGCGCGGACTTTTATCTCCCGGCTTGAGGTCAACTGGCCGGCGCGCGCCAGCAGGCAGGCCACCGCCGAGGTCACCTGGCGCGAATTGGCCCGGACCGCCGGAAGGTGAGCCGGGAACTCAGCCACGATCGTCACCTGACGATCGCCTAAATGCCGGCCGCTGATTTCGGTGGCTTGATCGATCACCTGCGGCAGGTCAACCATCGCTCCGCTGGAATCCAAGGCTAGATCCCTCCAGGCCGGATCATGGGTTGGGTTTGCTTCAGCATCCACTCTACCCCAAGACTGTATCCGATACGCTCCACCGACCGCCTTGCCGTTGGCTTACAAAACATGCCTCGGCGTTGTACAATCTCCGCCGTATGGAAGCCCGAGTGGCCGTCGCCAAGATTGGCAAGTATGCCACGTCTGAGAGCGGGGACACGCTCGAAATGGTCGAGCGTCCCACCGGCGGCATTTCTTTTGTGCTGGCCGATGGGCAGACTTCCGGCAAGTCCGCCAAGGCCATCTCCAACGTTGTGGCCCGCAAGGCGATCAGCTTGCTCGCCGAGGGAGTCCGGGATGGGGCCGCCGCTCGGGCCGCGTCTGACTATTTATACACCTACCGCGCCGGCAAGGTGCTGGCCACGCTCAACATTCTGTCGATCGACCTGCTGACCCGGACGCTGGTCCTCGTACGCAACAACCCCTCCCCCGTGTACATCATCGAATCGGGCCGGATCCGGACCCTGCAGGACGCTACCGATGCCGTCGGAATGCGCCGCGGCATCCGGCCGGCCATCGAAGAGATCCCCATTTCGGCCGGCCTGCACGTGATCATTTACACCGATGGGTTGACCCATGCCGGAAGCCGGGCCGGGAAGTCGTTCGACGTGCAGGCTTCCCTGGAGCGGCTGTTGGCGGCTGGCAGCCAGGACCCTGAAGTGTGGGCCAATGAGCTCCTGGATGAAGCCGTAGCGCTGGACCAGGGACGCCCGGGAGACGACATCAGTGTGCTGGTGGCCATCGTGGCCGATTCAGCCGATGACGACGCCCGGCGTTTACGCGTGCAGATTCCGCTGCCCTAGCCCGCGGCCCGATCGACGACCGACCCCACGGCACGCGCCCGCCGACCTGGCGCCTCTCCAGGTCTCAGGCAGGCGAGAAGCTCGGATTCGTTTATGACACGGAGGTGGACACAGTCGTGCGGCCGGATGCGATGATCGCCATCGTCGGCCCTTGTGCCTCCGGCAAGTCGACGCTGGCGGGCCGACTACGACAGGCGGGTTGGACCGCGCGCCAGATCGCCCAGGAACACTCCTACGTGGCCGATATGTGGCAGATCCTCACCCAGCCCGACCTGCTCGTTTTCCTGGACGCGGATTATGAGACGTGCACCCAACGCAAGCAGCTGGATTGGACCCTGGTTGAGTATCAGGAACAGCTGCGCCGGCTGCGCCACGCGCGGGCCAATTGTGACGTTTATGTGGATACCAGCCATCTGACGCCGGAGGAAGTTGAGGCCCAGGTCCGCGCGCGGCTGGCCGATGGACAGCCCCCCGGCGACGGAGTATAATCCCCTCGCCAGCCCTTCGGCACAGGCGTTTGTCGAGGGGTCGTTTTTTTGCACACCGCGGAGAGACACTCAAGCATGGGACAACGTTATCAACGCTTCATCCTGCCCGTCCTGATCGTCGTCGCGTTCGCCATCTGGCTCGATCTCCCCACCAATCCCGGCCTCCACATCGGCCCCGTCAACCGAGACATCGAGGTCGTCGCGCGGGCTCGACCTGCAAGGCGGGCTGAGAGTCCTGCTCGAGGCCGACCTGCCGGCAACTTCCGACATCTCCAACGACGACATGAACACCGCCCGCAACATCGTCGAAAATCGAGTCAACGGGCTGGGCGTGTCAGAACCGGTCGTTCAGGTGGCCGGCGGCCGCCGAATCCTGGTCGAGCTTCCCGGTGTCACCGATCCCCAGTCAGCCATCAACACGCTCAAAGAGACCGGCCTGTTGGAGTTCGTCGAACTCAACAGCCAGCAGGAGGCTTTGACACTGACCGGCCAGACCATCCAGACCGATTTCGGCTTGTCCAACTCGACCGAGCTGCCCATCACCCCGACGGCCGAAGCCGGGTCAGCGGCTGCCACCGAAACCTCCACCGCCGCGCCCGAGCCGACCACGGTCCCGACAACTGAGGCTTCCGCCTCGCCCACGGCCGTGCCCGCCAGTCCGACGCCCGCCGCCCCGATCGTGTACCACACGGTGATGACCGGGACGGCTCTGAGCGGCGCTCAGGCCCAGCGGAACACCACCACCGGGGAGTATCTGGTGCACTTCGACCTCACGCCCGAAGGTGCGAAGATCTTTGGGGACTACACCAGCGCCCATGTGGGCGGCTATCTGGCGATCGTGCTGGACAAGGTTGTGATCTCGGCGCCTCGGATCAACAGCGCCATTTTGGGGGGAAGCGGTGAAATCACCGGCAGCTTCACACAGGTGGAAGTCAACAACCTGGCCGTCCAGCTCCGCTACGGCTCGCTGCCTATCCCCCTAAGGGTGATTGAGATCAACAGCGTCGGGCCGACGCTGGGGCAGGACTCGCTCCGCAAGAGCGCCATCGCCGGGGTCGTCGGGCTGTTGGTTGTGGCGGCCTTCATGGCCTTCTACTACCGCCTGCCGGGTTTGGTGGCCGACCTGGCCCTGCTTTCGTATGCGGCCATCACCTTTGCCTTGTTCAAACTCATCCCAGTGACCCTCACTCTGCCCGGCATCGCCGGGTTTGTGCTGTCGATCGGTGTGGCGGTTGACGCCAACATCCTGATATTCGAACGCATGAAGGAAGAGCTGCGTTCGGGCCGCACATTGACCCATGCCATCGACCTGGGTTTCTCCCGCGCCTGGCCGTCCATCCGTGATTCCAACCTGTCGACGTTGATTACGTGCGTCATCCTGTTCTGGTTTGGCAACACGTTCGGGGCGAGCATCGTCAAAGGCTTTGCGCTCACCCTGGCCATCGGCGTGCTGGTGAGTCTGTTCACCGCCATCACCGCCACGCGGGTGTACCTGCACACCGTGCTCGACAATCTGAAGCTTGGCCAGCATGCCCGCTGGTTTGGGGTCTAAAGGAGGCCGGCATGCTTAACATCGTCGGAAGGCGCTACTGGTTCTTTGGGCTGTCGCTTCTGGTCATTATCCCCGGTATGATCGCTCTGGCACTGTGGGGCTTTCCTTTGGCGATTGACTTCACGGGCGGCAGCTTGCTGGAGGTGGATTTCCCGCCCGGAAACGTGCCCCAGCCGGCTGAGATCGTCAGCCTGTACCAGGATCTGGGGTTCGGCGACGCCATCGCCCAGACATCGGGAACCAGCAGCCTGCTGGTGCGCAGCCAGCAGATTGACCAGAACGACATGGCGGCGATCGTCGATGAGATGAACAGCCGGTTCAACACCCAGGTGACAGTGCTCACCTTCGATTCGGTCGGTCCATCCATCGGCGCACAGGTGGCCGAGCGGGCGGCGGGAGCGGTGGGATTGGCCACGCTCGGCATCCTGGGCTTCATCACCTATGCCTTTCGAGGCGTCAAGCATGCCTTTCGCTACGGCTTGGCGGCGATCATTGCCATGCTCCACGACGTGGCCGTGGTGATTGGGGTGGAGGCCTTCCTAGGGCATTTCTTGGGCTGGCAGGTGGACGCGCTCGTTTCTGACCGCCCTGCTGACGGTCATCGGTTTCTCGGTGCATGACACGATCGTGGTGTTCGACCGGATCCGAGAGAACTCCAGCCTGCATCGGCGTCTTGACTATGAGACGCTGGTGAACCACTCGATCGTGCAGACCCTCGACCGATCCATCAACACGCAGCTCACGGTGGCGCTCACCCTGCTGGCGCTGTTGCTGCTCGGCGGGGTAACGACGCGGCACTTCGTGACTGTTCTGCTGGTAGGCGTGTTCAGCGGGACGTACTCTTCGATTTTCAATGCCTCGCCCATCCTGGTGGTTTGGGAGAACCGCGAGTGGCGCACCTGGTTCCGCCGCCGGGTCTCGGCCGCCGCCAGCTGAATTCGCGCTCCGCCTTAAAACGGCCGCCCCTGAGGCGGCCGATTGTTTTACTGCGGACGGGGGCGCTCCCCCTCACCTCTACCCTCGCCGTTCCCTAGGCGACTCGGCTGACGTCGCCCTCTGCCTCACCCCCTGCCCCTCTCCGCCGGGAGGCGTGACTTCACCCCCCTGGTCCGATGGCGGAGAGGGGGAGATTTCAAAGGGGGACGTGGAACTTCGTTCCCCGTCCCCCTTAGGATTTTCTCCCCTCCCCCTGGGTTAGCGGCGCAGCGTGATCACTTACCTCAACCCAGGGGGAGGGACCGGGGGTGAGGGTTGAGGATTGCGAAGGAGATGGGGCCGGCCCCATCTCCTTGGACCTCTGTCGCCTCATCAAGGTCTTTCTGGCAATCGGGCCAGACACTCCTCGGCCCAGAGGGAGGCGCCAGGGGCGGGGATTGAGGAATGTGCCCGGCGCCCTCCGCCTCACCCCCTGCCCCCTCTCCGCCGGGAGGCGTGGCTTCACCCCTGGTCCGATGGCGGAGAGGGGGAGATTTCAAAGGGGGACGGGGAACTTCGTTCCCCGTCCCCCCATATTATTTCCTCCCCTCCCCCTGGGTTCGCGGCCCAGCATGACTACTTACGTCAACCCAGGGGGAGGGACCGGGGGTGAGGGTTGAGGATTGAGAAGGGGATGGGGCTGGCCCCATCCCCTTGGACCTCTGTCGCCTCATCAAGGTATTTCTGGCAAGCGGGCCAGACACTCCTCAGCCCAGAGGCAGGCGCCAGGGGCGGGGATTGAGGAATGTGCCCGGTGCCCTCCGCCTCACCCCCTGCCCCCTCTCCGCCTAGAGGCATGACTTCAAGCCTCGGCTCGACGGCGGAGAGGGGGAGATTTCAAGGGGGGATGGGGAACTTCGTTCCCCATCCCCCCTTAATGTTTCCTCCCCTCCCCCTGGGTTCGCGGCCCGGCATGACTACTTACGTCAACCCAGGGGGAGGGGCCAGGGGTGGGGGTTGAGGAATGCGCGGGCCAGAAGCAAAAGCGCCCCGGTCGGGGCGCTCAATCTGCGGCACCTGGAGAAGGGTCTGGGGGAGATCCGTCCCCCTAGCCCGCCCCGGCCCGGCCCTTCATCCCACACGCGGCTTCAAGCAGCCGGATTTGCTCGGCCATGTCGTCGAGCAGATCTGCGCCCCGATACTGGCCCTCGCGCCCAAACCGCAGCAGCGACAGGCTCTGCGCCAGGCGGGCCACAACCGGCGCCAGCCGGCCGTCGATTTCCATCGCCGACTTTGAATTCGTCGTCGACAGCGGCTCGATGAGCACGACGCGCTCGACGCCATCCTCCTGCCGGCTGCAGCGCGCTGGCGCGAAGCTTCAGCCGTTCCCCCGAGAGCTCGATGCTGCGCTCAAGCGGCCCGCCGTTGGCGCTCACCAGGTCGCGCAAGAAGTGGGTGATCGGCCGATCGGGCGCCACGGAGTCCTCGGCCAGCCAGCGCTCCGCCGCCGGGTTCTTGGGCAGGTTCATCCCGTTGATCGACGCCAGAATGATCCCTTGCGGCAATTGTGCCAGCAGCTCACGGTAGGTCTTTTCCTGGCGCTGGAGCTGGCGGAAGCGGTCGGTGACCTCATCTTCCAGCATGTCCCCCCGGCGCTTCTGAGCCTTGGCCATGCGCTGATTGTCCAGCGTCAGCCGGCGAAACTCGATCGCCCGCGACACGGCATTGGAGATCACGCTGATGTGGTCAAACGGCTTGGTTAGGTAGCTGAACGCCCCGTCGTTGAGGGCTTCGATGGCGTTTTCCATGGTGGCATTGGCGGTGACGATGATGACCTGCATGTTGGGATCGCGTTGTTTGGCCTCGTTCAAAATCTCCAGGCCGCTGTATCCCGGCATGTTGATGTCAGTCACCACCAGGTCCACCGGATGCCGCAACAGGGCGTCCATGGCTTCCCGGCCGTCGTTGGCGCGGATCACGGTGTGTCCCAACCGCTCGACCCGGCGCGAGATCAGCTCGAGCATGTCGATTTCGTCCTCGGCCACCAACACGCGGGCCTGCATCGACGAACTCGGTCGAGCGCTCATCATGATCTCTCCCCTCGGTCTTTGCGCGCCGCCAGGAGCCACGACAGCCAGGCGAGCGGCAGCAGGAGCTGGGCCCACAGCCACAGGCCGCCGCCGGAAAGGTCGGTCGGCCCGGCCGAGGAGGCCGCCATGCCGGCATCGGTGGAGTCTGGCGCCGGCGCGTCGGTGGCCTGGGGGCGGCCGGCGCGGGGCCGACGTGTCGGTCGGCGAGCCGCCCGCTGCAGGCGTGTCTGTTGCAGCTGCTGGGGTGTCGCTGGCCGCCGCCGGGGTGTCGCTGGCACGGCGGCCTGGGCGTGTCGCTGGCCGGCACAGGCGTGTCCGTAGCGGTCGCCGACCCGTCAAGCGTCTCGGTGGCGGTGGCCGCTGGTTCGGGCGTGGCGGTGGCCGTGAGGGCGGGATCCGGCGGCGTGCCTGTCGCCGTGATAGAAGGATCGGGGTCTGGCTGGCCGTCGGCGTCGGCAAATCGACCGGCGTGGCCGTCCAGGTGGCGGTGGGTGTGTCCGAGGGCGGCGAGACTGCCAAAGCGCTGAAAGCGCCAAGAGCCGAGGAACCTGCCGGGACGTCGATGGTCGAAGTGACGGTCGCACCCACGCCGTTGTCCGAAGTGATCGTCACGGTCACATCACAGCTCGTCCCCGCGGCGCCCAAGCGGACATCGAAGTTCGGGAAGCCTGCCCCGCCCTGGGCCAGGTTCCCGGAGTAAACCGGGTTGGCCGTCCGCAGCGTTGCACTCGGAGCTCACGCTGGCCGTGACCACCGTGTTGTAGGCCGTGCCAGGGCCGTCGTTCCAGAAAAACGCCCTAAAGGTGACGCTTCTTGTTCGCCCCTGGGCTTTCACTGTCGGGGTCAAGCTGGCAGCTCGAGCACCGGCTGGCGAATGCTGATGGACATCACTGCCTGCGAACACTTAATCAGCAACGGTATTCCGTCGTCGCAAGCCTGATCGGTGTAACTATCGCTATGGGTGCTCGCCATCGTATGTATACGTGAAAGTGCCGTTCCCGTCGATTGACGAAGTCCCATGAGAAGGCCCGGAGACAACCTGAATAGTGTTGGGCCCGACAATCCCGTCGATGTCCTGGTGTATGTCGTGAGGTCGACCGGGCCGCTCCCCCTGGTCGATTCGCCCAGGCCAACAGGATTGGCCGTTGGCACGTCGTTGACTGGGTTGACATGAACGTAGCAACGGTCGCGGCGGTGACGAAGTCATCGGTGCCGTCGTTGGCGTGATAGGTGAACTGATCGTCGCCATTCCAATCCGGAGCGGGCGTGTAGGTGACGTCCGTGCCGTTGTTGGTCACCGTCCCGTGTGCCCCGTTGGTGAACGTGAACGCCCCCACCGTGAGCGGGCTGCCCTCGACTGGATCGCTGTCGTTGGGCAGCACGTCCAGGGGGATGGTGGGCGTGTCATCATTGGTGGTTCCAAACGGCACCCCCGGCGTGCCGTAGTCGACGGCCACCGGCCGGTCGTTGACCGCGTTGATGTGGATGGTCACGGTGGCGGGACTGCAGTCGCCGTCCAAATCGCAAACTTGATAATCAAAGCTATCATCCCCACCCATCGTGCTGTTGTAGTTGGCGTTCGGCGCGTAATCAATCTCGCTGCCGTTGACTGTGGCCGTGCCGTGGGCCGTCGTCAGAGGATCCCCGCCGACAAGGCTAACGGAGCTCACGCCGTCGCCCAGCCGGCAGCAAATTGTTCCCCATCCAGTCATTGGCCAGAATGTCAAATGAGGGTGCGGGGCTTGGATCTTCATTGATCGTGTAGTTGTCATCATTCGCCGAGGGGGCATCATCGATCGGCAGAACCGTAACGGACACCGTGGCGATTGACTGAGCTCCAGCACTGTCCTGTACCGTGTATTGGAGGGTGTCCGGGACCGTCGGTGGGGAGCCGCTGTTCCAGTCGGCGTCCGGCATATAGCTGACCTGTGTCCCACCCACGATAGCTGCGGTGCCGTGTAGGGGATTCGTCACATTCACGACTGTGAGTGTGTCACCTGCAACGGTGCCCAGGTCGGCGTCGGTGTCATTCGCCAGCACGTCTATCGTCACCGCCGTGTCCTCGCTGGTGGTGTCGCTGTCGTCCAATGGCAACCGGCGCATCGTTGACGTTGTTGATCGTCAGGTCGACCGTGCCGATGTCGCACAGCGGCGTCGGGGCACCGTGTCGTCGCACACCTGATACTGGAACGGATCCGAATTACCGTAGTTCCAGCGCCCCGGTGTAGCTGAAGCTGCCGTCGGCGTTGAGCGTGAAGCCGCCCGCCGCCGCTTCGGCAGGCGGAACGACCGGCGTCGGATTGATGGTTAGACCGGCGTTCGAAACCGGTTGATTGTCATCATCATAGTCATTGGTCAACACCCCCTGGGCGGTAACGGTGGCCGTGGCGTCCCTCATCGAACGTGTAGCTGTCGTCCACGGCGACAGGCACGTGGTCCTCTCCGTTGACCGTGATCGTGACCGTCGCGGGCAGAGCTGCGCCGTGGTAACTGCACAGCCCGCCCGGGTCGCAGGCGCGGTAGGTGAAACTGTCCGTTCCATAGAAGTCGGCATTGGGCGAATACGTGAATCCACCGGACGAGTTGGGAAGCAGGCTGCCATTTGTGACATCTGTCACAATCGACATGCTCAGGGCGTCACTGTCAGGGTCATTGTCGTTGCCCAGCACGCCGTCTGGGTCACCGCCGGCTGTGATTGTCAAGGTCGAAGTCTTCGAAGACCGAGTAGCTGTCTGCGGTGGAGGTAGGCGTGCGGTTGATGTGCACCGTGACCGAGGCGGCGTTGGAGGTCTGCGCGGGCAGCGGCGTCGTCGTCGTCGACGGTGTAGGCGAAGCTGTCCGTGATGGGCGGCACGCCCGCCACACCTGTGTCGGCCTGGCGCTGGATCACGCCGGTCCCGGGATCGATGTTGGTGATGGTCCCGTGAGAAGGACCGGTGCCGATGACGATGGTGGATGGAACCAGGTTGCCATCAACGTCACCGTCGTTGGCCAGGACATTGATGTCGACACTCTGGCCCTCGTTTACCCATATTTCTCCGCTGCCGGGATCATCCACCGCCACCGGCGGGTCGTTGACGGGAACGATGGTTATTGTGACGGTTGCAGGAGGCATTGCAGACAGGAGCGTTCCGTCCGTCGCCCGGTAGGTAAGCTCATCGGTGCCGTTGTAGTTGAGAGGAGGCGTGTACGTGAAGCCTCCCGTATTGTCGTCAAGACTTAGGCTTAACGGCCCGCCGACCAAGGGGGAAGTGTGGGAGAAGACTCGGACCACGTCACCCGTGTTTGGATCGAAGTCATTGACGAGAACTCCATTGGCGGGGTCGACTGTCAGAGTCTGATCCTCATCCACTTGGTAGAAGAGAGGATCCGGATCCAAAGCTGCCGGGGGCGAAGCGATCGGATCGTCATTGACCACCGGCGGATCGTCGACCAGGATCGTGACTGTGGCCACATTTGAGCTGGCGGCAGCCAAATCGGTGTCGTGGTAGGTGAAGGTGTCCACGCCATTGAAACCGGGGTTGGGTGTGTAGTCGAAGGAGCCATCGGCGTTGAAGGTGAACCCGGCACCCGTGCGACGGCGGGAAGTCGAAGGTGGCCGACAGAGCAAATCGGACGGCAAGTCCGGGTCGGTATCATTGGCCAGCACACCGTTGGCGGCCGACACGTTTAGGATGCCGCCCTCCCCCACGGTGTAATCCGGGTCGGGCAGGCGACGGATCGTCGTGGGCCACCGGCACGTCGTTGTCATTGGTGATGGTGATGGTCACTGTTCCAGGGGTGAGACTACATGGCGTCATCCCCGGCAGCTCACAATCCTGATAGCTGAAGGTGTCGGGCCCGAAGTAGTCATGATCGGGCGTGTAGGTGAATGACCCGTCGGCGCTAAGGCTCACGTTGCCGTGGGACGGGCCCACTTCACCGGCGTGGTATCCACTTGGAATGTGTCGCCCTCGACATCGGTGTCGTAACCTTAGACCATTTGCCGCCGACACGGAAAGGTTCCCGAAGTCTTCAAGCATTCTGTAGTAGATCGGATCGGGCGGGTTCAACGGGCCAGTGCCCGGATCGGGATTGGCCACCGGCAAGTCATCCACCGAACCGACGTCCAGGCTCACCGTCGCCGGACTGAGCGAGGTCAAGGACCCGTCGGAAGCGTAGTAGGTGAAGCTGTCCGGT
>CAWCPF010000002.1:0-691279 GCA_963797485.1 uncultured Chloroflexia bacterium
GGTGTACGGGAGCCTTGAGCCCGGAGCACCCGCCTTCACCGAGGAAGCGCCGTACGCCCCGAATTCACCTTACGCCGCGTCAAAGGCCGCCAGCGACCACCTGGTTCGAGCCTTTGGCAAGACGTATGGCCTTGCAGTCATGATCACCAACTGCTCGAACAACTATGGCCCCCGACAGTTTCCCGAGAAGCTGATCCCCCTCACAATTTTGAATGCCGACCAAGGACAGCCTCTACCAATCTACGGCGACGGGCTGCAGATCAGAGACTGGCTGCATGTCGAGGATCACTGTCATGCCCTGGTAACTGTGTTGCAGAAGGGCCGAGTGGGTGAGACGTACAATATCGGGGGGGGAAACCAACCCACCAATCTGGAGATTGTCCAGACCCTATGCCGGATCATGGACGAGCTCCGCCCCGAATCCCCCCATCGCCCGCACGAGAACCTGATAACTCACGTCGACGATCGGCCGGGCCATGATCGCAGGTATGCGATGGACATTCACAAGATCCAGAGGCAGATGGGCTGGAGCCCACGCAGAACCCTGCAGGATGGCCTGCGGGAGACGGTAGCCTGGTACCTTGACCACCCGGATTGGGTCAGAGCAATACGGCAAAGGCCGCCCTACCAGGAATGGCTCACCGAAAACTACATGCTAAGGGGGACCCGTTAATGAAAGGAATCATCCTGGCCGGCGGTCGCGGGACGCGCCTCCATCCCATAACGCGCGGCGTCAGCAAGCAGCTCTTGCCGCTCTACGACAAACCGATGGTCTACTACCCCCTATCGATGCTGATGCTGGCCGGGATCCGGGAGATCCTGGTTATCAGCACGCCGCAGCACATCCCCGCATACAAAGCATTGCTCCAAGAGGGCCAGCAATGGGGGATGCGTTTTTCCTACGCAGAACAGGAAGTGCCTCGAGGATTGGCCGATGCCTTCTTGATTGGCAAAGATTTTATCGGGGGCGCTCCTGTGTGCATGATCTTGGGAGACAACGTTTTCTATGGGCATGGCCTTCCGGCAATATTGCAGAAAGCGGCCAAGCTTGAGAAGGGAGCCCTCATCTTCGCCTATCCCGTGCGAGATCCCCAACACTACGGAGTTGTGGAGTTCGATCGGGACGGCCGGGCTGTCGCCATTCAGGAGAAACCTCAAGCGCCAAGATCTCGATTTGCCATCCCCGGGATCTACTTCTTTGACGGTCGGGTGAGTGATATCGCGTCTGCCGTCGAACCGTCTCCGCGAGGCGAGTTGGAGATCACGGACATCCAGCGAAAATACCTGGAGCAGGGCGAGCTCGTCGTTGAAAAACTGGGGCGCGGGGTCGCCTGGCTGGACGCCGGCACGCACCAGTCCCTCATGCAAGCTGCCAACTTTATCCAGGCCGTCCAGGAGCGTCAGGGCATGATGATTTCCTGTCCTGAAGAGATCGCCTACCGCATGGGCTTCATTGACGACGGGCAGCTGCGAAAGCTGGCCACCGAAATGGGGGACAACGGCTATCAGCGTTATCTGCTCAGTTTGTTGGAAGAAGCATTCGATGGCAATTCCGACGAAGAATGATGCCCAAGATCCTCTTGCTAGGCAAAGACGGTCAGGTCGGTTGGGAGCTCCAGCGGAGCTTGGCGGCGATTGGCGAGGTAATAGCAACCGGGAGGACGGAGCTCGATCTCACAGATCTGGCTGGCCTTCGCCGGTTTGTTCGCCAAGAGACTTCAACCTTGATTGTGAATGCAGCTGCCTACACCGACGTCGATCGCGTGGAGATTGAGCAGGAGTTGGCGCAGGCTGTGAATACACAGGCACCTGGGATCTTGGCCGAAGAAGCAGCCAGATCTGGAGGCTTCTTTTTTCACCTCTCTACCGATTATGTCTTTGACGGCCGAAAAGGCTCACCCTATCTTGAGCAGGATGAACCGAACCCGATCAATCACTACGGCCTTACCAAGTTAGACGGGGAGAAGGCCATCCAAGAAGTAGATGGTGCGAGTTGGATCCTGCGGACCAGTTGGGTGTATAGCCGTCGACGTCCTTGTTTTCTTACAAGTGTGCTTGAATGGGCAAGGGGTCAGCAGACCATTTACATTGCCGATGACCAGTTTGGGAGCCCCACGTGGTGCCGGAGCCTGGCAGAGGCCATAACCCAAGCGGCTGACGAAATCATAACACACGGTAGCAAATGGGCAAAGGCTCGAGCAGGCGTTTATCACGTCGCCTGTACGGGGTCACCCAGTCGCTTTGAGCTTGCCCGAAAGATATTGGACCTCGAGCCTTACCCAGCCGGGGACGGTGCAGCGCGCATCCTGCCGGCGAAGTCCGTTGACTTTGTCACGGCCGCCGTAAGGCCGAGCTACACCGCCCTGGATTGCCGTAGATTTCAAACGACGTTTGGTGTGAGCTTGCCGGGTTGGGAGCTCGCGCTGGAAGAAGCTTTGTCGAACCCGAATCCCTAAGAAATGAGGTATGAATAAGACTTGGCAAGCAGTCCTCCGCCGGCTGGAATTCGGCATATCGGCGCGGCTGGAGATTCGTTCACAAGAAGCGGGCGATTGAATCAAGGAGGTTACTTATGGACAACCGAATAGTGAGCATTGTGTTGATGGTGATTGGCGCCATTGTCTTTGCGGTCTGCCTCTTGGCAGACATGATCGGCATTGGGGCCAATGCAGGAATTCATTGGTTGGAAACAGTATTCCGGCGCCACCATCGGCGTGATGTTCTTTCTCCTCGGACTGCATATCGCCGTCCATCACGTCAGCATGAAGCGATAGTTCTGGCTCTGCCAATCCCGGCGACCAACCGAGGAGGCGCTCTCTAAAGGCTGGGGGCTCCCCTGATGCCTGAACCTAGCCGCACAGACCTGCGGGGAAGTATTGCAATCGTGCTCAAGCGAACCAGGAGCCGATCTCGTCGGTGGTGACAGCGACCCTGGCCCAGATCGTTCGACGCCAACGCCGAATTCGATCCAGTTTGGCCCACAGCATCGGATAGGCCCCTAGCGAGCTCTGCTCAAATAGCAGTATGTACCCGAGTATGCGTGCATCGTACGACAAGATCCGGAACCAGTCCCGCCGGAAGGTCTCCGGCGCCTCGTTCTTCAAGATGGTTAGATAGCGATTGCGCACCGCCAGGCGGCGCAAATGGGGCGGCATGGGCCGGCGGATGCCCGGCTTGAAAGAGCGATCGTGGATGGCCACGGCAGAAGGCTCGTACCAAGACTTCCACCCGAGCAGTCGGATCCTCCACGCGAGATCGACATCCTCGTGATAGCCGAAGTACAACTCGTCATACACTTCTCCCTGAATTCGTGCTTCATCTAGGGCCGTTTGCCGATAGAGCGGACCCGCCCCATCCGCACCGAAGATTTCGCCTCCGGTATCGAGCTGCCCGTGGTCGATCTCTCCGTGTGCTCGAAGGAACTGATGGCGTTGCCTGTCAATGAACAATCCTGTCGAATTGATCGGGTGGCTTTCGGTCTCGCTCGGCAACCAGAACTTTCCATTCGCCGATCCAAACTCCGGCCTGGACTTCAGCGAGTTGACCAGATGCTCGACAAACTTGGTCTGCATCTCCACATCAGGGTTCAGGGGAAGATAATATTCCCCTTTAGCCCGATCCAAAATTTCGATTGTGCGCTCTGCAGTACCCTTCGTTGCGTTCGTTATATATCAGCTCCTTCACCCCTGCAGATTCACGGAGGATTTCAACTGATCGATCCTTGGATCCATTATCCAAGACGATCAGCTTGATGTTGGGATAGGACTGCCGGTGGACAGCATCCACGCAGCTTTTTATGTACTTCTCACTGTTCCAAGTCACAATCCCGATTGTGACGAGGGGCTGCGAAGGTTCGGGCGCCGCGGAGCGGCCGATGCCTACCTCAATCTCCGACGCAGGATGGTCGGCGAGTTGATCTTGGGGATTGACCTCGGCAGTCTGTGGTCGGACTGACCTTGGACGACGCCCGACCACTTCTTCAAAATCAATCTTTGGGAAGACCTCAAGCTGCTCCTCCTAGCGTCGCGTCCACCACACGTCGGCCATCTGCCTCGTAGGCGGCACGCGCCATCCGATAGGCAATTTCAGACGTGCGCAGGTCTGGCAACTGCCAGCGGAAGCCCTTGGGAAAGTAGTCGGGCACGAAATGGTCCCCTTCGCCCCCCCGGCCCACAACGGTGGAGTGCGGCGTGCCCGAGGCCCGATAGTGGTGGTCCACGCCCAGCAGAATCACGTCCGAGAAGCCCATGTAGTAGGCGATTTGCAGGGCAACATAGGTGACTGTCGCCCCACCCCAGACGCCCCTGGTGAGATCTTTGGAGAAGCCTGGGGTGAATATCTCATGCAGCAAGTGAACGTTCGAACCTTCCTTGAACAATCGGCGCTGGTTCCAGTTCAAGAATTGGGGCATTTCAAGCTCACGTATGCGATCGGCCGATTGTTCGAGGACCAGGCCGTTCATGCAGGCATAGAAGGTAGGTCGGAAATCGCGCTCCTTGAACATCAGATAGATGCGATTGAGACCGAAGGAGTATTCACCGCGAATCCTGGCCAAATCCGTGTTAGCTAGGCTGGGACCGTTGCCAATGATGAAGCAGCGTTTGCCTGCGTGCAGATCGCGCAATGATGCGAGCTTGCGGTGGTTTTCGGAGCCCGGCCCGGCTCGCAGCCGGTACATGAAATCATCCGGGATGGCGGCTATGCGACGCCACGCTGCCCGGCCCAGGCGGCCAAGGGTGACTTCCTCCCGAGGGATATGTCGCAATCGATCAAAGGTCACGTCTTAACCGCTCCCGACGGACCTTCTGAAGTCAAGACTCACGGTGCATCCCCACGATGTAAGCGTGATGCCTTCCTCCACCTCCCCCAGACCGCCTTTTGCTGCGGGGCTCGACCTTGTTTTGCACGCAGGGGGTATCAGCTGGAGTTAACGACTAGTCTACACACGTTCACGGTTTCCCGCATTCGGCCCAAGGAGACCCTGGAGTGAGCGCCCTTCGTCCTGGGCGCACAACATCCCTTTCGACTTCCTTGAGCATGGTCGCCCCCAAACCATCGTTCACCTGTTCGCGCATGCGAGGAACCAAGCCTGAGTAGAACTCCCGGGAGAAGGCTCGTGACCAACGCTGACCAGCCTTGCCTGAAGTCTTGGGTACATCCTTTCCTCACGGGCTGCTAGCCATCAGCAGATGGTAGAGCGGCGTAGTGGCCAACGAGCCGAGGGTCTGAGCATCTGCAGCTTTGAGAGAGAACGTGCTGTGGCCGATATCGATCGATTTGGGCCTTGTAAGTGCACCGTCGGACTTGCGAATGAGCAAGATCGTGTCGCTCGGCGCCACATCCCCACCGAGCTCAGGTGGCATGAGGGCGACATTTTCGTCCAGCTGAAAGCGGCCATCTTCGGTCAAGATGGCCGAAGTCCAGGTTGAGACCAGACGATAGGCACGTGGCGTAGGTGACCACAACTCGGGAAGTCGGAAGAGCTCAGGAAGAATGCGCGGCACGGCCCAAGTGTTAGCACCTATCTGTTCCACCTCAGGCAAGGGTGTCCCGCCGACCAATATCATGGTGCCAGCTCGGATGTCTTGCGCCATGCCGAGCACACCTTGCCAGAAGGTCCGCTCTAAAGTCCATGCCCGGCTGTAATCTTGCTGAACGGTCAGGTCATACGCGAATGAGAGACCGAACAACGCGGCAATCCCCAAGTAGGCGAGCCCTCTGAGACGATAGGCCGACGCTATGGCCAACGTCAACTCTCCGAAGCTCGCCCATATCAACCCCGCTCCAATTGCTCCAGCGAAGTGAACGCGGGTTCCTCGACTGACGAGGGCTATCGGCTCGGTGGTTAAAGTCAGGGGATAGGCCAATACCAACATCGCCAGGCCGATAAGCGCGGCTTTGAGTAGGCGAGGCACTCCAGGTGACGAGGCCCTAGACGTGCCGCCAGGTGCCCCCATCTCTGCACGAGCCATCTCGCGCCATGTATCAGGAAGTGCCGACAGGGGCACGGCGATTTCTCCGCGCGAGGCTGCTCCGCCAAGCCATCGGAGCAACAAGACAGTGCATAAGGTCCCCCCCACGGCGGCCAATCCCGTCACCGGATCCAGGTGAAGCGCGAGTTTTGCTGCCTTGTAAAAGTAACTACCAAAGCCCACCAGCGGACCGATAGTCATGTGTCCTAGTGAGGTCATTAGGGTCGAGGAGATGCCAAGGCTGGCCACACGGCCTTCGCCAACCAGGATCCTGAGCACGACCACAGATCCCAGCAGAACAGCCATGACAAGGACATGTTGACCCATCCGTTTGAGAAGTCGTCGGTCCCATGCACATACCAGAAGCGGCGCAGCCAGGAACACGGTGAAGGTCGTTTCGTAGCAGAAGAGGCTAAGCACGATCAAGGCGTAGGATGCCGCTCTGGCCTTCGATAGATAGGCATGGAAGGCGAGAATGAAGGATGGTGAGGGAGGGCTGCAATCCCAAGGCGTGGGACAGGTAGGGATGCGTGGTATCAGCCGGATAGAGCACATAAGCTATGGAGCCCAAAGTTGCGAACAAATCCCCGCCGATCCGGCGAAGCAATCCATAAAAAAGGAGCGCGTTGGCGCCTGTGAGAAGAAAACCGACCACATAGATGCCAACGAGCCCGTCAAAATGCCAACCAGTATAGGAAAGGAGCAGCACCGAGGCACCCTGTAAGGGTCTGGCGTGACCTTTAAGCCCGATCAGCTGCTCGCCGACGGCGCGCAGGATGCCCACTGGGCTTGCCACCATGCTTGAGGGGATCAATGTGAAATCATCTTCGTATAGGCCGAATGATGCGCTCATCCAGAAATGAGCGCACCAAACCAAGGCAAATAACAGGCCATAAGGCCAGAACCTGCCAACCCGGCCCCAAACTCGCCTTGCTGCTTCATGGATCGCCAAGCCACTTGACGTAGTCGTGGAGCGCATGGAGGTCACCAAGCGGGCTCGTCGTCGAGGGAATAGTCGAATGCAGCCAAGAGCTCGAAGCGGCATCCGAAGGTTCACCGCTTCGCCACAAGCGTCCAAGCGAGCGCCCATCACTCCGAGCGCTGATCATGTCTGGGCCACCTGTCGCCAATCCTTGTTCGGCTGATATACAGGTCTTGGCTGTAGAGATTGCTTAGACTGATAGGCAAAATGAGGAAGGCCGCTAGGCTGGGACCGTTGCCAATGATGAAGCAGCGTTTGCCTGCGTGCAGATCGCGGAGTGATGTGAGCTTGAGGTGGTTTTCGGAGCCCGGCCCAGCTCGCAGCCGGTAGATGAAGTCATCCGGGATGGCGGCCATGCGACGCCACGCTGCCCGGCCCAAGCGGCCAAGGGTGACTTCCTCCCGAGGGATATGTCGCAATCGATCAAAGGTCACGTCTTAACCGCTCCCGACGGACCTTCTGAAGTGAAGACTCACGGTGCATCCCCACGATGTAAGCGTGATGCCTTCCTCCACCTCCCCAGACCGCCTTTTGCTGCGGGGCCCGACCTTGTTTTGCACGCAGGGGGTATCAGCTGGAGTCAACGACTAGTCTACACACGTTCACGGTTTCCCGCATTCGGCCCAAGGAGACCCTGGAGTGAGCGCCCTTCGTCCTGGGCGCACAACATCCCTTTCGACTTCCTTGAGCACGGTCGCCCACAAACCATCGTTCACCTGTTCGCGCATGCGAGGAACCAAGCCTGAGTAGAACTCCCGGGAGAAGGCTCGTGACCAACGCTGACCAGCCTTGCCTGAAGTCTTGGGTACATCCTTTCTTCACGGGCTGCTAGCCATCAGCAGATGGTAGAGCGGCGTAGTGGCCAACGAGCCGAGGGTCTGAGCATCTGCAGCTTTGAGAGAGAACGTGCTGTGGCCGATATCGATCGATTTGGGCCTTGTAAGTGCACCGTCGGACTTGCGAATGAGCAAGATCGTGTCGCTCGGCGCCACATCCCCACCGAGCTCAGGTGGCATGAGGGCGACATTTTCGTCCAGTTGAAAGCGGCCATCTTCGGTCAAGATGGCCGAACATCCATGTAGGGCGGGAGCCACAGCCGGTTCGGCCGCCCATGGGGATAGAGTATCATGTCGGGCGAAGAGCAAACGCCCGGGAATCACTAAGGGACATTGATTGCATAATGGGCACTCAGCTCGCTCGCGCCGTTGACATCCTTCGCCACGAAGGTGTTAAGAGCCTGGTGCGAAAAGCGGGAGCCGTCCTGCGCAATCGCCTGCTGGCGGCGTCCCCCGTTGAGCATCTCATCATCCTGGATGCCTTCGGACACCGACCGGGGACGATGGTTGACGTCGGCGCGGCGACCGGCAACACGCTGGCAGCGTTCATTGGCCAGGGATGGAGCGTGCACGCGTTCGAACCCGATGGGGGAAATCGCCAGACGCTGGCACGTCGACATGGCACGGAACCACGCTTGACCATTGACCCCCGGGCCGTCTCCGACGAAACAGCCGACGATGTCCCCTTCTTCACCAGCTCCCAATCCATCGGCCTCTCCAGCCTGGTCCCGTTTCACCCTAGCCATCAACCCGCCGGGGCTGTGGACGTGACCACGATTGAGGACTACACGCGTGCGAGACCAGCCTACGACATATCGATTTCCTAAAGGTCGACACCGAGGGTCACGATCTGCAGGTGCTCAGAGGCGTCCCATGGCGGGTAATCCGCCCCCGAGTGGTCATGACAGAATTCGAGGACGCCAAGACCGTCCCGACAGGCTACATGTGGACCGATCAGGCAGAGTACCTTTTAGGTCTCGGTTACAAGGTCCTCGTATCCGAGTGGCAACCTCTCCAGCAATACGGCTCCGGCCATGCCTGGCAGGGCTCCCGCCGGTACCCATGTGAGCTGCACAATCCTGCAGCGTGGGGAAACCTGATCGCGGCTCGCGAGGCCGAGTTGTTCAACCGGATCGAACTCGGATTTCAGTCTTTCGAGCGCCGACGGCGGCGATGGGCGCCGTTGCGGCGGCTTAAACCATGGTTTGTTCCCGACTGATCCACCACTGAACCCGGAGCCACCGCCGGCGCTTCCCACCTTCTTCCAACCGCGTCAATGATCAGCGACTACTGCCTCGCCGCCTTCGATAAGGAGATGCTACCAGGCTATCTTCGGCAGTGTGACTAGCGTAGGCCCCCCGCTGGCTGAAGTAAGGGCGTTATGGGTCCAATGTCGGTGGACGCGGCTCTGGCTACGATTCCATATATCACTGCGCTGAAGCGGAATGGTGTCCCTCGGGGCGACTTCGGCAAAGAGCTAGGAAGGTCGGATCACTGCATTGCCATCTAGTTGGAACCGACCTTAGGCACCGACGATGGCCGATTTCCACTCAGGAACCAGCCGATAGACACGGGGTGTCAACTCCCAAGAGGACGGGAATTCGATACATCTGGGAAAGGAGTTGCGGGACAGCCCACGTGTTTGCCCCGATGTGTAGCGGCTCAGGCAAAGGAGTTCCACCGACCAAGACCATCGTGCCGCCATGCATACCCGATACACGCGGGACCACATCCCGCCAGAAGGCCTTCTCCGAGCGCCACGCCTGCGCGTCGTCGCGTTGAACGGTCAGATCATACCCAAGCGATAGGCCAAGAACGACGGCCGTCCCCAAGCGCGTCAAACCGGCCAAAGCATAGGCTCGCGCCACCGCCAGGGTCAGCCCCCGCCAGGCTCGCCCACAATGCCGCACCCAGCTGACGGTCTTCTGGCGTTGTGGGAGAGCTGAAACCAAAGAACTGAACGTGTGGCATACGCTTGGCGACCTCGCGGAGCTTGCTCGCAATGGGATGCCGCCAACGATCGAGGTGTATCGGCAGGAGCACCTTCAGTGGATCGGCGACTCTCTTGCCAGTCAATGGCATGCCTCCCGGCACCCCCCTTTGAGATCCTAAGGACATGTGCGCTACGAGCTATCTCCACGGTCCTGGTCCGCAGCAACCGAACTTCGGCCCACCAAGGAGCGAAGGAGGCGGAGCTCTTGTCGGCCGAACGCGCCCATGGCATACATCAAGCCGGCGAAGCTGAGCAGCCCCACCGCCACGGCCACGGCCAGGTGGCCTGGTCCTTCGTGGGGGATCAAGGTCACGATGGCGGCCATGATCACAGCCGCCAGCACG
Source organism: uncultured Chloroflexia bacterium (assembly GCA_963797485.1). Lineage (GTDB taxonomy): Bacteria > Chloroflexota > Anaerolineae > Anaerolineales > E44-bin32 > CAWAND01. The sequence continues at coordinate 10,128 of CAWCPF010000002.1, forward strand.
GCCTTAGCCGTGTAGCCAACGGGCAGAACCAACCTCTCCTTGCGAGATGTGAACCAGACCGCTAGTCCCATGTCAAGGGCATACCCCATCAGGGTGGCGCATGCCCCTCCGACAAGACCTGCCTTGGCAACGCCGATCAAGACGAACGGCACGTAAGCTAGCGCCGCAATGCCTCTAGAAATAGCCAACGCCCTCGTGTCGCGAACAATCTGCAGCAGGATGGCGAATATGGACTGCGCACCCGAAAACAGGTAGCCGATACCCAGCAGGGGAATGAGTTGGGCTGCGCCTGACGCGATCCCCTTGGCCGCCAGGAGATCCAGGATCGCAGGCCCCAAAACGGCCAACCCGGCCAATGCCGGGATGGTGAGACCCAGTGAGTAGCGTAAGGTAAAGGACAGCATCCAGCGGGCACGGTCTTTGTCGCCGATGTCCCATGCCCGGCTTACAGCCGGGAGGTAGCGCCGTGCTTACGGGAACAAACAGCTCGCGGACGATCCGCGCAAGACTGTAGGCGGCCGCATAGATGCCCACGGCCTCCGACCCAAGCTGTGCGGCGACGACCAGGCGGTCAGCGAAAGACAGGACGGTTCCAGCATAGTAGCTCGGAACCAGGGGCAAGCTGAACTGCAGGCTGGGCCGAAGCGAACCCATCTTCGGCCAGCCCATACCCACATCGCGAAGGGCAAGGCCCAAGACCGCCATTGCAAACACAAGCTCCCAGGCAACTGCCCCCAAGACTGCAACCAACAGATCACCGGTCAGCAAGATAAGGCCTGCAACGATCGTCATCTGGCCAAGTGCTTCAAGGGTGCTCAGCGCACCGAAGAGCTTTACCCGATGTACGCCTCGCTGCAGCTGCAGCCCCAATTGAGCCAGCGCTGACAACGCGGTCCAGATTCCCAGCCAGCGCGCAATCGGGACATAAGCCGGATCCCCAAGCACCAGCGCAGCCAGCGTGTCGGGGAAGAGGTAAGTTAGAGCTGTCAGAACAAGGCCAAGAATTCCGACGAGCGCAAGGATGGGGAGGAAGACATCCCTTCTCTGTTGCCGGTCCTCCGTGCCAGACACGAAACGGACCAACGCCGTGTCCAGTTGGAGAACGATGATGGACATGCCTACGGATACCGCCACCAAGGACTGTGTCCACACCCCGTAGGTTGCGGCACCCAAACCCCGGCCGATGATGGGCAGGAGGATCAGGCCCCTAAGCCGAGTCAGTCCTCGCAGAACACCCAGAACACCGACATCGCTGGCGTAGGTCGTGGCTTCCTGCAGGCGGGTAGTCGTCCGATTTGTTTGAGGCAATCTGTGCTCCGGGATCGCTCAGACAACTCCGCCAAGTATATGCGGTTGGCCCGTGTTGGTGGTGAATGGGGTTGGTTCGCGGCCATGTGTCCGCCTATTTGAACCGGCCCGTGGTCCGCCTGGTCTGGCGTGCGTCGGAGTACCCAGCGTTGGCCTCTGTCCGTATGGCGGCAGTTCGCACCCGTGAGCAGTTCCTGTTCCGAGGCGGCGCCAGGATTCTCTGGTATCGCGTCTGTGAGATTGGTCAATTCGAGCTTGCCGTGCTAGATTCGATCTCGGCCATTGCTCCGCATGAAACAAGCCAGGAAGCAAACCGAATATAAAGCCGAGGTGGGCAATCGTGAGTGAACCGCAGAAAGATGCTCGACCACGGTCGCAAGTTGCCGTCCTTATTCCCTGCTTAAATGAAGTTCAGACTGTCGCCCAAGTTGTCACTGACTTCTCACGGGTGATGCCGACCGCGGTCGTTTATGTTTACGATAACGGCTCTGCGGATGGAACCACGGACGCGGCCGCCGCGGCGGGCGCGATCGTCCGCCGAGAGCTCCGAAGGGGCAAAGGCAATGTGGTCCGTCGCATGCTGAGCGACGTCGAGGCGGATGTCTACGTACTGGTCGACGGCGACGGGACGTATGACGCCGCCAGTGTGGTCCCGATGGTCAACATGCTTGTCGGGCAAGGTCTCGACCTGGTCAATGGCGCTCGTCTCGAAACCGATGGCCATGCCTATCCGCCGGGGCACAGGCTAGGAAACAAGATCCTGACCGCCTTGGTGGGGTACGTGTTTCACTCTGAGTTTCGGGACATGCTCTCCGGATTGAAAGTATGTTCCCGCCGTTTCGTCAAGTCCTTTCCGGCATTGTCGGAGGGTTTCGAAATCGAAACCGAGATGACCATCCATGCGCTGGAAATGCGCATGCCGGTAGACGAGCTGGACGTTCCATACCGGGAACGGATCGCCGGCTCCTCAAGTAAGCTGTCGACCATCAAGGACGGGTTACTGATCCTCAGCGCCATTGGCACGCTGATCAAAGAAGAGAAACCCCTCCAGTTCTTCTCGGCATTGAGTATCGGCATGGCTGTCGCCGCCATACTGCTCGGCATCCCCGTCATCGAAGAATTTGTGGCCACGGGGCTGGTGCCGCGGTTCCCCACGGCGATCCTGGCCAGCGCGGCTGATGATTCTGGCCTTCCTCAGCCTGGCGTGCGGTGTGATTCTCGAACTCTGTGACGTGTGGCAGGAGAGAGATGAAGCGCATCGCCTACCTTTCGATCGCGCCGGCGCAAGGTCCGGGCGATGGTCCAACCGGCACAAACCTTCAATCAGACAGAACACATCCATGAAAGCTTCCCTCCCCGAAAGGCTGGTCGTAGAGCCGGGCGAAGTGCTTATGCCTGAGAGCGAACCCACGCTCTCTGCGATCGTGCCCGTGTACATCGAAGGGGAAGTATTGCCAACATCGACGTGGGATGGGCGGCCCACGAGTTCCTCAGCCTGTTTGCGGCGCTCGTTTGGGTCGCCGAACGAGAAAAGGGTTGGCTGATCCTCTCGGGGAAATGAGCCGGCATGGCGATCTCGACCAGGTATCTTGGACTGGCCGGAGCAGGTACCGTGGGCGTGATCGTCACGGCCTCGATAGGCGGGTCGCGCCCACGACCCTGGCGCGAGTGGGTGCGTTTCGTGGCCCCGATGGTGAACTTTGGGAGCCCGTGGTATCTGCTCAACCTGGTTCGTGCCGGGAATCCGGTCTATCCGTTCGTCTGGAGGGGGCTCCGGGATGGGATGAAGCTCGGCTGGGCAACCTGATGGCCTATTTGCAGAGTTTCGGCGGACCGAAACCCTTCCTGACGCTGCCGCTCGCCCCCATCCGGCTGTTCACGCACAAAGAACTCTACACAGCGTTTCTGTCTTCCATCGAACTCCCCTCTCCTTTGTTCCTCTTGGTCCTGCTTCTGCCGCTGACCCGACCCCATCGAAATCCTGGGCATCCTCGCCCATGCCCTCTTCCTGCGACATGTTCTGTGGGGGTTAGGATCCCAGCAGACACGATTTCTCCTCCCGCTGTATCCGCCCTTGGCGATCCTTTCCGTCTACCCGATGGACAGACTCCTCGGGTTGCTCCGATCGCCGGTCTTCTCGGCGTGGTCCCCGCCGGCATCCTCGGATGCATCTTGTCGGCCACGACACTCTACAAAGGGTTATCCCTGTACAGGACAAATCCGCTGGCATCTAGCGTGGGAGCCGAGTTCCGGGCAGCCTTTCTGCGCAGGAACGTCACGATCTATGCGGCGCAGGCATTCATCCTACAAAACCTGCCTCAGAACGCATACTTATTGACGCTATGGGACGGCGCCTCCCTATACTGCGACCAGCGATGGGAGGCCGATGCGGAGCAATCCAAGTGGACGCAGATCGTGGCGCAAGAGGTCACTGTCGAAGGCCTGGCCGGACACTTGAAGACATTGGGGATTGACTACCTCGTCGGAAATCTGGACTCGATCAACTTCTTCTTGGCTCACGATCCCGATGGACGCCACACCCGTGCGATCAATTTCTGTTTGGTACGTTCGGGCCCGAGTGCACACGGCCGGTTTTCGAGAATTCCAAGACCGTCGTCAAGCGGATCACGTGCGATTACGGGCGCATCTGCCGCTCACCCACGGCCAGCTGCGCCAAGCAAAGCCACCGCTTCCGGACAAACCCATGTGCGGCCGACGACATGACCTTCTTTTCCAGCCTTCCGAGTGCAAAGTCTAGGGTCGATCGGCTCTCCGGGGACATGCTAGGATGGGCAGTCTTTGCTGCGACCGTCCGGGAAGGGTAGATTGTCCAGGTCCGAGCAGAGCAACACCAAGTCCGGCCTTGTGGACAGCCTTGAGCGGTGGCCGGAATTCCATCCCCTCTTATTCTCCTTGTTTACGATCCTTGTGGTCTTCACAGGCAATCTTGACATTCTGACTTGGCCTCAAGTTGTTCGCCCCCTTGCTCTGGCTGAACTTCTGGCGCTGGCTCTCCTGGCGATCGGCTACGCCATCTTCGCCGATTGGCATCGCGGAGCCATATTCAGCACCTCGCTGATCGTCGTAGTCTTCTCCTACGGGCATATAGTACTATTTAATCCAGGACTGGGGGATTGGGGGGAACAGCTTGGGACGTCACGGTGTTCTGCTCGCCTTCTTCGGCTTGTTCGTGGTCAGCCTGCTCGTCCTGCTTCGATCCAGACAGCTACCCGAAGGATGGCCGACGTCGGTTCTGAACATCGTCGGCGCCATGGCCATCGTCATCCAGGCGGCCAGCGTACCCATGGGCAAAGAGAACATCCAGGTGGTCGATCAAACGGCCGCACTGCCTGGCGATCTTCCGGGTGAACCCATCGCCGATCGATTGCCTGACATCTACTACATTATTCTCGACGGGTACGGGCGGCAGGACGTCTTGTATCAACTCTATGGTTATGATAACTCCGAGTTTATCGATTGGCTTGAAGCCCATGGCTTCTATGTCGCCAGTCAGAGCAACCCCAACTACCTTTTCACCACCCTGTCCCTGAGCACGTCGCTAAACATGCAATACCTTAGCGACCTGAAGCGGGCGTACGGCTTTAGTTTCGGCAACATCCCGGTGAGCGAACTCATTCATCACAGCACCGTCCGTGCATGGCTCGAAGACGAAGGCTATCGCATCGTTGCCTTCGCAAGCGGCTACGAGCCCACCTCGATCGAGGATGCGGACGTGTTTGTTGGGTCCAGCGATTCTCAGCAGGGGCCTCTCGACGTCCTGGTTCAGCCCCGGATCACACGTCTCGAAGGCATCCTGCTGGACGCCAGCATCTACAAGGCGATTCAGGATTACCAGGTAGCACAAGGGAATCCGGGCATTTTCGAAGCCACGTACGCCGAACACCGGGAAAGGATTGGGACCGAGTTCTCAACCCTGGGAGCCATACCGGAGTGGGAGGGGCCCAACTTCGTCTTCGCCCACGTGATTGCGCCCCATCCCCCCTTCGTGTTTGGCCCAAATGGAGAACCCTTGACCCCATCCTATCTCTACACGCTGGCTGATCACCACGATGACTTTGTCAGATATGGAACCAGAGACGAGTACATAGCTGGATACACTGGGCAACTGGAGTACATCAACCGCAGGATCGAAGACACGCTCTCAACTATCTTGGCCAAGAGTGATCCTCAACCCATCATTATCCTGCAAGGGGATCACGGACCGGGGGCCTATTACACAGCCACTTCTCTTTCGGACACCTATTTGCCCGAAAGAGCGTCGAATTTGAACGCCTATCTTGTACCCGACGCGATGAAGAAGAATCTGTACCCAACGATCACACCGGTAAACTCATTCCGTCTACTGTTCAGGGATGTCTTTCACATCGATCTCGACTTGCTTCCAGACCGCACGTATTTCTTTGCCTCCGACGTCGATCCCGTTGACCCATCGCTCGATGCCTATCCTTTGCCCTTTCCGGAAGGGACGGCCTCGCCTTAGGTCTCGTGTGCGCGTAGGGCCGACATCAGCCACCAGCCCGCATCCACCGTACGACCCCTCGTCCATGCCGTCTCGATTCATCCTAAGACTCTTCACGCCGAGTCGACACTCATTTGAAAGACAGCGCGCAACAACCTGGCGTCAACCCTGTTCAAGGAGAGAGGAGACGCGGGCAGCATCGAAGTCCGCAGCCAGCGGCATCCCGTCCCAGTCGAGATGGTCCTGCCCGCAAATAGTGCATATCACGGCGCAGGGGGCAAAGGTCGGATCCATATAGCGGGCCGAGGCACTGAGGGGATCGAGGATCTCCAAGCGCATCCCATTTTCCGGCGCGCCCAAGACAGACCAGAGGAGATACTCCTTGTCGTGCGAGTCGATGACAAGACCTATTTCTTGGCAGGATGAGTTCAAGACCAGGTTCGCGGCTTGGGAATACGGCTCTTCCAATTCGGGCCAGTTGGCGAAAAGGAGTCGCTGTCGAGATTCGAGGAATATGCTGTTGACGCGGGTCCTGGGCCGCCAACTCGCGATGGGCCGGCTCTGGTTGAACAGGATCCATGGCACGGACATCACGGCCAGCCCGCCAATCACCACCCATATCCACCGCCGGGATAGGAACGATTCACCTGCGACGCCCACAATGGGGGCAAACAGGGCAAATGCGGGCAACTGGTAGCGCACATTTTGAGCTGCGAAGAACGAGAGCCACGAGAACAGTAGAAAGGCAGTGCTGGACACGACAGCATATTGAAGGATGAAGCTGTTCGCCCGGCGGGCTTGAGAGCGGCGGTAAAGGCAGATCATGGCCAGGATGCTCGCGGCGATAAGCAGCACGTGCAGTGGGCTTCCGGCGTAGTCTTCGTTGTTCCAGGCCCAGGTCAGGGTGAAAGGGGGCTTGGCAACCCCGAGGGCGCCTTCAATCGCCCTTTCGAATTCTACAAGTGCCTGCGTGAGCCGCTCGGATGGCGTGGCACCATTGAGCAAGATCTGACGCATCGGACCGATTAGGAATTGGCCGGGCCAATCCGAAGCGATCTTCGATTGAGTCCAGTCCGCGGATCCAAACGGCCCTCCAAAGGTGATAACGTCTCGGGCAAAGTATCCGAGATTGAGGGCCAGCATCGACAGCCCCAGGCCAACTCCAGAGAGTGCCGAACTAAGTCTTTTTCCGTTGACGAACTGCGGAATGACAAGCCAGGCGGCTAGCGGGAAGGCGTAGAGATAGACTGTCGCCTTGGTCAGTACGCCTAGTCCCAGGGCAGCTGACATGCTGACCCATTCCACGACAGCCAGTGGGCGCGTCTTGGAAAGTACCACAAAGTACGCGAAGACAATCAGCCAAAAGGCGGCCACGTAGTCGTTCTGGGTGCTGGTGCTCTCCAGAATGCCGAGCGGAAGGCTGAAGATGAAGGCTGCTGCTAACCAGGCTCCTGCCCTGCGGCCCCCGAGCAGATTGGCGATGCTCGCCACACCGACCAGGCAGCCCAGCATGCTGAACCACTGCACCAGATTCGAGGCCAGGTCCGAGCCAAGCAGGAGCTTGAAATTCAAGATCGCCGTCTCGGCCCAGATCTGGGCCCAGAGTTGGGTGTTGTAAGACGCGGGATAGTGCGCCAGGCTCCCAGCTTGTTGCCAATGGGCAACTCGACTCATGTGATACAGAAGTGAATCGGTTGTGTTAGGAGGCGAAACCCAAGCCACCACCAACAGGGCACCCGCAAACACCCCGGCGATGACGAGGCCAAGCAGCCTAGGTAGCCCCGGGAGGCGGTATTGATGCCGTGCCAGCCCATCCAGCCTGAAGCAAATCCAGCCGGATCGCCACGCCAGGATGGCCGACGCCAGCAGCCCAACCGTCCAGGCCGCCGAAAGCCACGGCTGTGTCACTGAGTTGAAAAGGCTAAGCAGCTCGGTGGTTAGCGCAAGAAACACGCCCCATAGGGCGGCCGACGCCATGAAAGCCGGTCGGAACCGTTCGACGCCTGCCGCGTTTGAGCCAACTCCATAAAAAGACAACGTTCCCCACAGGAGAAGGAACGCGGCGATGGGGAGGATTAGAAGCAATCCAGCGCTCCAGCTTTGGCAGGCGTGCGGGTCAGGCAGTTACTCTAGAGGCAAGAAACCCTTGTCATTCAAGAAGGCGACGATGAGCTCGGCATTCGACTCCGAGCTCATGTCGACTGTATCGAGCACGATCTCCGGGTTTTCGGGCGCTTCATAAGGGTCATCGATACCTGTGAAGCCCTCGATCTCCCCACGTCGCGCTTTGGCATACAGGCCCTTCGTGTCCCGATCTTCGCACACCTCAAGGGGTGTGTCGACGTACACTTCAACAAAGTGACCGGAACCGACCATGTTGCGCACATCATTGCGCGTCGCTCGGTACGGGCTGATTGCGGCGCAAATCACCACGCCGCCATGTCGGACGATCTCGCTCGCCACAAAGCCGATTCGACGAATGTTGATATCTCGGTCATCCTTGCTGAACCCCAAGCCGTGCGAAAGATGTGTCCGGACGACGTCGCCATCGAGCAATGAAACCTGGCGCCCGCCCTGTTGGAGAAGTACAGTCAATACCTCCGCAGTGGTCGATTTGCCGGCCCCGCTCAGACCCGTAAACCAAATGCACACGCCTTGCTTGTGCCGCGGGGGATATGTATCGGACAGGATTTCGGCCACCTCGGGTCGGGTAAACCAATCTGGCAGCTTGTTACCGCGATTCAGGTAGTTTTCGCGCACCTCGGTGCCCGAGATCGAAGATGTGCGTGTGCCATCCGAGACCTTTGACACCTCTTCGTAACGATCTTCGTCTGGTAGGTAGACAAATTCGGTGAACGGAACTGCTTTGACGCCTATCTCTTGGCTATAGGCCTCCACCATTTGCTGTGCGTCGTATGGTCCGTAAAACGGCTTGCCGGAGGAATCGGCCCCCGGGCTGGCGTGGTCGCGACCGACAATCAGGTGGTTGGCGCCGTAGTTGCGCCGAATGATCGCATGCCAGAGAGCCTCGCGCGGACCGGCCAGCCGCATGGCCAAGGGCAGCAGCGAAAGCAAGACCCGGTCCGCCTGGTAGTACCGCGTGGCCAGGGCGCGGTAAGTGCGAACTCGTGTGTAGTGATCCACATCCCCCGGTTTGGTGACCCCGACCACGGGGTGGAGCAAAAGAACGCCATCAACTTCCTCAATTGCGCGCTTGGTCAGCTCTTCATGAACACGGTGAAGAGGGTTGCGGGTCTGAAAAGCCACGACATTGACATGGCCCATTTGCTCTAGCCGCTGTCGCGTTTGAGCCGGGCTGAGCCGGAGCTCTTTGAAGTCAAAATGCCGCGGAAGTTCCAAGACCTTGAGCTGACCTGAGATATTTAGATCTCCCCAGCGATGCATTTCGCTCACCAACGGGTGGCGAGTGTCTTGAGTCCCAAAGACCTTCTCGGCAACCTTCAGTCGATCCCATTCGTAGATTTCTTCAACCATCATGACGGCCAGCAATTCGTTTTTCAAACTTCGAAGGGCAATCTGTTGGTCGAGTTTGATTTGAGATGACCGATCCACGGGCAGAGCGATGGGGATGGGGAAGATGGACCCTTCCTCCAGGCGCATTTCCTCAACGATCCGATTGTGATCCTTTTCACATACGAAACGATCAAGCGGCGAAAAAGCACCCACCGCCAAGAGCTCCAGATCGCACATTGAGCGCTCGGAGAGCTGGATCGATGGGAACCGGCTTGCCTTGGCTTTCAACTCGGCAGCCTCTTGCGGCTCGACCAGCAAGGATTTCAGTTTCCCCCCATAAGGGCGGATGAGTTCGGTGGTTTGCAGAGATTCCAAGATCATGCCTTTCCCAATTTGCTCTGCCCAGCCGGGCAATCTTACCACTTCGAATTAGGGTACACGACGTGTCAAAGGAGCATCATCAATCGGTTTCACCCCCACTTTGGCTCAATATCCGGCCAGCGGCCGGGTCAGCGCGGGCCGCGCAGGACCGCTAGCACGGCGCGGCCGCGCGTCACCCGGTAGGCGATCGGCAGATCGCCCTCAAAACCATCGCCCAGGACATCGATCTGGCACATGAGGGCGAAATCCGGTTCATCAAACGGGGCGAAGTCGGGATGTAGATTTAGATCGGCCCGCGCAAAGTCCTGAGCGGATTGAAATGGCCCGCGGACATCGACGTTCGCCCCGGGAGGGGCCAATGCGTTGAGATGCTGAGTGGCTTCCCGATAAGCCGTGCACCATGGATCCACCTGGTACCGGCCGTAGGCCCCGGAGGTCCAGCCAACCCAGCCGTTGAAGTAGGAGTCCTCGTAGGGATGCAGGCTGATGATCCCGCCCAACCCGGGGGCAAGAAGACCCAGGACCAGGCAGCGCGGGCACCGCGAGGTCACCCGACGGCCGATCAACTCGAGCGCCTTCCCTCCGATCAGGAACAAAGGAGGCAGCACGAACAGCATCTGCCGCAGATTGCCGTAGAGCGAGCTGCCCAGCACGATGACCAGCCCAATTGGGATGCCCAGCCAGGCCAGCCACAAGAACGAATCCAGCCGAGCCTGTCCGCCGGCGCGTTCTCGACCCAGCCAGACGAGCAGACCCAGCAGGAACAAGGGCAGCACGATTTCAGTCGTCTGGATGGTGATCAGGCGCGGGACATAATCCCAGGGGATGTCGGATGATGAATAAACCGTCCCGCCGAAGAGCACTCGGTGGCTGGGAAAGTTGGACATCACCCGCAGGCTCTCCCAGTAGTTGGCGGCTGGCGAAAGCCACAGCCATGGCCAGGTCAGGTAGGTGGTGACGCCGGCAGACAGCCCGTACACACCCAGGGGAAGCCAGGCCCGTCGCCCGAGCCGGACAAGCAAGGCCGCGCTGACGAGCAGACCGGCTAGCGGTGCGGCCACGCGGATCGAATTCGTCAGGCCGAGGACTGCACCGGCCCCCGCCATTCCCCACATTCCTGCGGGAAGGCTCCGTTTGAAGGCCATCCAGGCACGCGGAAAGCGCCAGCGCGCCACCATCGCCAGCACTGCCAGCAGGCCGCCGGCGACGGGGATTTTGACCCAGGCGTAGATCAGTTCGAGTTTGTCCACGTATACCGGCAGGGGAGTTTTGTAGGCATCGGTGGCCACCCGATCGAACAAGGCCTGAAGCGGTGCCAGGGCATGACCGTTGTAAGCCTGTCCAAGGACGGATTTGACGGCAGGAAGAAACCCAGCCCCAAAGTACAGCCGCCACAGCCAGGAGGACGATCACAATACCGGTCAGGTTCATGACCCGGCCAGCAGGCCGAGCGGCGCCCAGCTCGGCAAGGCCGGCTTCCCACCAACTCCGTGACTTGACCGGCACCTGCCGGGGTTCCCCGTCTTTCTCGGGTCGGTCGTGCGCGGAGAGACGGTCGACGCCCGCCAGGCCGACGGCCATCGACAGGACAAAGTATGCCAGAAAGGGGGTGTCCTTTTCGTTGGTGAATGCTTGCCCCCACAGCAGGGGCTGTGCCACGTAGAGCGCCGTGATGACACCTGAAGCCCAAGTACTCAGACTGCGGCGGCCGAGAACGTAAAGCCCGCCGGCGCCAAGCAGGAAGACGACGAAGTTGGCCAGGTGGCGGCCGTCGGTGGGCGTCCAACCTATCCGCAGGCGGGAGGTCGCCTCGCCGACCGCGTAGGCGAACTCAAGGTGGAAAGGCCCGTGAAGCTCTTGAAATGAGGGTCCAATGAACTCGTCCGAACCAAAGTAGGCGCGAAGCATTTGGGGCGTATTCGAAAGTCGGCGAACTCGTCCGTCGACTGCCCGTATCCCGGGACGAGCAATGCCCCGATGACCAGCAGCAGCCCCAGCCCGACGACCATGAGGCGCCGTTCAAGGGATGAGAATGAACTGAAGCTGCGATCGCCTTTGGGGCCTAGCGGATCCGGCACAACACCATCGTCCACGGGAACGGGGCTGAAACCTGTTCGACTTCAAACTTCGAGCGGAGGAGTTCGAGTTCCCCGCCTGCTCCAGTGGCGCACATGTCCGGGCGTGTTGCCCCATTCCTTCAAATAGGCGCCTCGGCGAGATTCGGATCCGCCACGCAGGCTCCTGGGGCACGCTCATCAGGAAATAGCGACGGCAAACTCGGCGGACCTCATCCAGGGCATCTTCCGCGAACTTCATATGCTCGAGCGCTTCCAAGGCAAGCACCAAGTCGAACTTGCCCGAGGAAACGGGTAAATGGTAGGCATTGGCGCAGACGAACCCTACCTCAGGGTACGACCGATGAGCAGCTGACACGACGTCATGAGAGATGTCCAAACCCGTGAGCCGGGCTCGGGGCATCCTGACATGTGCGTACTCCGACATGAAGCCTTCACCACAGCCTATCTCAAGCACCTCGCTCGGTTCCAAGTGATTGATGATTTCGTCCAAACGGGCGAAGTACCTTGAGACCACCCACGCATAAGCAGGGTTCGGGTTGTGTACTTGGCATACACATTCCCCGGGATAATCTCCTCCTGATCTGTTCCTCACACGCAACATCGGGGTCTCCAGCGTGGCCAAACGCATTCTGGGAGGTTGGTTCGCCTCCCATCTTCGGGTCGGGTAGGAGAGGTGAATTTGCCCCCAAAGCCTCGATCGATGCGAGACTGAACTTTGGTGTCGTATAGCGGAAGCTCCGGAGCAGTTGGCAAATTGAGAAGAGCCGGGTCGGGCCCGGCTCCCGAGAGGCGGCCAGGGTCCGGTCTGTCGCCCCAAGCCGCGGTCACTCTCGGGAGGCGTCGGCACCTGGCGATCGATGCGCGACTGGACCTTGACCGGCCATATCTCGGTCAATCTCGTGTAGCTTCATGGCAGGCGGTTTTCGGACGCGGGATCGCCACGGCACGAAGCCGGTCCGAAAGCTGGATGGCGTCACGCTGACCACGAAGCAACGGCATCCGCAAGGCCTCAACGTGCGCCCAGGGTCCGGTATTGAGGATATTCACACCCCTGGCCCGCTGCTGCAAGCCCGTCTTTAGCGTTTCGCTGCACGCCTGAAGGAGGTCGATCTTCACGTCGGACGTGTGCTCGGGGGCGACAGAGAGATAACGTGTACCCCGGGTCTGCATGGCTTCGACCACCTCCTGGCAGGAGTGGCCGGCCTCGCAAGGACCATACACGATCGCCTGCGAGAAGTCTGCCCGGTAGAGCGGATAGACAAAGCCATTCGAGCCCACGTGGCAGCCGAGCAGGGCGTCATTGGGAACATAGACGAGCGCAGTTTCATACTCGGCCGGCATGTTAACCTTCAACGCAGCCTACTTCGCGGACTGAGGCGGGGTGCGTCCTCCCCTGGAGGTCGGTCAGATGGTCAAAGTAGCCGGAAACAAGCCGCCGGTACAAGAGATTGCGAGTGTTGTACTTGTCGTAGACTTTGCCGGCGACGATGTCTTTGTCCGGCACTTCGGTCGCTCGAGATTTGTCTGGACCCATTCCGACCTGCATCAACCTCCACCCTCCAATCCATCGAACTTCAAGAAATAATCAGCCGCACAGATTCGATGTACCTCGATCATGCCAAATGAGATCGTGCCATTGGCTCCCTATCTAATGGATGCGCGTGTGGGACGGTCCAGCCCATCGCCGCCCGAATGAATTGGGCGATAGACGTGCCGCCCCGAACAGTTTCGGCGTGGGAGCTTCCCCGGGCAAAGTGAGGGGCCCCCCAACGCCCCCAGGTCACTGGAACGCGGCTCCTCATCCCCGCCGCGCTGGGTCATCTCCCGGCCCCCATGGCATCATCCGGTTGGATGAGATACTTGTAGAGGAAACCGTGGGGATAGGGAGGTTCTCCCTGTTCCTGAGACGTCTTGAATGTCACCATGGAACCCCCGATTTCCATGGGGATCGATCTTCTCGTGAGCTGCCCATCCTGTGTCTCGATCAGGATCGTATGGGAGGCATCGACCTCGCGGAACGTGTCTGTCGGGGCGAAAACCGTTGCCGCGTCGAGAACGAGCTTCCCATCGCCTCCCACAATGTCGTTTTGCCACAACTCAGTCAAGCGGTAGACCCAGACAGGATCGTGCCATGTCTCCGGAAAGTCATAAATCTGGCCCAGAACGACTGGCAGATTCCAATAGTTGGCCGCAATCTGCCGCGTATCCATCAACCCTTGTGGCTCGACGATGATCGAATCACCCTCCGAGACATCTGGGACCAGACGGACAAGAGATGCCCAAAACTGGCGCTGGTAAATCCAGGCCAGACGATAGTCCCGCTGGACAATAAAACCGTATCCTGCAAGCAAGCCAAGCCAGGTGCCGAGAACTAGGGCGACCAACCGCCGCCGCCCGACAGCGTTGGCGACTTGGAGAATGATCAAGACCAGGCTGCCGATGAGGACGGCGGCACCCAGAACTCCCGCCGCATGGACGCGCGTATCTCTTCCGCTGATGGCATAAGCCCGCACCGTGAAGGTGAGTGGATACGCCAGTGCGAGCATGATCGCCCCCGCAGCCGCTGACCTGATCAGAGACGATGTCTCGCCGGGCAGCCGGGAAAAGGCTTCAGGGATGGCCTGTCTCCACGCAGACCAATGTTTCAGCTGATCGAGTGCATCGGAGATTCTTGTGCGCGAAAGATCCGAATTCCCGAGGTCGGCCCGATGCAGGAGCCAAGAGAACCCGGCCGCCCCCAATATGGAAACGATCGCCACTTCAAGGTCCAGCCCCTGGAGGGTTTGCACCGTCCGATAGACATAGGTCCCCAGGCTGACAACTGGCCCCTCCAGCATGTGAACCAGGGGGGTGATCAGGGCGCTCATTGGATCCAAGCCCCCGATCCGGTCGTCCCCTGCGACAAACCGCCAGCCGGCGAACAGCAACAAGATGCCCCCCACAACGGCGACGTGGGAGACAAGCTCCCGCCATCGCCGGCGCGCCTTGACCCACGCCAGCAAGGGCACAGCGAAGAAGACTGGATAGATTGTTTCATACGTCAGCAGCATCAACGGCGCCAGTAGATAGGCAAGCCACCTTCTTTCAGACACATAGGCATGGCTTGCGAGCAGGAAGAAGGTCAGGGATGGATGAATCCCTAGAGAGTAGGTTAGGTAGGCTTGGGTCGTGTCGGCGGAATATAGGACATAGGCAATACCAGCTACAAGGCCCAGCCGCCAATCAAAGATCCGCCGCAGGAGAGAGAAGAACAGACAGACGTTCAACGCCTCTATGGAGAAGCCAATCAAGTAAGGGCCGTGCAGATCACCTATTCGCCATCCTAAATTGGTGAGAAGGTAGATGAAAGTGTAGTGAAGGGGATGCCCCTGGCCGAGAAGGTGACCGATCCGATTCAAGTCGAAGGCAAAGGCAAATGCCTGCGCCGCAGTCATGGCAGCAGCCGTTGGGAGATGAGTTAGATCGTCTTCATACAGCCCGAAGGCATTGCTGTTCCAATAGCGGGCGACCCAGAGTAACCCGATCAGAAAGAGAATCGGCCAGAGTTGTCGCCACATCATTGGTTGCCATCGCCTTTCAGTTGAATCGGGTGTCATCTTGGCAACTCAATGCCAGCAGAACGCGCATCAGGAATCTCCCGCGGACGACACCAGCCAGACGGGCCTGGATCTGGATGTTTTGGCCCCATCGCCAATTCTCCTCACCACTTCATCCGTTGACCGAAGGGAACAATTGGGGGAACCACACTCTCGCCAACTGGTAGCCAAAATAGAGCGTAAAAAGCAGCTGGCCTTTGGCATACCATAGCGGAAAGGCAACGCTGGCCACAAGCACAATCCACGCCTCAAATCTCTGCCTAGGGTCCGTAGTTGATGACATACACACCTCGCGCGCGTTGGCGCAATCCGGAAGACGGAGTCTCACTGCAGGTTTGCAGTTGGGCGATCTTTGCATCCGGCGTGTGTTCTGGAGCGACGAAGAGATAACGCGTTCCCCTTAGCGTCATCTTCTTCACGATCATCTGGCAGCTGTCGCTCGCATCAAACGGGACGTAGACAATAGGCTGTGAGAAGTCTGCCCTATAGAGCGGGTAGATGAAGCCATTGGAGCTCACGTCGTATCCAAGCAACGCATGCTTGGGCACATAGACGATCGCATTCTCATATTCTGCCGGCATATTGACTTTCAAGGTCGCCGATTGCCGGTCCCAAACCGATCGCTCGAGCATCTGCTGAAATTGATCCGGACGCAGGATTCCATAGTTCAGTGTCATGGCGAAGTTCAGGCCGACGGTCACAATCGTCAGAACCGCAGCCGCCCGGACAAGCCAGCCGTCGGCCTGGCGAAGGTAGTCGACCCACTCGGCAAATGCAAGGCTGAAAAGCGCCGGGAACCAGATGACATAGCGCAAATTCCAGGGGCTGGGCCGATCCGACAGGAAGATCACGACCAGGCCCAAGCCAAAAGTGATGGCCAGCCAACGAACATGCCGCCGGCGAATGAGACCCCACAACAGTGTCGGGAGTCCGACGCCGTAGGCAAACCAGCCCCAGCCGGTGGTGTTTGGGAGGTCTGGCGAGATCGGCTGACTGGCATCGCCGAACTTCTGAACCAGACTCTGGAAATTGCCCTGGAGTCGGTCCAGGTTCAAGCGCGCAGTGCGGTCGCCATCGGGGAGCACGCTGGCGCTTCCGATCTCCACACCATACGGGTAGAACGGGTTTCCGGTCAGTGCCCAGTTGCGGACGTTCCAATAAGCGCCCATGAACAGCCCGGCGAAGAAGACCGAAAGCAGGAAGATCTTGCTCCCCATTCGAAGGGACACAAACGCCGCCAAAGCGGTGCGAAGTCTGCGCCCCCAAACAGCCAGGCCGCCCTGCCAGAGTGCCCCGAGGAGACCGAAGGCTGCGACCGCCACCGACAAATGAAGCATGTAGGCCTTCGTCCCAAAGGCAAACGGCACGATCACAGCCAACAGGAGCAGCTGGCCGAGGGGATTCGAACTCTCACCGTCCGAGGCGCGATTCAATAGCCCGGCAATGATCGCCAGACAGGTCAGGAAATAGGCCGCCATGTGCGGGTCGTTCTTGGTGCCGGTGGTGGCCAAGAGCAGCGCCGGCATAGAGGCGTATGTCAGGCTAGCCAGCCAGGAAGCCGTGCGGGATGAGCCGAGTTCGCGGGCAAGGGCATAGACGGCGAGAAGTGCCAGAGCATAGGCGGGCAGTCCGGCCGCCTCAACCACCAAATCGTGATGCAGGAAGACCGTGAACCACGTCGCCAGAGTCTCGTAGTTGGCAGGGGTGTAGATGCGAACAACGGGCGAATCGAAGAGTTCGATCCGCCCTGCCTGTGTCCAGTGCGCAACATTGGTCAGGTGATAGGTGAGCGAATCCCACACGAAGGGTGGGAACACCACAATGAGAAAGGCAAATCGGACAAGGGAGACGACTCCCACTGCCGCTGTGAACCAGCGAAGCCAGGCCGGCAACTCGCTCCACCACTTCGTTAGCGAGCTCCAACCTGCGGCCGCATCGGTTCGAAGGCCTGAGAGAGACCGCCGCGCCGCGGGAGGATGACCAGAACTGCCAGCCCAATAAGAGCCACCAGCCCCAGCGGAAGCGGGCGCAGCAAACCTGCGAGCCCGGCGAGGAGAACGATCAGGGTGGTGACGAAGATCCACATAAACACATAACCGGCCGCATCCAGTGCCAGATGACCGGCGCGCAATGGCTTGTGGATAACGTAGGCCGCCATGGACACGAACAGCATGCTGAGACCCCAGGCGGGCAGGCCGATCCAGAGATTCATTGCCACACCAATCGGCAATCCAGGATGCTCATCAATCCACCGTCGACATATCGTCGGAGGGGTCAGAACCAGGCAGACCCGGATCCAAAGCAGAGACTTCTGTCCCGCCTCTGCCCCGCAATCGGCTGCAAACCACCAGGCTGCCAGCGATGGCTGCCTCCATCAGCATGGACGTCAGCCGAAAAACGGATGCACTCACAACCGTCGCCTGGACAGGAATGTAAGCGCTCAAGAGGAAAGTGAAGGCCCCTTCACGAACTCCGAGGCCCCCAGGAACTGGAGCCGCCATCTGGCCAACAAGCCTGCCGACCAGGTAGGCTGATACGACCAGATACGTCAGATCGGGTTGGTTTCCAAGTCGTGGATAAACGGCCCTCAACATCCAATACACCGCAAAGCCTTGAGACAGGTTCACCACGGCAAATTGGAACCAGAGCAGGACTTTCTTCCCCAGGGAGAGGGGTTTCCATATCGCCTTGAGCCTGTCCAAGCGAGCCCATGCAGGGCCGTGGACGATGATCAAGTCGGCCCCCAAGAAGGCTGCCAAGGCCATGGTCGTGAGTGCCCCCACGGCCAGATCGCGATGGCTGCCGAGCCACGCGGGTAAGCCCTCAACAGCGTAGAAGTGAAGGCCAACCAAGCCGAGTACGACCACACCCGTGATCAAACTCAGTTGCTCATAATAGATGCTCTGAAGCCCTTTGGACCGGCTTCCACCCAGGCGCTTGAAGAGCTCGACCCGACCTCCGATGTTCACCACACTTCCAGCAGGCAAGTATCTCGTGATAAATGAAAGGAAGAAGATCCGGTGCAGATCAAGCGACGGGGGCAGTGCTCTCTGCCGGTCCAGCAAACGAAGGGTCGTTTGCCAACTGAAGCTATAGAGGAAATTGAATAGAAAAAGGATCAAGCAGCCGATAAGAAAGGGCGCCAACTCAAAGCTGAGTTTGACGTCACGGACTTCAATCCAGCGCCGATAGATGAGCCAGCCCAGATAGCCGACCACGGCCAGCGCGAGCAGGCCCTCCAACAACCTGATCAGACGCTTCAATAGTTGACGGTCCAAAGGAACTCCCCGAGCAAGCCCAGTTTCCATTTTCGCCAGATCAAATGGATAAAGTATGCTCGGCGAAACCGCAAGTAGCGCAGCGCCTGAAGAAAGGTCAGATACAAGCGACGGATTTCAAACGTCTGACGCGGCTGGCCCGCAGTTTGGGAGCTTCCAGCTCCGGCTGGTACCCCAGGTCCTTCATTTGCCCCCCGCAGATGGCCTCGACGACCTCAACATCCTCAGCCGACAGGACTTCACGCCACCTGTCGATGAAATCGACCGTCGGGCGACGATTGAGATTGGCATGTATGTTGGCGTAGAACTCGGAATACTCGTCGGCTGTCTGCGTGTCCGCCTCGGCATTCCGGGAGCGGTCCGGTGCCAGACCCAAAAATGTCGTAACTTCACTAATCACGCGATCTGGCTCCATGACCAGATTTTCGTAGCGAACGCGGAGAGTGATTTCGGGACGACGAGCCTGGAAATCTAGTCCAAGACGGATATCATTCAGCCAGCGAAGCAAGGCATGGTAGGCATCGCTTCGGTGCACATCCGATCGGATGAGCGAGCTGACCACCGCCCGCGGGTCACGGACAAGGTGGACCACTCGAGCGGAGGGGAAATGCGCCACGAGCAGATCAAGATACCGGATATATCGGGGAGTCTTCTGGCCCCAAACATCGGCGCCCTTTTGAGCCATATAGAGTTTGTGCAAAGTAACTATGCACTCCTCAATCGTTGCGCACGCTTCAAGGTCCTCAACCGAGACTTCCAACCCCCACTCCTTGACTTCCGGTTCGCGGCACCAGCATCGGCTTGAATTGTTCCAACGAAAAGGTTGGAGCGGCGCGCGAGATAGTCAATGATGAACAGGGATTTAAGTGGGATAGCCACTCGCGGACGCCGGTTGAGCATCGAACGAAGGAGGCTTGTCCCCGAGCGCCCGCAGGCTACGATGAAGAAGGGCGAATGAGCCATAACTTGGGTACCGTTAACTCCTGCCGTGCCTTGAGCCAGGGTCCTACAAGGCGTCCGCGGCACATGCCCAAGAATCTTGCGTGCGCTTCCTGAATATCTGCTGTCTGGAACGGGTCAGAGAGCGGGTTGGAACCCCGACTCGATAGGTTGGCAAGGGATGTCCATTCTCCCAACGCACCCCCGATTTTACCGGCGTTTGACCATCGCAAGAACCGCCGACGCCTTTTTCACCTCGTAGACCGTCTGGTATGTTGAGTAGAAATTGGGGTTATCGAGCGCACGCTTGCACCCTAATACGTAGAGTGGAGCGTCTGCCCCCCCCTCGCCAGTAACCTTCAGGTCGCTTCTGGCAAAGTCCTGAGCCAAAGGTAGTGGGCCCCAAACTGCCACGCTGGACCCCGTTGGGGCTGTCCTGTTGCAACGTACCCGATGGCTTCACGGTACGAGATGCACCAGAGATCAAGATCGTAGCTGCCTTCCGCTCCGCTTACGCCTCCCGCAAGAGCATTAAAGTAGATGTACTCGTAGGGATGAAGGGATACTATCCCAAAGACCCCGGGAACCAGCATTGCCGCAAGAAGAACCCAACGAACAGCCATGGAGCCGATTCTGTTCCAAAGGTCGGACAGTCCAATTGAGGCAATCAAGAAGACTGGTGGGATGGCGAAAAGAAGTTGACGGATGTTCCCATAGATTGGAGTTCCTGAGGAACAGGAAGGCGAGCAGGGGCAGACCAAGCCACAACACGGGGACGGCGCCACCGGCAGAAGGGACTTGCTTTTTCGCCAGCCTCCGCGAGAGGGTCACACAGCCCCAAAGGAAGAGTATTACCGCAGGCAGGGTCAACTCAAGGGCCAGTAGATTGGGAAGTAATCCCACGGCAGGGAAGATGACAGGATGTACGATCCACGGTAGAGCACAGTATGAGCCTGAAACCTGGACATGACTGTGAAGGACTGTATGAAGTGTTCAACGGGAGCAGACCAAAGATAGGGCCAGGTCCCAAACATGGCCAAAATCGCTGTGCTGGTATACAGAATCAGCGGAGGAATACCTTTCCGCCCGAGTGTTAGGATCGCGTACACGGAGATCAAGACGCCCGCCAGGGGACCGGCGATCCTGACCCAGGTAGCCAACCCTGTGACGCAGCCGGCGGCTGCGATGAACAAATGACGAACGAGCCATCGACGGTCGAGTTCCTGAGAGCGTGGAAGGCAACAGGGCTTTGAGGACAGCGACCATCGCGCCGACGAGCACCAGACCCAGCACAACTTGAACCTCGGCGTAAATCGTCACTGACTTGTCCAGGTAGGCCTCGACAGCGAAAGATGATCTGTCTTGTGCCAGCCGCGTGAACAGACGGTTGAAGATCGGTCCTGCATTCCCAGAATAGGCATTGCGAACGATCTCAGTGATCCATCCTTCTAATTGGAAACCCATCACTAGGTCCAAAACCAAGCCCAGCGCAGCGCCATTGTCGGAGTGCGCCAAGGGTGTGCCCTGAGACGATGGAATATGTGCTCAAGATCGGAGCGGAGTGAGAGGGTAACCCTCTCACGCCAACTGGAGAATCCTCTGGTTCGGGCAGATTATCGCTGCTCCGCCCATAGGCACTAAAAGCTACGATTTTCCAGCCGCTGACCGGCAAGCGACATGAACACCATGAAGGGAATGTCCTTGGGATTTCATGAAGGCGTAGCCATACAACATCGGCTGAGTTGAGAAAAGCAGCGTCGCCCCAAACGCAAGCACCGGTTCGACAAACTTCAGGCAGATCAGATAAAACGCACCGACCCCCAACGCAAAGGTCAGGAAATTGGCGAAGTGGCCCGCATCAACTTGCAGCCAACCTTCGTGCAAGACTCTGAGCGTTCGAGAGGCAAGGTTCCAGATCATGAGGTAGAAAGGTCCGTAGTAGACCTTCTTTCCATAGGTTAGGAAGTCAGTTGAACCCTGATAGGCCTTAAGCGATGCGAGCCCATAGACCGAGTTGTTGGGCTCATCTGTCGACTTTCCATAGTCTGGCGTTGTGAAGTAGGCGATTGCCACGCCCACCAGGATCACCAGCACTATGGCGATATGGACCAAGCGGCTTTGCGATGGAGACGCAGGCTCCGCTAAGCGCGTGTCGTTCATATTTCTTCGAATACTCCTCTTACTTTAGAGCCTGAAGCTTCCACAAGGCAACATCCGACCACCTTCAACCCTTGGACCAGTTTAGGGTCTCAAATCATTCAAGGCCCTCAGGTTAGGCTGAAGGCTTGCTGGCTTCTCACAAGGTTTCACACATTGCAGTGTGGTGGACATCGGGCTCAATCTTCGCCGGGCGAGACGGGGTTCTGATTCTGGCATATGCGATCGGCTTACGCCCGGGGCTAGCCAGCTTGTGGGCAGATGGGTCCCCCCACAAACCTTGACGGTCATTCGTGAAACCGCTGGAACCAGGCACCGGGCAGCGAATGACGATGGCGTCAATCGGAGAAGTGGTCGGGCAAAATAAGCCGCAGGGGAGACGTGCGGTCTGACTGGCGTTGTCCCCGGCCAGTTCAGACTGAGCATCGATTGGGATGCTCACCAGTCAATCCTGAGCAAGGCCCCAAGAAGAGAGGAATGGAAGGAGCGTGAGTTGGCAACGATCTCAGTCTCAGGCATCGGCGGGCGGGACTCTACCAGGGCCTGGAGGACTAGCAACCAAGGTCGGGATCTGACGCATATGTAACCTGCACGCTGGGGAACGGTGTAGACGTGGGGACCATCAGCCGAGTTCCTGAGTGGCTGTTTCCGGCTTGTTATCTGGCAGCGGCCCGACAGGCACGCCAGGAAGATCATGCTTCTCGGTTGCGTACATGCGTACTGCCGTCAACAACATGAGCGCCGCCGCCGGTAAGAATGCCCGATCAAACGATCGATTTCAACACCTGCACAAACGTCGAATCCAGCGCATAAGACTGCAGATAGAACAACCCGACCGAGACCAGTCCTGCCAGGGCCGTGGCGACGAATGCAGCGAAGATTTCTGGATTCGCCTTTGGGCGGACCGTGTAGATCCGAAGAATGACCAGCAGGGCAACAACCTGGAACAGTGCCCCCCAGCGACTCAAGATCTGTATCCGGTCGTACATGAGCCGCGGGATGAGATAGAGTTCGCGAAAATGAAAATCTCCGCTTTGCCACGCCAGCCATGCACTCCTCAGGGCAGATCCGCCCAACTGATCGGAGGTCACCCCCTGCCACCCGAATAGAAGCCACGCTCCCGTGATCAATGCACCAGGAATCAACCACCAGCGCAGGTTGAAATTCCGCGCACCAGACATCCAGAACGAACCCAACAATCCCAGGATCAGGGCCAGACAGTAGCCGAATGCCTCCGCCCGGGTCCAGCCAGCCAGCCCGAACAGCAGCCCGCTCATGAGCATGGCGCGCCGGTCCCCTCTCTGCAACCCCTCGATTCCCCAGAGGACAGCCTGGACGAGATAAGCGGTCAACGGAAGATTTGCGTAGCCGCGGGTGCCATGGTCATAGACCAGGGGCACGGCGATGAGAAAAACGACCCCCAGGCTCGAGAGAACGGGGTCGGTCCCTTGTTTCCGCCAGAATTGATGGGCACCGATGCCAAGGCTGAGCAGGTAGAGAGGGAAGATGAGTTTTGACATTGGGACCAGATCATTCCCAAATAGCTGGAACTGCGCAATCTGAAGCGAGAGATTGAGCGGATAGGTCAGCCCCCAGGCCCCCCAATCCGTCCCAGCAAAGATCGACCCCTCCTTGGCGATGCCGTAACCCTTGGCCCCCCAGCCCGCCGCCGCATCCCAACTCCCGTATGCGTGTGCCACCGAAAGGTACATCGCCAGGGCAATGAGCAACCCGAAGACCGTCCACCCAAGTCGGCGCGCCCATAGATCCAACCGGCTGTTGGCCATGGCAGCCATCGGCGGCTGTAAGGGGAGCCTTGGAAGGCCCAATCGCAGCACGCCAAGCAAAGCGCCCATCAGTGACACCCAAATCAAAGCAACGCTCAGCCTGGTCAGAGGCAAACCCGCCCAACTAAAGATGAAAAGCACCCAGGCAAACAGCCCTCCACCTACAGGAACAGAAAGGCCCAGCAGGCTCAGCCAATCCAATCGCCCAAGCACGACACGCACGAGGACTAGCCCCAGTGCGGCAAAACCGACCAACACCAGAAAGCCCAAGATCGCCGAGATAATCATGCCTCAGTCACTTGGTGAACCGGGTACCTTACCTGGGGGCACATACAGGCCGAACTTGTCGTCAAAGGGCACGTAGACTTTGTATTTCAGAGCCTCCTCAGGGGGAGGAAAATGCGGCATCGCCAGGACATACGTGTGCTCAGTTCGGGCGCGATACATGCATTTCGCAGCCTCATTCGGACCACAGTTGTAGACCTTGCGCGGAAAGAAGTAGAACTGCATCAAACCCACTTCAGCGTAGGGCTGGATGATGCTGTGAGGAGGCAGCACAATGCTCGAGGTGTCGTCCGTCAGGCGGTGTACGAAGCTCACGTAGTCCGCGAAATGATCCCCCAGCGCCCACCGAGCGCCGCGCTCCCATGCAGGCTGCCCCAGCCTGTCGAAGGTATCCGGAAGCCCCTTGATCGCCTCGCTCTTCGACAGGCCTATGAGCTGCAACACCAGCCCGGCAGCGAGAATCGCTGTGCCTGCATGGCGAAATGCCCACCGAAGGTAGGGCAGCAGCCTCGCTCGGATCGGACCTGTTTGAGGCGCCAGTCGATCTGTCTCGTGATTCAAGTCTTCACCGTCGAATCAGCTGTGATCGGGCATGCCCCAATCCAATGCTCACACAACAACGCACGAGGCTCAACGCGCCACAGCGGCCTTGTGGATGCGCGCGTTGTTTCATGGGCCAACATCACGCTTCAGGTTCAACACCGGCCGGGGATATCGAGTCTCCACGACCAATCGGGAGCCGCAAGCGCTCCGACGCTCACATGGTTCAGGTCCCTATCGAATTCGTCTGTTCTTTCGAGCCTGTCATGGCCCGCCTGAGCTGATAGTGAATTTCTTCACTAAGGCGCCGGTTTCGAGCGATCAGATCGGCCAAGAGACCGAGCAATAAGACCTGGAAGGCCAGCAGGAGCAGCACCGAGGCCACTACCACGGATTGGACATGGCCTGATCCCTGCCCAAGCAAGAAGTAGTACAGGTATCGAACGAAGAGGACCACTCCGGCGATGAGCGGCATCAGGCTGAGGAGCGTAAATACTCGCAGCGCTTCATACATCAAGAAAATACGCATGATGGTGACGCTGGAGCGGATGACATAACTCGTCAGGCTGCGGATCAGACGTGAATCGCGGGTCTTGGGATTGGTTTCTACCGGCACTGACGCCACAACCAACCCCTTCTTCCCCGCCTGGATGATGGTCTCCAGGGTGTAGGTGTAGCTGGAGAACACCACCAAGCGAGAGGCGGCTTCACGCGACAACGCCCGGAAACCGCTGGTGGCATCCTGGACACTTGTGCCTGAAGTCCACCGAACCACGCGGGTTCCCAACCTCTGGAGTACCTTTTTCAGCCACGAGAAGTGTTGGATGGTGTCGACGCGACGATCGCCGACCACCATGTCGGCCTCACCGCGAACAATCGGGCCCACCAGAGCGGGGATGCTGGCGCCCTGATACTGGTGATCTCCGTCGGTATTGATGATGATGTCGGCGCCGGCCCGCAGCGCGGCATCCAGCCCACTGGAAAACGCCAGCGCCAGTCCCCGGTTGATCGGGAAGCGCAGGATGTGATCGACACCCAGCTCGCGCGCCAGCTTCGCCGTGCCGTCCGTGCTGCCATCGTCGATCACCAGGGTCTCGATGGTGTCGATGCCCTCCAGCGTGCGAGGCAAATCAGCCAGCACGTCTGGGAGCGTGGATTTTTCGTTGTAGCACGGAATCTGTATGATTAGCTTCAAACGGGTGTATTCCCCTTGCTTGGCTCGAATCGTCTCTCGAGGGCGAAGATGGCCACAGCCCCGAGCGCCAACATACCGGCAAACAACAGGTTGGCCAGGACCACCCCCGCCCCGAGCGCGATGAACGCCAACAACCCAAGCATAACGGCGGCCAAATGCATCGCCAGCACGGATCGATTCGGATCCAGCCCGAGTGCCACCAGCCGGTGATATGTGTGATCGCGGTCGGCCCGATAGATTGGCCTCCGTCGCCGAACGCGTGAAATCACGACCAGGCTAGTGTCGAATATTGGCACCCCAAGAACCAGGATGGGCGTGAACCAGGAGACGGCTTGAGGCAGCCCTGCCCCGGCGGGTACATACGCAATCCCCACGGCCGATAGAACCACGCCCAGGACCTGCGCGCCCGAGTCACCCAGGAACAGATAGGCCGGAGATGTGTTGAAGAAGAACACGCCCAGGCAGGCGCCCAGGAGCGCGGCAGACAGCGCCAGCCAGGACAGGCTGCCCGGCGTCCACGGTGACCAGCATGAAGAAGGCCGCAGCCACACTGGCCAGGCCGATGGCCAGCCCATCCTTGCTGTCGACCAGGTTGAAAGCATTGATCAGACCCACAATCCAAATCACCGTCAGCGCAAGATCCAGCCACTCGATGCGTGTAATGTGGACCTCGATTCCGAAGTACACCAGCAGGCCGGCTGCAAGGACTTGCCCGGCGAATTTCCAGATCGGTGCCAGGTTAACTCGGTCGTCCACCAAGCCCAGGACGGCCACCCAGGCGGCCGCGCCTAAGATCCCGGCAACCTGCCGATCGAGCTGCGGTCTCAACAAACCATACGCCAGCAGCAACGCCATCACCAAGACCGGCCCGCCCGCCAGCGGAGTAGGGGCTTGGTGGGTCTTGTGGGGTGCCGATCCCGGAATGTCCACCAGACCCCACCTGGCCGCCAGGCGCAGCGCCAACGGCGAAAGCATCAAGGCGCTCACGCACGCCACCAGGATGAGGGGAAACAGGTCTGCCAATCGGATGATCAAGTCACTGGCTGCCTTAGGGCGATCCTTCGGGACGATGAGGCTGGTCGTCCGCCGGGCCCGATTCTAGCATTGATGCGGGCATGGTCGAAGCCGCCGCCGCGCCGCTGGGCGAGGGCCTTAGGCGTGCATAGGCGACGGTGATCAACCCATTGATCACCCAGACTTGGGGGAGGGCGTAGCTGTCCAGGCTGAAGCCTTCGATCAGTTGCGCCGCCAGGGCCAGCAGGCCGACCAGACCCATGGTCCTCGCCACTCCGGAACCGCGGGAGTAAAGGGACCACGCGCATCCCAGCAGGACAGACAGCCACACAAGATAGGCTGCCAAACCGACCAGGCCGTTTTCGGCCAGCAGGCGGATCCACAGATTCTTGGGATTGGGGAAATTGCGGTTTCCCGGTTTGGCGATCGCTCGAATCTCCGTCAACGTATAGCCGTAGGCGGGCTGGCCGGCCACAAAATAGAACCCGGCATTGCCCGGACCAACACCCAAGACGGGGTGGGCTTCATAAGCCGAAAAGGCCGCCCGCCAGTAAACCAGCCGTTCGGCAAACGCCACACGGTTGGCAAGTTCGTAGATAACGGCATACGGGTACTGCTCCCGGATCGCCGTCAACTCGCGCGGAACCTGCAGCACCCGCCTCAAACGCCAATCGTAGTTGGCGCCGACCCTGATCAGACCATACACAACACCGATCTCGAAAACGAGGCCGAGGGTCAGTGCAGCCAAGAGCAGGACCCGGCGCAGGCGCTTCTGTTCCGCTTCCTTGTCCGGCATAAGGCGCCGGGCCCAGGACGTGATCACCGCCCTCACGAGCAGGAAATAGACCACGCCGGCGACGGCCAGCAGGCTGACCACACTCACTCGCGAGCGGGTCATGACCAAGATGGCGGTCCCCCATACGCTCAAGACTAGTTCGATCGAAACCCAGGACCGTCTGGCGCTAAAGACCGATTGCCGGGTCAGCACGCTCCCGATCCACAATGGCAGGTAAAGCACGACCAGCTGGTCGCCGAGCCACGAGGGTTCGAAAGTCAGCCCGGAAACCCGGTTGCGGAGCAGATCGCGAACCGAGAAAAGGCGTTGAATCTCATTCAGGGTTTGCGGGATGTTGGCAATGTTGTCGGTGACGTATGTGGCCTGAATCGTCGACCAGATCAGCATCAGAAAACCGCCCGCGTACAGCGCCCGCAAACTCCAGCGAAGCCGGCGCTCCGAATGGGGCAGGGTTGAAGAACACAAATAAAAGCACAGGCCAATACCGAGGGTGATCAGGGCACGGATTTCGCGGCTGAGAGGGTTTTGCCCCTTGTAGGGGAGGATCGTCAGGCTCAAACCGAAGGCGGCGGAGACCAGCGCCAGTGCAGCAAACAGTAGCAATGGTCTGACCGGCGCCGGAAACCGGCCGTTCTTGAGGACATAGGGGATAAGCCAGAGCCAGATGAGGAAGAAGAGAATCAGAGCTGAAAGCGGGTAAACGCTTGAATCGCCCACATATTCCCTGACCAACGGGAAGCTGGTCACCGGAATGGCGACCAGCATGGCCAGCCAAAGCCACCAGGCAACTGTCCCCAGCCAGGTTGACAGGCGGTCGAGCGCCCCGGACCGTCCTAATCGCATGCCTACTGACCTGGGGCGCAACGAGGGTGGTGTGCCGTCCGGGAGCCTCGTCTGAACCGTCTGGGGCTCATGTCGCCGAACGCGCCCGGGGCCACATGCCGGCACCAACCAGCACCAGACCCAGCGACAGCCCTACCAATGTCCCGGCCAAGGCCAGGATGGGCACGGCTTCACGTACGGGTTTGTCCGGAGGCGAGGCACTCTTCAACTCGGTCAGCGACAGCGCAGGCAGGATGCCCTGGCCGAGGCGGGCTTCCTCAAGCAGATCAGCGCCGACTTGGTCAGGATCGAGCCCCAAATCCATCTCATCACAGGCCCACAAATTGCCGCTGTTGCCCTCGATCAGCACCTCGGGCTGGCAAGCGACGCTGAAGAGCAGTGCCTGGAATTGTCCTGCCTTGAGCGCATGCGCACTGGCGGCTTGGAACTCGCTCTCGGCCGCCTTGGCCCAGGCATTGGCGCGGTCGGCAGCAGAGCGGGGCGAGTCGGCCGTGGCTTCCAGATCCCAGCGCGAGTCATACTTCTCCAGGCGGAGTACGGCGCGGAAGGCCTCCAGGCTATTCCCTGCCAGCTCCGGACTGAGCTGGCCTCGGGCGGCCTCCAGGGTCGCATCCGAAAGCAGGAGGTCCTGAATCCTCAGGTTGGCTTCCACCTGGACATTGCCATTGAGCGGTTCCGCCAGGTTCGGATCCGCCCCGATGCCAAGGGAGGCGGTGGCCAAATACCTGGGCGCCACCACATAGCCGGAGGCCAGACCCAACAACCCGCCCAGGAGTCCGGCGATCAGGACCAGCGGCCAGCTGCGCATCAGGCGTTGGCTGGCGTCGGATAAGTTCAGGTCATCAGACAGGGTCAGGGTCACTCGGTCAACCTATGCTCACGGCTGGGTGGCTGAGAGTCTACCACCCTGGCCCGGCCAGCCAGGCCATCCAGCCTCGCCCGCGCTCGCCGGCCCGGGAGCCCTCCCGGGACCACGAGCGCGCCGGACGCCGCCCGGGCTCAACCCGGGAAGATCTTGGTGAGCAAGTGGAACAGGTCCGGATTCAGGGTTTCGAAATTACCCTGGAAGCCGGTTATGGCCAAAAGAACACCCATGAGCGCCGAGGCTATGGCAAGGCCGGCAGCCAGCACTGCCAACATGCCGTGCAGCCACCGGTTTGTCTTGAGAAATGAGAGAAGCCACCAATTTCCGCTCGCCGCAATCAACAGCATGGCCGGCACAAAATCAACCTGATGGCGCATGGATGCGGCCACAAAGGAGGCTAGAGGCGCAAGTAGGAGAGCCGAGATGCCCAGCAGGTAAACCTCGGCGCCAGCCCGTCCTGTCAGGAAGCTGATCAGCCACAGCGCGCGCCCCATAATGCGGCTCGGATCTCGCGGCCCAAGTCACCCAGCACGCGATGGCCATTCCGCCCAACCAGGCGAAGGGAATCGTTAGCAAGACCCCGGTTATCTTCTCTGTGTGATAATGCGGCGGGGCATAGGTGTGGGTCAGCCACACGTAGTACACGCCCCAGGTGGGTTTGATGTAGGGAAAGACCGTCAGTGTGTGAAATCCATTCAGAAGATAGTTGTAGAGATTAGGCACGGCATTGACCAACCCGAACACGCTGTCATACAGGTGGAACAGATCCCAGCGCCCCAGCTGGTATCGGTGCCCAAATTCCAAGAAGTTCCCAAACCTGAGGTAGTTGTAGGCCCCCAGCAGGGCCGCCCCTCCCCCAATCGGCGCCACGGCGGTACTGATCACGGCCAGCCGTCGACCCGTACTCGGCGTCTGGACGGCTGTCTCGGCAACCGCCAGTGTCACAAGCGCCAGGCACGCCGGCGCGAGGTTCGAGGCGCGAGCCAATCGTCAGGGTCAACAAGGCGGCCCCGGCGGCCATGCGACCGAGAGACACCGGCCTCCCGAAGAGTGACGGAATCAGGACGAGCAGTCCGGCCAAAAAGAAGCATTGGCCGGCGGCTATGGCGGCTTCGTAGATGGCCGCTCGGCTGAACAGCCACACCAGAGGCGGCGCCCAGGCAAGGGCCACCGCCGGCGGAAGGATCGTCCAGGCAGGCAGGCCGCCCGCCCAGCGCTCCCACATCGCCAGCAGGCACAGCAGCCCCAACAGGCTGACGCCGGCCCCGAATGCGAGTGTGAGCATCCCATCATCGATGGGCATCCCGGTGGCGGCTCTGAAGATGGCCGCCACGGCGGCAGGGACGGGCCCCCAGTACAAATAGAACTTCCCCTTGAAGTAGGAAACATCCCAAATTGGCGGCATGAATTGGCGTGACTGCATCGCATATGGATCAGGCAAGGCCAGGAATTCCGACGATGGCTGGATCGGCAGGCTTACCTGACCGTGGAGCAGACCTTGAGCCAGCAGGTCGTAATCGGCCGTCGTCGCCGGCCATTGCCTCCACGTGCCCACCGATCCGATCCAGACGAAGGTGGCCACGGATCCCAGCCAGACCAACAGGCACAGGCTAAGCGCCGTGCGCCGAGGCGTGGCGGTCAGTTGGCGAAGAATCGGAAGCGTATGAGCCGCGCCGGAGAGTGAAGCCCCGGCTTTGACCAAGCCGGCGACGAAGCCCTGAACCATCGGGGCGGCTGCCAGCCAATTCCGCACTCCGGTCAGAACCGAAACGGCTCGATCCAAATACGACTCCCCAGCAGCGGGGCGGCCGAGTCTGCCCACGACAACTGGGAGCCATGCCCCAACGGCCACACCCAACCCCGCCAGCAGAAGCAGCTTTCTGGATGGCCCCCAGTCTGGATTCGTATCCAGTCCCAATTGGGTGGCGTACACTGCCGCGCCGGCGGCCGTCAACCCGGCCAGGCTGAGAAACACCCTTGCCAGCTGGCTGACACGATTGGACATCTAGGGCCTGTCGCCGGCGGCGACGTCGGACAGGAGCCGCTCATACCGTCTAGTGCCAAGCTCCCGGGTGAAATTCGAGGCCACGAACGCCGCAGCATGGTCGCCCCAGTCGCGGAGCCGTCCCTCCGCTTGCGCCAGCTTGCGGATCGCCTCGGCCAAAGCCTCAGGATCCTCGGGTTCGATCGACTGTCCACACTGGGCTTGTTCGACGAGGCGGCGAATCTCGGAGTCCTCCGGCACCGCCGCCAGGATCGGCCGGCGCGCCGCCATAATAGCGTAGGCCTTGCTTGGAACGCTGAGACGCCCCATTCCCCTGCGCAGCGTCACCAGGCCGATGTCGGCCGAAGCATACACATGGGCCAACCGCGCCTTGGGTTGAGTGGTGACGAAGGTGAGGTTTGGAAGATGCGCCTCAGACGCCTGATGTTCCGCCTCGCCTCGGGCGCTGCCCTCACCGACCAGCAGAAACGCAATCCGGGGTTGGTCGGACAGAAGCAGGGCCGCGGCCACAATGCTGTCGAGACAAGCTGCATATCCCAGATTGCCGGCGAACAAGACCACGAATTTGTCCTCCAGGCCCATCTCGGCCGCAAGCGACTGGCTGCGGGGGACCTTTGGGAAGGACGCCAGGTCAACCCAATTCGAGATCACCTCGATCTTGGCTTCGGGGACGCCCCGGCCCACAAGGGCCTCCCACATGCCCTCGGAAACGACCGTGATTCGATCGGCCGCGCGGTAGGCGAACCGCTCCAGTCCCCGAAACAAGGCAATCACCGGACGGCTGCGCAGACGCCCCATTTGGATCAGGCCGTCGGGCCAGA
This sequence comes from uncultured Chloroflexia bacterium, assembly GCA_963797485.1. GTDB lineage: Bacteria > Chloroflexota > Anaerolineae > Anaerolineales > E44-bin32 > CAWAND01. Next base: position 41,970 of record CAWCPF010000002.1, read on the forward strand.
TATCCTGGACATTGAAGACCATGGGGACGTGGCGCATTCGGCTCAGGATCCATCCGCTGACGGCCACCGTGATCGGCGGCGCCACGCACAGGATGACATCCGCCCTTCCGGACATCCAACCGGCAACGGTGGATAAGAAGAAGTAGACCAGATAGTCGAGGGCCCGCCCAACACGGCTGTCAGGCGCAGGCGCCGGCGACCAGGTCCGCCAGACGTCCACCCCCGACTCGCGCTGCCGATCAAGCCATCCCCTGCGGTAGCCGTCGGCCACCCGGGCGCGACCGTAATGCGGGATGCTGGTGACGACGCACACCTCATGACCCTCCCCCGCCAGGTCTTGCGCCAGATCGGTGACCAGGGGCCCCGTGCCCGTGGCATCCGGGGCATAGCGCATGTGAAGAATCAGAATACGCATGGCGCGTGGGCGCACGTGCAGCTGCCTGGAAGCGAGTGACTCATAGATCTGTTGGCCGGCGCTGCTCACGAGCATACGCCCACTGGAGGTAGCGCAGCCGCCATGGCATCAACGGCTCCACCAACCGGCGGACCAGGTATTTGGCATACAGAATCGAAAAAACGCTGCCGCCTTCCCGGAAATGAACCCGGATCATTTCAGGCCAGCATCGCCGGGCGGCGGTCAGGGATTTTGATTGGTCGTGCAGCCGGAAGTTGGCCCAATGCTCGGGGTGAAACGCAATCGGAGACACAGCCGCGATGCGTACCCACAGGTCGTAGTCCATGGCGTAGAAGAAGCTGGGATCGAGCGGACCGACCATGTGCCACAATTTGGCACGAAAGAACATGGTTTGCTGCGGTATGGTGTTGATCCCGCGACGCAGCCCCTGATAGTCCGTCGGACCTGCCGGGTATCGGGCGATCCGGCGACCATCGCGGTCGATGTAATAGGCATCCCCATAAACCATGCCCACGTCCCACTGATCTTGAAGGAACCCGACCGCGTGGGCGACTGTCTCCGGCTCGTAGGTGTCGTCGGAGTTTAGCCAGGCAAAGATGTCTCCGGTGGCGGAGGCAAAGCCCTTGTTGATGGCATCGACCTGGCCAAGATCGGGTTCAGAGACCCACAACGCCAAACGCGAAGCATGGCGACGGATGATATCGAGGCTCCCATCGTCGGAACCCCCATCAATCACGATGTACTCAATATTGGAATAGGTCTGGCTCAGCACCGAGTCCAGTGTGGCCTCCAAGAACTGCGCCTGATTGTACGAAGGCGTGATAATGGAGACCTTGGGGAGGGGTGAATTCAGGCTGCTGGCTGCCATTCAGCTTCGAAAGTTCGCGCTGGAGTCCTGAGCCGGCTCGCGCCCGAGCCCAGCATCGGCATACTTCCCACGGTATTGTAATGTACGCCGTGCGTTGCGATAGCCTTCGAACATGAAGGCCAGGCCAGCCGCGCTGAAAGCCGCCTGGACGAGTTTGTACCAATAGCGGGCCACGCTGGCCGGCCGTTGGACCAAGGCGGTCAGGATGTGGCCCAAAGCGCGCCTGTGCTGGCCGGCATCGATCAGCCGCCGCGCGGCAAAGATGTGAAATCCGGCCTCGATCTTCCTCCGATTGGCGGCAACCGTAGCCGCCAAGCTCTCACTCTGCCTGGCCCAATTCAGGAGCCGGGCGGCCTCCTCGACAAATCCCGAGGCCTGAGCGATCGTCTTGGCCGCCGGGTGGGTCCGCTCGAGGGCCCAGTAATGGGACACATGCACGAGGGGGGCCAGGGCGGCCAAGCGAACCCAAAGCTCGTGGTCGAGGATCAAATGATAGGACGGGTCGAGGCGCCCGGCGCGGGCGAGCACGAGGCGCCGCATGAAAACCGTCGGCTGGAGCAAGACCTCGAAGCTGAGCAGATCGGCGGTGTCCAGAGGGGGGTAGCGATGGTAGTCGAGGATTCGCAGTTCGGCATCGACCATGATCCCATCGCCATACACCATGCCGGCCTGCGGATGGCGCTGAAGGCTGTCGACCGCCTCGCGGACGGCGCCGGGAAGATAGACATCGTCCGAATTGAGCCAGGCAACGATATCGCCCTGGGCACGCTCCAATCCCTTGTTGATCGCCTGCGCCTGACCCTGGTCCGGCTCCGAGACCCAGCCGGCGAGCCGGTCACCGTACTTGCGGATAATCTCCAGGCTGCCGTCGGTGGAACCGCCGTCAATGACCCAATACTCAATTCGGGGATAGTCCTGGTTGAGGACCGAACAGGATGGCGTCCTCCAGGTAACCGGCCTGGTTGAAAGACGGGGTGACGACGGTCACCAAGGGCTGGCGGGGCAGGGCGGGCGGCAGCGCTCATGGTTCGGCGTCCGGTCTCGGCGGCAGCCGGAGCTTCATTCCGGCCCTGAGTCGGCATGGGCCGACAGGCACAGCCAGAGTGTGAGCCGATGGCGGATCATTTGGCGGTCACCTTGTGGAGCCCGTAAGCCTGGGAAAAGCACACATTCACCCAATAGCTCCGAATCGGGACTGATCTCATCCAGTCCCCCCATGTGGGTCAACGAGGCCACCGGCAGTTGGCTGACCCCCTGCTGCCGTGCGAGGTCGACCTTTTGGAGGCGCTCGTCAGAGCGCGCCGCGAAATCGCGCGCATCCGGAATCTGAGCCGACAGATCGACGGCAGAACTGAGGCTTGTGACAAAAATCACAAGCACGGCCAACCCCCAGCCCGCCATGGCAGCCGGTTGTCCCATCCCGCCTGCGGGCCAAAACCGGGAGTGCCGGATCAGCCAGCCAGCCTCTATCCCCCAGACGGCCATGCCGGCGGCGATCACGAACTGTGCGGCAATCAAGATCCGGCTGTCGGGATAGGATGACATGGCGTACTGGGTCGGGGCCATGCAAGCCATCACCAGCCCGAAGGTGAAACAAGGCAGCCCCGCCAGCCAGAGCCAGCGGCGAGCCGGGAGCGGCTCAACCGATCCACTGCCAGGATGAGCCGGCGCCATGGCCATGACGGCCAGCATCGGCGCGCCGGCGGCCAGCAGCAGCCGGACCGGATTCGAGCGCAGGGCCTTCACCGAGAAGATGTAGGCATTGCGGGCCGTCTGACCTGCCCACACACCTAAGTCGGCCGACGGTGTCAGCAGCCCCTGTCGTACGGCGTTGCCTGGGGCGGCGGCCATGATCACATAGCCGATGACCGCCCCTCCCAGCCCGGCAGCCAGCAGCCGCAGCGCCGCGGCGCGAGAGGAGGATTTCGGTATCAGCAGCCACACGAGCACCAGGCTGCCGGCAAGGGCAGCCACCATCACGCTTCCGACCAACTCGGAGAAGGCTGCCGTGACCAGCATGGCCGTCGCCGACAGCCCCAGGGCCCCCCACCCGGAGTGTGAATCGCCCAGGCGCGCCATGAGCCAGGCTGCGTACAGGGATCCCAGCACCAAAGGCGCCAGGTAGGTCAGGACACCGGTCTGCCAGTAGAGCGATTGGTAAAGATTGGGCGCGCCGGCCAGGGTCTCGAACACCACCAACAGGGCCACCACCCACGCCGCCAGGTGTCCAATCCGGCCGAGCCGCCGGGTTAGCCACGGATCCAGGCTGCCCCCCACCCCGGCCGCCAGCGCCAGCAGGGTGACTGCCGGCAGCAAGGGGACCACCCAGGGCCCGGCTGCTTCCGCCAGATTGACGAAGAACGTAAACGCAAACCGGCCTGACCAGTGCAGGTACCAATACGCCTGGCTGCCGAAAAACCCAAGCTCTCGCAGGCTTCCCAGGGTGCAGAAGTCGTCTGCCAGGTAGCGAGAAAGCGAACCGGTGTAGGCCGCCACGCTGAGCGGCGCCGACAAACCCAGCAGTGCCGCCACGAGCAGCCCCATGTTCAAGCGGTCCCAGTTGGCTGTGCGCGGCCGGGGGCGAGCAGGGGAACGCCCTGCTTCAGAAGAGGTCATCGTAATCAACCTTGGGGAAGACCGTCAGTTGGCCGCCAATGGTGGCATCCACGATACGCCGCCCGTCGGCCTCGAAGGCCGATCTGGCCAGCCGATAAGCCCGCTCGGATGCCTGCAGATCCGGAAGCTGCCAGCGGAACCCCTGGCCGAAGTAGTCAGCCGAGAAGTGATTGGGGTCGCCTCCGGCCGATTGAACGGTGACGTTGGGCTGGCCCTGGGTTGAGAAGTGATGATCGACGCCGACGAGCACGACTTCTTTGAAACCCATGTAGTACGCCAGCTGCAGGGCCACGTAGGTCACGGTCGAGCCCTCGAAGATCCGGCGGCTGACATCGCTCGAGAAGGTTTCCGGCGGCGTGTAGTCGGTGTCCAGAAAAACGACCCCAGGGTCTTTGGACAGCCAGTGGCGGGCACGCCAGGTGGCGAATTTGGGCATCGACAGGGCCCGAATTTCGGCCGCCGTCTGCTCGATGACCAGGGTATTGATGCCGACCCAATAGGTGGTTTCGAACCCCATCTTCGGGAACAACAGATAGATGCGGTTGAGCCCAAAGGACACACGGCCCTTTAGGCGCTTCAGGTCGGTTTGGTTCAGGCTGGGCCCGTTGCCCAAGATGAAGCAGCGATCATCCGAGTGCAGGTTGCGATACTTGACGATCGACTTCTGGCTCCGCTTCCAGCGCCGGTCGAAGGGCATGGCCAACAGATGACGCGCCCGGTTGTAATACCACCAATAGGGAGCCGTCACCCGCCGCCACACGGGCGGCGGGAAATGACGTTTGAGGGTGTAGATCCATTCCGTATCGCCGTTCACCGAGCGCCCATTCTACTTGGCTTCATGCCAACAGGCACTGGCTGCCTCAGCCCGGCATTCATGGACGGATATAGATAGCGGCGTCAGGGGTTTCCAGAAGCAATCTAAGCCCATCGATCAGGGTGGCCAGCGGCGGCATCTCGGGCCGCAAAGACCCGGGATGGAAGATCACCAGGTAGGAATCGCCTTCATCCAGGTGGGAACGCATGGCCAGCAGATCGGCCTCAAACTCGGGCCGCGGCCCACCTTTCACCGGATCAATCGCCTCCGGGGCCCAGTACACTGGCCGGCCCGTCAGATAAGTGAGCGGAAAGGCCTCATTGGATGTCAGCACGGCCGCCGCGTCCAGCGTTCGCACCCAAGCCACGGTCGGCGACTCGACCCAGCTGCGGCTGTTGAACCCCAAGCCGCGTTGGTAGGCACGGCGCGCCCAATCCACGGTCCCGAAGCTGTTGAAGGCTAAGACGATCAAAACTGCGAGCCAGGCTCCCCCGGCCAGCCAGCGTGATCGGGGTCTATGGTTCAGCCACTCCCAGGCTGCCAGCACGGACAGGAGGACCAGGCTCACCAGTACAGGCGACAGGATGCGGGCATCGAGCGGCGTCGAGGCATCGAACCAGGTAAGCGAGGCGAACACCAGAACCAGGTAAAGCGCGGCGTGCAGCGTCAACACGCCAGCCAGGCGCGCCGGCGCCTCCCAATCGCCCGGCCGCCGCCAACCCGCACGGAGCCAGACGCGGAACCACACCACCGCTACCAGGACCACCACGCCCAGCATGATGACCAATCTCAGGCGGAAGGGCATCGAGGCTGGCAACATAAAATCCGCCAGGGTGTGGGCAGCCTGCGACAGCTTGTCGCGTCCAAGGGGATGGATGATCAACGTCCGATTGGCGCCGGCGCCGGTCAGCAGGACGTTGCGCACGCCCCACAGCAGGACCGGTAGGCCGGCTGCGACTGCGAACACCATCCCGCGACCCAGCCGCCGGACAACCCCCGGCGCGCCGACGCCGACCGCCAGGATCACACCCAGGGCGACGGCGGCCCCACCGACGTAGCGCGTGGCGAATGCCGCGGCGGCCAATACCGCGGCTGCCATCAGCCGCCGAAGGTCCGGCGCGCCGACATACGCCGCCAGCAGCCACCATACCCCTGCGAGACACACCAGGTAGAGGGCTTCAGACATCGCCCACGCGTCGACATCGAGCAGCACCGGCGAGCTGACGATCAGCAGCCCCGCCCCCAGACCGGCCAAATTCGACTTTGTGAAATTCTTCACGAGCCACGCGCTCGTCAGCGCAAGGCCCCCAAAAAGCGCTGCCGCCATGCCGCGGGCAACCAGCGTTGACGAGAGTGCCGCCACCCGGCTCAGACCGGCCAGGACCAGCGGGTACAGCGGCGGGTAATGAGTCAAGGGGATCACCTCGCCGCCTCCCCCTAGACGGCTCAGGCCCAGCCCCTTGAGCAGATTGTCGGCGGCGCTTAGGTAGAAGACCGAGTCATAGCTCACCCCGACTCCCCAGCGGGTGGCGACCAAAACCAAGGCCGCCCCGCCCAGTCCCAGAGCGACAAATGCGGCTGAGATCGCTCCTCGCGCCAATTTCGAGGTCGGCGCCGACTCGCCATTTCTTTCGGGTATGGAGAGGTCCATGGGTTTAGACCGGTGGCGCCTTGACGCCTCGTCCCTGCCAGCGCGAGGTCACCGCCCACACGGTCCGGAGACGCAGTAAACCGGCCCAGCGCCGAAAACGGATCCCGAACACGCTCGGCCTCGGGCCCGGATCCTCCGACGTGTCGCGCCCCGTCCGAGCGATGGCCTGTATATAGAACGGCAGCCGCCTCGAGTAGGGATGCCCGTGGGTTCGCAGGTCGAGCAGCTCGAAGCCCGCCAGGCGCAAGGCTCGCCGCAGGCTGTCCGCCGTGAACGCCGTCAGGTGCGCCAGCTCCAAGCTGAGATGGGAGAACAGGTTGGGGACCTCGATCATCACATGACCGGCATCGGTCATCCAGTCCCGGCGAAGGCGGCGCAGCGTCCCGACCGGGTCGGTCATGTGCTCAAGCACATGCGACAGGGTCACCAGGTCGAACGTGTGCTGGCGTTCGGTTCCCAATTCGGCCAGGCGGCTGGTGACAGCCAGACCGCGCTGGATCGAGATTTCTCGAAATGCGGCCGCCGGCTCAACTCCCACCGCCTCCGACCCGTAGGCTTCCCGGACAGCCAGCAGCAGCTTGCCAAGAGAACTTCCGAGGTCGAGATGGGATCGGACCTTGTCGATATGCTCGCCGGCATAGTTCACGAAGTGCTCCGCCCGCAGGGTTTCGACCCAGGCCGTCATCGGCACGGGATCCGCCTGCCCGTGGGCGCTGGCATGGTAGGCTGTTTCATAGAACCGCTCCAGCCACTCACGAGTAGGTCGGGGGGACTGAAAGACCAATCCACAGCGGCGGCAGACGAGGTACACCAGCGCCCGAGACTGCCAGGCAATCGAATCGAACAGGGCGTGTTCTTCGGCCGGGCTGCCGCATAACGGACAACTCTCGGGGACGATCCAATCCACAGCTGCCGGGATGGCTTGATTTGAACCGCTCATGGCATCCGCAATCATACCCGGATGGCCCCACTCCCCCGGTACGGATCAATCAATCGGGGTTGATCCAGCGGAAAAGGTGGCTGTAGATGCCCAGCAGGAACCAGCGAACCGGGCGCCACAGCAAGATCCTGCGCCTCAGCCTGCCCGACCGTGCCCCGCGGACCCCCCGACCAAGACCGGCGCCTCCCTGCCCGAAGTCTTCCGGAAGCTTGTCTGCCAGCGCCGGGCTGATCACGTTTCCGATGTGCTGAGTCGTGCGCTCACTAGTTGATAACCGCAGATATCCGCCTCGATCGACGGCACGATCGAGCTCGATCATCTCCCCCATCAATTGGCCGGACCACTCGTCCGGTAGGCATTCCAACAAGATGGACTTGCGCGACAGAAATTGATCGTGGTTGGCCGCGCCCAGCGCCTGGACGCCCCGATACGAATAGCGGACGGGCGAGAATTGCGCTTGTTCGGCAACAGCCGCCTCGGGATCACGACCGGTGCTCTCAGCCCATTCGCGGATCCACGGCTCGGGGAACGACACGACAGGCTCGGCGGTCAGGCCGGGCACGTTTTCGACCGGCGCGCCGGTTCGAGGCTGTGCGGTCGGGGGCGAAGAACGACGGCACGGCGTAGCCGCCGACCATGCCGACGTTCGGGTACGTGTCCAGCACCTGCAATTGAGCTTCCAGCCAACCAGGATAGTAGTAAAAATCATCATCGGCGTAGGCGATCAACTCGCCCGCGGCAGCACCGACGAGAATTTGCAGCGCGCCCAACTTGCCCAGGTTGCGGACCGAGCGCAGCAGAAAGGTCACTTCACCGGCGTCGTGCAGTTGGCGGAGGTAGGCAGCCGCCTCGGAGCCGCTCCCATTGTCGAAGATCATCAAGTCGTGCGGTGTGCGAGTGTTGGCCTGCAAGCTCCATAGACTGGCCTTGAGCACTTCCAGCCGATGCTCGTAGTAGCCCGAGAGATAGGGTAAATGAACGAGTACCGCCACCGTCACCCTTGCCGGGCGGTAATCCGAGATCTTGGTTCTGGAGGGGTTCATGCCGACGCGTGCCATGACCGCCTTGGGTGCCGTAAAGCTAGCCTGACGACATCGCCCGGACGGGCCGATCCCCTGCCATCCGGGCCTGGATGGCACCCATTGTATTGCATCTGGACCGGGCCGAGGGGGAGCCGGGAACCCCCCCGCCTTGCCTATGTGAGGACGCTTCACCATCGTCCTCTGGTCTATTCCGGGAGGTGCTCCCGTAGCGCCGGCAGGGGATTTGAATGAGGCCGGCCCGATCGGATACGGGCAAGCTGGATTCGCGTTTCAAGGCCAATGCCGAGGGCGATGGCGGTCGAAGCACAATTCCGGCCCGCCACTGCAGGCATCCCTCCTGCCCATGGCCGGTTCATGGCGACCCTGATCCTGGCTCTAGCCGCTGCTGGGACGGTAACGATCTGGTACGGCACGGTCTGGGGCCATTGGGCATTCAGCGATGGGGTCAGCAATTTCTCCCGCAGTCTGCTCCTCGGGCGCGGCCTAGGCTTGCACCGCGCCTCGGGCGACGCCAGCCTGCTGATCACCCCCCGCCCCTGTACCCCCTGCTGATCACCGGGCTGGGGGGGCCGGGAATGTAGATGGTGGCGCCGGCGCTCTGCAGCACAGACTCGCCTATTCAACGCCCTATTCGCCGCCGCCGTGCTCGGGCCGGCCAGCGGTTCTCTTGCCTCCGATGACGAACTCGCAGAGGACTGCACCTCCCACCCGATTCCGCGTTTGGGTCCATGCGATTCTCAGACTATGGGATGGCTTCTCTGTTTGGAAGTTAGGGCAGTGGCGTGGGGGATAGATCGATGAGTTCGTCGATTGGGCTCGAATCACTCTCAATGAAGTAGGTATGATCCGGCAAAAGATCGACATTGGCGCCGAAAACGTCCTTGAATATAAGGCGAAATGAGTTTACGGGGGTGATTTCCGGATAGAGATCAAGTGCAACGGCTGGCGGGACGTAGTAAGCATTCAGGATCGACGTCCGCTCGGGAAGATAAGTGTCAGCGAGGGATTGTTGGTTGAAGAAAGCACCGGGACCGTGGTCCCCCTGGATGATTATGATCGGGGCCGGATTTGAGCTGGCCAGGATCTCTCGCAAGGTCCTTTCCAGCATTTGATTGACATATTGGACCTGGTTAACATAACCCTGGAGATATTCCTCTCGAGTACCAAACTTCAGAAAATCGCTCGCGTCAGCCAGGGTGAAGGGGTAAGGTGGGGTGATCGGCTCTCCATTGGATCCAAAGATGAAGGGCGGATGGGGGGAAATGACATGTGCGAAAACAAAGTAGTGTCCTTCCCAAGTGCCGACCTCTCCCAGAGTCCTGAAGATATCGTTGACCCGCTGGCGGTGTTCCGCGTAGCTGGGCTCGAAAGCCTTTCGGTCACCGTGCTGGACCTGATAATCGAGAAAAGCCAGATACGCCGTATTGTCCAAGAGTAGCCGCTCAAATTGGTTCAATTGCGGGGAGAAAAGAAACGGCATGGGAGAAATCGGGGGCGAACCGACGTTTACATATACAGTGGCGTCCTTGATATCCGTTGGTCGGAACCCCGAGTTGAACGCCACCATGGGATAGCCTTCGTCCGCAAGCCAGGATCGGACAGTGCTGCGCCTGATCAGATCATCAACCGGCATACTGTTCCACGCAAAGCCATAGGCTTTCTGAAGTGTGTCAAGGTACTCCATATTCAGGGACGATGAAAGCGATGGGTCAGTGTGTAGGTAGTTGGAATGGCTTTCATCTGCAACGTAAAAGCCCTGAGCGCGGAGCCAGTCAATGAATTCCGAATTGTCATAGCCATATAAGTGTGTTAAGGATATCCTGGCGACCGTAAGCGTCCAGAATTATGTAATAGATATCAGGTAGCGGCCGGCTGGCAGTCTCGGCCGGAGGGCTTTCAGGCAAAGTGCCGCCAGATACCGGCCGGGAGTTGATTCGGGCACCGGGACTGGCAAGAAAGACGATCTGGAAAACCAGCGCCACAAGACCGATGATGTTCAGCCCCGCGGTCGGCCAGACGGTGGGTAGGCGTTTCATGCGGAGCCCGATGATCACTGCTAAGAGCAGGCATAGTGTCAGGGGAATGAGGTATCTATGGCGCCCGATAGTGATCCCCAATGGCAGCAACTCTTTTGCGATTGCGTAAGCGTGGCCGTAGGAGAAGAAGGCCAGGATGAGAAACGTGCACGCGATGGCTGCGCTGCGCAGGTCAGGCAAAGCTTGGCGAAGAAGGATCACGAGCAGGCCCGAAACGCTCAGCGCAAGCAAAACCGGCCTCAAGATGTCCGTTGCGATGAGGCTTCCTCGATTGGCTGTGTACAAAGAGAGAATGGGGAAAACTGCCCACACAAAGGGGTGAAGAATCAGGTTTTCCGCCAGTTTGGTAAAGGTTGGTGGTCGAGCGTTTTGGTTCAAGGAATCCTCGAGGGATGACCGGGCCCGACGCTCGGCATTATACTCATTAGGCTAACATCCCTTGGCACGGTGACTGTCCATTGTCGGGCCCTGTCCTGGAAATGGTATCTGAAATTCGAATACCAGCTGTTTTATTTCAGCAGCTCCCACCTATGCTTTGAGGAGGGCATTTGCTTACAGGGGGCCACTGCCCGTTCTCCAGCCCGGTCCTCAGGGCCTTGATCTTGTCATTTGCAGCGTCCCGGCGGGCTTTTGGAACAGAAGATTCCAGGCTCGGCCCGGACGGGCTGATCCCATCCGATCCTCGCCCAAATCGCCCCCATATTTACTGCATCTGGACCAGGCCGAGGGGAGCCAGGGCCATGCCTTGCCGATAAGTAGGCGCTCCTCCGTCGTCCCCCGGTCTTTTCCGGGGGGTACGCCCCGAACGCTGGCTGGGGCTAGAATGGGGCCCGCCGAATTGGATACGAGCAAGCTGGCCGCGCGTTTCAAGGACAATGACGAGGGCGATGACCGCGGAACGACACACCCGGCCTGCCTCCCCAGGCATCCCTCCTGCCCATAATCGGTTCATGGCGGCCCTGATCCTGGTTCTAGCCGCCGCCGGGGCCGTAACGATCTGGTACGGCACGGTCTGGGGCCCCTGGGCCTACAGCGACGGTGTCGGGTACATCGTCAACGCGCGCAACCTGGTCCTCGGACGGGGCCTGGGCCTCTACCGCGCTTCGGGCGATTTCATCCTGCTGGTGACCCATCCGCCGCTCTACCCTTGGCTGCTGGCCGGTCTTGGCAAACTGGGCATGAACTTGGTCGCCGCCGCCCGCTGGATCGATGTCCTGCTGTTCGGCGGCTTCTTGTTTGCCAGCGGGTTAGGCTTTTGGCGCGTAACCCGTTCGACGTGTCTGGCCCTTGGCCTCACCACCGTGTTCCTGCTCCACCCCGCCCTGCTCCTTGCGTATCTTTCGGCCATGTCCGAGCCGCTGTTCCTCTTCTGCATTATCTGCGGCCTGCTGTTGATGGCCGATTACCTCTTGACGGGATCATCCAGCCGCCTGGTCCTGGCGGCGGTGGCCTCCGCCGGCGCCTTGATGACACGCTACCCCGGCGCGGCCCTGATCATCGCCTGCGTCGCCGGATTATGGCTCCTTTCATCAGCCGATTGGCGCCGAAAAGCACGCCGCAGCCTGCTCTTCCTGGGTGTCAGCGTCACCCCAACGCTGGCCTTCGTCCTGTGGACACGGTTTGGCCTGGAAGCGCGAAACCCCCGGGGCGTGAAGACCAGCTACGATCTCGCATCACTTGTGACGAACTTCACAAAACAAGCCCTGGATGCCGTGTGGACCTGGAAGCCGGTGCCCCCGGATGTTATTCCCAATCAGCTCATCCCCACAACGATCACACACCCGCTAGTCGGCATTCTGGCCGCCATCCTGGCGGCCGGATTGGGCTGGTCGATTGTGGCGGCCGTGCGCGCACGCCGGCGGCTGGAACCCGAATCCCGAATACCCATTGAATGGCGGCCGTCGGTTCTGTTGGCCCTGTTCCTGGTGAGTTATCTCGGCTTTTTCGCGGCGGCGTACCTGGTGACCTCACCCACCCCGGACGTCGATCCGCGCACCCTCCTTCCCCTGTTGCCGGGCGGGCTGCTGCTGCTCTTCGCTCTGACACGCATTGTCCAGCAGTCGGTGCCCCGGGCGCGTTTGTTCAACAGCTTGTTCGCAACTGCCGTCGTGGTGAGCCTGGCTGGTTGGGCCATCATCAGCCAGGACATCGTGTTGGGCCTCCACCGCACCGGGTTGGGCTACACCTCGAGCGCCTGGCAGGCGTCCGAAACCATCCCGGCTGTCCAGGGGCTGCCACAGGATCTCATCCTGGTGAGCAATGAGACGGCTGCCATCCTGCTCTACACCGACCGCTCGGCCTACGAGATTCCCGGCTTGGACGCAGGGGACACCGCATCCCTATCACTGCCTTTCGGGTCAGGGGCTTCGGATCTGGATCAGGCCTATCGAGACGGGCGCGCCGCGCTGGTGCTGTTCAACAGCATCAAGAATCAGCTCAAATCAGGTTCTGTTGCGGTACAGGGTCTGGCACCCGGCGACCTTACGGTAGGCCTGAGCGCCATTTTCGTCGGGAATGATGGGACGATCTACTGCAAGTGCGCCGTCGCAAGTCCCTTGCCTCGCCAGGATGTTTGGATGTCGGTCGTACCATGACCCACAAGAGAAACGCCCGCATGTACCCTCAAGCATGGTTATGGATAACTCAATGATTGTTCGTGGTGCAGACGCGATTTCTCGAGCGGTAGGGTCGGTTCCTCCCCGCTGGCAGTTGAGAATTTCCTTGGTAGCCGGGGGGGTCATTCTGGCCCTATTTCTGATCCCTGCGGCTCAGCCTTACCTGAAGTCGGGCTATCAGATCGGCCACGATCGGGCTGTCCCTTTCATGCGGGTCCAGGCCCTCGAAAATGCAATCTCTGCGGGCCAGATCCCCCCACGCTGGTTCCCCGAATTCGATGGCGGTTACGGCAGCCCCTATCCAAGTTTCTACGGGATGGCTTCTACTATGTGGCTGCCCTCCTTTATGCATGCTGCGCCCCGTGGGCCAAGCAGTTGAGCTGACCGCTTTTCTCACTCTGGCGCTTTCCGGCATCGGCATGTTCCTTCTGGCTCGTCACCTTTGGGGGACGCCGGCCGGGCTGCTGAGTGCCGGCCTGTATGTGTATGCCCCCTATCATTTGGTTGATGCTTTTGTGCGTGGCGCCTATAGCGAACTGACAGCCTTCGTCTGGTTTCCACTGATCCTGCTCTTCATGTTGCTTTGGATGGATACAGGTCAGCATCGATGGATTGCGGCAGGTGGTGGGAGCGTCGCCGCTCTGGTTGTGACCCACAACATTATGCCCATGATCTTCCTGCCGGCACTTCCCATAATCGGTTTGTTCATCCTTTTCAACCGAGGGCAGGCACAGTCCAATCGGAAGGTCATCGTTGGCTGGATCATCATGGCCGTTATGGGTGCATTGCTGTCCTCCTATTTCTGGGTGCCTGTGGTGTTCGACCGCGGCCTCATCCACACAGAGCATTTTCTCAGGACCAGCTATAGAGGTGATTTTGTCGGCATTGGGCCGCTGCTTACAACCGCAACGCAGCACAGTCTGACTCTTGAGATCGGCGTACCCCTTCTTCTGGCAGTTGCGGCTAGCCTAGCTGGGATCATCCTTTCAAACCGGTTGGGCAACAACCGTCGAATCTTGCTCGTTTCAGGCGGGTTGACGGCCTGCTATATCTTCCTGACCAATTTCAGATCCGATGTGATCTGGTCCCACCTAAGAGTCTTGCAGTTCGTTCAGTTCCCATGGCGATTCTCTGGGGCCGATTGATTTCTTTCTGTGTGTCATGGCCGGCGCCCTTCCGGCGGCTGTGAAATCGTTGCGCTGGCAATGGATCTTAGCGATGGCCTTCCCAATCCTAGCCATTCAGATCCATCAGCCCCTAGTCAGGATTCCAGACCGGGCTGATCAAGCAGCCATCGATCAACTCTCCGCCTGCCAAGATGTCTGGGGGACACAAGACTATCGACCCCAGTGGTCAGAAGCCGCCTTCTGGGCCAGCACAAAGTCTCCTCAGCCTTCCCCCAAGGCTCCTGTTCTGCCCGCCTGCGATGGGCGGCCGGTATTCGATCCTCCGAACGGCAACCACCTTCGGGACTATCGTGCTTCCGGAACGGACTTCGTGATCGAGTACGCATCAAACGAGGGAGCTAGCCTAGAGGTCCCTATCTTCTACTACCCGGCATGGCGGGTGGAGATCGACGGAAGGCCCGCCGATGTCACAGCAGAACCGATAACAGGGCTTATCGAAGTGAAAGTTCCACCTGGAGATCATTCGGTTCAAGGACACCTCGGGCGCACGCCAGCGCAGACAATAGGTGGCATCCTCACAGTCCTGGGGATCCTGCTCATCCTGGGGTGGTTTGGTGCTTGGGTTCGCGAAAGTGCTCGCTCAGTGTGAGATTGCTTGACACCAACCGCATTCTATGCCACTGCCGGAGGCGCCTCAATTAGGTGGGGTTACGCTGACTTGTCCAGAATCCAGACTGCCCATGGCCCCACCATGAACATCGCATCGACGCTGCTCGCCTCTACCATATGGATGATCGAATCCTTCGCCGGCCCTTCCCCGCTGAAATCGTTCGGAAGGCGCAGCCAATCCGCCAGCGCCCGGGGACCAGCCGTGTCCACGGGCGAGCGGGCCGCAGGAAAGATGAAGGCGACTCTTTCTTGATCAGAAATGTATTCCGAATAGGCAGGGTACCGATCGCCGGTGTTGTAGGGCGCAACCACGATGCGCTCGCCGCTCAGGTAATCCAATGTATACGCACCCCAGAAATCTGCATACCCCGAATCAACGCCATGTGCCTGCAAGCCCGTCACTAGCTGGTCGATGCTGGCCCGATCATACGGGGTGAACTTCACTCGCCATTGTGGGTCCGCCATATGGAGTGACGAGACGGCGACCACTGCCAACCAGAATCCTCCCGAAAGGATGCCCAGCGGGCGTCTGAAACGAATCAGCCCATCGATGGCAAGGGCAAACATGACGGCGCTTGCCACCCCAGTGATCAACAGGTGACGGACGCTATAGACGTCGATCGTGTTGTTGCCGAAGATACTCAAAGCCAACGACATCGAAAACAGGAGGATCACGACCAAGTCACCTCGAGATTCCGAAGTGATTGAAGACCACAACCAAGCGCTCACCAGGATCCGGCGCCGGGAGAGGGCGAATAGGAGGAGCGCAAACAAAACAAGAAGCCCGATTATGGTCCACGCCAGCAACTGCCACCACATCAGTGAACCCAAGGACTCGAAGCCTGGAACTCCCCATAGCGCGGGGAGGATTCGCTTGACAAGAAGTTCTGCCCTGCCGACGACCCCCGTGGGACAAGATCGGTGGAGCACGTTGACAACATCGATCTGGCCACTGATCCATCCAATCCACATTGGCGCAAAGCCTACCGCTGTTCCCGCACCTAGGGCAACCAGATCAAGAGCCCTATCTACTTTCTTGGTGGATTGAGCAAGGAGTCCGGCCGCCGCTGCCAAGGCGCCGATGAGCAATAGACTCCCAAAGACTAGCTCAAGCCGTGCAAAGCGCCAGGTTGGGCTGCAGCCCGAAATGAAGAAACCACCCACGACAAGGGAAATGACCGCCGGCGTCATGAACCCAAAGACGAGCGGCGAAGGGACCTTACGAGCAGTCAGTAGGGACGAGACCCAGTCTCGAGCAGCCTTCCACTCCGGAGACCCCATCAGCATGGCCAAGATTGCCGCCCCCAAAAACACCACCATCAATTGGTTCGACCAGAGTCCTAATCCAGCCAGTACCCCGATAGCCAGAATGGTTCCCCCTTCTCCATGCCCCTTCGGAAGGAATTCGATCCGCCAGAATCAGCACGCCCATCCCTGACGCCATCATGACCGAATAACCGCCGATCGGTTGGTAGTTCCATTCGAGGATGTGGAAGCCCGGCACCGCAAGGAACAGGGTCGCCAGGAACGCCACGCGTTTGCCCCAGTGCGTTCGAAAATAGTAGGCGGCCAAGATCAGGAATGTGGTCATGAAGACCACCGCAGAAAGGCGGAACACCGGCACGCTCTGCCCAAAGAGGGACATAAATCCTGCCGAGAGAAGGGATTCGAGCGTCCCGTGATGCTGGGTTCCGTATTCGACGGGCGAGAAGAAGCCATGCATCATGTGCTTGGCCATGAGAGCGAACAACGCCTCATCACTGTCGAAGTTCATCTGCCATTGGAGCGCAGCCCAGATTCTCACAGCAGCGCCAACAGCGACCGCGGCGCCGATCAGGACGAACCAGCGTCGGTCGTGTTGTCGAGCATCCGGGTTGTGAGGATCGAGCAGGGGAAATTGCCCATCGGGACGACCCAATGAGGCAGCGTTTGTGTCACTCATGGGGCACGGACCTCACGGTCGCCGTACGCTCCCGATACGCCTTCCAACCCAGGAAGGCCAGGGTAAGAAGGGAAATGGCAAGTCCAATGATGAGCGCCGCCGCATACGGCGGATCAGGATGGTTGGCGACGTAGGCCAGGCTCAGATTGACATCGCGGGCGTTGAATATGTCCGGCAGATGTGCCACCCGCCACAGCTTCTCGTGCTGCCACAGATCATTCGCCAGGACAGGTAAAGCTCCCACAAGACCGAGACGGGCCCAACGCGACACCCGGCCGCTTTCGATCAGCCGCTGTAGATGAATCCCGGCCAGGACCAGCAGGAACAGCATGGCGAAGATGAAGAAGCGCGACGAGACCCGCTGCGACGAGAGCAACGGTATGCCCAGCCGGTTGATGGGTTCGTAGATGCGGCCGATCGAGAGCACGGTCATAACCAGGGAAGGCAGAATCAAGGCCCTGTAGCGCCTGGCTTGTCCCTGCTGGCGAACCCACATACCCACGCCGAGCAACCCCACAAACAATAAGCCGACCAAACCGATGTAGTGGTCCAGCTCCCACCAGCCGAGCGGATTGAGCGGCGTGCTGCGAAAGACCTCGCTTTGAACGGCCAACTTCAGATCGACGGTCGAGCTAAGAAGCTGGAAGGCGCTGTCGAAACCCGAGAGGAAAGCTAAATCAAACTTCCCGCTTTCCAGGGCCGGCGGGAGAATGCGCACGGCGCATACCAGCCCGGCAAGGAATCCTGCCTTGAGCAGGGGCGCAAAGAGCCGACGACGCGTCAGGGCCAGCAGGCCCATGAACATCAGCGCCATAACGAACAGATGGAAGGCACCCTGAAGAAAGACCAGGAGCAGAAGCACGTCGAGTTTGAGGATCCAGCGCCACCCAGGCGCTGCCTCAACCGCCTGCAAAATCAACAGCACAAACCAAGGGAGCAGAAAGTAGCCTGCCCAGTGTATGTGACCGACCACCATGTGGTCGGTGATATGGCCATTGAAATTGAAGATAAGAAACACGAAGGTGAACACGACGGGGGACCAGCGGTAGCGGCGGGCCAGGCGCCACAGACCCCAGGCCCCGGCGGCGTAGAGCAGGAGCGTATTCGCCACGACGAACGTGCCGGGGGCCATGAACTTCAACAGCAGCACCTGAGGGGAAATGATGGTGTCGGGGATGGCGAGGTAGCGATCTGTGATGTTGCGCAGGGCGGAGGGGTCGGGCATGTTGAGCGGCAGCTGACCGGTGCGCACGGCATCCTGCAAGAAGGCAAGCCGGTGGCCCATACCCTCGGCCCAGTCGCTGTATAAGAAGTTGATGCGCCCCCAGTTGAGGATATATGCCCAGAGCAGCGCGCCTCCAACCGTCAGGCCGATGGCCCAGGCCCGCCGGAGCCACGGGCCCCAGCCCTCAGGTTCCTGCTCGAACATGATGCGCGACGCCCAGGCGGATGCGCTGGCAATCGCTTCCCAGAAGCGTTCAAGCCAGCGATCGAGGCGGCCAGCCTGCTTGCCTTCCATCTGGGTCATGACCACCGCCCTTCATTGACCTGCCAATCCGCATGACTTGTGAATTCCTTCACAATTATGCTCCAGGACCTTATGGCCCGTTTCCCAGGCCATAGACCGTCTCTCCGCCAAACACCCCTTCAGGCGTCAGTCCATAAGCCGTGAGGGCGCGGTCAACGCCGGACGGGTCAGCATAAGCGTTCATATCCACCAACACATAGCGCACCCCCAGCTTGCTCAGTTCGCTGAGGCTGGCCTCACTCGGAAAGCCATCCATAATCGGCCGGATTCGCAGGTACTGCCCCGGCGGATAAGCATTGAAGAAACCACCCAGGAAAGGTTTCTTATTGACCAGGGTGTAATACACCTGAATCTGGTCCTGCTCCAGGTCAAACGGGAAAATGGCGACCGCGCCCTGGTCCGGCTGAGCCGCCAGCCACACATCCACCGGCCTTGGCACGACCCTGACCAGTTGAAAGGATCCGGGATAGAAATCCAAGACGACGAGTGCCAATATGGCCCCTGCCAGAGCGGTTCGCATCCGGGCCGAGGCTTTCGAGAGCAGACTGTGGGCACCGAGGCCGGCGAGGCCGCAAATGGCCAGAAGCACCAGTATGCCGGTCCGCTTGAATGTGCGCATCTTGGCATACAAAGGGAAGAATTTGAAAAGGAAGTAGCCTGGCATCGGGATCGACGTCTCACTCCGCCCCAGCAGGCCTTGCAGCGGTCCTGGAACCGCAACGTGAACCATGGACTCGTTCCAGAAAAGGTGGGTTCCCAGGGTCAGAACGAAGGCCACGCCAAACAGCAGCAGCAACAGGTGTGTCGTCCGCTTGAGCGACGGCGTCCTGAGGCCCTTGATGGCCCCGGCGATCGCCAGCGGAAGACCGACCGCTCCCATGTAGAGGCTGCCCTCTATCCAGTGATCGCGGGCGAACTGGCCGGCTACCCATGGGCCCAGGAGAAAATGATCCGTTGACGGGAGCAGGAAATCCGACAGGCTGGCCGAACCGTTGACAACGTCGGCGATTGATCGGTCGGGCAGCTTGCTTCCGGCCGCCAGAGAGACAAACGGAGCCTCCCCTATGGCCACCAACGGAAGGGACCAAAGCACCGCCAGGCCGACTTGGCGCCAGAAACTCACCCGCCGCAGCCGGGCACGGTCCCACAACAGCAGGTATGCGCCGGCGGCGAAGAAAGTCACCACCGCCGTCATATAGAACGCGTATTGCGACGTCATGCTCACCAGGCCAAAAGACAAGCCGGTCAGGGGCGCCGCCCAGCGCGTCTCCGGCAGCCCGCCGAGCAGGCTGATGACGCCCATGAAATAGAGCGGGAACCACATTGTCCCATCAACATTCAGATGTCCGGCGCGGAAGTGCGCCACACGGAACGGCATGAAGCCGAAAAGGGTCCCGGCGATCAAGGCGGCCCACACGCTCCCCGTCAGCCGTCGGACCCACACGAAGGCCGAGAGGCCCGAAAGCGCGAAGGTGGCCATCATCACCAGGTTGTAGCCGAGGACCGGCCCTGACAGCAGGCTGAATGGCAAGCCCATCAAGATCTGAACCGGCGTGATCTCGGTGCGAGCCAAATTCCAACCTTGCGGATAGTTGAGCTGTGGGACGTCAAGGGGAAGGCTGTGGAGTTGAAAGAGCGCTTTTTGGAACCAGCCGATCAGCCACACAAACTGCATGTTATCGCCGAACTGGTCGACGACATCTTGGCCGGCGTGTAGGCTCAGGGGCCAGGTGAACAGGACCGTGAGCGCCAAGAACCATCCGACCACCAGGGCCCACATCCCCCACCGGACATCCCGCCTGGGGCTCTCGGAGCGGACACGGTTGTCAAGCATGGGTGTCGGTCCAGATAGGGACGTGGCTAGTACCCAGTCAACATGGTTGCGTCGGCTTTGCATGGGCAGTCGACTGCCCTGGCGAGCCCATCCAGTTCATCCGGACGGGGCACTAGTCTTCCCTGGACGATGTCAGATCGTCCTCAAACACAAGCGACTCGTCCCCGTGGTAGTGGATCTTGGTCCCGGCGATTTGGTCCGACACGAGGCCGAGCAGCCAGGTCATCAAGGCCGACGAAAACAGGAAGATCGCCGAATTGGGCAGCACAAGCCGGCCGGCGGCCCACAAGCCGGCGGCCCAAGCGAGCACGCCCAGGCCGGCCAGGAGCACACCGGTAGGGAGGAAGATCCGCAAGGGATCGTACAGCATGACCATGCGCAAGATGACCCGGACGAAGCGGGCGCCGTCCTGAAAAGGCTGGATTTTGCTCTTTCCCGCCTGTCGAGGTTGCACATCGATGGGCACAAAAGTGACGTTGTATCCGGCCTTAAGAAACGCCAGCGTCGTGGTCGTAGGGGCGGAAAAGCCGTCCGGGAACAGGGGAAGGAAATGCACCACAGCCTGCCGCCGCATGGCGCGTAATCCGGATGTCAGGTCGTCGATACGGCGAGATACCAGCCAGCTGGAGAAGACGTTGTAGAAGCGGTTGGCCCAGGTGCGTGTCAAAGGCCCCCGGTACCCCAGCGTGCGGGCCCCGATCACGAGATCATAGGGCGGTATGTGCGATAGCAGGTCGGGGAGGTGTTCGGGGCGGTGTTGGCCGTCGGCGTCCATGGTGACGACAATCTCGCCCCGGGCGGCGCGGATCCCGGTGCGCAGCGAGGCGCCGTTGCCACGGTTCACCAGATGGCGGACCACTTTCAACTGGGGATGGCGGGCCGCCAGCTGCTTGAGCGCGTCCGGCGTGCCGTCGGCCGGAGCCATCGTCCACGGCGATGATTTCGAAGGTCTCTCCTCGTGCCTCCAAGAAGCGGAGCAGATCGGTCAGGAGGTCGGCGATGAAGCCAGCCTCTTCGAAGACCGGGAGGACGACCGATACGCGGACGGGCACGTTGGTTGACCGTTCCATGCTGGAGCTAGAAACCCGACCTGAATCTGACATGCGTGCCTTCCTGCCGCCGGCGAGCTCGCTTCGGTTCAGTTCACGTCTGGCTCAGCGTAAAACTTCGCGTATTGGGTTTCCCCGATCCCGGCCAGACCCGCATAGTCAATCAGGCGGGCGTCGTCGGGCTCGACCGGCTTGAAAACCACCAGGACTGACCCCTGTTCCAGGATAGCCGTTATCTGGACCAACTGATCCTGGTAATCCGCCCGCGGGGCTTCCTGATACTGATCGTACGAGATTGGCCGTACGTACGCCGGTTCCCCGGTCAGAATATAGACCATCTCGGGGTTGTTGGACACCAGCGGGGCACGCCCCTCATACTCGTGCATGAGGGCAACCGTGTCGGCCCAGGTCACCCGACGGGCGGTGTAACCTATCCACGGGAATGGGTCCGACAAAGCCGCCAGGGTCGGTGTCAGATTGTAAGCCAACAGCACCAGCAGGTATGCGCCGGTCAACGTCCCCCAGATACCGACTCGCTTGGCCCGCGAAAGCAGAGCATGGGCGGCATCAACGGACAAAACGGCCAGCGCAACGAAGGCCGGGGCAAGATATCGAGCCGGCGCTGTCGCCGTGGTGCTGGCATCCAGAAGGGCCGAATTGGCAACCAGCACGGCCGCGTATGAGGCCAGATAGAGGAGGATCAACCACGGCAGGCTGCCGCCGGCGCCAGTCGGCATATCGATCTGTAGACGAGACACACGCCAATGCAGTCGAGCGCGGCTGAGCCAAATGAATCCCCCGATGAGAGCGGCCGCGATCAGGAATGCCAACAAGGCCCTCATGACGGTCGGAAGCGGGACCTCGTGAGGCACGAACCATGAGCTGATCTCGGCCAGAAAGAGCCGCACCAGATCCGATGGGATGATGTGATACGCGAGCTGGCGATCCACCCGAGTTCCCGCCAGGGCCGCGTTTCTCTGTGTCCAGACGGCGATCGGGGCCAAGCTGATCAAGCCAAACATGGCAGCGTGTGCGATCCGGCGGCGCAGCGAATCGGACCGCACGAGCACAATCACGAGCAATCCCACGCCCACCAGGCTCAGTCCGGCGTAGCGCGTGAGGACACCCGCGCCCGCCGCGGCTGCGGCCGCGACCAGGGGCCAGGCCGAAGCCTGCTCTAAATACCACGCCAGGCAGCCCAAGGTGATCAAGCTGAAGAAGATGTACAGCGGCTCGGACATTACCCACGCGTGCAGGACTATCTGGGTGGAGGACATCAAGATTAGCGCCTGCCCCACGACGGCCGCCAGCCACGACCGGGTTGTACGGTGGATCAGCCAGGCTGCCAGCAGCAGATTCGCGCCCATCAACAACGCGTTCAGGAAGCGGGAGGCCGCATACAGGTCGCGGATGAAGACCCCCATGCCCGCCAATGCCAGGGAGAAGCCGGGAGGGAAACCCGTGATGGGCTTGAGTTCGAATCCGCCTGAGAATCGATAGAACCCGTGACCGGCGAGCAGGTTCTGGGCGCCCATCAGGTACGAGGACGAGTCACCCGATGCCCCTGGGCCGTATCGGGTCATGAGCATAACCATGCCCACGCCGAGTATGGCCAGGGGCAGGGCCGCACCCCTGCTGTTCAGATTCGACAGGACGCCGCCTAGTCGATCGTGCTTCTCAACCATGGGCCCAGAGTCCAGATGTGGAACCATGGTTCGATGGGTCCCACGAGCTGCGATCTGAGGTCGACAGGTACAGCCGGAAAGCCCCATAACGATAGGCCAAAGGCAAGCCGTTGATGGCCTCCGGCGCCGCAGTGTCGGCTTCCTGGATGATGGCGCATGGTGTGAAGCCGGGCACGGCAAAGGCAGCCGACGGCGTGCCCGAGACGATCCACTCAATTTCGAGGTTCGCCGCCGGCGCGCCCAGGAGGTCCCACAACGGGTACTCCGCCTGAGCGCCGGCCAACATCAATCCCACCGACCTGCAGCCCGCTTCTTGGATCGCAGCCGGCCATGTCCGTGTAGGGCTTCTCCAGATATGGGCCGTTGGCAAACATGAGCTGCGTTCGAGGTTCGGCCAGTACGCTCACCAGCCCGCCGCCTTCCTGCGCGGCCAGAAGCGGACGCGTTCGGATCCCAAACAGCCACGGGAGGCAGGCCACCACCAACAAACCTGACACCAGCATGCCCGAATGCCAGCGGCGCATCGAGCCCATGATCAGCCCGGCCAGCGGGGCCGAAAGGCAGAAGAAGGGCAGCAAGTAGCGGCTCCCAAACACCTGCCATTGAAACAGGAGGCTGAAGGCCAGCAGCGAGACGGCGGGGACAAGCGCATAGACCGCCACCAGGCCGGGCGTGTGCCGCCAGCGAACGATCAGCGTGCCTCCGATGATCAGCAACAGGATCATGTGAAGCGGGTTTTGGGTCAAGTCCTCGCTCGTGGTTGGCAGGGCGACCTTGAACTGCCCGGCCGCCGTCGTGCGTGGATCGCTCGTCTCAAGTACCCAGCACTTTGTGCGCGTCGATGACCGCCAGGGCAACCGCTTTGTTGATGTAGGGCGAGGGTGTCGCCAATTGATAGGCCACGTTGCGCAGCATGTTGGATACAAACGCCCGGCCGCCCAGCCAGGGATTACTGTGCTCCGTGATGCGTTCGGAGGGGGCAATCGGATTTCCATACAGACGTGCTTCGCGTGTGAAGTAGCCAAGGTTGACGATCAGGATCAGCCCAATACCAAGCCCAGCCAGCTTGAAGCGTTGTCCCCAGCCGGGAGCCTTGACCAAGATGGCCAAGGTCCACAGGCTGAGTGGCACCAGATAGGCGAATGCCGTCGGTTTGGTGACGATCGCCAGACCAGCCGCCAGACCCACGCAAGCCAGGGACCGGGTGGACTCTCCTTCGCCGACTGGCAAATCGACCAGCTCGGCCGCCGCCCCCAGCACCCACAGCGCAAGAATAATGTCGGTCATCGTGCTCCCAGCCTGCACAATGGCCATGGGCAGCGTCAGCATGAAAAGGGAGGCCATCAACTGCCCCCGCCGCCCGGCGCCCAGCCTGGCGGCCACCAGGCTCACGCCTACGGCCGTCACGAGCGTGGCGAACCAGTCGACGAAGTTCACCCAGTGGTCCCCGCCGGCCAGCACATAAGACTGGAGATAGAGGATCTCGGCCCCGGGAGGCATGCTGTTCTGGATTTCTATCCCGGTGGCATAGGGCCTAACGGCAGCCATCTGGGCCCAATGAGCCACGCGCGCCATGTGGTAGTTGAGGGTGTCCCAGGTCTGCGGTGGAGTGGCGTAGGCGACCAGCGCGGTGGCGGCTGCGATCACTCCGCAGCCGCCAAGCAGCGCCCAATCCTCCCAGCGCCAAGCCCCCCATTCGAAACGCCGCCACAGGCGCCAATCCAGCGACCGCCATCGCCCGGCCGCCGCCCAGCCTACAATGGCCACCACCAACCAACCCAGCGCCAGACCCCATGGCCCGACCAGCGAGGCCAGGCTGAGGGCTTCCGTCATGACGATTGCCAACGCCCCCCAAACCAGCGCCGCCCTCAGTAGATTGCCGCGCCAATCGGGCGCCGGCCAGCGGCGCGCCATGAGGCGCCACAGGCTCATGAAGGCGAAGATTGGCGTCAGCTGGAGCATCGGTGCTGGGGTCCCTCCGACCGCCAGTTGGACGAGGGCGGCCCGACGCGGTCTATTCGGTGCTCAGGCGAGCCGTGGCGCCGCCGTCGACCACCAGTGCCTGCCCGGTGATGAAAGATGACTGAACCGGATCTGCCAGGAAAAGGATCGCCCGGCCGATTTCCTCCGGTGCACCGACGCGTTTGAGGGCGGTTCGCGACGCCAGAATCTTCAGGCGATCTTCAATCGATCCCTGCCCGGCATGCGAGCGCGCCAGGCCGTCGCGCAGCATGGGCGTGTCCACGGCACCCGGCAGCACGGCGTTGACCCGGATGCCGTCGGACGAGAACTCCAGAGCCATGGCGCGGGTTAGCGCCAAGATGCCCCCTTTGCTGGCCGCGTACGAGGCGATGTCGGAGGATGTTGCCAGGGCATGGACTGAACTGATGTTGACCACGGCGCCGCGCGTGTCTTTCAGGAGTGGGTAGGCGGCGCGAGCCGTCAAGAAGATCGAGCGCAGATTCGAGTTGAGCACGGTGTCCCATTCCTCGACGCTGGTCTCGATCAATGGCCGGCAAATCTGGACCGCGGCGTTGTTGACCAAGGCATCCAGGGGAACGGCCTCCGCCCTCAGGCGCGAAAACAGCTCGTCCACCTGGGTGGGCTCTGAGACATCGATCTGCTCCTGACGGGCCTCCTTCGGCAGAGATGAGCCCAGCCGGCGGTCGGCGGCAATGACCTGCCAGCCGGCCAAAAGAAAGACATCGACCGTCGCTCGGCCAATCCCCCCGGCGGCGCCTGTGATCAAAGCAGTCGGACTTATGCGGCCTCCGTTGGTCTGGCGGAATCAGCCAGGTGACCCATCGTCCCAATCAAGGCGGGTCATGCCCAGGCCGTCCAGGAGTTGATCGATCGTGTTGCGGTGGAACTCGTTCCCAGGCCTCCGGGCTGCTGTTGGCATTGTGGGGCGCCAGCAGGACCTGGTCCATCTTCCGCAGCGGGCTCTCGGCGGGCAGGGGTTCATCCTCGAACACATCCAGACCAGCACCGGCCAGGCGGCCGGCCTCAAGCGCCTCAATCAGATCGCGTTCGTCAATCACCGGGCCCCGCGCGGTGTTGATCAGCACGGCGCCGGGGCGCACACGGTTGAGCCGCGCCGCCGTGATCAGATGGCGCGAGGTCGGATTGAGGTCGCAGTTCAAGCTGACGAAATCGCTGTCGGATAGCAGGCGGTCCAACTCGACCATGTCCACGCCGAGCGACCGGACGACCTCGGCCTCCAGCGGCTTGATATCATTCCCAAGCAGCCGCATTCCGAATCCCCTCGCTCGGCGCAGCACCGAGCGGCCAATCCGACCCACCCCCACAACCCCCAGAGTGCATTCCTTGAGCGCCCGGGCCGGCCGCTTGGTCCAGCCGCCGGCTTTCATCGCCCGATCCATCCATGGCAAGCCGCGAGCGAAGGCCAGGATGTAGCCCATGACGCTGTCCGCCACTGCGTCGGTGAACGCATCCGGGGTGTTTCGAAGGCTGATGCCAAGCCGTTGGGCGGCTTGAGCATCGACCGAATCCACACCTGGTCCCCCATTTTGATATGACCTTCAGCCTGGGGGTATACGCCTCGAGCACTTGCGCTGTGAACCGGTCATCCCCGCACATCACGCCGTCGACGTGTCCGGCGAAGGCCATCAGCTCCTGCTCCGATAGGCGCTCTTCAACATTGGCGGCGATGAGTTCGACGCCGGCTGCCTGCAGCTTGGGGCTGAATCGTTCCAGTACCGGGAGCATGTACGGCGCCGACACCAGAACAGTCTTCAGGTTTGTCATGCCTTCGCCTACGGCTTGCACCGGTTGTCAACGATCGAAAAATCGTACGGCGCCTGATAGGTGGAAAAGTAGCTCACGTCCCCGACCAGGGGGACTTCAGCTCCGAACGCCGTATCGAACACCACCCGGAACGTGTTCACCGGAGAGATGCCCGGATAGAGTTGGGAAGGGTGCTTTCCCTGGACGTAGTACGCGTTCAGTATGGCCATGCGATCCTGGCTCCCGCCCTCTTCCGGCCCCGTGTCTGACTGCAGGATGATGATCGGCGGCACCTCCGAATCGGCCAGGATAGCCCGCAGTGCCTTCAACATTCGCTGATTTAAGTACCCCACCTGTTCGGTGTAGCCCTTACTGTACCAGTCGATGGCCGGCCCCTCCTTCTGCCACGTGTAGGCATCTTCGACCGGGTTGCCTTGCGCGTCGAAGACGAAGGGGCGATGGGGTGAGACGATGTGGGCAAACACGAATTTCGGACCCTGAAGGCGGCCCATCGTCTCGAGTTGATCGAAGTCAAACGCGATCCGATTCCGCTGGACGTCGACCGCATTGTTGACGCCCGGGAACAGCACGCCCGGGAGGCTGGGCATGGCATCAATGGCGGCCCAGGCTGCCGTGGTGCGCAGCAACGTGGTTTCAAAAGCGCTCAGGCCGGGAATGAGGCTCTGCGCCGGCGCCAGATACACGTCGGCATCTTGGAGCTCGGTCCAGTAGTAGCCTGTCTCGAAACCTACAATTCGGTAGCCCTGGCTCTCAAGCAGGCCGCGCACGGCGCTGTGCCGCATCAACCCCCACAGGACCTGACGGTTGTCCTGAGCGATGTCGTCCGACGAAAGCAGATCCTGCAAGTAGCCGAAGTTGAGCGAGGAGCCGAGGGAGAGCTCCGTCTGCGCGTAGTTGCTCTGGCTGCAGCCAGCCACGTAGAAACCCATGGCCGTCAGATCATCCATGAAAGGGGTATTGTCATAGCCGAATTCATGGCGCATTGTGTCCAAGCGGGCATAGGAGTTGAGGATGATGTAGTACACATCGGGCGGTTGGCTGCCGGCCGGGAAGTTCGAGATCGGCAGGGGTCAGGGTTCTTTCCGCCGAGGACTCGGCCCGATTGGTCCACGGGTCCTGAAGCTGGAACCAGGCCAGTTGGACCAGGGGAAAGGCCACCGCCACAACCCCCACCAGGTTCAAGACAGGCACCCATTTGGCAGCCGCCTGCCCTTTCCGCAGGATCCAAATGCTGAGCGCCAGCCCCAGGATGAGCCAGACTGGGACCAGATACCGGTGTCGGCCCAAGAGTCTCCCCGGACAGCGTGATCGCCTTGAGCGAATCATAGACGGGCCCATAGGAGAAGAAGAGCAGGGTCCCCCAGGCGGTCAACAAAGCAGCCCGCGTCCAGTCCCTCAGCAGCCAGCGCAGCAACCCCATGACGATCAAGGCACCGACGGCGGAGACCAGCAGGCTTCGATCGGCCACGGTCGGCTTGACCTGGCCTAGATTGTGAGCCAGGAGCGCCAATACGGGGTAGACGGCGGCGAGCAAGGCAAACCAGGGCCAAGACTTGAGGCGGCCCATCATGAGGCTGCCTGCATCAAGTAGATGACGCGGTCCGAGTCCTCGACGGCGCGTTGATCGACGGTCCGGAAGTGTTCACCGAAGGCGCGTTCAAAACCGGCCTGGTGGTACTCGGTAAAGATATCCCGGCGGCTGACCAGCAAGCGCTGCACCTGGGGGTCCGACTTGGGGACGAATTCGATCAACAACCACTTGCCAATCTGCCGAAAGAACCCGGCCACGTTTTCCAGCGGCAGGTTGTTGCCGATCGCCAGATGATGCACCAGGGCGAGTGCCATGAGCAGGTCTGCCGGCCCTCGAGCGGCAAGCGATTCGCGTTCTGCGTGGGCCCAACCCAGATCAGGGCTGGGATTAGTCAAGTCCATCACCAAGGGCAACAGATGAGGATCGTTTTCCTCGGTCTGTTTCAGGAAGTTGCGTTCGACCGCCGCCGGATCCGCGTCCAGCGACAGGGTGTCGAGGCCCATGTGTGTGGCTAGACGGCTGAACTCGCCGGTGTTGGCCCCCAAATCCCACACCGATTTCGGAGCCGCCGTCCGGAGAAAGGCCTGTACGATCAATTCCTTCGACAACCTGGCCCGCTCCGAATACCCGTGCGTCATTTCGTAGTCCGCCCACGGCGTGCCTTCCGGTTTCCATTCCAGCCGTTTCACCAGGCCGCGGAAGCTGTCCACCAATCCGACCAGGGCCTGCAATGACATTTTGCGGCCGGAGGTCGGCGATCCGACAGCGCGCCCTGCGAATCGTCTCTGCGCCCCGGCATGCAGATGCACATGCAGGAAAACGCCGGGATTGAAGTAGGTTCGTGGGCCGAGCAGACGGCTGGCCAGGTCCAGCGGCACACCCTCCAGCGACAACCGCAGCCATTGCGAGAAACGGATGTCGACCTTGGACATTAGGAGAAGCGGCGCCAGGAAGTGCTGACAAAATTGACGATAGGCGGTCCATGGCTCACCCTCCGGCAGGGTCTCGAAAGACAAGCTGTCGATCAGCTTTGGCTTTCCACCAACGAACTGAATGTTGAACGCGCTGGCGTCTTTGAGACTCATCCCGCGCTTGAGAGCCCGGGCATGGATCCGCAGGGTGAGCAGCGCCGCTTGTTTGAGCTGACTGAAACACCACTCATAGGGATAGGAGATGAAGGCGAGCTGTTCCGGGAGGAGGACTTTGCACGCGATCTCGGGGGCCAGCGCCGGAACATCGACTTCCTGATGGGTGACCAGCAGCCCATCGGAAACCAACTCCTGATACAGCCCCGAATCCATCAACCGGGTATAGTCGGGTTGATAGATCCGGTTGACCTGCCGATACAGGACCCCATCTCGTTGGAAAAGGAACCCGCTCGGATCTCTAAATGATGCCGGGTGCAAACCCTGATCAGGCGCTGTCATCCGGCGGTTGCTTTCCGAGAATCCGTCGGAAGAAGGCAATGATACGCGACCAATACATCCTGAGGATGACCAGACCGCCGAGCGCGCTGGCTATGAGGAGCTGCAGCAGGTAGCTGCCCGAGCCCGGGTCGAGATAGGCTGGCGGCGCTGCCAGGTTGCCGGCGTGCAGGCCGCTCAAGATCCCGATCCAGCTTGCCAAGCTCATGCTCAGGCTCATACCAGCCTCCTCGTTCCGCGAAGCACACTCAAGAGTTGAATTCTAATGCCATTCCGCCAGGCGCGTCGATCGTGCTCAGGACTGACCTGGCACCACCCGGCTGCTCAGCATGGCGGCCACGATGTCAAGATCGACAGGTTCATCAACGTCCCAGGCCTCGTCGGCGGAAATCTCGAACATGAACGGCGCCGCGCCGATGCGGTTGATGCGCTCGAGCATGACTTGGCGCTGAAAGATGTAGACACACGAGTTCTCTTCGTAAAGCACAGGCAGATTTTGGGTTTGAAGCAGCTCACGCGGATCATGATTGAGCGGAGAGCCGTCGGGGTTCCACAAACGTTTTTGCAGCCTGGAGACGCTGAAGAGCGAATCGTGCGCCGGCAGGTTTGAGAAATACGTTTGGGCCGCTCGGTCCACGGTTTCGGGCAGGAGCAGCGGGTTGGTGGTATGGGTTTGCAGGAAATGTTCGCCGGGTATCTGGCTTAGATCCCAGACGATGATCTCGTTCATGGGGGTCTCCGGCGCGGTCAGGCTTTCCGGCCGGTCAAGGATCGTCACCTCAGGATAGGCCTCGCCCAGGCCGGCCTTGATGACCGGGCTGTCAGTGTCAACCACGATTCGGCCGATCGAGTTGGCCGCCATAAGGGTATCCAGGATGAAAGCGTACAAGGGCCGACCCGCCACAGGGCGGAAGTTCTTGTCGGGGACGCGCTGCGAATGGTGCCGCATCGGCACGAGCGCCGTCAGCCGCTTCTCAGTCGGGTCGTTGGGTGGCATGCTCTGAACCATCTGCCTGCATGGCCTCCGTGTAATCGATGGGCTCGACCATTCGCGACACAGATTCCAGGGGAGTTTGCCGAAATCCTCGCGGGTAATAGAAGGCCTGCTTCAGGTTTTGCGAGACGACACCCTGGTGAGCAAAGCCGCGGAGAGTCCCCCAAAACTGGGCCCAACGGAACCAGACGATCTGCCCCGCGACCGAAAGCAATTTGTGCTCGGCCCAAGCATGCCGCAGGTCACTGAACACATTCGACACCAGCAGCCGGGCAAAATCCCACACACGAAAAGTCTCGGTCGGACGGATGCGCTTCAGGCCGATCGCCTCCCGGCGATAGCGATTGTAGACCTGGCCCAGCCCCTCGTGGTGCAGATGGATGACCTCGGCTTCGGCCAAGTACGCAATCCGGTGGCCGCGTGACACGGCCCACACAGCCCAATCCAGGTCTTCCAGGCCGGGCAGATCCTCATCATACGGGCGTTCGACCCACAGCGCGCGCCGGATGGCGGCATTGGCATTGTTGCAGAACGGGTGGTCCTGATTCAGATCAGACACTTGGGGATATAGCTTGGCGAAAATCTGGGACTCGCTGTAAAGCGTGCGCGAGTCGCCGCGCTGGCGCCCGTAGGCCAGCCCCACCCGGGCATCGTCGAAGGCCGAGACCAGCCGCTCCAGCCAGTCGGGGTACACAGGGAAGACGTGGGCGCTGGCAATCACCAGGATTTCTCCCGTCGCCGCGTGGCACCCCAGGTTCAGTGACCGCCCAAAAGTGAACGCCTCAGGGAGGATGTTGACAACCTGCGGGTCAAAGCGGGCGGCGATCGCCAGGGTCGCGTCCGTCGAGCCCGAGTTGACCACGATGATCTCGGACGGAGGCATGGTCTGTTGCATGACTCCGGTCAGGAGCTTTCCGATGTGAGCTTCTTCATTGAAGGCCCGCACAATGAGCGAGACAGTACGTCCAGGTGTCTCAGGCATAGACGCAACTCGTCTCACGATCGACCTCGGGGCTCGATCGAGACTGGAGCGCCGGTAATTCCGGCCGAGGCCGGTTTGGATCCGCCGCGGCGGAGGCCCTTCGGGCGCGCCACAGATCCAACGTCCAAATCAGCCCGGCTGCAGCCAGCCAGGCCAAAAAGGGTTCCGCCGGGACGCGGAAGCGCGCCTGGCCGGCGGCCAGTGGGGCCATGACCAAGACGGCGGCCGTCACTACCGCAAGCATACGGTTCATGGGTCGCGGTTGGGTTCGACGCACAAGCGTGGCACATCCCAATAAGGCGAAAACCCACAGCCCGACGGCAAAAGCCAGACTGTACAAAAGCAAACCACCGCGGAGCATGGCCTCACCCGTCGAAGCCGGAGGGGCGCTGAAATCCCCTTCCGGGGACCGGCCGAACAGGTTGGTGAGCAGACCCAGGCCGGCCCAGCGATCATAGTCGAGGACGTTCCCCCATGTGCCGATGTCTGTGCCGGCCGCCGTCCGAGCAATCCCCAGCAGCTGCGCTCGCACAAAGGGCACCGGATAGCGGCCCGCAACCTCGACGAACTGGGCCAACCCTCCCTCGGAGGTCAATCGTTCGGCGGCCTGGCTGCGTGTGATACCCTCGCCGCGCGCCACGACCTCAGCCAAATCGAACCCCACCAGAGTCTTGGCGCTCACCGTGGTGAAAACGAACTGCCCGTCCACGATCTGGTTGCGGGCCATCCAGCCCAAGACCGGGGCCAGAGCGCCTGCGAGACAAATGGCCGCCAGTGCCAGCGCCTTCCGAAGCCCAAGCCGCGACCTCAGGCTTAGGAACCCAGCCGCCGCCCACACCGGAATGAGGAGCAAACCGATGGGGCGCACGAAAGCCGCCGCCGACACAGTCAGGCCCAGGATGACGAACCGCCAGGCACTCGGTCGGTCGCAGCTGCGGTTCCACAACCACCATCCGGCCACCAGCACGGCGCAGAACAAGGCTTCGCTCATCACGGTCAGCGACCACTGGGCCGTGTTCGGGCTCAGCGCCAACATCCAGCCCGCAAGGAGCCCCACATGCGGCTGGCTGGTCTGGACCCCCAGCCTCCACAGCGCCAATGCGGCGCACCCGGTGACGACCAGCTGCATCCAGGTCACCGCCGCGCTCGTCTGGCCGAACACACCCTGCACTGCCGCCAGGAAGACGGGATACCCGGGCGGCCGGACCAGGTCGACCTGTGCCCCGCCAGGGTCCACGTACTGACCGGTCTGCACCAGCGCCTTCGAAAGAATCAGATAATCGCTTGAGTCTGCCAGGATACCGCCGGTGGGATCGCGCAGGCTCAGCACAGCCAGGAGCAAGCGCAGCAGGACGAAAGCCAGCAGGGCCAGGGCCGGCAGGGACCACGCCGCGCCACCCGGCTTGCTCATCGAGCCTCTGGCTTTCCCAGCGGGGATGATCGTGGAGCCATGAAGGCCGCGTTTTCGGCCAAACCGCGACCTACCACCTGCAGGGCTGGATGCTGCGCAAGGGCCGCCGGATCGAAATCCCGAAACAGCACCATGCCTGGCGCCTGAGGAATGGCTTCGAGGAAATCGGACAGATCCAGAGAGGCCTGGAACAACTCGGTGTAA
The DNA here is from genome assembly GCA_963797485.1 of uncultured Chloroflexia bacterium. GTDB lineage: Bacteria > Chloroflexota > Anaerolineae > Anaerolineales > E44-bin32 > CAWAND01. The sequence goes on from CAWCPF010000002.1 coordinate 75,116, forward strand.
AAAAACACTCGGGCGGCACGCGTTCGGGCTTCGGGCCAAGTGATGGCTCCGGTTTTCAACATCTCGTTCAGGGTCCGAAGGTAATCCTGTCGCGTCTCAGGCAGGATGACGGTGGGACTCTGGGTATAGCGCGCCCGGCCCGCCAAAAGCACGGGCGTGCCCTCGATCGAGGCCTCCAGCCCAATCGACGAGCTGTAGACCAGGACCAGACGCGAGGCATGGATCAACTCGTACGAACTGACATACTCGGACGGCGGCAGGAAGACCACGTTGGGAAGCTCCGACACGCCCGCCAACTCTATCCAGTTCGCCACGCTTTCCCGGCTGGCTTTGCCGACCCGGTCTTCGTCCGGATGAGCGCGAATCACAAACAGGATATCCGACCTGTCACGCATGAACCCGGCCAGATCATCCAGCCATGCAAACATGTCGCTGTAGATCGTATTGGCGTGCACCTGGCTGGTATCGAAGGCGACGTTTGTGAAAACTGTCACAAGTTGGCGCTTCGCCGCCGCCGGGGCGATTTTCTCCGGAAGGGCTTAAATCTTGGGCCAAAACTGAATGCCGGCCATGCTGAACTGACCCTTGCGCCGGGCGTCAAGATAGGCGTCGAGTTCGGCATCCTGCCCGGGGGTCAGTCTGGCGTCTGGCTCGAGGGGGATTTCGCGAAAAGTGGCCTCCTGATGCGAGAAGAAAGCCGAGTAGGGCCGCAGCCCGACCTCATGCGTGACGACCGGGATGCCTCGGCGGCGCGCCGCCTCCCGAGCCACGGCTTCGGGAAAGCTCAAGCCGTTGAAAACCACCAGAGCTTTGGGCGTCGTGCGTTCGAGCAGCCGGTCGAACTGGGCCGCCAGGCTGGCCGCCGAGGCGATAAAGCGGCGGTACAAGGCTATCGTTTCCGGGTCATCCTGAAGATGGTGACGGCGAAGCACCCAGCGCATAGACGGCAGGCAAAGCGCCCCGAATTTCCATCCCCGGTCCTCCCAGGCCTGCAAGTCGAGCAGGCTGCGGCCAACCAGCGAACGATCCGCCCGTTCGACCTCGGCCGGATCCAGGTCAAGCGCCTGGGACCGGTCAGCCGGGAACAACCTGCGGCTGTACGCCGTGCACCGGCCGCACGGCGGATGGTCGAGTGGCTGGCCCCACAGGGCGCCCAGCACACACTGGCTCATCCCGGCGTGGCAGACGATGTGCAGCACCGGCTCGCCCTGAGCGCGCAATCCCCACGCCGCCAGCAGCGAGAATGCGGCGTTGAGGCTCAGGCGATGGATGCGGGTGGAAGCATTGAAGAACACAACCGGGTGCGGGTCGTCGGTACGAACAGGCACCTGGCTGAGGTACTGTTCGACGCGAGCGAGCTGAGCGCCCATCGCGCCCTCGGCCCGCCGGTGAGCCAGTTGGCGATGCACCCAAGCCGTAGCCTCTTCCACGGTTGGCCTCAGCCCTGGACCCGCCGGAGTTTGCTGAGCGAGGGCAGCTCGCTGTCGTAGACCTGCTTCACCCCGTCGCCGAGGGCCTGCTCGACGACCCGCAGGTATTTGACCATGCGCATGAACCCCGCCGGTTCCACGGAAGCCGCCTGGTCGCTCCCCCAGTTGGCTCTGTCCAAAGTGATGTGGCGTTCGACCAGGCTGGCGCCCAGGGCCACCGCTACGGCGGAAGGCACCAATCCGACCTCGTGACCGGAGTAGCCCACCGGGCACGGAAAGCGCTCACGCAGGGTCTGAATCATTCGCAAGTTGAGCTCTTCCGGCTGGCAGGGGTAGGTGCTGGTGGCGTGGGTGATCAACAGGCGATCAGCATCCAGGAGACCTACGGCAGCCTCGATCTGTTCCATGGTGGACATGCCGGTGGACAGGATCACCGGCCGGCCGGTGGCTCTAACGTGCCGCAGGAGCGCGTGATCGGTCAGCGAAGCAGAAGGGATCTTGTAGCAGATGGGATCGAAGACTTCCATGAAGTCCACCGACGGCTCGTCCCACACTGAGACGAACCAATCGATGTCGCCCTGGCGGCAGTGGGCGTCGATGGCGCGGTAGCCCGCCTCGTCGAACTCGACACGGTGGCGGTAGTCCAGATAGCTGATATAGCCCCACGGCGTGTCACGCATCTTGTCACGCTGGTCCGGGGGCACGCACAGTTCGGGCGTTCGCTTTTGAAACTTCACGGCATCCGCCCCGGCCAGACGGGCGGCGTCAATCAGCTTCCTGGCATCCCCCAGGTCACCGTTGTGATTGATGCCGATCTCCGCCACGACGTAGGTGGGGTGACCGTCCCCGATGGTCCGCCCCCCGAACGTGATCTCCCTAGGCATGGGTCTCCTCTTCGGTGTGAGCTTCAAGGATCAAATCCGCCAGTTCCCGGATGGCGCCGTGCCCACCGTGGTGATCCAGCACACGGTCGGCCGCCGCAAGAACATGCGGGTGCGCATCACCCACCGCCACGGCGCAGCCCACCAGCGGGAAGCACGGAAGATCGTTGACGTCGTTCCCCAGGTACACGACATGGCTCGGATCAAGGCCCTCGTTTTCGAGCAAGGTCCGCAGACCGGCAGCCTTGTCATACGACCCCTGAACCGCCGGGATCTCCAGTTTGGCGGCGCGCGCCGCTACGACCGGGTTGGTCTCGGTCGACAAGATGAACACCCGCACACCGGCCTGTCTGAGCAACCGCAAGCCCCACGAGTCGCCCTTGTGGGTGGCCACGACCTCCTGGCCGTCCTGGTCGGTCCACACCCGGTTGTCGGTCAACACGCCGTCGAAGTCCAGGATCAGGGCCTGGACTCGACTCGGCAGCGGCCTTGGCTTTCGGCCGGGCCAGATGGCGTCCAATCCTCCGGAGACCAGCAGCCGTTCCGCACGCGCCCAGTCGGCCGGCGTATCGATATCCACGCTGTAGCTGGAGTCGAGCACCATGGGCAGGATGACATCCCCCGACATGGATTGTTTCTCGAGCAGCGTGGCGCTGCGAATGGCGTCGATGTGCCCGGTCTGCCAGTAGGTCTGGGGCAGCCGCTGCCGCGGCTGGTTGAAGGCTTCATACATCTCGCTGGCCAGCAGCGGCGACAGACGGCCGTGCTCATCGATGCGCCACATCTTGTACGGGGTCTGGCCGGACGGCACGACGCCGCGGACCGAGTCGGCCTGCGGATGGGCGAGCAGGCTTTCGACGGCCTGGGTCACCATCCCGGGCGGGCGGACGGGGCTCGTCGGGCGGAGCTGCACCACGACGTCCGGGCGGTAGCCCTCGTGTTCGGCCAGCCAGGCGAGCGCATGCGAGAAGACCGGGTAGTCCAGGCTGTCGTCCCGGGCCAGCTCCGGCGGGCGGATGAAGGGCACCTCGGCACCGTAGTCCAGCGCCACACGGGCGATGTCCTCATCGTCGGTCGAGACGATCACCCGATCCACCACCTCGGACTGCCTCCCGGCTGCGATGCTGAAGGCCAGGAGCGGATGGCCGGCAAACAGGCGCAAGTTCTTGTGGGGGATCGATTTCGAGCCGCCGCGCGCCGGGACGATCGCCAGGACTCCGACGCCTTTCACCATGCCGTCCACCCGCCGTCGACAACCAGGTTGGCGCCGGTCATATAGGACGAGGCGTCCGAGACCAGGAACAACAGGGCGGCGCTGATCTCGTCTTTGTGCGCCATGCGCCCCAGGATGGTCTTGGCTGAATAACGCTCGACGAACTCGTCGTCGTGGTCGGCGAACACCCCGCCGGGGCTGAGCGCGTTGACCCGTATCCCGGTCCCGGCGAAATACGCCGCCAGGTAGCGGGTCAAGCCAAGGGCAGCCGCCTTGGAGACCGAGTAGCTGACGGGTTTGTACTGGGGAGGCTGTCCAGGGCGCTGATACAGGCGCTGGTCGGGGCCGACCAGGCCATAGGTCGAGGCGACGTTGACGATGACCCCCTTGCCGGCCTGGCGCATGGGCTGGGCCACCGCCTGAGCGCACAAGAACATCCCGGTGATGTTGACATCGACGGCCTGCTGCCAGGCTTCGAACGGAAAGGCCTCGAAACTGCTCAAATGCTGGTCCTGGTGTTCGGCGTCGAACTTCGGGTCCAACGCGGCGTTGTTGACCAGGATATCGACACTCCCAAAGGTCTCCAGGGTTTGGTCAACCATGGCTCGGACGGATTCGGGCCGGGTGACATCGGCCGCCACCGCCAGCGTCGAACCGGACGCGGATGGCCGGGCCGCCTCGGCCGCGGCTTCGGCCAGGTCCCGCCGGATGTCCGCCACCACCACATTCGCCCCCGCGGCTGCCGAGCGCGCCGCTGTGGGCGCGGCCGAGCAGGCCGCCGCCCCCGGTGATGATGGCGGTCTTTCCCGTCAGGTCGAACCGGATGCGCAGGTCCTGGTCGCTCATAAGGTGTCCATTTCGATGCGCCGTCCTTCTCGAGATGACGCCAGGGCGGCGAGGGCGACTTTGAGCGCCTGCGCGCCGTCGTCCAGCGTGCATTGCGGCTGGGCCCGTCCTTCGGCCACGTCCAAGAAATGCCTGATCTCGTCCACAAACAGCGTGTTGCGCTCGAAGTCTCCGGGCGGCGCCAAAGTCGTTCCATCCGGCTCCGCCTCCGACCACCACGTCGTCGCGCCGGTCGCGTTGTCCCACCTCAGGCCCCCCTGAGTGCCCGTGACCTCGAGCCTGTGATCGGCCGGGCGCCGGTAATAGTCCAGGTGAACGGAGGCCAGCAGGCCTGAAATCAAAACCCATGATCACCTCGGCCACGTCGTCCACGTCGATCTCGAGCTGGCCGCCCTTCCCGACCTGGGCCGTGACCGATTCCACCTCGCCAAACAGCCAGCGCAGGTAGTCAAACGGATGGCTGAGGGTCAACACCGCGCCACCGCCAAGGTCGGCGCGGGCGCTGTATGCCTGCCGATAGTCCTCCCACGGATGCCAGCTGGGAAGGTACTCTCCCCACTCGGCACGAGCGCTGACCGGCTGCCCAATGGACCCGTCATCTAGGATGGCTTTGGCGGCGCGCAGGCCGGGGTGAAAACGGAACTGGTAGCCGACCAGCACGCGCAGCCCTTTGCGGACGACGGAGGTCTCGAGTGCGGAGAGGCCGTCCAGCCGATCCGAGATCGGCTTCTCGAGCAAGATGTGACAACCTGCTTCCGCCGCGGCCCGGGCTGTTTCGAGATGCAGGGAGGTCGGATTGGCGATCACGGCCGCGTCGGGCGCCCAATCCTTGAGCGCCGCCTCCAACCGGTCCGAGATCGGCCAGCCTACCAACTCATCCCCGGGCAAGCGGCTCTTTCCCGTCCGGTAGAGAACCAGATCTTCCTGGCCCAGCGACACCAGGTTACGAAGATGCCGCCTGCCCACCGACCCCAATCCGCAGATCAGGATGCGCATGTGCGACTCAAACTCGCCGTCTCAGCGCCAGACCGAGGCGCGGGCCGCGGTCACGCCGGCCGATCAAAGTCGGCCACGATGCGAAGAATGTCAAACCCCTCGGCAAAGGGGCGCTCTGCCAGGGCGCCATGCCGGACCAGGGTGGCGCGGATGATGTCTGGGTCGAAGTAATACTTGTCGGCGTACGTCTTGTACTCGGACAACGCTTGAAGTTTCTTGTCCACATCTCCGGCCGTCACTTCAACCAGGAAGTTCGGGAAGAAGCCGTAGCTGCTGCGCAGCACGTCGAAACCCAGGACCGACGTTCCACGGAACGCCCGCAATGCCTCCTGGGTGGCCACGGCATGATCCTGATGAATGTCATGGGTAGTGTGCACAAACACCAGATCGGGCTGGTGGCGCCCGTTGAGTTCGTACAGGTATTCGAGGATCTTCTGGCGATCGCGGGCGAAGTTTCGGGTTTCGAAGGATTCAACCAGCACCTGGTCGTCGCCCACGCCCAGGATCGCCATGCTGCGACGGTGTTCATCGACGACCTTCTCAAGCGCCTGATTCTTCCGGTTATCCGACAGGGTCACACACAGCACGCTGCACACGCCGGCGATGTCCGCGATGAGCGCACCGCAGCCGATCTCGATATCGTCTGGGTGAGCGCCGACAAACAAGACCTTGTTGCCGTAGAAGTTCAAGCGAGCCTCCTGGCCGTCACCCCATTTATTGAATGGGGCCATCCCATTTATTGAATGGGGCTTCCCCATTTATTGAATGGGGCCACCCCATTGACTGTATGGGGTCACTTGGTGGCGACGAAGCCCCCCACGACCTTGGTCATGGTCAGCGAACCCTGTTCCGCCAACCGGCGCTCGGCGGCGTCCTGGATCTTGGTCATCACGGTGTTGAAATCGTCGCCCAACTCGAAGAACGACCCCCACAACCGGCGATCCTCCGACAGCGAAGCCCGCGTGTACGCGATAAACGGCTGGACTTCGTGGAACGTAAGCGGATTGTCAAAGCGGTGCACCTCGACCGTGGCAAACGTCGAGCGGATGGAGTCGAGGATCTGGCTGGCGTAGCGCGAGCTGCCAGGCATGGGCGGGATGGGCTTGCCCGTCGCCTGTTTGATGATGTCGTAGAAAAGCTGCTTGTTTTCCGGCATGGGACCGGTGGTGAAGAGCCGCCCGCCCTGGTCCAGCACCCGGTGCATTTCCCGAATGGTGAACGGGATGTCATCGGCATAGTAGATGGCGAAGCAGCACGACACCAAATCGAACGCGTTATCGTCGAGCGGAAAGCGTTGATTGAAATCCAGGTGCACGAAACGCATGGGGTGCCCAAGTCCGGCATTCAGCGCCTCCGCCTGCGCCATCAGTTCCTCCGACACATCTCCGCCGGTGATGTCGGCGTTGCCGTGCAGGGCGTGATAAAAGGCCACACATTGCTTCCCGGAACCACACCCGACATCGAGGATGCGCAGCCCTTCTTTGAGCTGGAGCACGTCCAGCATCCAGGCATCAATATCCCGGTTCCCGTATTGCCCATGGATGTCGATACGCGTCTGCAGGTCCTGGGTGGTTTCCCGGTAATCGAATTTCATCAGGTTTGGCTCCTATCGCAAGCGCGCGATTCTACCATGGGGGTCCGCTTGACCCCTCTCGGCCGGACTTGGATGGCGCCTCGCGCCCATTCGTCTTGTCCACGCCCGTGATCCGCCGGGCGAAGTACCTGAACGTCTGAATTGGATGCAGGCTGAGCCTGACCGTCTGGGCGGCCCGGCCGCTGCCGACCCCGGCGATCAAACCGGCTTCGACCCACCTTCGGAGCCCGGCCCGCCGCCAGCCAAGTCTGTGAAGATTGTCACAAGTGAGTTCCCAGGTGGCATCGCGCAGGGTAAAGACCGTCTCCAGGCCGCCTCCCAGGCGCACGTTGTCCCGGCTCTCGGGCAGCCGGTAGTGGGGCTGAGCGCCCGGAAGATGGCCATAGTCGTGATCCTGATGGATGACGGTGATGGCCTCAGAGGCGTCCACGACCGGCCATCCAGCTCGGCGCGCGGCATAGATCATCCAGTTGTCCCAGCCGGCGCGGCCCAGGGCAAACTGGGGTAGGTCACCCAGCCGTCGGTGCGGGAAGACGAAGTAGTCGCTCCCGGCTGGGGGATGCCGCCGCGCCTGGCTCCGGACACGCTGCATGAGAGCCTGCTGGCCGACGGCGTCAAAGTCGAGCTCGGTCTCCACCTCGAGATCCCATCGCTGCCCCACGATCAGGTAGTCGTCGAAGGCCTCGGCCACCCGATCGATCGACGGCAGAAAATCATCCATCAGCATGACATCCGCATTGAGATAGGCCATCCGGCCGCAGGTGGATTCGTCTTCCGCCCGGTGGAAAATGGCGCTCAGCAACGGGGTGCCGTTGGCATTGCGGGGGATCCCGGTCAGAGGCCGGGCTCCGACTTTGGCCGCTGCCTCGGGCAGTCCGGCCTCGTCGCCCAGGACCAGGATTTCCACCCTCGGCCCCAGCGCCGCCCAGGAGCGCAAAGCGTTGCGCTGGATGACGCCAATATGCCCCGAAAACGGTTTGGGGGCCGTGAACAGAGTCACGCGTTGGGACTCCCCGCCGGTCACCGTACTCCGCCTCCGGCCCGGACGGCTCAGGCGACTTGACATCCGCGCCTCGCGCCGGCGCGGCCAGGCCAGCCAGGAACTCGGCCGTGCGCCGGCCGGCACTTCCATCGGTAAAGGTGATCTCGCGGGCCACGAATTCGCGGCGCGCCTGGGAGTCAGCCGACGGGTCCTGCAGGTAGGCCCGGATATGCTGGCACAGCTCTCGCGCATCCAGGGCAATCCGCCCCGCGCCGGCCTGGCGGAAACGCTGGTGCGTGGGCCAATCGCCGATTTGAGACAGCGGCAGCGAGTACTTGCGCGGCCAATTCCAGCCTCCCGGCCGGTCCAGACACACGCTCACGATGGGCCGATCGTGAATGGCGGCTTCGACCACCATGGTGGAGTAGACCGTCAGGAAGACATCGGCATGCGCCAGCATCGAGGCTTTTTCGGGCATGTCTTCACCCGAGTAATAACCGAGGCTTTCGCCCAGCGGCACCGGCTCGACGACGTGCACGTGCGGGTTCTGTCTGGCCAGCTCGGCAATCTGCTCACGTTCCTGCTGGAACAAGTGCACATCCAGAAAGTGGTTGGGATGCAGCCGGACCAGGAGCTGGCTGGGTTCACCTAGCTCATCCCCCGCTACAAGTTCGGCGAGCGCCTGGACGTTGGGCAGGTTGGGCGCAAAGCTGACGAAGCTGCACGCGTAAGATAGCAGCTTGCGGTGGGGATCGAGCCCGTGCATCCGCAGATACTCCGGACGAGGCACGACCCAGCGGTGGTCCAGGTATCCGTCATAAGCCGGCATCCCGCCCAGGTGCACCCGGCCGGCGGGCCAGTCCGATCCAAGCGTCAGCTCGTCCGCCTGGATTTCGGACCAGGCATTAATGTAGTCCATGCGCGCCCCGGGCAAGCCGTAGCTGCTGGGGTTGTCCCATCCGACCATGGCGGCCGCCGTGAGAATGCCGCGTGCGGCCGCCTCCCGAAGCAAGTACCGGTCCAGGCGCCACCCCGCCGTGCTGGCCACCACCAGCCTCGGCCGGAAGCGATCGAAGAGATCCGCATACAGACCGGGGTTGAAGCGCATCTGCAGGGCGATCAGGCTCCGGCGGGCGCGCCTTGACCGGCGCAGCAGGCTGATCGCCGCCCAGGCGGCCGGCATCCACACACGCCGGCGGTTGGATTCTTCGGCCGCCACCTGGTCGATGTAACTGTCCATGGCCCGGGTGTTGATCCGGTTCGAGCCCCCCACGCGTCGCAGAAAATGCAGCCACCACTGGGCCTCGGGGGAGACGCGCCGTGCGTAATCCGCCGCCTGGTCCAGCCGCAGGCCCTCAAACACCAGCCCGGGCCTGCCGAATTGCTCGCGAACCTGGGGCAGCAGATCATCCGCTGTGAGCAAGACCACCCGCAGCCCGCGATCAAGCAGCCCCGGAACGACCTCGGTTTGCAGGAAGTAAACGATCGCCAGCCCGTGGTCGGCGCTGATGAAGACGGTCGGGGATTCGGTGGACATGGCGCCGCTCAATCCACGAAATACCAGCGGAACACCCGGTCATACAGCCCCAGCAGAAGTCGTCGAACGGGCGGCCACTCTAACAGGCCGCGCCACAGGCCGCGTCCGGCGCGCCCGTGGGCGGGCGGAACCGGGCGCGGGGATCGGCCTCAGCGTGTTGCTCATGTTCATGGCCAGAGGCTGCTCGGTCATGAGCCGCAGGTAACCGGCTTCGTCCATCCGCCGGTCGAGGTCACGCACCTGCCCCATGGGCCGATCCATGTCGAAGGGCAGAAACCCCTGTAGGACCGATTTGCGCGACACAAACTGCCAGTGCGACGCCCCCACAAAAGCCACCGCCCCGTGATAGGTCAGCCTCACGTCCTGGGTGCGCTCGTAGCGCTCGCGCACCGCCGTCTCCTCCTGGCCCAGACTCAGGTCAAACGCGCGAAAGTCTTCCCAGGGGATCAGGCAGCCGCGCTCGACAACCGCCTCCGGCTCCGCCTCGGCCCATGCCAGCGTGGCCCCGTACAACTCCGGCGGGGAACGGAAGGGGCGGCTGGTGACCATCCCGACATGGGGGTAAGTATGCAGCAGCTGAATGGAAGCTTCGAGCCAGCCGGGGCTGAAGCGAGCATCGCAATCGGTGTAGGCGATGATTTCGCCAGGGGCGGCGGCGAAGATCTGGTTCCAGGCGCCGCCTTTGCCGAGATTTCGGTCCGAAAGCATCAGGTACGTGATGCGTCCTGCCTGCTGGGCCTCGATCAGATAGGCCACGGTCTCCGGACCGCTGCCGTTGTCGAATACGAGCAGGTCGTGGTCGGGTCGTGGTGTTGGTCCACAGGCTATCCAGACATGCTTTGATCACGTCGAGCGCCTGAGCGTGAAAACCTTTAAGGACCGGCACATAAGTCAACACGGCGACCGTGATCGGCGCGGGCCGAGCCACCCCCTGGACGAATTTGGCCGGGTTCTGACCGAGGCGCATGCCTATCTCCCCGGGCCTTGCGGCAGGGCCGGAATGGCCCTCGGTTCACCCCGCGGCGCGGTCATCGATGCTCCTCAAGGGCTTATGCGGAACCTGGGCATTCAACTTCGCAAGCTCCGGCTGTGACTGCACAAGTTCCAGCACCTCGCGCCAGCCAAAGTCGTCGCGGGGCGCAAAGTGGCGATAGACCCCACGGATGAATGCCAGGTCTTCGGGCGTGTCGACCGTCCAGCGCAGGTCTCCCCAGGGTCCATCCGAGCGCACGTGCAGCACCCGAAAACGGCCCGGCGGATCGTATAGATAGGGCATGACGTGTTCGCGTTGATACGGCTGGTCGGCCTGCCGCCAGGCCGTCTCCAAAGCCGCCAACGTGCACACCTCGGTATCGAGGCCGATGGGGTACGTTCGCTCGTCGACATAGCGGTTGAGGGCCAGATCCGCCGGCGGGTCGGATTCGACCAGCGCCGCCACGCTGTACGATCGATCACCTCGGGGTCGATCACCGGGCAATCGGCGGTGATGCGAACCACGAACCTGGCGCCGTGAGCTGTGGCGGCGGCGTGGTACCGATCAAGCACGTCGGTCGGGTGCCCGCGGAAGCAGGCCAGATGGTGCTCGGCGCACAGCTGCTCGATAGCATCATCCTCGGCCAGCGTGGTGGTCGCCACGACCACCTGGTCGACGCGCGCCGAGCGCGCCGTGCGCGTCGACACGCGGCAGCAGCATCGGCGCACCTTCGATGTCGAGCAGCACTTTGCCCGGCAGCCGCGACGACCCCATGCGCGCCTGGATGATGGCCACCACCTTGTCGATTGCGCTCACGCCACCACCCCGGCGACCTGGCGGGCTTGTTCGTACGCCTGCAGCAGGATCTTGAAGTTCACGCGCCAATCCGCCCGGGCCTCGGCCACTTGTCGGGCTTGGTGGCCGAGCTCAGGCAGCGTGCCGCGGGCTTGGCTCGCCTGGACGATGGCGTCCGCCAGGGCGGAGCTGTCGCCATCTCTGAACCACCATCCGGTCTGACCCGGGGTCACCCACTCTCGATTTCCGGGGATATCCGACACCAACGCCGGCCGTCCGCTGGCCATGGCCTCAAGCAGTGAAATTGAACTGCCATCGCTGCGCGAGGCGCTAAGGTAGACATCCGCCGATCGATAGACTTCCGGAAGCGCCTCATAACCCACCTGGCCGCGAAAGCTGACTCGATCGGTCAGGCCGGCCTGGTCCAGCTGCCGGCGCAAGCGGTTTTCGAGCGAGCCATTCCCCAAGAGCAACAGCCGGAGATCCGGGAACGCCGGCGGCGGCTTGAATGAAGGCGCGGACGAGGACGTCCACGCCGTAGGCCGGCTCCCAGGCGCGCGTCGATAGGACCACGAAGGCCGCGTCCCATCCCAAATCGCCCCGCAGGCGCGCTGGCCGTCCGGGCGAGAAATGATCCAGGTCCACGCCCCATGGAAACACGGCAATCCGCTCCGGGTCCATGCCCAGTTCAACCGCTTTCTGCCGGACCGCCAGGCAATCGCAGACCAGCACGTCCGTCCGCCGAAGGGTGTAGCCCGCCATCCAGCGGCCCCAGCCGCGGCGCGCTCCGTGCAGCAGGTCCGAGCCCCAGGACATGCTCACCAACGGATGCGATCCGGCAGCCGCGGCCAAGCCGGCCGCTTTCTGGATCGGTCCGGCGTGGACGATGTCCGGCCCCAGCCCGGGCAGTTGTTGGCGCAGAAACGACACCAAGCGTGGCGCCTCGATCCACGACATGGCGCGCCTAAGGCGCCATCCCTTCACCAGCTGGACAGCCTCGGGCAATGGACGGCGCTCGAGGGCACGGCCGTCGTCCTGCAGCCGCAGGTAATGGACGACGTTCCCTGACCGGCCCAAGGCCTCCAGGAAGCGGTGATCATGAGGCGTGTAATCCAGCGAGACATACAGGACGCGCACTCAGGCTCCCAGGCTCGTCCAGCGCAAGGCTTCCCCGGCCGGGATGTCGATCAGCGCCCGTGTCCCCATCACCGCCTCGAGCTCATACGGCATGATGGCCCCCGGTGCGGCTGGGCGCAGGACCTTGATCATGTCCCGGGTCAAGGCCTCGCCGGCGGCCACATCGCGAGCCGCCCGCAGGCAGCGCCGCTGGATGACGACCGTCTCCTGCTCATTGCCGGCCACGAACTTCTCCGGCGAGCCCAGCGCCCGCTCCAGCTCACGCGTGCGGTCAACCATCTCACGCCAGGTCCCGGGATTCATGGCGAAGGGATGATCGGGTCCCTCGCGGGCGTTGTCGTCGGTGAAATGTTTCTCAACCACGCGTGCCCCCAGTGCCACGGCCCCCAGCACGGCCGAATGCCCCGGCGTGTGGTCAGAAAGCCCGAGCACCAGATTGGGATACATGGCGGCATATGATTTCAGCACATTGAGGTGGACGTGGTCGAAGTTCTCCTGGCTCCCCGTGTAGTTGGTGTTGCACTGGAGCAACACGAGTTGAGGATTGACCCCCAGCACCGTCTCGACTGCCCGCTGCACCTCTCCGATGGTGGACGCGCCGGTGGCCAGGAGCACCGGCTTGCCCTTACTTGCGATCTTTCGAATAATCTCGGGCCAGGTGATATCGCCTGACCCAATCTTGATCGCCGGAAAGTAGGCTTCGAGCTGATCAACGGCGTCGAAATCGTAGGGCGAGGAGAAATAGTGGATTCCCGCCTGGGCGCATGCCTCGCCCAGTTCGGGGGTCCACTCGAAGGGGATCGAGGCGCCTTGATAAACCTCGAAAACGGATTTCTTCCACGTGGCCTGGTGCGACACCTGGGCGTTCATGTGGGTGAAGCCATAGTCGCTGACGATTTCGGGCGCCCGGAAATTCTGGAACTTGACGGCGTCGGCGCCGGCTTCGGCTGCCAGCCCGATCAGATGCTTGGCACGTTCCAGATCGCCGTCATGGTTGGCACCAACATCGGCGATGAAATAAGTCGGGTGGTCGAGCCCGATGCTGCGATCAGCGATTTCGAGGTGGGCCATTTTGATCTCCCCGCGGACTACCACTTACTTGTCCGCGACTGCCAAGTCAATTTAGACATTCACGTCGGTCGGCGACGATTCGGGCTTCGGCGCCTCAACTGAAGTCATAGCCTTCAGAGTAGAACGCCAGCCGCTCAGACTCATTTGCCGCAATCTGACAAGCCCGTCTTCGACGGTCGGCAAATGGTCTCCAAGTGCGGCCGCGATGCGCGTCGAGTTAAGACACAGCCGGATGGATCGGGGCGCCGCCAGTTCCGATCGCCCCACGCTTGATCGAGCCACCAGACCGGGGTCGTATCCGAAGGCTTCGGCAATCCGCACGCCGAAGGTGTACTTGCTCAGGCAGGTGCCGCCGCCAACGTGCCACACGCCGCTCAACCCGCGCTGCAAGACTGCGCCAGAGCCAGCCGGCCAGGTCGGTCACCAGGATGGGGCTGAATTCCACGTCGGTGAATCCCGGACATGGCATCCCGCGGCTGAGCCGGTCGAGGAACCACTCTGCCAGCCCAAGCTTCGGCTGGGCGTTCCATCCGAAAATATTGGTCCGGATGACGGCCGCCTCCGGGTGCGCCGCCAGCACGGCCTGCTCGCCGGCCAGCTTGGTGCGGCCATAGACGTTTAGGGGCGATGGCGGTTCGTCCTCGTCATGCGGAGCATCCAGGCTGCCAAAGACCGCGTCCGTAGAGATATGCACCATCTGGGCGCCAACCTCGGATGCGGCTTCGGCAACGTAGCCGGCCATGTCCCGATTGAGCCGCATGGCCCAAGCGGGCTGGCGCTCGCAAGCATCGATATCGGTGGCTGCGGCGCAGTGGACCACCCAGTCCGGCATCTCATGAGACAGTAGCCTGCGCGCCTCTCCCGGCACGGCCAGATCGGCCTGCACACAGCGCACGCCCTGGCGCGCGATGGGATGGGTGGCAAATACCGCCAGCAGGTCATCACCCGGGCGGGCGCTGAGGATCAGGTTGGAACCCAGCAGGCCGCTGGCACCTGTGACCAGCACGCGTGTCATGCCAGCCCCGGATCTTCCATCTGGCTGCCTTGATACGGCGCGATCAGCGACCGCAGTTCTTCGACCGTCATCCACGCCTGATTGGTGTCGCTGGCATAGCGATAACCTTCGGCCAGCCGCCGCCCGTCCTTTTCCCAACCATGGCCGAACCACAACGCGCCGGGAGGCTCAACCACGAACATATCGTCCAGCTCCAGCGTGTGGCGTGATTCGTCTTCCGAGATCAGCACTTCGTGGAGCTTCTCGCCCGGACGGATGCCGATGAACTCCAATTCGGCTTCCGGCGCCAGCGCTTTGGCCAGGTCGACCACCCGCATGCTGGGGATCTTGGGCACAAACACCTCACCGCCCTGCATCCGCTCGATGACGCTGATGGTGAACCGGACACCCTGGTCAATGGCCAGCCAGAAGCGGGTCATGCGCTCGTCGGTGATGGTGATGCGGCCGTTCTCACGCTGGCGCAGGAAGACCGGTACCACGCTGCCGCGGCTGCCCAGCACGTTGCCATAGCGCACACAGGCGAATCGCGTGCCCATGCCGCCGGCGTAGGCATTCGACTGCACAATCAGTTTTTCTGCCGCCAGCTTGGTGGCGCCGTACAGGTTGATGGGGTTGACCGCCTTGTCGGTGCTGAGGGCCATAACCCGATCGACCCCGGTGTCCAGCGCCGCCTCGACGACATTGCGGGCGCCCATGATATTGGTCAGGATGGCCTCGATTGGGTTGTACTCGCAGGCTGGAACCTGCTTGAGGGCGGCGGCGTGCACCACGATGTCCACGCCGTGCATCGCCCGCCTCAGCCGCAGGGAGTCGCGTACGTCTCCAAGGAAGTAGCGCAAGGAGGCATGATCGAAGCCGGAGCTGCGCATCTCGTGCTGCTTGAGCTCATCGCGGCTGAAGACGATGATTTTGGCCGGGTGGTAGTCCGACAGCATGACGTCCACGAATTTGTGACCGAACGACCCGGTGCCGCCGGTGATCAGAACGGTCTTGTCGCTCCAGTCCATCTAGTCGGACCTCCCAGAGGCCGCCGGTTGGTCCGGCGTGGCCCCAAACAGGATCATCGGATACTGGCCAACACGGCCGAAAAATCGAGGCGCCAGGTCCTCGACGCCGAACAGGAGGCGAAGCCAGAATTCTCCCAGCAGCGGCCGGAAAATGAAGGCGCGCAAGAAAGGCGTGCTCACGCTGCGCCAGACACGGATTTCGAATTGCGGGAACGACTTGAGCTGCCCGGACATCCAGGCGTAATCGTGTTTGAAGGTGTAGGTGCCGGCCGTCCGCAAGAGTCTTTCGGCCTGCGGCGTGGGATGCTCGATGGCGGCGGTCACAGGCGCGCCCGTTCGTGTCAGCCGACGAACCAGGCGGGCGAGCCAGCCCGAGAGGCGCATGCAGGGTCCGGCGAGCCTCATCAGCGGTGACTGCGCGCCCCAACTGTAGACCACGACCGCCCGGCCCCCCGGTTTGAGGCTGTGCTGAAAGCCCTCCAGCGCCGGCATCTGCTCGTCCGGCGGCAGGTGGTGGAGCGTGTGCAGAGAAACCAGTCCGTCCACCGAACCGGGTGCCAGGGGCAGATGGGCAACGTCGGCAATCACATACAGTCCTTTGGACCCAATCCGGCTTCGGGCCTCCGCCAGGGCCGTGTAGGACAGGTCGAGACAGATACGGTACTGGTAGCCGCGAGCATATTCCAGGTATTCGGGATACTGAATTGGCCCCGATCCGGCATCCAGCAGATACTTGCCGCCAGGCGGCAGATGCTCGGCCACCCGTAGGTGGCACCGATGCAGGTATACGCGCGAAACCGGTCGCAGGTCTTCGTAGCGAGCATTCTGGTACAGGCCCTCTCCGATCGCCTGCCATCCGACCGAGTTGTAGAATGCCCGGACTTCGTGCTTGATGTCGACTTCGGGATTCATGCCGGCACCCCCGCTCCGACCTGGACGTCCGCCCGCCAATCGATGGGGTTGCCTGCCAGGGCCGAGAACGTCCTGTGAAAACCCTGGCGCGCATCCGCCTGCACGACCGCTTCCAGGGGCTGCTCTGCCATATCCTCCCAGAATGAGACGATATGCCAGGGATACTGAAACGGGTACTCAAAGAAGAACCGGTACGCGTAGCGATAGGCGAGCTCGACCTGCGCTTCCGGCAGGCGGCGACGGGCGGGCTCATCCAGGCGTTGATCGATGATTTGAAAGAACGAAGCCAACGAGGACGGGTCGTCGGTGAAGCCTTTGCCGCGATAGTGCGTGTCCCCGGCCACCACGACCGGCACACCGCGCATGGCCATCTCCATGCCGACGGTGGTGGTGTACACCAGGCCCAGGTGCGCCAGATCGATCAGATCATAGGTGTTGACGTCGGACTCGGGCGGGATGATGGTCACCTGTCCGGCGAGATCGGGGAGCGAATTGTGAAG
The DNA here is from genome assembly GCA_963797485.1 of uncultured Chloroflexia bacterium. GTDB lineage: Bacteria > Chloroflexota > Anaerolineae > Anaerolineales > E44-bin32 > CAWAND01. The sequence goes on from CAWCPF010000002.1 coordinate 92,005, forward strand.
GATTTCACGAGACGGATGCCCAGCGCCCTGCAGCTCACCCGGGTGGACCCGCACCACCACGACGGCGTCCCGTCTTTGTGCGACATGGTCGACGGCGCGCACCAGCCAATCCGCCATCCCCTGCGTGAAAATCTGGCGGTCGAGGGCCAGGCTGTCGCCCACCACGTTGGTGCAAATGAGGACGAGCTTTTTGTCGGCCGGAAGGCCCAATTGTCGTCGGACGGCCTGGGCGCCCTGTGACCCGCCGGCCTGCCACTGGCGGGCAAAATGGGCCCAGCGTTGTCCCCCGCGGCGCGCCTGATACAAATCCGACAATGCCTGCAGCTCATCTGGCTCGAGCGGGACGTCGCCCCTAGCGCGCCACAGGTCGGTGGTGCGCAGGCGCATGACCTCGTCGTCCTGGGCGAGCCAGACGCGCTGGCGCTGCTCCCCAAACTCATACGTCACGACGCGGCATGCCCGAGCTCGCGCCGTGCGGTACACGGCGCCAAACTCCAGGATGCTGCCATTGGGGATCACGATCGAGGCATAAGCTTTGCGGCGCAGCCGGCTGAGCATGACGCCCGCCGCCTTCCGGTCCCGCTCAAGACGGAGCTTCAGCAGACCCCGGGCTTCAGCATCCTGGGCATAGTCCACACCCTCGCGCTGAAGCGAATACTGAACGTCCAGTTCCGCCTGAGCGCGTATCGAGGTTTCGAGCTCGGCAGGGATCGGATCGACGCTGCCGGCAGACAGGTCAACCAGCCCCATGATGTCTCGGAGCGGCGCCAACGCGTCTCGGAGATAGGTTTGCTGGCGTTGGAGATCGAAGCGGGACACGGGGTCCACCCAGCGGTGATAGGGAAGGTAGGCCAGGTCGACTGCGTATCCATCGGCCAGCATCAACAAGCCCATCGAGACGGCGTGCTCGACCCACCATGGCAGCGAGCCCACGATCAGGATCGGTGAGGCTTCCGGACCGGCCGCCTCCCGACGCGCTCGCCGGGCGGCCTCGATCCAGCCGGGGAGGTGTTCCGCCAGGCGATCCAGCCGATAGCCGCCGGAGGGCGCACGGCCATCCGCCAGCCAGCGCTGGTAGGCTGCCGCCGCCCCGGGCAGCCGCCCCAGGCCATCTTTGACCCAGCGCGGCATGGGCCGCCGGCTCATGCCACCGCCTCCGAGATGGTCCACTCGAGCCGGGGGCGGAGGGGGCCGCGCCGGCGCTCGTCCCACTGGCTTCCTGGCGCGCCGGTGCCGTCGACGGTGAAACTCAGCGCGTGTTCGTCGGTGAAATATGATCGCACCTTGAACGCGCTGGCGTTCACGCCGAGCACAAAGCGTCCCTCGTTCAGGAGAGACCCCGGCACCCGGCAGCGGCTCCGGTAGCGGCCGGCCGGCCGGACCTCATGCGCCTCATAGGCTTCGGGGTTGTCGGTGTCAAAGCTGGTGAAGACCGGCTCGCCGCGGCTGGTGAACAGGTACAGACCCACGCGCAGACCCTTGATCGATTGGTGCAGAACGTATTCGAACTCGATGTCGAACGCGTCGGCGGCCAACACCCGGTCGGCGGCCTGGCCTGCCGGGTTGAGGACGCGGAGCGCCACCGGTTGGAAGGGCGCGGCTTGCTGCACGTCAAACGCGTCCTCCGGCCAGCGGTGCTCGCCCACCTGGGACATCCCCGAGGTCATGTAATAGTCCACGGCCTGCTCGGACGGGGCCCGCAGGACTAGGCGCCCGGCCTCGATCACGATCGCTTCCTGGGTCAGGCGCAGGATGGCCGACATATCGTGGCTGACGAACAGCACGGTCCGCCCCTGAAGGGCGACGTCGTTCATCTTTCCCAGGCACTTGCGCTGGAATTCGGCGTCTCCTACCGCCAGCACCTCATCGATGACCAGGATCTCGGGCTCGAGGTGGGCGGCGACGGCGAAGGCCAGCCGCAGGTTCATGCCGGTGGAATAGTGCTTAATGGGCGTATCGATGAAGCGCTCGACCTCGGCGAAGCCCACGATCGCGTCGAACTTGGCGTCGATTTCGGCGCGCTTCATCCCCAGAATGGCGCCATTCAAATAGACATTCTCGCGGCCGGTCAGCTCGGGATGGAAGCCGGTGCCGACCTCCAACAGCGAGCCCACCCGCCCGGCGATCCGCGCCTCGCCCTCGGTCGGCTCGGTCACGCGGGCCAGAATCTTGAGCAGCGTGCTCTTTCCGGCGCCGTTGCGGCCGATGATTCCAAGCACATGGCCCTGGTGAACGTCGAAAGATACGTCGCGCAAGGCCCACAGCGTGCCTTCAAAATCGCCTGGCGACCGGCGCCGACCCAAGCGCGCCGCCAGGACGTCGCGCAGCGTGGCATAACCCGAAGGCCGGCCGCCGATGCGGTACTGCTTCCCCAGACCGAGGACAGAGATGGCCAGGTCGGTCATACGACATCCGCGAAGGTTCGTTCCATGCGGCGGAAGTACACCAGACCGCTGACCAGGGCCAGCACAGCCACCAGGCTGGACAGGCCCAGCATGGCCAGCGATGGCTCGCCGACGCCCAGGACCGCCCACCGGAATCCCTGGATCACCCCCGCCATCGGGTTCAGGCTGTAGACCAACCGCCCGAGACCCTGCGGGATCAGGGTGGCCGAGTAGGCTACCGGCGAGGCATACATCCACGCCTGGACGATGAAGGGGGTGACATACCCCACATCCCGGTAGGCCACGTTCAGCGCCGACAGCCATAGCCCCACCCCTAAGCCGGTGACCAGGGTCAGCAGCACGAACAGCGGCAGGCTCCACAGACTGGCGGTGGGCGGGACGTGATAGAAGACCATCATGCCGACCAGCACGACGGCTGACAGCAGAAAGTCAACCAGTCCGCCGAGCACAGATGATAGCGGCACCAGCAGGCGCGGGAAGTAGACCTTGGTGACCAGCGTTCGGCCCGTCACCAGGCTGGCGCTGGCTTTGGAGATTCCATCCTGAAACAACAGCCACGGGAGCAGGCCGGTGAAATAGAAGACCGGACCGGGGACTCCGTCGGTCGGGATACCCGCCAACCTTCCGAAGATGATGCTGAAAATGACCATGCTGAAGAACGGCTTGAGGATCGCCCAGGCCGCGCCCAGCAGGGTCTGCTTATAGCGCACCTTGATGTCCCGCCAGGTGAGGAAGTACAGCAACTCTCGGAAGTGCCAGAGCTCTCCCAGGTCGAGCCCGCCCCAACCGCGGGAGGGGCGGATGATGGTGACGGGCGCGGCGCGCTCGGAGACGGTCATGCCGGTTTGGGGGCCAGCTCCGGCTGGCTGCGGCTCTGGCGGTACCACTCAATGGTCTGCTTGAGGCCTTGATCGAGATCAGTGCGGGCCTCGAAGCCAAACAGCTCTTTCGCCCGCGAGATGTCCAGGGCCCGGCGGGGCTGGCCATTCGGACGGCTGGTGTCCCAGACCAGCTCGCCGCCAAAGCCCACCAGATCCCCGATCTTGGCGGCCAGGTCGCGGATGGAGATTTCCTGGCCCGAGCCGAGGTTCACAGGCTGGCTGCTCTCCATATGCTCGGCCCCCAGCACGATGCCTTCGGCGGCATCGGGGGCGAACAAGAACTCGCGCGTCGGACTGCCATCGCCCCACAACGTCACCGAGGCGGCGCCCAACTCGACGGCCTCCATGAACTTGCGGATCAGGGCCGGGATCACGTGCGATGTCTGCAGGTCGAAATTGTCTCCGGGGCCATACAGGTTGACCGGGATCAAGTTGACGGCGTTGAAACCATATTGCGCCCGATAGGCCTGAGATTGCACCAGCAGCATCTTCTTGGCCAGCCCATATGGGGCGTTGGTCTCCTCCGGGTAGCCCTCCCACAGATTGTCTTCTTTGAACGGGACAGGCGTGAACTTGGGATACGAGCACACCGTGCCGATGGCCACAAATTTCTCGACCCCGGCGACCCAGGCGGCGTGCATGAGTTGGACCCCCATCATGAGGTTGTCAAAGAAGAATTCAGCTGGCCGGGCCATGTTGGCCCCAATGCCGCCGGCTTTGGCCGCCAGATGGATGATGACCTCCGGCCGGGTGTCCGCCAGCAGGCGCTCCCCGGCCTCGCGCTGGACGAGGTTGTAGTCCTGCCGCCGCGGCACGAACACCGTCTCCGCGCCGGAATCCCGCAGGCGCTGGACCACGTGGGTGCCGAGGAACCCGGACCCGCCCGTGACCAGGATTTGGCGCCGGGCCCAGAAGTCGTTGGAGGCTCGGTTGTCCTTCATCGGCGTATCTCCAGAATGCAGCCTATGGCGTCTAGCTCCAAGCTCCAAGCGCTGAGCTCAGAGCTCGGTGCTCCGTGCTAGGTTCTCTGTGCTCGGTGCCACGAGTTCCAACTGCCTGCCCTCGACCTTCAACACCACATCATCGGCCACATGACCATCCTCACTCAGCTCCAACCCCTGCTCGAGCACGGTCAATCGGCAGACGTCGGCGATGTCGCCGGTGCCCTCAATGCGCACGCTGCGGTACCCCTGGCGCCTGGCCCGGCTTAGCAGCGCCTGAGCCTGCTGCCGTGTCTGTCGATAGAGCTCCATCGAGTTCTCGACGTATTTGACGGTCAACCGCGCCCGCAGCGATAGGCCCTCCGGCGTGATGATGTAACGCAGCTTGCGCCGCTCCAGCCGCTTGACTTTGACGTAGCCCTTCGACACCAGCCGTTTGAGGTGCCAGTTGACCGTGCCCACCGCCACGCCCAGGCGCGTAGCCATGGTTGCCTGCGTCGTGTTGGGATCACGCTCGATCTCTTCGAGCAGCGACAGTTCTCGCAGTCCGGAAATGCCTTCGTCCACGCGGGCTCCTTCAATATTCAGCGACTGAATTTTACCCATAATCCTCCCAAGGTCAAGTCAGCCCGGGCATCGGCGCGCAGCTCGGATGAGCTACGGAGTGCAGCCACTCACGTCGGGCCGAGGCACCAATAGCTGGACCCGCGGATCGGTCGAGGTGAATATCGGCATGTAGGCGCACAACACGGGCGCGGCCACCTGCGCACTCCATGCGTCATTCTCCTCGCCGAAAGCGTGGGTTCGCCCTTGGGACTGAACGACGAGCGGCTCGCTGACGATCAGGCCAAAACGCTGGCCGAAGACATCCCGGTAAAAGGCCGATAGATAGGCGTGGTTTCCCGCCATGGCCATCTCCATCAAGGTGACCTTTTCGTACTGCGGCACCAAGCCGGTCTCGGTGACCTGGCCGAAGGTGATCAACTGCCGCTCGGTCAGGAACAGAACCGGCCGGCCGTGGGCCGAAGAATCGGCGGCGCCGGCGCGGATGGCCGCCAGGGTCTGGATTTCGCGGCCCGCATCCCGGCTGGTCCAGGGCGCGCCGCCCGCCAGCACGAACGCAAGCGGTGCTCCAACCAGCAGGGCCTGCAACCACCAGGCGAGGGCCGGATCCGGTGTGGGTGGGGCCTGGGAGGTCCGGAGGCGTGTGTCGAAGCCCAGCTTGAGACCGACCACAGCGAAGGCGACCAGAAAGGCATCCAGGTTGTGAAGGTCGCCCCCGCCCCCGATTTTGACGCTCACCACCAGGCCCCCGCCCAGCAGCGCCAGCAAGATGACCGCCACCGCCGCCAGCCGCCAGCCGGTGAGCGAGACCCAGCCGCGGAGCAGCCTGCGCGCCGCGATCAGCCCCAGCGGCAGGCACGCCCAGCCAAGCGCCAGGAGCACGCCTGGGGCAAAGGTTACGTTCGGGAGCAGGCGGTACCAGAGCAGCGCCGATGAAAACGCCGTGCCGAAATCGGAGGCCGGATTACCGGACACGCGCACGTATACCGCCTGGGCGGCCAGGCCCGCTATCGCGCCGGCGACCACCCAGACCACCGGCCGGGTCCAGTAGGCTACGAAACCCTCATCCGGCGATTCAGGCTGCTCCAGCGCATACAGGGCCACCGCCAGCATCCCGGGCACGGGGATCCAATTTACCCGGCTGATTCCCGCCCACGCCGAGGCCAGCCCGACCACGCCCAGCCCGAGCCAAAATCGGCGCGGCCGGAACAGGGCCACGACCCCGATCACCGCCAGCATCAGGTGGTAGTAGACGGCGCCCTGGAAGAAGTAGAGCGTGAGCCACAGGCTCGCCCACAGGGCCAAGCCGCGCTCGCTCCAGGCGACGCGCCTTGCCACCAGCCATGCGCCGGCAAACGTCAAACCGAGCCATAGGCCCACCTGCCACACTCGGTGAAACCAGATGGGCAAGTTCCCGATGAGAAAAGGCACGGCCTGCAGCAGATAGCGCGAAGGGTGCAGGACCGAGAGCGGCTCAGCCTGTCCGTAGACCTTGGATGCGAGGAAGAGCGAGGCGTAATAGTAACGGCTGGCCTCCGACCACCCCAGGCTGAAGGCGTCGTTCGAGATTTGGGGGAGAAACGTACTGACTTCAAAAACTGCCCCCATGACCAGCGTCGAAAAACCCCAGCGGCGGATCCACTCGGTCTCCGGCAGGCGCGCCCGCAGGCAGGCCGCCGCCGGCAGGGACAGGCACCAAAACAAAGCCAGCCTCGGGAAGAATCCCTGGAGCCACTCAGGTGCGCCGGTGAGCACGATCACGGGAAGCGCCGCCGCACACACGATCCACACCACCAGGGCCAGCCACAGGCGGTCAACAAGCCAGGCCGCCGGGGCGTCGCTCAGGCGGGTCAGCCGGGCCTCGATCGGGCGGCGCTGCCAAACAACAACGCCCAGCGCCAGCACGCCGCCGAGCGCCGCTCCGGCGAGCAATTCGGGGTGCTGGCGAAGCCCGCTCCCACGCAGGGCTTCGAACGCCAACTGGCCGGCTCCGGCTGCCAGCAGCATCAGGCTGATCAGTCCCAGGGTCCATGCTCCCGGCTGGCGATGGGTCATGCGCGTCTGCATCTCACGCGGCGGGTCCGATTTGTGAAGACATTCACAATTCGGCCTCACCCTTCGGGTGACGGCCGGCGCCTCCAGCGCAGGGTCTGAGGCAGCAGCAGGGCGCCGGGCAAGCTGACCAGCGTGTCCATGGCCCGCACCAGGATGGCCGTGGGCAGGATGCTGGTGGCCGAGACGTGCCCAAGCGCCTGATAGATAAAGGTCATCGAGACCTCTTGCAGCCCCAGGCCGTTGATCGACACCGGAACCAGGGTCACAAAGTAGGTGAAGGCCCACAGTCCGCCGATGGTGCCTAAGCCGATGCTCTCCCCCAGGGCGTGGAGCAGGATCCAAATGCTGCCGAAACGGCACAGCATGATGACCCACGTGCTTCCAAAGGCCGCCAGCAGAGTGAGCGGACTGGCTCTCCACAGGCGGAGCGATTCGACCACGGCATGCACGACTTGAGCGGCCCGAGCGCGCAGCCGGCCGACCAGACCCCCGGAGGCGGCTGTGGCCAACCCCATGGCCAGGACTTCGCTGCCGCGGGCCTGGAGATACGCCCACAGCGGTCCAATCCCAAACGGCAGCGCCATCGCCATCCCCAGCATGCCGACAATGCGGTCTGCGAACACCGACGTGACATAGGCCGTGCGGCGAGCTTCAACCTGCCCGACGCCGGCGATGCGGATGACGTCGCCGCCCACGGTGGTCGGGAGGAAGTTCGAGGCGAACAGCCCGGCGAAGGTCAGAGTAAACGCCTGCCGCCAGGGCACCTGGACCTGTGCGGTGCGCAGCAGGAAATACCAGCGGCTGACCGTCGACAATCGAGAAATGATGACCAGCATGAAGGCCAGGGCGAACGCCGTCCATGGGATTTGCGCCAGCGCACTAAGGAACTCGCCCCACCCTTGCTCGGCCAGCAGGTAGGCGAGCAGGGCCAGCGCCAATAGGCTCCCCACCAGCCTTAGGGCCGACGGCCAGAACTCCGACCGGCCGGACCGGGCCGTCATTCCCCCGCCGGCTCGTTAACAATCCGCCGAATGGAGTAGGTCGGTTTGGCCTGCGATTCGTGGTAAGTGCGCACCAACAGCTCAGCGATCAGGCCCATCAGGATCGATTGGAAGCCCAGGATCATGAGCATGGTGCTGGTCTGGAACAAAGGCGAGTCGAGCACGGAAATGCCCAGCAGGACGCGTCGAAACATCAGGAACACCAGGATCGCCAGGCTGGGCAGCATGAGGACGAATCCCGCCCCGCCGAACAGGTAAATGGGTTTGAGCGCATAGCTGATCAGGAATTTGACCGTGAACAGATCCAGAATCACTTTCCCGATGCGGTTGAGCCCATACTTGGTCTTGCCGTGCTGCCGCGGGTGGTGACGAACGGGAACCTCGATGATCTTGGCTCCAACCGAATCGGCATAGGCGGGGATGAAACGGTGCATTTCCCCATACAGCCGAAACCCCTGGAGCACCTCACGCCGGTAGGCCTTCAAGGTGCAGCCATAGTCGTGGAGCCGGACGCCGGTCACGGTCGAGATCAGCCAGTTGGCGACGCGCGACGGCAGGGTGCGGGTGACAAAGGCGTCCTTGCGGCTGATGCGCCACCCGGACACCACATCGTAGCCGCGCTCGATTTCTTGGAGCAGCAATGGGATATCGCCCGGATCGTTCTGCATGTCGGCATCGATGAGCACAATGACGTCACCGGCGGCATGGTCGATCCCGGCGGCGATGGCGGCCGTTTGCCCGAAGTTGCGCCGCAGCTCGATGACCCGGACACGGGCCGAGTCCTGGCGCACCAGATCGATCAGCGCCTGGGTCGAGCCGTCGCCCGACCCGTCGTCAACGAAGATGAGCTCATAGCCGAGCCCATCGAGCGCCGAAGTCAACGCATCATACAGCGGCCGCAGGTTGTCGACCTCGTTGTAGACCGGGATCACGACCGAGACCAGCAGCGTGGTGGCGGCCGGGGCCAGGTTGGGCGCGGATTGGAGATGTGTGTCAGTCATAAATGGCAGGACCTCCGCTCAATCGACTCCGTTGCCGGTGCCCTTCAGAACGGCGGTCACACCCGATTCCCACTGGTGCCAATCGCCAAATTTCTCCTTCAACAGCGTGAGCCCGTCACCGATGGGCTCCTGACCGGCGGCTTCTAAATCGGCATCGACCATGATCTTCACCAGATCCGAGAAAGTCACTTTCGGATCCCAACCCAGCTGTCGGCGGGCCTTGCTGGCGTCGGCCTGCAGCTCGTCCACCTCCGTGGGCCGGAAGTAGCGCGGATCGATCTGAACGTGGTCGTTCCAATCCAGCCCCGCATAGCCAAAGGCTTGTTCCACAAACTCGCGGACCCGATGGGTTTCGCCGGTTCCAATTACATAGTCGTCGGGCTGTTCCTCCTGGAGCATACGCCACATGAATTCGACATATTCGGGCGCATAACCCCAGTCCCGCCGCGAATCCAGGTTGCCCAAGTAAAGCTTGTCCTGCAGGCCGGCCTTGATTCGGGCCACCGCCCGGGTGATCTTGCGGGTGACGAATGTCTCGCCCCGCCGGGGGCTTTCGTGGTTGAACAGGATCCCGTTGGAGGCATACATATCGTAGGCCTGGCGGAAGTTGACCGTGATCCAGAAGGCATAGGCCTTGGCGATGGCGTAGGGACTGCGCGGCCGAAAGGGCGTGGTTTCGCTTTGGGGCGGCTGGGCATCGCCGTACAGTTCACTGGAGGACGCCTGGTAGACACGGGTTGTGATCCCGCTGCGGCGCACCGCCTCCAAGATCCGCGTCGTGCCCAGCCCGGTGACAGCCCCGGTGTACTCGGGCATCTCGAAGCTAACCATGACGTGGGACTGCGCCCCAAGATGGTAAATCTCCTCCGGGCGCACGTTGTAGATCAGGTTGGTGAGCTGTTCGGCGTTGGACAAATCGCCGTAATAGAGGAAGAGCTTGGCGGAAGGATCGTGGGGGTCCTTGTAGATGTGTTCGATGCGGTCGGTGTTAAACGTGCTGGCCTTGCGGATCAGGCCGTGGACTTCATAACCCTTGGCGAGCAGCAACTCCGCAAGGTAGGACCCGTCTTGGCCGGTGATTCCCGTGATGAGCGCCTTCGGCATGTGGCCCTCCGGTCTGATCTAGGCTCCAAAATTCAATGGCTGAATTATACATAGGGCCCGGTGGGCGTCAAGCCGCCTGATCTGGACCCGGCGGCACCCGACGGCGGCGGTCGAGCACCACAGCCGCGCCCATGTAAACGACCGAGAAGGCCAACTCCAATCCCAGAGTGGCATACAGACTGGGACTGGGGATGCCCAGCGTCCGGCCGGCGTACCATGGCAGGAAAAGGACCACCAGGCCTGCGACCAGCCCCGCCAGCCGCTTGAGCCACGGGCTGCCCGTTCGCTGCGCGTTGACCCACGCCCACCCGGCCAGCGCGGCCTGCAAGCAGATGAAGGCGGCGCGATAGCGCGGATTGTCCCATTGGTCGCCGGCGGCCCGAAATGAGGCCACCACGATCACCAACAAGCTCACCAGCGCCAGATAGACCGCCGGGTGCCGCCAGCGCCGTTCGCCAAACGCCGCAACAAAGGCATACGCCAGGAAAGGCAGCAAGGCGTACCAGCCCAGACCGCGGAAGATGGCGATCACCCGCCAGACCGCGGCCCCCGGATCCATGAGGGCCGCCGGCAGGAAGGGCTGGGTGAGACCGTACAGAGTCGCCAACGGCAGGTAAGCCCACTTCGGCGCCGACTTGAACACGAACTGGATCACGGCCGATTGCTGCTGCGCAATTCTCAGCTGGTACTCGGCCCCGGCTGTGATCCAGCCCGCCACAACATCCAGGATGCCTTTTCCAGGCAGGCCGCCGATGTGCCCCCAGGCGCGAATCGTCAGGACCGCCCCAAGCCCGGCCAGCACCAACAGCAGCCCGATCACCCACGGCCGGCGCAGGACCCCGGTACTCTCCCAAACCCAGGCGCCGGCCAGCAAGACGACGCACAGCGCGCCAAATGGCGGCGAAACAGCCAGGCACAGGATGGGCCCGGCTATCAAGGGAATCAGCGAGCGCCGGCGTTCTCCGAGACGGGCGCGCGCCAGCCCATAGAAGGTGACGGCCAGGCCGGTCATCATGAATGGCTCGCGCATCTGCGACGCGCCGAGCAAGACGGCCTCCGGATACAGGGCGACGATCCAGGCGGCCAGCATGCCCGCCCGCGCCCCAAAGGTCATGCCGGCAAAGGCCCAGGTGAACACGACCGCCAGCGCGCCGAACACGGCCGCCAGCGCGGCGATCATCAGCGGTCGGTGGACATGTTGGCCCACGGCCCGATAGACGCCGGCGCTCAGAAACAGCAGGCCGCCATACTGGTCGCTGGTGTAGCGCGGGCTGAAGGCCGCGCTGAGGGGTTTCTCGGAGGCCGCCAGGGCCCAGGCATCGCCGTCGCGCTTGCTGGCATCGTAGAAGACGTAACCGGCGCGCTGGACAGGCTCGTCATACCCCCAGATCGGCAGCCCCACTTCCAGGCCCCACCCCACGAGCAGCCGGAGACCAAGCGCCAGGCCCAGGGCGAACGCCAGCCCGCGCGGCCGGTCGGCCGCGGCGACCCAGCCCCAGGTGCCCCCGATGAGTCCGGCCCCGATCAGCCCGATCACGGCGTATCCCAACCACCCCGAAAAGGGCGGCCCGGCAGGGTCCACGGCCGAGAGCACGACCGCTCCCACGAGTTCCGCCTGCCACCCACGGCCAAATCCGGGTCAAACGGTTCATGCGCCGATGGGCTCCTTGCGTCGCCAGGTCCATTCAGCGTGCGCCACACTCAGGACCACCAGGCAAACGAGCATCTGCAAGGGTATCAGAAAGCGCGGGTTGTCCCCGTGATCAGCCAAGGTTTGGATGATGGAGCTCATCCAGACCGCGCCTCCGGCCATGAATACGAACCGGCCCACACCCCATCGCTGCCTCAACCTGCGGCTGACCAGCACCACCCCGCTGGCGATGAGAAACAGTCCGTTGGCCAGCAGGCACACCAGCCTGCCCGCCCACCCCCAGATTGAATACAACCCTGCCAACCAGGCCGGGTGAACCGACCCGGGGTCCCAGTAGACGGGCGCTTTCCAGAAGTCCACCCAGCCGACGGCGACATCCCTCAAGTACAGACCCGGGTGGCTGCGGATCAACTCGATGGACAGAGCCTGCATCTTCTGCGACAGCGCAAAGAAGCTCAAACCTGACTTCTGCGACAACTCGGGGATGGCGTCCCAAATGGCGTTGGTCTGGGTGCCGCGGGCGGCGATCTGCGCATCCCGGTACTTGATATAGGTGTCTCGGATTACGGATTCTGAATCCGGCAGATCGTCGAAGTACGTGCCGGTGTGCTGGACCAGGTTGTAGCCGCTCAGCGTGGTCGGGGACAACATGTCATAGTGGGTGTCGATGAAGGCTATCCATCCGCCGAGGATGAAAACCGCCGGCAGGCTGAAGGCGGTCGCCGCAGCCAGACGCCGCCGCCAGCCACCCCCGGCGGCAAGCCACACAAAGGTCAGCGCCCACACCGGCAGAAAGTAGAACAGAGTGCGTGCCATGCCCGCCAGGCTGGCCGCCAGACCCATTCCGAACGCCGCCAGGAGCAAGCGCTTGGTGGGGATCTCCGGGCGAATGGTGAGCCACAGCGCCAGACTGGCCAGGATAAAGAAGGTTGTCAGCGTCTCCGACAATAAGTTGGCTTCAAACAGCACCTGCGCCGCCGCCAGATCATAGAGCAGTCCGGCGGCCAGCCCCCATCTCGGGCTGCGGGTGACGGCGGTGGTGATGAAGAAGAGCAGCACCGAGATGGCGAGCCCCAGGCCCATCTGGACCCACCAAACCGTGGCCGGATCGCGCCCGAGCAGCGCCAGCAGGATGGGATAACCCGGGACGCGCGTGCCGTCATAGCCGTTGAAACCGTGCTTGGCCAAGACGTCGGCCAGGCGCATGTAAGACGGCGAATCCCCGTACGCCACCGGTCCGTAAGTCAAGATCAGGGCCAGGCGCTCGACCAGCCCGATGGCCGCCAGGGCGATCCCCCAGCCCATCGCTCCTTGGTGCAGGCGCCCGGACTCGACGGTGGTCATGCCGCCAAGTCCAGACCTGCCAGGGCGCGCTCGGCACGGGCACGCCACGAATGCCCTTCCGCCTGGCGTCGCGCGGCTGCTCCGAGCGCGGTCCGCCGCGCCTGATCCTGCATCAAGCCGCGCACGGCCGCCGCCCAGGCATCTCCATCCTCCGGGGGCAGCAGGACCGCCCAGTCTTTGTGAAGGATTTCACGAATCACCGGGAGGTCGCTGGCCAGGATCGGGCGGCCGCAGGCCAGATACTCGAAAGCCTTCATTGGGCTGGCGAAGGCGACCGTGTCGCCGCCGCTGCTCACGGAAATATGCCGCTGGTAGGGCATGATGAGGACGTCACACGCGGCCTGGAGGCGCGGCAGCCGCTCGAGCGGCACGAATCCGGTCAGGGTCAGGTTGGTCAGGCCGGACTCCTGGGCGCGCCGGCGCCAGCGTTCGACGGCCTCGGTTTCGCCACCGGCCCACACGAACCGAACGCCTGGGAGCGCCTGCGCCAGGCCGAACATCAAGTTCGCCCCGCGGCCCGTATAAAGATGGCCTGTGTAGCCGACCGTAAAAGCCTCCGGCCACTCCGCCTGGCGGCGGGCCTCCATCGGATCGGGAAGATCGCGGTAGCGTTCCAGGTCCACGCCATTGGGCGCCACCTGGGCGAAGGGGGGATCCATCGGATGCCGATAAGTCTCGGTCACGTAACCCCTGAGCGCCTCGGTGGTGATCAGCAGCCGCCGCGCGCCTGCGCCGTTCAGGAACTGTCGGAACAAGCGCGGGCCGCCGCGGCCGGGGGGCCGGTCGTGGAGTTCCAGCACGGTCGGAAACGACCGGGTCGAACCCCAGGCGGCGGCTTGAAGGGGCCAGACATAGAGCAGGTCCGCACCCCAGCGGCGGGCGGCAGCCACGGCGCGCCAGGCAAAGTCATACCGTCGCAGGCCGGGCCAATCCCGGATCCAGCGCAGCTCCACAGGCTGGCGGAGTCCGTAATGCTCCGCCAACCGGTCCCAGGTCCAGCCAGGGTCTTTCCCCGGCACCCAGACCACCACGGCATGGCCCAAATCGACCAGCGCCTGGCAGGCCTGCATCAACTGGATCGAATTGGCTGTCCGGGAGGGCACGGTCGAGGCCCCGATGCAGGCGATGCGCATGCTCTACCCCCCGGAGGCGAGGGCCGGTTCGCGCTCTGCCCGGCCGATCTCGCGCAGCGTCTTGACCACCAGGGTGACGGCCGTGCCGATAAAGAAGGCGCTCAGCAGGGCGGCCATACCGGCTGCCCCCAGGGCCGGGACCAGGAGCAGGATGCCGGCCACACGGATGACCGCCCCGACCAGATAAACCTTGGTCGGGTACTCCGGCATCCCCATCGGGAGCAACACATTCCGGTTCCAATAGAAGATGTTGACCACGGCCACCCCGATGATCAGCAGCAGCAGACTCTGGTAAGCGGGGCCAAATGAGGCGCCGTAGGTTGCCTGGATGATCCAGGGACCGAGCAGCACCAGCCCGAGCGAGGCCGGGACCGTCCACAAGGCGGAGAGCAGGCTCCCGCTGCGCAGCAGGTAGCGCACGTTCTCCCAATGGCGGCCCCCCACCTCGCGAGCCACCTCCCGGTAGGTGGTGCTGATCAGTGGATCGACCGGGATGAGCAGGATGTTTATGAAGGCCAGCGCCACCTTGTAGTAGCCCGCCTGGAGCGGGCTGGCCAGCGCGTTGAGCCACAGCATCTCCGAATCGCGGGTGACCAGAGTCAGAGTGGCGGTGATATTGGTGCTCAACGCAAAGCGCACCATTTCCGACCGCCGGTGGGCGATCAAGGCGTACGGCGCCCGCCACCAGCCGGGACCCCACTGCCGGCGAGCCTCCCACAGCGCCGCGGCCGAGATCGACACCGCCCAGGCGCTCTTGCCCACCAGGTAAGCGACCACCACGGCCTGCAGCCCGCCGCCGGTGACGAAAGCCGCCCCGATCATGGCCAGGGTCAGCACGCTCTGGCCCACGGTGATGGCGGCGATAATCCGGTAGCGGTCGAAGGTCTGCAGCAGGCCGTTCGAGCTCTCGGCCATCAGGTTAGCCAGGACGGTCAGGCCGTAAAGTGCAAACAAACCGTCGACATTCTGGCCGGGCGTCAGGATCCGGGCGGCGGTGCCCGCCAGAGCCACGACCAGGACATAGGCCAGACCCGAGGTGGCGATTTCGGCCAGGCCGGCGGTGCGAAAGACGGCCGCCGCCTCGCGGGGCTTGCCCTGGGTCGAGTACTCGCCGACATAACTCACCACCAGGTCACCCATCCGGAAGGAGGTCAGACGGTTGATTAAGCCGGCGAACTGGGTGACGGCGCCCAACAAGCCGAGTTGCACCACGCCGATCAGGCGCGCCGCCAGGATACTCTGGGCGAAGCTCAGCGCCGCCGAACCCGTCTTGGCGCTGAACAGATAGCCCGTGTTGCGGATGACGCGCTGAAGGAGAGGATTGGCCGCAAGGCGCTGTACCGCCTGCCTGGCCGGCGAAGTCAGTCTGTGGAACATGGGGGTCAATCGTCCGTGTCGACCAGCCGCGCCCAGTCGCGCTGCTCTAGGTACCAGGCCACACTGGCGCGCAGCCCGTCATCGAATGCGGTCTCCGGAGACCAGCCCAGCAGGCGCCCGGCTTTGTCGATGTTGGCCCAGGTGGACGGCATGTCCCCCGGCGCTGGGTCGAGCCGCTCGACGAGCGCCGGCTTTCCCACCAGGCTTTCGACTTGGGTGATGACGGCGTTCATGGAGATCGGCCGGTCGCCGCCCAGGTTGACAATCTCGTAACCGACAGGCTTGAGCGCCAGGATCGTGCCGCGGGCGATGTCATCGACGAAAGTGTAGTCGCGCTGCTGGCTGCCGTCGCCATACAACCGCAGGGGACGGCCCTCGGCAATCCACTGGATGAAGCGAAAGATGCTCATATCCGGGCGGCCGGCCGGGCCGAAGACGGTGAAGTAGCGCAGCACCGTAATGTCCAGGCCGTGAAGGTAGTGATACGTGTGGCAGAGCAGCTCCGAGGCGCCCTTGGTGGCAGCATACGGGGAAAGCGGGCGGCTGGTGTTGGCGGTCTCTTGGAAGGGAGTCGGATTGCCCAGGCCGTACAGGCTCGAGGTCGAGGCCTGGACGAGCTTGGGGACGCCGCGCTCGGCGGCACCATTCGAGCAGGTTGAGCATGCCGAGCACGTTGCTTTCAAGATAGGGCCTTGGATCCTGGACGCTCGGGCGCACACCAGCGCGCGCCGCCAGGTTGAACACGCCTTCGACAGTTCGCCCCTCCAGCGCCTGCCACAACCCATCCCGGTCGACGATATCGGCCTGGACGAATTCGAATCCTGCCTGGGCACGCAAACGCTCCAGACGCCAGGTTTTCAGCCGGACGTCATACGCGTGGTTGAGATTGTCGACGCCAACCACGCTGTCCCCGGCATCGAGCAGCTGGGCGGCGACCCTGGCGCCGATGAACCCGGCCGCCCCGGTCACCAGGTAGCTCGCCATCAGAGTTTGATCACTTTGGGATCGGATCGCCCCGCCAGGTCGAATGCGTTGCGCGCATCAAAGATCACCCGGCGCGGCCGCCTTGACGGCCGCGTAGTCCACCTGGTGGTGGTCGGTGATGACCACCGTCAGATCCGATCGGGCCGCCGCCTCGGCCGGGTCGCCGGCCGAACTCAGGCTCCAGTCGTCTTCCTGCAGGCTGGGCACAAATGGGTCGAAGTACTCGACCTCAGCGCCCTTCTCGCGGAGCAGCCCGATGACATCGATCGCCGGAGATTCGCGCGTGTCAGCCACGTCAGGTTTGAAAGCCACACCCAACACCAGGACCCGCGCGCCTTTGAGCGACTGGCCCCGATCGTTGAGCGCGTCCTGGATGCGCCCGACCACATAGCGCGGCATGTTGGTGTTGATCTCACTGGCCAGTTCGATGAAGCGCGCCGTGTACTTGACGCTCTTCAGTTTCCACGACAGATAGAGCGGATCGATCGGGATGCAGTGGCCTCCCAGTCCCGGACCGGGAGTGAACTTCATGAACCCGAATGGCTTGGTGGCCGCCGCCTCGATCACCTCCCACACATCCAGGCCCAGGCGCTCGCACATCAGCGCCATCTCATTCACCAGGCCGATGTTGACCGCCCGGAAGGTATTCTCGAGCAGCTTGGTCATCTCGGCGGCTTCGGTCGAGCTGACCGACACCACATTCTGGATCGCCAGCCCATAAAAGGCCGCCGCCACCTGGGTGCAAGCGGGGGTGATGCCCCCGATGACCTTGGGCGTGTTCTCGGTCGTCCAGTCTTTTCGCCCGGGATCAACGCGCTCAGGCGAGAAAGCCAGGAACAAGTCCTCGCCGACCTTTAAACCGCCCTGCTCCAGCTCCGGCAGAACGACCTCGCGTGTGGTGCCGGGGTAGGTGGTCGAACTCGAGAATCACAACCAGGCCCGGATGCAGGCTCGGCCGCAGCGCCTGGCTGGCGGCCAGGATGTACGAAATGTCCGGATCCCCTGTTTTGCGCAGCGGGGTTGGGACCGAGATGCTGATCCCGTCCAAATCTGCCAGGGCGGCATACGAATCACTGGCGCTGAACCGGCCGGATTCAATCAGCGGCGCCAAACGCGAGTCGGGCACATCGCCGATGTAACTCCGCCCTTGTTTGAGGCTGTGGACTTTGTTGAAGTCCAAATCGACGCCAACTACGTGCAGGCCGGCCTCGGCCAGGGCCAGGGCCAGGGGCAAACCCACGTAGCCAAGTCCCACCACGCCGACCCGGGCCTGCCGGGTTTCAAATCGTTTAATCAACGCCTGCGCCGCGGGCGGCAGGGAAGTCGTATCAGGATTCACGCGAGGCCAGATCTCCTGTGGGTGGTCAGCCGTCAAAACAGGCTGAGCTGCTGGGGGTCATTGGTGCTGGGTTCGCTGCTGGGCGCCAACTCGGTGGATTGGTCGATCCACTGGGGCAGCAAGCGAAAATCAGCTTCGATGGCGCTGCGCAGAGCGGGTTGATGCAAGGCGGCGGCCGGGTGATACATCGGGACTACCAGCCTTCCGTTGACCGGCCGGGCCCGGCCGTGCACGCTGCTGATGCGGGCGTCCGGGAAGTAGCGGGCCATCGAAAACCGGCCCAGGGTCACAATGACCTTGGGGTTGATGGCCTCGATTTGCCGATCCAGATAAGTCGAGGTACAAGGCGCCATCTCGTCTTCCCGCGGGTCCCGGTTGCCCGGCGGCCGGCACTTGACCAGGTTGGTGATGTACACGTCTTCACGGCGCAATCCGATCGAGGCCAGCAGTTCTTCCAGGAACTTGCCGGCCGCGCCGACGAATGGCCGTCCATGTTTGTCTTCGTGAAACCCGGGGCCCTCGCCGATGAACATGATCTTGGCCTCCGCCGGCCCCTCGCCTGGGACGGCCTGGGTTCTTGATTGTGAAAGCCGGCACAATTGGCAGACGCGCACTTCGCCGGCGATCGTGTCCAGGATGGCCTCGGCCTCCATCCTCCACCTCCATCCGAGTGACGCTTTGAACCACCTCGGGCATGGTCATGATGTGGGCATCCTCTTGGTTGTCCCGGTAGTAACCCGGGCGTCGACCCGTGATTCGGAACCCAAACGACGTGTACAGGTCGATGGCCGCCTGGTTCGACACGCGCACCTCCAGGGTGGCGATGTCGGCGCCGTTGGCGGCCGAGCGCCGGAGCAGCTCGAGCAGCAGGCGGCGGGCGATGCCGCGCCGGCGGAAGTCAGGGTGCACGGCCAGGGTGCTCACATGGGTCTCATCCACCAGCAGCCAGCTGCCGATATAACCCACCAGTTGTTCATCAACCTCAGCCACCAGCAGGATCGACGCCTGGTTGGTGGTGAGTTCGAACCGATAGCTGCTCTCCGGCCAGGGCTGGGGGAACGACAACCGGTCGATGTCCAGCACGACGGGCAGATCGTCGACCGTCATGGGCCGGATGACAGGCGTGCGGATGGCCTCCATCAGGCCGGCGCCTTGACCTCGCCGAGATAGGTCGGCGCGAGCCGGGAGGGGTCCGGCGGGCGGCCGCTTTTCAATCGGCGCCTTCCGAGCTGCCCGAGAATACTTGGGCGTCGAACACACATGGCCGGGCTCGCCACTTCAACGTGCTCCATCTTGGAAAGCCACGTCCGCTGAACGGCATTGAACTCGCCGCACACTTGACACGGCGCATCGAGCTCGGCAAGCAGGCCGTCCCAATCCAGGTTCTCGGGGCCGGCTTCGGCCCGCCAGCCTCGGGGTCCCCATTTGTACCACGCCGCCGCAAAGCGCTGGCGGCCGGCGGCCAGCAGGGCCACCAAAGGCGCGTCGCTGGCCGGTTGTCCGGCTGCCAGAATGTCGAGGGTCGGCACGCCGACAAGCGGGATGCGGCGAGCGAGAGCCAGGCCCTTGGCCAGGGCCATGCCGATCCGCAATCCGGTGTAGGAGCCCGGGCCACTGGCGACGGCCACGGCCTCCAGATCTCCCGCCGTCAAAGCATACTGCTTGAGCAGCTGGGCGATTTCCGGCGCCAGCTCGACGGTGTGATAGCGATCGCTGTGCCAGATGTGCTCGACGATGACCTGGGCGCCGTCGTCCAGGCCGATACCCACCACGCTCGAAGCGGTGTCGATGGCCAGCAGCACCGTCAGCCTCCGAAGGCGGCCTGCCGAAAACGCTTCAGCAAGGCTTCATAGGCTGGGCCGCGGGCATCGAACTCCAGCCGCCGCCGCGAATCGTCTTCCCATTTCAGCTCGATCCACAGGCCGTCGCCGGCCAGCTCGTCCACAATCCGATCCGCCCATTCCACCAGCATCGGACCGGGCCCGTCCATCACATCGGGCAGACCCAACCCCTGGGCCTCTTGCGGATCCTGGAGGCGGAAGGCGTCCACGTGGAACAAGATGGCCGCATCGGCGCGCCGGTATTGGTTGACCAAGACAAAGGTGGGGCTGGTTACCGGATCGAGTGCTCCCCAGCCCCGGGCGACGCCCTGCGCAAAGGTCGTCTTTCCGGCTCCCAAATCGCCGACCAGACAGACCAGCGTCCCCGGCTCCAGCAGCTCCCCCAACCGGACGCCTAATCGCTGGGTTTGTTCGGGGCTGTGGCTGATAAACTCGAGGTTGCGTTCGTCTAGGATGGGCACGACGCGGGATTATACGTCACGCCGAAGGGTCAGCCAAGCGCTTCTCATTCCGCCGGCTCCGTGTTAGCATCCGACCGATGAAGGTTCTGGTGATCTCAGACGTGCACGCGAATCTCACCGCCCTCGAGGCGGTGTTGAGTGAAGCCCAGGCGGAGGCCTTCGAGGCCGTCTGGTGCCTGGGCGATCTGGTCGGCTACGGCCCGGATCCGAATGAGTGCATCGAGCGCGTGCGCGCCCTGCCCGAGCTGATCTGCTTGATCGGCAATCACGATGAGGCAGCCCTGGGTAAGATCCCGTTGGAACGGTTCAATGTCGACGCGCGATTGGCGGCTGAATGGACGCGCGGCGCCCTCAACAACTCGAGCACTGAGTACCTGCTCTCGCTCCCCAGCCACGTGACCACCGGCGCATTCACCCTGGCCCACGGCAGTCCGAGACAACCGGTGTGGGAGTACATCCTCGATCCGCAGGTGGCCGACAGCAACTTCGCCGAGTTCAAGACCGACTTCTGCCTGGTCGGGCACTCCCACCTGCCCCTCATCTTCCAGAAAACCGCGCCCGAAGAGCGCACCCTTCCGCAGGCGGTGCATTGGGACGAGGCCATGCTTATGGAACCGCGCCTGATCCTGAACCCCGGTTCGGTCGGCCAGCCACACGATCTCGACCCACGCGCCGCCTACGCGCTGCTGGACACCGAGGAACGCACCTGGCGCGCCCAGCGTGCGGGTTATCAGATTGCAGAAGTCCAAGCTCGCATGATGAAGGCCGGCCTCCCCGAACGCCAGGCGCTTCGATTGGCCGCCGGCTGGTAAGGGGAACTTTCAAGGTCCGCTCAGCGTTATGAGATTGACATCGCTCCCCATGCTTGAGGAGAAGACGCCATGAAGCGAACCCCCATCGCCCCCTTAATGCTCTTGGTCCCCATTTTGCTGGCCGCCTGTGGTGGCGCCGCCGCCCCATCTATTTTGGCGCCCGGAGAGCCGCCCATGGCCGAGGTCCAGAGCTTGCCCGTCGGCGGCGCTGCCCAAGCCGATGCCGGCGGCCGGGCGGTTTCGGACAACGCCTTCGCCAACTCAGACGTGAGCTCATCCGTCCCATCCGACAGACTCGTCGTTCGCACGGCCAGCCTGTCCTTGGTGGTTAAAGATCCGGCCGAGGCCGTCCAACAATTCACCAAGCTGGCCGAGGCCATGGGCGGATTTGTCGTCTCGTCCAACGTGTATCAAACCAGCTACGGCTTCGACACGGCCGGCCAGCCACGGCTGGTCAATCAGGCCAATCTGACCATCCGCGTGCCAAGCGACCGTCTCGATGAAGCGCTGACTCAAATCAAGGCCGGAGCCATCGACGTCCGCAACGAAACCGTCACCGGACAGGACGTAACCGAAGAATACACCGACCTGGCCTCCCAGCTCCGGAACCTCGAATTGGCCGAGGCCCAGCTGCGAGAGATCATGCAGAGCGCCATCAAGACCGAAGATGTGCTCCAGGTCTTCGAACAGTTGAAGCAGGTGCAGGAACAGATCGAGGTCACCAAGGGTCGGATGTCGTACCTCGAGAACTCCTCCCGTCTCTCGGCGGTCTCCATGGACCTGATCCCCGATGTGGCGGCCGAACCGGTGCAGATCGGTCCGTGGTCCCCGCTGGCGACGGCCAAGGCGGCCCTGCGGGCGCTGATCCAGTCGCTCCAGCAGCTGGCGGACGCCGCCATCTGGGCCGCCATCTGCATCCTGCCCGTCGTGATTGTGCTCGGCATCCCCGGCTACCTGCTGGTCCGTCGCTGGATGCTCAACCGGCGCAAGTCACAGGCCACGCCGGCTGGCGGTTGAGCCGACAGGGCTCATGTGTACAAACAAACCGGGGCTGTCCCAATCGGGGCAGCCCCTTCTGCTTCTTTGAACCCGTCTCGGGTTGTGAATTCTTTCACAAAGCCATGCCTGGGTTCGGAGCCGGCTAGGGGTTCAGCTCGCGCATGTCCCCGGTGGTGATGAAGATGATGCGCTCGGAGATGTTGGTCACCCGGTCGCCCATGCGCTCAAGGTTGTGCGCCGTCCACAGCAGGTAGGTGGCGCGAGTGGCCGAGCTTGGGTCCTTGGCCATAATCGCCACCAGCTCGTCAAACACGTTCTTGTACAGGTGGTCCATCTCATCATCGCGCACGGCCACGCTCCGGGCCTTGGCTGCGTCGCGGCGGATATAGGCATCCAGGTCCTGGCGCAGCATCTCGCGCGCCAACTCAGCCATGCGGGGCACGTCCACCAGCGGCTTGAGCAGCGGCTCGTCACCCATGCGCAGCACGGTCTTGGCAATGCCTGCGGCGTAGTCGCCCATGCGCTCGACGTCGACCACGATGTTCATGGTGGCCACAATCGCGCGCAGGTCGCTGGCCGCCGGCTGCTGGGTGGCAATCAGGGCCATACACGCCTCTTCGATCTTGAAGCGCAGATCATTGATCACGTCATCATCCCGGATGACTTCTTCGGCCATGATGCGGTCCCGATTTTGGAGACTGGCCAGCGAATTGGAAATCGCCTTGTCGACCAGGTCACCCAGCCGCAGAATGTCCTCCTGCGCTTGGCTGAATTCACGGTCGTAGGCGCTCCTCAGACTCTGGGGCATTGGCCTCCTCCTCCACGGCCGACCCGTCGCCCGGCGTTGGCCAGGCTGGCTGGGCGACTTGGCCCGACATTCTACATGAGAACAGTCTCAAGCCAATGGTCCATGCGCCACTGCGGGGAAGTTCCCTTGACGCGCCGCGACTTTGTGCGTAAACTCAGACTAACAGGCGCCCCCGTCGACCTGCGGCCATCCGCCGGTTGACGGGTTTTCTTTTACCGATGCTGAGACTCTCCTGCCCTCTGATCGCCTTGGCCTTGCTGACCGGTTGCTCTGCTGCCGCCGCGCCTCCCGGCCCGACGCCTCCCCCATCCCTGTCCCCCCAGCCCTCCTCCGGGAGTCCGACCTCGGTCCCGGCCACGGCGTCAGCTTCGCCCTCGGCACCGCCGCCGCCTCCCGCGAGCTCACCCAACTCCAACGCCTGATGCGGCCTGCCTGGATGCCGGGGGCAAGCTTGAGACCGGCGAGCTCCAGGACGCGCGCTTGACCCGGCCCCTGGATTTCACCGTCTACCTGCCGGCGTGCTACGACCAGGACACTGAGCGCTCTTTTCCCGTCCTGTATATGCTGCACGGTTTGGCGGGAGATGACCATGAGTGGGTCGATCTGGGCCTGACAGACTCGGCCAACCGGCTCATGCACGCCGAAGTGATCCCAGCTTTCATCATTGTCATGCCTCGCGAACGAACCGGGCTCGACATGCAATCCGCCGTGGTGGATGTGCTGGTGCCCTTCATCGACTCTCACTATCGCACCCGACCACAGGCCTCGCAGCGCGCCATCGGCGGTCTGTCACGCGGCGGCGGCTGGGCGCTGCATATTGGTATTCAACATCTGGACCTGTTCGGGGTGATCGGGATGCATAGTCCGGCCGTGTTCGGCGTGGACCTGGCCATGCTGCCACGCTGGGTCGAACGGCAGGCGCCGGACCCGGCTCCCAAGATTTGGATCGACATCGGCGACCACGACACCTTGCTGGCCACCGCGGACCAGCTCAAGGGCCTGCTGGACGGCATCCCCTTGGCATACACGTTCAGCCTCGGTCACGGCTGGCACGATGCCGCCTACTGGTCCAGAAACGTGGGGACCTACTTAAGGTGGTACGGATCTCTCTGGTCTGACTCAAACTGATTGAAGCCGTGCTTGCCACGATGCGTCGGGGTCCTGCAGGCAGAGACGTTTATCTGAGCGCCTGCTCGATGTCCCGCTGGCTGATGGGCCCGGCGCGCAGAATCTGCGGGGCTGTGGCGGTGCAGTCGACCACCGTCGAGGGCTGGCCGCCGGGCGAGATGCCGCCGTCCAGGATGAGCCCCACCTTTTCCCCCAGCGCCGTTTGTGCCGCTTGGGCGCTGAGCGCCGGCGGCTGGCCCGACAGATTGGCCGACGTGACCGCCATCGGGCCGGTGGCCGCCAACAGCTTTTGTGTGAACTCATGGTCTGGAAGCCGCACCCCGACGGTGGTCTCGCCGGTGAACGGGTCGGGTGGGCCCGGCCGTCGCGGCACGACCAGCGTGAGGGGTCCGGGCCAAAACACATCCGCCAGCTTCGTGGCCATGTCCGGCAGGCGGCCGGCCACCTTTTCGGCATCTTGCACTCGCCCGATGAGAATCGGGATGGGCCTGTCTTCTGGCCGGCCCTTGACTGTGTACAGCCGGGCTACGGCCTCATGCCGCGCCGCCAGGCAACCCACACCGTACACGGTGTCGGTCGGGAGCACGATGAGGGCATCACGGTTGAGGGCCTCAAGCGCCGCCGGAATGGCCCGAGCGTCATCCGTCGCCAGCCAGTCGGTCATGCGGCATCCGGCCAGTCAGCCACCAGCACGCGTGAAGAACCCGACAGGTCGGGAAGGATGTCTACCCGGGAGTTCCGGCAGCGCCGCCAGGATTTGGGCCCGGACCGGCGCCATTTGCTCGGGGTCCAACTCCAAGAGCACACGCCCGCCTCGTGCAAGCCGGTCCGGAAGTTGGGCCACCAGACGGCCGACGATGGCCAGCCCGTGCGGCCCGCCGTCAAGGGCCAGCACCGGCTCGCGCCGGGCGACGGGCAGGCCGGCCAGACGGTGGCTGGGAATGTAGGGGAGATTGGCACATATCAGGTCGAACGGCCCTGGCAGGGGTCCGAGCAAATCCGCCAAGACCAGCGCCACCTGCCGGCGCATGCCATAAAGTCTCAGATTGCGAGCCGCGATTTCCAGCGCGGTCCCCGACCGGTCCACCGCATAGTAATGATGCGAATCGAGCTCGAGGGCCAGGCTGGCCACGATGCACCCGCTGCCGGTGCCCACATCGACGACCCTTCCCGGTCCCGGCCGGGCCTCCAGCCAGCGCAGGGCCACGCTTACCATAAGCTCCGTCTCCGGCCGCGGAATCAGCACCGCCGGGGTGACGACGAACGGACGGCCATAGAACTCCCAGGTACCCACCACGTAGGGCAGGGCCGTTCCCGAAACGACCCGGGCCACATCGTCCTCGAACGCTTGGCGGTGGTCCGGGCTGAGCCTGTCCTCGGCGTGCGCCATCAACCAGGCGCGCGTCGTCCCTAGGGTCTTCATCATTAGTAGTTGGGCGTCGAGACTGGGAGTGCCCGAGAGCGCCTGCAGGCTGGATCGCGCCCGGGCCAGGCTGTCACCGATGGTCGGGTCGCCGGCCATGCTCAACTGCCGGCCAGCTGGAGTCGCTCGGCCTCCTCCTGCGTGGCCAGTTCATCAATGAAGGCGTCGAGCTCGCCGTCCAGCACGGCCTGCAGGTTGTGGGAGGAGATCCCAATGCGGTGATCGGTGACGCGGGATTGAGGGAAGTTGTAGGTCCGGATCTTTTCCGACCGCTCGGCGCTTCCCACTTCGCGCGCGGCGGGCGGCATCTTCGGCCGCTTGCTGCTCGGCCAGAGCCATTTCGTACAAGCGCGCCTTGAGGATGCTCATAGCCCGGACGCGGTTTTGGAGCTGGGAGCGCTCGTCCTGGCACTGAACCACCATGCCGGTGGGCAGATGTGTCAGCCTGACGGCGGTGGCGTTCTTTTGGACATTCTGCCCGCCGGCGCCGGCGGACCGGTAAACGTCCATGTGGATGTCGTATTCGGGGATGTCGATCTCAACATCTTCGGCTTCTGCCAGGACGGCGATGGTGGCGGTGGAGGTGTGGATACGGCCCTGCGATTCGGTCGTCGGGACCCGCTGCACCCGGTGCACACCGGATTCATACTTCAGTCTGGAGTAGGCTCCCTTTCCTTTAATGAGCAGGATGCCTTCCTTGAGTCCCCCCACGCCGGTTTCATTCAGACTCAGGGCCTCGGTCTTCCAGCTGCGTTTCTCCGCGTAGCGCACGTACATCCGGTACAGCTCAGCTGCGAAAAGCGTGGCTTCGTCGCCCCCTGTCCCAGCCCGAACCTCGAGAATGACATTGCGCTCGTCACGCGGATCGCGGGGGATGAGCAGGCGTTTCAACTGATCTTCCAGGCCGTCGCGCTGGCTCTTGAGTGCATCCAGCTCCGACTCGGCCAGGGCCGCCAGCTCCGGGTCGTCTGATTCGGCCAAGCTCTGCGCCTGCGCCAGCTGGTCCAGCACCGATACGTACTGCCGGTAGACCGTCACGACGGGTTCGATCGCGGCGCGTTCCTGCGCCAGCTCGGCTACCTTCTGGTAGTCGTGGCTGGCGTCGGCCATCGCCTGATCGATGGCTGCAAATCGAGAACTCGATGCCTGAGAGTTTGTCTAACATCATGCTGGACACAAGAATCTCCCACATATAGCGTGGGAGGTGCGTGGCTGGATTATAGCACCCAGACCGGTCACCGAGGGCCGTCTAGGCGGAATTGGACCCGGCCTAGGCCAGTATAAAAGACAGGACCACCAACAAGACGATGAAGAAAGCGGCCAGCATGCCGATGCGCTTGAGATCGGAGATCACGTGGCTGTAGTCGGGGGCGAATTCCCCGGCCGGCCTCAAGCTCCGCGACGGCAAAGCCGGCTGATCGCCTCCATAGCGCTCAAGAGTGACCTGGGGGATGTTTGGGCGGCGGTCGCCCTTCTTGCGTGCCCGCTTGCTCAATGTTCCACTCCTTGGGTTGGGCTCCGGCCGCAGCCCACCGTCCTAGCCGTTGACCAGCTCGCCGAAGACC
This sequence comes from uncultured Chloroflexia bacterium, assembly GCA_963797485.1. Taxonomy (GTDB): domain Bacteria; phylum Chloroflexota; class Anaerolineae; order Anaerolineales; family E44-bin32; genus CAWAND01. The sequence continues at coordinate 118,822 of CAWCPF010000002.1, forward strand.
ACAATACGCTGGTTGTCCACCAGATAAGGATAACAGGATATCAGGGTAATGGTTGCCTTGGTGGTCGGTCCCATGACGTCGACATCTGTCGGACCGACAATGCGCATGCTGGTCACCCGATACGTGTATTCGCGACTGGCGGTTGAGATGACAATCGGATCGCCGGGTTTGAGTTGGTCCAAATCGCGGAACAGCTCTCCAAAGATGTCGTTGTGGGCCGAGAGCACCAGATTGCCGGGCTGGCCGGGATCGCTGCTCCCGATATGCTCCCCGACGCCGCGCTTGAGCTGCTCCCAGCCATCGCCCTGGACCACCGGCGCGGCCGCGTTCCAAATCGTCGGCAGGTTGAGGCTTCTGGCTTGCTCCGGCCCGACCGTCGGAATGGGGATCGAAGCCAGAGATTGGACCAGGGGCCTCAGATTGGCCGGGATCTCGGCCTCGTTGGGTTGGGCCCCGCCGGGCGATGTCGGCGGGGTGTGCCCGGAGGGGAGCACGACTGACGTGATCAGCGGGGTAGGCTCCGGGGTGGACACGCCCAGGGCCGAAGACACCTCTCGATTGAGTTGGCGCAGCGCTCCAAACCCGCTCAATAACACGAAGAGCAAACCCGCCACCGCGCCGACTTCCACCAGCAGCAGGCCGCGATTGAGAACGCCCGCCGCCCTGTGTCGTGCGGGACGAGCCGATCCGTCTTCTAGGGTTTCGATATCGGGTGCCAGATCTGCCGCCTGGAGGGACGGCATTTCCGGTGCGACGGCTTGGGGCAGCGCCCGGCCGGTCCGTCGATAGCGGTCGATGCGCTCGCGGCCGCGCCTCGACGCGCTTGCGAGCCACCAGTGCCTCGAGCTCTTCCAGCGTCAGGTCTTCCGCGGGTCTGCGATCACGCGCCATAGGGCCTCATCATGAGCGTCCGCGCGCAGGCCTGCAAGTTTGGTGCCATCGAGCGCTGATTATACCCGCCCGCCCCTCGCGACACCGCGGCGGTGGGCTATAATCTGCGAGCATGGGTCTTCCGAATGAGCAGCGTCAATGACACCCTCCCCTACCGTTGAGCATTGGTACCGGCAGGCGGAATCGGCCGCCCTGGCCGTGCGGCATCGCGATCCAGGGCTGATCGGTGTGACCGGCCGAGACCGGCTTGACTTGATGAACCGCATGTCCACCAACAAGGTGGACGATCTGTCGCCGGGCCGGCACGTCACCACCGTCCTGACCAACCCGGTTGGGCAGACGGTCGATCGTCTCGAGCTGCTTTCACTCGACGACCAACTGATTCTGGTCACAAGCCCGGGCCGCGCCCAGCGCGTCTTGGATTGGCTGTCCGCCTACATCTTCTTCCAGGACCAGGTCGTGCTTGAGCCCTTCGATGGGACCTGGGCCCTTTGGGGCTGCTACGGCCCGTCTTCGGCGCAAGAGGCCGAGGCGCTCCTGGGCGGCCCAACACTCCCGTCAGCGGGTGAACTGCGCATCTTGGAAGCTGGGATGGCCTGGCAGGCACCCGGCCCATTGGCGCCGGGTTGGCTGATCCTGTTGGACCCTGCCGCAAACCAGCGCGCCGAGGCGCGCTGGCCGGATCACGGCCCGGATTCGCCCGCCGGCCAGGCGTTCGAGATTCTGCGTATCGAGCGCGGCTTCGCATCCGTCGGGCAGGAGATCCTGGACGACACAATTCCGCTCGAGGCCGGCCTGTGGGATGCCGTGAGTTTCAGCAAGGGCTGCTACATCGGGCAGGAAATCATTGCCCGGCTGGAGAGCCGCGGTCGGCTGGCCAAACAGCTGATGCGCGTTCGGCTGGAGGGCCAGGCCCCGGCCGACACCGACTTGTTTCAATCCGGCCGCCGGGTGGGGCGGCTGAGTTCCGTCGCCCGCTCGCCCGCGCTGGGCTGGATAGGGCTCGCTCTGGTTCAGCCCGCGGCCCTGGACTCACACGATGGCCGCGTGCTGGCGGGAAGCGGCGGGATCCCCGGCCGGCTGCTGCCGCTCCCCTCGACGGCTCCCGAAGCTACCCCAAGCTAAATCCCGGCGCGCCTGCGGTGGCTTGCTATAATCGGCCCCATGGCTGAACCGCGACGTATCCTGTTTGTCTGCCTGGGCAACCTGGTTCGCAGCCCGTTGGCGGAGCATCTCTTCCGATCACGGTCTGCCGAGCTTGGCTTGGACGGAAGGTACGAGGTTGACTCAGCCGGCACCTCCAGTTTCCATGTCGGCCAATCCCCGGACGCGCGCATGCGCCAAACCGCCGCCCGCCACGGTCTCGAGTACAGCGGACGTGCTCGCCAGGTGACCGTGGAGGATCTGCTTTCCCACGACCTGATCCTGGCCATGGACCAGGAGAATTTGGCGGACCTCGAGTACCTGGCCGAACGGGCGGGCATCGAGGCCGACATTCGCCTCATGCGTGCCTACGATGCCCAGAATGGCGGCGACCTGGACGTGCCGGACCCCTACTATGGGGCCCACACCGGGTTTGAGCTCACCTACGCCATTGTCTCGCGGGCGGTCGACGGGTTGCTGGCCAGCCTGGAGCAGGGCGAGACATGACCACCCCCCCAGCCGTGATCGATTGGTGCCGGTCGCGGCGGACTGGGGGAGATCACGGCCGTTCGCCCGGTCTCCGGTGGATGCATCAACCACGGGGCTCGCCTGACCACCTCAAGCGGCCAAACCGTGTTCCTGAAGAACAACGCTGAAGCCCCTGAGACCATGTTTGAAAGGGAAAGGGAGGGCCTGCTGGCGCTCAACCTCCCCGATGGACCTCGCGTCCCGCAGCCCTTGCTGGCCGGGGTCGATTTTCTGCTGCTCGAGGATCTGGATCCGGCACCGCCCTCGTCTGGGTACTGGCCCGAATTCGGCCGGCGGCTGGCCTCGCTCCACCTGCACACGCAGACTGCGTTCGGTTTCGAGCACGACAACTTCATCGGCGCTACCCTCCAGCCCAATCCCTGGACCGAGAATGGGTTCACGTTTTTTGGGGAGCATCGGCTCAGATTCCAGGCCCGGCTGGCGCGCCACAAACGCTGGCTGGACGACCGGGACCTGTCCGGGGTGGATCACATCATCCGCCGCCTGCCGGACCTGGTGCCGGCCCAGCCTCCGTCTTTGCTTCACGGCGACCTATGGTCGGGCAATGCTGTTTCGGGGCCGGAGGGGGAGCCGGCGCTAATTGATCCGGCGGCGCACTACGGCTGGGCCGAGGCCGAGCTTGGCATGACCCAGTTGTTTGGGGGCTTCCCGAATGAGTTTTACGCCGCCTACGAGGAGGTCCACCCGTTGGCGCCGGCTTGGCCCGAGCGCCTGCCGCTCTACAATCTGTACCATCTGCTCAATCATCTCAACCTGTTCGGAGGCAACTATCTCGATCAGGTGCGTTTCGTGATCAAGCGCTATGCGTGATCGTTCGGCCCGAGGCTGGGCACCGCGGCCACATCATGGAGGCAGCTGAATGGGATATCGTTACGCAGTCTTAGGCGCGGGCCGGCAGGGCACGGCCGCCGGTTACGACATGGCGCGTTTTGGCGACGCCGATCAGGTGGTCATGGCCGACCTGGATGAAAACCTGGCGGCGTCATCCGCCGAGCGCATCAACCGCCTCCTGGGCACCAAGGTGGCGCAGCCCGCCGGCGTTGACGCCTCCAAACCGCAGGCCGCGGCCGCGTTTCTCAAAGACGGCGGCATCAACGCCTTCTTGAGCGCCGTGCCATACTTCCTTAATCTCGACCTTGCCCGGGCGGCCATCCGCGCCGGCGCCGGCATGACCGATCTCGGAGGCAACAGCCAAATCGTGCTGAGCCAGCTCGAGCTGTCCCCGCAGGCCGCCGGCGCCGGGGTCTCCATCATCCCGGATTGCGGCCAGGTGCCGGGGATGGGCGCCTCCCTGGTCGCCTATGCCATGCAGTCCCTCGATCAACCCGAAGACGTGATCATGTGGGATTGCGGGCTTCCCCAGCAGCCTGAGCCGCCGTGGAACTACCGGCTGACCTTCAACATTGAAGGGTTGACGAACGAGTACTACGGGGACTGTATGTTCATCCGCGACGGCAAGCTGACCGGGGTTCCGGCCCTTACCGAACTCGAGAGCCTCGATTTTCCGGAGCCGATCGGTCGTCTGGAGGGATTCACCACCTCGGGTGGGCTGACGACGGCGACGCGTACCTATGCGGGCCGTCTACGAACCCTGCAGAATAAGACCCTGCGCTATCCGGGCAACTTCGAAGTCCTCAAGACCATGGAACGCCTGGGCCTGCTCGAACTCGATCCGATCCTGGTCGATGGCCAGCCAGTCATCCCGCGACACGTGCTGCACGCGCTGTGGGAACCGCACATCCGCGCCGCGGAGGACACCCGGGATTTCATCCTGATACGCATCCTGGCCACCGGCTTGAAGGACGGCAAGCCCCATGAGGTCCACGTCGATCTGGTTCACCGCTATGACGAGGCATTGGGCTTCACGGCCATGGAACAGGCCACGGGCTGGCACGCCGCCATCATGACCGAAGCCATCGCCATGGGCCGGGTCCCCGCCGGGGCCATCCCTGTCGAACTTGCCATGACCGGCGCCGAGTTCGTCGCCGAGGCCAAACGCCGGGGCTTTGACATTCAGCTCCGGGTACACCCCGTCTGATCACAGGTCCAAGCCACGGCGATCGCCGGGTCATTGCATGGTCCCCTCAGTCTATAAGACGGTCTCCTTACTTTGTTGAAGCCGCAGTCCCAGGTGGAGTTCCGAGCCAAGCAGCACAAGCGCCCCCACCCCTTACCCCTCCCCCTGGGATGAAGTTGACCAAATCTACTTGCGGCCGCCCCAGGGGGAGGGGATAGAAGTTTTAGGAGACGGGAGGGCTTCGCTCCCCGTCTCCTGCAAGAACCTCACCCCCTCTCCGCCAAGACACTGGGTCAACTGGAACACACAAGGCGGAGAGGGGGGCCGGGGGGTGAGGCCGAATGCAACCTCTGGCAGGCTGGGGGCAGGGGTGCATCGTCCTCGGAGAATTGAAGGGAGGGACAGGAGTGCCGGACCCCGATTCAACCCGGCACAGACAGGTAAGCGGCGATGGTCGACTGTAATCGGTGCAGGGAAAAGGGCTTGCACAGGAAGCCGTCGGCGCCAGCTTCGGCGGCGGCATGTTGATCGGCCTCCATCACTTTGGCACTGACGACGATGGTCGGGATCCAGGCCCAGGAAGGGTTAGCGCGAACTTCACGGACCAGCATCAGGCCATCTGTGTCGGGCATCATCATGTCGGTGAGGATCAGGTCAGGCCGGTGCTTGCGCACCTGGATGAGGGCCTGTTCGACGCTGTAGGCCAGCCTCACATCGAAACCCGAACGCCTGAGGAGTTCGTGCATGATGGTGCAGAACACCGGGTCGTCGTCAACGACCAGGATTGAATGCTTGGTTCTGAAGAACTTGGCCATTGGCATTCACCTTTTCTCCGCCGCCCCTCGGCTGCAGATTTCATGCCATCCAAGGCGGCTGCATTTCTAATTCCTGCTCACGCGCGTGATAGGGGCTCGGTCATCGCCTCCGCCGGAGGGCAGCGCCTCGGGCGCCAGGCTTGCTACTTGTCAAAGGTGTCTGAAACGGCTACGCTTACGCCGCAATACGCACTCGGGGAACGCTTGAAAGGCACGGCATGACCACACGCCAGTCTGAACTGGTACGAGTCCTCACCAAGATGTCGAGCGAACTGCCGACCCCCGATTGGGTGGCGCTGGTGGACGCACAGGGCTTCGTGATGGCCTGTGTGCCTGAGAAGCTGACCGTGGATGAAGACCGGGTTTCGGCCATGACGGCCGCCTTGGCCGATATGGGAGAGCGGGTTCTCAAAGAGGTGGAAGGCGGCTCGCTGCGTTTCGCCAGCGTGGCCGGCTCCAAGCGGCAGTATCTGGCCGTGATCCTCAACCAGGATTGTCTGCTGTCGATCGGCTTGCACCCGGGCGTCGCTCCCCAGGCAACCTTCCGCCCTCTCAGCCGCTGGGTGCCTGAACTAATGAAAGTCCTCCAGCAGCGATATACATGAGCTCGGCCATGGCCGTCTGCTTGGACTCAAGGCCGCCGCGCGCCGTCGCAGGCACTGTCAGGCAAGGAGCACGATGACGGACACACCCTCAACCGAAGTCGACGAAATGGCTGCCGCGAGTCCCGATCCGGCCGAGGCGGCCGCCAGGCTGAATGCCTTCGAAGCTCGGATAGCCGCCGGCGCGTTTGACGATGGGAGCTTCCATCGGGCCGTCCAGACCGAGCTCTTTCCTCTGCTCGGCGCCGGCCTGCTGAGCCCGGCGGCCTTCGACCGTCTGGTCCACCTGTGGGCCACTCGCAACTATCCGTTTGATTGGCCTTCGCGGAGCTACGCGTGGCCGGATTCCGCCTGACCTCTGATCCCACCCAGCACCGTCCTTCGTCTGCGCACGGCATTCATATGTGATTTTTGTCACAAGCCGGCGAGACGAAGCTCTCAAGCCCCCGTCCGGGCGGTCGGTGTTTCGACTTCCTGCCGTACAATCGAAGATGTGCGGGCGGGCATCTCGCTCTAGGCCCGCCCGGAGGCTGCCCATGTCCCGCTGGCTGCGCCTGATTCTGGCGCTCGGAGTCGGTCTCGCATCGACGGGGTTTCAGGTTTCCCCGCCCGTCGTGCGCGCCGTTCTGTTTTTCAGCCCCACCTGCCCCCATTGCCAGGTTGTCATGACGGAGACCCTGCCCCCGATCATGTCACAGTACGGGGATCGGCTCGAGATCCTGGCGGTCGACGTAACCAAGGAGGGCGGTCAGTCCCTCTATCAGGCGGCCGTTGAGACACTCGGCATCCCCGACGCGCGCCGCGGGGTGCCCACCCTGGTGGTCGGATCAACCGTCCTGGTGGGCTCATTCGAGATCCCCGACCAGTTCCCCGGCTTGATCGACGCCGGCCTGGCAAACGGCGGGGTCGATTGGCCCGCCATTCCAGAGCTGCTGGCGGGGCTGCCCGACGAGGTCACGCCCCCGCAAGAGCCGACGGCCGGCGCGGGCCGAACTGGGACGAATCTTCTCGCTCGACCCCATTGGGGGCGCTTTGGCAGGCTTGGTCCTGCTTGCCAGCCTTGGGACCCTAGCCTGGGCGGCCACGCGCCTGGTCCGGGGACTGGGCGGGGACGACGCCCGCCGTGATACAGCCGAGGGCGGGCGACGGTGGACTCGCTCACGATGGCTTCCGGCCCTGGCCTTTGCCGGGGCGCTGGTCTCCCTATACCTTGCCTATGTTGAAACCTCTGGGTCGCAGGCATTCTGCGGGCCCATCGGCGACTGCAACTCGGTCCAGCAAAGCCCGTATCCGCGTTTGTTCGGCGTGCTGCCGGTCGGCGTGCTGGGTGTGATCGGCTATGGCGCTATCCTGTGGCTCAACTTTTACCGCTCCGCCCGGGCTGGCCGTCCGGCGGATCGAGCCAGCCTGGGGATGCTTGCCCTGACGTCCGCCGGAACGGCCTTCTCCGCCTACCTCACCTTCCTGGAGGTCTTCGTCATCGGAGCCGTGTGCGCCTGGTGTCTGGCGTCGGCCCTGCTCATGACCCTGCTGCTGGGGTTGTCGGTCCGGGACGGCGTGGAGGCAATCGCCCGCATTCGGCCCCGATCCGCATCGGCCTGATCGCCGGCTGATCTGCCCGCCAGGGGTAACTCGCCGAGGGCGATTTACCCTTGTCAGACGTGAGCGCCGGGAACATAATTAGACATCCGTCTAAATACAGTCGCGCCCTCGGGCGCGGCGCCAGAGGCAGACCATGGACCAAGACATGAACGGCGCGCAACCCCAACCGAACCTTGAGCGGCGCTTGAGCTGGAAGGTGTTCGGCGTGCTCATGCTGGCCGGTTTGATTGGATCGGCTTCTGTACTCCCTTATGCTCTCGCGCTCAACCCGGGCGCGCTCGAGGGTCTTCAGATGCCTGTTCCAGTCGCCCTGGCACTGTCCATCTTGCAGACCATGATTCTGATCGCCATCACCACAGCTCTAGGCCTGTGGCTGGGTCCGGCGGTCGGACTGGGTGCGCCGCGCTTGCGGCAGTGGCTCTCGGGCGACCGCGCCGGCGCGTGGGCCGCTCTGAAGCCGGCCATCTTGCCGGCAGTCCTGGCCGGCGTGGCCACATCGGTCATCATCGTGGTGCTCGACTTCACAGTCTTCGCCGGATCGGTGCAGCCGATTGGCGATACGTCGGCCGTCCCTGTGCCAGCCTACTGGCAGGGCCTGCTGGCTTCGTTCTACGGGGGCATCAACGAGGAACTCTTGATGCGCCTGGGCGTGTTGACGCTGATCGTGCGCGTCGGTGCCGGCTTGCTCCGGCAGCGCCCGCCGTCGGCCGCCGTCTACTGGTTCGGCTTGATCGTCAGCGCCCTAGCCTTCGGCCTGGGCCATCTGCCGGCCGCCTCCGGGGTGATGGCCCTGACACCGTTTGCCGTGGTCAGGACCGTCGCGCTCAACGGCATCATCGGGATCGTGTTTGGGTGGTTTTATTGGAAGCGGGGCTTGATGGCCTCCATGGTTTCGCACTTCAGCGCCGATCTGGTCCTGCACGTATTTCTGCCGCTGCTGTCAGGCTGAGCGGTCACGACCATGATGGCCGTCAATGACCTGTTCAAGTCGCTGTCGGATCCGACCCGGCGTGAGATCCTGAAACTGCTGCGCGCCAGCGACCTCCCGGCGGGTGAAATCGCGGCGCGCTTCGACCTGACCTGGCCTTCGATCTCGCATCATCTGAACGTGCTCAAAGACGCCGGCCTGGTGCTCGTCCGGCGCGAAGGTCAGACCCTGATCTACTCGCTCAATGCCACCGTGCTGCAGGAAGCCCTGGCTGAGTTGATGGGTTGGTTTGCGAAGGAAGGCTGAAATGAAGATCGACTGGCGGCGCGAGGCGATTCCACTGGTGGCGATGGCCGTCATCTTCCTTATTGCCATTCTGGCCTACCCGCAGATGCCCGACCCCATGCCGACCCACTGGAATGCAGCCGGTGTGCCTAACGGCTATGGATCGCGCCTGGTGGGCGTCTTCCTGGTGCCGGCTATGACCCTGGGCATCTATCTGCTGTTCCTGGTGCTCCCCATGATCGATCCGCGCCGGGCGAACTACGATCGGTTCGCCGACACGTATCGGTTCTTCCGGACCCTGTTCATCTTTTTTATGCTGTTCGTGCAGGTGATCACCCTGGCGGCGGTCTACCGTCCTGGCTACACGTTGAACAGCTCGCTGATGTATCTTGCCATGGGCTTCCTTTTCGCCGCGTTAGGCAACTACATGCCGCGCGTGCGGTCGAACTGGTTTGTCGGCATCCGCACGCCGTGGACGCTGTCCAGCGAAGAGGTCTGGCGGGCCACCCACCGCTTGGGGGGCCGGCTGATGGTCGTCGCCGGTATTCTGGTGGCGCTGTCAGCGTTGGTGTGGCCGGAAGGCAGCCTGGTCATCCTGATGGCCGGCGCGCTGGCCATGTCGGTGATCCCAATCGCGTACTCTTTCATCTTGTATCGCCGGCTGAAATCCGAACCGGAAGTGAACCACCCGGGCCCTTGAGGGCCCGCTGCCGGCCAAACTCAATCCGCCGCACAGCGAAAACCAAGATCCGTGCGCGTCTGAGAGCGGAAGCGTGGGACCAAGGGGTCGTGTCCAGCGCTGATGGTATCTTCGCTGGGATGGGCGCGGTGCACTCCCTGGCCAGGGCGTCGCACAGCAACCACCTGGCCGCGCACACATCTTCCAGATGGATAACGGTGTTCGATGCTCAAACCGGGGCGTTGTGCACCTTCAACGGGGAGGTCGCTCCGGCAATCGGGTTTGCCTGGAGTGCGGATGGGACGCGCCGCTTCACGGCGCTCGACGTGCTCGGTGAGAGCACCATGGGCAGGGCGCAAGTGTGGGGCCTGCCGAAGGGGCAGTGGACAGTGGTGAGGGGTCAGTACCTATCACCCGGCTGCCACAGCATTAACGGTTGAGGCTTCTGTCCCCTGCCTCTGAAGAGGGAAGGGGGGAAGCCGCCCACAGCACCTCGATCGGACGTTTCGTGAAACGCCCCTACGAACTCGCCTCTCACCTCCCGCTTGCATTTGTGAACGGCTTCACAAATGGCGGCGGCATTGCCTCCCCCATTCGAAAGCCGATGGTAAGATGGCGGCATGAGATTGGCGCACGTGTCCATCGCAGTGTTGATGATGCTGGCAGCCACGCAGTCTGCGGAGGCCCAACCTCAGCCGCCAGCCCAACCGCCCACCGGCACGCTGGATCGGGTGGCGGACGGAGTCGCCGAAGGCTGGGCTCTCGACCCCGATGCCCCCGCCAAGCCGGTAACCGTCCAGTTCTATATGGATGGACCTCGATCCCAGGGCACACTAGCGGGTGAAGTCATCACGTCCATCGTTCGGCCGGACGTGAACCAAGCACGCGACGCCAGCGGCGCGCACGGCTTCCGCTGGGAGATCCCGGCAGTCTGGCACGATGGACAACCGCACAGCCTGCACGCCTACGCCGTCGACCTGGCCGACCCAAATCGGGTGACGGAGTTGTTCGAGTCGCCACGCGAATTCACCTTCGGCACCCCGGTTGTTTCGACAGCGCCTGCCGGCAACCAGCCCTACCAGATCGGGGCGTGGTACTTCACTGCTTGGAGTCGGTACAACGACTTTCAGGCGATCACTGCACGGGATCTGTTCGGCCAGCGGGACCCCTGGGGCGGAGTGCGGCAGCACGCGACGGGCGGCGATCCCTGGGGCATCGGTGAGGATTTCTCCAACCGTGAGCCCGTACTTGGCTTCTACGATATGGCCGAGCAAAGCGTGGTGGATGCCCACATTCGCCAGGCCGCCAGCGGGGGACTGTCGTTCTTCGCCGCGTACTGGTACTGGAACACGGACCGCAACGAGGAGGACGCGGTCAGCCGGGCGATGCACACCTACCTGACCTCGCCGTACAAAGAGCAAGTCCCCTTCCTGCTCGCGCCGATCGCCCTGGGCTCGGCGCCGATGACGCGTGAGATCTGGCGAGACAGCCTGCTGCCTTACATGATCGAGACGTATATGACCGACCCGGCTTACTACACGATGCCCGATGGCCGGCCGGTGATCGTCGTGTTCGACACCGGTTTCCGGACGGTCGAAGACAACCAGTTTGCGGCGGCCGAGCTGCGGCGCCAAGGGCTCGCCCGGCTTGGTGTGGAGCCGTTCCAGTTGTGGCTCTACAACCCCGACTTCGATCCTCAATACGTCAGGTTCATCCTGAGCGGCATCGGGGCGGACGGGTTTGCCTGCTTCCAGCTGACGCCGCGCACTCCAGCAGAGCCATACACGCAGACGGTGAGCCGGTGGGCAGAGTTCATGCGAGGCCAACAAGTCGGCTTTCATGTTCCCTGCGCCTCTACTGGATTTCGACCGGCGTCCCTGGTACAAGATCACGTACGGCTGGGCCGGCGAGGATCCCAACAGGGACGTCTACAACACCGGCCTGTCGCCGGCCGCTTTCCGAGGTCACCTCCAGGATGTCAAAGCCTACCTCGACGATCACGCCAGCCAGACGGCCAAGATGCTGATCGTGTACGCGTGGAACGAGTGGGGCGAAGGAGGCATCCTCGAACCAAATCGAGTCCAGGGTTACGCCTTCCTGGACGCGGTCACGGACGTGTTTGGCCTAATCCCGGCGATGGAGCGCGAGCCGATCCCGCCGGCGGTTCAGCCGACCGCCCGCCTTCTCCCCACAGCCACTCTCCGGCCCACAGCCACGCGGGCGAGCGAGTCAGGCGGCCCCTTCGGCGGCGCGCCGCTGCCTGGATGCTTGGGAGGCGGAATGGCTACGGCGGGGATAGGGTTGGCTGTTAGGCACACGCGAAGGCGTGCGAGGTTGACCGATCCCCCGAATTCCCGCAGTAGTTAGCTGTTCACCCGTTGCCACTTCCCCATCCGAAATTGCCGAAGGACGACGGGTTCTCGGTTCATCTTGAGTAGCCATGGGTTCTCGAGGATGAAGGAGGTTGGAGGCCACGCTGACCATGTCAGGGGTCCCAATCGCCTACTCCTACATCTTGTATCGCCGGCTGAAATCCGAACCAGAGGAAAAGCGTCCATTACCTTGATGGATTTTGGCGGCCAGATTCAATCCGCCGCACAGCGAAAACCAAGATCGGTGCGCGACGAGGCCGGATCCAGAGAGGCGCGGTTGGCGACGCGGTCGGCTAAGACCAGCCCGTCCCACGAAGCTTCGAGCCACGAACCGCCCCTCATCACCTTCCACACGCCGGCCGCCGGCCCGGGGGGATCCGAGAGCGGGGCCACGCGGTAGTAGTCCGACTGATACCAGTCGGCGACCCACTCCCAAACGTTGCCGGCCATATCCAGCACGCCGTACGGACTGGCCCCCGAGGCAAAGGTCCCGGCCGGGGAGGCCTCGGCAAAGCCATCATTTTGGGTGGCGTCGCGGTACTGGAACGGGCAATCGGCGTCGCAGTAGTTGAGCCGGGCTGAACCGGCCGACACCCCGGCCCCAATCCACCCCCATGGATAGAGACGCCCGTCCTTACCCCGGGCGGCCTTCTCCCACTCGGTTTCCGTCGGCAGACGGCGCCCGGCCCAGGCGCAGTAGTCGGAGGCCTGGAACCAAGTCACGCCGGCCATGGGCAGGTCTGATTGGCCGGCCGCACCCGCGCCGGCGCCGGCAAGCCCCGGCCGGCAGCCGCCGGCGTCCACGCACGCGGCGTACATCCCCGCCGTCACCTCGGTCTGGTCGATCCAGAACGCCGACACAAAGACCTTCCGTTGCGGGCGTTCGTCAGGTTGGGTTACGGCCGAATCGTCGGTTGTTCCCATCAAGAAATCGCCGGCCGGGACGGGCACCAAGGGCATGCCATCGGCAGCCGAGGTCCACTCGTCAACACGACCGTCAGCTGGCGGGAGCGTTTCGCGGGGCGCCGATTGCGCTGGGCGGGAGGTACCTGTCGCGGCTGGACGCGTCGGGCGGTTGGTCAGCGTGGACAACGGCACCCTCGACGGGAACGAAAAGGCGGTCGGCGCCGGCTTTGAGGCTGTGGGCGGGATCGGGGTGGCCACAGGTTGCACCGGACCGCAAGCGCACAGCAAAACGCAAGCCACAAGCAGGCTGCCGAAGGGAGCAAGACGAGGATTCAATTCCGGCATGGACCTCAGCGCCCATCTTAGCACCCGGCTGGGCGAGGGGTGCACAAATGCCAGCCTGTCGCCGGCGTTTGCTTGCCCGTGTGATGGAACCTCACCCCGGCTCGACTGCGGCTCTTGGCGCGGTTTTCCACTTGGGCCCCTTCCGTTACGCCGCTTCGGTGCTGCCCCGGCTGCTTACCTTTGGATCGCTGCGCAAGATGCTTGTTAGGAAAGCCAAGCGACGGAGTTTTGGGCCCCCATCGTCGGCCGGCTGCCATCGTCGGCATTCCGGCCCGTGAGCTGCGTCCGGATGCGATCCTGGGAGCCGTTCTGGCGGATGGGACGATGAGCATCGGCGAGGCGATCAGCATGGGGCCGGACATCCGCCGGATATTGAGTTGCCAACATTCCCTTACGGCTCCGCGCTTTCCCGGGCGGCCCACTCACCACGGATTTGACCTCCGCGCCGCTTCGGTCTAGACTGGAACCGTGCATGCCATGGTCCACTCATGCGCCGTCATCGGGCTTGAGGGGGCGATCGTCGAGGTCGAAGTGGACACGGCACACGGTTTGCCTCGCTTCACGATCGTCGGACTCCCCGATACGGCCGTCCAGGAAAGCCGGGAGCGCGTTCAGTCCGCGCTCAAGAACGCCGGCTTGATGTTTCCGCGCCACAAGGTCACTGTCAACTTGGCCCCGGCCGCGCTGCGCAAGGAGGGCCCGGCGTACGATCTGCCGATTGCCGTAGGAGTCCTGATCGCTTCGGATCAAATCGCCCCGGACGGGCTCGATGACACCCTGTTCGTGGGCGAGCTCTCGCTGGACGGCTCGGTCCGTCACGTGCGCGGCGTGCTGCCGATGGCGGCGCTGGCGATGCGCGAGGACATGCGGCGCATCGTCGTCCCTGAAGCCGATGCCCACGAGGCCGGGCTCATCCCTAATCTGGAGGTCATCCCGATCGGGTCGCTGACGGCCCTGGTTAACCATCTGTCCGGTGTCGTACCGATCAAGCCCCACACCAGCCCCGGATTAGCCCCTCCCACCCCGACCGTCAGCACCGAGTTCAACGAGATCAAGGGCCAGGAACACGTCAAGCGGGCGCTCGAGGTCGCCGCCGCCGGCGGCCACAACGTCTTGATGACCGGCCCGCCGGGGGCTGGAAAAACTCTGCTGGCCCGGGCGCTGCCGTCCATTCTCCCGGCGATGACCGTCGAGGAGGCCCTGGACGTCACTCAGATTTACTCCGTGGCAGACCAGCTGCCAGAGGACATCCCGCTGATTTAAAACCGGCCCTTCCGGGCGCCTCATCACACGATCTCGAACGCCGGGCTGGTCGGGGGTGGCAACTGGCCCCGCCCGGGCGAGATCTCTCTGGCCCACCGCGGCGTCCTGTTTCTGGACGAACTGCCAGAGTTCAACCGGCAGGTGCTGGAGGTGCTTCGTCAGCCGCTGGAGGACAAGGTGGTCACCATCAGCCGCGCTCGGGGCGCGTTGACTTTCCCGGCCAACTTTATGCTGGTGGCGGCCATGAACCCGTGCCCGTGCGGATACTTCGGCGACCTGTCCCGCGAATGCACCTGCTCCCCCGGAACCGTGACACGCTATCAGAAGCGCATCTCCGGGCCGCTGCTGGACCGCATCGACATTCACGTCGAGGTCCCGCGGGTCGATTTCATGAAACTCTCGGACGACCGTCTGGGTGAAGCTTCCGAGCGCGTGCAGGGCCGGGTCGAGGCGGCCCGTGACCGGCAGCGCGCCCGGTTGGCGGACACCAGCCTGGCCTGCAACGCCGATATGGGCCCCGGCGAAGTGCGCCAATTCTGCCCGCTAGATGACGAGGGGCGCACGCTCGTCCGCCAGGCCATGCAGCAGCTCCAGCTATCGGCGCGCGCCTTCCACCGCATCCTCAAGCTGGCCCGGACCATCGCCGACCTGGCCGGTGAACCCGACCTCAGGCTGCCTCATCTGGCCGAGGCGCTGCAGTACCGCCCGCGGTCCTGGTCTTGAGGCTGGCGACCCGCCTCGCAGACGGCAGCTACCCCCAGAGTCTGACCCCGCCCCCAGCCCCAACTCTCCGATGCGCACTGCACGTCTAGACGAATTCTTGACGCATCTGACGGCTTTCTTGTCCCCCCTTTGAAGCCAAATCTCCTAAACTCCTGTCGACGCTTCCGAAACGGAGATTCCATGAACGATCTCATATTCCTCGGCCTCACGCTGGTCTTCTTTGCCGCCTCGTACGCCCTGGTGGTGGTCTGTGACCGGCTGATGGGGGGCAACCCGTGAACGAGATATACCTCGCCGTCGGCATCATCGCCCTCGGCCTGCTCATCTACCTGGTCCTGGCGATGCTCAAGCCGGAGTGGTTTGGATGAACCTGCTCAGCCTGGCTCAACTGGGTCTGTACCTCGTCGTATTGCTGGCCCTCGCCTGGCCGCTTGGGGCCTATATGGCCAGGGTCTATCGTGGCGAGCCCATTTTGCTCAGCCGCATCCTGGGCCCACTCGAACGGACCATCTATCGCCTGTCAGGCGTTCGAGAGGACGAGGAAATGAATTGGAAGACCTATGCCCTGAGCATGCTCTTGTTCAACGCCCTCGGCTTGTTGGTGGTCTATGGCCTTCAGCGTTTCCAGGGGTTCCTGCCCTTCAACCCGCAGGCTCTAGGCCCCGTCACGCCGGACTCGGCCTGGAACACAGCCGTCAGCTTTGCCAGCAACACCAACTGGCAGGGGTATGGCGGTGAGGTCACGATGAGCTATATGGCCCAGATGCTCGGGTTGACCGTCCAGAATTTCGTCTCGGCGGCCACCGGCATGGCGGTGCTGGCGGCCGTCATCCGTGGCTTCGCCCGTCATCTGCACACCACGTTGGGCAACTTCTGGGTCGACCTGACCCGAACCACCCTGTACATTCTGCTGCCCCTTTCTCTGGCTTTGGCCGTAGTGCTCGTCTCTCAGGGCGTGGTCCAGACCTTAGGCGCCTACAAGACGGTGAGCTTGGTACAGCCGACCACCGATGCGAATGGGAGCCTCGTGACGCATCAGGTGTTGGCCGTCGGGCCGGCTGCCTCCCAGGTGGCCATCAAGCAGTTGGGCACCAACGGTGGCGGCTTTTTCAACGTGAACTCATCCCATCCATTCGAGAACCCCACGCCGCTCAGCAACTTCCTGGAACTGATCTCGATCCTGGTGATCTCTGCGGCGCTGTGTCACACCTACGGACGGATGATTGGAGACCCACGTCAAGGCTATGCCCTGCTCGCGGCCATGACAGTCGTGTTTGTCGCCGGGGTGGCGCTGGCGGCCTGGTCCGAACAACACGGCAATCCTGCCCTGACCGCATTGGGCGCTGACCAGACGGCCACCAGCCTGCAATCCGGCGGGAACATGGAAGGCAAAGAGGTGCGGTTTGGGATCGCCAACTCGGCCCTGTGGGCCACGGCCACGACGGTCGCCTCCAACGGTTCGGTGAACTCGATGCACGATTCCTACACCCCGCTGGGCGGGCTTGTTCCGCTGTTCATGATGCAGTTGGGCGAAATCATTTACGGGGGAGTCGGATCCGGGCTGTACGGCATGCTGGCTTTTGTCGTCGTGGCCGTCTTCATTGCCGGCCTGATGGTCGGCCGCACTCCCGAATACCTGGGCAAGAAGATCGAGGCCTACGAGATGAAGATGGCCGCCTTGATGATCCTGATCCCTGTTTTGCTGGTCACGCTCGGCACGGCGATCGCCGTGGTTGCCCCGGCTGGGCGCGCGACCATCTTCAACCCCGGCGCCCACGGCCTGAGCGAAGTGCTGTACGCCTTCTCGTCAGCCGGCAACAACAACGGCAGCGCCTTTGCCGGTTTGGGAGCCAATACGCCTTTCTACAACACGGCCCTGGGCATCTGCATGCTGTTTGCCCGCTATTGGCTGGCCGTCCCGGCGCTGGCCATGGCCGGTTCGTTGGTGCGCAAGAAGAAGGTGCCCGCGGGAGCCGGGACTTTGCCAACCGATACGCCGCTGTTTGTCGCCTGGCTCATCGGGGTCATCATCGTGGTCGGCGCGCTCAGCTTCATTCCGGCGCTGTCCCTCGGGCCGATTGTCGAACAACTCATACTGGGGCACTAAGGTTATGACCATCCAGAACCTGACTACCAGGAAGAGCCTTGGAAATCGGACCAATCTGTATCAGCGGGCGATTGGCGATGCCTTCCGCAAACTCGATCCCCGGCTTGAGGTCCGCAACCCGGTGATGTTCGTGGTCGAGGTCGGGAGCCTGTTGACCACCTTGCTCTGGATCCAATCGCTGGGCGGGCACGGAGAAGCCCCCGCCGGGTTTATCGGCGGCGTGGCCCTGTGGCTGTGGTTCACCGTGTTGTTCGCCAACTTTGCCGAGGCGGTGGCCGAGGGGCGAGGCAAGGCTCAAGCCGAAGCTTTGCGCAAGACCCGTCAGGAGACGCAGGCGAAAAAGCTGCGGGCCGCGCGGCGTGACTCGCCGATGGACCTGGTATCGTCGATCGACCTGCGCCGGGACGACGTGTTCCTGGTGGAGGTCGGCGACATCATTCCGGCTGACGGGGAGATTGTGGAAGGCATCGCCTCGGTCGATGAGAGCGCCGTCACCGGCGAGAGCGCCCCGGTCATCCGTGAAGCTGGCGGGGACCGCAGTGCCGTCACCGGAGGCACGCGCGTGCTCTCGGACTGGCTCATCGTGCGCGTAACCGCCAGCCCCGGCGAAGGCTTCCTGGACCGGATGATCAGCCTGGTGGAGGGCGCCAAGCGCCAGAAGACGCCGAACGAGATCGCGCTCAACATCCTGTTGGCGGGCTTCACGATCATCTTCCTGATCGTATGCACCACCCTGCTCCCCTACTCCATCTACTCTGTTGAGGCCGCCGGCCAGGGGACGCCAGTCACCATCACCGTGCTGATCGCGCTCCTGGTCTGCCTGATACCCACCACCATTGGGGGCCTGTTGTCGGCCATCGGCATAGCCGGGATGGACCGCATGATCCAGCACAACGTCATTGCCATGTCCGGCCGGGCGATCGAAGCCGCCGGCGATGTGGATGTGCTGCTGCTGGACAAGACGGGGACTATTACACTCGGCAACCGGCAGGCGGTGGAGTTGGTGCCGGTTGGCATGACCCCGCCCGAAAAGCTGGCCGAGGCGGCTCAGCTGGCCTCCCTGGCGGACGAAACGCCCGAAGGCCGCAGCATCGTCGTGCTGGCAAAGGAGAAGTACGGACTGAGGGCGCGCTCGGTCGGAACTGGCCCGCTCGGCGCGGATCCGGCGGCCCGCTCAGCCGAGATGCACTTTGTGCCCTTCAGCGCCCAAACGCGCATGAGCGGCGTGGACCTGCCGGACGGCACCTCGATCCGCAAGGGCGCGCCGGACGCCATCCTGGCGATGATCCAAAGCCAGGGGAACCACATACCGCCGGAATTGCAGGCCACGGTGGATGCGATCGCCCGCACCGGCGGCACGCCGCTGGTGGTGTCGCGCAACGGTACGGCCCTGGGCGTCATTCACCTCAAAGACATCGTCAAAGGCGGCATTCGAGAGCGCTTCGCCCACCTGCGGACCATGGGCATCAAGACCGTCATGATTACAGGCGACAACCCGCTCACGGCGGCCGCTATCGCCGCCGAGGCCGGGGTGGACGACTTCCTGGCCCAGGCGACGCCCGAAGCCAAACTCAAGCTCATCCAGCAGCAGCAGAGCGGTGGCCGGCTGGTGGCCATGACCGGCGACGGCACCAACGACGCGCCCGCCCTGGCTCAGGCCGATGTGGCGGTGGCCATGAACACCGGCACCCAATCGGCGCGCGAGGCGGCCAACATGATCGACTTGGACAGCAATCCCACCAAGCTGATCGAGATCGTGGAGATCGGCAAGCAGCTGCTGATGACTCGCGGCGCGCTGACTACCTTCAGCATCGCCAACGACGTGGCCAAGTATTTCGCCATCATCCCGGCTGCCTTCGCCTCCACCTACCCGGCGCTGACGGCGCTCAACTTCATGCGGCTGGCAACGCCGCAGAGCGCCATCCTTTCGGCCGTCATCTTCAATGCCCTGATCATTGTGGCCTTGATCCCGCTGGCCCTGCGAGGCGTTGCATACCGCCCGGCAGGTGCGGCGCGAGTCTCTGAGAAACAATCTGCTTATCTACGGCGTGGGCGGGATCATCGCACCGTTCATCGGCATCAAGTTGGTCGACCTGCTTCTGGTTGTCGTGCATTTGGTGTGAGGAGGAGTCCGTGGCCGCCAAACCGCATGATCCCCGCTGGTGGAAGCTGGATGCCGTCTTCGGCATGTATGCCCTGCTCCTGGTCTTTCAAGATCGCTTGCCAATCGGACCCGCCGGACACGAAGCGGCTGAGATCGCCGGCGTGATCCTGATGTGCGGCCTGAGTTTCCAATGGCTCCGAGTGAATAGTCCGGCCATCGGGGAGCAGGTGCGCCGGTCGGGCCGATCCTCGCCGGCCCACGCTAATGCACTCGAGGTCGAGTTGGCGCAGGGCCTCGCGGCCGATCCGGGCTCCCCCGCCCGTGCAATGGCCGGCCAACCTGTGCCAGAGAAGAGAGTTGCCGCGTGAAGAACATCGCACTCCAGCTGCGGCCGGCGGCCGTCGTTTTGGCCAGTCTGACCCTGGTGACCGGATTGCTCTACCCCCTGCTCGCGACCGGCATCGCACAGGCGATCTTTCCGTTCCAGGCCAACGGCAGCCTGATCCTTGCCGGAGGGGAACCGATCGGCTCCCAACTCATTGGCCAATCATTCGCCGACCCCGGTTATTTTTGGGGACGGCTGTCGGCGACAGGCACGTTTCCGTACAATGCGTTCAATGCCGAACAGCTCACCGGGTCCTCGGGTTCAAATTACGGACCCTTGAACCCGGCCCTGGCGGAAGCCGTCCGCGGCCGGGTCTCGGCATTGCGCGCCGCCGACCCGGGCAACACGGCCCCGATACCGGTCGACCTGGTGACGGCCTCCGCCAGCGGATTGGACCCGGACATCAGCCTGGCTGCGGCACTGTATCAGGTCCGGCGCGTCGCCCGCGCCCGAGGATTCGGTGAGGCTGAAGTGCGGGCCCTGGTGCAGACGCATGTCACCGGCCGCCAGTTTGGGATCCTGGGCGAACCCCGCGTCAATGTCCTGCGGTTGAATCTTGCCTTGGATGAGCTACCATAGGGGCGATGGAATCACGCCCCAGCCCGACCGACCTGCTCAGACAAATCGAAGTTGAAGGCACCCGCCGCGGCAAGCTCAAGGTTTTCCTTGGCTATGCTGCCGGGGTGGGCAAGACCTACGCCATGCTCGAGGCCGCCCATCAGCGCCGGGCCCAAGGGGTGGATGTGGTCATCGGCTACATCGAAACCCATCACCGCGTCGAGACCGAGCGGCTTGCCCAGGACATCGAGAGCCTGCCCCGGCGACAAGTGGAGTATCGCGGCATCGGGTTGGCCGAGTTGGATGTCGACGCCGTCCTCGAGCGCCGGCCGGCCCTGGTCCTGGTTGACGAGTTTGCGCATACGAACGCCCCGGGGTCGCGCCATCCGAAACGCTATCAGGACGTCGAAGAAATCCTTGACGCCGGCATCGATGTTTACACGACGCTCAACATTCAGCACATCGAGAGCCTCAACGACATCGTCGCCCAGGTGACCGGGGTCGTGGTGCGCGAGACGATCCCGGATTCGATTATCGACAATGCCTCCGAAATCGAGGTCGTAGACCTGCCGCCGGACGAGCTTCTGACGCGTCTGAAAAGAAGGCAAGGTTTACTTTCCCGCGCAAGCCGCGCGTGCCACCGAGAAATTCTTCCGCAAAGGCAACCTTACGGCGCTGCGCGAGATGTCTCTCCGCCGGGCGGCGGTGCGCGTCGACGATCAGATGCGTTTCTACATGGAAACACGATCGATCCCCGGGCCGTGGCCGGCGGGCGAGCGGTTGCTGGTGTGCGTCAGCCCCAATCCGCTCGCGGAGAAGCTGGTGCGGACCACGCGGCGCCTGGCCGATCAGCTCGACGCCGAATGGTATGCGGTCCACGTGGAGCTCGCCTCGCAGCCCGAGCTTAGCCCTGACGAGCGGGAACGGGTCGGCCAAACCCTGCGCCTGGCTGAAGAGCTGGGCGCCAAACCGGTGACTCTGGCCGGGCAATCCGTCCACACAGCCATCATGGACTTCGCCCACAAACACAACGTGACCAAGCTGGTCGTCGGAAAACCGCTCATGCCGCGCTGGCACGAATTGATGCGCGGATCGATTGTTGACGAACTGCTGCACGCCAGCGGCGATATCGATGTGTACGTCATCAGCACCCAGGCCGAAGCCGGCTCCGTCTCGATCACCACAGACTGGCAGCCGCATCAGCCGCTGAGCCGCTATCTTGGCAGCGTGGCGCTGACGGCCGCCGCCACGGCTCTGGGATTAATTGTCCGCGGCAGGCTCGAGCCCGCCAACCTGGTCATGCTCTACCTCGCCGCCTCCGTGATTGCGGCCGTGTTCCTCGGCCGGGGCCCATCCTTGCTCACCGCGGTGCTGGGCGTCCTGGCCTTCGACTTCCTGCTTGTGCCTCCGTTCTACACCTTTGCCGTGAGCGATTTGCAGTATTTCATTACCTTTGTGGGACTGTTTGTCATCAGTCTGGTGGTGAGCTCGCTGACCACGCGGGTTCGCGAGCAGGCCGAAGCTGCCATCCAGAGGGAGGCCCAGACTGCGTCTCTGCACAATCTGGCACGCGACCTGGCCTCGGCAGCCGACTTGCCGCAAATCACGCATGTCATTGTGACCCACATGGGCGAAGCCTTCGGCCGGCAGACCGCCATCTTCCTCCCCGGTGAAGGCCGGCTGCGTCTGGTGGACAGCAGCGGCGATTTCCGCCTGGATGACAACGACCTGGCGGTGGCCAGTTGGGCCTTCGAGCACGACGCCGCCGCCGGCCGAGGCACCGACACCCTGCCGGCGGCTTCGATCCGCTGCTTGCCCCTGAAGACCGCCCACGGATTGGTCGGCGTCCTCGGCATTCGTCCGCAGGATGCCCCGCCTATGCTGACCACCGAGCAGCGCCAGACGCTGGCCGCCTTCGCCAACCAGGCAGCGCTGGGGATCGAACGCGCCCTGCTGGCTGGACAGGCCCAGCAAGCCGAGCTCTCGCGCGCCACCGAAAGCCTGCAGACCGCTCTGCTGAACTCGATCTCACACGATTTGCGCAGCCCGCTGGTGGCCATCACCGGCGCCCTGAGCGTGCTCGACGAGGACGACACCGGGCTGGATGCCAATTCCCGCCGCACCCTGGTCGAGAACGCCCGTTCCGAGGCCGACCGCCTCAATCGCCTGGTGGGCAACCTGTTAAACATGACCCGGATCGAATCCGGGGCCCTACGGCTAACGTTCGCGCCCTGCGATGTGGGCGATTTGATCAATTCGGCGCGCGATGCCCTGGAGGGCCGCCTCAACGGCCATGCGATCCTGGTGACGCTGGAACCCGGCCTTCCCCTGGTGAGCTTGGATTTTGTCTTGGTCGTCCAGGTGCTCGTCAACCTCTTGGAGAACGCCGTCAAGTACTCGCCGCCCGATCAGCCGATCGAGCTGCGTGCCGAACAGGCCGATGGGGGTCTCCGACTTTCCATCGAAGACCATGGCCCCGGCATCCCGCTGGAGGACCTGGAGCGAGTGTTTGACAAGTTCTACCGGGTCCAGCGGCCCGGCAGCGTTACGGGAACCGGCCTGGGACTTTCGATTTGCCGTGGGATTGTCGAAGCCCTCGGCGGACGGATCCACGCCGAAAACCGGGTCCTGGGCGGAACCCGCGTCGTCGTGTGGTTCCCAATGGAGTAAGGCATGCAGGAACCATCCCCGCGGATCCTGATCGTCGATGATGAACCCGCCATCCGACGGTTCTTGCGCGCCTCCCTCCCGGGGCATGGCTACGACGTGTTCGAAGCCGCCGACGCGTGGCAGGCCATCGATGCCGTTCGCGCTCACCGCCCGGACCTCGTCATACTGGATTTGGGTCTTCCCGACCTCGACGGTGTCGAAGTCACACGGATGCTAAGGGAGTGGACGCGGCTGCCGATCATCATCCTTTCGGTTCGCGAGCAGGAGGCGGAGAAGATCGCCGCGCTCGATGCCGGCGCCGACGATTACCTAACCAAGCCCTTTGGTATCGGTGAACTGCTGGCGCGCATGCGCGTGGCGCTCAGGCATCAGCCCAGCGGCTCGAATGAGCCTGTGTTTCAAAGCGGGGAGTTGAGTGTGGACCTGGAGCATCGTCGGGTGAGCGTGGCGGGCCGGGCCATCCAATTGACACCCACCGAGTACGACCTGCTGCGGGCTTTGGTGGTCAACGCCGGCAAGGTGATCACGCATCGGCAGCTGCTGCGCCTGGTGTGGGGCGAGGGCTACGATGACATGCACATCCTGCGGGTCAACATCAGCAATCTGCGAGCCAAGCTCGAGCCGGACCCCCAACGCCCGACTTTCATTCACACCGAGCCGGGCGTCGGCTATCGATTGATCGGCTGAGTCAGGCACGCGGCGCTACCGGAAATCCCCTGGCGCCGGACTTCAGCCGAGTGTCTGACCGAATTCAAGTCACCCCTCCGCATTGGCCCTAATTTGAAATCCAGACCGCCGGAATGAGCGGTAAGACCAGCGTCGAGGAAAGCCTGCTGGGCCTGCCCGACGCCCAGACGAACTATGAGCAGGTCGCCGCAGCCCTGCACCGCTATCGCAGCGCCATGTCACCCACCGCGACGGTTCTGTCAGCCTCCCCGGCTTCAGCGCACCCACATCACCCACCGGTTGACCCTCGGCCCCTTTCAGCTACAATCCCTCACCGAGATGAACCTGCAGCCCTTCTACCGGCGCCCTGGCTTCCGGACCGTCCTCGGCCTGCTCCTGTGGGGGCTGGCGTACATGGTTATGGTGCGCCTGTCAGGCGCCGACCGGACCGGGTCCACCTACCTGATTGATCTCGGCCTGGCCGTCTTCACGCTGGTAGGGATCATCGCCCTCACGGCGCAATTCGTCTTGCCGGTGCACAAGCTGGACGAGCGCGGCGCCGTCATCCAGCGGCTGTTTGATTATTTGATGGGGGCGCGGGGGCCGGTGATGTTCATCCGCAGCGGCCGGTCGGTCGAGGGCGCCGGGGAGCGCCAGCGCGCCGGGTCCGGAGTGCTGCTCATCGACCATGCCAGCGCTGGCGTGCTGCGCACCGACACGCATTTCACGCGCGCCATCGGCCCGGGCGTGACCTTCAGCCAAGCAGGCGAACGGCTGGCCGAAGCCCTGGACCTTCGCATGCAGACGCGCCGGATCCCCGCCAGCCGCCCCGACGATCCGGAAGCCGCCTCCCAGCCGGGATCGCTGGCGCTCACCGAGGACGGCATCCCGATCTCGGCTGATCTGGCCATCTGGTTCATGCTCGACCCCGGGCACACTTCCACCCCCCGCCTGGGCCAGTTCTCGAACCTACCTCCCTTCGAGTTCAATCCGCGCTCGGCCGAGCGGGCTGTTTTCGGCCATGCTTACCGTGAAAGCGCCGACGCGCCCTGGTCAGAACTCCCCACGCTGATCCTGGTCGACCTGTGGCGAGAAGAAGTCAAACAATGGCGCCTGGAGTCGCTGCTTGGCGAGGACGACGGCGCCTCCAATAGCCTGGACTCGATTTGTGAAAACCTTCACAAGCGGCTGGTCAACACCGGCGACACAGCCTCGCCCGCCGGCCGGGAGCTCGAACTCCTCAAGGCCCGTGGCATCCGCGTCCTGGACGTGCGTGTGAGCGGGCTGCAGGTGCCGCAGGCGGTGCAACTGGAGCACCTGCGCCGCTGGCGCGAGCGCTGGTCGTCCAACGTCGAAGACAACCTGAGTGAGGGTCGCCAGCATGCCGGCCACGCACGCCAGGAAGGCGAGCGGCGCGCCTTCGGCGCGCTCGACCTCGGGACTCACCCGGTCACTGCGCGGCGCGCTGGCGCGGTCGGAGACGCCCTCGCTGCGCGAAAGCCTGGCGTTGGTCCTCGACGATGCGCTCGAACTGGTCCAGGAGCCCGAGCTGGTGCCCGCTTCGAGTGAAACACTCGAGCAGCTGCGCGAGGTTGCGCGCCAGCTGGGCGAGACCGACGAGGGCTGTCGCCCACCGGTGGGCCCATGACCCAGAGCCTGCTGGCCACTTCGGAGCGCGCCTTCCGGGACACGCTCGGCGTGGTGGTCGAGATCTTCCTGCGGCGCGACCATGCCGGGCGCGCGTGCGACAGGCGCTGGTCGGTACCGGTCTGGGTTTGTATTGGCTGATGCTGGGATTGAGTTTCGATTTCCACGCGCGTGCTCCCCTCGGCCTGGGTCCAATCGATTACCTTCCCCTTCAACGTCGTGCTCGACCTGGTCAGCTCGCTCTTCGCCCCCATCGTTTTGGTCCATCTGCTCCCGGTGGCGGCCATGCTGTGGCTGGGCCTGCGCCTGGGCGCGCATTACCTGGCCGATTTATTCGAACTCGAGTCACCGGCCATTGCCGAGCGCTATCTCCGGGCGGCGGTCTTTGGGCTGGGCTATGACTCGCTCAAGATCAGCCAGGGCGACCTGAACAAGCTCAACCGCAACAGCCCGCTGTTTCGCATCGGCGGTCCCGGCTACCTCCAGGTCAATTTGGGGTTTGCGACTGTGATGGAGACGGCCGAGGGCGCCCCACGCGTGTACGGCCCGGAGGGCCGGCGCTTCATTGAAGGTTTCGAACGCGTGCGCGATGTGGTCGACCTGCGCGACCAGCTCCGGCATCTGCAAGAGGTCGAGGCGGTGACCGCCGACGGGATGACGGTGCGCGCCCGTGACGTCCAGATGGTCTTCCGCACCTTTGGCGGCGGCCAGGCGCGCAATCTGCAGACCCCCTACCCGTACGCCGATGAAGCCATCCGCCGGCTGGTGTACGGCCGGGCAGTCACCGCCGAAGGAGCGGATCGCTGGACCGATCTGCTGACCGATCTGGCGCGGGACGAGATTCAGGCTTTCATCCGCGGGCTGACGCTGGACTCGTTCCTGGCCATGCAGCCGGCCGGACCGGCCGGCCAGGCATCGGAGGCTTTCCACATTCCCCGGCGCGAGCTGACCGAACGCTTTCACACTCCCGAGGCCCGTGAGCGCCTGCGGCTGCAGGGGCTGGAGCTGGACTGGGTCGGGGTCGGCACATGGGAGATCGACGAACCGGGGGCGGATTCGGGCGGCATGGCGCTGGGCAAGACCATCATCGACGCCTGGCGCGACCGCCAGCGCGCCCAGCGGCTCAGCATGCCCGACTACCTGGGCCGCCAATCCGGACAGCGGTTACCGCGAGCGCATGCTGGCGGAGCTGGGGCAGCTGGTTGAGGCCTGGACGGCCAGCGAGCTGTCCGGTCCCACCCGCTGTTGGGCCACGCTGCGCAAGGCCCTCGAACGGCTGGAGTTGATGGCCGAGGAGCTCGGCGAGGACGCCCAGGATCTCAGGGCGGTCCTGACGCACCTGCACAGCCTGACCGAACCGCGTGAATTGGGCGGCCCGGCCCGATGACTGACGCCACCGGCCGCGAGGGACCCATCCTGGTCATTGGCGCCGCCGGCATGGACATTGTCGGGCGCTCACACGCCAGGCTGCAGCCCGGAGTCTCGAACCCGGGCCGCCTGAGGCTGTCCCACGGCGGGGTGGCACGCAACCTGGCAGAAAACCTTCAGCGCCTCGGAGCCCAGGTCCAGCTGATCACGGCCGTGGGGGACGACGGCCAGGGCCGGCAGCTGCTCGACCATGCCGCCGAGCTAGGGATCGACGTCCAACATTCGTTGAGCGTGCCAGACCAGCCCACCGGCGCCTATCTGGCAGTGCTCGACCATAACGGGCTGCTCCAGATCGGCCTGGACGACATGTCGGCCACGGCCGCGCTCACCCCGGCCCATTTCAAGGCGCTCGCGCCCATGTTCGAGTCGGCCGCGGCTGTGGTGGTCGACGGCAACCTGGCGCCAAAGAGCCTGGCGGTCGTGATTCAGATGTGCCGGCGCGCCGGCGTGCCCCTGGCGGCCGATCCGACTTCGGTAGCCCTGGCTCCCAAATTCGCCTCGCATCTCGAGCATCTTTGGGTCCTGTCACCCAATCTGGCCGAGGCGACGGCGCTGTGTGGCGATGAACTGACCGAGTCGGGCCAGGCACGCAGCCTGGAGGCCGCCCGCCGGCTGGTGTCGCGCGGGGTGCAAATGGCGATAGTTTCACGCGCCGAGTTCGGTGTGAGCTACGCTTCGGCCGCCGGCAGCGGCAACGTCCCGGCGCTCAAAACCGAAGTCCTCGACCCGACCGGCGCCGGCGACGCGCTGCTGGCCACAATAATCTTCTCCTTGCTCAACGATATCCCCTTGGACGAAGCGGTCCGGCTTGGCATCACCGCCGCCGCCTTGACCTTGCGCACCCAGGGGACGGTGGCCCCGGAGCTGTCCCTCGAACGCTTGTACGACGAGCTGATTTGAGTTTTCTCATGCCGCCCCGTACGACACAGCCATCGTGACGACCCCCGATGGAACTCGTGATCCATCCCGAAGTCGCCCAGGCCTTGGCCGCCGGCCAGCCGGTAGTGGCGCTCGAATCGACCGTGATCACTCACGGCCTGCCCCGCCCGGTCAACTTCGAGCTGGCCTGTGAACTGGAGGCGTTGGTTCGGGAGGCGGGGGCCGTGCCGGCCACCGTGGCGGTCCTCAAGGGCCGGGCGTGCGTCGGCGTGGACCGGTCCGAGCTTGAACGGCTGGCGCTCCTGTCAACCCCGCGAAAGCTCAGCCGGCGAGATTTGGGAATCGCCGCCGTCGCCGGCGAGGACGGCGGGACCACCGTGGCGGCCACGGCTCACCTGGCCCATTGGGCCGGTATCCGCGTCTTCGCCACCGGCGGCATCGGAGGCGTCCATCGCGGCGCCGGGGGTGACGTCTCGGCGGATCTGCCGGCGCTGGCCGAGATCCCCATCCTGGTCGTGTGCGCCGGGGCCAAGGTCATCCTCGATCTGCCGCGGACCCTCGAGTGGCTGGAAACCGCCGGCGTGCCCATCCTTGGCTGGGAAACCGACGAATTTCCCGCCTTCGTGTGCACCTCCAGCGGGCTGAAGTTGACCCAGCGCGTCGACAGCCTCGAGCAGGCGGCCTCCATCGCTGCCGCTCACTGGCAGGCGGGGCTGCGCAGCGCCGTGCTGTTGGCGGCCCCCTGCCCGGCGGACGCGGCGCTGCCCCTCGAGCAGGTGCAGGCCGTGCTTGCCGAGGCCGAGCGCGACGCCGAATCCCAGGGACTGACCGGTGGCGCCGTGACTCCCTACCTGCTGGCGCGTCTCAACCAGCTCACGGCGGGAGCCAGCCTGCAAGCCAATCTGGCGCTGCTGCGCCACAATGCGCGCCTGGCCGCCGGGCTCGCCCGCACGCTCGCCTGACCTCTGCGCTCCGTTTGCGCCACACTCGCGCCGCCCCATCCAGACCGGCTGTGTTAGAATGGCGCCGATAAACGGGGTGGGCGCGGTTGGAGGCCCGGGTATGGTCGAGGTCGAGATCGACAGCATTCGCGTCAGCCTGATGTCTCAGCACCGCATCGTCATCCTGAAGGACAGCCGCTCGGCGCGCTATCTTCCGATCTGGATCGGCCCGTATGAGGCCGAGGCCATCACCGTCAGCCTGCAGCAGATGGAAGTCGCCCGGCCCTTGACCCATGATCTGCTCCGCAATGTGCTCCAGTCTCTCGGCGCCGAAATCCAGCGCGTCAATATCACCGAGCTGAAAGAGGACGTCTTCTACGCACGCATCGTGCTGAGCGTCAACGGCGAGGAGGTCGAGATCGAACTCACGCCCCTCGGACGCGCTGGCGCTGGCCGTCCGTGCCCACGTCCCGATCTACGTCGAAGAATCCGTCATGGAAGAGGCCTCAGCCGAACCCGAGGCCACGGTCGAAGGCGAGGGCCCTGAGGAAGAGATGGACGAGGGGCGGCTCGAAGTCTTCAAGGACTTCGTCGAGTCACTCGACCTGGACGACATCGACACCGAAGAAGATTCGGAAGACTGACGGGCGGGCCGCCCACGGCGCCGCCCACAGCGTGACAGACGAACGCGGCTGACATCCACATCTAAGTTTCAAAGCAAGGCACCGATCGATATGATGGACGCTGAATGAGCGACGGCGCTTACTCTCCCCCGGTCCCTGCGGCTGGCGGCGACGCGGGTCGTACCCCCGGCGGCATGCCCCACAGCCGCGAGGCCGAAGAAGCCGTGCTGGGCTCGGTGATGGTCAACTCCGAGGCCTATTACGACGTCGCCCAGGTGCTCACCGCCGATGATTTCTTCCTTCACCGCAATCGATGGGTGTGGGAAGCCTTTTCCAGCCTGCACGACCAGCGCCGCCCGGTCGATTTCCTGACCGTCTCGGAAGAGCTTGGCCGCCAGGGCCGACTGGAGGAGATCGGTGGGGACGCCTACCTGACGTCGCTCATGAATAACGTCCCCACCTCGCTTCACGCCGAAGCCTACGGTCTGATGGTGGCCGAGGCCGCCACCCGCCGCCGGCTGCTCGAAGCCGCCAACCAGATTGCCAAGCTGGCTTTTGAAACCGAAACCCTGATTGACGAAGTCGTCAACGAAGCCGAAAAGGCCGTCTTCGGCGTCAGCGAGCGCCGGCTCACTCACCAGCTCCAGCCGATCAAACAGGTGCTGAGCGAATACTACGACCGGGTGGACTATCTGGCGCGCCACCGCGACGAGACCATCGGCGTCCCGACCGGCTTCATCGACCTCGACCGGCTGCTGGGAGGCATGCAGCCGAGCGACCTGTTGATCATTGCCGGACGCCCCGGCCAAGGGAAATCGGGCTTCTGCATCTCGGCCGCCAAGAATGCCAGCCAGCTCCACAAGAAGCGCGTGGCCGTCTTTTCGCTGGAGATGTCCAACGAACAGCTGGTTCAGCGACTGGTGGCGCAGGAGACCGGGATCGAATCGCAGCGTCTGCGGCTGGCGGATATTCAAGACGAGGAATGGCCGCTGTTCACCCAGGCCGTCAGCGCGCTGAGCGACACCCATATCTACCTGGACGACACCCCGGCCATCACCCCGCTCCAGCTGCGCACCAAGTGCCGCCGCCTGCACATGGAATTCGGGCTGGACCTCATCATCGTCGACTACCTGCAGCTCATGACCGGCGATACGCGCATGGACAACCGCGTCCAGGAGGTCTCGTACATCTCGCGCAACCTCAAGGTGCTGGCGCGCGAGCTCAACGTGCCCGTCCTGGCCGCCGCCCAGCTCTCACGCGCGGTTGAGCAGCGCGCCGACAAGAAACCAATCCTCTCCGACCTGCGCGAATCCGGCAGCCTGGAGCAGGACGCCGACGTGGTCATGTTCATCTACCGGCCTGACCAGTATGAGACCGACACCATCAAACAGAATGTGGCCGAGATTCACGTGGCCAAGCACCGCAACGGCCCTGTCGGGACGGTCGAGTTGGTTTTCCGCAAGTCCCTGGCCAAGTTCGAAAACGCGGCCACGCGCACCCTCAGCTTCACACCCGAAACGTGATCCATCAGTTGCGGGCCCGGCTTTAACGGCCTAAAAGATGCGGGATCGGCTCGAGTCGGGTACACTCGATGCATGAAGAGTTCCCCGGGCTTTGAGGGTTTCCCCGCCGGCCAGACGCCGATGACGCCAGTGCCGGCGGCCTTCTTCACCGAGCTGCTCCCGGCCATCGACGATCTGGGCGAGCTCAAGGTCAGCCTGTACGCGTTGTGGTACCTCGCCCGCCAAAAAGACGAGCGCCGGTACATGCGCCGGGATCACTTGCGCCAGGACGCGCGTTTGATGGCCGCGTTGCGCACGCCGGGAAAACAGGACGACGACGCCCTGGACGAGGCCCTCGAGCGCGCCGTCAGCCGCGGCACGCTGTTGCACGCAGCCGACGGCCAGGGGCAGTCCATCTACTTGCTCAACACGCCGCGCGGCCGGGCCGCCTTGAAGTCGCTGATCGACGGCGAGTGGCAGCCCGAGGATCTCCCTGGCGCACGCCTGGACGCCGACCGGCCGACCGTATACGTGCTCTACGAACACAACATCGGTCCGTTGACACCGATGATCGCCGAGGCCCTCAAGGCGGCCGAGGCCGAGTTTCCGCCGGAGTGGATTGAGGACGCCATCCGGTTGGCGGTTGAAAACAACGCCCGCAAGTGGCGCTACGTCGAGGCTATATTGGACAATTGGAAGGCACACGGCAGGGATGACCGAAAAGATCGAGGCGACTCTGAAGAGGCTCGCCGACGCTACGTCGAGGGCGAGTACGCCGACTTCATCGAGCACTGATCCGCAAGACCTCCGGCGGTCCGCATCCGCCGGCCCGGGCGATCCCAACTGCCCGATTTGCGGCGGCGCCGGCTATGTTCGGCGCGACCTGCCCCTGGGCCACCCCGACTTTGGGCGGCTGGAAATCTGCACCTGCCGCCAGGCCGAACTCCTGGAACGAATCCGCGGCCGGTTGTTCCGGCTGAGCCAGCTGGACGAGCTCACGCACATGACTTTTGACAGCTTCGTTCCCCAGGGAAGGGTGGGATTGGGGGACCAGGAGAAGGCCTCGCTCGAGCAGGCGTTCAACCACGCCCGGCTATATGCCGAGCAGCCGCAGGGCTGGCTCTTCCTTCAGGGCGGCTACGGCTGCGGCAAGACTCACCTGGCGGCGGCCGTGGCCAACACCACCGTCGAGCACGGCCTGCCGACGCTCTTCCTGACCGTCCCCGACCTGCTCGACAGCCTGCGCTACACCTTCGGCAGCCAGGATGACACCTTCGAAGAACGCTTCGAAGAGATCCGCCGTTCCCCGCTCCTCATTCTGGACGACTTCGGGACACAAAACGCCACCGAGTGGGCGCGTGAGAAGCTGTTCCAAATCCTCAACTATCGCTACACCAATCGCCTGCCCCTGGTCGTGACCACCAATCTCGCTCTGCGCGAGGTCGACGGCCGAATGCGCTCGCGCTTGTCCGACCCCGAGGTCGTGACCCAGGTCGCCATCCTGGCGCCGGACTACCGCCGCCCGCAGGAGGACAGCCGCCAAGATGAGCTGTCTTCGCTCGACCTGCACCGGGGCCAGACCTTTGGGACCTTCAACATGCGCAAGACCGAGAAACTGGCCGCCGAGGACCAGCACAGCCTCGAGCACGCCTTCGAAGCCGCGCGCCAGTTCTCCGAAGCCCCCGAGGGCTGGCTGGTCCTGACCGGCCCGTATGGCTCAGGCAAAACCCATCTGGCGGCCGCCGTGGCCAACTTCCGCGCCAGCCAGGGGCAGCCGGTGACGTTCGTGGTCGTGCCCGATCTGCTCGACCACCTGCGCGCCACTTTCAATCCCAGCAGCGACACGTCCTATGACCGGCGCTTCGAACAAATCCGCAGCGCACCGGTGTTGATCCTGGACGATCTCGGCACCCAGGCGATGACCCCGTGGGTGAAGGAGAAGCTGTACCAGCTCTTCAACTACCGCTACAACGCCGCCCTGCCGACGGTGATCACCACGGCTGACCCCCTCGAGGACATTGATCCGCGGCTGCGCACCCGCATGCTCGACGCCCGGCTGTGCGTCATCCATGCCATCACCGCCCCGTCATATCGAGGCGGCCGCGCTCGACGCAGACCCTGAGGCGCAACGCGAGCTCCGGGCGACAGGGCGGAGAAGCCTGTCGGGCCAGGCCCTGAAAGGGGAAAGCTCCTTCTTCTATCTGTGCTCCCTGCCCGAGTTTGACCGCGGACGCATTCGGGGCGCCTCGTCCCCCGGAGACCTGGGGGCGATGTCGGCCGGCTTCGCGTTGCATGACCGCAGGCGCCCTCGGCCTCACCCCCGGCGCCTTTATCCCCACGCGTTGACCCGCTCAAACAGCGCATGATAGAATGGCGCTTCGCTTGCCCCCATCGTCTAGAGGCCTAGGACGTGGCCCTTTCAAGGCCAAGACCGGGGTTCGAATCCCCGTGGGGGCACCACCTCATGCGGCATTTGTCCCGGCCGGTCCCTGCCTGTGACCCTGCGTGACTCCTATCAGGACGCTTGAGCCTGAGATGCCTTCTCCATACCCCAACGGACCCGCACGCCGCCGGCAACCGGCCCCCTCTCCCTCACCTATGATTCCGCTTTGTGAACTTTGTCACAAGCTGGCCGCCCCAGCGATGCGGCGGCCGGAGCTGGCGGCGGCGGGCGCCTCATGAAGATCATCATCACCGGCGGCACAGGATCTTTGGGCAGCGGTCTGGCCCGTCTACTGATCAAGGCCGGGGACGAGGTCGTCGTCCTCAGCCGTGAGCCCGGCCGCCGGGCGGCGCGCCTTCCGGACGCCGTCCGCCTGGTGGGTTGGGACGCCCGCACACCAGCGGGATGGCAGGCAGAGGTCGAGGACGCCGATGCCATCGTCAACTTTGCCGGCTTCCCCCTGCCTGGGGAGCGTTTCTTCCCCGGGCGCTGGAGCGCCGCCCGCAAGCAGTTAATTGTGGACAGCCGCGTGCGCGCCGGAGAAGCTGTGACCGATGCCATCGCGCATCCGCGTCACCGTCCGGCCGTTGTCATTCAGGCCTCGGCCATCGGCTACTACGGTCCCAACCCCCCCGGCGAGGTCGATGAAGCCTCGCCCCCGGGTGAGGACTTCCTGTCGCAGGTGTGCCTGGCCTGGGAGCAAGCCTCGGCCGGAGTGGAGTCCCTGGGGGTGCGCCGGGTCGTCGTGCGCACCGGCATCGTCCTGGATCCGCGCGCCGGTGCGCTGCCGCGCCTGTTGCTCCCCTTCCGCCTGTTCGCCGGCGGCCCGATGGGCAGCGGCCGGCAATGGGTGTCCTGGATCCACCCCGCCGATGAGCTCGGCGCGCTGGTCTTCCTGCTCAAACACCGGCAGGCAAGCGGGGCTTACAACCTGTGCTCGCCGCGTCCGGTTACCAACCGTCAGTTGTCTGATACGCTCGGCCGGATCCTTCGCCGTCCGGCGTTCGTGCCGGTGCCGGCATTTGCTTTGCGCCTGGCCTTCGGCGAGGTGGCGACGACCGTGCTGGACGGCCAGCGCGTCCGCCCTTCCGGGCTGCAGGCGCTCGGCTTTGCATTCCGATTTCCCGAGCTCGAGCCGGCCCTGGCTGACTTGCTCGGATAACGAGTTCCTAAGGAGGCAAGCGATGAATTTGAGTGCCGTTCAGGGCATTATCTTATTGGTGGTCTGTGTCGCCATCCCGCTGATCGTGGGCGGGATCGGGGGTTGGGTAACCGCCCGCTCGCTGCCGACGTGGTATGCGGGGCTGCGCAAACCCAGTTGGAACCCACCCAACGCTGTGTTTGCGCCGGTCTGGTTGATTCTCTACGTCATGATGGGCGCCGCCTTGTTCCGGCTCGTCCGCCTTGGGCTGGGAGAACCAGGGGTCGGCATGGCCGTCGGGCTCTTCGGCCTGCAACTGGTACTCAACCTGGGGTGGTCGGTCCTTTTCTTCGGCCGGCGCGCGCCGGGTGCGGCAGCTGTTGAGATCGCGCTGCTGCTGGTGAGCGTGTGGCTGACCATCTGGGCTGCATGGCCGCTGGACCCCTACGCCGGCTGGCTGCTGGTGCCCTATGGGCTTTGGACCGCTTTCGCCGGCCTGCTGAATCTCAGTGTATGGCGTCTTAACCGCGCACCGGGAGGCGGCTCCGCCTAGCCTGATAGTTTTTGCCAGCCGAGCCCGCCTAAGATTGGCCCCTGGTTTCCGCCATGACTCGCGCCGATCCGAAAACCCGCCCCCCCACATCCCGTATCCCCGGGCTTTACGGCCTGCCGAGGTCGGCGCGCCTGGCGCGCGTCGCCGATGCGGCAGGGCTGGACGAAGCCGAACTTGAGCCCTTGAGGGGCGAGCCCGGTTTGGACGGCGACCTGGCGGATCACATGATCGAAAACGTCGTCGGGGTGTTTGGAGTTCCCCTGGGAATCGCCACCAACTTCGTCATCAACGGCCGGGAGGTCCTCGTCCCCATGGCCATTGAGGAACCTTCGGTGGTAGCCGGCGCCTCCCATGTCGCCAGGCTGGTTCGCGACGCCGGCGGCTTCTATGCCCAGGCCGATGATTTGCTGATGATGGCCCAGGTCCAGTTGATGGATGTGCCAGACCTGGCCGCCGCCGAGCGCCGGATCCTCGCCGAACGCGAGGCGCTCCTGGCCCAAATCGACACCCTCAATCCCACCTTGATTGAACACGGCGGCGGCGCCAGGGACATTCAAATACGGACCTTCGAGGCCACCCCGGCCGGCCCCATGCTGGTGGTTCACCTGATCATTGACACACAGGACGCCATGGGGGCCAACACCGTCAACACGGCCGCCGAAAAGCTGGCTCCCGAGCTCGAGCGCTTGAGCGGGGGCCGGGCGCGCCTGCGCATCCTGACCAATCTGGCCGACCGGCGGCTGGCCCGGGCCTGGTGCGACATCCCGTCGGCACGGCTGGCCTCCGAGACCCTGGACGGCGAGGCGATTCGAGACGGAATCATCGAAGCCTGGGCTCTGGCGGCCGTCGACCCCTATCGAGCGGCCACGCACAACAAGGGCATCATGAACGGCATCGACGCTGTGGCCCTGGCCACCGGCAATGACTGGCGCTCGATCGAAGCCGGCGCGCACGCCTATGCCGCCCGCGGCGGAAGCTACGCTTCGTTGAGCCGCTGGTCGCGCACCGACCAGGGCGGTTTGCGCGGGGATCTCGAACTGCCACTGGCCGTCGGTGTGGTGGGCGGCACCACCCAGGCGCATCCGGCGGCGCGCGCCTGCCTCAAATTGATGGGGGTCCGCCGTGCCTCCGAACTGGCCGAGATCATGGCGGCGGTCGGTCTGGCCCAGAATCTGGCCGCGCTCCGGGCGCTGGCGGACGAAGGCATCCAGCGCGGGCACATGGCCCTGCATGCCCGCCAGGTGGCCATTGCCGCCGGCGCGCAGGGACAGCAGGTTGAGCGCATCGCCGATCAACTGGTCGAAGAAGGCCAGATCCGCCTGGAGCGCGCCGTGGACCTGGTCCAATCCGTCTCGGACGCCGCCGGGGAAGGGAAAGGGAAGTCACCCGATGACTGAACGAGCGCCGGTTCCCATGCTCCGACCGGTGGCCAAGGTCGGAATTGTCGGCTACGGTGCCTATGTGCCTCGGTTCCGGCTGCCGGCTCGCGAGGTGGCCCGGGTTTGGAGGGGCGGCGCGGGGGGAACCCCCATCGAAGAGAAAGCCGTTCCGGGGCTGGACGAGGACGTGATCACCATGTCGATCGAGGCCGCCCGCAACGCGCTGGCTCGCGCCGGGATCGATCCGTCGCAGATCCGCGCCGTTTGGGTCGGCTCCGAATCGCATCCCTATTCAGTCAAGCCCACGTCCACGGTCGTGGCCGAGGCCATCGGCGCCACTCCCCACACTCAGGCCGCGGACTGGGAGTTCGCCTGCAAGGCAGGGACCGAAGCCGTCCAGGCCGCCATCGGATTCGTCGGATCGGGCATGGCCCGTTATGCCCTTTCGATTGGGATGGATACCGCCCAGGGGCGGCCCGGTGACGCGCTCGAGTATACGGCCGGCGCCGGCGGCGCCGCCTACATTCTCGGCCCGGCGGACGAGAGCCTGGCGGTGTTTGAAGCCTCCTACTCCTACACCACCGACACGCCCGATTTCTGGCGCCGCGCCAATGAGACTTACCCGGAGCATGGCGAACGCTTTACCGGCGAGCCAGCTTATTTTGAACACATCTCAGAAGCCGGCCGGGCCCTGATGCAGGCACTGGGCGCCACACCACAGGATTTCCGTTTCGCCGTCTTCCATCAGCCGAACGCCAAATTCCCGGAGCGGGCCGCCAAGTCCCTGGGCTTCACAACCGACCAAACCCGCGCCGGCCTGCTGGTCCAGCGCATCGGCAACACATACGCCGGCTCGTCCATGATCGGATTGGCCGCCGTGCTGGACGTGGCCGAGCCCGATGACCGCATCCTGATGGTCTCTTATGGTTCCGGCGCCGGCTCCGACGCCTTCAGCCTCCAGGTGACCAAAGCTATCACCGAGCGGCGAGACAAGGCGCCGAAGACCGAGACCTACATCGCCCGCCGATCCGAAATCGACTATGCCACCTATGCCCGCTACCGCGGGAAGCTGACCCTCAAATGAGCGCCACACGCAAGGCAGACGGCACGACCGAGATCGTCATCGCCGGGGTCGGCATGACCCCGGTCGGCGAGCATTGGGAACTCTCGCTGAGAGAGCTCGCTCTTCAAGCCATCACCGCCGCTCTCGAGGACGCCGCCGGTCTGCAGCCCCAGATGATGCTGGTGGCCAATATGCTGGCCCCGGTGCTCTCCGGCCAGTCCCACCTCGGCTCTTTGCTGGCCGATTTCGCCGGCCTGCGCGGTCTGGAGGCGTTCACGGTCGAGGCTGCCGGAGCTTCCGGCGGGGCGGCCCTGCGCCAGGCAAGCCTGGCCCTGGCGTCTGGACAGCTTGACATCGCTTTGGTCGTCGGCGTCGAGAAGATGACCGATCGCGTCAGCTCAGATCTGGAGTTGGCCCTGGCGACGGCCTCCGACAGCGACTACGAATCCATGCAGGGATCGACACGCACGGCACAGGCAGCCCTGTTGATGCGGCGATACTTGCACGAATTCAAGGCGCCGGCCACCGCCCTGGCCGGTTTCCCCTTGGCAGCCCATGCCCACGGGGTGGCCAACCCTTTGGCCATGTTCCGCAAAGCGATCTCGGCCGAGGCCTACGCCAAAGCCCCCATGCTCAGTGATCCCGTGAGCGTCTTCGACGCCGCACCCAATGCCGATGGCGCCGCCGCTGTCGTGCTGGCCCGCCGCAGCATCTTGCCCGAGTTTCCGGAGCGCCCCTTGGTGGGTGTGCTGGGCTCGGCGCTGTCGACCGCTTCGCCCGCCCTGCACGACCAACCCGATCCCTTGACTTTGACGGCCGTGGCCCGCTCGGCCGAGTTGGCTATGAAGCGCGCCGGGGTCGCACCGGGGGACATTGACCTGGTTGAGCTCCACGACACCTTCT
The DNA here is from genome assembly GCA_963797485.1 of uncultured Chloroflexia bacterium. Classification (GTDB taxonomy): domain Bacteria; phylum Chloroflexota; class Anaerolineae; order Anaerolineales; family E44-bin32; genus CAWAND01. Next base: position 156,934 of record CAWCPF010000002.1, read on the forward strand.
CAATCTATGCCGCGCTTTCCCTCGAGGCTTCAGGGTTCTCTGACCGGGGCAAGGCCTGGACCCTGGCAGACAACGGGAATCTCGATCGTGGGGGCAAACTGCCTATCTTGACGTTTGGTGGATCCAAGGCACGCGGGGATTGCGGCGGCGCAACGGGCGTGTATCAGGTGGCCGAAGCCACACTTCAACTTCAGCAGCGCGCCGGCGACGCCCAGGTGCCCGAGGCCCGTATCGCCATGACGCAGTGCATCGGAGGCTCCGGCGGCACCTGTGCTACGCTCATTTTGGGCAGCCTCGAGTTTTCGTAGTCCAATCTGATAGCTCCTGAGAGTTGGCCGGCGATAAACTGACCACCGCGGCACGGGATAGACCGAGGAGATCGAAAAGACGATGGAAGTCGCACGCCATTGGCGGCTCAAGAAACAGCGCTATTCGATGGTTGGGGAAGTTTGCCCGCATTGCCAGGCAAAGATCTTCCCGCCACGCGACGTGTGTCCTGAGTGTGGGGAACACGCCAAAGATCTGCATCAGTTTTCCGGCCTCGGACAGGTCTATTCTTTCACCACGGTCTACGACGCTCCGTCCGGTTTCGAGGAGAACGCTCCCTACACGCTGGCTCTGATCAAGCTGGATGAGGGCCCGATGGTGACCGCGCAGCTGACAGATGTGGACGCGCCGGCCGTGGAAATCGGGATGCCGGTCGAAATGGTGACCCGCAAGCTCCGCTCGGATGGGGAGCGCGGCATGCTCCTCTACGGTTATAAATTCCGCCCACGGCTGGCTGCAGCCGCTTGAACCCTTCCAATAGCTTTATGCCCCCGGGCTGGTCCCGGGGGTTTCTACTTTAAATAGCCTCGGCCTGCCGCCCTCCGGGGCACCGGCATGGGTGGCCCCTGTTCGTATGGCCGACCGTCCTGGTGGGGGGTCTCCAGGCCCGCTTGACGGCCCTAGGCGCCTATGCTAGTATGCTCGGCTAGCATCGCCCGGGAAGCACCCCGCCCGGACCATTCAGGAGGAGCCATGGTAAACCAGCGCCTGCACCGTATGGTGCTCGCATTGTCGGTTGGCGTCGCCCTCACCGTCGGAGCTTGCACGCGCTCCGCCTCCACGCCCCCAGCCGCCACCGGACAGTCCGCCGGGAACACGCCCAGCGGGTTGAATGCCCAGCAGGCGACCATGGAGGCGGTGCGCTCCTCCCTGCTCACGCAGACGGCCCAGGCTGGGGAGGGGACCACCCCAACGGTAGCGGAGGCCACACAGGCTGCGGCCACGTCCGTGGTCGGCGGTACTTCGGTTGCCCCAACGGCCACCGCCCTGACCGTCACCACTCCCACCGCCGGCCATCCGAGCACCTACACCTTGCACGAGGGCGAACACCCCTATTGCATCGCCCGACGGTTCGATATCGATCCCGGCGAACTGATGAGCGCCAATGGGCTTGGCTCGTCGACCGTAACCTATCCCGGCCTGGTATTAACCATCCCGAGCGGGGCATCGAGCTTCCCGCCCCCGCGCGCGCTGATTTCCCATCCGACGACCTACACGGTGGATCCGGGGGAGACCATCTACTCGATTGCCTGTGTCTTCGGCGATGTCGATCCAAACGCCATCGCCCAAGCGAACGGCCTGAAAGACCCGTTTACCCTGACGGCCGGCACGGTCCTGAATATCCCCTGAGGCCGCCGTCCCCAACCGAACCTCGTGGGGCGGTCCATCCGGACCGCCCCTTTTTCGTAGGCCGGAGGCCGGCATGGCGCACGCCATTCTCAGTTCTGAAATCGTATTCCGGGGCAAGGTGTTCTCTATCCGCCGCGACCAGGTCCGCTCCAATTCCGCAGACGTGGCGGTATACGACGTGGTAGATCATCCTGGCGCGGTCACGCTTGTGCCTTTGACTTCGGAAGGGGACTTGATTCTGGTCCGCCAGTATCGCCACCCGGCCAGGGACATCCTGCTTGAACTCCCGGCTGGGACGCTTTCCCCGGGCGAAGACCCCCTTGCCTGCGCCGAGCGGGAATGCCGCGAGGAAATCGGATTGCGGCCGGGCCGGTTGCTCGAGCTTGGAGCCATGTTCCTGGCCCCCGGTTACTCGTCGGAACTCAATCACTTCTACCTGGCGACCGACCTCACTCCCGATCCGCTCCCCCAGGACCCAGACGAGTTTATCGAGCTCGTCCGTCTGGGTCCGGTTGAACTCAAGAAGCGCCTGGCCGGCGGAGAGGTCAAGGACGCAAAAACACTGGCGGGCCTGCTGCTCGCATGGCCTCACCTGGATCCTGGGCTCAGAGCCGTTTTTGGTGCATAGGTCGCTTACTTCGCCCAGCCGGAGTGCGTACTCGAATAAGGATGAGTTTTTGCTGAGAAATTACGCTCGGCTGATTGACTCGGCCCCGCGTCTTCAATAAGATTGACTCCAGAGGCATTCCCGGTCCCGTTCACGACAATTTCACTCAACTGGCTCCCGCCTATTCACTTGGCGGGCACTCAGACGCAGGCATGCCCTTGACGTTTGGTCATGTCTGTCACTGTCCCCGGTGGCCCCTGTCGCTTGGGCTGAGGAGGAAGGCATCAGCCAACAATCGCTGAACCCGTCCGCGGCCAGCAGGGTAAAAGGTATGCCGCTCACGCATGCCCCCCTGCCGCGGGTCATGCCAGGCGCAGTTTCCGAGCCTGGCCCCTCAGCGCACTCCGGTGATTGGGATCCCGACGGTCAAATCGACATGTGGTACTTCTCGGAAGGTGTGATCGACTCCGACGCAGGTCTCACGGAGGAGGCGGACATGGAGGAACAGGCAGACGAAGCTGTCCAACTTGACGCATATCCTGATTTATCGCCTGAGACGATCGACCTCTACCTCAAAGAAGCAGGATTGGTTCCATTGCTCAGCCGAGATGAGGAAACGGAGCTCGCCAAGCGCATCGAACGCGGCCGGCACGCCAGCCAGGCCATCGCGGGAGGCAAGGTGCCCGACGCCCGCCAGGGCGAATACCGCCGGCGCATCGCCGATGGTTGGTCAGCGCGCGATCACCTGGTCCAGGCCAACTTACGGCTGGTCATCAGCGTGGCCAAGCGCTACGCCCGGCGCGGCCTGTCCTTTCTGGATCTGATCCAGGAGGGCAACGTGGGTCTGATCCGCGCCACCAAGAAGTTCGACTACCATCGCGGTTTCAAGTTTTCCACGTACGCCACCTGGTGGATCCGTCAGGCGATCACACGCGCCATTGCCGACAAAGGCCGCACTATCCGCGTGCCGGTGCACGTTATCGAACAACTCACGCATATGCGCCGGTCGCACCAGCGCCTTTCCCAGCTTCTGGGGCGTGAGCCCACGGCTGACGAGCTGGCGGCAGACATGGACCTCGAGGTGGAACGCGTCGAACAGTTGATGCAGATCGCCCAGCGCCCCACTCCGCTGGACACCATGATCGACAGCGAAGAGGAAACCAGCCTGGCGGACCTGATCCCGGATACGACTGCCATCCCTCCCGACCAGAGCTTTGCCGACCGCGAGCTGCGCCGGCGATTGGACGGTGTCCTCGCCAGTTTGCCGACACGGGAAGCGCTCGTGATCCGCCTGAGATTCGGACTCATGGATGGCCGCAAACACACCCTGGCCGAGGTCGGGCGCAAGCTTGATCTGACCCGGGAACGCGTCCGCCAGATCGAGGCTGATGCGCTCGGACGACTGAGAAACCCGAGGCTGCAATCCGATCTGCGGTCCTTCCTGCGGGGATGATTGCCTGACGGCACGCGATCGGGACGGGCTGTCTCACAAACTTGCGAGACAGCCCGTTCTTCTTGTAGGCACCCCTCATCGCCTCTCGAGCCAACACCATGCGCAAGAAGTGGTTGCTTCTCAGCCGACGGCGCCCCGGAGGTGTGAGCACACAGGCCCGCAGCTTCCGTGAATTGAGTAGTCATTCAGAGAGGACTCTTGCCCCCCCCCTCGCCTTGGGATGCGGCAGCTCAAACCAGCACGCAGCCAACCCAGGGGTGGGGATAGAAGCCCAAACACGTTTTGTGCCCCAGGATGGAGGCTTCACACGTCGAGGTTGCGGACCTCGTGTGCGTGAGTTTGAATGAAGCGGCGACGCGGCGGAACCGAGGCGCCCATGAGCATGTCGAAGGTCCGATCGGCCGCTGCGGCGTCTTCGATGGTGACCTGAAGCAGCGTGCGGTTCTCCGGGTCCATGGTCGTCTCCCACAGCTGGCTGGGATTCATCTCGCCCAAACCCTTGTAGCGCGAGATCGACAGACTCTTTTCCTTCGAATTGCCCATTTCCTTGACGACGTGTTCCCGCTCAATCTCGGTGTAGGCATAGGCGACGGTCTGTTTGTGCGCAATGCGATACAGCGGCGGCTGGGCGATGTACAAATGTCCTTCCTCGATCACACGCGGAAGATAGCGGAAGAAGAAGGTCAGCAACAGCGTCCGGATGTGGCTGCCGTCCACGTCCGCGTCGGTCATGATGATGACCCGGCCGTAGCGTAAACCTCCGAGCTCGAATGATTTCGCCAACCCCTGTGCCCAGGGCCGAGATCAGCGCCTTGACCTCGTTGTTGGACAGGATCTTGTCCAGCCGGGCGCGCTCTGTGTTGAGGATCTTGCCGCGCAACGGCAGGATTGCCTGGAAATGGCGGTCACGCCCCTGTTTGGCGGAGCCGCCGGCCGAGTCGCCCTCGACGATGTATAGCTCGCATTTGTTCGGATCGCGTTCCGAGCAATCGGCCAATTTGCCGGGAAGGGTCAGGCTCTCCAGGGCGCTCTTGCGGATGACCAGATCCCGGGCCTTGCGGGCGGCTTCTCGCGCCCGCGCCGAGGTCAGACACTTCTCCACGATTGCCCGGGCCGCCCGCGGATTTTCTTCGAGGAAAGCGCCCAGCGCTTCACCCAGAACCTGTTGGACCTGGGTTTGCACCTCCGGGTTCATCAGTTTGACCTTGGTCTGGCTCTCAAACTGCGGGTCCCGGTGCTTGATGCTGACGATGGCCGTCAGACCCTCGCGCGTGTCATCGCCGGAGAAATTCGGGTCGGAATCTTTAAGCAGGTTGTTCTTGCGGGCGTGGTCATTAACGGTGCGCGTAATGGCCGCACGCACGCCGGTCAAGTGCGTGCCGCCATCGATAGTGTTGATGGTGTTGGCGAACGAGTACACCGACTTCGAGCATAGGCGTCGGTGTACTGAAGGGCGACTTCGATGCCCGTCCCCTCGATCTCCCGCTCGATGTAGCAGATTGGGTGCAGTATGTCGCGGTTGCGGTTCAAGTAGCGGACAAACGAGACGATCCCGCCCTCGAAGTAGAAGCTGATCTCACGCCCGTCGCGTTCGTCGATCAGATGGATGGTCACGCCACGCGTGACGAAAGCCATTTCCCGAAAACGCTGGAGCAAGGTCTCAAACCGATAATCGATCTCGCCCTTGAAGATCGTCGGGTCAAAGCGAAAGGTCGTGCGCGTTCCTGTGTCCCCTTTGGCAACTTTGCCGATGACCTTGACCGGGCCTTCGGGAACGCCGCGCTGGTAACGCTGGCTGTGTACCTTGCCGTCCCGGCGCACTTCAACCACGCACCACTCCGACAAGGCATTCACGGCCGACACGCCCACGCCATGCAGGCCGCCGGAGACTTTGTAGCCTTCGCCTCCGAATTTGGCGCCGGCGTGCAGGATGGTCATAACAATCTCGAGCGCCGGGCGCTTCTTCTCGGGGTGCATATCCACTGGGATGCCGCGCCCGTTGTCCTCGACCGTTACACTGCTGTCGGGGTGGATGATCACCTCGATGTTGGTGCACGCCCCTGCCAGGGCTTCATCGATGGAGTTGTCCACCACCTCGTTGACCAGGTGATGGAGCGCCTTGATATCCGTCCCACCGACATACATGCCGGGTCGGCGGCGGACGGCTTCCAGGCCCTCCAGGACCTGGATATCTTTCGCCCCATAGGAACTGATTTTCTGTGCCCGCTTGGCCACCTAATGATCTCCTTGTATGGGTCCCACGTCGGATCCGGGTTCCAGGTTGGCGGATTGCTGCAAGCGCTGGAGCTGGACCTCAAGCGTTTTGCGTGTGCGCAGCAGCCATTCGCGCCGGCTTTGGTAGAAGACATAGCTGCTCGCCAGGAGCATGGCACTGATGAACGTGTGCCCGAGCACTCCCAGGCCGGTCAACCACGACGTCGATTGCGGCAGCCCCCAGGCGATGCCGGTCAGCCAGGAGATCAGCACCGCCAAAGTCAGAAAGCCGACCGTTGGCAGGAAGTTCCAGCGCACCAGCAGCATGCTCTCGGCCATGGCTTGAAACAACCCCATGCCGTAGCGCACGATCCCGTGGGGCGTGAAGGCCAGATAGACCACCAGCCAGAAGAACAGGCTGAAGGCGATGAAACTCAGGCCCACTCCCAGCAGGGGCAGAATCCAACTTGCCGCCCACCCCACCAGCAAGATCCCCAGCGTCCCCAGAGCCAGGCCGACATATCCGAGGATGGCGCCCAGGATCATGCGCATCCAGCCCGGCAGCAGCCCGGTGAGCGGGGATCCAGGAGCCACACTGGCAGCAATCGAACGGTGATACCAGGTTCCCAACCCCAAGCCGGCTATCGTCAAGCCCACCCAGCAGGCCAGGATCAGGGTCGGATTGCTCAATTCAATTTGCGGCCCAATCTGCAGGGGTGCGCTGGACGGCATAAGCCCGGACATCAGGCTTGGTATTCCGGCCGGGAGGCTGCTCAAACTCCGCAGCAGGTTGAGACGCCCAGCCAGCTCGGCCATCACAGTCTGGATAGACGCTGCCTGCTGCTGCAGCAGCGCATCCGCACCCGCGGGTGGCGTCAGACTCTGCGCAGTCGAACGGATGAACGGCGCAACGCCCATGCGTGGGCCCAGCCAAAGGAATAGGTCGAGCAACACAGGCGGCAGGATCAAGACCGGCCGGGCAGTGATCCGATCAAAGCCTCTGGCCAGCGAGGTCAGGACTTCAACCGGCCCTTGAGCGGGTGCTTCGTTGAGGCTGGTCACGGGATCTGATTCTACCATGAAGGGGCTGATAGAGCACATGGAACCGAACATGTGTTCCAGTTTTGAAGCTTGGCAGACGGTCTTTTCGGCTCCCATCCGGGCCTCGTTGACCCCTGACTGCGGGTCCGATACAATCCGGTGACGGAGTTGCATGATGGCACACGCCCCGATCGTCTTGCTCACCGATTTCGGCACCCAGGATGGGTATGTGGGAGTCATGAAAGGGGTTATCGCCGGGATAGCCCCCGATGTCCCGGTCATCGACCTGACCCACGCCGTAGCCCTGGGAGATGTCCGCCGCGGAGCAATGGAGCTATGGGAGGCCGCTGGCTACTTTCCGGAGGGGACGGTGTTTGTCACCGTCATCGACCCCGGCGTAGGCACCCGCCGTCGGCCCGTGGCCTTCAGCTGGAACAGGCGCTGGTTTGTAGGCCCGGATAACGGGGTGTTCACCTTTCTGCTCATGTCGCATGAACCCGAGGCCTCGGTCGAACTCCAGAATCGGGAGTACCAGCTGGAGTTCGTCAGCACGACATTCCACGGACGGGATGTGTTCTCCCCGGCGGGGGCGTACCTGGCGGCCGGGACACGCCTCGAGGAACTCGGTCCGGCAGCTCCCGACCTGATGCGCTTCGACCTGCCCATGCTCGATATCCGCCCACAAAGCGTTTCCGGGGAAATCTTGTACGTGGACCACTTCGGAAATCTGATCACCAGCCTGGGCTTGTTGAGCCGCGATCGTGAGAAAATTCACATATCCCCTTGGCTGCCCGTGGGGCCGGCAGATGACTTTCCGGCCGACAGCCCGCATGTGGCGCTGCCTGGGGGCGAACGGCTCACGCTGAATGCGACCTTCGGGGATGTCCCCGAAGGCGATCTGGTGGCCTACATCGGCAGCCGGTCCATGCTGGAAGTCGGCGTCAATCGCGGCAGCGCCGCCGCCCGACTCGGGCTGTCGCCCGGCGATCCGGTGGAGCTCACCTTTGCAGCTTGATTGAGGGCCTATGACCAGCTTCTTGATCGACGGCGGCACGCCTCTGCGCGGCGACGTCGTCCCGGCCGGCAACAAGAACGCCGCGCTGCCTTTGCTCTCGGCTTGCCTGCTGACGGATGAGCCGGTGGTGCTGCACAACCTGCCCGACATCGGTGATGTGCGCGCCATGCGCCGCCTGCTCGAAAGCCTGGGCGTCTCGATTGACGTCATCGAACCGACGACGTGGAAGATCCACGCCCGGGAGGTTCATCAAGGCAACCTCGACCCGGACCTTTGCCGGCAGATTTCGGGCGTCGATCCTGCTCGCCGGCCCGATGCTGGGCCGCACCGGGGGCATCGAGATCCCTCCGCCCGGCGGCGATGTCATTGGCCGCCGGCGCGTCGACACCCACCTGCTGGCGCTAAGCCGGTTGGGCGCCGAAGCGGCTTACCAGGGCCGGATGCTGAAGCTCAAGGCCGGACGCGGCCTGACGGGGGCGGACATCCTTTTGGACGAAGCCAGCGTGACGGCCACCGAGAACGCCGTCATGGCGGCGGTCACCGCCAAGGGCGAAACCATCATCCGCAACGCTGCCTCAGAACCGCATGTCCAGGACCTGTGCAATTTCTTGACTCGCTTGGGAGCCAGCATCGCCAACATCGGCTCCAACACGCTTCACATTCAAGGGGTTGACCGGCTGACCGGCGGGGAGTTCAGCATTGGGCCGGACTACCTCGAAGTGGTCAGCTTCATCGGCGCGGCGGCCGTGACCGGCGGCGAAATCCGTATCCGCCAGGCCGGTCCCCAACACCTGGACATGATCCACCTGGTGTTCCAGCGCCTGGGCGTGACCTGGACGGTTGATGGACAAGATGTGATCGTCAAAGCCGGCCAGTCGATGGAGGTCATCCCCGACCACGGTGGCGCCATCCCCGAGATCTCCGTCATGCCGTGGCCGTCCTTTCCGACCGATCTGATGAGCATCGCCATCGTGGTCGCCACGCAAGCCAAGGGCTCGGTCCTGTTTCATGATTGGATGTATGAGACGCGCATGTTCTTCATCGACAAACTCGTGTCCATGGGCGCCCGGATGATCTTGTGCGATCCGCATCGCTGCATCGTGGAAGGGCCGACTCAACTGGTCGGGGAGAACCTGGAGAGCCCGGATATCCGCGCCGGCATGGCGCTGATTCTGGCCGCCCTGGCCGCGCACGGGACCTCACAGATCCGAAACATCGGCCAGATCGAACGGGGGTATGAGCGCATCGACGAGAAACTGCGCGCCCTGGGAGCCGACGTCCGGCGTGTCGAGGCCTGAGGCTCCCCCGCCGCCAAGACGACGAGCCACGCGGGACGCCCAAGGCGGAGAGAGGGCCGGGGGTTAGGCCGAGAGGGCCCCTGCGGCTGAGAACCTAGCCAACCGGCCGCGTCTGCGGCCAGTTTGATGCCAGGGTCAACCAGCCATCACTGGGGTTTGGTCTTCATGATTTCGTCGGCCAGGCTGCGATAGGCCTCCGCCGCCGGACTGCTGCTCCGAAGCTGGAGCACCGATTGCCGCGCCGCCGGGGCCTCGGCCAGGGCTTCGTCCATCGGGATCATGGTTTCAAACACACGCCGTTTGAACACCGCCCGCAGGTCGTCAACCACTCGCCGGCAGTGAGCCGACTGAGGCTGGATGAGGGTCGCCACCAAACCCAGGACGCGCAGCTCAGAGTTCAGCCGGTCGTGGACCAGCCAGACCGTTTCCAGCAGCGAGCGCACGCCGCGCATGGCCAGATAATGACATTCGACCGGGATGAGGACCTCCGAGGCGGCGGTCAGCCCATTGACGGTCAACAACCCGAGGCTTGGGGGTGTGTCGATCAGGATAAAATCGACCGCCTCCGTCCCGTGGGTCATGACCTCAGCCAGCCGCAGCGCGCGATTCTTGCGCCTCGATAATGCATAGTCGGCCGAGGCCAGGTCGACGCTGGCCGGGGCCAGCATCAGGTCGCGGCTGATGGGGCGAAGGATCTCAGGGAAGATCAATTCGTCACCCATCAACAGCTCGAAGGTCGTATTGCGAATCTTGTAGGGATCCAGGCCCGAGGCGGCCGTCAACGCGGCCTGAGGGTCAAGGTCCACCATGACCACTCGAAAACCCTTTTCGGCCAGAGCGGCGCCGAGATTGATGACGGTCGTGGTCTTACCCACGCCGCCCTTCTGATTGGCGACAGCAATCGTCCGGCTCACGCCGCCGAGTATAGCCCACCGGGTTGGGCGCCACAACGCGGCATGCGACAAATTGTCTGGCCGAGGGCGATCCACGGATGGGCCACCACCTGGAGCGGGTATGCTTCGCCGCGGATTGACCGACCCCTACCCTTACGGTATAATCCGCGCTCGGGTTTCACCTGCCGCAACTCAACAACTCGAGAGAGGCCGATTTTTCATGCCCAAGCGAACTTACCAGCCGAAGAGGCGGCACCGACTGCGCGTCCATGGTTTCCGCGCCCGGATGAAGACGCGGGGTGGACGCGATGTGTTGAAGAGACGGCGGGCAAAAGGGCGCCTGCGCCTTTCCCCGCGGATGAACAATCACGTCAAGAAAGTCAACTGGAAGGCCTGACCCGGCCCGTCCGGGGCCGCGGCTCAGTTCAGCGGCCGCCAGGCTCTCAGCCGCCGATGGACCGCAGGTACAGGCTCACCAGTTCGAGCGACTTCCAGCGGGTGCGGCGTAGCGGCAAGTCATATGCCCACCCGCTCGTCATTCTCCGGGTGAGCCCCAACGGCCTTGGGCAAGCCAGGCAGGGCGTGTCGACAGCCCGCGGCCTAAAGACCGCCGTGGCGCGCAATCGGGCCAAACGCCGGCTGCGGCACGGGCTTCGAAGTGCCCAGGACCGCATCGGGCCAGGCTGGGATCTGGTGTGGGTCGCCAAGCCCGGCCTCTTGGAGGCCGATTGGCCTGCGGTGCAGGCGGCCATCGATACACTCTTGGAACAATCGGGGGTAACTGGCAAGTGAGCTCGAATCCGGAACTCATGCAGGCGCACCACCATGCTGTTCCCGGCCTCAGAGAAATCCCCCTGGGCTGGGGGACGGCCGCCCGCTACCCGGTTTTGGCTTTGATCCGTCTCTATCAGCTGACGATTTCTCGGGCATTGCCGTCCGGGACGTGCCGCTTCTATCCCACCTGTTCGCACTACGGCTATGAGGCCATCGCCAAGTATGGGCTCATCAAGGGCGGCTGGTTGGCCGCCTGGCGGGTGATGCGGTGCCAGCCTTTCAATCCCGGCGGCTACGATCCGGTGCCTTAGGAGCTGCATGACGAACCCACGTCCATTCAAACGCTTGACCCGATCGGCCCTTGTGCTGGCTGTCGTCACACTGGCAGCATTGCTTTCGGCCTGTTCCGGAAGCCGCGTGGGGTCATCCAGCTGGCCCGGATTGACGGTCTCCGATGACACCGCCTACGTGGCCTTCAATACCTCCGTGTACGCAGTCGATCTGGCCTCGGGCCAGCAACGCTGGGAGTTCGTGCCTCCTGAGGAGGACAAGGGGGCGACGTTCTACGCTCCGCCTGCGCTCACAGACCAGGGCTTGCTGATGGTGAGCGGCTACAACGGCGTCGTTTATCAACTCGACGCCGTTAACGGAAGCCTGGTCTGGCGAAAGCAGCTCTCCAGTTTGAGATTGGTTGGCGCTCCGGCCGTGGCCGGCGATCTCGTGCTGGTGCCCTCCGCGGACCGCAGCCTGTACGCGCTGAAGCTCGGTTCAGGAGTTACCGTGTGGTCTTTCGCCACCGACGAGCCGTTATGGTCGGAGCCGCTGGTCGTGGGCGATCGGGTTTACGTGGCCGGACTGGACCACAAGGTGTATGCCTTGAATTTGTCCGACGGCTCGCTCATCTGGTCCACCGAATTGAAAGGTGCCATGTCGGATCGGCCGTCGGCTATGGACGGGCTGATCCTCATCGGGACGTTTGCCGATCAGCTGGTGGCGCTTAAAGCCGACAGCGGAAAGGTCGCGTGGACGCTCGAGACCGACGGCTGGGTATGGGGTGATCCGGCAGTTCTGGGCAACTCGGCTTACTTCGGGGATGTGGATGGCAATTTCTACGCCATTGACTCGGAAGGCAAGCCATTGTGGCGGACGAAACTGGACGGCGGCGTGGCCGCCAGCCCGGTTACGGAGGCCGGCCGAGTGTACATCGTGACCTCCGACGGTCAGGTTTTTGCTCGCCAGGCGGTGGAAAACACGCCCGCCTGGCAGCAACCGCTCAAGGGCGAGCTCTTGAGCGATCCGGCCCTCACCGGCGACGCGCTCCTGGTTGCCGCATTGGACGGGGATAATCTGCTGACCGCCTTCGACGCCCAATCCGGCGCCATCCGCTGGTCTTTCCAGCCAGCAGGGAAGTAGAGGCCCCATGGGATCTATCTGGGATTTCGCCGTTCTGAACCCGATGATCAATGCCCTGCTTTACATTTACAGCCTGCTCGGCAACAACTTTGGGCTGGCGATCATCGTCTTCACGGCCCTCATCCGCCTGATTACTTTTCCGCTCACCTATCAGCAGCAGAAGAGCACCCAGAAGATGCAGGAGATGCAGTCCTCCAAGCGTTTTCAGGAAATCCAGAAGAAATTCAAGGGTGACCGGGTGAAGCAGCAAGAGGCGCAGATGAAGCTGTACAAGGAACTGGGCATCAACCCGTTCGGAGGTTGCCTCCCCTTGTTGATCCAGTTCCCGATCATCATCGGTCTATACGGGGCTATCATCCAGGCCCTGGCCGATGCGCCCCTGCAGCTCTTCCAGCTCTCCCAACACATCTACGCCTCCATCCCCAGCACCCTCATTCCCCTGAACAGCCGGTTCTTGTGGATGGATCTTGGGACTCCCGAACGCCTGGTCATTCCGGGGATCCCGATTGGCATTCCGGTGCTGACCATCCTGGTGGTGATCACCACCTGGATTTCCACCAAGCTGACCACACCGCCCACTCCGGACGCGCAGGGCTCTCAGATGACGCAGATGATGGCGCTCTACATGCCGCTGCTGCTGGGTTACTTCGCCTACACGTTTGCCGCCGGTCTGGCCTTGTATTTTGTGGTCTCGAACGTCCTTCAAGTTGTGCAATATGCCGCCACCGGCAAGGTCGATTGGGGTTCGATGATCCCCCGCCTGCCAACCGGCGGTGCCAAGGCGAAATCGTGAGACGAGGCGCACTCGATGAACAACTCTAAACCCAGCCTGGAGATCATCGCCCCGACCGTTGAAGAGGCGGTGGCCCGCGGCGCCGAAGAATTGGGCCTGCCTGCTGATCAGCTTGAAGTCGAGGTCCTGGACCAGGGTAGCCGCGGGGTGCTCGGCATGGGCTCGCGCGAAGCGCGCGTGCGTCTGACAGTTCGAGGGGCTCAGCTCCCGGCTGAATTCGGACGTGCCCCTCACGGTTATGGTCCGTCCCGAATTCCCCGCCGGCGACGCAGCCCAGGCGGCCGACTTCGAAGACGATGGCCTGGAAGCCCTGGAAATCGCCCGTGATATCGTCGGCGAACTCCTGACACGGATGGGAAGTCGAGGGACACGTCGAGGCCGCCTGGGGTGAGCCCGACGCGCCGGGCAAGGTCCGGCCTCTGCTGGTCGACATCCGGGGCGACGATCTCAGCTTGCTGATCGGCCGCCGCGGCGAGACACTGTCCGCCTTGCAGTACATTGCCCGGCTGATCGTCGGCAAGGAGATGCACCGGCCGGTGGCCATCGTGATTGACGTCGAGGGCTACCGGGCCCGGCGGGAGGAGACCCTGCGCCGGCTGGCGCGCCGGATGGCCGACCAGGCACTCGAGCGCGGGCAAACCCTGACCCTGGAGCCGATGCCGGCCAATGAGCGCCGCATCATCCATCTTGAGCTCAAGGACAACCCCAGGGTGACCACGCTGAGCGTTGGCGAGGGCGCCCGACGCAAAGTCACCATCATCCCCGTTCACTAGTGCCCAGTCCGAATGGCTGAGATGAGTTCGCGATTCTCGGATCGATCCAATCCGCCAACCGGCGCAAGTTACATGACTGGGTACTAGGTCCGGCGAGGCCGCCTATGGACCCAGCCCCGAATACGCCGACCCTGCGCCAACCCGGTCCGGGCCCGCTAGATTATCTGATTCTCGGTCATGTGACCCTGGACCATGCGCAGCCTGAGCCCCGGTTGGGAGGCACAGGCGCCTATGCCGGCCTCACCGCCCACGCCCTGGGATTGCGCGTCGGGCTGGTGACTTCTTGCCGGGCCGACCTGGACCTGTCCGAACTGTCGGGACTGGCCATCGAACGACAACCCTCCGAGCGGACGACGACCTTTGAGAACACCGGTCACGGCCGCCAGCGGCGCCAAGTCTTGACCGACCGGGCTGACGATCTGGACTGGGAATCGATCCCGGCCGCCTGGCGTTCGGCGCCCATCGTGCATTTGGCGCCCGTAGCTGGGGAGGTCGACCCTGCCTGGGCGGCTGCCTTTCCGGGAGCCTTCGTGGGCCTGACCCCCCAGGGCTGGTGGCGGATTTGGGATTGGCCGGCCGCGTGGACCACCTGTCGGCCGATATGGCCCTCGGGCATCTTCCCCACGCACAGGCCGCCGTGTTCAGCCTGCAAGACATCCGGCCCGACTTGGAAGGGGTGCGCCGCCTGGCCCGGGTGTGCGATGTGACCGCCGTCACCGATGGGCCCGAGGGCGCCGAGGTTATATGGGGGCGAAACACAGAGCACGTGTCCGCCCGGCGATCTCGCCTCGTCGATGACACCGGTGCCGGGGACATCTTCGCCGCCGCCTTCTTCATCCACCTTACGTCGGGGCACATGCCGCTCGAGGCCGCGCAGGCGGCCACCCGGTGGGCTTCGGCCTCGGTCGAGCAGCCGGGATTGGCAGGCGTCGGGGCGTCGGGGATGATCCTTTCGGCGGGCGCGTTGAGGCCGCTATGAGCCGGATCTACGCGCTGGTCAACCAGAAAGGCGGCGTGGGCAAGACGACCACGGCCATCAACCTGGGCGCCTACCTGGCTCAAGCTGGCCTGCGAGTGCTGCTGGTCGACATCGACCCGCAGAGCAATGCGACCGCCTGCCTGGGGGTGCGCCAAAGCGACGTCGCCTCCGGTTCGTACGAATGTCTGATCGGGGGCAAGACGGCCAGCGATGTGGTCCTCCACAGTTCCCAGCTCCGCATGTCGCTCCTGCCGTCGACCCCCTCCCTGGCAGGCGCCCAGGTCGAACTGGTCGATCAGCCCGGTCGCGAGTATCTGCTGCGCTCAGCTCTCGAGCCGGTTGTCAACCGCTTCGACTACATCCTCATCGACTGCCCGCCGTCCCTCGGCCTATTGACGCTGAATGGGTTGCTGGCGGCCAGCGGCGGCGTTATCATCCCCGTACAGTGCGAGTATCTGGCGCTGGAAGGGCTGTCGCAGCTGGCGCGCACCCTGCAGCGTGTGCGCCAGGGACTGTTTTCCGAGCTCGAGATTCGCGGCCTGCTGATGACCATGTACGACATCCGCACCAATCTCTCACAAGACGTCGTGGACGAAGTGCGCTCCCATTTTCCCAATCAGGTTTTCGAGACCATCATTCCCCGCAATGTCCGCCTGGCCGAGGCGCCTTCGCATGGGCTGCCGATATCGGCCTACGACCCGAAATCGACCGGGGCGGAGGCCTATCAGGCGCTGGCGCGTGAACTGATGCGCGCCGATGGCGTCGAGTCGCGCCTGGCCGAAGCCGAAGGAGCCGCCTGATATGAGCCGCCGGCGGAGTTTGGGCCGCGGGCTGGATGCGCTCATCCCGTCGACCGATGCCGGCCATGGCGAATTGGGGGAGCGCATCGTTCAGCTTCCGCTGGATGCCATCCAGCCCAACCCGCGCCAGCCTCGCCAGTTATCCGACCCCGACGAGCTTCAGGGCTTGGCGGACTCCATCGCCGAACACGGCGTCCTGCAGCCGCTGGTCGTGGCCCAACCGTCTGGCTCCGATGCCTACGTCCTGATCGCCGGGCAGCGTCGTTTGCAGGCTGCCCGCATAGCCGGCCTGAGCGAGGTGCCGGTCGTGCTCCGGCAGGCCACCGAGCAGCAGCTACTCGAGTGGGCGCTGATCGAGAATCTGCAGCGAGAGGATCTCAACCCGATAGAAGCTGCCCGCGGCTACCAGCAGCTCGTCGACGACTTTGGCCTGTCGCATGAGGCCATCGCCGGCCGCGTGGGCAAAAGCCGATCGGCTGTCAGCAACACCCTGCGCCTGCTCAAACTGACCGATGATGCGGCCCAGTCCATTCTCGACGGCAAGATCAGTGAAGGCCATGCGCGCGCGCTGCTTGGCCTGGACAGCCCCAGGGCGCTGAATGCAGCGCTTCAAACCGTCCTCAAGCGGGACCTCAACGTCCGGCAGACCGAAGAGTTGGTTCGCAAGCTGTCCGGGGAGCGCAAGGCCAAGCCAGCGGCTGCCCGGCGGAGTCCCGATGAGGTCGCCCTCGAGGAGGACTTGCGCCGGGCGCTCGGCACGCGGGTGAACCTGCGCCGCGGCCGCCGCGGCGGGACTCTCATCCTGCACTTCTTTTCGGATGAGGAACTCGAAGCGCTTATCCAGCGTTTGAAGGGCTCAGGTTAGCGCAAACCGGCTCCGGCACAGGTCGC
The DNA here is from genome assembly GCA_963797485.1 of uncultured Chloroflexia bacterium. Taxonomy (GTDB): domain Bacteria; phylum Chloroflexota; class Anaerolineae; order Anaerolineales; family E44-bin32; genus CAWAND01. Next base: position 173,555 of record CAWCPF010000002.1, read on the forward strand.
CGGAGCCCCTCAGCTCTCACCCGACTGATCCCAGTCGCCGCCGCCGAGATGGGGCGGCGAGCCTGTTTATCAGCCCTTCCCCCTCCATCCGTGGCCGCCCGCAGCCCCGTTTGCCGGGCCGGCCGAGGTTCAGGGGTATAATCCTTCCGCCTGACGGCCCGAACGACGGGAGAACTGAGCATGGGCTTCGAGGACAAGGTCGCCATCGTCACCGGCGCCTCGCGCGGCATCGGCCGCGCCACCGCCCAGGAGCTGGGCCGGCTGGGCGCCAAGGTGGTGGTGAACTACCACCAGAACCAGGCGGCGGCGGAAGAGGTCGCCGGGCAGATCACATCGGCCGGAGGCACTGCGGCCGTCTTTCAGGCGGATGTGGGCCAGACCGACCAGGCGGATACCTTGATTAAATTCGCCGTGGAACACTTCGACGGGCTACACATTCTGGTGAACAATGCCGGTATCACTCGCGACGGCCTGATCATGACCATGAGTCCGGATGATTGGGACGACGTCCTGCGTACCAATTTGAAGTCCACCTTCAACTGCTCAAAGGCTGCCGTTCGGCACATGATGCGCAAGCGCTACGGCCGGATTGTCAACATCACTTCCGTCGCCGGTCAGATGGGGAACCCCGGCCAGACCAACTATTCGGCTTCCAAGGCCGGTCAGATCGGATTCACCAAGTCGCTGGCCCGTGAGGTGGCGTCACGGAATGTGACCGTCAACGCTGTTGCCGCCGGCTATATCGAGACCGAGATCTGGTCATCGGTCCCCGAGGCGGCGCGGGAGGGGATGCTGGGCATGATCCCTCTGGGCCGCAAGGGTCAGCCGGAGGAGATTGCCAAGGCCGTCGCCTTCCTGGCGTCCGATGACGCCGCTTACATCACCGGGCACGTGCTGACCGTCGATGGCGGCATGGCCATGTTTTGAGCCCGGCCTTGAGGCGCACACGAGATTGAGCAGCGGCATGGACGAGCTATCCCAAAAAGAGGCGCGCGTGGGTTCGACGACCATCGCCCTCAACGTGCTGGTGACCATCGCGCAGCTGACGGCTCTGGCCGTGCCGGGCGTCGCCCGTTTGTCGCCCTCGCCGGCAGGCCTCAACCGCCTGATCCGCCGCGGCGCCGGCGACGGCGTGATGGTGGCCGTCAATGACGGGTGTGTCTCGGTCGAACTGCACCTCATCCTTGATCGCGATGTCAACATACGCAGCGTGAGCCGCAGGGTTCAGGGGGAAGTCGCCCGGGCAATCCACGAGATGGTGGGCATGGAAGTCGGCCGCATCGATGTGCACATCGAGGACATCGACTATGGGATGTCCGACCCCGAACCCGGCGCTTGAGGGCAAGGACCCGGGATCCCTTCCCGCCCCGAATGGCCAGATGCCATGAAGCGTGAACGACGCCGGATCCGCCAACTGGCGCTCCAGGCCCTTTACGAAATCGATTGCGTCGGACATGCCCCTCAGGACGTGGTGGCGCGCAAGATTTCCGACAACTCCGGGCTGAGCGACGAGGGTGTGACCTTTCTGCGGGCCATGATCCTCGGAACTCTGGCGACAACCGAGATCCTCGATCGCTTCATCGCCGAATCGGCTCCAGAATGGCCGGTCGATCAGCTTGCCATTGTGGATCGCACCATCCTCCGGCTGGCATTGTGGGAATTCGCCGTGTCGGCCGAGACCCCGCTCAAGGTAGCCATCAACGAAGCCGTGGAGATCGCCAAGCGGTTCGGATCCGAGAGCAGCCCGCGCTTCGTCAACGGAGTGCTGGGCACCCTGGCCGACCGGGAAGGCGACATCCGCCGCCAGCTCCTCCCGGCAAGCTAGATACGGCCAACGATGGAAATCCTGGGTGTCGGTCCCCTCGAACTGCTGTTCATTGTCATCATCGCCCTGATCGTGCTCGGCCCGCGCGACCTGGCAAAGTCGGCGCGCAGCGCCGGGCGCTACCTCAATCGGCTCTACCGTTCCGATGCCTGGCGCTCGATCACACGGGCGTCCCGCGATCTGCGTGATCTCCCCAACCGCCTGGCGCGAGAAGCCGCCCTGGAGGATCTGGACCAGTCCCTCAAAGCGGCCGGAGAGCCGCTGACACCCTGGCGGCCGTCGCCCAAAGGCGAGCCCAGCCGCCCACGCGACGACCAGGCGCTGGGCCCGACCCCCGGCGGGCGTCCGCGAGTTTCGGATCCCGACGAGCCCGCCCAGGCGGAAGGCTCAGAGGCCGGCCCCCACCCCGCCCCGGACCGCGGCCAGGCGGATGGAGAAGCCGGGTGATCCGGCGCATCGTCCGCGGGGTGTGGACGGCGCTGGGCCTGCCTTTTCGCGCCCTGACCTGGCCTTGGCGCGCCTTTCGGGCCTGGCTGTGGAAGGAGCCGGAAGAGACCTCGACCGGGGACGTGCTGGCGCGCAGCTTCAACCAGCCTTCGCTGCTGCTCGAACACCTGGATGCCCTGCGCCGCCACCTGCTGCGCGCCGTCGTCTTCCTGCTCATCACCACCGGGCTGAGCTTCGTCTTCATCCAGCCCATCCTGGGCTGGTTGGCCGAGCCGATCGGCGGAGTGGGAGCGTTGCAGTCGATTGAAGTGACCGAATCGATTGGTGCCGTGATGCGCGTGTCGCTGCTGGCCGGCGTCACTTTGGCGCTGCCCTACATCTCGTTCGAGCTGTTCATGTTCGTGAACCCGGGCCTGAAGCCGCGCGAACGGATCATGGTCGTGTTCCTATTGCCGGCGGCGAGCCTGTTTTTCATCGCCGGCCTGGCGTTTGCGTTCAAGGTCATGCTCCCCGCGGCTGTGCCCTTTCTGGTCAACTTCATGGGCATCCACAGCCAGATTCGGCCGCTCAGCTACATTCGATTTGTCACCGGCGTGATGTTCTGGGTGGGGGCGTCGTTTGAGTTTCCCCTGGTCATCTATGCCCTGGCAGCCCTGGGGTTTGTACGGGCGCGCATGTTGTGGGACGGATGGCGCGTCGCCGTGGTGGCTATCGCCGTGCTGGCCGCCGTCATCACCCCGACCGTCGATCCGGTCAACATGGCCCTGGTGATGGCCCCCATGATTGTGCTTTACTTCCTCAGCATCGGTCTCGCCGCCCTGGCTCAACGCGGCCGGGCGCGCCAGGCGCGCCGAGCGAGCCAGACCAGCCAGGCGTGATCCGAAGTACGGACGCCGAGCCAACCCCGCTAGGTATAATCCCCCAGCCGCCCGCATCGCCCCTGGAGACAGACTATGACGACCCTCACGCAACCCGAGGTTTGGATCGCCCTTCTGACCCTGGCCGCGCTCGAGATTGTCCTGGGGATCGACAACATCGTGTTCATCTCGATCCTGTCCGGCAAGCTGCCGCCGCACCAGCGCGAGCGGGGCCGGCTGGTCGGCCTCGGGGCGGCCATGATCACCCGCATCCTGCTGCTCGTGTCATTGGCGTGGGTGATCGGCCTGACCCGCCCGCTGTTCTCGCTCTTCGGGCTGGGATTCTCCGGCCGGGATTTGATCCTGATCGGCGGCGGGTTGTTCCTGCTCGGCAAGAGCACGCGCGAAATCCACGACCGGCTCGAGGGAGAAGAAGGCGATCGGCGCAACCTGGCTGCGCCTTCGTTTGCCTCGGTGATCCTGCAAATCGCCCTGCTCGACATCGTCTTTTCACTGGATTCGGTCATCACCGCCGTCGGTATGGCCCGCGATTTGTGGGTGATGATCACCGCCATCGTGCTGGCGGTCGTGATCATGATGTTCGCCTCCGGCCCGATCAGCCGGTTCGTCGAGCACCACCCGACCGTGAAAATGCTGGCCCTGAGCTTTCTGCTTCTGATCGGCATGTCACTCATCGCCGAGGGCATGGGCCTCCACATCCCCAAGGGTTACATCTACTTCGCCATGGGGTTCTCGGTCTTCGTCGAAGCGCTCAATCTTCGGCTACGCCCACCCCACAAGGCCCCGCTGCGGCTCAGAGGTCCGCACTCGCCGGAAGCGTGATTTCGCCCCTCCAGCCCTCAGCGCCCGGCCGTCCGCACTTTGTGATTTTCTTCACAAGGTGTCAGGCGGGTTCTGGTGCCGTCTGCGCGCCGGAGTAGAATGCGTGAGTAGCTTCCCCCACCCGCTCCTGACCAGGAGGTGTCCATGCGTCCGGTCTACGCCCTTGCTGGGGGCGTCTCCAAATTCGCCAAAGCCCGTCCGGACAAGACCTTTCAGGCGGTGATCAAGGAAGCCTACGACGACGCCATCAACGACCTGGGACTCGATTTCGCCGCCTTCACTGCGGCCGTGGATGGCTCGGTGGCGTCGTATTTTTCGGACCACTTCTCCCGGCAGCTGATGGCCGGCATCATGGCTCAGGACTACCTGGGCCTGTGTCCCAAGCCCAGCCACCGCGTCGAAGGCGGAGGCGCCACCGGGGGGCTGTGTTTCCAGGAGGCCTGGAAATCGGTCGCCTCCGGACACATGGATGTGTGCGTCGCCTACGGTTTCGAGACCATGAGCCACGTCGAGACCTGGAAGGGCAACGAGTTCATCGCTCTGGCCTCGGACGTCTCCTGGGATTACCCCGTCGGAGGCTTCTACTCCGGCTACTACGCCATGATGGTCACCCGGCACATGAAGGAGTTCGGCACGACCGTCGAGCAAATGGCCCACGTATCGGTCAAGAACCACATCAACGCCTTCCATAACCCGTATGCCCAGAAGCGCCACCGCTACAGCCTCGACGACGTCCGCCAGGCGCCGATGGTGGCCTGGCCGCTCACGCGCCTGGACATCTGCGTCATGTCGGACGGCGCCGCCGCCGTAGTTCTGGCGTCGGAAGACGGAGTGCGGCGCCTGGAGGCCGCCGGGGCCCGGATCACGCACCCCCTGGTGCGGGTGGCAGGCATCGGGCGCGGTACGGATGCCATGCGCATGTCCGACCGCCCGCACTTGGATTACGACACTTTCATGCGCGACTACGCCACCGAGAAGGAGCGCGCCTCGGACGAGACGGCTGCCTATTACCGCCAACTGTGGGACAAGGGCACCCGCTACCCCGGTGTGCATTCGTTCCGAGGCGGGCGGGTGGCCGGGAACATGGCCTACAAGCATGCCGGCATCGCCGACCCCCTCGAGGAGCTCGATTTTGTCGAGCTGCATGACGCCTACACCTCGAGCGAGGTCCAGACCTACGAGGATTTGGGCCTGTGCCGCTACGGAGAGGGAGGACCCTTTGCCGCCTCAGGCAAGGCTTTCGTGCCAGGACTGGATTACGGTTTGAACCTTCCCGAAGAGCCAGTCTGCCCGGTCAATCCCTCGGGGGGCCTGATCGCCTGCGGCCACCCAGTTGGGGCCACCGGGTTGATGCAGGCCGTGTTTGCCGCCTGGCAGCTTCAGGGAAGCATCGAGCAGCACTTCGGCGATCCGGCGCTCCAAATCCAGGATGCCCGGCGCGGAGCCATTCACTCGCATGCCGGCACCGGCACCTACATCTCGGTGACCATCCTCGAGCGGGAGGACTGAAGCATGGCCAAACTGCCGCGCAAACGCCCGGAAAGCCTTGGGGGATTCGTGGTGCATGGGGTCCCATTCCCCGTCGAAACCGACCCGGACGCCCTCGCCTTCCTGAAGAAGCTGGCTCCGATTCAAATCGAGCAGACGTACAGCATCACCTATCTGCACTCGTATGGCCAGGACAGCCCCTGGTTCGCCGGGGCGGCCAACCGGCGCCTGCTGGCCAGCCGGACGGCCAGTTCCGGCTACACCTACGCCACGCCGCGCGGCCACGACATGGCCACCGGCGAGCCCACCGAGTGGATCGATATCACCGACCGCCCGGCCCAAATCCACGCGTTCACCGTGTGCCACTTCGGGTCGGAGGAGTTCCTGCCTGAGACCCCGTATGTGCTGGCGCTGGTGGAGTTTGACGACGTCGATACCTTGTTCCTGACGAGGCTGATGGGGGTCGATCCCGATGCGGCCAGCCTGGATTGGATCGGCATGCCGGTCCAGCCGCGGTTCCTGCGCAACAGCAAGTTGAAGCCCACCGACGTCTACTTCGTGCCCGCCGGGTAGCCGGGCTCGCGCATGCCTCCCGGGCTTTCCGAAACCGCACCCTCCTTCGGCGCGCTGATCAGCGTCCACCCCGCCAGCCGGCGCCAGCGCCTCGCTGGCCTGCTCGGGCTGCTCGTCGTGTGGGGATTGGCGCTGATATGCGCCATCATCGGCGCCTACCGCTGGTTTCTGGCGACCACCCAGTATGGCCCGGCCGTCGTCGGGCGCTGGTCAACCTCGTGGTTCGTGGCTGGAGGCGGGCTGGCCGCCGCCGGCCTGGTCTTGGCGCTGGTGATCTGGCGGACCCGAGGACGCGAAGTCCGCGTCTACGCCGGCGGCTTCACTTACCGGCTGCGGGGGCACACCCTCCAGGTCGCATGGCCCGACATTGTGCGGGTACATGCGGACGCGGTGAGATATGGTATCTTTGGGCTCATTTGGGGGGGCGACCTGCGGCTTCGCCTCGATCTGAGGGACGGACAAGAAATCCGGCTGACACGTGCCCTCGAGGGCCTGCCGGACTTGGTGGAGAAGATCAAACGCAACGTGTTCCCTCTCTTGCTGGCCGGCTACACCCGGGCCTTCAACCTGGGCCATGAGCTGTCATTCGGACCCTTGAGTCTTTCCGCCGCCGGCGTCGGCAAAGGCGGGACCGTGCTGCCCTGGTCGGAATTGGCGGCGGCCGATCTTGACCGCGGGATTTTGAAGTTGACCCCGCTCCGAGGCTCCGCCAAACGACCCCTCCGCATTCCTGCCCGCCAGATCCCCAACTTCGACGTCTGCCTGCAGCTCATTCAGAACCTGGGACACACCGCATGACAAATCCCAAGTACGCCTGCCTGGCCTATGTGCTGATGTTCTCGCTGGCCGCCTGCACCCTGCCCGGAGTAGGCGGCTCGAACACCGGGGCCGCGCCCACCCCCCCAGCCCGCTGCCTCAGGCGAACGTTGCCTTCTACCTGACGCCCCCGGATGGGACGGCCGGCGATGCCGGCCTGTCAGTGGAAATCCTGGACGAAATCACGGGCGTGGCCTACAACGCCAGCCCGCACAGCATGCAGGCGACGGGAGACGGGCGATGGTTGGCCCAGCTCAACCTCCCAGTGGGTGCCCTGATCCGCTACCGCTATGTGCGCCAGTCGCCTTCTGCGGCGTATGAGGCCTCCGGCCGGGGCGTGCAGATTCGCGCTCGCGTGGCCCTTATCCCGGGTCCGTCAGAAATCGACGATCTGGCGGCGGCCTGGACCGACACGCCTTATGCAGGGCAGTTTGGCCGCATCCTCGGCCGCATCACAGATGGCGTCAGTGGTCAGCCGCTCAGCCAGGTAAGCGTCTCGGCCGGCGGCATTTCGGCTTTCACCGACGGCCAGGGCAACTACCGCCTGGAGGGCCTGCCGCCGGGGTTGCACACGATCGTGGCCGCCACTACCGATGGGCGCTACCTGCCCACTTCACAAGGCGCCGTGGTGGCGCCCGAAAGCTCGACGCCTGCCAATTTCTCGCTCCAGCCGGCTACCCCGGTCCAGGCCAGTTTCGAGGTGACCGTTCCGGAGGGCACGGCTCAAGGCACGCCCGTTCGACTGGCCGGCAATCTCCGGCAGTTCGGCGACGTGTTCAGCGAGCTGCCGGGCGGGCTGGACCTTACCAGCGCCCGCATGCCCACCCTGGTGCCGGTAGACGCCACCCACTATCTGCTACTGGCCCAGCTGTATTCGGGGACTTACCTGCACTACAAGTACACCCTGGGGGATGGGTTGTGGAATGCTGAACGCGATTCGCAAGGCGCCTTCCGGCTGCGGGAATTGATCGTCCCCGATCACGATTTCACCGTGCAGGATAGTGTGACCAGCTGGCACGGCGGGACGCGGCGCCGCCATTCCGTTCTCGGTCCATGTGCCCGCCGGCACACCTGCGGGCGATGAGGTCACCATCCAGCTCAACCCCTTCACCTGGTTTGAGCCGCTGCCCATGTGGCCTTCCGGCGACGACGGCTGGCTTTTCGTCCTCGAAGGTCCGCTGGACTTCAGCGGCCAGGTGGGGTATCGCTACTGCCGGAACTTCCAGTGCGGGGGAGCGGACGAACTCAGAAACCCCGGGGGCACTATCTTCCGGCCGGCCCCTGAATCCGGACAGCGTGCAAGGGACCGTTGAAGACCAGGTAACCGCCTGGCAGTGGCAGGCGGGAAACGCCCCGTCGGCCTCGGTCACGGCGCCTGAAATCTCGCCCCGCGACGGCTTCCGGGCCGGGGTCGACCTGGCGCCGGCCGCGCCGCCCAGCGGCGTCCGATATCAAACCCAGGCGATGTCCGATATACACGCCCTGGGGGCCAATAGCCTGACGCTCACGCCCACCTGGACACTCACCAGCAACAATCCACTGCCGCTGATGGGATTTGATCCCGCCAACGGGGCGTTCGACGACGACCTCCTGGCGGCGGCAGCCGAAGCCCGCCGTCAAGGACTGGCGGTGGCGGTGCGCCCCAGCCTGGTTCCGGACTCCGGGGGACTCGACGCTTGGTGGGTGAATGCCCCACGCGACTCCGCCTGGTGGTCGGTGTGGTTCGAAAGCTACCGCAGCTTCATCCTGAGCTATGCGCGCCTGGCCCAGGCGATGCAGGCCGACAGCCTGGTGCTGGGCGGCCCGGAGGCCGCTCCGGCGCTGCCGGGCGGCCGCCTCCCAGGGGGTAACGCCTCCAGCGCGCCGGGGGACGCCGAAGCGTGCTGGCGTGCCCTGATCGACGATGTCCGCGGCCTGTACTCCGGCAGGGTCGTTTTTGAAATCGAAGACGGGACCGAACTCCAGGTGCCGCCGCCGTTCCTGGACGCGGTCGACGCGGTGCGCGTCTACTGGCATGTCCCACTCGGCCAGGGCAAGGATCTTGATCTGCCCAGCATGCAGACCGCCGCCGGAGCGGCGCTGGACCAGCTGATCCAGACACCGGGCCTGGCCGGTAAACCCATCGAGTTGAGCGTCGAATACCTGTCAATCGATGGAGGCGCCACGGCCTGCGCTCCCCGGGCGGACGGCTCGTGCCGGCCGGCCTCGGATTTCGTCGGCGGCGCCGATGCCGATCCCGACCTGGGCATTGACCTTGGCGAACAGGCCCTGGCTTACAACGCCCTTCTGCTCGAGGCCACGCAGCGCCCAGTCATACAGGGTTTCTATGCCCGCGGCTACAATCCCATCGTCGCGCTCCAGGACAAGTCGGCCTCGGTGCGCGGCAAGCCGGCGCGCGACATGATATGGTATTGGTACCAGCGCCTCACGGGTCAGCCGGGGTCCAGCTGAGGCGCTAGCATACGTCATCCCCCAGGAGGGGAGCACGGCATGCCTGACCACGGGCGCGCGAGCGATTACGTCTGGCATCCCACGCCAGACATCATCGAGCGGGCCCATCTGACACATTTCATGCGTCAGATCGATGTCTCCGATTTCGACAGCCTGATCGAACGGTCAAGTCAGAATGTGGCCTGGTATACCCAGGCCCTGCTGTCCTATCTGGACATCCGCTTCCGGGTCCCCTTTCGCGAGGTGCTGAACCTGGACGCAGGCCTCCCCTGGCCGAAATGGTGTCTCGGGGGGGAGATGAATATCCTCGACAACTGCCTCGACAAACGCATGGGCACCCCGATTGAAGGCGCAACCGCCATGATTTGGGAAGGTGAAGAGGGCCTGGTGCGCAGCCTGTCTTATGTGGAGCTGATCCGGGAGGTCAACCGGACGGCCAACGCCCTGCGATCTCTCGGGCTCGGAGGCGGCGATGCGGTCGGGTTGTACATGCCGCTCACTCCCGAAGAGGTCATCGCCTGTCTGGCGGTGATCAAGATCGGCGGCATTATTCTGCCGCTGTTCTCCGGTTATGGGTCGGGGGCGGTCGCCAACCGGCTGGCCGACGGCGAGGCCAAGGCCCTGTTCACCGCTGACGGCGCCGTCCGGCGCGGCCAGATTGTGCCCATGAAACCCGTGGCGGATGAGGCTGCCGGCCAGGTCCCAGGCCTCAAGCACATCATCGTCACCCGCAGGGCGGGTAATTCGGTTGACATGCAGCCCGGGCGCGACCACTGGTGGCACGAGCTTATTCCGGCGCACAGCGATCTAGCTGAGACGACGCTCACCGGCGCCGACGACCCGCTGATGATCATATACACCTCGGGCACGACCGGCCGGCCCAAGGGCGCCGTGCACACGCACTGCGGCTTCCCGGTCAAGGCCACACAGGATATGGCCTTTGGGATGGATGTCCACCCCGGCGACCGTATCTTCTGGATGACCGACATGGGCTGGATGATGGGGCCGTGGCTGGTCTTCGGCAGCCTGCTGCTCGGCGCCACCATGTTCTTGTACGACGGGGCCCCGGATTACCCCGGCCCGGATCGCGTCTGGGACATGATAGAGCGCCACCGTTTGACCCAGTTGGGCCTCTCCCCAACCTTCGTGCGCGCCCTGATCCCGGCGGGCGACGGCGCCGTCCTCTCCCATGACCGCTCAAGCCTGAGGCTGATTGGTTCGACGGGCGAGGCCTGGAACCCGGATCCGTGGACATGGCTGTTCAAGGTCGCGGGCGATGAGCGGCTTCCCATCATCAACTACTCGGGGGGCACCGAATTATCGGGTGGGATTTTGATGGGCAATCCTCTCAGGCCGATCAAGCCCACCGGGCTCTCGGCCGTGTGCCCCGGGATGGCCGCCGACGTGTTCGATGAGCACGGGCAATCAGTTCGCGGCCAGGTGGGCGAGTTGGTGATCAAGGCCCCGTGGATCGGGATGACGCGCGGCTTCTGGCACGATCCGGACCGCTACCTGGCGACCTACTGGTCCAAATTCCCTGATGTGTGGGTGCACGGCGATTGGGCCATGGTGGATTCCGACGGCCAGTGGTTTGTCCTGGGCCGCTCGGACGACACCCTCAAAGTCGGCGGCAAGCGTCTCGGTCCGGCCGAGGTCGAATCCGTCCTGCTGGCCCATCCGAACGTCGCCTCGGCCGCTGCCGTGGGCGTGCCCGACCCGATCAAGGGCACACTCGTGGTGTGCTTTTGCGTCTTGTTTGGCGACGCCGATCCGGAGCAGGTCCGCAACGAGCTCCGGGCCGGGCTGGTGCGCGAGCTGGGCAAGCCACTGGCGCCCAAGGCGATCCTGTTCGTGCCCGATCTCCCCCGGACGCGCAACGCCAAGCTGATGCGGCGTATGCTGCGAGCCGCCTATTTGGGCGAAGACCCGGGCGATACCTCGGCTCTGGTCAACCCCGAATCCCTCGACTCGGTTCGCCGGCTCGGGGCCTGAGCACAGACTTGTGAAATTCGTCACAATCGCTGCCCCCCACCCGCATCTCGTTCGCACACCAGCCTGGAGGCCGGCATGGACTTCTCTCTGAACCAAGAACAGAGAACTCTGGCGCCAAACGGTTCACGACTTTTGTGAGGCGCAGGTCCGGCCCCATGCTGCCGAGTACGACGCGCAGGCGCGGTTCGATTCGGACCTGATCCCCAAGCTCGCCGGGCTCGGCTTGCTCGGCATGGCCATTCCTGAGGCCTACGGTGGTGCCGGGGTTGACTCGATGGGCACGGTGCTGGCGCTGGAAGAACTGGGCTGGGCTTGCGGCGGGACGGCGCTATCGGTGGCCGCCCATAACGGCCTGTGCTGCGCCGCCATCAGCAGTTTCGGCTCTGCCGAGCAAAAGCAGCGCTGGCTTCCGGACCTGGCCGGCGGGGCGCACGGGCTCGGCGCCCTGGCGCTCACCGAACCCGGGGCCGGATCCGATCTGGCCGGCGGCATTGCCACGCGGGCGGTCCTCGAGGGCGACGAATGGGTCGTCCAGGGCCAGAAGGCGTGGATCACCAATGCCAGCCTGGCCCCGCTCATCGTCTGCCTGTGCCGGACCGATCCGGCCGGAGGCAGCCGGTCGCTGAGCTTAATCGTCGTCCCGGCGGACGCTCCGGGTGTCCACATTCATCCAGCGGAAAAGAAACTCGGCATGCGCGCCTCGCCGACCCACGCCATCAGCCTCGACGGCGTCCGTGTCCCCTCCAACCATGTGCTTGGCGAACCCGGGCAGGGACTGGCGCAGACGCTCCAGGTGTTGGATGGCGGGCGGGTTGGGATCGGGGCCCTTGGGCTGGGTTTGGCGCGCGCCGCTCTCGAGCAGGCCATGGCTTACGCCGCCCAGCGCCAGGCATTTGGCCGGCCGATCAAGGAGCACCAGGCGATCCAATTCATGTTGGCCGATGCCGCCACCCAGTTGGAAGCCTCGCGTTGGCTGGTTTATCACGCCGCGTGTCTCAAGGATCTGGGGCAACCGTACACCCAGGAAGCGGCCATGGCCAAGCTTCAGTCAAGCGAGACGGCGGAGGCGGTCTGCCGTACGGCGATTCAGATCCTGGGTGGCTATGGGTACAGCCAGGACTATCCGGTGGAACGTTTCTACCGGGATGCCCGCTTGCTAACCATTGGTGAGGGGACCAGCGAAGTCCAGCGGATGGTCATTGCTAAACGCTTGCTGAATCTGGCGTAGAGCGCGGACTTACGGTGCGGCCGATTGAAATGCCGCCGTGAGCTGCTCGGCTGTGACGTATCCAACCCACTGCTGCAGGATGTGACCCTGAGCGTCGAGCAGCACCAAGTGGGGCTGGTACTGATATCCAAGCTGGCGCTTGAAATCATCCGTGCGTGGATCGTCGATGTCCAGATAGACAAACTTGACCTTGCCCTGCCAGTCCCGCTCCAGCCCGTGCACGACGGGCGCCAAAGCCTGGCAGGTAGGTCACCAGAAGGCGAAGAACTCCACCAGGGTCGGCTGATCCCCGCTGGCCAGCTTGACCGTCTCCGGGTTGCTGGCGTGCAGGTTGGGGTTGATGGTGATGGTCGGGATGAGCGCCTGGGCGGCCGGCTGAGTGGCAGCCGGCAAGGCCGTCGATGTCGGCGCCGCCACGGCCGGCGTGCTGGTCGCGGTGGGGGCCGTCGAGCCCGCCCCGGGCGCGCCCTGTCCGCCGGCGGGGGCGCCGCCACAGGCCGCCAAGAACAACACCCCAAATGCCGCAAGGGCGTTGACGGTGCCGGCCGACCGGCCAAACGAAGGGCGTACAGACAGGTTCATCTCAGCTGCAGATTAGACGCCAATTCTTGCCCAGTTCTTAACCAACTGAGCCTGCTTGACGCCATAGTATACTCACCGCGCCGTCGATCCCCGCCGAGGAGTCCATGCCCACGCCCCTGGTCGAATGCATCCCCAACTTCTCTGAAGGCCGGCGCCCGGACGTCGTCGACGCCATTTGCGCCGCCATCCAATCCGTGCCCGGTGTCCACATCCTGGACCAACATAGCGACCACGATCACAACCGGACCGTGGTGACCTTTGTGGCGCCCCCGCAAGCCGCCGCCGAGGCGGCCTTTGCCGGCATCGCCAAGGCGGCCGAGCTGATCGATCTCAACCAGCACCAAGGGGAGCACCCGCGCATCGGGGCCACCGATGTCGTCCCCTTCGTGCCCATCAGCGGCGTGTCGCATGAGGCCTGCCTGTCGCTGGCGGACGGCCTGGCCAAGCGCGTCGGGGACGAGCTCGGGATCCCCGTGTACCTGTACGAGGACTCGGCCACCCGGCCCGATCGGGTTAACCTCGAAAACCTGCGGCGCGGCGAATATGAGGGCCTCAAGCAGGCCATCGTCTCCGATCCGGACCGGCAGCCGGATTACGGCCCGGCTGAGCTGGGGTCGGCCGGGGCCACCGTAATCGGCGTCCGCGCTCCGCTAATCGCCTACAACGTCTATCTGACCACGGATGACGTCGATGTCGCCAAGAAGATCGCCAAAGCCATCCGGCATTCATCCGGGGGTTTCCGCTACGTCAAATCCATCGGCCTGCTGGTGGAGGGACGGGCCCAGGTCTCGATCAATCTGACCGACGCCACCCGCACTCCGATCGCCCGGGTGGTGGAAGCCATTCGCCGCGAGGCGGCCCGCCACGGGGTGGCTGTGCACCATTCAGAATTGGTCGGGCTGGCGCCGCAGGCGAGCCTGATCGAAGCGGCGCGCTGGTACCTGCAGCTGGATCAGTTCGAACCTGACCAGATCCTGGAAACCCGCCTGTTCGAAGCCATGCGGCAGGCTCCCGCCCCCGAGGCCTCATTCCTTGACCGGCTGGCGGCGGACACGCCGACCCCCGGAGGCGGATCGGCCGCCGCCCATGTGGGCGCGACGGCCGCCGCGCTGGTGGCCATGGTGGCACGCCTGACAGTGGGCAAGAAGAAGTACGCCGAGGTGGAGGCACGCATGCGCGAGCTGGCGAACCAGGCCGATCGGCTGCGCGCCGACCTGACCCGGGCCGTCGAACGCGATGCGTCCGCATTCGATGCGCTCATGGCCGCGCTCAAGCTTCCCAAATCAACCACCGACGAGGCCTCCACCCGTGACGCCGCCGTTGAAGCCGCCACGCAGGGGGCCGCCGCCGTGCCGCTCCAGGTGGCAGGCTGGTGCGTCGAGGTGCTCGAATTGGCCGCCGAAGCCGCCGAGGCCGGCAACGTGAATGCCGCCAGCGATGCCGGCGCGGCCGCCGCTCTTGGGCTGGCGGCGCTGCGGGCCGCCTCGCTCAATGTCCGCATCAACGCCCAAGGCGCAAAAGACCAGACTGCCGTCAAGGCCTGGATGGATGATCTCGACCGCCTCGACCGACAGGCGCTCGCCTTCGACCAGCGCGTCAAGCAGGCGTTGAAGGAACGGGCTGGGCTCTAATCACACGTTAGGCCTCGCAAGAGCCAGGCGTTTGTCCCAAATGGCTTGATGTATAGTATCGGTGGAGATCAGGAGGCGCCCAGCCTATGACGGATGACGCAAGGCGAGATCAAAGGTACCAGGAACTCCTCGAGTTCCCAGCCTACCCCATTGCCGAGGCAGCTCGCCTCGTGGGCCTCTCGCCCGGCCAGGTCAAGAGGTGGTTGCAGGGATACGAGTTTGCTTATCGCACGAAGGAGCAACCGCGGCTCAGGCACAGCATGAAACCTCCAGTGGTTCCGCAGCGCCAGCGCCGACAATCGAGCTACGCCTCGTTTCTAGACATCATCGACCTGTTGCTCGTCAAGAAGCTTGTCAAGCAAGGCATCTCCCTGCAGCAAGCTCGCCTCGAAATTGACGAGGCCAAGGAAGTCCTCGGTATGAACCATCTCGGGTACGAGACCTTTTTCACCCTTGGAAGAAAGGTCTTCTTGCAGACTAGTTCAAGCTCCATACTGGCACTCTCCACCGGTGGTCAGATGGCGATTGACCGCTTCATCAGGGATCTGGGTCACCAGATCGAATTTGACGAAGAGACCAAATTGGCAATCCGTTGGTATCCACTGCATCCCGATCGAAGAGTGGTGGTCGATCCCTTTGTTTCATTTGGTCGACCTGTCATTGCAGGAAGGCGCGTAACTACATCGAATATCTACGATTTCTTTGTCTCCGAGAATGAAAAAGTCGAAGTAGTGTGCGAATGGATGGACTTGAAGCAAGCGCAAGTTAAATCTGCCGTCAAGCTCGAGAAGAAGCTTGCGGCATGAAGTTCTTGATCGATGAAAACCTAAGCGTTAAGATCGCACGCTCGCTCAGGGACATTGATCAGGACGTTCACCACATTACGGAAGTTCTCTCCGAGGGTGCTCCCGATACAGAAGTTCTGAAATTCGCGGGCGACAACGACTTTTTCCTAATCACGAAGGACAATCGAATCCGGTACAAGCCGAACGAGAGAGCTGCGCTAAGAAAGCACAAGGTAGGTGTCTTCCTTCTTGGCGGGAAGAACGTCAATTTCTTGGAGACCTACCAGCAGCTGATCCGAAATTGGGACAAGGTCCTCGAGTGCGCTAGTTCAACTCAGAGGCCCTTTGTCAGACGCATCCGTCCCAAGGGACGGGCCATCGACGATGTCTCTATCTAGCCTTGTCAATCTCATCGTTGTTCGGATTAGCATCTCGCTGGATCGGGGATTCAAAGCGGATTCGGGCCAATGGTTGCGTGCTCAGCTCGGTTCTTGAGAGGGACGGCGAGGAGCTCGGGTCGATCCCTGCAGAGAACGCAGGACGCCCTCCGCTCCGCTGCAGGTGCAGACTTCGCAATTCAGTGGCGTTAAGGCGGATTACCAGCCGCTGGCTGTGAACAGGGCCGACAAGAAGTCGGCTCTTTCGTTTTCGGTCATCGGGCGCGGCTGGGCGTAGTCTTCCAACACTGCGGCAAACAACTGGGTGCTGATGTAGCGGCCCCGATAGAAGACATGCCGGTCGATGAATTCCTTGCGCGTGTCATCGGACCACATCTGGTCGAAGAACAGATTGCCCAGGCCATAATGGATCATGGCCCCCTGGTAAAACTCGAACCCCATGGGCTGGTGCGCCTGGCTTCCGCTCACAATGACGGCGCCTGCCTCCGCCGGCACGTGAAACCCCTCGACTTGCAGGGGGAGGGGTGTGCTGCGATAAGACTCGTCCCACTGGTAGGTAAAGATCACCTGATATCCCTGGGCCATCAGCGCGCCGATGGCGTCGGTCAGCGCAGGCAGATCGCACGGCAGGGACCCCGGGCTGATGCTCGTCGCCCAATCGTAGGCGGGGCCGGCCGGGTTGCAGCCCAGGAAGGCGATCTTGTTGCCGTGCACGTCGAACAGGGCCGGCTGCTGCGCGTCCGCCAGGTCCCGTCCGCCGCCGAAATACTGCCAGCCCTTCTGGTCGTACAAATCCAGCGTGTACAGCATCGGCCCTGCGCCGTAGTCCAGCTCGTGATTGCCCGTCAGCTCGATCACGTCTACGCCGATCGAATCCAGCAATGCGGCCTGCTGGGGCTGTGTGCAAAATCGCATGATGGCGCGGGAGGGGTCTCCGGGGGGACAGGCAGGGCTGAATGACACCTCGTTGCTGACGTGGGTGATGTCGGCCTGACGGAGCCAGTCCCCGATCAAATCGGCCGGCCAGGTCGGCGTGTGCAGATCGATCTGCCAGGCCGTGGCCCGGGTCAAAGCCGTCACGCCGGTGACTACTACCGTCGTCAAACCGGCAGGATCGCGGTTAGTGGCGGGAAAGCTGTCTGTGGGCGCGGCGGCCACCACGTCGGGACTCCCCGCCCAACCGTAGCTCACCGTCAAAGCGTACTGCCCGGGGTCGAAGTTTTGGTCCAACGGCGACTGCCCATCAACAGCCAGGACCTTCCAGCGTGGCTCCAAAGCGTCGAAGGGCACGACGGCTAATGACGGCCGTTCCGCCCAGGCGCGGTCCACGATCGTCTCCTGGCTGGCGATCTCGACCCCGGTCGGCGGACCCAGTATGGCGGTCAAGGCATTGGCCGTGGCCTGGGTGGCCAGCAGGGGCCCGCCGCCTTGTCCCGCCCACGCCGCATTGAGTTGATCAAGTGACAGGCCATCGGCGACGGTCGGGAAGGGGGCCACGACGGCAAACACCCACCGGCTCACGGGGACGTCCGCCGCCGGTCCGAAGCGGAGATCGGCCTCGTGCGCGTTGCCCGCTCGCTCCACCAGCCGGCCGCCGACGACGTCCAGGGCGGCGGCCGCGGCGGACAGCTCGGGCGGCAGGTCTGGATCGACCCAGAGGCGGACCGGGTTGGCGGTCGCTGTTGGGCTCAAGCTTTGGAACGGGCTGGGGGAGGCGGTCGGCTGCACGGCCGCGGTCGGGATCACGGTCGCGCCGGACACCGCACACCCTGACGCAAGGGCAGCGGCGAGGGCGATGACGAACTGCGTGGGAGTCGGAAGCCGGGGCATAGACAAGCGCGGATTATCTCACCGGCCCGCCCGGTCTACAAGGACCAGACCGGCCTGCCGATCGGCCGCCCGACTCAGTCCTCGGCCAGGGACAGGAACACATCCTCCAGGGTAGCCTCGGCCTTCGTGACCCGCACTTGGGTCAGGCCGCGCTCAGCCAGGGCCTGTTCGATGGCCCGCCCCGACGCGCCGGGGCGCGTGATGGCCCGCAGGTGATCAGCCGCCAGCCCGGAACGGATGACCTCGGGGGTCGTCTCGAGCGCTTCGAGTGCCTCCAGCATGGGCGTGGCGAACACGTCCCAAGCCTGGCCCGGCAGGCTGGATCGTTTCAACTGCGTGGGTGTGTCCATGGCCAGCAGGCGGCCGCGCCGCATGACCCCTACCCGGTTGCAGTACTCGGCTTCATCCATGTAGTGCGTGGTGACGAAGGCGGTGATACCTTCCTCGGCCAGGTCATAGATCAAGTCCCAGAACGCGGTCGCGCCGCCGGGTCGACCCCGCTGGTGGGTTCGTCCAGGATCACCAGCTCGGGCTGGTGCACGACCGCCGTGGCCAGGGCCAGGCGCTGTCTCCAGCCCAGCGGCAGGTCGCCGGCCGGCGTGGAACTGAAGGGGGTCAAACCGAGTTGATCCATTTGCCGGCGCGCCGGGTCGGTTCCGCGCACCCCGTACACGCCCGAGTAGAACGCCAGGTTTTCCCAGGCGGTGAGCTCGTCGTACAGTGCGAATTTCTGGGACATGTAGCCGACCCGGGCGCGGACGGCTTCGGCCTCGCGCTGGGTGTCGTGCCCGAGGACGGTGGCTGAACCTTCCGTGGGCTGCAGCAGGCCAAGCAGCATTCGAATGGTGGTGGTCTTGCCGGAGCCATTCGGGCCGAGAAAGCCGACCACCTCACCGGGATGAACTTCCAGCGAGACATGATCGACGGCGGTGAAGTCGCCAAAGCGTTTGGTCAGGCCGTCGGTCAGGATTACGGCTTCAGGCGCCAGCATGCGCACTTCCATGGCCCTTGGCGGCAGGATCGTCAGACGTTGGCGCCTCGAGCAGGGCGATAAACACATCCTCCAGGCTCGCCGGAACCGTCTGGATGCGCTCGACGCGGCCTCCGGCCCCGACGACATCGGCGCGCAGGCGCGCCTGAACTCGCTTCGAGTGCCGGGCATCGGACAGACGCAGGTGGAACCGGTCGCCGTAGGTCTGGACCCCCTCGACATCTGGGTCGGCCCGGCCGGCCCGCTCGACAGCCCGGCGCGGACCCCCCACCAACTCCAGGACGCGTCCCGCCAGCCGCTCGGTGAGGGCCGCCGGCGTGTCTTCCAGCATCAGCCGCCCGTCCTGCATGAATCCCACACGCGAGCAGCGCGAGGCCTCATCCATATAGGGGGTGGTCATGAGGACGGCCACACCCTGCCTGAGCAATCTGACCAGCAGCTGCCAGAAGCTTTGGCGTGTAACCGGGTCCACCCCGCCAGTGGGCTCATCCAGGAGTAGGACTTTGGGGCGGTGAACCAGGGCGGTTGCCAGGCCCAGTTTTTGTTTCATGCCCCCGGAGAGCGCCTCGGCCCTGCGGTCGGCGAACTCGGATAGCCCCACGAAGTCCAGGATTTCCAGAGCGCGTGTCTCCCATTCGGATCGCGGCAGGCCGCGCACTTCGGCGAAGAAATGCAGGTTCTCACGGACGGTCAGATCTCCATACAGGCTGAAGCGCTGGGCCAGATAGCCGATTTGGGCGCGAGCCTGTTCGGTTTCGGTGGCTAGATCGTAGCCGCCGAGCCGCACGCGACCCGCATCGGGCTCGAGGGCGCCGCACAGCAGACGGATGGTCGTGGTTTTGCCTGCCCCATCCGGACCGAGCAGGCCATAGATCTCGCCCTGTGCGACCTGCAGGCAGACGCCGTCAACAGCGACATGCTCACCGAAGGATCGCTTCAGGTCGACGGCCTCGATCAGCGGTCCCACGTATTGCGCCTCACTCAAGATGAAATTCCACGTCGGCCGGCATGCCGGGCTTGAGCTGCCCTTGTGGATCGCTGACCTGCAGATCGACGGCGAACACCGTGGTGCGCCGCCCTTCCTCGGTTTGCACATTGCGCGGCGTGAACTCCGCCTGGTCGGCGATCTTACTGATCGTGCCGGCAAACGTCACGCCGGGGAATGAATCGACCGTGACCTGGGCCGTGTCCCCCAGCCGAACCTGCCCGTACCGATCCTCGGGAAGATAGACCGTGAGGGTGAGCCCGTTCAGTTGGCCCAGGGTCAGGGCCACGGCCCCAGGGGTGAGGGTTTCGCCCGGCTCAATGTTGCGCGCCAGGACCACGCCGCCGCTTGGCGCCCGCAGGACGAGCTTGTCGAGCTGCAAGTCGATGGCCGTCAGCTTGGCTTGGGTCTCGGCTCGCGCGGCAGCCAGGCCGGTTTGGGCGGTCTCCACCTGCTCCTGCGCCAGGCGCAAGCTGTCGGTGTCCGGTCCATTTGCGACTTTGTCGTAGTTGATCTCGGCCTGATCGACCTGTGCCAGGGCCAGCTCGACCGTGGCATCCAGGATGGCCTGATCTACATCCGTAGGTGAGCCCTTGTACCAATTCAAGAGCCGGACCAGGTCGTCGCGAGTCTGCCGGGCGGCAAGCAAATTGGCCTCAGCCTGAGCGCGCACCGGATCTTGGGGGTCCTTGTCTTTGACATGGTTGAAGTCGGCGTTGGCCTTGTCAACCGCATCATTGGCCAGCACCAGGCGCGCTTCGGTGGCGTCGATGGTATCCCTGGAGGCCCGGTTTCCAGTCTGCTGCCAGGTGTTCCTCTTCTGGGCGTCATCGAGGGCCTTGAGCGCGTTGGCCAGATCGAGCCGCGCCTGGGCGGTCACCACGGGTGCGTTTTCGGTCAAGTCTGAAAGGGCCTGTTGGGCGGTGTCCAGCTTGGCCTGCGCCGCCGCTTCGGCGGCCTTCCCGGCCGCCACGGCGCTCTCGCGCTGAGTGCTAAGACCTTGGTCATCCAGCCGCAGCAGCACATCCCCGGCACGGACCAGGTCGCCCTCGTCGACGAGCACCTCTCCGACGCGGCCGGCCATCTCGGGCCCGATCAGGGTCTGGGTCGCCTCGACCGTGCCGGAAGCCGAAAGCGAACCGGGATCGGCACTGGATTGGGCCCGCAGGTAGTAGGCGCCGGCCGCCAGCAGCGCCAGAATCACGACCACGGGCACGATTCGAAGGGCACGTTTGTGAGCCATCAGCAGACCTCCCGGCTGTTCAATCCAGCCGCTTTCGGAATTGAAGCGCGGCCAGGGTCATCACAACGGCCGCGAAAACGGTCAAAGCCAGGATCTCAGGCGCCAGGACCCGAGCTCCGACTCCCTTGAGCAGGATCGAGCGAATGATGATCAAGAAGTAGCGCAGTGGAATGACGTACGACACCAGCTGCAGCCAGATGGGCATGGCCGCCAGCGGGAAGAGGAACCCGGACAGGAACACGGTTGGCAGCAGCGTAAACCACGAGAGCATCATGGCTTCCTGCTGGGTCTTGGCGACGGTCGAGATCAGCAGCCCGATCCCCAACGAGCCCACGAGGAACAGGCAGCACAGCGCGATCAGCAGGACCAGGCTGCCCCGGATGGGCACGCCAAACCACAGCGTCCCGACGAGCAGGACCTCGCCGGTATCGAACAACGCCAGCAGGGTGTAAGGCACCATCTTGCCCACGATCAACTCCCAGCTGCGGATGGGCGTGACAATCAACTGCTCGATGGTGCCGCGTTCGCGCTCGCGCACGATGGCCGTCGCCGTGAGCATGGTCGTCAAAAGCTGCAGGATCATGCCGATCAGGGCCGGCACCATGAAGACGGCGCTCACCAGGTCGGGGTTGTACCAGACGCGGCTGCGCACCTGGACGGCCGGGTGAAACGCGCTCGCCAGTCCCTGTCGTTGAAGTGTTTGCAGCGTCAGCTGGGTGCTGAAGGATTGCCCGATAAGTTCGGCGGCCGCCAGGGACGTCGAAGCCACGTTGGGGTCGGAACCGTCGAGGACAAAAGCCACGCTGGCGGTCTCGCCCGTGGACACCAAGGCGCCGTATCCGGGCGGGATGATCAGGCCGGCCCGCGCTTGGCCGCCGTCGATCAAAGCCTGCAGATCGGACTCCGAATTGACGTCGTAGGTGAGTTTGAAGTAATCGGCGGCCCGATAGGCATCCAGCAGGGCACGCGCTTCGGGGGTTCGGTCCTGGTCGAACACCACCATGGGGACGTCACGCACGTCGGTCGTGGCCGTGTAACCGAGCAGGAACATCTGGACCACGGGGATGCCGAACGTAATCATCAGCGTGCGCGGATCGCGCACGATCTGGATGAACTCTTTGCGAATCAGGGCCAGCAACCGGCTGCCGGGCATTAGCGGCTACTCCAAGGGCTGAAGCGCGCCGTGGAGGAAGATGTCACCCAGAGTCTGGAGGTCGGCGGCGTTGGCCTCGAAACCAGGGATATCGCGCAGCAGCGTGGCGGTCATGGCGTAAGCGAAGAACAACCCAAAGAAGATGCGGGTAAGCAGTATGGGCGGCACCGGGCGGAGACGGTCGTCGGCAGCCTTGAGGCGGGCAATGAAATCCACCAGCTGCGGAAACAAGGTCCGGCCGATAGCCCCGGCGTGGCGCCCCTGGAACTCAATCAACTCGACAAACATGAGACGCAGGTTGTCGAACTGGTCTGCCATGGCGGCCAGCATGCGCGACAGCGCTTCCTGGACCAGCGCTTCGGCCGTGTCACCCTGCACGTCCTTGACGGCCTCCACCAGGGCTCGGTGCGGGACGCGTTCGCTGAGGAGCGCCACGAACAGGGCCTCCTTGCTCTCGAAATGGTTGTAGATCGAACCCGGGGTGATGCCGGCGCGGCTGGCGACCTGCCGCATGGAGGTGCCGTGATAGCCCTGATCGAGGAACAACGCAAAGGCGGCGTCGAGCAGTCGAACTTCGGTGGGAGGGGCGAGGGTGAGATCAGGCATGATGGTCGCTGAACGTACGTTTGTTCATCAACCATCTTACAGCCCATGCGTATGAGTGTCAAGAATCAAAAAGCCCCGGCGCTCACCGGGGCTCAGGTAGAGACGAAGCCGGTCAGTCTGGGTCGGGCGACGCCAAATCCGCCACCTGGCGCAGCAGGCCCAGGACCAACAGGCCCAGCCGCAAACCCTCGCCGGTGCTCAGACTCACCTGCCCACCCTGTCGCTCGGCGCGCTGGGTGATCAGATAGGCGATCCCCAGCCCGGTCACCGCGCCCACCAGGCCGCCCAACAGGAGCACCTGGCTTCGCCCGGTTCCCGTGCGGATCTCCACGGGTGCTGCCTCGGTCATTCTTGCGACCCCTTTCGGCGCGCCGAGCGCGACCGCAAACTACCAACGGCGGCCCCGATGGATTCGCTCATCACCAGAGGGGCGGCCGCCGTGTCGGCGCCACGGCGCACGGCCACCTGCATCCGGAACGCCAGGCTCTGCAGCTTCTGGCTGACCGGCGGCACCCGGCGGATCAATATCACCAGTCCAGCGCTGGCAGCCACCAACAGGGCCAGCGGGATCAGGCTGAGGGCCAGAATCGGCAGGAGCAGCAGGCTGGTGGCGGCATCCGCCCAGGCGCTCGCCGTGCCAAGCCCCATTCTCCACAACCCATAGGCTGCGCCCGCAAGGGCGGCGCCCCCAAAGACCAGGGGCAGATAGATTTCGAGCCACACCTGCCGCCTAAACGTGGAGCGCGTCACCGGGTTGACTTGCTCGGGTCCGAGCGGGAAATCACTCATCGGTCCCTATTCTAGCATGAGCGCGGGCGCGGCCGGCCCGAAACTTTGGGCCGGCAATTCGGCTACAATCCGGCCACGATGACCACCTGGCGGGGCCGGCTGCTTCTTGGATTGTTGTTGGGCGTGGTGGTCATGGCCGCGCTTGCCCTGGCCGGGGATCTGCGCCAGGTGGCCCGGCATCTGGCGGCCTTCCGCTGGGGTTGGACCCCGTGGATCCTTTCGGCGGCGCTCATGAGCTACGGTCTGCGCTTCGCCAAGTGGCACTACCTGGTCCGTCAGGTCCAGCCAGGCGGTCTATCCCCGCGAACCGACGCGCGCATCTTCTTCTCCGGCTTCCCGTTGTCCGTCACGCCGGGCAAACTGGGCGAGGCGGTCAAAGCCGTGTGGCTCAAATCGGCCTGCGGCCTTCCCATCAGCCACGGCCTGACGGTGGTGGTCGCCGACCGGCTGAGCGACGCCGGCGCCATGCTCGTCCTGGGCACGCTGGGGGTGTTCGCCTTTCCCGGGGCCTGGCCGGCGTTCGCCCTGGTCGCCGCGGGTCTGGCCGGCATTTGGGTGGCCATAAGATGGCGCAGGCTGGGCGATCGGATGCTCGAGATGAGTGAACGGCTGCCGCTTGGGAGCCGCTGGGCACCCGCGGCTCGGCGCTTCCTCGATGCCGCGCACGAGGTCTTCCGGCCCCGGCAGACGATTGTGGCGATCGGCTTGGCCAGCCTGGCCTGGCTGGGCGAGGGTTTGGCCACCTTTGGCGTGCTCTTGGGGCTGGGTGTTCCTCCGTCACTCAGCACAGCCGCCGTGGCCATCTTCTCGTTTGCCTTCGCCACCATCGTCGGCGCGCTGTCGGCCCTGCCCGGCGGCCTGGGGGCCACCGAGGCCAGCCTTGCTGGGCTGCTGGGATGGCTGGTGCCCCTGCCCGCCTCCACCGCCGTGGCCGCCACGCTGCTCCTGCGTCTGGCGACGCTCTGGTTTGCCGTGCTGATCGGATTGGCCACCTGGGCGGCGTCGCCCAAGCTTGTGTTGGCGAGCGCGGATCAGGCTCAGGCGGAGGACGGCGCCACACATGCGATACCGGCCCCCGCGTCAGCCAATTCGACCGGAGGCGACCGATGAGCGCCCAGCCCGGCGGCGAGTGGACGATCGAGCTGCACTGCCACACGTACTACTCGACCGACAGTCTCGACACGCCGGCGCGGCTGCTCGACGTCTGCCGCCGGCGCGGCCTCGACCGCCTGGCCATCACCGATCACAACGTCGTCGACGGAGCGCGCGCCGCCGCCGCGCTCGACCCGGAGCGGGTGATCCCCGGCGAGGAAATCATGACCACCCAGGGAGAGCTGCTGGCTTTCTTCGTCCGCGAGCTGGTGCCGCCCCACCTCACCCCCGAAGCGGCCATTCAACGGCTGCGGGATCAGGGCGCGTTCATCAGTGTGTCCCATCCGTTCAACTCCGTGCGCAAGGGGGCCTGGCGTTTGGAGGATTTGGAGCGCATCCTGAGCCTGGTGGATGCGCTCGAGGTGTTCAATGCCCGCACGCTGACGGATGAGCCCAACCGTCAGGCGGCCGAGCTGGCCGCCCGGGCCGGATTGCCCGGCACGAGCGGCTCGGACGCGCATACCTACGCTGAAGTCGGGCGCGCCGCCATGCGGCTCCCGCCGTTCGAGGATGCCGAGCGGACTGCGCGTGGCGCTGGCCTCGGCGCGCATCGTCCGGCGGCGATCTTCGCCGCTGGTCCATCTGGCGTCGCGCTACGCCAGCTTGCGCAAGCGTCTGGGTTGGCGGCCGCCCGCTGAGAAGCAGTGAGAAGGCCGCTCCTGGCTCCTAGCGGTTAGCACCTGGCTCCTGGCTGTGCACGACCGGCCTCGCCTAAGTCAGGACCATTCTTAGGTTGACGGCCGCGGCAAGCACAGGAATTGGGAGCAGTTGTCGCGCGCATAGCACAGTGCCCGGCGCTGAGTGCTGGATGCTAAGCGCTAAGTGCTAGCAGCTAGAGGCTAGTGGCCAGACGCTACGTCCTCATTCCCCGGCTGCCTCAGGTGAGGAAAGAGAATGACCTCGCGGATCGAAGCCTGGTCGGTCAACAACATCGCCAACCGGTCAAGGCCCATGCCAAATCCGCCGGCGGGCGGCATGCCGTAGCGCATGGCTCGCAGATAGTCTTCATCCAGCGGTTGGCGATCTTCATCACCGGCGGCGTAGTCGCGCCCCATCTCCAGGAAACGCTGCTCCTGATCCTCGGGATCATTGAGTTCAGTGAACGCATTACACAGCTCCATGCCCCCGGCAAAGCCCTCGAAGCGCTCGACGGTGGCCGGATCGTCCCCCTTGGACTTGGCCAGCGGCGAGATGTCGCGCGGATAGTCATAGACGAAAGTGGGCTGGACGAGTTTGGGCTCGACATCGCTCCCCAGCAGGGACTCGATCAGCTTGCCGCGTGTGGCGCTCTCGGTAGGGTGATGTCCGTGAGCCAGCATGGCCTTCCGCAGGCTGTCGGCATCGGGGTAGGCCTCCAGATCGATGCCTGAATACTCGGCGATGGCGTCGTGCAACGCCAGCCGCCGCCAAGGCGGCGTCAGATCCACGGTCTGACCCTGGTAGACCACCTGGACCGAGCCTGCAGCCTGTTCGGCCGCCCGGGCGATCATGGCCTCCGCCAGTTCCATCACCATGGTGTAGTCCGCATAAGCCCAGTAGAACTCGAGCTGGGTGAACTCGGGGTTGTGCGTGCGGTCGACGCCCTCGTTTCGGAAATCCCTCCCAATCTCGTAGACCCGTTCCAGGTTGCCGACCAGCAGCCGTTTGAGATAGAGCTCGAACGATATGCGCAGATACAGGTCCTGGTGAAGCTGGTTGTGATGGGTGACAAAGGGCCGAGCCGCCGCGCCGCCGTAAAGAGGCTGGAGCACCGGGGTCTCGACTTCCAGGAAACCGTGCTCATCCAGAAAAGCGCGCAGGGCGCTGACCATGCGCGCCTTAACGACGAATGTCTGGCGGACCTCGGGATTGACCGCCAGGTCGACGTACCGCTGCCTGAAACGGGCCTCAGGATCGGTGAAGGCATCGTGCACAACCGCCTCGCCTTCAACATGCTCCACCTTTGGGCTGGGAAGCGGGGAGATCGCCTTGGCCAGCATTGTGAAATTCTTCACATGCAGGCTGACTTCGCCAGCTTTGGTGCGAAACATGTGGCCGTCCGCCTGCAGGAAGTCGCCCAGGTCGAACGCATCTTTGAAGAGTTGGACCTTGTCGGCGCCCAGATCGTCCCGCCGCAGATAGAGCTGCAGCTCGCCGGACGGCGTCTTCGATATGGCAGAAAACTATCTTGCCCAGATCGCGGATCGAGCGGATCCGACCCGCAACGGTGGCCTCGACCTCGCCCCCTCCGGCCCCGATTCGAACGCCGATACCGCTTCGGCAGCCGTGTGGGTGCGCCGGACACGAGGCGGATAGGCGCTCATGCCAGCCTGGGCGAGGCGCTCGATCTTTTGGCGCCGAACATCCTCCAGGTCACTCAGCTCGGCCATGGGATCGCATCTCCCTGACTGTCTCTAGCGGGCCGGACCGGCCGGCCCGGGTGAACGTATGAAAAAAGCCCCGCGCCGGTGAGTGAGCGCGGGGCCTCAGACATCCAGCACCCGGTCTCAATTCACCTTGACGATCTTGAAACGCAGCACGCCGGCGGGCGCCTTGACTTCGACATCGTCCCCGGCCTGCTTTTTCAGCAGAGCCTGACCCAAGGGCAACTCATTCGAGATGAGGCCCTCTTTGGGGCTGGCCTCAGCCGCGCCGACGATCGTGTAGGTTTCTTCTTTGCCACGCCCCTCTTTGACGGTCACCGTGCTGCCGATGCGAACACTCCCATCGCCCTTCCCGCTCTCGATGGGCATGGCGCGCGACAGCAGGTCCTCCAACTCGAGAATTCGCCCCTCGACAAAGGCTTGCTCGTTCTTGGCCGCTTCATATTCAGCGTTCTCGATCAGCTCCCCGCCCTCCATGGCTTCGTGCAGGCGTTTGGCCACCTCAGCCCGGCGAACGGTGCGCAGATTCTCGAGCTCGTCTTCGAGCTTCTTACGGCCGTCAGATGTCAAATAGACTGTTTGATACCCCATCGCACTCCCCACGAGCCACACTTGGCGCTTGGATCCGGGGCGGTCGCCCCGTAAGTTAAAGAAAGCTTGAAGTCTGCTCTCAGCCCAGGCGCAGGTCAACCCGGGCAAGATGATAGCATAACTGCCTGTGACTGTCCAGTTAACACGCTGGATAAAGACGGATGAGGCATCGAACTGGCTTCGCCACGCCCCTACGGGCGGCGGGAGGCTCGTCTCAAGTTGTCGGCTTCGAGGTCAGACGAACTTCTTGGCGGGCTCGCATCAGCTCTGCGCAGGGGCTGTCAGGCATCGTCCCAAAAACGTGGTCCCACAGGGTGAAGGTCACGCCAAAGCGCATGAAGCTGCACGGCCCATGATGGCGCAGATGGTGCTTGCGGATGGCAAAAAAGACCCCCGACCGGGCATTCGAATGGTGGATGCTGTAGTGCAGCAGGTCGTAGGCGAGATAGCCGCCCACCAGGCCGGCGAATACCGGGTAGAACCACACAGGCGCCCCAAGCAGGTTCACGATCAAGCCTTGAAACACGCCGTAGAAGACCACCGCCATGGGGACGCTCAGAGCGGGCGGCATCACCAGGCGCGTCTTGCACATCGGCTGGGCATGATGGACCCCGTGCATGACGAAGAACATCTTCTTGAGCCGCTCGGTCTTGGGATGGTAGTGAAAAATGAAGCGGTGCATGGTGTATTCGACGAAGGTCCACACAAACCATCCGACGAACAGGCCGATGGGCACCACAAAGTACCAACTCGAGCCGGCGGCGATTGCTGCCCCGCGCGATGAAAAACACCACCACGGGAGTCCACAGGATGGCGACCGCCAGCGGTGTGATGTGGCTGAAGAATTCCATGAAGTCGGAACGGAAGAGCCGAATGGGCTCGGCGGACCAGGCAGTACGCTCGGCCATTTGCTGACCATCTCCAATAAGACCGGATCACGATTTCCCAATGATACCGGATTGGGGCGTGTAAATCAATCCGGGACTTCACCAGCCTCGGTCGAAGATCCCAACCGCTCCACCGGGCCGATGAGCGTCTGGCCGCCGTCCAGCCTCAAAACCCGGGCCAACTCCGCCTCGAGTTCGTGCTCAGTGTTCCAGAAAGTGGACACTTGCGACCGGTAGCATGCAGCGGCCTGGGCCCAGGACCTCACGTCACGGGCGCTCAACCAAATCAGGCGTTTTTCGCCATCCGGCGGGTCCAAACCCGGCGGGAGGACTCCGCCGCGAGTTCGAGTACGGAAAGTCTCGGTAGTATGTGATCGGCCGGTGCATGGCTTCAGCGGCTTGGCGCAGCGCGCCGTGGTCCACATGCCCGCCCAATGCCATGGGAGCATAAACCTGCGCCCCCTTGGGACAAGCCATCCGCAGATCCACCAAGAGGCGACCGTTGATCGCCGGGTCATCCTGCCGGATCGGCCCAAAGATCGCCGCCTCAGTCGGATAGAGCGTATGGCCTGAGACATCCTGCCGGTACAGGGCTTCGGGCCAGGTGAGATGCACCATCCGGATGCCCAGTTTCCGGCCGGCGGTCCGGTCTTCCTGGCGCCGGCCGGCCACCGGCGTGTCTCCCAAGGCCCAGCGCGCATGCAGGCTGTGGGCAAACTCGGTCAGGGGACCCGGAGGTGGATCACCGGCGAAGGCCGTGATGACCAGGACTGACTCACCTGCCTGAACCTGGCGATGGATCAAACCGCCGCAAGAATAGACGGCATCGTCCAAATGCGCCGATAGATACACGTGCGTCGCCACGCCGGCGATTATACGGGGCTCGATGCCCCTTCGAGAAAAAGAAAAAGGCCCGGCGCACAACCGCCGGGCCCGGGCCAGAGCGAGTGGTTTAGTTCTTGGACTTGACTGTGATCTGCCGAGGCTTGGCCTCTTCGGCCTTGGGGATGGTCAGGGTCACGATGCCATTTTCGATGTCGGCTTCGGCCTTGCCCGCGTCCACCATGGACGGCAGGGTCAAAGAGCGCGAGAAGCGGCTGTAGCGGCGCTCCCGGATTTGGTACTGCTTGCCGTTGCTTTCGGGTTCCTCGTGCTCATGCTTGACATCGCCCCGAATGGTGAGCGTGTCGCCGGTGACAGAGATATCCAGATCCTCGGGCTTCACACCTGGCAGGGACGCCTTGATCACGATGGCGTCTTCGGTTTGGTAGACGTCAACCGGAGCCAAACCTTCATACTCACCCAGGCTTCCGCCGGTCAGACCACTGTACACGCTTTCATCGAACGCACGGTCGAGCATTTCATGCACACGGCGCACATCACGGAACGGGTACCAACGAGTCAAACTGGTCATAGCTATGCCTCCTGCGGCACTCATACGATGGGTCGAGATGCCTTAGTTATAGGCGCTGTGCATCAGAGGAAGGTTGACCGCACATCAGACTTCCGTTAACGCACCCCGGCGCATGCGTGTCTGGCAGTCTGGCTCCAAGTGGCTTACAATTCGCCTCCACAATCGGGCCCCCAAACCACTCCCCACCCCGCCCTTCACTCCCAACGGCACCCGGTCCCTGACCCGTGTTTTCCTGAACGCGATGTCAAGGCATCGGCGCTGTCCAAGTTGTCGTGTCGGTCCTTCCGGATGAGGCGCAGGATGGCAAAGAACAAGACACCCGGCACGTCCAAGACGCGAAAGCCTCGGGCCGTCCGCCAACCTCGGTCGCCGAGGTTGGACCGGCGCCGGCAGGCTGTCATTGACCGGGCCGACGCCGCCTACAAATCCTTCGACCACCAGGTTGCGCTCGGGGCCCTGACCGACGCCCTCGAATGGCCAGGGCCCAGCCCGTTACCTGATGAGACGCAGTTCCGCCTCCTCAAGCAGCGAGCCGACACCTACCAGGCGCTCGGCCGGTTGGCCGACATGTCCCAGGACATCCGAGCCCTCGTCCGGTTGGCCAGCGCCTGCAGCGGGGCCGATCTGTTGGTTGAGGCGTCCTTTATCGATGCCCTGGCGGGGCGCGGTTCGGGTGACTACCAGCGAATCCTGCGCCTGGCCAAGCGTGCCCACAAGACGGCCCAGCGCACGGGCGACCAACGCCTGGTGGCCAAGAGCCTGGCCGCCATCGGGTTGGCCTACTCGAACATGGAGGAGACCGAGCTCTCCCTGGACTCTCTCCGCCGCGCAGTCGACCTGCTGCAGCAGGTCGACGACGCGAGCACCAAAGCCGTGTGCCTGGGGGTCATGGCCCTCACACCGGGCGTCGATCAATCCAAACGGGCCGAGGGGTACTTGTCGGAGGCCTTGGAGCTCACGCGGCGGGCGGGTGACCAACGA
The DNA here is from genome assembly GCA_963797485.1 of uncultured Chloroflexia bacterium. Taxonomy (GTDB): domain Bacteria; phylum Chloroflexota; class Anaerolineae; order Anaerolineales; family E44-bin32; genus CAWAND01. Next base: position 204,456 of record CAWCPF010000002.1, read on the forward strand.
TCTGAGACCCGAATCCTTTCCCTTTTGGCCATCTTAGCGCCGGACGTGGTCGCCAAACGCGAGTACGGCGAATCGGCCCTGGCGCTTTCCCAAGAACTCCATCTGCAGGAAGCCTCCGCTTTGGCCGACAACCACCTCAGCCTGCTCTATCACAACATCGGCCTGTACGGCGCGGCTCGGCACTACATCGAAGAGGCCATGGAGATCGGCCGCCAGGGGCTCTCAGAGAACCATGTGGCCGCCTTTCTCGAAACGCAGGCCCGGGTGTTGATGGCGGCCGGTGATCTGTCGGCCGCCGAGGCGGCATTCAAAGAGGGGTTGGCCCTGGCCGAGAGCATCCAGCTGCGGTCGTACCTCGGCTACCTGATCCTGGGCTTGGGGCGGCTCAGCGCCCTGCGAGGAGACCTCAAGACCGCCGGCAAACACATCCGGCAGGCCATTAGGCACTTTACCGCGGTCGGCGCCAATATCGAGCTGGCGGTGGCCCAGTCCGCCTTGGCCGAGGTCAAGCTTCAGTCGGGGGACTGGTCCGCCGCCCTCAAGCTCGCCCGGCGGGCGGTTCTCGGGCTCGAGAAGGTTGACGAAGCCAACGTGGATTTCCCGCCTCAGGAGATCTGGTGGGCTTACTATCGGGTCCTCGCCGCCCGGCCAAAGAACCGGACCTACCTGGTTCCGGCCGACCACAGCCAGGGCACATTGCCTGCCGAAGCCGATCGGGCGCTCAGGCGGGCCTTCGACCTGGCACGGGCCGAGATTGAGGCCGTGAGCGATCAGGGCCTGCGCCGGAATTTCTGGAACAAGGTCGCCGTCAACCGCCAAATCGTCCTCGAGCTTGCCCGGCAATCGACCAGTGATGCTCTGGCGGCGCTTACGGCCGGTGCGTCGGGCAGCGACATCAAGGAGGCCCTGCGCCGGATGCTGGCCATCGGCGTCCGGATGAACGAACTCAAGGAGCCCGACGAGTTGATCGCCTTCATCATGGATCAACTGGTCGAGCTCAGCGGCGCCGAACAGGCCGCCCTGATCGTCGACGGCCCGGATGGTAAGCGGTCGTGCCTGGCCCAGCGTGGGTTCACCGCCGGAGAAGACCCGGTCGAATGGGCGGCGCCGATCCTCAGGCTGGCCACGGAGCAGCCCGGCCCACTCCTTCTGGACGACGCCTCGGACCAGAATCTGGCCCGCAAGGCACGCGTGCGTGAACACAGGCTGTCCGTCTTGTGCGTGCCGCTGACCTCCCACGCGTATGCATCGGGCTGGCTGTACGTCGACACCCACACGCGTGTTCGGCCCCTTCACCCAGGCCGATCAGGACTTGATGTCGACGTTCGCCAATCAGGCGTCGGCCGCTCTGGATAACGCCTCGCTCTATCGCACCCTGGAAGATCGCGTCGACGAACGGACCGAGGCCCTCCGCACCGTCAATGCCGAGCTCGAAGACCGGGCCGCCGAACTCAGCATCATCAACGGCGTCCAGCAGGGCCTCAGTTCCAATCTCGAAATGCAGGCCATTTACAACCTGGTGGGCAACCGCATTCGCGATATCTTCGACGCCCAGGTCGTCCATATCCGGATGTACGATGCCGAGACGGACTGGATGACCTTCCCCTTCGTGCTGGATCGGGATGAACGCCTTGATGTGCCGGGCGTGAAAGTCGACGGGATCGGCGTCTCCGGCGAGGTGATCCGCACCCGAAAGCCAATCCTGGTCAATCGAGACTACCGCACCTGGGCCGAAATGGCTCGGCTCCTATCTGCTCGAAGGGCAGAAGGAATGGCCCAAATCCGCATTGGTCTGCCCGATCATCGTGGGAGACGGTGTCACGGGAATCGTTTTGGTCCAGAATTTCGACAGTGAAGATGTCTTTACCGACAGCGATGTCAGTCTGCTGACAACTCTGGCGTCCTCGATGAGCGTGGCCCTTGAGAACGCCCGCTTGTTTGACGAAACCAACCGGCTCCTGGACGAGACCCGCCAGCGCGCCGCCGAGCTGGCCATCATCAACAGCGTCCAGCAAGGCCTGGCCGCCCAGCTCGACCTGGATGGCGTGATCCGCCTGGTTGGGGACAAGGTCCGCGAGATCGTGGAATCCAATTCGATAGCCATTGGCCTGTACGACAAGACAGCCGGTGTCATCCACGTCCCCTACGTGTACGAGCATGGTCAGTTGTCGACCGGCGAGATTCCCTTCGGCAAGGGTTTGGTCAGCCACATCATCCGCCAGAAGAAGACTCTGCTGCTCAACGAGGACATGGAGCGCCGTGCCAGGGAACTGGGGGCGGTGTATGTCGGATCGGGCGGCGAAGAGAATGAGAAGTCATGGTTAGGGGTTCCGATCATCCTGGGCGACGACGTCATCGGCGCCATCTCGATCAGCACCAATGAGAGGGAGCACGCCTATTCCGAGGCCGATGTTCGATTGGTCGAAACCCTGGCTTCGTCCATGAGTGTGGCGCTGGAGAATGCGCGTCTGTTCGACGAGACCAATCGACTGCTTGAGGAGACCCAGCACCGAGCGGCCGAACTGGGCATCATCAACAGCGTCGGCGAGGGCCTGGTCAAGCAGTTGGAGTTGGGGGCCATCACCGAGCTCGTAGGAGAGAAAGTGCGGGAGATCTTCGCCGCCGACACAACCTACATTCTCTTCCGCGACCCAAAGACCAACATTTGCGACATGGTCTTTTACGTCGACCGAGGCAAACGCACATCATTCCCGCCCACCCAGCTCGACCAATCCGGCGGCCTGTGGACGCATGTGATTCATCGAGGGGAGCCTCTCCTGCTTTCGTCCTCAGAAGAAGGAGAGGCCTACGACGTCGTTCGAATTCCCTCCGGGACGGACGATGAGAAGGACTTGAACAAGTCCTACCTGGGCGTGCCCTTCTTCAGCGGCGACCAGGTGACGGGCGTGATCAGCATCCAGAGTTACCAACCATCAGCCTACGGCGAAAGTGACCTGAGACTGATGAACACGCTGGCCACCTCCATGAGCGTGGCCCTGGAGAATGCGCGCCTGTTTGAGGAAACCAAACGTCTGCTGGATGAGAGCCGCCAGCACAACACCGAGCTGGCCGCCATCAGCGCCGTCAGCCAGGCGCTGGTGGCCGAGACCGAGATCGACAAACTTATCGAGCTCATCGGCGAGCAGGTCCGCCAGGCCTTTGGCGCCGACATCGCCTATGTGGCCATGTACGATCCGCGGTCCGACCTGATCCATTTCCCCTACATCTATGGAGACGAGGCCCAGCCTCTCAAGCTTGGGCAGGGCATCGTCAGCCAGGTTCTGCTGTCCGGCCAGCCCATGCTCCTCAATCAGGACATCGATCGGACCATGAAGGCTCGCAAGGCCAAGCGTGTGGGCGTGCGCGCCGCCTCGTACCTGGGTGTGCCGATCACCGCCGGCCGCCAGACCATCGGAGTGATCTCCGTCCAAAGCACGCACGGCGAAGGCCGTTTCGGCCAGTCGGACGTCAACCTGCTGACCACCATGGCCGCCAGCGCCGGAGCCGCCATTCGCAACGCCCAGCTTCACCACGAAACCGAGCGCCGGGCCAGCGAACTGGCGGCGCTGAACGAGATCGGCCGTGAGGCATCGGCCAGCCTGGAACTCTCCACGGTGCTCGACCGGATCACCCACCGCGCCCGGGAGGTCCTGTCGGCGGACACCTCGGCCGTGATTCTGTTGGACGATGACGGCCGGACGCTGCGGCCGATCGCCGCCGCCGGAGCAACCGCCGAGGCGGTGATGGCGTTCAGATGGACGCTGGGTGAGGGCATCATCGGCGACATCGTGCAGTCCGGGCGCGCCGAGCGCATCGCGGACGCCGTGGCCGACCCGCGGGCGGTGCACATCGCCGGGACCGAAGAGGCCACCAGCACCGAGAGGCTCATGGTGGCCCCGCTGTGGCTTCGGGAGCAGGTGATCGGCGCCATGGCCGTTTGGCGCGAAGCCAACGATGCGCTCTTCGATGACGACGATTTGAGCTTCCTGACCGGCCTGGCCCAGCAAGCCGGCGTCTCCATCCACAACGCCCGGCTGTTTGATGAGGTTCAGCGCCAGCAGCAGTTCTCAGAAGCGGTGGTTCAGAACAGCCCTGTAGCGATTATCACCACGTCTCTATATCTAACCAATTCGAAGGGTGATCTGGCGACCCCGCTTATCGTCTCGTGGAATCCCTCGGCCGAGAAGCTGTTCGGCTACACGGCGGAGGAAGCCATCGGCCAAAACCTGGATGACCTTGTCGCCAATCGGCAGGATTTGCGCCAGGAGGCCGAAGGCTACAACAGGCTCTCAGGAGAGGGCAAGCTGCTTCGCGCCATCACGCGCCGCACGCGCAAGGACGGCTCACTGCTCGACGTGGAGATCCTGGCCCTGCCCGTCATGCTCGGGCAATCAAAGCCGGGGACGATCGTGATTTACCACGACATCTCCGAATTGGTCAGCGCCCGCCAGGAGGCCGAGGCCGCCAATGAGGCCAAGGGCGCGTTCCTGGCCACCATGAGCCATGAGATCCGCACCCCCATGAACGCCGTCATCGGCATGAGCGGACTGCTGTTGGATACCGAGCTGGCCGACGAGCAGCGCGAGTATGCGGAGATCATCCGCAACAGCAGCGACGCGCTGCTGGCGATCATCAACGACATCCTTGACTTCTCCAAGATCGAAGCCGGGAAGATGGACCTTGAATTCCAGCCGTTTGACCTGCGTGAGTGCACCGAGGGCACGCTCGATCTCGTCGCCGGACGCGCCTATGAGAAGAACCTGGACCTGGCGTACTTCATCGAGGACGGCACCCCGACCCGGATCGTGGGCGACGTCACCCGATTCCGGCAGATCCTGCTCAATCTGCTGACCAACGCCGTCAAGTTCACCGAGAAAGGCGAAGTGGTGGTCAGCCTGAGCGCCCCGGACGGGCCCCAAACCAACGGCGGCGGAAAGCGCGCCGATCGGCAGATCCAGGTCAGCGTGCGGGACACCGGCATCGGCATTCCGCCCGACCGCATGAACCGGCTGTTCCAATCCTTCAGCCAGGTGGACGCCTCCACGGCCCGCAAATACGGAGGCACCGGCCTCGGGCTGGCCATCAGCCGGCGGCTGGCGGAGATGATGGGCGGCAGCATGTGGGCCGAAAGCGTGCCCGGGGAAGGCGCCACTTTCTACTTCACCTTGCTCGCCCAGGAAGCGCCCGACACTGGCGGCGCGGCCCCCGGTATGCGCACCGGGGACCCGCACCTGCACGGACGCCGCGTGCTGATCGTGGATGACAACGACACCAACCGGCGCATCCTCACATTGCAGGTGAAGGGGTGGGGGATGATCCCCAAGGACAGCCACTCGCCCCGCCAGGCCCTGGATTGGGTTCGGGCCGGTGAGGAATTCGATGTGGCCATTCTGGACATGCACATGCCGGAGATCGACGGCCTGTCCCTGGCGCGCGCCATCCGTAAGTCGCGCGATGAGTTGGCGCTCCCGCTGATCTTGTTCACCTCGTTGGGACGCCGCGAGCTCGATACAGACGACATCGAGTTCGCCGCCTTTTTGACCAAGCCCATCAAGCCCTCGCAGCTGCTGGATGCGCTGACGACGATCTTCGCCGATCAGCCGGGCCTGGCCGCCAAGCGCCCCGTCGAGCCGCCAGCGCGTCGATCCGGGTCTGGCCGAAAAGCACCCGCTGCGGATCCTGCTGGCCGAGGACAATGCCGTCAACCAGAAGCTTGCCATTCGGCTGCTTCAGCAGATGGGCTACCGGGCGGACGTAGCGGCCAACGGGCTGGAGGCGCTCGAGTCGCTCAAACGCCAGACCTACGACGTGGTCTTGATGGACGTGCAGATGCCTGAGATGGACGGGTTGGAAGCCTCGCGCCAGATCAACCGGCAGTGGTCCCAGGCCGAGCGCCCGCGCATCGTGGCCATGACCGCCAATGCCATGCAGGGCGATCGCGAGCGCTGCATCGAGGCCGGGATGGACGACTACATCACCAAACCGGTCCGGATTCAAGAGCTGATTGAAGCCCTGACCCGCGTTTCGGCCCGGGGCGGTGCGGGCCGCCCGGGAAGCACATGATGGCCGGCACGATGGGACCCGGCGCAGCCATCCACGCCCAGCCCGCCGACAAAAGAGGATGGATGCTTTGATCGACACCGACGTGCTCCGGGGCCTGCAGGCCACCACCGATGCCGACTTCGTGGTCGAGCTGATCGACACCTACCTGGACGATTGCCCCGCCCTGCTGGACGGGATGCGCCAGGCCCTGGCCGGCGGAGACGCCGATGGCTTCCGCCGGGCCGCCCACTCGTTGAAATCCAACAGTGCCACGCTCGGCGCCCAGGCCCTGTCCGAGGCGGCCCGGGCAATGGAGATGAAGGCCAAGGATGGGCAGCTGGCCGGCGCCGAAAGCGACGTCGAATCGGCGGCGGTGCAGTTCGAGGCGGTTCGCGCCGCTTTGGAGGCGTACAAGCATGCCCAACCGCGCTAAGCCCGAACCGGGCCGCCTGCTGGTCGTCGACGACAACAAGGTCAACCGCCTGCTCTTGGCGCGCGGGCTGCAGGAGCAGGGGCACCAAGTGACCTTTGCCGAGAACGGCCGCCAGGCGCTGGAGGTGCTGCGCCGGGAGGCGTTCGACCTGGTGCTGCTCGACATCCTGATGCCCGAGATCGACGGCTACCAGGTGCTGGAGGCGCTGATTTCCGACCCTACGCTTCGCCATATCCCGGTCATCGTGGTCTCGGCCATGGACGAGATCGACAGCGTGGTCAAGTGCATCGAGATGGGGGCCGAGGACTACCTTTCCAAGCCCCTCAACCTTGTGCTGCTGCGGGCGCGCATCAACGCCAGCCTGGAGAAGAAGCGGCTGCGCGATCAGCAGCGCGAGCTCATCCGCCGCTTTGCCACTTCGGAGGTGGCCGAGGACCTGCTCAGCTCGGGCTTCACCCTGGGCGGAAAGCGGGTGGAAGCCAGCGTGATGTTCTCGGACATCCGCTCCTTCACCAGCATCGTCGAATCGCAAACCCCGGAGCAGGTCATCGATCTGCTGAACACCTACTACACGCTCATGTTCGACGCCATCACCGGGCACGGCGGCGTCGTCAACCAGATGGAAGGCGACGGCTTGATGGCCATCTTCGGCGCGCCGGCGCCGCAGCCGGACCACCGGCTGCAGGCCGTTCAGGCGGCGCAGGAAATGATCGAGCTGATCCGGCTGCTGAACCGCGAGCAGGCACCCCAGGGCAAAGCCGAGCTGCACATCGGGATCGGCATCGCCTCCGGCGAGGTCATCGCCGGCTTCACCGGCACCGTCACCCGCGCCACATACACGTGTGTCGGCGACACAGTCAACCTGGCGGCGCGCCTGGAGGAGCACACCAAGGTCCTCAAGCGACCGATCCTGATCGACCAGGCCACCTGCCAGGGCTTGTCGGACGACCTGGGCGTCGAGTCGTGCGGGACGGCCGAGATCCGCGGCTTTTCTTCCCCGGTGCCCGTTTTCTGCGTGACCGCTCGCCAGGCGGCCGAGGCCGATGTCTGAAACCGGTCCTCTCAGCCAGACCCTGCACGGCGTGCCCCTTTTCGCCGCCCTTCCGCCCGACGAACTGCGCGCCCTGATCCACAGCTCCAAGACCCGCCGCGTCCCGCCCGGGGAAGTCATCATTCGTGAAGGATTTCACAAAGACGGCTTCTTCGTGCTGCTACGAGGCGAGGCGGAGGTGATCAAGGCCATGGGGACGCCGGACGAGCGGCCGCTCGGGTTCAGCCGCCAGGGGGATCTGGTGGGCGAGATGGCGCTGTTTAAACCTGACGGGTCCCACAGCGCCAGTGTGATCGCCCGCTCCGAGCTCACGCTGCTCGAGCTGACCAAGCCCGAGCTGGACGACCTGCTGCTCCGCCACCCGGCCATGGCCCAGGCGGTGATCCGCATGCTCACCGAGCGCCTGAGCCACTCCGAGGATCAGACGGTGGACGACCTGCGGGAGAAGAACCGCCAGCTCAGGCAGGCGTACGACGAGCTCAAGGCGGCCCAAGCCCAGATCATCGAGAACGAACGCCTGGAGCGCGAGCTCGAGCTGGCGCGGGGCATTCAAACCAGCATGCTCCCCACCCGGCTGCCCGAGCTCCCAGGCTTCACCTTTGCCGGCTACATCGCCCCGGCCAGCGCCGTCGGAGGCGACTTCTACGATTTCATCCCCCGGCCCGACGGATGCCTGGGGATCGCTGTGGGCGACGTCTCCGACCACGGGGTGCCGGCGGCGCTGATGATGGCCCAGTCGACCGCCCTGCTGCGCTCGGAGGCGCGGCGGGGGGCATCACCTGCGGAAACGCTGGCGGCCATCAACCATGAGATGCTGGCCCGCGACCATATGGGCATGTTTCTGACGGCGCTTTACGGCGTGCTCGACCCCGGCAATGGGGAGTTCGCCTACGCCCGCGCCGGCCACAACCCGCCCCTGGTGATGGCTCCGGATGGGGAAGTGCGCCAGGTCCCCCACGGCCCGGGCCAGCCGCTCGGCCTGGTGGATGAGCCGCGCATCGACCTCAACAGCGTGGCGCTGCCGCCGGGCGGCCTGCTGCTGCTCTACACCGACGGCGTGACCGAGACCGCCGACGCCTCCGGTGAGCTGTTCGGGGTCGAGCGGACGATTGAGGTGCTGCGCCGCTTGGGTCCGGCCGCCTCGGCGGAAGAGGTGTGCGGCGGACTGCACGCCGCCCTGCGCGAATTCCGAGGCGACGTTTCCCAGGCGGACGATGTGACCTCGCTGGCGGTGAAGGCCGAGCCGGCCTGAAGCGCCGATCGCGCGCGTTGACGCTCGTCCTCGCCGGATGATACAATCCAGCCCGCGCGCCGTTAGCCGGGCGCGTGCGTTGACGGGATAGGTTATGGGGCATGGAATTTGTGCAGTCGATGACGTTTGGTTGAGCCTTTGGATATGGATCCGGTTGGTGTAAGAAAAAAATAACCCACCCCGCTCATTTTCTTCGTTCCCATCCCTGATCTGGTGGGTATCCCGGTCATTTTTCCTATTACTCGTCCAGCGGGCAAATTGGAATTTGGGCCCGGTATTTCCCCCTTGGGTGAGTGGGAAATTCAACTCCTTGAGTTCCCTAGCCTAACCCCTGGTCAATTCCTGAAAATGCCCATCGGTGCACATACGGGGGGAGATATGTCCAAGTTTCCCGGTCCCTGCCTGGGCTTTTCGAATAACCGGATCCCGGGCGAATAGACCCTGGAATTCTCTGGATTTGTGCCTGGTTTCGCATGAGGTTAGGTGCCACTCAATCTAGAGTTGGGTTGGGGATAGGGCTTGAAGGTTGGGGATGAGCTGACTTAAAGGGAATGTAAGTCTGTGGAAGGGGAGGGTACTCGAACCGCATGCCATGTGCGCTGGCCAGACTTGGGTGGTCAGGACACTCGGAGAGCAAGGATGCCCGCGCAATGCGGGTTATGTCCCTTCTCTGGCCGGGAATATGAGTTAGTAACAATTGGATTTGGAGAGAGGGTGTGTTTGCTTCTTGCATCGCTTGGGCCTTATGATCAGGTTGTTGTTCCATCGCGCTATGCCGGAGTCTCGCTGGTTCTGAGCAGGGTCTACAAGGTCAATGCACTGAGGGCGGCGGTGCCGCCGAATGGCGGCGAATACTGCAAGACCGAGTGGGGGAAATTTCATGAGAAGTATTCGATTGCTGAGGTTATTTCTACTAGGGTGGCTATCTTCCTTTTCCAGTTATTGGCGCATTCGATGAACTATGGAACGGGCCCAGTTCTGGATCGCCAGCTTAGTATTTCGGGCCAGGATCTGGTTAGACGAATATCTTGTTCGCTTCCGCGTGGTCCACGCACTGACCCTATCATTCCTAGGAAAACTCTGCGCATATCCACGCTTATCGGCATCGTGATATCCGTGTCGGCGCGGCTCCTTCATGAAGAGTTACAAGCTATCTCAAGAGCGGTAGCGAAAGGACTGGAGATTATCGGGCCGAACGAGCTACGGCCCGATGCCGGTCTATATCAGGGCTTCTTTGTCGCGGTGGCCACAGTTGTCGGTCTGCTATTCGACTCTATATCTCACCAACGTGTCGACTGTAGCCGGCGCACATTACGCCAGCCTGCCCTCGCGTATACGGAGAATCATAGTTCAGCGAACGTATCGGGAACGCTTATGTCGGACTTATGAGCTCAATTCTCGTGATATCCCTGGGGATGCTCATCGCGTCAATGCTCGCTGATATTGGGCCTCTCGCCCCATTGGTTCTCGTCGGAGTCCTAGAGTCTCCTAGCAGTAGCCGGATTTTCGGACCTGAATAGGAGAGCGTTAGAATTCTTCGATCCAACTCATGTTTCCGGCGAGCTGTTGTGGGAGTTCGATAGATGGTCAAGACAATCTCGGGCTGGAGAATTTCTGGCATTCAATGCATCCTTTCAATCGTACTTCCAAGCAAGGGCTGACAGTGCTCTTCAAGAACTCATCGCACTGGCCACCTTGGCTGGCAGTGAGCCTCAGCTCAAGCTCGAGCCAGAAAGGAGAATCCTTGCTGAGCTTGCTAACCTTCTAAATCGTTACGTCTGGCGAAGGCCGAGCATTCCGCATGACAGCAACTGGTTTCCAAAGAGCCCGAAGTTCAAGAAGTGGTACTTGGCTGCCTCACATGAGCTTGAGATGGCGGAAAGCACAAACACGGATCTGACCCCTGAAATGGAGCCATCCCCGGACTGAGTTGAGCAGAAGATCCTCGGTACCGAGCTATCTGCGCTTCAGAGACAACTTGAAGAAGAAGCCTTCATTTCGGCGCTAAATACCATCGAAGTGGTCCAGCCGGTCTTCCGCGCATTCGTCGGCTCCTGGAACACGGAGCAGGCGACCCGAGAGTTCGCAACCACTGCGGCGATAGTTCTCGGGCGACTTCCTCCTCTGACAGTGTCATCTGGCCATATTTCTGAAAGCAGGGAAGCATTGAGTGAGAAGGTAGGGCTGGCCGAGTACGTGGCCATCATACCCGTGCAGATGATGGTCGAGATGCGAGCTCGGATTGAAGCCATCGATGTCGGCAAAGTAGCTGTTCAGATAAGGGGCCTCAGGTGGGATAGACCGGAAGACCTATACCTTCTTCACCTGCCAGCTCCTATGACCCGTCAGCTTGAGCTTCTCTTCGGACAGATCTCATTTGAGAGTTCGGCCGAAGGAAAGCGCGTGACCGCCGCTTGGTACATCAAACAGCTAGTCGCAGGGAATATGTTGCGTGAGGTCGCTTCGTCGTTTGAGACATTGCTTGACGCCTCAATCAAGTTCTATGAAGGGCATAGTGGGGCGGCTGCGAGCGAAAGGGCTCCATATGAGCTTCAGATCGCATCGCGAGGTCTCGAATTCGCAAGTAAAGCCTTAACAGGACTGCACGAGATCGAGAAGCTCGCCCAAGGTCTGTCGACGTGGAGGGTCGAGGGGAGTATCAAGTGGCCGGAACCTGACTGGGAAGTACACCGCTCCCGCATTCATGATTTCGCTGCGACAATGCAAACGCGTTATTCGTCGGCAATACCTCGCCTAGCTGGCATGAACCCTACTCCGGGGCTGCCTGACTATTTTGGAAGGGCAGTGCACATAAGTGGAAATGAATGTTTCCGCAGCGCTAGTTGGCAACAACACCCAGTTGTTTGAGCAGACCATTTCTTTGTACTTTGTTGGTATTCTCCGCATGTTCGACCAATTGCGGCAAGAATCGGCCGAGTGGGAACCCACTTCGGCGATTTTGATCAGTAGCCAGCCGATCTTGGATCTTCTCGAGCTGAGTGGATACACGCCTTCTACTCTCGGAGCTTCACAGTGACGCAACCGTTTGGTCGATCTGTAGAGGCATGTGGGAGAGCTACTTGGATGGTCCAAGGAGGGAAGAACGCCTCAAATTCCTCGCTACCATTGTTCGCGTTTACCAGGGGCCAATTCCTGACTACCCACAGAGGTGTTTTGAGAACACGGTGGAGGATGATTGCCGATCACGAGCTCGGGGAGATTGAGCGATCTCGAGCTGAATTCTCGGGGTTCCTTCTGGAGTTCCCCAGCGACTTCTCCGTCGACCATAAGAGTGCGCTCGTTCGAGTTGTCGCACACTTCGACCAGTTCTTGGGGGCTTCGTACTACGATGGAACTGATATCTTCGTTGAGATGTTCCTTTCCCAGTATCCTGGGTCAGCAGGCCTAGATTTCGGGCGATTGAGAGATTTGTCCTCTCGTGTGAAAGAAGAGGCTGAAATCCACGAGCGAAGAATTCTCAGACTGACCAGTACGAACCCTGAATGGAAGGTGAAATGACACGCCGATCTTCACTTGAACCCGAAAGAAAGTCTATCGGTAGCTTCATGCATTCCACTCATCGAGGCTCCATCGAGAAGAACCTGGAGCTTCACAGCTACTCATTCCTCGAAGACATCCGTAATCATGTGTTGCCCTTCCATAGGTCAGCGGGGGGTCAAAGCCAGTTTGAGGTACGGACAACTCCGAACTCCCCTGCCGTACGCGAAGCTCTTTCGTTCATTTTCCGCATTCGTGAGATCACGCCTGGTCATCCTTTGGAGGATGTCATACGTGACTATGTAACGCAGTTCGCCTTTGAACTAGCTCTTCAAGGGAGCCTGACATTTGAGATTGGCAAGATGACAATTGAGAAGGGCGGTAGGGGTGAACGTTTCTTTCCCAGTACAAGTCTGCCCACCGAGCTTCCAGTGCCACTCCGGATTCCAGGTTCCCGTGATTCCCGTCGCTGGACGGTATCTTCAGCTCATTCCCTTGTCTGAGTGGAGCACATTCAACCGGAGCTTCGTAATACTTGGGCAAAACCAGGTCTGGGAGCTCAAGATGCCCCGAGCTTTTGGCGGGCAGCTTGGCCATAGGTTCACACAAAGTATCCTGCAGATGACTAACGAAATGCAGCGCAAGTACATTACGAAGAGCAACGAGGATCTCTTCAATGACAAATACCTAAGTCTTTCCCATTTTCACAGGATTCGTGCACACGATTCTTCTGGCTGCGACGAGCCAGTGGGCATGGCCCACGAGAATGTCGCTTAAGGACGTGACAGAGTTCTACATTCTCCGAAGAAATCTGGAGCTACCGCGTTCGATGGCGATATTGAGAGATTATTTGATAGGGGCGATGAATGAGTTTCTTGCAGGCGGGCATTACGACGCCCGGCTTTCTTTGCACGGCGTACTCACACGAGAGTACATTACCGAACTCCTTTCAGAGTTCGACCAAGGCAACCTCTCATTTGATGACGTGCTGAGTGCTACCAGAGTCGTGTGAGCCTTCAGACAACTTCAATTTCCGCAGTCAATCTGTTGCTTTGAGCAGGCGCGCTCCAAGGTCACCGTCTTCCCCGCCGACAGAATGGGTTGGCATTCAATCGATCCAGAGCATTGACAGCTTCGCCTTGGAAGGTCTCCTGGTGCCGTTTTTGATTTTGAATGCCATGCTCTTACTGTAGCCACACAGTTGCATTACGGTGTCCACCGGCATCTCCGCCACAATCGGCTGCAACCACTCCCATGGGTCCTGCTCGTAGCGCAAGGTCACCTCTTCTTCAGATCCCACCAACCCAGCCTGCACCATTTCGAGCTGGTTGGCTTCTTTGCCAATCTGGATGACGTCTTCGATTTCGATGTGACGCCGTCCAAGCAGGCCACGGGTGGCAGGCCCGCAGATCTTTCCGTCGGGACCAACGGACTTAAACTCGGATTGGTTCATGACCTCCTCGATGACGTCGGCGTAGGTCGTCCCGACGACGGTCATAGGATCATAGGTTTCTCTCGGCCCGGCGACGACCCTGTAAGGGCCCGACTCGGGGTCGTGGGTGTCCACCCACGCCCGCTTTTCCGGTGGCACGTCGCTGACAGGGGAAACCAGGGACACAGGTCGGTCCTTCCCGACCAGGAGGGACATCCGACCTCCAAAGGCGCGTTGACGCTCGTCCGCGCCGGATGATACAATCCACCCCGCGCGCCGTTAGCTCAATGGCAGAGCAGGGGCCTTTTAAGCCCAAGGTTGCAGGTTCAAGTCCTGCACGGCGCACTGGCGATCTACGCAAGAAATCCCGCCTGGTCGCGGGATTTTGTCTTTCTAGGGACAACATTGGGTCTTTCTCCACTTTGTTCACCCCGTTATCTGACCGTTCCAAGGCAGCTTTCCCGCCGGGCCAAACTCTGGGTGTTTCTCCCTGAATTCCTCGACGTTGAAGATGGCATAGAACGTCTTTGTCACGGCAATCTGAGTATGGCCCATCAGTGTCGAAACCGAGGCCAGATCTCCCCCATTCATGACACCCTCCGCGGCGAAGGAATGACGAAACGCGTACGGATCTACTCATGCTTCAACGCCTGATCGAGACTTGACTCTCCGCCCATCTGAACCACCTCCTCCGGGTTCATCAGAGCGTCCTCAACGAGTGACGTGAACGCCCGTTCAGTATTCGGGAACGGAGGAGTGGAAAGCCACCGGCCCATTGCCTCTGCAGTCTGACACTCAATGTGCACCAGCTTCGCCTTGTCACACTTCTCGCGAAACTCCGCACGGAACTGGGACAGGTCCGATTTCGTGAAGGCACCTATCGCGGAAGCCCAAAACTCGACAGCCCCTATCATGGAGCAACAGGATGACTCCCCTATCCCTGGCCCGCGCAGGCGCTCCTTAGAAGGATTCACACTGCTTGACCTCATCTGTGATCTCCGCCGCCATTGGCATCCGTTGAGGGAGCCTCACCCGTAGTCGAGATTTCCCCTTGTAAGATCGCATTCCGTTGCACTATAAAACGCCAAGGCACTTGCAGACTGAATTGCTTTTCGTCCCAGTACCTGGGACGGTTGTGCCGAAGGTTCCCTTTATGCGCGGTCGGCTTCTGGTTTGCTTTGTTTACTTTCCGTGGCCCCGCGAAAAGCGAGAATTGTCTGCAAGTGCCTCCTTCTTCCCTAAGGGGGGCCAGTGAGATAAGCACCGCGAGTTAGTCCTCACCTGACTGCGTCGCCAGCGCAGCTCCGCGGTGAACGTTCTCAGGGCTCAGGACCCCAAACGATGTCGCGAGCAATGCTGGAAGTAGACTACCTCCGCCTGGTCTACCACCTCTACATCTCACCGCCCTCATCTAGGTACACATCCTTCAATCTCACCAAACGACGAGGCGGATTTAGAACCATCGCCGCTCCTGTTTCGTCGCTGAAGATACTCGAACGAAAGCTCGCGACCATACTTGAGCTCGTCTATGATCCCAGATCCTGCGTCTGCGGTTTTGTGGTGAACAAGGGGATAGTCGATAACGCTATACCGCATCTCGCCCGCGCCCACGTGCTCAATGTTGACATCCTCGATTACTTCCCTTCCATCAACTTTGGGAGGGTCCGCGGTTTGTTCATGGCCCGGCCATATTCCCTCCCGGCAAATGTGTCGACTGTGCTGGCTCAGATTTGCTGCTTCAACAACCAGCTTCCTCAAGGAGCACCAACGTCGCCGATTGTCTCGAACATGATTTGTGCCAGGCTTGACTTTCTCACCTGACGAACCTGGCGCGGGCCGTCGAGCTACATACACCCGGTACGCCGACGACATAACCATTTCCACTACGCGGGCGAAGTCCCTCCCTCCATTGCATCGATCACCATATCAGGAGAAGTGACTATCGGGGACCAGCTCCAAACCATCTTCCAAAGCAATGGGTTCAAGATCAACCCGAACAAGACCGGACTCCAGAGCAACCATCGACGTCAAGAAGTCACCGGGATTATCACCAATGTGCGTCCTAATCTCCGCAAAAGGTACTTCGACCAGATTTGTGCTATGCTCCATGATTGGGAAACCCGCCAGCTCCCGGCTGCAGAAAATCGCCACTTCCTGGAATTTGATTCCGGAAACAGAACTCTCTGTGAAAGCGAGACCAAGTCTCTCGAGAACAATCAAAGGAAAGATCGACTACGTTGGGATGGTCCGCGGGAAGACAGATCCCAAATACCTTAGGCTGCTTTTCAAATACGCATCCCTCGATCCATCGTTTGACCTTCGTCATCCGCCGGTGCCTGGCCACCCTCACGGACAGTACCCCGCCAACATTTACACAGAAGGAACGACAGACGGCCTGCATATCACCGCTGCATTGGCACGCTTCCAGGCTGAAGGCGAGTACAACCGTATCAGGCCAGTCTTTGCAACAATTGCCACTGGTAAGGGGAAGGATCAGCTACTTGCAGCCTGCCGGACATACGCTTCCTCACCGACTTGCCACCCGACCCCCCAACTTTTCATGTTCGACACAGATGATGAAGATGTCCTCAAGCGTGCCCACCTGAGGGGATCGACATTCTACAACTGGGGGAACAACGTCTTCAGCCTCGCACTGCCCACGCCGGCACATCGACACCCATCCCAACCTGTCTGCATCGAGCTGCTCTACCAAGACGGAGACATAAAACGACTTGACCCCGGCGTGGCAGACGATTGTTTCTCAGCACAGAATTCAACCCGCTCTCTGGTCGCCACGCTGACGGCCTGCTCAACTGTCCTTACCCTCCCAGGTCGAAGCACGTCTCGATCATTGACAACAGGGTTTTTGATTCCAGTCACCACAACGTTGCCATGTCCAAAGCCGAGTTCGCTCGGCTTATCCAATCAGCAGAGCCAGGCTTCGACAATCTCGACATTGAGGCTGATCTCAGGCCATTGCTTAGCCTGGTCACTGCACTCATCGTTCCAAATTCAATCCCAGCGACACCCGCCTGGAAGGGCGAGACACCAATCGTGGGCATACACTTGCCCCGGTTTCTTCTCCCCTTTGTGGCATCTAGGACGAATGCTCATACATCGCCTCCGTCGCGGCGGGTGAGTTTGGCCCGCCATCTATCCAACCACAACATAGACTAGGCATTCCCCTTCAGCGTACAAGTACTCTTGACCGGCGGAGCGGCCCAGGGCGCAATCTCGGCCTCGTGAAGGAGATTGAGGCCTAAATCGAGTGAGCTACAGGTCTGAGCCCCACACTCTGGCCATGTGGAAGATTTGCGCACTTGCATTCAGGTTTGTGCAGCTTGGGTCTAAGCCTACTCCCATTTGCATATTTGTTATTCGCGAAATAGAATACGACCATGAACCTGAAACCACAAGACATAGTCATACTGCTAAAGATCCTCTCCCTTGGCGATTCTTCGTGGACATACTCTTCACTCTCTTCCTCCCTGTTTATCAGCCCCGGTGAGATAATGCAGGAGTTGACAGGGCCGTTCATGCCAAGTTGTTCATAAAGAATTCTGCGCAAGCCAGTCATCAAGGCACTTGAAGAGTTCATTATCCACGGCATCAAGTACTCGTTTCCCCCGACACACGGCGGCCGAACCAGAGGCATTATTACAGGTTATGCAGCACCCCCGCTGTCTCGACTTGTCTCTCGAGGGAAGGACCCCTTGCCTGTCTGGCCCTACGCAAAGGGGAAACACGTTGGTCTCGCATTCTCACCCCTTTACAGAACAGTTCCCGAAGCCTCTCAAGCAGACAGAAAACTGTACGAGTTGTTGGCACTGATAGATGCAATCCGAAACGGCCGCACACGCGAAAAGTGACATTGCCATTCGCGGATGAGGAAGATATTCTCGAAGTATGGCTGGTAGACCACTTTCGAATCTCGCCAAGCTATCCGTAGTTGCCAAGAACCTGAATCACTTACTGGACAAAGTGGTCTTTGTTGGCGGCACGGTTGTGGAGTTGTTGCTCACGGATCCAGCGGCGAAAGATATCCGGCCCACAGTAGATGTAGATGCCGTTGTTGAGATATCAACTCGAGCCGAATACTACCAACTCGAAGATGAACTCCGTGGACTTGGGTTCAAACAGATTCCAGAGGAGGGCCAGCCGGTCTGCAGATGGCAGATTGCATCAATATCAGTTGACTTCATGCCGAATCTTCCGGAGATCATCGGATTGACGAACATCTGGTACGAGGAGGCATTCAACAACTCGACGAATCTGAACTTGGACAACGATACATCTATAAGGGTCATTTCCGTGCCGTACTTCATTGCCACAAAGATAGAAGCGTTCAATGGAAGAGGAAACAACGACTACTTGGGAAGTCCCGACATAGAGGATGTCGT
Organism: uncultured Chloroflexia bacterium; assembly: GCA_963797485.1. Taxonomy (GTDB): domain Bacteria; phylum Chloroflexota; class Anaerolineae; order Anaerolineales; family E44-bin32; genus CAWAND01. The sequence goes on from CAWCPF010000002.1 coordinate 222,564, forward strand.
TACAGTGATTGACGGGCGCGAGGAATTGCTGAGGGAGGTGGAATCGAGTTCCCCCGAGCTGAAGGAGTACCTTTCAAGAAACTAGGCGTCTTCCTTTCACGTCGAGACTTCTTGGATTCGATCCCTGGCCACCTACCACCAGATGATGCAAGCCAAGAGAGATACTCCATTGTTGTGGACAGGATCACCGAGATTATTCACGTGTGACAACGGTGCATTTGAGCCCAAGGTTGCAGGTTCAAGTCCTGCACGGCGCACTGACAGCACCCTGCTCGCATTCTGATCTTCCCTGACCACGCCCGATCCGATTCCGAGTTCCGAACCTGGCTTTCCAAAGCGCCTGGAGCCTGTTATCTTGTGGCGGATGGTCCATGCAGAGGCGGCCAGGATGCTCGCTCGGGTGACGAAGACGGCCCAACAACACAGGTTGGCGGCGCTCCAGCTGGGGCTGCTGGGGGCAACGGCATTGGGGCTGAGGCTGATCGGCCTGGGCTATTCGGATTTCCAGGGCGATGAGATCAGCGCCTTGTGCGTGCCCTCGGGCTTCAAATCGCTGGCTCACTTCCTGGTCTTTCTCCTGGGGCAGCGCAAGGGGCCGGTCCAGTACCTGGTCACCTGCGCCACGGACTTGATCGACCCGGCTTTCTCCAGCCAGCTTCTCGCCCGGCTGCCGTTCGCCGCCGCCAGTCTGCTGGCCGTGGTCTGCTTCTTCGTCCTGGCCTGGCGGCTGTTTGATTTCACAACGGGGGTTTACGCGGCTCTGCTCCTGGCCACCCACGGGCTGTTTGTGGCCTTCGGGCGAATCGTCCAGTACCAGTCGCTTGTGGTGCTGGGGGTTACGGCCAGCCTGATGGCGATGACCCTGGCGTTGAAGGCGCCGCGCTGGCGCGTGGCCGGTCTGTACCTGGCTTTCACCGCCGCGGCGGCCGGCATCCTGGCGCACTTCGACGCCGTCTTCGTCCTGCCTCCCCTGGGCGTGTTGACCTACAGTTGGTGGAAAATGGCCAGGCGGCAACCCGACTTCAACCGCCTTCGCTTTCATCTGGTGGCCGCCTTGGGTCTGTTCCTGCTGCTCATCCTGGGTTTCTACGTGGAATATGTCATTCGCCTGAGGCCCAGCTTGCTGAATTACTGGGGCAGCCGGTTTGCCGGTCCAACTACCAACACGCTGCGTATGCTCGAGTTCTACCTGCCTTCCCCTGTGGTCTGGCTCACCCTGGCGCTCGGTTGTTACGGGCTGTTCCAGATCCGCCGGAACCTTGCCGGCCAGGCGCTCCTGGCATGGCTGCTCCCGCCGCTGGCATTTATGGAACTGATCTTCAAGGATTCACGCACTCATGCCTACACTTACGTGCTGCCAGCCTTGCTTGTCGCCGGGTTGGGGGTCAAGGGGGTCATCGAGTGGGCGGAACGGCGCGCCGGACCCCGCGGTCGCCTGGCGGCGAACGTGGGTGGGTTGGTCGTGGTCTTGCTGGCCGCATACGGGAGTTTTGCCGTGCTGATCGACCACCACCCCGAGTATCCGTGGCAGCCCAAGCGCGTGTTGGGCGTCGAGATGAGCGGAGGCAACCTGACCGGCACTTTCGGGTTCCCATACGCCCGGGGATGGCGGCAGATTGGCGCCTGGTTTGATTCCCTCGGGGAGCAACCCGTGACGGTCGTCACCAACGAGAAACCGGAAATCGCCGGCTTCTACCTGCCCCCCATCGACCCTATCCGGTACTCCAGCCTGGATGCACCCGAAGCCCCGCCTCAAGAGGTGGCGGTCTACGTCCTGCAGGTGGAGGGGCCGCAGAGCTGGTTCGACCGTCTTTGGGGGTGGCCGTTGAAAAGGTGGATCACCGAGATCGCACCGATCAAGGTCTTTGTTGATGACCAGGGCCAACCGACAGCCTGGGTCTGGCTCTTGAACTCGGGATCAGATCACAAGCCTTTTTTATGCAACCCCATAGGTCTCCGTACCAGCCGGCCGGCTGCATGCGTCGCGCATCTGGGACCGTCGAGGCGTTTCCATGGTGAACGTTGGATGGCTGGGCAGCCTGCGCCGGAACAAGATTGCGGGTGTTGAGGTCGCGTTGGTCATTGGGATGGCGGCCGTTCTGAGGTTTGTCCATCTCGGGTACTCCAATTTCCAGGGCGACGAAATCAGCACCATCTGCCGACTTTCGAATTTCCCAACACTGGTGAAGTTCCTGGGCTACCTTCTGGGACAGCAAAAGGGCCCCGTCGAATACGTCGTCCCGTGCGCCATCGGCCTAATCGATCCGGCCTTCTCGAGTGAACTGGCGCTGCGTCTGCCATCGGCGATCGCCAGTCTGGTGTCGGTCGCTTCTTCTTCATCCTCGCCCAGCGTCTGTTCAACCGGCAAACCGCCATCTACGCGGGCCTTGTTGGTGGCGACCAACGGGATGTTCGTCGGCCAGGCACGTTTCGCGCAGTACCAGGCCTTCGTCCAACTCGGGGTTACGGCCAGCCTGATGGGGCTGATCCTTTCCGTGCAGGATGTACGTTGGCGAACCGCGGGGCTGTATCTGGCGGCCTTGGCGGCCGCCGGGGCGTTGCTCGCTCATTTCGATGGCGCCTGGGTTGTGCCTCCGCTCGGGATAATCGCGCTCCAGTGGTGGCGGCGCTGGCGTGAGGCCCCGATCTTTCCCCGCCTGAGGGCCCATTTGCTCGGGGCCGGCACGTTGTACGCTTTGCTCGTCCTGGGGTTCTACGTCGAATATATCCGCCGGTTGGGACCGCACCAGCTTGATTACTGGTCCCAGCGCTTCGCGGGCAGCGCCACCAACACGCTGCACTTCTTTCAGTTCTACAATCCTGGCTCGGCCATTTGGGTATATGCGATGGCCGTCATCCTGGCCATTCCCCGGGTTCGGCCGAACGCCAGCTGGCTCATGGCCCTGGCCTGGTTGGTCCCACCCCTACTCTTCATTGAGCTGGTGTTCAAGGATTTTCGCGCTTCTGCCTACGATTACATCCTCCCGCTTTGCCTGGTCGCCGGGATCGGGTTGGACTCGCTAGTCGTGTGGGTCAAGGCAAAATGGCGCCCTGCCTGGAGCTGGGCAGCCCAGGGCATGATCTTGGCTGTGCTTCTGGCGCTTGGTCATGTGACCTTCGAGCTGCTGGTCGACCACAACCCGGAATACCCATGGGAGCCCAAGACGATTGCCGGGATGACGGTCCCCGGAGGGAATTTCAATGGCTTCTTCGGGTTGCCCTACAACCGGGATTGGCGGGCGATCGGAGATTGGTTCGACGGTCTGCCCGGCGACGGCCAGGTGGTGGTCACCAATGAAAAGCTTGCCATCGCCATGTTCTACCTGCCGGACGATGTGCGCTTCAAATACATCTGGCGCGACGCGCCCGACAGCCTACCGGAAGACCCGGCGCTCTACTTCCTGGTCATCGACCGCCCCCAGAGTTGGATCGACCAGGTCTGGGGGAGAACGGCCACAGGCTGGCAGGCGTTGTTCACACCGGCTGAGATCTTCTACAGCGAATCGGGCACGCCGGTGGCCTGGGTTTATCGTTTGGACCACGCTCAGCTCAGCCAATTGCTCCGGTAACCGGGCAGACTAGGCGCCAGTCGAGGGGTTGTTGGACACCTATGAGTTTCTACGCGCAAGCTCGAGCTTGAGACCAACAGCGGGCGAACAAGATAGCCGACAGCGTTGGGAGGGAATGCGGCATGGGAAGACCGATACCCTTCGAACTGGGGGTCAAGAATCCTGAACGCGGCCTCAGATTTCTATGCCCGGGTCTTTGGCTGGAAGGTCGAGAAATGGGGAGGGGACTTCCCTTACTGGCTGATCACGACGGGTGAGAAGGAGACTCCGGCACCCACGCCTACACCTACTTCATGCCATTGCTCATGCTCGGCGGCAGCGACCCAGACCGTATTCGTGGCTACACCTTCCCTTTTCGAGCCGTACCTGCTATCTTGCAAGCTGACCGGGAGGGAGAGGCGGCGAGTGGACTGATCTGCATCCAGAAGCGATGCCCCGGGTGCGATGTCATCCTGCTCGAACCTGAAACGAATGATCCGTCGTGTTTTCGAATCCATTCGCGCTCGACCTTTGCTCAGCCTCGAACTGGCGGCCTTGCTGGCCGGCGCCCTGATCCTTCGATTCACGGACCTGGGCTATTCCAACCTGCAGGGCGATGAGATCAAGGCCCTATGTTCGCCCCGGAGTTTCAAATCGATCGTCGGGTTCCTGGCCTTCCTGCTCGCCCAGCGCAAGGGCCCGGTCGAGTTCATCGTCACTTGCGCAGTTGGCCTGATCGATCCCGCGTTCTCGAGCGAGCTTTTTCTCAGGTTGCCGTTCGCCGTTGCGAATCTGCTCTCGCTGGCCTGCCTTTTCGTTGTTGCTTGGCGACTGTTTAGCCGCCCTGCGGCCATCTACAGCACTTTCCTGATAGCGGCCAACGGTGTCTTCGTAGCCTTTGGCCGTTTCGTTCAATACCAGTCCTTCGTCATGCTGGGCGTCTCTGCAAGCCTGATGGCTCTGATCCTGGCCGTCGAACGGGACCGCTGGCGCATCCCTGGGCTCTATCTGGGGTTTGCCGCCGCGGCCTGCGGCCTGCTTGCCCATTTCGATGCCGCGTTCGTTCTGCCTCCCATGGCCGTGCTGACGGCTCATTGGTGGCTCCGGGCACGCCGCCGCCCGGACGCCCGCCGGTTGACTTGGCATCTTGTGGGCGCAGGGGCGCTCTTCTTGATTTTGGTGTTCAGCTTCTACGTCGAGTACGCACGCCATTTGGGAGCTTTCCAATTCGACTACTGGCAGAAGCGATTCACCGGAGCTGCAACCGACACATTGCGAATAGCACTCTACTACGACCCGGCTCCGGTTGTCTGGTTCAGCTTGGCCGTTGCCGGCTTAGGGTGTCTTCGATTCCGTTGGAACCTGGGTTGGCAAACGCTTCTGGCCTGGCTATACCGCCGCTGCTCTTCATGGAGCTACTCTTACGAGATTCCGGCACCCACGCCTACACCTACTTCATGCCATTGCTCATGCTCGGCGGAATCGGCTTGGAAGGGACCGTGTTGTGGATCAAACGCAGTTTTGGGGGACGGGCATTTGGCATAGCTCGGGCAATGGTGCTGGCGATGCTGCTCGTCAACCTGTTTGCCAGCTATTCGCTCTTCGTCGACCACGCGCCCGAGTACCCTTGGCAGCCGAAATCTGTTCTCGGCACGAACATGCCGGGCGGCGGCCCCATGAATACGTTTGGTTTTCCCTACAACCGAGATTGGCGTGCCATCGGCGCATGGTTCGCCGCCCTGCCGAGCCAGAACAAGATCGTGGTCACCAACGAAAAACCGGTGATCGCCGCCTTCTACCTCCCCAGCAGTATGCACTACCAGTACGAGTGGAGCGAAACACCCGACCAGTTGCCTAACTCCAGGGGCCTCTATTTCTTGGTGGTCGAATACCCTCAGAGCTGGCAGAACCAACTGTGGGGTTGGTCCGTTCCCCAGTGGCGGGACAAACTCACCCCCACACAGTCCTTCTACAATCCCCAAGGGCAACCTGTGGCCTGGGTCTACTTCCTGACCAAGGAACAGCGCGCCCAACTCTTCCGCTGACCATTTTGGCAGGACCTGTCGATTTCTTCCTGTCCCGTTCGTTACCCCTTTGAAACTCGATCCCGGCCGGAAGCAAACCGATGGAACCCGTCATCCACCATCAGGTGCGTCTCGCCTGCAGAGCCCAGTCTGCCTTCGAGCACTTCACCCGTGGCGATCTGCTTGTGAGAATTCCTCACGAATGAGGCCGAAGTCGATCCCGATGTCGGCGGCAAGTACGAGCTGGCCTGGGATCCCGATAACAAACCTCAGGACAGCACCGTCGGCTGCCGTAGCACCGCCTTGGCCGACGGCGAGTTGGTGGCGTTCGATTGGAAAGGACCGACGGCGTTCGACGCCGTCATGAACCACGCCCGGCCCCTGACCCATGTGGTCGTGGCCTATCACCAGCTGGAGGACAGCCCCGCCGCGGCCTGCGACGTAAACCTCATCCATTCAGGCCTGGCGGCCGGGTCCCGGATGGGCCGATGCCAGAGCTTATTTCGACCATGCCTGGCAGCAGGTGTTCGAAGCGCTGGCCCAGCTGGTGTCCGCCCCCACGTTGCCTTCTCAACTTTGAGCCGCGATCGAGGCGAAAGGAGAACCCATGCTGTACGCGTCTCGATGCCACGTTCATCCAGATCCACGCCCACGGGGGAACCATCGTCTCACCCAAGCACGCAGTCCCAGATGTCGGCTGGGTCGCCTACTGCCTTGACACGGAAGGCAACCGCTTCGGGATGATGCAGACAGATCCAAGCGTCAGTTGAGGTTCCGGGCTGAGGGTTCGGCGGGCATCTGCATCTTCCCCGCTGGCAGAGCCGATCCTGCCTGCCCTACCCCGGCCGAGGCCGGAACAGCTTGTTTCGGCCGGCGCGCGGCAGTCCTGTCGGGCAGCAAGCCGGATAGCGTTCGATAAAGGGTCAGAAACAGCACGCTTCCACCGGCAAACCAGTACATGCGCTGAACCCACACGGATGGGCTGTCGGTGCCGCTCCACATGCCATGCGCCAGGGCGCCGACAAAGGCCACGAAGCTCAGGATGTGGATCAGGCGCCACAGCCTGGGACCGAGCGACTTTCTCATGTAGAAGCTCAGGCTGACAACGATCAGGGCGTAGAAGCCCAACTGGCCCACGCCAACCCACACGGGCTTGTAATTGACGCTTCCAAACGGCATCATCACCTGGACGAGGCTGTAATCGATGAAGCGATCTCCGGTCAGGATTAGCGCGTGGAACAGGGCGACGGCCAGCCCGAGCAGGCTGGTGAATTGATGCAGATCGAAGGCCGTAGGCCCTCCCGGCCACAACCGCGCCAGCCGATTGCTGATCATGGCCCCGAAGACCGTAGAAGCCCACAGCAGGCCGAAGGCCACGAAGGCACTCGAACGGGACAAGTACCAATAGGCCTTGGGCGATTGACCGAAGAGTGAAAGCGCCAGGTTCGGGGCCCAGGTCGGCAGGACGCTGACAGCCACGAAGGCGCCAAGCACTACCGAGAGGAAAAGCACCAGCACGGCCCCCATGGGCAGCGCGGCTTCATAGATTTCTCCCCCTTCGTGTCCCGTGTCATTGCGAGGCATCGTCGGTTAGCTCCACAGGTAGTTGTCCAGATTGAGGCTCACGTCCATCTGCCCATCCTCCCGGACCAAGAGACCGGCCAGGTGAGGCCGCCGATCGAGCCAGGCCAGGCCGGCACGCGCACCCTGGATCAGCACCGCCTTGGCGGCCGCCTCGGCCTCCAAAGCGGATGGCGCCAACACAGTGGCAGTGAGCACATCCGTCGCCGCCGGGCGCCGGGTCTGGGGATCCAGGATGTGGTGCATTTCAATCCCGTCGCGCTTCCAATGCCGGAAGTCACGGCCGGAGGTGGCCACACCGCCGTGTTTGAGCGCCAGCATCGCCAGCGGGCGGGTTCCTTTCGGGCGCGGATCGGTGATCGCCACCGGCCATGCCCACCCTCGGCTGGGCGGCCCGCTGACGGCAATGTCCCCGCCGGCGTCCACCAGCACCGGGCCGTAGTGGCTGAGGCGCTGAGCGGCTCGGTCCGCCGCCCAGCCCTTTCCCACGCCACCCAAATCGATGTGCACGCCTGAAGGAAGCTCTACCAGCTCTAGATCGAGGTCACAGCGGATGTCCCACCATCCGCCGGCAGCGGAGCCAGCGACGGCCCCGACCCCAGCAAGCTGCTGTGTCTCCAGGTGCTCGAATGAGCGATCATAGCCGATGGCGAGCATGGCATCCCTGAGCGTCGGATCGACCAGGCCTTCGGTCGCACGCGCCGCCTCCAGGCTGGCGGCGATGACTTCGCACAACTCGGGGCTGACTCGGACCGGTGATCCCGACTGCTCGTTGAGGCGGTTCAGTTCGCTGTCCGGACGAAAGCGGCTCATGCACTGCTCCCACGCCTCGAACCAGGATGGGACCTGAAGGAGCGCCTCACGGGCCGGGGTGCGGGGGGCATCCAGCACCGCCCGCATCGACGAGCCCATGGCTCGGAAGTCGATTTCTTCCATGACGGTTCCTAACGCGATGAATGTGTTGAGGCAACCGCGTGCGGACGCCCGCCGCCACCGCCACCGCCCCCTCCGCCAGGCGGCGGTGCCGACACGTGTCGCAGCACCGGCCCGGGAGCAGGAGCAGGCGCCTCGGCCTGAGCCGCCACCTGGATGTCGGTCAGGTCCGGTGCTGGGATCAGCGTGGGCAGCGGCGCCAACTCCAACACGATGTCGGTGGGCGGAGAGGTGGTCGGCGTTGGCTCCGGGTTGTCCAGGGTCAGCTTGGTCCAACCGACGAGCGTCGAGGCCAGCGCGCCGACTGTCAGAAAAGTCTTGGTGGCCGTCAACGTGCCCTTGCCACCGGGTTTGCGGTTTGGTCCACTCATGATCTATGCCTCTACCTGTAAGGAGCCCTTAAGCTTGCTGATCGGATCACACAGCTCAATCATCGTCTTCATGTTCGTGGTCATCTTCCCCATGCGAGCCGCCGCCTCCCCCACCCGACGAGACGGTATTCGACGCAACGCCGGCGCCGTTGTACAGCAGCACCGCATTGGTGGCATCCAGGTACATCGTGCCGTGGTCCAGGACGACTTCCCACGCCACCGTGCCCTGGAAATCCACCAGTTCCGGCCAGCGGACCAGCCGGGCGCCGGGCGACAAGTTGAGCGCCAAACCCACAGCCAGGTCGGCCGAGATGGGATAGGTCTGGCCCGAGCTTTCTTGCGTGGGCGCGGCCTGGGACGCTTCGAGAGTGGCGATCTTCTGATACGCCTGCTCGAGCTGTTGATTGGCCTGGTCGATCATTTGCTGGTAGGCGGCTTCGCGCTGGTCAATCTGAGCGATCACGGCCGAGTCGACCGAGGCGGAGGTCGGCGTCACCGTCCCGCTGTCTGCCGAAGCCCGGCCCGCCACCGCCCCAACGACCACCAGAACAAAGGCTGTCACACCCCCGGCAAACACCAACGTCCATTTGGCATTCATGTCTACTCTCCTCCAAGGCTGGATACACTCTAATGTCCGCGGCTTGAAAGGCTCTTGGAAGCAGGGCCGGGCTTTCCAATCAATTTCCAAGAATGGGCGGATAATGTGGCTGGCAGAGGTCCGATGAAAATTCTGTTGATCGAAGATGACGTCCGACTGACTGCACTGGTAGCCAAAGTGCTGGCCGATGAGGGCCTATCGGTAGATCGGGTTCACACCGGCGATGAAGGCCTCGACCTGGCCCTGCACGGAGAATACGATGTGGCTGTGATCGACTGGATGCTGCCGGGCCGGGACGGGCCGGCCATTTGCCGGGCGGTGCGATCCGCCGGACGGCCCATCGCCCTACTGCTGCTTACCGCCAGGGGGCAGATTGAGGATCGGGTGGCGGGGCTCGACAGCGGCGCGGACGATTACCTGGTTAAACCATTTGCGATGGACGAGCTTCTGGCCCGAAATCCGCGCCCTGGGGAGGCGATTTGCTCCGGCCGCGCCCGACCCGTGGGAGCTGCGCACGGGGGACCTGGTGCTCGACCTGAAAGCCCATACCGCCCGCCGCGGCCCCAAGGCACTGAATTTGTCCAAGACCGAATGGGGACTACTTGAGTTTATGCTCCGCCATCCCGGCCAGGCCTTGACCCGCGAACAAATCCTTGACTACGTTTGGTCGTACGATCACGATGTCCAGCCATCCCTGGTCGATGTCTATATCTCCTACCTGAGGCGCAAGCTCGATCTCTCCGGCCGGGCCGATCCCATCCACACCGTCCGCGGCGTCGGGTATCGGTTGGAGCCGGAAGATGTTTAGACCGGTCCGATTGCGTTTGACCTTGCTGTATGCCGCCGCGGGAGTGATCCTCATCTGCCTGCTGGGCGGCGGGACCTACGCGTTGCTCGGGTTCTTCTTCCAGTCGACCACCGATCTGGCGCTCGAGCACGTCATGGCCCAACAATTCGTCGCATTGGGCGTCCCTCTCCCGGCTGAGCTCTCCCAAGCTGACCGCCTGTGGGTGTCGAGCCAGGCCGGAGTAACAGTCGGCGGCTTGTTTCCTACCTTGCCGCATCGAACGGCTCCGGATAATTCCGGGGAGGCTGAAGAAGACACTCAGAGTCCCGACCATGAGCTTTCCGAGGCAGGTGAAGAGAACGGGCTGGATGCCGAGCTGGCAGCCGTATTTGTCTCGGCGCTCAGCGACCAGGGCGAGCTCCTTCCCGGGTTCAACATCTCACCCGCGCCCCTGGCGCCCGACCGCCAGGCGGTGGACAAAGCGCTTGAGCAGGGATCCGATCTGCGCACGGTCGTCTCCCCAAGCGGAAGCCGGGTCCGGCTGCTGACGTACCACGTCCCGGACGTGGCTGAGCCATCGATCATCCAGGTGGGACGCTCGCTATCCGACCAGGATCGGATTCGCGGCCAACTCGTCCTGGGCCTGGTCATGCTGGGCGGCGTTTCGCTGGCCCTGCTGGCGCTTGGAAGCTGGTTTCTGGCCGGGCAGTCGCTCCAGCCGACCCAGCGGGCGGTCGAACGCCAACAGGCGTTTGTGGCCAATGCCAGTCATGAATTGCGTACTCCCCTCACGCTGATCCGCGCCACGGCCGACGTGGCCCGCCGAGCATTGAAGGAAGATGACCCTCAGAAGAAGCTCCTGGACCAGATCCTGACTGAGAGCGATCATATGAGCCGGCTGATAGAGGATCAGCTGCTCTTATCGCGCATCGATTCAGAGGAACTCACCATCACACAGAAGCGGGTCGGATTGCCGGACCTGCTCGAGTTCGCTGCGCGAGACCGTATCCCGCTTGGCCGGAGACAAAGGCGTGAGACTCGAGGTGCGGCCGGCCGAAGGCGCCGTCTGGGCGGATCCCACCCGGTTGCGCCAGGTCCTGCTGGTGATCCTGGACAACGCCATTCGCCACACGCCATCCGGTGGTTGGATCCGGATGGAAACTGAGCTCCGAGGACACGAAGTCGTGCTCAGCGTGACCGATTCCGGCCCGGGGATTGCGGCCCATGATCTGCCCCACGTCTTCGAGCGTTACTACCGGGGAGATCCGGCCCATGCCGGGACTGGGACAGGATTAGGGCTGTCGATCGCCAAGGGCCTGATTGAAGCCCAGGGAGGCCGCATCGAAGTCGAGAGCCACGCGGGGTCTGGGACGATCGTCCGGCTTCGTCTGCGGGCCATTCAGGGCTAGCTGGCGGCCCTTAGCCAAGCGGCCATGTATCAGCAGGATTTCATCAAGCGCCTCATTCTCCAATTCACCCAAGTCATGCTGCAGATCGCCGGCTTGTCACAGGCCGGGCGTCTCGGGGAGGCCCTGGCGCTGATCGATCAGACCTACGACGAATTGTTCGGCCTGTCCTCGAGCGTCGTGTTCTACTCCTCGGCTGAAGAGTTGATCCAGCGGGTCTCGAGGGGGGATCGTGATGACCCGCAAAGGATCCGCATCCTGGCTGATCTGCTGCGATCTGAAGCTCAAGTTAACCAGGCTCGTGGCCAGGATTTCGACGCCCACCAGCGACGACTAAAGAGCTTGGATCTCCACCTGGCTGCGGCCCGGATGGATCCGGCGCTCGACCCCGAATCAACCCTCGGGACGGTCCTCGAACTCCGGGACGACATCCAGTCCGGCGGCATGCCGGCTCAGACTCAGGCGAATCTTTTCTTCTACTTCGAGGACCACGGTCACTACCGCCACGCGCTGGACACCCTGGAGGCCTACCTCAGCCGGGCAGGGCGGCCGGAAGAAGTGCGTCCGCACGTGCTCGATTTCTGCCGCCGCATGCTGGCGCTGCCCGAGGCCGGGCTGGCCCAAGGCGGCCTTTCCCGAGCGGAGGTCGAAGCCGTCTTGGCGCGGGAGTCACGGCGGGCCTGACCGCCGTTCGCTATCACAGCCGGGCATGCGCCTTGCTCACCTTGAGCGACGCAGCGGCGATGCCTGGGCCTCGGGCCCTCGGCATGACACTTGAAAAGCATGTCATTCCGAGGCAGGCGCAGCCGGTGCAAGCCCTCCCCATGCTGGTCCCCCGAATCTTGGAGTTGGGAGAAAGGACCAGGAAGCGGTGCTGTCATAACGAGTTCCTGGATTACCTCAAGGCGCGTATCGGCGGACCCCAGCCACACACGCCCCTGGGATGACAGCTAAAAGCCCAAAACACACGGAGGACGACCGGCGCCTGAGAAACACGCTGCCGTATCTCCCTGAAGTCATCCAAGAGACGGCTTGTGAATTCCTTCACAATTCCCCGCAAAGTCCTAGAGCCTCGACCGAGGCCTGGCCTGCGGTGGTGGTATCCTGATCCGAGTTCGCCGGCATGGGCATGGAGCCCCGAGAACACGTGAAGCGACTCAGACGAGCGGCATGGTTGATCGCCAGCCTGGCCATGATGGCGGCGCAGGGACAGAGCGGATCGGCCGGCGAGTGGCGACAGATTGCCGATGGCGTCAGCTTCCAGATGTTCAACCTGCCCGGCCCAAATCGCGCCTACGTCGTTCTCATGGACCGAAGCAATCCCAATGTGACCCTGGACACGGCCATCGCCGGGGGACGGATCACCGAGGGCAAGGAAACCGTCAGCCAGATGGCGGAGCGCTATGACGAGACGCTGGGCTCGTGGGAGCCGGCCTGGGGATCGCGTGACCAGGTGGTGGCGGTCATCAACGGCTCTTTCCACAACGAGGAGACCGGCAGTCCGCTGAGCGGGATGGTGCAGTCCGGCTGGTACCTCAAGCGTTTTGATGATCTGGGGGGCGGCAGCGGGTTCGCCTGGAAGCTCGATCGGGGCGCCTTCATCGGCGGGTGCGTCCGCCATCCTCCGGAGGGCCAGTTGGTCACGTATCTCGAATCCGGAGACCAGCAGATCATCGATGGGATCGACGACCGTCGACAGGGGGACGAGCTGGTCGTGTACACACCGGCCTTTGATTTCCGGACGCACACCTCCGACTTGGGGATCGAAGTGGTGGTCGAACTCGATCAACCCTTCACCATCCTGCCTTATCCCCAGATGGTGCACGGGGTCGTGCGGGCGATCCATGTCGACCAGGGGAACTCCCCCATCCCATTTGATTCGGTCGTCCTGTCGGCCAGCGGCGATGCCGCCAAGACTCTCCGGGCTCACGCCCAAGTGGGAGCCCGAGTTCGGCCTGTCCACACTGATCCAGCACTTTAAAGCCAACTGCCGCACGCCGGATGGGGACAACTGGTCGGAAACGTATGCCAGCCTGTCGGGGAGCTTCGTCTTCCTCGAAGATGGAGAGATCCAATCGTTTGACGATCTCGGGGCGATAACGCCCTCCCCGCGGACGGCCGTTTGCTTCAATGATGACAGCATTTACTTTGTGGTAGTGGATGGCCGCGATGCGGCCCACTCGATCGGGATGACGATGGACGGATTGGCCCACTTTTGCCGTGATCGGCTGGACGCCGATTGGGGCATTAACCAGGACGGCGGCGGGTCGTCAACGCTTTGGCTGAACGGCAAGGTCATGAATCGTCCGTCGGATGGGCACCAGCGCGCCGTGGCCAACGGTCTCATGATGGTCGAGGTCAAACCACCAGAATTCTCCGATCGCTACCACCCCGGCGACAGCATCCGGATAAAGGACCTACTCGATTTTCGCCTCGGGCCGGGGAACAACTACCGGGGGCCCGGGGACCTGCCCGCTGAAAGCCAGGTGACGGTTGTACACCACCTCAATGGACTGGACGGGGTGCGGGCCACGAGTGAGTATTGGTGGCAGGTCGAGTACCAGGGACAATTGGGATGGGTTCCGGAAAGCGCCATGGAACTGGTCACGCCGGCGGGGCCGACCCCTTCAGACCCGGGACAGACCCAGATTGTGCCTCCAGACCCCGTTCAGGCCTTGCTGGCCAATCCTAGGTGGATTTGGTCCCAGGCCCCGTGGCTGAGCCAGGTCTGGCCCTGACCGCGGCGTCCATTCCGCATCTCCCCCCTGCTCGGATCATAAGTCGGGCCAGCTGCAGCTCTGGGTCTGATCGCCCACCTGGACCGTCCAGAATTGGGAGTTTTCCAGCCTGGTGACCGGATAGGCCGCCAGGGCCGGTGCCAAAGGCCGCAGCATTTTCAAAGCCTGCGCCTCGCTGAATCGGTAGGACGGCCAGCCGGCCGTCGCCGCCCGGTCCTCCAGAACCGCCAGGTCGCACGCCAGGGCTGGAAGCAGGCTGTCACGCGCCTCGGCGGGGAAGGTCTGGAATCTCTCAACCAGAGGCGCCACCGAGTCGGTCGAGAGAGTAGACAGATAGCCAGCGTCGAGTTCGCCGGCCCTCGAGGGGTTGGCGAAATTCTGTTCCACGATGAACGCATCCACGTTGAGCAAGTTGAGGCTCAGGCAGAATCCAAGCGCGCCGGCGGCACACGCCACGGCAAACCCGCGCAAGCGATCCGTCAGCAGCAAGGCCAGGAACGCCAGGAACAGGAGCCCCATCCACAAAATGGCCACATGGGTGTACGTCCGGAGCCGGCTGAAGCCGTAGGCTTCCTCGTACAGCAGCAGGCGTGTGAACGCCGATGCCAGGATGATACCGGTGAGGCCCACCAGCAAGGCGCTCAACCCGCCGAACCCGGCGCGCTGGCGGGCTCGATCACGGCGTGCCCACGCGCCGAGCGCCAGGATCAAGCCCAGTGTGAGAACGGCCAGGAACACCAGCTCGGCGAAGCCGCGGCGGGCGTACTCGGCGTAGGTGTACCCGGCGGCTGTGATGTTGCTCTGGCCGCCAAACAAGTATCGGAACTGCACCCCCACAAACGCGGCGAACAAGACGTCGACCGCACCCAGCACGACCGCCGATTTCGGTGAAACCGATGAAGGGACTTAAGAGCGGCTGGTCCAGACCCACCAGGCGGCGGCTTTCGGCGCGCCGCAGGGCCGCCACCAGCGCGCCCAGGGTAAACAAACCGCTCAAGATCAAGACCGTCAGGCGGCCCATATACTCGAAGAAGCGCGCCAGATCGAGCCAATCCAGGGCGCGCTTCACATAATCGCCGAAGACCAGATCGGCGGAGCTTAGCAGGACCAGAAACACGATCAGAATCGGAAAGGCCAGCAGCAGGCCCCGCCCGACGCCGGCCAGGGTGGATTGGGACTGCCGCTGGCGCAGCAGGCGAGCCTGGGTCTCCGACAGCACCCGCCAGGGCCTGAACCAGGCCTCCAGCGGCGGGATGACCAGCCCCAGGCCGAAATCGGCGAAACCGAACGCCATCAGGTCTTTGGACCTATAGGTCCGGACAAGCAGCGCCAGTCCGCATAGTGTCAGAATCACATCCAGGAAAACGGTCAACGGTTCGGATCGGAACGCCGGCAGGACCGACAGCACGGCCACCGCCGCGCCTAGACCCAGGCTTGGGGCCGAGGGCTTGACGCCTTCCTGCCAGCCCAACCCGATCAGGGCCGCCAGGCAGAGCCAGGTCCAGATAGCGAAAGACACACCCAGGGGGCGGCCGTAGAAGAGATATTCGAAGGCGGTGCCCAAAACGAGCCCGGCGGCCGCCAGCCTTAAGGGGCGGCGAAAGCCGGAAGGCTGGGCGGTGGCTTCGACTTCGAGGGCGGGCGTGTCGGCCGGGATGGTTGCCATGCTGCAGTCTCCTTGAGGGTCCGAGCGGAAGGCGTCCTTCACCCGCCAGGGGAACCCATGCGCGGCGGTGAGTCCACTATGGCCAACCAGGGCTGTCAAAAGACGGCAAGCGACTCTCAAAGCCCTCCAGATAGGCTAGGATGAGGGCGTTCTTGCGTGGCCCACACGGCCGGCCGGGCCCAAAGCCGTGCCCCTGGGGGCGGCTGATGGACAGACCCGTCTGGATCCACGTCATCCCCGAGGCCGATGCCAGCGGTGAACTGGCGGAGCTGTACGACCGCTGGCAGGACCGCCGTCACCACAAGGTGGACAACATCCTGCGGGTGCATTCGCTGCATCCTCGGACCCTGGGCGAGCACGCCGAGCTCTACGACACCACCATGCACGGCCCCTCCGGGTTGAGCCTGGCCGAGCGCGAGATGATCGCCGTGGTGGTGTCGTCCCTCAATCAGTGCCACTACTGAATGACCCACCATGCGGCCGGTCTGGGCCGCCTGCTCCGCCGGCGTCCGGATGCCGAAGCCCAGGAGGCGGGCCTGAAGACAGACCACACAGCGCTCGACCTGGCTCCACGCGAACGCTCCTTGCTGGACCACGCCGCCAAGCTGACCGCACGCCGTGGGATATGGCGGAATCCGACCTGGGTCCGCTGCGCCAGGCCGGACTGAGCGACATCGACATCCTGGACGCCAATCTGACGGTGGCTTATTTCGCCTACGTCAACCGCCTGGCCCAGGGACTGGGGGTCGAAGTCGAGCCATACGTGGGGTAGGCGGCGGGCGCGGGCGGTCCCGGCAGCGACATCACGGGCCGGGAAACTCCGGCAGGACGAGTTCGGCCAGGGCGGCCAGCCCGTCCAGATCGTCCAGCTCAAGCCACTGCAGCATGATGCGCTGGACCCCGGCGCTCTGGTAGGCGTGCAGTTGGGGCAGGATTTCATCCCCGACCCCGACGATGATGGTGCGCCGGCGCTGGGCCTCCACGCTGGAACCCCGGGCTTGCGCCTTGGCCTCAAGACCCGCAGCCGTGGCGCTGAACAGGATGTTGATCATCAGAGAGCGGCGCACCTCTCCCGGATCGCGGCCGCGGGCTGCCAACAGCCCGTCCAGGTGCCGGCTCAGATCGCTGAACTCGGCCGGGGAGACAAAGTTGCCGTTCCACTCGTTGGCAAAACGGGCCGCCAGAGGCATCGTCCGCCGGCGGCCGCTGCCCCCGATCAGCAGGGGCGGCCGCCCGGGCGCCAGGGGCGGCGGGAGCAGCAGGGCGTCACGCAGCTGATAGGTGCTGCCCTGGAACGAGACCGGCTCCTTCTCACGCAGCAGCCGGTAGATCACCTCCACCCCCTCCTCGAAGCGGTCGAAGCGTCCTTCGCCTTTCAGGAGCGGGAACCCGAACATCTCGTGTTCCAGATCCTGCCAGCCGCTGCCCACGCCAAGCACCAGGCGGCCGCCCGAGAGCGTGTCGATGTCCTTGCCCATCCGGGCGATGAACACCGGGTGGCGGAACGAGACCGGCGCCACCAGCGGGCCGAACTCGATCCGGGTGGTGTGGCTGGCGAGCCAGGTGAGCGACGTCCACAACTCGAGCGAGTCCTCGATGAGGATGGTTGGGGATGGTGAAGTGATCCGAACGGAACAGGCCGGCAAAACCCAGTTCTTCGGTTGCCCCGGCGATGCGCTTCCAGCGGTCCCATGTCAGGCCCTGCTGGCCTTCGATCATCAGGCAGACATCCATGGCTTTCTTAGCCCTCTCCCGCGGCCGTCCCGGTGGTCTCCCCATCATAGCGGGTTCCCACAGGGAGGCCAGCCGGAGCCGCCTGCGCCGGGTCGGCCCTGGCCGGGAACCGGTTTCAGGTTAAACCGTCTTAAGCGTGCCATGAAGACCCTACAAACGGTCCCATTCCTGTTTGTGATATTCCTCACAAGCTGCGCCGGAGCTGGGACGGCCGGCTCGCCTGCTTTGGCCGCGCCCAGCCGCACTCCGGGCCAGGCGCCCCCGAGCGCCACGCCCGCCTTGCCGGCGGTCACCCCGCTGTCTGTTGACCAACTGCCTCCCGAGGCGGCGGCCATGGTCGGGCGTGTCCAAGCCGATCTGGCTGAGCGCCTGTCGGCCCCGCCGGGCGCGACCATGACCTTGCTCTCGGCCGAGGCCGTGGTGTGGCCCGACGCCAGCCTGGGCTGCCCCCGCCCGAACACGGGCTACATCCAGGTGGAGACGCCTGGCTACCGGATCGTGCTGTTGGCCAACGGGGGCGACTACACGTACCACACGGATGCGAGGGACAACTTCGTGCTGTGCATGAACGGGGAGCCGGAGAATCCGGGGACCGAGCCCCAGGTGGCACCGTGATCGCCGCTGGTCATCGAGGGCCGAACAAATACGGGTGTCCGACAGGGCGTCTGTCAAACCGCATGCAGGCGCTCGATTCGGCGCCACGCAGTAGAGTACGGATGCGCTTCGCGGCCTCGGGCCGATCCGCGTAGAATTTGCAGCCGATGTCCGGTCGGCCCATCCTCGTGACGGCTGACTGGCCTCCGATGCGCACCGACGGGCGAGCGAACAACCCAGTCTCCGGGAACCTTTCTCAAGGTAGATTCGTCCTATGGGCATGAACACGCTGCGAATGACCTCCCTTGTCTTGGCCGTTTTCCTTGTCGGCTGCGCCGGAAGGCCCGCCCTGCCCACCGCCGGAGCCTCCGGGGTTCCGGCCACCCAGGCCAGCCGGCCTTCGGCCACACAGGCTCAGCCATCCACCCCTGCCGTCACTCAACCCCCGGCCGCCACCCCGCTGCCAACCCAGAAGCTCCCCCAGGATGCGCGTTTGATGGTCGACAGAGTGAAGGCAGCTCTGGCTGATCAGCTGTCGGTCAAGGGGGAGACGATCCAACTCGCGCTGGCGCAAGCCGTGATCTGGCCCGACGCCTCTCTAGGCTGCCCACGCCCGGGCACCGATTACATCCAGGTGCAGACGCCAGGCTTTGTGATCTCCCTGCAGGCGGGCGGAGAGACCTACCTGTTCCACACCGACCAAACCTCCAACTACGTCCTTTGTCCGGCCGGCGAGGGGCCCTTTCCTGAGATCCCGGTCACGCCCTCCGGCATCCAGGATGGTGTACCCTGGCTTCCGGTCAACTAGCGTTGTCTTAACCAAGGTAAGAAAACGGGGCCCACTGTGAAGTGGGCCCCGTCTTTTCAGCAGGCTAGCCTTGCTGTCGAGAGCCGTCGCTTAGTGTCCGTTGATCCCTCCAAACCCATGGCCGTGGCCGCCGCCATGACCATGCCCGTTTCCGTTGCCGTTGCCACCACCATGCCCATGCCCGTGGGGCAGGCTGGACCCATGCCTGTGGCCGTGGTGGTTGCCTTTGCCGTGTTCACCATCGTCGTTCTTCAAGATGAAGCCGAAGGTGTAGTCGGCATACCCAGTGAAATCTTCGGGGGCATCGAAGGTCACCAGCATGGCCACATCGGAGTGGTCATTCAGCAGCTTCCGGATGTTGGCCACGCCATCCTCCGTCATGTGATTGAGCCGGAAGGAGGCGATCTTGTAGGAGGTGTTGTTCCCGGTCTTCTTGAATCCAACAAAGGTCACGTTGAAGTCGTTGTTGATCGGGAGGATTTCGGTGATGTCTTTGAACACCGAGGCATCCGTACCGTCGGAGATCGGGTTGCCGTCGACGGCCACGTTGTCCACCAGCCAACCGGGCGCGGTGAACGACCAGTCGGTCACATACCGGAACGCCACCAGGATGTCCTGGCCCGAGTAGGCACTCAGGTCGAAGCTCTCATTCAACCAACCTTCGGCATCACTCCCGGGGTAGTCCCCGCTGAAGCCGGTGAAGCCGGGCAGGTTTGCCACGACCTTGGGATGCGCGTCCGGATCATGCACGTCGGTTGTGTCGCCGTTGGCCAGGCTGGTCCAGGTGTTGCCGCCATCGGTCGAGACCTGCACGAACCCGAAATCCCAGAACTGCTCGATATCGAAGAACGTGTCGAAGCTCAGTGTTCCGCCGCCGGTGGTCTCAAAGATCGCCCAGTTGTCGAGCAGATCCCCGGCGCCGCTGAACAGCTCCTCGCCGTCGGATGTCCAGGCCGTCGGGAAGGACGTGTAGTCCAGGCCGTTGAATTCAAAGCCCAAGACATCTTTGGTGCTGTGACCGTCCAGATAGCTGTCGATCCACAGGTAGTCCGTCCCCCAGGGTGGTGCCCCCGGGGTGTCGTAGGCCTCCGGATTGGGGGCATCCGGCGTCCCCATGTCGGCATGGAAGTCGACTTCGTCGAAGTTGTACCTTCCGCCGGCCTTCTTCGAGTCGAGCAGCATGGCCACCGAGAAGTCATGATAGACATCCGCAAAGGTCTTCTTGATATGGTGCGCCTTCAGGGTGTTGTTGATCCCGGTGATCCCATTGCCTTGTTCGTGGAACAGATCGCGCGTGAACTGCTCGCCGAACTGCTCGTACATATACAGTTCGAACAGGGCCGCTTGCCCGTAGTCGGTCAGGATCTCCAGGTCACCCTGGTCTCCCCACACGGTCAGCGAGTTCTCGGGGTTGCTGGCGCCGGCGTCGAGGTGGCTTTGATTGGCGACGCCGTAGCCGACGAGGAATTCGGCGAAGTCGGACATGCCTTCGTTGATGAAGTTCTCCTCGTCCGGATCGTAGTCTGAGTGCAGCAAGTGCTGGTACTCATGCGCAAAGACGCCTTCGTACAGGAAGGGGCGCGGGGGATGATCCGGATCGTCCGCCGGCGGATTGGCGCCCGTGCGGTGCTCCCAATCGTAGGCGTCGATGGTCATCGCATTGCGGTCGAAGTTGGCCTCAGCGTGGGGGAAAAGAAGCCAGCGATGTAGATCGGGTAGGTGTAATCGAAGAAGTTCTCATCTTCGACATTCTCGACCAGCACGATCTGGCGTCCCTGGCTGTCGGCGTAATAGTCGTCCGGCAGCCCGAGCAAACCGGGAAGGATGGCGCTGCTCCCGTCATGCAAGTCCGGGGTGCCAAAGAACTCGGTCTCCTGGGGGTACATGTTGTTGTCGAACTGGTCCAGCATGTACTGCGCTTGCTCGCAGGTGATGGCGGGGGTTGCCCTGGGATCGCCATCGGGCCAACTCAGGTCCGCCTGCACCCAGACCTGAGACTGATCGGTCTCGGCCGCCAGCAGGAACACGTCAACAAAGTAGAAATCCATCGGCATCGTCCAGCCCCAGCCAGTATTTCGCATCGGTGGCGCAATCCGCGTAGGGTGTTCCGGCCACGGCCGCCAGGGCGGCATCTTCGCCGGCCTGGATTTCCTCCGCGGATCCGGGCGCCGTGGACCGATCGATGTGGGATGCCGTCGGTTCCCAACCCCGCACATCGGCGCTGATGTCCACAGGCTCATAGTTAGGCAGCTTTGGGGCGGCGCTGGCCACGCCGACCGTCCCCACCTGCCCTAGCAGGAAAGCCAGAGCGAATCCTGCTCGAAGAAGTCTGGATTTCACGGTTATCTCCCTCCCAGAAGCTCTACGGTCCGAAAGATTGACGATGAATCAAACGAGTTGCGTGGCGCCCAGGGCACCTCCTGTTCCCGCTCCGGCATATGCAAGGACTCCGGTCGAAATCACCCGGACCAGACGATGAACGCCTGGACCCGCAATAGGCGACCCGCCCGCAAGATGGCCAGGTCTGTCGCTCAGATGGGTCTGAGAATTGGTCGGTTGTCGATGCAGCTTGGATCTTCGCGACGATGCTTCCGGAGGGTGTGCCTAAGGCACCAAGATCCCCCACGGCATGGGCGCCCAACACCCAGGCCGGCGGCGCCGCACAGCCTCGGCGACCCCCCGGAGAACACGCACAGCGGAGGCTCCCAGTCCCCCGCTGTTCAACATTTGTACCTTATTTGACTCAACCGTAACTCAACTTCTGAGGTTCTGGTTGGCATGACGGGAGTCCGTTTGAGCGGCCCCTGAGAGTTTGGCGCCCGGCAGGACATGATCGGCCAAACACGAGCCTGCAGGCCGTCCATGGCGCGGGTGGCCGGGCCAAAGGCGCGCCGGAAAACCACGGGGGCGGCAGAAGGTCTGCCGCCCCCGAGTAGGTTCACGAACTTGGGTTGGGTCTACTTCATGACCGTCTTGGCCGGCTCGCTGGAGGCCATCGACGGCGCACTGGTGGAGCTGCTGGACCGGCTGCGCATACCCCAGATCAACAAAGCCAGGCCGGCGCCGAGGCCAAATCCGCCGATGGTGGCGCTGCCGCTCACCCAATGCCCGAGCAAGGCGAAGACGCCCAACAGTCCCAGGAAGGCGCCCAGGGCAAACTGCCAGCTGCCGCGGTGGTCGTCAAACGAGCGCAGTGTGAACCAGCCCACGCCAATCCCGAAGACGAAGGCACCCAGGGCCCGCAGCACCAAACCTAGAATATTGAAAATCGACAGGATATCCATGCTGTTCCAACTCCCTCCTCTGAAGTGAGACTTGTATGAACCGCGACCGTCATCGCGGTCCGTAGAAGTTAGTTGGCCCGCACCTCGACGGGCACCGGCCCGGGTGGTACTATCCAGATTGCCAAGTGAGGTTTCCGACGATGGCTCGAAAAGACAACCCCGGCCGCCAATCCAAGAAACGCCCCCGTACGAGCTGGTCTCAGATTCTCTTCACCGTGATGGCCCTGATCGTAATCGCCGCCTTCGTGCTCAGCCTGCTCGCCAACTAGGCCTGCGCCCATCGCATCCCCGGTGAGCGACCCCGGCCGGTCAAGCTTTGGCACACCGGGATCTACCCGAACGAGAAGAACATCGAAACCAGCGAAAGCAACCCGGCCACGAAGTAACCCACCATGGCCACCCGGTTCTGCGAGCGCATGACGGCGTTGGTGGCATCGATGTACTGGTTGAAATCGTGCACGAAGTCCTTCAGCTGGTCCCCCGTGCCCTCGGTCTCCCGCATGCGGAACGTGCGTGCCAGACCCTGGGACAGGCGCCAGTGCTGATAGGCAAACGTGAAAAAGATGGCGGCGAACAGAAGCCAAATCGGATAGAAATCGTGAACCTGCATGAGAGTGCCTCCTGGAACCCGGTCAGTTTGGATAGGCAGGTTTAGCCCTGGGTCCGGCACCCAAACCGCAGGCCGCGTTGTTGGGTCCGCCTGCCTGGCTCTTGAGCCTGTGGCGTGGCACAGGATACATTAGAACCCCGCAGGCGGCAATGACCCCCAATTCCCCCGCCCTTGCAGGGACGGGCGCCGTCCGGCGGCCGCAAGGCGTCGCCCAGCACACGCTCTCAATAGGACCCATCTCCCAGGCGCCGGAAGTAACGCCCGTCCCTGGCCGACGTTTTCTTGGTCACAGCCAAGAGCATTAGAGTGCAGCCGGTGAATTGAGACAATTCTGCAAGTGCCCTGTAAGGTCGTCGGAAGCCCGGTTGTGCTAACCTTCAGTCACAGCTACATAAACAAAACCGGTCCGCAAGGCCCGGTCGAATTCTAAAACAGGAAGGAGGTGAAACCAGATGCTATACGCGCCGAAAGAAAGAGGTCAGGGTTTGGTAGAGTACGCGTTGATCCTCGTTTTGGTCGCTGTTGTCGTGATTGTGATTTTGGCTCTGCTTGGCCCGGCGATCGGCAACGTCTTCAGCAATATCGTTAGCAACATCTAGTCCGACGCGTCGTATCCGGGAGGTCTCACCTCCCGCCTGACAAGAAGACAGCCCTATCAAGCGATAGGGCTCTTCTTCTTTAAGCGGCCGGCCGCGCCAGACTACTTGGGAAATCGGGTCAACACCGTGGCCGGGGAGGGCACCTGAAGCCGCGATCCGATGTCGACGGATTGGCCATCTTTGGCGACCAATCCGCCCTGGAAGATCCCCAAGTGGGTGTCCGGGGCGGTGGAGTCCATATCGACATACGCCTGGCCGAGCAGGTAGCCGTCCGAATCGACGGCGCAGGATGTGACCTTCCCCACGACGCGCCCACGATGATCGACCACCGGATCCCCGTAGTGCGCCATGCGCACGCCCTTATCATCGAAGCGGAAGCGGACGACTTCGCCCCGGCGTTCGTGCTCCTGTGCCAGGAACGCGCTGCGCCCGGCGAACCACGGCTTATAGGTCTTGACATAAGCGCCAAACCCGGCATGGCCAACGCCGAGACCCATCTCCCCGGCCATCTCGTGACCGTACAGGGGCAGCCCGGCTTCCGTCCGCAGCGAATCGCGAGCCCCCAGACCCACCGGCTTCAGACCCATCGGATGTCCGGTTTTCAGGATTGCTTCCCACAAAGCCGGGCTCGCGTCCGGATGCACGAAAAGCTCATACGCCGTGCGCTCACCGGTATAGCCGGTCCGGCTGACCACCAGATCGAACTTGCCAAAGCGGCCTTCCATCACGCCGGCCCACTTCAGCCCGCTCAGCCTCTCCGCCGAAGCGTCGTCGGTCCCCAGGCCCAGCAAGATGTCCCGGCTGCGGGGGCCCTGCAGGGCCAGGTCGACGCGCATGTCGCCGCGCGGCATCGGGCAGGCGCAGGTTGCGCAGGCGGCAGTGGCGCCCAAGGGCCAGCGCCCACGGCCGGGCTTCGTCGATCCGGGCGGAACCGCTCTGCACCGCCTGGAGCCAGGCCCAATCCTTGTCATCATTGGAGGCGTTGACCACTATCATGTAGGTTTCGGCGCCCCGGCGGTAGATCATCAGGTCATCGAGCACGTGCCCATCCGGGTCCATCAAATGTGTGTAATGCAACTCGCCGATCTCGAGCTTGGCCACGTCGTTGCCGACGACGCTATCCAGGAACGCAGCCGCGCCGCTGCCCTCGGCCTGGTAGACGCCCATGTGGCTGACATCGAACAAGCCGGCCGCATGGCGCACGGCTAGATGCTCCTCGACCACCGACGTGTACCAAACCGGCATTTCCCAGCCGGCGAAGGGGACCATCTTGGCGCCCAGGGACTTGTGGGCTTCGAACAGCGCCGTCCGGCGCAGAGTCTCGGGCTCGGCGTCGTCCCAGGCGAAGGCCGGGAGCGGATCGCCTTCATCGGCTGGGTTCACGCCGATGTACCAGGGCTTGTCGGTCCCGTCGGCTATCTGCTTGGGCGCGCCGTCCTTGGCCGGACCGGCGTCGCTGACGACCACCGGCCCGGGCAGTTTTCGCTCCAGGTCTGCCGGATCGAAAGCCACAAAGCCGTCGGAGAGATCGCGCAGCCAGGTTGACAGACGCGGCACGGCTTCGGCGGGGACGGCCAGGGACCACACCGAGCCGTCCTTGGGCCGGGTCAGGCTGGCCTCGATCAACTGGCCCCCGGCGTCTACGCGTACACGACAGTTTCCCCGGGCGCCAGCTCGTCCGCCCGGGCCGTGGTGGCCCAGGTCAGGAATTCGCCTGCCTCCGGTCCGTCGATCTGGATCGCCTGTCGCCCCTTCCCCGGAACGGGGTCATCCAAATAGTAAAAATGAGGGTAGCCATGTTCCCCCGGCTGGGTATCGATACCGGCAGCCTGAGCGAGATCGCGCACGCGCAGGCGAACATCGTTCAGGACCTCGAAATCGACCTTGGCCCGGGCCGAGCCTCCCTTGCGGCCGCCCGAGGCATACGGCAGGCAGGCCTTGAGCACACGGGCAATCAGCCGGCCCACTTCCCGGCTGCCATCCGCGTCGAAGCCGCGCTGCGTGATCCAGGGCGTCCCCAGCCGGATGCCGGAGGGGTTAAAGAGCCGAGCGGTCCCCAGGGATCGTCTGGCGGTTCACGACCAGCCCGGCCAGATCCAGGATGCGGGCCGCCAGATCCCCGGAGAGTGCCGTGCCGTCTTCCCCGGTCACCGACTTGCAGTCGACGTTGGTGAGATGGGTGTCGGTCCCCCCGAACGGAATGCGCAGGCCTTCGCCCGCCAGGGCTTCGGTCATAGCCACACAGTTGGTGACGATCTGATGCTGGAGTGTCTTGAATGCCTGCGAGGCGGCGAGTTTGAAGGCCACCGCCTGCGCGGCGATGGTGCTGATATGCGGTCCACCCTGCTCGCCCGGAAACACGGCCCGATCGATGGCGCGCGCCAGCTTGGGCGACGCCGTCAGGATCACCGCCCCGCGCGGACCACACAAGGACTTATGGGTGGTGAAGGTGATCACGTCGGCGAAGCCAACTGGCGATGGGTAGGCTCCGGCGGCCACCAGTCCGGCCACGTGGGCGATGTCGGCCAACAGGTACGCGCCCACCTCGTCGGCGATGGCGCGGAAGGCGGCCCAGTCCACAGCCCAGGCGTACGACGAGAACCCGGCGATGATCATCTTGGGCTGGTGCTCGCGGGCCACGGCCCCGACCTGGTCGTAGTCGATCCTTTCCGTCTCGGGATCGACGGTGTAGTGCACGGCATGGAAGTACTTGCCCGACCGGTTGACCGGCGAACCATGGGTGAGATGGCCGCCGTGGAGCAGGTTCATGCCCATCACGGTGTCGCCCGGCTCGAGCAGCGCGTGGTATACGGCGTTGTTGGCCGGGGCGCCAGAGAGGGCCTGGACGTTGACGTACAGGTTGTCGGCCGACACCCCGTTGGCGGCGAAGACCTCGGCGCAGCGCCGGCGGGCCAAGGACTCAACCAGATCCACGTATTCGACGCCCTTGTAGTAGCGTGGATCCGAGTAGCGGCGGTAGTGCGCCAGGCGCGCCGGGATGTCCAGCAGCTCGGACTCGGTCATCCGGCGTGTGTCCTCATCCGGATAACCCTCGGCGTAGATGTTGTTAAAGGGCGTCCCGAGCACGTCAAGCACGGCCCTGGGGGCACTGCTCTCGGATGGGATCAGGATCAGCTTGCGGTACTGGCGCTCGGTTTCGAACTCGATGATGTCGGCCACAGCCGGATCGAGCTCGGCCAGGCTCCCGCGGATCAGGAAATCAGGCATGCAGGGCTCCAAGAGGGACGTTGCCATTTGCCGGGAGGACTGCGCCTCGACCGGCACCGGGTTGCGTCTGGATTGTATTCCGCGGCCATGGAGGGGTCAAGCAATGGCCCAGCCGGTCCGCTTCGTCCGGCTGGCTTGTGAATTCCTTCACAAAATGGACGGCTAGGGGACGGGCATAGGGCCGCCCTTGTACACCCACAGGTCAAACAGTGCCTGCAGGTCACAGCTGCAGGTGGCCTCGGCCGAAGCCTGGAAGTCCTGAGACGTGGCCGTGCTGTATCGATACTCCGCGTAGTAAGCTTTGAGGAAGGCGAAGAACGCTTGATCGCCGATGCGTTGGCGCAGGGCGTCGAAGAACAGTGCGCCTTTCCAGTACACAATCAGGGCGTAGGTGTTTTCATCCGGGTAATCGCCGACACCCAGTCCGATGGGCAGATCACCGCGGAAGTAAGGGCCGACCACGGACCGGTAGTGGCTGAGCTCGCCGGTTGCCCGTCCATCCCCCTCGTAATGTTCGAGAAACAGCACCGAGGCATAGGTGGCAGCGGCTTCGTCCAGCCAGGGCTGTTCGAGCTGGTCGTCGCCAATCAGGCCGTAGAACCACTGATGTGCCACCTCATGGATGACGGGGATCTCCAGGTCGGGGGTCCCGACCGTGCCGATGGTCACCAGCCCCGGATATTCGATTCCCCCAAACGCGCCGGGGACGTCGACCACGTCCAGCTCCGTGTACGGATACGGCCCCACGTCCTGGCTCAGCAGGTCGAGCTGGTCACGCGCCAGCCGGAGCATGCGCGACAGGTCGCTGCGATGCGCCTCCAGTACCCAGCCCTGGATGGTGACGCCGTCCGCCTGAACCGAACCCTGGACGAAGGGGCCTACGGCAAAGGCAAAATCGCGCACCGGGCCGGTGACATAGCTCACGGTCTGGGTGTCCCCGTCAGCCTCCTGCCGGGCGACTTCGACGCCCGAGGCGGCCAGGCCGGCATCGGCCGGCACGGTCAGCTCGACGGTGTACATGGCGATGTCAGAGTTGGTGGTGTCACCCCCGGAAGGGGCGCGTTCTTCCTCCCACTGGCCGTCGATCAGGCGCGGCACCAGCGGATAGAACGTGGGCGCGAACAACACGCCCTGAGTAAGACCGAAACGCCCCGGCTCGGGACCCCCGATGTCCCCCTGCGCCTGGATTTCGAACGGCACGCTCAGGTCGAGGCTCTCCCCGGCCTTCAGCGGAGCCGGCAGCCGGTAGCGCACGGCCAGGCCGCCCAGCTCAATCGTGGGCGGCACGACCTTCCCACCAATCAGGGCGGGGCCAGCCTGCATCGCTGGATCGGTACTGACGGTCATTGGGCCACAGCATGAGGACCAGGTCGGCCAGCGGCTCCGTCTGGGGGTTGGTGTACACGATGCGCGCCAGCCCCTGGATGGCCGCCTGCTGGGCAAGCGCATTCAACGTCACACTGGCGCGAATGGCATACCGGGTCCAACCCGGATCGGAATCCAGGATGTCCTGCTCGCCCGGCTTGAGCGCGGCGCGCTGCTGGCCCGGCAAGTCGTTGTCGGCCGGCGGGGTGGCGGCCAGGGTAGGCAGGAAGGTCGGACTGGGAGTGGGCGTGAAGGCTGGAGGCAGACTGCGCGCCGTGCTGGTTGAGACCGGAACCGAAGGGGTCGTCGGCGTGGCCGCCGGCAGGCCGGGCGCCGGACCGCACGCCGCCGCCAGCGACCATCAGCCACACGACCCCTCGGGCTCGGCGATGCAACATGCTCACCTCGGAAAACACAGGGCCGCGTCCGAAAGGCTCCGGAAGGACACGGCTCAAGTGGGCGGAACAGGACTTCGAACCTGCGACCCCTTCTGTGTAAGAGAAGTGCTCTAACCAGCTGAGCTATCCGCCCGACCAGATTATACGACGACCTCGTCTCATCCCGGCTGCGGCGGGTTTTGCCCGTCGGAACAGGTGATGCTATAGTTCCGGGCCATCCGACCCGTCGGTGATTGGACGGACACACGCTCCATGGCCTCGTTTGAGAACCGGATTCGAGAAGTCAGAACGGACCTCACGCCCAGTTTTCGGGTTCTGGCCGATTTCCTGCTCGAACTCGTATGACCAGGCAGCGTTCCTTTCAGGAACCGAGCTCGCCCACCGGTTGGATGTCGATCCGGCCACCGTGGTGCGTTTCGCACAGCGTCTGGGCTATCCAGGCTACCGTGAACTCCAGCGCGAGGTTCAACAGCGGGTTCAACAACTTCTGGATCCCCCGCTGGCTGCCCGCGCCGGTTCGCCTGAACAAGCCGCCGCTCAGGGATTTGACCAGGTGGAAAAGCTGCTGGATCGGGTTCGGCGGACGTTTCCGTTCGAGGCCGCCAACCAGCTCATCAAGCTGCTGGACGAGGCGGCGCGGGTGGTCATTCTGGCGGAGGGTCTGGCGCTGACCTCGGCGCGCAACCTGGGAGCCTGGCTCGAACTCGGCGGCCATACCGTCCACTATAGTGCGGGTTCGGCGGCGGATCTGGCTCGGGCGCTGGCGGGGCTGCGGCGGGGCGATCTCGTGCTGGCGGTCGAGATCGACGGGGAAACCCCGATGCTGGCGCGGGCCCTGGAGCAGGCCGGCCGGCAAGGGGCCACGACCGTGGCCCTGGTGGCCACACCCTCGGACGAGGTCACGTTGCACGCCGATCTGGTGCTCGCCGGGAAGAGCGTCCCGGACCCCGGGCTGGCGCTGATGATGCTCGACGGCATGGCCTACGCGCTGATGCGCATGCTGATCAAAGCTCGGCCGGGACGTTACCAGCCGGTTGACGGCCGAATTCGAGACCTCACGCGCGCCCTGTCCGGACGCGAAGGCTCTGACAAAGGCGCCTGAACGCGCCCGCGCGCCGAGCCATCCGCGACGCCCATCCGCATGCCCTTTGCGATCGCCCTAATCCTGCTGGCCGCGCTGGTTGTCCTTGGCATCTGGGAGCTTGTGATTTGTGAGGGCGCCCACCTCGGCCGGCGTTCGGTTGTGTGGACCTACAATCTGGCCGCCGGCCGCTACGATGGCATCAAGCGCTTTGACCCCGACTGGGAGAAGCGAACGCTGGGCGAGCCGGTCGCCAACGTCATGGGAAGCCTGCAAGGCGCGCGCGTATTGGACGTCGGCGCCGGCACCGGCCGGCTGGCGCGGGCCCTGGCGTCGGCCGGGGGTCTGGACGGCGTCGTGTACGCTGCCGAGCCGTCTCTCGGCATGCTCCGCCTCGGTCGAGCCTTCGAGGTCCCTTTTCCCAGCCGTTGGGTGCAGGCCTGGTCCGACCCGCTGCCCTTCGCCTCCGAGACGTTTGACCTGGTCACGTCGCTCGAGATGCTCGAGTTCACCCCTCATCCCGGCCGGACGCTGGCCGAGATGGTGCGCGTCCTGCGCCGCGACGGCTGGCTGCTGACCACCCACCGGATCGGCTGGGAGGCTCGGCTGATCCTCGGCCACACGTACACGCGGCGGGAGCTGCAGGCGCGCCTGGAGCAGGCAGGTTTGGAGGCGGTCCAATTCTTCGGCTGGCAGCTGGATTACGATTTGGTTTGGGGTTACAAGCCGTAGCCGGTTCGTGCTGGCAGGAGTGACATCCCACATGCGATTGGTGCGCTACCGAAAACGCGCCGGAGGCTCGATCCAATGGGGATGGCTGTCCGAAGATCGAGTCGGTCTGGTCGAAGGCAGTCCATTCGGCGAGTACCGCCGAAAGGAAGCCCGCCTGTCCCTCGACACCGTCGAGTTGCTGGCGCCGGCCACACCGAGCAAGATCATATGTGTCGGCCGGAACTACGCCGCGCACGCGGCCGAACACGAGGTGGACGTCCCCGAGCTGCCGCTGCTGTTTCTCAAGCCTCCCAGCTCGATCATCGGCCCGGGCGGGACCGTGCGGCTGCCGCCTCAGTCCACCCAGGTGGAGCACGAAGCCGAGCTGGCGGTCGTCATCGGCCAGACCTGCCGCTGGGTCGAGCCGAAAGCAGCCATGCAGTCCGTGCTGGGGTTCACCGTCGCCAATGACGTGACCGCCCGCGACCTGCAGCGGCTGGACGGGCAGTGGACCCGCGCCAAGGGTTTCGACACTTTCTGCCCACTCGGACCGTGGATCGAGACCGAGCTCGACCCGGCCGAACTCGCTGATTACCTGCACGGTCAACGGCCAGCTGCGGCAGATGGCCTCGACGCGCGACCTGGTCTTTCCCGTCCGCCAGATCGTGGCTTTCATCTCGTCGGTCATGACCCTGGAGGCCGGTGATGTGATCCTGACCGGGACGCCATCCGGCGTCGGTCCTTTGGCGGACGGCGACCACGTAACGATCGATATCGAGGGCGTGGGCGTGCTCGAGCACGAGGTGCGCGCCGCCCCCCACCCCTCTGCTCAAGCGTAGCCAAGGAGGCAGGTCGGCATGGGACTGAAGCCGGATCACTGGATCACGCATATGGCTCAAACGGAACGCATGATCGAGCCATTTGAAGAGCATCAGGTTCGGAACGGCGTCATCTCCTACGGCGTTTCGTCCTATGGTTACGATATCCGTGTGGCCGATGAGTTCAAGATTTTCACCAACGTCTTTTCGGCGGTGGTGGACCCCAAGGCTTTCGATCCGGCGTCGATGGTCGACTTCAAGGGGCCGGTGTGCACCATTCCCCCGAACTCGTTTGCGCTGGCGCGCACGGTCGAATACTTCCGCATCCCGCGCCAGGTGCTGACCATCTGCCTGGGGAAATCCACCTATGCCCGCTGCGGCATCATCGTCAATGTCACGCCCTTCGAGCCCGAGTGGGAGGGCTACGTCACGCTGGAGATCTCCAACACCACACCGCTCCCGGCGCGCATTTACGCCAATGAAGGCATCGCCCAGGTGCTGTTCTTCGAAGCCGATGACATGTGCCGTATTTCGTATGCCGACAAGAAGGGCAAGTATCAGAAGCAAAACACAATCGAGCTGCCGCGGCTTTAGACGCCGGTCTGGAAAACCCGGCAAGCAGCCGGTGTGCTAGAATCGCGCCGCTTTGACACGTGTAGGCATGGGAGCAGGTCAAATTGGAGAGGTGGTTCCTGGCTCTGGGCTCAGCCGCCGCCCTGGTGGCGGTCGCCACCGGCGCCTTCGGCGCGCATGCCCTGAGCGCCTACTTTCAAACCCATCCCGACTTGAGATCGCCGTACGACACGGCCGTCCAGTACCTCTTCTATCACGGCTTGGGTTTGCTGGCCGTAGGCTGGGCTGCCGGCCGATTCGGCGGAACCTCCATCAACTTGGCGGGCTGGCTGCTGGTGGCAGGCTGTGTGTTGTTCAGCGGGAGCCTGTTCGTTTTGAGCCTGACCGGCGGGCGTGTTTGGGGCGCCGTGACCCCGGTTGGAGGCGTGGCTTTTCTCGGCGGCTGGGCGCTGTTCTTGCTGGGCGTGCTGCGCGGATGACGCGCCAACGCCTCCCCGCCACATCTCCCTTTTCACTCCCCCACCTACCAAGACCGACCGATCCGTCTTCGCCGACCCGAAACAAGGCGGGCAGATGAGTGTCCCATCGCCGGAGCAATTGGGCGAGGCGCTCCACGCGCAGGGGTACATCGCCAACCCCGAAATCACCACCGTCCTCTCGCTCGCCCAGGGGCTGGGCAAACCCGTCCTGGCCGAGGGTCCGGCCGGGGTTGGCAAGACCGAGCTGGCCAAGGCCTGGGCCGGCGCGACGGGCCGCCAGCTGATCCGTCTGCAGTGCTACGAGGGCCTGGATGAGTCCAAGGCCCTGTACGAGTGGGAGTATGCCAAACAGATGCTGTACTCCCAGCTCCTGCGTGACAAACTCAACCAGCTGTTGTCCGACACCCGCAACCTGTCGGAGGCCGCCGACCGCATCGCCAGCGAAGAGGACGCCTTCTTCTCGATGCGTTTTCTGCTGGCCCGGCCGCTTCTGAAGGCCATCTTGTCGGATGAGCCCGCCCTGCTGCTCATCGATGAGATCGACCGCGCCGACGCCGAATTCGAAGCTTTCCTGCTGGAGGTCCTGAGCGACTTCCAGGTGAGCGTCCCCGAGATCGGCACGCTGACCGCCAAACATCATCCGCTGGTTGTGCTCACCAGCAACAACACGCGCGAACTGTCCGAGGCTCTCAAGCGACGCTGCCTGTATTTGTTCATCGACTTCCCCAGCGTGGAGACCGAGTTGGCGGTGGTCCGCCTGCGCGTGCCCGAGCTGGATCAACAGATAGCGCGCCAGGCGGTTGAGCTGGTCCATCGCATGCGGCAGCTTGACCTGCGCAAGAGCCCCGGGATCAGCGAGACCCTCGACTGGGCGCGCGCGCTGGTCCATCTCAATGCCCATGCCATCGATCGCGAAACCCTCCAGCACACGCTGACCGTCCTGTTGAAATACGAACGCGATGTCCAGCTGACCCGGCGGGCCCTCCAGCCCGAGCCGCCCCGCCCCCGGCAGGCCGCCACGGCACCTGAGCCGGGCCCAACCGAAGATGACGAACCCATGCAGTCTGAACCCGATGGATGACCGCATGGTCAGCTTCGTGGCCGCCCTGCGTGCGGCCGGGGTTCGGGTGTCGCTGGCCGAATGCCAGGATGCCTTCGCAGCCACCCAGGCCCTCGGGGTGATGGACAGGCGGCAGTTTCGGACGGCGCTTCAAACCACCCTGGTGAAGGAGCGGGCCGACCGACCCACTTTCGACGCCCTGTTCCCGATCTACTTTGGCTCTGGGCCGCGCAGCATGCCCAACGCCGACGAGGCCCTTTCAGGCGAGGCCATCAATCAGCTTCGCCAGGCCCTGCAGGCCATGGCCGAGGAGCTGCGCCAGATGCTCGAGCGCCTCAGCCGCGGGGAGCCCTTCTCCCAGGCCGAGCTCGAGCAGGCCGCCCAATCGGCCGGCCTGGACGAGGCCCAATCGCTCGCCGACCGGGGATGGCTCGCCAGGCGCATGGCTCAAGAACTGGGGTTGAGTGAACTGCTGAACGAGATTCAGCACTTGTTGGAACAGCTGGCCGAGATGGGGGCGACGCCGGGTGAGCGGGCCGATGTCCAGGCGCTGCTGATGGGGAACTACCAGACCATGCGGGAGCAGGTGGAGGCCTACGCGGGCTTCAGCCTCGCCGAGCGGATGAAGGATTTCACGCCACCCACATCGGAGGACGGCACCCTCATGGACATCCCCTTCCAAAACCTCCGGGCGCGCGAGCTCGACCAGCTCCAGCGCGAGGTCACTCGATTGGCCGCCCGCCTGCGCACCCGGGCGGCGCTGCGCCAGAAGCGGGGCAAGGGCCGCCGCCTGGATCCCAAGCGCACGCTGCGGACCAACTTGAGGAACGGCAATGTGCCCTTCATCCTCGAACACCGCGTCCGGCGCCGCAAAGCTCGTTTCACCCTGGTCTGCGACGTCTCCACCTCCATGCGGCCGGTGGTGTCCTTCCTGCTGCTCCTGATGTACCAGGTGCAGGCGCAGGTCGGCCGAACGCGGAGCTTTGCGTTTATCGATCATCTGGAGGAGATCAGCCAGGCCTTCGAGGGCAAGCGGCCTGAGCGCGCCGTGCCGGAGGTGCTGCAGCGTCTGCCGCCCGGCCACTACAACACGGACCTGGGGCACAGCCTGGAGCAATTCGTCCGCCACCAGTTGGGCGCGGTGGACGGCCGCACAACCTTGATCATTTGCGGGGACGGCCGGAACAACTTCAACCCGCCGCGGACCGATCTGGTTGAACTGCTGGCGCGGCGGGCGCGCAAGCTGGTGTGGTTCAATCCGGAGCCGCCGGCGATATGGGGGACCGGCGACAGCGATATGCTGGCTTACGCGCCGCTGGTCAGCTCGGTTTTCGAGGTCTCCAACCTTCGCCAGCTGTCGCAGGCTGTGGACCAGCTACTGCTTTAGGGTTCCACCGCAGGGCCGGAGGCAGGCGCTGTGGCGAATTCGACCGGCCGCCGGCGCGCCAGGATCAGCCCTCCGACGGCCAGCGCGGTCAGGACCGCCGCGGCCGGAAAGACGGCTCGCAAGCTGAGCCGTGACAACAGGGCGCCCAGGCCTGGGCCGAGCATAAACCCCAGGTTGACCGGCAGATAGGCAAACGACATCACCCGGCCGCGGACGTCTTCGCTGGCCGAACTCGAGAGCACATTGAATGACAGCGCGAAATTGCTGGAGGTCACGCCGCTGACCAGCGCCCAGGTCAAGGCCAGACTCGGGCAGGTCACGCGCCAACGCCGGCAAGGGCCACACGGCGATGGCCACCAACCCCCCGGCGATCAGCACCGTCCAATGGCCGCGCCGGTCCGCCAGCGCCCCTACCAGGGGACTCACGAGCAGAGCGCCCAGGCCCCCGGCCCCGGCCACCAGCCCGACGACCTTGCCGGGCTCCGGGCCCCGATAGACCGAGGTCGTCACCAGCGGGATAAAGGTCAGCGCCATCAGCCAGCCGGCGAACAGCAGGAATAGGGCCGGGAACAGCAGCCGCAGCCGCGGGCTGCCGGTCACAATGCGAACCGAGTCGACCGCCATGCCGAGCAAAGGACCGCGATCCGTGCCGACGAAGTAATCGCGGTAACCGAGCACCATGGCCGCGATCACCAGGCCCATGACGACCACATTGACCGCCAGCAGCGTTCGAAAGCCGTAGGCGTCAAAGATCGCCCCGCCGATCAAGGGTCCAAGAAAGACGCCCACAGCCGGCCCGCCGTTCATGATCGAGAAGGCCAGCCCCTGGCGGGTGCGCGGAGCGCGCTCCGAGAGCGTGGTCATCATCAATCCGCTGTTGCCCAGCGCCAGGCTGGTGATGGAGCGCGCCAGCAGGAACACCCATATGCTCCCCGACAGTATCATCCCCAGCCCGGCCAGGAAATGGGCGATGAACGAGCGCACGATGATCGGCTGGCGGGCGTAGCGGTCCGCCAGCGCGCCCCAGAAGGGAAGCAGCGGCAGCCCGATGGCGCTGGTGATCGAAGCGATGGCGCCGGTCCATGTGGCGACGTCTTGTGGACGGACGCCGATCTTGGGCAGGTACAGCGGCGTGAACGCGTTGATCTGGCTGTAGAAAGCCGCCTCGACAAAGCCGGCGGCCGTGAACAGGGTGAGGATCCAGATCCACGAAGTCGGAGCCTTCGCCTGGCTTGGGCCTGACTGGGACATTCGGCCATTCTACCCTCGCCACGGTCGCCCTTCTGGCTGAAGGTACAATCCAGACACCCGCCGCAAAACGGCAGAGGCCCGAGTGTGAAACCTGACGACCGGAATCCGGTGCCTGCCTCATCCCCGGGCAGGCTGATGGCCTGGACCGAGGACCTTTTCATCACGCCTCGGCTGCAGGATGTGGCCCGACGGCTGGGTTATGCGTTGAGCGTGATTGAAGCCCCGGCGCAGCTCCAGGCCGATGGCGCCCCGCCAGGCAGGCGGGTGCCGCTCACCGAACCGCTGGAAGGACCGGATGGGCAGTTGGTGGAGGCGCTGACCCAACAGCGCCCGGCCCTCATCCTGGCCGACACCGCGTCAGACAGGCTGCCGTGGGCGCGCTGGATCCAGGTGCTCAAGACGTCGGCCGCCACGCGGCGCATCCCCATCCTGGCCTTCGGACCCCACGTGGATGAGGCCCGCCTGGAGCAGGCGAGGCAAGCAGGCGCCGATGTGGTCGTCAGCCGCGGCAAACTGCAGTCTTCCCTGCCCCAACTGATCCAGACCTGGGCGCACGCCTTGGGGGAGGCGGATCTGCTGGCAGGCTGCGAGGGGGGCCTGTCCGACTGGGCCCTTCAGGGAGTCGAGCTGCACCGGGCGGGGAAGTATTTCGAGGCCCACGAAGCTTTGGAGAAGGCATGGCTTGAAGCGCCCGAAGTCGAGGGGACTTTGTATCGGGCGCTGCTGCAGGTCTCCGTGGCCTATCTGCACGCCTCGCGGGGCAACCACCGCGGCGCCAGCAAGATGATGCTGCGCGTGCGTCAATGGCTGGATCCGCTCCCGGATGCCTGCCGCGGGATGGACGTAGCGCGCCTGCGCGCCCAGGTCGAGGCATTCCGCCAGGCGCTCAAACAACTCTCGCCTGAGACCATGGACCAGTTCGACCGGCGCCTGCTCCAGCCGTTCCCTCAGCTCGAACCGGGCTGATCTCGGCCGGCATGGCGGGCTTGTTCGTGGGCCGGCTTGCCCGGGGCGCGCCACGCAAACCTCGCCAGGTCGGGATTGGGGATACCCTCTACGGCGTCGGCGATCAGGCCGCCCAGCACCGGCGCGAACTTGAACCCGTGTCCGCTGCCGCCGGTAGCCACGAATAGACCCGGCCGGTCGGGATCGGCGGCGATGTAGAAATCGCCATCCCAGGTGTCGCAGTAAAGGCACAGGCGCGAGCCGGCCAGCGGTGCCCCCGCCAACTCCGGCAGAGATCGCCTGAGGAAGTCCCGGAACGCCGTCTCAGCCGTCGGGGCCACCCGGCGTTCGGCGTCGGGATCGACACGCATCCCGGGGCCGTGGTTGGCGATCTTGAGCGTGCCATCGTCCAGCGCCGGGAAGCCATACCAGCCGGTGCGGGCGATGTCGGCCGCCCAGGGCACGAATTGGGGAGGCTGGAATTGGCCGGCGGGATCGGCCTTGAAGTGCAGCACCGGCTGGCCCACCGTCCACATGCGGTCGGACAGCCAGGGGAGCAGCTTCGGGGTCCATGCGCCGGCGGCCACGACGACGGCGTCGGCCTCGAGCGCGCCCCCAGGGACTTTCACGCCGATGACGCGCCCGGCGCGCTGGACAAGCCCGGCCATGCGCCGGTCCGGCAGCACCTCGACGCCGGCCTCGCCGGCCTGCTCGATCAAGCCGGCCACCACCTGGCCGCTTTCGGCCCAGCCAGCCTCAGGGTTGAAGTAGCCGTCCTGATAGCCGCCCTCCGCCCACGACGGAAAGCGCGCCGTGATGTCGGAGGCGGCCAAACGCTGCGGCTGATGGCCGCGCGCCTCCAGCAGGCGAAAGCTCTCGTACTCGAACTCGCCCGGCTGCATCGGGCCGGGGGTCAGGAGCAGGAATCCGGTCTCATGAAACAGCGGCCGAGGCCAATCGCGGTTCCAGCCGCGCCAGCCTTCCAAGGCGCGTTCCATCAAGTCCATATAAAAGGCATCCGCGCCGTAGTCCATGCGAACGACTTTGCTGATATCCGTGGATGACGCCAGCGCATGCGGCAGCGGCCCAGGATCGAGCAGCCGGACGGCATGCCCGCGCCCGGCCAGCGTGAGCGCCGCCGCGGCGCCAAACACGCCTCCACCGACGATCAAGACAGTGTCGACCCGGGCAGGGCGCGCCCTCATGCCAGCTCCCAGCCGGCCGAAGCCGGCGTTCGTCCGAAGTCAGGGCGTGACCAGGTTTGCATTGTGAAATTCCTCACAAACTATCCGGCGCCGGCGGGTGACACGAGTGTAGGCCAGGCCGGCCCGCCAGGTCAACGGCTGGAGCGCCCCCGATGAAGCCCCAGAAGCGCGGAGTACAATCCCCCCCGTGGAAACCGAGCCGTTGAGACTTGACCCCGAACGCCAGGCCCAGGCGCGACAGTACGCCGCAATCCGCCGCCGGCTGATGGTGGTTGAGCTGGCACTGGGGGCGTCCTACCTGGCCTTGTGGCTGGCGGCCGGCTGGGCGATCCGTGTTCGTCACGCCCTGGAGATCACGCCGCCTTTCGCCGGCGCGTGGTGGCTGGTGCTGCTGGGGACGGCGGCCGGCCTGGGCCTCCCGTGGCTGATCGCCAGCCTGCCTCTGAGCTACCATTCCGGATTCCGGCTGCCCCATCGCTACGGGTTGTCGACTCAAACCGTGCGCGGCTGGATCGCCGATCAACTCAAGGGCTTGGGCCTGTCCGCCGTGATCGGCGCGCCGCTGCTGGTCGGCTTGTACGCCGTGATCCGCTGGCAGCCCGGCGCGTGGTGGCTGTTTGCGTCGGTGCTTTACACCCTGGTCACGGCCGTGCTGGCGGCGCTGGCCCCGGTGCTCTTGCTGCCGGTGTTCTACAAACTCACGCCTCTGGAGGACAGCCGCTCGGACCTGCGCGACCGGCTGCTCGCCCTGGCGGCGCGGGCCGGCGCCCGGATCGAGGGGGTCTACCGCATGGACATGAGCCGGCGCACCCGGGCCGCCAACGCGGCCCTCACCGGTTTGGGGCGCACCCGGCGCATCGTCATCGGCGACACGCTCCTGGACGAATTCACTCCGGACGAAATTGAGACCGTGCTGGCGCACGAGCTTGGACATCACGTTCACCGGGACATCCCTCTCGGTTTGGCGGTTGAAGCCTTGCTCAACTTGCTGGGTTTCTGGCTGGTTCAGGGGGGCCTGGTGCTCGGCGCGGGCTGGTTTCAATTGAATGGACCCGCCGATCCGGCCGGTCTCCCCTGGATCGGCCTGCTGTTGGGCGCGTTCGGGCTGTTGACGATGCCGCTCTCCAACGCCTACTCGCGCTGGCGTGAGTCTCTGGCGGACGATTTCGCCCTGAAGACGACCCGCAAGCCGGAGGCCTTCGCCCGCGCCATGACCCGCCTGGCCAATCAGAACCTGGCCGAGGCGCAGCCGCCCAAATGGGTCGTGGCCCTGCTGTATTCGCATCCTCCGCTTCAGAACCGCATCGACAAGGCGGCGAGGCTCGGCGCTCGCCCCACAGGCTAGCGCACCGTCGCCGGACACCGCGCGCCGGCGTTCGGTGATCGATAGTTCGAGGCGGTCAGATGATGAAGTGGCCCGCCTCGTAGAAGACCTGGCCGTCGGCCAGGATGCGCGAGTCCGTCCCCATGTCGGTGACCATGTCCCAATGGATGGCGCTCTTGTTCACCCCGCCGGCGAACTCCAGGCCGTGGCCCACGGCCAGATGGATCGTGCCGCCGATCTTCTCGTCAAACAGCGCATCCCCGGTGTGGCGGGTGATTCCCGGGTTGTTGCCGATGGCGAACTCTCCGATGACGCGAGAGCCCTCATCCAGGTCCAGCTGGCTCATGAGGAAGGCTTCCTCCTTGGTGGCCGAGGCGGCCGTGACCCGGCCGCCTTCCAGGGTCAGCTCGACGCCTTCCACCTGGTGACCGCTGAAAACCGCCGGATACACAAATCGGATCCAGCCCTCGGCGCTGTCCTCGACCGGGCAGGTGAAGACCTCACCGTCGGGCATGTTGTAGTGGCCATCCGAGTTTATCCACGGCCGGCCGTCGATCGATAAGCGAAGATCACAATTGGGGCCCTCGACCTTCAGTTCTTTCCGCCCCTTGAGCCAGTCGACAATCACCTGCTGGCGCGCTGAGACCTGGCGCCACGAAGCCACCGGGTCCGGCAGATCTACCCGGCAACCTGTGTAGACGAAGTCTTCATACTCGGACAAACTCATTTCGGCTTCCTGGGCGCTGGCTTGGGTCGGATGGCGTGTTAATACCCAGCGCAGCTCACCCGCCGCGCTCCTCCGAAGGTAGGTTTCAAACTGTTTGCGCCTCCCGGATTGGCGAAGGGCTTGGCGCACTGGATCGGCTCGCGTCAGGGCGCGCGTGTTCTGAGAGCCGGCCAGGTAGATCATCACATCTACCTGTTCGAAGAGGGCCAGCTCGGTCGGCGGCTGCCATTGAATCTGCTCATCACTTCCCTGGAAAAGCAGGGTCTCGGTCAGTCGATCGTCAACCATGACCGCCTGGGGCAAGCCGCCCAATTCGAGCACCGAGCGATAGACCTCCCGGACGAGCGGCAACGCGCCCATCTCGCCCAGGATGACAGTCCACTCGTTGGGCCTTGTTTGCACGCAGTAATTGACCAATAGATCAGCCAGCCGGGTCGTGTGTTCGTCCGCCAATAGTTGTGCCTTTCACGGATCGAGTGGCCGGATCGCCGGCCCCATTCTACAGCCGAGCGGCCAAACGCCCACCAACGATCTTGCCTGTGAACCGTTACGGCGGGTCGACCGAGACGGTCATCCCGCCGCCCGGCCGTTCGGCTTGACACACTCCGGTGAATACCCTAGGATACGGACATCCAACGCTCTTGCACGCCGCAAGACCACGCAACTTAGCACCCGTCCAGGGTCCAGCACCTGGGAAGTTGAGGCCAAGGCCGCACCCTTCCAGTGCGCAGGATCAACCGTCTCTTTGGGAGAGAGGAGGCGAGCGACCCTCACACCTTGCGGAAGACTGTAAATTCCTAGAGTCAAGTGAACACTCATAGGAGGAGGAGAAACATGTTTCGTAAGCTGACCCTTGCAGTTTCGGTTTTGATGGTGGCCTCGATCGCTCTGGCAGCCTGCGCCCCGTCGGCCACGCCGGCGCCGAGCGGCGGAGGCCCGAGCGCCGATCAGCCAACGGCCACGGCCGCCAGCGGCGGAGATGAAGTCATGCCGGAGCAGACCACCGGCCGCGGGGAAATCATGAGCCGCGTCCAGGACCGCGGCAGCGTGGTGTGTGGCGGACGCACCGATCTGGCAGGATTTGGTTTCCTGGATGAAAGTGGCAACAACAAGGGCTTCGATATCGACCTGTGCAAAGCCGTGGCGGCTGCCGTTCTTGGAGACCCGGAAGCCGTCGAAATCGTCCCCCTGACCGCCGACGAACGCGGCCCCGCGCTGCAAACCGGCGAGGTCGATTTGCTGGCGCGCAATGTGACGTGGACCTGCAGCCGCGATGCCCAGTGGGGCAACTTCACCTGGATTACGTTCTACGACGGGCAAGGCTTCATGGTCCCGGCGGACAGCGGCATCACCACCATCGAACAGCTGGATGGCGCTACGATCTGCGTCACCAGCGGGACCACCACCGAGCTCAACCTGGCGGATGCCTTCCGGCAGCGGGGCCTGGAGTACACAGCCTTGTCGTTCGAAGACACCGCCACCGTCTACGGAACCTATGAAGACGGGCGTTGTGATGCCACCACCAGCGACAAGTCTCAGCTAGCTTCGGTGCGCACGGGTTTCCAGGATCCAAACGCACATGTCATCCTGGACATCACCATTTCCAAGGAGCCGCTGACCCCGGCCGTCCCGTCGGGTGATGATCAATGGTTCGACGCTGTGAAGATGGTGATCTTCGGCTTGATCAACGCTGAGGAACTGGGGGTGACCCAGGCGAATGTCGAGGACATGAAGACCAGCGACAACGTGGAGGTACGACGCCTGCTCGGTGTGGAAGGCGAATGGGGCCAGGCCGACCTCGGGCTTGAGCCGGATGCGATTGCCAAAGCGGTGGCGGCCGTCGGAAACTACGGAGAAATTTACGACCGCTACTTGGGCCCCGACGCGCTCAACATCCCGCGCGGCCCCAATCGACTGTGGACCG
This sequence comes from uncultured Chloroflexia bacterium, assembly GCA_963797485.1. Classification (GTDB taxonomy): domain Bacteria; phylum Chloroflexota; class Anaerolineae; order Anaerolineales; family E44-bin32; genus CAWAND01. Next base: position 264,321 of record CAWCPF010000002.1, read on the forward strand.
ACGGTGGCCTGATTTACGCCCCGCCGCTCCGCTAGCCCTGTCGAGCTAACGCTCATCTGGGGCGCGGGCGTCGCCCGCGCCCCAGACACCTACTCCTGACCGAGGCCCGGTGGCCGTTTCACCCCCCTCCGGCAGCATCCCGCGCAACGCCAGCCAAATTCCCCTCTGGCGAGACGAGCGGGTCTTGCGGGCCTCTGCCCAGGCCGTGTCGGCGGTAGTCGTCTTGGGATTGTTGTACTGGGCCTTGGCCAACGCCATCAGCGCCGCTAACCAGCGAGGCCTGAGCCTGGGTTTTGGCTTCCTCGAGCAGTCGGCCGGGTTCCCCATCGCCGAATCTCCCATCGGCTACAGCCCCTCTGACACCTTCGGAATAGCTTTCATGGCCGGCGTCCTCAACACGCTAAAAGTGGCCAGCCTGGGCATCGTCCTGGCAACCGTATTGGGCACGTTGGTGGGGCTGGCGAGGCTGTCGTCGAATTGGCTGGTGAGCCGGTTGGCGCTGGTCTACATCGAGGCCCACCGCAATATCCCCCTGCTGGTGCTCTTGTTCCTGTGGTACCGAGGCGTGTGGACGACCCAGCTGCCCGGGGTCAAAGACGCGCTTCAGCTGCCGGGCCCCATATTCCTCACGCAGCGCGGCGTGTACATGGTATGGCCACGCCTCACCGCGCAGGGCGACCCCTTTGCGATCCTGATGGTCGTGGGGGTGGTCTTGTCGCTAATCGCTTGGCAGGTCCTGCGCCGGATTCGAGAGCAGACCGGCCGGCCGACTTATTTCGGCGCCGTCAGTCTGGGACTGCTGATCCTGCTGCCGGCCATCGGCTGGGTGCTATCTGGGGGACAACCGCTGGTCTGGGATCCGCCTCACCTGCAAGGTTTCAACTTTGCGGGCGGCGTCCATTTGACTCCCGAGTTTGTGGCGCTGCTGATCTCGCTGGTGATGTACACCGCCGCCTTTATCGCCGAAGTGGTCAGGGCGGGGATCCAGGCTGTGGATCGCGGCCAGACAGAAGCCGCGCACGCGTTAGGCCTAGGCCCCTTTCATGTCCTGGGCCTGGTCATCCTCCCACAAGCCCTGCGGGTGATCATCCCACCCCTCATCAGCCAGTTCCTGAATCTGACCAAGAACTCAAGCCTGGCCTTTTTCATCGGCTTTCCGGAGCTGTTCACCATCAGTCGAATCATGATCAACCAGGCGGGACGCGCTGTCCCCGTTTTTCTGATGATGATGGCCGCCTACCTGGCGATGAGCCTGCTGACGTCGTTCGTCCTCAATATCTACAACCGCCGTATTCAGTTAATCGAGAGATAGCGTGACGGCCATCCAGGAAGAGACTCGACCACCCGAAAGGCCGGCGCTGATCCAGTGGATCCGGCAGAACCTCTTCAGCACGTGGTACAACGCGCTGCTGACGGTCGTCTCGCTGGCTGTGATCTACTTCGCCGTTTCCGGTTTGGTGCGCTGGACGCTTTTCACCGCCGACTGGACTCCGGTCAGCCAGAACTTCATGCTCTTCCTGGTAGGACAATACCCGAGAGACCAACTATGGCGTCTTGCCGGTTGCCTCGTCTTGGTCTCTTTCCTGCTCGGCGCGAGCTGGGCCAAGTGGGGAGAGACCTTGCGCACCTTCGGGGTGACCCTGGCCGCCCTGTACGTGCTTGTGGCGGTGCTGCCCATCAGCAACGTTCCGATGCCGATGCGCGTCTTCATGGCCGCCAATCCAGCCGTGATGCTGGTGGCGTACCTCGCCACCCGGCGATGGCGCTGGTCTGGGCGAAATCTGCTACTCGCCTGGCTAGGTTCGGGGATCGTCGTCTGGTTCCTGCTGCGGGGCATTGGCGGAACTGCCTGGCTGCCTTCGGTGCCCATCGGAACTTGGGGAGGCCTGCTGGTCACGGTCCTTCTGGCCGTGGCTGGCATTTTGCTTTCGTTTCCCATTGGCGTGCTGCTGGCACTCGCCAGACGATCGACCCTGCCCGTCTTGAGCGTGTTTTCCACCGTCTTCATCGAGCTGATACGCGGGGTTCCACTTATCAGTATCCTGTTCCTCTTCTCGCTGATCGTGCCGCTCTTCCTGCCCCCCGGCGTCCGCTTTGACCGGCTTCTGCGGGCCATGGTGGCCATGACCGTCTTCAGCGCCGCCTATATGGCAGAGAACATACGGGGAGGACTACAGGCAATTCCTCATGGCCAGTTCGAGGCCGCCCGGGCGGTCGGGCTAAACAACTTCCAGACAACGCTCTTCATCGTGCTGCCACAGGCGCTGCGCAAGGTCATTCCGACCGTCGTCGGCCAATTCATCACACTCTTCAAGGACACCACCCTCGCTTCCGGCGTGGCGGTTCTCGAGATCCTGAGCATCGCCCGGTCCGTTTTGCAGGGCAACCCGGAGTTCTTGCGCCTGCAGGCGGAAGTCTACGTGTTTATCGCCGCTATCTTCTGGATTTTCAGTTATTCTATGTCTGTCGCCAGCCGCCGAATCGAAACTCAGCTCGGCGTCGGCGAACGTAGGAAGGATTCGCCCATGTCCCAGATCCTCACGCCTGAACTCCGACGACGGTCTGATCATCGAGTGCCACGACGTCCATAAGTGGTTCGGCTCGTTTCACGCGCTGAAGGGCATCGATATGGACGTCGAACACGGCGAGGTGATCGTCATCTTCGGCCCCTCCGGGTCCGGCAAATCGACTTTTATCCGGACCATCAACCGTCTTGAAGAACATCAACATGGGCAAATCATCGTCGATGGCATCGAACTAACCCATGACGTTCACAACATTGCCGCCATCCGAAGCGAAATCGGGATGGTTTTCCAGCAGTTCAACCTCTTCCCGCATTTGACCGTCCTTCAGAATGTCTCTCTGGCGCCGATCTTTGTTCGGAAGTGGCCCAAAGAACAGGCCGAGCAGGGCGCCCGCGAGCTGCTGGCACGCGTCGGGATCCCGGAGCAGTCCGAGAAGTTCCCTGGCCAATTGTCCGGCGGCCAGCAGCAGCGGGTGGCCATCGCGCGTGCGCTGGCCATGCAGCCGAAGATCATGCTGTTCGATGAGCCCACGTCGGCCCTCGACCCCGAAATGATCAAAGAGGTGTTGGACGTGATGATCTCGTTGGCCCAGTCGGGGATGACGATGCTGGTCGTGACGCATGAGATGGGCTTCGCCAAGGCGGTCGCCGACCGCATGTACTTTTTCGACGCAGGTCAGGTGGTCGAGACCGGGACACCCGAGGAGATCTTCCAGAACCCCAAGCAGGACAGAACCAAGCTGTTCCTTTCCCAGATCCTCTCCCACTGAAGCCGCGCCAGTTACTTATTGTGAAATGGTCCCCACCTGGGTGCCGTTCAACCAGACGGAGTAACGGCCCTGTCCGAAGCTTCCGAGGGGGATGCGCAAATTCATGGGGGCCACGATTTGGATACAAGCTTGCTCGGCCGGGGCCTGGGAGTGGAGTTCGACCTGAACCCGGCCGAGCGAATCGGGGCCGGAAACCGACCACACGGCTTCGTGGCATGGATCGGGCAGGTGCCCATCGACCTGCAGCACGACTTGCACCGGGTAACTTTCAAGGGAGATCAATTGGGTCTGGTCGACGTAGACCGGGCCGAGGCTGACGCCTGCTCCGCCGGGGGGCGTGACCGGCGGCCGGCCGGCGCAGGCTGCCTGCGTGGCCAGGATCAAACTCAACAGCATCACGGGTAAAGATTTCATCCAACTCGTCCTTCCGGCGAACCGGCTGTCGTCTTAGACTATGGACGGCGCTGTACGCGCCACAAGTTCCCGCCTGGGATGATGGTTGCGAAGGCTCAACCATGATACGCCGAGCAGGCCGCCAACACCCGGATGGCCATGGGTGGTCAAGCTGACCGGAAAGGATCGTCCGCGTGCCGTCATTGCCTGTGGATACCGATTTCCTGACGTCGCTCCTTCTGAAGCTGCTTGAGACCCCCAGCCCGACGGGATTTGCCGGGCCGGCGCTTGAGGTGGTCCAGGGCGCGCTGGACCAGCTCGGGCTGGAGGCGCGGCGCACGCGCAAGGGCGCGCTCGTGGCCGCCTGGGCCGGGGAGGCGGATGACGCGCCGCGGGGCCTGACGGCCCATGTTGACACTTTGGGGGCGGTGGTCAAAGAGCTCACGTCCAACGGCCGGCTCAAACTCTCCAGGCTGGGATCTTTCAGCTGGAACTCCGTGGAAGGAGAGACGTGCCGGGTCTTGACGCGCCAGGGCAGCCAAGTCAGCGGCACCATTCTGCCGGACAAAGCCAGCGTGCACGTGCACGGCAAGGAGGTCAGCAACTCGCCGCGCACTGATGAGCACATGCAGGTCCGTTTGGACGCCCGGGTCCACGACCCCGAGGACGTCCGCGCGCTGGGGATAGACGTCGGAGATGCCGTGGCCTTTGACGCCCGGCCGGCGATCCTGCCGACAGGTTTCATCCGCTCGCGCCATCTGGACGACAAGGCCTGTGTGGCCTGCGTGTTGACCGCCGTCCGTGGGATGCTTTCCGCCGGCAGGCAGCCTGGCCAGACCACGCATTTGCACTTCAGCAACTATGAAGAAGTCGGGCATGGCGCAGCCGTCGGCCTGCCTCGCGAGCTGGCCGAGCTGGTGGCGGTGGACATGGCCGCCGTCGGCCAGGGACAGAATTCCGACGAGTTCCACGTGACCGTATGCGCCAAAGACAGCGGCGGACCTTACAACTCCGCCTTGACCACCCGGCTCGTTCGGCTGGCCGAGGCCGAAGGCATCCCGTTCAAAGTGGACGTCTACCCGTATTACGGGTCCGACGGCGAGGCCTACTGGCGCGCGGGCGGCGACGCCGCGCTGGGCCTGATCGGGCCCGGCGTGGACGCCTCGCACCACTACGAGCGCACCCACCTGGACGCTTTGGTGGCCACGGTGCAGCTCATCACGGCCTATCTGACTTCGTGACTCTCCCCGAGAACGCCCAGGCCGCGGCGCCCACAAGCGCCGGCCGCGCCTTTGTCCAGGGTGTGCAGGACCAGGTCCCCATCTTGCTTGGGGTCATCCCGTTCGGGTTGATCTTCGGCGCGCTGGCGGTCTCCCAGGGCATCTCGGGCTGGGCCACTCAGGGACTGTCGATCCTGGTGTTCGCCGGCTCGGCCCAGTTTGTGGCGGCTGAGCTGGCTGGATCCGGCGCGCCGGCCCTGCTGATCGTCTTCACCATCCTGGTGGTCAATCTGCGCCATATGCTCTACAGCGCCAGCCTGGCGCCTCACTTCCGGCGCCTGCCCCTGCGCTGGCGGGCCGTCCTCGCCTGGCTGTTGACCGATGAAGCCTTCGCCACCACCTCATCCAGGGTCAGCCGAGGCAACACCCATCAGCTGCACTGGTACCTGTTGGGCACCGGGCTGGCTCTGTGGGCCTGCTGGCAAATCAGCACGGCGGTCGGAAATCTTGCTTGGGGCCGGGGTTCCCTCCAGTTGGTCGCTGGATTTCGCGCTGCCCCTGACGTTCATGGCTCTGATCGCCCCCAGCCTGACCGACCGCCCGGCTTTGGCGGCCGCCGGCGCCGCGGGACGTGGCCGCCGTGGCCCTGGCCGGCCTGCCCTACCATCTGGGGCTGGTGCTGGCCGGCCTGATCGGCATTGTCGTGGGGATGGGGTTCGAACGCTGGCGGCAGATGGCAGCCGGAATACACCCATGACGCCGGCTTTTTGGGCGGTGGTCCTGCTGGGAGGCCTGGCGGTCACGTATGCCACGCGTTTGTCCTTCCTGGTGTTGCTCGGCCAGGATGCCCTGCCGGGGCAGCTCCGCCGCGGATTGCGCTTCGTCGCGCCGTCGATCCTGGCGGCGTTGATCCTGCCCGCGCTGACCCTCGATCCCGCCGGCCGGCTTGCCCTATGGCCCATCATGCCGCGTTTGCTGGCCGGGCTGCTGGCCGTGGCTGTGGCCTGGAGATTCCGCAACACCTGGCTGACGATCGCCGCCGGCATGGGAAGTCTGTGGATTTTGCAGGCGCTGATCGGCCCTTGACTGGCTTTGTGAAAACTTTCACGAACGCACCGTTGCCATCGGTCCGGCGCAGGGCAGGTAGAATCGCCGCATGCAGAACCGCCCGCGCCTGACCCGTTTTGCCTGGTTGTCCATCTTTGCGGCCCTGGCCACCATGGGCCTCAAAGCCGGCGCCTACTGGCTAACGGGTTCGGTCGGGCTGCTGTCGGACGCGCTCGAGTCCGGCGTCAATCTGATGGCCGCCGTCCTGGCGCTGATCGTCCTGACCGTCGTGGCGCGCCCGCCGGATGAAGAACATGGCTACGGCCACGAAAAAGCTGAGTACTTCTCCAGCGGCGCCGAGGGGGCATTCATCCTGATGGCCGCCGTCGTCATTGCCGTCAATGCGCTCCGGCGCTTGCTCTCCCCGGTGCCGCTGCACGAGCTCGGGCTGGGGGTGGCAATCTCGGCTGTCGCCTCGATCATCAACCTGGTGGTCGCCCAGGTCCTGCTGAGGGTCAGCCGCCGGGCCCGATCGATCGCGCTGGAAGCCGATGCCCGGCACCTGCTTTCGGATGTGTGGTCGTCGGGGGCGATCTTGCTGGGCGTGGCCGTGGTAGCCATCACCGGTTGGGAGCCCTTGGACGCGCTGGTCGCCCTGGCGGGCGCGGCCATCATCACCTGGGCCGGGCTAAACCTGGTGCGCCGCTCGATCCTGGGCTTAATGGACACAGCCCTGCCGGAGCCCGATCTTCAGGCCGTCCGGTCAATTCTGCAAGCCTACGAAGCCCGGGGCGTGCGCTACCATGCCCTGCGCAGCCGCCAGTCAGGCGCCCGATCGTTCGTGTCGCTGCACATTCAGGTGCCGGGGAGTTGGACTATTCAGCAGGGGCACAATCTGCTGGAGACTATCGAGGCGCAGGTGCGTCGTGCGCTTCCTTCGGCGAGTGTGTTCACCCACATCGAGCCGATCGAGGATCCCAGCTCGTGGGACGACCAGCGCCTCGACCGGACAAACGCGGCCTAGGCGCGCTTGCAGGGACGCTCGTTCTATCACAACGCTTCGATTGAAGGCATCCAGAGCTTAAGGAGCGGCCGTCGGCGTGCACGGCGGCAAGTGCTTGTTGCCGTGCTCCCCGACGCGGCAGCGATCGCCGCTGGGCGTGTCCGTCGGCGCCGGCGCGCCGGAGGTGCTGGTGGGCTGCGGCGCGGGTGTGTTGCTTGGAGCCGGCGCGGGGGTCTGGCTGGGCGGGACAGCGGTCGACGTGGGCTGGGAGGCCGGCGTGTTGGAGGCACCCCCGCCGCCTGAAGCTGTGGCCGTCGGCGAGGCAGGGCCAGGGGTGGGCGAGGAAGTTCCATTAGCCTGGCCACTTTGGCCGGTCGATCCGCCCGGCGTGGCGGCTGTCGAGCTGCCGGAAGTTACCGCCATCGGCCTGCTGGTGACCTGTGACGTGGGGGTGGCGTCGGACGACAGACTGGCGGGCAGCCGGCCGGGCCCGGCCATCGCCATGGCCTTCACGGTCGCCTGCACCATGGCTTCGATGGCTGTGTCATTCAACCCCGGACCGGCCGCAGCCACCTGTGTGGACAGGGCCATGATCGTCGCCTGGTAATCGGCCTGGCTCAATCCCCCGATTTGGGGCGTAGAGCCATCCTGTGAGCCGGGTCGAAACGCGGCCAGCGCGAACCCGGCAGACGGCAGCAGGAATAAGAACAGCGTCGCCAGGGCTGCCGTCCGATAGCGCCAATGCCACGCCCGCCTGGCAATCCCGATCGGGCCGGCGAGCGGCGATCGCTCCATGATCCAGGTGGAGATGTCAAAACGATCGGGCTGTGGGATGAAGTTGCCCGCCGTATCGAAACTGGCCTCGACGGCTTGTCTGAACGCGCCGGCCAGTTCAGAAACCGAGCTGAAACGCTGCTCGGCTTTCTTGCTCAGCGCCTTGCTCAATAGATGGTCGAGGTCCTCGGGGATGCGCGGGTTGACAACGCGGGCCCTGGGGATGGGTTGATTGATTTGCTGCACGGCGACGGCCATGGGCGTGTCGCCGGAGAAGGGCAGCGTCCCGGTGCAGATCTGGTAAAGCACAATGCCGAGCGAGTACTGGTCGGAGCGGGGCGTAACGGCCTGGCCCTGGCATTGCTCCGGGGACATGTAGGCCGGCGTGCCGATCACGGCCGAGCCCGTTAAGCTCCCGGAGAGGTCCCCAACGTGCGCGAATCCAAAGTCCGAGAGCAAGGCGCGCCCCTCGTCGGACAGCAGGATGTTGGAGGGCTTGACGTCACGGTGCACGATCCCGTGATCGTGGGCGAACTGCAGGCCAGCGGCGACATCGTCGATCAGCTGGACCCCCTCTTGCGGGGTGAGCGGCCCGGATTCCAGACGGTTGTACAGCGTGCCGCGCGGCATGAACGGCATCACAATATAGGCCAGGCCGTCGTCTTCGCCATAATCGAGGACCGGCACAACGTTGGGATGCTTGAGCTCCAGCAGGAGCTCGATCTCCCGCTTGAATCGGCTCTTGAACTTGGGGTCTTGCGCGATATACGGGGAGAGGACTTTGACCGCCACGGTCTCATTGCGGACGGCGTCGATGGCCTTGTAGACCGTGGTCATGCCGCCCTGGCCGATTTGGTCCAGGATGTGGTAGTTGCCTAGCTGCTGGCCCTCCATACGATCCACTGGCTGCTGCTGCCTCACCCAGCCCTTGACCGATCGCCCGAACGGAGGCGGCGCGGGCCACCCTCCCCCGGTCTTGACCTACAATGCCTGACAATATTGATTCTGACGGCAAGGTTCTCGGGTATCAAGTCCCATATCTGGGCGACCCGGGCCTGCGGCCCCCACCTATACGGAATTCTGCACCACTTTGGCATACATCAGGGTCACCAGACCCTCGGCAAACTGGTTGAGGTTGTCGCCGGCGGCCTGCATTTCCGGGCTTCGCATGGCCGTGCGAAGGGCTTGTTCATCGTCGAAGTGCATGATAGCCATCAGGTAGACTCCCGCCCCCATGACGGTGCGCTCCACGCGGCGAACTTCGATGCGCCTCAAACCCGGGACCTTTTCAATCAGGGGCAGATGGGTTGAAAAGTAGCTTTGGTCAAATCCCTGTGGATCTTCCGGCGGTGCGAACAGGGCGACGAGGTCCATGCGGCATGTCTCCTGGGTTGTCAGATCCGTTGGTTCAGATCGGTTTGAACGCCTCGAAGGGCCCGCCGCAGGCATTGCATACGTGGATTGAGCGGCATTGAGTCGACCCGAAGGCGTTCGTCAGACGCGTATTCTCCGAGCCGCAGTAGGGGCAGGCCGCCGGCGCGTCCAACACCAGGCGGACTTGGCCCCGGTGAAGGGGCGGGGGCGCCAGGCCGAACGCACGCAGCTTGGTCCGCGTCTCAGGCGAAAGCCCATCGGTTGTCCAAGGAGGGTCGAAACAGAGCTCCACCTCAACCGGTTCGTATCCAAGTCCGGCCACGGCCAGTTCAATCTGCTGGCGCATGACCTCCAGCGCCGGGCAGCCGGCGAATGTGGGCGTCATGACCACACGGGCGCGGCTGCCGTCCACCTCGACCTGTCGAACCACCCCTAATTCGACGACCGAGACAACCGGGATTTCCGGGTCCATGATCCCGTCCAAAGCTCGCCAGATGGCCGACGTGTCCGCCCGGCTGTCCATGCTCGCCGTCACCAGGCCACCCCGGGATGTGCCCGAGCGACGGATTGCATCTCCGTCAGCAGGCCGACCAGGTGCTCACTGTGCGCGTGCCGGGATCGAACCGGGGCGTGGTCCGCCTGTGGCGCCGGAAGGTCGATGGCCTCAAGAAATGCACCCACGTCGGACATCCAGGTCCCGCTCCAGGCGGAGAGACCCGGCAACCAGCCTTCGGCTTCCAGGTGGTCGTCTCCCGGCATGGGGTCCCACAACTGCAGGGCGAAGGGCCAGAGCTGCTCGAGGGCTGCCTGCATTCGCTGGCGGCTCTCCTGGGTGCCCAAAGCCAGACGCCGGACCCAGGATTGGGTGTGGCGCAGATGGTAGATTTCTTCCTGGGAGACCTTGGCCGCCACTTCGGCCATTGGCCGATAGGCTGATCCAGCCAGCGCCGGCAGCCACACCGCCTCGGCGGCATCGAAGAGATACTGCCTGAGCATGGAGACGGCCCAATCGCCATTCGGCAGCTCAACCAGTTGGGCGTTTCGGTAGAAGGGCGCCTCGCGCTGGAAGACCAGCTCATCCGGGTAGATTTCGGGGTCTTGTCCGATGAGCGCGGCGTGCAGCCGATACCAGAGCCAGGCGTGGCCCATCTCGTCCACGGCCAGATTGGTGAAGGCGATGTCCTCCTCCAGGATGGGCGCATGTCCGGTCCATTCGGAGTTGCGATGGGCCAGGATCATTTCATCGTCGGCCATGGCCAGCAGCCGCTCGGCGAGGCGCGCCTCGTACTCGGGCATCACTCGCCCCCCTGCGGATCATCGGCCTGCCCAGCCTTGATCTTGCGGATCAAACTCTCCGTGCGATAGTACGACTGATGGCGGAAGGGTTTGTCCTTGGCCGCCTCGAACCACACGGCATCCTCAGCCTTCGAACTGGCGGTGATGGCCGAGTGAGGCGCCACCCACCACACCCAGGTGTCGTCCGGGAAGCTCGCCACCGCCCGCTGGAGCGCAGCGCCTGGAGAAGCGGCGGTCACCTGGCCCACCCACGCATGCTGCCCTTTTCGAGCCGGCTTGGTGAACACATCGTAAGGCGCCTCGGCCCCCTGATCGGGCGCGGCCGGCAGGCCCTCCAACCCTTGTCGGGTGACCTGGCTGATGTCCGCTGCGCGGACGACCCACAAGCTGACACACTCCGGCCGCCGAACAAACACATCACGGGCGTGAAGCAAGGCCATTTCGGGATCGGTGGCGTGGACGGTTCCGCAGTTGAGATGAGGCGAGTCAAAAGTGTCTTGTTTGAAGACGTAAAACCGGTCGCCCTGCGAGTCGCTCAAGCCGCCTCCGAGGCTGTGTGCCGATCCGCATACGCTTGCAGCGCCTCGCGCACCCAGCGGCCGTTCGCGTGTGCCTGCCGGCGCGCCTGTAGACGCTCGCGGTTGCACGGCCCGTGGCCGTTGATCACCTGCCAAAACTCATCCCAATCGATTTCACCAAAGACCCAATGGCCGCCGGCCTCGTCAAAGCGCAGCGCCTCATCGGGCACCGAAAGCTCCAGCGCGTGGAGCTCGGGGATCAGATTATCGACAAAGGTTTGGCGCAGCTCATCATTGGTGCGGGTCTTGATCCCCCACCGGATCAGCTGGGGTGAATTGGGCGAGTCGGTGTCGCGCGGGCCGAACATCATCAGCGTCGGCCACCACCAGCGGTTGACGGCATCCTGGACCATCTGCTTCTGGGCGGCTGTGCCGCGCGCCATGCGGATGACCATTTCCTTCCCCTGCTTCATGTGGAAGCTCTCTTCGGCGCAGATGCGCAGGTTGGCGCGTGAGTACGGCCCATACGAACAACGCGCCAGCATGGTCTGATTCAAGATGGCCGCGCCGTCGACGAAATAGCCGATCACGCCGATATCGGCCCAGCTCAGGGTGGGGTAGTTGAAAATGTTGGAGTACTTGGCTTTCTCAGACAGCAGGGCTTCGATCAGATCCCCGCGGTCGGCGCCCAGCGTCTCGGCGGCATGATACAGATACTGGCCATGGCCGGCCTCGTCCTGGACTTTGGCCAGCAGCACCAGCTTTCGCCGCAGATTAGGGGCACGCGTGATCCAGCCGCCTTCAGGCAGCATCCCGACCACTTCGCTGTGAGCGTGCTGGGAGATCATCCGCAGGAGCTGCCTGCGGTAGGCGTCCGGCATCCAGTCGCCGGGCTCGATCTTCTCGCCCCGGGCGACGCGCGCCTCGAACTCGGTTAGCTTCTCCGGATCGAGCGCCTCGGTGTCCATCGGGGTGTCTTCTTTAACTTGTCTGCCGGCCACGCCCCTATTATAAGGGCATCACCCGGAGCGACCGGGTTAGGCTTCAGGCGGATGGCCGTCGGGCCATTCCGGGCTATCATCCTCGGCCCAGCGCCGGCGAATCTCATCGTAGTCCGGGGGGCGTTTCTCATTGAATGCCAGCACCCCCTCGCGGGTTTCGGGGCTGGTGTTGTGGATGGCCAGCCATTCGCGCCCATGGCCGATGGTCAGGTGCCAGCTGAGATCCCGCCAGAAGTTGAGCTGCTGTTTGGTGTAGCGGGTCTTTTCGGGGAACTTGGCGATCAGCTTCCCGGCCAGCTCATCCACCTTGGCATCGAGCTGGGCGCGCGGAACGGCGTAGTTGACCAGGCCCCACGCTTCAGCCTGGGCGGCGGGGATCTCCTCATTGAGCAGCAGGATCTGGCGCGCGCGCCGATCGCCGACCATCAAGGGCAGGAACTGCGTCGCCCCCGCCAGAGCCACGCTGCCGTGGCTGGTGCCAACCTGACGGATGTAGATATCGTCTGCCGCCACAGCCAAATCGCAGCTCAGGTTGAACTCGTTGCCGCCCCCGACCACGATCCCATTGAGCCGGGCCAGGGTAGGCTTGCCGAGGTTGCGCAGGCGCTCGTGGCACTCGATGAAGCGCCCCATCCATTTCCAGTAGTCGCGGGGCCGTTCGAGGAATGCTTCCTGCTCCTTCAAGTCGGCTCCTGTGCAGAAAGCCCGCTCGCCTGCCCCGGTTAGCACGACGACCGCCACTTCATCGTCCCAGCTGGCGTCCAGGAAGGCGGCATTGAGCTCCTCGAGCATGGGGCCGTTGACCGCGTTCAAGACTTCCGGGCGGTTGAGCGTTATGGTGGCGCGCAGGTTGGACTTTTCGTAGCGAATGAGCTTGAAATCGAAGGCCTCGGGAGGCCGTCCGGTGTATGTGCGATTTTCCACGATTGTCTCTCCACGGGCGGCCGGGATCGACCCGTCAGGTGCCGGCAGGCGGGGGCCAGGGCTTGAAATCGCGCAAGATCGACCCGCCGATGAACTCGCGCAGGATCGAGTTGTCCGGGATCAGGCGTGTGTCGATGGGCAGGAACCACTCCAAAAACGCCAGCAGACGTTTGGCCTCGACATGCGCCGGGGTGGCATAGGCGACCTGCCGGAGCAGCGGCTCGGCCAGCGGGGCCAGAGCGGCGACTTCGTAGACCAGGGCCGAGTTGAACATCACGTCGGCGTTTTCCTGGAAGGGGAAGATGTTGGTCTTTTCGCCGCGTGCGACCGACTCCCAGCGATCGATCGTCTCGGCCGCCGTATAGCCTCGCTGGGAGGCATCGCGCACGAGGCGGCGAATCAGGCGCGTATCGGTGGTTGAGACGCGGTTGTAGCGGTCGAGGTTCAACTGAGTCAGGGCCGAGGCGTAGATGCGGAAGATCGACTCCTCGGGGATGTCGGGGACCAGGGCCGGGTTCAGGCCATGGATGCCCTCAAGGATCATGAGATGACCTGGCGGCAGCTGGACCTCGTCACCCTCGACCTGGGCGCCGGTGGTGAAATCGTATTTTGACAGCCGCACCCGCCGGCCGAGGCTCAGCTCGCGCAGATCATGGTTGAGGCGCGCCACGTCCAGCGCTCCCAGCGACTCATAATCCAGCTGTCCGTCCGCGCCGGCCGGGGTTTGATCGCGATCGACAAAGAAGTTGTCCAGCTCGATTGGATAGGGCGACAGGCCCAAGGACAACAACTGGATCGACAGGCGTTTGGAAAATGTCGTCTTGCCGGAGGATGACGGGCCGGCGATCAGGATCACCCTCACCCGGTCGCTCTGCTCGGCGATCTGGGTGGCGATCTCCGAAATGCGCTGGTCGTGCAAGGCTTCGGATACCAGCACGATCTCCCGGCCGCGCTCCTTCACCAGCGCGTCGTTGAGGGTGCCGACGTTGGGGATCCCCAATTTGTCCAGCCACTCGCCATAACGGCGGAAGGTTGCCAGGAGTTTGGGGTATTCCGGAGGCTCTTGCAGATCCGTTGGCTGATAACGCCGTGGAAACTGCAGCGTGAAGCCGTCCCCAGCCTCCGTCAGCGCAAACCACTTCAAGTAGCCCGAGCTGGGCACCATGTAGCCGTGGTGGTAATCCCAGTGATCGCCGAGCTTGTAGATCACCATGTGCGGCTTGCGCCGGTAAGTGAGCAGGCGGACCTTATCGTCGAAGCCCTTGGCCTGGAAATAGGCCATGGCCTCGGCCACGGGCATTTCCATCTTGGCGAAGGGCAAATTGGCAGCCACCATGTCTTCCATGCGGCTGGTCAGGCGCCCGAGTTCTTCAAGGGATAGGGGCGGACGGCCCGCCACCTGGCAGAAATAGCCGCCCGAAGCCACGGAATGGTCGACGTTCAAGCGGGCGTCGGGAAACATGGCCTCGAAGGCGGCGGCCAACAGGAAGGTCAGCGACCGCCGATAGATGCGCATCCCGTCGGCATCGTCCATCGTCACCGGCTGGACGTTGGCCTCCATCTCGACCGGGACGGTGAGCTCGCGCAGCAGGCCGTTGACGATGGCGCCCACGATCGGCGCACCCGATCCGGCCTGCTCTGCCAGAAAGGCCTCCAGCTGGATGCCGCGGCGGCCCTGCAAGACGCGTCCGTCGGGCAGGTGAATCTCGACCGTAGGGCTGGGCGGAACCTCCGCCACCGGCTCCTCGCCGTCGATGCGTTGAAGCTCTTCCAGGGCCATTGGACCTCGGATTCTACTCGAATTCAGGCCGGCGACCGGAGTGCGGCGCATCCCTGACAGGTCATGGCGAGGGGCAGATAACCCCGAAACAATCGTTCGTGATGCCGACTCCCCGCCCGCCACTCCTGAGTCTGGCCCTTCGCCAGCTTCTGCCGCGGCCGCCTGGTTCGTCCCTTGATTCCCGGGCGCGGCTTCCCCAGACAACTCGTGGGGCAGGCGCCCCTACGGGGCTCGCAGTTACCTTGTCCCTTCGCCATGCCTCGCCCGGGTCCCGTTGGAATGGCCATGCGCTCGGATCCTCCAACCGAATTCCTGTCTTTGGCTGTTCAGAATCTATTGAGCCATGAAGCGTATGTTTGGGCTAGGACAATGACAATCAGGCCCTGGTTATTGAGGGGAGCCGGGGCGGATGATCAGGCTCTCTGTCGGGTCATCCTTAATCGATGGGAGCGCCTGCTAAGCATGGCGCTCCCTACTTTTTCCTATTGGGACGACGTTCTCCGGCCGCGATCAGGCGATGGATTTCTCCTGAGGCAGCGCCGGGCGGCAGCACAAGACCAGTTCCTTGGCGGCCTGCACCTCATCCAGCCGGCCAAAGGGCGTGGTGTGGGGCGCCGATTTCAAAGTCTCCGGTTCGGTGCGCGCCTCCTGAGCGATCTTCAGCAGCGCCTCGGCAAAGGCATCCAAGGTCTCCTTGGGCTCCGTCTCGGTCGGCTCGATCATCAGGGCTTCATGGACAATGAGCGGGAAGTAGTACGTCGGCGGGTGAAAGCCATAGTCCATCAGCCGTTTTGCGACATCGAAAGCGCGGATGCCGGGGGCATCCTCCCACTGGCCCTCGACCACGAACTCGTGCATGCAAACTCGATCGAAGGGTGCGTAGTAGGTGCCGGCCAGGCGGGATTTGAGGTAGTTGGCATTCAGTACGGCATGGTCGGCGATTTGACGCATGCCTTCCCGTCCGTACATCTTGAGATAAGCCATGGCCCGGACGAGCAGTCCGAAGTGGCCGTGGAAAGCCTTCACCCGGCCGATGGTCTTGGCGGGCGTGATCAGCGAATAGGTCGGCCGGCCTTCCGGATCGACCGTCCGCTCAACCAGGGGGGCAGGCAGGAAATCCGCCAGAGCCTGGGATGCGCCTACGGCGCCAGCCCCGGGCCCGCCTCCACCGTGCGGCGTTGAGAAGGTCTTGTGCAAGTTGTAGTGCAGGACGTCGAACCCCAGGTCCCCGGGGCGGACCACACCCAGCAGCGCGTTCATGTTGGCACCGTCGCCATACACCAGCCCGCCGCAAGCATGTACCGCTTTGACCACATCCAACACATGCTCTTCGAACAGCCCTAGGGTGTTCGGGTTGGTCAGCATCAGGCCGGCAACGGTCTCATCACAGGCGGCGCGCAGCGCTTCGAGGTCGACATTGCCTCGAGCGTCTGAAGGCAGTTCCACCACCTGCAGGCCGCTCATGGCCGTGGTGGCGGGATTGGTGCCGTGGGCCGAGTTGGGGATCAGGATCTTGACCCGGGCCGTGTCGCCCCGAGCGCGGTGGTAAGCCTTGATCATCAGGATGCCGGTCAGTTCGCCATGCGCGCCCGCCGCAGGCTGCAAACTCACCTGGGCGAAGCCGCCGATCTCCTGGAGCCAGCACTGAAGCTCATGCATCAACGCCAGATTGCCCTGCACCGTGGCTTCAGGCTGGAGCGGGTGCGAGAAGGCGAAACCCGGAAGCCGGGCGGCGTCTTCATTCAGCTTGGGGTTGTACTTCATGGTGCAGGAGCCCAAGGGGTAGATGCCGGTATCGATCGAGTAGTTGAGCTGAGAAAGCCGGACGAAATGGCGGACGGCCTGGAATTCGGATACTTCGGGCAGGGGCAGGTCGTCTCGCACCAAACCCGGCGGCAGTTCGGCCTGCGGGACATCGGGATCCGGGAAGGTCACACCGGTCCGCCCGGGCGAGGACAGTTCGTAGATCAGCGGCTCACTCATGGCCGAGTTCCTCCAGGGCGTCCACCAGCGCGTCGATCTGGGATCGGGTGTTGCGCTCCGTCACCGCCAACAGCATGTGGCCCTGCAACGACGGATACCACTCGCCCAGATCGTATCCGCCGATGATCTTGCGCTGGAGCAGACCCTGGTTGATGTCCGCCGCCGGGCGAGGCAGCTTGATCACGAACTCATTGAAGAACGGCCCCTTGTTCCACAGGCTGTAGCCCTCGAGCCGGTCGATGGCCGCGGCGGCGAAATGCGCCTTGTGGTAGCTCAGCTCGGCGACCTGGCGAAGACCGTGCTTGCCCACCACCGAGAGGTACACGGTAGCCGCCAGCGCGATCAAGCCCTGGTTAGTGCAGATGTTGGAGGTGGCCTTCTCGCGGCGGATGTGCTGCTCACGCGGTGTTAGCGTCATCACGAAGCCCCGCTGGCCCCGGTTATCGGTCGTTTCGCCGACCAGCCGGCCCGGCATCTTGCGCACAAAGGCTTCGCGGGTGGCGAACAGCCCGAGATACGGCCCGCCAAAGCTGAGCGGCACGCCCAGCGGCTGGCCCTCGCCCACCACCACGTCGGCCCCAAACTCCGACGGAGGCTTGAGCAGCCCCAGCGCGATCGGGTTGACGACCACACACAACAGCGCGCCGGCCGCATGGACGGCTTCACCAAGCTGGTGAAAGTCGTGGATCCGGCCGAAGACGTCCGGGTACTGCACGGCCACCAGCGCCGTCTGATCGTCGAGCTGCTCGATCAGGGCGTCGATATCGACATCCAGCCTGGCGTCGTCGACCAGCTTGACCTGCTCGCCGCGCATGTAGGTACGGACGGTCTCGCGGAAGTGAGGGTGTATGGCGGGCGACAGGATGACTTTCAGCCGCTTGCCATGGTGATGGCTGAGCGCCATGCTGACGGCTTCGGCCAGGGCGGTTGCCCCGTCGTACAGGGAGGCATTGGCCACGTCCATGCCCGTCAACTGGCAGATCAGGCTCTGGAACTCGAACACCGCCTGGAGTGTGCCCTGGGAGATTTCGGGTTGGTACGGGGTGTAGGCGGTGTAAAACTCGCTGCGACTGAGAATGTGGTCCACCATCGAAGGGATGTAGTGGTTGTAAGCCCCGGCGCCAAGGAAGCAGGCATAACTCTTGGCATCCACGTTCGATTGGGCCAGGGTCTCCATCTCTCCCAGGACGTCCATTTCGTGGGAGGCCGGCGGTAGGTCGAGAGTTGGAAAGCGCACAGCTTCGGGGATGGCGGCATACAGCTCGTCGATGCTCGACACCCCAATGGCCGCCAGCATCGCCCGGCGATCTTGGTCAGTGTGGGGAATGTAAGACATCAGTGGGCGCGCCCCTCGCAGTACTTCTCGTAGGCCGGAGCATCCATCAGGTCTTTGACCTGCGCGGCATCGGCCAGTTTGACCTTCACCATCCAGGCCTGGCCATAGGGGTCCGAGTTCAACCATTCAGGATGACCGGCCAGATCAGCGTTAACCGCCACCAGCTCGCCCGACACCGGCATGTAGACATCCGAAGCGGCCTTGACCGACTCGACCACCGCCACGACGTCTCCCTTGTTCAGGTGCGCCCCGGGCTCGGACGTGACTTCGAAATAGACCACATCCGAAAGCTGCTCCTGGGCGAAGTCACTGATGCCAACGGTACCCTGCTCGCCTTCCACCTTGATCCATTCATCGTTTTCGGTGTACCTGCAGTCCGCCGGAACCTTCATCTGCAACTCCTTGGCGGCTCTCAGGCCGCGCTCCGTGCCAAATAAAAAAGAGGACGCACGTTGAATTCATGTGCGCCCTCTGTCGGGAACCTGAGAGATTTACCGCCTGTCGGCGGCTTGCCCCGTCGGTGTCTGTCGACTTTCCAGAGGCTCAGCCAGACCGGGTCCTTTTACCTGAGAGTTTCACCCCTGCGCCGTTCGCGTGCGAGGGGCTTGCCCCTTCGGTGCCCGGGCGAACCGGGTCTCTCCCCGACCTGTCTTCAATTGTGTCTCGCATTCTACGAACGGCCCTGCCTTAAGTCAAGCCGAGGGCGCGGTGCAAGCATGGGACAGATGTCACCAAGTGTGGGGAGGTGAGCGGATGGGGGGCTAGAAGCTGGAGGCCGGCAGCCAGCGGCGAGCCTCTAGCCTCTAGCGCTGAGCACTGAGCACAGACCATTGAGTGGCGAGATTTCGAACGCTTCACTCGCCTCCCTGAGCGGAACCCGCATTACAACATAGGGAGGCAAGGGCCAAGCGACGCCCGAGCTGATCGCCTCCCTGAGCGGAACCCGCCTTTCAACTGTGGGAGCAAAGCTTGGGGGTGCGGTGAAGTCGAAGGGCGGCCGAGTCGAATTGGAGAGCCACCCTTCGACTGCGGCGGAGGCGCCGAGAGTTCGCCCCTGGGCATCCGCTCCGCCGGAGCTTGTCCTGAGCAAAGCCGAAGGGCTCAGGGAGGCAAGAGAGCGGTGCTTAGTGCTAGTTGCTAGCTGCTCGGCGCTAGGTGCTCGGTGCTAGTTGCTCGGTGCTCGGTGCTAGTCGCTCGGTGCTCGCTGCTCAGCGTGCAGGGTTGAGACAGGTGTCAACGACGATCGATGAGATCTCAATCGGAATACAGCCGCGGCACGCGGGCGCTGAGCCCGCACACGACCTCGTAGCCGACGGTGTGCCACACACGGGCCAAATCCTCCGGGCGCAGCTTTTCGCCCTGCTGTTCACCGACGATGACGACTTCATCGCCGATGGCCGCCTGGGGCACGTGGTCGAGGTTGATGATGGTTTGGTCCATGCACACCCGCCCGACCACCGGCGCCCACACGCCGTGAACCAGCACACCCGCCCCGGCTTCGCGCCGGAAGCCATCCCCATAACCGACCGGGATCACGCCCAGCCGCTCGTCCTTCTGGGTGACATACACGTGGCCGTAGGACACACCCGTCCCGGCCGGGACGTCGCGGACGGTGGTCAGGCGCGCTTTCCAAGCCAGCGCCCGATGGAAGTTGGGAGGCAGGCGGACCTCCTCGGAGGGGTTCATGCCATACAGGGCGATTCCGGGGCGAACCATGTCGAAGCGCGCCGAGGGGCGGGTCAACGCGGCGGCGGAGTTAGCGGCGTGCACCAGAGGCGGGCGCATGCCGGCCGCAGTCACCTCGCTCAGCAGGTCGGTGAACACCGCCTCCTGCCGGTCGCTGCTGGCGGCCTCGGGTTCGTCGGCTCGGGCGAAGTGAGTAAACAAACCTTCCACCTCGACACCCGGCAAGCCGCGCAGCGCCTGCAACAAACCGAAAGCTCCCTGGGGCGCGGCGCCCAGCCTGGTCATGCCGGTGTCGACTTTCACGTGCACCCGGGCGGTGCGGCCGGCGGAGCGAGCCGCCGCCGCCAGCGGCTCCAACTGGGCGTCATCGTACACGGTGATCGACACGCCCTGCCCGACGGCCTCCGCCAGGCGCGAGTTGGGGGTCTCTCCCAACACCAGCGTCGGGCCGTCGACACCGCCCTGGCGCATCTCAAGCGCTTCATCGATCCGGGCCACCCCGCAGTAGTCTGCGCCGGCCTCGACCGCCCGGCGCGCCACCGGGACCAGCCCATGGCCATAGCCGTTGGCTTTGACGACCGCCATTACGCGCACGCCGGTCAACTCACCGACGGCGTGCACATTGTGGGCGATAGCGCCCAGATCGATCTCGAGCCAGGTGGACAATCGGTCGCGTGAAGCCATGGATTCGAGCAGTATAAACGCGTTGCCGGTCAATGCACACCGCCGAGGGTATAATCCGGCGCCGATGGGTGCGCTTTACGCCACAGCGCCGCAGCCGATTTGTGAATTCCTTCACAATGCCAGCCTTCGAGTTTGACTTGCAAGCCACGGACGGCCGGGCCCGGGCGGGGGTATTCCACACCCCGCACGGCGCATTGCACACGCCTGTCTTCGCCCCGGTGGGCACCCAGGCCACGGTCAAGGCGGTCACCCCCGACCAGCTCGAGGCCCTTGGCGCCAGTCTGGTGCTGGCCAACAGCTATCACCTCTACCTGCGGCCAGGTCACGAACTCGTTCGGCGCATGGGCGGGTTGCATGCTTTCATGCACTGGCCCCACCCCATCCTCACCGATTTAGGCGGCTTCCAGGTCTTTTCGCTGGGCGACCGGCGTGTGGTGGACGACGACGGGGTGACCTTTCGGTCGCACCTGGACGGCTCGGAGCATCGTTTTACGCCCGAGAAGTCCATCGAGATCCAGGAAGCCCTGGGCGCCGACATCATCATGGCCTTCGACGAATGTCCCGAGCCGCATGATCGCGCCATACAACCGCGCCGCCCTCGATCGAACCCATCGCTGGGCGGAGCGCTGCCTGGCGGCCAAAACGCGCCCCGATCAGGCCCTGTTCGGAATCGTCCAGGGCGGTGTGTTCCCCGACCTGCGGCGCGAGTCGGCCGAGTTCATGGGCGGGCTCGGGTTCCCCGGCGTGGCCATCGGGGGCCTGTCCGTCGGCGAATCCAAGGCCGACATGCTGGCCATGCTCGACGTCGTGGATGAGGCGCTGCCGCCGGATCGCCCGCGCTACCTGATGGGCGTCGGATCGCCCGAGGACCTGGTGGCGGCGGTCCAGCGGGGCGTGGACATCTTCGACTGCGTCCTGCCGACGCGCATGGCCCGCAATCATGCCGCCCTCACCCGCCGGGGCCGCCTCAATCTGCGCAACGCCGCCTTCGCCGACGACCCCCAGCCGATCGACCCCGGTTGCCGGTGCTCGACGTGCCGGGACTTCAGCCGAGCCTACCTGCGCCACCTGGTCGTGGCCGGGGAGATGCTCTCGGCCACCCTGTTGTCGATCCACAACCTGACCATGCTCATCCAGTTGACCGCCGACCTGGGTGCCGCCATCCGCGCCGGAGAACTCGACGCGTTCTCCCGGCAGTTCGAAGCCGAATACCGTAAGCACCGGGTGGAGGCCCCTTCAGCATGACGGTCTTACAAGCCTTGATCCTGGGCGTGGTCCAGGGCGCCACGGAGTTCCTGCCGGTGTCCTCCTCCGGGCACCTGGTGATCGTGCCTTGGCTGCTGGGATGGCGGCTCGACCCACAGGCGACGTTTGTGTTTGATGTCCTGGTGCAGTGGGGGACGCTGCTGGCGCTGGTGATCTATTTCTGGCGCGACCTGGTCGAATTGGCCGTGGCCGCCGTCACGGCCTTGTTCCGCGGACGGCCGTTCGACACGCCCAAAGCCCGGCTGGCGTGGCTGCTTGTTCTGGCCAGCCTCCCGGCGGCGATTTTGGGGTTGGCCTTCAAGGACACCGTCGAGGCCACCTTCAGCCAGCCGCGCCTGGTCTTCGCCTGCTTGTTGGTGACGGCCCTGCTGCTGGCTTTGAGCGAATGGCTGGGGCACCGGTCGCGCGCCGTGGAGGAACTGCGCTGGACGGACGCCGTGTGGATCGGATTCGCCCAGGCGCTGGCCCTTTTCCCGGGCGTGTCTCGCTCGGGATCGACGATCGCCGGCGGCATGACGCGCAACCTGCGGCGCGCCGACGCGGCACGCTTCGCCTTTTTGATGGCCGTCCCGATCATGATCGGCGCCGGTCTGGTGGCGCTCCGCGACCTGGCCCGGCTGCCCGGCGCCGCCAGCCAGATCAGCAGTCTCCTGGTCGGCTTCGCCGCCGCGGCGGTGGTCGGCTATGCCGCCATTCGCTGGTTGCTGGGGTACTTGGCCCGGCGCCCGCTGACGCCCTTCATCATTTACACCGCGCTGGTGGGGGCTGCCGGGCTGGTCCTGAGCTTCTGGCGTGCGTAGAGCGCTGATCGGCTTGCTGGCGGGGTTAGCCGTCGGCGCGTGTTCGGGTGCCCCGACACCCGCCGCCACGCCCACCCCGCCGCCCGTGCTGGTTACCAGCCCGGACCTTCAACCGCTGGTCATGGGCTGGCTGGAGGCCTATACCCAATCGCACGGTCCGCTGGAATTCGACCTGCAGGTCCGATCTCCACAAGCGGAACTTGGCGCCGATGAAATCCGCATCCAGTCGGCCGCGCCGGATAGCCAGGCGTTTGCCACGCCGCTGGGTTGGGAATCCGTCAGTGTCATCGTCAACGCCGATGTTTCCAAGCGCGATTTTTCGCTGGAAGAATTGGGGGACATCTTCGCAGGTCGCAAGACGGATTGGTCGGATTTCGACTCGGGTTCCGGGTTCATTCAGCCCGTGATTCCGCCACTAGGCGACGGCTTGCGGGCCGTCTTCCACACCCGCGTGCTCCAGACGGCTCCCTTCGCCTCCACCGCCCGACTGGCAGCCACGCCGCAATCGATGACCGACCTGGTCGGAGTGACCTCGGGCGCCATCGGCCTGCTCCCGTCGAGCCAGGATCCCGGCCAGGCGCGGCGTGGCTCGCGTGGCAGGCCAGCTGCCGGACCCGGCGCGTCTGGAGGGCCAGGGATACGCGCTCACCGTCCAGATCGTGGCCGTGGGCGCCCACGCGCCGGAGGCCGCTATCCACGACTTCCTGGCCTGGCGCCAGACGCCTGCAACGGCCGAGCCCTGAGGTTCTAGAGATCCTGCAGGAAAGGGTTTTCGAGACGCTCCCGGCCGACGGTTGTTTCGGGACCGTGACCGGGGAGCAGGCGCGTGTCATCCGGCAGGCTCAAGATTTCGCGCTGGATGCTGTCGAGCAGGGTTTGCCAGTCGCCGCCGGGCAGGTCGACGCGGCCCACGCTGTTGGCGAAGATCAGATCGCCGCAAAAGACATAACCCCGATCCCGGCTGACCAGGATCACATGCCCCGGTGTATGGCCCGGCGTGTGGCGGACCTCGAACTCGTGCGCGCCGAGGTGGAGTTGCATGCCCGGCAGAAGCGGGATCTCCGGCTCCGGCCCGGGGTCGATGGCCTCCAGCCCAAACAGGCTCGTCCCGCCGTTGAGCCGCCACAGCGGCTGGTCGTCGGGATGCAGCGCCACCGGGATCGGGCTTGGGCTGGCGGCATCAATTCCTGCCGCCCCGCCGAAGTGGTCAAAGTGGGCATGGGTCAGCCACATAGCGATGATGCGCCAGCCTCGCTCGGCCGCCGCCTGATAGATCCGTTCCCCGTCCCAGGCCGGATCGACGACCACGGCCGTCCCGCTCTCGGGCTCGCCCAAGAGGTAGGCGTTGGTTTGGGCCGGACCCAGCGTGAAGCGCACGATCTCAAGCGCAGACGGCAAAGGACTCCTCCCGGCAGTTGAGGCCGGACCCATCATACCTGCGTTCGCCCGGGTATCCGGCCATCAACCGGCGTGCTAGACTGTGTTATCCGGCCCGCGCACCTCGGGGACAAGGAGCCCTCCATGACGGATTACCCTCCCGAGCCGTTCCGCATCAAGGCCGTCGAGTCCATCCACCGCATCGATCGCCCCGCACGTGATCAGGCGCTTCAGCAGGCCCACTACAACATTTTCAACTTGCGCTCGGACGATGTCTACATCGACCTGTTGACCAATTCTGGAACCGGCGCCATGAGCGACCGCCAGTGGGCGGCCATGATGTCGGGCGACGAGGCCTATGCCGGATCACGGTCCTACCTGCGGCTCAAGGAGACCATCGACACCATCTTCGGGTTTGCGCACTTCGTCCCCACCCATCAAGGCCGCGCGGCAGAGAACATCTTGTGTGCCGTGCGTGTCCAGCCCGGCCACACCATCCCCAGCAACGCCCATTTCGACACCACCGAGGGCAACATCCTGGCCCGCGGCGGCCGGCCGGTTAACCTGCAAACCCCCGAAGCGGCCGATCCGGCTTCGGATTATCCCTTCAAGGGCAACATGGACACCTCCGCCCTGGAGGCCTTTATCAACCGGGTGGGTGAATCCGCCATCCCCTTCGGCATGATCACCATTACCAACAACGCCGGCGGCGGCCAGCCCGTCTCGATGGCCAACCTGAGAGCGGTTAGTGAAATCTATCACAAACATGGGCTGCCTTTCTTCATCGACGCGTGCCGTTTTGCTGAGAACGCCTACTTCATCCAGCAGCGAGAGTCTGGATTCGGAGACAAGAGCCTGCTCGAGATCGCCCAGGCGACGTTTGCCCTGGCCGACGGCGCCACGATGAGCGCCAAGAAAGACGGGCTGGTGAACATCGGGGGCTTCCTGGCCATGAACGACGACGCGCTATTCGAGGCCGTGACCAGCGAGCTGATTCTGCGTGAGGGTTTCCTGACCTATGGCGGATTGGCCGGCCGCGATCTGGAAGCCATGGCGGTCGGATTGTGGGAGGCCCTGGACGAGGACTTCCAGCGTTATCGCACCGGGCAGGTGGCCTACCTGGCGGGAAAGGTCCGGGCCGCCGGCGTGCCGATCATCGAGCCGCCCGGCGGTCACGCCCTGTATCTCGACGCCGGCGAGTTCCTGCCCCACATCCAACGCGACCAGTTTCCGGGTCTCAGCCTGACGGCCGAGCTGTATCTGGAGGCGGGCATTCGCGCCTGCGAGCTCGGCTCGGTGGCCTTCGCCCACCCGGATCCAGAGACCGGCGAGATGCTCTACCCGCCCTACGAACTGGTGCGCCTGGCCATCCCGCGCCGGGTCTACACTCAGGCGCACCTCGATTACGTGGGCGAGGCGCTGGCCGCCATTGCCCAGCACGCCGGCGCGCTGCGAGGCTTCCGCATCACCCACCAGCCCAAGCTGCTGCGCCACTTCACGGCTCACTTTGAACCGGTGCAGAGCGGCAGCCTAGCGGTTAGCGGTTAGCAGCTAGCATCTAGCTTCTGGCTTCTAGCACGAGCTTCTAGCACAGAGCGCTTGGCTCACGGCTTAGCGCTCAGTGCTCAGTGCCAGGTAGCAGTTGCTAGGTGGTCGCGGCTAGCGGCTATCTCTCCCTATGGTATCCTGAACCCGGCTTCACCCCGAGGCATGCGCAACCCATGAGCGTTAAATCCCCGGCTGCGGCCGAATTTGTCCTGCCCAACGCGCCCACCTTCAACCGGCGGAGTCCGGCGCGCTGGCTGCTCTCCCATTTGCGCTTCCATTGGTGGCTGGTGCTGGTCATGATGACCGGCGCCACCGGCAACGCCGCGCTGGCGGCCGTGGTGCCGATCATCGTCGGCCAGGCCTTCAATCTCATCCTCCGGACTCCCACCGACATGTCTGGGCTGCTTCGCCTCGCCATTCTGCTGGCCGGCTCCCAGGTGCTGCGAGGTGTCCTGCAGCTGGGGCGGAATTTCGGGGCCGAGGTCATCGCCCAGCGCATGGAGCGCGACGTACGCGACGAGTTGTATGTCAGCCTGCTGGGCAAGAGCATGACTTTTCACAATCTGCTCCCGGTCGGCGACACCATGGCCAGGGCCACCAATGACGTCCGTGAAGTCAACCTCATGTTCAGCCCCGGCTTTAACCTGGTGGTCGGCTCGGGAAATTTCCTGCTCATGCCCATCCTGGTCGCTCCCAGCATCCACCCGGCCCTGGCTCTGACGCCGGCGGTCTTCATGGTCGCCTACGTCCTGGCCCTGTGGCAGTACCTGCATGAGCTGGCGCCAATCTCCGACACGGTCCGGCGCACCTTCGGCGACCTGAACGCCCGCCTGGCTGAATCTCTGGACGGCATTGAGATCGTCAAGGGCCACGCGCAGGAGCCCCAGGAGATGGCCCGCTTTTCGGCCAATGCCCGCGCCTACCGGGACGCCTTCGTTCGCCAGGGCGACGTGGAGGCGCGTTTCCTGCCGCTCTTGCTGCTGGGGCTGGCGACCGGCGCCGCGTTTCTGCACGCCCTGATCCTGTACAACCAGGGCGCCATCAATGTGGGACAGGTCATCACTTATGTCGGGCTGATCGAACTCTACGGATTTCCGACCTTCACCTCCCTGCGCGCCTACTCGCAGGTCTCCCTCGGACTGGCCGGGGCGCGCCGCATTCTGGACCTCATCACCCGCCGCACCGAACTCGATCGCAATCCGGCGGGCTACCGGGGTGATATGCAGGGGCGGATCGAATTCCGCAACGTCAGCTACGGCTACGCCGGCAGTGAGCCGGTGCTTAGGGAGGTCTCGTTTCAGGTCGAGCCGGGCCAAACCGTGGCCGTCGTCGGCCAGACCGGGAGTGGAAAGACCACGCTGGCCAGGCTGCTCAACCGGACCTACGACGTCACCCAAGGCCAGGTCCTGGTGGACGGCGTCGATGTGCGCGATTGGGATCTGGAAGCCCTGCGCCAGGGCATCTCGATCATCGAGCAGGACGTGTTTTTGTTCACCCGCACGATCGCCGGCAACATCGCCTTCGGCGCGCCGCAGGCCGGGCAGGCGGCCATCGAGGCTTCGGCTCAAGCCGCCCAGGCTCACGCCTTCATCCAGAGGTTTCAACACGGCTATGAGACCGAAGTCGGCGAGCGCGGCGTGACTCTGTCGGGCGGACAGCGCCAACGCATCGCGCTGGCGCGCGCCTTCCTCACCCAGCCGCGCATCCTGGTCCTGGACGACGCCACCAGTTCCATCGACAGCGCCACCGAGGACGAGATCCAGCGCGCCATCTTCCGCGCCGCCCAGGGGCGCACCACCCTGCTGATCACCCACCGTCTGTCCCAGATCCGTTGGGCCGACCTGATCCTGGTCCTGCGCAAGGGGCAGCTGGCGGCGGCCGGGACGCATGCCGAGCTGATGGAGCGATCCGAACCCTACCGGCACATCTTCAGCCGCGCCGGGGAGGCCTGAGCATGGGCTTCTTCGACGGGCTGGACGCCGAGGCCTACGACCGCAGCTACTCCGATCGCCAGCTGCTGACCCGGATGGTGGACTATTTCCGGCCGCATGGCCGGCGTATCACCGGCATCGTCGCCGGCCTGCTGTTGGTAGCCGCCGCCGGTGCCGCCACCCCCATCGCGGTCGCCACCGGCGTCGACCTGATGGCCAGCCGGAGCTCCCCGTCGATCGTCCTGCTGCTCGGCGGGGTCGTCTTAATGCTTGGGATCGTGACCTGGGCCGGCAACTGGTTCGGCCGCCGGCTGACCACCCGCAGCGTGAACGACATCATGCTGGCACTGCGCGAGGATGCCTTCAACGCCGCGGCTGAGCACGACCTGTCTTTCTACGATGAGTTCACCTCGGGCCGGATCGTCAGCCGCATCACCTCCGACACCCAGGACTTCGCCCAGGTGGTCGTGCTGGTGACCGATCTCGCCAGCCAAGTGGTCGAATCGGCCATTTTGCTGGTGGTGCTGGCGCGCATCGAGCTGCGCTTGATCCCCTGGCTGCTGGCGGTCATGCCGCTGGTCTTCCTTTCATCTTACGGCTTCCGTTCACTCGCCCGGGTCGTGACGCGCCAGGGGATGCGCGCCATGGCCAACGTCAACGCCGCCATCAAGGAGGCCGTCACCGGCATCGCCGTGGCCAAGAACTTTCGCCAGGAGGCCACCATCTACGGCGAGTTCGACCAGGTCAACTGGGTGTCCTACCGGGCGAATGTGCGGCGCGGCTTCGTCCTGTCGCTGGTCTTTCCTACCCTGAACGCGCTGGCCGGGGTGGCAACCGCCATCCTGGTCTACGTCGGCGGCCTGAGTGTGGCCCAGGGGCTGATTTCGTTTGGCGCCTGGTACCTGTTCATCAACAGCCTGGACCGCTTCTGGTTCCCGATGCTGAACCTGTCAGCCTTCTGGAGCCAGGTGCAGCAGGGGTTGTCGGCGGCCGAGCGCGTCTTCGCGCTGATCGACGCCGAGTTGGCCGTGATCCAGGTCGATCGCCGACCGGTGCCGCGCCTCAAGGGCGAGATCGTCTTCGAGCACTTGAACTTCAATTATCTGGCGGACGAGCCGGTGTTGGAGGATTTCAACCTGCGCATCCAGGCTGGCGAGGATGTCGCCCTGGTGGGCCACACCGGCGCCGGCAAGACGTCGATTGCCAAGCTTATCGCCCGGTTCTACGAGTATCAGGGCGGGCGCCTGCTGCTGGACGGGATGGACATCCGCACGTTCGATCTGCGCGCCTACCGCGCCCAGCTGGGAATCGTCTCGCAGGTGCCGTTCCTGTTTTCCGGGACGGTGCTGGACAACATCCGCTATGCGCGCCCCGACGTCAGCCGGGACGAGGTCGACGCGCTGGCGCGCCGCATCGGCAGCGGCGAGTGGCTGGAGACGCTGCCTCAGGGGTTGGACTCCGAAGTCGGTGAGCGCGGCGGCCGGCTCTCCATGGGCCAGCGGCAGCTCGTTTCGCTGTTGCGCGTCCTGGTCCAACGGCCGGCCATCTTCATTCTGGACGAAGCCACCGCCAACATCGATCCCTTCACGGAGACCCAGATCCAGGAGGCGTTGAGTCTGATTCTGTCGGAGGCCACGTCGATCTTGATCGCGCACCGGCTGTCCACGGTCCGCGCCGCCGACCGGATCATCGTCATGCGCCAGGGCAAGATCATTGAACAGGGCAACCACGAGGGTCTGCTGGCGCAGGCCGGCCACTACGCCGAGCTGTACAACACCTACTTTCGGCACCAGTCGCTCGACTACGTCGAGAACGCGCGCCAAGCCGCGCTCGGCGACTAGAGCCCTGTCCGGACGCAGGCCTGCGGGCTGCGCCCGCCGTCTGTAACCTTTTCCCTTCCACCGCATCTAACTTAGCGAAATCCGTTGTTCACTCTCAGGAGGTCGTTCGTGGGATTCGCAAAGTTCATGTCCAGCAGTGCAGGTCGTTGGCTGCGCATCGTGGCCGGCGCGGCTTTGGTGGCCGTCGGTTTGATTTGGATCGGCGGCGTGTGGGGGATTGTGGTGGCCGTCGTCGGCCTGGTCCCGCTCGTGGCCGGCCTGCTAGATGTCTGCCTGCTTGGCACCCTGTTCTTTGGCACCCCTTTGCACGGCAAGGACGTGCGCGCCGGTCTGAAGTAGCCAACTGACGGAGGCCGCGCGCCGAGCACCCCTAGGCCAAAAGCCGGCTGCATTCTTGCCCCGGCGGGCCCGCTCCGAGGGAGGCTGTCCGTCAGCCTCCCTGGACCCTTGGCTGCGCTCAGGACAGGCTCCGGCGGGTATGCGGCCGTACCGCAGAGAGGTCAAATCGCTCCCGCCGCGGTCGAAGAGCCCCTGCGCGCGTTGATGTGCGGCGCAGGCGGTGCTATTATCGCAATATGCTCGATGCCTTCTTCTCACCCCGCGGTGTCGCCGTCATCGGGGCATCGCAGACCCCGAGCAAGCTCGGCTACGCCGTCGCCCGCAACCTGGTGATCTCGGGCTACCAGGGCGCGTTGCTCTTCGTCAACCCCAGCGGCGGCGAACTCTTTGGCCGCCAGATATACCCCGACATTGCCAGCCTGCCCGATCCGGTCGACCTGGCCTTGATCATCATCCCGGCTCCGGCTGTGCCCGAGGCGCTGGAGGCCTGCGGCCGGCGCGGCATTCGGGCGGCCATCATCGGCTCAGGGGGCTTTCGCGAGGCCGGCCCCGAGGGCGCGGCGCTCGAGGCGGCGCTGTCTGGAGATCGCCCGGGCACATGCCATGCGCGTCCTGGGACCGAACTGCATCGGCCTGCTCGACACCCATCTCCCCCTCGACACGACCTTCCTGCCCCTGCCCGGACCCATTCCGGGCGACATCGCTTTCGTCTCACACTCAGGCGCCATCTGCGAGGCGGTCATCGATTGGGCGCGCGGCCAGGGCTTCGGCTTGTCTCGCCTCGTCAGCCTGGGGAACCAGATGGATGTCAGCGAAGCCGATGCGATCGGCCCGACGGCGGCTGATCCGCACACCCGCGTGGTGGCGTTGTACCTCGAAGGGGTGGCCGACGGGGCGGCCTTCATCCGCGAGGCCTCCAAGGTCACAGCCTCAAAACCGGTCGTGGCGGTCAAGGTCGGCCGCTCGCCCCGCGGCCGGGCGGCGGTCGCCTCGCACACCGGTGCGCTGGCGGGCGAGGACGCCGCCTTCGCCGCCGCATTCCGCAAGGCCGGAGTACTGCGGGCGGACACGAGCGAGGCGCTGTTCGACTGGGCGCGCGCCCTGGCCTGGTGCCCGCTGCCGGCCGGGCGGAGGGTGGCGGTGCTGACCAACGCCGGGGGACCGGGCGCCATTGCCGTGGACGCCCTCGATGCACAGGGGCTGGAGCTATCCAACCTCAGCCCCGAATCGACCCAGGCCCTGGCAGCCATGCTGCCCTCGGCGGCCAGCCTGGCCAACCCGGTGGATATGCTCGCCTCCGCCGGCCCGTACGAGTATTCGCATGCCCTGCAAGTCCTGCTGGCCGACGCCGGCGTCGATGCTGTCATGCTGATCCTGCCTCCGCCGCCGGTGAGCACGGCGGCCGATGTCGTCGGGGCGCTGATCCCGGTGATCCAGGCGGCCCGCAAACCGGTGGTCGTGGCCCTGATGGGTGAAGACCTCATCCTGCAGGCGGCTGGACTACTGCGCCAGTCCCGCATCCCCGACTACCGCTTCCCCGAGCGCGCCGCCTCGGCGTTGCGGGTGCTGGTCGCGCGCGCCGAGCGCCTGGCCCGCGCACCCGAACCCGCTTACCCAACCTCTGATGTCGACCTGGCCGAGGCGCGCCAGATTGTCCGGGACGCCGGCGCCGACGACGGGTTCCTTCCGGCCGGGTCCGTATTGAAACTGGCGGCCTGCTACGGCTTGACCGTCCCCTCCTGGCAGACGGCGCACGACCCTGATGAAGCTGCCCGAGCCGCCGACGCCATCGGGTATCCCATCGCCCTCAAGCTCGCTTCCGCCGAACACACCCACAAATCCGACGTGGGGGGCGTCGTGCTCGGTTTGGAGTCGGGCGAGCAGGTTCGAGCCGCGTTTGAAGCCCTCGCCCAACGGCTGGCCGGGCCGAACTCAAACGTAGCCCCGCCCGAGGTCCTCATCCAGGCCATGGCGCCGCCGGGCCAGGAGGTCGATCCTCGGCATGGTGCGCGATCCGCAGTTTGGGCCGCAGATCATGTTCGGCTCGGGTGGCCTGGAAGTCGAGGGGCTGCGGGACATCGCCTTCGCGCTGCCGCCGCTCACCCCCCTAGAAACCGATCATCTGTTCAACACCACCTGGGCCGGGCGCCGATTGGCCGGCTATCGCAGCCTCCCACCCGCGGACCGCCAGGCGGTGATTGACAGTCTGGTGCGGCTGGCCCAAATGGCCGACGATCTCCCCGAAGTTGCCGAAATCGAGATCAACCCGCTCAGGGTGCTGCCTGCCGGGGAAGGGCGCGTCGGCGCTCGACATCCGCATCCGACTGCGACCCGCCTTGTGACGTTTTTCACAATGTGGGCCGGCTTGACAACGGTATTGGGAACCTGCGACCGGTCGTGAGCGTCCAGGGAGCATGGGAAACAGGTCAAATTGCCCTCTCGCTGGGGTTGTGTTAAATTCTTGACCAACCTACTCCAGCCGGAAGCAGGGGATAGGGCGCATGAACCCGAAAGTTCGGGACAGCCTCGATAACTCGTACGCCCAAGATCTGACATGCTCTATTTGCGGTCAGAAAACACTCAGTGTTGTTCACCTGGCCGCCTATCCCGACTATGTCAGCTGCACCAATTGCGGTTCCGCCTTTGTAGTCGAGGACAGCGGCGAACGCGTGATGTACGGCAAGATCCCGGCGCAATACCCTGAAACGCGGCACTTTGCTCTGCAGCAGTGGGTGTGGCCGGAAGCCATCGCCCGCAAATCAGCCACAGAGCGCTCCTCGGGGTCCGGCACCGACGGTTCACCGCGGCCTCAAAACCTGGAGGCCCCCGCCATACCCGCCACGTCGCCAGCTCCCCCCGAGCCGGCACCCGAGCTCTCCGAGCCGGAGCCCATGGCCGAGCTGGACGCCCGGGATATGCCCGAGACTGCCCCACCGTTTCCAGAGACTCCGGCAGCCGCCGAACCAGCGGAGTCCATAGCCGATCACGCGCCGGTCTCGCCAAGCTCCCCAACCGCACCCCTCCAGGCGGCGAGCACGGCCGAATCCGAGCTGCGCAGCGCCTTTGGCCCAGCGCCGGCGGCCGGTCCCGAAAGCGAGGCCGAGCCGAGCCTGGCCAACGGAGAGGATTTGCTCGACAGCCTGTGGGGAGACATGCCTCAAGCCGCGGGCTCCGCGGCGGCTGGCCCACCGCCCTTGCCGGACTGGGCGGCTGGACTGCCTGACGAACCCGAGCTCGCGCCCGAAGGCGACGATCAGGCGGATGAGGCCACCTCGTCGCGACTTCATGACTGGGTCGCCCCGCAGCCTGACGAAGCTCGACCGCAAGCGGAGGCCGACAAAACGGCCAATTCTCTCCAGGACGCCCTCCCCCCATCTGTGGCCCCGTTTGAGGCCGGCGATTGGACCGATGAGGCCCTTGCTTCGCCGACCGCCATGGACGAGCCAGTCGCAGGCATCTCGGATGACGCCTCGGCGGCCGCACCCCCCATCGCCCCGGCCGGAGCCCAGCCTGAACTCCGCATTGGATGAAGGGGCCAAGAAGGAGATGGTCCAGGCTTATTGGGGCGGGACTCATGGACCGGCCAAACCTGCCGAAGAGCCTGCGCCCGCTGAGCCGGGCGCCGCATCTGAACATCACGAGCCGCCTTCCGGCCAGCGCTACCGGGTGGTTTTGAAAGGCACGAACCCGCGATTCCCGACTGAGGCGTGCGCGCATTGCCAGTACCAGCCTGCGCCGGCCAGGATCCCGGTGGTGGCTTCTTTGACCAAGTCCGGCCCGGGGGATCGCCAGATCGGGACCTTGCGCATCCCGGTATGCGCCGACTGTCATCAACGGGCGGCGGCGCGTTCGGAAGAGCAGCAGACCTCACGCCTTCAGGCCCACTTGATCGGCGTCCTGGCGGCTCTGGTCCTGGTCGTGTGCGGTCTGGGCTTCAGCCTCATCAACCTGAAAGACAACCTGGGTGCGGCGCTGGCCGGACTGGTGGTCCTGGCCGTGCTGGGCTACGTCGTCCCCGCCGTGCCCCTCTTACTTAGAGCCAGCCGTCTTCCCATACCCGCGGACGCCGTGTACGTTGGCACGACCCTCCGCGTTCCGGGGGACACCGAAGCCACCGAAACAGCTTATGAGTGGCGCAGCCAGGGCTACGCCCGGCGATTCCAAGACGCCAACGCCAAGATCGCCGTGAGCGAAGTGACGAAGGTAAGGGACCTCGAAGACTGAGGCCCGCGTTTCACCAATCCCGCTTCAAGGCACTGATCCAGCGGTCGAAGTAGAGGGGTGTGCGTTGTCATCTCCGTTGGGGACAAGACAGACATCCATGCAGTGCCCCGAATGCGGGGCACGCTTGAACCGGTTGCCGACGGTGGACGCCTCAGGATATCTTTTGGTTTGCAGCCAGTGCGACTACCAGCGCTTGGATGAAACCCTGACCGCCGCTGAACCAACGCCTCAACCCCCGGAAGAAGCCGCGGGTGAAAGCCGTTTTCGGCGCCTGGTGTCCTCGGGCACCCAGCCGTTGTCCCCGGACGGCTGGCCCGATGAATTGCTCGAGTCGCTTCCGCCCGAGGCCCGGAGTACCCTGACCAAGAAGGCCCCCGAATCCAACTCCCGGCCGCCTGCCGGCGAAGTGCCCTCCCACGTGAAGCGCACCCTGATGGACTATGGCTTCGCCGTTGATGAAGATGCCCGCGGGCTGCGCCTGCGGTCTCCAGGCGGCCGTAGGCGACCCGGGACCGGGGACCTGTCGGCCTCGGATGTCGTCCGCCTGGCGTCGACGCTGGGCGGCGCCCCACCCCCGCCTGAAGAGCGGCGGGAGTGTCCCAAGTGCAAGGCCGTGGTCGCCCGATCCGCCCCGCGCTGTCCCTGGTGCGGCGCGCCCTTGCTTCCGGACAAACCCGGCGGCTGATTACTTCCCCTATACATTCGATCCGGATCCATCCCGATTGCCGGCCCCTTGAGGGCCTGCGTTATAATCCGGGGTTGCTTCCCGTTCGGCCCAACCTGGATCAGAAGAACCTATGCCCCAAGACAACATCGTCGTGGTGGGTGCCCGAGAGCACAACCTCAAGGATGTCAGCCTCACCATCCCGCGTGACAAGCTGGTGGTCATCTCGGGTTTGTCCGGCTCCGGCAAGTCGTCATTGGCCTTCGACACCATCTTCGCCGAAGGACAGCGCCGGTACGTCAAGTCGCTCTCGGCCTACGCGCGCCAGTTCCTCGGGCAACTCAACAAACCCGATGTTGACTACATTGAGGGCCTGTCCCCATCGATTTCCATCGATCAGCGCGGTGTGTCCCACAACCCGCGCTCGACTGTCGGCACAGTCACCGAAGCGTATGACTACCTGAGGCTGCTGTTCGCCCGCGTTGGCGTGCCCCACTGTCCGATCTGCGGCCGCGAGGTCCGACAGCAATCGGCCCAGGAAATCGTCGAAGCCGTCCTGGAATTCACCCCCGGCGATCGATTGATGCTGCTGGCGCCGCTGGTCCGCGGCCGCAAGGGCACCCACACCGGGGTGCTGGACGAGATCCGTCGTTCGGGCTTCGTGCGCGTGCGCGTCGATGACAGCGTGCGATCGGTCGAAGATTCGATCGAGCTCGATCGCTATAAGAACCACACCATCGAGGTCGTCGTCGACCGGCTGGTGGTCCCCAAACCGGAAGAGGCCGCCGCCGATGAAGCCGACGCCTTTCAGAGCCGTCTGACCGACTCGGTTGAGACCGCCCTGCGCTGGGGAAATGGCACCATGATCGTCACCAACCTGACCCAAGACTCGGGGGTCGACACCCCTTTTTCCGAAGACTTGGCCTGCCCTGAACACGGCACCACGCTCTCCGAAATTGAGCCCCGCACCTTCTCATTCAACACCCCCCATGGAGCCTGCCCGGAGTGCCAGGGGCTCGGGACGCGGCTGGAAATCGACCCAGACCGTATCATCCCCGATCGCCAGATGTCGCTGGCCGAGGGCGCGGTCGTCGCCCTGGAGTGGTCCAGCAAATCCGACGACAGACGCAGCTACTACTGGCAGCTGGTCGAGGCGGTCGCCGGCGCCTTCGACATCGACCTCCACGTCCCGGTGGCCAGCCTGCCCAAGAACAAGCTCGATCTGATCATGTTCGGGACCGACGGGCAGGAGGTCCCCATGAACTACGTCGGGCGCAACGGCCGGGTGGCGACCTACAAGACCGCCTTCGAAGGCATCGTGGGGAATCTGGAACGCCGGTTTCAGGAGACCCAGTCCAACTACGTGCGCGGCAAGATCCAGGAGTTCATGTCGGAGCGGCCGTGCCAGTCGTGTCATGGCCAGCGTCTGCGCCCCGAAGCGCTGGCGGTCACAGTTGACGGGCACAACATCGTCGAAGTGACCCGCTGGCCGGTGGTGCGCACCGTCAAATGGGTCGAATCCCTGCAAAAACCCGGCGGGCCGCTGACCAAACGCGGGCGCAAGATCGCCGAGCGGGTCTTGAAGGAAATCCACGACCGTCTGAGCTTCCTGGTCGATGTCGGCCTGGATTACCTGACCCTCGACCGGTCGGCCGGAACGCTTTCAGGGGGCGAGGCCCAACGCATCCGCCTGGCCACCCAAATCGGCTCGCGGCTGATGGGCGTGCTTTATGTCCTGGACGAGCCTTCAATCGGGCTCCATCCGCGCGATAACGCCCGCCTGATCCGCACTCTGGAAGGCATGCGCGACTTGGGCAACACGGTCCTGGTGGTCGAACATGATGAGGCCACCATTCGCGCCGCCGACTGGGTCATCGACCTTGGCCCCGGCGCCGGTGAGGCCGGCGGCAGGATCGTGGCCCAGGGGACAGTGCAGCAGGTGGCCAAGGTCAAAGAATCGGTTACGGGGCGCTTCTTGGCGGGCAAGCTCACCATCGATGTCCCCTCGGAGCGCCGGCCGGGCAACGGGCATACGCTCACCATCGTCGGTGCCCAGGAGAACAATCTCAAGAACCTGACGGTCAACATCCCGCTGGGCACGTTCGTGTGCATTACCGGAGTGTCGGGCTCGGGAAAATCCACGCTGATGGTGGAAGTGTTGTACCGTGCGCTCGCCAACCTGCTCCAGGGATCTCACCAGCTGGCTGGCGTGCACGAACGGCTGGAAGGGGTCGAGCACCTGGACAACGTGATCAACATCGATCAGAGCCCGATCGGCCGCACGCCGCGTTCCAACCCGGGGACGTATACCGGCGTCTTCGATCACATTCGCAATCTGTTCGCCGAGCTCCCCAATTCCAAGGTCCGCGGCTACAAGCCCGGCCGATTCTCGTTCAACGTCCGCGGCGGTCGCTGTGAAGCCTGCCAGGGACAGGGCCAGCTCAAGATCGAGATGCAGTTCCTGCCGGATGTGTACGTCCCATGCGAGGTGTGTCAAGGCACGCGCTTCAACCGCGAGACCCTGCAGGTTCGCTTCAAGGACAAGACCATCTCCGATGTGCTCGACACGACCATCGACGAGGCGGTGACGTTCTTCAAGGCCTTTGCGCCCATCCAGCGGCGGCTTGAGACGCTGCAGTCCGTCGGGCTGGGCTATCTGACACTGGGGCAGCCCGCCCCGACGCTCTCCGGCGGGGAAGCGCAGCGCGTCAAGCTTTCGCGTGAGCTTTCCAAGACCAGTACCGGCCGCACCCTGTACGTGCTCGACGAGCCGTCGGTCGGGCTCCACGCCGCCGACGTCCATAAGCTCATCGACGTGCTGCAGCAGCTGGTCGACCAAGGCAACACGGTCCTGATCATCGAACACCACCCGGACATCATCAAGGTGGCCGATTGGGTGCTCGACCTTGGCCCGGAGGGCGGCGACCGCGGCGGCGAGCTGGTGGCCGAGGGCACGCCCGAAGCCATCGCCAAGCAGGCAGACTCGTACACCGGCCAGTTCTTGAAGACCCACCTGGGGCTGTAGCCAAGTGACGACCATGGCCGGGAGTGATCGAGGGCCGGCGCCCGATCGTGCGCGGGACGGCGCGCGTTGAGCCCCGGCGACCCCCGCGCCCTGGCCGATTTCGTCAAGACCCAGGCTCGCGCCGCTGGTTTCCAATTGGCCGGCATCACGACGGCCGACCCTCCTGCGCACCACGCCGTTTATCAGGCGTGGGTTCAGGCCGGTCGGCACGGCCAGATGTCTTACCTTGACGCCCCGCGCGCCATAGCCGCACGGCGGGAGCCGCGGCACCTGCTCCCCGAGTGCCGGTCCATCCTGGTCGTGGCTGCCTCGTACGCTCCCGAGCAGCCGGTGTCGTCCACTCCCGGTCCGCACGTGGCCGCCTACGCACAAGGCGACGACTACCACGCGGTCTTCAAGGCCCGGCTTCAATCGCTGGTTGAGCAAATCCAATCCCATCTGGCCGAGCCGTTCCCTTACCGTATCTATGTTGACACCGGCCCGATTCTCGAGCGCGAGCTGGCTCAGCGCGCCGGGCTGGGGTGGATCGGAAAGAACACCTGCCTGATCAATCCCCAGGCGGGCTCGTACTTTCTCCTGGGCGTGGTGCTCTTGGGCCTAGAACTCGAACCCGATCGAGCCTTCGTGGCCGACCGCTGCGGCGCGTGCACCCGATGCATCCAGGCCTGCCCAACCGGCTGCATCTTGCCCAACCGAACCCTCGACGCCAGCCGGTGCATCTCGTATCTGACGATTGAACTCAAGGGCCCGGTGCCTGACGGGCTCAGGCCCGCAACCGAAGGGTGGCTCTTCGGGTGTGATATTTGCCAGGACGTGTGCCCGTGGAATATCCGCTTCTCACAGCCGACGGGCGACCCAGCTTTCAAGCCCCGGGCGATCGTCGAGTTAACCAGTCTGGATGGGTGGCTTCGCCTCGATCGCCCGACCTACACCGAAGCCCTGCGCGGCAGCCCGCTCAAGCGGCCCAAGCTGGCCGGCCTTAAGCGCAATGCCAGCCTGGCCGCCGGGCAAGCAGGCAAAGCCGAGCTCGCCCCGGCTCTGATCACGGCTTTGTTCGATGACGATCCCGTGGTTCGGGAACACGCCGCCTGGGCGCTCGGCAGGATCCACGCCGCCTCTGCCGAAGCCGGCCTCAGAGCGCGGCTGCGCGTCGAAACCGACCCCGGCGTGGTGAGCACGCTGCTCGAGGCACTCAATGAGCCGCCGTCAGCCTGAAGACTGCACATGACCTGGAAAAGAAAGCAAGGGGCCGTCCCCAAAGGGGCGGTCCCGTCCCCTTTTATGTTGACCCCCGACTCGGGTTGGCCGCGAAAGCATCCGGGGAGCCATGTCCTTTGAAGACCTGGGGGGCATCATGACCGTTACCGGGTTGTTTGGCACCGGGTGCCATCGGTCTTACCCATGGCTCCTGGTCCGATTTGTGGAATTTGCGCCGCTGGGTGTCTTGGTCTGGAGGCGAGAGGTTCTCAGAAGGAGACGCGGGGTGAGACTTCAACCAAGAGACGGGGCTGTCTCAAGAGCCTATGAGACAGTCATTCGATTCCAGGAGGTCAGGACTTAGGGTGCCGGCGTCGAAGACGGGGTTGGGGAGAGCGTGCCCGGCCCGGCCGTTGGCGACGAGGTCCAGGTGGGAGTCGGAGTGGCGATGTTGACCGGCACGAGCAGCTTTTGGCCGGCCTGGATGGCATTTGGGTCGGTGATCTTGTTCAGCAGGGCGATCGCCTCGGCCGTGCTGTTGAATTGGGAGGCGATGGACTGAAGCGAGTCCCCTTGTCGAACGACGTACTCAATTCGAGAACCCGCGATCATGGTCGAGGGCAGGGCTGTCGTCGTGGGCAGTTCGGCCGAGGGCGGCGGGATGATGATCTCCTGCCCAACCAGGATCGTCGCCGCGTCCGTCAGATCGGGGTTGTAGGCCAGCAGGATGTCCAGGTCAATGTTGAATTTCTGGGCGATCGAAGACAGGGTATCCCCCTGCTCCACCTTGTACGCCTGCGGACCGGATGGGGTGGGCGTGTCGGTGATCGTCGGAGTCAAGGTGATAGTCGACGTGTTTGTCGGCGGCAGGGGTGAATTCGTGATCGTCGGCGTCGGGGTCTTGCTCGCCAAGAAGGCAGGCAGCTGGGGTGGATGATCGCCACTGATCCACATGACCACCAGCACCAGTCCGGCGATCAGGAGCAGGCCGGCGGCGCCGCCCAAGAATAGTGGCACCAGCCGGTTTCTCCGCCTGCGATAGGCCTGAATCACGTCGGCAGGGCGTTGTTCGCTTTGGGACATGAGTGGGACTCCCTCCGGCGCGCCCATTGTAACCGAATTGGTGCCCATTTAAGGTCCCCCCCGGTCATGGGGCGCCGGGCGAGCCGTCCAGCCAACGCTGGACAAAGGCCAGCATGCCGGGGAGCAAGGATTCCCAGGTGGCCGATTCGTGCACGCCGGGGACAATCTCGAGATCCGGCGCGCTTCCACGTGCCTGCAAAGCATCAGCCAGCTTTTCGGTTGCCGGGCGCGCCCAATCATCGGTCCCTGCCCCCAGAAAAACGTGAGCCGGCATCGGGCTCACCGACCCCGCCAAGCCCAGCGGATCATACGCCGGCCGGGGCGAATTGACCGCCAGGGCCGGGCTCAAGGCGACCAGCAGACCGAACATGTCGCTGTGTCGCAGCCCGATCTCCAGCGACCAGACACCGCCGCGTGAGATGCCCCCGATGGCGCGCCCTCCGGCGTCGCTCCGAACCCGGTAGTGGCTCTCGACGTACGGGAGCACTTTCTCCAGGAACTCGTCCTCGTACGATCCGGGGCCGCCGTCCGAGTTCGAAAACAGCGGTTCGGGGACCCTCGGCATCACCAACACCCAGTCGGCCCGGCCCAAGGACTCGACCTCCAACGCCTTGACCACGCCCAGATCAACCCAGTGAGTTTGATTGAAGGGTTTT
Source organism: uncultured Chloroflexia bacterium (assembly GCA_963797485.1). GTDB lineage: Bacteria > Chloroflexota > Anaerolineae > Anaerolineales > E44-bin32 > CAWAND01. The sequence goes on from CAWCPF010000002.1 coordinate 304,585, forward strand.
CCATGGAAGAGATACAAGACCGGGAACGGGCCAGCCCGGTCTGAGTAGCATGGAGGCAGATAGACGAGCACTGGGTTGGGTCCGGGCACATTAAGTCCGGGATAGCTGTCTTCGACGATCGTGCCACCCGCCTGCGCGCAGACCGGAGTCGGGGTGAGGCTCGGCGCCGGCGTATGAGAGGGCGAAGGTGTGCTGGCCGGCGTCTGAGTCTGGCTGGCCGTTGCGACAGGTGCCGTCTCCAGCGGAGGCAGGGACGGGCTCCCCAACGGGCCACAGGCGGAAGCCCCCAGCACCACAGCCAGAAGAACCAGCCGGCCGCACGGGTTGCGACTCCCATGCGCTAAGCGGCCTCGGATCGGTCTAGAGCGTGCCAAGCGCAGCCTCCGTGGTCAAGCGGCCCCACATCATACCTCGGGCTCAAATCCCCCGACTTCGAACCCATCAATGCCTTGCAGGATCGATCTTGTGAATTCCTTCACAATACGTGTTCGACAGGCGCCTGCCATCGACATGGTAGAAATCTCGGCCTCAGAGGGAGCGGGAATTCAGGCCGATGAAATACCACATTTGGACCGATGGCTGCCAGATGAACGTGGCCAACTCCCAACGCGTGGCCTCGGAGCTTGAAAAGCTCGGCTACCGTGCCAGCCGCCGCGCCGAAGAGGCCGACGTCATCGTGCTTAACACCTGCGTGGTGCGCCAGAGCGCCGAGGACAGGGCCTATGGCCGCATGAGCACCTTGCAGCCTCTCAAGCAGCACCGGCCCGACATGGTCATCAATGTCATGGGCTGCATGGTGGGTGTCGCGGGCGCCCGGCCCTCGAAGCTGCTTTCCGTATGTGGATGTCTTTTCGCCGCCCTCCGATCCGGGGCCGCTGGTCAAGATCTTCAGACCCAGCAGGGCAAGCAGCTAGAGGTCCTGGAAACCCAGCGGCGCCACGACCTCATGGATGGCCAACTGGTGCTGCCGTTGGCCGAGCGCGGCCGGCTGGTCGCCGCCCACGTGCCCATCGTCTATGGCTGCTCCCACGCCTGCACCTTCTGCATCATCCCCTTCCGGCGCGGCATCGAGCGCTCCCGGCCGGTGGGCGAGATCGCCGCCGAGGTGCGCGCGCTGGTCGCGCAGGGCGTGAACGAAGTGACCCTGCTGGGCCAGATCGTCGACCGCTACGGCGCGGACGTGCCCGACGGCCCCAACCTGGCTGCCTTGCTGCGCGTCGTCCACGAGATGGACGGCCTGGAGCGCATCCGCTTTCTGACCTCGCACCCCAACTAGATGACCGACGAGCTGCTGGACACGGTGGCGGCGCTGCCCAAGGTCTGCGAACACATCGAGGTGCCTGTTCAGGCCGGCGACGACGAAGTGCTGGGCCGCATGAAACGCGGCTACACCGCCGACGATTACCGCCGGCTGGTGGAGCGAATCCGCTCCAGGCTGCCCGGCGGCTCCATTGCCACCGACATCATCGTCGGCTTCCCCGGCGAGACGGGCGCCGCTTCCAGCCCACCTACGACCTGCTGGCCGAGCTGCGCTGGACGTCGCGCACCTGGCCCGCTACTCTCCCCGGCCGGGCACGGTTCGGCCGCGCCGCATGCCTGACGACGTGCCCGAAGTCGAGAAGATGGGGCGCTTCCGCGCGCTGGAGGACCTGCAGGCCGAGGTGGTGGCCGACATCAACCACGGCTACCAGGGGCGACCGTCGACGTGCTGGTCGAGGCCCGCACAAGGGCAAGTGGAAAGGCCGCACCCGCACCAACAAGCTGGTCTTCTTCGAATCACCAGCACAGCTTCGCGGCAAGGTCGTTCCGGTGATCATTGAGCGCGCCAGCCCGTGGAGCATGAACGGCCGGCCCGTGACCGAGGGATTGGCGGCCGCCGCTTGATCCCGGCGCGGTGCAGACCGCAGACCCCGCAAATGTTTATCTCCATCGTTTTGGCCCATTCCTTGCAACCTTCTGTGCCAAGCTTGACGCTTAAGACTCGTGGCAGTAACCTACGCCGCAAGTCTGCCTACGAGTTCACACTCTCGGGCGGCGCCTGCTGCCCGGCAAACGCATGAGGAGTCGATCCATGTGCAAGACCAAGTACCACCCCAGACGATGGCTTTATCTGATCGTGGGACTTTCCTTGGCCCTTGGTGCCTGCAATTACCCGGGGCCCCAGGCGACCGAACCCCCCGCCGATGTACTGGGACCTCTGCCGCCCAAACCGTGGCGGCTGAATTGACCCAGGTGGCCGTCGCTTCCCCGACTACCTCGGCCCCGACCGACACACCCGTCCCGCCGACCGAAGCGCCGGTTGCCACAGATACCATCGCTCCGCCATCACCTACGGCCGGGACGGCCGGCTGCACGGACAAAGCCTCATTCGTGACCGACGTCACCGTCCCGGACAACACCTTCGTCGCCTCGGGGGCATCCTTCACCAAGACCTGGCGGCTTCAAAACACCGGGACATGCACCTGGAACACCGGCTATGCGCTGGTCTTCGACAGCGGCAATGCCATGGGCGGACCAGGCTCGGTGGCCATGCCTGCCAGTGTGGCGCCCAATGCCACGATTGACATCTCCATCAACCTGACGGCCCCGACCAGCAACGGGAACTACAAGGGCAATTACAAGCTGCGAAACGAAAAGGGGATTGTGTTCGGAATCGGCGCCAGCGCCGATGTCGCCTTCTGGGTCCTGAATAAACGTCGGTCCGACTCCCACCGCCGGACCCAGCGTCTACCACAGCGGAAAGATCGAGCTCGAACAGACCTTCCATGCGGATTTGGACACCGTCGATGACTCACCTTCGAGCGGTGACGAGGACATCTGGTTCCACGCCGTGAGCTCCAGCGAAATGTACCTGGAACCCCAAAACGGAGCCAAGTTCAAGCTGATAACCACCGGCGCCCCCAGCTACGACAAATGCTCCACCACGTCCTTGAGCTCGAGCGCCATCTCGCTGGACGATATCTCTGTCGGCGATTGGCTGTGCTTCAAGACCAACGATGACCGCTACGGGCGGGCGGAAATCGAGAACATCTCCGGTGACCCTAAAGTCATGCGCCTGGACATCGTGACCTGGAAGAACTAGCTTCCCTCGGTCCGCAGAGCGCCAGACCTGGGGCCGTCCCAAAAGGGGCGGCCCCTTTTCCTTTCATCTCCTTCGACTGCCTCAAGTTGGCCACGAACGGATTCGGGCCGCCGCGCCCTTCGGCTAGGTCTGGAGTAGAATCGCGGCCTGGACCGATGACATATCGAGTTTGCCGCTCTCCACTGATTCTTGCGGCTTGCTTGTTTGGCGCCTTCCTTTCCGGCGCCTGCAACCTGCCTTCGCCGGCGACGGAAACGCCCGCCCAGCCGGCCACCGATGCCGCCGCCACGGTGGAGGCCATCCTCACCCAGGCCTCGCGCGGCACCGTGCCTCCGGCATTCTCCACCAACACCCCTGAGCCGTCGCCGAGCGCCAGTCAATCCACCACGCAGGCAGCCAGCCCGACTTTGAGTGGTTGCACGGACAAGGCCGCCTTCGTCGACGATGTCACCATCCGCGACAACACCGAACTCGATCCGGGCGAATCGTTCGTTAAGACCTGGGGCCTCAAGAACGTCGGAACCTGCACCTGGACGCCGTCCTACAACCTGATCTTCATCGGGGGCAGCCGGATGGGAGCTTCGGCGCGCGTGCCGGTCCCCACGCACGTGGCCCCTCAAAACACGGTCGATCTGGCCGTGGACATGACCGCCCCATCGGCGCCCGGAGACTACCAGGGTTATTGGAAGCTGATCAACGCCAATGGGGACTATTTCGGAGTGGGCCCGGCAGGCGACCAGTCTTTCTGGGTGAAGATCATCGTGCCCACGCCGGCGGAAGCCACCGGCACGGCCAGCCCTACCTCGACAGCCTCTCTAACTCCGACACCCACCACGGGCGCTGAGACACCCACCTCGACCGCGACGCCCACCTCGACCTCCACGCCGGGCCCGACAGCCACGGCGACCGCCACTTCAAGCCCAACGTCCACGCCCTGAGGCCGTGTTCGTCGGGACCTCGGCAGTATTGCCGTCCCATCGGCGGCATGCTACAGTCAAAACGTGCCCATCCCTATTCTGGTCGTTAGACGCCAACCTCGAATTTGCGATTTTGATTCGCCAGGCACTCGAAGAGGGCGATCGGTTCGAGGTCTCGCTTGCCTCCAGCGCCGATGAAGCTCTTGGCGTTGGCCAGGGACCAGGACTTCGATCTGGCCATCATCGACTTCGCCCTGCCCGGTGTTGCCGCGCTGTCGCTGGTTGAGGGCGTGCGCGCCCTGCAGCCGGGTCTGGCCATCATTGCTATTCCACCGGGCGACTCTCCGGATCCGGTGGCGTTCCGGCGCGCCGGCGTGGACGGGATCCTCACCAAGCCGTTCTACCTCCCTAACTTGCCGGACATCGTTGGGACGGCCCTATCGGGCCGCCTAGATACCGGCCGTCTGCGCCCTCCGCCGCCCAGGCTCGAGATGCCCCTGCCTGAGCCGGAACCACCGGACGAACCGGCTGCCGCCGAGCCATCCCCACCCGAGCCGGTGGCGCTCGCCCCCGGCGCCGAGCCGCCGTGGCTGTCCGATGTCGGCCGGGCGGCCCGCTACCTCACCCGGTTGACGCTCGAATTCCTCGGCCGAGGCGGCCATGCTCATACGTGGGCAAACCCTGATCGCTTCAGCCGGGCAGCTGCCGCGAGCCCAACTCCTGGAGCTGACTTCAGAGGTGGCTGAGAGTTGGACCAAAGAGGGCCGTCGCGGCGCCTTTGCGCGATTCGTGCGCCTGCCGGGAACCGCACAGGATTTCATGCTGTACGCGACCGGCTTTGCCGGCGACCTGGTGCTCTCGCTGGTGTTCAGCGCGGAGACGCCCTTCGGGATGATCCGCCGACAAGCCGAAGATCTGGCCCACGCGCTCTGGCAGGTCGATCCTCTCAACCCGGTTCGGGCGTCCGAAACGGTGCCTCCCATGCCAGGCGAGCGCGCCGTATCCCCGCCCGTCGACGAGATTTCCCCGCGTGAGGCGGCCCTCCCTCCCCAGGCATCCAGCACCGAGGCCACCGTCCGGGTCGTCACAGAGCTGCCGGGGGATTGGATCCCGGAGCCGGGGGAGGCCGGCGCCGGTGAGCGCCTGCTGGCCGAGTTTGCCGATGACCAGGCCCCGCCGGGGAAGCCCCCTATGTCTCAGCCGAACGAGCCCGGCGCCATGGCGCCGGCCACCGCTCAGCCTGCCGACCTGCCGCTGGATTGGCTGCCGGTGATCACCCACTCCGCCCGCCATGTGCCTTATCTTGAAGACCCCACGCCCCCGGTCTCGTCTCCGCCGGCCCAGTCGCCCAAACCTCCAGCCGTGCCCCCGGTCCCGTCTCCGCCCGCCCAGGCGCCCAAACCTCCAGCCCCGCCTCCGGCCGAGCCCGCATCTCAGCCTTCGCAGACCTTGCCCGCGCCTCCCGAGCCTGACCCGCGGCTCGCTTACAGCATGGTGATGGCACCACGCTTTCCTGAGCACCGCCTGGCAGGGAGCCTGGTTGAGAGTTCTCACCGAATGGACACGCCGTCTTTGCGTCGGCTGGGACTGGAAGGCCGAGCGTCTGACGGTGACCGAAGACACGCTGCTCCTTGAAGTCAGACTGCCCCCTGACGAAGCCCCCGCGGCGGCGGCCGACCGGTTGGCCAATCAGCTCTCTGACCGGATTCTCGAGACCTACCCCCATCTCAATCCGGGGTTCCCGTCCGGCCGATTCTGGGCAACCGCGTGCCTGCTCAAGTCCGGCGCCCCGCCATCCGCCACCGAAATCAGGGCCTTCGTAACGCAGCTCCGGCGAACTCAGGGCTTCCAGACCTGAGCCGCTCGGCCGGCCGCCAGACCGGCGATGCTACAATGGGCGCAGACCGCGCCCGGCGCCAGGAGCTCATCCCATGCCAACCCAGGCAAGATTGTTCTTGATCGACGGTCACGCCCTGGCCTATCGCACCTATTTTGCGCTTACCGGCGTCGGGGGAGGCGAACGCTGGATCACCAAATCCGGCGAGCCGACCGCCGGCACCTACGGATTCGCCGCCGTCCTGCTCAAGCTGCTGGAAGACGAACGCCCCGAGTACCTGGCGGTCTCGTTTGATACGGGCAAGACCTTTCGAGACGAGCTCTACCCGGAGTACAAGGCCACCCGCGAGAAGATGCCGGATGATCTCAGGCTGCAAATCGAGCGCATCCGCGAGCTCGTGACCGCCTTCGGCATTCCGGTCCTTGAAGCCGACGGGTTCGAGGCGGATGATGTCTTGGGCACGGTGGCGCGCGATGGCCTCCGCACAGGGCGTCCGTGTGGTCATCCTCACCGGGGACCGTGATTTGCTTCAGCTGGCCGGCGACGGAGTTGTCATCCGGTTGGCGGGTCAGAAGCTGTCCGAAGCCGCCGACTATGGTCCACCCGAGGTCGTCGCTAAGCTGGGGGTCTCCCCCAACCAGGTTGTCGATTACAAAGCTCTGGTGGGTGACACAAGCGACAACATCCCAGGGGTTCGGGGCGTGGGAGAAAAGACGGCCGTGTCGTTGATCGAGCAATATGGTTCGCTCGACAACATCTACGCACACCTGGATGACATACCCACCCGATTCTAAAACCAAGCTCGAGGCCGGCCGAGAACAGGCCTACCTCAGCCAGAAACTGGCCGCCATCAGCACCCGGGTGCCCCTGGACTTTGACTTGGAAGCCTGCCGTGCCCAGGCCTATAACCGCGATCGAGTGGTCGAGCTGTTCCGCGAACTGGAATTTCGATCCCTCCTGGATCGCATCCCATCGTCATCGGATTCCAGCCGCGGCACACAACTTGATCTGTTCGTGTCCGCCGCCCCACCGGCCGCGTCACCCATCGAGCATGTCATCGTGGTCGACGAGCCAGGCGGGCTGGACACCCTGGTCAACGCTCTGCAAACGGCCGATCAAATTGCCTTTGACGTGGAAACGACCTCCACCGACCCCATGCAAGCCGATCTGGTGGGCATCTCGCTCTCGATGGACCCGAATACCGGCTATTACCTTCCGGTCGGCCATACGGCCGCCGCCGCCCAGGGTCCTCAGCTCCCGCTTGAACGCGTCCTGGAGGCATTGCGTGGCCCGCTCACGGATCCCGGCATCCCTAAGGTCGGCCACAACGTCAAATACGACGCCATCATGCTCACTCGCTACGGTCTGGAGCCCGCCCCTCTGGCTTTCGATACCATGCTGGCTGAATGGCTATCCGACCCGGGTTCTCGCAATCTGGGCCTCAAGAGCCTGGCCTGGGTTCGTCTGGGCGTCGAGATGACCGAAATCACTACGCTGATTGGAACCGGCCGTTCGCAACGCACGATGGCCGAAGTCCCCATCGCCGAGGCGGCGCCCTATGCGGCCGCCGATGCGGCTGTCACCTTAAGGCTGGTCCCCCAGCTCCGGCAGGAACTCGAAGACAAGCGTCTGTCGGCCCTGATGGATAGCCTTGAGATGCCGCTTGTGCCGGTGCTGGCCGGGATGGAATTGGCCGGCATTGCCCTCGACCAGGACTTCCTGGCCCGGCTTTCGGAAGAGCTGTCAGCCCGTTTGGTGACCATCGAAGACGGCATTTACAAGCTCGTCGGGCGGCCCTTCAACCTTAACTCGCCCCAGCAGTTATCCGAGGTCTTGTTCGGCGATCTCAAGATCGAGCCCCCCGATCGCACGCGGAAAACGTCTTCCGGTTTCTACTCCACCGCTGCCTCCGTCCTGGAGGTGCTGCGCGAGGCGCACCCGGCCGTGGAATTGATCCTTGAGCAGCGCGAGCTCGCCAAGCTGAAGTCAACCTATGCCGATGCGCTGCGCACCCAGGTGAATCCGGCCACCGGCCGCGTGCACACGTCGTACAGCCAGACCGGCTCGGTCACCGGGCGGCTGGCATCGTCCGAACCCAACCTGCAAAACATCCCCATCCGAACCGAATTGGGTCGGCAGATCAGGCGCGCCTTTGTCGCCGACCGAGGGCAGGTATTGATTTCGGTCGACTACTCGCAGATCGAGCTACGCATTGTGGCGCACATGGCCGACGATCAGGCCATGATCGATGCCTTCCGGCAAGACCAGGATATCCACGCCACAACCGCCGCCGCCGTCTTCTCGGTCCAACCCGGCGATGTGACCCCGGAGATGCGCCGCCGAGCCAAGGCGGTCAATTTCGGACTGATCTACGGCATGAGCGCCTTCGGGCTGTCGCGTTCAACCGATTTGACCCTGGCGGAGGCGGAAGATTTCGTGAAGGCCTACTTCGAACGTTTCCCGGGGGTCAAAGGCTATCTGGATGGCACACGCAAAGCCGCCGTGAAGTACGGCTTCGTCGAAACGCTGCTCGGGCGACGCCGTTACTTCCCTCAGCTAGCCAAAGGCGGGCCCGCCGTTTCCGAGGTGGCGTGCTCGCGGGCGCTGCGCGAAGCCGTCAATGCTCCCATCCAGGGCACAGCCGCCGATATCATCGAATTGGCGATGATCCGCATTCCAAAAGCGTTCGAGGATGCCGGACTTGCAGCCAGCATGCTGCTTCAGGTCCATGACGAGCTGGTGTTCGAAGCCCCGAAATCAGAGCTGGCCGCCACCGTAGAACTGGTCAAGCGGATCATGGGTGAAGCGTATGAGCTTAAGGTGCCGCTTAAAACCGACGCTTCGGCAGGGAAGAATTGGTATGACATGCAACCCCTCGCCTGAGCGGGCTGCGTACCCATGCCGGGCGCGGCCGCACTCAGCCCCGGCCTTCCCAGGTACGTGGGGAGACTTCCTATGCTATACTCCCAATCCGACCTCCCTGCCTAAGAATCAGCCATGACCGGACGCCAGGATCTATTCGAAGAATCCATGCAACTCGGCCACTCGGCCGCCTGGGACCAGGATTGGGACCGGGCGCTCGAGTTTTACCGCAAGGCCCTGGCCGAGTTTCCGGAAGATCATGACGCGCTCGTCAGTCTGGGCCTTGCCTTGGTGGAGACGCACCACGAGAAGGAGGCCCTGGGCGTTTACAACAAGGCCTCCAAGGCCGACGCAAACGATCCCGTGCCGGCTGAAAAATGCGCTTCCATCTTCGAAAATCTCGGTCAATTGAAAGAGGCCATTCAGGCTCGGGAGAATGCCGCTGAGCTTTACCTTCGCCGCCGGGATGTCGAAAAGGCCATCGACAATTGGAATCACATCGGGCGCCTCTCACCGGGCAACCTGGCAGCCCGAACCCGCCTGGCGCTCACCAATGAGCGTTTGGGACGGCGACGCCAATCAGTTCACGAGTATCTGGCCGTCGCTTCCATTCTCCAGAAAGCCGGCAAGCTCGATCGGGCGACCGAGGCTGTGCAGCGTGCATTGGGTCTCGTCCCCGGCGACGCCGAGGCGACCAAGGCCATGCGCCTGATCCAGGCAGCTGAGCCCCTGCCCTTGCCAGTTGCACCAATCGGATCTACCCGGCCGTTGCGCATGAACCAGGTCAAGACCATGCTGGAGACTCCCGCGGCCGAGTTCTCGGGATACGCATCCTCTCCGGCCCCCAACGCCGACAGAGTCCGACGTTGAGTTCGCCGATCCCGAAGAAGCCGCCGAAAACCTCGCCCTCAGCCTGCTGGCCGGTCTGCTCTTCGAGGACTTTGAGCAGGACAGCGCTGAGCAAGACGAACCTTCTGGACTTGGCTCTTTGGCTCGCGGCATCAGCCGGGCGCGCTGGCAGCAATGCCACGCGGGCTTCGATGCTGAGGTACCTCAGCCAGGCGATCGACCTTCAGTCGCACGACAAGCGTCCCCAGGCCATCAAGGAATACGTTCGGGCGCTTGATTCCGGACTGGTGCATCCAGCGGCTCACTACACCCTCGGCCGCCTTTATAAGGAAACGGGCAACACCGATGAGGCCAAGAAACACTACCTGGAAGCCATCGGGCATCCTGAACTCTCGCTGGGCGTGAATTTGGCTTTGGGCCGCATGGCCAAAGCCGACAACGACCTGCCCGAGGCTGCCCGCTATTTGGTACAGGCCCTGCGCATCGCCGACTTTATGTCGGTCAGCCGCGAGCAGTCATCAGAACTGGGGCAAATCTATGACTCCATGCTCGCAACTCAGACCGAAGGCGACGAGCAGGCCCTGTCTGAGATCGTCGACAATGCCCTCGATTTCCTGACGGGGCCGAATTGGCTTCAGCGAGTGCGAGAGGCCAGAGAGCAACTCCAGGGCCGGGGGGACGGCGTGGAGGTCATCCCCATTGCGCAGATTCTGGCCGGGGGCGGCTCGGATCGGGTGCTCAAGGCGCTCCAGCGTGTCGACGAACTGGCTCGCCAGAGCAAGTTCGCCTCGGCCATGGAAGAAGCCATGTTGGCGCTCGAATATGCCCCCTCCTACCTGGCCCTTCACCGTCGCATCGCCCAGATCATGATTTCGGACCGGGCGGACCGAGCCCGGGCTGAGCAAGCTCGCCACCATAGCCGAGACACATCGCATCCGCGGCGAAGTCGCCGAAGCCGCCGACACTTACGCCGCCGTCCTTCGATATTCGCCCGTCGACGTTCCCTCCAGGCGGAAGCTGATTGATTTGTTGATCCAGCAAGACAAACACCAGGCAGTGCTCGAACAGTTCTTTGAGCTCTCCGACCTCTACCGCGAGTTGGCCCAGATCGATGCCGCCCGAAAGACCTTGGCCGAAGCCCTTCATCACGTCCAAACCGATGGGTCGGACCGCGAATGGGGGCTCAAGATCCTTAGCCAGATGGGAGATATCGACATTTCGCGCTTGGATTGGCGTCAAGGGGTGGACGTCTTCCGCCAGATTTCGCGTTATGGATCCGCAAAATGAAGAAGCGCGGTCGAAACTCATCGACCTGAATTTGCGTCTCGGGCAGGAGAAGCAGGCCGCCGACGAGCTTGATGACTACCTTCAATTTCTGGTCCAGAAGAACCGGCAGACGGACGCGCTCGAGCTGTTGGAGGAGCTGGCTCGCGAGCATCCGGGCCTTCAGAGTTTGCATGCCCGGCTGGCTGAGGCCTATCGGCTGGCGGGCCGGACGGCCGATGCCATCGCCCAATTCGACGCCCTGGGCGAGATCCAGCTCGACGGCGGCGATGTGCAGGGCGCCATCAAGTCCATCAAGACCATCATTGAGATCGGTCCTCCGGACGTGGCTGGATATGAGGAACTGCTGAAGAATCTCGAGGCCCGCAAGTGAACACCCATTTCCGCCGGTTTGAAGTCGCGCCGTGAATGAACTTTTCAGCGAGCTGTTTTTCTTATTTCAACGCCTTGGCTGGCTCGATGTTCTTGACATCCTGCTGGTCACGACCATTTTCTTCTTCCTGCTGACGCTGGTCAGGGGAACACAGGCGGTTGTTCTTCTGCGGGGCATGATCCTGCTCATCATCGCCATCGCCCTGCTCACCGGCTTGCTCCATCTTCCGGCCTTCTCCTGGTTGCTTCGCACCACGCTGCCAGCTTTGTTGGTGGCCATCCCGGTCATCTTCGCCCCGGAGATTCGGCGCGCCCTGGAGCGCCTGGGACGCGCCGGCGCGATCTTCGCCGCCAATCCGGTCACCGGTGCGCTGGACGAGCGAATAGACGCCATCTGCGCCGCCGCTCAGCGACTGACCGAACACAGGCACGGAGCCATCATCGTCATCGAGCGCGAAGTCGTGCTGGAGGAGTACGTTGAGACAGGCGTGCTGCTCGACGCCCGCCTTTCCCCAGAGCTGCTTCTTCAAATCTTCTACGTCAATACTCCCTTGCATGACGGCGCCGCCATCATACGCGGTAATCGCGTGGCGGCCGCCGCGTGCGTGCTGCCTCTGTCTTCCAGCGGGACGCTGTCGCGATCGCCCGAAAGGCAGATGGGACTGCGCCACCGGGCGGCATTAGGTATCAGCGAAGTCAGCGACGCGGTTGCCGTGGTCGTCTCTGAAGAGCGAGGCATTGTCTCGGTCGCCCACAACGGCCGCATGATCCGCCGACTCGACCAAAGCCGGCTCCGGAATATCCTGATCGCCTTCTACCGGCCCCGACCCCAGGGCGCGCTCCCGGCCTGGTTGGAGGGTCTCATTAGCCGCATGACCCAAATCGGCAGTCGGGCTGCGTGAGGCCGAGGCCGCCACGATGCGCTGGCTGCTCGATAACCTGAGCTCGCTGCTCCTTGCCTTGATCCTGTCCCTGACGGTGTGGGTCGCCGCCGTCTCGTCTTCCGACCCGATTGAGGTTCATAGCCTCCCAAATGCCACACCCATCGAATTCCGAAACCTGGGTGACGGCTTGGTGCTCGTCAGCGCGCAGGCGCGGCAGACGTCGATCAGTGTCCGCGCTCCTCAATCGGTTTGGAACCAGTTGCCGGCCACCGATGTCGTGGCCTGGGTCGAGCTCAGCGGCCTCCAGCCCGGAACTTATCAGCTCCCAATCCAATCCATTGTCGACCGCCGGCTGGTCCAGATTAGCGGCCTCGATCCAGACACCGACTCCATCACCATCGAGGCCGCCACCACCCGCCGAATGGGGATTCAGGCCGTCCGCCACGGGGAGCTGGCCATAGGGTTCCGAACCGATCCACCGCAGCTGCAGCCTGCCTTGGCAACCGTCATTGGGCCGACCTCGGCCGTAAGCCGCGTCGATCACCTGCAGATCGATATCGACATGACCGGCCGCAGCCAGACCTTTACACAGGATTTGACCATTCAAGCCCTGGATACGCAGGGGCAGCCCGTGTCCGGGATCAGCCTCGATCCCGCCATTGCCCAGGTCAGCGTGGGCATCGAAGAACTGGGTGGCTATCGGTCGGTGGTCGTGCTGCCCAAGATCGACGGCGAAGTCGAGCCAGGCTATCAGCTTACGGGAATCACGGTCCAGCCGACGCTGGTGACGGTCTTTTCGGCTGATCCCTCGCAGGTCGATCAATTGGGCGGATTCGTCGAGACCGATCCGGTGAGCCTGGCGGGGGTCACAGGCGACATCCAGAAGAACGTCAGCCTGAGCCTGCCCGAAGGGGTGTCCATCGTCGGTGACAAGACCGTGACCGTCAAGATCGACATCTCGCCGATCGAAAACTCACTCAAGGTCACCCGGGCGATTGAAATCACCGGCCTGCAGCAGGGGCTGTTTGCCCAGGCCTCGCCTGAACTCGGTGAGCCTGATCCTGAATGGGCCCGTGCCCATCCTTGACAACCTTCGGCTGACGGATGTGCGTGTGGTGCTGGATTTGATCAACCTGGCGACGGGAACCTACCAACTGACGCCTCAGGTGTTCACCTCTTCCGATGAGATCAGGGTTCAGAGCCTGCTTCCCGACACCATCGAGGTCACCATAGGCCGGACCCCGTTCCCCACGTCCCAGCCGACGACCATCCCCTGATCGTGATGTCCATCCCCATCGCGGCGCTCCTTGGGCGCCCAAACGTTGGCAAGTCGACGCTCTTCAACCGCCTGGTCGGTGACCGGCTGGCCGTCGTCTCAGGCATCCCTGGCACCACCCGGGACCGCCTGGTGGCCCAGTCCGAATGGCGCGGCCGCACATTTTAATGTCGTGGACACCGGAGGCATCGATCCAACTCGGCCGGGCAGCGGCGAGCCTTTGTCCATCAACTCGGCCGATTACGTCCCCCAGATCCGTGAGCAGGCTGAGATGGCCGCCGCCGACGCCGATGTGATCTTGTTCATGGTCGATGCCGAATCGGGCCTGATCCCGGCCGACCGAGAGGTCGCTGAGCTGCTTAGGCGTCATCGCCCCGGAGCCCGGGCGGCGCCGACCGTGCTCTTGGTGGCCAACAAATGTGACAACGCCGCTCGTCGGGAGGCGGCCATTGAGTTCTTTGAGCTGGGGCTGGGGGAGCCAATTCCGGTATCGGCACTCCATGGAACGGGTTCCGGCGATCTGCTCGATCGGCTTGTGGACGCGCTTCCCCCCGGCCATGAACCCAAACTGGCCGACGACCGCATTGGCATGGCCATCATTGGCCGACCCAATGTGGGGAAATCGAGCCTATTGAACCGGTTGCTGGGGGAGGAACGCGTGATCGTCTCTCCCATTCCAGGCACCACCCGCGATGCCGTCGATACTCAGATTGACTTTGAAGGCACCCCGCTGACCTTGATTGACACAGCCGGCATCCGCCGCCGTGGGCGTGTCGAGCCGGGTGTCGAAAAGTACTCAGTTCTGCGGGTGTTGAAAGCCCTGGACCGCGCTGAAATCGTGCTGCTATTGGTGGATGCCGGGCGAGGCCTGGCTGCCCAGGATGCGCACGTGGCCGGGATGGCCATCGACATGCTGAAGAGCGCTGTCGTGCTGGTCAACAAGTGGGACCTGATTCCAAAGGCGCAAGCTGATCCATCGGCTTATACGGAGGCGCTGAGGAACACACTCAAGTTTCTCGATTACGTTCCGGTGTTGTTCATCTCAGCCAAGACGGGTTTCGGCGTGGATCAGGTCCTCCCCATGGCGCTTCAAGTCCATGAAGAGCGCCTGCGCCGCATTCCGACCGCCGATGTCAACCGACTGCTCCAGGAAGCCATGGAGCGCCACGCTCCCCCGTCAGTGTCCGGCCGAACCCTCAAGTTCTTCTACGCCAGCCAGGTCCGAAGTGACCCCCCGACCTTCGTGTTCCACGTCAACGATCCCAAGCTGGTTCACTTCAGCTATCGACGCTTCCTGGAGAATCAGATTCGCGAGCGCTACGGCTTCTTGGGGACACCGCTCAGACTCACTTTCCGCTCTCGGCGGGGTGAAGCTCAGCCCTGAGCCGCACGGCCTTGCTCTGACCGAATCCGAGACTTATAATCCTCGCGTGTCTGATCCCGGTAGGTTGGACCCAGCGCCCCCTGAGTGGGGCGCAACCGCCTCTCCAGACTTTGGCCGGCGCCTTCTTCATGGCCTGAGCGAACTACTTCAGACGCTGCTCATCGCCGGCATCCTCTTCCTGGGGATCAACTTCGTTTCCGCCCGAATTCGAGTTGAAGGCAGCAGCATGGAGCCCAGCCTGCACGACGGTGAATTCGTCGTCGTCAACCGGCTGGCATACCGCTGGACCGCCCCACAGCGCGGCGACATCATCGTCTTCTACTACCCCAAGGATCCGAGCCGCCGCTTCATCAAGCGCATCATCGGACTGCCAGGCGACGCCGTTAGTGTGCGCCAGGGGGAGGTCGTGGTCAATGGCTCCCCGCTGGACGAACCCTACATCCTTTCCCCGCCCCGCTACCAGGGCACTTGGCAGGTTGGCCCTGACGAGCTGTTCGTACTGGGCGACAACCGCAACAACTCCCTCGATTCTGAACGCTGGGGCATGCTGCCAATGTCTGAAGTCATTGGCAAGGCCACATTGGTGTACTGGCCTCTGACCGAGCTGGGCGTTATCCCGCACTATAACCTGGCTTCCGCCGCCTCGGAATGAGGCCCGCGGGCCGCCAAACCCGCCTATGCTACAATCGCCTCACCTGAGCCTCTTTCGGCGCTGGGGACCTCCAACTGGGATGGGCTTGAAGCCAGCTCCTGAAGAAGAAGGATCACCGGTGCTCTCGTCACTCGACGACAACGAACTCCATCAATTGGTCGAGCAGGTCGTCCGCCGAGCCTTGGGCGGGGTCGCCCCTCCCGGCGCGAGTCCACGCGGTCTGGTGGCACTTGGGGCGGATCATCGGGGGCAGACCCTAAAAGCCGACCTGATCGAGTGGTTGGATGAGCTGCAGTATGCGCATGAGGACGTCAGTTCGGGATTGCCGGAGGACGCCGAGTATCCGGACATCGCCGAAGCGGTCGCCCTCAGAGTGGCATCGGGCCAGGCCTGGCGCGGCATCCTGATTGATGGAGCCGGGATCGGCAGCGCCATCGCCGCAAACAAAGTGCCAGGCGTAAGAGCGGCGCTATGCTACAATCAGGCCTTGGCCGCCAACTCACGTGAGCACAACGACGCCAACGTGCTCACGCTTGGTTCCGGCATGGTCGGAACGACGTTGGCGCGCTTGATCACCCAAACCTGGCTTGAGACCCCATTTGGCGGGGGCCGGCACGCCAGGCGGGTGAACAAGATCATAGAAATGGAGCGCCGCTACCGAGGGCAATGAAACTGGCGTGACGACTTCACCGGCTTCGCTCGATCCTGATCTCGTCCAGCGGGTGGTTGAAACCGTGACCCGAGAGGTGTTGCTGGCCCTGAGCCAGGGCGGTGCACACCCGGCTGAGGACGAGGTCTGCAAGCAAGAATGCGCCGAAGGCCTGTGCGTTCAAACCTGTGTCGATGATGTCGGGCAGGTCGTGCGCGCCGGTGCCGCCCGGCTGTCCGCCGGTCTGGGTGCCGTTCCCGCCGACCAGTCCATCGCCGGCATGATTGACCACACGCTCCTCAAGCCCGACGCTACGCCCGATCAAATCGCCCAGCTGTGCTATGAGGCTCGCAAGTACGGCTTCGCCACGGTGTGCCTGAATCCCACCCACGTAAAGATGGCTGCCGAGCTTCTCAAGGGTTCGGACGTCAAAGTCTGCACGGTGATCGGTTTCCCGTTGGGAGCCACACTGCCGGAGGTCAAGGCGTTTGAGGCGCTGGATGCGATCAAGGATGGCGCCTCAGAGATCGACATGGTCGTCAACATTGGAGCGCTCAAGGCAAGAGACTACACCCTGGTGGCCAAGGACATCCAGGGTGTGGTGGGGGTGTGCCACGGGCGCGGCGCGTTGGTTGAAGTCATCCTCGAAGTCGCCCTGCTCGAGGACGAGGAGAAGATTGCCGGCTGCCTGCTCGCCAAGGAGGCCGGAGCGGACTTCGTCAAGACCTCCACCGGTTTCGGTCCGGGCGGCGCCACGGTCGAAGACGTGGGGCTGATGCGGCGGGTCGTAGGACCCGAAATGGGTGTGAAAGCTGCCGGCGGAATTCACAGCTACGCGGAGGCTCAAGGCATGGTCAAGGCCGGAGCGACGCGCATTGGGGCCAGCGCCGGCGTACGCATCATGCGGGAAGCCAAGGCCGAGGGTCAAGGATCCGCCGAAACAGGCGGCAAATACTGATGTTGCCTTTGACCCAACCGCGGCGGTGCACCGAATGCCTGGTAGGCACGATCCAGTCCGCGCGCTCTTTCTATTGCCAATGGTCGAACGGCCATTTCGTAGCCGCCCCTGATTTTCCTGCCCTGATTTGCGACGTGTGCGGCTGGCTGGAATACGAGCGTGAAGCCGTTGTCGATCTGCAGACGCTGATCGATTTCAACCTTCCCCAACCCAAACCACGTGTCGCACGGCCCAAGCGACCTGCCGACGGATCCGCCGGCCTGCATTCGCAGGCTGACCGCCGTCATCCATAGCGAGTTTCGCGATGCGCATAGCCAAGGTTGTGGGAGTGACCATAGCCACCATCAAGGACGAGAAGCTCATAGGCCGGAAGCTCCTGGTCGTGCGTGAGACGGACGAGACGGGTGAGATCTTCGGCAAACCGATGGTGGCGGTCGACACGCTGGACGCCGGGGTCGGCGATCTGGTGCTGATCGCCCAAGGTAGTTCGGCGCGCCAGACCAGCATCACCGACGCCTCTCCTGTAGACGCCGTGATTATGGCCATTATCGATTCACTCGAAGTCGATGGCCGGGTGACATTTCGAAAGGCCTAGGGCCGGGATTGGCATCCATGGGCGAAGCATTCGACAAGGATCTGGCCTCGATACAAGAAGCCCGAACGGCTGCCGAGGATGCCTATCAGGCTCACTTGGCCTTCTTCGATGCCTCTCAGGAGCATATTGACCGGGTGTGCGCCGCAATGGCGGACGCCGCCGAGGCCGCAGCCGAACGATTGGGCCAGATGGCCCACGACGAAACCGGTTACGGCGTGCCGGCACACAAAACTCTCAAGAACAAATTCAGTTCCCGCAACGTTTGGGAATCCATCCGCGAGGTCAAGACGGTGGGGGTGATCCATCGGGACGATTCCAAAGGCATCGTTCAGATCGCCTGGCCCGTCGGCGTGGTCGCGGCGCTCAGTCCGAGCACCAATCCGACCTCGACGGTGATCTTCAAGACTTTGATAGCCGTCAAAGCCCGCAACGCCATCGTTCATGCCCCGCATCCTTCCGCGGTCCATTCCTGCCGGGAAGCGGCCAGGATCATGGCCGAAGCGGCCGAGGCCGCCGGCGCGCCGGCGAAGCTGGTGCAGTGCCTGGGCACCATCACGCTCGAAGGCACCCAGGAGCTCATGCGCCACAAACGCACCAGCCTGATCTTGGCGACGGGCGGCTCTCCTATGGTTCGAGCCGCTCATTCGGTGGGCAAACCCGCCTATGGCGTCGGGCCCGGCAATGTGCCCTGCTATGTGGACCGCAGCGCCAACCTGCCCAGGGCAGCCCGTTACATCGTGAGCTCCAAGGCTTTCGACCATTCGGTTATCTGCTCCACCGAGCAGGCTGTCGTGGCCGACAGCCCGATCGCGGCAGAGCTTAAACAGCGCATGCAGGCCGAAGGGGCCTATTTCGTCAAGCCTGCCGAGGCCGACGCGCTTCGCCGGACGCTGTTCCACCCCGACGGCTCGATAAACGTGAAGACCGTCGGCCAATCCCCCCAGGTCCTGGCGTCCATGGCCGGCTTTCAGGTGCCCGAATCTGCCCGCATTCTGGTGGCCGAAATCAATCGAGTTGGACCCGACGAGCCGCTCTCGCGTGAGAAACTGACTACGGTCCTGGGATGGTATGTGGCTCAGGGATGGCGGGACGGCTGCGAACGCTGCATCGAGTTGATCAACTTCGGCGGCCGCGGCCACAGCCTGGTGATCCATGCCGAGAACGATGAGGTCATCATGGCCTTCGGCTTGGAGAAGCCGGTGTTTCGCATCGTCGTCAACTCGATGGGATCCCTGGGCGCAATTGGCCTGACGACCAACGTCATGCCCAGCATGACCCTGGGCCCGGGCGGCACCGGCCGGGCGATCACCGGCGACAACATCACCGTTTACCACATGTACAACATCAAGCGCATGGCGTTCGAGCGCCGCACTCCCCCGCCTGAGGCGATGGTCAGCCAACCGGCACCAGCCGTACGCGCCGCGGCTCACACGCCAGCCGGAGAAATCGACGTGACTCGCATCGAATCCATGGTGCTGGACATCCTGGGGGAGATTCATGCAAAGAGTGAAAAGGGTTGACCCGACGATGAATGGGTGGTGGCCGTCAAACGCCCGGCGGAAATGTGAGGCCCCAGTGGGCCAGCCGGGCCGCCGCCTTCTGACTGTGCAGGCTGGTCCCGTCACAAAACTTGTGGAGGAACGAAAATGCCTCAAGACATCGCCATGATCGCTCTAGGAATGGTCGAAACCCGCGGCCTGGTGGGCTCGGTAGAGGCCGCCGACGCCATGGTCAAGGCCGCCAATGTGACCTTGATCGGGTCGGAGTACACCGGCGGCGGCTATGTGACCGTCATGGTCCGTGGCGACGTGGGTGCCGTCAAAGCCGCCACCGATGCCGGTGCAGCAGCTGCCAAGCGCGTGGGTGAGCTGGTGTCGGCCCATGTGATCCCGAGACCCCACGAAGAAGTCGAGATGATCCTGCCGCAGCGGACCAAGGGCAGCTTGGGCGGACGCTCGGAATCGACCGCCAAGAAATAGCCGAAGTCTGCGGTGAATCGATCACCTGAAAGGCTGCTTGACGCAGCCGCCGACACCATCCACAGGCGGCCGCCCACGGAGCCGACGCGAGGTCCGATCCGGGTTGGCGTGGATCTGGGCACATCCAAAATCGGCATGCTGGTGCTGGATGCCGAAGGCCTGCCATTGGCGGGCCGCATGGAGCCGGCCGATGTCGTCCGAGACGGGCTGGTGGTGGATTTCATCGGCGCCGTCGACCGCCTGCGAGACATGAAGGCCGATGTGGAATCTCAGCTCGGAATCCGCCTCTCCCAGGCCGCCTCGGGCTATCCTCCGGGTGTGTCCGGGCCCGATGCGCAGGCCGTGGCCCATGTGCTTGGCGGCGCCGGCCTGACCTGCAGCCGACTGGTGGATGAGCCCAGCGCCGCCAATCGGGTGCTGGGGATCAAGGATGGCGCGTTGGTCGACATCGGAGGCGGCACCACCGGATTGGCCATCGTTAAGCGCGGCCGGGTGATCTACACCGCCGACGAGGCGACCGGCGGGACGCACTTCAACCTTGTGATCGCCGGAGCCCTGGATCTGACCGTCGAGCAAGCGCAGGCGCTCAAAGAGACTGCTTCCGAGCAGGGGCGCCTGTTGAGCCTCGTTCGGCCGGTCATGGAGAAAGTCGGCACGATTATTAACCGCCATATCCGCGGCTACCCCGTCGAAAGACTGGTCCTGGTGGGAGGCGCCAGTGCGTTTCAGGGCATGCAGGAAGTCGTGCAAGACATCACGGGGCTGCCGGTGAGCATTGCCTCGCATCCCCAGTGGGTGACCCCGCTCGGCCTGGCGATGGCAGATGATCCAGAGTCGGCGGTCGCGGCCGCCGAACCCGCCCTCGACTGGAGCCGTGCATGAGCGACCAATTCGAACTCCGCTGCTATGTCTACCTCGATCGGATGCAGCCCCAGTTCTCGGCCTTTATCGGGACCATCACTCAGGGCGATCTTTCGACCGAAGGCATGGCTTCCCTGTATATCGAGATGGCCCCCGGCAACGAGGTATTCCGAGTGGTGGATATTGCCGTGAAGGCTACCCGGGCCCGACCCGGGGTGCAAATCGTCGAACGCGAGTTTGGCACTTTTGAAGTGCACCACGACCAGCAGGCTGAGGTCCAAGAGGCGGGACGCATCGTGCTGGACCGGCTGGGAATGAAGATCGAGGATCGGGTCAAACCGCAGGTGGTCTCGACCCAGGTGATCACAAACGTCGACCCATATCAGGCCCAGCTGCTCAACCGCTTCCGAAAAGGGGCCATGCTCATCCCTGGCCAGACCCTGTTGGTGCTCGAGGTTGCCCCGGCCGCCTACATCTCGTATGCGTGCAATGAGGCCGAAAAGGCCGCCTCAATCAACATCATTCACTTCTCCGGCATCGGCCAATTCGGGCGCATGTGGCTGTCCGGCACCGAGTCCGAGATTCTGACCGCCCGCGACGCCGCCGTTCAATCTCTGGAAGCCCTTGAGGGCCGGGCCACCTGAGAGAGGCCAACATGAGACAGGGCCAGTTCTACACCGAGCGTGACATCATCGATATGGTCCGGGCCGGCGTCCGCAGCCTCAGCCTCGGCGAAGACGACCGCATCACCGACGTCGCCCGCGAGCGCGCGCTCAAAGAAGGCATTCACATGGATCGGCCGCCTTCCGAAGCCGCCAAACGGCCGGAATACCACGTGCCGGGCGGAAGGGGATCGATCGGACGGCCGGCGGCCACCGGCGCAGGCTCCGGCCGGGCCGATGTGGAGACCCGCGTGAAAGCTGCGGTCGTCGCCAAGTTGGGAGATACGGTGGACCCTCGGCTGGTACAGGACATTGTCCACCGTGTGCTCGACCAGCTGGGTGTTCACTGACATGCTGCTGGGACGGGTGCTTGGACGCGCCGTGTGCACCTCCAAGATCGAAGGCATCACCGGCGTCCAACTGCTCTTGGTCCAACCCCTCGATAAGAGGCTGGCTTCGGTTGACACCGTCCAGGTGGCGGCCGATGTGGTGGAAGCCGGCCCCGGCGACCTGTGCGTGCTGGTTCGCGCCCGTGAAGCCGCCCTGGCGATGCGGGACGAGACATTTGTGCCGGTCGATTTGTCCATCGTGGGTGTCGTCGATGAGCTCGATGTCCGCCAAGGGATCGAGTTTGGATTGAAGCCCGGGCTTAACCGGTTCAGCTAGGCGCAGCTATGGTCGTTGGAAAAGTCGTTGGCACGGTCGTGACTACGATCAGCCATCCCCATTTTAAGAATCGCCGCCTGCTGGTGGTCCAGCCGCTGGATCTCGAGAGCGATGAGAGTGGGGACTTTCTCGCGCTGGATAACAGCCATGCCGGCATCGGCGACACGGTATTGGTCAACCGAGAGGGCAACGGAGCGCGGCAGGCACTCGGCATACCGGACGGCTGTATCATTTCCGTCATCGTGGGCATCGTCAACTCAGTACACCTTTATGAGTAGCGTTGAGCCCAAAACTCCGGCCCCGAAGGCCATGGTGATTGCTGACATTCGCAGCAATGCCCAGGGCATCATCAGCCGCATCCTGAACCCGGCCGGAATCCAGGCTTGGCCCGACGACGACCAGGCACCGGCTGCGGATGTGCTCGTCGTGGACATCTCCCAAATGCGAGGCGACCCACTGGCCGGGCTCCGCGCCCGGCGCGCCAAGGGTGACGAAGCGCCGGCCGTTGTTCTGGCGGCACACTTCCCTGCCACACGTTTGCGCGACCTCTTTCGGCTGGGCGTGGCCGACATCTTGCTGAAACCATACAAGGGAGTCGAACTGTGCCGGACCGTTTTCGAGTTGCGCGAGGCGCGTGCCACCGAGGTCACAACTCAAATCCTGGCGCGTCGATTGGAATCGACTCGCGAGCAGGCCCGCCAGCGGACCGAAGAAATCCGCTGGCTCAGCGAGATCGGGCGCGTGGTTGCCAGCCTGAATGACCTGGACGACATTCTCAAGCGCGTCGTGGAGGCAGCCGCCTTCCTGACCGACGCTGAAGAGGCAAATATCTATCTCGCCGAAGCCGACACCGATGAGGTCGTTCTGCGCGCCAGCAAACAGGTGGGTGATCGGCATGGTACCCTTCAGCGCCTGCGCACGACCGACACGCTGGCGGGCGAGGTGTACCGCAGCGGCCAGCCGCTGCTTCGCAATCCCCAGTGGGAGGGTGGCTCGGTCAAAGTCCAGACCGGTTTCTTGGTCCAATCCCTCATCAAGGTTCCCATTCGGGTTCAAAAGAAGGTCGTGGGGGTGCTGGGCGTGTACAACCGCTTGGCGCCACGCGCCTTCTCCGAGCACCACCTCGGCGTGCTGATGGCCTTGGCCGATTGGACAGGTGTGGCTCTCGAACATGCCGGCCGCCCCCAAACGCCTGAGCCGGCGGTCAGCCCGCCTTCTCGGGCAGAGCCTGCCCGGGTGGGACGCGCCGGAGAGCAAGCTCCGCCCGGAGTCTTGACCGGCCTGGAAACGGCGCGCCTATGGGTGGAGCGGCTGCAAACCAACTCCGCCATCGGCAATCTCACCGACCGCCAGAGGCTGACCATATCCAAGCTGGCCGGCCTGCTGGACAGCCTGATCCAGCTGCCTCAGGATTCCGATGTCGAACCCGCGGCCGACGGCCTGCTGAACCTCTCGGAGCTGGCGCGGCAGGTGGTCGATGAGCTGGCGCTGGCCGCCGCCCAGCGTGAACTCGAACTGGTGGTCGATGCCGACCCGGCTGTCCCCCTGGTCCATCTGGACCACGATCAGGCCCAGCGTGTGATCCAGGGCTTGACCGCCGCCGCCATTCGCCGCACGCAAGGTGGCCGGGTGGTGCTGGGGGTGCATGCCTTCCACGTGCGTGCCGGGCGCAGCGAAACTTTCACTCTTCCCGGCCAGCCGAAGTTCAGAGATGGCGCCTGGCTGGCTGTTCGTGTCGCGGACACCAGCGGCGGGCTGTCGCCGGACACACAGCGTGCCTTTCAGGGGTCGGCGCCAGACCCAAGCGCCGGCCGTTTCGGACCCGGTTTGAGCATGGGGGCAATGAGGCTGATCGTCGACAGCCTGGGCGGCCACATGTGGCATGATCAAACGCCGGCCAGCACGACGATCACCTTCGCCGTCCCGGCCCAGTGAAAGAGGCCCAGTATGGCATCCAACCGGCCGGTATCCGTTGAAATCTACACCGCCACCCACCGCATTTTGGGGCGGGTCTTGCCGGGATCCGGCGGTCTTTACAGCTACCTGAACCTTCCCACGCGTTCATCCATCGAGGTCGACGGCGCGCATCTCACGCGCCTGAACCAGCCCGGCCGGCTGATCGCCCGCTATCCCCGGATCTGGCTGTCGAAGGACAAGGTGGTGGCCGTGCTGCTGAGCAGCCGCGGCGAGGTCGGGCCGGTCTCGGTCCCGCGCGGTGGATACTCCACCCTGGTGTCCCACCAGCTCCACATCCTGCTCGAGGCCTTTGAACTGCGTGGCCTGGTCGAGACGGCCGGCAAGGTCGATTTTGCCGCCATTCTGGCAGATAAAGAGACCGGCTTCTCACCGCTCTACGCCGCGCACCTCGAGGCTATCCTGAATGCTGAGATCCAGGCTGACGCGCCGGCACTGTTGTTCAACCACAGACTGGTCAGCGCCATGACCCTGTTGCCCAAAGACGAAGTCTCCGGAGCTTGAACCTTCCCAACGCGTCGAACAGCCTCTACCGTTCAGGAGCAGCGATGGAAAAGAAGTACATCCAGGACTACATGCCCAACAATGTTTGCTTTGGCTGCGGCAACCAAAACCCCGAAGGTCTGCATATCAAGAGCACCATCGAAGGGGAGGAGTGCGTCGCCGTCTGGAACTCGCAGCCCAGGTTCCACGGGTGGGAGACCGTGATCAACGGCGGCATCCTGGCAACCTTGATCGACTGCCATTGCATGGCCACGGCCCTTTCGGCTGCGTATGAGGCGGAAGGACGCACGTGGGGATCCGAACCGGTCTACCGCTACGCTACCGGCACCATCACGGTGCGCTACATCAAGCCGACTCCCAACGACCGGCCGATCAGCCTGCGCGCCCGGCTGGTTGAAATGACCGGCCGAAAGAGCCGGGTGCACTGCGAGGTGTTTGTGGAGCGGGAGAAGACCGCCGAGGCTGACGTGCTGGCGGTACGGGTGATGGAGGGCCAGCCCGAAGACGACACGCCCTTCCAGTAGGAACCTGGATCACACCCCCATCAGGCGCGCGTATTCCACCCGAATACAGCGATTCTGAACCATTGGGACACCGGCCGCCCTGGCCGTGTCGCCGGCACGGCTGTCGGCAATGCCCAGTTGAGCCCAAATCCCCTTGAGCTTCGGCAGCCACGCCAGCGACTCATCGACCACCGCCTGCAAATCCGCCGAGGGACGAAAGATGTCGACCAGATCGATGGAGGCGGCAATTTCCTGCGGCAGCGCCTCCAGACTTGGGTAGGCCGGCAAGTCCATGATCGTGTCCGAGTGAGGATTGATGGGCACGATGGTGTACCCTTTTGACTGCATGTACTCAGTCACCGTCCGGCTGGTCTTGGAGGGGTCGCGCGACAACCCGACCACGGCGATGACGCGGCTTTGCTCCAAAATTTGGCGGATGGCTGTATCGTCCATGCGCACAATCGATCCTACTTGAACCCTGGTGCCCAAGACGGTTATCCTACCACCGGTCTCGCCGCGGCTTGGCGGGAGGCCGCTGGATAATGGCTCTATAATACGAACACGCGTCCGCATTTGAGGGGGATCCATGACGCTGTTCTGGCTGGGCCTGGGCTGGTTGGGGGGCATCGCCCTGTCGCCCGTGGCGGGCATCACCGCTCTTCAGTGGGCTGTGGTTGCCGGCCTGAACCTCCTGGCGGTCTTCGTCTTCCGCGCTCCACTTCACCAACGGTGGCTATTTGTGGTTTTTTTCACAATTTGCCTGGGCGCCTGGCGCGCCCAGGCGGCCACGCCGCGGCTGGACGACCAACATGTGAGCCGCTTCAACGACTTCAGCCGCCAGGTAACGCTGGTTGGGATCGTGGTTGGTCCGCCCGAAGTCCGCGACCGGTATGTGGCGCTGCAGATCGAGACCGAATCCATCCGCGCCGGGGAAGAGCCGCCGCGGCCCGCCCACGGACGGGTGCTGGTGGAGGCCGAGCGCTACCTGGAATGGTCCTACGGGGACCGGGTGGAAACCACGGGCTTCCTGCGCACCCCGTCGGAAGACGAGACCTTCTCGTACCGGGCTTACCTGGCCCGCCAGGAGGTCTTCTCGACCCTGCGTGCGCACCACACAATCCGGCTGCAGACCGGCCGGGCCAACCTGGCCCTCCAGTTGATTTACCGCCTAAGGGAGCGCCTGCACCTCACCGTCGAGCGCCTCTTCCCGGAGCCCGAGGCGGCCCTGCTCTCCGGCATCCTGCTGGGGATCGAAGGCGGCATCAGCCCCCAGGTCGAAGCGGCGTTCAATGCCACGTCCACGACCCACATCATTGCCATTTCGGGGTTCAATATCACCATCGTGGCGGGCTTGTTTCTGGGCCTGTTCAGCCGCGTGTTGGGCACACGCCGGGCGGTCTTCGCCGCCGGCGCCGGCATCCTGCTTTATACGATCCTGGTCGGCGCCAGCCCGGCCGTCGTGCGCGCCGCCGTCATGGGAGGTCTGGCGCTGATGGCGCTCCAATTGGGCCGCCGCTCGTTCGCCATGGCTTCCTTGGCCGCCTCAGCCATTTTGATGACCGCCGTCGACCCCGACGTGCTCCTGGATGTGGGTTTCCAGCTTTCCTTCGCCGCCACCCTGGGACTGGTCTTGTATGCCGATCCGCTTCGGCGGTCCTTCGAAGGCTGGTTGCAGACGCGCTGGGCCCTGGCGCCCGAGCGGGCCAGCGGCCTGGCCCAACCGGTGGGGGAGTATTTCCTCTTCACCCTGGCGGCCCAGGTCACCACGCTGCCCTTGATGGTGGTCTACTTCAACCGTCTGTCCCTCGTATCGCTGTTGGCCAATCCCGCCATTCTCCCGGCTCAACCCGCGGTGATGGTTCTGGGAGGCGCCGCCACGCTGGCCGGCTCCGTGTGGCTTCCGGCCGGACGGCTGCTCGCCTTGGCCGCCTGGCCGTTTGCCGCCTACACCATCCGGATGGTTTCCTGGTTTGCCCACCTGCCGGCCGCCAGCCTGGGACTGCCTCATCTGAGCCCGCTCTGGGCATTGGCGTTCTACGGGCTGCTTTTCGGGGCCACAGCGCTGGCAAAGCTGCCGAACCTGCCGCGCCCCCGCTGGTCCGCCCTCCCGGCTGGGCTGTCCCTGGCAACCCTCAGCCTGACGACCTTTCTGGTGTGGAGCAGCGCTCTGCATCGCCCCGACGGCCGCCTCCACGTGCAGGTGATCGATACGCATGGCGGGCAGGCCGTGTTAGTGACCTCTCCAGGCGGACGCCAGGTGCTGGTCAATGGTGGATCGAGCCCGATAAGCCTTGGTGAAGCTCTCGGCGAAAGGCTGCCACCCTTCCAAAGGGACCTGGACTGGCTGGTGGTCGCCAGCTCCCAGGACAGCGATCTGAGCGGGTTGAGCGACCTCACCGACCGTTTCGGCGTTGCCAACGTCATGGCCGATGAGTTGGCTGCCTCCGGGCCGGCCAGCGCCATGCTGTCAGGACTGCGACAATCCGGCGTTCCGCTCCAAGAGCTCGCCGATGGCACGGCGGCGGCCCTGGGCGCGGAAGCGCGTCTGGTGATTGAGAGGCCTGCCGGGGGCGAGGCCATTGTCCAAGTCTCCCAGGTTCGAGCCGGCTTCCTGATCCTCGCCGGATCACAGTTGGAAGGCTTGGACAACTCGACCTTGCAAGGGCTGGCCCCAGTGTCGGCGGTCATCCTGCGGCAGGCGGCCGATGTGTCGCCGGAGGCCGCCTTGCGGCTGGCCCGCCTCAACCCTGTCCTAATCGTGATTTCCGCCCAGCCCGGGGACCCGGCCAGCCTGCCGTCTCAGGCGCTCCTGACCGCGTTCCCCGGCCGGCTGCTCCGAACGGACGCCCAGGGCACGATTGAACTGACAACCGACGGGACGCGGCTGTGGGCGGCCGTCGAACGCACCCCACACAGTGTGCCGTGATGTGGACCATGACCGGGGGTTGCGCCTAAAACGGGTTGAAAGACGGGGGCCTTGTCGGCGGTTAGGTGTGGATCCCGAACTCCCCCACCGCCTGGACATCGATTGGGACTCCGTCGATCTCCCGGGGCAGGGAATCCTCCGGCCGCAGCTCGGCGGTTGGGACCTTCTCCCGAACCATGACCACGATGGCCACCTGGCGCGTCGGCTTCCCGCCGGTCTGACGGAAACCGACACCCACCCCGACAACGTTGGCGCGCGCCAGCAGCTCCGACTCGTGAGTCTCCTTCACCTGTCGGGCACGCTCGAGCTGATCGGTGAAAGGCTCGCCGGCGGCGCTCACAAATCCACCTGCAGCGCCTCAAGCACCTGGTCAATCGGGTTGTAGATCGTCGCCTGATCCGAACCGGCAAACAAGAGCCCAACCGCATGCATCGAGTCCCCGGCGACCAGCAGCGAGCCAGAATTGCCCGGCTGGGACATGGGACTGCTGATGATCTGGCCGTCGAAGCGGGCTTTCTTGCCCGTTCCGTAGCCCACGGTGACGGTCGCGTCCATCACGCTGATCTGCCCGATAGTGAACCCTGTGGTGCGTCCGGATTTTCGGACCGACAGCCCCAACTCGGCCGGACGCGTGCCGGCCACAGCCCCGATTTCCAGGACCTCGGGGGTGATTGAGCCAGGGTCGACCGGGGACGCCACGGCGGCATCGACGGCGTTCGAGGCTCCCGGATCGGTGTAATACGCTTGCAGCCGATGTTTCGATCCCAGGCCGCGGGCGAGGCTGTTGCCCAGCCAGGCCACGGCTTTGGCGATCGAGCACGAGGCCGGGGCGACGGTGAACTGGATGGGCACAAAGCGGGTCAGGTGCGCGAGCGTGTCCGTTTCGGCCTGCCCGCCATCGGCGACACCTGGCTGCAGGATGGCGTCCCCAATCAGGCCGTCATTGCTGTTGGCGAGCACATGATTGTTCGACAGGATCAGCGCTTCCCCCGTGGCGCGGTCGTGGACCACGGCCCCAAAGGTTCCGGCCGTGATCTGGTAGTGGCCGAGGCTGACCCCGGGCGGTGCCGGCCGCCAGCGTTCGGTGCGGGTCGGCTGAGCCACCAGTTCCCCGACCTCGACGACGTCGGTCTCGACGCCGTCCAGCACCTTCGGCACGGCGGAAAGCGTCTCCAGCGCGGCCTGGGGTACCTTCCGGCGCACCAGCACAACCACGCACATCTGGCCGGTACTGCGGCCCTGAACCACTTTGAAACCGCGCCCGACGCCGACGACGTTCATCTTATTCATGAGTGCGGGTGTGTGTTTGGCCTGGGCCAGCGAAACGGATTGAATGTCCGCCATGGGACCGCCTCCCTCGAATCGGGTCTTGTGTTTGGCTCAGATGGCCGCCGGCGCTAGGCCTTGGTGATCAGGCGGGCCGACAACCATACGCCCAGATCGGAAATGCACTGGCGGGTGACTTCGTGGCCCATCGGATACTCGCGAAAGACCACCTCAGCGCCCATATCTATGAGCCGCTCGCGGGCTTCGACCGCCTGCTCAATCGGCACAACCTCGTCCTGTGTTCCATGCGCCATGAAGAAGGGGAGCCCCTTGAGCGCCATGCGGCCGGCCAAATGCCGGGAAACGGGGCTGGTGCTGACCAGGAGCTCTTCCGGAAAGCGGGCGCCAAGGAGCATGACCCCGGCCAGCGTTCCGGGTTGCGTCAGGGCCACCAACAGGGCCAGTGTGGCGCCCTGCCCGAAACCCATGATATACACCCGGCGCACGTCGGCGCGATAGTGCAGGGCGGCGGTTTCGATGAACTGGATAAGCTTCTGACGGCTGCCCTCGGCCGTCGCCGGGCGCGCCCGCGCCCCGCCCACCGTGAACTGCAGTTCAAACCACGAGAACCGTTCTGGCCCTATGGTGTATGGACCACGCAGGCTGAGCACGTGAAAACGCCCATCCAAACCTTGGGTCAGGCCGAACAGGTCCCGCTCCTGGCCGCCGACGTCATGCAGCAGGACCAGAAGAGGCGGTGGGCCAAGCGGCCGTTCGGCCGGCGGCTGGCCAACATGTGCCAATGGCAGCGCTTTGAGGAGCATGGCTGGACACTCGCTGTCCGATTGAGCCGTGAAGTCTGTGCCGCGGTCCCGGGGGCCGGCGCTCCCGGAGGCTGGTTGCTAGGATAACACACGGGCCGCCGGGGCGCCCCTGGCCCGTCTGGCCTATGCAACGCGCGCCTTGGTTCTGGACGCCGCGCGGCGAATGGCGTATAGTCAGCCGCAAGAGCTTTTAGGTGGGAAGGAGGCGGATCGATGGAAAACATTCGCAAAGATTTCAACACGCTCACGCTCGTCACCATCCCGATGGCCATCGCACTCAACATCGTCGTGGGACAGCTGGTGTATGCCCTCAAGATCCCCCTGTATCTCGACTCGATCGGCACGGTGTTGGTCGGCGTGCTGGCGGGAGGCTGGGCCGGCGCGCTGACCGGGCTGCTGGCCAATCTGATCTGGGGATTGACCGGCCTCAACGTGGCCTACGCACCATTCGCGGCGGTGGCGGCCGTCATCGGGCTTATGGCAGGGTTGTTCAGCGATCTGGGCTGGATCAAACGCTGGTGGAAGGTCCTGCTGGCCGGCCTGATCACCGGCCTGGTGGCCGCCACGCTGTCTGCGCCGATTTCCGCCTACGTTTTCGGGGGTGTGACCGGCAGCGGGACCGACGTGCTGGTGGCCTTCTTCCGCGGCATCGGGCTCGGCATTCTGCCGTCCAGCTTCGCCCAGGGCGTTTCGTCCGATCCGCTTGACAAAGCCGTGACTTTTCTTCTCGTCTGGCTGGTCGTTCGAGCCCTGCCCAAGCGAATTCTGGCCCGCTATTCGAGGGCGGACAAACTGAGCTGAAGCCCCTCTCCTGCAGGCCGGCGGCACAACCCTCCGGGCGGCGGCGATGACCCAATCACTCAGCCTATACGTCCCCCGCCAGAGCGGCCTGCACCGCCTCAATCCGCTCACCAAGCTCACGTTGGCTGGCTTCCTGCTGGTGGCCAGTCTGGCCCTGCCATGGGCCTGGTCCACCTATGCCCTGCTGGCGTTTCCCGTCCTGCCTCTGGCCGCGTGGGGACGGATTCTCCGGTCGCTGTTAACAAATGTCTGGCGCGTCAGCCTGCCGTTCGCCGTCTCGGTCTTTTTGATCCAGGGGCTGTTCTGGCATGGCGGCACACCAGTGTTCGCCCTGGGTCCACTGTCGTTCAAGCATGAAGGCCTGGTGTTCGCCGTGGCCAGCACCGGCCGCATTCTGCTGGTCGTATCCAGCTTCCTACTGCTGTTCCTCTCAACTCGGCCCGACCTGCTCATGATCTCGCTGAGCCAACGGGGCCTGCCCGCCAGCCTGACCTACATCGTCCTGGCCACAGTCCAGATCATCCCCCGCTTTCAAGCCCGGGCGGCCACGATCCTGGCGGCGCAGCAATCGCGGGCTTGAGATCGTCGGCGGCCTGCGCCACCGAGCACGCGCCCTGATCCCGCTCGTCGGCCCCTTGATCTTGGGAAGCATCGTGGATGTCGAGCAGCGGGCAATCGCGCTGGAGGCACGGGGTTTCAGCCGTACCGGACCCAAGACCAGCCTGATCAGCGTCGAAGACAGCCCGCCTCAAGCCTTTGCCCGGGTGGTTCTGGGATTGGGCGCTCTGGCCGCCATCGCCTGGCGCGGATTTGTGATTTTCTTCACATGATCGTCGTCGAGGGGCTGACCTACGCCTACCCGGCAACCGATGCCCCGGCGTTGGTGGGATTGAGTTTCGAAATCGCCCCGGGCCAGTTCGCCGCCGTCGTCGGCGCCAACGGCGCCGGCAAGACCACGCTATGCTACGCGCTGGCGGGCTACATGCCGGCCTTCTTTCGCGGCGAGGTGCAGGGGTCAATACGCGTGGCTGGCCGCAACGTGGTCGAGACGCCTCTGGCAGAACTTGGGGGCGTAATCGGCCTGGTTTTCGACAATCCCTTCAATCAAATAACCGGCGCCCGTTTCAGCGTGCGCGAAGAGGTGGCTTTCGGGTTGGAGAACCTGGCTGTACCGCGTGAAGAAATGATCCCCCGGGTTGAGGCCATGCTGGCCCTGACCGGCTTGTCCGATCTGGCCGACCGATCGCCCTACGATCTTTCCGGCGGCCAGCAGCAGCGGCTGGCGCTAGCCTCGATCATGGTCATGGCGCCGCAAGTCCTGATCCTGGACGAACCGACCTCGCAGCTCGATCCCCAAGGCACACGGGAGGTCTTCGAGACGCTGGGGCGGTTGACGGCCGGCGGTCAGACCACGGTCGTTCTCACCGAACACAAGCTCGAATGGGTGGCCGCCTTTGCCGACCGAGTACTGGTGCTGGACCACGGCCGCCTGGCAGCCGACGGCGCGCCGAGTGCCGTCCTGGGATCCCAACACATCGAACAACTCGGTGTGACTCCCACCCGCTACACCCAGGCCGCATGGCGAATCATAGAACGAGGCTGGGCGGTTGGCGCGCAGGAACCGCCGGTGACGCTCGAACAGGCGGAGGTGTATTTTGGACGGCGTGCCGCTCAAAGTTGAAGCTCTGAGCTTCACCTACCCATCCGGGGTGACGGCCCTTGAAAACATCGACCTGGCCTTCGAACCGGGCGAGGCGGTTGCGCTGCTGGGCGAAAACGGCGCCGGCAAGACGACCCTAGCCAAGCACCTGAATGGCTTGCTCAAGCCCACCCGCGGCCGCGTGCTCGTAGGAAGTTGGGATACACTCGAGCGCTCGGTGGCGGAGCTTTCCCGCCGCGTGGGCTATGCCTTCCAGAACCCGGATGAGCAGTTGTTTGAGCGCAGTTTGCGGGCGGAATTGGCCTTTGGGCCGCGCAACTTGGGACTGGACGAAAGCCTGGTCCGCGACCAGGTCGACCAGACACTCGACCTGATCGGGCTGCGCGCCCAAGCCGAGTGGCATCCATATGACCTGCACGCGTCGGAGCGAAAGCTTCTCGCCCTGGGCGCGATCCTGGCGATGGGCACGCCGGTCGTGGTCATCGATGAACCCACAACCGGGCAGGACGCCCGTGGTGTGGCACGCTTGGGGACCATCCTGGATCAACTCAAGCGGGAGGGCCGCACGATCATCACCATCAGCCATGATGTGGATTTTGCCGCCGAGCACTTCAACCGGCTGTTGGTCATGGCCGCGGGACGGATCGTCGCCGACGGATCCCCGCAGGACGTGTTCTCGCAGTCCAAAGCGCTGGCTGCGGCAGCCATCCGGCCTCCCCAACTGGTTCGCCTGGCCCTCGCCCTGGGGATGGAGCCCGCGCCGATGACGGTAGAGGCGTTCGTGGACCGCTGGCACACGCGCCCTGCGAATGGAGGCCCCTGGTGACGATCATCGTGCTTGGCGACCTGATCGCCGACTTCAACTTGCGCATCCCCAGCTTCCCGGTCCAGGCCGGCGACATCACCCGGGCGGACTATCTGAGTTTGGGTCCTGGTGGCGCGGCCAACGTGGCCATCACCGCCGCCCGGCTGGGTCTGCCGGTCGCCTGCCTGGCTGAGATCGGCGATGATCGCTTTGGACGCATCATCCTCGAGGGCCTGGCACGCGAGGGCATCGACACCAGCGGAGTGATCTTGACTACCGGAGCCGAGACGCCGGTGGCCGGCGTGGTCGTCGACAACCAGGGGGAACCCGCCTACCTGGGATACCGGGGCAGCCTGACTCTCAATCGGCTGCACCCGGATTGGGCGGCCCCGATCGAATTGGCCAGCGCCGTGTTCGCCGACGGATGGGCGGATCACTCGGCGGTGTCGGCCATCATCCTCGACGGCCTTAAGCATGCGCGGCAGGCGGGCGTGCCCACCTTCTTCGATCCGGGCCCGGGCAACCCAGAATTCGATCTGGAGTGGCATCGGCAGGCAACCGCGCAGGCGAACGTCTTGCTGGCTACCGAGGCTGAGGCCAGTCGCATCACCCAATTGCCTGATCCGCTGGCCTCGGCCAAATCGCTGCTGGGTGAAGGACCGGAGCTGGTGATTATCAAGCGCGGCGTCGCCGGTTGCTTGTTGTTGACTCCCGAGTTCGATCGAGATCGCCCCAGGTCTCCCGGTCGAGGCGCGGGATGCCACTGGCGCCGGAGACAGCCTGGCGGCGGCGGTGATATTCGGCTATCTCAAGGGGCTGCCGCTGACTGATTTGGGCGCGCTGGCCAATGCCACCGGGGCGGCCAAGGTGCTGAAGCTGGGGACCGGCCACAACGTGCCCACCCGGGACGAAATCCATCAGATGCTCGAGCGTTTCGATTTCGACGCCGACGGCATTCTCAAAGCCTGACACCTGGCCGGAAAAGAAGGGCGCCCGGGTGACGAGCCCGGGCGCTTGCCAAATGCCGGAAGAATCCAGGCTTACTGCGTCCCGTCCGTCGAACCGGCGGTCGGCGCCGTGGGCGTCGGCAGCGGCAGAATGAAGGGGTTGTCGCTCGGCACCAGCATGACCTGGATGTTGGGCCCCAGGGTTTGAATGTACTCGTAGGTGATCAGGCTCGGGTTGTTCTGGAGCGCATCCGCGATCAGCTTCAGGGCCTGCGCCTCAGCCTGAGCTTCGATCAAACGCCCCTGGGCGCGCCCCTGGGCAGCGATGACTTCGGCATCCGCCTTGCCTTGCGCCACCTGGCGAGCCTGCTCGGCCTCCTGCCGGCGTTGCTCCACGGTGAGCTTGGCTTCCTGAGCCCTCTGCTCGGCGATCTGCTTCTGCTCGACCGAGGCGGCGTACTCCGGGGTGAAGGTGATGTTCCGCAGGACAAACTCCTCCAGGATCAGGCCGTTGTCCTTCAGCCGCTCCGCGAACGCGTGTGCGGATGCCGTCGATCAGCTCCTGGCGCTGGTCACTGACGATCTCCTCCACGCCATACTTGGAGGCCTCGTCGCGGATGATGCCACGCGTGAGGGGCCGGACAAGATCGGTGGCGTAGCGGTTTTGCCAATCAATGTGCACCTGGATGATTTGATCGGGGTCAATGGCGAAGATCACCGACGCGTCGATGAAGACTTCCTGCCCATCCGCCGTCCTGGCGGTCACCGAGTCATCCCCCTGAACTGACCCCTCCTGGGGGGCGATCGACATTGTGTAGGTCTGCCGGGAAATGGGATACGTCACGACGGTCTCGGCGAAAGGCACGATCCAATGCAGCCCTGGCTGGAGCGCGATTGGACGAAAGCCCTCTGGAGCCACGGCCGAAATCACGATACCGCGGTCCTCGGGTTGGATGAAGACCAGTCCGGCGCCGGTCGAGGTAAACACGATCGCCACCACCAGGGCGCCGATTACCAATCCCACCGCCGATTTCATGGCATGGCCTCGGTACGCCCTCACCACGGCGATCACGACCACGCCGATGGCCGCGATCCAGGCGAATGTAGCCAAACCACGCGCAAGCTCCGCTAGGTTCACATCGACCTCCTATGTTGTGTTTGAACGCGTGCAAGCCCCAGTTCTGGAAATCGGGCGGATTATAGCATGCGGGCTGTCGCGCCCTCCGACGACAGGCTGACATCCCGCCTCTGGGGGATAAACCAGGATGGGGCTTGCCGGCTGTCGATGCGTTTGGTATATTTAGTGAACTTTGCATAACTTTGGATAGGTATCGTGAACATCACTGGCCGATGACTCCCTCCAGGTTTCCAATCACCAAGCGATCCCAGACTGCACTCGCCTCCCCAGCCGGCTGGCTGAACACGTCCCAGGCAGCCCGGGTCTTGGGGGTGCATCCAACCACCATCCGCCGCTGGGCCGATGGCGGGCAGCTGCCCGTAATGGTCACCCCAGGCGGACACCGGCGTTTTTCGACCGGAGATCTGGTTGCATTCGAACGCAGCCGCCGCCAAGCCCAAGCCCCGGGCCTTCGGAGAGTCCTGGGCAAATCAGGCCGTCAGCTTCACGCGCCGTCAGATCGCCTCCAGCCCCGATGCCGATTGGCTGAGCGCCTACGATGAAGCTGCCCGCCTGGAGCAGCGGGATTTGGGCCGGCGCATGATCGGGTTGATTCTGCGCTATGTGTCCGGCGAGGGAGACAAATCCCAACTGCTGGTTGAAGTTCAGGCCATCGGGCGGGCCCATGCCGAACGGCGCGCCTCTTGGGTCTGTCTTTGGCCGACGCCATTCAAGCCAGCCTGTTCTTTCGAGACAAGGTCATTGAAACCGCCTTCGGATTGT
This sequence comes from uncultured Chloroflexia bacterium, assembly GCA_963797485.1. GTDB lineage: Bacteria > Chloroflexota > Anaerolineae > Anaerolineales > E44-bin32 > CAWAND01. The sequence continues at coordinate 340,464 of CAWCPF010000002.1, forward strand.
CCGCCGGGGGGTCGCTTCCAGCCGGTGGGTCGGGCGGTCTGTATGAGCGCTTAACTCGGCTGTTAAATCTGTATCAGCTCGCCATTCTGGATGTATATGAGCCCCAACCCTGATCCGCAGCCCAGCACACGGGCGGCTGTCGGCGAGGAGACGTCCGCCGACACCGGTCCGGCAAATGCCGGGCCGTCTGACGCCCGCGACGAAGGCCGGGTCATCGTAAGGGGCAGATCTCACATGCCGACTGATTCGGTGTTCTTCGAGCGCGTCATTCCCCTCGTGCTGGCCGGGATGGGAATCGTGGCCCTGGCACTGATCCTGATCGCCGCCGGCGTGCTGCTGGGGTTTGTGCCGTTCCGCTAGACCTTCGTCGAACGAGGCCATTCACCCATCGGTTCAAGGAGTCGGATGCTATGAATCTCAATCAGATCGTGCCGTTTGTGTCCACCGCCCTCATGTTAGTCTTCACCGTGGCCGTCCTGCAAAGGTTTGTCGTCCGGCGCAAGGCCCATTTTCTTTATTGGGGGATCGGCCTGGCAATGTTTGGCGCAGGCAGCTTTGCCGAAGCCTACTTGTCCGTGGCCTGGAATCAATGGGTCTTCTTTGTGTGGTATTTGTTCGGGGCGGCACTGAACGCGGCTTGGATTGGACATGGAACGTTGGCGCTGTTGGTCCGCAAGCGGTGGATCCACGTGGTCACCGCCATCCTGGCGCTCGGAAGCCTGGTGGCCCTGGTCCTGATGCTGAACATCATGCCTCGGCTCGACGTCTCGAGCTTCACCCCGTCGCTTCCGGTGAGCGATCAATACCGCAACATCATGCCGGCCATCGCCGACGGCGGCACGGTGCGGCTGACCACGCCGTTCTTCAACATTTACGGCTTGTTGACCCTGGTCGGCGGCGCCTTGTGGTCGGCCTTCCTGTTCTGGCGCAAGCGAGTGATGCCCAATCGCGTGATTGGAAACGTCTTGATCGCGGCCGGCGCCCTCTCGATTGGGGCCGCCAGCACGCTTACGCGCCTGGGCTACGGGGAGCTGCTTTACCTGGGCGAGCTGTTCGCGGCCGTCTTGATGTTCATCGGCTTTCAAGTGGCGGCCCGTCCTGAGCCTTCAGACATCCCGGCCCGAGCCGCAGCTGTCGAAGTCAGCCGCCTGAGCCCAGTCTCGCCGCGCGGGCCGGCGGAGATCACCTCTCCATCACAATCGTCACCGGCCCGTCATTGTCGATAGACACCAGCATGTGGGCGCCAAACTGGCCCGTCTGCGTCGGGACGCCTGCGGCCTGGAGCTGGCGTGCGAATCTCTCAACCAACGGCTGGGCGATATCTGGGGCGGCGGCTCGAACGTAGCTCGGCCGGCGCCCCTTCTCTGTGTTGGCCAGCAGAGTGAACTGGGACACGACGATGGCCTGGCCGCCGATATCGCGCACGCATCGATTGAGCTTGCCTTCTTCATCATCAAAGATTTTGAGATCGGCGACTTTGTTGGCCAACCAGTCGGCGCGCTCTTCGGTGTCGCCTGTCTCAACACCGATCAGGATCAGCAGCCCCTGGCCGATGTCGGCGATCCGGTCCCCCGACACCTCGACACCGGCCCTCAGGACCCGCTGAATCACGACACGCATTTCAGCCTCCCGAAGCTCCATTCACCGCGATCGTGTCTAATCGACGGAGGAGTGTACCCTGCGCGCAGGCGAGGGTCGAATCGGCGAAACGGTGTGCCATCGGTCCGGCCTGGAAGTGTGGTTTAATCAACACAACACTGGAGGTGCGGCATGCATCGGATGATGAACTTCGTCATGGGGGCCTTCTTCGGCGCCCTGGTCGGCTCGTTGGTCGCCTTGCTGTTGGCCCCGTCCTCGGGCGAAGAGCTTCGCTCCTCTGCCTCGAAGCGGGTAAATGCCATGCGCTCGGAGATCGAATCGGCCTACGAACAGCGCAAGGCTCAGCTTGAGGCCGAACTCGAGGCGCTGAGGCGACGACCCCCGGAAACCGCGTAGGCTTTCCCCTCAAACCACGAGGCTGTCCCCAAAGGGGCAGCCTCTTCGCCTTTCCTCTCTATCCCCTACCCCAGGTTGACCCCGCATCCGTTCAGGCCGCCTCATCCCATGGTGACACGGCGCCAATGACAACCGTCTCCGCGTAGCTGGCCGGCGGGAGCCTCGGCCTCACCCCCGGCCACCTCTCCGCCTTGGGGGTACCGCGTGGCTGGGTGTATTGGCGGCCAGGCGGTGAAGTTTTCTGAAGGAGGCGGGGTAACAGTTAGGGGTCGATGTGCCACCCAGGTTGGGGCTCGGCCGGCGAGTGAGATTTCGAGGAACACAAGGGGCTGTCTCAACTGCCTGTGAGACAGCCCCTTACATTCTTGGGGTCTGCGCTCAACCGCGGTGGGGTCTGGTCCTACGGCGAGATCGACACCGTGTACGGGGCCGGCTGCCATGTGTGGCGGGTCGTGCCGATCACCATGAGCACCACGTTGCTCACGTCGCCCCCCACTTCAACCGGGATATCGGCATCCTGGTTCGCATCCAACTGGATCACCTGTACCGAAGGCGCGCTGCCTTGTGTGATCAAAGCCAGTTGGTAGGTCTGCGGGAGGCGGTTATACAGCCGCACAAAACCGTCGGCTTCCCAGCCTCCGTCGCCCTGTTCAAAACCGTCAGAATAACCGGCCACGTCCAGGGAGACATCGTCGAGCAGGAAGCCTTCACCGTTTACCGCCGCATCGGTTACATACTCGAAGCGGACCAGGATCTGTTTGCCGGCATAGGGACTCAAATCCACGCTTTCCTGGATCCAGGCCTGCTGCGTCCCGCCGCCACTGAGACCGGTGTACCCCCAACCGTAGGAATTCCCGGAAGGGTCGTCGGCAGTGCCCGAAGGCGTGGTGAGGATCTTCCAGGTGGCGCCATCGTTGTCGGAGGCCTCGAGGTACACATAGTCCCAGCCGTCCTCGAGATCATACGAAGTCCAGTAGGAGAACTGGATCGGGCTCTGAGCGGAGGTCAGATCGAAGGCATGGGTCAGGGTCATATCCGACTCGTCGCCCTTGTTGGAGTAGAAATCGAATTCCCCCGAATGCACCTCGGCCGAAACCGCCGGGACCAAGCTGGAGCCATTGAAATGGATCGTGTGCTGGCCGGCGCAGGAGATTTCCATGTAATCCACCCCGTACTGGTTGACCGTGCGTTCCTGAGGTGACATCGGGCACGCGTCAAATTGATCTGTGATGGCGGCGCGGGGTGAGGGCGTGTACTCGGTGATGGCGTATCGGCCGTCTTCGAGGCTGGCATCCTGAAGCTCAATGGCGACGCCCCAGTCTCGATAGACATCATCTGCCGTGAGCGCGGCGCCGGTTGAGGCATCGGTGGCGTTTAGCTCCGTCAGCGTTTCGTCCACCGAATCCAGCCCGTTGTCGGCTTTGGCCACGACAGCCTGGGTGGCCTCACGGCCGAAGCGCTGCAAGAAATAGCTCAAGAACATGAACGCATGGCCATAGTAAGGACCGGTCGTCCCGGGCTCGGACGGCCAGTAGGTGAGATTCTTGTCCGGACCTTGCGCGTACAGATAGTCGAACCCACCGACGTCATAGCCGTTCAGAAGCGAGGCCAACTCTGAGAAGCCTTCGTTCATCCAGGTGGCTTCATTCCGGTCCAAATGCCAGTGGATCATGTGCTGAAATTCGTGAGCCAGAACACCGAAGGTGAACTCGTCCGACAAATCCAGATTGTCGGCGCTCAGATAGAACATCTCATGCTGATTGGAGTACTTGTGCACCAGTGAGGCGTACAAGTCCTGCGAGGAGAAATAGCCGGCAATCGAGCTGCCCAGACCGCGGGCGAAGAGCAGATACAGATGCTGATCGCCGTCGACGCCCGGGGTCCACTCGCTGCCGAAGAACTCTCGATCCGTGGGGTAGATTTTGTTCTCGAAGGTGTCAACCAAGCGCTTGACGTCGCTCTGGTCATAGCGGACGCCCTGCTCCACCCAGAAGTAGGCATGCTCGGTGGTGTAGACGAGCTCGGCCTGCACCTGGAAGTTGTCCTGGGTTTCTGGATTGGAGGCCCAAAAGGTCTGGACGGTGCCGAGGTCGATGGGCGCAGCCGACGTGGCCACCACGTCCGAGACTTTGCCCACACCCCGGAACCGCTCCGCCAGAGAAATTGGGTCGGCGATGGGGACCGTAGCCTGCCTCAGGGTCGCCTCGCTTTGCCGAGCCTCATCCGGGATGATGGTCGGGGCACTGGTCGCCGGCGGGCTGGCAAATTCTGAAGGCAGCTCGGCCACGGGTGTGTCGAGCGGCTGGACGGTGGTGATACTGGCGGCGCGTCGAAGGAAGAACAGTGAGCCAGCCGAACCGGCGCCGATGGTGACCACCAGGCACATACAGATCAGCAATGTGCCCAGCAGGGCCAGGACCAGCCATTTCCCCAGTGAGCTGTTCTCGGAGCTCATGCATGCCTCCCATGGGCGAACGAAAGGCGGATTATATCATCGCCGCCGGGCGTGGGTCGTGTCGGTGGGCTGCGACAGGGGAAGCTCAACGCTGAAGCGGGCGCCTTGCCCCGGCGCGCTGTCGACCTTGATCTCGCCACCGTGGGCACTCACGATCTCGCGGGAAATCGAGAGTCCCAGGCCTGTGCCGCGTCCCACCCCGCCGGGTCGCGCTTTGTCAACTTGATAGAAGCGCTCGAAGATGCGCTTCTGGTCCTCCGGCCGGATGCCGGCGCCCTGGTCGGCCACGCTCACCCGAACCCGACCTGCGCCGGCGTCGGCCTGTATCAGGATCTTGCCGCCCGGCGGCGAGTGTTGGATGGCATTGTCCACCAGGTTGATGAACACCTGCGAAAGCCGGTCGCCGTCGCCGATTAACACCGGCAGAGATGGCGGCCAGTCTCGCTGGATGCTGACGCCGGCTTTGGCGGCGCTCAAGCCCTGTTGGTCGGCGACGCGCTTCAAAATCTCCCCCAGCTCCACCGGCTGGCGGGCAAACGCCACCTGCCCAGCCTCCAACCGCGCCAGGTCGAGCAGAGCCTCAACCAACCGCCGCAGGCGGTCGGATTCGTCAAAGATGATCTGGGCGGCGCGCTGGCGTTGGGCGGGATCGGCGGCCGTCCCATCCTTGATGGCCTGGGCGAAGCCCTGGATCGAGGTGAGCGGCGTCTTCAGCTCGTGAGAGACATTGGCCACGAACTCGCGTTGGACCTGGTGGCTGTCGTTGACTTCACGGACCATGTCATTGAAGGTAGCGGCCACCGCCTGGGCCTCGGCCGGGCCGGCGAGCGGAATTCGGACGTCAAAGTCGCCAGCGGCGACCTGCCGGGCGGCGGCGGCCATCTTGCGAAGCGGCTCTGATATCCAGCGCGCCAGCAGCCAGGCCAGGATCAGAGAAATCATCAGGGCCAGGCCGGCGGCGGCCAGGAACGGGCCGGGGAGGCCCTCGAGCACCGCCCCGACCGTGACGGCGCTCAGGCTGAGGCGCGGCGCCGACACCACCAGCGAACGTCCATCACCGAGCGGCTGGGCCACATACAGCCAGGATCGGCCTGTAGCGTCGGCGTAACGGCCCTGGGTCGCCTGTGTTTGCGCCGCCAGCGTGCCAAGCTCATCGGGGCCTGGCAGCCAGCCTTGGGGCGAGGTGTCCGAAACGACGGCCCCGGCTTGATCGAGCACCAGGGCGCGGGCTTGAAATCGCCCGCCCAGCAGGTTCGAGAGCCGTTCCAACACGCGCGGCTGCACATTGGGCGCGGCCGCCTCGCGCAGGGTGATGGCCGTGGCGACCGTGTCCAGGCGCTGATAGACGAACTCGGTCGGCGAAGCTGTTGGTCACCAGCAGCGTGAGAAAGCTGAAACCCACGACCAGCAGGACCAGGCTGGCCACCAGCAGATAGCTCAACAGCAGCCGAGCGCGCAGCGACGTCGGCATCAACCCACAACCAGCTTGTAACCCACACCGGTGATGGTCTCGATCCTGGTCGACTGCGATCCCGCCAGATGCTTGCGCAGGTGGGCGACGTGGACGTCGACGGTGCGGGTCTGGCCGTAGAAGTCATAGCCCCAAACCTGATCGAGCAACTGCTCGCGGGTGAGCACAAATCCGGCATGGCTGGCCAGGGTCCAGAGCAAGTCGAATTCCTTGGCTCGCAGCACGACCTGATCCCCCGCCACCTCCACTTCGTGTTTTCCGGGGTCGACGCGCACATCGCCGGCCTGGATAGCATCAACCTGCTCTGCCGGAGGGCGGGCCGTGCGCCGCAGTATGGCCTTGACCCGGGCGGACAACTCGCGGGGATTGAACGGCTTGGTCAGATAGTCATCGGCACCCAACTCGAGCCCCACGATCTTGTCGACATCATCGTCGCGGGCCGTCAGGATCATGATGGGTAGGTCGAACTCGGCGCGCACTCTCCGGCAGACCTCAAGCCCGTCAACGCCTGGCAACATCAGGTCGAGCACCATCATCGCCGGCGAGTCGTGCGCCACCGCATCCAGAGCCGAACGGCCATCCTCAGCGGTATGGACCTGAAAACCCTCCTGCTCGAGGTACAGCCGGCAGAGCTCGCGGATGTTGGCTTCGTCGTCCACGACCAGGATCAGTTCACCGGTCATGGCAGCCGGGCTCCGGGGATCGTCGCAGCGCAGGCGGGCGGCGCGTTCATCGGCCGGGACCGAATCCAGACAGCCAAATCAGGCGGACGGCGCATCTTCGGTGGGAGGCTCGCGCACGGCCATGGCCTCGATCTCGACCCGGGCGCCGCGCGGCAGTCCGGCAACTTGAACCGTCGAGCGCGCCGGCGGCACCGAGGCAAAGAATTCGGCATAGACGGCGTTCATGGCCGCGAACTCGGCCATGTCGGCCAGAAACACGGTGGTCTTGACCACATGATCCAGCCCAGATTGGCCGGCGGCCAGCACCTGGCCCAGATTTTCAAGCGCCTGGCGGGTTTGGGCCTCGATGCCTCCCGCGACCAGCTCGCCGGTGTTGGGATCCAGCCCGAGCGATCCGGAGGCATACACGAATTGAGAAAAACCGATCGCCTGGGAGTACGGGCCAATGGGCGCCGGGGCGAGATCGCTGAAGATGCTTTGATGCGAGTGACGGTGGTTCACGGGATCCTCCGTGGCTGAACGTGACATGTTCCCATTCTACGCCGCCGCGGGAGCCGCGAAAAGACAACCGGGGCGCGTTCGGCGCCCCGGGGATCGTCCGGCTATCTTGCGGCGCGGCCGCCGTGCGGGCCGGTCAGATCACAATGTTGACCAGGCGGCCGGCCACGTAGATGACCTGGCGTGGTGTGGCGCCAGCCAGATGCGTCTGCACAACCGGGCTTGCCAGGGCCAGTGCGCGCGCTTCAGCCTCGGCGATGTCCGCCGGCACGACCAGCCGATCGCGCACTTTGCCGTTGATTTGCACGACCAGGGTGATCTCCGCCTCGGTCGCGGCTTCAGGATCAAAGACCGGCCAGCTCTGCTGGTGGATGGAATACGGCTTCCCAAGCCGCGACCACAGCTCCTCGGCGATGTGCGGCGTCACCGGGGCCATCATGCGCAGCAGTCCGTCGACCGCTTCGTGGAAGGCGGGGCTCCCGGCCCGGCCGGCCTCGCGTGCCTTGGCCAGGGCATTCGTCAGCTCCATCAGCGCCGACACGACCGTGTTGAATTCGAATGCCTCCAGGTCTCGGGAGACGTGGTGGATGGTCTGGTGAAGCTTTCGGCGCAGCCGCACCTCCTCCTCGGCGGTCCCTGCATTGTGAGTCTCGGCTGTGTCCAGCACGGTCGTCCAAACCCGATTGAGCCAGCGGACCACCCCCTGGATATTCTCGGCCGCCCAGGGCCCGCCCTCGGACCAGCGGTAGCCGAACATGAGATAGCCCCGCATGGTGTCGGCCCCGTAGGCCCGGACGTATTCGTCCGGGTCGATGACATTGCCGCGCGACTTGCTCATCCGCTGTCCGTCCGGCCCCAGAATCTGACCCTGGTTGCGCAACTGGAGCATCGGCTCCGGACCCTGGGTGATGCCCATGTCGCGCAGCGCCTTGTGGAAGAAGCGCGTGTACATCAGATGCATCGTGGCGTGTTCCACCCCGCCCGTGTAGGTGTCGACCGGCATCCAGTAGTCGTACTCCTTCGGGTCGAACGGCCCCAGGTCATATTGCGGGCTCAGGTATCGCAGGTGATACCACGAGGAGCACATGAATGTGTCCATCGTGTCGGTGTCGCGCTCGGCCGGCTTGCCGCAGATAGGACAGGTAGTCTGCTTCCAGGTCGGGTGCAGCTTCAGCGGGCTTTGGCCGGTGGGCTCCCATTCGACGTCGTCCGGCAGCACGACGGGCAGCTGGTCATCCGGCACCGGCACCTGTCCGTGATCCGGGCAGTAGACGATGGGGATCGGCGCGCCCCAGTAGCGCTGGCGCGAGATCAGCCAGTCGCGCAGGCGGTAGTTGACTGCCGGCTCGCCAACCCCACGAGATTCGAGGAAGGCAACCGTCTCGGGAATGGCCCGCTCGGCGGGCGTGCCGGTCAGCGGACCGGAGTTCACCATCGGGCCGTACACAGCCACGGCCGCAGTCATCGCGGCGGCCTCGATCGCCTCGCCCTCGGGGGGCTGGATCACCGGGCGGATCTCCAGGTCATACCGCCGGGCGAACTCAAAGTCGCGCTGATCGTGGGCCGGGACGGCCATGATGGCGCCGGTGCCGTAGCTCATCAGGACGTAGTCGGCGATCCAGATGGGGATACGCTCGGCATTGACCGGGTTGACCGCATGGCCGCCCATGAACACCCCGGTCTTGTCCTTGTCCGTGGCCTCGCGCTGAATGTCAGTCTGGCGCGTGGCCTGGGTCACATAGGCCTCGACCTCGGCCCGGCGGTCAGCTGTGGTGAGCCGATTGACCAGCGGATGCTCCGGCGCCAGCACCATGAAGGTCGCGCCCCACAGCGTGTCGGGGCGCGTGGTGAAAACCTCGATCGGGTCCCCGCCTCGGTCTTGAAAACAACCCGGGCGCCTTCGCTGCGGCCGATCCAGTTGGTCTGCAGCCGCATGACCGGTTCGGGCCAATCCAGGTGCGAAAAATCCAGCAGCTCTTCGGCGTAGTCGGTGATCTTGAAGAACCACTGCTCCAGGTTCTTCTTGATCACGGGCGTGCCGCAGCGCTCGCACAGGCGCGCCTCGCCCACGACCTGCTCGCGGGCCAGGACAGTCTGGTCTTTGGGGCACCAATCGACGGGGGCCATCTTCTTGTAGGCCAGACCGTGGTTGAAGAGCTGGATGAAGAACCACTGGGTCCAGCGGTAGTACTCCGGGTCGGCCGAGATGGCCTCGCGGTCCCAGTCGAACATGGCGCCCATCGAGCGCAGCTGGCGGCGCATGTTGTCGATATTGGCGTAGGTCCATTCCTTGGGATGGATGCCGCGCTCGATGGCGGCGTTTTCGGCCGGCAGTCCAAAGGCATCGAAGCCAATGGGGAAGATCACGTTGTAGCCGTTCATGCGCAGGCAGCGCGCCCGGGCGTCGGAGGGCGTCATGGCGTACCAATGGCCCGAGTGCAGGTTGCCCGAGGGGTAGGGCAGCATGGTCAGCGCGTAGAACTTCTTGCGCTTGGGATCAACCTGCGGCGCGATAGAGTTCGTCCTTCTCCCAGCGCTGCTGCCAGTGGGCTTCGATGGCCTTGGGGTCATAGCGGTCGATACGGCCCTCGTCGACCGCCTCGACGGGTGTCGTTGGGTGGGTCACGTTGTTTGCCTCCGGCCCTGCCTGGCCCTGCTTCGCCCAGGTCTTCGTCTGCCTGCGGGGATCGGCGCCCAAACGAACGGTCGCCTCCCGAGGAGCTCCTGAAGAGCTGCCGTCGCCGACCTCCAGACCTCGCGCACCTGGCGGAATTGATCCGACCAACGCATGCCCCACCTCCCGGTCGCCCGCGGCCCAAACAAAACGCCCCTTCGCCAACTCAGGGACGAAGGGGCCTCCGCGGTGCCACCCTGCTTGCCCGCACGCTGTGCGGGCCGCTCGAAGCGCTAACGGGCTGACCCGCCTCCGACTACTTGGCTTCATCGGAGGAGCCTGCCCCGCAAACCAGCGGGACGACGGGCGAGTTCGGTCTTTGGGGCGCGCCGTGGGCACCTGGCCGGGCTCTCACCTTCCCCGGCTCGCTGACGGCTGACTTACTACTCCCGTCCTGGCCTTAAGTTCTCGATTGAGGGCTCGGCCGCCGGCAGTCGTTAGCCGGCGGGCCGAATCCTAGTGGACCCAGTGGGATTCGAACCCACGACCTTCTCAATGCCATTGAGACGCGCTCCCAGCTGCGCTATGGGCCCATAACTTCCTGTGGACCTGGCGGGATTCGAACCCGCGACCTCTTCAGTGCGATTGAAGCGCGCTCCCAACTGCGCTACAGGCCCCCGCTGGGGTGGAGAGATTGTATCCCAGCCACCAGGCGGGGTCAAGGCGGCCTGGGCCCGGCAGCCCGGTCATCTGCTTGTGAAATCTGTCACAAAGCCGGATTGAACCTTATGGGCCATTTGCGGGACCCGGATTTTTGAGGGACAATCCGCGTGTGGCAATCGACGGAAGGAAGGTGAACGGATGTCTCGAAGGTCTGCGATTGTTGTGCTCGTGATCCTGGTGTTGATGGCCGGCTTGCTGCTCGGCGCCTGCGTGTCGTCTGGCGGAGGCGGCGGTGTGACACCCGAGTTCGGCGCTCGCGTCACCCCTGCCGCCAATGACAACGCCACCACGGCGCCGCTGCCGTTCCCGCCGGAGATCGCGGCCACCATGACGGCCCAGGCTCGCTGAACCCAGCGGCCCCGGCTGCTAACTTCAAACCGCATTCACCGTACCTCGCCAACATCCAAAAACGGGGCTGTCTCAACTGAGTTGAGACAGCCCCGCTGATTCCTCACGCTTGCGCCCCGGCTGGCGAGCCCGACCTAACCTAAGGGACGGGTGTGTCGCTCGGAAGGGGCGTGGCTGACGGCATGCGAGTGGGCGTCTCCGTCGGGGTCTCGCTCGGCGTCGGCGTAGACGTCATCGGCGGGACCGGGGTGAGCGTGGGCAAAGGCGGATTATGGAAACGCACCAGGCGCGCGGTCTCATCCCAGGTCGACTCCCGGCTGACGACCTCAAAGTACGTGCGCCCCGGCCTGAGCGAGATCGGTTGGCCGTCGACATCCTCGAGCATCAGATTCTGGCGCAGGGTCGACCACTGGATCGGGTATAGGCGTCCGTCACGCAGTAAGAGGCCGGGTTGGCGATCAAGATACAAAAGGCGGATCGTGAGGATCGTGCCGGCCAGATTCTCGTAGCTGTGACCCGCAAACAGCACCACCAGATTGTCGGCCGACAGGGTGTCCCCGGTCAGGCGATCCACCAATGGCGATAGCTCCCCACTACCATCGGCGGGGTCCTGCCAGCGCAAATACACGCCCAGGGTGGGATCGTATGCCCACCTGATCTGGTCATACAGGTTGAAAACTAACGCCAGGTCTGGACCGGGCTGGCCCCCGGCCGGAATGCGAGGATCGAATGACAGCGCCAGCATCGAGCCTGGGTCGGTTAAGGGCGGTGTCAACGCTTGCAGGTCGCTCAGCGTGAGGCCGGCGCTGTTGACATCCTGGGGATCGCGGGCATATAGAGTGAGCAGGTTGGTCAGTTGGACCGCCACCTCGGGCGAGGCGTAACGTGTAATGAGCAAGCTGTCAGGGTAGAAGGTCTTGATTGTCTCCCACCCGACCCGCCCCGAGCGCACCGGACCGATGGCGAACTGGTACCCTGGCTGGTCAGGGTGGACCTGAAAGGTAGCTTTGAAGTCTGCCAGATAATCCCCGTAGTACACCGCCAGAAAGCGTGTCATACCCTCCCCGATGGAGGTTTCCCACACCTGTGAGGCGAGTGACAGCCCGGCCTGAGGTTCGGGCCGAGGGCGGAAACTCGGTGATCGAAATCAGCAGCGGTGCGCGCTTCAACGTGGCTGGTTCGTTCAGCGGGAGACCGGTCAGTAGATTGAGCGGACGGTTGTCGGCGGTGGCGGTCGGGGGAACGGACGTTGGGGTGGGCGAAGACGGCGGGACGGGTCGGGCTGGCGCCGACGGCGGCTGCCGAGGTGACCTCGGGCCGTGTAGGGGGAGTGGTGGCAGCCGGCGGCGCCTGGCAGGCGGTCAGCAGGCCCAGGCCCACGAGCCCGGCCCAACGGCGGCGCAGGCGCGCGCCCGGCTCAGCCTGCACACATCCCATACTCTCCGCTTTTCCATCCAGCATGCAATAGCCGCCCTTCGGGGCCGTGAAGTCTAAGCCACCGCAAAAGCATACTCAATTCTGGGCCAGTTTGGGAGCCGACGGGATGCGATAGACTGATCACGCAGCCGCATGGCGACCGACTTGGACCCACCTGGACTTGGCGACTTGAAGCGTCGAATTACACAACTTGAAGCCCGCCTGGTCAAGCTGCCCGCCAGCGCGTCGGACCAGCAGCTTATGGCGTCGGCCGTAGGGACCTTGGCGGCCCGGTTCGACCTGGCGGGGAAATTGGCCGCCGAACCCGGCCTGGCCGATATCCTCGAGGAGCTCGCCGGGCGTCTTGTGGACTGCTACCCGGATCTACGCCGCATCGCGGGCCAGCGGGTCCTCGACATCGCCTGCGGCTCGAGCACCAGCCTATCTCCCGCCAGGTTTCACCTGCGCACGCCGTGGGGACGCAAGCCCGTGCGCTCCAACGCCGCGGATGGTTATGCGGCGATGTTCGAGCCATGGTTCTGCCGTATTCTGGAGGCGCTGGGCGCCGAACCGGTGGGCGTGGACCGTGGGGACCTATCCGCCGAAACCTTCGAGCATCACCTCGTCGATCTTGGCGCGCCCCGCGCCCTTGATTTTCTGGCCGACCATTCTTTTGATGGCGTGCAGGACAGCCGCCTGTTCGGCTCACCCGAGTTCCGCGCCCAGTTCCCCAGTGAGGCGGACCGGCTGGTGGTGGCGCGTGAGATTGTGGCGCAAGAGGCTCGCGTGCTCAAACCCGGCGGGAGGGTCATCCACTCCGATGCCCGGGCACTGCTTCGGTGAACCGACGGCAGCTGCAGCGGCGGTGTCCCCCGCGGTGTTGATAGCATGGGCCAGGGCAAGGCGCCCATAAGCCCAGGAGGTCGAGAGGCATGCCCGTCTTCCCAAAGCCCAAGTTCCCGTTTGACTACAGCGTGCCGGATGAGATTGGCCGGCTGCGCGCCCACAAGGCGGCGCGGAGCATCCCGGCACACCATTCCGATCGGCTGCTGGTGGCAACCTGGAACGTGGCCAATCTGGGCGCCCAGGCGCGCCGGGATCAGGACCTCAGCCTGATCGCCGAGATCATCAGCTGGTTCGATTTGATCGCCGTCCAGGAATGCCGGGAGGACTTCTCCGACCTGCGGACCATCCATTCCAAGCTGCCGCCCAGCTACGAAGTCCTCATGTCGGACGCCTCCGGCAATAACGAGCGCATGGTGTTCGTGTACAACCGCCGCCGGCTGAAGGTGCTGGATGAGATCGGTGAGATCGCCTATCCTCCCTCGAAGTACCAGTCGATCAAGCTGCCCGGCGTTCCGCTCAAATTCGACGGTTTCGATCGCACCCCCTACTTGGCCCTGTTCTCGACCGCCGGCGCGCCGTATCGTGTTCGCCAATGTCCACCTGTACTACGGCAGTTCACACAAGGCCTCCGTCAACCGCCGCGCGCTGGAAACCTACGCCGTCGCCAAGTGGGCCAACCTGCGCAAGCGCAGCAAAATCTCCGCTCACCAGGAGTTGGTGGCCCTGGGGGATTTCAACATGCCCAAGAGTGAGCCGGGGGACCCCATCTACGGCGCGCTCACCGGGCTGGGGCTGGAGCTCCCTGAACACTCAACCCAGATCGCCTCGAGCATCTCCACCGACGCCAACTACGATCAAATCGCCTTTTTGCCCGGCACCACGCAAGACGCGTTCTCCGGCCTCAAGGGTGTCTTCGATTTCGACGGCGTGGTCTTCCCTGAGTTGTGGGCCGAGGGCTCAAACGCTGCGGATTTCAAAACCTATCTCCGCTACTACCTCTCGGATCACCGGCCGATGTGGGTTCAGCTGCGCGCTCGGTTAACCGTGGCCGCCATCTGCGGCACCGCCCTTCTCGCCCACACTCCCCGCTCACACAACACCAAGGAGGCGCCATGACGCCACGCCATTACTCACGTCCGTCTGGGGGGACCGGGTGCTACCGCTGACCCGGATCCTGGCGGCCACCTATCTGGGCGGGGCTCACTTCTTCGCCCGTGTGGTTTTTCAACCAAGGCTGGGGCTCGGTCAAACTGGGCGTCGATCGGCGCCTGGCGGCTGGCGGGGGATTGGCCGTCGAATTCGATCTGACCCTGTGGTGCCTGGCCCTATCGCTCCGGTCCGGCGTCGAGGACGCTGGCAGAAGACGACCAACATGCCGTGACGGAACTCACTTGACCGGTGCGGCTCAGCCGGGGAAGATGATGGTGTTTTGAGGTTGACACCCAGCCGACTTGGATCAATCGACCACCCTGGCAGATTGCGAGGCCGCCAACATGAACCGACAATCCACCGAAGCCGCCGTGAGCCTGCTGGCGGCCTTCCTGGTCCTAATCTCGTCCATGCTCGATCCGCGGGTATCGGCCGCCTTGGCCGTGATCTTCCTGACCGCCTTCAGCCTGTACCTGTGGCGCGGCAAACGGTCCACCTGACCAACACTGACTAGAAAGCCGCCGGTCCCTTAGGGGATCGCACCTCGTCGGAGCGGTCAACCCCCGCTCGGCCAGTTTGTGCTTTGCTTCACAAGCACGGCCTTGCGGGCAGATAAGATTGTGCCAATCGCCCGATTGAAATCGCGCACCGGACCCGCGGGCCCGGCGATGGAGGCTCGAACATGCATATCACCATCCTGGGTGCGGGCCACATCGGCGGCACGCTGGGCCAAAAATGGGCCGGCGCCGGACACGATGTCGTGCTGGGGGTGCGCGATGCGCACGCGTGTCCGGGCGGTGCCGCGGCCAACGAGGCCGGCAAGGGACCGCGTCTTCGAGGACGTGCCAGGTTCGACCGAGATGGCTGAGGTGGTCGTGCTCGCCGTGCCGGGTGCGGCCGTCGAAAGCGTGCTCGAACAAATCGGGGACTCACTCGACGGCAAGACGGTGATTGACGCCACCAACCGCTTCGCCGCCAAGATGCATGCGCTGGATGAGGTCAGGCGGCGCGCGCCGGGAGCCAGGCTGTTTCGAGCTTTCAACTCCCTGGGATGGGAAGTGTTCGCACAGCCGGTGTTCGCCGGCCAGACCAGCGACCTGTTCTACTGCGGGGATGGTGATGCGGATGCGACTCGCCAGGTTGAGCGCCTGATCTCGGATGTCGGGCTTCGACCGATCCGGGTCGGCGGCCTGGATCAGGTTGACCTGGTGGACGCCTTCACCCGGCTATGGCTCACCCTGGTCCGGATGCCGGAGATGGGCCGCCACCTGGGCATCAAGCTTTTGACCGACCGGCCCTAACCCACAAAGTCAATCGGCTTCCCAATCCCGAGTCAGGTACAGCCAGAAGGCCAGGCCGCGGTAGCGTCCGTAGCTATTGAAGCGGCGCTCGATGGTCGAGTCCTTGGCGCGCTTCATGCCGCTCAGCCGCAGGTAGGTCGGGCGCGTCCATGAGTTCAGGATCAGCCGGGAGTAGCGGCCGAGGATCAGCATGATGTGCGCCGCGGCGTAAGGACCCACGCCCGGCAGGGCCAGCAGGCGCTCAGCCACGACGGCGTCGGGCAGTTTTTGGTGGTCAACCCCTCCCAGCGCCTCCAGATCCAACTCGCCGTCGGCCACGCCGCGGGCGATGGCGGTCATGTAGGCGCCGCGGTACCCGGCGCGGGCCACATCACGATAGAAGCTCTCCCCGGCGTCCGCCATCGCCTCGGGCGTCGGGAAGGCCCGCCCCAGCGGGCTGTCCTCCGGCGCGCCCTCGCCCGGCTGGCCCAGGTGCTGGCACAGCGCGGCGATCATGCGCTGCGTGGCCGACCAGGCGCAGTTGGTGGTGCAGATGGTCTTGATGACCTCTTCGAACACCGTCGGGCTGCGCAGCATGCGCCCCGCCCCGTGCGTGACCCATTGCAAATCCGGATCAGCGCTCAACTGCGCGTAAAAATCCGAGAGATCTTCGTCCAGGCGCAGCATGTGGCGCACGCTGTGCGCGATTTGTTCCATCTGGCGCGCCCCCGGACGACGGCCGGCCACGCGCACCACGGCCCGGTCCGGCCCGGCCGAAGCGATCTGAACCAGGCGCGGCCGGCCCCCGGCCACCGGCAGGGTCACCAGCATCCTTCGGTGATCCGCGTCGATGGACATCGGGGGAAGGCTGGTCAACCCGTGGGAGATCAGGGTCCGCCACAGGTCGACCGGCTCGCCTCCTGCACCGATCAGGAGCAGCTCGAATTCGACCGCCCCGGCCCACATTGAACTGGAATTCGGGCTCTCGGATTGGCTGGCCATCAACCCCGCCTCATCCGACCCCGTCCTAATTCATTCTCGCCGCCGCCCCGCCCCCCGGACGGCCCATGCAGGGCGGGGTCTCTGTAGGCGCCGCCGGTTGCCGCACGGGCCAGGCCGTCGAGGCATGCGTCGAGCGCAGCGTCACGTTCGCCGCGGGCCTCCCGCCCAAGTGGCCCCACCGGGTCAGCCTCTCGAACGGTCTGACAGGCTCATGACGAAACCCGTCAGGGCATCCGCCCCCGACGTGTGGCCGACGGCCATGAGTTCACGGGCAGCGGTTTCGATCGGGCCGGAAGCTCCCTCCAGCAGCGCGTTCATCAAGTCGTGCCAGGTCTGACTGGCCTCACCTCGCCCCCCGGCCTCGAGCCATGCCTTTGACAGCCGGCTGGTTCTGTCCCCGGCGGAGCGGGCGACTTCGGCGCCGAGCGCGTCGGCGCGCTCGGGTTCGGCCATGAGACGGTGGGCGTACAACGCCCCCACCAGGAAATCATCCCCGGACGGCGTCAGCCCCCCGCCCAATCCGGCCAAGGCTCCGGCGGCGGTCAGCGCGGCGGGCTGGTCATCCCGGCGCACAGCCTCAGCCACGGCTTGAGCCGGGCCGGCGGCCGCCCGAATAAGGGCCGCCGTGAACTCGGATGGCGAGGCGTGGGCGCCCGACAGCAGCTCAGACAGGCCGCCTGGCGGCGCGTGCGCCGCCAGAAGCCGGCCCAGCCGATCCAGTTGGCCAAGCACGGCCTCGGGCCGGGCCTTCAGCGCCGCCCAGGGCAGGCGCGCCTCCCACGGGCCGGCTTCGGCCGTGTCCACGGCCAGGCGCCCGACCCGCAGACTCGGTCCGTCCACCCGCACGTCTGAGTTGGCTAAGACCCAATCGAGAAACCCCGAGGCCGAGCCCAACAACCGGTCATTGGGTGTCAGCACCAAGGTAAAGGGCCCGGCGCCTCGCGGATGCGCCACAAGCGAAAGCACCCCGGCTTGATCATCATCCAGGTTGAGGGCGCGTTCAAACACGTGCAGGACCCGGGGATGAGCGGCACGCGCGCAGCCACTCGGCGGCCGCTGCCGGCATCAGGCTGGCGCTCAACTTCAAGGGAGACACGGACGAGTGCATACCCCAGTCTACTGCGGACTCGCCGGCCAATTTGTGACAGATTTCACAAAGACTCGGGGTTGAGTTCCGGACCCGGCTGCCCCGGCGTCTAGCGTGAAATGGCGCTCAGCCCGGCGCTTCGCCTGGGGGGACTTGACCGGCCCGGGCGTTCTGGACCAGCGTCCAAAGTCGGCTGGGGCTGAGCGGAATCTCCAGAATCTCGAGTGGCACGTCGTGCAGGGCATCCTCCACGGCCTGCGCAAACAGCGGCCCGACCGGAATCGCCCCGGCCTCTCCGGCACCCTTGATCCCCAACGGGTTGAGGGGCGACGGCGTCTCCTCGTGCCCAACCTCCACCGACGGCACGTCCAGGGCCGTCGGCACCAGGAAATCCATGAACGACGCGTTCAGCAGCTGGCCGTTTTCATCGAAGACCAGCGCCTCATAGAAGGCGTTGCCCAGACCCTGGGCCACCCCGCCCTGGACCTGGCCGTCCAGGATCAGCGGGTTGATCACCCTGCCGCAGTCGTGAACGACGACGTATTTCAGGATCCGGACCTGCATGGTCTCGGGATCGACTTCCAGGATCAGGGCGTGCACCCCGCTGGCGGTGGCGCCGCTTGACGGCCCGAAGTAATCCGTGGCCTCGAGCCCCGGCTCGGTGCCGGGCTTGACCGCGCCGCGCAGCGGATTGGCGCGATCGGCCAATTCCCCAAGGTCGATTTCGCGTCCTGGGGCCCCCTTGACCCGGACCTTGCCGTCGGCCAGCTCAAGGTCTTCTTCGGCGATCTCGAGCTCGTCGCTGGCCAGGCTGAGGACCTTCTGGCGCACGCGCTGGGCTGCGGCGTGCACGGCATTGCCGGCCACCACCGCGCCCCGGCTGGCGAACGTGCCCGACCCCCAATGGAACTGGTCCGTGTCACCGGTGACGACCTCGACCTGGCTCACCTCCACCCCCAGCTGATCGGCCACAATTTGGGCGAAGCTGGTGAAGTGCCCCTGCCCCTGGGTCCCCACCCCGGTGACCACGCTCACCTTGCCACTGCTCTGGACCTGGACCCGGGCGCCTTCATACGGGCCAATGCCCGTCCCTTCGACATAGGCCACCAAACCCAGGCCGACATAGCGCCCCTGGGCGCGCAACCGGGGCTGTTCTTCGTCCAGGAAGGCCCGATAGCCGATCATGTCCATGGCCTTGTCGAGGACCGGCTCATAGTTGCCGCTGTCGTACACCAATGGGGCAAAGTCCTGGTAAATGAACTTGTTATCGTAGGGAAACGCATCCGGCGGGATGAAGTTCCTGCGCCGGATCTCGGTCCGATCGATCCCGAGTTCCCGCGAGGCGAGGTCGAGCATGCGCTCCATCACGAAGACACCATGCTGGCGGCCGGCGCCGCGGTAGGGCGAGACAATCGGCTTGGTGGTGAAGACCGAGGTGAACTCGCTGTAGTAGTTTTCCACAGCGTAGGGGCCCATGAGGGTGCACTGGCTGTTGATCGGAACGGTCAGACCATAAGGCTGGTAGGCCCCCGCGTCGTGCAGGAAGACATCATGCACACCGAGCACCCGGCCGTCGCGGCTGAAGGCGACTTCCACGTCGTGGATCTGGCCGCGCTCCTGGGTCGTGGCCACGAAATTCTCGGCCCGATCCTCGATCCATTTGACCGGCCGGTCGAGCTGCAGGCTGAGCCACGGAATCAGCATCTCCTCCGGGTAGAACATCATGATCTTGGGGCCAAAGCCGCCGCCGATGAAGGGCGCCACGACCCGCACCTGGCTTTCGGAGAGCCCCAGCATGTCGGCCAGGCCGTTGCGGATTGGGATCGGCGCCTGGGTCGTGTCCCACACCGTCAGCCGCTGGCTAAGCCGGTCCCACTGCGCCACCAGCCCGCGGTTCTCCATCGCCGCCGCCGTGCCGCGGTCGTATGTCAGGCGCCGCCGGAGCACCAGGTCGGCCCGGCCGCGGGCGGCCTCGTAGTCCCCCTTCTCCTGGATCACATGGGCGCCCACGTTCGAGTCCAGGTCGGCGTGCACACGTTCCGCGGTCCCCTCCAGCGCCCTTTCGAGATCCACGACGGCCGGCAGCGGTTCGTAGTCAACCTGAATATCGGCCAATGCATCCTCGGCCACGTAGCGGCTCACGGCCACCACGGCGGCGATCGGCTCCCCCACATGCCGCACCTTGTCCTTGGCCAGGATGGGCTGGGTGCGTTCGAAGAACGTCAGGCGCTCGATTGGGGGGGCATCCACCAGCAGCGGGCCGCGCCGCCAGTAGTCCCCCAGGGATTGGGCCGTGTACACGCCCGCCACGCCGGGCCGTTCTTCGGCGCGCGAGGCATCGATCGACTTGAGATGGGCGTGCGCGTAGGGGCTGCGCAGGAAGGCCACGTGGAGCATGCCGGGCAGGTGGACATCATCCACGAACAGGGCTCCCCCCGTGAGCAGGCGGGGGTCTTCGCTGCGGCGGATGCGTTCGCCAAACGACTGGGTCGGCATGGCCTAGTCGTCGACGAAAGCGACGGCCCGGCAAAAGGCAGCCTCGCCCCCTTTGAACTTCCAGGGGAAGGCGCCCAGAGTCAGGCGGCGGTTTTGCAGGTTGGGCAGGCCGATGTCGCCGCCCATGTTCTCGACGTGCACGCAGTCGTGTGGAAACAGCGCGTTATGCGTGAGTTGGTAAGCGGACTCGGGGAACAGGCTGTCCATCTTGTCCTTGCCGAACTTCTGCTCACATTGCGCCGTGACCCGCTTCCAGTGTTCCAGGCCGCCCTTCCCCAGAAAACGCCCGATGGGGAGGTTCATGGGGTGATCGGTCGACACCATATCCACACCCCACAGATGGACCTTCTTGTCCAGCAGCCAGGGCACCAGGTCGAAATGCGGGCCCGGATGGCGGTGGATGTACTTCTCTTCGTCGGCGGCTTCGCCAAACTGGGCGTACTTGTGCCAGCCCGTGTGGATGAAGAGTATGTCGCCTTCTTTGACCTCCACGCGCTCCTCGATCATGGCGGGAGTAAACAGGTCGAGTTCGTCCAGGACGTCGCTCAGGTCCACGATGACGCCTTCCCCATACAGCCAATCCAGCGGCAGTTCGTCGATGGTCTTCCCGGAGGTCACAAAGTGCCTTGGCGCGTCCAGATGCGTGCCCATGTGGTTGGAGGTCTGGATGTACTGTGCGTTGACCCCATGCTCAGATTTGCGCTTGATGTACTTGACCTCGAACGGCGGATAGAACGGCCAGAATGGGGCGTCCTGATTGAGCGGTTGGGAAAGGTCGTAGATCTTCATCACGCGTCTCCTGCCGGCCGGCCGTAGCGCTCGCCGAACGCCTGCCAGGCCTGTTCGAAAATCGCCATCGGCGGCCGGACCAGCCCGGCGCCGATTTGGCCCACGCCGGCGTCGTGGTGGGCGATGCCGGTGTTGACCCGCGGCGTGATACCCGACGCGACCACCTTGTGGACGTCGATCCCGGTCGGGGTGCCGCGAAATCCGAGCGCCGGGATCTTGAAATGGGGGTGCTCGGCCAGGGTGATCTGGTACATCTCGAGGCTGGTCTCCAAGGCCAGCTCGGGGGTCCCGCTGACAAAGGTCACAATCGCCGGTGCGGCCGCCATGGCGAACCCGCCGATGCCGGCGGTCTCGGTGATGGTGCTGTCACCGATGTCGGCGTTGGCATCTTCGGCTGTGAAGCCCGGGAAGTACAGCCCGGCCGGAATACCCGCCGGCGCCGTGAACCACGCCTCACCCAGGCCGCTGACGCGTATCCCGAAATCTGTGCCGTTGCGGGCCATGGCCGTCACCAGGCTGCTGCCCTCCACGCCGTGGGCGGCGTCGGCCATCGCCTTGCAGGCCGCCATCACCGGGTTGAGGACGCTCAGGGCGTTGTTGCCGATGAACTCCAGGATCCTGGTTGTGTGTGGGTCTTGTGTCCCGGCTCGCCCCAGGACCGGCGCCAGGAATTTCAGGTACAGCAGGGATCCGGCCTTGTTGCGGTTGTGGCCCTCGTCACCCATTTGGAGCGCCTCGGCCAGCAGCACCCGCAGGTCGAGGCCATCGGTCCGCGCCACGGCCTCGGCCAGCCGAGGCGCCATCTCGTCGTTCATCCAATGCAGTTTCTCGATCACCTCGGGGCTGTAGGCGCCGTACCTCAGCACTTTCCCATAGCCCTCGTTGAGCGTCGCATAGGCGCGATTGCCATGAGTCCGATTCTCGATGACGTACACGGCCATGGAGGTCGACGTCACCCCGGCCATGGGACCGACCACGCCATGATCGTGGCAGGGCTCAAACTCAATCTCACCCCCGGAGGCCATGGCCTCCGCCTGGCGCTCATCCCGAGCCAGTCCCTCGAACAACAGCGCGCCGATGACCGCTCCGCGCAGCGGGCCCGACATGCGCTCCCAGGTGATGGGCGGCCCGGCGTGAAGCAGCAGATTGGGCCGCATCCTGGGAACGACCTCCCCCGCCACGCCGATCCCGGTCAGGAAGGGGTGCGCCTGTGTCATGCGCTCGACGGCTTCCCGATTGGCGGCTTCGAAATCGATCGCCATAGCCTAACTTCCGTTCTCTGCCAGGAGCGCCTCGACCTGCTCGGCATGCGCCAGGAGCCGCTCATCCTCTCCGAAACGCCCGGCCAGCTGCAGGCCCAGCGGCATCCCCTGGGCGTTGACACCCGCCGGGATCCCCACCGCCGGCATGCCCGTCTGGCTCCATGGCAGGTTCATGACCGGATCACCGGTCGCCTGCAGGCCCTCGGGGGCCGGGCCCGGGCGCAGCCGGGGTGATCCAGGCATCCAGTCCGTGCGCGTCCATCAACCCGGCCAGCTCATGCCGCAGGGGCACGATCGCGTCGCGGGCCGTGATCAACTCGTCATCGCTGATGGCGCGGCCGCGTTCGATCAGCGCCAGCGTGGTTGGATCGTATTGGCCGAGGAAAGCGCTGAACCAGCGCTCATGAACCCTGGCGGCTTCGCCGTCGACGATGAGACCGTGGCGCGCTTGCATGGCGTCAAAGGCCTCCAGCGCCGGGACCGACTTGATGGTCAGGCCGCGCTGCGCCAACTCGGCGACGTGGGCCCGGAAGTGTGCCTGAGCTTCGTCCCCGGCGCACTCCAAGTAGGGACCTTCCGGGATGCCGAGCACCGGCGGCGAAACCGTGCCGGCCGGCTGCCACTCGTAGCACAACGCCTCGGCTGCCACGATAAGATCGCCCACGGTTCGGGTGAACGCGCCGACGTGATCGAGCGAGGGCGCCAGGGGGATCATGCCGACTCGCGAGATCCGGGCATAGGTCGGCTTGTAGCCGACGACGCCGCAAAACGCGGCCGGCCGGATGATCGACCCTATCGTCTGTGTGCCCAGGGCCAGATCGCACAGCCCGGCCGCCACGGCCGCCGCCGAACCGCTGCTCGAGCCTCCGGGCGTGTGGTCGGGGTGGTGCGGATTGCGGGTCGGACCCGGGGCGAAGTAGCCAAACTCGGTCGTGACCGTCTTGCCCAGCACCAGCGCGCCGGCCGAGCGTAGACGCGTCACCAACTCGGCTTCCGGGCCGGCCAGCACATCGGTCGGCGGCGCAAACCCGGCCCCGGTTGGCAGGCCGTCGACATGCAGGATGTCTTTGACGCCGAACAGGACTCCGAACAGAGGCGGCCGCGATCCAGGTTCGGGATGCGTGCGTTCGAGCTCGTCCAGTTCTCGTCTCAGGCGCTCGAACCGGCCGTCTTCGGGTACGAATGCCTGCACGGCCGGCTCGATGCGCTCGAATTGGGCCTCCAATTCGGCCAGCCACGCATGCAGATCGAAGACTGAACTCCGGATGCGATCTTTGAGGGGCGGCACTTCGGCTCGAGGAATCCATTTCATGTTGAGTCGGTGAGTTTGGCCGCCGCCAGCTGGACGGCCTCGACGATGTGCTGGTACCCCGTGCACCGGCACAGGTTCCCTGACAGGGCCTCACGCACCTCATGCTCGCTGGGGTCGGGGTTTTCCTGCAGGAAGGCCAGCATGGTCATCAAAATGCCCGGCGTACAGAAACCGCATTGCAAGCCATGGGTCTCCCAGAAGGCCTGCTGAAGCGGATGCAGCTCGGTCTGGCTTTGCGCCAGATCCTCGACCGTCCGCACGTCATGCCCGTCGGCCTGCACGGCCAGCATCAGGCACGAACGAACAGCCTGTCCGTCAAGCAGCACCGTGCACGCCCCACATACCCCGTGCTCGCAGCCGACATGTGTGCCGGTCAGCCCGAGTTCGTGCCGAATGAAATCGCTCAGCAACAGGCGCCCCTCAACCTCGGCGGTATGCGGCGTACCGTTGACGGTCAGGTTAAGCGTGTGCGTGTCGGACATTCGCGGGTCCTCGGGGTTCAGATGGGCTCAGCCGGCGGCCATCTCGGCCGCCTGCGCCAGCGCCCGGCTGGTCAGCACGCGTGCCAGGTGCCGCTGATACTCCGGCGTGGCATGCAGATTGCCGTAGGGGGACAAGCTCTTGTTCTGCGGCGATGCGCCCGGCGTCGTCGAAGGCGGCGGGGGCAGGCTTGTCTCCGATCAAACGCACTTCGGCCTGCGGCCGCCTCAAGCGGGCCGTCGCCGACATTCAGGTAAACCAGGCGCGCGTCGGAGCACGTGCCGGCCTCATCCAACTGGAGCATAGCCGCCACCCCCGCCATGGCGTAGTCACCTGACCGCCGGGCCACCTCGAGGAAGCACCAGCCGGTGCGCGCCGGGCTGGCCGGCACGTCGACCTCAACCAAGATCTCATCCGGCTCGACCGCCGTCGTAAACATGCCCACAAAGAAGTCGGTCGCATCCACCCAGCGCTCGCCGCGCACGCTGCGCAATTTGATCCGGCTGCGCAAGGCGGTCGTGACGACCGGCAGTTCCGCCGCCGGATCAGCGTGCACCAGGCTTCCGCCGATCGTGCCCCGGTTGCGGATCTGGCGGTGAGCGATGCGGGGCATGGTTTGAAATAGCAAGGGCGAGTGCTTGCGCACGTCGGGGTGACGCTCAACCTGGCTTTGGCGCGCCATGGCCCCCACGCGGAGCCCGCCATCGCCGTCGGACTCCACGTAGGCCAACTCGGTCACCCGATTGAGATCGATCAAGATGGCCGGCTGGACCAGGCGGAAGTTCATGGCCGGAATCAGGCTCTGGCCGCCAGCCAGGACCTTGGCGTCTGCCGCGTGATCAGCCAGCAACGCCAGGGCTTCTTCGAGGGACCCAGGGGACAGAAACTTGAACGGAGCCGGCTTCATCGCCTCAGTCAGTTCCCAGGTTTCATTCCGATTTCGAGGATTTCGTCCGCGGCCGGCAGCTGGTGTCCAGACCGTCCGCGCGGCCGCCGAGTGCGGCGGCCCTGCCTCCCAAGGCAGGCCCTATTATGCACCTTCCCAAACCAGAACACAATCGCCGCGTGCAGGCCGGTGGACCCGCCGCACCCAGGGTTTGCGTGGCCCGGCCCCATGCTTGTCGGTATAATCGCCGCCCACCGCCCCGCCGCCGGATCGGGGCTCACCCCGAGAGGTTCCCGGAGGTCGCACATGCCACAACCCCGCTCGCTGCTGGCTGGCATCACGGTCATCGATCTGACCCGGGTGCTGGCCGGCCCCTTCTGCACCATGCTGCTGGGCGATTTGGGGGCGGATGTCATCAAGATCGAAGCTCCGGGACGCGGTGACGACACGCGGGGCTGGGGTCCGCCGTTCACCGATAGCGGCGAGTCAGCCTATTTCCTGAGCACTAATCGCAACAAACGCAGTCTCACTCTGGATTTAAAGAGCCCTCAGGGCCTGGACATTCTGCGCCAGCTGATCCGCAAGGGCGACGTTCTGGTCGAGAATTTCAAGACCGGGACGCTGGCGAGGCTGGGCTTGGACGAGGCGGAATTGCAGTCGCTCAACCCATCCTTAGTCTACTGCACACTGACGGGATATGGCGCCTCCGGACCCTACAAGGATCGCCCAGGCTATGATTTCATGGTCCAGGCCATGGGCGGGTTCATGAGCGTGACCGGCCCGGTCGACGGCCCCCCTACCCGCGCCGGGGTGGCCATCGCCGACCTGGCTTGCGGGATGTTCGCATGCAGCGCCGTGCTGGCGGCGCTGTTCGATCGACAGCGCACCGGCCGCGGCCATCGAATTGATATGGCTTTGCTGGATTCGATGGTGGCGCTGATGAGCTACGTCGCCAGCAACCACCTGATCTCAGGTGAAGCGCCGCAGCGCTATGGAAACGGTCACCCGAACATCGTCCCGTATCAGGAGTTCAGGGCTCGCGACCGCCACTTTGCCTTTGCCGCCGGCAACGACGGGCAGTGGCAGGCCTTCTGCCAGGCGGTTGGCCATCCCGAATGGGCCGAGGACCCGCGCTTCGCCACCAATCAGGATCGGGTCCGGCATCGAACGGAAGTCACCGAAATGCTCGGCCGGCTGTTCTCGTCGGACGACGCCGAACACTGGATGGCAGCGTGTGAAGCCGCCGGCATTCCGTGTGCGCCGATCAACGGTATGGACAGCGTCTTCGAGGACCCACAAGTGAAGGCGCGCGGCCTGCGAACCAGCGTGCATCACGCCGTGGACGGCCCCATCGACCTGGTGGCCTCGCCGCTGCGGGTGACGACCGCACCCCCGGAGGTCCGGCTCCCTCCGCCGACGCTGGGGCAGCACACGGCCGAGATTCTTGGGCGAATTGCTGGGAATGGCCGAGACGGAGATCGACGCGCTGCGCGGGGAAGGGGTGGTTTAGCCGGGCCGGGCCGCCCTTCGACTTCACCGCACTACCAGCCTTATCCATCGGAGTTGAAGCGCGGGTTCCGCTCAGGGCGGCGTACCCACCTCGCCTCCCAGAGCCCTTCGGCTTCGCTCAGGACAAGCTCCGGCGCTTTTCGATGAACTCGTGGGAAATCATCTTCCTGGAGTTGCCCCGCTTTAGTGGACAGTAGAGTGCTTCCGCATCATGCTGCTGTGGCATAGCTCCTTTCGTAGCGCATCGGCGACTTGTACCCGAGGGAAGAATGGCGTCGGTGTAGGTTGTACCAGCCTTCGATGAATTCAAAAGCGGCGACTTTGGCTTCCCGCTGAGTTTGGAAATGGTGACGGTCGATCAGTTCGCATTCGAGCGTGGCAAAGAAGCTCTCGCACAGGGCATTGTCATAGGCGTCGCCGACGGAACCCATCGAAGGACGCACACCTGCCTCCCGGCAGCGCCGACCGAACTCGAGGGAAGTGTATTGGCTGCCCTGGTCGGAGTGGTGGATCACCCCCAACGGATATCGTTGCCGGATGGCCATGTCCAGGGCATCCAGGACGAGTTCGGTCCGCAGATAATTCGCCATCGACCAACCGACCACGCGTCGACTCCAGGCATCGACGACGACGGCCAGATACAGGAAACCGGCCCAGGTCGGGACATAGGTGATGTCGGCGACCCAGAGCTTGTTCGGTCCGTCCACCGTGAAGTCCCGATCGACCAGGTCCGGCGCCGGCCGCTGCCTCGGCTCACGCACGGTGGTGGAAGGCCGCTTGCGCCAACTCACCCCCTGCAGACCTGCCATTCGCATCAGACGGGCGACCCGCTTGCGGCCTACATACGTACCCTCATCGGCCAGTTCGGCATGCACCCGCGGCGCGCCATAGGTTCGCCGCGAGCGCAGATAGATCTGGCGGATGCGTCCGCCCAGGACAGCGTCTTCCGAGGCCCGCTTCGAACGGGGTCGTTTGAGCCACGCATAGTATCCGCTGGTGGAGACATCCAGCACTCGGCACATGGTGGCCACGGGGTAGCGTGCCTGGTTGGCCTTCACGAATTCGAAGATTCGGGTGGCACTGAGCCGGTCTCCCGAGCGAACCAGGCCGCGGCTTTTGCCAGAATTTCACGTTCCAGGCGCAGCCGCCGGACTTCCCGTCGCAAGCGGGCCAACTCATCCCGCTCGACGGTTGTCAGACCCTCATGGCGCAGACCGT
This sequence comes from uncultured Chloroflexia bacterium, assembly GCA_963797485.1. GTDB lineage: Bacteria > Chloroflexota > Anaerolineae > Anaerolineales > E44-bin32 > CAWAND01. The sequence continues at coordinate 367,983 of CAWCPF010000002.1, forward strand.
CATCGTGATCGGCCTGCTTCACCCATTCTCGAATGGTCTTGGCTGTGGGCTCGAACTCTTTGGACAGCTCATGGGGCGTGCGGCCTGCCCTAACCAGCTCGACCATCTGCTGGCGGTATTCCACCGGATATCGGGATCGTGTTCTAGGCATTGTGGACTCCTCCTACGGTAGTCTAAGAGTGTCCACCTTACCGGGTCAACTCCATCCTTCGCCGCAGTCGAAGGGGGGCTCCCCACCACATACCGCCCGCCCTTCGACTTCACCGCACAACCAGACCTATCCATCGGAGGTGAAGCGCGGGTTCCGCTCAGGGCGGCGCATACTCTTGGCGAAGCCTGGCTCTTGCCTCCCAGAGCGGAGGCGGAACGGAACAGGTTTGGCGATGGGCCGTGCCTCCGCCGCAGTCGAAGGGAGGCTCCTCACCACATACCGCCCGCCCTTCGACTTCCCCGCACAACCGTCATTCGCCCTGGGGGTTGAAGCGGCGCGGCCGCGCCCTTCGACTGCTCGCTCGAGGGAGGCGGCGGAACCATCTTGCCCCCCGCCTGCCCTTCGACTTCACCGGCCAACCCGTCTACGCCAGGGGGGTTGAAGCGCGGCTTCCGCTCAGGGCGGCGCATACTCTTGGCGAAGCCTGGCTCTTGCCTCCCAGAGCGGAGGCGGAACGGAACAGGTTTGGCGATGGGCCGTGCCTCCGCCGCAGTCGAAGGGAGGCTCCTCACCACATACCGCCTGCCCTTCGACTTCCCCGCACAACCCGTCCACGCCATCGGAGTTGAAGCGCGGGTTCCGCTCAGGGCGGCGCATACTCTTGGCGAAGCCTGGCTCTTGCCTCCCAGAGCGGAGGCGGAACGGAACAGGTTTGGCGATGGGCCGTGCCTCCGCCGCAGTCGAAGGGAGGCTCCTCACCACATACCGCCCGCCCTTCGACTTCCCCGCACAACCGTCATACGCCCGGGGGTTGAAGCGCGGCTTCCGCTCAGGGCGGCGGAACCATCTTGCCTCCCGCCTGCCCTTCGACTTCCCCGCACAACCCGTCCACGCCAGCGGGGTTGAAGCGCGGGTTCCGCTCAGGGCGGCGCATACTCTTGGCGAAGCCTAGCTCTTGCCTCCCAGAGCGGAGGCGGAACGGAACAGGTTTGGCGATGGGCCGTGCCTCCGCCGCAGTCGAAGGGAGGCTCCTCACCACATACCGCCCGCCCTTCGACTTCCCCGCACAACCGTCATTCGCCCTGGGGGTTGAAGCGCGGCTTCCGCTCAGGGCGGCGGAACCATCTTGCCTCCCGCCTGCCCTTCGACTTCCCCGCACAACCCGTCCACGCCAGGGGGGTTGAAGCGCGGCTTCCGCTCAGGGCGGCGGAACCCTCTTGCCTCCCTGAGCCCTTCGGCTTCGCTCAGGACAAGCTCCGGCGCTTTTCGATGAATTCGTGGGAAATCATCTTCCTCCGCCGCAGTCGAAGGAGGGGAGTAATGCGAATCAGGCCAACTGCGGGGACTTAGGCGTCAACGGGCGCATGCGAGGTGGCCACGATTTCGGCCATGATCGAAAGGGCGATTTCCTCGGGGGTCTCGGCCCCAATGCTCAAACCGACCGGCCCGTGCAGCCGCCCAAGCTGAGCCTCGGTGACGCCAGCCTCGATCAGGCGCTCCCGGCGCTTGGCCTGGGTCTTCTGGCTTCCCAAGGCGCCCACATAGCCTGCCCGGCTTGCAAGGGCCAGCACGAGCGCCCGATCATCGATCTTCGGGTCGTGGGTCAGCACGGCTATGGCCGTGCTCGGGGTCAGCGTCAGCTGCGCGAAGGCCTCTTCCGGCCACAGGGTCAGCAGTAGGTCGGCGTCGGGGAACCGCTCGCGGCTGCCGAAACTCCTCCGCGGATCGATGACCGCTGTCCGGTAGCCCATATGGCGCGCCAGCCCGTCCAGCGCCACGGCGATATGCACCCCGCCGACGATCACCAGCCATGGCGGCGCCGGATTGAGATCGACGAACACGTCAAGCGGGAGGTCCGATCCCCCCGGGTCGGGGATCTGGGTTCGGAAGGAGCGGTTGGCGTCCAGTCCCCTGCGAGCCAGGTCGAGCAGCGGCTGAGCCATCGGGCCATCGGCAGGCGCCACCTGTCCGGGGGGCTCATCCGCCAGACTGGCTTTCAGGCCCACGGCGGTTTCGGGGCCACCGATGACGGTGGCGCTGCTCGACGGTTGATCGGCCCGGATGGCGCCCGCCGCCAGCTCGTAGTGCCGAGCGTCCAACGGCTCGACGAACACCTCGATCGTCCCCCCGCACGCCAGCCCGACGCCCCAGGCGGTCTCATCGGCTACGCCGAAATGGAGCAGCGCGCCCCGGCCGGTCTTGAGGGCCAGAAGCGCTTCCTCGGCCACCGCGCCCTCAACACACCCTCCGCTGACCGACCCGGCGATCGGGCCGGCCGCCGAGATGGCCATCTTGGCGCCAACCTTGCGCGGGGCTGAGCCCCACGTTTGAACCACGGTCGCCAGGGCGACGGCCTCGCCCGTCCGGCGCATGGCCTCCATTTGGTTGAAGATATCACGCATGAGCGGCCATCCTTCTGCCGGCTCGCAGCCCGATGAATCCGCCGCCGGCCGGCGGCATCGACAGCTGGCCATGGTCCAGCCATTCAGACAGGGCTTCAAGACTGGCCAGGTTGTGCGCCGGAAGAAACATATCGACGTAAGGCAGGGCAGCCAGCAAGCCGCGCGTTTCCGGGTGGTAGCCGGGCACGCCCGCCAGGGGGCTGAGCCAGATCACCCGGTGCGCCTGGCGTTTGGTCCGAGCCATTTCCGAGGCCAGAAGACCCGGATCGCCGCGGTCCCAGCCGTCACTCACCACCATCACGATCGCACCGCCGGACAAGCTTCGGCGAGCCCAGGTCAAATTGAAGCCGCGCAGCGCCTCCCCGATGCGAGTGCCGCCGGACCAGTCCTCGGCCAGCTGGGCGACCCGCTCCAGGGCCTGATCGACGGGGAGGTTTCTCAAAGGGCGGGTGATGCGTGTCAGCCGCGTGCCGAATACAAAGACTTCCACCGGCGCCGCATGGCCCCTGGTCAGGCCATAGCCGAACTCGAGGAGCGGGCGGGCATAGGCCGCCATGGAACCGCTCACATCCACCAGAAATACAAGACGCCGGCTCTTCACCGCCCGCCGGCGGGTGGACCACTCGAGCCACTCGCCGCCGTGCCTGAAGCTTTTGCGCAACGTCCCGCGAGGATCGAACTGTGGACCGCGTCCCGGCGCCAAGCGGTGGGACCGGCGGGTCCACACGGGCTGGGCGAAGCGGCGAATCAGCCTCCGCACCTCGGCCAGTTCGGACTCGGTCAGCTCGGCAAAGTCTTTGCGCCGCAGCGTTTCCTTGGCGCTGTACCCCACGGCGGCGCGCGCCTGCGTCTCGCCATCGGCAGGTGAGTCGGCTCCGCCTCCCATGCTCCGCCGGCCACCCTGTCGATCCGGGGCCAGGCCATCGGCACGCGCCGGCTGGGTGTGATCGCCCAGCGGCAGCCTGAGATCCCGCACCGGTCGGCCGGCCCGCACCCGCCAAAAGGCATCGAAGGCCTGGTCAAAACGTTCCAGATCCTCGCGCCGATGCACAAAGAAGCACCGGGCGGCGTGGTACACATCCGCCCGCCGGTCAAGAGCTATCCATTCCAGTGCGTTTGTGAAATCAATCACAATCTCGGGGTTGGCAGGCAGCCCGGCCTGGCGCAGCGCACGGGCAAACACGATCAGGTTGGGGAGCAGAGCCCCGGGCATGTCAATCCTGGACCTGAACGCGGCCGAGTATCGCGGTCGCCACATCGCCCTGGACCAATGCGATGTCATCCTGATACTTGAGAATCACGCCAAGCGTGCTGTCCACCAAGTCGGGCTCCAATTGCTGCTGATCAAGTTCGATCAGCGCCGTCAGCCAGTCGAGGGTCTCGGCCACGCCCGGCATCTTGTACAGTTCCATGGCGCGCAGCTCTTGGACAAAGGCGGTCACCTGCCGGGTCAGCCGCTCCGACGCCTGCGGCACGCGGGCCCGCACAATCTGGAGTTCCTTGTCAAATGATGGGAAGTCGATCCAGTGATACAGACAGCGGCGCTTCAAGGCATCATGGATTTCACGCGTGCGGTTGGAGGTCAGGATGACCAGCGGCGGCGTCTCGGCCCGGATGGTCCCGATTTCGGGAACCGTCACCTGAAAGTCTGACAGCACCTCCAGCAAGTAGGCTTCGAACTCCTCGTCGCTCCGGTCGATCTCATCGATGAGCAGCACGGTGGGCTGGTCGGCGCCGCCTTCGAGGGCCTGGAGCAGGGGCCGGCGAAGGAGAAACTCCGGCCCGAACAATTCGGCCTCCGATGGGCGTTCGCCGCGGGCCTCGAGCAGGCGGATATGCAGCATTTGGCGGGTGTAGTTCCAATCGTAGACTGCCTGGTGGATGTCGAGACCCTCGTAGCACTGCAGGCGGATCAGGCGCGCCTGCAGGACGTCGGCCATGGCTTTGGCCACCTCGGTCTTCCCGACGCCGGCTTCCCCCTCGAGGAAGATGGGGCGGTGGAGCTTGGCCCCAAGATAAAGCGCCGTGGCCAGACCGCGGTCGGCGATGTAGCTGCGCTGGCGAAGGTCGTCCTGCAGAGAGTTCGATCGAATCCAGGCTCATGCGCGTCACCGAAAATAAGGTCGGTTCACGGGAATCCGAAGGCTAGGCCTCGATGCGGCTCTTGACACAATTGAAGAACTCGGCCGACATCTTCTGGGTCATGCTGCCCATCAACCTCGAAGCCAGGCTGGCGATGGTGCCTTGCACGTTGACGTCCGCCGACCAGTCGAGCTGGGTGGCGCCCTCGCCGGTTTCAGAGAGCTTCATCTCGCTCATGGCGTCGACGGTGCTACCCGGGGCGGTGCCGTGGGCTTTCATTCGGGCGCTTTCCGGCGCGGCCAGCTCCAGCCATTCGACGTCAACGGAGAAACGTACCTTCATCGACCCAAAACCCACCGAGGCGCCGGCGCGGAACTTCCGGTCGGGCACGAGGATTTCCATCGACTCGACGCCCGGCGCGCACTGGCTGACCGCCTCCGGATTGGTCAAAAAATCGAAAACCTGCTGGCGGGGCGCCTGGACTGTGACGCTGCCCTGGACGTGCATGCGTGTTTTCCTTTGATGGAGGCGGAGAGGGCTCGAACGCCTTTCATTATAGGCGAAAGGCCGCGCCACGGCGCCGCTCTGGGAGGCGAGGTGGATACGCCGCCCTGAGCGGAAGCCGCGCTCACCCCGAGGGCGAAGGCCCGTTGTGCGGGGAAGTCGAAGGGCGGCCGGCAGGTGGTCGGGAGCCTCCCTTCGACTGCGGCGGAGGCACCTACCCCTTGCCAAAGACATTTTCCGCCTCCGCTCTGGGAGGCGAGGTGGATAGACCGCCCTTAGCGGAAGCCGCGCTTCACCCCGAGGGCGAAGGCCCGTTGTGCGGGGAAGTCGAAGGGCGGCCGGCAGGTGGTCGGGAGCCTCCCTTCGACTGCGGCGGAGGCACCTACCCTTTGCCAAAGACAATTCGTTCCGCCTCCGCTCTGGGAGGCGAGGGACGCCGCCCTGAGCGGACCGCTTCACCCCGAGGCTGCTTGTGCGGGGAAGTCGAAGGGCGGCGGGCAGGTGGTGGGGAGCCTCCCTCGACTGCGGCGGAGGCACGGCTCGTCGACAAAGCTGTTTCGTTCCGCCTCCGCTCTGGGAGGCGAGGTGGGTACGCCGCCCTGAGCGGAGGCCGCGCTTCCACCCCGAGGGCGAGTGACGGTTGTGCGGGGATGTCGAAGGGCGGCGGGCAGGTGGTGGGGAGCCTCCCTTCGACTGCGGCGGAGGCACCTACCCTTTGCCAAAGACAATTCGTTCCGCCTCCGCTCTGGGAGGCGAGGTGGATACGCCGCCCTGAGCGGAAGCCGCACTTCAACCCCGATGGTAAAGGCTGCTTGTGCGGTGAAGTCGAAGGGCGGCGGGCACGGGGGAGGACCTCAAGAGCCTGCCTTCCTCGGCCGCCGCACCCCGACTATAATCGGCCGCCTGGAGGTGATCCGTGGCCAAAGACCGACTGGAACGACTCATGCAGGCCCTGGAAGCCTCGGCGTGGGACGCGCTCGGCGCTGATCCCGGGTCCCAACATGGTCTACGTGACCGGCTTGAATTTCCACCTGCTCGAGCGGCCGGTTATCCTCATGCTGGCCCCGGGGCAAACACCCCACTTCATCCTCCCCGAGCTCGAACGCGGCCAAAGCTGAGAGCGCCGAAATCGGAGCCAAAGTATTCGCGTATGGGGAGGACCAGGCTTCCTGGCGTCTGGCCTTTGAAATGGCGGCCCAGTCGTTCGGACTGGCCAAGATGAAGCTGGCCGTCGAGCCTCTGCGCATGCGGCTGGTCGAGATGCGAATGCTCGAGGCGGCCGCGCCCGGGGTGAGCATCGAGTTCGGGCGAGTTGCTGCTCGGCAGTCTGCGGATTGCCAAATCCGACCAGGAGATCGCCAACATGCGCCAGGCGGTGTGGGTGGCCGAGCAGGCGCTCGAGGCTGCGGTCAAGATGATCCAGGCCGGCATGACGGAGCGCGATTTGGCCTCCGAGCTCACCCTCGAGCTGCTTCGCGCCGGTTCGGACCCCGAGCTGCCCTTTGCGCCGATCGTGGCCTCCGGCCCGCACAGCGCGCTCCCGCATGCAACGCCCACCGACCGAAAGCTCGAGTCCGGCGACCTGCTGGTGATCGATTGGGGCGCCAGCGTGCAGGGCTACTTTTCCGATCTGAGCCGCACGCTCGCCCTCGGGGCCATTGATCCGGAACTGGAGACCATTTACCGGGCCGTTCGAGATGCCAACCACGCCGCCCGACAGGCGGTTAAGCCCGGGGCCACCTGCGGACAAATCGACGCCGCTGCCCGGGAGACGATCCAGGCCGCCGGCTACGCCGACCGCTTCATCCACCGCACGGGCCACGGCCTGGGCCTCGAGGCTCACGAGCCGCCTTACATCCGGCAGGATAATCCGGACGTCCTCGAGCCCGGCATGACCTTCACCATCGAGCCGGGGATCTACCTCACCGGCCGGGGCGGGGTGCGCATCGAAGATGACATCGTGGTCGGCGAGACGGCTGGAGAGAGCCTGAGCACCATCGGTCGCGAGCTCATCATCCTTGAGTGAGTCCATTTCGGCCAGAACTCTGGCCATCCGCCGGCGGGCGCGCAGCCTTGGCGGACGCCCGACCGCAGGCACGTCCGTGACCCGCGACTTGCGACTCCTGTCAATGGCCCTGCTGCTGTGGGGCGTCGGCGAGGGTCTGTTTTTCTACTTTCAACCCCTCTACTTGCAGCAGTTGGGCGCGGATCCGGTGGGCATCGGTGCCATTCTGGGCGTGGCGGGCGTGGCCGCCGTCCTGACCCATATACCGGCCGGCTCGATCTCCGACCGGCTGGGGTCCAGATCGGCCATCAACGCCTCGTGGGTGCTGGGCACGGCGGCGGCGTGGGCCATGTACCTGTCGCCCAATTTGGCCTGGTTCGTGGTCGGGCTGGTAGGCTACTACCTGACCCTGTTTGTCATGTCCCCTTTGTCGTCCTATATCACCAGCAAGCGGGGCACCTGGGCGCCAGCCCGCGCCTTGACGACCACGTATTCGTTCTTCAGCCTGGGTCTGATCCTTGGGCCGGTGGTGGGAGGCCACCTGGGGGAGATCATCGGGCTGCGCACGGTGTTCGCCGTGTCAGGTGTGCTGTTTATGTTGTCCACGCTGCTCGCCGTCCGGTTGACGCCTCAGCCCACGCTACCCAGCGCCGCCGGGCAGAGCGCCTGGCAGGTGCTGAAACAGCCGGGGATGGCGCGTTTGCTGGTGATCGTGTTCTTCAGCCTGTTCGCCATGACGGTGGGCTGGCCCTTGACCCCCAATTTCCTCTCCGATCAACGCGGGTTGAGCCTCTCGGCTCTCGGAGCGCTGGGCTCGATCAACGCCGTCGGCATCGTGGTCCTCAATCTGACCATCGGCCGGCTCCGGCCCAGGCTGGGTTTTGCCCTGACCCACGTCGTCGTGGCCCTGTCGGTGATCGCCATCTGGAGCGGCACGGGCTTGGCTTGGTACGCGCTCGGGTTCTTCCTCTTCGGCGGTTTTCGGACGGCGCATGCGCTGTCCGTGGCCCAGGCAGAACCCCTGGTGAACCACCGCAATCTCGGTCTCGCCTTTGGATTGGTGGAGACGATGATTGGCTCCGCCTTCGCCATCTCGTCGGCGGTCGCCGGATTGCTTTACGACAGCCAGCCGTGGATGCCGTTCCCGGCCAGCCTGGCTCTGACAGCCCTCGGCCTGGGGATCAGCTGGATCTTCCTGCCGAAGGAGTCCGCCGTCAGCGTGCCGCCGGCGGCCGAGATCGCCGCCAGCCTGCCCAGGCACTGAGCCGCCCCAGGCGGGCCGTGTGGCAGTGACCCGCGGGGTTGGGGCTCGGCCATGAGATTTTGAAGGGTCTCACGGCTCTTCCGCCGGTGACAACTCGCGCCACAAAAACCACTGTCCGGCGCGATCTCCGGCCTCGCGCGGGGCGCGGTCATAGTACAGGTCAAACGCCCGCCCGCCCTGAGTGACCACCCGGAAGTAGGTCCGTCCAACTCCCCACGAGCCGCGGACTTCGGCCATTCTGGCATGGGCTGGGGCCATGTTGCGTGCCGCCGTGCCGCGCCGGCCGTAGTCGAACCAGCTCGATTCAACCCTCGATATGTGAAATGTTTCACGATCCCAGATGAAGCGCTGAGGGGCGCTGGGCTTCTTCGAAAGCAAGGGGGGCTGGTCGAACTCGACCTGGATGGCCTGACCGATGAAGTGTTGGGGTTTCCAGGCCTCGCTCATAGCGCTGGTTGCCTAGAGGTGAAGATGGGTTGGCATCGACTCCGAGGATGGGCGCCGGCGATCAGTCCTCGTCTTCTTTGCCCTTGTCGCGCTGGCGCTTGGACACGATCTCGTCGGCTACATGGCTGGGCACGACCTCGTAATGGCTCAGCTCCAGGCTGAACAGCCCGCGCCCGCCAGTGATCGAGCGCAGGTCGGAGGTGTAGCGCTGGATTTCGGCCAGCGGAACCTGCGCCGTCACAATGCTTCGGCCGCGTTCGCTCTCCATGCCCTGGACGTGCGCCCGGCGAGTATTCAAATCGCCCAACACGTCGCCCATGTTGGCTTCCGGCACCACGACCCGCAGAGTCATGATCGGCTCGAGCAGGACCGGTCCGGCTTCCAGAAACGCCTGCTTGAAAGCTTCCCGGCCGGCGATCTCGAAGGCGATCGCCTTCGAGTCCACCGGGTGTTCTTTACCGTCCACGACAGCCACGTGGATTTTCTCGATCGGGAAACCGGCCATCACGCCCTGCTTCAGTACGCTGCGCACGCCTTTCTCAATCGCGGGCATATAGCTGGTTGAAATGGCGCCGCCAAATACCTTGTTCTCGAACTCGAAGTCGCCTTCTTCGTAAGGATCGACCGTCATGTGGACTTCGGCAAACTGACCGGAGCCGCCGCTCTGCTTCTTGTGGCGATACGCCGAAGCGCCCTGCCGGGTGATCGTTTCCTTGTAGGGCACTCGCGGTATCTCCGTCAATAGGTTCACCTGGAATTTCGTTTCCGCCTTGCGAATGGCGACGTCGATGTGCTGATCGCCCATGCCCTGCAGAATGGTCTGGTTGGTGACCTGCTCGGCGTGGTAGGTCAATGTGGGGTCTTCTTCGGCCAGCCTGGCCAGGGTGGGTCCAAGCTTGGCGGCGTCGGCCTGGGTCTTGGGATTGACCGCCACCGAGAAAAGCGGGTTGGGATACTCAGGAGGCGGCATGGACACCGGGTGGCCCTTGTCGCACAGCATATCCCCGGTGGCGGTGTCCGCCAGTTTGGTGACCGTGCCAATGTCGCCGCAGTGCAGGGCCTTGACGCCGATCTGCTCCTTTCCCCGCATCACGTGCAGGGTGCCTATTCGTTCCTCAGTTTCCTTGTTGGCGTTCCACACCCGCGAATCCGCCGCCAGGCTGCCGGAGTAGACCCGCATGTAGGTCAGCTTGCCAACAAACGGATCGGCGGTGGTCTTCCACACGTAAGCCGCCAGCGGGCCGGCATCTGTGGGTGGCAGGCTTTCTTCCCCTTTGGCGCCGTGGACGGCCACCGGCGGGGCCTCCGCCGGAGACGGCGCCAGCTCGATCACGCTGTCCAAAAGGGGGAGGATGCCAACTCCCGCGCTCGCCGCCGTGAGAAACACCGGAATAAAGCGGCCCTGAAGCGCGGCTTTCTTGAATCCGGCGCTGACCTCCTGGGGCGACAGGCTGGACCCCTCCAGATACTTTTCCAGCAGCGCGTCATCGCCTTCGGCAGCCGCCTCGACCAGCGTCATGCGCGCCGCCTCGGCGGCCTCGGCCAGGTCGTCTGGGATCGGCTCCGCCGTCGAACCGTCACCGGACTTCGCCTGCATATCGAATAGATCCAGCACGCCCTTGAATTCGAGCTTTTCTCCCCACGGCAGCTGAACCGGAACGAAGGTCACTTCCGGATCGAGCGCGCTGAGTGACGACAGCGTCCGTTGGAAGCCGGCATTCTCGCGGTCCATCTTGTTCATGACCACGTAGCGCGGCAGCTGGAACTTCTCGCAGTAGCTCCACACCATCTCGGTGCCGACTTCGACTCCAGCGACGGCGTCGACCAGGACCAGGGCGGCGTCGGCGACGCGCAGGGCCGAGATGACTTCGCCAATGAAATCGGTGTAGCCGGGTGTGTCGAGGATGTTGACCTTGCAGTCGTTCCGCTCAATCGGAAGGAGTGCCGTCGAGAGCGACAGCGTGCGCCTGATCTCTTGTTCATCGAAGTCTGAAATCGTGCTGCCGTCCTCCACTTTGCCCATCCGGGTGGTGGCACCCGTGGTGAACAGCATGGCTTCCCCCAAGGAGGTCTTGCCCGCGCCGGCGTGCGACACCAGAGCGACGTTGCGAATGGAATGGGTGGCGTATTCCTTCATCGGACGAGGGGACCTCCGCTGAGTTGGAGTGCTGGCTGGGCGAATTCTAAGACAGTGCCAGGCGCTTGTCAAAGTTCAGGCCCTGATGTCCTGGCCAGCACAACCCACCCTGCCTTCCAAGCCCCGCCGGAAGGTTCTTGCGAGGCGGCACCCCCATCTCATGGCCAGCCCCTGCGGGGCTGGCCATGACCCGCAGACGTGGATGATACAATCCGTCCGTTGAGCGGTCACTGGGAGCCGTGTGCGCTTCATCAATCGCCATTCCATGATCCTGGCCGGCGCCATGGCGCTGGCTTTGCTGGGCCTGCTGAGTTTTGCGGCCGGGCTCGGCGCCTGGTACCCGCTCATCGAGTTAGCCGGCGCAGGCTGCCTGGCGGTGGTGTTTCGCCTCATCGGCCCGGGGCGCAGCACCCACCGCGAGATCCGGTCGATCCTCGATCACATGGGCACCGGCACCCCGGTCTTGCTGGTATTTCAGAGCGCCTATTGACTCGGCTGCGCTGCGGCCAAGCCTGCCGTCGACAGGCTCGAGGCAGTCACCTCCGGCCGGCTCCTTGTCGTGCGCGCCAATGTTCAGGATCCGTCTGGACGCGCATTGGGATTGCGCTTTGGGCTGGTCTTCACGCCCACGTTTGTGCTTGTGGATGAACGCGGACGCGAAGTCCGCCGCGACGCGGGCATGCTCGACGCCCGGGCCATCCTGAAGTGGCTGGAGCGACGGGCATGAGCCGGCTGCATTTCGAGCTGCGCTACGCGTTGGGGAGGGCGCCATGGGACAGCGGGATTTCTCCACCGGAGTTGATGAGCTTCCTCGACCAAAACCCCCCCGGCTCGGCCCTGGATGTCGGCTGCGGCACCGGCACGAATCTGGTCACGATGGCGGCGCGCGGGCTGGCAGGTCGTGGGCATGGAGCTGTCCTTTGTGGCGATCCTGCGCGCTCGGCGCAAACTCGCTCGCGCCGGCGTCCGCGCCTCGGTCCTGCGCGCCGATGTCACCCGGCCCCGCCGCCTCCCCGGCGCCTTCGATCTGTGCCTGGATCTGGGGTGCTCCCACGTCCTGACCGGCTGGCGGCGCGCGGCCTACGTTGACAACCTGGCTCACTGGATGCGCCCCGGAAGCACGGCCCTGGTCTACACTTTTTACCGGCCCCCGGATGATCAGGACAACCGCTGGCTCACCCTGGAGGCGGTGTTGAACTCGTTCACCCCGGTGTTCCATGTGGAGCAAATCGAAAAGGGTGACTTCCGCGGCGCCCCATCGGCCTGGCTGACCCTTCGAAAGAACGCCGAATGAGCCGGGTGCTGTTCCTTTTTCTCGACGGGGTCGGCCTGGGTCCCCCCGATCCGGCCGTCAATCCACTCGCCGCCGCCGACATGCCCCACCTTATCCGGCTGCTCGGCGGACAACGCCTGCTCGCCGGATCGGCGCCCTTCTGGGGTCCGGAGGCCACACTGCTGGAGATCGACGCCGCGCCTCGGCATGCCGGACACCCCCCAGTCGGCCACTGGCCAGGCCGCTTTGCTGACCGGCCGGAATGTGTCACGCGACGTCGGCCAGCATTACGGGCCCAAGCCCAACCAGGCCGTGGCGGAGATCCTTCGCCAGGACAATGTGTTCATGCGCCTCAGGGCGCTCGGCCGTCCGGCGGCGCTGCTGAACGCCTATCCTGCGGGTTATTTCCAATCCATCACCTCGGGGCGGCGCCTGTACTCCGCCATCCCGATGGGGGTGACCTCGGCCGGGTTCGCGCTGATGACCGCCGAAGATCTGGCCGCCGGGCGGGCGCTCTCGGCTGACTTCACCGGGGCCGGCTGGGCCGCCCAACCCAACTTTCCAAAGGCGCCGGTGTACACGCCGGACGAGGCCGGCCGGCAGCTGGCGGCGCTCTCCCAAGCCTATGACCTGAGCTGGTTCGATTATTGGGCCAGTGACTACGCCGGGCATCACCAGGACGCGCCGGCGGCCATCGGGCTCTTGGAATCGCTGGACGGCGTCCTGGGGGGCCTGGTGGGGGCCTGGGCCGGCCGGGACGATCTCATCGTGCTGACCTCGGACCACGGCAATATGGAGGACCTTGGCGTGCGCGGGCACACCTTGAATCCAGTGCCCGGCTTGTTGATCGGCCCCGAACCTCTTCGGCGCCGTTTTGCACGCCAACTGCATGACCTTACGGACTTCGCCCCGGCCGTATTGGATATCATACTGGGGTCGGGCTTGGAGCCAGACTCCTCGTCCCCCACCAAACTGGACATGCCATGAGCTTTGACCCTGAACAGTTTCGAGGCGTGATGCGGTCCTGGACCACGGGCGTGGCGCTGGTAACTTCGGTATATGAAGGCAAGCGCCACGGCATGACGGTCAGTTCATTCACGTCGGTGGCTCTGGAGCCCCCGCTGGTGCTGGTGTGCATCAACGCCGCCTCGCGAACCCACGACCTGATTCTCGGCTCGGGGCGGTTTGCGGTGGCGATCTTGGCCCAAGATCAGGAAGACGTGGCCGCCCGCTTCGCCAGCGGACACACAGACTCAGACGACCGCTTTGCGGGTCTGCCCACACGCCTGACCCCGAGCGGCTGTCCGATTCCCGAGGGCGCGCTGGCGCTCATGGACTGCAAACTGGCGGCCAGCCATCCAGGCGGGACCAGCACCATCTTCGTCGGGGAGGTCACTGCCGCGGAGTCGCTCCGCCAGTCGCCACCCCTGCTCTATTACCAGATGGGTTATCGCCGGATTCAAACGTGACTGGGGACGACCGTCCGCGGTCCGATAGCCATACGGATCGCGTTGGCCCGGGTGGAGACGCGCCGTCAGACTTGCTGAAAATCGGCGAGCTTGAGGATGAACACCGTCGCCCGGCGTTGATCTTCGGCTTCGCCGGTGTGGATGGTCTGACGGATGATCTCCAGCGCCCGATCGACGCGCTCGGCCTCGGTGCCGATCATGAGCGTGGTGTTGCCCCGGCGGAAGAAGCCGCCGGTCGACGCCAAGCGCGTCACCCGATAGTCCGCCTCCAGCATGGCGTGGAGCACGGCATCGGCGACTTCATCGGCCAGAACCACAATCATCATTTTCACGTTCAGATTTCCTCGTAGCGTTCCACGTCGAACACGAAAACGGTGGCACCGCGCACTTCCAGCCGGCGCGGCTCGTGCAAGCTGGCTCCCAATTCAATCAAAGGGCTGTCCAGATACTTGACCCGTTCTGAAGTGGCGTCCCCAATGCCCTCAATGACCTCCTCCAGATGTCCGTCCGGCACGCCGATCATGAGTATGTGGTTGGGCTGGTTGAGCAGGCCTCCCCGGCTCTGGACCCGGGTGGAGGGGATGCCGCGGATGCTTAGAGCCTGAGTGACGGTTTCCAGATCCTCTTCCTGGACGACGGCGCTCACCAGGTGCGTGATGTTCGCCTTGTGCTCTGTGTCGACCAGGTAGCGAGCCCACAGATCCACGCCCGAGTCGAGCGCGATGTCAATCTCGGTGACCAGTTCGGTGTAGGTGTCCTCTGAGACCACGCCATCACGGCGAAAGGTGGCCAGCGTGCTGCGCTGGGATCGGAGCAGTTCCCGCCGCGCCGTCTGTATCTCTTCGATCTCGAGCTGGGGGACATGGTGCAGGACTTCCTGCACGGCGTCCTTCAGCGCCTCCCCGCGCCGGCGCAGGACCGGCTGGAGGACTTCCCAGGTGTGGGAGGAGATGAAGTCCTTGTCGATGCATGCGCTCCAGGTGGTCGTAGCTGGATTGGGCGGCCAGGGCACGCGCATGGCGCCGCTCGTACTCCCGCTGAACCTCCGGCACAGTGATGATCTTCAATCGCCGGACGATCCCACCCATCGTCAATCCCTGGCCGATGAGCGTGAAAAGCACCACGCCAAAGGTCATGACGATGATCGTTTGACGGCTGTCGCCGAACTGAGGCGCCAGGCTCAGGGCCAGCGCCAGCGCAATGGCGCCGCGCAGGCCGCCCCAGAAAAGCACATGCCGCCATGGGGGCGGCATCCCCCGGCCCAGGCGGGATAGCCCGTAAATGGTGATGGCGCGCGCCACCAGGATGGCGACGATCGCCCAGGCAATGCTGTTCAAGCCAGAGATGAGCGACGGGATGTCAATGTCCAAACCGATCAGCAGGAAAACGGCCGAGTTGGCCAGGAAGGTCACGTACTCCCAGAAATTGAGCACCACGATGCGTGTTGTCGGCGACATCCCCTGCGGCCCAATGTTGCCGTTGACCAGGCCGGCGGCCACCACCGCCAGCACGCCGCTGACGTGGAGCAGATGCTCGGCCACCAGATACGACCCGAACGCCAGGACGGTCGTGATGGTGGTCTCCACCAGGTGATCATCGATTTGGGCGATCAGGCGTGAAGCCAGCCAGCCAAACGCCAGCCCGATCAGGAACCCGCCGCCGGCGACCCGGACGAAGTCGACCAGCCCCTGAAGCATGTCGAAGCGGCCCGTCAGGTAGGCCACCACCGCCAGGTTGAAGACCACAATGGCGGTGCCGTCGTTGAACAGGCTTTCGCCTTCCAACAGCACTTCGAGCCGCTTGGGCGCCCCCAGCCGCCGGAAGATGGCCACTACCGAGACCGGGTCGGTGGCGGCGATCAGCGCGCCGAAAACCAGGGCCAGCCCGATCGGCATCCCCACGCCCCACGAGACAATCAAGCCCACCAGCAGCATGGTCAGGATGACACCCGGGACCGCCAGAAGCATGATGCTGGTGATGTTCTGGCGCAGGTTTTCGAGGTTGATGTGGAAGGCGGCTTCGAAGACCAGAGGCGGGATGAACAGGGTCAGGATCAGGTCGGGCGTGAGCTGGATGCCCAGCGGGGCGCGCAGCGACAACGCCAGGCCGACCAGCACCAAGGCAACGGTGTACGGGATCCTGAAGTGTCGCACGCCGACCGCCACGACCGAGACGATCAGCAGCACTTCCAGGACCAGCAGCTCGATTTGGACCAGTTGATCCATTCGAGGGATGTCCCTTCGCGGGCCGGCGCGCTTTCCCAGCGCCGGCCCGGTTGCTCGAGCCCCGCGCGCGCCCTCCCCGCCCTGACTTCGCCGCCAGCCGAGGGAATCGCGGGATTATAGCATGCGGGCTCAGCCCGCACGGCGCCGGGGGCGGTGGCCGGCTAACCCCGCGCCTGTTCGACCACCGTCGGGGCTTCGCCGCGGGCGGAGGCGTGTTGGCCGTTGGGAAAGGTGATCTCGGTCTGGTCGCCC
This sequence comes from uncultured Chloroflexia bacterium, assembly GCA_963797485.1. GTDB lineage: Bacteria > Chloroflexota > Anaerolineae > Anaerolineales > E44-bin32 > CAWAND01. The sequence goes on from CAWCPF010000002.1 coordinate 384,194, forward strand.
GAGCGCGTCAGGCTAAGGCCCCGCCACCGCAAGGTGACCGGGCCATCAAACGGGCTGCGGCCCTCGAGCCGCACCTTCCACGGCGCCACCAGGCGCACCCCCAACAGCTCCAGGAACAGCCCCAGGGGAGCCGCCCCGAGGAGCTCGTCGCGCTCGTCCCCGGCCGCCAGCCGGTCGGGATGGTAGACCCCCCGGAAGCCGCGCGCCTGATCGAGCGAATGGACCACGGCCTCCATCAGACGCTCGAACAGCTGGGCGGCCTCCGGTCGGTAACCGTAGCGAAGCATCCCCTCCGCCAGCATCACGTTGAGCGGCAGCCGGACGCCAAAAGCCTCCAGGTGTTTGTCCGGGTCATAGGCCGGGTCGTCGGCCGGCAAGCGCGGGATTCCGTAGCGGCGCCAGAACCGGCGGGGTTCGAGCAGGTTCGATTTCACCATCGCCCTGGCCCGCACCGGATTCGGGACGCCGGCCCACAACGGCAGCAGGCCATGCGCCTCAACCCGCGTGTAGTCGGCCGCGCGGATCTCGGTCTCATAGTTGTCATCCAGCCCGAGCACCTCGACCTTGGTGAGTTCCGCGTAGGTTTTCGAGCTGGTGGCCGTGCCGAACTCCCAAAACCAGTTGAAATCCCCCGCCGCCAGGCGCTCAATCCGGCTTCGTCCGCGCCGGCCTCGCCCGTGCAGCCGGACTTTGAGCTTGCCGCCGGCGGATTCCGGCCCGAAACAACGCACGATAAGACGCGCCGGAGGGTCGAATTCCAGCTTGTCCGCGTGGGAGAAGCTGCCCTTGCGGCGCACGATGTCATACCCCCCGGGCGACGCGTGCTCATCGCGGTCGACGGGAAGGTACGCGCCGGCCGAATCGGACCAGGCCCGGTCGAGCCGATCGGTGATCTCGGCGCTGGTGCGCACCAACCACTCGTCGTCCTGGTGAGCCTCCAGCACCTGTCCCATGGCCAGCAAGGCGGCGCACTCGCGAGCGATGTACGCCGCAAGATCGGGCGTTTCGGCCTGCTCGATGGCCAGCCCCTGGCCCCAACGGTGCCAGAGCGCAAACGTCGGCGAGTCGTCGTTCATGGCATGCGGCGTGTGATCCCATTCCGGGAACCCGTCTTCATCACGATCGTGGGCCGGGTCAAACCAGGCGCGCAGGGCAGCCGCCAACGGTGCGCGGACATCGCGCAAGAACACCGCATCCTCGGTGGTCTGGTACAGGCGCCACGCCAGCCCGGCCAGGACCGGCGGACACATCGTCCCGGCCTTCAACCCGGTCAGCCCCGGTCTGGAGTCCAGGCCGCCATCCGGCATCGGATTGTGAAGAAAATCACAAATCATACCCTTGGCCATGGCTGGGGCGGACCATTGGAGCAGCGGCACCGCCGTCAACGCCATCTCGGCCGACGCCCCCGCCCAAGCGGCCGGGTAATCACGGCCGTCGCCGCGGGGTGAGAATCCCTGGTCTGGGCGGCGGGAGGCTACCACGGAAGGATAGGGCAGGTAGCGGCTCGGTCCCATCAAGCAGCCGAGCGCCAGGCTTTGAGACCGGAAGAGAGCCGCATCCCACCCCTCCCGGCCGCTTTCCACCTCCACCCATCCGGCATTGGCCAGCTCCAAGACAGCCACCTCGGCGTCCCACGGCCGCTCGGTCGTCGATCGGGCCAGGCTGAACGAAGCCTCCGGATCGCGCAGGCCGGCATGCGCCCAAGGCAGGCTGCGTGTCTCCCCGGGTTCCAGCGCCAACTGGAGCCCAAGGCCGGGATGGGCGGCCGGCTCCAGGACCGCCCCGCCGGAGAGAAAGACCACCGGCGCCAGGCCGCCTGTGCGACCGGCCAGCACGGTCACCCCGTTGAACGTCGATCGGTGCATGACTTCCGAGCCTTCCGCCGGGTGCAGGACAGCGTGCAGGCGCAGGCGCATAGATTGAGCTTGATCGTGCGAGTTCGTGAGGCGCATCCGCCCGGCCAGCACATGGGATTCAGGGACCCAATATTCGGCCAAGACCTGCAGGCCGGGCCATGGGGACAACCTGAGGCGGGCATAGTTCGGGAAAGCGGCCTCCAGCACCGGCGGCTCTGCAAAGGCGGCCGGATCGCTCAACCAGGCGCCATCCTGGCTGAATGCCGGAAACAGGCTCAGATTCCGGGCCCGCAATCCGTAACTGGTCTGGCACACCAAGGCTGCCGGTTCACGCGCCGACTGGGTCAGCTCCCAAATCTGATCGTCGACAAAATCGGGGGCGCCGAAGCGCGCATCCGCCGCCAGGGTCACCCACAGCCGGCCGCCGGAGCCTTCCAGACGAGCATGCATGCCGAGATTGTACGAAGCCGGCTGGTAAAGGTCAAAGCCATGCTAGAATCCGGCCATCGCCAGCCGTGGAAGGAGCCCGCATGGGCGATCAACCGCAAGCGCGCCGTGGACTCTATTTCGAGGAATTCTCGGCCGGCCAGCATTTCCAGACCGCCGCTCGGACAGTGACTGAAGCCGATATTGTGTCATTCGCCGGCTTGAGCGGCGACTACAACTCAATCCACACCGACGCCGTTTACGCCGCCCAGGGGTCGTTCGGCCAGCGTGTCGCCCACGGCTTGCTGGTGCTGTCGATCGCCTCCGGCCTAGCTGTGCGGTCCGGCATCCTGGAAGGCACCGTCCTGCTGTGGCGCGACATCGGCGACTGGAAGTTCAGCCGCCCGGTTCACATTGGAGACACCATCCGGGTGACGCTCACCATCGAGGGCACCAAGCCTCTTGTCAAACTGGGCGGCGGCAGCCTCGACCTGAAGGTTCAGGTCCTCAACCAACGCGACGAAGTCGTGATGGGCGGCCATTGGACCATGCTGGTGCAGAGCCGTCCAGCCTGATCCATACAAGACCGCCGGCCATGACCCCATGCTATAATGCCTGGCCATGACCGAGAACTTCGAACCCGAATCGACGGACGATTCGGGCCTGGAGGGGCAGCCCCCGCCTTCCGAGGCGCCGGGCCAGCGCCTCCGCAGGCTCACCAACGCAGACAGCGGCGAGCCCGTCGAACCCGACCGCCTTTCCCCATTTCGCCATCCCACAGGCACGCCTGAACTCACCGGCGGCTGGTACGCCGAGTACTTGAGCGGTCTCGAAACCCCGCCGCCCGAGCCGGCCGCCGAGCCCCAGGCCGAGCCGCGCGTTCAACATGCCATCCAGGATCGCACGCCCACCGGGCCGCACAAGGTCCGCCGCCGGACGCCTCCACCTCCAGGCGTCGGCGACACCGCCCTGCCTGAGCGCGTCCTTGAACGCGACCCGGGAGCCACCCGGGTGACCCCCGCCGCCTTCCAAATGCCGCCACCCAGCCAAGGCCGGCCTCCCGGCAGGCTGTCCCGCCTGTCAGGCTGCGGCGGCTTCGTTGTGCGCATGGCGATTCTGGGTCTGTTTGTGCTGGCGGCGCTGGTCATCGGGGCGGCGTCGTTTGGGGTCTATGAATACTACGCCGTGGCGTCGACCTTGCCCTCGGTCGATGATTTGCAGTCGCGGGCGGCCCAGTTCGAGACCACCCGCATCCTGGACCGCAACGGCGACCTGCTGTACGAAATTCTCGATCCCAACGCCGGCCGGCGGACCTACGTCAACCTCGACCATATCTCGCCCTACCTGTTGGCGGCCACCATTGCCACGGAGGACTCGCAGTTCTACAGCCACCCGGGCTTTGACCCATGGGCCATCCTGCGCGCCATCTACCAGAATCTGGCCGAAGGCAGTCAGGTCTCGGGCGCCTCGACCATCACCCAACAAATCGCCCGCGGCCTGCTGTTCACGGCAGAGGAGCGTTCACAGCGGACCGCCCTGCGCAAGATCCGAGAGATTCTGCTGGCGGCCGAGATCACCCGGCGCTACACCAAGGACGAAATCCTCGAGCTCTATCTCAATCAGGTCTACTACGGCAACCTGGCGTATGGCGTCGAGGCGGCTGCCGAGACCTACTTCGACACCACGGCTGACAAACTGACCTTGTCGCAGGCATCGTTCCTGGCCGGGCTGGTCCAGGCGCCGTCGGTCTATGACGTCTTCACCAACCGGGATGTGACCCTCAACCGGCAGCGGCAGGTCTTGTCGCTGATGTTGTCCGCCAGCCAGGAGCAGGGCTGTATCTTCGTCAGCAACAGCCCGCAACCGGTTTGCGTGACGCCCGAGGAAGCCGGCGCGGCTGCCGCCGAGCTCAACGACTACGCCTTTGCCCAGCCGTACGTCCAGATACGCTACCCGCACTGGGTCAACTACATCCGCACCCAGTTGGAGGCTTTGTACGATCCGCAGACCATCTATCGGTCGGGGTTCACCGTCTACACCACCCTCGATCCGCAGCTTCAAGATCAGGCCCAGCAGATCGTGACTGACCAGATCAACAACCTGGTCGACAAGCGCGCCAGCGACGGGGCATTGGTGGCCCTCAACCCGTCCAACGGTGAGATCCTGGCCATGGTCGGTTCGGCCGATTTCAATAATGCCGCCATCAGCGGTCAGATCAACATGGCCGTCCAACCGCGCCAACCCGGGTCTTCCTTCAAACCGCTCACCTACGCCGCGGCCTTCGAAAAGGGCTGGACGCCGGCCACGCTGATTTGGGACGTCCCATCCGAATTTCCCCCGTCCGGCAATCCCGATGACCCGCGGCCGCCTTACAAACCGGTCAACTACGACGAGCGGTTTCACGGGCCGGTCACCGCCCGCATAGCCCTGGCCAACTCTTACAACATCCCGGCCGTCAAAACCCTGGATTATGTGGGGGTCTACGACGACCCCAACACGCCGGAACAGGACGGGCTGGTGAACTTCGCCAAGCGTATGGGCATCACCACGCTCACCCGCGACGACTATGGCCTGGCCCTCACGCTCGGCGGGGGCGACGTCACCCTGCTCGAGCTGACCGCCGCCTATGGCATCTTCGCCAACCAGGGGCTCCGCGTCCCGCCGGTGGCCATCACCAAGATCGTCGATCATGAAGGCAGCACGGTCTATCAATATGAGCCGCAGGGCGCCGAACAGGTGGTCAGCTCGCAGATCGCTTTTTTGATCACTTCCATCCTCTCCGACAACGCCGCCCGCACCCCGGCCTTTGGCCCCAACTCGGACCTGAACCTGCCATTTCTCGTGGCCGCTAAGACCGGCACCACCAATGACTTCCGCGACAATTGGACCTTGGGTTATACCCCGGACCTGGCCATTGGGGTCTGGGTGGGCAATGCCGATTACACGCCGATGCAAAACACCTCCGGTCTGACCGGCGCGGCGCCGATCTGGAACAAGGTCATGCAGCTGGCCGTGGCTGATTTTGACGGCGGCAGCCCGCCGCCGTTCACCCAGCCCCCCGGCATCGTTCAGAAGCCGATTTGCGCTGTCTCGGGAACCGAGCCATCGGAGTGGTGCCCCGACCAGCGCCTGGAGTTTTTCGCCGCCGACCAGCCGCCGCTCCCCAAAGAGGACGACTTGTGGAAGAAAGCCTGGGTCGACAGCTACTCCCAGCTGCTGGCGTCGCCCGATTGTTCGGAGTTCGCCGTTCAAAAGCTCGGATTGAACATCTCCGATCCATGGGCGAAGAAGTGGATCGAAGACGATGATGCCGGCAAGGCGTGGGCCGAGAAGATGGAGTTCACGGATGGGGACAAGCCGGTCTTCTTCGTCCCGCAAGAACTCATGCACCAAGGACAGCCCGCGCCCGATTGTCGAGTTGACCTCGCCCTCTGACGGCTCGACGATCACCAGCGCCCCGATCGAGATCTTCGGCCGCGCCGCCGCCAGCGGCGACTTTCGTGATTGGGTGATGGAGTATGGTGTAGGCGATGACCCCTCGAACTACCCGGATATCGGCAAGGGGAGCAGCCGCCACGAGCAGCCCGACAAGCTGTTGGAATGGGATCTCAAAGGAGTCGGAAACGGCCCGATTACCCTGGCTTTGACCGTGCGCAGCAAGAGCGGGGGCAGCGCCACGGTGCGCATCCACCTGACCGTGCACCTGCCCACCCCCACGCCCACCCCGACTCCGACGCCGACGCCGACGACCACCCCGACCCCCACCTTCACGGCCACCAACACGCCCGAACCGCCGACGGCCACCCCGACCCCGACGCCCTCGCTGACCGCCACGCCCACCCCCTGACAAAGGGAGCCGGCCCGGCGCCTGCGAACCCCATTCGCCAGAGAGTCGTCCGCTCCTTCAACTTTTGAAAACACCCTCCCCGGTACAGGTTTAAGTGCGTGGTCCAGCCGGCGCCTCCCCCTGCCATGGGCGACCGGGGCTTGAATGATCCTGAGCAAGGGGAGGAGGGAGGCAAACATGAGGCGACGCGGGCTTCGTCCCTTGATAAGACGCAGATCTGCGCGGTGAGGGAGGGATTGACAGACGGGACGGGGGCTTCGCCCCCGTCCCCTCTAAGTTCTTCCCCTCCCCCCTGCCTGCGATGAGCCGCGTGCCGCACCACCACCGCGCAGGGGGAGGGGCAAGGGTGAGGGCAAAGAGTGCCGCTTCTAGAGAAGACTCGGATCTGGCGGACAGAGGGAGCCTTACACAAGAGCTGGGCGCAAAGGGCCCGCCGGCGCCAGCCGAGCCTCACATCAGCGGAAGCTGCGGATCCTCATGCTCGGGCGGGTCCACCAACAGTCTGTCGGCGATGTTATCCCGCGACAAAGCCGTGTCCTCGGCCAGCCGCCTCACATGTCGGAACTTGACCACATGCAGGCCGGACGCCAGGCGCTCGGCCAGGCGCGGGTCGCGCCGGGCCTTCTCCTCCAGCAGGGCCGACCGGCCTCCGGGAATGACCAGGGTCAACCCGGCGCCATGCGCCGCCAGCGCCGTGCGCATCGAGGCCGTCTCGTGAACCAAGAACGTGAACGCGGTTTCTCCGGGCTCGGTTTGCCAGATCAGGGGCGGCCCGGCCGAGACCGTGTAGCCCAGAGAGTCGCCAACCTGGAGCAGCAAAGCCTGGATGACCAGAAGGTCCTCGCCCCGCGCCGACTGTTGGTCCTCGGGCCGCAGGGCCCACCGGCCTGGCTCCGTTTCCAGGGCATATGAGTCAAGGCACGCCAGCACCAGGCCGCGGTCGGGTGTGGCCAACCCGTTGAGCTCGCCGCACACCCAGCGATCAAGCGCCAGCCCATCCCAGACCGGCTCCAGGCGCAGCGCTCCCAAGATAGCGTGCTCCACCCGGTCCGCCAGCGGATCGGAGGTCGGCGAGGGGAGCGTCAGCCAGAACAGTCCCGAACTCGATTTCCTGGCGCTGGTCGAGCCTGACGACCCTGGAACGGCTGCCAAGCGCCGTCTCCAGCGCCAGATTCAGGCTGGCGACCGGCTGGCCGCCCTCGGCCTCCCACAAGGTGCGGTAGACGCCTTTGGTGGCCCAATCCGCCCCAACGGCGGCGTGCAGGATCAGATACGGGCTGGGTTCAGCCCGGGCCTGCAGCGCCTGGCGGACGACATCCTGCGCCAGGCGGGTCAGGTCCAGCGGTCCGGGCAGCGATGGCACCTGGCGTTTGCGCCAGGTCAGCTGGGCTTGGGCGTCGTCGACGCGAACAGCCCATCCAAGCAGTCCCAGCCCGGCGGCATCCAGCCCGGACATGACCGCCGCCAGGTAGCCGGGTTCGGCTTCGGGCACCAGGGTAATCCAGGGCGTCTCCGCGGGCAGGGCGTCGACGATGTGGCGGGAGGCGATTTGCAGCGCGCCAGCGTGCCAGGCCCAGTCATAGCGGCGGCGCCGCAGGGCGGCTTTGATCGGCTGCGCCGCCTCCCGGCCCCACAGCCAGGCCGCCCACAGGGCCGATAGCGTCCAAAAGGCCTGGTTGGGGCGTGGCGGGCTGGTCAGCACCAGAGCCGGCAGCTCGCCCGGGAGGCTGGCCGCCAATTCACGCGCCGAGCCTGAGAACACGCCCACCTCGCCTGGCTGGGGCCGCCGCTCCCCCGGCCAAGGGACCACCGGTATTGGGGCATGCGGTTGATCCCACTCGGTCACGGCCCGCTCCAGCGCGCGCCAGACGTTGAACTCCCGAAAGCGCGGCGAGGCGCTCAGCTGCCGGGGCCGCGGGCGGCCCTCGGGGTATGCCCACATGCTGTCGGAGGTGTCAAACGCCGAAAGCAGCAGCGAGTCCAGGCCGGCGGGGCGCGACGGCCCGAGCTGGCCGAGCTTGTTCACCAGCGCGACCAGGGCATAACGCGCTCGGCCGGGATAGACGCCCAGGGCAGCCTCGGCATGAGGCCGGTCCGTATCGCCTGCCGGGGCAACGGCTTCGAGAGCCTGCGCCCAGGACAGGTCGCGGCGTTCGAAGCTGCGGGCCAGCCGGCGGTCCTCGTCCGTGGTCTCGTCTTCCCCAGCCCGGTTGCAGCTCGAGCAGGCATAGCCCTTGAGGTAAGGCTCATGCAAATCGTCATCCCAAATGAAGTAGTCGGCCGTCACCGGGCTGCCACAGTCGGCGCAGCGGCTCTGGTACAAGCCGTCCAAGAAGGCCTCCAGCCGCCCGTCGTCTTTCGGCAGCTGGGCCAGCTCGGCAAGCGCCGCCTGCAGATCGGCCAGGGCCGGAGGCCGAAGATGGTTGAGCAGGATATGGCGGGTGACTGGGTTGTTGACCGCCACCAGCACACCAAATCCTGCTCGGGCGGCGGCGGATACCAGGTGGGGGGACGTGCCAAACGGGTCGACGATCACCACGTCGGCCGGAGAATAAGGTTCGAGCAGGGCCTCAATGGCCCCGTTTTCCACCGGCGGCAGAAAGCGCGCCAGCGGTCCGGTGAGCCGGGCGGGCCGCCCGGGCACAAAGATCTGGCTCATTGAGGCCAGTATACGGCAAGCCAACATGGCGTAGAATGCCCGCCAGGCTCGGTGGCATCGGCCGGGGTTCAGGGAGGGACGATTTCATGAGGCCGCATCGTCTGGCGTTTGGGGCCGCCGCGGCCGTCGTCATGACGGCGGCCGCCGCCTGTCGTTTCAGCCTGCCGGCGCCCACGCCCACCTCCGTGGACCTCTTGGGGCCGGTGTTTGCCACCTCGACTTCCCTGGCGGCCACCGCCGCCTCGGTGCCGACCGATACACCCATGTCTCCGACGGCTACCCTGCGGACCGGGCCGGCTCAGGTGTGCCCGACGGCGGCCAACTCGCCGGCCGCCCCCTCGCTGACCGATCCCAACCGCCAGATCCAGGAGCTGACGGCTTATCTTAACGACGGGGGCAACGGGCGGGGGCTGGACGCGGCCATTACCGATGCCGGCCTGGCCCCGCTCGAGGGCCCGTCCACGCTCAGTCTGGATCTCAACAACGACGGGTGGCTGGACCTGGCCGTGGCGGTCCAGGACCCGGGCCAGGATTTGGTGCAGCCGCCCGGCTCGCTGTTCGTGCTCACCTGTCAGGGCAGCCAGTACCAGCTTGTGTTCAGTTTGGGCCCGGCCCCCGAACATGGCACGCCCCAGCTGCTCGCCGGCCAGGACTTGAATGGGGATCAGCTCGATGACCTGCTGTATGGGCTCCCCAACTGCGGGGCTTCGACTTGTTTCCTGCAGATTCAGGTCCTCGCCTGGCAAAACGGCCAGGTTGGGACGCGCTTCTGCGCGGCCAGAGCGACGACCTGCCTTACCCCGATGTCGAGATCGAAGCGGGAGAAGCGGGGGGAGCGGTCCGGATTGCGGTCACGGGCACGGGCATCGGTTCGGCCGGGGCTGGACCCTACCGGCAGCGCACGCGCACCTGGGATTGGGACGCCGGCGCGTCGGCGTTTATCGTCAGCGGGGAGGTCGAGGAGCCGGCCGTGTTCCGCATCCACGTTCTGAACGACGCCCAGCTAGCCGCCGGGCGCGGCGATTTCGGCGCCGCTCGCCAGCTCTACCAGCGCGTCATCCAGGAGGATGAACTCCAGGACTGGGTCGACCCCGAGGCCGAGCGCGCCAATCTGTCGGCGTTCGCCCGTTTTCGCATGATTGTCATCGACCTGCAATCGGGCCAGCTAGATCAGGCGCAGCCCGATTTCGACCGCCTGCAGGCCGATTTTCCACCGGGGTCTACCGGTAGCGCGTATGCCGAGCTGGGCCGGACTTATTGGCGCAGCTTTCAGACCAGTCACGACATAGCCGGCGCCTGCCGGGACGCAGGCTCGTTTGCCTCCGCCCGGGCCGAGACCATCCTCCAACCGCTCTACTTTGGCTACGCCAATCCGACGTACACCGCCGCCGACATGTGCCCAGGGCTGTAGCCAATTCGGCGGTCCTTGTGAATTCCTTCACAATCCTAGCGCAGGAGTGAATCCAGTTGCCCATTCTGAGCGTCGCCGATTTTGTGCCTCTCGAACCTCGGCTCCTTGAGCTTCTCGAAGCGATGGTCGAGATCGAAAGTCCGACCGAGGACAAGGCCGCCGTTGACCGGGCAGGTAAACTGGTGTCCGAGATGATCCGCCGGCTGGGGGGAGCAGTCGAAGTGCGGGCGCAGAGCGACGCCGGCGACCACTGGATTGGCCGCTGGGGAGCCGGTTCCGGCGGCGTGCTGCTAATGTGCCACCTGGACACGGTGCACCCGCTGGGGACGCTGGCGCAATTCCCATGGCGCATCGACGGGCGCCGGCTGTTCGGCCCGGGGGTGATGGACATGAAAGGCGGGCTGGCCCTGGCCTTGACGGCCATTGAAGCCCTGGCGGGCGCCGGCGCCCTCCCGCCCGGCGGGGTCACGCTCTTGTGCACATCCGACGAAGAAGCCGGCAGCCGTACGTCCCGCCCGCTGATCGAAGACCTGGCTCGTCAACACGCCCTGGTCCTGTGCCTCGAGCCCGGCCTGCCTGACGGCTCGGTCAAGACCTGGCGCAAGGGCATCGGCGATTTCCTGCTCAGCGTACATGGCCGGGCGGCACACGCCGGCGTCGAGCCACACAAAGGCGTCAATGCCATCATGGAGACGGCGCGCCAGCTCGAGCGCATTCAGGGTCTGGAAGACCCGGCCGCCGGCACGACCGTCACACCGGGCGTCATCCACGGCGGGACCTACGCCAACGTGGTCCCCGAGTTCTGCCAGGTGGAAATTGATGTGCGCGTCAAAACGGAGTCGGAGCGAGCCCGGATTCAGGCCGCTCTGGACGCCCTGACCCCGATCCTGCCGGGCGCCCGCCTTGAACTAGGCGGCGGCTGGAACCGCCCGCCGATGGAGCGCACGCGGGTGATGCAGGAGACCTTCGGCAAGATCCGCGCCATCGCCGCCAAACTCGGGCTGGATCTGACCGAAGGCGGGACCGGCGGCGGCTCGGACGCCAACTTCGTCGCCCCGCTGGGGGTGCCAGTGCTGGACGGCCTGGGCCCGGTCGGGGCTGACGCCCACACCACGCGTGAATCGCTCGAATTGGACAGCCTGGCGCCTCGGGCGGCCTTGTTGGCCGCCATACTCACCGACTGGCCAACGGCGAACTGACGATCTGCTGAAGCTGTTCGAAACTGGTGAGCCAGGCCATGGTGCGCAGGAAGGCCGCCGGCGAGTCGGCCCGAAACCACAAGGCCCTGACGGCGGCGCCGACCGGATCATCCCCGGCCGCCCCTCCGGGTTGGCCGGCGTAGGCCCCGTAGAATGCAAAGTAGGCCTGGTTGATGCGGCGGATAGGGTAGCCGTGATCCCAGAAGACCTGGCGGCGGGCTTCCATGTACGCCTGCGCCTCGTCGATCTTCCCCTGCCCGAGCAATTCGTCCACATGCACCCGGGTGGTCCGCATTTCCTTCTGAAAATCGAACTCCGGCGGGGGCGGCGGAGGGGGCGCTGCCTGCGCCGGCGGCGGTGGCGCCGCGGGCGGCGGGAGCAGCTCGGGGTAGAACAAGGCGCGCGCCCTCCGGCTGGCCTCCTGCCCGATCAACGTGGCTGTCGTCTCGTTCATGGTCCGGAGCTGCTGGCTGGTGTCGTAGTTCAGCCCCAGCGGCCGGATGTCCAGGTAGTTGTGCGTCCATTCATGGGCGATGACTTCCAGAATCCAGCTCAGATCGGTGCTGTCCAGAACCATGGTGGGATAGGTTCCGATTCCGCCTACGGGCACCACCAGGGCAGATACCCCCAACGCCGACTCGACGCCCTGCTCAAGCGCCACCTGGTCGGGCAGGCTGATGTCCGGCACCAATTCGATGTTGGCATCCTGTCGGATGCTGTCGCGGGGCGAGATGATCAAGGCATTCGGCAACGTTGAAAAGTGGAACGCGACCGGCGGGAACGGCGCACCGGTCTCCCCCAGCCCCATCTGGTCCAGCGTCACCGCCACCTGCTCCTGCAGGATGGCCTCCACCAGCGGCCCGGCGCGCCGGCGCTGCTCGTTCAAGCGCGTCAGTTCGGCCTGTACGGGCGCGGCCGACGCCTGCGGATCGGAGATGTTCGGGTCGCTGTAGATGTCGGCCAGGCGGGATTGGTCGGCGTGAATCCGATCCACCAACTTGAAGTAGTCCCGGACCTGCTGAGCCTGTTCGGGCCCGGCCAGGTAGCTCGACGCGCCCAGGCCAAAGGCACCGAGCTTGATCGCCAGTGCGTCGATCGTCCATTGCGCGAAATCGAATTCGGTGGTGCGGGTAAATTGGCGGACTTTGGCGTCGGTGGAACGCAGGGGAACGGCCGAGGCAGTCAGGGTGACGACCAGGGTCAAGAGCAGGGCCCCGCGGCCTATGAACCGCCCCACTGCCTGCCAGAACGACATGCGGGCATGATACCAGACGCCCCGGCGGCTGAACTCGGCTTGAACCTGCCCTATGCTATAATCCGCTGTCCTCGACAGCAGGGTTGCGATGAATTTCCTCGTCACCGGGGCGGCGGGTTTCCTCGGCTCCGCCTTAGCCAATCGACTGGCCCGAGAAGGCCATGAAGTCAGGGGATTGGACGACCTATCTTCCGGCGAAAAAGACCGGCTGGGGCCGGACGTTCTGTTCACGCGCGGCGACATCACCGACCGGCCCAAGCTGTGGACCCTGCTTCAGGACGTCGACTGCGTCTACCACCTGGCGGCCAAGGTCTCGGTACCCGAATCGGTGCTCTACCCGCGCGAATACAACATCATCAACGTCGGCGGGACGGTCAGCGTGATGGAAGCCATGCGCGACGTCGGCGTCAAGCGCGTCGTCTTCACCTCGTCGGGCGCCGTCTATGGGGACCAGCAGGCCCAACCGCTTTCGGAGAGCACCCCGCCCGACCCGCATTCCCCCTACGCGGTTTCCAAGCTGGCGGCCGAGCATTATGTCCGCACGATCGGCACGTTGTGGGGGATCGAGACCGTGGCGCTGCGCGTGTTTAATGCTTTCGGCCCGCATCAACCGCTGCCGGCGGCCCACCCCCCGGTCATCCCGCACTTTCTGCGCCAGGCGGCTCAGGGCGGCACGCTGGTGATCTACGGGCGCGGGGATCAGACCCGCGACTTCGTGTTCATCGACGACGTCATCGAGGCTTTGGTGGCGGCCGCCACGGCCCCGGGGATTGACCGCCAGGTGATCAACATCGGCGGGGGCAAGGAAACCAGCCTGATGGACCTGGCACAGGCGGTCATGGAATCGGTGGACATCAAAACCGATTGGATCCTGCGTGAAGACCAGGACCCGGGGCCGTCGCGCATGTGCGCCGACATCCGCCTGGCCCGCAAGAAGCTCGGCTTCCGGCCTCACTTCGACCTGCGCGAGGGCTTGAGGCGCATGATCGACCAGGATGACCGCTTCCAGCCGCCGGCGGCCTGATCGCCGGCGGAGCTGGCGAAACCCTCGGACGGCCCGGCGCCGGACCCAGGCGGGCCTCACGCTGACCGGGTTGTGAGCCAGTGAGCCAGGTCCACACGCGGCTCAAGCGAGCGTTCTTTGCCCGCCCGGCGACCGAAGTAGCTCGCGATCTGCTCGGCAAGCGGCTGGTGCGCCTGGAAGCTCGGGGCCGGCGGTTGTCGGGCTGGATCGTCGAAGCCGAGGCCTATCACGGGCAGGCCGACCTGGCCAGCCATGCGCGTCACGGCCGCACGGTCCGCAATGCCGCCATGTGGGGTCCGCCCGGGCATGCCTACGTGTACTTCACTTACGGCATGCACTGGATGCTTAATCTGGTGACCGAGCGCGACCGGGAAGCCGGGGCGGTCTTGCTCCGAGGCTTGCTCCCCGACGAGGGCGTGGAGATCATGCGCCGCCGGCGGGGAAGGTCCGACACTGAACTGACCAACGGGCCGGCCAAAGTGTGCCAGGCCCTGGCGATCGACGGGCGTCTCGATGGCTGGGACGTGTGCCGGCCGGGGGCGAGGCTCTTCTTGACCCAGGGACTGGTCGTGCCCGATGAGGCCGTGACGATTGGCCCCCGAGTGGGGTTTAACCATGTGCCCGAGCCATGGCTCAGCCGGCCTTGGCGATTCAGGGTCAGCCCGCAGATCATCCGCAGTTTGCTGGAGAGAGGTGCACAGGCATGACACTGCTCAGCGGAAAGACGGCCCTGGTTTTCGGCGTCGCCAACGATCACTCCATCGCCTGGGGGATCGCCAAAGCCATGCATGACCAGGGCGCCAAGCTGGCGTTTTCTTATGCGGTCAACTCATTGGAGCGGCGCGTACGGCCGCTGGCCGAGTCGATCGGATCCTCGTTCGTGGAGCGCTGCGACGTCAGTCAGGACGCGGAGATTGCCCAGGTTTTCGACAGGGCCCGCGAGGCGCTGGGGAAGATCGACATCCTGGTGCACGCCATCGCCTACGCTGAGCGCGACGACCTGATGGGGCACTTCTACGACACCAGCCGCGCCGGTTTCCACACCGCCATGGACATCAGCGTGTTCTCTTTCTGCGCGCTGGCGCGCGCCGCCTTGCCTCTCATGACCGATGGCGGGTCGATGATGACCCTCACCTATTACGGCTCCGAGAAAGTCTCCACGAACTACAACGTCATGGGGGTGGCCAAGGCGGCCCTGGAAGCCACCACCCGCTACCTGGCTGCCGATCTCGGGCCAAGCGCCATCCGTGTCAACGCCATCTCAGCCGGGCCCGTCCGCACCCTCTCGGCCGCCGGCGTGAGCGGCTTCAAGCGCATGTATAAGCACTTCGCCGAGCTCGCACCGCTGAAGCGCAACATTGGCATCGAGGATGTCGGCGGGGCGGCCGTCTGGCTGGCCTCCGATCTCTCCAGCGCCGTGACCGGCGAAGTCATCTTCGTGGATGCAGGCTATAACATCATGGGCGTTCCCAACCTGGAAACCGACGCGCCGGCGGGTTGAGCGCCCCACGCATGTTTAGCCGGCTGCGGGCCTTTTTCATACCCAAGCTTGAATTCGAGCAGCGGGCCTACCGGGCCCGGCTGGCGGCCCGCATCCTGATCGGCTACGGCCTGCTGCTGTTCGTGTGGCTGGCGATCCGCGTCCTGATTCAGCTGCGCATGGACCCCCAGTCCAGCAGCTATGATCTGCGCCAGGATTTGCTTCTGTTCGGCCTGTTGGCGCCGGCGGGGATCGTGGCTGCCCTGCTCTTGCGCCGAGGCTGGCTGCTGGGTGTAGGCTACGTGCTGGCCGGCTCGGTTTTCCTGGCCGGCGCCACCAGCCTGGTGCTGGTCCCCGGCGGTCTGTCGCTGTATACCCCCTTGCTGGTACTGGCCATTCTCATCGCCGGCGCGGTCATCAGCGGCGAGGCGGCCTTCCTCTTCGCCGGCTTGGCGGTGGTCACTGGCGCGCTCGGCTGGTGGTCATCCAGCGGGCCGCTGGAACCACCGGGCGGCTCGCTCGAGTTGACTTCGGGGTTGCTCTATTTCTTGACCCTGGCCATCGCCTCGTTCTCGACCGCCTCCATCCTGCATTCTTTCTCCCGCCAGGTTCAGAAGTCGATCCTGCGCCTCCACGAGCAGGCCGACCGACTGGCCACCCTGGCCAACACCGATCCGCTGACCGGCTTGGGCAATCGCCGTCATCTGCTCGACCAGCTTGATCGCGAGTACGAACGCGCCCGGCGCTACCGCCGGCCGTTGAGCCTGGTCTACATCGACCTGGACGGTTTCAAAGCCGTTAACGACCAGCACGGGCATCTGTACGGCGACGAGGTCCTTAGGGGCGCCGCCACGGCGATGAAGTCCGTGCTGCGAGCCACGGACTTGATGGCCCGCATCGGCGGAGACGAGTTTGCCATCTTGATGCCCGAAACGACGCTCGAGGGGGCCAGGAACGCCACGGCCAAGCTCCGCCGCGCCTTGAGCGCGCTGACCGACCGCATGCGGCCGGCTGTGAGTGAGCTGGACTTCTGCGCCGGGGTGAGCCAGATGCGCTCGGACGACAGCGCGCAATCGATCCTGGGCCGGGCCGACGAGTCCCAGTATCTGGCCAAGGCCAAAGGCAAGGGCCACACCCGCACCGAAGAAGACCTTGAACGGCTGCCGCTCGAAGGCTGATCCCGACCCGCGCTTGGCGCGGCCCGACTGGGGAGGCGAATCCCTGACCCCCAATCCGCAGTTGAACGGCCGACGGCTACTGGCCGTCTTGGCGCATCCGGACGATGAAAGCTTCGGCATGGGCGGCACGTTGGCGCTTTACGCTCGCCGGGGCGTCCAGACGCACCTGCTATGCGCCACGCAGGGGGAGGCCGGGACGGTCGAGCCGGAGCGGCTGGGTTCATACGCCAGCATCGCCGAGCTGCGCCAGGCGGAGCTGGCTTGCGCCGCCGAGGCCCTGGGGCTGACCTCGGTGCAGTACCTGGGGTTCCGCGATTCGGGCATGGCGGGCTCGCCCGACAACGACCATGCCGATTCCCTGACCCGCGCCCCCATGGATGACGTCATCCGCCGCATCGTCGAGTGCATCCGGCAGCTGCATCCCCAGGTTGTGCTGACCTTCGACCCCGCCGGCGTGTATCACCATCCCGATCACATCAAGATCTACCAGGCCACGCTGGAGGCCTTTCACGCCGCCTCGGATCCACTCCGCTACCCGGACGCTGGCCCGGCCTTTCAACCCGACAAGCTCTACCTGCACACCATCTCCAGGCGTTTCCTGCGCTGGGGGATTCGGGCCTTGCAGTTGTTCGGCCGGGACCCGACGCGCTTTGGGATCAACCAGGACATCGACCTCACCGTGCTGGCCAAAGACGAGTTTCCGATCCACGCAAGGGTCGATATTCGAGACGTGCGTGAGATCAAGGCACAGGCGTCGGCCTGCCATGCCAGCCAGAGCACGCCGGCCGGCCCCAGCGGACTGGTCTCGGTTCTGATGCGTCTGCTCGATCGGACCGAGGACTTCATGCGCGCCTACCCGCCGGCGCCTGCGGGATCCATGGAGCACGATTTGTTCGCCGGGATACCTTTCCAAGCCGAGTGACTTCTCGCCCATGGGGAGAGGCCGCGCGGTAGCGGTTGTGCGATCCGGCCGGCGTGGTAAGATGTCTCGCCCCGCCACCCGCCTAGACGAGTGAGTTGACGCCTCAGCCTATGATCTCAAACAACGCCTTGCACCGAGAACCTCCAAATCACTTTGAGCTGCCCTCGCGCCTGCGCCGTCTGGCGGACCTGGCCTACAACTTGTGGTGGACCTGGCATCCCGACGCCGGCAAGATCTTTCAAACCCTCGACCCCCAGCTGTGGGAAGCCACCGGACACAACCCGGTCCAATTTCTACGCCAGGTGCCGCGAGAACGTCTGGACGCCCTGCTTCAGGATCGCTACTACCTGGAACACTACGACCAGGTCATTCAGTCTTTCGACGACTACATGGCCGGCGCCGACAGCACATGGTTCAGCCGCCAGTTCCCGCAGGACATCAACCGCCCGATCGCCTACTTCTCGACCGAGTTCGGCCTGCATAAATCGCTGCCCATCTATGCCGGGGGCCTGGGGATCCTCTCCGGCGACCATTTGAAGGAGGCCAGCGACCTCGGCCTGCCGCTGGTGGCGGTGGGCTTTTTGTACACGCAGGGGTACTTCACGCAGCGCATTCTGGATGACGGCTGGCAGGAGGCCACCTACGCCAATCTGGCGTTTCAGGACCTGCCTGTCCTGCCGGTCATCGACCAGGGGCATGAGCCGCTCCTGGTCAGCTTGGAGCTGGCTGGACGGACCGTTCACGCGCGCCTGTGGCGCATTCAGGTCGGGCGCGTGGCACTCTACATGCTGGACACCAATGTTGAACAGAACCGGCCCGACGACCGCACCCTGACGGCGCGCCTGTACACCAGCGACCTGGAGCTGCGCCTCGCCCAGGAAATCATCCTGGGCATCGGTGGCGTCCGCGCCCTGCGCTCCCTGGGCTACAACCCGGGGACCTGGCACATGAACGAGGGCCACTCGGCCTTTCTGGTCCTCGAGCTCGTCCGCGAGCGTGTGGCGGCCGGCAGCACCTTCGACGAGGCCGTCGAAGACGTGCGCGGGCGGACCGCCTTCACCACCCACACCCCGGTCCCGGCCGGGCATGACAGGTTCCCCGAGGGGCTGATTGACAAGTATTTCGCCACTTACTGGCCCCAGCTTGGGCTCGAACGGCAGACGTTCTTCGCACTCGGCGGGCATGCCCAGGACGGGGGGGAGACCTTCGGCATGACCACCCTGGCTCTGCGCACGACTGGCCGCCACAATGGCGTGTCCCGGCTGCATGGTCAGGTCGCCCGGGAGATGTGGGCGCCACTGTGGCCGGATCGGCCGGTGGATGAAGTGCCGATCGGCTCCATCACCAATGGTGTGCACACGGGCTCATGGCTGGCGCGGAGGATGCGCGACCTGTATGCAGCCTATCTCGGCCCGGACTGGGCCGAGCGCGTCGACGACCCGGAGACCTGGCAAAACATCGAAGTCATCCCCGACCGGGAGCTCTGGGAGAGTCGCCGCCACCTCAAGCGCAAACTGGTGGCGTATGCGCGCGAACGCGTCCGGGCGGCCTGGGTCGAGGGCCGGCTGCACCCGGTGCAGGTGGTTGCCAGCGGGGTGTTGCTGGACCCCTACGCCCTGACGATTGGGTTCGCCCGCCGCTTTGCGACTTACAAACGCGCCGACCTGGTGCTTAGCGATCCCGAACGGCTCTTGAATTTGATCAACCAGCCGGACCGGCCGGTGCAGATCGTGTTTGCCGGCAAAGCCCACCCGGCCGACGAGCCCGGCAAGCAGCTCATCCAGGCGGTCTACCGCGAGGTTAAGCGGGCCGAAAACGGCGGGCGGCTGGTCTTCCTGGAAGACTACGACATGAACCTGGCCCGCTACCTGCTCCAGGGGGTCGACGTCTGGCTCAACACCCCGCGCCGCCCCAACGAAGCCTCGGGCACCTCCGGGCAAAAGGCAGCCCTCAACGGCGCTCTCAATTTCTCGGTGCTGGATGGCTGGTGGCCGGAGGCCTATAACGGCCTCAACGGCTGGGCCATCGGCGAGGGCCAAACTCGGGAGGACCCCGACGCCCAGGACGCCGCCGATGCTGACGACCTGTACCGCATCCTGGAAGACGAGATCATCCCACTGTATTACATCGAGCGCTCGGCGGACGGCCTGCCCGGTGAATGGCTGCGCCGAGTGCGCGAATCGATCCGCACTATCGCCCCCCAATTCAGCATGCGACGCATGCTGAAGGAATACGTCTATCAGGTCTACCTGCCGCCCGTTCCCGAGGGCCAACAGGTCTGATTTGCCGCCATGCTAAACCTTTTGACTATCCCGGCCGGCCTGATGCCGGTCATCATTTTTCTGCTGCGTGTCTGCGACATGTCACTCGACACGCTCCGAGTGCTATTCGTCGTCCGCAGCCAGCGCAGCCTGGCCTGGTTCCTGGGGTTCTTCCAGTCGCTCGTCTGGGTCGTGGCCATCACCACCGTTCTGAGCCACCTGGACAACCTATGGAACGTCGTCGGCTACGCCGCCGGCTTCGCCACCGGAAACGTCATCGGGATGGTGATCGAGGAGCGGCTGGCGATCGGCTACGGGCATATGCGCATCATCAGCTCCGGGCAGGGCCCGGCCATCGCCCAGGCCATTCGCCTGTCCGGCTACGCGGCCACCGAACTGTCCGGACGAGGCAAGGATGGCACCGTGGCGGTGATCAACTGCAGTGTCCGCCGCAAGGATGTGCGCCGCGTCCAGCAGCAGGTCAAAGAGATCGACCCCGGCGCCTTCATCACCGTCCAGGAAGTCCGCCCCCTCAACCGCGGTTTCTGGCGCGCCTGAGACCCCCGCCCCGGCATGCCCACCGCCTGGCCGCTTTCGTCCGACCCGGGCTCCTGGCTGACAGCCTGGTGGCAGGGCATCGGATTGCTGACGCCCTGGCTGGGACTCCCCGCTGCGGCTGTGCCGTGGCTCATCTTCGGCCTGCGCGCCGTCGACCAGACCCTGTCCATTGTGCGCACCCTGGTGACCGTATTGGGGGAGCGCCGGCTTGCCTGGGTTCTCGGCTTCCTGCAATCATTTGTTTTCATCTCGGCCGTATCGGCTGTGCTGCAGTCGCTGGCCGCGCCGATCAATCTGGTGGCTTATGCCGCCGGATATGCCAGCGGACAGGTGCTCGGCATCCTGGCCGAAAACCGTCTCGCCCGGGGACACAGCCAGCTGCGCATCGTGAGCTCGACCCGCGTTCAGGCGGTGGTGGACGGCCTGCGGCAGCGCGGCTGGGGCGTGACCGAGATCCCCGCCCAGGGCATGGCCGGGACGGTCGGCGTAATTCTGTGCACCGTGCCCCGGCGCGACGAGGCGGCCGCACGGGCGGCGGTGCTCGATGCCGACCCGCAAGCCTTTGTCTCCGTCCAGTCGGTGTATTTGCTGAGCGGCGGCTGGCAGCTTTGAGCTCGCCAGCGGGCCCACAACTTGCACCCCTCCCGGCCAGCCGCGAGCGAGCCCCGGCGGGGCTGCATTCCCCCGCCGGCGCCTGTAATCAAACTGCAATGACCCAGGTTTGCGTCCGCTCCTCGCGGCGGGTTATAATCCCGCAACCATTCCGGTAGGCGAGAAAAGACCCCATGGCGCTCAAGGGGAACCTGCGTGACTTCACGGTCACCCAACTCCTGAACCTCATCAACCTGGCGCACAAAACCGGCACCCTGACGGTGGAGGGGCCGAGCGAGACGGCGTGGGTGTCTTTTCGCGACGGCAAACTTATCTATGCCCAGATGGGGAATGAGGACGGGACGCTGGTGGGCGTGCTGCGCAAGGGGAGCAAACTCTCCAGCCGCCAAGCCCAGGTGATCAAGACCAATGCCGCCGGCAAAAGCGACAAGGAACTCGGCCTGCTCCTGATCAACGCCGGTTATTTGACCCAGCAGGAGATTTTGACCAGCCTGCGCGTCTACGTGCTGGACATCGTCTACCGGCTGTTCACATGGATCGAGGGCTTCTTCCGCTTCGACGCCAACGTGCTGCCGCCCAACGACCGCATCATCATCCGCGTCGACCTTGAGAACGTCATCATTGAAGGCTCCCGGCGTGTGCGTGAATGGGAGCAGCTTCAGGACGAAATCCCCAACCTGGACATGGCGCTGAATTTCGTCGAACGTCCGGGCGCCAACATCCGCGACGTCAATCTCAACGTCGATGAATGGAAAGTCGTCTCCTACATCAACCCAAAGAACTCCATCCACCAGATTGCCAAGGCCAACAAGATGAGCGACCTGGAAATCCGGCGCATTGTCTACGGCCTGCTCCAGGCCGGGCTGGTGGACATGATTCGCCCTGACGGTATGCCGCTGCCGCCCCAAGCCCAGAAGATCAAGCCCGTCGACACGCGCGAACAGACCACGCTGGTCAACCGGTTGATCTCCCGCATCCGGTCACTGTAGGCGAGGGCGAGCATGCAAACCGTCAAAATGGTGGTCACCGGCCCCTTCAACGCAGGCAAGACCCAGTTCATCCGGACGGTGAGCGAGATCGATGTTGTCTCGACCGAGCGCAAGATCAGCTCGGAGGCTGAGAAGGTCAAAGAGACCACCACCGTGGCCATGGATTTTGGGCGCATCACCGTGGACGAGGACCTGGTGCTGTACTTGTTCGGCACACCCGGGCAGAAACGCTTCGACTTCATGTGGGAGATCCTGTCCGAAGGCATGCTTGGGTTCATCGTGGTGGTCGACAGCGCCCGGCCCGAGACCTTCCGCGAGGCGCGTGGCATCCTGCACACCTTCCGCGCCTACGCGCCGACGCCGTATGTGGTGGCGGCCAACAAGCAGGACATGGACGACGCCTGGGAAATCGACGACCTGCGCATCGCGCTCAAGCTCGACGCCAACATCAAGCTTCTGCCCACCGTGGCGTCGGACAAGGAATCGGTCAAGAGCGTGCTGCTCGAGCTGCTGTACAGCATCCTCGAGGAAATGAAGACCAAATAGGGCCGGGGTGTTGCACCCCTCCTATTTAGATCCCACACCCCCTTACGTTTGAACACATTCGACTTCACGGCCCCCACCCCCCGGCCCCTCCCCCGGAGGGCCGACCACCATCTCCCCTCGGCCCTCGGCCGGGGGAGGGGTGAGGCATTCTTCAAGGGGGCGGGGACCTTGGGTCCCCGCCCCTTGTGTTCCTCCACCCCCCTATCCGCCTGGGATCTACTCTGGATGGCCGGCCACCCGGCGGAGGGAGGGGCCAGGGGGTGAGGCGGGCGCACCTCCCCACACGGCCGCGGCGCTCAACCCCCATCCCCGGAGGCTCGGCGACCTCGCCGAACACCTTCCCGCCGCGGGAGAGGAAAGAGGTACAAGGAGAAGGGGGAGCGTTGCTCCCCCTTCTCTTTTCAGTAACCTCCCCCTCTCCGCCTATGAACTGGTTGAGAAAGCCTCCCGCAAGGCGGAGAGGGGGGCCAGGGGGGTGAGGCGCTCAGCCCACACCGCCGGCGCAAACCAAGGCCCCGGCCGGGCCAGCCGCCCACATCTAGTACACCGGTACGGACGTAGCAGTTGCCCACGCTCAACCTTTCACGTAAGATAGCTTTGAACCTCCAGGTCGGTCGCACCGGTGCGCGTCCAACGCGCCCGGTTTGTGATGTATTTCACAAATTGGTCGGGGGCTGCCGCCGGCCACAGGACTTGTAGAACAGGGTCGAGGGCCAAAGGGCATGAACAAAGGTCGCATTCTGGTCGTCGAAGACGACCTCGACATTTCCAACATGCTGCGGATCTATTTCACCGGCCAGGGCTACGAGGTCAATCTGACTGGCCGTGGCCAGGACGCGCTGGCCCTCACCCGCAAGCAGCTCCCCAGCCTGATCGTGCTCGACATTATCCTGCCAGACATGGACGGCTACGCCGTGTGCAAGGCCCTGCGCACCGCCACCCGCACCAGCCACATCCCGATCATCTTCCTGACCCAGAAGGACGAGCGCAGCGACCGCATCGCCGGGCTGGAATTGGGCGCCGACGATTACATCACCAAACCGTTCGACATCGAGGAGCTCCGGCTGCGCGTGCAAAATGCCCTGTCTCGCGCCGAGCGCGAAAGCCTGACCGACCCGCGCACGGGGCTGCCCGCCGGGCACGTGATCGAAGACCAGCTGCGCAAAATCCTGCGCACCAAAGGCTGGGCCGTGCTCGACTGCCGCATCAATCATTTCGACACCTTCAAAGAGGTCTATGGCTTCGTCTCGGGCGACGACGTGCTGCGCTTCACCGGCATGCTCATCAGCCAGAGCCTGGACCAATCCGGCAACGAGACCGACTTCGTCGGCCATGTCGGCGGTGACAACTTCCTGGTCATCACCCGCGCCGATCGCGCCGACGACGTGGAAAACCAGATTAGGGCGCGCTTCGCCGAAGGCATTCGCGAGCACTACACGGGCATCGACCTCGAGCGCGGCAGCCTGCTGGTCCCCGGGCCGGACGGTCAATCCCAGCCGGCTCCGCTGATGGACCTGTCGATCGGGCGCGTCACCTCCGATGAAGGCGAGTTCGCCGACATCCGCGAAATCACCGAACGCGCCGCCAGGGCTCGCCGTAAGGATCCGGCTTCTTCCGCGCCCTGACCTATGGCCGCTCTGCCGCCTGGCTGGCTCGGAATCATCCTGCTCTTGGCCGGGAGTGTGCTGGCCGCCGGAGCCTGGCTGGCCGCCCGCCCCTTGGCCTCCCGGCTCCACCGCCGCTCCGGACCTCCCCACCCGCCGCCGCTCCACATTGACATCGAACCGTCTGAGCACGCCGTGATCGTCGCTCGTCCGGGGGGTCGCGTGGTGTACGTCAACGCGCGCGCCCGGGCCTGGTTCGGGCTCGACGGCGAGGCCCCCGATCTCCACCGCCTGGCCCAGGCAGTTCGGCCCCGCGACCTGTTCCTCGAGTTGTTTGCCGACGAGGGCCGCGCTCGCCTGTCAATCGCCGAGCGAGCCGTCGAGGCCGTCTCCAACCGCGTCCCGCTTTCCGCTGAGCCGGCCCTGGTCATCACTCTCGAGCCGCTGCAGGCCGAAGCCCCGGGGAAAGCCGGCGGCCTGGGCGACCTGCTGACGATCGACAGCCTGCTGAATTTCAGCCAGGCGATCACCGACCGCGGCACCGTCGGCGAGACCGCCCAGGCCATCCTGGACTCGCTGCCAGGATTGCTGCCCACCGACATGATCGAGCTCAATCTGTGGGACGAGCTGAGCCAGACCCTCAAACCCTTTAGGGCCGCCTCCGCCCGGCGCAGCCAGTTCGCCGGGCCGAGCCTCCCCGAGGTCTACCGGGTCGGCGAGGGCTTCACCGGCTGGCTGGCCGTCCACCGCCAGGCCCTGTTCGTGCCCGACATGGACCAGGCGCGTGACATCGAGCCCAAAGTTGATCGGGCGCGATTCCCCTTCCAGGCGTATCTGGGCGTCCCGCTTCAGTTCGGCAGCACCTTCATTGGCAGCCTGGAGATCGCCCACTCGCTGGCGCACACCTACGACCAGCGGCACCGCATGCTGCTGGAGCTCATGGGCGCCCAGGCGGCGGCCGCGCTGCACAACGCCGGGCTGTACGAAAGCCATCAGCGGTCTCGCCGCGAGCTGGTAGGCCTGTCGCAACTGGCCCATGCCCTCACCGCCGCCTCGACCGGCGGCGAGCTGTACGAGCACCTGGGCGGTACAGTCGCCCGCCTGCTCGAGGCCGATGTGGCCGGTTTCCTCAGCTATTCCAGCCCGCGCTCGGCCTTGATCGGACAAACGCCCTTCGTCGGGCTGTCCCCCGAGTTCGTCGAGCGGCGGCTGCGGCTGCCGGCTGGCGCCGGCAGCGCCACTGAGCGCTGGCTCCACGCCGGTGGCCCGCTCGACGCGGCTAACCCCCTGGATGATCGCCTGGTTCAATCTATGGACCTCGATGAAGCCGTCAGCGCCGGAGGCTGGGGACACCTGATCCTGGCCCCCGTGCGCTCGTCCGGTAAGCCGCTCGGCGCCGTTCTGGCCGCCTGGCCGGAGGGCCAGCCGCATCCCGGACCCGAAGCCGCCAATCTGGTCTCGATCCTGGCCGCTCAAAGCGCCGCCCTGATCGAAAACGCCCAATTGCTGCAGGCGGCTCAGCGCCGCGCCGAACAGGCCGACTCGCTCCGGCGAGTGTCCGGCCTGAGCGCCCGAAGCGGGACCCTGGATGAGAACCTGATCGCGGCTATGGACGAGCTGGTCGCCAGCTTGGAGCTCGATTTTGCTGTGCTGTTGCTGGCCGATGAGGCCGGCCCGGCCCTTCGCCCGCATGGACCCTCCGCCCACGGACTGGAACTCGACGAACTGATTCTGGCCGCCGCACCAGCTTTATCGGCTCCGCGCGCCTCCGGACCGCGTGCCGTGTATGCCCTCACCCCGGTGGTCTACGATCAAGCCCGCGATGCCGAGCCACCGGCCGTGTACCGCGATTTGATCGCCAAGAAGCAGGCCGGCAGCCTGGCAGCCATCCCGATCATCTCCCGGCAGCAGGCACTGGGTGAGCTGCTCATCGGCCAGGCCCGGACCGGCGGCCTGAGCCGCCCCGAGATCGACCTGGCGACCGCCTTCGCCGGGCAGCTGGCGGGTTCGCTCCGCCAGGCGCGCCTGGCGGAACAAACCGACGCCAGCCTGCGCCAGCGCGTCGACCAGCTCTCTGCCGTGACCCGTCTGAGCCAGGCGCTGGCCAGCCAGACCGACCTGGGCGCGCTGCTGCTGACGGTGCATTCCGAGGCCGTCCGCGCCACCGGCGCCGACTGTGGCTGGACGGTTCTCTTTCCATCGGCCGAAGGCGGCCAGCCCCAGGTGCTGGGCGCCTCCGCCGAGCACCCCGCGCCAGAGTTGGACCTCCTGCGCGAGTGGGCGGAGGCCCCCGTTCCGCACATCGATGATCGACCCGCAGCCAACGACCCGGCAATCCACAACGGGCTGAACTCGGCCCTGGTCATCCCCATCCGGCACCACGACCGGCCGGCAGGGTTGATCCACCTGCACAGCCGCCAGCCCGGCCATTTTGACGACGCCAGCCTGCGCTTCGCCGAGGGTCTGGCCAGCCAGGTGGCCGCCGCCATGGACACCGCTGATCTGCGGTTGGAGCAGGAACACCTGGTCCAGGCCACCCGCCGCCGCTCCGAAGGACTCAACCGCCTGCTCCAGATCACCCAGTCCTTCCGCCCCGACCAGCCTCTTGAGGTCACCCTCGACGGTTTGGCGCGTTTCCTGGCCGAAACAGCCGGCCTGTCCCGGGTGCAGGTCTTCACACTCAGCGCCCAGGGCCAGGAACTCCGTCCGGCGGCTCAGGCGCCGGCCAGCGCGGGCGACAGCCCCTTCCCGGACTCGGATTGGGCTCAGGTTGAGCCCCGGCTGAAGACCGCCGAGCAGGTCGGCCTTGTTCATTGGCTGCCAGGCGAACCGCGCGGTCTGGTCCCCCTGATCGATCGCGCCCGCCAACCGATGGGTCTTATCGTGCTCGATGCGGCCCCAGATCGCGCTGGGCAGGACCTGCCGGCCGAGGCCCCGCTGGATGCCGTCGTGCGGCAGATCGTGGCGGCCATGGAGAGCACCGGCCTGTATCGGCAGATGCGGGCCGGACAGCACGGCCTGGAACAGACCCTGTCGGAGCTGCGCGCCGAGCACGACAGCCTGCAGCGGACCTCCCGCCAGTTGGCGGAATCGGACCAGCAGGCGCAAGCCGAAGCCAAGGACCTGGCTGCCCAAGCGCGGCGCATTTTGGCGGTGGACCGCATCGCCCGGGCTGCCAGTGCGCAAGACGACCGCATGGGCATCCTGGGCGCGCTGGCGCGCGGCTGCCGCGAAGAATTCATGGCCGACGTGGTCCTGATCGCCCAAACCGAACAGTCAGATGTCACCCTCAGCCTGGCCGAGGGCGAGCTGTCCGAATCGCTCCATTTCGAGCCGCTCTTCAGCCAGTTCAACCCGCTGCGCACGGCCGCCCTGTCCAACCAGGCCGTGCTCATCGAGCGCCTCCCGGACGACCACAACTGGGGGGCATCCCCGCTGCTGCGGGCCCTGGGGGCCTACTCGGCCACCGCCGTGCCCATCCCGAGGTCCGACGCGCCCTCGGCGGCCATCTTGCTGGTTCGCCGCGATCCGGCCGCTCCATCCTTTTCTCAGGCGGATGTGGATGCCCTGATCGACCTCATGCCGGCCATCGGCCGCGATCTGAGCCGGGGCCAGCTCCTGGAAACCATCGAAACCCGCCTGGCCGAGGGCCAGCTGCTGCTTGAGTTCGGCCAACACGTTGGCTCGCTCGATGCCCGCCAAGTCCTCAACCACCTGGCCGACGGCCTGCGCCGCTCGATGCCCGCCACCCAGGCCGCCGCGCTGTGTCTGTGGGATCCCGAGATTCACGGCCTGCGGGTGGCCGCCCTGTCGGGATACCTTCTCCCCGAAGCCCTGCTAGACCTGCGCCTGCAGCCGGGCGAGGGCTTGCCCGGCAAGGTCTACGCCGCCGGCGCCAGTATCATCTGGGACGACGTGCATCCTGGGCAAGACTTGAACTACAGCGTCGACCACCTCGAGAGCTACCACCGCGCCACCGGCGGTCTGCTGCCCGCCAGCGCGCTGGGCGTCCCCCTGGCCACCGAGGCCGGGGTGCTGGGGACGATCACGCTCGAGAACTACGCCTCGCCCCACAGCTTCACCGAGGCCGATGCCGCCTTCGTGACCTCGCTCGCCAGCCAGGCGGCGCTCACCGTGCAAAACGCGCGCCTATTCGAGCAGGCTCAGCGCGCCAGCCAGGAGCTCGAGCAGCGCGTCGCCGAGCGCACCGAAGAGCTGGCCCGCGAGCACGAGCTCACCGAGGCGCTGCTGCGCATTACCGCCGAGCTGGCCAGCAGTCTGGATCTCGACCGGGTGCTCAACCGCGCCCTATCGCTGGTCAACGAGGTCGTCGGAGCCGACCGCGGCGTGATCCTGCTCATGGCGCCGGACAGCGACCAGCTGGTGCTGCGGGCAGCCATCGGCCCCGAGCATCCCCTGCCTCCCGGCGGACGTCCGTCCCCATACGTCAAGGGGCAGGGCCTTGCCGGCTGGGTCATCGAGCGCGGCGAGCCGGTCCTGATCGAGGACTTGCCGCAGGATCCGCGCTGGGTGCGCTACCGCGACCCGGTCGAGGAACACCGCAGCGCGCTGGCGGTGCCGCTGCTGGTCAGCCAGGACTTGATTGGGGCCATGATGCTGTTCAGCTCGCAGGCGTATGCTTTCGACGCCGACCAACTGCGCCTGCTCTCGGCCGCCGGCCACCAGGTGGCGGCGGCGGTCAACAACGCCGAGCTCTACCGCTTGATCCGCGACCAGGCCGAGCGGCTGGGATCGCTGCTGCGCGAGCAGCAAATCGAGGCCAGCAAGTCGCGCGCCATTCTGGAGTCGATCGCCGACGGTGTGATCGTCACCGACGCGGACCATCAGGTGGTGCTGTTCAACGCCTCGGCCGAGCGCATTCTGCGCCTCGATCGCCAGGCGGTCGTCGACCAGGCGGCGGTTGATTTCATTGGCGTCTACGGCGCCGCCGGCCGGCGCTGGGTCGAGGCCGTCCAGGCCTGGCGCAGCCAGGCGAAGCCGGGTTCGGCGCGCGATGACGTGCTCGACGAGCGCCTCGAGCTCGACGACGACCGCATCGTGGCCGTCAGCGTGGCGCCGGTCGTGTTGGGCCAGGAATTCCTGGGCACGGTCTCGATCTTCCGCGACATCACACGCGAGGTCGAGGTCGACCAGCTCAAGTCGGAATTCGTGGCCACCGTGAGCCACGAGCTGCGCACGCCGATGACCTCGGTCAAGGGCTATGTCGAAATGCTGCTCATGGGCGCCGTCGGCGGCATCAACGATGAGCAGCGCCGCTTCCTGCAGATCATCAAGGGCAACATCGACCGCCTGGGCGGTCTGGTCAACGATCTGCTCGACATCTCCAGGATCGAGTCCGGGCGCGTCACGCTGGACCTGGAGCAGGTCGATCTGGGCGATATGCTGGCCGAGGTGCGCGAGGTCATGCTGCGCCGCGGCCGGATCGAGAGCAAGCCACTCGACATCGAACTCGAACTGCCCGAAGCCCTGCCGCCGGCGTGGGCTGATCGGGACCGCCTGCGCCAGATCATCAACAATCTGGTCGAGAACAGCTTCAACTACACCCCGGCCGGCGGGCGCATCGATCTGCGCGCCACCGCCGAGGACGGCTGGATCGAGGTGCAAGTAGCCGACAACGGGATCGGCATCCTGCCCGTGGACCTGCCCAAGGTGTTCGAGCGCTTCTACCGCGGCCAACAGGCGTTGAACCTGTCCGTCGCCGGCACGGGACTGGGGCTGTCGATCGTCAGGCAGCTGATCGACATGCACGGGGGGGAAATACGCATCCAAAGCCAGGGGATCCCGGGCCAGGGAACCGTGTGTACAATAAGGCTTCCAGCCGCGCCCCCATCCGAACCGGGCCGCCCAGCATAGGAAGGGCCCATGCCGAAGATTTTCATTGCCGAAGACGAGCGCGACATCCGTGACTTGATCATCTTCACGCTGCGCTACCACGGCTTCGACGTGTCCGCCGCCACCAACGGCGAGGAAGCTCTGGAGCTGGCGTTGTCGGAGCACCCCGATCTGATCATCCTCGACGTGCGCATGCCGCGCATGACCGGCTACGACGTCTGCCGCCAGCTCAAGGCCAACATGGCCACCGAACACATCCCGGTGGCGTTCCTGTCGGCCAAGGGGCAGGAAGCCGAAGTCCAGGCCGGGCTGGATGCCGGCGCCATCGCCTACATCCTCAAACCCTTTGCGCCCGACGAGCTGGTCAAGCGCGTCAAGGAGTTCCTAAAAGAACAACCACCCAGCGCCGGCGGCTGAGGGCCAGGCGCTGTCCAAGACCTCGTGGGAAGCATCATCGAAGATGAGCCCAAGGGGGAGCAAGTGAGGCGCCTCGAACC
The DNA here is from genome assembly GCA_963797485.1 of uncultured Chloroflexia bacterium. Classification (GTDB taxonomy): domain Bacteria; phylum Chloroflexota; class Anaerolineae; order Anaerolineales; family E44-bin32; genus CAWAND01. Next base: position 414,371 of record CAWCPF010000002.1, read on the forward strand.
GCGTCTTGGCGCGCCGAACGCTTGACCCCCACCCCTGGCCCCTCCCCCAGGGTTGAAGGCTCACATGAACCCCGGTGAAAACCCTCGACGAGGGGATGAAGATCAAAGGAGAAGGGTGAGCTTCGCTCACCCTTCTCCTTATGAAACCTCTCCCCCTCTCCGCCTAGACAACGACAAGGATCCACTTGGCTCCCAGCGGAGAGGGGGTCGGGGGGTGAGGCCGAAGGCGCTTTCTGGCAAGAGCCAAGGTCGCACGCCCAAAGTGCCGATAGGACGAGGCGAACACGGTTTGACCCCCGGAGCCCAAATCGGCTATAGTGAAGGAGATTGAAAACCTAACGGGGAGCTCGGAGCGTTCGGGCTGAGAGGAGGGATCCGTCCTCGACCCGTCGAACCTGATCCGGATAATGCCGGCGGAGGGATGACCGAACGCACCCAGCCCTCCGGCCAAGCCAGGAGGGCGCTCTTTTTGTCCACCGCGGTGATCTTCGCCAACGGCGATTTCCAACCGCCCCAGCTGGGCCGGCCGTGGCTGCCGGACAGCCCCGTGATCATCGCCGCCGATGGCGGCGGACGCCACTGCCGGGCCCTCGGCATCGAACCCGATATCGTCATCGGAGACTTCAATTCGCTGCCCGGGGCGGAGGTTGAAGCGCTGGCCGCCGCTGGGGCCGAGGTCATGCGCCACCCGCCCGAGAAGGATGCCACCGACCTGGAGCTGGCGCTCGACCTGGCCGCCGCACGCGGCCTGACGGACGTGATCGTGCTGGGCGCCATCGGCGACCGCTGGGACCAGTCGCTGGCCAACTTCCTGATGCTGGCGGCCAAGACCCCGCCGGACGGCACGCTCTGCTACCTGGACGGGATCCAGGAAGCCCGCCTGATCCGCGCCGGTGAAACCGTGTCTATCCAGGGCGCCGTCGGCGACGTTGTGTCGCTCATCCCGCTGCCGGGCGACGCGACCGGCGTCACCACGCGCGGCCTGGCTTATCCCCTCGAACACGGCCGGCTGGTCTTCGGGGCCACCCGCGGCGTGAGCAACGTCCTGCAGGACGATCTCGCCCAAGTGGCTGTCGAAGGCGGCTCGCTGGTGTGCCTGATCTCGCACGTCGCCGCGCAGGCGGCGGACGGCTAGGAGGTTTCGAATGAAGACAGTCTTCCCCGGATGGCTCGCGATCGCCCTGCTGGCGGCGGCCTGCGGCGGCGCGCCGGCGGCCAGCCCCACCCCCGCCGCCCCGCCCGTCCTGACGGTCATGACCCACGACTCGTTCGAAGTCTCGGCCGATGTGGTGGACCAGTTCAAGCAGGCCACCGGCGCCGACGTGCAGTTCTTCAAGGCCGGCGACGCCGGCACGATGCTCAACAAGGCCATCCTGTCCAAGGACAACCCGCTGGCCGATGTGCTGTACGGGGTGGACAACACCTTCCTCAGCCGGGCGCTCAGCGAGGGGATCTTCGTGCCGTATGACTTCCCGGCGCTGGCCGGGGTGCCTGCCGAATTCCAGCTCGACCCGCAGCACCGTGCCCTGCCCGTCGATTACGGCGACGTGTGCCTGAATCTCGACCTCGGGTACTTCCAGGCGGCCGGGCTCCAGCCCCCAGGGTCGCTCGAGGATCTGCTCAAGCCAGACTACAAGGACCTGCTGTTGGTCGAGAACCCGGCCACCTCGTCACCCGGCCTGGCCTTTCTGCTGGCCACCATCGGCCATTTCGGCCCGCAGGCTTATCTGAACTACTGGCAGGGCCTGGTCGACAACGGCGTGCAGGTGGAAAACGACTGGGACACCGCCTATTACACCGACTTCAGCTTGCACGGCGGCCAACGCCCGATCGTCGTGTCCTACGGCTCCAGCCCGCCGGCCGAGGTCTACTTCGCCGATCCGCAGCCTGACCAGGCGCCGACCGGGGTGGTCACCGGCGGGGACAGCTGCTTCCGGCAGATCGAGTTCGTGGGCGTGCTGGCCGGAACGGAGCATGCGGACCTGGCGCACGCCTGGGTGGACTTCATGCTGTCGACCGCCTTCCAGGAGGACATGCCGCTCAACATGTTCGTGTTCCCGGTCAACCCCGACGCCCAACTGCCGGATGTGTTCACCAAGTTCATGAGCCTGCCGGACCACACCGCCCAGGTCCCGCCGGACGTGATCGCCTCCAATCGAGACGCGTGGATTCAGGCGTGGACCCAGACCGTCCTGCGCTGACCGGCGCCGGACCGCGGCGCCGCCGGGCTCTCCCGGCCGCCCTGCTGTGGGCCGCCCCGCTGGCGTTTCTGGCGCTGTTCTTCTTTTACCCGCTGGCGCGCATCCTGGCGCTCAGCCTGGGCCGCTCACCGGCCGGTCCATGGGGCGGGTTTGTGACGTTTTTCACAAGCTCCGCAGAGCTCGGAATCCTGGGGTTCACGCTCGGCCAGGCGCTGCTGTCGACCGCCCTCACCCTGGTGGTCGGCCTCCCCGGCGCGTACGTGTTCGCCCGCTACCGCTTCCCCGGCAAGCCGGTCCTGCGCGCCCTGACCGGCATCCCCTTCGTGCTGCCCACTCTGGTCGTGGCCGCCGCCTTCAGCGCCCTGATCGGCCCCAGCGGCTGGATCAACCTGGCTCTGATGGCAACCTTTCATTTGAGCGCGCCGCCCCTCGCTCTGGACCACAGCCTGGCCGCCATCCTGGCGGCGCATGTGTTTTACAACACCACTCTCGTGCTGCGCATGGTGGGCGATTTCTGGGCTCACCTCGACCCGCGCCTGACCGACGCCGCGCGGGTGCTGGGCGCCGGCCGTTGGTCGGCCCTGCGGCGTGTCACCTTGCCGCTGCTCCTCCCGGCCATCGGCGCCGCCGCGCTGCTGGTGTTTCTGTTCGACTTCACCTCCTTCGGGGTCATCCTGGTCTTGGGCGGGCCCCGGCTGTCGACCCTGGAAGTCGAGATCTACAACCAGACCGTCAACCTGTTCAACCTGCCGCTGGCGGCGGCCTTGAGCATCGTGCAGCTGGCCGCCACCCTGGCCATGACCGTGATCTACACCCGCTTGGCGGCGCGCGTCAGCCGGCCCCTGCCCTTGAAGGCCGAGCGGCTGGTCCAGCGCCCGCTGCTCACGCGCCGGGCCAAGTGGGGGACCGCCGCCGTGGTCGGGCTGCTGCTGCTCCTGCTCACCTCGCCCCTGGCGGCGCTGGCGGCGCGCTCGTTCTCCCGGGTCGGTCCCCAGCGCGATCGGGCCGGCCCGGCCCTGACGCTCGACTACTATCTGCGGCTGGGCGAGAACGAGCAGGGCTCGCTGTTTTACGTCCCGCCGCTCGAGGCCATCATCAACTCGCTCGAGTACGCCGGCGCCACGGTCGTGCTGGCGCTGGCCCTCGGGTTGCCGGCCGCCTGGGCGCTGGCCTACCACACCGAGTCGCGCCTCAACCGCTGGCTCGACCCGATCCTGATGCTGCCGCTGGGGGCCTCGGCCGTCACGCTGGGCTTCGGCTTCATCGTGGCCCTCGACCGGCCGCCGCTTGATCTGCGCGCCTCGCCGGCGTTGATCCCGCTGGCCCACACTCTGGTGGCCTTCCCGTTCGTCGTCCGCAGCCTGGTCCCGTCGCTGCAGAGCATCCAGCCGCGCCTGCGCCAGGCGGCGGCTGTGCTGGGGGCCAGGCCGGCCCAGGTCCTGCGCCATGTCGACCTGCCGCTGGTCGGGCGGGCGGTCCTGGTGGCGGCAGCCTTCGCCTTCGCAATCTCGATCGGCGAGTTCGGCGCCACGTCGCTCATCGCCCGCCCCGAGCACCCCACCGTCCCGATCCTGATCTACCGTTTCCTCTCCCGCCCGGGCACGCTCAACTACGGCCAGGCCATGGCTCTGAGCACGCTGCTGATGGCCGTCACCGGGAGCGGGATGCTGGCCATCGAGCGTCTGCGCGTCGCCGATGTGGGGGCTTTTTGAACACCGCCTCGCCCGGCCTTTCGGTCATCGGCTTGCACAAGGCCTTCGGCCCCACTCGGGCCGTCCAGGGCGTGAGCTTCGACGTCCAGCCGGGGGAGATCCTGGCCCTGCTCGGCCCCAGCGGCTGCGGCAAGAGCACCACGCTGGCGCTGATCGCCGGGCTGGAGACGCCCGATGCCGGACGCATCCTGTGGGACGGAGCCGACCTGTCCGGGCAGCCGCCGGACCAGCGCGGCTTTGGCCTGATGTTTCAGGATTTCGCCCTGTTCCCGCATTTGAACGTTTTCGACAACCTGGCCTTCGGGCTGCGTATGGCCGGTACATCCGAGGCCGGCGTCCGCCAACGCGTCGATGAACTGCTGGCTCTGACGCGCCTGGCCGGGCTGGAAACCCGCCCGGTCGACGCGCTCTCCGGCGGCGAGCGCCAACGCGTCGCCCTGGCCCGCTCGCTGGCCCCCCGCCCGCGCCTGCTGATGCTCGATGAGCCGCTGGGCGACCTCGACCGCGGGCTCAAGGAGCAGCTCATGCTCGAGCTGCCCGAGATGCTCAAGGGTCTGGGCCAGACCGCCGTCTACGTCACCCACGACCAGGAGGAGGCCTTCGCCGTCGCCGACCGGGTGGCCGTCATGCAGGCGGGTTACATCGAGCAGATCGGCTCGCCCGAGACCATCTACCTGCACCCGGCCAGCGCCTTCGTGGCCCGCTTCGTCGGACTCGACAATCTCCTGCCGGCGGTCGTGACGCACCCAGCCGGCGGAACCATGGCTCACACCCAGCAGGGCGACTTCCCGGTCCCGGCCGGCGCCGATGGCCCGGCCACGCTGCTCATCCGGCCCGACGCCGCCGGGCTGACGGCGGGGGACGGCGGCGTGGCGCTCGACGGCCGGCTGGTCGAGCGCTCGTTCCGCGGCAGCCAGCAGCGGGTCGTGATCGACGCCGGCGGCGCCCGCCTGACCTTCGTCTTCAGTTTGTGGGAACCGCTTCCGCAGCCCGGTCAGCCCGTCCGCGTGTACCTCGATCCCGGGCGCGCCTTCCAGGTCCTGCCGTGAACCAGGCCGTCACCGTTCACAAGCTTGACCACCTCGGCCGCCAGGTCTGGCAGTATCCGGGACGGCTGCTCGAAGGCTCGCCGGACCGCTGCAGGCTGGAGGCGATCTATACCCGCGGGGAAGGCGACATGGCCGGGTTGCGAATCCGGCCCGGGGACCGCTTCGTGGAGACCTTCTACGCCGACCGCTGGTGCAACATCTTCGAGGTCCACGACGGGCCGACCGGCGCCTTCAAGGGCTGGTACTGCAACCTCGCCCGCCCGGCACGGCTCGAGGCGCATGACGTGTACCAGGAGGACCTGGCCCTCGATCTGGTGGTGCTGCCGGATCGGTCCATGGCGGAGCTGGACCGGGACGAGTTCGAGGCCCTGGGCCTCGACCCAGCCGAGGAGGCGGCCGTCGAGGCGGAGCTGGCCCAATTGATGGCCCAGGCCGCCGCCGGGGAAGAGCCTTTCGTTTTGCCTTAGAGATCTTTGCGGAAGACGATCAGCGCCTCGGCCTGCTCGAAGCCGAGCGCCCGGTGGACCTGCTGGCTGAGGCGGTTGTCAGCCTGGGTATCGGACGCCAGCTCGGTGAAACCGTGCTCCCGGCTCCAGGCTTCGGCCGCCGCCATCAGCGCCGCACCCACCCCCTGTCCGCGCTGCGCCTGATCCACGAACCGGCCCTCGATGTAGGGGACCGGCGAGCTGGTGCAGCCCTCGGCCACCGAGCGCAGGTCAAGTTCGATGAATCCAATGACCCGGCCGGCGTCATCGGCCACGAAGACCACCAGCGGCGGGTCGGCCTTCAGCGACGCCCTGCCCTCGGCCTCCATCGCGGCCGCCGGCTCATCCGGCCACAGCCGGCAGCGCAGGTCGGTCCACAGTCCGATATCGGAGTCTTCGAGCGGGCGGACGATCATGGGACAGTGACCTTTAGCCGCATTCTGAGGATGGCAATTCCCGCCTCACCCCCTGCTCCTTGAACCTCGATCCCCTCTCCCGGGTTGATTTCGAGGGATATCGGGCTCCCGCTGGCCCGGGGGAGGGGCAAGGGGTGGGGGCATCACGAATCCTCGCCGAGGATAACAAGGATTTTCAACCTTTCCCCCCTATCCCGTCTTTAACCATCTCCCCTCCCCCGGGTTGATTCCGAGGGACGTCGGGCTCCCGCTGCCCAGAGGGAGGGGCAGGGGTAAGAGTTGCTCTATAAACGCATCTTTCACAAACTTGCTGTGGAATGGCTCGGCCGGAGCCGGAGTCAGGCGAACGCCGCCAGGCCGGCGGCCGACGACAGCCCGTTGACAATCGAGTCGCCGAAGAACCAGAACACAACGAGCGACAAGCAGCAGCAAAGGATGGCCAGCACGGCCACGACCACCACGCCGATCAGCAGCGTCTGCCGGCTTCCGTCGGATTGGGGTTCTTCGACCGGGGCCGGCTTGCGCGCCGGGGCCTTTCGGGACGCCGTGGCTCTCTTGGTCATGCTCGCCTCCTCGGCCGGCGGGCCGGGTTCAGAGCAAGCTTAGCATGAGCGGCAGGATGGCGCTGGTCTGATCCGAAGTGGCGGCGAACAATCCCAAACACAGGCTGAAGGCCACCACCGACCCCACCAGGCACAGCCCCAGCAGCGACAGCGCCACGCCTATGCCCCCCAGCACCTCACCCGCCAGCGCCAGGCCGTCCCCCTGCAGCGCCCCGCCCGAGGCATCGATCTCGCGCCGGGCCAGCATCCCGGCGACGACGGCGATCAGGCTGCCGGCCACCGGGAACAGGGTGAAGCCCATCACGCCCGCGATCAGGCTGATGACCGCCATGGTGCTGGTCGGCGCCGTGGCGGTGGTGGATTGCGTGTTACGTTTGGCCATGATGGCAATCCCCTTGGGTGGTTGACTAGACCGGTTGGGCCTGGGCCGAGCGGCGCCAGAGCCACCAGATGAAGGTTGTGGTCAGGATGATGATCAGCGCCGCGATGATGACCGGGATGACCACGGCCAGGATCGACACGGTCGCCGCCAGGAGGTCCTCGGCCATGCTGACCAGGATGTTGGCCGTGCCGCCGGTGGTGGCGGTCACTGCCGGGCGGATGGCGGCCGACTTGGCGGCGTGGACCGTGCCGGCCACCAGCAGGCCGGCCAGGATGGCCACGATCGGGTTCACGTGGGCGACCACTCCGGCGTTGGATGCGAACAGAATCGCGCCGGCGACCGGACGCACGAAGGTCTGGATGACGTCGTTGGCGTGATTCAGCAGCGGGGCCTTGTCGGCGAAGAACTCGATGGTGATCAGCACCAACAGCGCGCCGATGACCCACCAGCTGGTCATGACATCCCATGGCGGCTGGAGCTGGAGCCAATTCGTGTACCTGGCCGCCAGCGAGACCACCAGCAGCGGGATATAGGCGTTCAGGCCGGCGCTGGCCGACAGGCCAAAGGCTGAGAATAGACTTCCCAGGAGGTCCATGCGTGCTCCCCTCAGACAATCGCGGCGAGGGCTGCGTCCGTGAAAGGCTTCCCCGAACCATTATAGCCGAGCCGAGGGGAGACGGCCCAAGCGTCTTAGCTTGACGCCCCGAGTTGGCGCCCGTTATAATCCGACCGCTTTCCTCGGTAGCTCAATCGGCAGAGCAACCGGCTGTTAACCGGTGGGTTGTAGGTTCGAGTCCTACCCGAGGAGCCTTGGACGTAGACTTCAGGGCGCATTCCTGACTGGATGTGCCTTTTTTCTTTGCCGCGGTCGGCTTTTGCAAGGCCAGGGACTCCGGAATGAAGGCTGCAGCGTCTTCGCTCGACCATGACATCCGGCGGGTTTGTCCAACCTGGCGCAGGCATCGGGTAGCGTTCACAAACATGGGTTTTCGGGTGTGGGCCGCGGCCTTATACGTGCTCCTGGCGGCCTGCCAGGCGGTGGTTAGGCCAACACCAACGCTGTCGCCTGGCCCCACCGCCTCGGATCCCCCGGCCCAAACCCTCACGGTCGACATCCTGTATCCCAAGCCGGACACGTCGGTCGAGATGGGCCGGTCGATGAGCGTGATCGCCCGGGTCTCGAACCCGGATGGGCGTGGATCACAGGGGCTGAGGCTCGTATCCGGGTCCGCGATCCCCAGGGCAAGCTGATGGTGGAGATGAGCATGAAAGCCGGCTCAGACGGGATCTACCGGGCTTGTTCGTGGCTGATCCCCAGCCGGACGGCGGCCGGGCGCTGGAGCCTCGAGGTCGATGGTGGCATCCGGCTCTGCGGAGGGGAGCGCCTCGGCCGGCTTCCTGGTCCGGCCTTCGATCAGCGAGCAGCTTCTGGAGAAGTATGGTTTCTGGATCGGCGAACCGAGCCTGGGCTCGATCGAGCCTTCCCTGGCGGCCGAGCGCGGGGACGCCCAAAACGGGCTCATCCGCTGGGGCGGGCAGATCCCGGCTTCGCATGTCCTCCCCGCAGCCTGGCTGGAGGTTCAATGGCGCGCCGGCGCTGGCCGACTCAACGATCCGGCGGATGTGCGCCGCTTCTTGTTGAATGAGCTGGGCGACTTCGGCTTCACGCCGGTCCGGGCCATTGGCGACATCACGCCCATGACCTTTTTGGGAAGGCCGGCCTGGAAAGTGATCATGCGCGGCCAGTTCTATTACGACGACATCCAGTGGGTGGTTTTCAATGCGCCGGCAGTCGATAAGACCTACGGCATTGGCACAACCGTCGTTCTCCCCCCGAAGGGGATCGATCCGCACGCCTGGCTGCGGGACTCCTTCGAGCTGCCACCCGGCGTCGAAGCCCACGGGACGGCGCCCGAACCGCTGCCGGATCTTCTGCCCGGCCCCAGGCTGCTGGCTCCCGAGCTGGGGACGCGCTTCGAAGGCCAGGAGGCCAAGATCGTGCTGACCTGGTCCCCCCTAAGGCCACTGGCGGCGGACGAGGTTTACCAGGTCGATCTGAGCTTCAACTACGAGGAGGGCAGCCCCAGCCTGGCCATGACGACCATGGGACCCAGATTGAGGTGCCGGCCTCGCTCTATCATCGACCCAACTGCGGTGTGTTCAATTGGCAGGTTCGCTTGATGCGGCAGGACGGGACCACGCCGCAAGGGCAGCCCAAGCTCGCAGCCGAAAGCTACACCAGCCTGTACGCCTACTTTCTGTGGTCGCGCCCGCCGGGTGAGCCGGCCGGCTTTCTGCCCCTGTGCCCCAACGCCCAGTATTAAGTCGGTCCCAGACTCCTGCCGGCGGAACGCTCGGAGTATGTGAGAGATTTCACAAATCGGGCTCTGATCCGGTGGGCTTGATCAACCCGCCACTGGGCGGTCGTCACCCCGGCTGAAGGTGATCGCCGCCGCCAGCAGGGCCACCCCGCTGACGACGACCATGCTGGCATCAAAGGCGCGCACCAGGGCGGCATGATCGGCGATCCCGCTCGCACCCAGGACGGTGTTGAAGATCGCCCCCGACAAACCAATCCCCAGCGCCATGCCCACGTTCCGCGCCAACGCCAGCACGCCGGCCGCAATGCCTTGTTTGCCCCGCGGCGCATCCCCCATCAGCGCGCTGTTGTTGGGCGAGACGAACAGGCCGGTGCCCAAGCCGCAGATCGCCAGCGCGCCGACGGTCAGCCCAAGCGGCGAGGCGGCCTGCAGCCGAGACAGCCCAAACAAGCCGGCCGCCAGCAGCCCCATACCCACGGTCGTCGGCAGGCGCGATCCGATCCGGTCGGAAAGGCTGCCGCTGAAAGGCGCCGTTAGCGCCATCACCAACGGCTGGGCCGTCAAAATCAGCCCGGCCTGGGTGGCAGACAGCCCCCGGCCCTGAATCAAGAAGAACGGCAGCAGGAACGTCACACTGAATTGGCAGATGTAGTTCAGAATCGGACTGATCGTCGAAACCACGAACACGCGCCGCCGGAAGAGCCCCAGGTCCAGCATGGGCGCCCTGACGCGCCGCTCCAGCAGGACAAAACACCCCAAGACGATGATTGATCCCCCCAGCGTCCCAAGGACCTCTGGAGAAAGCCACCCCAGGTTGTGACCCTGATCCAAAGCGAACAACAGACCCGACAGCCCCAGCGCAAAGGTGGCCGCGCCCGCCAGGTCGAAACGCTCAGGCTGAGGGTTGGGTTCGTCGGTCGGTATCACCAGCAAACTGGCCGTTAGCGCCAGCAGGCCGATGGGGACATTGATGAAGAACACGCTGTGCCAGCCGAAGGTGTCGGCCAGCCACCCACCGAAGAAGGGCCCCGTCGACAGGCCCAGATACGTCATGCTCCCCTGGATCCCGAGTGCCTGGCCTCGCTGCCGGGCGGGGAACGACTTGGTGAGGATGGCCGGAGAGGTGGCAAACAGCATGGCGGCGCCGATGGCCTGGAATCCGCGCGCCATGATCAAATGCGTCGGGCCGGTCGACAGGCCGCACAGCGCCGAACCGACCACGAACACGCCAAAACCGGTGACGTAGATCCGCTTGACCCCGCGCATGTCGCCCAAGCGGCCGACGCTCAGGAGCAGCGCGCTGACCACCAGCAAGTAGGTGGTGATGACCCATTCCATAGTGGCGACATCGGTTTTGAAGTACGCGGTGATCACCGGCAGGACGGTGTTGACCACACTCCCGTCGAGGGCGGACATATACGTGCCGATGCCGATGGCGATCAGCACCAGCCATTTGGTTGGAATGGGGAACCGCCTCCGATCAGCTGGGTCCATGCATGACACACTCAATCTCCCGACCTTGGGCCATCCGGGAGATGATAGCCCTTGATGCCCCCGCGGTCCACAGGTGGGCTGGTAGCGATAGCCCCTGCAAGACCGCCATCGGCGTACGCGGCGCCATCCCAATTCAAACAAGAAGACCGCCCCAGGATGCGGGGCGGTCAATTCATCGCGCTTCTTCCCATTGGGTCACCAGATGTACGGCACCAGCCGGTAGCGCACTTGCTGCATGTAGTCGGGGTAGCCGGCGAGATCGCGCCGCAGGGTCTTCTCTTCTTCTAGGATGCGGAAGACCAGCACTGGCACGGTCAATGTCATGACCGCCAGCCCCCACCACGAGCCCAGCGCCGGCGGGATGCCCAGGACCATCACCAGCATCCCGGCGTACATCGGGTGCCGCACCACGGTGTAGGGCCCGGTGCTGATCACCGTCTGGCCTACTTCCACCCGGATGGTGGAGGCGCTGTAGCTATTCACCTGCAGCACGCGCAGGGCGATCATCAGCCCGCCGAACACGAGTAGGTCGCCGGCGATCGAGACCCAGGCCGTGGTCTGCGACCAGCCGAAGCGTTGATCGAGCGCACAAAAGACCAGCACGGCCAGGATCGCCAAGCCGATAAGCAGCACGATGACCTTCTGGGCGGTGGACTGCTCGGCGCCGGGCCCGGCTTGCAGGCGGCGCTCCAAGAGGGCAGGGTCCCTGAACACCATGTACAGGCCCAGGATGTTAACCGAGGTCATGAAGACGACGATGAAGACCCAGGCCTGCCAGTAAGCCAGCGTCCAGGCGGGGATGAACAGCACCACCCCCAACGCCACGGCGCCGATGACAAACGTCCTGAGGGTGGGCAGAATGACGCCGCGAACCGTGGTGGGGATTCGACTGGGTGTTGGGCCGGGCGCGGTCATAAGTGGTTTCTTTCGAGGCCGCCGGCTCTCAACTGCCCGGCGAGGCCGCCCCGCACACGCCCGGATCGAAGCGCTGCAGGCGGTTGTTGCCGGTGTCCACCACCCAGGCGCGGCACTGGGCATCAAACTCGATGCCGGTGGGCAGGTTGAGCTGGCCCGGCCCCTGGCCGTAGTCGCCCCAGGCCAGGGTGAACTGGCCGTCGGGGTCAAAGCACAACACCCGGTAGCCCTCCGCGTCTGTGGCGCACACGTGCCCGTCGGGCGAGGCGGCCAAATAGGGCTTGTTGTCCAGCGACTGGCCGAACCAGGCCTCCAGCGGCCACTGGTCGACCGGGTCAAACTGGTTGGGCGCGGTCTCGGCAAAGACCTGGATGCGCTGGTTCCAGGTGTCGGCCACGTACAGCCGGCCGTCGGCGTCCATGGCCAGCCCGACCGGCTCCTCGAACTGGCCCAGGTCGATACCCTGTGTGCCAAACGACCCCAGCGGGCGGTCCTGGCTGTCGAAGAACCCAATGCGCTTGTTGCCGGTGTCGGAGACGAACACCCGGCCCTTGGAGTCCACCAGCACGTCGCGCGGGCCCCAGAAGGCGGTCGGCGACTCGGCCTGGCCAAAGGTCCCGAACATGCCCAGCGGCTGGCCGTCGGCGGTGAAATGCTGGATGCGGTGGTTCCACGTGTCGGCCACGTACACCGTGCCGTCCGGGGCCACGGCCACGTCCCACGGCTGGTTGAAGGTCCCCGGCGGCGCCTGGTCCGCTCCCTGGCTCAGATCGCCCAGGGCACCCCAGGTGCTGATCAGGCTGCCGTCCTCGGCGATGTGCACGACCCGGTGGTTGCCGGTGTCGGCCACGTAGACCGAGCCGTCGGGCGCCACCGCCATACCGCGTGGCCCATTCAACGGGATGGTCGCCTGGCCGAAGTCGGCTACGACTACGTCGGGGTTGAATTGGACCGTGCCGGCGGCATACGGATCGGTCTGCTCAGGCGGCGCGGCGGCCACCGCCGCCGGCCCGGCGTCCCACACCAGCGCCGCCACATCGTTGCGGACGTACAGGTGCATCTTGTTGGCCGGGGTCCAGTTGCGCAGCGAGAAGTCCTGGCCGGTCAGTGCGCCGTAGTCCTTGTAATCGCGGTTGAACCAGATCTGCCATAACGCCTGGCGGTACTGGGGGGACGAGAGCGCGTTCCAGATGCGCGGCCAGGTCAGGTCGAAGTAGTCCTGCATCGGCCACCACAGCCGGTTGTACTCCAGGGTCTGATACTGGCCCCGCAGCAGCGAGTCGACCTTGGACCAGTTCTGCTGCCCGGCCAGGATCACCGGGTAGTCGGCCAGCTGGCGGGTGGGGTTGTCCTGGTAGAACAGAGCATTGGGATAGTCGCGCAGATACCACCAGTAGGGGTATGAGGTGTCGTTGTCGTAGGCTACCTTGATGTCCAGCCCGCCGGTGGTGCGCTCCGAAAGGTCCTGGATCTCCGCCAGGGCGGTCTTGGGCCCGCGCGCCGAGTGAGCGTAGACCAGGAACTCGGTGGCCTCGTCGTAGTTGACAAAGGCGGCGCGGAAGGCCGCCCGGGCGGTCAGGAAGAACAGCACCCCGATGACCACCAGTCCGGCCAGGCGGCGAAGCTCGCCCCAGGCGACGCTCGGGGCGAGGCGCACGATGGCGGCGGCGGCTGCGGCGGCCACGCCCAGATCGATGATCAGCCCGCTGCTCACCCGGAGCTGGTCCAGCTCCGCCCCGCTGAAGGGCGGGATGGCCCCCAGCAGCTCGCCCAACCCGCGCGCCAGCGCCAGCAGCCCAAACAGGGAAAGCCCGAGGATCAACCAGGCGCTGCCTTTGCGGAGCAGCTGCGCATCGAGGCTGTCAATCACGCGCCCAAACGCCCAGCCTGAAAGCAGGATCATGGGCAGGGTCAGATGCACGGTCAGCCAGGGCATGCGCTCGCCGGCGAACGAGAAGGCGACGATGGCGGTCACCGCCCAGTAGCCGATGTAGGCCAGGACGGGGAACGCCGGCGCCGGCGACCACGCCGAGGCGCCGGCTTCGTCGGACGGCACAGGCGAGGCTTCGATGGGGACTGGCGCCGGTTCGACGGCGGCGGGATCGGTTTGGGCAGGCGCCGGCTGGCGACGCCAGGCCCGCAGCCCCATGATGCCGGCCAGGATAGCCCCGATGGCCGCCAGAAACTCATACACGGGGATCTGGACCAGCAGGTAGTAGTACAGCGGCTGGGTGCCGCGCTGGACGCCCTGCTGCACCAGCCAGTAGCCCAGCGAGCCCACCAGCCCGGTGAAGAAGCCGAACGGATGGGTGAAGAAAGTGGTGTAGAAGAGCGTGTACACGGCAAAAAACACACCGGCGGCGATTAGCCAGCGGCGCCAGTTCCAGGCCAGCCCGATCCCCAGGCTTATCAACCCCAGCACGACCACCACGGCAATCGTCTGGTTGAGCTGCGCGGGGTCGGAGTAGGCCAGCGGATCCCAGCCAAGCGCCTGGGCTGGGAGCGCCGCCAGCTGAGGGATGACCAGGGTCATGCAGATCACCAGCAGGTCGAGCGACGGGAAGTCGGTGCGCAGGCGACGGCCGAAATTCAGGATCAGCATGGCCGCCGCCAGGGCCAGTCCGGCCAGCCCGAGGGCCGCCAGCAGGATCACCCAGGGGGAGGCAGCGATGGTGGCGTCGGCCCCGGCCTCGGTGCGCAAGATGAAGAAGTAGCCCAGCGAGGCCAGCAATCCCAGAACCCCGATGGCGGTGCCGGCCAGGAAGCTCCATTTGCGGCCGGCACGTTCCCATGGGCTGGAGAGCACTCGCCACACGAAATACACACCCAAGAACAGCGCCAACTGGCCCACCAGGATGAACGTGGTCTCTTTGGACGCAAACCCGAGCGCCATGGCCAGGGCCACTATGTACAGGTGCCGAGGCGAGCGGCTCTCGAAGTAACGGAAGACGGCCCAGACCATGAGCAGGGTCTCGGCCGCCACCAGAGCCTCGTTGCGGGCGTAGCGCGAGTAGTACAGCAGGAAGGGCGAGACCAACGCCATGGCGCCGGCCACCACCGCCCCGGTGCGGCCAAGCCAGCGGCGGAAGAGCCAGATCAGGCCAACCGTTAGTACGCCGGCCACGGCGGCAGGGGCGCGGGCGGCGGCGTCGTTGTCGCCGAACAGGAAGTACGAGAAGGCGATCAGGTGGAATTGCAGCGGGCCGTGGGACAGCGGATCGTGCTGGTAGCCCCGGCCCTGCTCGAGCAGCCACGAGAAGTACACATGCGTGGTTTCGTCGTGGCTCACCACGCGCGCACCGAGGTTGATGAAGCGGGTGAGGACCGCCAGGACGAGCAGGCCGGCGAAGATGAGCTGGAGGGTGTCCAGGCTGAGCCGGCCGCCCAGCCAGCGCTCAAGCGGCGATGGGCTGGGCTCCGGGGGCTGCGTCATGGGTTCCACTGCATCGTCTCTCCGTCACCGGTTGAAACCGCAAAGGGGAAGTTTACACCTTCTCGAAGGGGATCGAGCGCCCCCTCCTCGCGTCATTCCTGACGGTCCCAGCCACCCCTCATGACATTCCGAGCAAGGCGAAGCCGAGCGAGGAATCGCCACGCTGGTTCCCTATTGAGCTAGGTTCTTGGAAGCAATGCACCATAGCGCCTGACCAAGCGCCGGGACTCCGGTTGCCGCGCATCGGCGATCCCTCGGGCCCATGGCCCTCGGGATGACATGTGAGGGGAGCGCCGCCACCCACTGGGATTCAGGGGTGGCAAACCGCCAACTAGTGACAGAATTCACAAATTGAAGGGGAACGGTCAGGCGGTCGGCCGGCTACTCGGGCCAGGCCAGGAGCAGTTCTTCGCCGGCGGAGATGCGTTTGCCGCCGGCCTGCTTGGCCTCGTACAGCGCCTGGTCGGCTTCGTACAGCAGGTCTTCGGTGGACGAGATGGCGGGACCCCACTCGACCACCCCCAGGCTGAACGAGATCGTGTCGTCGCCGTAGGCCAGGTCCTGACAGCGGGCGGCGATGCGCTCGGCCAGCACGGTGGCGTCCTTGAGGTTGGCTTCGGGTAGCAGGATCAGGAACTCGTCTCCGCCGTAGCGCACGGGGATGTCGATCTTGCGGATCTGGTTCTGAATCACCCGGGCGACCCGGCGGAGCACCTCGTCGCCTGCTTGGTGACCGTAGGCGTCGTTGATGTGCTTGAGGTTGTCCAGGTCGATCATGATCGTCGACAGGCTGCGGCCGTAGCGGCGGACGCGCTCGAGCTCGAGCTCGAGCTCACTGTCAAGCTTGCGCCGGTTGAACAACCCGGTGAGGGCGTCGGTGATCGCCAGGCGTTGGACCTCGGTGAACAGGCGCCGGTTCTCGCGCAGCAGGCCGCGGAAGGTGACGGCGCGGCGCAGGGACAGGTCGAAAGCCTCGAGCGAGTTCGAGCGGCTTGACCAGGTAGTCATAGGCGCCGGCGCGCAGCGCCTCGATGGCGTTGTTGACCGTGGCATACGCCGTCATGACGATCGCCTGCAGGTCCGGATCGCGCTCGCGGCCGCGCTTGAGCACATCCAGGCCGGAGGCCCCGGGCATGTAGATATCGACCACCAGGATCTCATAGTCGTTGGCCCCGACCGCCGCCATCGCCTTCTGGCCGTCGGAAGCCTGTTCGACCTCGAGTCCCAGGCGCTCGGCCCGGCGCGCCAGCAGGCGGCGAAACTCCTCCTCATCATCGGCGATGAGGACCCGCCCGGTGAGTTGAATGTCTTGGTTGGCGTCCGTCATGGCGTCCTAACCGGCCGAATCAGCTGCACGCGGGGCCGAACACCCCGGCACCGGCCTTGCTGGCCGTCCGCTTCGGTTGAGTCGTGTCCACCGGAGAACAATTACGCTCGTGATAGGCTGGCCTCTCGGCCCGGGACCCGCGCAGCCACGCCCGGCCCCCCTGCCGCCACGTGATTGCCTATTATGGCCTAACGCCCAGCGGAAGTCCAGCCGCGGAATACCTTCGGGGGCCGTCAATCAGCCGGCGGTCGGCTCCCGCCCGAATCCGGCGGGTGCACGTCGGGGCCGGTCGGCCCCAGCCGGTCGGCGAGCTTCCCCAGCTCTGCGTTGGCCTGCCTGAGCACGCGCAGCAGCTCCTGGCGGGTCTTTTCCTCCAACTCGCCGCTCTGCACCCGGCGTCCCAGGTCTTCCAGGCCGCTCTTGAGCTGGGCGCCGGCGTCGCTCTGTTCGAAGTCCTGGGCCATCTGGTCTAAACCCTGGCGCATCGACTCCAGCCCGGCTTCGAGGTCGGCCTGAAGCAGGTGCCGGCCCGGGCTCTCCCAGGCCGCCTGGATCGCCTTGCGCAAATTCGCCGTCAACTGTCGGAACTCGTCCTCCAAATCGGAGTTACCCATGGGCTGCTCGGACATGATCCCTCCTCGGACACGGGACACGGCACCCAAATCAAGCTGAACACATTGCCTGTATCTTAGCGGAAATTGGCGCCCAGCCTGCGTCGAATTGCCGACGGCCGGATCACACGCTGTCAGATGAGAGGCGCCTCAGCGTTCGAGCTTTAAGGTCAGAAAATGCGTCGAGCACGAGATGCACGGATCGTAGGTGCGGATCAGGCTCTCGCACGCCAGGCTGACGGCCTCGTCGGGCTCGTGGGCAACCGACGGCAGGAGTTGGCGCAGGTCGGCTTCGATGCGCGCCAGGTTTTGGGCCGTCGGCGGCACGATGCGCGCCGCCGTCACCAGGCCGGCGTGATCGAGCGTGTAGCGATGCAGCAGCAGGCCGCGCGGCGCTTCGGAGGCGGCGGCGCCTTCGCCGGCGCGCACGTCGATGGCCACCCGGCTCGAGCCGGCCGGCGCATAGGCGCGCACGTGCTCGGCGGCCTCGGCGTAGGCCTGGACCAGCTCAAGGCCGCGGACCAGCAGCGCCCGATACGGGTTCTTCAACGGCGGCTCGAGCCCGAGGCGGTCGGCCACGGCGCGGGCTTCGGGGCGGAGCTGCTCGTAGTTGAGGTTGAAGCGCGCCAGCGGCCCGACCATGTACGGCTCCCCGTCCGGGCCGTGGCTGTGCAGGGCCGTCGAGTGGGCCACCTGGACCTCGAGGTAGCCGGCCTGGAACTGGTCGAGGCTCAAATCGCCGTGCTTGGACGACCGCGGCCGGCCCTCCATGAAGGCGTATTGCTCCGCGTCATGCAGGGCCACCCATTCGTAGTCGGCTTCGAACTCGGGGAACTCGAGGCCGGCGGCCCATTCAACCGCCTCGACCGAGGCCTGCAAACCCCATTCGAGGTCGGGCAGCAGCCGGCGCAGCCGGTCGGCGTCCGGCCAGCGGTAGAAACCGCCGACGCAGGCGTTAACCGGATGGACCGAGCGCCCGCCGATGGCGCTCAGCAGGGCATTGCCGATCTTCTTCAACCGCAGCGCGGTCTTGACGATTTCGGGATGCTCACCCGCCAGCTCGAGCGCACTGTCGGCGCCCAGCAGGTCCGGCGCCTGCAGCATGAACATGTGCAGCGCGTGGCTCTCGATGTATTCGGCACAGTAAAACAGGCGCCGCAGGGCATGGATCGGTTCGGGCACGCTGGCGCCCAGGGCGGCCTCCAGCGCCAGCACGGAGGACATCTGATAGGCGACCGGACAGATGCCGCAAATGCGCGCCGTCAGGTCGGGGATCTCCTGAAAGTGGCGGCCCTTGAGGAAGCCCTCGAAGA
Source organism: uncultured Chloroflexia bacterium (assembly GCA_963797485.1). GTDB lineage: Bacteria > Chloroflexota > Anaerolineae > Anaerolineales > E44-bin32 > CAWAND01. The sequence goes on from CAWCPF010000002.1 coordinate 432,593, forward strand.
AGCGCGGCGGCTCGTAGATCTTGAGATTCAGGTCGGCGACCTCGCCGCCATCCAGCCGCACATACAACCCGCCCTCACCTTCGACTCGGGCCAGGGCCGGGACCTCGATGGTTTTCATGAGTTGGGCTCCGGCTCAACCTGGACGAGTTCCCAAAGCGTCTGGAATCCGGGTGCCTGGTTGTTGACGTGCTGTAGCAGCCGCTGGATCTCGCCAGGCTGGCGCTCGGCGACGCGCAGCGGGCCGGCCATCGCCTCCAGGTTGGCGCCGGGCAACGGCCCAAAGCAGCCGTAGCAGCCGCGCCCAAACCCGGGGCACAGCGCGCCGCAGCCGTCCAGGGTTACGGGGCCGAGACACGCTATACCCTCGGCCACCAGCACGCACACCTGTCCCCGGCGTTTGCACTCCATGCACACGCCGGTGCGCTCCAGGCTCGGGCGGCGGCACTCGATCAGCGCCATCAGCAGCTCGACCACCTGGGCCTTGCTCACCGGGCAGCCCCACAGCTCAACGTCCACATGCACATGCGCCGAAATGGGAGTGACCGTGTCCAGCGACGTCAGCCACTCCGGATGTGGGTAGACCGACTCAGCCAATGGCTGCAATCCGGCCAGGTTGCGCAGCGCCTGGATGCCGCCGCTGGTGGCGCATGTCCCCAGGGCCACCAGCTTGCCGGCCTGGCGGCGGACCTCCTGGATGCGTTCGGCCTCTTCGGGCGTGCTGATCGAACCCTCCACCAGGGCGATGTCGTACGGCCCGGGCAGGACGGCGCGGCTGGCTTCCAGGAAGTAGGCGAACTGCACCTTGTCGGCCAGGCCCAGCAGCTCGTCTTCCAAGTTGAGCAGGGACAGCTGGCAGCCGTCGCAGGATGAGAACTTGTAGACGGCCACGGTGGGCTTAGGCGGGCAAGGCATCAGAAGTTCTCCACACTGAAGAAGCGTTCAAGTTCGGTATAGCTGAACACTGGTCCGTCCTGGCACACAAACAGCGGGCCGAGCTGGCAGTGGCCGCAAGTTCCCTGGCCGCAGCGCATGTTGCGCTCCATGGACAGGAAGATGTGGTCGGGCGGCACTTTGCGGGCCAGGGCCTCGAAGACGACAAAGCGCATCATGATCTCCGGTCCGCAGCTGAATACCACGGTGCGGGCGGGGTCGACGCGCAGGCGGTAGAAGAGCATCGGGACCACGCCCACCTGGCCCTGCCAGGCGCTGTCGGCGCGGTCGACGGTGACCTCGATCTCGATATCATGGGACTTCCACTCATCGTAGGACTGGGTGAAGAGCAGCTCGTCCGGTTTGCGCGCCCCATACAACAGCACCACCCGGCCGAAAGCTTCCCGGTTCCGGATCAGCCGGTGGATGACCGGGCGCAGCGGCGGCAGGCCAATACCGCCGGCGGCGATGATCACATCCGAACCACGGAAGGCGTCGATGGGCCACGGCCGGCCGAAAGGCCCGCGCAGCCCGAGGCTGTCGCCGACCTCCAGCTTGCGGATGGCGCCGGTGACGTTGCCGACGAAGCGCACGGTGTGATCGATGAAGCCCCCGGCGTCGGGATCGGAGCTGATCGAAAGGGCGGCCTCGCCAATCCCCGGCGCGTAGAGCATGTTGAACTGGCCGGGGAGAAAACGGTAGGCGGCGGCGCGCTCGGGGTCGGCGAAGGCCAGCCGGTAGGTGGCCACGTTGCCGGCCTCGGGTGTGATCGACACCACCCGGACCTCCTCGGGAGCGAGCCAGGCCGCCGGATGGGGTTCGTGAAGGGTGTCCACGGTGGTCATGACGCCGGCTCCACTTGGAATGCCTGGGTTTCGACGGTCAGATCGATCCCGGTCGGACACCAGGTGATGCAGCGGCCGCAGCCGACGCAGCCGCTCATACCAAACTGCTCCACCCACGAGCCCAGCTTGTGGGTCAGCCACTGGCGGTAGCGGGCAGCGATCGTCTGGCGGGTGCCGCCGCCGGCCTGGTAGGAATGATCGGGGTTGAAGCACGAGTCCCATATGCGCTCGCGCCCGGACGTCCCGGCGGCGATGTCGACCGAATCGGCGGCGTCCCAGCAGAAGCAGGTCGGGCACACCAGCGTGCAGCTGCCACAGCCCAGACAGCGCTGGGCGACGGTCTCCCAGTGCGGATGGTTCAGGTTGGTGAGCAGCCGCTCGGGGAGCCTGGTGGTGTCCAGCCGGCGGCCCATCCCCGCCCTGGCCTCGGCCAGGCCGCGCTCGCCCCGGCCCAGCGATTCGGGCGTCGCCGCCGGCGCCTCCAGAGCGGCCGCCAGTTCGGCGCCGCGCGCAGAGCCGACCTGGAGAAGGAAGGTGTCATCCAGCTCGGTTAGGCACAGGTCGAACCCATGCGAGGCCGCCGGCCCGGTCCCCATCGAGGCGCAGAAGCAGGTGTCGCCGGGATGCAGGCAGTTGACGGCGATCAGCAGCAAACGCTCGCGCCGGGCCTGGTAGATTGGATCGGGATACGGCTGGCGCAGAAAGATGCGGTCCTGGATCAAGATCGCCGCCAGGTCGCAGGGCCGGACGCCGATCAGGGCGCGGCGCGGCGGCGGTTCGTCGTGGAGCGCCGGCGCCCAGTTTCCGTTGCGGGCATCCAGTTCGAACAGGGCCTGGCGCGGCGGGAACAGGAAGCGTTTCCAGCCGTCGGCCCCGGGAGTGATATCGAAGGCGCGTCCGTGTCCGGCGTCGATCAGCCGGTAGTGTCCGCCGTCCTGTTCACTCAGGCGGCCATAGGGAAGCTCGTCGGCGCGCTCGATTTGAGCGATTACCAGCGCACCGTCGCGAGCCACCGGCGCCCAGGTCTCGATCTCCCGCTCGTGGAGCACGTCGAGCATACGCTGCAGACCGGCGCGAGCCATCTCCAGGGTGGCGGGCAGCTCAAGATTAGTCGAGTTCATGAGCCCGTCTCCTCGGCCGGATGGGAGAACATGTCCACCAGCTGCAGCCGGGTGACCAGCAGGCGCGCCGCCACCACGTTCGCCAGGCGGCGCATGACCACGTAACCCAGGTCGTGATCGGCATCACACGCCTGCCTCAGACCCATAGCATCCAGGGCCACCAGGCGCGTGGGCAGGATGGCGACCGCCGTCGACGTCCTTTGGCGCAAGACCGGCGTGATCCCAGACCAGCCAAGTACGTCCATGGGTTCGACCGTGTACAGCCGCACGCGGCCGCGCCCCGGCACCTGGATGTCGGACGCCACCCTGCCTGCCAGCACGATGTACAGGAAATCCTGCTGATCGCCTTCTTTGTAGAGCACGTCCCCGGTCTCGACCTCCCGCAGACTGGCCAGGTCCACCAGACGGTCGAAATGCTCGGGCGCCAGCTCCTGGAACCAGGGGATCGCCTGAAGCTCTCGGATCAACGTCTGTCGCGTGGCTTTCATGGTTCACACTCCACCGGTCGACCCCCGGGAAGGTTGCCGGGGACAAGCCTTTTAAGGTTTATCATCGTTTGTGAAACTTTTCACATGACGTTCGTCATCAAGAGTCCCGAGGGGCGTCAAGTCCGGACAGGGCCGGAAAACGAGCAGCCCGCCGGGTGGCGGACTGTCGTCGCTTCAGGGTTGCCCCTTGAAGAAACGGGAGGGAGGAGAGAAGCGATAAAGCCTTAAGCGTTGACGGCTTTCACCGTCTGCACTTGCGGAAAGAACTGGCGGATGCTGCCGCCGATCCAGCCCTGGATGGTGGTTTGAGACAGGTGACAGCCTTCACAGGCGCCGCCCATCTCCACCTCCACGACGCCGTCCTTGTAGGAGACCAGGCGCACCCATCCGCCGTGATATTGCTCGATGTAGTCGCTCAGCGCCTCGATCAGCTTACGAAGCTGGTCGGTCTCGGTGGCGCCGACGACGTGGTTGTGCTCCGCGGGCATGTTCATGTTTGGCCGCCATTCCCTTCTTCGAGCGCCGTCTTGACCTCCCAGCCGCGCATCAGGCTGCGGTGGAGTTTGCGGACGATGTCGTCCGGGGGTTTGCCCAACCGGCCCGACATAGCATGCGCCAATCGTTCCAGCATGACCTCGCCCAATTCGGGGTCTGCCCGGCAGGTCCGCCGCAGGTCCTCGCGCGTGAACCAGACCACGTCGGAGACCTCGGCAGCCCGGGCGCCGGAGGTGTAGCGGCGGCGGCCCAGAGCGGCTGACAGCCCAAACACGCCGCCGGGATGGATGACCCCGGCTAGAATCGACCCGCCGTCGTCGGGCCGGTAGACGATATCCACCTGGCCGTCCACAACCACATAGATCTTCTCCGCCGGATCGCCTTGTTCGAAAATCGGTGTGTGCTCAGGCAGGCGCTGGGCGTGCAGCATGGGCGACAACTTAGCCGCTGTCCGCTCGGGCAGGGCATGGAAGATAGGCAGCTCACCTGGCAAAGCCGCTGACGTTTTCACACTCTCACGTCCAAACCTGACATTAACCTTGACTCCAGCCTCGGGCCGGAAGGGCCGGTGGGGTGGAGTTTGACCTGTAATTTAGCTGAGGCAGGGGGGGCCTTCGAGGGTCATCCATCCCCGAACAGTGGTGACTATCATCCCCGACACATGGCCCGTGCGCGGCGGCGGTTCCCGGAAGATGACGGCCTCAGGCGCCGGTCAGATCCCCGGAACTGAGGCGGCGCAAGATCTCGAGTTCATCCGCGCCGGGCGGCTCGGTCACCGGGCAATCCGGGCTGACCTGCAGGTCCCAGCCGGTGGCCGCCCGAGCGGCTTCGAGTGTGGCGCCCGGATGGAGTTGGGCCAGCCACAGCTCGCCACCGGGGCCAGGGGTCAGGATGCCCAGGTCGGTGATGACCGCCGCCGGTCCTTGTCCGGGCAGGTCCCCGCGGCCGTGCGGACCGGGCAGACCGACCGAGGTTCGGAAATCGACCCGCTCGGGGAAGCGGCGGCGCTCGTGCGGGGTGATCAAGTAAGTGCGGCCGGCCCAGGCGGCGATCTCCTGGCTGCCGCCCGAACCCGGCAGCCGGACGCGCGGATGAGCGTAGTCGCCGCCGATCAGCGTGCTGTTCAGGTTGCCGTGGCGGTCGATCTGCGCGCCGCCAAGGAACCCGACCGTGATGTGGCCGCGCTGCAGGAAATGGGCGAAGGTGTCCCACATCGAGCTGGTCATGAGCGCGCCGTCAACCAGCGCCGGATCGCCAATCGACAGGGGAAGGCGTCCCGGGCGAGCGCCGAAGACCCCCGGACTCGTAGACCAGCACCAGGTTCGGCGCGTGCGTGCGCAGCGCCAGGTTGCAGGCCAGGTTGGGGAGGCCGACGCCCACCAGGACCACGTCCCCGTCTGCGAGCTGGCGGGCGGCATTGACGGCCATCAACTCGGTGGCCGAATACGCCTCAGCCATCGGCCAGCCCTCCCGGGGCGGCCAGCAGGCGGGTGTGGACCTCCGGCCCCAGCCGCTCCCAATAGGCCTGGCGGTCGTCAAGGCCGTACACCCAAGCCTCAAGCCAGCCCTTCAACCGGTCGGGGTCGGCGCTGAGGGCCTCCCACGCCTGATAGAAGGCATTGTCGCGGTCGTACAGCCCCTGGGCGTAGGACGGGTGGGCGGCAAAGGGCACGTGGCAGACGGCGTCCACAATCAAACCCGGGATCAGGGTCCGGCCGGGCGCGGCGCGGATGACTTCGCCGGCGACGATTTCTTCGGCGGTCACCAGCACCCGCCGGGCGGCAAAGGCCGCCTCGCGCAGGTCCCCGGTGATCCCCCACACCTGGGCGTTTCCGTCGGTGTCGGCGCGATGGACATGCACGATGGCCACGTCCGGGGTCAGGGCCGGCACGACTACCACCGGTTGCCCGGTGAAAGGGTCTTCCATCTGCCGCAGGTTGGGGTTGACCGCCATCAGGTCCTGCCCCCCGCTGGGGTTCATGGGCATGAAGGGCAGGCCGGCCGCCCCGGCCGCCAAACGGCTGATCAGGGCAAAGTGGCTGTATTCCTCCCATTCGATCTCGCCGGCTTCCATGGCTCGTCTCAGCGCCCTGAGCGACCCCACACCGGGGTTGCCGGCATACGAAAAGATCAGCTTGCGCGCACAGCCGGCGGCGACCATCTGGTCGTACACCAGGTCAGGCGTGGCCCGCGCCAGGACCAGATCGCGCCGACCCTGGCGGATGATCTCATGCCCGGCGGCGAAGGGAATCAGATGCGTAAAGCCGGCGCAGTAGACCAGGTCACCGTCGTGGACCAGGCGCGCCACGGCCTCGCGGAGCGTGGTCAGTTTAGCCATCGGCCACCGGCGCGACTGCGTCCAGCTCACCCAGGACGGCATCCAGGATGGCAAAACCCTCCGCCAGCTGCCCCGAGGTCACGATCAGCGGCGGGGCCAGGATGAGCATCTCGTCGTGCTGGTGGACCCACAGCCCCTTGGCGCGCAAGCGGCGGGAAAGCCCCGCCCAGACAGGCGCCTCGCCGGCCGGTGGTCGCACGATTTGGACGGCGCCCAGCAGCCCGATTGCCCGGACGGCCTCCACGCAAGCGTGGCGCGACCGGAGGGTTTCGGCCTGCGCCTGGAATTCAGGCGCCAGCACGCCGGCGCGGGCAACCAGGTCGTCCGCCTGGAGCGCCCGGAGGTTGGCCAGGGCCGCCGCCAGGCACAGCGGGTGGCCGCTGTAGGTCAGGCCGCTGACGAAGGGGCGTGCGTCGAACGAGGCGGCCACCGACTCACGCATGGCCACCGCGCCCAACGGGGCATAGCCGGACGTCAGGCCCTTGGCCATGACCATCAAGTCGGGTTCGACGTCCCAGTGCTGGCAGGCGAACCAGCGTCCGGTGCGGCCGAATCCGGTCAGGACCTCGTCCAAGACGAGCAGTATGCCGTGCGCCTGGCACAGCGCTTGGACGCCCTGCAGATAGCCGTCGGGCGGGACAAAAACGCCGTTGGCGCCCGGGACGGTCTCAAGCACGATGGCGGCGACGGTGTCGGGACCGGTTTCCCGAAGCACGGTTTCAAGATGATCAAGGGCCGCGGTGCACAATTCGGCATCCGGCAGGCCGTGCGGGTCCGCGGCGAACGGGGCACGCCCGCGGTCCGGGCCATGGAAATGTCTCACCCCGGGCATCAAGAACGGCTCCCAGGCCTCCCGGCGCGAATCGCCGGTCAGAGCCAGGGCGCCGTGCGTGGCACCGTGATACGAGCGGTGGCGGGCCAGGACCGTGGGCCGGCCGGTATGGGCGCGAGCGAGTTTGACGGCGTTTTCGATGGCGTCAGCGCCCCCCAAGGTGAACAGGAAACGGTCCAGGCCTTTCGGCACGACCTCGGCCAGGGCCACCCCCAGCGCCGTGCGCACCTCGGTGGCCATGCTCGGGCCGGCGAAAGCCAGCCGCCCGGCCTGCGCCTGCAGGGCGGCGATCACACGCCGATCCGCGTGGCCAAGGTTGACACACATGACCGTCGAGCTGAAATCCAGGTAGCGCCGCCCGGCGGTGTCCCACAGCACCACACCTTCGGCTCGAGCCAGGTGCAGGGGGTCGGCCCGGGACTGGGCAGACCAGGTCCAGAAGTCGTGTGTGGTGTCAAAGCCCTGGGGATCGATTGGGTCCATGGACGGCATGCGGGGCCACCCGGTGAGGCGGTCGAGTTCGGCGCAGGCTGATTCCCGAGTCTAGTGCCCCGGCGGGCGGAATGCAACGCGCCGTGGGCTGCGGCCAGGTTCAGGCATCGCCTCCGGCCAGATCCATGAGCAGTTCGCGCACGGCCCGGACATCCGCCAGGAAGTACTTGGCTTGAGACTGAGCGCCCCGGCCGACCTTGATTGTCCAGGCCCCATCCGGCAGCGCCTCGAACAGATCCTCGTCGGTGACGTCGTCCCCGACCGCCAGCACGAAATCGGTCTCCCGCCCCTGTTGAAGCCAGCGGGCGGCCGCGGCGCCTTTGTGAATGCTGCTGTATTTGATTTCCAGGATTTTGCTGCCGCGCACAACCTGAAGTCCGGTGTTGGCCAGATAGGCCTCCAGATTGTCCATCAGTTCCTTTGCCCGCAGCGCACCCAGCTCGGGTTCGGCGCCGCGGAAGTGCCACACCAGGGACGAGCCTTTGTCCTCGACGTACGCGCCAGGGGTCCGGTCGACATACACCTCCAGGACCGGCCGGATCTGGTCGCGCCAGTCATGGCTCAGCGATTCGCCCACGGGCTGCCATGTGGCGTCCTTCGCCTCGCGGATCAAGGCCCCATGCTCGGCCACCATGTCCACGCCGGTTCCCCCCAACCAGTGCTCCAGGGTATCGTGGTCGCGCCCGCTGATCACGACGACCCGGTTGCCGGGCTGGGCCACGAGCTGGCCGAGGAGCTCGAGCAGGTCAGGGTCAGGCCGGGCGGCCTCGGCGCGGCTGCTGAACCCCACCAGCGTCCCGTCATAGTCCAGCAGCAGCGAGCGGCTGCGGCTGCTCGAATACTCTTGCACGAGCCGCTGGCGTGGCTCTGCATCCAGGCGCTTGGTGCGGTGTGCGGGACGGTCAGCCCGCAGCGCCTCCAATTCGGCCACGAAGTCCTCGGCCCAGCGCTGGACCGTGTAGCGCCGTAAGCGGGCCATCATCGGCTGGTTGCGCCGCCGCTGCTCCTCGATCGGCATCTGGAGGGCCATCAGCAGGTGCTCGACCACGCTGCGTTTATCGTGGGGATTGACGATCAGGCCCTCGCCAAGCTCTTCGGCTGACCCGGCGGTCTCGCTCAGGATAAGGACCCCGCTTAAGTCCGGGCGCGATGCCAGATACTCTTTGGCCACCAAATTCATCCCGTCGCGCAGCGGGGTGACCAGCGCCACGTCGGCCAGCAGGTAGAGCGCCACGAGGGCTTCGAAATCCAGTTGACGATACAAATACCAGATGGGGGTCCAGCCGGGCTCGCTGAAGCGCCCGTTGATGCGGCCCACAAGCTCGTCGACCTGGCGCTTGAGCTGCTGGTACTCCGGCACGGACGTGCGTGAAGGGACGCACAGCGACACCAGGCTGACTTTTCCTTGCCAGACCGGATAGCGTTCGAGAAAGGCCTCGAAGGCCAGCAGCCGCTCCGGGATGCCCTTGCTGAAATCGAGCCGGTCGACGGAGAGGATGATCCGTCGCTCCCCGGCCTCCCGCCGAAGGTCGGTCAACTCGGCTTGCACCCCCGGCAGCGCATGCGCGCCTTCCAGGCGCTCGACGTCGATGCCCAGAGGAAAGGTGTCGACCTGGACCAGCCGGGAGCCATACGTCACCTGGCCGAACTCCTGCTCCACGCCAAGGATCCGCAGCCGCGCTGCTCAAGAAATGGCGTGCGTAGCTGAACGTGTGAAAGCCGACCAGATCCGCCCCGAGCAGACCGTCCAGCACCTCGTTACGCCAGGGCAGAATGCGCAGGATCTCCGAGGACGGGAAGGGGATATGCAGGAAGAATCCAAGATTGACGTCCGGGCGCGCCTGCCGCAGCAGGGAGGGGAGCCGCATCAGCTGGTAGTCATGCACCCAGACCCGGTCGCCGGGCCGCAGCACCTCCAGCAGACGGTCACAGAAACGACGATTGACGGCTTCGTAGGCTTCCCACTCTTGCTGCTCATAATGCGCAAACTGCGGGAAGTAGTGGAAGAGCGGCCACAGACAGCCATTGCTGAACCCGTTGTAGTAGAGCGAGAACTCCTCATCGGGGATGAACAAGGGCAGGCAGCCAAACTCCAACTCCAGACGCGCCCTCGATTTGACGCGCCTCGTCCGCGGTCAGGTCGGTGACGCCCGGCCACCCGAGCCATACCATCTCGTGCCGATCGGACAACGAGGTCAAACTCGTCGCCAGCCCGCCAACACTGGGCACATAGTCGAACTCTGAGCCCCGGCGTTCGACACTCACCGGCAGACGGTTGGAGACAACCACCAGCCGGCCGCCGGCACGCGCTTTAGGGGAGAGATCAGACACGATCAGGTCTCACTTCCCGAGGACTGCCTCGGCCAGGCCGCTGGCGGTTGCGAGGTCCACGCGGATGAACAGCATGCCCCACAGCATAACATCTCGGCCCGATTGGCCGCGCAGCCTGGCAAACCGAGACTCGCCAGTCTGGGCGATGCCCTTACAATCCAAGCACACACCTCGGCTAAGGTCACGTACACAGGCTGGCGGAAAGGCAGGCCGGTGGACCCAGAACCCATGACAACCGATCCAGGGCTCGCACCGGAGCGCTACCGTGAGCTGTTCGAGTTGTCGCCGACCGCCACGGCGCTCTTCGACCGCTCCGGCCGCTGCCGGTTGTCCAATCGGGCTATGCGGGCTCTGCTGAGCGCCGGCGTATCGGACATGCCCGATTTTGCGCTCTCCGATCTCTTGACCACCGGCGAACAGGCGGCTCACCTGCTGGCCGAAATGGAGGCGCGACACGTGATCCGGCGGCGCGAGATAGAACTGCTGGATGCGCAGGGCCAGGCGGTCCCGGTCCTGCTCTCGGGCCGCAGCCTTGAGTGGCAAGCAGAGCCGCATTTCGAGCTGTCCTTCACCGACCTGTCGCACGCGTGCGCACCCTGGATCGGGCCGCCAGCCGAGACCTGGCCGGGCTGGCAGCCTTGGTGCGGGCCATCCCGGACGGCCTGCTCGTCGTGGACGCCAGCGGCCGGGTGTCCCGTTTGAACCCGGCGCTGCGAGACCTGCTTGGGCTGGAGGCGCCCGACGCCATCGGCCGCCCCTATGCTCGAGTGATCCGGCGCCTGGTCAACCTGCTGCACGACCCTGAAGCCGCCAGGCTGGCGATCGGCCGGTCGTTGTCGTCCATCTCTGAGCAGCCGCGCCTGCGGCTGCCCCTGGCCGGGCGAAAGGGGCGCGTGGAGCTTTCGTTCTTCCCAGTCATGGAGCCAGGCGACGGCGATTTAAGCTGGGGACTGCTGATCCGCATGCTTCGATCGCGGACACCCGCTCGCCGCCCAGCCTCCAAGGACCGGGCGGGGAAGAGGCACCGGCCCGGTGAGCCGTTCGACAACCGCGGCCGGCCGGGCGCGGTCGTCGTCCTGGCACCTTCTCCGAACCTTCGCCAACTCTGTCACACCACCCTGGCCCGGGCCGGCTACCAGGTTCACCCCGCCTCCGAACTTTCTGCCGCCGTCGCCTTGCTCCACCAAGGAGCGGTCGAGCTGACGGTCGTCGAATGGCCCGAGGCCGAGCACGAAGGCCCGGGATGGATTCGAGCCCTAGGGCGGAGCACGCCGGGGCCGATCCTGGTTCTCATGCCCAGCTCGCGCCAGACCGACCTGTTGGCCGCCCTCGACGCCGGCGCAGATGACTATCTGACACGCCCCTTTCAGCCCCAGGATCTGCTGGCACGCGCCCAGTTCACCGCCCGACAGGCCGCCGCCCCAGCCGCCGCCGAGCTCCTCACCGATCGACTGGAGTTCGACGAGCTGACGATTGACCTGGGCACCCGCCACGTTTGGCGTGCCGGCCGACGGATCGACCTCACGCCGACCGAATTTGATTTGCTGGCGCTGCTGGCGCAGCATCGCCGACAAATCCTGAGCCATGAGCAGCTGATTGGCCGGATTTGGGGCGCGGCGGCCTCCCGCCAACGGCTTTTTACGCACATCAACCGGCTGCGCACAAAGCTCGAGCCGGACCCCGCCCACCCGAGGTTCATTGTGACACGCTGGGGACTCGGGTACGTCTTCCAGCCGGATTGATCCCCGTCTCTCCCTGTCAGGCTCACGTCCAGCCGGCTCCAGGCTGCATGTGAGAACTTCGTGAGAATTCTATGCGATAATAGAGCATCCTGGAAGACTCCGGATGCCAGGCAGCGCGCCTGGACGGCCCCAGCAGCCTGATGAGGCCAGCGGGCGGGTTGGGGGAAGGCCTGCACCCCATGCGGTTGAACACGCCAAGCTTAGGCTGAGAGCCGCCGGATTCCGGTCGGCAGGCGCCAGGCGCACCCAAAGGAGCACTCTATGGCGGCCACACCCGAACACAAGCATCATTTCGCGACTGGCGATTGGGTGGTGCATCTCGTGCACGGTGTCGGCCAGGTCAAGGGGATCGTGAACAAACGCATTGGCGGGCAGACGTCGCCCTACTACCGCGTCCAAACCGGCAACAGCACGCTGTTCATCCCGGTCGAGGCGCGGCCCGACGACCGGCTGCGGCCAGCCGCGACCAGCAAGCAGTTGGAGGCCGCGCTGCAGGCGCTCAACAAGCCCGCGCGCCAGGTGGCCGAAGACCCCTCCGACCACCGGCAGCGGTTCCGGACCGTCTACACCGACGGCTCACTGGCCTCGATGGTCCGATTGGTCCGCGACCTGACCTGGCGTCGAGACCATCAGCACCTGAATAGCACCGAAGAGAGCGCTTTACGGCGGTTTCGAGACCGGGTGATTCAGGAATGGTCGGTGGCCAGGGGAATCAGCCCGGAGGAGGCCTCCAAAGAGTTGGGGGACCACCTTCGAGCCATAAAAGACAACCCGGCCGCGGGTTGAGATGCGCGCAAGCCGGCAGGATCGGTATCTATCAGAAGATAAGAGGTGCACTTGGTGGATCAGGAGCTGATCGAGAAACTTGAGAACCCGGGCGAGGCAACCAAGTCCTGGGAGGATCTGTTCGAAGCGGCGCTGGAGGCGTATGACTACGCCATCCCCGTCAGAGGCAAGATCATCGACGGGGAAATCATCCATATTGATAACGACGGCATTCTGCTCGACGTCGGCGGCAAGCAGGACGCACTCGTGCCGCGGTCAGATCTCGATCGGCTGGATCCCGGTCGGCTGGCTGGCATGGCCCCGGGTGACCATATCTCCGTATACGTTTTGCGGACCGCCGTGCAGGGCGGCCAACTGTTGGTCTCGATCAGCCGCGGTCGTGAACAGGAAGACTGGACGCGTGCCGAAGGGCTGCTGGAGAGCGGCGATGTGCTCAACCTGCCCATCGTCGGGCAGAACAAGGGCGGCGTCCTGGTGCAATTCGGTCGGCTCCAGGGTTTCGTTCCCAATTCCCACATCCCTGATATGCGCAAGAACCTCGGCGACGATCAACTCAAGGAGCAAAAGGATCGCCTGCTCGGGATGGAGCTCAATGTGAAAGTGCTGGAGGTCGACCAGGGGCGCGGCCGACTGGTGCTTTCGGGCCGGGCCGCCCAGGCCGAGTTGCGCTTGGCCCGCTTGAGGCAGCTGCCGGTGGGCGAGACCATGACCGGAACCGTGGTCAACCTGGTCGCGTTTGGCGCCTTCGTCGATCTCGGCGGCGTGGACGGCCTGATCCACATTTCGGAGCTTGACTGGCACCGGGTGGACCAGGCGTCGGACGTTGTTGAGCTGGGCCAGGAAATCGAGGTCAAGATCCTCAAGGTTGACCTCGAGCGCGAGCGCATCAGCCTCAGTCGGCGGGCGCTGCTGCCCAACCCATGGTACGACCTCGCCAGCCGCCATGGGCCAGGCGACCTGGTGCATGGCGTGGTCAGCCACGTGCGCGACTTCGGCGCGTTTGTCATGCTGGCCGAGGGGGTGGAGGGACTGGTCCATACCAGCGAAATGGGGCTTTCGGCGTCAGAAACTGCGGAGACGGCGCTGCACCCAGGCGATGAGGTGGTGGCGCGCATCCTATCCATCGAACCTGATCGGGAGCGCATCAGCCTGAGCCTGGCCCAGATCGATCAGGAAGGGGTCTTGCCGGCCGCCGCCCCCACTATTGACATCGAAAACGACCCGGGCTCCGCGTCTGCACCCATCGAGGCTTCCTGGGACGAGGATTTTGACGCCGCGCTGGAAGCCGAGGCCGGCGGACAGTCTCCCCGAGCCTGATCGAGCGGACACCCGCCGGCGCGGGCCGGTCCTGGTCAAGTCACCGCCCCATTGTGAAAAACATCACAAATCGAGGTTGAGACTTGCCGGTCTGACCGGCTTGGATCAGGCGTCCGACGTAAAGCGCTTCAGATGTGCCGCCCAGCCTTCGGAGACCCGCGGCTCGGGAGCGGGCTGATCCAGCCGCAATCCCATGACCCCGGCCAGGGCGCGCAGCTCGGCCTGGGCGCGGCGGACGTCCAGGCTGAGCCTGGCGCCCTCTATCACACTCTCAGCCAGTTCCCCCAGAGCCACAAGCGCACGGCCTGAATCGAGGTCTTCGTCCATGGCCTCCAGGAACGCCTGCTGCGCTTCGTCGCATCGCACCTCAGGGCCCGAGCTATCGGCGCCCATGGTGACCGCCTCCACCAGGCGATCGACGGCAGCCTGGGCGTCGTCAAGTTCATCGCCGTCGTAGCTCCAGGCCTCTCGATAATGGTGACGCGCCAGATACAGGCGCAGCCCATCGGCGCTGAACTGCTCCAGCAGATCGCTGACCATAACCAGGTTGCCAAGCGATTTGCTCATCTTCTCGCCCTCATGCCGGACCATGGCGGTGTGCATCCAAAACCGCACGAAAGGATGCCGGCCGGTGATCGGCTCCACCTGGGCAATCTCGCATTCGTGGTGGGGGAAGATCAGGTCCAATCCGCCGCCGTGAATGTCGACCGTCTCGCCGAGCCAGCGGGTCGACATGGTCGAGCATTCGATATGCCAGCCGGGGCGCCCAGGTCCCCACGGGCTATCCCAGGCAGGTTCGCCGGGCGCCTGAGCCTGCCACAGCACGAAATCGAGCGGATGGCGCTTGTTGGGGTCATCGGGCCGGTTGCCGCGCTCGTTGGCGATGGCCAGCATCTGCTCCCGGGGGAGGTGGCTGAGCTGGCCAAAATCGGCGTAGCGGTCGAGGTCGAAGTAAACGCTGCCGTTCACCTGGTAGCCCGCCCCGGTCTCGAGCAGCGCCGCCACGGTCTCGATGATAGGTGAGATGACGTCGGTCGCACGCGGAAAGAAATCCGGAGGGCGGATGTTGAGCCGGCGCATGTCGTCGATATAGTGGGCCGTCCAGCGGTCGGCGAGCGCCCGCCAATCCTCACCGGTCTCGGAGGCCCGTTTGAGCAGGTCGTCGTCGATATCGGTCACATTCTGGACGTAACGAACGGAATGGCCGCGATGTTCCAGGTAGCGGACGAGCAGGTCGGCCGAGGCGTAGGTGAAGGCATGCCCAAGATGGGTGGTGTCGTAGGGCGTGATGCCGCAGACGTAGAGACTGACGGGCTCAGCCAGCGGCTCAAAAGCCTCGACGCGCTGGCTGAGTGAGTTGTAGAGATTCAAGCTGGATCCTCGATGAGACGGAGTGGGGCCGCGGTCCCGGCGCGCGCCTGATGACGCCTAAGACGCCGCGCCGGCGGCACACCTGGTCGACGCGTGACGCCCAGGGCTTTGGATCAGCTCGGCTGTCTCGCAGTTTGAAGGCCCAACCGGCGCGTTTAGGCGCTCTTCAACCAGACGTAAACGGCGCGATTCTCTTCTGCCAGGTCGATCTTGTCTTCTCGCGCCAGCCACCCCAGCGCCATTTGGACCTGGCGTTTGGGGGCCTTGATGCCCTTCTCTACGGCGCTGATGCTCGAGCGGCCGTTCTTCTCCAAATAGCTCCACACTCTCCCAGCTGTGTCGCCGATAGAAGATACTGATGTCATGAGCTTGTCCTCCTCTGGCCAGCGGTCCCGCCGCCGACGTTCGATGGAATCCGGCCTCCAGTCTGGCGGACCCGGGGCTGGGCCCCTCTCATCCTATCATTGACCCGGCTCGTCCGGCACACTCGATCTCAACCGGTTTCCGGTTTCAAGTACAGTGCCGACAACGGGGGCAAGGTGAGGGAGAGCGAGTAAGGGCGGCCGTGCGAAGCCACCGGGCGGGCCTTCAAGCCACCCAGGTTCCCCTGCCCGCTGCCGCCGTAGGATTCGGCATCGCTGTTAAGCAACTCGAGCCACATGCCGCGCGAGGGAACGCCCACCCGGTACCCCGGCCGGACCACTGGGGTGAAGTTGACCACCACCAAGACGGGCGGCCCTTGATGCCGATCGTGGCGCATGAAGCTGATCACACTCCCGTCCCAGTCGTTGGGATCCACCCACTCGAAACCGGCCGGTTCGAAATCGACTTCGTGCAGGGACGGTTCGGCCCTGAGCAGGTGATTGAGATCCCGGACCCAGCGTTGCAGACCGGCATGCGCCGGGTCGTCCAGCAGGTGCCAGTCCAGACTGGAGTCATGGTTCCATTCGGACCACTGGCCGAGCTCGGAACCCATGAAGAGCAGCTTCTTGCCGGGCTGGGCATACATATAGCCCAGCAAGGCGCGCAGATTGGCGCGCCTTTGCCAGGCGTCCCCCGGCATCTTGGCCAGCAGCGAGCCCTTGCCGTGCACGACCTCGTCGTGCGACAAGGGCAGGACGAAATTCTCGTTGAAGGCGTAAATCAGCCGGAAAGAGAGCTGGCTGTGATGGTATTTGCGGTGAACCGGCTCGTGTCCGATGTAATCCAGCGTGTCATGCATCCAGCCCATGTCCCACTTCATGCCGAACCCCAGCCCGCCCAGATAAGTCGGCCGGGAGACCATCGGCCAGGCGGTCGACTCCTCGGCGATTGTCTGGATGTCCGGGTGCTCCTGGTAGGCGGTCTCATTTAGCCGCCGCAGGAAGGTGATGGCCTCCAGGTTTTCATTCCCCCCGTAGGCATTGGGGATCCACTCGCCCGGCTTTCGGGAGTAGTCGAGGTATAGCATCGACGCCACGGCATCAACTCGCAGTCCGTCGGCGTGGTAGGTGTCGAGCCAGAACGCAGCGCTGCTGATCAAAAACGATCGGACCTCGTTGCGGCCGTAATTGAAGATGTAGCTGTGCCAATCCGGGTGAAATCCCTTGCGCGCATCCGCGTGCTCGAACAGGTGGGTGCCATCGAAGTAAGCCAGCCCGTGTTCGTCGGAAGGGAAGTGTGAGGGGACCCAGTCCAGCAGCACGCCGATGCCCGCTTGGTGCAGCTGATCCACCAGCGCCATGAAATCCTGCGGGCTGCCGAAGCGGCTGGTGGGGGCGAAGTAGCCGGTAGTCTGATAGCCCCACGAACCGGCGAAAGGATGCTCCATCACCGGCATGAATTCCACGTGGGTGTAGCCCATGTCCACCAGATAGGGGACCAGCTGGGCAGCCAGCTCGCGGTAGGTCAGCGAGCGGTTGCCGTCCTCGGGGACACGCCGCCACGACCCAAGGTGCATCTCATAGATCGACATCGGTGCGCTCAAGGCATTGGCCTCAGCCCGCCCCGCCATCCATGAGCTATCACCCCACTCGTAGCCCAGGTCCCACACCAACGAAGCCGTCTTGGGGGGTATCTCGTAGGCGAAGGCAAATGGATCGGCCTTCTCCACTTTGTAGCCGGCGTAGCGCGACTCTACCCGGTACTTGTACGCGCTGCCGGCCGACAGGCCGGGGATGAACCCGCTCCAGATCCCGGATTCGCCGCTCGGCGATAACGGGTGGGCGCCTGACTGCCAGCCGTTGAAATCTCCCAGGACGGACAGGCGCTCGGCGTCGGGTGCCCAAACGGCAAAGTGCACCCCGGCCACGCCATCGATCTCCCCGGGATGGGAACCCAGCTTGTGTTGCAGGCCAAAGTGGGAGCCTTCATTGAAGAGATACAGGTCGTCGGAGGACAAGCGATCAGAGGGCAGGACCGGCGAGCCGGCTGAACGGTCCTGTACGGATGGCTTCTTCTTGGGGCTCACGCGCTTCTCCTCGGGATCGCCTTCAACCGGCCCTTCAGCCGCCGACGACGCCGTTCATCAGGTGCAGCACGCCGTGAAGCGGAATGCGCAGCCAGTCGGGCCGGTTGTTGAGTTCATAGCGGATCTCGTACATGGCCTTGTCCAGCAGGTAGGCCTGCAGCATCAGCGCCAGGTCGGCCGGATCGGGCGGGATGAAGGCCGCGCCGGCGGCGCGTTCGAGATACCCCTTCAGATATGCCACGGACGCCCAGGTGGTCCAGTAGCGGGCCCAGGGCTCGAGCAGCGCCTGGTCCTCGGCGCGCATTCCACCGGCCTCGCGCGTGTACAGAGCGGCATGGCTGGCGTAGTCCAGCGAGCGAAGCATGCCGGCGACATCCCGCAGCGGCGAGCGCTTGAGCCGGCGTTCCGTGAGTGGCCGCGTGGGCTCGCCCTCGAAATCGATGATGATGAAGTCCTTGCCGGTATTCAGCACCTGCCCGAGGTGAAAGTCCCCGTGGGTCCGGATCAGCACAGCGGCGATCCGGTGCGCGGCGATGGCCTTCAAGCGGGCGAGCACGTCGTCCTCCAGCCGGACAACTCGATCAACCAGGGGTCCAATTTCCCCCGCCAGACTCGGCCGGGCATGCGCCAGCATCTGGTAGGTCAGCCGGCAGGAGCTGCGCATCGACTGGTACATCGAACGCTGCCTCAACCGTGTCAGGGGCTCCGGCGCAAAAACCGGATTGTCCTCCTCGGCGGCCAGAGCCAGGTGCAGCTCGGCGGTGCGCTGGCCGAGCAGACGGGCCGATTCCAGGTAAGGATCGATGGCCTGGCGCGCCTCGCCCGGGGTGTCGTCCGCGGCCAGGTCCAGCCAGGACGATTCGGGCTGCTTGGGAAGATTGCCCTTTTCATCGCCGGGGCGGGCAAGCACGCCTTCGAAGTAGCGGCCCAGGAAATCCAGACTGAACTGCCAGGCATCTCCGTGGTTGGGCACGAAAGCGTGCAAGATGGCCAGGGTAGACGGCTCGGCCTTGTGGCGGTGGTACTCGAGCGCGCCGGCGACGGGGGCGGTGTTGGGAAAGCCGCGCGCCGTCAGATATCGCCCGAGTTCAAGGTCGGGGTTGATGCCTTCATCGAGCCTGCGAAAGACCTTGAGAATGAAGCGGTCCCCGAGCACGATCGATGAGTTACTCTGTTCGGCCCGGGGAAACTGCGGGTCGAGATGCGCCTTCTTGGATCCACGCAGCTCCTGGAAGCGAGGCGACGGCGATCCGACCAGCTCGCCCTCGCGCCCGCGAATATGGCGGCGGTGCCGGATGGCATCCAGCAAGCTCAGGGCAAACGCCGGGTCGCGCAGCCCGTCGAAAATCACCCCCGTCTGGTCGAGGCTTTCGGACAGCGTACGCGCCAGAACCACGTGCGGGGTGTGGCGGCTTATCTGCTGCGCCCGGTCCTCGCCGGCGAACACAAGCGGGAGCACGTAGGTCTCGGCATCGCCGTCCACATACTCGACATCCAGCAGCGTCCAATGCGCCTGCCCCCCGTCCAGGCTGAATGACAGGTCGTCTTCCAGCGTGATGGCGCGGACCTGCAGGCCCTTACCGCCAAACCAGCGCTGCTGGGGCAGGAAATTGTCCAGGTAGGCCTCCAGTTGAGTCCTATTCCGAGGCTGGAGAACGGTCTCCCAGCCTCCACTCAGCGCCATCTCCGGAATGCCTTTTTCAACCGTCGACAAAGCCACCGGCTCCCCGTCGACCCGGGGCTGCTCGAGCAGGAACCAGTAGAAACCGTGCGGTCCCAGGGTGATGAAATAAGGCAGCTCGCCTACGGGCGGGAATCGGGTGCGCCCAAACAGTTCGATCGGCACCATGCCGTTGAATGCGGATAGGTCCAGTTCAACGTATTGGGTGAAGCGCGACAGGTTACAGATCACCAGCAACAACTCGTCCTCAAGACTTCGGGTGAAAGCCAGGACCCGGCGATTGTCGGGGTGCAGGAAACGGATCGCCCCCCGGCTGAACGCGCGATAGCGCTTGCGCAGGGCGATCAGGCGCTTGGTCCACCACAGCAGCGAATGCGGGTTCTTCTGCTGGGCCTCGACATTGACGGTTTCGAAGTGGTACTCGGGATCGATGGTCACCGGCAGATAGAGCTGCTGCGGGTTGGCGACCGAGAAGCCGGCGTTGCGGTCAGAGCTCCACTGCATCGGCGTGCGGACCCCGTTTCGGTCCCCGAGGTAGATGTTGTCCCCCATCCCAATTTCGTCCCCATAGTACAGAACCGGCGTGCCCGGCAGGGCCATGAGCAAACCGTTCATCAGCTCGATCTTGCGGCGGTTGTTGCCGAGCAGCGGCGCCAGCCGGCGCCGGATGCCCAGGTTGAGGCGCGCCTGCCGGTCCTGGGCGTACACGCGGTACATGTAGTCTCGTTCCTCGTCCGTGACCATTTCGAGTGTGAGTTCGTCATGGTTGCGCAGGAAGATGGCCCACTGATTGCCGGGGGGGATCTCGGGTGTCTGCTCAAGGATGTCGATCAGCGGGAAGCGGTCCTCGAGGTGGACGGCCATGAAAAGGCGCGGCATCAGGGGGAAGTGAAATGCCATGTGGCATTCGTCCCCTTCGCCGAAATAAGCCACCGAGTCCTCGGGCCACTGATTGGCCTCGCCCAGCAGCATGCGATCGCCGTAGCGTTCATCGATGCGCTTGCGGATGGCGCGCAGGAACTCGTGGGTCTCGGGCAGGTTTTCGCAGTTCGTGCCGTCGCGCTCATACAAGTAAGGGATGGCGTCCAGGCGCAGGCCATCCACCCCCATGTCGAGCCAGAAATCCATGGCTTTGAAGATGGCTCGATGGACCTCGGGGTTGTCGAAGTTGAGATCCGGCTGGTGGCTGTAGAAGCGGTGCCAAAAATACGCGCCGGCCACCCGGTCCCACGTCCAGTTCGAACTCTCAAAATCCTGAAAGATCACACGCGCTTCGGAGTAGCGGTCGGGCGTGTCGCTCCAGACATAGAAGTTGCGCCAGCGGCTGTCGGGTTTGGCGCGGCGGGCGCGCTGAAACCATGGATGCTGATCCGAGGTGTGATTGACCACCAGTTCGGTGATGACCCGGATGCCGCGCCGGTGGGCCTCATTCAGGAAGGCTTTGAAGTCCCTGAGGCTCCCGTAGGATGGGTTGACACGGCCATAGTCGGCGATGTCATAGCCGTCATCGCGCAGCGGCGAGGGATAAAACGGCAGCAGCCAGACGGCGGTGACGCCCAGATCCTGCAGATACTCGAGGCGGTCTTTCAGGCCCTTGAAATCGCCGACCCCGTCCCCGTCGCTGTCGCTGAAGCTGCGGACGTGCAGCTCGTAGATGACGGCATCCTTGTACCACTGCGGATCGAACCCGATGGACAAGCTGTCACGACGCTTGGGCATCCTCGGTCACCTCGCCAGCAGGAGCCGGCACTTAGCCCGAGCTTCGGCCCGGGATGTGGAGGATGTGGGCCGGCACAGCCTCCGGATCCAGTTGGACGAATGCGCGGTCTGCACGCCATGTGTAGCGGACATCGGTCAACAGCTCATGGACTTCATAGGCGTCTATACCTTCCAGGCCCAACGCGCCGAGGTCCAACCCCAGCCAGCCGCGCTGCACGTGGAGGGGATCGACGCTGACGACCGTCAGGATCACATCGCTCCGGTCAGGTGTGGCTTTGCTATAACACAACATGCTGGGGTTGTCGACAGCGTGGAATGTCAGGCGGCGGTCACTTTGCAGGGCCGGGTGCGCGCGGCGGATCTGGTTGACCAGCCCGATAAAGTCGCGCATTGGCTGGCCCTGGCTGCGGTCCCATTCGCGGATCTGGTACTTCTCGGAGTCGAGATACTCCTCGCTGCCCGGTTCCAGCGGGCGCGACTCCATCAGCTCAAAGGCCGGGCCATAGATTCCGTAGCTGGCACCCAGGGTGGCCGACAGCGCCAGACGGGCCAGGAAAGCTGCCCGGCCGCCGGTCTGAAGGTAGGCGGTCAGGATATCGGGCGTGTTCGGCCACAGGTTGGGACGAAAGAACTCGGCAAGCTGCGTGTGAGTGAGCTCCGAAAAGTACTGCTGCAGCTCCCGGGCAGTGTTGCGCCAGGCAAAATAGGTGTAGGACTGCGTGAAGCCCAACTTGGCCAGGTGAATCATGACCTTGGGACGGGTGAAGGCCTCGGCCAGGAAGAGCACCTCCGGATCCACCGACCGGACCTCGGCGATCAACCATGCCCAGAAGTCAAAGGGTTTGGTGTGGGGATTGTCAACACGGAAGATCTTGACCCCCCGGTCCAGCCAGTACAGGGTGACGCGTTTCAGCTCGTCCCACAAACTCTGCCAGGCATCGGTGTCGAAGTCGAAGGGGTAGATGTCCTCATACTTCTTGGGGGGGTTCTCGGCATACTGGATGGCGCCATCTGGACGCGCCCGGAACCACTCCGGGTGCTCGGTGACATAGGGGTGGTCCGGTGAGCACTGAAAGGCCAGGTCGAGAGCGACCTCGATGCCGTAGGTTTTGGCCGCCTCAAGCAGCTTCTCGAACGATGCAAGGGTGCCGAGCTGCGGGTCGATGGCCATGTGGCCGCCGTCTTCGGAACCGATCGCCCACGGGCTGCCGGGGTCGGAGGGCGCGGCTTCGGCGCGATTGTTCGGCCCTTTACGATGAGTCCGGCCAATGGGATGGATGGGCGGCAGGTAGAGCACGTCGAAACCCATCTCTGCCAATTCGGGCAGGCGGGCGCGCACATCATCGAACGTGCCGTGAGCCCCGCGGCGACGGGCAGCCGAGCGGGGGAAGAGCTCGTACCAGGCCCCGTAGGCGGCTCGCGTCCGATCCACCCACACCGCCAACTGCCGATCGTAACGCGTGGCGTGGGCTCGATCCGGGCGGCGGGCCACGAACTGGAGCAGTTCCCGGCTGAGGGCAAGCTCGGTTCGGCGATCGAGGCGCCCGGGGGAGCTCAGGGAATTGGCCCAGGCATGCAATTGCGCGGCGTCATCGCCCCCGGCCCGTTCGGCGCGATCGGCGGCGGAGGCAACCAGTCCGGCGCCGATCTTCAGATCGACGGCGATGTCCTGCCCGGCATCGACGCGCTTGGCCAGGTCGGATTGCCAGGTCTGGAATTGATCCGGCCAGGCCTCGAGCGTGTACTCGTAGGTCCCGATGGCGTTGACGGAAAACTCCGCCCGCCAGCGATCGTTGCCGATAGCGTGCATGCGGATTGCCCTGCCAGCCGGCCTCGTCTCCCGGCCGGCGGTAGAGCATCTCACAGCCGATAGCCCCATGCCCGTCGGTGAAGATGTCTGCCTCGACGGCGACGGTTTCCCCAACCACGCGCTTGATGGGCGTGCGGCCGGCGTCGATTTCCGGCTGTACGCCCAGGATGACCACTCGACGGTGACCGTCGTCCGGTTTCATCAACTGGGTGATCCCACCTCCTAATGGCGGGCGGTTCATGCCGGCGCAAACCGTCAGCCCCGCGGCCCCCTGGCGTGGTCCGGCAACGCCGTTAAGCATAGCAAGAAGCGCGGGCATCGGCCATGCCCAGCCTGGCCGACGCCGTGGTGCTCACGAAGCCGATGCGGAGGGCTTAGGGACGGTCGGTGGCGCCGGCGCGCAACAGGCGCAGGGAATTGAAGACCACCAGCAGGGTGCTGCCCTCGTGGAGCACGATGGCCGGACCGATCGATGCCCAGCCGGCGGCGGCTCCGATAAGCAGCCCGGCAATCACTCCCAGGGATAAGGCCAGGTTTTGAGCCATGACGCGACGCGATTGGCGCCCGAGTTCGAGCGCCAGCGGCAGCGCCCGCAGGTCATCCGCCATCAACACGACGTCGGCCGTCTCGCGGGCCACATCGCTCGCCGCCCCGCCCAGCGCGATGCCGACGCCGGCCTGGGCCATCGCCGGCGCGTCGTTGACGCCATCCCCGACCATGGCAACCACCGACCCGTCCTCCGCCAACCGCCGGATGGCCTCGACCTTGTCGGCGGGCAGCAGGTCCGCCTGGAACCCGGTCAGATCCAGCCCCTCGGCCACTGCCCGGGCGACGGAAGTGTGATCTCCGGTGAGCATCACGCGCGCCGCCACCCCCATGGACGCCAGCTTGTGGAGCACCCCGACGGCCTCCGGCCGCACCCTATCGGTGAGGCCGATCAAGCCCAACACCGTCCCGCGGCGCGCCACCAGCACCAATGTATGTCCCTCGGCCCGGTGACGCGCCACAGCCCGAACGGCCTCATCGGGCAACGACATACCGTGCTCCATCAGCCAAGCAGGGGAGCCCAACCATGTTTCGACGCCCTCCACCCGGCCCTTCACGCCACCGCCGGAGGCCTCGACCCCGTCCGCCGATGGGACCGGGACGGCCTCGAGCGCCGCGGCTTCGACCACGGCTCGGGCCAGCGGGTGGACCAACTGGGATTCGACGGCCGCCGCAATGGCCAGCACTTCGGCGCGCCCCGCCGCACCAAATGCCTCGATGTCCGTGACGGACATGCGGCCCTGTGTGAGCGTGCCGGTCTTGTCGAAAGCGACCACCGAGGTCCGGCCGAGCTGTTCGAGCTGGCGCCCACCTTTGACCAGGATGCCCGACCGCGCCGCTCGAGCGACGGCCGACAAGACCGCCGCCGGGGTCGAAATCGCCAGGGCGCACGGCGAGGCGGCCACCAACAGGGTGAGGGCGCGGAGCAGCGCCTGCTCCGGCGGCAGCCAGCCCAGGGCCGGAGGGATCACGGCCGCCAGCACGCTCCCTCCCAATACCAGGGGGACATACACCCGGCTGAACCGCTCAGTGAGGCGCTGGACCGAAGACTTCTGGGTTTGGGCCTCTTCGACCATTTGGACGACCCGAGACAATGTCGAGTTCGCGTGCCAGGCGGGTGACTTCGACAACCACGGCCGCCTGCCCGTTAACGGAGCCGGCAAAGACGTCGTCGCCGGGGCGGCGCTCGATGGGCTGGCTTTCTCCGGTCACAGGCGCTTGATCCACCCAAGTGATGCCCTGCAGAATTCGCCCGTCGACCGGAAGGCGTTCACCGGGGCGCACGACGACCTGGTCCCCGCGCAGCAGATCGTCCACCGGCCGGTCCATCTCCACGCCGTTGCGCCGCACACGGGCAGCGCGCGGCATGAACGAGCGCATGGCCTCAATGTTGTGACGGGCGCGGCCGAGGGCTCGCTGCTCGAGGGCGTGGCCGAGGCTGAAGAAGAACAGCAGGAACGCCCCCTCGGCCCAATGTCCCAGCACAGCGGCACCGGCGGCGGCGATGACCATCAGGAAATCGATGTCGAAACGGAGGCGCAAGGCCGCGGCCACCCCGTGGCGGGCGGCCTCCAGCCCGCCGGCGAGATAGGCCAGGGCAAACAGGCCGGTGGCCGCCGCCGGCGGCAGTCCCAGCCATATCGGCCCGGCCAGGCCGGCGGCCATGAACACGCCCGAGGCCAGGCTGGCGATCAGCGCCGCATGGCGTCTGGGCCAACGTTCGGCCCGGACGGGTGCGTCAAAACCATACCCCATCCAGCTCACCCGCCGGGCGATTTCGTCCAGGCGGATGCGGCTGGTGTCGAATTCGAGGCGCATCTTTTCGGCGGGATAGCTGACCGACACGGTGAGCACGCCGGGCATGCGCCCCAGCACATGTTCCAGGCTGACGGCGCAATCGCCGCAGTCCATTCCCCCGATATGGACGGTGGCATGCTGGATCTGCCGGGAAATGGCCGCGCCGGCGTTAAGCGCGGCCAGGCGCACGGCCTCGACCGTGGTCGTATCCGGCCGGTAGTGCAGGCACAGCACGGCCCGGCCCGCCTGCCGGTCGAGGTGGACGCGGTCGATGCCGCGCTGGCGCGCCAGAGCCTCGCGCAGCCGATCGACGCAGCCATCGCGTTCATCGTCGACCTGTGGCAGTAAATCCGGCAGATTGAGCTTGAGGCGAGTGTCAAGCGCCATCTTGGCGTCCGTTCATCCCTCGCCGGGTGGGTTTTGTGAATTTCTTCACAAACCGGCGGGTCAGGGGTTGGAGATCACCCATGCCGCACATGGTCCAATCCCAGGCGGAACAGGGCCTCGATGTGATCGTCGTCCAGGCTGTAGAAGACCTGGCGGCCGGATTTGCGCCCCCTGACCAGGCGCATCTGGCGCAGGCCGCGCAGATGGTGGGACACGGCCAACTCGCTGATGCCGACCGCCTCGGCCAGGGCGCGCACGTTCATTTCGCCCTCGACCAGCGCGGAGACGATGCGCACCCGGCTCGTGTCGCTGAGCGCCCGGAAGAGCTCCGCCAGGTACGCGGCCGCATCCTCGTCCAGGCCCGAACCTGCCATCGCCGGTCCGGTTGCTTTGTCAATATCTGAGTATGTATTCATATATGAAGGGATTATAGCCGTCAGACCAAGGTGAGTCAAGCTCAGGCTGGGCAGGTTTCGGGCTAACCGGCGGGCCGGGTCCACAACCCGGTGCATTCGGGCACCCGGCGTTCCCCATGTGAAGCCACGGCGCGGGCGAGATTGGCGCCGAAGAAGAACTCGATCAGGTCGTGGGCCTGCTGAGCTGTGTCGAACAGATAGTCGGTTCGAAACCACTGCCGGGTGAACCCGTGCTCGGTCTCGAGCCACGTGTAGTATGCGGCCAGCCCGGCTGTAGGGGGCTGGGGGCGCGTCGTCCCCGTCCCCAGGCTCTCGATGATCGCCAGCTTTCCCCCGGGCCGGGCGGCGCGGGCCATCTCCGTCAGGGCCCCGCCGATGGCCCGGGGCCAGTCCGCGCCTAACCACTCGACCGAGTGTCCGAGGCTCCAGCCAGCCACGACCAGATCGGCCCATCCGGCGCGAATGGGCAGATGCGCGTTCTCGGCCGCCACCCAGGCCGGACGGCCCTGGCTTGGCGAAGTGGTCCGTTTGGCGGCTGTGCTCAACATCGGAAGCGAACGGTCGCAGCCCACCACGCGCCCGGCGCGGCCGCTGAGCAGCCCGGCCACCCGGCCGGTACCGGTGCCCACATCGAGCACATGGCCCCCGGCAGTCGGGAGCAGAGTCAACAGCGCCAACTCCAAATGGCCGTCGGCGTCCTCGTGGCTGACCAACTGGTGGTAAGCCTCGGGCTGCTGACGATAGATCGCCGCGTGGTCCAACTCACCCACCCGCAGGTCTGCCTGGCCCCAGCCGGATCACAGTCCGAGCGGTAGCGCGATCAGCCGGCTCAAACGCAGCACAAAGCGGGACGCAGCCGGGGGAGTCTCATGGCGCGCCGAGGCGATACGGCTGACGGCCTGGTGGTAGGCCGGCGGGTAGCGCAGGGCGGCCGGGGTGAGAGGCAAGCCAATTCGAAGCGCGGTCACGGCCAGGCGCCACACGGCTCGATCCCGCGCCGTCCACGTCAGCCCGAAGCCGGCGCGCAGCGGCTCTGGCATCCACCCGCTGGTGAGCGAGCGGTTGAACCCGCGCGCTACGCCCAGGCTATCGAACAGCTCGTCCCCAAGGCGACGCGCCGTCTCGCCCACCTCGAGCGTCTCGCCGGCCAGCATGCCCGCAAAGTACGCCCGGAAACCGGCCTCATCGGCCGGGACCTGGGCATTGGGCACTCCCATCAGGACGGCAAACAAACGCGTGTCGGCGTAGAACGTGCGGCGTTCGGCGGGCGGAAGCGGCGCCACCACTTGCTCGTAGACCTGCCGTGCGGTGTCCATCAGGGTCGCCCACACCCACAGCAGGGCTTCCGGCTGGTTGGCCCGGTACGGCTGTCCAGCTCCGCGAGAGCTAGTGTGCGGGGAGAGCTGTCCGAAGACTCGGTCATGCAGGTTGTGGACATAGCGGGCGGCGCCAACCGCCGTGTCCAGGTCTCCAAAGAAGATGCGATACACAGACGTGAAAGTGCGCTGTCCCCGTCCGATCAAATCGCGACGAAAACTGCTGTCCGAGTCGACGGCCTCGGCCACGGCCGGGTGCGCCAGTTGCAGCAGCAGGGCTCTCCCGCCGCCGGCCAGGATGGCTGCCTCACGCGTCACTCGGTGTGTGACCCCGCCGGGCTCAAACAGCCCCTCAGTCGGCCCAACCGCCGCCGCCCTGACAACATCCAGACAGAATTCAAAGCTGCGCCGGTCATGCTCCAGCCACGGGTTCGGCTGAGTTAGCGGTCCAGACATACGCGTGCCTCCGGTCGGGATTCTAACAGGCGCGCCACTCCGGCGGATTGACGCCGGCCAGGCCTTCTTCTATTCTGTGTCGAACTGCAGGTGCCGGAGGTGAAGGCCATGGCTGCCGACCCGCGCCACGAAGCCCGCATGCGCTGGCTGATCCGAACCGAAGAGCTGGGCCTGTTTCTGGCCTCCATCGCCGCCTTCGCCCAGCTGGGGATGGCCTGGTGGATCTACCCGGCGCTGCTGTTGGCGCCTGACCTGAGCGCGCTCGGATATCTGGCAGGGCCCGGCCTTGGCTCCGTCACTTACAACCTGGTCCATCACCGCGGCGTGGCCCTGCTGGTGTTCGCCGCGGGCGGCCTGGGGTCGATGCCCGGGCTCGCCCTGGCGGGCGTGATTCTTTTCGGCCACTCCAGCCTGGACCGGGCCCTGGGGTTTGGGCTCAAGTACCCGGACGCGTTCGGCCATACGCATCTGGGCTGGATCGGGGCGGCGCGCGCCCAGGACTGACAGCCTCTTCCAGGCGGGGCCGCCAGCCGTGTCGGCTGGGTGTCTTCGAGTGACGGCCTGGCTGGTGGCCGGTGTCTGAGGGGCGCCAGCCCCGGGGCTGGCGGTTGCAGGGAGGGCCTGGTTGTTCGGAACGTCTGCGAAACCCATCCCACACGAAGCGGCGTTGATCGTGCCGGTGCCCGAGGCCGAACCCGTGATCGGGCAATTCCGCCTACGCTATGATCCTTCGGCTGTGCTGGGGGTGCCGGCCCACGTCACCATCAACTATCCCTTCCACCCGCATTTCGGCCGCCCCGCCGACGCGCACGGACGCCTGGAGGCGCTGGCGGCGGGGTTCCCGGCGTTCGACTTTCGTCTCAGCCGCGTGGCCAGTTTCCCGGATGTGATCTACCTGGTGCCGGAGCCGAAGCGCGCCTTTCTGGCGCTGATCAAGGCCGTGGCGGCTGCCTTCCCCGAATTCGCCGCCCTACCAGGGGCAGTTTGAGCAGATTGTGCCGCATCTGACCGTCGCCCACGTCAAACCGAATGAACTGGAGGCTATGCTGGCCAGGGTATCGGAGGCGGCTCACCCGGCCCTGCCGATCCAGGCCCATGCGCGTGAGCTGTGTTTGATCGACAACACCGAGGGTTTGTGGCGAACCCGGACCACATTCGCATTCAGGGAATGACTTGCCGACTGAGGCTGGCCGGGGGAGGCGTAGGGGCACGATATATCGTGCCCCTACCGTGCCCTGTGGTCAATCCGGCCCGGCGTAGACAACCTTGGACCGTAGGGGCGACCGGCCGGTCGCCCCTACGGTCCAAGGGCATTACCTCGCCTGGATTCGTAGTATTCATCCAGAGCCCAACGCGCCGGGTTTTGGCGGATGTAACGCCGAATGCGGTTCAAGGATTCATCATTGCGGATGACGTGATCGTAGAAACCCCGCTGCCAAAGATGCAAGTCTGGCCGACCTGTCTCGATCCGGATTCTTCTTGTGATCACGGATTTCAAGTTGCCGATGACCGCGCCTAATGAGCCTGGTGCTGGCCCAGCCCCACCGTGTAGGGGCGACCGGCCGGTCGCCCCTACATCTAGAGGTTCGCGGCCGGGAAGGAGCAAGACGACGATTGCGTGAACGTGGTTCGGCATGACGACAGATACGTCTATCCGTACGCCCTGCCGGACGGTGCCCGTCCGCCGCAACTCCTCACCGACGATCACGCCTGCAGCAGACACCGAGACCAGTCCGTCCACAACCGTTCCGAAGAGATGGGTCGACGGCCTGCTGTGCAGAATGTGACAAAATAGGCGCCCGGATGTGAATAGTCAAATCCTGGCAAACGGCTTGACCGACGGCGTTGGTGCTCCATGACCAGGCAGACCCCCTCCGCACGGCAAACTACTCGCTCACCCAAATCGGCACGGCGAGTGTGGGCAGCCGCCTGCTGATATCATAGCCCTATGGCCCGAAACTCGACCACTCGCCTCTCCCCAATCCCCCGGGGCCGACCCCATCCATGACCGACCTCACCATCGTCAATGTGGGTTATCGCTCGACCAACTTCTGGGTCATCAGCCGCGGGCGCATCCGGCTGCTGGTCGATCTGGGGTGGCCGGGAATGATGGGCGCCTTGAAAGCCAATCTGGCTCGCATGGACATCCCCCTCAAGCAGATCGGCCACGGGCTGGCCACGCACTACCACATGGACCACGCCGGTTTGGCCCAGGAGCTCAAAGCCGAGGGCATGCGGCTCATCGTGCTCCCCAACCAGATCGAAGCCATTCCCCAGCTCAAGCGCTGGATGAAGCCCAGCGATCACTACGTCGACATCAGCCTGGATGGCAACCTGGACATCGACTTTGAGGACAGCCGGAGCCTGCTCACGGGGCTGGGACTCGATGGCCAGATCATCGCCACCCCCGGCCACTCCGATGACAGCGTCTCGCTGGTGCTCGACAATGGCTCGGCCTTCACCGGAGACCTCACCTTTCCGCACATGGCACCTGAAGAATACGCCCGGCTGGTCGCATCCAGTTGGGAGCGGCTGCGCCAGCTGGGCGTTCGCCAGGTCTATCCGGGGCACGGGCCAGTGCAGCCCATCCCTGGAATCACGGTTGACGCAGGCCAACGCCCGGCGACAAAAGGTTCCGATATGTGATAGATTTCACAAATCGGGACGGGGAGAAGACAGACCCAGCCAACGGCGCGCCCGCCTCATCGGCTCGCGGTCCGGCCGATGAAGACCCTGTCCGCCGACGCCATCTCGGACATGGCACCCGCTCTGAAGAACAGGAGACTGCATGAACATCCTGGTGGTCTACAACTCCGAGTTCGGCAACACCGAAACCATGGCCCGGGCCATTGCCGAGGCCCTGTCGTCGGCCGGGGAGGCGCGCGCCGTGCGGGCGTCTCAGGCCAGCGTGGACGACCTGCAGCAGGCGGGGTTGCTCATCGTGGGCTCTCCCACCCAGGGCTTCCGGCCAACCAAACCGGTTACCAACCTGCTCCAGCAGCTGCCGCGGGGCGGGCTGAAGGGCGTCCAGGTGGCGGCCTTCGACACCCGAATCGATGTGGCCACCATCCGCGCCGGGCTCCTGCGTTTCATGGTTAACACCGGCGGCTACGCCGCAGAGCACATTGCCACCCGGCTCTCAAAGTCGGGAGGCAGCCTGGTCGCGCCGCCGGCGGGGTTCTTCGTCGAAGCCAAGCAGGGGCCCATCCGCGACGGCGAACTCGACAGAGCCATCGCCTGGGCGCAAAGCTTGTCGCCGGCCCCCTCGCAGCCAAAACCCGCTGGAACGCCCGCGTGACCGATCATCTCAGCCGCGAAATGTTCGAGGCGCAGTTCCCCGAATTGATATTGGCAGCTCGTGATCTGCCCAGGAAGGCGCTGCCCCTCAACATCCTGCTTGTGAGCACCATCTTGCGGCTCGACCCCGGCCAGACTTATGCGGAAGCCGAGGTCAATGCTGAACTGCAGCGCTGGATCCTGCAATTTGGCCATCGCTTGAAGCTCGAATACGTCGAGTTGCGCAGGTTTCTGATTGATGCGGGCTATTTGATCCGAGATTCGGCGGGGACGGCCTATCAAGTCAACCTCCAAGGCGGGCGCTTCACCTATGACGAGTCGCTTCGCCGCCTCGATCTGGTGGCGCTCGTGGCCCACACACAAGAGCAGCGGGAAGCGCGCAAACGGGCTCACACACACGGCGGCCACGAAAAGCAGGCGTGAAGCACCGGCAGAATGATCGCCACCGGTTATCATGAGCGAGGCCGCTTGGATCGACCAGCCAGGTCACAGTCGATAATCTAACCGGCAAAGGACCAAGCTAGGAGCGAAAATCATAAGTCCAGACATCACCAGAATTGCCTTCGTCACCGATGAGGACCCGGGCATCATCAGCGCCCACTTTGGACGATCCAAGACCTATCTCGTCGTGACGATCGACCACGGCAAGGAGGTCTCGCGTGAGACGAGATCCAAGTTCGTCGCACACGGAGAGCATCAAGAACACCAGCACAATGAACACGGGCATGGCGAGGGCCACCACGGCCAGATGATCGATCCGATCCGGGACTGTCAGATACTCGTGGCTGGCGGGATGGGGCAAGGCGCCTTCAACCATCTCAAACAAGCAGGGATCGAAGCGTTGCTCACAGACCAGAAGAGCATTGCCGGCGCGTTGGAGGCCTATCTCGCCGGCAAGCTTGAGCACCGACCCAATCGACTGCATGCCCACGGGGGCCACGCAAGCGTCGACATGGAAGAATGACCTGTCAGGGCACCTGTCGCATGCCTCACCCGGACAGGAGGCTTCTGTTTGCGTGATCTGTTCACATCACTGACGGCTTTGGTGCCCCGGGACGCAAGCACGGTCGAGTTGACGGTCGGGCTTCACTGGACGGCCGTGGTGACCGAGCGGGACGGAAAACTCCAATGCGGACTGGCATCGACGGTGGTCGCCCCACATGCCCATGGAGAAGCAGCTGATATCGAGCTTGCGGGCCATTTGAGAGAACGGCCGCCGTGGGAGCTGGCCGAGCTGATCAACGCCTCCAGCCCAACCGAACGCAGCGTGGGATTGGCGGCGATCAACGCTACCTTGATCCACGAGACCGGGGCCTGGCAAGAAGCCAGCGCAGCCGAAATCATCGCTCGAAAGGGCCGGGACACGCGTGTGGCGCTGGTCGGCCACTTCCCCTTCATCTCCGACATCCGGGCCGCTGTCGGCGAGCTCATCGTGTTTGAGCAGGATCCAGGCGCCGGCGAGCTACCGGCGCAGGCCGCCTCCGAAGCACTCCCATCCTGCGGTGTGGTCGCCCTCACCGCCATGACGCTCATCAACGGCACATTCAATGGCTTGGTGAACGCCATCTCACCAGACGCCTACGTCCTGCTCCTCGGACCCAGTGCGCCCATGAGCGCCGTGTGTTTCGAGTACGGGATCGATCTGGTGGCCGGAACGGAGGTGGTGGACATTCCGGCCGTCGTGCAGGCCGTCAAAGAGGGCGCCAACTACCGCCAGATCCACCGGCTTGGGACGCGTCTGGTGACCTTGTCCGCCTCGGGCGGTTGATAAGCCTGATCCCGTCGGCAGGCAGTCGGGACTCGAGCTCGAGTTACGGCCTTTGGCCGCGTGCCGGGGGTGGGCCCTGGCTGGCCGGGCTGGGGCAAGTTGCGAAGGCGAGATCCATGTGGCTCCGCCTTGCACGCCGATCACAGTGTTGACAACCAGTCGACATGGGAGGGGTTGGATGAGAATCGAGCGCGCATGTGAACAACAGCCTGGGCCGGCATGAGATCACTCTGACCACAGACCAGAACATCCACACGATCACGATCCCTCCGAAAGCGTCTGGCTTGGGCTCCAGTGTCAACGGGGGAGAAGCCCTGTTCCTCGCCCTGGCCACCTGCTACTGCAACGACGTGTATCGGGAGGCGGCCGCTCAGGGGATCGAGGTGTCGGCGGTTGATGTCGAAGTCGAGGGCGAGTTCGGAGCCCCGGGCGAACCGGCCCGGCAGGTCCGCTACCGGGCCCGGGTGGAAGCCCAAGCCAGCCAGGGCGCTATCCTCGATCTTATGCGCCACACCGACACCGTGGCCGAGATCCAAAACACCCTGCCGCGCGCCGACGCCCATCGACCTGATCGACCTCCAGGCCATCA
The DNA here is from genome assembly GCA_963797485.1 of uncultured Chloroflexia bacterium. GTDB lineage: Bacteria > Chloroflexota > Anaerolineae > Anaerolineales > E44-bin32 > CAWAND01. Next base: position 465,912 of record CAWCPF010000002.1, read on the forward strand.
GTCTCGGGCCAACTCCGTAGCCGTTTCGCCGGCGTCGAAACTGAGGTATCTTGGGGGCGTCCCGCCTTCCGCCGTCCCACCACACTCCCAACTCAGCCTCGGCCACAATCGACGTCCGGGGAACGCTGCCGGACTGAGAAGGGAGATCCCGATGCCCACCAGACGTCTTCTCCCAGGCTTGCTCGCCGGTGTGGCCGCTCTGCTCGCCTGCTCCTTGCCGCTGCTCGCCTCCCCTTCGCCAGACGAGTCCGGCGGGCAGCCTCCGACCGCCGTTGGAATTCCCCCAACCGCCGGGCCCCGCACCCCACCCTGGCCGCTCAAAGACATGGGCGTCCGGCCGCAGATCTGGTTTGGCCCGTTGGATGCCCCCGAGTGGGGGGCCGCCAACCCCGGGGTCGAGGGGTACGACTACCTTCAGTTGTTCGACCCGGTGGCGCCCTGGCCGCGGACAGCGGAGGCGGTTCGCGTGATGGTTTTGTACCCGGTCTGGCTCGACGGCCTGGTCTCCGACAGCCAGCTCCAGACGGTGCTCAACAACCTGCGGGCGCGCCGGATCGGCGTGGCGTTCGAAGCCGGGCCCCTGTCCGAGCACGGCGCCTGCAACGCCGGCACGATCGAAGGCTTCAACGGGGCGCCGGGGGTGAGCCGAAATCGCACACAAAATCCAGGCCGCCGGCGGCGTGCTGTACGCTTATGAAATGGAACATGGCTTCGACGCGGCCACCTATTATGATCCGGCCTGCCAAATGACACCGGAAGAAATCGCGGCCAACTCCGCCAAGACAATCGCCGCCGTCCGGGCCGTGTTTCCCGAGGTTGTCGTGGGATCGATCGAAACTGCCAACCTGGAAGCGGATCAGGTCGCCGCCTGGCTTGATGCCTACAAGCAGGTTACCGGCGAGGAGCTCGACTTCTTCCATCTGGATGTCAACTTCTCCATCCCGGACTGGGCCGAACGAGCCCGCAAGATCGAGGATCTGGTGAAGTCGCGCGGGATTGAGTTTGGCATCTACTATATTGGGGAGCCGACCGACGCCACCGACGAGGCCTGGTATGCCCATGCCCGCAGCCGGATGCTGGAATTCGAGGTCGCCCAGGGCGGCCGGCCGGACCATCCGTTGTTCCAATCGTGGAATCCGCACCCATGGAAGCTGCTGCCCGAAGACCAGCCGGGCACGTACACCAACTTCGTGGCCAGCTACCTGCGGGCTCGATCGGTCCTGTCGCTGCAGGTCGATCAGGGACAGGCAAGTGGATCCGTGCAACTCGAAGACGGGAGCCCGATAGCCGGCGCACCGGTCACCTTTTCCGTGACCCCGCTCAGCGGCGAGGGCGTGTACGCCGATTACAGCCTCAACGGCGTCGTCCCGGAAGGTATGACCCACGCCGACGTCGGCATGCGCATCAACACCGAGTGCGATTGCTCCGGACCGGCAAGCCTCCTCCTGGCCTCGGTCCGCTACACCGAAGCCGGCCAGACCTCCAACCAACTTCCCAACGGCACCTTTGCCAACGGCATGCAGGGCTGGGGCGCCTGGGGAGCCGGTCAGACCGGAACTCACCAAGGGAGAGAACGGATCAGGCCAGGCTCTGATCATCTCGGCCACATCCAGCCAGGACATCGGTCTCAATTCGCCTGACTTTGCAGTCCACCCTGGCCAGACTTACAGCCTGACCTTCCGGGCGCGTGTCGATCCCCCGACCGAAGCCAGCGGCTACTTCGCCATCTTCTTCCTCAACGATGCCGGAGAGGGGCAGCGCTTCACGCTCCCGATCACGGTGTCGAGCGCGCCGGCCGGCGCCGCCACGACCCTGGACGATGGCACCTTCAGCCTGGGGCTCAAGGGGCTCCCCGCCGGGAAACAGGCGTTGCACGCCTGGTTTGCGGGCGACGATCAGGCCTGGCCGGCGGCGGCCAGCCTGGAAATCGCTCCCTAAGCCCGTCAAAGGTCCCGGCCATCGAACAAGCTGAAGTCACCCTCCGCCGGCTGAGTGCGCTCTGCCTGATGGCGCCGACCCACGGCTCCCCCCAGGACATCGTCAGCCGCCTGGTGGCGATTCAGGCTCAGGACTACTACGCCGGCTTGTGGTCGGTGGGGATGCGGCTGAGAGATGCCCGCGAGGTGCAGATCGAGCGCGCCTACAACGATGGGCACATCCTGCGGACCCATGTGCTCCGCCCGACTTGGCACTTCGTGACCCCGGCCGATATAGGATGGCTCCTACAGTTGACGGGCCCGCGCGTCCAAGCCGCAAGCGCGTATCGCCATCGCCAGTTGGGACTGGCACAGCGCCGATTTCAGGCGAAGTCACCAGGCCATGGCGCGCGCCCTGGAGGGCGGCCGTTTCCGGACTCGGGCCGAGCTGGGAGGCGCTCTGAAACACGCCGGTGTTTCCGATCCCGCCGGCCAACGGCTGGCTTACCTGGTGATGGCCGCCGAACTGGATGGCCTCGTCTGCAGCGGTCCCCGCCGCGGGCGGCAGTTCACTTACGCCTTGCTTTCGGAGCGTGCGCCGCACACACGGCATTTGGACCGGGAGGAGGCCCTGGCCGAGCTTGCCCGGCGATATTTCACCACCCGCGGGCCGGCCAGTGTGTCAGATTTCGCCGGTTGGTCGGGCCTCACGTTGTCGCACGCCCGCCTGGGCTTGCTGGCCGTGCAAGCCGACCTGGAACACGACCAGGTTGACGGCAAGGAGATGTGGTTTGCGCCGGGTCCCCTTCCCAGCGCCGGCCGAACGCGGCGCGCGCTTTTGTTGTCTTTGTTCGACGAGTACCTGTCCAGCTACAAGGATCGCCGAGCCATGATCGACGAAGACCGGCATGCCTGGCTGTGGCGGCAAGGCAATGCCATCCGCTATGTCCTGGTGATCGATGGTCGGTTGGCGGGCACGTGAAATCGTCGTCTGGACCGCGCATCGGTCGAAATTGCCATTCGGCCATTCGAGAGTCTGCCGCCGGCAGCCGAGCGCGCCGCGGCCAAGACGGCCCGGCGCTATGCGGACTTTGTTGGATTGCAGCCCGTACTGGGTTAGTTTGGGGAACGGGTTCTCGGCCGGCGGTTCAGCGGGCCGGGATCGCCCACATAACGTCCGGCCTCGAGGTGGGTGTCATCCGGTGCGAAACAACAGACCCACAGCGTAGCCGACGAGGGCGCTGAGGGTGCCGATGAGCGCCATCTCGAGCCCGCTTCTCCCGGGAGCCCCAACCGTCACCCGGGCTTTGTAGGCGCCAACCACGAACAGCGTCAACGCCGCCACGCCGATCGATACCACCATGCTGGGTCCCACCGGCAGCAGGACAAACGGGATGAGTGGGATGATTGAGCCAATGATGGCTGCCAACCCTACGACCCAGGCTGCGCGCGCCGGATCTTTGGGCGACATGGGTGTCAGGCGGTGCTCTTCAGCCATCATCACCGCCACCCAAGTCTCCGGGTCGGAGGTGATCGTGTCGACGACATGCTCCAGAAGCGGATCGCTGAAATCCTCTGGCGGCGTAGATACGGCGAATCTCGTCGCGTTCGACGCTCGGCGCCTGGAGGATGTGGCGGTGTTCGCGCTGGCGCTCACTTTCATAAAACGACTGCTCGGCGCGCTTCGAGGTGTACGCCACGGCCCCCATGGAAACCGACTCGGCGAAGGTGGCCGCCAGGCCGGCCGCCAGCACAATCCGCGTCTCGGCCGTCGCCGCCGCCACGCCCAGGATCACCCCCAAGACGTTCACCAACCCATCCTGACCGCCAAGGATGACATCTGACAGCCCAAATGAAGTCTTGTGCGGGTCGCCGGTCTGGTGATGCAGAAGTTCGTCCGCCGGAATGGATGCGGATGCCGGGGTGCGGCGTTCGGTCGACCCCGGCTCTTGGATCGGTGCCGGAACCAAATCGGCCTTGTCCGTCAACTACGCCTCCCCTGTCTGCAGTTCACGGAAGAGTTTGCGCGCCGACGGCTCCAGGACCTCAAGCAGCCCGTCTCCAAGACGTGCGACCAGCCGCTGAGCCAGCAGCTCCATCCACACGAACTGCCGAGCGATCAGGACCAGGTTCGCATCCTCGGTGACCGAGGCGCTGACCTCCCCGCTCGTGTCGGCGATCAGCGCCTGGGCTCGATCCTGCTCGATCAAGGCGATATGGGTCAGTTGTTGGAGCTCGCTCTCCCGGCTCGGGTGTCGGGCGACCTCGCCGACGGCCAACAAGCCTTCTCCGGTGAGCAGCGTGCGGACTTCAACCCCACGCGTGGCGGCCGCTTCGACATCGGCGCGCAGGGTCTCGAGCTCGGCGTCCGGGAGCACCAGGAAGAGCTCTTGCCGGCTGGACTGGACCATGCCTCGCATATAGGCCCACACCGGCGTCTGGCCGCGCATGCGCCATAGCGGTCCCTTGGCGGCCGGTTCGCCGGCCTCGGACAGATCCGCTCGAAGTGAGGCGATGAGCTGGCGGTGCTCGCGCTCATACCGGTCGAGCAGCACCTCCGGCGGCAGCGGCCGGTACAGGGTTGACCGGCCGGAGCGCGACGACAAGACCGCACCACGGCCGTCCAGCCTGCCCAACGCCTCGTAGACCATCGACCGGGGCACCCCGGAGGCGATGCTGATCTGGTAACCGGTCGCCGGGCTCCGCTTGAGCAAAGCCAGATACACCCGGGCCTCATACTCGGTAAAGCCCAGCGCCGCCAGATCCCCCGACAATTGCCGTGAAGACATCATAGTAATCCTAATCCGAACTACGCTCGATTATCATCATCACGGGCGTCCGAGTCAAGCTTCGACCGGCAGGCTCGGCTCCGCCCCAGGCCGCCATCGGCGGTAAAGCGCTGCGGCGGGCAGCAGGGCGGCGGCGCTGGTCACAAGGGCGGCCGGTACGCTGATGGCGCTGCCTATCCAGCCGATGATCGGGCCGCCGGCCACTTGCCCCATGGCGTCCATTTGACCCTCAAGGGAGAGCACCGTGGCCCGCAGGTCGGAGGGCAGGCTGCGGTTCAGCCAGCTCTGCGACAGTGGGGAGCCCAGCGTCCGGCTGACTCGCACCCCCAAGGACCCGACCAGCGCCACGCCGAAACCCCTCGCCAGCCCGAAGGCCACTCCGCCGAGGATGGTCACCCCGACCAGCAAGCTCAGTGCCCGCGCCAGCTGGCGCCGATCGGTTGTATCGACCCGGCGCTCCAACCAACGCGCCCCGATGGCTGACAGCAGCATGGCGGTCAGGTTGATGGCCGCCAGCCAGGCCACCGGCTCAAGTCCGCCGGCGGTCGGGAAACCGACGTCCCGAATCCAGTGCACGGTCATCAGCCGGTCAAAACCCTCGCTGGCCGCTCCGGCGACGGCCGAGATGGAGAACAGCAACCGCAAATCTGGATGGCGGCCGGCAAAACGCAGTGACCGGGTCAGGGTGTCGAGCATTCCCCGCCAGATGCCCCTCCCCGGACCGGACGTGGCTGGGCGGAGGGCGGTCTCCGGCATGCGCAACGCCAGCACACCGGTGAGCAAAAGAAACAGGGCTCCGCTGATGAGCAGCGGCGCAGCCAGGTTGATGCTGCCTATGACCACCCCGAGGGGAATGGCGGCAATGCCCACCAGATTTGAGAGGCGCGTTTCTCGCAGGAACAGCCTTCCGGCGGCCGCCTCGCCGATCTCATCCACCAACCATGCGGTGGTGGCCCCGCTGGTGAAGGTGTAGCCAATTCCCCAGACAACCTGGGAGAGCAGAATCCAAGCAAAGACGGGAAAGGCCCCCTGGATGAGGAAACTTCCCCCGGTCAGACCCAGGCCGACGAGCACCGACAGTCGCCGGCTGGTACCATCTGCCACCAATCCGGTGGGCACTTCGAACAGCAGGATCGTCGCCTCGACCACACTGCCCACCAGGACAAGCTGCAGGGGTGTCAGCTGCGCCGTTGAGACCTGATAGACCAGGTTTGTCGTGAAGGCCAGCCCAAACAGAAACGAGACGCTTGCGTTCATGAACAGGTACACGGAGGCCGGTTCCCACCGGCGTCCAGGAATCCAGGACATCACACGCCTCACAGCCTGCCATCCGCGCCATTTCGGCGCGCACGACGCTCATTTGGGGTAATCAGTTCAAAATCCGGGCTGTGGACGGTTTTGCCGAGTCGCGCCGCGTTAGCCTGTTCCGCGCGTGGGCGAAAGCAGGGTGGCGGACTGACCGCATGGGAATGGGATTGCAGAGGAGAGGCTCTGGGCCCTGCCTACGGGACCAGGTCGTTCAGAAGCTTGGTTTACGCCCTTCCACCGCCACACCGCGGGTCAGAAGGAATCACGAGGATTGACATGGGGCGCGCCTCCCAAGAACAGGAATGGTGCCATTGTACAAGCATTTTGGGGGAAACGAGTGTCTGGCCTACGGTGCTTGCGGGATCGACAGCAATTCGACTTGTCCGTCATCGCCCAGAATCCAGACCAACTCTCCGATGACGTTCCAATCGATCAGGCCGTTGGCCTCGCCCACCAGGCGCCCATCCGCCAGGGCATGCGCCTGCCGATCGATTCGGTAGGTCACGAGAGCCGTCGGTCCGCCGATCATGGCCCCATGCGCCGGATTGATGTCGCTGGAATTCAAGAGCACGTGCTCGCCGTCTGGAAACCACAGGGCGGCTGGAATCTGCATACCGGACCACCATTGGCTGGCTGCGGCCGGATCCGGCGCCAGATCGAATGTCAGACTGCCGTCGGCGCGGGCCAGCACCAACCGGGTATCGGGGCCGCCCCACAACGAGAGCAGCAGCTCCCGGCTGTCGGGAGACCAGACGGGCACGTCCCCCAGGCTTCCTGTCCCATGCTTGTCCGCGTCTGACACCTGGATGATCTGCGCCTCGGGCACGCTGACCACAAACAGGCCTGGGGAGGCGGATAGCCCGTAGCCCGTTTCACGGCTGAAAGCCACGGCACTTCCGGATGGCGCGATCGACCATGTGAAGCTCACATCGCTGGCCAGCACAAGGTCCTGGCCGTCCACCGTGCGCCAGTGCAGCTCATACGTTGAAGGCGTGGCCAGGATGTAGGCCAGCGCCATCCCGTCCGGGGCCCAGGCCGCCTCGACGACATTGTCGGGGATCAGTTGGACCACCTCGCCCGTCGCCAGGTACAGCACGGACAAATCGCTGACGGCCACGTGCCCGGGGCCGGCGCCATGATCGCCAAACACGGAGGCCATCAAGATTCGCTGCGTTTGGGGGCTGGTGCCGTAGTATTGGCCGAGCGGGCGCAGCAGCGTGATTTGGTGCGGCTCCCCAAGACCCAACTGCCATATCTGATCGCCCGAGCAGGTGAAGCAGTTCCACAGCCTGGCCGGCTCGGGCGTTGGGCTTGGCGTGTCCGGTGCGGAGCCGTTTCGGTCAGCGAGGGCACCAGCGCGGTCAGGGTGCCGGCCACCGTGGTTTCGATCCCGGTTTGGGTGGCGCGTGCAGACAACTTGGTCCCGCCGCAGCCGGCCACGGCCAGCGAGCCCGCTATCGCGATGACAAGTCGAAGTTTCACGCAGTCTCAATTCAGACTCCCAAGCCAGGGCCGTCCGTCGCATAAGGCGCGCTTTCCAGAAATCCCTGCCTCATCCGGAAGACCGAGATTATAGCCTGTACCATGATAGCGGTTGGGCTAGAATCCGTGAGCGACTGCCACGCCGCCACGAACCAGTGAGAGGCATGTTGAACCGCTCGTCGATTGACCGACAAGGCCGATGAACTTCCAGGCGAGTTTGCGAAACATCGCCCGGCATCCGGCTCGATCCGCCCTTTTGGGTTTGGCAGCCATCGTGGCGGTATGGATCGCCGCCAGCAATTTGCCCGCCGTCGGCGGCGCACGCCTCCCGGCCGATCTGGAGGCGAGCTTGCGCCAGCGCTACACCACGTGTGTCACCGATACGGCCATCTGGCCCGGCGAGCCCAGGCAGCCCGAGTGCGGGCAGGTCCACATCGACGTGCTGGGCGAGGGCACGGCTCCCATCTGACGCGCAAAGCCAGGGGATTGAGCGCGCCCTCTGCTACCAGATCACGATCACGACGCCCAGCTGGACGACCCAGGGCACGACCCGGCACGAGATCATCGTGCACGGTCGCACGGTGAGCAAGGTGGCCGTGGCGCAGGACGGTGCCTGGACGGCCTTCCCCGATCAAGACCAACAGGATGCCCTCCGTTGGTCACGTTTTGCGTGCCCGGGTCCTTTCCACGACGAATCCATCAACTCCTGAGCCTCAACCTGGACACCCTAGCCCAGACCAACTTATCGGCCGATTGCTTTGTGACAATTATCACAAATCGACGGACTATGCTCACTCTGCCCCCTCCCCATCCAGGGTGATAATCACATTCAGGAATTTGAATATGAGATTAAGCCGCCCTGCGTCGACCTTCCGAGCTCAGGCCCGGGCTCTGAAATCCCTGGCGCATCCGACGCGCCTGGCCATCGTCCAACTCCTGGCCGTCGATGAGGCCTGTGTGTGCCATCTGTCGGCTGCCTTGCGGATCAGCCAGCCGAGCCTCTCCCAGCATTTGATGGTCCTGCGCCGGTCCAGGCTTGTCCGTTCCCGGCGCCAGGGCAAGAACATCTACTACTCCGTAAGCGAGCCGCAGTTGCCGGCGTTGCTCGACGCGCTGCACGGCCTGGGGGGAGCGCAACCCAGCAGGAACGCGCCGGCGCCCGAGGACTGCCCGTGCCCGCGCTGCCAATCTGGCCGAGACCCAACGCTGGCCTCGAGCACAAAGTCCGCAAAGGAAAGGGAATCATGAAAGACATCAAGATCCTCGGCACAGGCTGCCAAAACTGTCTCCGACTGGAAGCCCTGGTCAAAGAAACCGTCCAAGAAATGGGGCTCGACGCCCGCATCGACAAGGTCACCGACTACGCCGACATCGTGCGTTGGGGGGTGATGTCAACGCCTGGACTGGTCATCGATGGCCAGGTGGTTTCGACCGGTCGTATTCCTTCGCGCCGCCAGCTGGCCGAGTTGCTCGCGGCGAGCTGAACCGCGAGCCGGCAGGAGCTTTCTCCAAATGGCCTCGATACGCCCCATCCCCAGCGCGCTCAGCCGCACCCGGGCGGCCAAGGTATTGCCGCTTTTGGTCAGCCTGCCTGTGTGGCTGGTCCTGTACCTGGGCCTTGAGCCCGCATCGATCTGGATCACACAGCGCGTGCTTGGGCTTTCGCTCGAGTCGCGGCTGGGGTCGTCGGTGGCCTTCTTCCTGTTCGACGTGCCCAAGATCTTGCTGCTTCTGGTGGGCATGGTTTTCGTCGTGACCTTGATCCAGACTTTCTTCAGCCCTGAGCGCAGCCGCGCGCTACTCGCCGGACGTCGCCAGGGCCTGGGCAATATCTTCGCCGCCGGCCTGGGGGTGCTGACGCCTTTCTGTTCCTGTTCAGCGGTGCCTTTGTTCATCGGCTTCGTCAAGGCCGGGATCCCGCTGGGCGTGACGTTTTCGTTTCTGATCGCCTCACCCACGGTGAACGAAATCGCTCTGGTGATGCTCCTCGGCCTATTCGGCTGGCGCATTGCCGGGCTGTATGTGGCTTCCGGTCTGTTGATCGCCATCCTTGCCGGCTGGGTCATTGGACGCCTGCGCCCGGAGCGATTTGTCGAGGCCTTTGTGTGGCAGACGGCGGTTTCAACCAGCCGTGAGGCTCAACCGCTGGCTTGGGCCGAACGGGTCAACCAGGCGACCGGTGCGGTGCGCGACATCGTCGGGCGCATCTGGTACTACGTGGTGGTGGGCATTGCCATTGGGGCCGTCATCCACGGATACGTCCCCGCCGACGCGCTGACGCGCCTGCTGGGTCCCGGCAGCTGGTGGTCGGTGCCGGTAGCCGTGCTGATCGGCATCCCGCTCTACTCGAATGCCGCCGGGCTGATCCCGCTGGTCGCCGCCCTGATCGAAAAAGGGGTAGCCGTTGGCACGGCGCTGGCGTTCATGATGTCGGTGGTTGGGCTCAGCCTGCCGGAGCTGGTCATCCTGCGACGTGTCTTGAGGCCGCCGCTGCTGGTTGCTTTCGTAGGCGTGGTCGCGGCGGCGATCGTGATCACAGGTTATCTATTCAATCTGGTGATCTAGCCGTCGCCGCGCCCAGCCTCACAAATGCTCGTCGGCCAGGCGCGTCGTGGCCAAGCGTGCGGAAATCAACGTGGTGGGGATCCCCGTACCGGGCCAGAGTCTTGGGGCTGGGATCTGGCATCGCGGCCGCGTTTGGAGTAAGGTGACTCTGCGAAACGAGTTCGATTGGGGAGACCTTTGGGTGGGTGAGGCTCACGGGCGCCGAAGCCGAGCGTACCGGCCATCTCAGCCTGGAAAGGTTGGTGTTCTTCAGCGATGCCGTGATGGCCATCGCCATCACGCTGCTGGCGATCGACGTGCGCGTGCCTGAGATCCCAGCCGCCCTGGCCGCCAAGCAGCTGGGCAGCCGGCTGTCGGCGCTCTCGCCACAGATCGCCAGTTTTGTGATCAGCTTCACCGTCATCGGGACGTATTGGTCGGCCCACCATCGCTATTTCACGCTGATCCGGAGCTACGATCGCGCCCTGGTGCTCCTGAACATGCCTTTCCTGTTCTTCATTGTCTCGCTGCCGTTTGTCTCCAGCCTGTTGGGGCACTATCCCTATCTGTCTTTGGGCGTGATCCCGTATGCCGGGGTCGTGGGCTGCCTGGGTCTGGCCCAGGCAGGCATCTGGTGGTATGCCAGCGCCGGCCATCGATTGGTCGACCCGGCGCTTGATCCCGGCTTGATGGCGCTCTACCGCGTCCGGCCGCTGGCCACTTCGGCCGTGTTCTTCTTGTCCATCCCCATCGCCTTGTGGAGTCCGCCGGCATGCACCTGGTCCTGGCTGTTGGCCCCCCTGGTGGTGACGCTGCTCCCCCAACTCATGCGCCGGCTGGCCCGCCGCCCCATACATAGACCAGCGCCTGACCGCTAATCCGCCTTTCTTCGGCAACCTGACTTCGATCTGCGGCACGCTCTCCCGAGTTGTAAGCCGACTGAGAATTCTCCGGCACGCTTTGTGTGCTACGGTGGACCTGAGACGGCTTTTACGCAACCATCACACCTGGCTCGGCCCCGCGATCGCCGTCGTCGCCGGGCAGGGGATTAGAAATGAACCGTTATCTTGTTGCGCTGCTGGTCCTGGTTTCACTTTTCCTGCTCGGATCTTCAACCGCCATGCCTGGGCTCGATAACACATCCCGGCCGGGGTTCGTGGACGTCCAAGGGGATGCGGTCTGGGCTCGCGCCATACGCGATTTGAGCGTCCAAGGATACGTGCGCGGCCGGGGCGATAATCGCTTCGAACCTGAGGCAGGCATCACCGAAGCCGAGATGTCCGTTCTGCTCCTGCGCGCCAGTCATGGTCCTGACTATCTCCCCCCCTCGTCAGGCGGCGAGTGGTGGCAGGACTGGAACCGTGCCGCCTCCGCCGAAGGCCTGATGGCCGTAATCCAGGACCCTGACGCACCGGCCACCCGCGCCGAAGTCGCCACCCTGATGTGGTTGGCCATGTCCGACGTGCCCGGTCCCCGCTAAGCTGAAAACTCCGACCCAAGGGCGGTTTGCCTCTTCCTCTTACCCGCAACGGTTCCGAATCCAGGCCAGATCCAGGCGTCTGACTCACGTGCTCGTCCCCGGCCGAAGGGGCGCATCCACCCATCCGGGACGCCAGCTCGCGGTTCCGACGAACGACAGTCACTGGGACTGACAAATTGCAGGCGGACCTCAGCTCGATGTGTCGTACAATGGCGGGTGGGGGAACCGGTACCATCGGGGCAGCGGCTGCCCCCATCGCTATCTGCCGGACCATCCGGCTCGGGCAGCTCCCCATCCTCCTACTATGCGTGGCACAGTCCGTCCGCTCTGGTCGGCCGTGTTGCTGGCCCTGGCGGGGGGTGGATTGGCTGGAATCTTCCTCTCCGCCGCCCTTTTGGCGGCCTCGGGCCGTATCCCCCTCGATCCGGCCGCAATCTTCGCGTTGCTCTCCAATCCAACCTCGGTCGCGCCCACCGCGGGCCCATTACCCGGTTCGATTTCCGGAGCCGTTTGGGCGGATGAATGCGCGCAAACCGGCCTCCCGGCCACCAACTCCCAAATGCCGGCCGGCTGCCGCGCCGCCCCGGATGGCCTGCTTGTCGGCGACGGCCAACGGCAGCCCGGCGAGCCCGGGCTGAGCAACCTGCTCGTGCGCCTGGGGGCGGGCGACTGCCCGTCTTCAGCATCAGGCCAAACCCTGACCGATAGCTCTGGAAGGTTCATCTTTAGCCAGATCCCCTCCGGGCGCTACTGCGTGACGCTTTCAACCGGGGATGCCAACAACCGGTCGCTGCTCGGAGCAGGCGTGTGGACCTCGCCCGATCTCTCTTTGGATTCCATTCACCGGCCGGCCGTAGTCACGTCTGATGAACCCGCCACGGGAGTTGACTTCAGCTGGAGTCCGCAGGGCGGGACCGCCTCCAGAACGCCCTCGCCCTCAGCTTCGTCGGCGCCGACGGCGAGCCTCTCCCCCAGCCCGATACCCTGCACGGACGGAGTTGGCCTGGTCGAGGTCCTACAGACACCAGATGGGACCATCGTCTCGCCAGGCAAGGCTTTTCAACGTGTGTGGCGGCTCAAGAACACCGGCACCTGTGACTGGTCCCCCGCGTACGCGCTCGTGTTCGATCAGGGAGAGTCGATGGGCGCACCACTCAGCCTGGCCCTGACGACCAGCGTGGCGCCTAACCAGACCCTCGACCTGGCGCTTGGCTTGACGGCGCCCGCAACCTCGGGCGCACACTCCGGCACCTGGCTGATGCGCAATTCGCAGGGTGAGCGCTTCGGCACCGGCGCCCAGGGCGCTCAGCCGCTAACGGTCAAGATCGTGGTCGGGACCGCCGCCCAGCCGGCCCAAAACGGCTGGAAGGGCGAGTATTTCAGTAACCCGGATCTGAATGGATCTCCAAAACTGACCCGCACAGACACGGTGATCGATTTCGATTGGGGACGCAGCGCTGCGGCCGCCGGTCTGCCGGTGGACAACTTCTCGGTCCGCTGGACAGGCAAAGCCTCCTTTGACGACAGCGCCTATCGCTTCCGCGTGTGGGTGGACGACGGGGCGCGCCTGCTGGTAGACGGCGATGTGGTCCTGGACGACTGGGAGGACGGAAGCGCCCGCGAGCTGACCGTCGACATCGGCCTTGCCAAGGGCACACACAGCGTGGTGCTTGAATATTACGAACACGCCTACGATGCGCGTGTCCGATTGGGTTGGGAAAAGGTCGCCTCGCCGACCATCTCGCATTGGAAGGGCGAATACTGGCCCAACGAGAGCCTCTCGGGGACGCCGCGCCTGGTGCGGGATGATGAAAACGTTGACTTCCGCTGGACGGACGGCGCGCCCGTCGGGCTGCCCGCTGACAGCTTTTCGGCGCGTTGGACACGCACGGTCAAGTTCTCCGACGGGGATTATCAGTTCAGTGTCAAGGCCGATGATGGCGTGCGCGTCTTCATCGATGGCACGCTGGTGCTGGATGAGTGGCATACCGTATCCGAGACAACACTGTACACCTTCACCCGCCACCTGTCGGGCAAGCACAGCGTCAAGATCGAGTACTTCGAACATCATGGTGAGGCGCGGGCGATGTTTGACTGGGATATGGAGACCCCGGCCATCGAGTACCCCCACCCCCTCCACACGCCTCCGACCCCGACTGAGACCCACGCCAACGGACACACCGACTGAGACTCCGACCCCATAACCCTGCAGAAGGCGCTGCAAGGGCCCGGCCTAGGCCACCAGGTAGGCTCAAGGAGACAAACATCATGCCAACCATACGCACACTCACCTTGGCTGTTATCGTCAGCCTGCTCGCCCCGCTCGGTTTGCCGATCAGCGCCAGTGCCGCTTGCAGTGATCAGGCGGCCTTCGTCAGCGACGTCACCATCCCGGACTACGCCAAAATGTCACCCGGCGCCTCGTTTGACAAGACCTGGCGACTTAAGAACGTAGGCACGTGTACCTGGAGCACGTCCTACAAGTTCTATTTCTCCAAGGGCGATCAGATGAGCGCTCCGGGCAGCGCCAGCCTTCCGAAATCGGTCAGGCCGGGCGAGACCGTCGACCTCAAATTGACCCTGAAATCCCCCAATACGGCCGGCACCTATCAAGGCAACTTCATGCTCAAGAACGCCGCCGGGCAAACCTTCGGGATCTACGGCTACCCATTCTGGGTGATCATCGTCGTCACCTGATCCGGCGGCTCCACCGGATCGGGCAGTGGTCCATGGAAGGGCGAGTATTACGACTCCCGCAATCTGTACGGTCGCATCGAGATGACGCTTTACTCCAACAAGCTCGACTTTGACTGGGGCAATGGCTCACCTGGTGAAGGCTTTCCCGTCAACAGTTTCTCGGTTCGCTGGACACGCAAAGCCAGCTTCGACGCCGGCACCTATCGCTTCCGGTTGCTGGCCGGAAGCGGCGCACGTTTGCTGATCGACAACGTGGTCGTGCTGGACGCCTGGAACCAGACCTCGGTCGTGGAGCACAGCGTCGATGTCACGCTGACCAGGGGCACGCACAAGATCGTGGTGGAGTACTTCCATCGGCGCGACAAGGCGCGTGTGTACCTGAAGTTGAAGAACTTCCGCCAAGCCCCTAGTCCTCCCTGGCACAGTTAGGTCTGACAAAACCAGGGCACTCGGTTACTCCCGCCATTTGTATCGAAGATGACGAGGATTCTCGGCTGTCAGACGTGGCCGTCAGAAGAGGTTCGAGAGTTGTGTCTCCGCCCCTGGCCCCATGCGCGGAAGGATGTGCCGACAAGGTGCATTGACGCGAGACGAAATATGCGAGCCTGCAGCGCATCCCGCAGCAGCGTGAGACAGTATGCACCTCGATGATCCATATTCTCGAGCTTTACTGCGGGTTGGCCAGCTTGACCGCCGCCAACACGGCCCTGCCTCGTCGCACCGTGAAGACCGTCGTCATATCTGGGAAGTCGTCCTCCGTCGCACCACGATAGCAGACCAGACCTATATCAGGGGAAGGCGTGTTTCGTAACTCAATGGAGAGGTCGCTCCGTTGGAAACCATCCGCGCTGGACCGGCCACCAGCCACCGCCACAACAGCCATTAGGAGGTGCCACTTGGTTGACATACTTCATGGCTTCTCTGAAGGAAGTACACCAGTAGTCGGCGTAGTAATGTCCGGCCGCCCCATCCACGCCCCCCACAATCTCGTTGTAGTAGATGTATTCATACGGATGGAGGCTGATGATTCCGATAAGACCCGGGGCCATCGCAATGAGAACCATGACTAGCCTTCAACACCTGCCTGACGTGCACCCGAGAAATGGCGTCCATCCCAACCGCTGCCAGGGCGAAGAACGGTGGAAGGATGAAGATGACATGGCGAAAGTTGTCATTAATCGGGACAACATCAAAAATGACAAGGCCTGCTGGAATCGCGATCCAAAGCACCGATCAGCGCGGATTTGGGTTCAATGCGACGGGTCCTCAGCGATTTCAAGACTAACTTGGCAAGCCCCAACAAAGTGGCAAGAAGGGCGGGGAAATTGATAGATCACCATCAGCCATGGAAGATAACTCCAGGGGAGATTGGCCGCATTGTAGACTTGCCCCGCAAAGAAGACGGGGTGCGCGTCGAATTTACTTGTCATCACCACGTGATTGATGAAGGAACCAATCGGGTCCCCCCACAAGACTGGCCAGCTAGACGTAAAGGGAGGTGAGAGCAACCAGTCCATAGACAATGATGGGCACCAAACCCCGACGACCAAGTCTGACAAACAGTAGACCGGCAACAAACATGGCAGCCAACGGACCTGCGAGCCTGATTGAAGTGGCTGCCCCGACGAGGGCCCCCGCCAACACGACGGCTCCCCAGGCCCGAGCCCACGGACCAAAGGTTGAATTCATCCATGTCGGCAGGCTTCGTCGGACCACCTCCCAACAAACTGCCAGCACCCCAATGGAGATCGGAAATTTCAACCAGAAAGCGCCAACGTCGATCTTGGCGATATAGAGTTCAAGTGGGGTCTTGTAGGCATCCGTGGCAACACGTGCGAAAAGCGCTTTGATAAGGGAGGACGAGCGTCCGTAGTACGCGTCGGTCACCACATGCTCCGCGAGCTTCACCATCCAGCCAAGACTCCAGAGATCGAGCAGGAAGAGTCCGGCCAGAATGCCTCCTATTAAAAGCGCCCATCGCCTTCCGAGGCCGAGATCTCGCCAGTCTGAGGCAAGTTGATCGAGATGGGATCTGATGGAGACCTTTGTGGTCAAACGATCGACCGCATCCCATCCCAAGACGACAGACGCCAGGAAGAAGACCATGAATGGCGTATCCTTTTGGTCAAGGATCCCAAGACCGAACATCAAGGGTTGTGTGGCGAAGAGCAGGGTGGCTAGCAGGCTGATACCAGAGGACGTGAATCTTTGACACAGTCCGTAGAAGAGCCGCAATCCGACCAGAAACGTAATGAGATTGGTGAAGTGACCACCATCGATTTCCTTCCAAGCAGGTATGAAAGCATGAAGAGCCTGCGAAGAAGCCGCCCAGATCATCATGTAGAAGGGACCGTTGTAATAATTGATCCCAGGATTTGAGAGAGGGTTCACGGTCTCGTACGTGTGGATGAACTGCCATCCAATCAGATAATTCCTGAATTCGTCAACCCCTTCACCGAACTGCTGGATGATCAGAACGCCAATCAACGCCATTCCAGAGAGCCCGATGAGCAGGATTGAAGATCCTCGAAGTCGCGTTTGCCCCAGGAAGACCCAACCTTTCTCGTCGTGTGAGCTCATATCTTCAGATTCTCCCCTTGCATCGACCCGGTCTGCAGCGCCGAATCCATTATACGGGCTGAGACATTGAGAAACCCCGAATTGGGCACTCACGTATCTGGATTGTCCATTCGGGGAGAGATCGTAGTCCACACGCACTGATGTCAGATGGCGGCGACGACGCTGCCCTGGCCAGCTTGCCTGCGGGAACCAACTTCAAGGGCGCCCTAGCCCACCCATTAGGTCACACGGCCCTGCGATCTATCCACGCTTCAATACCGAACGAAGCCGATGAGGGGCGCGCGCACGCGGGCTCCCCACTCAGAATGAGACCATCACGACAATCCTGAGGGTTATTGATTTCAAGCAGCAAGCCAAGCACGCCCGATTGATTAGATGGACGATGACCTGCCCCAAGGAGAACGTCGCGCGGCAGCGGGGGCGTGCATTCAGACCCTGACGGGAATGTTCGGGCGTCAGCGTCGTGCCGTGTCCCGGCCGGCTTTCGAGCGGTCAACGTCCCCCCATGAGCCTCAACCAGCCTCCGGGCGATGGCCAGACCCAACCCGCTCCCGGGGGAGTCGGCCGACTTCCTGAACCGCTCAAAGATATGCGGCAGGTCCTCGTCAGAGATGCCTCGGCCCTGGTCGCTGACCGAGATCTCGAGATGCTGATCGGCGGCCGAATGGGCTTCGACGCGAATCACGCCCTGAGACGGGCTGTAGCGCAGCGCGTTGGCGATCAGGTTAACAAGCACTTCCTTCAAGCGCCCCGGATCAACATCGATCAAGGGAAAATCGGCGGGGATATCCACCAGCAATTGGATGCCGTCACGTTCGGCGGCCGTGCGGAAGGCTGCCGCCGTTTCTTCGATCAGCACCCCCAAATCGGTGGCTTCCCTCATGAGCCGCAGGCCGCCCGCCTCGGCCTCTGAAAGGGTCTTCAGATCATCGAGCAGCCTGGACAGCTGGCGGATCTCGTCCAGGACCGGCGCCAGATGTTCCGCATCGGCAGGGTACACACCGTCGGCCAGTCCCTCCAGGTTCCCCTGGATGATGGTCATGGGCGTGCGCAGTTCGTGGGTGACCTCGGCCAGCAGCGTGCGGCGCTGGTCATCCTGGAGGCGCAATCGCTCGGCCATGGCGTTGAAAGAACGCGCCAGAGAGCGCAGCTCACGCGGCCCGCGTTCGGGGACGCTGACGTCAAAGTCGCCAGCCTCCACCCGGCCGGCGGCCTCGATGAGATCCTCCACCGGCGAGGCCAGCCGGCGCAGTCCGGTGACCAGGAAACCGACGGTAAGCACCAGGCCGGCGGCCAGGCCGGCCGCCACGGGCCATCCGCCGCCTGGACCACCGGGTGACGGCAACGGGAGAAGCCTGGTCAACCAGAACACTCCGCTGCACACGCCGACCAGAAACAGGACCATCAGCCCGACCATCAAAGCCAGCCGCAAAGCCAAGTATCGGGGCATACGACGGTAGCGTCTGTGCTGAGGCGGCCATGGCTCTCCTTCCGGCCACCAGGGCGGCCGGCGGCCGCTCCGTCTCCAAGGTGGCCAGGCGCCGGCTGAGTGTCGATGCAGGCGGCCCGCAATCTCTGTCTCGGGAGGAGGCGGCATCGTTTGGTCAGGCATCGGCGAACCGGTAGCCGACCCCGTACACGGTCAGCAGGTAGCGGGGCTGGCGAGGGTCGGGTTCGAGCTTGCGGCGCAAGTTCTTGACATGGGTGTCGATGGCTCGCTCATAAGAACTCAAAAGCCACACCATGCAGCGCCTCGAGCAGCTGAGAACGGGTGAAGATGCGCCCCGGCTGCCGAATCAGGGTGGCCAGCAATGTGAATTCGGCCGATGTGAGATCCACCGGCTGGCCGGCCCGCTCGGCGCGCATTTTGGGCACGTCCAAGCTCACATCCAGCACGTGAAGCTGCTCGGCGCCTATGGGCCCGTTCGCGTGAGACGTCCGGCGCAGCACCGCCCGGACGCGCGCCACCAGCTCTTTGGGGCTGAAGGGTTTGACCACGTAGTCGTCCGCGCCGAGCTCCAGCCCAACGATCCGGTCGGCTTCTTCCCCGCGCGCCGTGAGCATGATGATCGGCACACTCGAGGTCTGCCGCAGGCTGCGGGCCACGTCCAACCCGTCCAGCCCAGGCAATCCCAGATCCAGGACAACGGCGTCCGGATGTTCCGAGCGCGCCAGTCGCAGCGCCCCCGGCCCATCCCCGGCGCTCACCACCCCAAACCCGGCATGCTCCAGGTAGTCCTGGGCCAGGCGCACGATCTTGGGCTCATCGTCCACGATCAGGATCTTGTCCATGGCTGCCTTTGATCATAAGGCCTGCACGAAGACAGGCAAAACCGAAAAGCCTCTGCCGGGGCCGGACGGGGGCCGGGCTCCTGCTCGGATGCGAAAGCGTTCCCGAAGAGGAGCCCGGCGCCAGCCCGTGGGGGTCGATCCAAGCGAGGCCGGGGAGAGCCGCGTTACGGCTAGCTCGACCCGGATTCCTTTTCGCCGGACTCAGTGTCGCCGTGAGCCTTGCGATGCCAGCCCTCAAAGAACGGGGGCACATCATGCTCCCAGTCATCCCCGCCGTGGTGCCATCGGCCGTAGCCGCCCCACCGGCGTCCACGCGCTCCCCAGAACACCAGCCGGAGCATCAGGAAGAAGAACATGATCACGAACAGCGGAAGCAGACAGCCCAAGGGCCCGAACCCGATCCCCCAGGCATTGGGGTAGCCAAACCACGGGCCGATGGCCACCCGCCCCTCGGGGACGGCCGGCATCACGAGCTTACCGCTCTCTGCCAACCCCTGGGTGACACCGGCGTTGTACGACACCAGGCCCAGGCTCCCCAGACCGACCAACACCACGAGCGCAACCAGTACTCCTACGACAATCGAACGTGACATCGAACGCCTCCTTAAGGACGTTTCATTGGATGCGTTGATCATGCCTCCAGAATGTGGGCCAATTGTGGGGCCGGCATGGAGGCATCTGAACAGGTTCGCGGGGGGCCGCTTTGGGAATGCCTTCACGAGCAGGATCGGGGGTCGGGATTTGTCGGCCGGCTGCACCTCGATGTAGACTTATGTGGCTGGGCCCAATTTCCCATGCCCAAGGAGAAGCAGCATGCTGGTGGCCAGGATGAGGCGCGTCGGGTGGATTGCATTTGCCCTGATGTGGATCCCCTTCATCGGCATCTTCATCGGCATGCTGAGCCTGCCTGGCGGTGACTACGCCTGGGAGGAGCTGCCGCAGATCACCCGGCTGGGGATCATGGGCACCGGGCTGTTTTTCATCCTGTCCATGTCGATGATGGTTGGGTCACCGCTGGTCAGTTGGATCCAGAATCGTTCCCTGCGTTCCAAGGGTCTGCCCGCCCAGGCCACGGTGCTCGAGCTGCGAGACACCGGCACTACCGTCAACCAAAGCTACCTGGTGCACATCAAGTTGAAGGTGGAGCCCGCCGATCGTCCCGAATTCGAAGCTGAGACCGAGCTTCTCATCAGCCGGCTTCAGGTGCCCCAGGTCCAGCCGGGGGCGCAGGTGGCGGTCCGGTATGATCCAGAGACGCACGCGGTCGCCCTCGATACCGGCTAGCCCGACCCGCGTGCGCCCAAGAGACCACCCGAAGCCGGACACCTGGAGGTGCCGATGGCCCCCAAAACGGTCGATGAATACGTCAAGAGTTTGAAACCTGATCAGGTCGAGATTGTGTCGACGCTCCGCAAAGTCATCCTGCAGGCCGCCCCTCAAGCCAAAGAGAGCTTCAAGTGGGCACAGCCGGTGTACGAACAGGAGGGCCCATTCTGCTACATCAAGGCTTTCAGTTCCGCGGTGAACTTCGGTTTCTGGCGCGGGGTCGATCTCGACGACCCGGGCGGGAGGCTCGAGGGCTCGGGGAATCGGATGCGACACTTTAAGCTCACGCAGGCCGCCGACATCGATGAGAAGCTCATCACCCGAATGGTCAAGCAGGCAGTAAAGCTGAACACCGAGAAGGGGGACCCCACCCGGCGGTAGTAGTCCGGAGGGCGCTGTGCCGGGATCGGCGTTCTGGCATGGCAGCGCCATCCCCGGCAGCGCCGGAACTGTCTATGTCTGACATCAAGCGTTTTCCTTTCACGTCCATTCTGGGGTGGTCGTCGACCCGCTATGAAGTGTTTTCGATCTGCAAACGGCGCTACTTCTACCAGTACTATGCCAAATACGATCGGGAGTTCCCGGTCAGGCGCATCCAGACTCTGCGCGATCTTGTAACCGTTCCACTCGAGGTCGGCAGCCTGGTCCACGAGATCATCGAGGCTCTGCTCAACCGGCTCAAAGTCAGCACCGAAGACATTGACCGGGAGCGATTCTTCGAATTCGCCCGGCGGGGCGCCCAGCACCGGGTTGGCACCGGCGCGTTTGAGGAGGTGTACTACGGCGAACGGGCCCGGGTCGAGATCGAGGATCTGCTCCCGCCCGTGACCTCCAGCCTGGAGAATTTGCTCAACAGCCCGCGGCTGACCTGGCTGCAGCAACGGCCGCCTGAGACTCGCGCCCGCTGGATCGTAGATCCGCCGGGATATGGCGAAACCCGTCTGGCCGACCTGAAGCTTTACTGCAAGGTCGATTTCCTTTGCCCGGTGGAGGACGGTTACCAGATCATCGACTGGAAGACGGGCAAGGAAGATAAGAAGAAGCATCGCAAACAGCTCATCGCCTACTCGGGCTGGGCCGCGTACCAATTCGACGCGCCCCCCGAGCTGGTGACCCCCACCCTGGCTTACCTGCAGCCCGACTATCATGAGGTCGAAGAAGCTTTCGACCAGGTTGACCTTGAGAACTTCGCCGTGCAGATCCGTGCCGAAACCGACGAGATGTACGAGTATTGCCGGGACATTCAGCAGAACATTCCGCTCGACAAGTCGGAGTTCCCCTTGATCGACGACGATCGGGTTTGTTCCTACTGCAACTTTCGCAATTTGTGCTACCCCGACCGCTATCCGGCGGCCGCCGGCTGACTCTGTTCGAGGTGACCCAAGCATGGCGCCTGCGGCCAGGCGGGCGCGCCGCCAAATCGGCGGGAACTTCTCCGGGCATTTCAGCGCCGGGTGCTGGATGCCGGCCAATTTCGCTTCCCTGGAGGGAAGCCTCCGTATGAACTGGACCCGTCTTGTGCCACTGCCGCCGCTGCTTCTGACCCTGCTCTCGGCCTGCTCAGCTTCGGGCCCGCTACAGCCCACCGGAGCCGCTCCAAATGCTTCAGCGGTCGCCTCCTCCATGCCTGCGGCGACCAAGACCCAGGTGGCCCCGATCCCCCTGCCCACGGTCGACCCGCAGGTTTACGCCGCAGGCGGCGGGCTGACGTTCAACACCGCCGAAGGTCTATGGCAGATCACCTCCGGAGGGCAGTTGACCCGGATCATCGACCAGAGCCAGGCACGCCTGTCGCCCGATGGAAGCCGGGTGGCATTTCTTCAAGCCGATCCGGATACAGGCGTAGACGATGTGTGGCTTCTGGACCTCGCCACCGGCCAGAGCGCCAACCTGACTCAGACCGCCGACCGCTATGAAACCACCCCCACCTGGTGGCTCGGCCGCCCGGATGTATTGCTTTTCGGTTCCGACACCCAATCCGGTATGGAGAACTCGGACCACCCGACGATCGTCGGCCTGGATGGGAGTGGCTATCAGGTTCTTGACTTGGACCAGGGCGGACCCCGCGCCGCTTCTCCGGATGGGTCAGGCGTCGCCTACGGCGGGTACGATGTCCCCGGGGCAATCTACCAGTGGGGGGACGGCGTGACCAGCTTCGACCCCGCGGCCTTTGGTGTGAAGGCGACCAGCCTGCTGCAGCCTTCCTTCTCCCCGGACGGCCGCCAGCTGGCGTGGCTGGTGGCCGGGGATGACACGGCCACGGGGGGCCGTTTCATCGGGCTGGCCATCTTCGACCTGCAGACGCACACCGGCCGATTGATGCACACATACCAACCCGGGGGCGGGGGCGAGTTTCCCCTCGACGTCGCATGGAGTCCGGATGGCGCATGGATCGCCTTTATCACTTTCGGCGAGCCGCCCGCCTCAGGACGGGCTGGAAACGTATGGGTTGTCAGGCCGGACGGCAGCCGGGAGACCTACGTGGGCGAGGGCCTCAACCCGGTGTGGAGCCCGGATGGCTCGCAGCTGGCCTTCTTGCGAACGGGGGCGGGCGGCGGACAGGAAATCTGGCTTGCCCCGGCCGTTTCGTGGACGGCAAGCCAGCTGACACTCCCGGATCCTTCGCAGCGGACACTGTTCCTGATGGGGTGGTCTCGCCCGTAGGCACTACGGCGCCGCCAGTTCGGCGAACAAACGCTTTCCGGTGTTTTCCCGGCCCACACTTTGTGAAGCAATTCACAAAGTGCAGATGGCCAGCCTAGGAGCGACATGGACCAACAAGCGCTGACGGAGGCCGACCTGCAGCTCCTCAGGACCGCCTTCGAGGTGGCCGAGCGAGCTCGGGAGCATGGCAACCACCCCTTCGGGGCGGTTCTGGCCGGGCCCGACGGCGAGGTCTTGCTCCAGGCCGAGAACACGGTTGTGTCCGAGCGGGATCCGACGGCGCATGCCAAGTCGAACCTGGTGACACTGGCGCATCAGCGCGCCGTTGCCCCGGAGGTGCTGGCGGGCTCCACTCTATACGCCAGCACCGAACCGTGCCCGATGTGTTCAGGTGCCATTTACTGGGGCGGCATCACTCGGGTGGTGTTTGGATTGAGCCAGGAACGTCTGTACCAAATGATCGGTGAGGAGACCGGCGCCTCCGAGGCGTTCATCCTGCACTGCCGGGACGTGCTTCAGCAGGCTTCCGCCTCAATCATCGTCCTCGGTCCGACGCTCGAGGATGAAGCCGCCGAAGCCCACACGGGCTTCTGGAGGGGTGACTGAACCCGGACGCCGACGGTATTCTGTCCGGTCGGGCCGCCGGCCCTTAAAGGTGTCTTGACCACCGAGAAAACGGCCCGCCCACGCTGGACGCTGAATACTGTGGTGTACTCAGCCAAGTAGGTGCCTTGCTTGATTAGATTGGGGCCACAGGCCATGCCCAGATCGGGCCTCGATTTACCGGATCGATCGAGCTCCACGACCAGATCCGGCCGGGCATAGGGGGTGGCGGTCGTCAGAGAGCCAGCCACCGCCACTCGAGCGTTTTCCGGCGCCACCTGGTTGACGTAGAGCATGGCCTCGCGGAAGGATGTGCACCAGTAATCCATTTCGTATTGGCCGGCGGCGCCATCCATGCCTCCCACCAGCGCGTTGTAGTAGATGTATTCGTAGGGATGCAGGCTGACGATCCCCACTACCCCCGGTAGGAGCATGACCGCAATCAGCCCGCCTCGGACCGATCTCGGCATCCGAATCCGGGCCGCCCATGCCAGCCCCAACCCGGCCAGGACGAACAGGGCCGGCAGCGTGAACAGAGCATGGCGAAAGTTGTTGTACACGGGGACGACACCCAGCATGATCGCGCCGGCCGGCACCACGGCCCAAGAGAGGATGATCAGCAGCTCCACCCGCCCTTCAGGGGCCTTCACTATCTTCCACACCGCCCAGCCCAGCCCGCCGACAATGGCGGCCCCTGCCGGCAGCGTGAGCTGGATGGCCAGCAGCCAGGGCAAATAGCTCCAGGGCAGGTTGGTCGACTCGTGCAGGTGGCCGGCGAACAGCACGTTGAAGGACGAAAAACTGGATGCCTCTCCAGCATGGCTGAGGAACGACTGGACTGGATGCCCCCACAGGACCGGCCAGGTCAAGTAGGTCGTGAGCATGGCCGCCACGCCATAGACGAAGAGGGGAACCATCGCGCGCCGGCCGAGCCTTGCCAGCATCAGCATCGCTACCAGAACGCCGGCCAGCGGCCCCACCAGGCGAATCGAAGTGGTGGCCCCTACGGCTGCACCTGCCAGGACCAACAAGCCCCAGCGTCGCTCCCAAGGACGCAGCCGGGCGGCGGTCCAAATAGGCAGCACTCGTCCGATGCCCCAGCGCAAAGCGATGAACAGGACAGCCGTCGCCGGGAAACGCAGCCAAAAGGCACCCCGGTCGACCTTGGCCAGGTAGAGTTCCACGGGCGTCTTGTAGGCATCCGTCGCCACCCGGGCGAACAGGTCGTTGACCCAGCCGAAAGACCGGCCGCCATAGGCCGCCTCAACCACCGCATGGGCGGCCTTCAACAGGCCACCGAATAGCCACAGGTCCAACACCAGGCCGAGAAGAAGGGCGGCCGCGATGGCGATCAACGCCCTTGCTCCTGGCGGGAATCGCCGCCATTCCGCCATGATAGCTGACTGCCGCAACTCGCCCGCCGCGCCGGGCTGCAGCCGATCGACCGCCTCCCAGCCCAAGGTCACGGAGGCCAGGAAGAAGACCATCAAAGGAGTGTCCTTCTGATTGATAAAGGCATGGCCAAAGACCAGCGGCTGCAGGGCAAAAAGGGACGTCGTGACCAGCGCCGGACCAGGCGACACGAACCGACAGCACAGACGATAGAAGAACCACAGTCCGGCCACGAAGGTCAGGAAGACGGTCAGATGGTGGCCGTCGACGATTGCCCAGCTGCCGATCAGCCAATGCAACGCCTGGGAGGCAGCCACCCAGATCATCATGAACAGGGGGCCGTTGAAATACTGGATATCGGGGTTGCTGAGGAAATGCCCGTCTTCGTAGGCATGCAAGAATGCCCAGCCGTAGAAGGCATTGTGCCATTCGTCGACGCCTTCGCCGAAGTCGCGGACGATCAGCACACCCACCACCACAAGCGCCCCCAGTCCAACCAGCAGGATACGGGACGCCCGGCGCCGGTGGGCGTCCGAAACGGTTTCAGGGGAAGCGTCCATTATCCTTGCACCTACACAGTCCTGGAAGCCATGTCCGCGACCCGTGTCCTCCGACACCGCACCCGGGCGAGCAGCGCCCAGAGTGTACTCGCAATCCGGCCAGGATCCTCGCCAAGCCATGTCCCCGCCACGGCATCCGGCGCTCGGAGGGGAGTCGCCTTGCCCGACAACGTTTTCGCTTGAGCCTAGGCCCCGGACCTGCCTTGGACTAGGATAAGGGAGCCGCAGCGAGGAGACGCATGAGCCAGCCACCCGGCGACCGCCATCCAAACACCATCTCAGACAGCGGGTCAGCCGCCAGGCGTCTGCGAGCGCGCTATCGGCGCGTGATCTGGTTCTTCGGCACCAACGTGTTGGGGGTCCTGCTCTGGGACATCGGGCTGCGCCGGCTTGGGCTGGGAGGGCTGGCCCGCCGCAACGCCGAGGGCCGCTATCGCCGTATGGCGGGGCAGTTTCGAACCCTGGCCACCAAACTCGGCGGCGTGTGGATCAAGGTCGGCCAGTTCCTGTCCGCCAGGGTGGATGTGCTCCCGACGGCCATCACCGATGAGCTGGCCGGATTGCAGGATGATGTGCCGCCCGAGCCCTTTGATGATCTCCGCCAGGTCTTGCTGGCGAGCTTCCCCGACGCCTTTGAAGCGCATTTCTCCGAGCTCGACCCGGCGCCCATGGCGTCTGCCTCACTCGGCCAGGCTCACCGGGCGCGCCTCATCACCGGGGAGCGGGTGGTGGTCAAGATTCAGCGCCCCGACATCGACGCCCTGCTACGGGTCGACTTGGCGGCCCTGGGCACGGTTGTGGGCTGGCTCAAGCGCTACCGGGCCATCACGCGCCGGGCCAACCTCGATGGGCTCTTGGCCGAGTTCAGCCGCACATTGTGGGAAGAGGTCGACTATGTGGCCGAAGCCGGGAACGCCGAGCGCTTCGGCCGCATGTTTGCCGACAACCCCTCCGTTCGCATTCCGGGCGTGCACCGGGCTCACTCGTCCCGCCAGGTCTTGACCCTAGAGGATGTCTCCGCCATCAAAATCACCGACTACGCCGCCATCGAACGCGCCGGCGTCGATCGCGGCCAGGTCGCTCGCCGGCTGTTGGACACCTACCTGCGCCAGATTTTCGTCGAGGGCTTTTTCCACGCCGACCCCCATCCCGGCAACCTGTTCGTTGAACCGCATCCGGACGGCAGTTGGCGCCTGGTGTTTGTGGATTTCGGCATGGTGGGCTCCCTCAACGATCGAGCCCGATCGGGATTGAGAGAGCTGGCCATCGGCGTTGGCACGCGCGATGTCGAGCGGCTGCTCCACGCCTACCAGACCTTGGGTGTGCTGCTGCCAAGCGCCGATCTGGCGCGCCTCCGCGAGGCCGAGACGGCTATGTTCACCCACGTGTGGGGCCGCAGCATGCGTGAGCTGACCCACATGGATCGACGCCAGATCCGCGAGTTTGCCCATCAGTTCCGCGACCTGCTCTACGACATGCCATTCCAGGTCCCCACCGATCTGATCTTCCTGGGCCGCTGTGTGGCCATCCTGTCGGGGATGTGCACCGGGCTGGATCCCGATTTCAACCTGTTCGAGGGTCTGGCGCCCTTTGCCCGCCAGTTGATGCAGGACGAACAAGGCGAGTGGTTCGATGTCCTATTGAAGTGGTTAAGAGAAGAGGCCGGCTCGCTGGCACGCCTGCCCGGGCGTCTCAACTCCACATTGAACCGGATCGAAGACGGCTCCCTCACCGTGACCGCCAGGGCGGCCCCTTCGTTGGAGCTTCGGCTGGTGCGTCTGACGCGTGCGCTGGATCGATTGGTGTGGGCGGTGGTCTTCGGCGCGCTGCTGCTGGTGGGCGCCTTGCTCTATACCTCCGGTGAACGCAGCCTGGGGGCAGCCGGCCTGGGATTGGCCCTGCTGGCTTTCATCCGCATGCTGCTTCCCGGGCGCGCCTGACCCGAAGAAGGCCTTCCCGATCAAAAAGGGACTGCCTCAAATGCCTGTGAGACAGCCCTTGTGCTTGACTTCACTCTCGCCGAAAAGAGCGCCTCAGCTCTCCAGGCCTTCGATCACCTTGTCAATCAGACTTCTGACGGCCAGGAGGGCCTCCCGGCGGGCGGCGCGACGATGCTCCAGAAATCCAGGCGGCATGATCGCCTCGTAGCTCAGCCGCATTTCGCGCCGGGCGGCATGGAAGTGCTGGCGGGCTTCTTCTGGGAACTCCCAACTCCGTTTGGCTTCCAGATTCTGATTTGGCCATGGCGACATACTCCCTGGCACCCCGGTCGGGCGTGCCCATATTATAGCGCCGGCAGTCGGGCGAAGGCCTCAGTTACGGTATTGGCGGACGGATGTCATCCCGCGCCGGGTCATGGCCTGGGCACGCGTCTCCGCCTCGTAAAGGATGTGCGCCTCATCCAGCGTCAGGAGCGCGCCGTCGCGCATCAGCCAGACCCCATCCACCATCACGTCGCTGACGTCGGCGCCTTTGGCCGAGTGAACCAGATTGGCGATCAGACTGTGCACCGGATGGAGGTGAGGCCGATCAAGGTCGACCAGGATCAGGTCGGCCGGCTGGCCGGGAGCCAGCATACCCGTGCCTTCAAAGCCGACCGCCTCGCGCCGGGTCGCCAGTCGCAGCGCCTGGTCACCGGGGATGAGCTCCGGGTTCAATGCCCTGGTACTTGTTGATCAGCGCTGTCTGCCGGATGACGGCGAACATGTCGAGGTCGCTGTTGGAAGCTGGGCCGTCAGTGCCCAGGCAAACGCGCACTCCGGCCGCCAGCCTCGCCTCCAACGTTGGAAAAGGCATGGCCAGTTTCATGTAGGTGATCGGGCAGTGCGGGACATGCACACCCTTGGCCGCCAGGATCTCGGTGTCGGCTGCGTCGATGGCCAGACAATGGGCTGCCACGCACCCGCCGGGGGCGTCGAAAACGCCCAGCCAATCCATGAGCTGCACCGGGCGCTTCCCAAAGCGCCCGATCGAGGCCTCCACCTGGGCCTCGGATTCGGCCAGGTGCAGATGAATCCCCTGTCCGAGTTCGTGCGCCAGCTCGACGACGCGTCGCATGGTCTCCGGTGAGCAGATGTATGGCGAATGCGGCCCGAGGTAGGTGCGCAGGCGCGGATGGGCCTCCGCCTGTAGGTCGCGGATCCAGGCGGCCGTGTCCTCCAGGTCGCGCCCGGTAAAGGCGCGGTCGTTGTCCAGACCAAACACCGTCCAGGTCAAAGCCGCCTTCATCCCGCTCTGACGGATGACCTCCGCGGTTCGGTCCATGTGGAAATACTTGTCGCTCACCATGACCGTGCCGGAGCGGATCATCTCGCAGGCCGCCAGCGCCGCCCCCCAGTACACGTCGTCGGAGGTGAGGACGCTTTCCTGGATCCAGATCTTTTCATTCAGCCAGCGATCGAAGGGCAGGTCTTCGGCCCAGCCGCGTTCAAACGTCATCGGGCTGTGACAGTGAGCGTTGACCAACCCGGGCAGCGCCGCCTTGTCGTAGCCGTCAACGGTCTCGTCCGGCGCGAAGTCCTCGGGCACCCGGCCGACGTACGCGATCACCCCATCGACGATACCCAGTTCGGCGTCGCGGAGAATTGTCCCGGCTGCGTCCAGGGTAACGATCTGCACAGCGCGGATGAGGATCTTGGTCATGGGCCACACTCCGGGGCGGGGTGTGGCCTACTCTAGCACGCTTTGAGCCCCGTCTGCCGGACGCGCGCCGGACAGACGCTCTCCGGCGCGCCACGCAGTCCGGATCTGCTTGTGATTGATTTCACAAACGCTTGGGTTGGGGGGCCGTAACTCGCCACAAGCCTTCATGGCCGCTGCCGTCTCATGGGCCGTGTTTCCGGGTGCCGGCGAGCGTTGGCTGTGGCCTGGATTCCGGCCGCCGTGAACCCCCTTTGCCCAAGACCCAGTCCGGCGGCCACGCCGGCCCTGGCCCGCACACGCGAACGGGCGCCCTGCCAACCCCAACCTGGGCTGCGACAATCTTCTCTTCAACTTCCGCACAACATCACTCCTCGGCCTGCTTTAGGTCTGGTAAAATGCGCGCAACCTTCAAGGGAAGTGCGGCGGGCAGCCCGCTCGGCGGCACGCTCGCAGGAGAGCTTGGGCGTGGATCGTTCTAGGTGGCGTCCTGTCTTGGGTACGGTGGCTGTGATCTCCAGCCTGCTGGCCTGCAGCCTGCCTTCGACGCCGGCGGCGCCAACGGCCACGCCGCCGTCCATCTTCCCGTCGGCGACCTCGGCGGCCTCGACGCCAACTCTAGGGCCGGCCACTGCAACCACCACCGCGGCTGTTTCCACGCCGCTGCCTTCGCCCATCACGCCGGCCATTGACGCCTCGGTGTATCTTGACGACCGCAGCACGGCCGAAGGCGTCATCCTGTCGATGTTCAACGCCATCAACCGTCACGAGTACGTTCGGGCTTACGGTTACTGGAAGGACACGGCCGAGAATCTGCCGACCTACGACCAGTTTGAACAGGGTTATGCCGATACGGCCTCGGTCCAGGTGAGCTACGGATTGGTCGCCGGAGACGCCGGCGCCGGCCAGCTGTACTACACCGTCCCGGTCGTGTTGAAATCCCAACCCACCGCAGGCGATCTGCAAACCTTCTCAGGTTGCTACACGCTCCACATCAGTCAACCGGCCGTCCAAGGCGTCCCGCCATTTGAGCCGCTTGGCATTCGATCGGGCGATCTCCAGGTCCAGGACAACGACGCCGACACGGCGGACTTGGTGGCGCATGGGTGTGATTCGGCGCCCACGGCTCAGACCCCGCCCATGGACCCGCAACCCACGACGGCGCCGACCGGGCTGAATTCCTCGATCTACCTCGATGACCGCAGCGGCCCCGTCCAAGTGCTCCGATCTCTGTTGAATGCGATCAACCGCAAGGAGTATCTGCGCGCGTACTCGTATTGGGAAGCGGGCGGCAGCGACTTGCCGTCATTTGCCAACTTTGAGCAGGGCTACGCCGATACTCAGAGCGTCGACGCGGAGTTTGGCCAGCCCGAGGAAGGGCATGCCGCCGGAAACATCTACTACACGCTGGGTGCGGCCCTGACCGCCACTACGACCAGCGGCCAGACCCAATTCTTCGCCGCCTGCTATCTGCTCCATCAACCCCAACCAGCCAATCTGGGCGAGCCGCCCTTCCGGGGATTGGCCATCCAGCAGGCGCACGCACAATCCACCACCAGCCAGAGCGATGCCCTCAACCAGCTCCCGCAGGCCTGCTCCAGCCTGCCCTGAGCCTTATCATCCTTCCCCGCTGGGCGCGGGCTACGCCGCGCCCAACCACATAGCCTTCTAAGGCTGAGGTGACTTCCATGCTCGACAAACGGACCTGGATCCTGCCCCTTACGCTGATCGTAAGCGTGATCGCCTGTCAGGGTCTCAACCCCTCCGGCGCAACCCCGCCGGTCGGCGCCGGAAACGATCCGACCCCCGCCGGATTCGCGCTGGCGTCTGTCACCGGCTCGGTCTGGGCAGATGATTGCGATTCGGGCATTGCGGCTGAACCGCCCCTTTCGGAAGTCGCACCGAACTGCGTCGCCGAGAGCACGTCCATCGGCCCGTACCACGCCGATGGCCAGCGCCAGGCGCAGGAGTCCGGCATCGGCGGTGTGACCGTCGCCCTGCTGACCTCGGTCTGCCCCGGGACTGACCAGCTTCAGACGACTGTGACGGGCGGCGACGGCACATACTCATTCTCGGGATTGGACGCCGGCAGCTACTGCGTCACGATCGATCCCAATGCTGCAGCCAACCAGGATGTGCTGCTTACCGGCATTTGGACCCATCCGCAGGTTGCCCCCGCCGCCGTATCCGCCGATGTCGTGCTCCATGCCGGTGAGGCGGCCGCCGGACCCGACTTCGGTTGGGACTCGCAGTCCTCGCCGCTCCACGTACATGCGGCTGTATGGGATAACGACTATCACCTGCAAGTGTTTGACACCGGCGCCGTGTTCGATCCGCAGGCACGTCCCACCTCCGGGCTCATGCCCTCGGCAGCCGTGGCGCAGGGACAAGTCTTCGCTCTTTCGAACAACCCTCCGGCGCTGATGATGTCCACCAGCGACGGCCCGTATCAGTTGGCATTCGTCGAGAACCCGGATTACGGCGTGGCGATCTGGCCGGGCGGTGGTGACCAACCCCCACAACTGGCCTGGTCGGCGATGCCGCACGACGAAACCGGTCTGGCGGCCATCTACGTCAGCAACCTGGATGGCACGGCGATGCGGACGGTGTATTCCGAGACCTTCGCCCCCCAAACGATGACCCATCTGGTCGTCCAAGGTTGGGCGTCAGACGGCGCCTGGCTGATCTTCAGCCGGGAGCCCTTTGGCATTGGCGGGTACATCCCCTTCGGGGGAGCCTCCAGCCTGTACCTGCTTCGGCTGGCTGACGGCCAGGTGACGCCGTGGGTCGAATTCGACCTCAGGGCAGGGGCACCCTTTGCATCGACGCGCTGTCGCCCGACGTGTCGCGAGTT
The DNA here is from genome assembly GCA_963797485.1 of uncultured Chloroflexia bacterium. GTDB lineage: Bacteria > Chloroflexota > Anaerolineae > Anaerolineales > E44-bin32 > CAWAND01. Next base: position 498,038 of record CAWCPF010000002.1, read on the forward strand.
GCCTCCCACTGCCCCCAAACGGGGGTCACGATTTTGAACCTGGACGGAGCAGGCCCGTCAACCATCGCAGCCCCGGCTGAGGTGACCGGCTCATTCGTCCTTGGGAGCGCCAAATTCAGCCCGGACGGCAGCCAGGTCGCCTTCGGACTGGCACGCGGCGACCCCCAGAACGAGATGGGTTGGGTGGCCGTCTCGGACGGACTGTCCGGGCCGTCCCGCGTCATCCTCGAAAGCCCCGCTGGGGGATACTTCAGCGTCGTCAGCTGGCTCAACTCGTCGACCCTGCTGCTTCAGTGGGCCGGGGTCAGCTGCGGGGAGGACTGCCCGGCCGGCCTGTGGACGGTGGGCACGGATGGACAGGGACTCACGCAAGTTGCCGACGGCACCTTCCTGACCCTGACCAACGCCGGCCAGCCCTAGAAGCTGACGGGCGCCCTCTCAGCTGCGGGTGGGACCCGACAAACCTACTGGGCTTGTGAATTACTTCACAAGCCCAGTATTTTGACAGCTTGTTGTTGGCTCACCCATCGGGCGCGAAAATGATGGGCGGAAGCGGACGCCGGGGGCAGAGCACGCGCCACAAAGGAGGACGTCGGGTGCCGATGGATTTCGAAAATGCCATGCGTGGATATGCGGAGCTGGCCATCCGTACTGGGCTGAATTTGCAGCCCGGCCAGGCTCTGCTGATGGCCGACCCCAGCATTCGCTATGGGGTGCCTGCCGAGGCGGCGCCGATGGTCCGGACCCTCGCCCGGGCAGCCTTCGCCGCCGGCGCCCGGTCCGTCGAGCCGCTATGGGGCGACAGCCAACTCACGCGGCTGGGGTTGGACTCACAGGGCGAAGCTTGGATCGAGGCCATGCCGACCTGGCGATTTGATGCCTCCGGCGAGCATGTGAGCCAGGGCGGAGCCTATCTCTCCTTGCACTGCCATGCCCCCAACCTGCTCGAGGACCTGGACGAGGGCCTGGCGACCAAGTTTCTCGGCCGGACCCTGCAGGCCTTCAATCCAACGTCTGAAATCACCACCGCCAACAAGACCAACTGGTGTGTCATCGCCATCCCGGTCACCGGATGGGCCGATCTGGTGTTCCCCAATCTCGATCCCGCCGATCGGCTGCCGCGACTGTGGCAGGAAGTCCTCCGCATGTGTCGGGCGGATCAGCCGGACCCGGTCGCGGCCTGGGCCCAGCACGTCGAGAATCTCAACGCGCGCCTGGCGTATCTCAACGCGCGATCATATCGTCAGCTCCGCTACCGTTCGGAGGGCACCGATTTCAGCGTCGGGCTGGCAGAAGGCAACCTCTGGCTCGGCGGCGGCACGCAGACGACCTCGGGCATGCCGTTCATCCCCAACCTGCCGACAGAAGAGGTGTACACCCTTCCTGACCGATCGCGCGCCGAAGGGCAGGTCACTGCCAGCATGCCGTTGTGTGTCGCCGGCCGGGTGATCGAGGGGCTGCAGCTGCGCTTCGAGGGGGGGCACGTGGTCGAGGCGCACGCGAGGACCAATGAGGCTTTCCTGAAGAGCATGCTCTTATCCGATGAAGGCGCCAGCCGCCTCGGCGAGGTCGCTCTGGTCCCCAACAGCTCCCCGATCGCGCAATCGGGAATCCTGTTCTACGACACGCTAATTGACGAAAATGCGGCCTGCCATCTGGCGCTGGGTCGCGGTTACCGGGCGACCGTTCGCGGCGGGGACGCCCTGGACGACGCTGCCTTTGTCGCCGCCGGCGGCAATGTAAGCATCGTGCATGCCGATTTCATGATTGGCTCGGGCCAACTGGATATCGACGGCCTCACCGCCGATGGGCAGGTCGAGCCGGTCATGCGATCCGGCGAATGGGCCCTTGACCTTTGACCCTGCCCGAGCCGGCTTCGGGCGCGGATTTCAAACACACGGCCTGGCGTCACAGTGCGGGGAGAATTGAGAGACCAGGCCGCGAGCAGGCCTGGTCTCTTCGGTTTATGAAACGCTCGGGATCGCATTCCCGGTATTTGTCAGGGGCACCCGCCCAGCGTGGCGCTCGGGGCTGAGGTGTTCATCACGGCCTGCCGTTCAAGAGCCTTGAAGCGTGTCTGCAGGCGGCAGCCGGTGCGCTCCATCCAGGCGCCCAGCCGGATCATGAAGGCGGCCACCCGATTTGCCCCGGGCTGGGAGGTGCCGCCCGCCGCCCGCGCCAGGCGCCAATTCTCGGCCTGCCGCATGGCTTCTACCCGTCGTTCTTCTTGGTCGATCACATCTCGCCAGGTCACCATCTCGTCCTCCCATGTCAGGGGCCGTGCTTCAACGCCGGCTGCCGCCGGCCGGGGTCACGACAAAAAGCCCCGCAAGGCTTGAATAGTGGCGTCGATTTGCTCAGGATTGAGGCGGTAGGACTTGCCGCCGTCCGACCGCCTTTCAGACAAAAAGCCGGTAACGCTCAACTGGCGCAAATGCCTGGAGGCGGTTGACTGGCTGATGCCAAGCTGATCGATGATTGCCTGGGACGACAACTCGCCTTGTTCATGGATGGCGCTCAGAATCCGCAGGCGCGTGTCCTCCGACAAGGCGGAAATTCGGTAAAGCAGCTCCGCCCGCGTAAGCTCAGGCGAATCCCCCTCCATGCCGGCCGGCATGCGCGCCCCAAACAGCACCCACAGCGTGTCTTCGGCGAGCAGATGGCTGGTGTACGGGCCGGTGTGTGCCGACGGCACGAAGACCACCCGCTTCGCCGTCTCCATCCACTGCAGAGTCCGGCCGGGGGCGTGCAGGGTGACATGGCGCAAAGCCTGTTCGGCCGTCATCGTTTCAAGATCCACCCTTTGGAAAGCCTGGGCCGAGGTCCGCAGCATGGGCTCGACTCAATTCCACTCCGGCTCGAGGTAGCGAACCCACATCTCGCGGAAATGGTCGACCAGCATCTGCTTCATCTCATTCGGCCGGCCCAGAAGCGAGAAGGCGGCGCGCTCAATGTCTTCTTCAACGTAGTCGTCATCGAAACGCGTGCGCAAGAACGCCAGATAGTCATCAACCGATCCCAGCGCCCACGACCAATCGGAGAGTTCACCCCTCGGGGTGGCATTGGGGCGAAGGGGCAGGCTGGCGTAGCGCCGCATCAAGCGGTCCCGCAGGATCTCGCCGTCGAGTGTGGACAGATAGTCGACATAGGCCGGGAAGCTCGGCCAGCTCCTGTCTGGGACCACGGCGTAGAAGAAGCCCACCAGGGCCAGCCGATTGTGATGGCGCTGAGCATCGGTCATCTTGGCCACCGTCTGGACCACCCATTCGTTCAACCCCGAAAGCCAATCCAGCTCAATCATCAGATGCAGGCTGCCAAAGGCGTTGGCGGCCGGCTCTAACCCGACTTCGATCGTCTTGCTCTCCGGTTCCTGGATCAGTTCTTGGCTGGGGAGGGGCATGGCTTGGCCTTTCAACCTACTCGTTTACCCGTATAAGCGGGTTATGCACATAATATATTCGAAACTGATGGCGATGTCAAGCCCTGGCGCAAAAACCCGTCTCATCTGGACAGGGCACCCCCCGTGTGGCATCATTTACCGGTTTGCGGGCCGGTTTCGACTTTTGGGGGCCGGGGCCCGCCCCGCGCGTAGCGCTTAGATCGGCACAGCGCCGCGCCGGGAATTTCCGACAGTCTGGCCGAGGAACCCCGATGTTTCTGAAGAACCAGCAAGCTCGCCTGGCCGGCGTGTACCACGAATACCCGCCCAACTTCTGGGCCCTGGTCGGTGTGACCTTCATCGACCGTCTGGGCGGATATCTGCTGTTCCCGTTCTTCGCCCTTTACCTCACGCATCGGTTCGGCGTCGGCATGACCGAGGTGGGCCTGCTCTTTGCTTTGTTCTCGCTCTCCAGCTTCATCGGGAGCATGCTCGGCGGAGCCTTGACGGACCGGCTGGGGCGCAAGCGGATCATGATCTTCAGCCTGGTCACCACCTCGCTCAGCAGCGTGGTCATGGGCTTGGCGGGATCCCTGCAGGCCTTTTACGCTGTGGCGGTGCTGACGGGGATTTTGAACGAGACCGGGGGGCCGGCCTATCAGGCGATGGTGGCGGACCTGCTTCCCGAGCACAAGCGCACCGAGGGCTACGGGATCATCCGCGTCGCGTTCAACGTCTCGGCCGCCCTGGGGCCGGCCATCGGCGGGATCCTGGCCTCGCATTCCTACCTGGCGCTGTTCCTGTCCGACGCCGTGGTTAGCCTATTCACCGCCGGGCTTGTCTGGCGGGTTTTGCCGGAGACACGCCCGCAGTCCGAACCCGGCGCCAAGGAAGAGAATGTCGCCAGTTCGTTCGGCGGCTATCTGGTCGTCCTACGCGACTCGGTGTTCATGGCCTTTCTGGGTGCGTCGATCCTGATGGGGCTGACCTACATGAACCTGGGCACGACCCTGGGGGTCTTCCTGCGCGACGTGCATGAGGTGCCTGAGTCGAGCTACGGACTGCTGCTGGCGCTCAACGCCGTCATGGTGGTCGGGCTGCAGTTTCCCATCACGCGCCGCATCGAGCGTTTGCCCCAAATGCTGATGATGGCGCTGGGATCCGCTCTGTACGCCGTCGGGTTTGGGTTGTTCGGCTTTGCGGCGGGGATGCCCGCCTTCGCGTTGGGAATTGTGATCCTGACGGTTGGGGAAATGCTGGTGGCGCCGGTGGCGCAGGCGGTCACGGCGCGCCTTGCCCCCGAACACATGCGCGGCCGCTACATGGCGGTCTTCGGTCTGTCTTTTGGGGTACCCTTCGCCATCGGCCCGGTCCTGGCCGGGCTCATCCTCGATCATGCCGATCCGCATCTATTGTGGTACGCGGCCGGCGGGGTTGGCTTTCTGGCAGCTTCGACCTTCCTGGTGCTGCACCGGCGGACCCGGTCGGAGCCGGCTCCAATTCAGCCGGCTTGATGGGCCTACAGATCGCGGCGGTTGAACTGTTTCAGCGCCAGTCCCACGGCCGCCGCCAAATGGACCGCGGCGCGTAGGCCACCCTCAGGCTGCTCGATGCCGCAGCCGGCCGGCCGCAGGTCCCCGGTGGTCTTCCCGGGGGGTCGGGCGGAGATCCCGGTGCTCTTCCAGGGTCGCGAAGCACCCCCGAAGCGAAGCGGAGGGGCTCCATCGAGTTGTTGGCTGATCGGGAACCGACATTGGGCAGCCCGGGGTTGCCTCCCAGGTTCTAGCTGATGTCGGCGGGCACGGCAATCCACGGAATGACCTCGACAGTCAGATACCCGGATCTGGCCTTTGGATCGGCTTCTGCGAGGGCTCGGGCCTCGTCGCCTTCAGGCGCGTACACGCTGACGCCAATGATTTCGTGGTCAGAGACTGTTGGACCGTTAAGGACAAGCTTGCCTAGGATTTGGAGCTTCGTCAGGTGCTGGAGATGCTCATGATGGATGCGGTCATAATGGGGATCTTCGCGTGAGGCGAGCCCGCGGCGGCGGAAGGGGCTCCATCGCGTTGTTAGGCGCCCGGCTTGGGCTTCCTGCGCTTCTGTGGGCGGGGCGTCTTCTGGTTGGTCTTGGTGCTCGGCCGTAGGCGTCTTGGTGCTACTTGCTCTCTGTCGGTATCCTTCCGCATGGCCATTTGCAGGAGTGTTGTGGTCGTTTTCCAGTTGCGAATGGTCATGAACTTGTAGGCGGGTGTCGCCATGATCTTGTTAAGTCGGCTCTTGGTGCGTAAGGAGCTGAGGCGTTGAGAGTAGATCACGCCAGGACCTGGCCAGACTTTGTCAACCCCCTCCCTAGGACTGAACACAGTCATAGCCTGACGCGAATCAATCCCCATCAGAAAGATCGCATCGCTGTGATATCTCCCCGGCTGCTCACCGAAACCTCTGGGCTTGTTGTCGATCACGGCTTGGAGCTGTTTCCGAGTCAAAACCAGGGCCTTGATGAGCTGGCTATCAAGCTTGAAGCTTTGAGGCAGCGCCTGTTCGATCTTGTCCCTTATCTCATCGGCACGCCTATTGGATTTCAAGACGACGTTACCGCTCGCAATGTAGGTCTTGACATTGGAGAACCCGAGTTCATCCAGGCACTTCTTCAATTCCGCCATGGATACCAAGTTCTTGCCGCCGACATTGATGCCACGCAAGAGCACTACATATGTGTTCATTGCCCCTCATCATGAGCCGAGTAGGTCCCCGTCAACCTTTCAACAACGAGGTGGCCAATCGTAGGAACCCTTGATCGAAGAACCCTTGGCGAAGATGGGGTGTATGGGAGGATTCCGCGGGGCCGGGCGCCTAACGCTTCGGTTCAGCGGCGGGACGCCCAGCGGACCGTCCGCTGCAACCGGTTGTTACGCCGCTGCTGCACAGGCTATCAGTCGGCTACAACTGCCAGAGGCCGTGATCATTGCCACCTTGGAGGTAGATGGCAAACTTGCCATGGCCTGGAATCTCCATCGGCGGAACGGCGACCTCGCCGCCGGCTTGAACCGCTCCGGCGACGGCTGCTTCGATGTCGTCCACCAGCCAATACGGCCGCACCACCGGTTCCTCAGTGCTACGCAAAGGTGCGCGCACTCCCACGAGCCCACCCCCCGCCAGGGGGGCGGTCCGCGCGTTGCCGAGGCTAGCGTCAGGTTCGCCGAACTGCACTTTGTGTACCGAGGCGTATGCGGCACACACCGCGTCAACTTCCTTCGTCACGATCTCAAGATACTGAATCTTCATGGCTCACTCTACCTCCGGTGTGGGTATTGCCTGATGCGGCCTAACGGGCTCGAGATGCGAAGCCTGCACCCGCAGCGGAGCGGAGGGCGTCCTGCGTTCGTTGCAGGGAGCCCTTGAAGAATGCCAGGATCAATGACCGCCCGGCCAGCGATTGGAACCTATCTTAGACCCAATTCGACGCAGCTGGCCGGGCGCAGGTCCCCGGTGGTCTTCCCGGGGGGTCGGTCGGAGATCCTGGTGCTCTTCCAGGATCGCGAAGCACCCCCGAAGCGAAGCGGAGGGGGCCCCGTCGAGTTGTTGGGCGGCGCTGAGGGATTGGTCTCGAGGTACGGGCGGTGTTACTTGTTTCTGTTGGTGCTGCCGTTGTGAGCAATTGCCGCCCTAACCATCGTCTTCAAAGCGGCCGCGTCGATCTTGTCCCCTTTCTGGAAATCGATAGAGCGCGTCGTCTTAGCATCAAGGCCGGCGTTAAAGATGTGCTTTGGATCCTTGAGTGAGGCGCCCTTGAAGAAGTTGACCTTCACATGATCCTTGAAGGCGCTGGCGGCACAGACGAGCCCTTCATGGGTCCAAACGGGGCTTCCCCACTTCCAATCCTCGGCGAGTTCAGGCGAAGCATCGAGGATGATCTTCCTTAGGCTGGCAAGCATGGGGCCGCGCCAATCGCCAATGGCGGCGATGTAACTGGTGATCTGCTGAGACGCCTTGGAACTAGAACTAGGGTCACGCTTCTTCACGTTCTATACCTCCGTCTCATGATCGCTCTGTTTTGGGAGCCTGACTCTAGCGCCGCCTAACGCCTCCGAGATTATGGGCCGGGGCCACGCACCGCCTCGCCTCCGACCCGCCCTGAGCATACAACAATCTCGCCAAAATCGCCCTGCACTGTCCGCCCTGCATGTTCTGAGCAGGGTCCCCGGTACCATCCAGCGAGTTGTTAGGCCGAAGCAGCTTGAACTGTCAAAGCGAAGGATGCGAAAGCACTCTCATAACGTGCTGGAACCTTCGGCAGTTCGTCGTAGGTTCGCCCATGAAGGGTACGGCCAGTGAGATCCTTTCTAACACCACCCCACTGTTTGAAGAAGAATGCGACACGGCTTTTTCGGCACGTAAGACGAATTTCCTCGACCCACTCTTCCTCCATCGGGCGGGCACCCGGGCCAGACTCGCCTCCGACAATGACCCAATGGATGCCATCAAGATTGAGATTGTGGAGTGGTCCGATGAGCGGTTCGCAGGAAAGAAAACGGATCTGCGCGGGCACATCACGTAGGTGATCTACCCTAGCCATGACTCGTTGATCCTCCACGCTTACGCCCATCCATACATTTGGAGGCCAAGGCAAATCGGCCGCAAGGGACGCCAGCCTTTCGCTGCGTTTGGTTAGCACTTGGTAGACATGCCGGGGCGTGCAAACCATGACGTTGAAGACTCTCTCAATGAAACCGAATGGGACGTCGGGGTGGAACAGGTCACTCATCGAGTTGACGAAGATAACCCTCGGCTTCTTCCATCGAAACGGCTGCTCAAGGAGATCTTCGTGAAGGGTGAGTTGGAAACCGTTCTCATAACGAGGTGCTCCCATCGCCTTGAGCCGTCGGGCCATTCGCTCCGCGTAGCAGTGCTTGCACCCTTGACTGACCTTGGTGCATCCAGTCACAGGATTCCAGGTAAAGTCAGTCCATTCGATGTGCGATCGTTGTGCCACAGAAACCCCTCTCCTATTCGAACAACGGTAGCTGGACGGCAGTTGCCCTCTTTGCCATCCTCCAGAACTTGAGACCGAGCAGATTGCGGCTAAAGAAGGCAAGGCGATAGAGGGGAAAGTTCTTGGTGGGGTGACTAACAATGACCATATCGCTTAATCCTTCATACGTGTAGTTGAGCTTTGCCATCTCGCTGCCGAATTGGTCGGCAATGAATGTACCAAACTTATAGCCTTTGGCCGGCGACCAAGCATCCCGCCACGCAGATGTCCCCAGGAAGTTGTCGACCGTTGGGTTTTCTTTCGAGAGGTACATTGCTTTATTCCGCTGCGCATCCATGTAGGCGGGGATTAGAACGAGGAAGTCCATGTATCTCTTGGAGAGCATCTTAATCGTTTCAAAGTGAAAGCTCTGAAGGGCGAATGGATCGACCACGCAGAAACCCAGAGTAGTATGAGTCCTCGACGGGGTGGGCAGGAAACCGACAACTTGCTCTACCGTGAGGTTGCAGTCGCCTTCGACGAACGCAGGTGACGAGGAGGGGAAATCCCGTTCCACCCGAGCCTTCAGCGCAGCCATCTTCTTCGGATCGCTTTCACAGAATACATAGTGGTCAAAGGGTTGGGCCAACTCGAGGGCCAAAGTGGGCGTTGTGAGCACCAACTGGCGCGATGGTTTGACTTTTGCTCGGCCCGCGCCTGAGTACAGATCAATGTAGGACAGGCTCCCCCACTTGGAATGCATCGACGTTGTGAACATGTGCGCATACATGCTCACAAGCCGATACTTCTTGGCAGCCCACGAGCCTACGGTGGGGGTTACGAGCCCATCAGGCTCGAGCACTGGTTGTGAAGGGATCATCGACCAGCCCCCTCTGCTGCTTCGCCTGACGCCCTCGAGCTGCGAAGTCCTGAGTTCTTTGCAAGGATGGGCCGGGGCCAACCCCCGCCTCTCCCCAAGCACCCCCCCCCGAGCATACAACAATCAGGCCAAATTCGCCCAGCATCCTCGGCCCCATCCAGCGAGATGTTAGGCTGATTTAATGTACCCACCTCTGCGATCTAGGTGAGCTCAACCAGTGTCTCAAGCGGGACCGATCGCCCTATCGTGTCTGTAACCGGACAATGGCGGATGGCCCAATCAATTGCCTCCCGAATCTCCTGCTCAGAGCTCGTTCCGCGTGTGGTGCGCACCCTGACTTTCGTGCTGAGCGGGCCCGCTGGAACGGACTCGTCAATGCCCAGGATGCCGTAATCATTTGACTTGCTGTCGACAATCACTTCGATCCTGCCCAGCTGCAACCCAAGTTGTGCAGCGCGCATCGCAAGCAGTGTTGCGACGCAACTGGCCTCTGCTGCCCTAAGCAACCAACCGGGGGAGGGTGCAGAATCAGTCCCACCGACGCTCCTTGGCATATCGGTAATGACTTGTCGTCCATTTGGATCTACCACTCGACAAGTGAGCCCATCTTCAAGAATTGAAGTGGCTACCGAATCCGTGTAAGTTGCCTCGTCGGGATTTTCTTCTTTAGGTAGGTAATTGCGGCTTCGATCGTATCTCTGATTTGCTCGCCAGACATTACTTCCTCCAAATCCCACCTCGGGCCGATGCACCGGCATTCAAAGAAGGGCCGCCTAACATCTCATTATCGCCATTCTATTCTCATTACCATTGACCCCATTTGGGATATCAGTCCTAAGATGCTCCCGACTGGTCGATCGTGCACAAATCGCATCACCCATAACCTGTCCGGGGCGCTGTAGCCCAGCCGCGTGGCCACTCGGTAGAGCCACGCGCCCGTGCGGCCATCCTCCACGCCGCGCGCCAGGCACAAGCGCCAGAACGCTTCCAGAGTCAGGTCCTCGGCCTCGATCATGCCGATCCGCATCTATTGTGGTACGCGGCCGGCGGGGTTGGCTTTCTGGCAGCTTCGACCTTCCTGGTGCTGCACCGGCGGACCCGGTCGGAGCCGGCTCCAATTCAGCCGGCTTGATGGGCCTACAGATCGCGGCGGTTGAACTGTCTCAGCGCCAGGCCCACGGCCGCCGCCAAATAGACCGCGGCGTATGCCACCATCAGGCCGCTCGGCGCCAGGGCGGCCGAGAAGGGCGAAAATCCAAGCACCTGAACCACGGGTGACGTCATCTCGAAAGCGGCCCGTTTCCAAAGCGCTTCGCTGGGGATGATCAGGCTGGAGACGATGCCGATCTCCACGGCCGTCGGGTTGCCCGCCAGGGCCCCGATCTGCTCCACCCAGCCTCCCAGAAAGGCAATACCATACATGCCAAACACGACCCCGCCAGTCGCCAGGGTGGACAGGGTGCTGCTGCACGCCAGGGTGATGCTCATGACCAGCAGGCATTCCAGATACATGAGCCCCAGACCGGCAGGCAGCCCGGGAACCGTATAGCCGGTCTGCAGCCAGACGCTGCCGAGCACGCCGCCGGCCATCAAGACCAGGTAGCCGGCGAGCAACACCGCAAAACCCAGCCATTTCCCGATCACGATGTCCGCCCGGCGAATGGGCTTGGAGACCAGTGACTGGATCGTGCCAGAACTCACCTCACCCGCCAGAGTGTCGGCGGCCAGCAAGGCGCCCATGGCGATGGACAGGAAACTGATCGAATACAATCCGGCCATCAGGATAAAGTTGTAAAACTCCTGGGTGCCCACCCGCGCCGACGGATCGGGCAGTCCGATTTCCGAAACGGTCTCGCGGATGAAGTAGAAGCCCAGGCTGAAGACCACCAGAAACAGGCCCCCGAGCACCACGGCCGCCAGCAAGATCCTTCGGCGTGCCGCCTCCAGCAACGTGAGGCGCATGATGATCCCCACCCCGCTCACAGGCCGCCTTCCGTTCCAACGATCTGCACGAACAGGTCTTCCAGGGATGGCCGCACCGGATCCAGGGCGTGCACATCCACCCCGTTCTCGACCAGGTAGCGATTGAGCTCCGGCACCGTGTCGGCTGCCGTCAGCCGGATGACCACCTCATGCTCCGACCAGCTCACGGTCTGCCCCCAGCGCCGAAGTCCCGCCAGCACGGCCTCCGTCAGACCGCGCGCCTGAATGTGGACCAGTGTGTCGGGCCGGAGCAAGCTGGCCAGATCCGACGTGCGCACAACCTCACCCCGTTTGATAAACGCCACCCGATCGCAGGTGACCTCGATTTCGCTCAGCAGATGGGAGTTGAGGAACACGGTCGTCCCGCGGGCGCGCAAATCCTGGATGATGTCCCGCACCAGCCTCCGGCCCACAGGGTCTAGGCCCGATGTCGGCTCGTCCAGGATGACCAGGTCCGGCTCATGAATGATCGCCTGGGCCAGCCCAACGCGCTGGAGCATGCCTTTGGAAAACGTGCGCAGCTGCGCATCTCGATACTCGTGTAAACCGACCAGATCGAGCATCTCGGGGATGCGGGCGCCCAGCACCGACGTTTCCAGCTCGAGCAGCCGGCCATGCAGCTCAAGAAACTCCCAGGCAGTCAGCCAGTCGTGAAAGCGGAAATGCTCGGGAAGGAAGCCCACCATCCGGCGCACGCGCCGATCCGATGCCGGCCGGCCGAGCAGCATCGCCTGTCCGCTGGTGGCGTTCACCAGTGAGAGCAGCATCTTGATCGAGGTTGTCTTGCCCGCTCCATTCGGCCCCAGGAAGCCAAAGACCTCACCCCGAGGCACCTCGAGGGCGAGGTCTTGCACAGCCACAGTTGCGCCGAACTCCTTGCGCAAGTGCCGGGTTTCGATGGCCAGATCGGACGCCATGGGGGTGATTTTATCTCACGCCTGTGGCCCCGCTGCGGCCGGTCAGGGCATCGTGTTGGCCAGGTCGACCGCCGCCTGCCCGCCGCTCCCCAAACCCCCGAGGGCATACACGATCCCGCCCTTGGTCCAAACCACCACATATTGGGGCGCGTCATCGGCCGGGCGCTCGATCAAGTAACCTTTAACGCCGTCGACGGAGACCGTCTCATAGGACGCGCCGTTCCTCGGCACCGGGATCACCAACGTCGAACTCCAATCGACCGCCTGGCTGTAGTCCCGAGCTTGGGCCTCGGTCATGCCGGTCAATTGCAGGCCGATCATGGCCAGCTGCGCAACATCCAGATCGGGCGGCGTGGACACGGTCGGGCTGGGCAATTGCACCAGCATGACGCAGTGGACCCAAAGCCTGGCCGGGCTCCCGCTGTTAGCGGCAGTGCCCGACTCCGGGTTGTCAAGCCCCGGGCAGTCGCCGTAGCCGGCGGTCAAACCCGCCGGGATGTCGACTTTGATTTGTGCGCCGTCGACCGACCCCGGCAGGGTGAACTTGCCGGGAGCCAGTTCGTCCAGCAGGCCCTGCGCCTGCCGGCGGTCGATGGTCAAGGTGAAAGCCTCTCCGGTTTCAACCACCAGGGTGGGGGCGTCATCGCGTCCCGCCGGCAGCCGCACCTCGAACCCCAACAGGGCGCTGGCCTGCTCGGCGGTGTCCACCACCCGCGGCTCGCCCGCCGGGCGCTGCATATCGATCTCGGAACTGAGCACCCGCGACAGCTGCTCGGTAAAGGGTGTGTCCCCCGAGAGCTGGCTCAAACGCGTGACGTCGACTGGAAGCACGCTGATCTGTTTGACCCTGAACAAACCCAGAAACTCGCCGGCCCAAACGCGCACGGGAGCGAAGGCCAGTGAGCCCAGCAGGAGCACACCTGCGGCCGCCAAACCCCACCCCAAGCTCCAGTGCGGCCGCCACCACGACCGCGGGGCTTTGCGGGCCGAGAGGCGCGACGAAAGCCGTTCCCAGACCCGGGCCCGGGGCCCGGTCTCGGTTCCCTCCGGGGGCCGGGCCTCGATCAAACGCGCCGCCACAAACTCGGCCCGCGCCCTGAGCTCGGCCAGCCGGGACTGGCACGTCTCACAGTCTTCAAGATGCTGCAGGCGCTCCGCCGCCCCGTCGCCCAGTTCCCCATCGATGGTTGCCCTGAGTTCATCATCTCGCAGATGCATGTCCGCCTCCTGTGGCCGACTGGTTCTCGTGAAGCTCCCCGTCAAGCGCCCGATAGGCTCTTTCAAATTCGGCCTCAGCTCGAGCGAGCAGCGTGCCCACCGAGCCAGGCTTGACCTGCAGAATTTCAGCCATCTCACGGTAGGTCAAGCCGGCCATTCTCAAGCTGAGGATCTGAGCCTGCCTGGGATCCAGCCGGGCCAGCGCCGCCCGCACCCGTTCGCCCCGAATTCTCCGCTCGACCTCGGCCGCCGGGTCATCTGCCTGCCGGTTGAGCGCCGTCTCGCTCCCGGCCGCGATTTCATAGGCCGTGCGCCGGGTTCGGGCGCGCAAGGCGTTGTAGCCCAGCCGCGTGGCCACACGATAGAGCCACGCGCCCGTGCGGCCATCCTCCACGCCGCGCGCCAGCCACAAGCGCCAGAACGCTTCCAGAGTCTAGGTCCTCGGCCTCGGCCGAATCCCCGACCAGCCCGGCGATCACGGCGTGAATCCGGTCGAAATGTTGGGTGAAAGCGGCCTCGTAGTCCTCACGCTGCATCACTTGCCTCACGTGGGCTCTCGGCGCCCTTCGGGCGGCTCCGTCTGCCTGGCGTCCTCAGCACCCATTAAACACCGGCGGCCGGGAATTTGTGACTTGGCCGATATACAATCCCGGGAATTCGACGTGGGATGCCCATGGGCGGGATCGAACGCCAAAGGGCCTCGGCGAGTAGTTTGAGAGTAGACAGGGAGGGAGGCACGCATGCCGCAGGTGCAGGCTTTGAGCCGGGCTCTGCAATCTGAGCGCCAGCTGGAACGCGAGTTTATCGGGTCACTGCCACACGACGAACTCACCCGCAAGAGCGATTTTCAAGAGTGGAGCGGCAAGGATTTGCTGGCCCACATCACGGCCTGGAAGCAGCAGACCGCCATGCGCTTGCGCGGCGACCCCACCGCCGTCCCCGATGCAACCGACGAACAGGTCAACGCCGCCAATGCCAGCTTCTTCGACGCTCATGCTGGACGGCCCTGGGAGGCTGTCCGGCACGACGCTGAAGCCACCCATTTGGACCTCATGCATGAGCTTGAGGGCCTATCGGATGCGACACTGGACGACCCCCACTTCGGCGGTTGGACGTCGGGGCTGCCGCTCTGGCGGACCCTGGCCAGCAACACCCTCGGTCACTCGTTTGCGCACCTGGCCGAGCATGCCATTCAGCGCCGCGACCGCGCTCAGGCCGTCCACCTGGCCGGACAAATGATCGAGGTCATGCGCTCGCTGTCATCGGATCCGGGTTACCTGGGGGCGGTCGAGTACAACGGCGCCTGCCTACTGGCTCGCGCCGGGGAAACCACCACTGCCCTTGAGCACCTGACCGCCGGCTTGCGGGCCCGCCTCGATCTGGTCGAATGGTCAAAGAAAGACCCGGACCTGGAAGCGCTCCGCCAGGACGGAACGCTCGACCGCTTGTACGCGCAACTGACAGACTGAGCCCTGGCCGAACTCGCCAGGCTATTCTGACCACGGAGACGAACCATGACCAACGCCAAGTCACTCATCGAGGCCTTGAATGCCGAGTTTGCCCACGAGCGCGTCTTCATCGACGCCCTTCCCGAGCCCTCTCGCGCAGGCCATGGCAGTCCCGAAGCCTGGAGCGCCAAGGACTTACAGGACCACCTTACCGCCTGGAAACACCAGACCGTGCTTCGCCTTCGTGGCGACCCTTCAGCCGTCATCGAAGCATCGGACGAGGACACCGATCGCATCAACGCCGTCTTCTTTGAGGCCTCAGCCAGCCAGTCCTGGAACGCGGTGCTCCATGATGCGCATGCCACTCACGTCGATCTGAACCAGGCGCTGTCCAGGTTGTCCGATGCGGAACTGGCGGACCCCGAACGCTTCCCCTGGCAGGACGGTCTGCCGCTCTGGAGGCGCCTGGCCGGCACCCTGCTCCTTCACCCATGGATGCACATGGCCGAGCATGCCCTTGAACGCGGCGATCCCCAGGCAGCCGTAAACGAGGCGGAGGCCATGCTGGAGCACCTTGAGCGTGTGTGCCGACACACCCAACTGGACGGGTTTGCTGCACTACAACACGGCTTGCATTTGCGCCGGGCCGGCGACACCGACCGTGCCCTGGACAGACTGGGGTCGGCTCTGAGCATGCGCCCCGATCTGGTCGAGTGGTCCAAGCAGGACTCCGACCTCGAATCGCTCCGCTCGGACGATCGCCTGGCGGCCATGTACGCTCAACTCGAGGGCTGATCCCCGGTTGGGCCTCGCCGGCCCCAGTTGCTGAACTCGAATTCGAGTAGCGCTTGTGAATTCCTTCACTAACGCGCTCTGACGGTGGACCGGCGAAGGTCAGGCGCGGACTTCCTGCCGCTGGAACAGCACATAGGCCAGGGCAAACATCAGGATGACCCCGGCGACAAGCCCGGTCAATTGCGGCCAGATCAGCCCCAGACTCTCGCCAAACGGAAGCGGCGCGCCCAACACGGCCCGATAGAGCTGCTCAGGCAGCACGACCAGCCCCAGCGTGCGGACCTCGGGGTGAAGCATCCCCACCACCACCTCGCTCCACAGCGTGTCCGGAGAGACACGCGACAAGCCCTGCTCCAGGCTTGCCTGGGCGAAGACCGCTTCCACCGTGTTGGGCTGTGGGTTCCCCAGTGTTTGGGCCAGCAAACCCGAGATGATCCCCCAGAACAGGGTGAAGAATAGCCAGGCGGCGATGGCTGCCAGGGCGGCCGTGGCCGGCTGCCGGAAGATCACCGAGAACACCATGGCCACACCCAGCCACACGCCCCCGTACGCCAGGGTAGCCGCCAGGAAGACCACCGCCCGGGCGACTTCCTCGCCGCTTGGCGGCACCCCCAAGGTGAGCAGGCCCAAGCCTGAGACGAGGAGCCAGATCGCCGTCAACAGGATCGAAAGCGTGAGCAGCCCGGCCAGGTACTTGCCGAGCAGCAGCCCGTCGCGATAGATCGGCTGCGCCAGGATGCGGCTGAGGGTGCGCCGGTTGAACTCGCCGTTGACGGCGTCAAAACCGAGGGCGATGGCCACCAGGGGCGTGAGCAACCCCACGAAGCCGACAAAGGACGGGACCGGTGCCTGCGCCGTGGTGAACAGCGTCAGAAACACAAACGGATTTTGGCCCGAGGATTTGATAGAACCGAGCGCGGCGTACACCGCCCCGGCGGAGGCCAGGAACATCAGCACCTCGAGGATCGTCATGCGGGCGCCGGTCAGGTGATCGGCCGTCTCTTTGGACATCACCGTCCATACACCCTGCCAGGGGGATCCCTTCCCTATGCATCGGCCGCCTCCTCGAAGTAGCTGGCATACACCTCATCCAGGCTTGGCTCATCCAACCGCATCGAGAGCAGCTGATGGCCGCGTTCGACCACCAGGCGTGTCACGTCCTGGCGCACATCCGTCCGCGTCTCGATCCGATATCGGCCGGGTTCCTCGATGGCCACGCGCACCACATCGGACAGCTTTTCGAACGCGGGCTGCAGCTCATGGTCGTCCGTTTCGAGGCGGATGATGAAGGCGCCCCCCAGAACCTGATGGGCCAAATCGCGCACGGCGCCTTCGAGCACCATTTGTCCTTTTCGGAAAAGCCCCACCCGGTCGCACATCGCCTGCACCTGATGCAGCAAATGCGAGGCCAGCAGGATGGTGATCCCATCATCCTTGAGGCTGCGTATCAGCCGCAGGAACTGGCGGGCGGCCTCCGGGTCGAGACCCAGGGTGGGCTCGTCCAGGATGACCACTTCAGGCTCCTTGACCAGCAGCTCGGCCAGGCCCAGGCGCTGGCGCATCCCATGCGAGTAGGTTGCCACCGGGCGATCGGCGGCCGAGGCCTCCAATCCAATTCGGCCCAAGGCGGCCGAAATCCGCGAGTCCGCCTCCGCAGGAGGAATCCGATTGAGGCGGGCGGTGTAGCTCAGGTTCTGCCGAGCGGTCAGATCGTCGTAGAAGCCGATCTGGTCGGGGAGGTAGCCAATCCTGGATTTGACCTGCAGCGGACGTCGCGACGGATCGAGACCCAGGACGCGTACCTTGCCCGACGTCGGCTCGGTCAGCCCGAGGAGCATCAAGATGGTGGTCGTCTTTCCGGAGCCATTCGGCCCCAGCATCCCGAAGACTTCGCCCTTCTGCAGGCTCAGGTTCAGTCCGTTGACGGCGATCGTGGTTCCGTAGCGCTTGGTCAGGCCCGTGGTTTCGATGACCGCGTCCATACGCGTCTACCGCCGTCCGAAGCGCATCACAGCCAGAGCGACCACACCCAGAGCCACGGCGATCAAGATCAACCCGGTGACCCCCCACAGGGTCGACGTCTGGACAGTCAGCCGGAAGTCGGCCGATTGAAGGTCGTTGCTGGTCGAGCGGGCGCTCAAGGTGACCATGTAGTCTCCGGCAATAGCGTCGGCCGGCGCCACCACGTTGGCGGTAACGTCCATCTGTTGGCCGGGATCCAGGTTCGGGATGGATTGTGGATCGAAGGTCACCTTCCAGTTCGCCGGCGGGGAGGCGTCCAGGCTGATATCTTGCGCCGGCGCGCTGCCCGTGTTGGAGACCACCAGCTTGAGCGGCGTGGACTGGCCCGCGGTCACATTGCCGCTCAGCCGGCCGTCCGGGGATGAAAGGCCCAGGGTGACTTTCCCGGTGATCACGGCTGAGAGCTGGGTCTCGGCCGAGGCGTCCTTGGCCTGGGCCTGGACCGTGAAATCGTACGTACCGGCGGCCACATCTGTGGGCAGGGTCAGCTCCCCAGAGACTTGCTGAGTTTGCCCGGCCTTGACCGGCAAACTCGAGACCTCCTGGCCCCCGACGGCCTGTGTGAAAGTCATCTGGAATCCGTCCGGCAGCTGCGCGTCGAAATTGACCAGCAGGTCCTCATCCGAATCGTTCTTGACCGTCAGGCGGTAGCTGAAACCCGATGACGGCGAGCCGTTCAACACCGGCAGGTCCGGCTCGAGGCTGATGCGCGTCGGCGACGTCTGGCCCACGCTGAAGGTCAAGGGCAGGTCGGACTGCCCCGCCTGGCTGGACGCGTGGACGGTCATCCTGTAATCCCCATCACTGGCCGTCTCCGATAACTCCAGCTTGAGGGTCACGGTCTGGCTGGTGTTGGATTGGACCGCCACTGATTGGACTACGCGGCCGCCACCCAAGAACTTGGCCGACCACCCATCCGGCAAATCCTGCACGCTCAGGTCGACAAGCTGGGTGGGCAGATCGGTGTTGTGGACATCAATCGACACGTCGATCGTGTCGCCCGCCCGCACGACTTGCGAGGGGAATGCCGTGTACAGGCTGACGCCCGGGGGCTCCGCCTGAATGAGTCCCGAGGCTTGAGAATCCGACCAGGATTGCTGCGAGAATGGCTCCCATAACCCAACCTCCAGATGCGGCTCACACCACCGCCGTGCGCGTGCGGCGAACAGAACTCTATACTCTCCCAGGATTAAGTCCGGGTTAATGCCGCCGGGGCGCGGCGGCGGCCCAGTCATGGCCGCCGTCCCAACCCCAGGCGCATGTTCGGCCCAGGGTCCTCGGTTGTTGATCGGTCACCGGCCGTCGAGGAGGCGCGCGTGAGTCCACCATCGGCACCCATCACCTACCAACGCGGCAATGATCTGGATCTGGACCAGACCATCGCCTCTGTACCGCTCATCAACCCTGGGCGAACGCCGGCCCGTCGACGATCGTGCGTGCATGGCGGAAATGCTCAATCGCGCCAATTTGGTCTTGACCGCGTGGGACGGCGAGCGAATGGTCGGCATTGCGCGGACCTTGACCGATTTCTGCTACGTTGCCTATCTGGCCGACCTGGCCGTCGACTGGCCTATCAGCGGCAGGGCATCGGCCGCGCTCTGGTCGACCAGACACAAGCCGCCCTCGGGCCCGGCGCCATGATCGTGCTGCTGGCCGCTCCGGCGGCGGTCGAGTACTACCCGCATATCGGGTTCACCCACCACCCCCAGGCGTGGATCTTGCACCGCCCATCGCACGTCGCATGAGGGCCGGTTTCGGTCTTCCACGTCGAGGCCGGCGCGCCGTCTTTCAAGTCGGCCGGCCCGGTTCGGGTGAGGAGAAAAACCATGCTAGTGGTGATGAATCTGGCGGTCGGCGTGGCCTTGTTGACTCTGGGGCGCCGCTTGTTCTGGCTGTTTGTTGCCGGGCTTGGGCTTCGTGGCCGCCCTTCAGTTGGCGGCGCATGTCTTTCCGGATTGGGCGACGAGCCCGCCGACCATCGTGCTGGCCCTGCTGGTCGGTCTGGCCGGGGCGCTGGCGGCGCGCTTCATCCAGCGCCTGGCGCTCAGGCTGGGTGGATTTCTTTCAGGCGTGGTACTGGCCCTGTCCGCCGTCCAATGGTCGGGCGCCAATCTGGGTCTTTGGACCTGGGCGGCGGCGTTCGGCGTTGGCTTGATCGGCTCCCTCCTGGCCATCTGGGCCTTTGGCGGCGCCCTGGTGCTGCTGTCTTCGGCGGCCGGCGCGGGTCTCATCGCCGTCAACCTCGAGCTGTCCTCCAGCCTGGCTTTGGGCGTTTTCTTGGGGGCCTTGATGGTAGGCGTGGCGGTGCAAACCGGATTCTTCAGGCGGGTGGGCGCGGCGCTTTCAAGCGGGACCTGAGCCGCAGCCGCGAACTTCGATCACCGGTTCGACTTCTAGCGCGCCGGGGCAGTCGGGAGGCAACCTATGCCAGAACCATCGTCGGGCAACACGCTGGGAAACGCCAGCCTGGCCCTGGGAATCGCTTCGGTGGCCCTTGTTTTTGGCATCGGCATCTGCGCCCTCACCGGTTTCAGTCAGGGCTGGATACGCCTGGCGGGCACACCCCTGTATGTGTGCGGCGCCAGCAGCGCCTTCCTTGGATTGGTCGGGGCGGGCTTGGGACTGGGCGGGCTCTTCGGGCGCGGCCGTTCCCGGGCCGCCGCCATTGCCGGCCTGATTCTGGGCGCCGCGGGTGTGTGCCTGTTCCTTATGATCCTGACCGCCATCCGCAACGGGGCGATCGGCTGACCCCTTACCGGCTGTGCCTTAGCCCCACAATCCAGGCCGTCCGACCGCGCCCCATGAAGGAGCACAAATCCGGTCTTGGCCGTCTAGCCGGTTGCTGCCGGAGCCGGATGATCCTTTCCCACACATGCCCGAGTGGCCGGGGCTGGCTGGCCGCCAGCTCAAGGACCAGATCCGGGGCCTCATGATCGCCTATAAGGGAATTGAGCTGATTGCCTTCCGGTGGGCGTCCATCGATGACCCGGTCGTCATGACCAGCCGGGGGCCTCAGTTGCGCCGGCCGAGTTACGACTCTCGGTGGGCGCTGGCTTTCATCGAGGGCTAGCGGTTCAAGGCTCCGGAACCCGACCCCCCAGGCCTGGTCGCTCCGTGCCGGGTTTGAGCAAGTGCAGGCCGGTCAGGACCGCCAACATCAACGCCGAAGCGATCAACTGGGCTTCGCGCAGACCCCCAAGCACGATCAGACTGTCTCCCCTGAAGGCCTCCAGGGCCAAGCGCGCCCCGGCGCTCAGCCCCAGCCACAACAAGAACAACTCACCGGACGGGCGCTCTCGACCCGCCCGGCGCAGGACGAACCCCAGGATCCCGGATGCCGCCAGGGTCTCGTAAATCTGGCTGGGATGCCGCCGGGCACCCCATAAGTCGATCGCCCATGGAACGGCGGCCGGCGCGCCAAAGGCATCGCCGCTGGCAAGATGGGATAGCCCGGCCGCCACCGCCATCACGGCCAGCCCCGGCGTCAGCGCGTCCACGGTCGGCCACAGAGCCATACGCCGGCGCTGGGCGAAGACTAGGCACGCCACGCCGCCGGCCGCCAGCCCCGCGCCGGGCGACAAGGTGATCGGGGTCAGCGCCAACATGCCGAGCGGCTCCTGCAGGTAGACCTGGGCGAATCGGGCGGCATACCCCAGGCGCGCTCCCAGCAGCCCGGCGACCAGGCCGATCAGCACCAGGCGGCTCAAGTCTTCGGGGTCGACGTTTCGGACCCTGGCCGACCGCTCGGCCATTTCCAAACCGATCCACACGCCCACCAGGAGGACCAAACCCGGAAGCTGAACCGCCAGCGGGCCGATTTGCACGATGGGCAGCATCAGGGCTCCGACTGGAGCAAGGCTTGAACCAGACTGCGCAGGCTCGACTCCAATAGGGGTCCGCCGATGATGACCTGTTGGATGGTCCCTGTGCGATCGATCACGAACGTGGTTGGAAGGGCGCGCACCTGATACAAGTGGTTGACCTGCCCGGCGCGATCCAACAGGATTGGAAAGCTGACCGATCTCGACTGTGCAAAGGCGGCCGCTTGGGCCGGATCATCCTCGAAGGTGGCGTTGATTCCCAGCACGACCAGGCCATCCGCGGCGCCCGCCTCATACACGCGCTCCAGAGCAGGCATTTCCGCCTGGCACGGGGGACACCACGAAGCCCAGAAGTTGATCACCACGACCTTCCCGCGCAGGTCCGTCAACCGGACGACGTCAGCCCCCGCGGTTGGCAGTTCAAAGGACGGCGCCAGGAACCCCTGGCGCGGGCTGGGAATCCGGCCCCCGGTGGTCGAGGCCGGCGGGGCTGCCGAGCGCGCCGTCCAGGCGGCCGCAACCAGCGCCGCCACACACAACGACGTCGCCCACCCACGCCGCGTCCCCATCCAGCCGAGCCAGCGGTCCAGGTTCACCATCGGCGGCCTCGGTCCGTTGCCCTCAGGCCGCTTCCAGCCCGTGGGCTTCCATCCGGCGAGCGTCGTGGATCACGGCTTCGGTCGGCCCGTCGGAGACGATGCGTCCGTCATCGATCACGATCATGCGCGGAAACACCTCCGCCACAAGGCGCATGTCGTGGGTGGACACCAGCATGGTCTGCGGCAGATTGCGAAGCAAGTCGCGCATCCCCCGCCGGCCCTGCGGATCGAGCCCGGCCGTCGGTTCGTCGAGGATGAGGATTTCCGGAACCATCGACAACACGGTGGCCATCGCAATGCGCTTCTTTTCGCCCTCACTGAGATGGTAGGGCATACGGTCCTGGCTGTCACGCATCCCCACCGCCGCCAGGGCCTTCGCCACCCGCTCGACGACCTCAGGCTCTGGCAGGCCCATGTAGATCGGCCCGTAGGCGACATCATCGTACACGCTGGCGGAGAAGAGCTGGTCATTCGGATCCTGAAACACCAGGCCGACCGCTGCCCGAATGGCCGCCATGGTCGCTTCCGTCACCGGGACGCTGCTGACGCGAATATCACCTTCGCCCCTCAGGATCCCGGCCAGGTGCAGGAGCAGGGTCGACTTCCCGGCTCCATTAGGCCCGACCAGGGCGACTTTTTCGCCGGGCGCGATGCTCAAGTTGATGTCTCTCAGGGCCCAGCGTCCATCCGGGTAACGGTAGCTGAGGCCGCTAACTTCGATCCTATGGTGCATGCCTACCTCCAGCCTAACCACAGCATGCCGGCCAGCGCACACGCGCCGGCCAGCAAGATCAGCCAATCCGTCGTCTGCATGCGGGGAGACTGTTCGATCCTGATCCGGCCGTCATAGCCCCGCGCCAGCATGGCGGCGTAAACACGCTCGCTGCGCTCCAACGAACGCAGGAACAGGCTGCCTGCCATGGCGCCGGCGGCGCGGCTCTGCCACAGCATGGCGGGGTGTCGGCCAGCCACCGGTGCGCTGCGCGCCGTCCGCGCCCGGATCATGCGCCGGGCCTCGTCCAGCAGCAAAGCCAGGTAGCGGTTGGCGAACCCCACCACCGCTACCAGAATTCCCGGGACGCGCAAGGCGCCCATCGACCACAAAATGGACTCGACCGGTGTGGTGCTGATCAGCAGCAGCGCCGCTTGCACCGCCAGCCAGGCTCTCAGCAGCAAGGACAAACCCTTGATGACGCCCTGCAGGGAGAGGGTCCAGCCCACGACCGGCAGGCTGGCCACGGCGTCGCCCGGCGTGGTGAATGGGAGGGTCAACGCCGCCAGGGCAAACGGCAGCGCGATGTACGACCGGCGCAGGATATGAAACGGGCCCAGACCGGCGAACGCGCTCAGGCCGGTAAGGGTCATCCAAATCAGGGCCACAAGCCACCAGTCGCCATCGGGCAGCAGGCTGATGGTTGTGATCAGCATCAAGATGAAGACCAAGCGGGCGCGCGGATCGATGCGGGCCATCGGCGCGTCCGTGTCAGAGCCTGGGGAGGTGATAGGCAAGGGCTATGTTCTCGGTTGTCTGCGCCGGGTGGTCACCCGCCCGAGGACCAGGCCAACCCCGAACATCAGCCCCGTTCCCAGCAAGACCGCCAGGGCCGTCGCCAGGGCCGGGTTGGCCAAACTGGGCAGGCTGTATCCGGGCAGTAAACCCAGCGGAGAGGGCTGCTCGAGGTGGGCGAATCCGCCCGCCCCAGCGATGCTCAACAATCCATCGGGCTGGGGCGATGCCAGGGGCGACAGGCAGGCGACCAGCAGCGCCAGCGCCAGCCCGGCTGTCACCAGCTGAGAGGTGCCGCCGGCCTCGGAGGATTGTCCGAGGGTCAGCACGTCGGGCCGCACTCTTTGCAGAAACGCCAGCGTGGCCAGCGTGATCACGGCTTCGCCCAGACCGATCAGGGCATGCACTCCCGTCATGGCCGGCAGGGCCAGACCGAGGGGGAACGTTCCGGAGGCCGCCAGCTCGACGGCCGTGGCCATTGCCGCCACTTCCACCGAGACCCAGGCGGCCACGAATGCGCCGGCCAACTGTGCCACCGGACGGTCTTTCACGGCGCCGATCACCAACCGGTAAACTCCAAACCCCACAAAGGCCGTCATCACCCCCATGTTCATGATGTTCCAGCCCATGACCAGCAATCCGCCGTCTTGAAAGACCAGTCCCTGCAGGATAATGACCGCCGCCATCATTAGACTGGCCGCCCACGGTCCCATGAGGATGGCCGCCAATGCCCCCCCAAGCAGGTGGCCCGAAGTTCCGGCGGCCACGGGGAAATTGAACGCCTGCGCGGCGAAGATAAACGCGGCCAGGATACCCATCAGCGGGACCTGTCTTTGGCCCAAGGTCGTTTGGGTCCGCCGGACCGCCAGGCTCAGGCTGCCAACGGCCAGCAGCCATCCGATGGCGGCCACGAGCGGCGTCAGGAACCCGTCCGGCAGGTGCATCGCAGTTAGCGAAGCTAACATGACGCTCTACTCCTTGCCCTCAGACGGCGGCTCGAGCGTGGCGCACGCTGCGCACAGTCCAGCCAGCGCCTGGTGGTGATCGTCGACCCGGAAACCCGTGCGCGCTTCCACATCGGTCACCAGCGGTCGAAGCAGGCTGTGATCGATTTCGAGCATCCGGCCGCATCGCCGGCAGATGAGATGGGCGTGCCGATGGTGTCGATCAAGATACGTGTACAGCAGCAGCTCGGCGCCAGAATCGAGCCGGCCGACCAGCCCTGCCTGGTGAAGCATGTCCAGGGTGCGGTACACCGTGGTCAGATTCAGTCCCGGCAGGTTGGGGCGCGCTCGGTCATAGACCTGTTGAGCCGTCCGATGACCATGCATGGCGGCCAGCGTTTCCAGAATCACGGCGCGTTGTGCGGTGACTCGCAGGCCGCGCGTTTTCAAGGCTTGGGTGACATCGGGATCCGTCATTCGCAATCCACACTACCTGCCAATAGATGCAACAAGACTAGCACAGCCGGATCCATCCGTCAACTCGCCAGAGGCTGAGCGCTCTCCGAGGTCCGCGGCGGGCGCCGCGAATCCGGCGTGCTAGAATGAGATTCGGGCCGCCTGAAACCCCGTCAGGCACCCTGGGAATGGACCCAAGGACCTTTGGCGTAGTGACCGTGCCCCCACAAACACTTGAAGCGCTCCCCCTGATGCCCCTCCCGAGCGTCTTGTTCCCGAGGGTGGCCATTCGGCTGCACGTGCTCGAGCCGGCTTACCAGGAGATGGCCGAGCGCTGCCAGCGCGGCCGGGAGCCGTTTGGAATTGTGCTGATTTGCAAGGCGGCCCGGCGCGGCGCGCCCCCCAGAACGCACCCGGTCGGCTGCACGGCGAACATCCACACCTTGGAAAGTCTGGCGGGCGGGCGCCAGAAGCTGATCGGCTTCGGCGGTGAGCGCTTCCACATTCGGAGCGTGGCGACCGTGGATGATCGGCTCACCGCGAATGTTGAGCTCATGCCGTTCGAGCCGGCCCTGCCCGACGAGCTGCTGGATCTAAGTGCGCGCCTTCGACCGTGGGTTCGTTGCTACTTCCAGATCCTGGTCCGGGCCACCCCGTCGCGCGTGGCCTCCCTCAACCTGCCCAAGGATCCTGTGAGCCTGGGTTTCCTGGCCGCCAGCGTGATCGACATCTCGACACGAGAGAAGCAGCACCTTTTGGACACGACCGACTCGGAGGCGTTCTTTCGGGCGCTTATCCTGACCTATCAGCGCGAGGTCCGGATTCTGCAGAACTTGCTTGCCCGGGGACTGGACCATGTGCTGGGAAGCTTCCCCTTGAACTAACGCTCCGAAGGGCGCCCATTCCAACCAGGGTCGTGGCTGTCCCAAAAGTGCCGTCCCCTTTTACCAGAACTCACTTTGCCCTATCTCAAGTTGACCACCAACGCATTCGGCTCGCCTCGTCCCTTGGAGACATGGGTGCGATGACCCTCTTCACTCCGCGGCTTGACAGCCGGAGCGCTCGGCCTCACCCCCGGGGCTGGCTGCAAGCTCAGTTTGACCTACCTCATCCCAGGGGGAGGGGTAAGGGGTGGTGGCAGATGAGCCGCCCAGGTCGGGGCTCAGCCGGTGAGTGAGATTTCAGAATAGAAAAGGGGCTGTCTCTTAGGCATTTGAGACAGCCCCCGGTTCAATCTGCTTCGCTCTGCCGGTTCGGGCACGTCAGCCTTCCGCGTGACCGCCTATACTTTCCGCCACCGGCGGGAGTCCGAGCATGAGATCGATTTCGCCATCGGGCCCGGCCGAGCCTTCGTCCATGTCGATCATCCGGCCGGCAGGGTTTGACACGCTTTGATCATTGAAATACACCAAGCAATAGACCAAAACCAGCCCGCCCATGATCGAAAGCAACGTGTCCATTAGCCTTACCCCTCCTACAGTCTCCGCTACTTCGCCTGAGAACAAAATCCCCCCTCTTTCCTAAGGGGGGATTGCATGTTTCTTGCCAGTGGTTTGTGCAGAAATTCACAAAGAGGAGGGGTACGGCGGCCCAACACCCCACGAATATCGCCTTTCGCCAGCCGGGATGGGGACCGTCAACCAGTTCTCTGCCGGCGGCAGTGGACACTGCCACTGCGGACTGTACGCACAGGATGGGTTGTAGCTGAAATTGAAATCGATCACCAGCTTGTCCCCCTCCCGCCCCATGTCGGCGCCCTTGATCCCGTCAAGCAGATACCGTCCGCCTTGGAACGTCTCGTGCTGGTTGGTTGCGTCCCGAAATGGCAGGAACAGACCGCCTCCGTAGCCCAGAATCCAATACACCGCCAGGCGCTGAGGCCGGCCATCGCCGGGGAACTCGATCCGGCCGAGGCGCTCCATCCGCACCTCTCCGTCGCTTTCGAGGGGCACCTCCAGGATGTCGTGCAAGTCACTTTCATCAACATCCAGGATGAACCGCCAGTTCGGGTCGTAGTCGAAATAGACCGGCACCCGACCGGCGGCGCGGTCGGCGTGGGTCAGAGGCGACTGCGAATGATGGGCGAGCAGGGCGCGGCGCGCTTCTCTCCAATAGGCCCAGGCCGCTTGCGGCTCATCGGACAGCGAGCGCACATGAGCGTAGAGCTCGTTGACTTGCATGCGGTAGTCGCTGAGTTCGAATTGGGAGTCCATGGTCAGCATGCGCTCAAGCCAAACGCACGCGCGGGTTGAGCACCGCATAAAGCAAATCGGCGATTAGATTGGCGGCGGCGAAGCCGATCACCGTCACCATTGTGAGCGCCTGCAGCAACGGAAGGTCGTGCCGGCCGATGGCGAAAACCATCAAGCGACCCAGACCGGGGTAGTTGAACACGTTCTCGATCACGATCAGACCGCTGATCATCCAGCCAAAACTAATGGCTACGACCGTGACCGTCGGGAGCAGCGCATTGCGCATAACGTGTTTGACAGTAATCACGGAGCCGGGCAGACCCTTGAGCACCGCCGTCCGCACGTAAGCCTTCTTGAGTTCTTCGATCACGCCGGCGCGCGTGAGGCGGGCAATGTAGGCAAGCAGGACGAGCATAGCGGTCAGAGCCGGCAACACCAGGCGCGGCAGAGCTTCGACAAAACCGGTGCCGACCCGGATCGAGGAATTGGCCGGAAACCAGTGCAGATCGAACGCGAAAACCTGGATCAAGACCAGACCAGTGACGAATTCCGGGAGGCCCACAACCGAGAGCGTGCTCACGCTGATCAGATTGTCGACCCAGTCGCCTTCGTGCAACCCGGCCAGCGCGCCGAGCCCGATCGCCGTGGGCACGGAAATCACCAAGATGACCGACGCCAACATAAGCGAGTTGCGGAGCCGCGCCATGACCAGTGGGAAGATCGGCGATTGCGTGCTGTATGAGGTCCCCCAATCCCCGGTGACCAGATTCCCGAGCCAGCCAAGGTACTGGATCACGAGCGGCTGATCCAGCCCGAGCTGATGCCTGAGGGCCTGAAGGGCGGCCTCGCCCGCTTCCCGCCCGAGGATCACCCGCGCCACGTCTCCGGGGAGCAGCTGGGTGATGATGAACACAATCACCGACGTCAATACGACCGTGAGCACAAGGAACCCAAGCCGGCGGATCACGTAGCGGGCCATCAAGATCTCCGGCCGGCCGTCTGACGGGTGAAGGTGAAGACCCGGCGCTGGGCGCGCTCAAGTTCGTCGGGGGGGATATGGCACAGGTACTGTTTGCCTGTTCCGGTCAGCTGCCACGGTGGACGGACTTCAGCACACACGTCCCCCAGCACGCGTGGGCAGCGCGTGTGGAATGGGCATCCCCCGGGGACATCCACAGCGCTGGGAATCTCACCCTCCAGCCGGAGCTGCTCTTGCTGGGCACCCGGGTCAATGAGCGGAACCGCTGACAACAGCGCCTCGGTGTAAGGATGATAGGGCGGCTCGAACACCTGGCTTGTCGGACCCAGCTCCATCAGCTGCCCGAGATAGATCACCGCCACCCGGTCGGCCAGGAAACCAACCACGGCCAGGTTGTGGGAGATGAACAGGTAGGCCGTCCCATGTTGCGCCTGGAGCTCTTGGAGCAGGTTCAGGATGGATGCCTGGACGGAGACATCCAGGGATGTGACCGGCTCATCGGCCACGAGCACATCCGGTTCAGCGGCAAAGGCGCGTGCAATCGCCACGCGCTGTTTTTCGCCCCCGGAGAGTTGAGCTGGCAGGCGCCCCCGGTACTCCGGGCTGAGCCGGATGGCCCGGAGCAGCCCGTCGACAGCCTGATCGGCTTGTCGCCGCCCCAGGCCGCGCAGCCTTCGGAGAGGCGAACGGAGTGTCTCCTCTACCGTCATATACGGGTTAAGCGCCTCCTGAGGGCTCTGGAAGACGATTTGCACGCGCTTGAGCGTCCGAAGGGTTCTCTCCGACAATTTGAGCGGCAGGGGTTGGTCGAGCAAACGCATGGTCCCATCTGAGGCGGCAGTCAATCCCACGATGGCCCGCGCCAGCGAGGTCTTCCCGCTGCCGCTCTCGCCCACCAATCCCAGGGTGTGCCCGGCCTGCAGCTGCAGATCAACTCCGTCCACGGCCTTGATCGGGCCAGGCCGCCGATGCGCCAGCCAGTCGCGCACCCCCGGACGCCGGTTGAAATACACGCGCACGCCCTCGAGGCTGAGCACGTCTGATGGCGGCACGCTTTCGGCGGGAGGCCGTTCATCCGGAGATGCCGGTTGACTGGCATCGATCTCCCCCGACGCGATCGCCTCCCACCGGTGGCAGCGGGTGCGCCGCTGCGGGCCCGCCCGGTACAGGGGAGGCGATTGCAGGCAGGCCTCAACGGCGACGGGGCATCGCGGCCGGAAGATGCACCCCTGCGGCAGATGGTCCAAGGACGGAATGTGACCCTGAATTGGGCGCAGCCTGACCTGGGTCTTACTCTCGCCGAGCCGGGGCACGCTGTCCCACAAGCCCTGCGTATACGGAAAAAGGGGTTGTCGATAGAGCTGATCCGTCGGCGCGTCCTCGACCAACTCGCCGGCATACATCACGGCCACCCGATCACAGAACTGGGCCACCACGCCGAGATTGTAAGTCACATACAGCACGGTCGTCTGCCTGCTCCGCATCAGGTCGCGGAGCAGGTCGAGGATCGTCGCCTGGGTTGTGGCGTCGAGACTGGTCGTGGGTTCGTCCATGACCAGCAGCCTTGGCTCGGTGCTGAGAGCCATGGCGATCATCACCCGCTGCTGCATGCCCCCGCTGATCTGGTGCGGGAAGCTGGCCGCCACTCGCTCGGGGTCGCCGATTTTGACCATATCCAGGAGCTCAAGGGCATGCAGCCGGGCCTGGCGGGCGCTCATTCCCCGGTGGACCTGCGCCGGTTCGGAGAGCTGGT
This sequence comes from uncultured Chloroflexia bacterium, assembly GCA_963797485.1. GTDB lineage: Bacteria > Chloroflexota > Anaerolineae > Anaerolineales > E44-bin32 > CAWAND01. Next base: position 527,903 of record CAWCPF010000002.1, read on the forward strand.
CTCCAATCCGCCAGGCAGGATTGAGCGACGACAAGGGGTCCTGGGGCACCGAGCGCGATCTGGCTTCCCCAGATGCGCCTCATCTCGTCGACGGTCAGTTCAGCCAGGTCTCGGCCTGCGAACAGGATCCGACCCTCGAGGATGCGGGCCGTTCGAGGCAGGTAGTTCATCACCGCCAGGGCCAGTGTGGTCTTGCCCGAGCCGCTCTCGCCCACCAGGCCGTAAGTCTGCCCGGCATGCAGCTCCAGCGACACATTACGCACGGCGCGGCGCCAGCCCGACGGCGTGCGATAGCCAACGCTGAGGCCGTCGATCGTCAGCACCAAGTTGTAGCTGCCGGCCCGCGGCAAGTCCATGGCGTCAGCCTTCAGCCTGGAACACGCGCTTCAAGCCGTCCGAGAGCAGGTTGACTCCGATGACCGCCAGCGCGATGGCCGCCGCCGGAAAATACAGGGCCCACGGCGCCTGGCCAACGTAGCTCCTGGCTTCTTTGACCATCAGCCCCCAGTCAGGGCTCGGCGGCTGGACCCCGACACCCAGGAACCCCAACGAAGCCACCAGGAAAATCGCATAGGAGAAACGCAGCGAGGCTTCGACCGCCAGGGCGGGCAGGGTCGAGGGCAGGATCTCTCTAAACAGGATCCCGGTCAGAGGCTCGCCCTGGACCCGCGCCGCTTCGACAAATCCCTGGTTCTTGACTGAGAGAACCACACTGCGCACGACGCGGGCCACAATCGGCGTGTACACCACCACAATCACCACCAAGACGCTGTTGCGCGACGGGCCGAGTGTACCCAACAGAAGCAGGGCCAGCAGCAAGGCCGGCATGGCCAGCAGGCTGTCAAAGAAGCGCATCAAGCCTTCGTCGAAGAAACCGCCCAGGTACCCGCTGACGAGCCCCAAACTGGTGCCGAGAACTACGGCCGCCAGTGTGCCCAGCCCGGCCAGCGACAGGATGTCCCGGGCGCCGAGCACGATCCGGCTGAGCACATCTCGCCCTAGATTGTCGGTCCCGAGCCAGTGTGCCGCCGAAGGCGCCTGACGAGCGTCCTGAGCGAGCTGCTCGTTGGCCCCATAGGGCGCCAACCACGGTCCCGTCAGCGCCACCAGCAAGAAGACCAGGGACAGGCTGGTGCCGACCGCCGAGGGCGCCCGGCCATACAGTTGGCGCAGAGTCATGAGAAGGCGCTGCCCTCCTTCGGGGGCAGCGCCCTGGTTGACACTCGAGATACCGACTTCGGCCATGCCGACAGGCGCTATGGAGTGACGGTCACCGTCCGGAAATCGGTGCGGCCGAAAAACGGCTTGAGTTCGAAACCCTGCACCCGATCACTCGCGGCGGCCAACTGGGGGAAGAAGAACGGAACGATGATGGGCCCATGGTCGATGAGGATGGTCTGGATCTGGCGATAAGCCTCGGCTTGAGCCTTGGGATCGAGCGACGTGCCGGCAATCTGGACCTGCTGGTCAAACGCCTGGTCACAGAAGTGAGACTCGTTCCACTTGGCGCCGCACACCAGCATGACATCCATGTAGAACTGCGGGTATGGCCGCGATCCCCAGCCGGTGATGCCGAAGGGCGCCTCGAGCCAGCCGTCGTTGCCATAGTAGACGTTTTCTGGTTCGACCGAGACCTCGATGTTGAAACCCGCCTCTCCAAGCTGGTTCTTGAGGACCGCCGCCAGGTCCGGGAAATTCTGGGCGTCGGGCAGCCGTAAAGTCAGATCGAGCCCGTCAGGATAACCGGCGTCGGTCAGCAACTGGCGGGCCGCGGCGGCGTCGTGTCCGGGCAGCGGTATGTCATCGGCATAGAAGGACGGGTACATCGGGCCAATCGGCGTGTCGCGGCCGATTGCCCCCAGGCCCTGCTGTACTAGGTCGAAGATCGCCTGCCGGTCGATGGCCATGCGCATGGCCTTCAGGACGCGGGGGTCGTCCCCGGGGGGTTGGTCCGCCCGCAGACGAATCACCGGAAAGGCGTTGGTAGGCGTCAGCAGTGTCTGCACACCGGCTTCGCCCTGCAAACTCTGGTACTGGGGCGCCGACAACCCGAAGACCACATCCACATCCCCCGAGCGCAATGCATCCACGGCGGCGGATGTGTCCTGGAAGAAGATCACGTTCAGAGCGGCGAGCTTGGGTGTACCCGCCAGGAAGTAATCCGGGTCGGCCTGCATCTCGATCCGGTCTTCCGGGGTGTAATTCATTACCTCAAAGGGGCCGCTGCCGTTGAAATCCGTGAAATCCGTGGTCCCGTCTTTGACCACCAACGCATGATTGTCGCTTAGATCGAACAAGAAGAACGGATTGGTCTGGGTGAGGCTGAAGACGACCTGGTCGTCCCCGTTGGCTTGAATGTCGGCGATGTTGCTGTACAGATCCACCGTGGCGAAGCCCGAATCAGGATCGCGCAAACGGTTGAAAGTGTAGACCACGTCCTTGGCGGTCAACGGCGTCCCATCGTGAAAGACGGCGTCGTGGGTCAAAGTGAAGGTGTAGGTCAGTCCGTCATCGCTTGTGGTCCAGTCCGTGGCCAGCCGGGGCTCGATCTGATTGTCGGCGCCGACATCGACCAGGTAGTCGTAAACGGCGTTGGCCACCAAGATCTCGGAATCGGCCGAAATCTGGGCCGGGTCGACGTTGACGATGGCTTTGGCGGCCACCGTCAGCGCTCCCTGCGCCGCGGGCCCAGCCGGGGTATCGCTGGCGACCGGCACCGGTGAGCTTGTGGCCGGAGTCCCGCCACACGAAACCAGCCAGACGGCCGTGAGCAGCCAAGGCACCCCGATTTCCACAATCCGAACGATGGCGTGCGGGCGATGTGTATCCAAGGGCTTGCCTCCCACTGGTTAACCCGTTGAAAGGTCGAGCTCGCTCAAGCGTTGAGTTGATGACAAGTCCGACTGGTCGGGCCAGACGGATGGCGCCCGGCTGGCGACCCGCCCTGGTTAGGGCGGCTTCAATGTATTCGGCCCTTCCGTTGGTCCTTACCCCTGAAGAGCCGAGCTGGTTCAACCTGGTCCGTGCGCGAGGTCCACTCCGACCCGAAGGGCACGGCCGGCGCTGTGCCGCCTGACGATCAGTATACCTGAGCCCGTCTGACAGAATCTGAACGGTTTCTTACCGAGCCACCGGCAGGCTGCGGATCAACCCTGGCGGATGATGCCCCAGGCTACGACGAACCATTCTGCCTCCGGACTAAACCCCTGACATCCGCGTCGAGCTCGAGAAAAGCCTGCAGAACGGCCGGGTCGAAATGGTGACCACTTTGGTCTTTGAGATAGGCCACCACCTGGTCGTCGGGCCACGCCGCCCGATATGGGCGATCGGACCGAAGGGCGTCCCACACGTCAACCACGGCGAACACGCGCGCCGGCAGCGGAATGGCCACTCCCCCGAGCCCGCGGGGATAGCCCGAGCCATCCCATTTCTCATGGTGACAGTAGGGGATGTCCACAGCTGGGCGCAGGAACTCAATCGGCTGGAGGAGCTCAAAGGCCAATGTCGGGTGTCGGCGCATCACGTTCCACTCCAAATCGGTCAGAGGACCAGGTTTGCGCAGGATTTCATCCGGGATGCCCATCTTGCCGATATCGTGGAGCAGGGCCCCGCGTCGAATATGGACCAGCTCCATGCGTTCCATACCCACGGCCTGGGCCAGGCGCAGGGTCAGCTCCGTCACCCGCTTGGAATGGCCCTGGGTTTCCTGGTCGCGCAACTCCAGCGCCTTGGACCAGCCTTCCAGGGTGGTGTCGTAGGCTTCCATGAGATCCAGATTCGACCGTTGGAGCTCGTCAAACATCTGCGAGTTATCGATGGCGATGGCAGCCTGGCCGGCCAGGGCCTCCAGAGAAGTCGGTCCATTCCCGATCGGGCGCCAAAGGCGTTCGATTGAAGACCTCCAGCACGCCCTGGACGGCGCCCTTGGAAACGAGCGGGACGGCAAAGTAGGATGCGAAACCCTCTTCCTTGAGATGAGGCGATCGCCCGAATTCACCCTCGGCTGCGGCCAGATTGGGGATGGCCACGATCTCGCGTTCCTGGGCCGCTCTTCCGGCGTTCCCTTCGCCCAGACGCAGACTGGTATGACGCAGGGCGTCGGTTTTAAAGCCGCGCCCGGCCGCAAACACCAGCCTGCGCGTGTGGGGGTCAAGGTACAAGATGTCGGCGGCGTCGACCTGCAATTCGGTCGCGGCCTGTTCGAGAAGTACGTTAAAAGTCACGCGGGGATCCAGACTGGCGGTAATGGCCATGTGGATGGCCCGCAGGGCGTTCAGTCGGCGGAGCTGGCTCTCAATACGGGCTTCGGACCGGGCGCGCTCGGTCACGTCCATCAGCGTGCCGATCACCGAGCGGGTGCCGCCCAAGTCCAAGGCCCCTCCCAGGACCTCGAGCTCCAGCGGTTCGCCCGTCTTGGTCAGACCCCTAAAAGTGTAGTGAATAGACTTAACCTTGCCCGACAGGCGCTGGGCCATATTGTCGGACACAGTTGCTCGATCCTCAGGCTGGGTCAGGTCGAGCGGCCCCATCCGTCCAATGATCTCATCCACTGAATAACCGAAGAGGCGGGCCACGACCGGGTTCACATATTGGAAAATCCCCCGCTGGATGATGTAGACGCCAACCAGCGCCTCTTCGGCCAGGGCTCGGAAGCGGGCCTCGCTCTCGCGCAAATCCGCCTGAACTCTTGGCCTGCTCAGCCTGCCGGGACTCGAGGGCGGCGGCCATCTGGTCGAACGCCTGCCCCAAGATCCCAAGCTCGTTCGAACCGGGGGACAGGCCGGCCCGCGCCCTCCAGCTCGCCTCGCGCCAGCGCCCGGGTCGCGTGCACCATCTTTCGGATGGACTTCAGCAGCAAGGCCTCGCTGCCAAAGTAAGCCAGAATCAACCCGGCCAGGGTGGCCACGGCCAGAGTCGCCAGTTGCCGTGTGGCGGTTTGATTGGCCTGCGCGAAGGCCGCGGCCGTGGGGATGCCGACCGCCAGGTAGGCCACGCTGGCAGTCCCGGCGCGCAAGGTGGTAAAACCATACAGGCGTGGACTGCCATCCAAACCGTTGACTTCGGCGGTTCCCCGATCGGGCGCGGTCTTGAGAAACTGGAACAAGGCTGTGTCGGCGATGGGCTGCCCCACGAACGCTTGAGCCGTCGGGAACCTGGCCAGCAAAGTGCCCTGGCGATCGATGACGGTCAGCGTCGAGCCTGGCGGGAGAGATGCCTGGGCGGCGAGGTCGTTTAGCCGCTGCAGATCGAGCGCGGCGAAAACGACGCCCACGGCTGTTCCGTTGTCTGACACCAATGGATAGCCGAAGTTGAGGCTGGCCAGTCCGGTGACGCGGCCAATCTGGTAATCCCCCGCCGAAAACTCGCCGCTTGCCAACGCATCCACAAAATAAGTGCGGTCGCTCACATTCGTGGGCGCGCTCACGGGGAGGGCACTGCACACCAGATCACCGTCCAGATTGATCATCCCCAGGTTGGCGATGAAATCGTAGGGCGCCCGCAACAGCGCCATCATCGAACTGCAGTCTGCGGGGGAAGACGACGTGACTCCCGGCAAGCTTGAGACGACCATGAGCAGGCTGCGGATTTGCTCGATCTGCCGGTCCTGCTCCGCCGCCGCCTGCTCCGCCACCCTGAGCGCCTCGGCTTGAGCCTGAAGCGAATCGGCTTGGCGTTCATTCATGTTTGTTAGCAGAATCAAAATCAAGAAAGGGAACAACGCCAGCAGCACGAGCCCCATCAGGCGGCCGCGGACCGTGTTCAGCCGATCGCGCATTCGGCGGCTCATCTCCGACTGCTTTCCCTCGTCCAATACACTCTCAGCTCCAACACGCCTTCAGGCTCTCCTTAAATACGACAAGGAGACCCATAATGGGTCTCCCTCCGGCGGCACTCACCTCACGAAGCTAAGGTATCACTCCCGGCTCAACGCAAACTCAGCCTGAGGAAGCTGGCGCAGCCCAGCCAGAGGCGGGATCGGGTTTGGGGATAGACCGGGGTCAATCCTGACGGGCGAACAGCCACACACCGGGAATGAGGAACGCCAGACTGAAGGCCAGCATGACCAAAACGTTGATAAGCACCGGATGCAGCCTGACAGCCTGAAGAGCGGCGGATGACACACTGCTTACGAGCATGATCGAGCGCAGGGGATCCACGCCGTAGGTGACCGGGTCCGCTGCTGCCAGCACTCTCATCCAAACCGGGACTCCCTGCAGGGGGAAGAAGGCGCTGGAAAGGAAGAACAGCGGCAGCAGCACGAAGTTCATCACCATATGGAACCCTTCCATGGATCGCTGCCTGGCCGCCAGCAGCAAACCCAGCGAGGTTAACATGGCGGCCAGCAGGACAAGCAGCCCCAACAGACTGGCGACCTGCCCCAAATCCAACCTCACCCCCAGGACGGGGGCGAGCAAGAGCATGACGGCGCCTTGCAATGTCGCCACCGTGGTGCCTCCGGCCACCTTGCCAAGCGCCACCGACACGCTTGAGGCCGGGGTGACCTGAACCTCCTTGAGGAAGCCAAACTGCCGGTCCCACACAATCGACACCGCCGAATAGACGGCCGTGAAGAGCACCGTCATCGCCAGGACACCGGGGAAGAAGAACTGGCTGAACCCGATTTCGCCGCCGCCGAGGTTGGCCATGGAAGGTGAAAACCCGGCCCCGAACAAGATCAAGAATAACAACGGCTGTCCGATGGACGAGATGATTCTGGCCCGGTCGCGCACAAAGCGGAGCATGTCCCAATTCCAGATGGTGTAGGCGGTGCGGATGTCCTGGCCCAGATCCATGGGGTTACCTCATGCCCGGCGGCGGCGCCGGGCACCGCGTCCGTCGGGTGGGCGCGGATCGTCATCCCGCATAGCCCTCCCGGTGAGCTTTATAAAGACATCCTCCAAGGTCGGCCTGCGAAGCCGGACGCTGGTGACATCGATGGCCGCCGGCTCCGAGGTGACGACCGCCAGCAGTCTGGCCAGGATCTGCTCGGCCTGTGGCACTTCGACGATCACCTGGCCGTCCGGTCCGAGGCGCGCCGGCAGCGACAGTTGTGTGGTGAGACGCTGCACGGCGGCTTCAGCATCGGAGGCCTCGATCCAAATCACATCGCCGCCCACAAGGCTCTTCAGGGCCGACGGCGTGTCCAGGGCCACGATTTGTCCATGATCGATCACAGCCACCCGGTCACAGTGCTCGGCCTCATCCATAGTGTGGGTGGTCATGAAGATGGTGACGCCTTTGGCCGCGCCCAGAAGGAGAAGGTACTCCCAGATGTGACGCCGGGTTTGCGGGTCCAATCCAAGTGTGGGCTCATCCAGGAAAAGCACTTTCGGGTCGTGCAGCAGCCCTCTGGCGACCTCCAGCCGGCGCTTCATGCCGCCCGAATAAGCCTCGACACGGTCGTTGGCTCGGTCGGTGAGTTCGACAAGCTCCAAGAGTTCGGCGGCGCGTTCCTGGAAGGCCGTCCGGCTCATCCCATACAGACGGGCATGAAAACGCAGGTTTTCCAACCCCGTGAGCTGCTCGTCGAGACTCGACTCCTGGAAGACCAGCCCGATCCGCCGGCGAACGGCGCGCCTTCGGGTGGTAATGTCCTGGCCATCGATCAGCGCCGAGCCGGAGGTGGGCCGGAGCAGCGTGGTCAGCATTTGAATGGTCGTGGTCTTTCCCGCCCCGTTGGGCCCGAGAAAACCGAAAATCTCCCCAGCCGCCACCGTGAAGCTGACGCCGTCGACCGCCAATGTGCCCCCGTAGCGCTTGACGAGCGACTCGGCCCGGATCATAGCCGGCCCCGGCGCGACCCGGCTTGCGTCGGGCTGGCTCAGCGACACAGCAGCACCGGCACCTGGGAGCAGCGCAGCACCTCATCGACGGCGCTCCCCAGCACGGCTTCCACCATCGGGCTGGCGCCGTAGCCACCCATCACGACCAGATCGGCGTGCGCCTCGGTAGAAACGCTCAAGATGGCTTCGGCCGCCTCCCCCGTCTGCTCCCGAATGGCACTTGTGACCCCGTGCCGCGCCAGATAGATCTGTGCCTCATCGGCGGCTTCGGCCATACCCTGGCCGCGTTCATCCACCGCCAGCACCAGTACTTCGGCCCCCCAGGCGCCGCCCATGTAAGCGGCCACATACAACCCCTCCCGCGCTTTGGGGCTTCCATCAAAAGCCAAAAGCACTTTCCCGAATGCGGTGGCTCCGTGCGGCACGGCCAGAATTGGGCGCGGGCATCGCCGAATTAGATTCCGGAAACCGGACGCCAGGCGGCTTACACCCGAGGGAGCCGGCGGGTGGGCCAGGCTGACAACGGCCAAATCCGTCCATGCCGCCCGATCGCAGATCTTGCGCGTCGCCGGCCCGACATCGATCGCCAGATTGCCTTCGATTCCCGCCTGGCGGCAGCGTCCCTCGAAGGTCTCCCTGAGCCTATGCACGCGCTCGGAATCGGCCTCGTCAGGATGAGCAATGAGGTGCAGGCCCAGGACGCGCCCGCCTTCGCGTTGCGCAATCTCAAGGCCTTCGGTCAGGGCCTCCCAGCCGGGTTCATCGCCTCGGAGCGGAACGAGGACGTCCTCAAACATCCGATCATCGCGGCGCAGTCGGGCGCGTTCTCGCCGCCATTCTCCAGGCGGCGGTCCCGGGTTCAGTTCGGCCGGGATGACCGAGCCAAGCAGCTTCTCGCCGATTTGCTCAGCCACCCGATCGGGGCGCGGGCTGTGTTGTGCCGCCAGGTCCTGGGCGGCTTGCCCGGTCTCCACCTGCCACCCCAGCGACTGCTCGAGGTCGGCTCGGTGCTCTGCGATCCACAGGTACAAGTCCGCCTCGGTCCGTCCGGGGAAATCCATCAGCAATCCGTGGCTGCGGATGACCTCGATCACCGGCAGATAGACCTGGTCGTACCAGTGGGCCACGGCCTCGGCATAGGAGACATCCCGCTGCATGTCCAGCCCCATGAAATAGCGGTGGACATCGATATGCTCCTCCAGGACCGGGTACTTGCCGGCCTCCGTCAAGTTCCAGTCGGCCCCCGGCCGAAGTTCGTCAAGCCGGGTCCGTGCGAGGAACTGGGCATACTCGGCTTTGAGGATCAGCTCCTCGGGCCGCACGTCCGGCTCGAGCGGAAGCTTGACATCCACTTCAGTGACGTAGCCCTCGATCGACTTGGCCCCCAGAGAGCGCGCCACCGACACACGGTGGTGGCCGTCCCGGACAAAGAACGCGTCCCCGATCTTGTACACCTCGATCGGCGGCAGGCCGGTCAGGCTCTCCGACATGGCTTTGACTCGGGCCCAGCGCTGGCCCTGCGAATCGTCCAGCGGCAGAAAGGTGCGGCTGAAATCAGCGTAGCGGCCGACGCTGCCGACAATGGCGTCGAGCGGAATCTCCTGCAAGCCGCGTGGCAGCCCAGAGATGCCGCGCAGGCTTTCCCGGACCTGCTCGAAGGAAAGCAGCTCGGTCGGCTGGCCGGTCAGCCGCGCCATGACGCGCTGCAGCGCAGCGCGTTGGCGGGCACCACGAAAGTCGCGGACAGCCAGGGCAAATTCGCGCGCACTCGGTTCAGCCACGCCTCGGCCTCCCACACGGCGGTCCTTCAGGGGCCGGAAAGCCAGATCGGCCGCCGGCGCGGATCTCGGCCTCTATCCTACCGCGACCGGCCCTGCCCCACAGGCCGAACTTGCGCCCGGCTAGGGGCTGCCGTCCGAGACGCAACCGCTTGTGAAAAATTTCACAACTTGAAGGGCACTAATCAGAGGCGAGCGACTGCAGGCGCGCATCGTCCCAGGCGACGAACTCGCCGCTCATTGACGCCGGCGAGAACAGGCACAGCCGAGCCAAGGCGCGGCCCGGCAGCTCGGGGCTGAGAAGCTCGCCCTGCTCGAACGCACGCACGAAGCTGGCGTACGCCTCGGGCGCCATGCTGTCCTGCCCATGCCGGCGGATGTCGGCCTGCATCTGCGTATCAACACGGCCCGGCCGCAAGCTCACCGCGGTCACCGTCGGTTCCTCGACAGCCAACTGGCGCGTGAAATGGTTCAGGGCCGCTTTGGAGATATCGTAGGCTCCCCAGCCGCCAACGGCGCGCTCGGCCGCACCGCTGGACACATTCACGACCCGTCCGGCGGTCTGTCTCAGCCACGGCAGGGCTTCAGCCGTCAATAGGACGGGGGCCAGGACATTGATCTCCCAGACCGCTTCCCAGGACTCCGCCTGCGCCTCGGCCACCGGCGCCAGCGGCCCGAGCACACCGGCATTGTTGGCCAGTGCCTGGAGGGCGCCATAGGTTTGTATGGCGGCCTGCACCAGGCCGCGGCGCACCTCCGCATGGCGGATATCGCCGGGTACGCTGATGGCACGTCCGCCCAAATGTCCCACGGCTTGCACCACGGCTTCGAGTTCTTCGCCAGATCGCCCGCTCAGCACCACCGGAGCGCCCAGACCGGCCAGGTGTCTGGCGGCTGCCGCGCCCAGGCCCGCGAGGCTCCGGTCACAATGACCGCCCCTGAATTCGGGCTGATGTGATCCCATCATCGCCTCCTAAATGCCGGCATGGCGCCTGTCAATAAGATGGCTCGGGCTGAATTGAGCCTGGCGTCAGGCACCGGGCTAGGCTTAGCGGCGTAGCTGATGGCAGGCTGGTTGGCAGGGCATGTCGGCCGGGTTTGCCGGGCGGCCAGCCGAGATGATCGCCGCGGACATGCGTTCGCCCACGCATTTGGACCGCAGGCGGCGTCCTCGGCGCGTGGCGGCCCGGAGGGCATGCACGCATGAGCCGGGGGTTCGGGCCGAGGTCGACGCGTGCCTGACCCCGTCCAGGCTGTTCGGGGGTTGTTCGGGAGGTCTCGACCTACAAGACGAAACGGCCGTCCTTGTAGACCACATCCCCGTCGGCCGTGATCTGAGCTTCTGTGCGCATGTCACAGATCATGTCCCAGTGGATGGCACTTTGATTCTTACTCCCCGTTTCCGGGTAGCCTGAACCGAGCGCCATGTGGAAGCTGCCGCCGATCTTCTCGTCAAACAGAATATTGCCGGTATGACGCTGGATGCCGTAGTTGGTGCCGATGGCGAATTCCCCCACGTAGCGCGCTCCGGCGTCGGTGCCCAGGCTGCCCTCGAGGAAAGCCTGATTCTCGCGGGCGGTGGATTTCGACCACCTGACCGGCCTCGAATTGCAGCCGCACGCCGTTGACCTCCTGCCCCAGATGGATGGCGGGATAGGTGAACTCCACCCAGCCGTTGATCGAGTCCTCCACCGGGCCGGTGTAGATCTCTCCATCCGGCATGTTGTTGAGCCCGGAGGCATTCACGAAGGTCCGGCCCAGGATCGACAGCCTCAGGTCGCAGTTGGGGCCTTGCAGGTGAACCTGATCGTGTCCTTCGAGCGCCTTGATGAACGTCTGCTGCTCGGTATGAACGCGCTTCCAGTAGGCGACCGGGTCCTCACCCGAGTCATCCACGCGACACGCGCCGTAGACGAAGGCCTCATATTCCGAGAAGCTCAGCTCCGCGTCCTGGGCGTAGGCCTCGGTCGGATGCAGCGTGGTGACCCACTTGAATTCCCCTGAGCCCCCGCGGCTGAACTGCGCGTTCAAGATCGGCTTCACGGCCGACTGCCGGCGGGCCATACGCTGCGGATCGGCATTCGTCAGGGAACGCGTGTTGGTTTGGGAGTGGATGCGAATGCGTCCCTCGAAAGCCTCATAGGCATGCACCAGAAAGGGGGGCGCGAAGTCAAGCTGGTCATCATTCGCCTGCTGGATGAAGATGTCATCTATGCCGGCATACGTTTGCATACCGGACAATGAGAGCGCCAACTGAGGATGGCCGCCGGCTTGCAGAACACGTGAGAAAACCTCCCTCACCAGCGGCTCGGCCGCCGGCTCGGCCTCGATCACCACCCGGTCGCCCGGCGCAACGCGGACCGAATGATCGACAAGCACCTGCGCGTGACGCTCAACCCTGGGGTCGGTCATACTGTCTCCATGAAGTCGTCGTTGGGAAGGCCTTCCCCCAGGGGCAGGATTCGGCACTGCTCAGGCACGGCGGACCGCGTACGGATCAGCATCCGTGACGGGGTCACTCGGATGGCTGGAATTCCACATCTGGGCCAGCCGCTCCACGGGGATCCCGATGTTTTCCCGCCGGGTGATGCCGGCGCGATAGGCGTCAGGTTCACTCATTCGGTTCGTGAGGGCCGGGTCGATATCCAGCCTAGCGTCAATCTTGCCCTGCAGATCGATCGTTGGCCTGAGGCTCCCCGTCCCCGGAAACTCGATCGGACGTCCCCGAACGAGGAACCAGAACACGGCTTCAGGTAAACCGCTCAGGACTTGCCGGACCTGCTCCGGCTCGATCCCGGCGCGCTCGGCCAGATAGGCGCTCAACTCGTCGGGTGGTACCGGTGTCTGCAGGTCGATCTGCGGCGAATAGGCTACAACGGCGTCGCGAAGGCTGGCCATAGGTGTCCTCCGAAAGCTTGTTCGCTGGCGGGCAGGTCCGAGTCACACCGAGGCATGAGGCTGCCCGGAGGTCAGAATTGCGCCGGCTGCCCTACGGCCGATCTCGACGGCAAAATTCGTCCCCCGATCCCATGGGTACACCTGGCTCATGCTCGCCAGCCAAAGCCCCGGGATCGGTGTCTGTAGGGAAGGGATGGCCTGTGAGTGATTTACGGGCGGGACAGGCTGGGCATAGGCTGTACGGAAGAGCCAGGACTCGCGAATCCAATCCGGCTTGAAGGCCGGGTTCACCCTAACCAGAGCCGGCTCGAATCGGTTCAACAACTCATCTTTGGTCAGATGAAAATACTCGTGATCCGGCTTCAAGTAGTCTCCGCAATACACAAGATGGTCCCCGCCAAAGAAACTTGGCGACAGGAAATTCGTGTGCTCCACCAGGGCCAGGAAAGGAAAGCCCGAAGACTTGGGGAGATTGTGCCAGTATATACCGGATTCGGACAACGGCTGGGTCAGCGCCAGGATGAGTACGACGGCGCCGAGTGACTCCATCGACAGCAGTTTGTCCAGGTAGTCCTCGGGGAGTTCAGGGGCCAGCTTGGTGAGCAGACCCGGCGAGGTGGTCACCAAGCAGTGATCGGCCGCCAAGGGCCCATCTGGCAGGCTAAGCACGACCCCGCCCATTGCTCCGGCCTGAACATGCTCCACCGGTGTCCGGAGCCGTAGATCGACACCCATCGATGTCAACCGCGCCGCAAACTCGTCCATGAACGCCTGGAATCCCCCTTCGAAGGTCCCCAGCCGGGGTGTCCGGGCCTTAACCCTGGCCCAAAACCAGGCCATGTTCACCTGCTGATAGTGCGGTCCGAACTTGCCCACCAGCAGGGGCTCCCACAGCACTTCGTAGCCGTGCGGACCCATCCACTTGAGCAGCCATTCGTGGGCGGTGACCGATTCGAAGCGTCTCCAATCCCGACTCAGAAGCAGGTAGGCGGAGGCGAGGCCAAAATGCCACTTGTCGCTCCAGGACAGGCCAGGAAACCTCAGGACGTGAATGCCGCGTGACACCAGACCGGCACCTGGCAGTCGGTCCAACCATGGCAAGGCAGGCAAGATGAGCGACAAGGGACCGTCGAGCGGATAGAACCCACCCTCGTGATAGGCGGCGGTTACGGGCCAGGGGAAGATCACGCGGTCGCTCCAACCCAGCTCGTCGATCAGCTTGAGGATGTGACGGTCGCTGGCAAACCAATGGTGGTAGTAACGTTCGACCGACCAGTCCCAGCGAGGGATTTTGAACCCCGAGGCCAGCCCCCCGACGTGGTCTGCGCCCTCGAGCACAGTGACCTCGCATCCGGCCCGGATGAGGTCATACGCTGCCGCCAAGCCACCGGCGCCGGCGCCGACGACGGCCACCTTCATGCCAGGCCCTCCTGGGCCATTTCAGCCCGGACCCCGTCCCAGCTCAAGCTCGCCCGCGCCAGGAAGATGGCGCCAAGCAAGGTAATTGGCAGCCAGAGGGCCGCGTGCAGCACCAGGGTGTATCCGGCGGCCATGCCGGCCGGCACGCCATAGGCGCGCAGCACGGCGATGCCCGGCGCGTCGAATGTGCCGACATATCCCGGTGCCGAGGGAATTGTGGTGGCCAGATTCACAATCCCGTTCATGAGCATCAGGGCGAAGAAGCTCACCTTGAATGGAAAGGCCTGCATCACGAACCAGTACTTCCCGGTCTCGAGAAGCCAGATGACCACCGAGGTCAAGAGTACCATGCCAACATCGGCAGGCGAACGAAGCGCGGCCAGGCCGCTCAGAAATCGGCTGGCCAACGGGATGAGACGATCGGCAAGCGCCTGAGGCGCCATCCGCCGAAGGATACGTTCAAGCCATCGCTCTGCCTGAACCGGGAAGATTGCCATGATCAGGAAGACCGCCACGGCGGCCGAGAACACGCCGGTCCCCCACAAGGCGACGCTGCGCAGGTTCCCAGCCAGGGTCGAGCCGGAGGCGACGCGGGCCAGTTCGGGCAGGTTCAGGAAGATGAAGGCCAGCATGACCACGCCGTCAAAAGCTCGTTCGACGACGATGGTCGCCAGCGAGGCGGACATGGGGACGCCTTCACGCCGACGGAGCACGTACGAGCGGAGAATTTCACCGGCGCGGGCGGGGTAGATGTTGTTTCCCATGTAGCCGATGGCCACGACGGGAAACATGCTGCGGGTGGAAATGCCCTTCACCGGCCGGAGCAGATAGTGCCAACGCCACGCCCGGGCGGTGACCGCCAGGAAATAGGTCGCCACACCCGGGAGAATCCACCAGTAGTTGGCCTGCTGCAGGGCCGCCCAGACGTCACTCAGTTGAAGACCGCGCAGGGCGAGCCACACGAAGACGGCGCTGATCCCCAGCCCGGCCCAGAACTGCCAACGCCTCAAGCCTGCCTCCATGAAAGCGGCGGGGATGAGACAACCCCGCCGGGGCGCCATTCTACCATGCAGGCCGAATCAAAAAGCCGGGCCGCAAGCGGCCCGGCGGATGGGGGCTTAGCCCAGGTCAGCTGACTTCAACCGGGACGGACAGCATCCCTTCCAGAATCCGCTCCAGCGCCATGCTGTGGCTGCAAACTCCGCGCGTGGTGAAGAAATCACAATCGCAGGTCCAGGTCCCATGGTCATAGTGGACCGTGTGTGGATTGTTTTCGCCGTCAAAGGTGGCCAGGAACTGGTCAAATCGAATGCGGTCGCGTTCCTCGGCGTAGCGTTTGGCCTTCTCAATCTTCCCGATCATCCCATAATCCATGGCCTCTCCTTGTCAGGGCTCCATCGAAACAAAAAGGCACGCGGGCTCATTCAGCCCCGTGCCTCAGTCAGGCCGCGGTGACCCATGTGGGTCGAGGACCCTCATGGTCGGTCGCCTCGGATCAGCAGCAAAACCGTCATTAAATCGTAGTATAGGCGTCGCGGCCGGTTGAGTCAATGCACGCGAGACCTACGGCCGGCCTTCAGCTCTCCTTCGCCGGCTCGGCCGGCTGCTCCAGCAGGGCGGTAATCTGGGATGGCTCGCAGCCCTTGAGCACAACCGTGACCCGATCCTGAGCCTCCAGCTGGGTGTCGCCATGCGGGATGATCAACTCACCGTCGCGCAGGATGCTGATGACGACGCACTCCCTGGGCAGGCCGGCTTCTCGCAGCATCTTGCCTTCAGCCGGGGCTCCATCGCGAACCTGAAACTGAGCCGCCCGTGCGCCTGGCAATTGTCCGAGCGCCTCAATCGGTTGGGCTTGGCTGCGGCGCAGCGTGCCAATCTCATATGCCCGGATCACATCATTGCGCCGCACGATCCCCAGCAGTTTCCCCGGCTCCTGGCGTGAGACCACCGGCAAACGCGACAGATCACGCGGCGCCATTCTGCGCAAAGCCATACGCACGCTTTCGTCCGGATAGGTCACCACCAGATGTTCGTTGGCGACATCCTTGACCTTGAGCTCTCGATTCTTGACTCCCGAGCCGGCGGCTTTCCGAAGGTCTGCCAGGGAGACGATCCCCAGGAGCTTTCCGCTTTTATCCACCACCGGAAATCCATGGCTGTTGGTCTGCATGAACAGTTCGCCGACGACGCTGGCGGGCATGTCCGGGGTCACCGTGATCGGGTTGCGCCGCATGACCTCGTCCACGCTGACCGAGTCCATCACATCCACATCCCGCCCGCGCGCCAGATGGATGCCGCGCCGGACCAGCTTCAGCGTGTAGATTGACTCGGGATGGAGGTGCTGCGCGACGGCGGTTGAGACCACCACAGTCACCATCAGCGGCAGGATAATATGATAATCGTTGGTCATTTCAAAGACGATTAAGACAGCCGTCAAGGGGGCGCGCGCCGCGGCGGCGAACACGGCCGCCATGCCCACCGTCGCGTACGAGCCGGATCCGGCGGCAATCGTCGGAAACGCCCGCGACACCACCTCGCCAAACGCCCCGCCGAGCATGGCGCCGGAAAACAACCCCGGCGCAAAGACACCCCCCGAATTGCCCGACCCCAGCGTCAGAGATGTGGCCAGAAGCTTGAGCAACACCAGGACCAGCATCAAGCCAGCCAGCAGATGGCCGTTCAAGGCAGAGCCGATGGTCGAGAAACCCGTGCCGAAGACCGCCGGCAACGCGCCCGGCGCCGCCCCTTGCCCGCCGGCCCCCAAACCCAGGGGCGACAAAGCCAGGGGATACAGGATCCCGGTCAGGCCCAGCAGCACGGCCCCAACCGCCGGCTTGAGCGCCTGAGGAAACTCCCAGCGATCGAAAAAGCCCTCAAAGGCGTACAACATCTTGATGAACAGCACACCGACGATGGCCGCCAGAGCCCCCAGGACGAGGTAGAACACCAACTCCCACGCGCTGTCCAGCGCGTAGGATGGGACGGCGAAGGCTGGCTGATCACCCAGGAAGGTTCTCGCCACGACGCTGGCCGTCACAGCTGAAATCACCACGCTGCCCATGTCGACCAGCCGAAGTTCCCCCAGAATGATCTCGATGGAAAAGAACACCCCGGCGATTGGCGCATTGAAGGTGGCGGCGATCCCTGCCGCCGCGCCGCAGGCGACCAGGTTTCGGACGCGCTCCTCGGAAAAGTGCAGCACCTGGCCGATCGACGATCCCAGCGCCGCCCCGACCTGCACGATCGGGCCTTCCCGGCCAGCAGAACCACCGGAGCCGATGCAGGCCGCCGAGGCCACGATCTTTGAAAGCGCCACTCGCGGCCGGATGCGGCCGCCGTTCAGAGCCATGGCCTGTATGACCTCGGGGACGCCGTGTCCTTTGGCTTCGGGAGCAAAGAAGGCAATGATCGGCCCGGCGACCAACGCGCCCAGCACGGGGGCGAGGACCAGCCAGCCTACCCCCAGCTGTGGCAGTGCGGCCGGACCAGCACCATACAGCCCAGATTGAATCCACTGAATGAGCTTGATGAGGAAGACGCCACCCAACCCGGTGCCCAGACCGACCAGCACGGCCGATCCGAACATGACGGCCGCTTCAGATGGAAGGAGCCGATCGAGGAGCGACGCAATGCTGTTCCGGCGCTTGAGCACCGAGGGATTGGGTCCATGAGGAGCCACGGCGCCGGATTATACTGCAACGCTTCTCGCCGGGCTGGCCGGGAGAAGGCCGCTCAGATTTGCCGGGATAACGCCAGCAGACCGGAGAGCTCACCCAGATCGTGGATCACCGGGCAGTCCGCCTCCGGGAATAGGCCATCGGGGTCGAGCAACACCGCCGCCATGCCGGCCTGTTGGGCGCCGCGGGCGTCGGCGAAGTAATTGTCTCCCACGTAGACGGCCCGGGAGGGGGCCACCCCGAGCCTGTCGGCCGCCAATTCGAGCAAACGCGGATCGGGCTTCCAATAACCGACTTCGCCGGCCGCCAGGGTCAGCTCAAACTTGTCCGCCAGGCCAAGCTCAATTATCAGATCAGAGATGGCCTCGCGGCGGTTAGACACCACAGCCAGCTTCAACCCGGCGCCAGCCAGGTCGTCCAACAAACCCGGAACATTGCTGGGGACCCGGTGCTGAGGGCGATATTCGGCCTGCATACGCACCTCAATAGCCTCCACCATTTGGGAGGCTTCGGCCTCGGATGCCCCGAGAAAGGCCAGCTGCCGCCGAGCAAATGCTTGCCAGAGCTGTGGCATCTGGTCCTGGGACAGTTCGCGGTCCTGTTTGAACTCCTCCGATCCAGCCCAATAGGCGTAAATCCAGCGCGCCACATCCCGCTCCCGGTCATGCGAAACAGCCAGCCCCAGGTCGCGCGCGAATTTGAAAAACGTGGCTAAAAGAGGCGGTTCGTTGTCTCTTAGAGTTCCATCCAGGTCGAACAGGACCGCTTCGATCGGCTGTGGCAACATCCGTCATCCTTCAGATTTGTCCCATGCGGGAGTTCGAGCCCTGCAACAGGAAAGGTTCTGTCCGGGAGTGGCCCGGAGGCCGCCGGATTACCCCCCAATGAAGTGCATTTCGACCTTGTTCAACTCATCCGTGTTGGCCGAACGCAGTTCGGAGTATCGGTCGGTTCGCCTGTTCCAAATGCCGGTCAGCGCGTCCAGGATGGCTTCATCCGTCATGCCGTCACGAACGTACTGCCGACAATCATGGCCCTCGACGGCAAACAGACAGGTGAACAGCCGCCCATCGGCCGACAGCCGCGCCCGATTGCAGTCTGCACAGAACGGTTGGGTGACCGAGGCGATGAACCCGATCTCGCCCTCCCCATCCACATATCGGTAGCGGTTGGCGACCTCGCCGCGGTAGTTCGGATCGACCGGCTCGATGGGCAGCTCGGCATGAATACGCCGCACCAGTTCGCCGGCGGGCACGACATCGTCGAGCCGCCAACCGTTGGTCGTCCCCACATCCATGTACTCGATAAACCGCAGGATGTGCCCGCTTCCCTTGAACGCTCGGGCCATGGGGAGCACGCTGCCTTCGTTGATGCCTCGCTTGACCACCATATTGATTTTGACCGGTCCCAGACCGGCCTCGTCGGCGGTCCGGATGCCGTCAAGCACCCGGTCCACCGGAAAATCGACATCGTTCATGGCGCCGAAGACGTCGTCGTCCAGTGAATCCAGGCTGACGGTCACCCGGCTCAGCCCTGCGCGCTTGAGCATGGCCGCCTTGCGGGCCAACAGCGCGCCGTTGGTGGTCATGGTCAGATCTTCCACCCCGGGGATGGCCGCCAGCCGAGCCACAAGATCTTCCAGGTTCGGCCTGAGCAGCGGCTCCCCGCCGGTCAAACGGACCTTGCGAACACCCAGGTGGACGAAGATGCGGACCAGACGCTCGATCTCGTCAAAGCTCAACAACTCTTCGCGGGCCAAGAAGTCATACCCTGGGCCAAAGACCGCCTTGGGCATGCAGTACACACACCGGAAGTTGCACCGATCGGTGACCGATATGCGCAGGTCGTGAAGGGGTCGACCAAGTGTGTCCCGAACAGCGCTGCTCATCTTGAAGTCTTGCTCTACCGACATTCTTCCGACCTCAAACCACCCCCGGCACGTCCGCCCGTTCGAAAACATCCTGGTCCTGCGGGCGGCTGAGATGCCGATTGTAACATAGGCAGGGAGTTTTTATGCTTTCGGTTTGTTAAATTAGCCCGGGAGAGTGAGATATAATCGCCGCAATCTAGTTGAAGGAGTGACCCATGGACAAGCCGCCCTCAGACAGCCTGGTGCCGCGTGGGAATGGCGTCTTTGAAGGAATTGGATTTCGAATCAAGCTCATCTTGCGCCTGATAAAAGACTCGCGTGTCAGCCCGCTCGTCAAGCTGCTGCCGGTTGGGGCGCTGATCTATCTGTTCATGCCTGACCTGGCCCCGGGCCCGGTCGATGATGCGGCTGTGATCTGGCTGGGGAGCTACTTGTTCGTCGAGCTCTGTCCCCCGGAGGTCGTTCAGGAGCATGTGCGCCAATTGACGTCGGTGGTCGACGGGGAGTTTCGCCCGGTGGACGACGAGCCGGCGGATTTGGAGGGCGGCGCCTAGACCGCCCAGACCCTGCCAGCATTCAAGCCGGGGCCGTCCATTTTTGGGCGACCCCATCTTTTTTCTCCATCGCCTGCCTCAGGTTGGCCGCACACGGATTTGGACTGCTGCTTCCCTTGGAGACATGGGGGCGATGACGGCCGCCCTCGCGTGGCTTGGCACCGGGCGCCTTAGACCTCACCCCCGGCCCACTCTGCAGCCTGGGGATTCCAAGCGGCTCAGCGCCTTGGCGGGCCGGGGTGAGGTTCTCAGCACGGATGTGGGCAGACGATCCACCCAGGTTGGGGCTCCGCTGGAGAGGCAGGGTTCAATAACCAACAGCAGGGGGCTGTTTAGGGGGCCGGCAGCGTGCGAGTGGGGACCAGTGTCCGCGTCGGAATGGGAGACCGGGTGGGTGGAAGAGTCGCCGTCGGGGTGGAGGTCACGGTGGGGGTCGGAGTGATCATCCCCTGACTGGTCCACAGCCGGATGGCCACCTGCCCAATGTCTCCCAGCACACCCTGGTCCTGCCCGTTGAAGAAAGCGCGCACGCCACCCGCGTCCCCGGTGGTGAGCTCAATGGACGCGTTGGCGCTGTACTCGAGAATATCTCCGGGCAGGATCATCCCCGTGAAACGCACCCGCCCGTCCACGCTGATCTGCACCCACGAACGCTTTTCTGCCAGCAAGCGCAGGTTGATTCCGGCCACCGGCACCTCGAGGGGTGAAAAAGTTGGAGTGGCCGAGTTCGACCGGGCTGATCGGGCCCTGGGCGCTCTCGGCCGGGGCCGGGGTTGGCGCCGCCGTTCGGGTTAGCGTGGGTGAGGCAGCCGGCGTGTCAGCGGCGCCGCCCTGCTCAGCCGCTTCGGTTTGTTGGCGCATGACCGTCATCAGTCGGCTTCCGCCCCACAACAGCACGATCAACACCGCCAGCACAATCCCGGCCGAGATGAAAAGATCCGTGGACAGCCAGCGGCCAAGACGCCGGCGCGACGGCCGCGTGGGGCGATCAAACTGAGCGACTCTCGCCGGGCTCGGCGCGCGTGACAGGGCCTGCAACGCATCGGCGTACGCCAGCATGATGTTTTCAACGTCGAGGCCCAGGAAATCCGCGTAGTTGCGTAGAAAACCGCGCGCCTGAACCGACGATGGCAGCGCGTCAAGGTCCCCCATTTCAAGAGCTTCAAGATGGTGGGATCGAATCCGGGTGGCTCGCTCGGCCTCGTCTAGAGTCAGGCCAAGTCGTTCTCGCGCCTCCCGCAATCGCTTTCCGATGTCTTTCATGCCGGGTCAAGGGTCCATGGCAGGACCGGCGGAACCGGTTCAGGGACCCGAATGATCAGGCGCTCTCGGGTGCCTCGACTCCAGCATCCGCCTCGGACTGGGCCTCTTCCTCCTGCGCCGCGCGTTCGGCTTCTTCTTCGGCCTCAATCAATTCGGAGAAGTCCGAAACCGATTCGACCGACGGTTCGGCCTCGTAGGCCGATTTCGGGCAGCTCGCCTTCGCGGTGCACGAGCACAGTGACCTCGGGAACCAGATCAATCGTCAGGCGCACTACAACCGAGTGCACGCCCAGCGTCTTGATCGGTTCGCCGTCGATTTGTCGTTTGTCCAGCTCGGCACCGGTCTGTTCTTGAAGCGCTTCGGCGATCATGGCCGTGGTTATCGAACCGTACAGCTTCCCGGTCTCGCCGGCCTTGACGGCAAAGGCCAGCTTCACCCCCTGGAGCTGTTCGGCCAGACTGCCCAGCTCCTGATTGAGCCTGGACCGCTCCGTCTGAGCCGTTTCCCGGATGCGTTCCACCTGCTTCATGGCTCCGGGCGTGGCCAGCACCGCCAGACCCTGAGGCAGCAGGAAGTTGCGGCCGTAACCGTCGGCGACCTTTTTCACATCGCCGGCGCGACCCAGTTTGTAGACGTCCTTAAGGAGAAGTACGCGCATCGGAGTTCTCAAGCCCTTTCTGCAAAGTTTGAGCGCCTCAACGGCGCTCTTGAGCGAAGGGTACAACGCCCATGAAGGGCAGCATTGTAACACAGTCGACCGGCCCATCGGCCAACGCCTGGACACAGGCATGCCGGCTATGTGAAATTCTTCACAATCTGCGTCGCTAGGCCAGGTCGTCCGCCGTCAGGCTGCGTTCCATGACCAGTCCGTCCTCACCATCCCGATAGTAGCGCCGCCACACATCGACGTCCCGGTAGCCCACGCCGGCGTACAGCTCATGCGCCGCCAGGTTGGAGCGGCGCAGAGTGAGACGGACCCGCGACGTGCCCAGGGCGCGCTCGGCCGCCAATAGCAGCCGGCGCCCGATGCCCTGCCGGCGTGAACCGGGATGGACTCCGATCGACGCAATCCACCCTAAGCGGCCGATCCGCCGGTCGCCGATGACGAAGCCTATGATGGCGCCGTCCTGCACCGCCTTCAGCCGCACCGTGCCGGGAAAGGTCAGCGCTTCAAGGACATCCAGCCAGGTCCACGCATCCGGCCCGAAACACAGCTTCACGAGCCGGTTGAGTGTCCCAAAGTCCCTGACGCCGGCGGGCTCGATCTGCACCCGTCCGATTGGACCTGGGCCGGACATACCGGGCGGTTACGACTCCGGCCGGAGGAAGTTCGACAGCATGCTGGTGAACTCCATCGGGAAGATGAACTTGGTCGCCGCGCCGGTTCCAAGGGTCTTCAGCGTCTCGAAATACTGGAGCGTCATCGTCTTCTGATCGATGGTCTGCGCCACGGAGAAGATCTGGCCAAGGGCCATCGAGAAGCCCTCCGCCCGCAGCATTTGTGCCTGGCGTTCGCCTTCGGCCTGCAAGATGGACGACTGCTTGTTGCCCTCGGCCCGAAGGATGGCCGCCTGCTTTTCACCCTCCGCCACGTTGATTTCGGCATCGCGCTGGCCGGTTGATTCGGTGACCACGGCCCGCCGCACACGCTCTGCGGTCATCTGCCGGTTCATGGCTTCCTGGACTTCCTTGGGCGGGATGATCTCGCGGATCTCGACGTTGGTGACCTTGACCCCCCAGCGCTCGGTCACCTCGTCCAGTTTGGTCCGGAGCAGCTGATTGATGCGGTCCCGCTGGGACAGGACATCGTCCAGCGGGATGCCGCCGATGACCGAGCGCAGCGTGGTGGTGGCCATGCCCTGCGATGCGGCCTCGAAGTTGCCCACCTGCAAGACGCTCTGCATGGCCTCGACCACCTTGTAGTACCAGATGAAGTCGATGGCGATGGGCGCATTGTCCAGGGTGATGGATGTCTGATGCGGAATTTCGCGGATCTGCTCACGCAGATCAACTTTGATGGCCCGATCGATAAAAGGCAGCAGGATCACCAGGCCGGGCCCTTTCTCCCCGATGCAGCGCCCGAGGCGAAACACGACCAGTCGTTCGTACTCCTGAGCTACGCGGATAATATTGGCCGCCACCACCAGCACGGCCAAGGCGGCACCGGCCACCAGACATAAGACAACCACGTATTCCATAGCAGCCTCCTCAAGCAGCTTTTTGATCAGCGATGGGTTGGACGAGGAGCACCAGGCCCTCCCGTCCGGTCACGCGCACCATGGCGCCCACGGGCACGGCCTCGTCGGCGCGCGCCGACCACATTTCTCCCTGGATGTAGACCGACCCCGTCGGGTCAAGCGGGGTGCGCACATCGCCAACCTGGCCCAGGATGTCCACCAGGCTGTTGTGGCGCGGGGCTCGATACGCGAGCAGGCCTTTGCGCACGGCGAGCCAGAAGTAGGCCAACGTCAGCAAGCTGACCCCAGTGGCGAGCACCGGATGGACGGCCAGACTGCCCCCGGGCGCCTGGAACAGCACGACCGATCCAAGACTCAGGCAGACAGCCGAGAGCCCCAGCCAGACTCCGCGCTCCCAGCGCCAGACCGACAGGCCGAAGAACACCGCGCCCGCCGCCAGCACCGGGATGGCCCACAGGTTGACCGTCAGGTTCAAGAATCCGGCGCCGGTCAGGACCAGTCCGCTCAGCGCCAGCAGCTCCAAAATGCCGGTGCCCGGCGTGACCAGCGCCAGCGCGATGAGCCAGATCGTGGCCATCAGCGCCAGGTAGACCAGATTGGCAAGCAAAGCAGGATCCATACTCGTTTGGTCACCTCCACCTCGGCTGATGATCGCACTCTCGCGCCGAGGCCGGCTGGGGACATGTCAGCCAGCAGACACGAGGCCGACATCCCGGGCAGTGAGACCACGAACGAGCGGAATTATACAGTCGGCCGCCGGGGCGGCCCTCGAATGGGCAATGGTATGATTGCGCCGAGGCTGCGGTCTGCGCATGTTCGACGCTTTCCCGATCGTCTTCAGTCTGGCGAGCTTGGCCTGCCTGGTGTGGCTGGGCATGATCGAGCCGTTTGCGGGCAGCCTGCTCGACGCCACCACCCTGAAGACTGTCCATCCGGAGCGCCGCATCGACGCCGGGGTGGCCAGCCTGGCCGGCGGCCTGATCGGCGCCCGGGCCGACTTCTGCCTGGCCCACCTGTCCTATTTCCAACTGCATCCGCTGGAGGCCCTGGCGATCTGGCAAGGCGGGCTGGGGTGGGCCGGCGGGGCCATCGGCGCGGTGTTTGCCCTGGCCCTTTTCTGCCGCCTGGCGGGTGTGGGCTTCCGCCGCGTCGCCGACCTGCTGGCCCTGCCGGCTGTGGCGCTGTCCTTCGCCGTGTGGCTCGGCTGCCAGATTGACGGGTGCGCTTATGGCTTTCACCTCCAACCGGCCTGGTGGGCCACATCTGCGCCGGACTGGCTCGGGCTGGTGGTGCCGCGCTGGCCGACCCAGATGATCGGCGCTCTGGCGTGCCTGGCGCTCTTTGCAGCGGTCTATCGGGCGGCGCCGGCGGCGTGGTTTCGAGCACATCCCGGGGAGCTGGCGGCTTCCGCCGTGGCCGGCATCGCGGCCGTGGCAGCTGGCCTGAGCTTCACCCGCGCCGACCCGGCGGGCCAAATTCATGGGTTTCGGCTGGACAGCTTGGAGAGCCTGGCCATCCTGGCCATGGCCCTGGGCGCGTTTGCCTACTGCAGCCGCGGGCCGTAAAGGAGACAGGTTGCCCCCGTTTTCGCTTGGGTTAGCGCAAATCAACACCGTGCTCGGGGATATGCCCCGCAACCTCGAGCATCATCTCGACCTGATCGCCTCGGCGCGCAAGGACAGGGTCGACTTGCTGGCTTTCCCGGAGCTGTCCCTGACCGGCTATCTCCTGCAAGACATGGTGACCGAAGTGGCACTCTCACCGGATCGACGCCAGGCGGCTCTGGACCCCCTGCTCCGCGCCAGCCGGGACATCGATCTGCTCGTCGGCTTTGTCGATATGGACGCCCGCTCGCGCACCTACATCGCCTGCGCCTATTTGTCAGGCGGCCGGATCGTGCAGGTTCACCACAAAGCGTATCTACCGACCTACGGTCTCTTCGACGAAGGCCGGTTCTTCTCTCCGGGCGACGATCTGGACGCCTTCGACACCCGCTTTGGCCGGCTGGGGGTGCTGATCTGCGAGGAGTTCTGGCATGTGTCCTCCCCGTACCTGCTGTGGTTGGACGGAGCCGATGTGCTGCTGTTTATGTCGGCGTCACCGGTCCGAGGGTTGACGGCAGCCGGCCAACTGGAATCGGTAACTTGGGTCGAGCGGGTCAACCAGGCCTATGCGGGTCTGTTCACGGTGCATGTCGCCCACGTCGTCCGGGTCGGTTTCGAGGACGGCCTGCTCTTCGGCGGCCGTTCGACGGTCTTTGATCCCAACGGGGAACTGATGGCCGCCGGGCCCGAGTTCGAGGAGGCCCTGGTGGTCGCTCAGGTCGATCCCGACCAGGCCCGGCGGAGCCGGATCCGCCTGCCGCTGCTGCGGGACGAGCGCGCCGACTGGGTCGAGCGGCAGCTGCACCGCCTTCGCCATCCGGGCCGGGACATCGGCCCAATTGGGGCCAGTCTGGAGGCGTCCGATGGCAGCTGAAACCTCGCCTCTGGCGATCAACACCGATCTGGCCCGGTCCCTGCTGACGAGTTTCATCCGCACCGAGCTCGGGCGGCATGGCTTCACCCGGGGCGTGCTAGGCGTATCCGGCGGCGTGGACTCGGCGCTGGCCTGCTTCCTTGCGAGCGAGGCGTTGGGGCCGGAAAACGTCCTGGCCGTGCGCATGCCGCATGCCGACTCATCTCCGGATTCTTTCGAACATGCCGGTTTGGTGATCGCTCAACTCGGGGTTCCGTCGCTTTCCGTCCCGATCACCGGGATGCTGGCGCCGCTGGTCGAGCAGTTCCCGGACATGGGTCAGGTTCGGAGCGGCAACGCCAAGGCCCGGGCGCGCATGCTCATCCTTTACGATCAATCGGCGGCCTTCAACGGCCTGGTGGTTGGGACCGGCAACAAGACCGAAATCCTGCTTGGCTACACCACCGTGTACGGCGATTCGGCCTGCGCCCTGAATCCTTTGGGCGATCTGTACAAGACCCAGGTGCGCCAACTTGCACGCGCCGTGGGTGTGCCAGACGTGATCATCGCCAAGCCCCCCTCGGCCGATCTGTGGGCCGGTCAAACCGATGAGGGCGAGCTGGGTTACACCTACGAGCGTGTCGATCGCCTGCTCTACTTTCTGGTGGATCAGCGCCACAAGCCGGAAGCGGCGGTCGAGGCCGGCTACGATCAGGCTTTTGTGGCGCAAGTGCTCGAGCGCGTCCGGCGCCAACATTACAAGCGCGTCATGCCCCCGATCGCCAAACTCAGCCGCCGAACGGTGGGCTACGATTTTCTCTACCCTCGCGATTGGGGTACCTGAGCCGTTCGCCGGCGCGCCGGCCCAGGCGCGTTGACCGTCATTGGGCGCGGGTGTAGAGTGAACCATCCCAGCCTCCAGGAGCTCTCATGAAGCGAGCCGTCAGCATCAGCATCGGGTCGTCGAAACGCGACAAGGCCGTCGAGATCGACCTGCTGGGGGAGCGGGTCCGGATTGAACGCATCGGAACCGATGGCGATATGCAGGCCGCCGCCGACCGCTACGCTGAGCTGGACGGCAAGGTCGATGCCTTCGGCGTCGGCGGCGCCGACCTGGGGTTGGAGGTCGACGGAAGATGGTATCCCCTGTACTCGGTGCAGCCGATGGTGAGCAAGATCAAACTCACACCGGTGGTGGATGGCACCGGCCTGAAGAACACGCTGGAAGCCGAAGTCGCCCGTATCTTGGACGAGAAGCTCCCTTCACCGCCCGATCCCAAGCGTGCCCTGGTGACCATCGGCGCCGACCGCTGGGGCATGACGGTATCGTTTCTGGACGCCGGCTATGAATGCGTCTTTGGGGACCTGATGTTCTCCCTTGGCATCCCCATCGCCCTGCACTCGCGCCGCAGCTTGACCACGCTGGCCAAAATCCTGATGCCCGTGGCCGGGCGTCTGCCTTTTAAGTGGGTCTACCCGACAGGAGAGCAGCAGGAGATCCGCACCCCGAAATGGACCCGCTACTATGAGTGGGCGACGGTGATCGCCGGCGACTGCCACTACGTCAAGAAATACATGCCCGATGAGCTGCCGGGCAAGATCATCGTCACCAACACAACGACCGAAGAAGACGTGGCGCTCTTCAAATCGGCCGGCATCCGTTACCTGGTGACCACGACCCCGGTGCTCGAGGGCCGGTCGTTTGGCACCAACATGATGGAGGCGGCTCTGGTGGCGGCGGCGGGGAAGGGCCGGACGCTTACGCGCCAAGAACTTCGTGAATTCCTTCACAAACTTCATCTGGAGCCGCAGGTCCACACGCTCAACCCATGAGCCGCAATAGCCCGCCAACCCTGATCCATCAACGTCACCGCCGTGGCTCTGTCCAGCCCGTGCACAACCGCGCCGATTTCAACCGCAAAGTGTACGAGATTGTGCGGGCCATCCCGCCCGGTCGGGTTATGACCTACGGCGACGTGGCGGCGCTGATACCATCTCCGCAATCCGTGGATCCTCTGGCCTTCCGGCACGTGCGCGCCCGCTGGGTCGGCTATGCGCTGGCCGATTGCACCGAGGAGCTTCCCTGGCAGCGCGTGGTCAATGCCCACGGCCGCATCAGCCCTCGGCTGGGCGAGGGTCCTCCCGTCCAGCGGGTCTTGCTCGAAGCCGAAGGCGTGACGTTCGACCACCGCGGCACACTCGATTTGGCTCGGCTTGCCTGGTCCCCAAGCAGGCACTGGCTCCGGGCCCGCGGCCTGATTCACCCGACCGAAGAAGCCTGACGCCTGGGGACTGATGGAGGGGCTGGCATGAATGCGTTCGTGGCAGCCGGCGGGGTTCCCGGGCCGGACGATCTGTTGTTCGATCTGTGCCGGGGGAAGCCCAAAGCCTTGCTCGAGGTGGCCGGCAAACCCATGGTCCAGTGGGTCATCGACGCGCTGGATGGCGCGGCCCACATCCGGCACATCACCGTCGTCGGGCTGGACCCCGGCGCCGGCCTGGCGAGCCGCAAACCGCTGGACTACATCCCCGACCAGGGCGGACTGCTGCACAACATGCTCGGCGGACTGGCCCATGTGCGCCAGCTAAATCCCGAAGACGAGTTTGCCCTGTATTCCGCCGCCGATATTCCTGGTGTGACCTCCCAGATGGTCGATTGGCGGGCTGAATTGGCGCTCGAGTCTCGAGTGGACATCGATTACGTGGCCGTCGAACGAAAGGTGATGGAGGCTCGGTTCCCGGCCTCCCGCCGCTCGTACATCAGGTTCAAAGATGCCGAGGTATGCGGCTCCGACATGAACGTGATCCGAACTTCGCTCGCCGTCCGCGAGGGCATGTGGGATCGACTCATCGGGGCCCGCAAGCACCCGATGCAGCAGGCGGCCATGCTGGGGTATGGCACGCTGCTGCTGGTCTTGCTTAGGCGTCTGACTATCCAGGCCGCGGAGAAGCGCATCACCCGGCGGCTGAATCTCGAGGGCCGGGTCCACTTATCCCCCTACGCGGAGATCGCCATGGACGTCGACAAACCGCACCAATACCAGATCCTTGATGAAGACCTGCAAGGACGGGTTGCCGTTCAGCCCTGATGAGAGCACGCCTGGTCGACTGGGATGCCCGATGGACGGCGCGGCTGTCGGTGGCTGAGACGCCGGGCCCGCTGCGAAGCGCGGCTGCCGTGCTGGCCCATTCAGGCGACTCGTGGTTCTGGCTTTTGGGGCTGGCAGCGGTGTTCTTCCTCGGGTCGCCCGACTCCCGCCCCCTGGTTCTGGGGATGGCGGCCGCCATCGTAATCACCGCCGTGGCTGTATTGGGGTTGAAGGTCATCGTTCGCCGGCGGCGCCCAGAAGGCACCTGGGGCAGCATCTACCGGAAAACTGATCCGCATTCGTTTCCATCCGGCCACGCCGCCCGGGCCGTCTTGCTCGCGGTGCTATTCCTCGGCTGGGTTCCCGGCTGGCCGGGTCTTGTGCTCCTGGTGTGGGCCCCACTGGTCGTGTTAGCCAGGGTGGCCATGGGGGTTCACTTCCTGGTGGACGCGCTGGCCGGCGCCGTCCTGGGCCTGGCCGCCGGCCTGCTCTGCCTGGCGCTTCTCCCCGTCTGATCCCGGCACGGAATCATGAAGGGGCTGTCTCAATACCACGTGAGACAGCCCCATTTCCGTTCAAGAACCCCCACCTCTCCGAAGTCAGCGCGGGACGAACCAATCCGCTCCCAGGATCACGGCCAGGTCCACATCGTTGTCGGGGTTGGCCTGGCTCAGGATCTGGCTTTCGGAAAGATTCATGAGTTCCATCAAATAGCGCGCCGTGTACGGCTTGCCGGTGTAGTCGATGATGATCGACTTGGCGTAGTCCAGGCGATCGGCGTTGCCAACCGTGGCGACGTTGAGGCCCTGGGCGCGCAGATAGTCTGCGGTCGAGCCGGCCAGGCCTTCGACCCCGGCGCCGTTCAAGACCGCGAGCTTGGCACTTTCCTGCTGGGCCGCCGCGGACGGGTCGTCGGTCGAAATAGACGGTCCGATGGCGCCAGTGACGGTGAAGATTTGGTCACGCAGGATTCGGATTTGATCCGGATTGGGCCGGAGGACCTGCGCCCCATCCGGGAGCGTCTCAAACTCAACCATATCCGGGGGGCTGATGATCCCCTTGGTGATGCTGTCCGGCGCAATGTCGAGCGCCAAGAGGGCCAAGCGGAGCATCTGGTCGAAGGTCAGGTTGGTCCGCACACCGGCGGCCAGCTCTTGATACAGGGCCGGAGCCTTGGTCACCAGCGTCGGGATCATGTTCTTGCCCAGGATCCGGTCTCGCACAGCCAGGGCGACCTGCTGCTGGCGCTGGGCGCGATCGAAATCCCCGCCCTCGGACTTGCGGACGCGGGCATAGGCAAGCGCATCGGCACCGTTGAGATGAGTTCCTTTGCCTCCAAACAGCAGATGGCTTTCGTGGCCGATCGGCGAAATCTTGATCGTCTCGGAGATATAGACGTCGATCCCGCCAATCTCGTCGATCATCTCCTCAAAAGAGTGGAAATCGATCACGGCATAGTACTGGATCGGGACCCCGATGAAGCCTTCGACTGTCTTCATCGCCAGGCCCGGTCCCCCTCCCGGCAGCTTGTAGGTTTCGCCCAGGAAATAGGCCGTGTTGATGCGGTTGTGTTCGAAGCCTGGGATGTCGACCCAAAGGTCTCGCGGGATCGAAAGCATGCCCGCCGTGTGTGTCACTGGATCGATGGTCACCAGCATCATCGAATCGGTGCGTGGCGGACCGTCGCCGGTGAGCCAATCCCGGTAGTCTAGGCCCATGAGCAAAATGGTGATTTCGGTCCGTCCCGTCCCAGGGTTTGGCCACTTCGTCCAACGGGGCGATGGTGGGTGTGACCCCCGGCGCGCTGGTGGGTCCGGCGCCGGAAGGGCCGAGACTGAAAGAAGGGAAGCCGGTGCCGTTCCAGGAGGCGGCCAGTCCACGGACGGTGCTGAAGATCAAAGCGCCCGAAAGCGCCGCAGCCAGGGTGAAGGCGGCAGCCAACCCCCAGACCAGCCGGTCCGGGAAACTTCGATCTCGGCGATTTACTCTTACGCTTCGCATACCTGGGTCTTGTCAGCCTTCGATGCCTCGAGCCGGGCAAACGCGGCGGATTATATCATGCGCCCTCATCGGGCCTCGCCAGACGCTCCCAAGTGGCCAATTCCTGGTCAAGGTTTTCCTTGACTGTGACGTACTGCTCCCCCAGGCGGGTGATCTCGGCCACGTCTCCCGCGGCCGCCTCAATGCCCGCCGCCAGGAGGGTGAGCTCGGATTTAAGCTCTTGAATTCGGGCTTCAATATGTTCCAGGCGGCGGGCTTCTCCAGGCGGCTTGGGGTGCCTGGCGAGTTGCCGCGGCTTGGGAGGCTTGGAACGGCTGTCCGGGGGTTCTGCCCGCTCGGGGCCCGCCAAGAAACTCTGGTAGTCACCCAGATGCACTTCCATGCGCGTTTCGCCTTTGGACACCGACCAAATCTGGGTGGCCAGGGCGTCGATCAGGTAGCGGTCGTGCGAGACCAGCAGGATCGTGCCCGGGTAGGAAGCCAGCGCAGACTGCAGCACCTCCTGAGAAGGCAGATCGAGGTGATTGGTTGGCTCGTCCAGCAGAAGCAGGTTGGCTTCCTGCTGAGCCAGCCGGGCCAGCACCAAGCGGCCCCGCTCGCCGCCCGACAAACTGGCCACACTGGCCTCGACTTTGTCAGCGGTGAACAGAAATTGGGCCAGGACATCTCGGGCCCGGGCGATGCTTTGATCGGATGAAACTCTCAGGAAAGACTGCAGGACGGTGTCATCCGGGTCAAGGCCCTCGTGCGCCTGAGCAAAGTAGGCGATCTGGACCGCTGACCCCTGAAAGACCTCTCCTCTCCAGGGTTCGATTTCACCTACCAGGGTCCTGAGCAAGGTCGTTTTGCCGACCCCGTTGGGGCCGATCAGCGCGGCGCACTCGCCGCGCTCGAGTTCCAAATCGGGCACAACAAACAAGGGCCGATCGCCGTCCGGGTGACGGACGATCAGGCCCTCGGTCCTCAAGACGCGATCTCCCGAACGGCCGACGGCTTCAAATCCCAGGCGAAGATCGCGGTCGGACTCTGGGCGCTCGATGGCCTCGTCACGCACAAATCGCTCCAGGCGTTTTCGCCTGCCTTGGGCCTGGCGGGTGTTCTGCCCGGCGATGTTGCGCCGAATGTAGTCTTCCTGACGGGCGATGAAGGCCTGCTGGCGGGCATATTCTTCGGAGTGGAAGGCGGCGCGCTCGGTGCGCTGGTGGGCATAGCTGGTATAGTTGCCGCGATAAAGTTCCAGCCGCCGGGTGGACAGCTCCGCCACATGGTCGGCCACATGATCAATGAAATAGCGGTCATGCGAGACAACCACCAACGCCCCGGGCCAGTCCCTCAGCCAGGCCTCCAGCCAGACCACCGACTCCAGGTCCAGATGATTGGTTGGCTCGTCGAGGAGCAGGAGACCCGGGTCGCGCAGGATCAACAACGCCAGTTGGGCGCGCGTACGCTCGCCGCCGGAGAGATCATCAATCGAGCGCTGATGGTCATGGCGGTCGAACCCCAAACCGGTCAGCACTGCGCTGATTTCAGACCGAAACGTGTAGCCGCCGGCCCTTTCAAAGGCTTCCTGAAGCGGGCCATAGCGATCCAGGGCCGATTCGGCCTGCTCAGGCCGTGCCATGGCGGCTTCCAGCTCGGCGAGATGGTGTTCCATATCTACCAGGCCCTGCCGGGCGCTCAGGGCCAGATCCCACAGCCGGCGCGTCGGCGCGCCGGCGGGGCGCGCCGACGCGGCCAACTCCTGGGGCAGATACCCTACCTTGAGATTCTTGACACGGTGGATCTCACCGCTGTCAGGCCGCTCGACACCGGCCAGTAGCCTCAGCAGCGTGGTCTTTCCGACGCCATTGGGGCCCACCAGGGCCACTCTCGCCTGATGGGGGAGGCTGATGGAAATGCCGTCCAGAACATCAACGGCACCATAGGATTTCGACAGGTTGCGGGCGTCGAGCAGGGACATGGGATCTCGCGGCGGATTATACACTCCGGTGGGGCCAAGCTCGGAGCGTCCCGCACGCCAGCCGACCAGGGGCTGGACTATAATGTCGACCACCCCCTGGAGGGCGAAATAAAGTGCCCGATCGGCCATCATCTCACCACCCGGAACTCTTGATTTCGGCCGTGATCCTGGCGGCCGTGGGATGGCCGGCTCTGTACCTGCTCTTGAATGCCACCCAACCCACCGTAGGACCGCGCTGGCTGTTCTTCTTCCTTCTGACCCTGGCCGTGACCGGGACGGCGTTGCCCTTTGTATGGGTGCTCCGGCGACGATTTGCCCCGCAGACACCTGTATCTTCCGGCGTTCTCCTCAGGCAGGGCCTGTGGGTCGGGCTATATGTTGGATTGCTGGTCTGGCTCCAAATCAACCGCAGCCTTGAGCTTTCGTTGGCTCTGCTGCTCGGCCTGGCCCTGCTGGCTATTGAATGGCTTCTAAGGCTGATGGAACGCAGCAGTTGGAGGCCGGAGGCGTGAGCCAGAGGGACCTGCCCTCGGTTGACCGGCTGCTCAAAGAGCCTCAGATGCAGGCGTTGGTGGCACGCTACGGGCGCTGGCTGACTCTCCAGGCATTGCGCGATTGTCTGGACTCCGCCCGCCGGTCGGCTCGCGACGGCGACCGCTCCCGTCCAACCTCGGCATGGACCGAGTGTGTCTCCCAACGTTTGACGCGCTGGCTGGCGCCCAGTTTGAGGCCGGTCGTGAATGCCACCGGCGTGATCCTGCACACCAATCTGGGGCGCGCCCCGTTGAGCGAGGCCGCCCAGGCCGCGGTCCGGCAGGTTGCCTCCGGCTACACATCGCTCGAGTTCGATCTGGACAATGGCGAACGCGGCCAGCGGCAGGCCCATGTGGAGTCGCTCCTGATCCGTCTGACCGGTGCCGAGGCCGGCATGGTGGTCAACAACAACGCCGCGGCGGTGCTCCTGGGTTTGACCGCCCTGGCGCACGGGCGGCAGGCGCTGATCTCGCGTTCCCAGCTCGTGGAGATCGGGGGAGGATTTCGAGTGCCGGAGGTAATGGCTCAATCCGGCGCCGAGGTGGTTGAAGTCGGAACGACCAATCGCACCCATCTGCATGACTTTGAGCACGCCATGGGGGACGAAGCGGCACTCATCGTTAGGGCCCATCATTCCAACTTCCGTCTCACGGGGTTTACAGCTGAACCCAGCCTGCAGGAACTCATCGCACTTGCGGACGCCCACGGGGTTGCGGTTCTGGACGATCTGGGGTCGGGTGCGGTCTTGGATACGTCGGAGTTTGGCCTTGGCCACGAGCCCATGGTGCAAGAATCGCTCCTCGCCGGGGCAAGCCTGGTGACCTTCTCCGGCGACAAGCTGCTGGGAGGTCCTCAGGCCGGGCTGATCGTCGGCAAGGAGACGGAGGTCGCCAAACTCAGAAAACACCCGTTGGCTCGGGCCGTTCGGCCCGACAAGTTATGCCTGGCGGCTCTAGGCCCGACTTTGGAACACTACCTGCGCGGCGAGGCGGTCGAGCGCATCCCAGTCTGGCAAATGATCAGCCGTCCACCGGAGGCCATCCGAACGACGGCCCAGAAATGGGCCAATGAGCTCGGACAGGGGAAGGTCATCGAGGGCCAGTCGACCGTCGGCGGCGGCAGCCTGCCCGAGGAAACGCTTCCAACATGGGTCCTGACTCTGGACACCGCCCATCCGCAGGCCTTCCTTGCCGCGCTTCGGAGTCATGACCCGCCCGTCATCGCCCGTGTCAGCCAAGAGCAGGTTTGCTTGGACCCGAGGACCGTGTCGCCCGGAGAGGAGCATCTCGTGCTGGCCGCTGTGCAGATGGCGCTCGCCGAGAGGGCGGAGACTCTTCCGGAATAGCCACCGCCTCGACCGAGGAGGTCTTGTGAAAGCCGATATCGATGGCTTGATGCGAGACATGGGGATCGATGCTTTGCTGGTGATCGGCCCTGGCCAGCACAATCCCTTTATGACCTATATGGTGGGGCCGGCGCATCTGACTGAAGCCCTGCTGGTCAAGAAAGCGGGTGCCGCGCCTGTGCTGGTCCACCGCAGCATGGAACGCGATGAAGCCGCCCGATCCGGGCTGGATTTGATCAACGTGGAGCATTTTGACCGGGCCAAGGCGATGGTTGAAGCCAAGGGGGATGGGCGCCTCATCAAGGCGGCCCGGTGGGCCGACATCCTGAAGGAGCTCGATGTTCGCGGCCGCGTGGCCGTCTACGGCCGGATAGAGCTGGCCAGCGGTTTCCCGCTGCTGATGCAGCTCCGCGACCAGCTCCCCGACATTGAATGGGCAGCCGAGGCGGATGACGCCGGAGTGCTGTATCAGGCGCGGGTCACCAAAGATCGCCATGAACTGGACCGCATCCAGCACATGGGCCGGCTTACGACCGAGGTGGCCGGGGAAATCGCCGAGTTCCTGGGCGCCCAGCGCGCCGCCGGCGAGATCCTGGTCGACACAGCCGGCGAGGCGATCACCATCGGCCAAGTCAAGAATCGCATTCGCCGGCTGGTGGCGGAGCGCAGGGGCGAGTGCCCAAGCGGCCTGATCCTGGCCGCGGGCCGGGATGCGGCCGTCCCTCACAGCGCCGGCAACGACTCCCAACCGATCCCCATCGGCCAGACGATCATCTTGGATCTCTACCCCGCCGAGGCCGGCGGCGGGTACTACTACGATTTCACCCGAACCCTGTGCCTGGGACGGACATCTGAAGCCATTCAAGCCATCTATCAGG
Source organism: uncultured Chloroflexia bacterium (assembly GCA_963797485.1). GTDB lineage: Bacteria > Chloroflexota > Anaerolineae > Anaerolineales > E44-bin32 > CAWAND01. The sequence goes on from CAWCPF010000002.1 coordinate 563,612, forward strand.
ACGTTTTGGATACCTATGAGAAGATGCTTCCAGCCTTCGAGGTCGGGACGCAGACGGCGACCTACCAGATCGAGGCGTGCGAGCAGTTTGAGTCCCTTGGCCATCCAAGCCTGCTAAGCGACAGCATGACCGAATCGGGCTATGTTCACGGGCTGGGACATGGGCTGGGGCTTTCGGTTCACGAACCGCCGTGGTTCCGTAACCAGGGCGACGGTTCGCTCCCCCTCCAGCCGGGGATGGTGTTCACGTTTGAACCCGGCCTATACTATCCCGAGCGCGGCATGGGCGTCCGGCTGGAAGATACCCTGGTGGTCGAGGCCGATGGTCGTGTCCATACAATCGTCGACTACCCCAAAGATCTGGTCATCCCGGTATCCGGCGCCTGAGGTCAAAGCTTCCTAAACATGACCACCTCCACCCGGATTTTAGGAATAGAGACTTCTTGTGATGAGACGGCAGCCGCGGTGGTGGAAAACGGCCGCCAGATTGTCAGCCGCGCCGTGGCGTCTCAGGCCGAAATGCACGCCCGGTTCGGGGGAGTGTTTCCCGAACTCGCCTCCAGAGTGCATATCGAGACTATTTACGCCATCGTCGACACTGTCCTGGCGGACGCCCATGTCGGGCTCGAAGCCATCGACGCTATCGCCGTCACGCGTGGCCCGGGGCTGGCCGGTTCGCTGGTTGTGGGCATGAACATGGCCAAGGGGCTGGCATTGGCCTCGGGGCTGCCGCTGCTGGGCATCAACCATCTCGAAGGCCATGTGTACTCGATCTGGTTGTCAGAAGATGGCCGCGAGCCCGAGTTTCCGTTGCTGGCGTTGATCGTCTCCGGGGGCCACACCGAGCTCATCCTGATGAAGGGCCACCTGACCTACGAGCGACTGGGGGGGACTTTGGACGATGCCGCCGGAGAAGCCTTTGACAAGATATCCCGGTTGCTCGGATTGGGCTATCCGGGTGGTCCGGCGATCCAGTCGGCGGCCGAGGGCGGCAATCCAGAGGCCTACACGTTTCCACGGGCGTGGCTGGAAGGCACGTGGGATTTCTCGTTTAGCGGCCTCAAGACGGCGGTCTTGCGCGAAGTGCGCCGGGTCGAGCCGGACCTGAAGGCCGGCATCGAAGCGCCCCGACCCGGCCTGCCCATCAGCGACCTGGCGGCTTCGTTCCAAGACGCCGTTGTCGACGTCCTGGTCGGCAAGACGCTTGCCGCCGCCAGACAGTTCAACGCGTCGGGAATCCTGCTGGCTGGCGGTGTGGCCGCAAATCAGGCGCTCCGGGCTAGCCTAGAGGAGAATCCAGATTTCCCTGTCTTCGTCCCGGCTCTCGATCTGTGCACCGATAACGCCGCCATGATCGCCGCCGTCGGGCACCGCCGATTTGTCGCCGGCCAACGCGATGCCCTTGATATGGATGTCATGCCCACCTGGCCGCTGGCCGGTCGAACCTCCCTATCCCCCGCTTAGGGCAGGGCGTCGGCGTACAGCCGCTCGAATTCGTCTTCGAACCACTCCGCGACCGCCTTTGATCGGATGACGACCAGATTCTCGTCGTTGGTGGTCTCGGCGCTCAGACTGAAGTTGTAGGATCCGGTGATCACGATCGAGCGGTCGATGATGATCACCTTGTCGTGCAGCAGGCCCGGGTTGCCATCCAGCCGAACATCCACCCCGGCGTTTCTTAGAGGGTCGTATTGGCTCCCCAGGCTGTTCACCTGATCGGCCTCCATGACGCCGCGCACGTTGACTCCGGCCTGTACTCGCTCGGCCAACGCTTGGGCGATGGCGGAAGATGTGAAGGAAAAAGCCAGGAATTCAATCTGGTCACGAGCGGAGGCCACTGCCGCCGTCACGGCCTGGGCGGGATGGTCATCCGGCGCAAAGTAAATCTCGACGCGCCCGCCCGCGATGGCGAGCGGCAATCGGTCAGGGTCTTCGAGCGACAGCGCGCTGAAGCGGTCCTGGACAAACATCTCATCGAACTCGTGAGTGTACAGGTCGGAGGCCGCCGCTGAATGCAGGTGCACCAGATTGTTGTTGTTGTCGAACACGCCATGCCGGGTGAAGTTCATCGAGCCGGTCCAGACATCCGTGTGATCGACGACCATGAACTTGTCGTGCATCAGGGAAGGGCGGCCGTCCAGCACGATGGGCACACCCGAGGCTTCAAGCTGGGAAAGGCTGCCGTCCGCGGCCTGGTCGCTCTCAGCCACGATCCGCACCAAGACTTCGCGGTCCGCGGCAGCCAGCAGCGCCTCGGCCATGGGCTGGAGATCGAGCTCATACGCGGCTAAGTCGATGGAGCTCGCCGCCTGGCCCACGGCGCGGTCCAACGCATCCATGGGCGCTGCGGCTTCAGACTTATCCGCCTGCGGTCGAGTGAAGTAGACGGTGATATCGCCTGCTTGGCCGTACCCTGGCGCACCCACCGGGGGCCGGGCGTTGCTGGCCCTGAAAGCCACAAGCAGGCCAATCAGGCCCACCAGGACCAGCCAACCAACTGCCTGGCTCCCCCGCCGACGCCAGCGCGCCTCGCCTCCCCCCATGCCGGACATAGCATCCCCCTTGAACGTAGAGTGTGCGCCGGTCCGGGACCTGGAGGGCTGCTTTCAGCCGGTGAGGCTGAGCTGCCTGAGGATGGCAGATGGCAAACCAGGGCCCTTGAAGACCAGGCCTGTATAAACCTGGACCAAATCCGCTCCGGAGTCAAGCATCTCCTGGGCGCGCGAAGGCGAATCGACACCTCCGACTCCGATGATGCACATGGCCTGGCCAGCCCAAGTCCGAATGAGCTCGACCCACTCACGCGAGCGCGGCCAAAGCGGATGTCCGCTCAGCCCGCCCTCCTGCGTCTGGTGTGGCGAACTCAATCCATCCCGGCGCCGGGTCGTGTTCACAGCGACGATGGCATCCATCCCGAGATCGACACACGTGCCCACTGCGGCTTCCATGTCGGCGCGTGTGAGATCGGGAGACAGCTTGAGAGCCATGGGCAGACGCCTGGCTCGTTTCACACACAATTCGTCTCGGAGCTGGATGGCTGTGGCCAGCAGCGCTTGAAGCCGCCTGCCGGTCTGCAAGCTGCGCAGCCCGGGTGTGTTGGGCGAGGACAGGTTGATGGTCACGAAGTCGGCCACTCCATGCACGGCTCGCAGCAGACATGCGTAGTCATCGGCAGCCTGGTCCAGCGGGGTCGCCGCCCCGACACCAAGATTGACTCCCACAATAAGACTTCCGCGCCGGGCCCGGGATAATCGCCGTACCAGGTGCTCTACGCCTCGGTTGGGGAAGCCCATACGATTGATCAGGGCCTGTTCGGTCTCAAGCCTGAAGATCCGCGGACGGCCCCGTCCGGCTTGAGGCGTGGGGGTGACGGCCCCGAATTCGATGTGACCGAACCCCAGGCTAGCCAGGCCGGTCAGCGCCAGCCCGTCTTTGTCATATCCGGCCGCCAGGCCGATGGGATTCTGAAAATCCAGGCCCATGGCCCGCATCTTGAGGCCAGGCGTGGGACGACCAAAGGCGTGCTGGAGCCAGGATCGGGTTGCGGGGAACCATCCGGCCAGCCGCAGCAAACCCAGCGTCATTTGGTGGGCGCGCTCGGGATCGAGGCGGAAGAGCAGCCGGCGGAGCAGCGCGTACGACAGCCCGCCTATGGCGCCCGCCCCTGCGTCGGGCTCAGCCGCGGAGCGCCGGATCCGGAGCGAGGCGTGGTCGAGGCAGTTGGACGATCAGTGTTCCGGCGCCGGTCAGGATCAGCCCGACGATCTCCAGCCCGTTGAGATGCTCGCCCAAGAAGATGACCGCCAGGATCGGAATTTGAACCAACATGCTGTTGGCAATCACCGAAGACTCGACCGCCGTCAGAGTTCGCTGCGTGCGGTTCCACAGCGTGAACGCAAACGAGGTGTTGACCACAGCCATCCAGCCAATGATCAGCCAGCCGGTGGCGCTCAGCCGTGGGAGTCCCTGGAACCACAAACCGGTCCCCAGCAGAACGGCCGCTCCGAACCCCATGCTCACCGTGGTGACCAGAAGGGGCGGCAGGTCGCCTCGGCGATTGATCTCCCGGCCCATGACGCCTGAGACCGCGTTGGCAACGATGCACACGCCAGTCGCCGACAATCCGGCTCTGTGCCCGGCCGCCAGGCCGGTGGGCAAAAAGTAGACCAACGCGCCCGTGAGGGCCAGCACGATGCCTGCCCACTGCACCCGGCGCGGCCTTTCCCGCAGCATGATCACGCCCAACAGCGCCACCACCACAATCGTCAAACTGAGAAAGAGATTGACCGTCACCGCCGGCAGATCGTCCAGGGCCACGAATTGCGCTCCCTGGGTCAAAGCGATGAAGACGACTCCGAAGGCTGCCAGCCGGGCCCACCCGGCGCGAGACAGGCCGCGCAACAGCCGGCCTTGCCCTCGGGCGAAAAGCACCGGCACGAGGACCAGAAAGGCCAGCATGTAGCGCAGCCCGGCGAATGTCAGCGACGGCACTTCTTCCAGGCCGACCTTGATCAACACCCACGAGGTGGACCACAAGAACGTGACGAACAGGGCCTGGAGGATGGCGTCGAGCCGGGAATGCCCGTCCATAGCGTCTGTGATGCCTCTGCGTTCGAACGGATGACCAGCCGGTCATTCTAGCCCACGAGGCCCGCCAACACGGAGTTGGCCTGCGGCTGATCCATCCAGCCTCCCGCCGCCCAATCGGCGATCAGATCCCGAAGCGACAGGACTGAGTGAAGCCGATAGCCTTGGGCATCGAGCACCGCACCGGCTCCGCCCTGACGATCGATGAGCACGACCACATCGTGAACGACCAGTCCGCTGGCCACCAATCGGTCGATGGCCTCGAGTTTGCTCTCCCCCGAGCTGGTCAGATCGTCGATCACCACGGCGGTTTGTCCCGCTTCGAACGCTCCCTCAACGCTCGAGTGCAAACCGTAGTTTTTGGCTTCTTTGCGCGGATAGATTGCCGGGCAGCCCGACTGTAGGGATAGGGCGGTGGCGATCGGCACTCCGGCGTAGGGGATGCCCGCCAGGCAGTCGAAGCTCAGCCCGTCCAGGATTTGCAAATAGGCGCCGGCGGCGAGGGCGAGCAGCTCCGGGTAAGACGCCATTCGTCTCAGATCGATATAGATCGGCGAGGACTTCCCGGACTTCAGGGTGAAGTCGCCGAAACGGACACAGCCGGTCCGGGCCAGCGCCTCCGACAACCGGCGCCTGCGGGCCGCCTCCGGGCTCGGGCTGGCCACGGCCGTACTGGCGCGGGCGGCGTTGATACGGAGCCGGAGGGTCTCCGCCTCGACACCAGGCGAGTCGGCCGCCGCCAGGCTTCGTGAGACATTGATCAGGACGCCCAGCCCATCGGCGCGCAAACCGGCGCTCAGCGTGGCTTCCAGGTCGCCGCCCTGGGCGCCAACCCCGGGGCACAACATCCAGGCCTCGGGCGCGGCTTGCCGGACGCGGAAGACGGCCTCCGGATCGGTCGCCCCCACGACCATTCCCAGTTTGGAGGCGCGCGCCCAGCCTGCCACGCTGCGGGCCAGGCGGACGTAATAGGGCTCTCCTCCGGCGGCGGCCACAGCCTGGATTTCGTCGGCGCCTGGGTTGGAGGTCTTGATCAGCACAAACCCGGCGTGCGCGGGGTCTCTGAGAAAGGGCTCGAGCGCGTCCTGGCCGAGGTACGGATTGAGGGTCACCGCGTCGGCGCCCAGGCATTCAAACACGGCCCGGGCGTAGGCCTCGGAGGTCGACCCGATATCGCCGCGTTTGGCGTCCAGAATCACCGGAATGTCGTCCGGCACGGCTTCGATTACCTGCCCCAGGGCGTCCACACCGTCCGCGCCCATGGCCTCAAAGAAAGCGCTGTTGACCTTGAAGGCGCAGGCTGAGCCGGCTGTGGCCTCGATCAACCGCAGGCAGAACAACTTCGCGCCCGCAGGGTCCGCCGACGGCAGAAGTGAAGGATGGGCATCGAGTCCCACACACAGCAGCGAGTTGACCGCCCGGGCCCGAGCCTCCAGGCGTTCAAAGAAGGCTGCCCCCACCGGCGCCCAGGCTGGCGGGGCAAGTTCCTGGTAGTCCATGTCGCCTCCCAATCCGTCGTCTACGCCTTGCCAAGCACCATCGCCAGCAGCGCCATGCGGACGAACAGCCCGTACTCCATCTGGCGGAAATACGCCGCCGCGGGTCGTCATCGACGTCGAGGCTGATCTCCCCCACCCTGGGGAAGGGGTGCATCAGAACCATGTCGGATTTGGCGCGGCCCATGATCTCGGGCGTGATCACATAGCTTCCTTTGACGGCCTCATATTCTTCGGGGCTTTCAAAACGCTCCTTCTGGACGCGCGTGACGTACAACACATCCGTGGCCGGCAGCACGGCATCGAGATCCGACCTATCGGCCTGGCTCATGCCGCGTTGCTCCATTTCCTCCCAAAGCTCGGGCGGCATGCGCAGCGATTCGGGGCAGACATAGTTCAAACGTGCCCCATACATGGCCAGCAGCCTGGCCAGGGAGTGGACGGTGCGCCCGAATTTCAGGTCGCCGAGCATGGTGACGGTCAGGCCGTCAAGCCGGCCGAGCTCTTGTTCGATGGTGAACAGATCGAGGAGCGCCTGGGTTGGGTGCTCTCCGACTCCGTCACCGGCGTTGATGATGGGTTTGCGCGCCGCCTGCGCTGCAAGGGCCGCCGAGCCCACTTCCGGGTGGCGGAGCACAATCACATCTGCATACGACTCCAGGGTGCGGACGGTGTCGGGAAGCGATTCACCCTTGGCCACCGACGAGTAGCGGACCTCATTGATGGGGATCACGCTTCCGCCCAGTCGCGCCATGGCCGCCAGAAAGGAGGATGAAGTGCGCGTCGAGGGTTCGTAGAACAGATTGGCCAACACCTTGCCCTTCAGCAGGTCGAAGGCCCCCACCCTTTCCACGGTGGCGCGCATTTCTTTGGCCACCCCAAACAGGTAGTTGAGGTCGTCGCGGTCAAATTGCGACACCGACAGGATGTCCCACCCATAGAAGCGGGACTCGCGCCGATCTCCCAGCGGCAGATGCGGGTTGGCGTTTCGCTTCTCAGCCGTCGAAACAAACGCGTTCATGCATGCCTCCCAAGGTCTTCAGAGTGCGGTTTCCGAACGGACGTCGTGCCCGCTGCCCGGCTCGGCCAGGACGCGCCGGCCCTCGAACGCTGTCGAGCCGCGCAGGACGACGCGGCGGACCCGGCCCGTGAGCTTCCAGCCCTCAAACGGGCTCCACCGGCAGCGGGTGTTCAAGTCTTCATGTTTCACCTCCCATGCTTCGTTGGGATCGATCTCGACCCAGGTCTTAGGCTGCGACGGCAGTCCGAAGACCCGCCTGGGTCCGTGGCTCATGCGCTCGACCACCTGATCCATGCTCAATCGGCCGTCGTGCACGGCGGTCAACATCAACCCCAGAGTGGTCTCCAGCCCCGGGAAACCGGGTGGCGGCTGGCTGCCGTCTTTCTCCTCCAGGGTGTGCGGCGCGTGGTCGGTGGCAAAACAATCGATCACCTCGATCGACTGCCACAGAGCCTGCCGGTCGTCTTCGGTGGCCAGCTCCGGGCGCACGCTGCCGCGGCCGGTGCCGAGGTGAGCGGTGTCGGCCTTGGTCATGAACAAGTGGTGGGGCGTGACTTCGCAGGTCACCGCCTGGCCCCGCTCTTTGGCGCGCCGGATGAGCTCGATTTCCACCCGCCGGCTGACATGGCACACATGCACCGGCCGGTCGAACAAGGCCGCCAGCATCAAGATGGCTGCCAGGCTCCTGCCTTCCGCGTGGACGGCCAGGGGACGGCTTGCGGGCCAGGTTTGGACGTGCGCTTGCATGGCGGCCAGATCGTCCAGACGCAGCGGCCCGTAGGTCTGGTCAAGGTACATCTTCAAGCCGCATGCCCGAGCGGCGAGCGCGGCGGCCGCGGCGGCGTTGTCCGGCCCGGCTCCCAGATACACCCCGTAGTCGCAGCGGGCCTTGGCGCGCGCCGCCTGCAATGCCAGGTCGAGGCTGGGTGCGTCGGTGATGGGCGGCTGAGTGTTGGGCATGGCCAGCACCTGGGTAAAGCCGCCGGCCAGGGCGGCGGCCGTGCCGCTGTCGAAATCCTCTTTGTGGGTCCCGCCCGGCTCACGCAAATGCACGTGCGGATCTATCAACCCGGGGAGACGGATCTCGGTCACGCGCCGGCCGTCCGGCGAGCAGCCGGCACAAAAAAAGAGAGCCGCAATGGCTCTCTTGGGACCGACAAAGAATCGTCCCTGCCGGGGGCGGATGCCCGCAGCCGGGACCTCCTCTTGGGACTCCGTGATAACAATCTACCCATGCACGACCCGGCGACAGTTTAGACCGATGGGCCGGATTGTCAAGTCCCAATCGGGGCGTGGGTCACAGAGCCACCGTCGCTGCCAGGCGGTCAACCTGCCGAATGGGGTCGTAGTCTGTGTCAGACACGCCCGCATAGCGTCTGACGGGCCCGCCCGCGAGCGCGGCTTGGCCCTGCGCCTCAAGATGCATCTCGAGCAGGAGGTGGCGCAGTTCGGCGCGCAGCTCGGCGGGCACCGAACAGCGGATGACGAGCGGCGGAACCGGACTGGGGCCGAGGGTTTCGAGGCTGCGGAACCGCACCGCGTCCGCCGGATGGTCGCGCAGATAGAGCTCCAGCACGATCGAGTCGATCGCCGAGGCGTCGATGTGTCCGTCGAGGATCGCCGAGAGCGAGGCCAGGTGCGAGCCGGTCATCACGGTCTGGCTGAAGAACCGCTCGGGCGCGTCGAGGCCCGACAACCGGTGGCGGGCGATGTTGTAGCCCGAATGCGAGCCGGGTTCGTTGAAACCCCACCGCCCGCCGCGCAGGTCTTCAAAGCGCCGGTGCGCGCTGTCGGCCCGCACAAGGACTTCGGAGAAGTAAATGGGCTCGTCCCGGTAGCGGTGTCCCGCTATCACCGGAGCAGCCAGCAGCTCGATGTCTGCACCCTTGCGGTCGGCCTTCCATACATACGGCAGACCGCAGATCCACACGACGTCGATGTCGCCGCGATCGAACGCGGCCTCGCGCTCAGCCCAGTCGGGCAAATCGGACACGGTCACCGGGATGCCCAGACGCGCCCCGGCGTAGTCGGCCACAGCGTTGAGCATGAAGGCCTCGTTCTCCGACATGCACGAGGCGAACGCCAATCCTCTCAAGCCAGCCTGCCCATTCCCCGTCGCCATGCGCCGGCGCGCCTTGTGAAATCCTTCACAAGCCCCACGTCCGCAGGGTGGTCATTTCCAGGCTGTTGCCGGCTGGGTCGCGGAAGTAGATCGAGTAGCCGCCCCGGGGCCACTCGAACTCGGTCTCAACCTCCACCCCATGGTTCTGCAGGTGAGACCGCCAGGCAGCGATGTCGCTTTCTGCCAGCATGAACGCCGCGTGGCCTGGGCCATGGGCACCATGCGTGGGGGCGCGTCCGGTGGCAAGGGCGGTCTGGGCAGGGTTGAACAGCAGGAAGGCCCCTTGCCCGCAGCGAAAGAACACATGGCGGCCTTCCATCTTGGACACCAACTCGAGGCCGAGAACTTCCTGGTAGAAGGCCTCCGCCGCAGCCAGATTATCCACATACAGGCACGTTTCCAGGACCCGGTCGGCACGCATGCTTCTAACCTTTCTTGGTCACCGGCCCAAGGGCCGGACCGGCGCGCGTCAGCTTCCCCGCGACTCCGGCTCGTCCGAGGGACGGTATTTGAAACAGGTCACCAGGTGGTCATCCACCATCCCGACGGCCTGCATGAAAGCGTAGCACACCGTCGGACCCACAAATTGGAAACCCCATCTCCGCAGTCCCTTTGACATGGCCTCCGACTCGGGGCTCCGGGTGGGAGTCTCGTGTGGCTGCCTCCACGGACCGCCTTTCAAAGTGCGACCGCCAGTGAAGGACCACAGATAGGTATCCAGCGATCCTTCGGCGTCCTGCAGAGCCAGACAGGCCCGGGCGTTGCTGACCGCAGCTTCGATCTTGGCCCGATTCCGGACGATGCCGGCGTTGCCCAGGAGAGCCTGGATCTTGGCGGGCGAAAACCTGGCCACGCGCCCGGGATCGAAATCCTCGAAGGCTTCGAGGAAGGCCTCCCGCTTGTAGAGGATCACGCGCCACGACAGGCCGGCCTGAAACGCATCCAGCATCAGTTTCTGAAACAGGGGTTGATCGCCATGTTGGGGGACGCCCCATTCCTCGTCATGGTAGGCGGCCATCCGTTCGTCGCCATCCCCGAAACAGCGTTGGATTTCCACGGCGCCTCTTCTGTCTGGTTCGGTCGCGGGGGCCGGCGATCCGCGTCCGTCGGGCGGCTCCCCAAGGCGGTACACTTATGGATGTAACTCGGCGTGAGGTGCCGCCGGGCCGTCCCAAGCGAGGCTCTCATGCGCGTCTATTTGGCACAGCACGCCCAGGCCCTGGCCGCCGAACAAGACCCCGATCGCCCATTGAGCGCCGACGGCAGGGCCGAATTGAGCCTCATGGCGGACCTGGCCACTCGCTCGGGTCAGGTCACGCCTGTGCGCATCTGGCACAGCGGGAAGACACGCGCAGCGCAATCGGCCGAGATCCTGGCCTCAGCTCTCAAACCGCCGCTGGGCGTGCGTTCCACCGACGGCCTTGATCCAAAGGATGATCCCCAGGTCTGGGCAGCACGGCTGCCTGAGATGTCCCACGACGTCATGCTGGTCGGCCATCTGCCCCATATGGCCAGGCTGACCTCCTTGCTTCTCGCCGGCCATCCGGAGCGCGGGATCGTCCAGTTCAGCCCGGGCGGCATCGTGTGCCTCGAATTCGATCAGCAGTGGTCCCTGATGTGGGCGTTGACGCCCACCCTGCTCGGTCCCTCAGCCAGCCACTAGCGCGCCGGTTCATCCAGAGCCAGCCGGACGACGGTCACGCCGTCGCCGCCTTCGGCCGGGCTTCCAGTCTCAAACCCCCGCACATAGGCGCTGTCGCGCAGGGCCTGGCGCACCACGTCTCGCAGCCGGCCCGACCCTTTGCCGTGAATGATGCGCATGAAGGGCAGCCCCGCCAGGTACGCCGAATCCAGCCGCCGGTCTAGTTCGGTCAACGCCTCGTCCCCCGTCAGACCCCGCAGGTCGAGCTCGAGCGGCGGGGCGGCAGCCACGCGCATCGGCCTCGACCAGTCCCCCGGCCCGGGCGCAGATCGCCGCGCCGGCGCGGGCTCGGCTGCCGCACTCGCCGGGATCAGATCCTCCTTCTGAGCCCGGATGCGCAGGCGACCCACCTGCACTTCGGCTTCTATCTTGCCCAGCTCCAGCACCACCCCGTCGAGCCCCAAACTGACCAGGCGGACGGCATCACCCGGATGGAGATCCCATTCACGCGCCGGCGCGATTTCGTCAACGGTCGCCGGGGGTTCACTTGCCAGCGCTTCGATTTCCGCGGCGGCATCGTCCGCGCTCTCGAGTGCTTCCAATGGCAACGCGGCGGCTTTCAGGGCCACGCGCAGACGATCTAGATCGCCCTTGATGTCCTCGACCAGCCCTTGTGCCTCCAAGCGGGCGGCCTGCAGGATCTCACGGCGCTCGGCCTCGATCGAGGCCAGTCGTTGGGTGAGGTTCTTGCGGGTGTCTTCGGCTGCCTGTTCAGCGTCCTGGGCGCGCTCGTAGCGACTCGCGGGCCGCCTGGCGCTCCTTGTGGATGTCCCCCAGCAGTCTGTCGGCCTCAAGTTCCTCAGGCGCCAGCATCTGACGGGCGGCCGAGATGACCTCGTCGGGCAGTCCCAGACGCTGGGCAATCGCCAACGCGTTTGACCGGCCGGGAAGGCCAAGGGCCAGCCGATAGGTCGGGCTCAGGGTGGCAAGATCAAACTCCACACTGGCGTTCAGCAATCCGGGGGTGGCGTGAGCGAAAGCCTTGAGCTCCGGGTAATGGGTGGCCACCAGGATCATGCCCACCTGGTCAAGGAAGACTTCGAGCAGGGCCCGGGCGAGCGCCGAGCCCTCTTGCGGGTCCGTGCCGGCACCGAGCTCATCCAGAAGGACCAAATCCTCCGGCCCGGCCTGCCCCAGGATGCGGATGATGTTGGTGATGTGAGCGGAGAAGGTGGACAGGGATTGCTCGATCGACTGCTCGTCGCCGATGTCGGCGAAAACGGCGTCGAACACCGGCATTTCAGTCCCTGAACCGGCCGGGAGATGCAGGCCCGATTGCGCCATCAGGGCCATCAACCCGGCCGTCTTGAGGGCCACCGTTTTGCCGCCCGTGTTGGGTCCGGTGATGACCAGCCCGCGGATCCCGGCCTCCATCACCAGGTCGATCGGCACCACCTGGCCGGGGTCCAACAGGGGATGGCGCGCCTGGATCAGACGAAACGTGAAGGCCCGCGTCCCCTGACTGGGCGGCCGGTGGAGGATCGGTGGCTGAGCGCCGATCGCCTCGGCATAGCGGGCCTTGGCCAGCGACAGGTCCAGCCGGGCGAGCGCCTGCACGCACAAATCCACAGCCGGTTGTTGGCTCCCCACCATGGCGGACAGCTCGGCCAGGATGCGCCGGATTTCATCGCGCTCGGCCAACTCAAGCTCGCGCATCCGGTTGTTGAGGTCGACCACATCCAGGGGCTCGACGAACAACGTGGCTCCGGAGCCGGACTGGTCGTGCACGACGGCCTTGAGCCGTCCTTTGAACTCGGCGCGCAGCGGCAGCACGTACCGGCCCCCGCGCTGGGTGATGATGGCTTCCTGCAAGAGCGGGGTCACGGCCGGATCGTTGAGCATGCGCTGCAGGCGGTTCATAAGCCGGTCGCGCGCGGTGCCCAATTCGCGCCGAATGGCGGCCAACGCCTCAGAGGCATGGTCGAGAATTTCGCCGTGTTCATCGAGCACACGGCTGATGGCTTCAACCAGACCCTCGGGCGGATCCAGGTCACGCGCAATCTCGCACAAAACCGGGGCTTCAGCCTGCAGCTTGTCGAAGAAGCGCTCCAACGTCCGGGAGGCGATCAGGGTCGATTGGACCCCCAGCAGGTCGCCCGGCTCCAGGACGGACCCGATCGCCGCCGCCGCGACCTGCGGCCGCACATCATGGGCTGCCCCAACCGTCAGCCCGGGGTTGAGGCTGAGCACCAGCCTGCCTTCTGACGTCTCGGACTGCAGCCGCCGGGCATCGTCGTACCGAGCCGTGGGAACCAGGCTGAGCGCCAGGTCCTTGGATGCCGAAAAAGCCGCGAAACGGGCCAGGCGGTCAAGGACCTTCGGCAGTTCAAGCACGGTTTGGGACTTGGAATCCATGGTCACGGAGTGTATCACGCCGGCTTTGGCCGGGTCTCCGAAGGCGATCAGAAGGAGAGCAGATCCTCGATGGCGGCGGCAATCCGCTCGGCATCCGGCAGCACCATGTGCATGAGGTCGAGGCTGTAGGGCACGGGCAGGTCGGGCATGGTCAGCCGGCGGAGCGGGGCGTCCAGATCGGTGAAGCATGCCTCAGCCAGGGTGGCCAGAATCTCGCCGGCGAAGCCGCCGGTCCACGTGTCTTCGTGGACCACCAGTGCGCGCCCGGTCTTGCGGACCGACACTTCGACCGATGCCCGGTCCCATGGTGCGATCGTGCGCAGATCCAAGACTTCGACCTGTCCGGCGTACCGGTCCGCAGCCTCCAAGCAGGGGTAGACCAGGGCTCCCCAGGTGACCAGGGAGAGCGCCTCGCCCGGGCGAAGCTGGGCGGCGCGGCCGAAGGGGAGACGGTAATTGGGACCCGGATCGGGGCGGCGGGCCTGCGGGCTATCGAGCAGCGCCCGGTGTTCCAGGAAGAAGGTTGGATCTCCACCGTGCAGGGCGGTTTGCAGCAGCCCGGCCGCGTCAGACGCATTGGATGGAAAGGCAATCCTCCAGCCCAGGCTGTGGGCATAGACGGCCTCGCCGGTCACCGAATGCCACGGGTCGCCGATCTTCTTGCTGAACCCCACCGGCATACGCACAACCACCGGCGCGCCGAACTTCCCCGCGGTGCGCCAGCGCAGGGTGCCCAGGTCGTTCAGCTGCTCGGTGGCCGGGTCGGCATACTTGCGGAATTGAATCTCCGGCACCGGTGTCAGCCCTGCCAGGGCCATGCCGACCGCCCGGCCGATGATCCCCTCCTCGGACAAGGAGGTGTCGAAAACGCGCGCTTCACCGAACTTGGCCTGCAGCCCGAGTGTGGCGCCGTGAACCCCGCCCTTGGCACCGACATCCTCTCCGAAGACCAGCGCGCCATCATTCTCAGCCAACTCGGTCTCAAGCACCCGGCGGATGACATCCAGCATGTTCATACGCGGCCCGGTTTCGGCTGGCACGTCGGTGGTTGACGGGTTCGAGGCTGCTCCGGATGGGCCGCCCACTTCGGGCTGAGCGCCTTCAAAGAACAAATGGGCTGCGGGCGGCGTGGTGGATGAGCCGCGGCTGCGCGCCTGTGCCAGGGCCGCCTCGAGTTCGTCGGCTGCGGCCTGGCGAATCGCTTCTAGGCGATCATGTCCGAGCAGGTCGGCCAGGGCCGGCAGCGGGTCGGAAGCCGCTTCTTCGGCCTGTTCTTGGGCGGTCTTGTATGCCTGGTTGTCGATGAAGGTGTGCCCGCCCAATCGAGGCACGTTGAGGTGCAGCAGGGTGGGGCCCTGCCGCCGGGCATGATCGACCGCCCGCCGGACCAAGTCCGCCGTCTCTAGCGGCCGCGTCCCCGATCCATCGAGCACCAGTAGATTGCCGAACAACTCAAGATTGGCGGCGATGTTGCCGCCGGGAGTCTGCAGCTCGCGCCGCACCGACAGTCCAAAGCGGTTGTCTTCGATCACGAACAGGAGCGGCAGGTTGAGCGTCGTCGCCAGGGTGAGCGCCGACCAGAAACCGTTGGTCGCCACCGAGCCGTCACCGCCCAGCACGGCCACCATGGCCCCTTGCCATTCGGCTTCGCCCAGCGTCTCGGCCCGATAGCGGATGGCCTGGGCCCAGCCCGCTGCCGGTGTGTACTGGGCCCCGACGTCGCCCGAGGCGGGCAAGACCGTCGGCCCTCCCCGCGACGCCATCGAGAACACGACCCCTACGTCGCGCCCCTCGGACGGGCTGCCGGCATGGCCCATCCCGGCCGCCAGGGCTTCATCCAGGCGTAGGCCGGCCGCCAGCATGAACGGCCGCGAGCGATAGTAGACCCCGGCAGCATCGTGGGCATGGTCAAGGTGGGCGGCCACCAGGACCTGGGCAAGTTCATGGCCCTTGGCCGAGAACTGATACGGGACGGCGCCCGAGGGCGCCAGCTCGCGTTCCTCCAGTTCATCCAACAATCGAGAGCGCACCACCCAGCCGGTGATGCGCTCCCAATCCAGATCTTGCGGACCGGCGGACGTCACCGCCGCCCGGTCCTTGGTGGTCATTCGCCCGGCCATGCTTCCATCATACTGGAAGAATCGAGGCCGCCAGGACAACCCGCCGTGCGCGCCGGCGCCTGCCGTCAGGCGTCAGGCGCCTCGGCGTCAATGTCTTTCAGGACCTCCAGATCCTGGTACAGATTGCGGAATCTCACCACCAGGCTGCCGACGAAGATCAGCATCACCCCTACGATGACGCTGAGACCCAGGATCATGTAATTGGTGGTTTGGGCAGGTTCCAACAACATCAGCGTGAGTCCTCCTGACACCAGCCAAACGACTTGGCGTTCGCGCCGGGCTTCACGATGCGTACAGCCGCATCTTCAACGACTCGACACGCTCGATCAGGGACTGGAGTCTGAGGCGATGCCATAGCAGCGTGGCGTAGACGAAAGTGAATGTGAGCAGGCTAAACATGAATGTCTGCAGCATGGCTGGGGTCATGTCAAATGCGCCCTGCGCGCTGGGATCGCTCGACCCTATCACCACGGGGTGGATGGTTCGCAGAAACCGAATGGACAGGAACGTGATGGGCACGCTCACAAAATCCCACGATTCCGTAAACGGCGCCGAAGCGAGCGCGCCGCTCCGGATCCTCGATGCCCTGCCGCAGCATGATGTAAGCCAGGTAGATCAGCTCCATGATCGTGGCCGTCACCAGCCGGGGATCCCAGGTCCACCACGTGTTCCAGATGGGCCGGGCCCAGATCGAGCCGCTGACGATGTTAATCAGCGTAAACACGATGCCGATCTCAACCGATGCCTGGGCGAGGCGGTCCCACTTCGGGCTGCCTTTGGCGAGATAGGCGATCCCCGCCAGGGCCGTGACCAGAAATGCCAGGCCTCCCACCCAGCCGGCCGAGACATGGAAGTAGAACACGCGCTGCACGTTGCCCATCACGGCCTCTTCCGGGGCATAAAACAGGACCATCCCCAGGGCAATCAAGAACAGGGCGCCGGTCACGGCGCTCAGCCATTTCAAACCGCGCGGAGTGCTCTGCATGACTCCACCTCCCTCCACCGTCCCCGTAGACTTGGGGTTACTCCTGAACAATATACTCGAAGCCCATGAACGACACGGCGATGAAGATCACATCATAGACCAGCAGCAGGTTCACCCACGGCATGATCTCGTCCATCGGCCAGGCTTGCAGAAAACCGTTGCTCGCCTGGACGGCGGCGACCAGCACCGGCAGCACCACCGGAAAAAGCAGGATGGGCAGCAATATGTCCCGCGTGCGGGTCTGCACCGACATGGCCGAAAGCAGCGTTCCGACAGCCACGTAGCCCAGCGTCCCGAGACCGACCACCGCCAGCAGCCCCAGGTTAAACAGGTTGACCGCATACAGCGCGCTGTACACCGGGAGCACGATAATGGCCACGATCAGCAAGAACACCAGATTCGCCAGCCCCTTCCCAAAGTAGATCACG
The DNA here is from genome assembly GCA_963797485.1 of uncultured Chloroflexia bacterium. Taxonomy (GTDB): domain Bacteria; phylum Chloroflexota; class Anaerolineae; order Anaerolineales; family E44-bin32; genus CAWAND01. The sequence goes on from CAWCPF010000002.1 coordinate 580,427, forward strand.
CTGCGGTCCACCGGCGCCAGCAGCAAGGCGTCCAGGCAGTCGCGCTCGCGCTCCATCCCCATCGAACGGTTCAGGCCCAGCGTGCCGGCAAAAGCGAAGGTGGTCCAGAGCACGCCGGCCGTGACGGCCTGCCGGGTCGCCATCTGCAGCTCGAGGGCGAAGTTGAAAATCAGGATCACCAGCAGCGCAAACACCAGCATGGCCCCCAGCAGCTCGCGGCTGCGCAGCTCGGCGGCCAGATCCTTCCACACCAGCGCGCCGACCGCCCGCAGATTGTCCTGCAGGCGGGCACCCGGTCCCTCCCGCGGCCTGGCGGCAATTCGCTCCGCGGTTCCCACCGCGTCAGGCATGCGTCACCGCATGGTACGCCGCCGCAAGCTGGCCGGGCCCCAGCTGGGGGCCCGCCAATGACTGCGCCAGTTTGCCCCGCGAAAGGATGTCGACTCGGGTGGCGAGGCGGGCCGATCGCTCGAGATCATGCGAGGTCATCACCACCGTCCGTCCGTGCGAAGCCACCTCGGAGAGCAGTCCATCAAGCATCGCCGAGGCGTCCTGATCCAGCCCGGTGAAGGGTTCATCGAACAGCAGCAGGCTGGGGTTGTGCAGGACGGCGCGTGCGATCGACAGCCGCTGCTGCATGCCGCGCGAGAAGTTGCGAACCTGCTCCCGCCGCGCCGCCGTCAGCCCGACCATCTCCAGCACCTCATCCAGGCGCGCCGCCATATTTACCACGCCGTACATCCGTCCGAAAAAGCGCAAATTCTCCTCGGCGCTCAGGTCCCCGTAAAGCAACGGCTGGTGTGCGACCACGCCCAGCCGGCGCCGGATCGCGCCCGCCTCCTCGGGGAGCTTCAAACCGTCGATGACCACCTCGCCCCGCGTCGGCCGTGACAAGGAGGCCAGGATTCGGATGAAGGTCGTCTTACCGGCGCCATTTGGACCCAACAGAGCCACGAACTCGCCCGGCTCCACACGAAAATCCAGGCCGCGCAGCACCGGCTTAAGGCCGAACGCCTTGACCAGTCCGCGCACCTCAATCAAGGGATTCTCGCATGGCAGCCAAAGCCTGTCGCTTGAGCTCTTCCCGGCGGCGCCGGTAGTCAGCCTCATCCACCTGGCCGGCCTCGTAGGCATCGTCCAGCCGGGCAATTCGGGCCAGCAGCGCCGCGGCCGAATCGCTCTCGTCCTCTTCCGGGTAGGCGTCGGGGGGTCCGCCCAAGCCAAGCCAGGCCGGCCGGTACCAGATGATCCCCAGCCCCACGACCACGAGCAGCGCCACGGCGCCGATGGCCAGCGCGGTCCAGTTCCCCGCAACCAACGGCGTTGTCCTGCCGACCACGTCCATCTGGATCGACTGGCCGGACGACAGGGACGCCAGGCTGTACTGGTGGTACGCCTGGCCGCCGAGATTTTGGACCCCCTGGTCCTGGACGGACGCGCCGCTGATGGACGGTCCTCCATCCGGAAGGAGCACGGTGATGCCGTCCACCGGGTATGACACCGGCTGGTCAAAACTGATCCGGTTCTGGTACGCCACATTGAAGCTGAAGACGAGTTGGGTCGTTTGCTCCCCGGGCTGCAAAGGAGTTGCCAGGCTGAAACCATCCTGGGTCGGGGTGGCGTCCTGCGCCAGGCCGGTGTCCTCGAAGGAGATCTCGCTGGCGCCCTGGGGCAATGAAAAGACCAACCCGCCCGTCGAGTCGGCCACAACCGTGCGATCTCCGGTGTTGGAAAGCACCCACAGCTCGATCACCTGCATCACACCGCTGGACGGAAAGTCGAGGATCAGATGCAGCCGCGACACCCGCACGGCGCTCGTGTCGGTGGTGGTGGCGTACAGTGTGATGGGGAGTTCCACCGTCTGTCCCGGATCGCTCAGATGGGTGACATCGGTCGCGTACTGGATGCCTTGATACTCGGTGCTCAGGATGAACACGCGGCCGGACACGATATCCAGGCCTGGGAAAAGCGCTGTGCCATCCTCTCCGGCCGTCGCCGTCTGTGTCAGAACCTCTTGCTGGCCATCGAAACCGTGCAGCGTGATCTCGAATTCGGAGGGGGCACCTTGCTCGGCGGCTCCCGGAGCCAGCACCACGTGCGCCGAAATGGACGCTGTCCCGGCCGCCGGCGCACCTTGATCGGGGGGTTGAGAGACCGCCGACGGGGGTGGAGCTTCGGACGAGAAGGCCAACTGCCGGACGAACGCGCTGACCTGCAGCACCTGGCTGTCGCTGAGCTGGGCGGCAAAGGCCGGCATGTCCCCCGAACCCTGCCCGATGACGGTTGCCATGGAGGCCAGGGATTGCTTGGCCATGAAGGCCGGATCTGAGAGCTGCGTGCCGCCGGTTGGCGTGCTCCCGTCGGAGCCATGGCACGCCGCGCACGAGGCCGCATAGATCTGGCCGCCCTGATCAATCTCCGCCGTCGTCTGGCTGAGCCCCAGGGAGTAGGCCACCACATCCCAGCGCTGCGCATCGGTCAGGCTGGTGAAGGGGGGCATCATGCGATCCAGCCGGCCCTGCGTGACGACCTGATACCAATCCCCGGGGATTGCCTGGCGAACGTACGCCGCATCCCCCAGCGGCGCCGGCACAGCCGACAGCTGAGCCGCCTGCGGGCCATCGCCCAAACCCTGCGGTCCGTGGCACGGCAAACAGCGGTCGGTGTACAGGGCTTCGCCTGCCGCCGGATTGGGCGGCGCCGCCGGCACCAGATTCACCGGCACGGCCGTCGGCGGCGCCGGAAGCGCAGCCTGCGTGGAGTCAAAGCCGGGCGGTGGGGTGATGTCCTCGGCCAGGGTGCAGCCCGCCAGGGTCAAACCGAGCGCCAGCAGCAGACCCCACCCGGTCTTCACGACCCGGACCTGTGGGGCTCCAGGGGGGCGCCGCATCGGGTACAGAAGCGATCCTCCGCGGCAATCTTCTGTCCGCATTGGGGACAGAAACCGTCCTGCGCCAGGCCGGGCGTTTGCCGCAGCCGGGCGACGGCGGCCTCCATGTCGGCCTCCAGATCGGGGTCGGCTCCGCGGCGCAGCCGAGAGACGGCGGCTTCCAATTCGTCCTCCAAGTCAGATTCGATGCCGCCGGCCTGAGGCGCGCCCGACCCGGCCGGGCCCCCGTTAACGGCATCGAGCTGCCGCAGAATATCGGCGCCCAGCTGGACCAATTCGGCGCGGTGGGCGGCGTAGTCCTGCTCAGGGATCTTCTCCAGCGCCATGTCCATGTCCAGGTCGGCCAGGCTGGAAAGAGTTCGGTCGCGCGCCGCCAAGAGCTCGGACCGTTGGCGCTCGGCGTCGGTGACGTCGTGTCCAAAACCCGTGAAGAGTGGACGGGCGATGAATCCGGCCACCAGCAGGAGAAGGGCAACGATGAGTAAGGAGGATCCAAGAGTCATGGTTGACAACCTGCGGTGTGCAAGCTCAGGGCTTTGGGATTTGTATCACCCATGCGGGGAGTTCGCTCGTCGGGCTCAGTCCGTGCCGCCGGCCAGGGCCCGGTCAATGCTGGCCTGGAGGTCGTTTACCGAGGCGTAGGGACCGATTTGGGCTTCGACCAGCGATCCGTCCGGACCAAGGATGTAGGTTTCGGGGACCCCGCGCATGCGGTAAGCCTGCGAGATCCGCGTCCCGAGGTCCGGCCCGTTGGGATAGGTAATGCTGAATTCGCGCCAGGTACCCCCGGGCTTCGGGCTCGGTGTCCACGTAGTCCACTCCCAGGAACACCACGCCGCGGTCCTTGTTGGCTTCGTACGCCTGCTGCAGCGCGGCGGCCTCCTGCTCACACGGGACGCACCACGACGCCCAGAAGTTGACCACCACGACTTGCCCGCGCAGCTGCTGGGTGTCAATGGTCTGGCCGTCAAAGGTGGTCAGCGAGAACTGGGGCGCCGGCGCGCCGGGTTGGACCGGCCCCTCCTGGGCGCGCCTCAGCCCGAAGAACAGGAGCAGCAGGAAGGCGGCCACGGCCAGCCACACCAGAACGGTCACCCACGACAGGCGACGTCTGCCGCCGGCGGGTATTTCAGCGGTCGGGTCGGCGTTTGTGGTGGTGCGTTCCATCGTCAATAGGTCCCCGTCGGATGAGGCTCAGCCGCCCTTTTCGAGTCGTTCAAGCTCGGCTTCGACTTCGCGGGCATAAGGGTCATCGGATGACAAGGGCGCGTCCGCCGGGCCGGCCGGCCGCCGGTGCCAACTCCGCAGCACCCCGGTGAGAATGCCGGCTCCGGCCAGGATGGCCACGGGCGGCAATACATACACCAGCCAGTTGAGCCCGTGAGCCGGCGGCGTGGCCAGCACCCGGTCGCCGTACTGCGTGACGAAGTACTGCTTGATCTGGTCGCTGGTCCAGCCGGCCGCCAGCTTTTCGCGGATCAGATCGCGCCACTGGGCGCACGCCTGGGTCGGGCAGACGTCCAGCGGCACGTTCTCGCACACCGGGCAATACAACTGAGAGGCGATGTGGTTGACGTCGTTGTCCGATGGCACCGGGGGCTGCGCCCCGGCCCCGACGGTGAGCGCCAGCGCCAGGATCCCCGCCAGCAGGCTGCCCGAGGCGGCCAGCCATTTCCAGGAGGCAGGCTGGGTCATGTATCGGCCAGAGCCGGCCGCGAGGCGCGGGCGCGCCGGCGCGACGGCTCGGGCTCGGGATCGGGCCAGGCCGCCACCAGCGTGCCAAAAATGAACACAAACCCGCCCATCCACACAAAGTTGATCAGCGGGTTGAGGTATACCTTGAAGGTCGCACCCTGGCTGGCGATCTGCTCCCACCCGACCAGGATCACGTAGAAGTCATCCTGGAGCGATGAGCGCACGCCGGGGATGGTCATCGGCTGCTGGGCGGCATAGTAGTAGTCCCGGCGCGGGTTAAGCTCGCTGACCAGCTTGCCATCCCGGTAGACCGATACCACCGCCCGGTCGACCAGCCTGCCGTCGTTGGTGTCGAACTCGGCCAGCGAGTTGTAAGTCATGGTGTACGGACCAAGTGTCAGCTGCTGGCCCTGCGCCAGCGTGGCCTGGGTCTGCTGCTGGAACATCTGGCTGCCGATGATCCCCATGGCCATCACTACCACCCCCAGGTGGATGATGTAGCCGCCATAACGCCGGCGATTGCGCCCCACCAGCCGTCGCAGGGCGGTCCACATCGGTTCGCCGTGCCGCTGATGACGGGCACGCGTGCCGCGCCAGTATTCATACAATGTGACCACTGCCACGTACGCCACCAGCCAGTAGCCGAGCAAGGCGGCGGGGTTTGTGACATTTTTCACAAGCAGGATCGGCACCACCAGGAGCGAAACCACGGTCGGTTTCCAAATCGCGCGGCCGAGCGTGGCCCAGGTCGAATGCCCGTACGCCGAAAGAGGGGCGATGCCCATCAAGATCAGCAGCCCGATCCACAGGGGCGCCGTGGCCTGCGTGTAGAAAGGCGGACCGACGGTGACCTTCTGGCCGGTGAACAGCTCCGAAATGATCGGGAACAACACGCCCCACAAGCAGATCACGGCGATGCCCATGAAGAGCAAGTTATTGACCAGGAACAGCGCTTCGCGTGACGCAAACGACTGGAGTTCGTTTTCGCTCCCGAATTGGTGCCAGCGCCGGATGAGCAGCGAGACCGAGGCCACCAGCATCAGGCTGATGAAACCGAAGAACATCGGGCCGATTGACGACTGCGCGAACGCATGCACCGAAGACAGCACCCCGGATCGCGTCAGGAATGTGCCAAAGATGACCAGCGAATAAGTCACGATGATCAGGGTCATGTTCCAGTGCTTGAGCATGCCGCGCTTCTCCTGCACCATGACCGAATGCAGGAAAGCCGTGCCCGTCAGCCAGGGCATGAAGGCGGCGATCTCGACCGGGTCCCAGCCCCAATACCCGCCCCACCCCAGTACGTCGTACGCCCATCGACCGCCCAGGATCAACCCCAAGGAGAGGAACAACCAGGCCACCAGCGCCCAGCGGCGCGTGAGGCGGATCCAGCGGTCATCGGTCCGTCCGGTCACCAAGGCCGCCATGGCAAAGGCATAGGGGATCACGAAGGAAACGAAGCCCAGATAGAGCATCGGCGGGTGAATGATCATGCCGGGATGGCGGAGCAAGGGGTTGAGCCCGTTGCCATCGGATGGGTGAAGCGCCACCGCGCCAAGCGGCTGGAAGAGTGCCGTGACTTGTCGCCCGTCCACGGTCTGCCACAGCCGTGTGAAGGGGTTCTCGAAGAACAGCACCAGGCTTAAGAAGAAAGCCAGGGTCACCATGGTGACGACGATCACCCAGGGGAGCAATTCCCGATCCCGGTCCCATTTGCGCAGACTGGCGGCGGTCGTGAAGCCGGCCATCAGCCAGGACCAGAACAGCAGCGAGCCCTGCTGGCCTCCCCACCAGGCGGTGATCTTGAGATAGCCTGGCATGGCCGAGCTGGTCACGGAGGCGACGTAGGCAACTTGGTATTGTTGGGTGAGGAGCAGGGTGATGAGGCACAGCGCGGCGACGCTGATCAACGGCCAGGTGAGGAGCATCGCCCGCCGGCCGCTTTCCACGAACGCCGGTCGCTTTCGCAGGGCGCCGTAGGCCGCCGCCCCCGCGCCGTACAAGGCGGAGGCGAAGGTGATGGCCACGGCAAAATAACCTAGATCAGCCAGCATGACCTCTCCCTCCTACCGCGTGCGGGGGCATTCAACCAGTCTGTCGTCGAAGACTGTGGAAAGCCTCGGTCCGGGGCCCAGCCTGCTTAGCCGGATTGGGCGGGCACTTCATCCGAATAACGCGAAGGGCACTTGAGCAGCAGCTCGTCGGCATGGAAGATCCCGTCGGCGCCCATCTTCCCGGTCATGATCGCCTGCGCCTCGTCGCGCAACAGATCAGGTTTGGGTCCCTCATAAATCACCTGCAGGCGTGTGGCCGTCGGGTCAGTCACCGCCTCGTGGAGTACCTGGGCCAGCCCGCCGCGGGCATCGATCTCGTTCATGTCCCCAGTCACGTCCGCCACCGTGAAGCGCAGCGTCAGACTCTTCGCATCGTAATCGATCGTGCTGCCGTCTACGGCCCCCGAAACCCGCACGGCGCGGTCCCCGGCCGCCTGTCCTTGGCCGACCAACTCGCCAACTGTCATGTAGTACTGCGCGGAGGCCGAGGTGGCCGAGGTGATCAGGTAGATGATGGCCGCCGCAATCAGCAGACCGCCGATCAGGAACTTGGTTCGTCCTGCGGAGCGCTTCTTGACCTGGGGTGATGATGCCTGCATGAAGTCAACCTCCTGCACCCTTGCTTTACACCGGCTGCCAAGGCTCGTCCCGCCCCGGCGGATCATTCGACCGGACGGGACCGTCCGGTCTGCTGACTTTCAACCAACGGGCACATGGCGAATTCTATCATCTTCCCCCGCTCGAAGGAGTAGGGCTGAATGTCATCGGGCCGCTCGTAATTCGGCCCTGCGCCGCTTTGTCCGTTGAGATTAGGCTAGCATGCTTTCATGAGACGGCCATGAGCCCCGATCGGTTACAGGTTACACTATCGACACCGCCTCCCGGTGGACCCACCTTCCCAGATAGGTGACATTTATCTCCGGGCCGGAGGAAGGGCCACACTGTCCGGTGTTCGAGGGTAGGCGAGACAATCACACACGCACGGTTGTCGGCCTGGCCTGCCAGTGGGCAGGTCTGTGTGTTGACCCATACAGCCAGAGACTTGTCCATGAAGCGTGACACAGACGCCACTTCGCCTCCCCACGTGACCCTGAACCGTTTTCAGCGGTTGCCCCGCGGTCTATGGCTCTTGGCAGGCTTGCTCATGCTCGCCGGCCTGGCCGGGGCAGCGGCCCTGCATTCGGATCCGGCCGCCGCCGCCCCGAGCCACCCCGACCCGGCCGGGCAGACGCCCGACAACCGGGCCTGCCTCGCATGCCATGCGACCCCCGGGATGCAGACCACGCTCTCATCGGGTGAAACCCTGTACCTGACGGTGGACGAGGAGGTCTACAACGCCTCGGTCCACGGCAGGATCGGCTACGCCTGCGTTCAGTGCCACACCGATATCAGCGGTTACCCCCATCCTGCCTTGACCGCAGCCACGCGCCGCGATCTCACCCTGCAGCTCTACCGGTCGTGCGCCGCTTGCCATCCGTCGATGTTTCAGGCCACCCTGGACAGCGTGCACCAGGTCGCGCTCGGCGGCCGGCAACACGGCGGCGGCGGTCTGCACCGACTGTCACGGCGCCCACGACGTCCAGCCTCCAGCCGAGCCGAGAAGCCGAATCCCGCAAACTTGTGAGAAATGCCACTCGCAAATCTACGATGCCTACAAGAGCAGCGTCCACGGGGCGGCACTCATCGGCCAGGGTAATCCCGACGTCCCAAGTTGCATTGATTGCCACGAAGTCCATTCGGTCCAGGGTCCCTCGACCGGCCCTTTCAAACTCTTCTCGCCGGACATCTGTGCCAAGTGCCACGCTAACAAAGACTTGATGACCCGTTACGGTATCAGCACGGATGTCTTCAATACCTATGTGGCCGACTTCCATGGGACGACGGTTACGCTCTTCCAGGCGTTGACTCCGGATCAGGTGCCGAACACGCCCGTGTGCATCGACTGCCACGGGGTGCATGACATCCAGGCGGTCAATACACCCGACAGTCCGGTCATCAAGCAGAACCTGCTCCGAACCTGCGAGAAGTGCCACCCGGACGCAACCACGAATTTCCCGGCCGCGTGGCTCAGCCACTACCAACCCACGCCCCAACATGCGGCGCTGGTCTATTACGTCAATCTCTTCTACCAGATCTTCATCCCGTCCGTGATTGCCCCCATGGCGCTGTTTGTGGTCCTGGACGCGACCCGCAGGATCCGGCGCCGCCGGCAGGGTCAGCAGCATGAGTGAAAAACGCTACCTTCGATTCCCGATTACCTACCGGGTCGAACACTGGGTGCTGACCCTCACCTTCACCACCCTGGCCATCACTGGTCTGGCTCAGAAGTTCGCCCTCAACGGCGTCTCGCAATGGGTGGTCGGTCTCCTGGGAGGCATCGGCAACACCCGGGCCATCCATCATGTCGCCGCAGGTTTGATGATGATGGAGGTCGTCTTCCACATCGGGATCGTGGGCTATCGCATGCTGGTGCTGCGTCTGCCAGGCTCCATGATACCGACGCTGCTGGACGTTGGGGCTGCGTGGCAGAGCCTGCTGTACAACCTCGGCCTGACCGAAAAGCACCCGGCTCAGGGACGCTATGGTTTTGAAGAGAAGGCCGAATACTGGGCAGTGGTCTGGGGAACGCTGGTCATGGCCATCACGGGTTTCATGATGCTCAACCCGATTGCCACGGCACGCTTCCTTCCCGGGGACTTCATCCCGGCGGCCAAGTCCGCCCATGGGGGCGAGGCGCTCCTGGCTGTGCTTGCGATCATTGTGTGGCACCTGTATCATGTGCATCTTCGAAGTTTCAATAAGAGCATGTTCACCGGCTACATGTCGGCCGAAGAAATGGAAGCCGACCATGCCCTCGAGTTGGCCGGGCTTGAGTCCGGGGCGCCAAAGGCCCAGCCGGAACCGACGGCGGTCAGAAGCCGACAACGGATTTACCTGCCGATCTATGGCGTGCTGGCAGCTTTGCTCGTAGCCGGGATCTATCTCTTTCTGACCTTTGAACAGTCCGCCATCACGACCGTGCCGCCGGCCGAGAATGTGGTCATCTATTCGCCCCTGACCCCGACACCTTTTCCGACCGCCTTACCCACCCAGACCGCGTCGGCATCCCAGCCAACCACGTGGCAAAATGGGATCGGAGCCATCTTCGATGCGCGCTGTTCGACCTGTCACTCGGGCTCATCCGCCGTGGCGGGCCTGAACCTGAGCACCTATGCCGCGACGCTAAAGGGCGGCCGTTCCGGGAAAGTCATTCTGCCGGGCGATCCAAACAGCAGTCCGCTGGTCCAGCTCCAGGCCGCCGGTGGCCACCCTGGACAATTCGACGGCGATGAGCTTGTGGCGATCCGAGCGTGGATCGAAGCCGGCGCCCCGGAAAAATGAGCGAGGTGGAACACGCATGAAACGGCTGTTTCGGTATCTGGCAAAGTTCTTCTTTCCTCCCGAGGGGACGCCTCGCTGGCTGCGAGTGCTTCCTTACGCCGTGCTGGGTCTGCTCACCATCCTGCTCCTGACGGGGGCGATCTACGGTTGGGACTACACCAACTCGTCATCGTTCTGCGGCACGGCCTGCCACACCATGCCGCCGGAGTACACCGCCTACCTGACCTCACCCCACGCCCGCATTCAATGCGTCGAATGCCACATCGGGCGCGGTTTCTTCGGCACCAACTTCACCCGCAAGGCGGGGGACATCAAGCACGTCATCGACACCATTTCTGTCAACTATGAGTACCCGATTGTGGCCACGGATCTGCGCCCGGCTCGCGAAACTTGCGAGAAGTGCCACTCACCCGACAAGTTCTCTGACGATAGTTTTCGAACCATCATTCACTATGGGAATGACATCAACAGTACGCCCACCACAACCTACCTGACCCTTCATACCGGAGGGGGTTCTCAACGCGAGGGGCTGGGCAAGGGCATCCACTGGCACATCGAAAATCCGGTCTATTACCTGCCGGTGGGCCAGGAAGAACAGAACATCCCGCTGGTCAAAGTTGTCCAGCCGGATGGGACGATCACGACCTATACCGAACTCGGCGAGAACATCAGTTCGTCCGATGCCGATGTGTCAAACATGAAACTGATGGACTGCATTACGTGCCATAACCGGATCACGCATCTGGTGTTAACCCCGGAAGAGACCGTTGACCAACTCCTGTCGCAGGGCTTGATCTCAACCACCATTCCGGAAATCCACTCGCGCGCTGTGCAGGCCCTGAACAACTCGTACCAGAGTTACGATATGGGCTTGACCGAGATCAACGGTCTCGAAGAGTTCTATCAGCAGGGGTACCCTGACTTCTATGCCCAAAATAAAGCCCTGGTCGATCAGGCCGTCGACCAGCTGCGCAGCACCTACGAACAGAGCGTCTTCCCGGACCAGAAAGTGGACTGGACCAGCCACCCAAACAACATCGGGCACAAGGACTCGCCCGGATGTTTCCGCTGCCATGACGGCAAGCACATCGATGCCCAGGACCAGGCCATCCGCCTTGAGTGCAACCTGTGCCATTCCATCCCGGTTGTGGCCGGCCCGGAGGACTTGACGGCGGACATCGAGGTTTTTCGCGGACCGGAGCCGGAGAGCCACCAGAACATGAATTGGATCTCGCTCCACAGGGATGCCTTCGACGGGACGTGCCAGAACTGCCACAACACCGAGGACGCAGGCGGGACGAGCAACGTTTCCTTCTGCTCCAACAGCGGCTGCCACGGCCAGACATGGACCTACGCCGGCTTTGACGCGCCCGAATTGCGGGCTGTGCTCCAATCGCAGCTGCCCACCCCATCGGCGCCCGAGCCCACCGTGGGAGCAGGAGCAGCGGCTGTCTGGGAGGGGTCCGTCGGCCCGCTGCTCACCCAGCGCTGCGGCAGCTGCCACGGGACCGACGGCACACGCGGCCTCACACTGACCACGTACACGGGCGCGCTGGCCGGGGGCTCGAGCGGTCCGGCAATTGTGCCCGGCGATCTGGCCAACAGTCTGTTGATCAAGAAACAGACCGCCGCCACGCCCCATTACGGGCAGCTCACGCCGGCTGAATTGGACCTGGTGAAGAGGTGGATTGAGGCCGGCGCCCCCGAGAAGTAGTCTGCATCCAAACTCAACGACCCAGACGGGGTTGTCCCAATAGGGACGGCCCCGTCTCATTTATTCATCTCTATCGCCTCCATCAAGTTCGCCTTCTACACATTGGGCTCGCCTCGTCCGTTGGAGAGCAGGGGGCTCTGACGCCCGCCACCGCGTGGCTTATCGGCTGGCTCCCCGGCCTCACCCCCCGGCCCCCTCTCCGCCTTGAGGGTTTTACATGGCTGGGTGCCTTGGCGGAGAGGGGGTGAGGTTCTCAGAAGGAGACGGGGGAGCTTCGCTCCCCCGTCTCCTTGGACCTCTGTCCCCTCCCCCTGGGTTGGCTGCAAGCAGATTAGTCGACCGCAACCCAGGGGGAGGGGCAAGGGGTGGGGGTCAATGTGTCACCCAGGCCAGGGCTCTGCTGTGAGTGGGGGGCCATCAAAGAGAAGGGGCCGAGACGCATGCCTGCCTGGGCTCCGCCTGGTTGCCTTCACGCGCGAATTAATCACATACAATGAGGGACATCTGCCACTAACTGCCTACCCGAACGGACAGGTAAGGTAGGTGGGCGGACCGGACCCGGCGAGCTGAGTTTGTGCGGAGGACCAGTCCCTCCGAGTAGGGCGGCTGGCCCCGATGGGTCAACCCGGTCCGTTCCTGGGTAGGACACACACGGAGAACAATCGATGGCACTTGAACCAAAGTTGGGACGGAGGCAGTTTCTGGGCTGGGCCACGTGGGCCATAGGCGGATTGATGGCGGCGGCTTACGCCATCCCCGGCGTGGCTTTTCTGATCGCCCCCGCGCTGCGAATCCGCGGCCGCCAAGAACTGGATCCCGCTCGGGTTGATCTCCAAGATCGAACTAGGCACGCCGACCCTCTTTCGGGCCACGATTGAGCGGCGAACCGGATGGATCGTCAACCAGGAGGAAATCAGCGCCTACGTGCTCACGGAGGACGGCCGCGACTACATCGCCATGTCTAACGTCTGCACGCACCTTGGCTGCCGTGTGCGCTGGGTCGATGACGAAGGCAAGTTCTTCTGCCCGTGCCACAATGGCGTGTTCGACCGCCAGGGCAACGTGCTCTCCGGCCCGCCTCCCCGCCCGTTAGACCGCTACGACGTACAGGTCCAGGGCGACGAACTCCAGATCCTTGGAGGTTGACATGGCATCCATGGCATCCCAGGTGAGCGAGTGGCTGGACGAGCGGGTGGGTTGGAAACGCATTTGGGAACTCATCTTCCTGCGCAAGATCCCCAAGGTCAACTGGCTGTACACGCTGGGCAGTGCCACGCTGTTTGTGGCCACGAATCAGATCGTTACCGGCATCCTGCTCACGGTGTATTACGTGCCCACGCCCGACCATGCTTATGACAGCGTGCAGTACATCACGTCCCAAATCCCGGCCGGCTGGCTCATCCGCGGCCTGCATCATTGGGGGGCCAGCGCCATGGTCGTGCTGGCAGTGATCCACATGCTTCGGGTGATCGTCTACGGTTCGTACAAGTTCCCCCGCGAGATGACCTGGCTGACCGGGGTGGGTCTGCTGCTGGTGGTCCTCGGATTCGGATTTACCGGTTATCTGCTGCCTTGGGATCAAAAGGCCTATTGGGCGACCACCGTCGGAACGCGCATTGCCCAGGTCACACCCCTCGTCGGTGACTCGATCCTTCGCATGCTGCGTGGCGGGGCGGATTTGTCTGCCGTGACCCTGGCCCGCTTCTATGGCGGCCATGTCTGGTTCCTGCCCGCGGCTCTGGTCGGGCTGCTCCTCGTTCATCTCTATCTGGTCATCCGAATCGGCATCAGCGCCACGCCTGAGCCGGGAGAGTAGCCCGTGAACTCAGAAGACAAACGCCAGTATCTGGAGCAATACAAGGAAGCCAAGGCTCACGGCAAGCCGTTCTTTCCGGACGTGCTCTTCAAGGACGCCGTCATTTCGCTGGTGGTTTTCGGGGTGCTGATCGCCCTGGCCTATTTCATCGGCGCACCGCTCGAAGCCCGCGCCGACCCGGCGGACACGACTTACACGCCTCGGCCCGAGTGGTACTTCTTGTTTCTGTTCCAGCTCCTCAAGTACTTCCCCGGCCAACTCGAAGTGTTGGGGGTGATTGTCCTCCCGACCTTGGTGATTTTGGCCCTGTTCGCGCTGCCCTTTATCGACCGTTCGCCTCGGCGGCACTTCCTGACCCGGCCGATTGTGGCCGGGGTCACCGGCTTCCTGGTCCTTGGCGTCGTCGGGCTGACGGTCCAGTCGCTGCTCTCTGCGCCCCCGCCTGGGGCCGCCTCGGCCGGTGGCGATGCTGTGGCGCAGTTGTATGCCGCCAACTGCGCGCCGTGCCACGGCGCGCAGGTCGAAGTTCAGCCTGGCACTAACCTGCACTCGATCATCGCCCAGGGCGTGCATGGGCAGGGAATGCCGGCCTGGAGCGGAGACCTGAGCACGGACGAGATTGACGCCCTGGCGGGTTTCATCCTGTCCCCCAAGGGCAGCCAGCTCTTCACCGACAATTGCGCCCGGTGCCACAGCGTGTCGGACCTGGTGTCCGGCGACCCGGCACAGCTCAGGGACGCCTTGGTCAACTCGGCCGCGTTTACCCCGCACGCCTCACTGGATGTGCCTGACTTCAGCCAAACGCTGAATTCTGAAGACCGCACCGCCCTGCTGAATTTCCTGATCGCCCCCGACGGCCAGCGATTGTTCAGCGTCGATTGCTCGGGGTGTCACGGACGCTCGGTGGCGTACTCGGGCACAGAGGCCGACTTGAAAAACATCATTTCCAACGGTGGCATGCACCTGCAAATGCCCCCCTGGAAGGGCCGGCTCCCGGATTTGGACGTCGATCTTCTGGCCAGCTACGTGGTCGATCCGCAAAGCGCGCCCAGCGCCCAGCCCTTGTTCCAGCAGTACTGTTCAGACTGCCATGGTGATCTGGTGCCGACGGCGACAGATACCGCCGCGGCGCGGCAGATCATCCTGCAGGGTGGGCCGCATCAGACCATGCCGGTCTGGGGAACTGTTCTGACCAGCCAGCAGATCGACGCCCTGGTTGCCTACACCCTGCAGGCTGCCAAGGGTACCGGGCCAGATGTCGGGCGCCAGCTCTTTGCCGACAATTGCGCCCAGTGCCACGGGGACTTCGGCGAGGGCGGTCCCAACCCGACCCGCGCCGGGGATATCATCGCCCCCATCAGCTCGGCGGAGTTCCTCAAGACGCGCGACGACACGACCCTGCAGGCGATCATCTCCCAGGGCCAGCCGAACTTCGGGATGTCGTCCTTCGGATCAGCGTATGGCGGGCCGCTGGACGACGATCAGATCAGCTCGATCGTGGCCTTTATCCGCACCTGGGAGAGCAACCCCCCGGTCGAGCTGCCCCCGGAGGCCGCCTCCGGCGCCGTGGCCCTCGACGGCCAGCAGATTTACCAGAACCTGTGCTCGCAGTGTCATGGCGCTCAAGGCCAGGGGGGCGTTGGGACCGCATTGGCCGACCCCACCGTCCAATCCAGTCAGACCGACCAGCAGTTGTTCGACTCCATCAATCTGGGCCACAAACAGACCGCCATGATTGGCTGGGGCGAACTGCTGACGTCCACGCAGATCCAGCAGCTGGTGACCTTCATTCGTTCTCTCCCGGCGGTCGCTCCGGGAACGACGCCGCAGTCTTCTTTCCAACGCGATGTGGCGCCAGTCCTTGCCGACCGGTGCTCCATCTGCCATGGGTCTGATGGCGGGTGGGACGCAAGCAGCTACACGAGCATCATGACGTCCGGCGACCATGGTCCGGTGGTCATCTCCGGTGACCCGGAGGGCAGCCTGCTGGTGCAGAAGCTCTTGGGACAGCAGACGGTGGGCAACTCGATGCCCCCCTTGACCCAACTCCCGGACTCGGTGATCCAGCCCATCATCGACTGGATCGCCGCCGGCGCGCCTGACAACTAGGGATGGGTCAAACCGGAGGGCGACTCCCGCCATGAGCCCGTGACCACCGTGACCAAGCATTCTGCAGGGCGACTACCTTCATCACTGCGCGTGAAGGTCGCTCTGGGCGTGGCCCTGCCGCTGCTCCTGATTCTCATCGGGCTTTCGGTCCTCAGCTACTGGCGAGCCAATTACCTGATGCAGGAGCAGATCGGCGCCGGAGTCGAAGAGCTCGGACAGGTCACGCTCGGGAGTCTCCGGCACGCCATGGTGCGCGATGACCAGGCGGTGCTGCTCGAGATCCTGGCCGATGTCCGCAAAAAGAATGTCCAGCGCGTCGAAATCATCGGCGTCAACGGAGACGTTGCCGCAGCCAGCGATCCTGGGCTTGTCGGCCAGGTGCGGTCTCAGTCCGACATAGGCTGCAGTGTCTGCCACCAGATCCCCGCCGGCCAGCGCCCGCTGACCGCCAGATTGCAGCAGAACCCCGGCGTGCTGAGGGTTACGTCGCCCATCCCAAATGAGGCTGAATGCACCCCCTGCCACGGGACGCAGGTCACCCACCTGGGCATGCTGCTGATCGACATATCGATTGGCAGTACCCAGGCTCGCTTGCTGGGCGATCTCAAGCTCAACCTCGGCATCTCGGTGCTGGCGACGATGGTCGTCAGTCTGGCGGTGTTCGGCCTGACGCACCGCTTGGTCGTTGGGCGCATCGAGCGTTTCGAAGAACCCTTAACCCAATTCGCAGCCGGCGACTTCAACGCCCGCCTTCCGGAGCGACAGCGCGGCGCCGACGAGCTGGATCGCCTGGCAAAGACCTTCAATCAAATGGCCGATAACCTCCTCCGGCTCACGCGCGAGACCGAGCTGCGCGGCCAGGTCCGGCAGCAAGCCATCACGGAGGAGCGCGAGCGGATTGCCCGCGAGCTCCACGACGGCCTGGCTCAGCTCTTGGGCTATGTCAACACCAAGGTGACCGCCGTGCGCTTGCTTCTGAAGAACCGGCAGTCTAAGGCGGCTCAGGAGCAGCTGGAGCAGCTGTCCGAGGCCCTCACGCGCGCTCTCTTCACCGATGTACGCGAGGCGATCGTGGGCCTGAAGATGGCCAGCCAATCGGGGCAGGGCCTGGCCACCGCTATCCAGGGGTACGTCGAGCAATTTCAGCGACTGGCTGACCTGGAGGTGGATGTGCACATCGAACCCTCGGCCGCGGCCGTCAGCATGCCGGCCGAGACCGAGCTCCAATTGATACGCATCCTCCAAGAGTTCTGTCCAACGCCCGCAAGCACGCCACCGCGACGCAGGCATCGGTGGAGCTGCGGGTCTGCGAGGGCGCGGTCGAAAATGACGATCCACGACAACGGCCAGGGGTTCGACCCAGCCTGCCCGCCCGAACTCGGTGCACTTTGGCCTGAGCAACATGCGCGACCGGGCGGCCGAAATCGGCGGGACACTGGAACTCGTCAGCGCGCCCGGACAGGGCACTCAGGTTGTCGTGACCGTGGATTTGAAGGCCCATCAGCATGATGCAGGAGGTTTGCCATGACGCGCGTCATAGTGGCTGACGATCACTCGCTCTTCCGGGACGGTATCGTCAGCATGCTGCAGGCCGGCGGCTTCGATGTCGTCGGGCAGGCGGGAAACGGACATGACACGCTCGAGGCCATTCGCCGCCTCATGCCGGACCTGGTGCTCATGGACCTGCAAATGCCCAAGATGGACGGCCTGGAGGCGCTCAAGCGGATCACGGCGGAGTTCCCGGCCGTGAAGGTGGTCATCCTGACGGTGTCGGACGACGATGACGACCTGCTGGCCGCCATCCAGGCCGGGGCGAGCGGCTACCTGCTCAAGGATCTCGACTCCGAGGAGTTTCTCGACCTGCTCGCCGGCCTGCAGCGCGGCGAAGCTCCCATGACCCGCAAGACGGCCAGCCGGCTCATGCGCCGCCTGTCGGCGGCTTCGGGATCCGAGACCACGCTGTCTGAGCTGTCGGAGCGCGAGTTGGATGTCCTCGCCCTGGTTACACACGGGCTTCCCAACAAGGCCGTGGCCGAGCGCTTATCCATCAGCGAGAACACCGTCAAGTACCACATGAAGAACATCCTTCAAAAGCTCGAGGTGCGGAACCGAACCGAAGCGGTGAGCCACGCGGTCAAGCACGGGTTGGTAGAAAAGGCGGCCCTGGCGGATTCGACCAGCGAGACTGAGCCCTAGGCGGCCCCGGGCCACACGCTCGTGGTGCCGGATGCGCCCTGATGCCGCCAGCATGGACGCGGGGCCACAATTCGATCCAAGGTTGCGCTGTCGTTGCGGCTTGGCACATGGTTTGATACGAGGGGTTCTAGATTGAAGCACTGGGGAAACGCATGCATCCGATGAAAGTGATCGTCCTGGCAGGCCATTCGCTGCTGGCCGAGGGGACCGCCAACTGGCTTCGGCAGCACCCCAATCGCGTGCAGGTCCAGATGATCGATCCGGTGATCGAGGATCTGGTCGATCAGACCGTCTCAGCTCGACCGGCCGTCATCATCATGGACACCTGCGATCCCGATCTCGGCCACTCCAATTGCCTTTGCCACATCCTGCGGGATCTGCCGGATGTCAAGGTCCTGCTGCTCGACACCCTGCACTCCCGCATCCAGGTAGTCTCGACAAGTCTCCACAAAGCGGCCGAAATGCGGGACCTGATCGACCTGATCGTCAACCCAACCTAGACGCGCGACTTCCCAGATTTCTTATCGGCACCTTGGGTGCGGCCCGAGGCGGGTTACGCCGCCCAACTCGCACTAACGCCGCAGTCTCGTTCCGCAGTTGCGACAGAACAGATCGGTGACCTCGGCCAATTCCCCGCACTGGTGGCAGTACACGTTGTCCAATGCCTTGGCCATTCGCCCCGGCGCGTCCCCGGCAGGCCTTCTTGACCTTCGCGGATGGACCCTGGGGGACCGCGCTGGCGTTCGCCAAACACGAACGTAGAGCACGAGCACCACAACCAGGGCAACCCCCGCCAGGCCAAGTGCGCCCCACAGCAGCAGTTGGCGCGGGTCCGGTGCGGCGCCCACTGTCGCCTGCGGCTGGCTCAACGCCGTCGGCTGCGGCAAGCTATCCACGGTCAGGCTGTCGGTCGATTTGGTGTAACTGACGGACAGTGTCGGCTGATCTTCTGGCCCAACAGGGCCCAAATCGACGTTCTGGTACGCCAGCCCATAGTCCCCAATCTGTTGTCCGGAAGAGGCCGGGGTGAGATTTAAACCGGCGATGCCCGGTGCAACCTGGATCTGGGCAGTCAACGCGGCGATCGACAGACCCCCCGGCCAGACAAACGTGTAACTCCGCTTGGATCCATCGACGGTGAGGTCCTGGTAGAACTCGACCCACACAAGCTGGCTGGAGGCCTGCAGGCGGATCTGAGTGTGCCCATTGACCTGCTCGGTCGAATAGGTTAAATCGACCAGATTGCCATCCGGACCGGACTGTGCCACGGCGAAGGGTTGGGCCACACCCTCCGGCAGTGGCAGGCTGACGTCGGCCGGAAAAACCGTCGTTGCCGGCAGGTTGGCGTGATAGATGACCAACATGGCCTGCCGGTCGAACTCGGGCCAAAAGGCGACTTCGAGGCTGTCGAATTGGGCCTGCCCTTGCGCGAAGGCGACCGGTTGAGCCATGGCCGCGCCGGTGCTCGCGAGCAGGATCAAGGCGGAAACTACCCGCCCGGCAAATCGCCCTTCAAACCCCATGGTGGACAACCTCTTCGATCCAGCCTTCGCTCGGAGGAGGGAGTGCGTGGGCTGAAGAGTCCATTCTACTTTTGAACCAAGCCCCCAGCAATCATCGCCCCCGCTCCCCGGCGAACAGGGGACCAGCCGGTATAATCGTCGCCTCATGAGCGCACCCAGTTTGCCCAAACCCCGCCTGATCCAGGACTTGCAAGAGCTCGCCAACATTTCCCGGCTCCTGGAATCCCAGCCCCGGGTGGCCGTCGATACGGAGTTCAACAGCCTGTACGCCTACCGCGAACAGGTCTGTCTGCTGCAGTTCTCGATCCCTGGCGAGGATGTCCTGGTAGACCCGCTGGCGGTGGAAGATTTGAGTCCCTTGGCGAGCTTGTTCGCAGATTCGGCCGTCGAGAAAGTGCTTCACGCCGCCGAATACGATGTGATGTGCCTGAAGCGCGATTTCGGTTTTTCGTTCGATGCCTTGTTCGACACCTACCATGCATCTCGCATTCTGGGTTGGCCCCGGCCCGGCCTGGGGAACATCCTCGAAGATGTCTTTGGCATCAAGCTCGACAAGCGCTTTCAAAGAGCGAACTGGGGTCGGCGGCCGCTCGATCTCGGACATGCTCGACTATGCGCGCCTGGACACACACTATCTGCTTGGCATGCGCGATCGCCTGGCCAGCGAGCTTCAATCCGGGGGGCATTGGGAGGAAGCCGACGAGCTGTTCAAGCTCCTGAATGACACGCCACCGGCGCAAAGCGCATTCGATCCCGACGGATACTGGAGCATGAGCCAGGCTCACCACCTTGGCGGACGTCAGGCAGCCCTCCTGCGCGAGCTGTATCTTTGGCGAGAGGACCAGGCAGCCAAGCAGGACCGGCCGCCATTCAAGGTGATGGGGGATGCCGAGCTGGTGGCCATCGCCGTAGCCAATCCGGGTGATCCGGACCAACTGCGAGCCATTCGAGGCATCTCGCCCCGTCAGGCAGACCGATACGGCCAAGCTGTGATGCAGGCCCTGGTCCAGGGCCGCGGGGCCCCCGTCCCGAGGCGACCGGCACCGAAACGCACGGATCAACCCACCCGCGAACGCTTCGAAGCACTACGCGACTGGCGGAAAGTGGTTGCCCAGAAGCGCGGCGTCGATTCGGATGTGATCCTGCCGCGTGAGTTCTTGTGGGCGATCGCACGCGCTCAACCGCGGTCCAAAGCCGATCTCAGCCGCGTCCTGGATCGCCTGCCATGGAGGTGCGAGGCCTACGGGCAGGCCATCCTTGAGGTACTCGGCGCTTGAGGTGACAGATACAGTGAGGCGACCATGAAGATCGGTTTCCACGGGGCGGCCCAAACCGTGACCGGCTCCCGGCATCTGCTGCACATCAACGCGCATCAGCTGCTTCTGGATTGCGGTTTGTATCAGGGTCACCGCAAGGACGCCTTCGAAAGGAACATGAATTTCCCGTTCAACCCGGAAACCGTCGATGCCCTGGTCTTGTCGCACGCGGATATCGACCACTCCGGCAATCTGCCCAACCTGGTCAGGCAGGGATATGACGGGCCGATCCACGCCACCGATCCCACCCGCGCCCTGGCCGATCCGATGATCCGGGACGCAGGCCATATCCAGGAAGAGGATGTGGCCTACCTCAACAAGAAACGTGCCCGAAAGGGCTTGCCGCCTCAGGAGCCGCTCTATACCTCCGCCGACGCGGCCCAGACCTCGCATCTATTCACGAGCCATCCCTACGATGACGCGTTCGAGCCCATTCCGGGGACAAGCGTCAGACTGGTTGAAGCCGGCCATATCTTGGGCGCCGCCGGGGTGGTGATCGATCTCGAAGACTCGGGTCGGAAGATCCGCCTGATGTTCTCGGGCGACATCGGACCCAAGGGACCTCCTCTGCTCAGGGATCATGTCTTCCCTGACGCGGTCGACTACCTGATCATGGAGTGCACCTACGGAGACCGGGAGCACGGTCCTCCCGAGGCAGCCTACGAGGCGCTGCACGCCGCCGTCAGCCGCACCGTCGATCGCGGCGGCCGGGTGATCATCCCGGCCTTCGCCGTCGGCCGCACCCAAACCCTGGTGTTCTATCTGCATCAGATGATCGAGCGCGGCGAGCTGCCGCGTGTCCCGGTCTTTGTCGACAGCCCGCTGGCCATCAACGTGTCGGCCGTCTATCGCGAATATCCGGAGTGCTTCAACGCGGCCACCCGCGAATTTATGCGGCAAGACCCCCACGGCGCGGCGCTGGGCTTTGACTTGTTGAGATACACGCTCAGTGTCGAAGAGAGCAAAGCCATCAATGAGATGCAAGGGCCAGCCGTCATCATTTCGGCTTCGGGCATGGCCGAGGTCGGCCGCATCCTGCACCACCTGAAGAACAACATCGAGAATCCCCACAACACCATCCTGATCACCTCATGGATGGCCCCCTTCACGCTCGGCCGGCGGCTGGCGGATGGCGAGCCCGAGGTCCAGATCTTCGGGGAGACTTACCAGGTCAAAGCGGATGTGGTGTCTATCGACGGGTTGTCTTCTCACGCCGACCAGTCCGAGCTGATTGCCTACGCCAGGGCCTCGCAGGGCACGTTGAAGCATATCTTCCTGGTCCATGGGGAACCCGGCCCGGCACTGGCACTCAAAGAGAGGCTGGCGGCCGAGGGGCTGGATCAGGTGACCTATCCGGACCTCAATCAGGAGATCGAAATCTGAGGGTGATCCGCGCCGGCCCGAGGCCGGAACGCCTCCAAGCCAAGGTATAATCGGCCCCGGAGAGGTGCCGGAGCGGTTGAACGGGACGGTCTCGAAAACCGTTGTGGTCCTTCGGGCCACCGTGGGTTCGAATCCCACCCTCTCCGCCAAAGGGATATTGGTATGACTCTTAAAGGTCGATGTATCTGCTTGGGCTGAAACTATGGAGAGACTATGGTAAAAGGAAACTTTATTGGTGCGGCGATCGTTGCAATCATCTACACGGTCTATATTTTATGGAACCCCCTTCCAACAAAATGGCAAATGGTGTTAACGTTGGTGGTTCTTAATGCTTTGACTATCGTGCTGATGTCTTTTGCATTCAAGGGGTAGGAAGAGCAATAGGATTTGCCGCCAAGGTAAAAATCGAAATCGTCCTTTCCGCTCCGGTTCAAGGCGAGGCGGGCGGAAGGGAGAGTGTGGGGGGGATTCCGCCCGCCGAGCCCAGCCAGTGCCGTTCGGATATTCTCAAACAGACACCGCCTGAAAGTTCTCTCGCCCATACCGATGTCAACCAACAAAGAGCGCCGGCCAATGGCCGGCGCTCGTGCTGCCATTCGCATTACCACCCGGTAGGTTACATCGCCTTGAGCTGCTCCACAGACTGGCGGAGCACGTCAAAGCCACCCTGCCAGAACTCGCGCGCGCGCATATCGATCCCGGCTTGCTTAAGGATGGCCTCGGGAGAGGCTGAACCTCCGGCGCTGAGAATGTCCAGGTAGCGGGGTATGAAAGCCGCGCCTTCCTGTTTGTACTGGGTATACAGCGCCAGCACCAGTAGCTGGCCGAAGGCATACGCATAGACATAGAACGGGCTCTGATAGAAGTGCGGGATGGCCACCCACTCGCTCCTGAAATCCTCACTCAGTTCCACGCTATCCCCAAACTGTTCTTGCAGGTTCTGCCAGTAGAGCTCCGACAAGTCATCGACGGAGGCGTTGCTGAGGATGGCGTCGTGCGCGTCACGTTCGAACAAGGCAAAGTAGGCCTGGCGCTGAATAACCGCGTAGTTACCGTCCATCTGGCGGATGAGCAGGTCGCGCCTCAAACCCGGTTCCGGATTCTCGGAGAGCAACCGGTCGAGGACGAGCATCTCACCGAAGGTGGAGGCTGTTTCCGCCAACGGAAGCGACGGGTCCTGGGTCAACGCCATGTGTTTGGAGGCCAGCAGCGAGTGGACTGCATGTCCAAGCTCGTGGGCGAGGGTGAGCACGTCATCGGCCTTGCCCTGGAAGTTGGTTAGCACCCAGGGCGTCAGCCCCGGCTCAATGGTTGCGCAGAATGCGCCCGAACGCTTCCCCGGCCTCACCAGGCTGTCAAGGTGATGGTCCTCGAAGACTTCTTCGCCTGCTCCGCCAGCCCTGGATCGAACGCCTCGAAGCTGGTGAGGGTCAACTGTGCGGCCAAATCAAAGCTATAGCTGGACTCTTCCTGGGTCACGGGTGCGTACACGTCATATCGGCGCAGGCGCTCGAGTCCCAGCCATTGCGCCTTCATGCGGAAGTAGTCTTGAAACACCCCGGCATTGGCGCGGCAGACCTCAAGCAGCATGTCTACGACATCATCCGGGATATCGTTGGCCAGATTGCGCACCGACATCGGGTTGGCATAACCCCGCACCCCGACGTTTTCGCTCGACCAGTCCCGCACCACATGCTGGTAAAACTGGCCCAAGACCGGCGCCTCCTGGCCATAGATCTTGAAGAGTGACTGATAGGCGGACTGCCGCAGATTGGCTTTGGGGCTGCGGGCGTATGTCATCAGGCTGTCGCGGCTGAGCTGCTTATGTTCGCCGTCGACATCCATGTCGAAGACGTAGCGGTTGGTGATCGCCGTGTAGATTGTGATCAGCCCGGCGACGCCGTTAACGTCCTTGAGATTGATGATCCGTTCCTCCGGCTCGGTGAGGGTGTAAGGCGATTGGAGCCGCATCGCCTCGAGCCAATAGCGCATGTCCCCGGATGCGTCCAGCAGCGGCTGAGCACTCGCCTCATCAAGCGCCTTCCACCACAGTTTGAAGAACATCGTCCGGTTCTCGATTTCGGCCAGCTTCTGGCGGCTGGCCGCCAGGAAGGTCTGAGCGCGCTGGTTCTGCGTGTCGGCCGAAAAGCTCAGGCTGGCGAAACCGAGCAGCCGGGACTCCAACCGCGTGAGGCGATCGTAGTCCTCGAGAATCTGCCCGAGGGTCTTTGCGTCCAGGGCTTGGCTGAGCGCGTCTCGGCAGCCTTCAAACCGGGTTACGAGCTCGTCCAGCTGCGCTTCGGCGGCTGAGATCTCGGGGGCTCCGAGCCCGGGAAAGAGATCCTCGAGGCTCCACGCCTCCTGCGTGTAAGCTGGGGCTGTCATCCACCTCTCCTCGTTTGGGCGTTCATCCAACGGACCCCGTCTCCAGGCCCGCAGCCAGTGATTGGACCCGGCCTAGATATTGAAGCGCACGTGAAGAATATCTCCGTCCTTCACAGCATACTCCTTGCCCTCGATCCTGAGCTTGCCAGCTTCTCGCGCCTGGTTCCATCCGCCAAGATCCAGCACTTCTTCCCATCCGACGACTTCGGCGCGGATGAAGCCCCGTGCCAGGTCGGTGTGGATGGCGGCCGCGGCTTCGAGGGCGTTGGCGCCACGAGGCAAGGTCCATGCGCGCACCTCGTCATCTCCAACCGTGAAGAAAGACAGCAGATTTAGGAGCTGGTATGAGGCTTGAATCACGCTGTACACGCCCCGGTTCCGAGATGCCATACTCGCTCAGAAAGGCCTCGATCTCATCCGCCGGCAGCTGTGCGATTTCCATCTCCAGCCGGCCCTGGAGCGGGAGAACGGCCACGCCCGATCCCAGGTCTCCCAGGTCCGGCGCCGGCTGCCCCTCCCCAAGGTTGACCACCACCAGCCATGGCTTGCGGGTCAGCAAGCCGAAGCCGGACAGCGATTTGTCCTCGTCCGGCGTTAGATCCAGGTCCCTCAGGGCTCGGCCCTCTCCCAGGCAGTCGCGGAGACGCTCGAAGACGGCCAGCTCACGCGTGACCAGCCCGCGGTCGCGCCCACCGCGCTGGTGCTCTTCATTCAGCTTCTCCACTCGCCGCTCGACAGCCAGCATGTCGTTGAGCATGAGCTCGTCATGCAGCTGGCGCTGATCGCGAACCGGATCGACCGTCCCCAGGCCGTGGGGCACGCTGGGATCATCGAAAGCGCGCACCACCTGCAGCAGGCCGTCCATTTGCTGAAGCTGGTTGAGCAGCGGGCCGGGCAGGCCCGTTTGGGCGGCGTCCGCGCTGAACGCCCCCGCATCGACGTAGGTCACCTTGCCGTAGGTGGTCTTCTTGGGATGAAAAAGCTGGCTGAGGCGGTCGACGCGCTCATCGGGCACCCCCACCACCGCTGTGTGGACGTCTTGCGTCGGGGCGAGCGTGCCGACCGGCAGATTAGAGCCCGTAAGCGCGTTGAAGACGGTCGTCTTGCCGGCGGCCGGAAGGCCGATGATGCCTAGGCGCATAATGGGTTGAAACTGGCTTCCGCGCCCCGGCCAGGGTCATCTGCTTGACCAGCCGCGAGCGTTTGAATATACTTCCTGCGGTCCAGCCGAAGTGGCGGAATTGGCAGACGCGCGCGACTTAAAATCGCGTTCCTTCGGGAGTGTGGGTTCGACTCCCACCTTCGGCACCAAGCGATTATAGCATAGGCCCTGCCCCGGCCCGGTCCGGGGCCGTGTGTTGCCATGCCCAGGGGTCTATGTCACAATGCCCCCGAACCAGGCGTAAACATCTGCGATGAAAGCCACCCCTCTTAGAGTTCTGCTTGCCCTGGCGCTCGGTCTTTCCCTCGGCCTGGTCTACGGCTGGCTAATTCAACCTGTCACATACGTCGAAACCACCCCCGACTTGCTCCGCAGCGACTACCGCACCGACTACGTCTTGATGGTGGCCGAAGCCTACAGCGGGCCAGGGTCGCTGGACGAGGCCCAACGCCGCCTGGCCAGCCTGGGTCCGGAACCCCCGGTTGAGATCGTCCGGCAGGCCCAAACCTACGCCCAGACGAACCATTTCGGCCTGCCGGACCTGCAAAACCTGGCCCACTTGTTGGCCGCCTTTCAAGCCGCCTCGGCCTCCCCGGAGATCGGGGGACCCCCGTGAACCGCCCGTGGCTGCCGCTGGCTTTGGCGCTGGTGGTTGGATTGGCGGCCGGGCTGTACTACGCCTGGGCGGTCAACCCGGTGGAGTACGTTGATTCTGCCCCGGCTTCCCTGCGCCAACCGTACCGCGACAACTATATGCTGCTCATCGCCTCAGCTTATGCCCAACAGCACGATCTGTCACGGGCGCGCACCCGGCTGGCGCTTCTTGACGACCCCCGTCTCCCCGACACGTTGGCGGCCATGGCCCAGCGCGAGCTGGCGCGCGGCGGATCGGAAGAGCAAGCCCGCGCCCTGGCCGAGCTGGCGGCGCGGGTTGGCCCGACGCCGCCGACGTCCGCCGGTCCCCGAACGGCGACGCCGAGCGGGCCGGGCCGAACGAGTCCCACGCTCACCCCCTCGCGGACACCCACGCCCAGCCGCACACCGACGGCCACCGCCACACCCGGGGCGCCTTTTGAGCTGTCGACCGAGGAGTCGATCTGCGACGCCCAGGCGCCGGAACCGCTGATCGAGGTCGTCGTGCTCGACGCCGCCGCCCAGCCGGTTCCCGGCGTCGAGGTGATCGTTGTGTGGGATAGCGGCCAGGACCACTTCTTCACCGGCCTCAAGCCGGAGCTCGGGCTGGGCTATGGCGATTTCACCATGACGGATGGGGTCACCTACACCGTCCAGTTGAAGGACTCCCCCAGCCCCGTGACCGGTCTCAGCGCTCCCGCCTGCACGGCCGACGACGGGAGCAGCTACCCGGGCTCCCTGCGGCTGACATTCGTCCAGCCCGAACGATAAGCCGCCCGTTTGGGCGGCCGGTTGGGCTCATCATCAGCCTGCAGAAACCTAGCTCTGGCTGAGCTCCTCGCCCGAGCCCTGGTCCTCTTCGCCCGGCTCGACCTGATCCGACGTGTCGGGCCCGGGCGCCGGAGCCTCGAATCCCAGGTCGAGATTCTCCTCCATCGTAATCTGGCCGCGCAGAAAGGCGCCGTCTTCGGTCGATAACGACACGGTCGTCACGTCTCCCCACACTCGCCCGCTGCCCATGATCTCCAGGCGCTCGGCCAGGATATTGCCCTTGACCGATCCGGCGACCACAACCGAGACCGCCCGCAGCTCGTCGCAGGTCACCCGGCCGCGCTCCCCCACCACCACCAGCCCGTGAAGCTGGATGGCGCCGTCGAAGGCCCCCTCGATGCGCACGCCCCCCGAGCCTGCCAGCTCACCCTTCCAGATCAGCCCCGGTCCCAGAACCGAGTTCGACCCGATCGGGTGCCTCGGTTTCGCCGGTTCCCCGGTCAGCACCTCTCCGAAACATCCCCATCTCCTTGAACGGCCGCCGGTTGAGCGGTGACACGGCTGGCTTCATAGACTTTGTGAAATTCATCACATATTGAAACGAGAGCAGGCATCATACTCCAAGTTGGCTGGCAGACGGCAGTCCGCCCAGGCTGGTCGCCAGCCTGACCGCCCGCAGGATCGAGTCAGCCACGGCCTCGGCCGCCAGCGCGCCGACCAGGTTGACATCGGCCTCCAGCTCACCGGTCGCCAACGCGAACAGCGTGTCGCCATCCACCATGGTGTGCGCCGGCCGGATGCAGCGCGCCACACCATCCTGCGCCATCTGCGCCACCTTGTTGACGGCCTCTTTATTCAGCCGGGCATTGGTGGCCACCACGCCGATGACGGTGTTTTCGCCGCGCCCGAAGGTCAGGTCCCGCTGGCTGGCCATCTGGCGCATGCGGTCCAGGGTATTGACGTAGGGCCCGTCCCCGGGTTGATCGTCCAGCCGTCGAGGTCCAGCTACCGTTCGGCCCGTGGCGGGATCCACGACATCCCCCATGGCGTTCACCGCCACCAGGGCGCCCACCACCAGACCGTTCTCCAAGCGCTGGCTGGCCGAGCCGATCCCGGACTTGACCGCCCATTCCATCCCCAGGATCTTGCCGACGCTGGCGCCGGTGCCCGCTCCCACGCTGCCCATGGCCACCGGGCCGCCGCCGGCTGCCTGGCAGGCTTCGAAGCCCATCTCGGCTGTCGGCCGCACATCGGCGCGCCCCAGTCCCAGGTCGAACAAAATGGCGGCCGGCACGATGGGGACACGCGCCACGCCGACGTCGAACCCGATGCCCCGGGCTTCAAGCCAGCGGACGGCGCCCGAGGCGGCCTCCAGGCCAAAAGCCGAACCGCCGGCCAGCATGACGGCGTGGACGTGCTGGACCAGATGCATCGGCCGCAGGGGATCGGTTTCGCGGGTCCCCGGCGCGCCGCCGCGCTGATCGACGCCGCCCACCGCCCCGCCCGGGCAGAGCACCACCGTGCAGCCGGTCACCGCCTCTAAGTCCTGAGCATGGCCAACAGTCACGCCCGGCACATCGGTCAGGCAATCCATGCCCGGCTCAGCCGCCGGCTCAGCGGATGCCGCTGTCATAGACCACCTCCAGCGTCAACCACTCGTCGG
Organism: uncultured Chloroflexia bacterium; assembly: GCA_963797485.1. Taxonomy (GTDB): domain Bacteria; phylum Chloroflexota; class Anaerolineae; order Anaerolineales; family E44-bin32; genus CAWAND01. The sequence continues at coordinate 609,118 of CAWCPF010000002.1, forward strand.
GATCCAGGTGGAAAGGCACGGGTTGAGCCTGGGGCGGCGCACTCGGGGAGGGGCTCACCGGCACGAGGACGAAATCCCCCGCCGGCAGGGACAGCCGGAATTGGCCCTGGTCGTCGGTGGCGATCGAAACGATAGTGCGGCTCTGCCGGGAATCCATGATATCGAGCCTGGCCTGGTAAGGCTGGTCCGGACAGGGCGAATCGGCTTGAACCACCGGGCAGGTCGGACCCAGCGTCACCTGCCCCTGGATTCCCGAGGTCAACCCCGGGGTTGGGCTGGCCGGGCCGCAGCCGGCCGCCAGCAGCACGCAGACCACGAACCCCAAACCAGGCTTCACGCCAGCTTGTATCCAATCTCCCGCAACAACTTCGAGCGCGCCCGGGAGGCGTCGCCGTCCTCCACGCCCTTGGGACTCTCCCCGTCGATCACGCCAATGACCCCGCGGCCCTGCTCGGTCCCGGCCACGATCACCTGCACCGGGTTGGCCGTAGCGCAGAAGATGTGACAGACCTCCGGCACCCACTTGACGGCATTCAGGACGTTTACCGGGAAGGCTTTGCGTATGAACAACACAAAGACATGGCCGGCGCCAATGGCCTGGGCGTTCTTGACCGCCAGGTCGACGAGTTCAACCGACGTGCCCGATTTCCGGATCAGGGCCTCCCCGGAAGCCTCGCAGAAGGCCAATCCAAACTGAATACCGGGGACAGAGTTGACCATCGCCTCGTGCAGGTCCTCGACCGTCTTGATGAAATGCGATTGGCCCAGGATGACATTGTCGGCCGCGGGGTTTTCCACGGCCACGACTTCCAGATCCATGACGCCTCCTGACCGCCGGCAACACCCTTGTCCAGCCGCCGTCGCCGGCCGGCGTCTATTCTAGCCGAGGTGCCCGCGCGACCACAGCCGCAGCCGTCCGGGCCGGCATCTAGGGTGCGAACACCAGCCGCCAGGCGCCTACGTCCTGGGCTTCCAGTTGGCTGGTCAGGCTGACGATTTCCACCCAGGTCCGCCCCGGCGCCAGCACCAGCGGGCTCCCGTCGGGCGTCAGCCAGCGCAGCGGCGCGTCCAGGTTCGGGGCAGTCCAGCTGCCACGGTACAGGCGGCCCGATCTGAGCAGGACCATAGGGCGCTCCGCCTCAAACCACAGGCTGATCTCCAGCAGGTTGGGCTGGACGGCCCGATGCGGGGCAAACAGCACGATCACGTTTTCGAACGCCAGGCGCTCGCCCGTGAGCTGCTCCACGGCGGGAGCCAGCCGGCCGGCGGCGTCGTCTTGCGACCGGAGATACGCGCCCGAGGCGGCGTCGAATTGCCAGCCAATCTGATTGAGGCTGGCGTAATCCACCGTCAGGCTGGCCGCCGGTTCACCCCCTTCAGGCGGCAGGCTGCCAAACACGCTGCCATCCAGGTTCGGGCGCACGCCGCCATTGACCAGGGCGTTGGCGTAGCGGCTGATTTCGGCCGTGTCGCCGAACACAGGGCTGGCCACGCTCGATCCTTCCGGGCACAGGCCCGGGCACAGCGCCGGGCCGGCATCGAACAAGCGGCCCGGCAGCCAGCGCTGCAAAAACTCATCCACGGCCGGAATGGCGCCGTGGACGCCGAGCACACCCGCATACAGCCGCGTTAGCTGCCCGCTCACCCACTGGCCGGAGGTGACCGGTCCGGCGCGCGGGGTGTTGCGGCCGTAGTAGATCGCCAACAGGCGGGTGACGCCCTGGCCCACCGAATGCTCAAACACCAGATCGGCGAAGGACAGGCCGGATTGCGGCCGGACAGTGACCGGGAAATTGGCTATCTCGAGGCTGACCGGGCGGCGCTCCAACAGCGCCGGCGAGTTCGACCTGGAGCCCGGTCAACGGGTCGATGTCCGCCGGAAAACCGCTCGGGCCTCGGGTCACCGGCAAGGGGCTGGCGGTCGGTATGGGCGGCCGGCTGGCCATGGCCGGCGGCGCGGTCGGCCGCGGCGTTTGGGGAAGCGGTGTGGGCGTCAGCAAAGATGCATGCCGCGTGCGTTCGGCGGTCAATATCGAGGGGGTCGAACTGCAGGCCAGGCTCAGCCCAAGGACCAGGACCAGGCCGGCAAGGCGAGGGCGCGCCGGGGTCGGCATCCGAGCATGATACCGCGCCCCTGATTTGGTGGCCGGCCGCGGCTGCGATAGAATTCGCTTGCCTGCCAAACCTGACCATGACGGTCGGGCCGAAACACAGGAGCCAGCTCGCGTGCCGAAACCGGTCATCATGACCATCGATGACGAGCCTGCCGTGCTCAACGCTATTGACCGCGACCTGCGCCGGCACTACCACGATGAATACCGCATCGTGAAGTCCGGCTCGGCCGATGAAGCCCTTCAGGCCGTCATCCAGCTCAGGCAGCGCGACGACGCCGTGGCGCTCTTTCTGGTCGACCAGCGCATGCCGCGCATGTCCGGGACCGAGTTTCTAATCGCCGCCCGCGAACACTACCCCGAAGCGCGCAAGGTCCTGCTGACGGCCTACGCCGACACTGCGGCCGCCATCGCCAGCATCAACACCATCGGCCTGGATTACTACCTGCTCAAACCCTGGGATCCCCCCGAACAGCATCTCTACCCAATCCTGGACGACCTGCTGGGCGACTGGGCGGCCTCGGCGGTGCTGCCCTACGAGGGCATCCGCGTGCTGGGGGATTTGCTCACCGGGGAAAGCCACCGGGTCAGGGATTTCCTGTCTCGCAACCAGATCCCCTACCAGTGGATGGACGTCGAACGCGACCCCGCCGGTCACGCCCTGGTCGAAGGTCTTCCGGCCGGCGACCGCCGCCTCCCGCTGGTCTTCTTCCCGGACGGCGAATATCTGGTCCAGCCGGACAACCTGACCCTGGCCAACAAGGCCGGTTTGTCCACTCAGGCGAGCCAGCCCTTTTACGACCTGGTAATCATCGGCGGCGGTCCGGCCGGGCTGGCAGCCGCGGTCTACGGCGCCTCGGAAGGACTGCACACGGTGCTGATCGAAAAGGCAGGCACCGGCGGGCAGGCAGGTACGAGCGCCCGCATCGAGAACTATCTGGGTTTTCCCAAAGGCCTGAGCGGCTCCGATCTGGCGCGCCGCGCCGTCGCCCAAGCGCGGCGGTTTGGCGCCGAGATCCTGGCCGCGCAGGAGGTGGTCGGGCTGCGCCTGGACGGCGCCTACCGCTTCGCTCAACTCGCCGGCGGGACCGAGCTGTCGTGTCACTCGATGATCGTAGCCACAGGAGTCGAGACCCGCCAGCTGGTGGTGCCCGGCGCGGAAGCCTTTTTAGGACGCTCGATCTTCTACGGCGCCGCCGTGACCGAGGCGGCCAATTTCAGGGACCAAACCGTCTTCGTCGTTGGCGGGGCCAACTCCGCCGGCCAGGGCGCCATCTTTCTGGCTCGTTTTGCCAAACGCGTCCTGCTCCTGGTGCGCGGTCACGGGCTGCACACCGGCATGTCCCAGTACCTGTTCCAACAGATCGAAGCCACACCCAATATCGAGGTGGTCCTTGGAGTGGACATCGAGTCGGTTCAGGGCGATCACGCCATGGAAGGGGTCACGGTCAAGGATCGGGATACCGGCGAGAGCCGCATCCTGCCTGGTGCGGCCATGTTTGTGTTCATCGGGGCCGTCCCGCGGACCGACATGGTGGGTGAGATGCTGGCCCGCGATCCGGCCGGTTTCATCCTCACCGGGGCCGATCTGCTCGCGGGCGGCAAGCCGCTGCGCGGCTGGAACCTCAAGCGCGACCCTTACCTGCTTGAGACCAGCGTCCCCGGGATCTTCGCTGCCGGCGATGTCCGCCACGGATCCATCAAACGCGTGGCTGCCGCCATCGGCGAGGGCTCGGCCTGCATCCAATTCGCAAATCAATACCTGAGAACGGTGTAGGCCGGACGGCTCAGGCCTGAGCCGTCCGGCGCTTGAAGGCCTGCCGCGTCAGGGCCAGCATCCATTCGTCGACCGGCTGTCCGCGTTTGATGAGCGCCGCCGGCTCGGTGCCCGTCAACTCAAAGCCGTTCTTCTCGAATGCCCGGCGGCTGGGCCAGTTCCCGACAAAGATGTCGGCCTCGATCACGTCAACGTTTAGCTGGTTGAAGCCGTAGTCCACCAGCGCGCCGATGGCCTGCGTGCCGTACCCCTGGCCCTGATAAGGCTCCCCGATCCACAGACCGACGTTGGCGCGCCGGTGGTCGGAGCCTTCGAAACGCAAATCGCACGACCCAATCGGCTCGCCGGTCGCCTTCAACACGATGGAGAAGAAGTGCTTTTCCCCGGCCAGGACCTGTACGGCGCGCAGCGCCAGGCCCTGGCGGTATTCCTCGGCTGATACGGGCCCGTCCCAGGCCAGGGTGTCCGCCACCCGGGTATGGTCCAGCAGCGGAAAAAGCGCCCGCGCATCGGCCGGCAAGGGAGGCCTGAGGTCGGTGTCATCCATGACGCCTCAACCCAGCCTGCCGGCGGACCGCAGCTTGTTTGTGACGAAATTCACAAGAGCCTCGCGTTCACGATGACGAATCCAAATCCAGGCTCATCTGGCTGGAGGCGGTCCCGCCTCCAGCCGGCCCCAGGCTGAATCCGAGCATCTCGGCGAACAGCCGCGCGCTGGCCGGGCTGTGTCCGGCGAAGTGGTTGTTGAAATAGCCGTACAGATCGATCCCCTGTCGAATGAAATCCATGACCGTAGTCGACCAACTGCGCATCTCCTCGGTGCGGTCGATTTGGATGCGGTCGAACTGCTCGATGTCCTGGCGGCGGCCAAGCCAGCGTACGACGGTGAAATCGGCCGTGGTCAATTTCATGCGCGGCATGTAGTACAGGTCCTGAAGCACCAGCGCCACCTTGTGGGCGGCGAGCATGTCCGCCAGGGGGAGGTCGAACCAGGCCCGGTTGCGAATCTCGACCGCATACCGCGGCCCGGGCGGCAGCTGGCCGAGGAATGCATCCAGGGCCTCAAAATGGTCAGGCGTGAAGTCGTAGGCGAACTGGAGCGTCAACGCGCCCAGCTTGTCTCCCAGGCGCTGCATCTGGCTGACAAAAGACTCGGCCTCCCCCAGCGCCCGATCGAGCTTCTTGTCGTGCGTGATGGACTTGGGGAACTTGGCCGAGAAGACGAAGCCTTCCGGTGTGCGATCGCGCCAGCCGTCAACCACCGACGTCCGCGGGCTGGCATAAAAGGTCGAGTCGATTTCGACCGTCGGGAAGCGGGCGGCGTAGGTTTCGAGGTATGCCCGCTTGGGCGTGCCGGGCGGGTAGAAATTCCCCACCCAACCGTCGAAGGCGAACCCCTGGGTGCCCAGCAGGACCTTTCCAGGCTGGGGCATGCGGCCGGTGCGGTCCTAGCCGCGCCTGCCGAGCAGATCCTGAACGCGGTCGAAAACGCGTTCGGCCACTGCGGCTTTGCTCATCAACGGCAGCTCCTGGACGCCGCCGTCCGCATCGATCAGAACCACCCGGTTGGTGTCGGCGCCGAACCCCGCATCCGAGGCGCTGACGTCGTTGGCCACGATCAGGGATAGGCCCTTCGCCTCCAGTTTGGCCCGGGCGTTGGCCACCAGGTCCTGGCTCTCGGCGGCGAAGCCGACCACCACACCCGGCCGGCCGGACTCTGCCCGCGCCTGCGCCACGGCCATCAGGATGTCGTCGGTGGGCTCCAGCTTGACGGACTTCAACCCGGCTGATTTCTTGATTTTGCTGCCGGCCGGCTCGGCGGGGCGGAAATCGGCCACGGCGGCGGCCATCACCAGGACGGCGGCCTGGGCGGATTTGCTCAACACGGCCTCGGCCATCTCCGCCGCACGGGTGACCTCGATCCGCTTGGCGCCCACCGGCGTCGCCAGGCCGGTCGGCCCGGTGATCAAGGTCACGTCGGCGCCGCGGTCCAATGCCGCCTGAGCCAGGGCGAACCCCTGCTTGCCGGACGAACGGTTGGCAATCACGCGCACCGGGTCAAGCGGCTCCTGGGTGCCGCCGGCGGTCACGACCACCTTCTCGTGAGCCAGCGCCCCGGTCTTGCCCAGCGCCAGACGGAGCTGCCCGATCAGCTCGTCCGTCTCGACCAGACGCCCGCGCCCGGTCAGACCGGAGGCCAGATGGCCCTCGGCCGGCTCGATAATGATGGTCCCGCGCCGCGTGGACAATCTCGACGTTGGCGCGGACGGCGGTGTGAGAGTACATCCCGGCATCCATGGCCGGCGCCACCAGAATCGGGCCCTCCACCACCAGGGCGGCCAGCGACACCAGCGAGTCAGACACCCCGTAGGCTATCTTGAAGATGGTATTGGCCGTGGCTGGCGCCACCATGTATGCGTCGGCGGCCCTGGCCAGCTCCACATGCAGCACGTGCCCCTCGCGGCCCCAAAGATCCTGCTCCGTGTAAGCGCCGCGCCCGGTCACCGAGCGGAAGGTCAGCGGCGAGACGAACGCCTCGGCCGCCCGGGTCATGATGACGTCCACCAGCGCGCCGGCCTGAGTCAGCTTGGACGCCAGGTCCACGGCCTTGTAGGCGGCGATCGAGCCCGTCACCCCCAGCAGAATGCGTTTTCCGTCCAGCACCGCAATCCGGGCTGGTGTTTCCATCGGGTCGCTCATGGCTCATCCCTCACTTCGATTTTGCCGTCGGGCCCGACTCGAACCCAGGCCCCGCTGGGCAGTCCGGCAAAGTCTTCCGGTGACAATGCGACGACAGGCAGCCGCCGCCCGTAGAGTTCATCGGCCACGATCGACGCCAGGGCCAGGAAGGCGTCCACGCCCCGGGTCAGGATGGCGGCCGGCGCGGTCCCGCGCCGCACCGCCTCCAGCAGCACGGCCGTGGTGGTGCTCGAGCCGCGGCTTCTCGGGACCCCCAGCACGCAGCCGGCGGCCATCTGGCCGCTCAGCGGATGGCGCCGGTCGATGATCTCGCCGCTGGCCTGATCGTAGCCTCCCCAGAAGCTGAGCGGCTCGGGGCTCATGATCGTCCGGCCCTCGGCCTGCCCGCTGACCACGGCCCGCCCCTGCATCACGCGGCCCACAGCGCCTCATCCCGGATCACGCGCCCGGCCACCGCCGAGCGCACGCAATCGTCCAGGCTGCCAAAGACCACCTGGGTGCCGAGCAGGCCGGGGGCGTAGTAGGCATACTTGGCCGAATTGGTCATCAGTGTACGCACATCTTTCGGCAGCATCGGGGTGGTCAGGATGCACGTGTCAAGCGTGACCCGGCCTCCAAACCTGCTGAGGGTCTGCAGCGCGCCCGCCTTGTCCGCCAGGGCCGCCATGGCCCGGCTTGAGGTCACCAGGAAGGCCACCTTCGGGTGGCGCTGCTTGCCCTCGAGCAGCGGCGCCAGCCGCCGGAACTCATCCAGCGAGAAATGCGGGCTGCCCAGCACGACCATATCCAGGTCGGTCCCGGTTTGGGTGGTCAGCTCCAGCCAGGCGGCCCGCAGTTCGGGCATCCCGATCTCGATCTCGGCCCGTGCCGGCCGGTGGTGGAGGGCGGCTTCGAGAGTCGGGGCCTCAGGGGTCACACCGACCCAGTGAAATAACGCCACGCTGCCCGAGGAGGCCGCGCCGGCGCCAAAGGCCTTGAGTTGATCTTCGGTCGGCACGGCCGAGAGCCCGATCAGGACCGGGTTGCGCTCTCCGGCCAGTTTCCCGACTAGTTGGCCCAGGACGGGGTAAAAGGCGTCATCCGTTTGGAGCGAATCGGGCACCCCCGAAAACCGGATCACCAGTTGGCCGGCGCGAGGTTCGTCCAAATGCAGGCCGACCGCCGGGGCGCGCCCGGTCAGCGCGGCGCAGATGTCGAGCAGGTCCGGGTAGCGCTCTGTGCGCGCCCCGATGACCGAGTTGGCAAACACAATGGCGTTGGATTCGCCCCAGGCAATCTGCTGGCCGAATTTGGGGCGGAATGCGGTTTGATACGGGGCGCAGGTCCAGGTCGGCTCGGCGCCCATGGACTGATAGGCGTCCATCTGCCGGCGCGCCGGCTCGGCCCACTCAGCTGGCACCGGCCACTCGCGCCACCCTTGTTGGTCAACCCCGCCCACATTCAGGGAGGTCGGGACGCGCACGTGCGCCCCCAGGCCCGCCAGGCGCTCGGCAAAGTCGAGCGTCGCCTGTCCGGTGTACAGCGTGCTGTCGATGTGCGCAGCCTCGATGTCCAAGAGCCGCTCGGCGTCTTGGACCTCGCCCATGCGCACCAAGATCGACATCGCCAGCTGCACGGCCGGCCCCTCCCGGCCCTCCAGCATGGCACGATCCGCGTCACTCAAGTGCATTGGGGGTCTCCCGACCAAACTCGCGCTCATTGTACAACGAGCTCCTGACGGCCCCTGCGAGCGGAATGCTATACTCGGCCCATCGAGAACATTCCCCCAGGAAGATCCCATGCCCGACCATGCCAAGACCTTCATCGAAGACCTGACCCAGGCGGTCCAGCCGCTCGACAAAGCCTACAACCTGGCCAACTGGGAGGCCGCCGTCCACGGTTCGGCCGAGGCCAATGAGCGCGAACGGCAGTCTCAAATCGAGCTGATCGGCTTTTGGTCCGATCCCGACCGGTTTGAGACCCTTCGGAGGCTGAACCTGGACGGCGACCCCGATCCCATCGCCGGCCGGCAGCTCAAAGTTGCCTATCTGGCAGCCGCCAGGGCCCAGCAAAGCCCGGCCGACATCGAGCAGCTCACGGCGCTCGAGGCCGAGGTGCGCGCCGCCTACTACAACTTCCGCGCCGAAATTGACGCGGAGGCCGTGAGCGACAACCAGCTCGACGCCATCCTGCACAACAGCCATCAATCCGGTGAGGTGCAGGCCGCCTGGGAGGCCAGCAAGCAGGTGGCCGGCCAGGTGGCGGCCAATGTGCGCCAGCTGGCCAAGGTTCGAAACCATTCCGCCCGCAACCATGGCTACCGCGACCATTTCGACCGCGCCCTGGCGCTGGAGGAGATCGACGAAGCCTTCCTCTTGGATGTGTTTGACCGCCTCGAGCGCGCCACCGATGGCCCGTTCAAGGCCTACAAGGCCGAGTTGGACGCCGCTCGGGCGGAACGCTTTGGGGTTTCGGTCGATGAGCTCATGCCGTGGCACTACGGCGACCGTTTCTTTCAGGAGGTGCCGCAGCTCCGCCCGACGGCGCTTGACGCCGCCCTCGAAGGCCAGGACCCGGTGCCCCTGGCCCTGGCTGCGTATGACGGGCTGGGAATGGAAGTCCGCGACATCCTTGAGCGCTCCGACCTGTACCCGCGGCCGGGGAAGAACCAGCATGCCTTTAGTGTGGATATCGACCGCCAGGGCGATATTCGAACCCTCGACAACCTCGAACCCACCGCCCGCTGGATCCGGACGCTGCACCACGAGCTGGGTCACGGCGTGTACGACAAGTTCCAGGATCCGAGCCTGCCGTGGCTGCTTCGGCAGCCTGCGCACACGCTCTCGACCGAGGCCATCGCCATTCTCATGGAGAGCCAGACCATGGAGCCCCGCTGGCTTGAGCAGGTGCTTGGACGTCCGGCCTCCGAAGCGGGCATGCTCGCCAAGCAGGCCCGTCAGCGGTTTGTGGCCGGGCGATTGATCTTCACACGCTGGGTGCTGGTCATGACCCACTTCGAGCGTGCCCTGTATGCCGACCCGGATGCCGATCTGGACCGTCTGTGGTGGGATTTGGTCGAGCGCTACCAGGGCCTGCGCCGTCCCCCCGGCCGTTCAGCGCCGGATTGGGCCGCCAAGTACCACATCGCCCTGGCGCCGGTGTACTACCACAATTACGAGCTCGGGGCTTTGTTTCAGGCGCAGCTGGCGGCCCGGCTGGACGAGACCTTCGGCGGGTTGATCGGCAATCCGGAGGCGGGCGACTGGCTGCGCCGGCAAGTCTTCGCCCCGGGCGCCCGGCAGGATTGGGCGGGGCACATCGAATCGGCCACCGGCGAGCCCCTCAACCCGGCTTATTTCACGTCTTCGCTGGCCTGAGCAACTGGCGGCATTGTGAAGGAATTCACAAGCCGCCGCTTCAATGAGCAGCCGGCGTTCGCCTGAGGCGCTCGCGCAGCACCCCGGCGACGCCTAGCAGCACAAGCGCCGCGCCGCCCAGCGTCCAACCCGTGACCGGCTCGCCCAGAATCAGCCAGCCAAGAAAAACGGCGATCACCGGGTTCACATAGGCGTAGGTCGTCGCCAGGCTGATCGGCAGCAGGCGCAGGGCTTGCACATAGGCGGTGAATGCCAGGCCGCCGAAGACCACCAGGTAGCCCCAGGCCGCCCAGGCTTCGGGGACCGGATGCGGCGCCGGCTCATGGACCACGGCCAGCGTGCCCACCAGCCACAGCCCGCCCAGGATTTGCTGGTACCCGGAGCTGACAATCGGGCTCACTCCGACAGCCTCCCGCCCTTGTAGAACCGAGCCCCCGGCCCAGCTCAGCGTGGCCAGCAGTAGCGCCCCCAGGCTCAACAGGTTCGCCTGGATGCCGGAGCGCATCACCGGCACGCCCAGCAAGCCGACCCCGGCCAGCCCCACCAGCAGGGCCAGCATCACCCGCCACGAGACCGGCTGCCGGGAAATGGCTGCGTCGATGACGGCCGCCCAGATCGGCACCGCCGCCACGAAGAGCGCCGCCAGGCCGGAGTTGACGCGCTGCTCGGCCCACACCACCAGCCCGTTGGCGATGCCCCACAGCATCACGCCCGAGCCGAGCAGGACCAGTAGTTCGCGCCGATTGATCCTGATCCGATGCCCAGCCAGCGCCCCCCATACCAGGAACAAGGCGCCCGCCAGCGTCAGGCGCATGGCCGCCATCGTGAACGGCGGAAACCCCGATCCTTCCCGGACGGCGATGCGGATAGCCAGGTAGGTGCTTCCCCAAACCACATACACCACCGAGAGGTAGGCCATCCCCTCCCAACTGGGGGTCTTTTCGGTCCCGGGACTCAACGGGCGCGCCACGCTGTGAGAATGTGCCATTCAAGCTCCTGCAACTGCCACTTCAATGGGAAACAAACCGGAGAGAACCTAGGCGGGCAGCCTCAGTGTCACCAGGTCGCCAACGGCGATCGCCCCTGGCGTTCGCACGCTGGCGGTGACGCCTCTCAACTCGTAAGCCGCCTTGGGAAAGGCAGACGCCAGGCCGGACTGCTCCGGATAGGCGGCCTGGATCAGCTCACCCGGATTCGTGCAAGGCTCGTTCTGAGCCTCGACGACCAGCACCGTGCCGTCCGGGAAGACCAGTTCGGATCCTGGCGGCAGGTGGGAAATCTCGGGATATCCGGAGAGCGCCAGGTTGGCCCCCAGCCAGGCCGGGTCAACATGCGACACATCCAGAGCGACGGCGATCCGGGCGAGCTCTTCCACTGAAACCGCCGTTACCTGCCGGTCGTTGCGAACCGGCGTGCCGCGCGGCACAGGTTTGTCGCGCACGCCTGCCGGGCGCATGGCGCCGGCGTGCCGGTCGCCCTCGAACCCCTCCAGGCTGGCCGCCACGCGCTCGAGGCGCTTGGCGAGCGCCGATCCAACCTGATCCACAATCATCACCGCTTCCACTCTGACCTCGGCCGCGTCGACTGTCATTGGGCTCCTGTCTATGTAACGCCGCACCCCAGCGGACATCAATTCTGGTTCAGGGTCCAAATCAACCGCAGGCCCTCAAGCGTCAGCCAGGGCTCGATATGTTGGATCACATCCGTCTCCTGGGCAATGACCGACACCAGGCCGCCGGTGCCGATGACCTTCATGCTCTCGCCGAGCTCAGCCCGAAATCGAGCCACCATGCCTTCGACCAACGCCACATAGCCGAACACTAGACCGGATTGCAGGGCGTGCACGGTGTTGCGCCCGATAGCCGCCGGGGGCCGAACCAGGTCCACCCGGGTGAGCTTGGCGGTGCGGTAGTACAGGGCGTCGGCGGCGATGCGGATGCCCGGCGCGATGGCGCCGCCCAGGTAGTCGCCGTCAGCCGTGATGGCGTTGAACGTCGTCGCCGTCCCGAAGTCCACCACGCAGGCCGGACCGCCGTAGTGCTTCATCACCGCCACCGCATCCGCCACCCGATCGGCCCCCACGGCGCGCGGGTCCTCATAGCGAATACGCACGCCTGTCTTCACCCCGGCATCGACCGCCAGGGGCTCGACGCCCAGGTAGGTTTCCAAGGCCTGCAGGACGATGGGCGTGAGGGGCGGAACGACCGACGCCAGGGCTGAGCCATGGATGTCGCCGGGCTTCAACCCGGCATGCTCGAGCAGGCCGATGAACTGGAGCCCGTACTCATCCGGCATCCGCTCCTGGACGGTGCCCAGGCGCCAGGCGGCCAGCAGCTCTTCATCTCGGTACACCCCCAGGGTCACATTGGTGTTGCCGACGTCAACGGCCAGGAACATCGCCGCGCTCCGTTTCTACGCCTGCCTGTGTCACACTTGGTCTCGGCCGACCAGGCAGTTGTCAATCAGGCGTGTCCGGCCCATTCTGACCGCCATGGACAGCAGGCCGGCCCGGACCTCGCCTTCGAGTTCTTCCAGGGTGTCCGGATCGGACACGGACACATATTCCGTTTCCGCCAGCGGCTCCGCGGCCAGGCTGGCCAGCATGGACTGGCGCAGCTTCTCGGCCTGCCGCTCACCCTGGTCAAAGGCGGCCGCGGCGGCCTTCAGGGCGCGATGAAGGACCGGCGCGGCGGAGCGCTCAGCGGGGCTGAGATAGGAGTTGCGGCTGGACATCGCCAGCCCGTCCAACTCACGCACGATCGGACACACCACGACCTCCACCGGAAAGTTCAGGTCGGCCGCCATGCGCCGGATGACCAGCGCCTGCTGAGCGTCCTTCTGGCCGAAGTAGGCGCGCTGGGGCTGGAAGGCCAGGAACAGCTTGGCGACCACGGTGGCCACGCCCCGAAAATGCCCCGGCCGCCGGGCCCCTTCGAGAAACCGCGCCAGGCCCTCGACCTCGACCCAGGTTTGGAAGCCGTCCGGATACATGGCCTCGGGCGTGGGCGTCCACACCAGGTCGGTTCCCGCCGCCTCGAGCATCTCCAGGTCACACGCCAGATCGCGCGGATAGCTGGCCAGGTCCTCCTGGGGTCCGAATTGGGTTGGGTTGACAAAGATGCTGGCGGCGGTCGAGGCATTATCCGCCGTGGCCCGCTCGACCAGCGAAAGGTGCCCGGCGTGCAGAAATCCCATGGTGGGCACCAGCCCCAGCGGGTCGGCCAGCGCCAGGCGAGCGGCGCGCAAATCGGCCAGGCTCTCGACGACTTTCATCTCAAGCCGCCTCCATTCCGGCGCGGGCGCGAACCAGCTGCCACAGGGTCCAATTCACCGGCGCGGCGACGCCGGCTTGCTCGGCCTGCCGGGCGACGGCGCCATTGATGGCGTCGATCTCCGTCGGCGCCCCGCGCAGCACATCCTGCAGCATCGACGATTGATTGCCGGCCGTCTTGCGGGCCACATCCAGCGCCGCTTCCACTGGGTCGGCCAGGCCCAGCTGGATCGACTTCGCCGCCGCCACGCCGGCCACCTCCTTGACCGCCGCCGAAAGCACCTGGATGGCGGCCGGCCGTTCAAGCAAGCCGCCGTTGGGCACACCCAGCAAGGCGGTCAGCGGATTGATGCCGGCATTGATCAACAGTTTGCGCCACATCAAGGCCGGCAGGTCGTCGGCCGTGTGAACCTCCAGGCCCGCCGCCGACAGAGCAGCCTCAAGGGGCTTCAACCGCGGGTCCTTCCCCAAATAGACCACGCCCTGTCCGCCGTAGCGCACGTGACCCGGGCCGAGCAGGGTCGCCCCGACGGTAACCACGCCCACGGTCGCCCGAGCCCGGCCCAGGCCCTGCTCGAGCGTCTCCAGGTTGCCCAGGCCGTTTTGCAGGCTCAGCGCCAGCCCGCCCTCCGTCAGGCAGGCGGCCAGTTGGGCCGCCGCCCGCACGGTCTGCCAGGCTTTGACCAGCACCACGGCCAACTCCGTGCCTTCGAGCTCGGCCGCAGCCTGCGTGGCCGCAACCTCAACCGTGCGTGTGCCGGCGCCCGTTTCGAGTTTGACCCCCTGGCGGTTGACGGCGCGCACGCCCTGGGCCCAGGTCCCCAGCAGGGTCACACGGTGATGCGGGGCGAGCAGCGCGCCGAACAGGCACGCCATGGCGCCCGTCCCCACAATGACCCAGGGTTTTGTCTCACCGGGCATGATGTTTTCGAACGCGATCAGGCGGCGCGGCCGTCGGCTTCGGTTTCGCCCACGGCCTTTATCAAGCCGGCCCAGGCTTCGTCGTTCATCTCAACGCTGTGCTCATCGGCGGGAAAGGTCCGGGCTTCGACGTCTTTGATGTACTCGGCAAAGGCGCGCGCCATCTCGCCGTGCAGGTCGGCGTACTTCTTCACAAAGCGCGGCGTGAAGCGGTCGAACAAACCCAGCAGATCGTGCGTCACCAGCACCTGCCCATCGCAATCAACCCCGGCGCCGATGCCGATGGTCGGAATGGTGAGCCGGTCCGACACCAGGCCGGCCAGCCGGGCGGGGATGGACTCCAGGACGATCGAAAAACACCCCGCGTCTTCGAGCATCAACGCATCTTCGAGCAGGCGCTGGGCCCCGGCCGACGACTTGGCCTGGGCGCGAAATCCACCCAGTTGGTGCACAGACTGAGGCGTGAGGCCCAGATGGCCCATCACCGGGATGCCGGTCGACACGATCGCCCGGACGGTCTCGGCCCGGTCACGGCCCCCCTCGAGCTTCACACCGTCCATGCCGGCTTCCTGCATGAAGCGGCCGGCATTGCGCACGGCCTCCGGGATCGAGACCTGGTAGGACATGAACGGCATGTCCCCGATCAACATCGCCCGGGAGGCCCCGCGGCGCACGGCCTTGCAGTGGTGCAGCATGTCTTCCATGGTGACCGGGAGGGTGGTTTCATACCCCAGGACCACCATGCCCAGCGAGTCTCCCACCAGGATGACATCGATCCCGGCCCGATCGAGCGCCAGCGCCGTGGCGTAGTCGTAGGCGGTCAGCATGCTGATGGTCTGCTTGTCGGTGGTCTTCTTCTGCAGGCTGCGCGTGGTGACTTTGGTGCGGTCTTCGTTCGAGGGGGTCGACACGGCTATCTCCTCCTGTGAGTGAGATGCCCGCCCGCACGTCGCGTGGGCGAGGTGTCTGAGGCTTGGATTGATCCGCTCGTCCGGGTGCGGGGTGCCCGATCCCGGCGAGCGCGTGGATTATAGCACGCCGGCCGGGCCGGCCCGGAGCTAGAATGGGCGGATGGAGAGCTTGAGTGGGGCCGTGGCGCATATCCAGCGGCTGGGGCTGGATTTCCGGCTCCATCGCCATGATCACAGCCTGGAATCGCTCGAACAGGCGGCTGTTGAACGCGGCCTGTTCCCGGATCAGATCGTCCGCAGCCTGGTCTTCCGCGTGACCAGGGATCAGTTCGTGCTGGTCCTCATGCCCGGCCCGGGTCCGGTCTCATGGCCCAAGCTGCGGCGCTTCCTGAACGTCACGCGCCTGACGACCGCCTCCGCCGACGAGGTCGTGGCGGCCACCGGCTACCGGCCGGGAACCGTCTCGCCGTTTGGTGTGCCGGAGAACCTGCCCATCCTGGCGAATTCCAGGCTGCTGGACCTGCAGGAGGTTTCCGTGGGCGCGGGAATTCCCGACGCCGGCTTGATCCTGGCGGCCCGGGACCTGATCGACAGCCTCAAACCCCGGATGGGCGATTTCAGCCCCGGCCCGGAGAGCCCTTCATTGGAATGAGATCCTACTCGGCGGGATGTCGAGTGGACATGGCCGCTGGGCGGCTCCGGCGGCCTAGGGCAGCCAGCGCGGCTCATACCCGGCAACGTCAAGCAGGTGCACCTGGCCGGTGGCCACCTCCAGCCAGCCAATCCTCGGAGGCTGGGTGGGGTCGACCATGTCGGATTGGACGAAAGCCACGGCGCTTGAGTCCGGGCGCCAGGCAAAGCTCGAATAGTTCATCACCGGCTGGGACGTCAGCCGGCGCGCCTGGGAGCCGTCCGCCCGCATGAGCCAGATCTGGCGTCCAAGGGTCAGATGCGCCGGATCGAGCGACCGCCGGGCGAAGGCGATCCAGCGGCCGTCCGGCGAGTAGGCCGGCGAAGCGTCCTCGGTCAGTTCGTCCTCGGCGCCGGACAAATCCGTGACCGGACCGCCGTCCACGCCGTGGCGATACAGATGGCTGAAATACGCCGGCGCGCCCGAGGCGCCGGCCGCCGGCGTGGCCAACTCTCCCACAAACACGATTTCGGGGAAGACCATCGCCTGCCCGTCCGGCGTCCACGCCGCCGCGGCGCCAAGCTGGTCGGCAAACTGAGCCGCCACGGCGAAATCGGACGGCCCGTCCAGAACCAGAGTTGATTGATCGGTCGCATCGTAAACCGCCAGGCGGCCGGTCGGGCTCCACAGCGGGCGGCGCAGCACATGCCCGGGCTCTCCCAGACGGCGCGCCGGCCGGGCGCCGTCGGCCGGCGCCACCCACACGCTCCCCGCGCCTCCCGTTCCGGCGGCCGTTTCCAGCGCCAGCCAGGCCCCATCCGGCGACACGGCGATCTGATCGCATTCGGATTCGGGGCAGTCCAGCAGCTTCTGGTCCCGCCCGCTCTCCAGCGACAGGCTGTGCACCGACTGCCCGGCGCCCGTCGCCGGCGTGAGGTAGACCAGACCCACGGGCTGGCCCCCCAGGTCGTAATCCATGCCGGGGCCGGCTGCCCCGCTCAACGCCTGGCCAATGCCGGTCATCAGGTTCCACTGGAACAGCCGTGCGCCGGGGGGCTGCGGCGCCAGATACACCAGGCTCGGCTCGGCGATGTGGAAGGACCATTGCCGGCCCGACAGCATGGGGAGGTACCAGGTTGAGCGCGCCCCGGGGGAGAGTGCCACGCGGACATCGGCCCCTTCCGGCCATGCCGCCTGGGGTTCAAACACCACCTGCCGTCCGTCCCAGAGCGAACCGCCCAGGGACGGCGGGCTGCATGGACAGGCGCGCCTCGACCGAGCCCGTGTCCATCGCCCGGTCGAAACTGACCGTGATCGGGGAGTCGCCGGCGACCGCCTGCGCGCCGTCAGCCGGTGTGACCGAGGTCACCTGCGGCGCCTCGGCCCAGGCAATCCCAATCACCAGCACGATCCCGGCGCCCAGGGCCACCCAGCCCAACGGACGGCGGCGTCGGCGCTCGAAGGTCACCAAGGGGATGATCCCTTGGGCCGTCGGGCCGGTGGGTCACGCCGTTCCAGGTCGGCCCCCGGGTCCAGATACTTTGTGAAATATGTCACAAGCCGCTCGGGCTAGCCTTCCTTCAAACGCGCCTTCAGGCCCTCGATGGCGCTCACCGGCGAAGGGTCGGTCTCGTAGGCCATCGCCAGGTAGAACGACACGTAGTCGCCGAAGTGCAGGTTGGTCCACTGGTGTTCGAGCGGGTGGTCCCCCTGCGAATCAATCGTGTCGGTGTTGAAGCCCTCGACCATGAACAGCTCGCGCGTGATTTCAATGCGCTTCAACACACGCGGGTGCAGGCTCGGGCAGCGCAGGAAGATGACCATGGTTTGGGCAAAGCGGGGCTCGGGGTTCACGACCCCCGCCAGCATGTTGTGATCCATCTCCGGCAGTTCTTCAAACTGCGCCAGGGCCTTAGCGACCTCGGCGATCTGGGTCCGCCAGCGCCGGGCAACCGGGGCCAGGATTTCGGCGCCGATGATGATCGGCCAGCGTTCCATGAGCTGCCCGGCCATGCGCTTGGCCGGATTGCGGGCGGCAGGGATGTCGGCTGTGAGAGCCGACGCCTGCGCGCGCATGACCGCCGCCGCGCCGGCGACGGCTGGGGCGGGATCGTCCACCACTCCGAGACGGGCGGCGGCGGCCAGGAGCAGCCCGAAGGAAAACCCGACTGCAGCGCGCGGCTGGCCGGGATGATCAAAGGTCCACACTGGAATGCCGTCGGCGCGAGCGCGCCGGGCCAGCTCACCGCCGGTCGTCATGGCCAGCAGCGGAATCCCCGCCTTTTTGGCCTGATCATAGCCCGACAGAGTCTCTTCGGTGTTGCCCGAATGCGACGAGGCGATAACCAGCGTGTCCGCCCCCTGGGCGTGCGCCGGCAATCCATAGCCTCGCCACACACTGATCGGCACCCGGCAGGTCGGGGAAACATACGCCGCCAGCAGGTCCCCCCCGATCGCCGAGCCCCCCATCCCGGCCACCACGATCTGGCGGATCGAGGCCATCGCCGGCAGTTCCCCGTGCTGGCCCAGCTCCCAGGCGGTTTCCAGCTGGCCTGGCAGTCCATCGATCTCGGCCAGCATGCCCTTGCTGTCCAGCTCCTGGAAATGCTTAACGTCGTCCAGATTCATTTGACCTCCATGGCCATGCGGTAAACCTCCTGGCGCGGCCAGCCCGAAAGCCTGGCCACCTGACGGGCGGCCTGCGACGTCGTGTGCCCGGCCTCCAGGGCCTGTCCCACGGCTTCGCGGACCGCCGCCTCGCTCCACGCGGCGTCGTCGCTCAAGCCCTGGATCACCAGGGTCAGTTCTCCCAGCGGCGCCTGCCTTTCGAAGTGCGCCCGGATCTCCGCCAGGCCGCCGCGCACGAACGTCTCATGACGCTTGGTCAACTCGCGGGCCACCACCGCCGGGCGGTCCGGGCCCAGCACGGCCTCCAGGTCCTCCAGCGCCGCCAGCAGGCGGTGCGGGGTTTCGAAGGCCACCAGGGTCCATGGGAGCCGGCTGACGGCTTCAATCAGCTCACGGCGCTCCGACCGGCGCCGGGGTAAGTAGCCCAGATAGTGGAAGCGGTCGGTCGGCAGGCCGGAGGCGACCAGGGCCGCCAGGGAAGCCGAGGGCCCGGGTATCGGGCTGACCGTGTGCCCGGCCTCCCAGGCCGCCTTGACCAGTTCATAGCCGGGATCGGACAGGCCGGGCGTTCCCGCGTCGGACACCAGAGCCACATCCCCGGACTTCAGGGCCTGAAGCAGCTCGGGGAGCCGGGCCAGCTTGTTGTGTTCATGATAACTGACCAGGCGGGGGTTCAAATCGTGCCGGCGGAGCAGGCGCTGGGTGTGCCGGGTGTCCTCCGCCGCCACCAGGCTGACTTCGCCCAGCAGGCGCAGGGCGCGCAGGCTGACATCCTCGAGGTTGCCGATGGGAGTCGAGATCAGGAACAGGGTGCCCATGGCGCCGATTCTAGCAGACGGGCGGCCGGCGCCCTGCGCCGGAGTGACCGGCTTTCGCCCGTGCCGCCCGGATCATCCTCGGCCGGCTTCGGCCGGCCAGTGAAACCGCCCGTCCTTGCCGGGCGAGAAATCGTGGGCCGTCACAACAGATGGCAGCTTCAAGGGCTGGTAGAGATGCGGGAAGTCGCCTGGATGATCGGCAGCGGGCTCGAAGACCAGGGCCTTTCCCAGCCCGGCGGGGTCGATTTCGAGCAGCACCAGGTCACCCCGGCCGGCATAGAAGCGGTTGGCCGTTTCGGCCACCTGCTCAGCCAGCGAGCAGTGGATGAAACCCTCGAGGTTCAGGCTTTCGGGGGCGTACTGGCCCGACCGGCGGAAGGCCTCCCACGCCGGGAGATCCAGGATGTGAAACACGAGCTGGGCCATGTGGGTTCTCCGCGGGGCGATCAGCTCAAGAGGCCCCGGATTTGTTCGAGGTGATGAACTTCATGTTTGGCCATCCGGCGGGTCGGGCTGTAGACCGAGTGCCGCCGGCCTCCGGGCGAGAGCCTCGATCAAGGCCGGAAGCTCGCGCAGGCTGGCGGCTTCGAGCAATCGCTCGCCGGGGGCGGTTTCAGGTTCAACGTTTTCATGCGCCCAGGTCATGGCATTCGGGATATGGACCGCCCATCCCCCCAAGCCGAGGACAGGCAGAATATCGGAGCGCATGGAGTTGCCCACCATCATGAACCGATCCGCCGCCACCCCGAACTCCTTCAAGATCATGCTGTAGGTCTCGGGCGTTTTTTCGCTCACAATTTCGATCTTCTTGAAGTAGGGCCTCAGCCCGGACCGCTCGGCTTTGAGCTGTTGGTGGAGCAGATCGCCCTTGGTGATCAGAACCAGGGGGTAGGTCTTGGAGAGCTCGGCGACCGTTTCTTCGGCGCCCTCCAGGAGCGGCAGATCAGTCCGGATCATCTCTTTCCCCAGGTCGATCAGGCCCCCGATGTCGTCGGCCGTGACGCGCCCTTTGGACCATTGAATGGCGGCTTCGATCAGCGACAGGACAAAGCTCAAGGCGCCGTAGCCGTAATACTTCAGGTTTTCGACTTCCAGCACGTCGGCCAGCGCGTTCAAGTCCTCGAGCGGGCCATACTTGCTCATCAAGCTTTCGAAGCGCGCCCGGCCCATCCGGTACAGGGGCTCGTTGTCCCACAACGTGTCGTCGGCATCGAAGGCGATCAGATCCAGACCCGCGGCGCTCAAATCATGCTCCTCCGTCCGGTGCCCAAACTCCGGTCCCCGGCGGCGTGGTCCACGAATGTCCCACTGACTGCGGTGGGAAAGTCCCACTGAATTTGGTGGGATGGTCCCACTGAATTTGGTGGGATGGTCCCACTGAATTTGGTGGGATTGTCCCATATCGCCCGCCGCGGGCCAAGGCCCGGCGCGCGGTGAGCCGGAGGCTTTGTAAGGCAATCGTAAGAGGCCCGCCGGCGCAGGCTGCCTATACTGAAATCAGCCGTTCCGGGGACCTTTCAGGGAGGGATATGGAACGCCAAGTCCCGAAACGCCCGCCCAGCCTGCTGATTCTCGAGGATGACCCGATCATCGCTGAGCTGTTCGGCACGTTGTTCAGCTTTGAGGGCTACGAGACGCGGGTGGCGGAGAGTGTGGTCGAAGGCATACGCATGCTGGATGCCGATCCGCCCAGCGTCGTCTTGCTCGACCTGATGATGCCCAACACCTCCGGACTGGAGTTCTGCCACTACGTCCGTGAGCAATCCGCCACGCCCCACATCCCGATTGTGGTCGTGTCAGCCATGAACAGTCTTGAGGACATCGAAGCCGCCACCGACGCCGGCGCGGACACTTATCTCACCAAACCCGTCCCCAATCGCATGCTGGTGGACACAGTCCAGAAGCTGGTGCTCAACCCGACCAAGCCCAGCTGGGACCAGCCGCGCAGCAGTCTCGAACTCGAAGTTCGGCGGGCCGTGGTCCAGACCAAACTGTACCTGGCCGAGATTCGCCGTTCGCATGATCTGCATGCTGCGGCCGCGGCCCACGCCTCCCGGGCCGAGCAGCTCACCGCCTTCCAAAAGCAGGACCTGCTCCGCCAGGCGGCGGATGAGTATCGCCGCATCATCAAGGACAACGAGACCGCCGCCTGGGACATCCTGGGGGCCATTTTCAAGCGCCTTGAGCTGCGCGAACGGGCGATCTCCCGCCAGAGCCGCCACCGGCCGATCGACGCCGAGGGGTGGGCGCTGGCATCGTCCCGGGCGTCGTTCGTGCTCGACGACTGCCGCAGTTGGGCGGAGACCAGCCCGGATCAGATTCTGGGCGAATACGAGTTTGCCCTTGCCGGAGGCGATGACATTTACGCGTTTCTGCTCGAGCGCTGCGGCCTGCCGGCGCTTCAAGCCGCCGGCGCCTGGGCCGAACTTGAGCGCTTTCAGCGTACCGTTTACGAGGCCAACCCGCCCGAGCCCACGGCGGCGGCCGAGCTGGAGGCTTACTACGAGGTGCTCAATCCGCTCCGGACCGAGCTCTCCAAGATTCGGCCTCCCGAAGGTGTGGTCCTGGTCCAGCCCGCCCAGCGGATTTCGGCGCCGGCGGCTCCGGCGGAGCGCGCCAACGGCCGTCACCGCCCCGGCACCAAACCCCTCCCGCGCCTGCCGGACCCTCCGGCCACGGACGAGGTCCGCCTGGCCGGCTCGAATGGCCACCGGGCGACCGCCGGCCGCGCCTACGCACCTAGCTCGGTCGAAGCCACCCGCCGGGCTTAGCCGTCTCCTAACCCGCCACCTCGCAGTTCATCGATTGTTCGGAAATTCACAAACCGGGCTGCTGCCAAGCGCAATGCAGGCAAAGCGCAGCCGTCATTCGAGCCAATCCTGGCCCCGATTGGCGGCTGTTGGGCTGGCCGGCTCCATGGCCCTGTCAGCCGCTTGGGGCTTGGGCCCCAGATTTTCGTGACGGCTTCCTGGGCCGGAGCACCCGCCGCTGAAGACGCTCGATTTCCGCCAGCACCTCTTCCGGCTTTGTCTCGCTTTCGAGCTCGGCGAGCTCGATGTCTCGAGGGTTATCGATGCCCAACTTCTCTTGGATCGCGTCGACCATTTGGAGCACTCTGGTCAACTCGTACTCGGCCAGAAGGTCGATATGCAGATCGAGATCGGCTCGGTGCTCTGCCTGCTCGCCCATGCGGTTTTGGGTGATCAAGACGAACGTGGACAGGAAGATCGCCTCGAGGGAGACAATCATCGTGAGCAGGCCGTAGGGGAAGGGATCGAAGGGTCGGAGGCCGACGAGCCCGGTGTTGAGCAGCAGCCAGACCGCAAACCAGATCACATGCAGGTACACGAACAGCATGCGGCCCGAGAAACCGGTGATGGCGTCGGCCAGGCGGTCCTGCAGCGTGCGGTCTTCGGCCGCCTTCAGCCGCAGGCGAATGATGGTGCGAATGTAGCGCTCAATGCTGGCGCTGAGTGCAGGGCTGGCGTCGCGTAACAGCTCCTGGTCCTCGTCGTTTTTCATCCGGCACACTCCAATCCATGAGGGGTCCGTTCGCACGCATCGGTGGGGGGGGTGACGAGCGTCCTCCAACCCCTTCAGGCTGCGGAGCCTGCGCCGGTAGCGAAGCGCAGGGCGTCCGACGTAGCTTGTAGGGATCGGCCGGGGCCCGGCTTCGTCCCGCCCCCAAATCATCCTGAGCATACAACCATCACACCAAACCCGCCCGGCGTCCCTCCCAGGCACACTCCAAGTGCGGTCCACCGGAGATCCTGGTGTTCTTCCAGGGATGGCACGCGCTGTTAGGTGCACGAGGAGACCATCGCACTTTCGCGCGGGAAAAGACTTCCCAACTCAGCAGGACTCAAACGCCGTCGAGGACCATGACCAAATGCAGCCCATGCGGTGGGTGGATCGAGAAAGCTGAGGCTGCTCCCAAGCCTATCCATTTCGACACTCTTGCGTATACTCATCCCTTCCGTGCCGCCGACAAACTGAGGGTGACCTGTGAGCAGACCGACCAGCGCTTTCTTCTTGATCGTCGCTTTGTCCCTCGGCGCTTGCAACTTTCCCGCTGCGCCGGCCGCCGAGGTCCCAACACCACCCTCCGCCCAACCGACCATCCCTACCGTCCCTCAACCCACAGCACAACCCACGCCACAACCCACGCCGCAACCACCGGCTCTGTCGCTTGATCACCAGCCGCTGTACTGGTTTGCGCCCCTCAACCTGGAACACGTCGGCCGCGGCTCCGTCGACTACATGGATGTGTTTGCCCCGGATGCGGATTGGAATGAGGCCGCCAGCCACCTCCAGGTCTTCAAACTGTACGGCGGCTGGGCCGAGACTGGTCCATTTAGCGAGCTGGAACAGGCCGTCCAGGGCATCCGACAGCGCGGTCTCGGACTGGCCATCGAACACAGCCCCTTATTCCCGAATGACACCTGCGGCGAAAGCATTGAGGGCTTCGCCGGGCCAGGTTTTCTCAAGGCCGTTCAGCGCGTTAAGGATGCCGGCGGCACCCTCAATTACATCGCTCTTGACGAGCCCTACTATTGGGCCCACTTTTACGAAGGCGACCAGGCCTGCCAATGGTCCACTGAAAAGATCGCCACAGATGTCGGCGACATGATTCTCAAGGCACAGGAGATATTCCCGGACCTGATCGTCGGTGATATCGAGCCGGTCACCGGCCCAGCCGACGCCGCCGCTTACAAGGTCTGGCTGGAAACCTTCCGGGCGGTCAACGGGTTTGATCTGGCCTTTCTGCATCTGGATTTGGACTGGAGCAACACCAATTGGCCGGGCGAGTCCCTTCAGATGGAAGCCTACGGACGCGAGTTGGGCATCCCCATCGGCATCATTTACATCGGCAATTCTTTCGAGCAGGACAATGCCACTTGGCTGGCCACCGCCGGCGAACGCGTCAAACGCTACGAACTGGAAGCCGGCGGCCAGCCGGACCACATCATCTTCCAATCCTGGAACGACAAACCCGATCACGTCCTACCCGAAAGCGACCCCACCGCCTACACCTGGTTCGTAAAGACCTATTTTGCAGACCGATCCCTGCTGGGCCTGAGCGCAGAAGCCCTGGCCCACAACCTGGCGCTCAAGAAGGCGGTGCGCACTTCGCGCAGTGTGGCCGGAAACGAAGGGGAGCTTGCAGTGGATGGCGACGCCGGGACGCTGTGGAATTCCGGCGCCGACGCCCCGCAATGGATCGAGGTGGACCTCGGCCAACCTTACGCCATCGGCACGGTCCGCCTGCTCATCAGCCAGTATCCGGCTGGCGACACCACCCACCGGGTGTTGGGCAAGGGCCCCGGCGCGAACGAACCTTTCTTCGAGCTCACCCGTTTTGAAGACGCCACCGAGGATGGCCAATGGCTGGAATTCTCGCCCGAGGAACCCTGGGCAGGCGTCCAAACCATACGCGTCGAAACGGTCGCCAGCCCTTCGTGGGTCGCCTGGCGCGAGATCGAAGTCATAGCCGCCGGCGCGCCGTAGCTGGAAATTCCGCACGGCAACAAGGGGACCCCACAGTCGGTAAGTTGTGAGGTGGGCTAGGCGGAAAGCACGTGGGCGCGCAGGTGCTGGACAATGCGCACGGCGTCATCCGAGGCGCCCAGCAGAATGCCGCTCTTTCGGGCCGAGAGCCAGGGCATGCCGAGCAGGTACAGCCCGGGAACCTCGGTCACGCCTTCCGTGTGCCGGGGCCGGCCAGCTGGATCGAAGATGTCCACTTCCACCCAGCCCCAGTCGGCGTCAAAGCCCGTGCACCAGATGACGGTCGACACGCCTTCCCGGCTCAGATTAAGCTCGGCGAGCTCGTCCGATCCGTGGAGGTCCGGCAGGGGTGGTTCGTCCGGATCGGGCCCGGGCGGTTCCGCCTCAATGCCTTGGCGCTCGATGTAAGCGTCTACCGCGTCTTTGAACGCCTGCGCCTTGTCGTCGGCAAAGCGGATCGAGTCGCGAACGTTCCTGTCCAATGTCACCCGGCCGCCGTCCACGTCCAGCACCCGGCCGATCAAGACGGCGCCATCCCGGGCAAGCGATTGCAGGCTGACTGTGTGCCCGCCGTGGGTGCCTGAGACCTGGGGCTGCGCCGCGAACTGGATGCGAGGGATCTTCCAGTTCGCCGGTCTTGACCTCCCAGAAACCCATATCCTTCCACCAGTCGACGATATCCCGGCCGCGGTAGGCGCGCGGCACCCGCGCCACCTTGCCCACCGAGAGCGCCACCTCCCGCCCGCCTTCGAGCAGGTCTTCAGTGATCTGGCAGCCCGACTGCCCGCTTCCCACCACCAGCACCTTGCCTTCGGGCAGCAGTTCGGGGTTCTTGTACGTTCCGGCCGACAGGATCGATACATCTGTGGGAAGGCGCTGCGCCATTTCGGGTACGTGGGGCCGGGTCATGGCTCCCGAGGCCAGGATCACCGCCCGGGCCAGGATTTCATCGGACGGTGTGTGCACCGTGAATTGGCCGTTCGGCATCCGCCGGACCGAGGTCACACGGGTATTGCGGCCGGATCGGGAGATTCGAATTGGGCGGCGTATGCCTCTAGGTAGGACATCAGGTCATCCCCGCTGGCGAAGTCATGCGGCGCCTCGGGCTGCATCGCCATCCCCGCCAGGCCGTTCGACCAGTTGGGGGTGTTCAGGTGAAAGGAATCCCAGCGGCCCTGGCGCCACGACTGCCCGATCTCGCCCGCCTCCAGCACCACGTGGTCGACCCCGTGCTGGCCAAGGAGATAGCTGGCGACCAGGCCCGCCTGCCCCGCTCCGACCACCACCACGTCAACTTTGGCGCTCATTGGACTCCTTGCATTGAGATGCAGCACTTACGTGACGGCGTCATGAGCTGCTCAATCCAAACATGCTACGGCCTCGATCCTGCCGAGCATACAACAACCAGGCCAAGATCGCCCCGCATCCCTCCAGAGGCACACAGGAAGGGCGGTCCCTCGGAGATCTTCGTGTTCTTCCAGGGCTTCATCGGGTTCTTAGACGGCCTGAAGAATTAGAGTAGCTTGTTGAACTCGTCGACCTCAAGCCGGGCGTGCTTCAGGATGTGAGAGAGGGTGGATCGCTTGACGGGGCGGTGAGCGGGAACGGTCAACTTCAGTACTTCGTCGCCCATTCGCTTCTGGAGGCGAAAATGGCTGCCTCTTTGGCGGACAATCGTCCAGCCGTCCCTTTGAAGAGCCTTGACAATGTCAAGGTAGGGAAGGCTGGGCACCTTCGTCAAAGCTCGATTTCCATGACCTGGGCCCTGTCATCTAGGACAAGATCATCGTCGACGGGCTCCAAGTAGAGGGAAACAGCTTCCTGTATGTTGGCCATGGCCTCTTCCGGGCTGTCACCTTCGCTGATGCAGCCGGGGAGGGAGGGGACAAACGCGGTGAAACCACCTTCGTCGCTTGGCTCCAAGACAACTTTCAGCTTCATGGGACACCTCTCATGGCGGGAACTCTGTGTCGATTGTAAGCTTTGCTCGGCGCCCCGCCAAGTGGGAGATGCGAGCATCGGCCGCCTAACGGCCTCGAGACGGGAAGTCCTGCGCTCTTTGCAGAGAGCCCTGGAAGAGTGCCAGGATCAATGACCGCCCGGCCAGCGCTTGGGCACTCCTGGATGAGTCTAAGCCGCAGCTGGCCAGCCGCAGGTCCCCGGTGGTCTTCCCGGGGGGTCAGTCGGAGATCCTGGTGTTCTTCCAGGGTCGCGAAGCACCCCCGAAGCGAAGCGGAGGGGGCTTCAGTGAGTTGTTCGGCCGATGCGGGCGAACGGAAGCAAGCAGCCGAACCGATGCATGTTATGCGCTATCGGCGCCGAGTACCAATGACTCCGCCCAGAATGACAAACACGATGGCCACTCCTAACAGGAAGCCAAGGTTGTACTCGCTCCCGTCGTTGTGCACTTCGTAGATCTGCCCACCGTGGTTGATAAACGATAGGACGAGGGTCACCGGGGAAATGACCCCGTGCCAGAGTCCTAGCAGGGCACCGGCGACACGACCGCCCAAATCGGCGGTATTGACGAGTGGGTTGGGGCCTGGCGCATTGAGTTGTACGCTGCCGCCCGGAACGTTGATTTGGCCGTTGGGGGCGGGTGTGCCGGCTTGAGTGCTAGGGGCTGAGGGTCCGGCAGCGCAGCCCGCGGCCATGACTAGGCATACGGCCGCCGACAAGAAGCATGCGTTGCGTCCTTTTCATTTCTGACCTCCGGTCTTGATCGGACAGGCTTGTTGCGCAAACAGCCCGCATCCGGCTTGGGGCATACGCGAACTTGTCCATCACTCTTACTATTCTAAAGTCGATACTCGCCGGCCGCATTTATCGACTGGGGAATATCGGGGGAGACATGCAGACAGAGGGCGCGTCACATTCTGGTTTAGCATCCGCCCAACGGACTCGAGCTGCCTGTCCTGGCGTTCCGGGCCAGGGCGAAGTCCTGCGCTCTTTGCAGGCAGCCCTGGAAGAACGCCAGGATCAATGAATGCCCGGCCAGCGCTGGAGAGCCTATCCAGACCCGTATTCGCCGCAGCTGGTCAGCCGCAGGTCCCCGATGGTCTTCCCTGGGGGGGTCGGCCGCAGGTCCCTGGAGCGTAGCGGAAGGGGCTCCATCAAGTTGTCGGGCAGCCCCTTCACATTGTGCCTGTTCCATTGAGGACTCGTTCTAGCCTGGCCAGCACCTATCTCTATAGACAGCGTTGACCATCAAGGAGCAGTTGGCGTAGGTAGCCTAGTGACTGTGCATTGCTGGCTCAGAACTTGATTAACGTCATCACCAGATGTACTCATCGTATGGTTTCTTGCATCCTGATAGAAACTATCCTGAGTCATCGTCTCAATCCCATCGGCAGTATAGTGGCACTCAAAGATGAATTGCCCCACGGCCTCTTGGGTAACTACGCACAAGCCCCCATCCATCCCCTTGATGGTATCTATTTCCTGGACTGCCAGGAAGGGATGGAGATATGAGCGCACGTATGGGTTACAAGTCTTGAGATTGTCCCACCACTCAATGTTTCCAGTATAGAAGTCGTCAGTTGTTTCGGTAGGATTGGCCAATTCTGACGATGCCGTGACGGTAGAAGTAGGCTCGGCTACTTGTGACGACGGCGTTGCGGTGACTGGTATCGGCGTAGGTGTAAGCGTCAATTGTCCTGGGGCACATCCCGATACTACCCAGCTCGTTACTAGAACTAGTACTGCTATAGTTCGTTGCTTGGCGGTCATTAGTCTCCTATGGCTATTACGGGCGCCCCGGCTTTCTCTGCGCGGAAAGCATGCGATAGCAAGGCCGCTAAACGGTTTGCGTTAGCGACATTGGGGCGGAACTTGATTCTCCGTCAAAAGGGGGATTTGACTAAGAGAAGTATAACCTATCGTGGCGGGATGAAATCCCACTTCCCACTGAACGTGGAATTGGGAGAACTCCGTCGTTGTGCCTGGCATATGGAAGGCTCGTTGGTTCCCGGGCTGGGGGAGGCGGCCCAGAAACCCCAAAGCCGGCACCGACGGCACTAGACTAAAGCCTGTGACGGACCTGCTACGAGCTTGGGGATTGTCGACGGACCTAGGGTCTCCGAGAACCCGAGCCATCCCATCAAAGAGCAGGCGAGAAGGGTCCTAACCGCAGGGCAGCGTGGGAATTGGGCGCCCGCAAGAGGGGAGCCCTGGAAGAACGCCAGGATCAATGACCGCCGGCCACCTTGCTGTGGGAGTCTAGATGGTGGGCAGGACGTAGATCGCTGCCCAACGCCCTCGAGCTGCCTATCCTGGCGTTCCTGGCCAGGGCGAAGTCCTGCGTTCTTTGCAGGGACCTGCGGCCGATGGTCTTCCGGGGGGCCGGCCGCAGGTCCCCGGTGGTCTTCCCGGGGCGCCGGCCGCAGGTCCCTGGAGCGTAGCGGAAGGGGTTCCCTCGCGTTGTTAGAGGGAGCCTGTGCAGGGCTAAGGGAGACGTTCGAGATCTGCGAGGTCTTGGTTCCTGCCACTTGCCTTCTTGTTGGTTTTGAGGTCCGCAAGGTTGATGATAGTCACAGGGACGCCATCGATGATTTCGGTCACTCGCTTCTTGTAGCAATTGTCGAACGCAACGCCCGAGATTGTGGTTGAGAGTTCGATCCTAAGAGGGGGAACGCCCATTCTGACGATAGTGTCTGGCTTGAGGAACAGGCCGGGATCGAGCGTTGGGAGGTCGAAGCCGAATTGCTTGAGAGCCTTGACGATACGCCTGGCGTTACCTGGGTTGGAGGCGACCCAGATATCGAGGTCCTGGGTGGCCCGTGGAAAGCCATGATAAGCAACGGCGTATCCGCCTATCAGGAGTTATTCGACGTGTTCAGCGTCGAGCAATCTGAAGAAGTCTTTGAAGTCTTGCGGAAGCCCGGTTTCCATAGTTCATCCGGCGGAGCTGTTCGACATGGCGCAAACGGGCTTCGGGGGACTGAGCGTGCCAGTAGGCCAAGTCCTCGGCGTCATCGAATGAGTGGCTAATTGAGAGCTTGGTCTTGTCGAGCCGTTGGAGCTTGCTGGGATCGAACATCATGTAGGATTCTACCAAGCCCTCCGGGGAGCGCAAGCTCCAGGCTCCGCCAAACGCCCTCGAGCTGCCTGTCCTGGCGTTCCAGGCCAGGGCGAAGTCCTGCGTTGTTTGCAGGGCAGCCCTGGAAGAACGCCAGGATCAATGACCGCCCGGCCAGTTGTTGGACACTCCTGGATGAGCCTAAGCCGCCGCTGGCCGGCCGCAGGCCCCTGATGATCTTCCGGGGGGCCGGTCGGATGGCCTGGTGTTCTTCCAGGGTCCCAGCGCGTTGTCAGGCCTCGGCACGGAACAGCTGCCATTCGCCAGGGACCCCCTTGAGAACGTGAAGCCCTCGATCAGCAAAACGAATGCCAGAGCCTGCGACCAGATCTTTCACTGTACTCGACACCAGAACCTCGCCCGCCTCGCCTTCCGCCGCCACCCGTGCGCCGATGTGAACGGCGATGCCGCGGACGGCGTTGCCCGCCAGCTCGATTTCGCCTGTGTGCAGACCGGCACGAATCTCGAGACCAAGAGCGCGTTGTTCTTCAATCAGAGCAAGCGCGCAGTGGATTGCCCTTGCGGGTCCATCGAAGGTGGCGAGGAGGCCATCGCCGGCGAACTCGATCTCGTGCCCACGGTAGCGTTCGAGCTCCCGACCGCGCGATATCGTGGTGCGCGTCGAGGAGGGCGCGCCAGCCGCGATCGCCCAGCGAGGCCGCACGCTCGGTCGAGCCAACGATGTCGGTGAAGAGCACCGTCGCGAGTACCCGGTCGAAGCTGGTGTCCCCCCGCACACCGGTGAGGAACTCGCGGATTTCGTCGACCAGGGCTTCGACGTCTCCCGTATTCGCCAAATGGTCGCCTTCGAGCTCGGCATAACACGCTCCTCGATCCGCTCGACAAGCTGCCGGCTGAGGGCGACGGGAATGAAGTCGCGGGAGCGGCGCAGCACGAGCGTGGGGACACGGATGGCTGGGAGAACAGGGCGGACGTCGATGTTGGACACCAGCTGCCAGAGGGCGCGTGCCATCGCGGGGCTCAGCGCCGCGCGTTCGAATCCGCTCCAGACGCGCCGCCAGGTCTCGCTCCCGGCGACGCTGGGCGCGAAGAGGGGCAGCGTGCGCCCTTCACCCCAGTGGTCTATCGCATCGAGCATCGCCTCGCCGACCTCGACCCAGGGCCGACCACCGGGATTGTCACGCGCGATCTGCGGGCCGACGGCGAACGTTCCACAGAGGATGAGCGCGGTGGTACGTGCCGGGTATGTGGCAGCGAAGAGGACGCTCATCGGACCGCCTTCGGACAGGCCGAACAAGGCTGCGCTTTCGGAGCCGGCCGCGTCCATAACTGCCCGGACGTCGTCCATGCGCTCTTCCAGGGTAGGCGCCGCGCCGACGGGGTCCGAGATGCCGGTGCCACGCTTGTCGAACACGATCAGCCGGCGCGAACGAGGACAAACCCCTGAACAACCTCGCCATCCCCGGATCCAACCACTGCATGTCAAGGTGCGACACGAATCCTGGGACGAACACGAGGTCGAGCGGCCCCTCCCCCACAACTTGGTACGCGATGTTGACGTCGCCGCTGCGGGCGTATCTGGTGTTGGGTTGCACGACGGTAATCTAAAGCTCCGCGGAAAAACGTGATAGTCTGCCCAACGGCCTCGAGCTGCCTGTCCTGGCGTTCCAGGCCAGGGCGAAGTCCTGCGTTGTTTGCAGGGAGCCCTGGAAGAACGCCAGGATCAATGACCGCCCGGCCAGCGCTCAGAACCTATCTTAGACCCATCTCGACGCCGCTGGCCGGCCGCAGGTCCCCGGTGGTCTTCCGCGGGGGTCGGCCGCAGGTCCCTGGAGCGTAGCGGAAGGGGCTCCATAGAGTTGTTATGCGGCGGCGAAATGCATTGGCGTCCGTCCCTCACGCTTCTGTGCCATGAAACTCCTTTGGGCACTAGGAGGGGGCCTGCATCGGGGTCACTAGTTGGAAGTAGTTCCCATCCAGATCCGCCAGCGTCGCAATCCATCCCCCTCCCATTTCATAGGGCTCCCTTATGACCGCCGCGCCGTAGGCTTTCGATTTTCTCAAACTCCGATTTGACCTGCAGGGTTTCAAAGTTGAACATCACACGTCCGGGGTCCTTTGCATTGCCCCCCATCTCAGAATGATCCAATACGGAAAGGGACGTGCTTCCCACTTGCCATCCCCAAAAGCCGCTGTCCTGATCGACCCATTCGGCCGGTTTTCCCAGGACCTTTTCATAGAAGGCAGCCAGCGCCTTGGGTTGTTTCGTTCCAATCATGACCGAGTTTAGATTCAACATTGGGAGCGCATCCCTTCTGAAAGCAGATCTCGGAACCTCGGACGAATTATAGCCAGTTCATCCGGGCACCCCGTCGATAGGTGATGCCGGAGTCGCCACAGCGCACGATACGGCGCGGTCACCACCAGGCGGTCGAGCCACCGGGCAACTCGCCCATCTAGAACGCTTGGCTACTGCCTAACGGCCTCGAGATGCACAGTCCTGCGTTCTTTGCAGGGAGCCCCAGGGCCAGCGCTTCGAACCTACTCTAGACCGATTCGCCGCGGCTGCCAGACCCTCCGACCACGGACGAGGCCCGCCTGCCCCGCTCCGACCACCACAACGTCCACTTTGGTGCCCACCGGCCTCCTTACCTCAAGATCCGGCCATCACGTGACCGCCAAACAAGCTGCTCGAGCCAAACTTGCTTGGGTTTTGATCATCCCGAGGACACAACAGCCACGCCAGATTCGCCCCGCACCTCTCCCATGCGCATGGCAGGTGCCGGGCGGCGAAGTGACCTACGAAGCACCGATCAGCCGAGATACTTGCAACCGGCTCAGTCTTCGTTGGCTACGTTATGGATTGTTTCAAGCAGCTCGCTGGCTGATACAGGCTTAGAAATGTAGGCGGCCGCGCCTGCTTCAAGCGCCCTGTCTCTCGATTGTTCGGGCGAGGTGGCGGTCAGGATGATGATCTTTGCTCCAGGATGCTCGGCTCGAATTCGCCTTGTTGCGGTTATGCCATCCATATTTGGCATAAGCACGCACATGATGAGCACATCGGGCTGAAACTCGTCATGGATGCGAATGGCATCCAGGCCGTCGGCTCCGATTGCCACAATCTCAATCCCCGGGTCGGTGTCAATGACCTTCGACAGGATGCCGACCAGCTCGGGGAGATCATCCACGATCGCAAGCCGTATTTTGGATCCGTTTGAGGCTTTGCTATTCATTCTGCCCCCGGGTGAAGCGTCTTACGAATGGATGATTCGAGGCGTATGACGCCTCCGACCTTCGAAGCCTCGGAGCTGGTCCGGGGATCGGCCAAGGCCACCCCCCCGCCCTCGCACCCTCCTGAGCACAAGCATTCACGCCGGTATCACCCCGCATCCCTCGCAAAGCACACTGCAAGTGCGGTCCGTCGGAGATCCTGGTGTTCTTCCAGGGCTCCATCGAGTTGTTGGGCGGAAACCATGGTGGTAGACCGCACCTATGTGGCTGGCCTCAGATAGTCGACGATCTTGTCCCAACGATTTTCATTGCCGGGCGCGTTCTACCGTAGGGAGCTGGAACGACTTCAGGTCCCACAAACTCCTTGCCATGGCGCTGCACGAAGCGGATCGCGTAGTCGCGGCGGAGGCGCGTGATATGTTCCCCGATTTCACTGGCCTTGTAGACGAAGAAACGGGGAGTGTGGGCTCCTGGTACTTCGTCGTTCTCCGTGGGTTTGGTGGGAAGTGGCTTGGGCAGGACGACAAGACCCAGAAGATGCTTGGCTGCCACTGCTCTGGGTCCAGGACCTTTTGGCCGACGACCCACTTCTGGTTTCGCATGGGCGTCGATTTGACCTCGATCCTCGCAAGCTTGTCTGAGTTGGGCGAGAATGCGTAGACATCTGCTCGTTTAGCTGAGCCGTACGTCACTGCCGCGTGGATGCCGCGGCGGTTGAGCTCGGCAGCCACAAGGAATTCTCCCGCCATCCCTGTAAATTCCTTTTCTTCTTGTGAGACCTTTGACATGCGCTTCTCCGATACGGACGCTGGTGACGGGGGTGGGCGAGTTTCCGCCTAACGACTTGCCAGTCAGTCGCCGGCGAAGCCGGTCGGCTGCAGCGGCGTGTTAGACACCTTCCCTCGCTCTTCCGCCATCGCGTCGACCAATCCTCGCTACCTCGTACGTTGAGAACTTCTGCTCGATAGCCCGGCCCATGGCGGCGCCCTTCCCGAACCGTGTCCGTGCCCACACGCCAAACTTCAGGATCATCTCGAATTCCTCTGGGAGGTAAATCCCATCGGCAGTTGTTACACGCTACATGAGCCGGCAGGTAGTTTTCTGGCGGTGCTTCTCCGCCAGCGCATGCGCCAAGATGTGATCAGCGTTCCACGGGACGCGAATGTCACCTCCGCAGATGCGGACTTCGCGCCTGTCTTGCTGAGGATCTCAGCCCGCTCTGCGGCGCTCAGTCGAAGCCGACAAAGTCGTCGGTTGGCAGCCTTGCCCTGTTCACGAAGGCGGCGCACAGCGATCAATCGATCGCGGAGCTGGTCACCGTCGTCTTTGCTGTACTTGTTCACGTGTCCCCTCGTGTGTCTAACCGCCTCGAGTTTGAGCCGACGAGGCCACCCAATTCTAGAATGGCGCCAAAGCCGAATAATCGGCCAGTAGGGTCGGCTCCATCGCGTTGTTAGGCGCACGGTCATGGTATGCGAGTAGAAAGGGCAGCTGATATCTCGTCGAGTAGCTTGTTGGCTGGAAGGGGGGTTTCGTGCAGGCCGCGGTGCCACGAGAGGGCGATTGCGACGAAGAGGATGGCAAGACCAAATGCAAATCTTAGGGTCTTTCGCTCGCCCGGCTTGGCGCTGAACAGCCGGTTGAAAGCATTTGCTCGTTTCAAGATGACAGAGAAAGCTGCGAGCAGATGAGGAAAAGAGAAGGACAACGAGGAAGTACTGCCAGATCGCCCGGAAGTCGAGGAGCCAGTAAGCCAACAGAGGAGGACAGACAAGGACAGGAGGTTCTCAAACCACGTCAACCGCCAGGTGCCCGTCTTTGAAGGGAATCTCGCCCAGATCTCCATCCATACGAATACGGCGAGTGTCATGGTAACACGAAGGCGAGAATAGTGGCGAGGCCGTGGACAGGGAGGTTCGATGCGAAGACCGTTAGTGCCGTAAATACGCCGAAGACGGTTATGAAAGTGGTTTTCCTCTATGAACGAGGCAAGCGTAGGGGGTGGAGGAAGTTGCGGGCTGTGAAGCCTGCTGTTGGGAACTGGTACGTGGACGGGAGATGCCTTCGCCTTCAGGAGTGGAACCTCCTTGCTCCGTGCGCGCTGAACGGCCTCGAGCTGCGAGTCTGGCGTTCTTTCCAGGGATCGGCCCGGCCAGCGCTGGAAGCCTATTTATGCCCGTTTCACCGCACCTGGCGAGGCCGGTCGGAGATCCCTGGAGCGTAGCGGAAGGGGCTCCATCGCGTTGTTAGGCGTGGCGGCTCATGCATTGCCTAGGCTGCCCTCGACGGCCTTTGTCTGCGCGACGGTGAGCCCGTATAGCTTGTAGACCGCGTGGTGTCTATCTTCTCATCAACGAGCTTTATGCGATCTTCGATTGGGAGCGCTCCGGGTAGGGCTCGCGGAAGTCTCCGCCGGGATTTCTGGAGAGCGAGCACCTGGGCCGCGAAAGGTCGACCAAGTGGTCATGCTCACCCTTGTCGACAGCGTTTGCGAAGTCGATAAGGCGAATTGGGAGTGCGAGAAGGGCATTCTTGAGTACATCGATAGTGACGAAGAACTCCTGATAGTAGTAGTTCAGGAGGCGGCTGTTGATGATGGCAAGGATGTATTTCAGCGATACTTCGGAGCGGGACAGTAGGAGCATCGCGTCCTTGACGTATAGCCCACCTGGATCGTAGGCCGCGACGAGCTGCTGTCCCATGCGGGAGACGATTAACTTCTCTGCGTCGAAGCGCAGTGGTCGCCGGGGCGAGCGGTCTTCCTGTTCTCGACCATCTGGTCGGGCACGTACCAAACGTATTCGGCGGGCTCGTCGTGCAAGTAGCGGTGAACGCCTGCGCTTCGGATGAACAGCTTGCTTTCCTTGTGCCTCTTGATGGACTGAATGAACTTCTGGTCGTCCGCCGTCTTGAAACCATACCGGAATTCGACGAACTGGGCCAATGGGGCAGTGTTGTGGGCCATACTTGCGAAGATCGCTTGCGACTGATCGCGCCCATGGAGCTGGAAATTGTGCAATTCGGAAGAACTCGATGTCCGCTTGATGGAAGGTTCTAATGGGGGCGACGTTTCCCTTGTCGTCAAGTCTTTCAACTTGGATGAGATTGGTAGGACGGCTTGGTTTCTCTTTGGCGCGGCGAAACACGAATATGCATGTCTCTACAGTGGCCTGAGCAAACACCTTCTTTGGTAGTTGCACAAGCTTGACGACTCTTGCGTTCTCGAGAATGAAGGCTCGTATTCTTGTGAAGCTCTCAAGGGATGTCCATGTGTGGGGAACAATGTAACTGAAGAGGCCGTCGAGCCGGGCCAGTGTAAGCCCGCGCTCCATGAAACATGAGTACTCGTCAGATTTGGCAACGAATGTGGAGTAGAGAGCCCACAGCATCTTCTTGGTCTCGGGAGGGATATTGTGCGGACGTACATATGGAGGGTTTCCAATAACCACGTGAAACCCCCCTTGTTGCAGAATCTCGCCGAAGCCCTCGCGCTTGCTGCTCCAATCGAACGGGGTTACACGGTTAAGCGGTTCGTCGGTTTGGAATAGACGATTGTGTGGACCCTCGGGCGGGATCAGCGAGTTGCCGCATTTTATGTTCGACGCCAGTGCGGGCAGGAGTCGCCTCTTGTGAGGAAGGCCCTCTCCCCCTCCAGGAGCCGGATGTAGAGGCTCATCATCGCGATCTCCACGGCCTGGGGGTCGATGTCAACGCCGTATATGTTGTTGGTGAGGATGCGTGCTTTCTCCGTAAGGGATAGCTTCCATTGCCCATCCTCTTCGAAGAGGAGCAACTGGGAGTCGTCGACAAGCCGCTTGGGGTGGTGCTTGTACCAGTTGAGGTGGTAGTCGAGAAGCGTCTGGTATGCGGCTAGCAGGAAGGAGCCGGAGCCACACGCCGGATCAAGGATGCGGAGCTTCGCAATTTGCGCCGGGGACTTCCCCGCGATGAGTTCCCCGACGGTGTTGGCAACAATATAGCTGACAATGTGGCTGGGAGTGTAATAGACGCCACCGGCTTTTCGCACTTCGGGCTTATCTTCGACTATCGCTCGTTTGGCAGTGACACGAAATCGTCTTCCCTAGGTATCTCTCATATATGGATCCTAGCAATTCAACGCCAATCTGGGCGAAGTTGTAGGGCTCAAGTCCGGAGAGTATCACCTCGGCTATAAGGCGCGAGTCCCACGTAACTTGCTCGCAGAGATGAGGCTTGAATATCTCGCCATTAAGGTCCTGATTTACTTCTCGAAAGAGAGGATACAGATCCGCCGACAATGGATGGCTGGTGTGCTCGCCTCGCCAAGTCCTGGCGATGTCGCGAAGGCGGTTGGGAGGGAGAGCACCTCTATCCTCCGCGATCCTGATGAAGATCAGGCGGTCAAGCATGACTTGGACCGCACTGTTGAGGTCTGCTGGTGAGAAACCGGGATGAGCCTTGAATACGGCCTTAGCGAGTTTCTCGCGCCAGGACGAGAGGTCTGCGAGGAAGAGGGCGTCCAGGGGGGTCTTCTGGCGGGCGGCTCTCGCAGAAGAGGAGAGCAGTTTGTCGAGCGATCCAGCCTTGACTGCCTCCTTGGAAAGCTGCCAGATTTCCTGGGCGACTTCCGGGCGGGAATATGAGCGGTAGTTGTGGCTGAAGATGAGGCCTGCGTCGGGATGTCGTGGATCTGGCTTACGTGATGCGTCGTAGAAGCGGATCTCCTGGAAGTCGGTGACAACAACAAAGTAGACTGGCTGGTCAGTGTTATTCCACGCGTATTTCTTTGCCTGTAGAATGACATCGCTTCGGGAGAGAACGACGCTAGGAGCCTTTGCCTCGACGTAGTACTTGGTCTGGCCGTTGGTGCGAAAGTTGTAGTCCGGTCGACCGATGGTGGGGCCTCTCTCGACGATAACGTCCCGATCGTAGGGGTTCTCCCCGGGGCGAAGGGCTATGGTCCACCCAAGTGCTTCGAAGAGCGGATCGATGAAGTCAAGGCGCGCTTGGTGCTCTTGGTAGCTGTCCGAAAGGAAGAAGGCCTCATTCTTCTCAAAGTCCCGAACAAGCTGCTCGACTTTGTTTGCGAAGGAAGAGGGGGGTCGCAAGATCTTGGGCATATGGTGATTCTAAAGCATCGGACAAGGGAGTAGGCCCGGTGATCGGCGCCCCGCCTAGTGGCCTCGAGATGCGAGGTCTTGGGTCGTTGCTGGGAGCCGCCTGGCCAGTTCTTCGATACTACAACAAACCCGAGTCTCCGCAGCTGGCCGGGTGGGCTCCATCGAGTTGTTAGACGCATCAAAGCCCAAGCTACGACGGAGGAACTTTGTGACGGGGCTGGTGCGGCGTGGACAAAGCGGTGAAGCCACATGAACTGAATACCAAGGAGTTCATCGGAGCCAGAGTCGGGTGCATGTGGGAACTCCTCAGGCAGTTGCTTCCCAAAAAGAAGGCGCCCTACCGCGCTGCATACGATCTGGGGATCGACGATGGCTGATAAGGAGTCGTACTGGTGCCTCTCGAAATCGCTCTTGTGCGGAAGCCCACCGCCCATTGGGTAAGCGATAGGGACGAACGACCCGAGCAGAGTATAGGCATTGCTCACGTCAGCGTCGAGATGTGCTCCGATGTGGGCGGCGAGGGTGGCGCGGTCGCCATAGGTGGCCCAAATCGAAGCGAGAAATCGGAGCGTTCCGGCCGAACTCTGTGAATAGAAAACCATTCGCTCCTGCATGCTCCTCAACCCTCTGGGCAAAGACACGTGCCAGATCGGCTTTCTCTTCATCCGTGAACGGGTAATGGGATGAGCCTGGCTGAGTGGGGAGACGACGAAGGACTTCTGCTCCGAAGAGAAGGGGTTGGGAAGCAGACAAGATCGCCTCGAGAACTTGGATGCGCTGCGGGCCCGGAGCAATGCTTGCGACAAGTCGTGCCACAAGCAGCGCGGCTCGCTGGAATGGCGACAGTTCCAAGAAGAGCTCAGGGTTTGGCAGCTGTTGAGCCCTAGTGGAAAGAGCCGTTGCGATGTTCACGGCGCTCGCTGGTGGAAGGCCATCGGAGCGGACCCCCAACTTGCTGAGTAGACTGACCGCGTTCCCTGGAGTGAAGAGGGAGTCAAGCGCGGGAAAGCTCCTCGGGCGCTCGCTCGGCAGCGCTCAAGATGGCGTCCACCGCAAGGTCGGAGACGTCGCCAGAGGGGATTGAGTACGTGATGAACCTTTCGAAGTAGTCTTCCGATGCGATACGTTTGTCCTTGTACCACGTCTTGTCCCACTCGGGGCCGTAATAAGTGTTGCCGTATACCCCTTCCAGCCTCGGAAAGAGGGAAGTGATCAGCTGGCGGAGGGAGCCCATTTCGGATTCGGGAGCGCCGCGGAAGGCGCTGTCAATGATCTTCTTATCGCGGTCTTTCCCGGGCTTGTCGCGGTCCATGGCGGCCATGTGCCTCAGTGTAAAGGCGCCCTTGTTCTCAGCGATGACGCGGTAGGCGGAGGGATAGATGGTCCTCGTCGCCTCCAAGAGGAGGAGATCGGGGATGTCGACTTCGCCCGCTACTTGGGGAATGGAGAAGGTGAGGGCGTTGTAGTACCTTACCGCGGCGCGCGGCGTGTGTAGGCCGGGCTCGAGCCCGCCGGTGAAGGCGTGGACGAATCGTTGGACTTGCTCCTCGGTTAGGTCGACGCGCGCCGCCGCAAGGGCCTTGTCTACCCCCTGAAAGCAGAACGCCCTGAGACTTGCTCGATTAATCGGCGGCAGGTGAACTGGGACCTGAACGATCTTGTCGAGGAACTTGGCGCCCGCGTCGGACGTGGAGGAGCCGTACCTCTCCTGAAGAGCGTCTGCGACGATCCCTGGATCGAAGGCAAGCACAAAGATCAGGTTCCGGAAACCGGCAGTCAGTTTCACCAAGCGGAAGATGGCATGGATTTCGGTCTTCTCAAGGCGGTCAATGTCGTCAATGAGGACGACGACGGCGTTTTCCCTCCTCATGGAGGATGGCTTCGAGACGATCCCTGAGAACTTCGAGATTCACGGTGGACAACACGCGCCTGATAGTTTCCGCCAGGTCTTTCCGGTCAAGAGCCGCCCCTACAATCGAGCCGTAGGTACCTATCGTCTCGCCCAGCTTCTCCCTTTGGGTTGGCAGCGAACGCCCCAATGCCTCTGCCAAGGTGGTGAAGAAGCCGAGTATGAGCTCGGTCTCTGAGGGGAAGCGCCACGGATTGAATCGTATCGGGACAATGTGCGAGTGCTTGAGAAGTTCTACCTCCATGAAGTTCAGGCAAGTTGTCTTTCCATCTCCCCATTCTCCGTAGAGGGCGAGGATCAGCGGCGCGTCGTCGTCGCGACTGGCAATGGTGAGAGCAAGCCTCTGGGAAAAAGGCCATCTGTTGAACCTATCGCTCGCGGGGTCGACAAGAGGAATGTCGGAGGAGTATGACTTGTCGGTCTTTGGCGGTCGCCCATCCCTGGCAGGCGCCGACTTTGTGCCAGGGCTTCTGCTTGTGAAAAGCGATCGGAGACGTTCAACCATATTGGACCTCATGGATAGGCCTAACATCTCATTGTCACCATTCTATTGTCACTACTCCCGGACTCTACTGAGAAATCCTTCCCAGCCACCCTTATCCCACCTGCAAGACAACAAACTCGGGACAAACCGGCCCCAATCCCATTCCAGACACCGGGCCCGCCCGCGAATTGACACGCCTCCGCCCCCCATGGTATAGTCCGCCGCACAATTGAAAACAGTGCACCGGCGCTTCGGCGCCCGGACACTCATCATGAGAGGCGGAGGGACCGGCCCTGCGAAGCCTCGGCAACCGTCACCGGGTTCCACCCGGCGAAAGGTGCCAATTCCGGCAGAAGCCTCGAGCTTCTGGAAGATGAGCGATGAGCCCACGTCGTTCCAGGCCTCTTCTTCCGGGAGAGGCCTTTTGGTTGCCTAGCAGGCGCGGCGCACGACCCCCGGGAGGGGTTTGGGAGGAGGTTGCATGAGTTCGTATTCAACACAAACCATCGGTTTCCCCAGGATCGGCCCCCAGCGCGAGATGAAACGCGCCCTGGAGTCCTACTGGAAGGGCCAGCTTTCGAGCGCCAATCTTATTGAAGCGCAGCACGCCGTCGAAGCCGACGCCTGGCAGACGCAGCTTGACGGCAGGGATCGATTTCATCGGGGTGGGCGACAGCACGCTCTACGACCACGTGCTGGATTGGACGGTCCGCCTGGGGCTGATCCCGGAACGCTTTCAGGGCCTGGACGGGCTGGACCAATACTTCGCCATGGCCCGCGGCGTCCCGGCATCCCGGCCCTCGATCTCACCAAGTGGTTCGACACCAACTACCACTACCTGGTGCCCGAGATCGAGCCCGGCCTGGCGCCGTCGGCTCATTTTGACGATTTCATCGACCTGGTCCGCCGGGCCCAGGCCAGCCTGGGCGAACGGGCGGTGCCCATCGTGCTCGGCCCGGTGACGCTGCTCCGGCTGGCGCGCTTGAGCCAGGACTTCGCCGCCGCCCTGCACGGCCTGCTCCCGCTGTACACGCAGCTGCTCGGGACAGCTCAAGGCGCTGGGGGTGGCCGAGGTCCAAATGCACGAGCCGGCGCTGGTCCTGGGCGACGCCGCCCGGCTGCTCCCGCACGTCGATCTGGCCTACCGGGCGCTGGCCCAGGCCGGGCTGCCCATCAACCTGGTCACGTATTTCGACGACCTGGGCGAGGCCTTGGAGGCGGCGCTGGCGCTGCCGGTGACCACCCTGACCCTGGACTTCACCCGCGGCGACAACCTGGAACGCCTCCAGGCCGCCGGCTGGCCGCGAGGGCAAGACGCTGGCCGCCGGCCTGGTGGACGGCCGCAACGTGTGGCGGATGCGGCCGGACGTGGTCCGCCCGCGCCTCACCGCCCTGCAGGCGCTGACGCCCAACCTGCGCCTGAGCGCCTCGGCCTCGCTCCAGTTCGTCCCCTACACGGTGGAAGCCGAGCCTTCGCTCCCGGAGGCGCTCCGCAATGTGCTGTCCTTCGCCCGCGAAAAGCTCGGCGAACTGGCCCGGCTGGGCCAGGCGGATGACGCCGGCCGGGAAGCCGAGCTCAAGGCGCTCGAGGCGCGCTGGGCGAAGTTCAAGGCCTTTGCGCCGGACGACCCGGCGGTGGCCAAACGCCTGGCGGGCTTGAACGAGGCCGACTTCAGCCGGGCGGAGGACTATGCCGCCCGGCGTCCGCAGCAGATTGAGCTGCCGCTCCTGCCGACGACCACCATCGGCTCGTTTCCGCAGACGCCCGAGATCCGCCGCCTGCGGACGCAGCTCAACAAGGGCGAGCTCACCCAGAAGGAATACGAGGACAAGGTCGACGCCTGGATCGCCTACACCATCGGCGTCCAGGAAGGCCTGGGGCTGGATGTGCTCGTGCACGGCGAGTTCGAGCGCTCCGACATGGTCGAGTATTTCGGTCAGAAACTGACCGGGTTTGTGTTCACCGAAAACGGCTGGGTGCAGAGCTTCGGCAGCCGCTATGTCCGGCCGCCGATCATCTACGCCGACGTCAGCCGTCCCGAACCGATGACGGTGCGCGAGTTCGCCCGCGCCCAGACCTTCACCAGCCAAGCCGGTCAAGGGCATGCTCACCGGGCCGGTGACGATCCTCAACTGGTCGTTCCCGCGGGTCGACATCCCGCACGCCGACATCGCCTATCAGCTGGCCCTGTCGCTGCGGGACGAGATCGGCGATCTGCAGGCCGCCGGCGCCCGCGTGATCCAGGTGGACGAGCCGGCGCTGCGCGAGGGCCTGCCCTTCAAACCCGAGCGCTGGGACCAGTACCTCGACTGGGCGGTGGACGCCTTCCGGCTGGCGGTGGGCGGCGCGGCGTCCGAAACCCAGATCCACACCCACATGTGCTACGCCGAGTTCGGCGACATCCTGGGGGCCATCGACCGCCTGAACGCCGACGTGATCTCGATCGAGAACGCCCGCAGCGACGACGAGACCTTGCGCGAGCTGGCCGATTTCGACTACGGCCGCGAGGTCGGGCCGGGCGTGTACGACATCCACAGCCCGGTGGTGCCCACGCGCGATCAGGTGGTCGACAAGCTGCGCATGTACCTGCGCCACCTGCCGCCCGAACGGGTGTGGGTCAATCCGGACTGCGGCCTCAAGACCCGCGGCTGGAAAGAGGTCCTGCCCTCGCTGGCCCACATCGTGGAAGCCGTCGAAATCGTGCGCGCCGAGGTGGCCGAGTCTCCCGTCCCGGCCCCGGCCGGCACGGACTGAGTCTGCCGAGGCATCGGAGCGGCCATGACGGACGCCTTTCGAAAGCTGCTCAAGGCGGGCCAGCCCATCCTGGCCGATGGGGCCATGGGCACGTTACTCCACGCCCGCGGCGAGGGCTTCGACGCCTGCTTCGATGAGCTCAACCTGATCGACCCCGAGCT
The DNA here is from genome assembly GCA_963797485.1 of uncultured Chloroflexia bacterium. Classification (GTDB taxonomy): domain Bacteria; phylum Chloroflexota; class Anaerolineae; order Anaerolineales; family E44-bin32; genus CAWAND01. The sequence goes on from CAWCPF010000002.1 coordinate 652,427, forward strand.
GGTGGCCGGCATTCACCGCGACTACGCCGCCGCCGGCGCGCAAATTCTGGAAACCAACACCTTCGGCGCCAACCGCTTCAAACTCGCCCGGCACGGCCTGGAAGAAAAGGTGGGTGAGATCAACGCCGCCGCCGTCGCCCTGGCCCGCCAGGCGGCCGAGGCCTCCGGCCGCCCCATCCTGGTGGCCGGCAGCGTCGGGCCGCTGGGCGTCCGGCTGGCCCCCTTCGGCCGGGTCAAACCCGAGCAGGCCCAGGCGGTGTTCGCCGAGCAGATCGGCGCGCTGGCCGAGGCCGGGGCCGACCTGATCATCCTGGAGACCCACAGCGACGTGGACGAGATCGCCGAGGGCGTCCGCGCCGCGCGCCGCGTGTCGTCCCTGCCCGTCGTGGCCATGCTGACCTTCACCCGCGACGACCGGACGCTGCTGGGCGACACCGCCGCCGAGGTCGCCCGCCGCCTGGCCGAGATCGGCGTCGACGTCGCCGGCGCCAACTGCTCGGGCGGCCCGGCCCAGCTCCTGCGCCTGATCGAGCAAATGCGCCAGGCCGTCCCGGAGCTGCCTTTGGCGGTCATGCCCAACGCCGGGTGGCCGGAGCGCGTGGCCGACCGGATCATGTACCCGGCCACCGCCGCCTACTTTGGCGAATACGCCGTGGCGTTTGAGCGCGCCGGCGCCACGTTGATCGGCGGCTGCTGCGGCACGACCCCGGAGCACATCGCCGCCATGCGCGCCGCGCTCGATCATCCGCAGACCGACCTGCCGCATGTCAGCCTGGCCCCGGTCCAGCCGGCCGGGAACGGCCATGTGGCCGAGATCTACGAACCGACGCAGTTCGCCGCCAAACTGGCGCGCCACGACTTCATCCTGTCGGTGGAGATGGATCCGCCGCGCGGGTTCTCCACCCACAAGGTCCTGGCCGGCGCGCACATGCTGGCCGAAGCCGGCGCCGACGTCATCAACGTGGCCGACAGCCCGATGGCGCGCATGCGCATGAGCCCGTGGGCGGTTTGCCAGCTCATCCAGCACAAGGTGCACGTCGAAACCGTGCTCCACTTCCCGACGCGCGGCCGCAACTTGCTGCGCGTGCAGGGCGACCTGCTGGCGGCGCACGCGCTCGGCGTGCGCAACGTCTTCGTCGTCATGGGCGATCCGACCGCCGTGGGCGACTACCCGGAAGCCATGGACAACTACGATCTGGTCCCGACGGGTCTGATCAAGCTGATCAAGCACAACTTCAACGCCGGGGTCGATCATTCCGGCGCCGACATCGGCGGGCGGACGTCGTTCTTCGTCGGCTGCGCGCTCAACCTGGGGGCGCAGGCTGTCGAGCACGAGATTCGCCTGCTGCGCAAGAAGATCGACGCCGGGGCGGATTTCGCGCTCACCCAGCCGGTCTATGACGCCGGCGTGGTCGAGGCCTTCTCTGCAGGCGTTCGAGGCGCGCTACGGACCGCCCGGCATCCCCATCCTGGTGGGCATGCTGCCCCTGTACAATGCGCGCCACGCCTCGTTCCTGCATAACGAGGTCCCCGGGATGGATATTCCTGACTCCATCCGCCAGCGAATCGCCGCCGCCGGCGAACAGGGCTCCGACGAAGGCGTGCGCATCGCCGTCGAGCTGCTCGCCAGCCTGCGCGGCCTGGTCCAGGGGGCCTACCTGATGCCGCCCTTCGGGCGCTACGAAATGGCGGCCGACATCATCGACGCCGTCCGGGCGGCGGCGCCTGCGGATTAGGCCAGGCGGCCAAGTCCGCGTTTCCGCCGGCCAGAGTGCCGCCGCCGATCCCGTCCTCAGCCCAAGAGAGGTGAGCCATGAAGCTTGCGGAACGAGATCCCATCCCCGTGCGCCAGATGACCGAGACCCTGGGCGCGTCCGAAATCGACGCGCTGGCGGGCGACATCCCGGGCTGGCAGGTCGTCAGACGGCATCACCTCGAGCGGCGTTTCGAATTCAAGAACTACGCCCAGGCCCTGAAACTGGCCAACGCCGCTTCCGAGCTGGCCGAAGCCATGGATCACCACCCCGATATCTGCTTTGGCTGGGGCTTTTGCCAGATCACCATCTGGACCCACCGCCTGGACGGGTTGACGGTCAACGATTTCATCTTGGCGGCGCGGGTGGATGCGGGGTTGGGCTGAACGCCTCGACCGCACCCTTCAACATGTCATTGCGAGGCAGCGTTAGCTGCCGAAGCAAACGTTTGGGGAGCGAGGCGCCGGCTCCGGGGGAACACGGAGTCCTTCACGACGGAACGATGGCCACGGGGCCTTCGGCCCCTCGCCATGACATGGGGAGAGGGCTTGGGGGGACCCAACCGGATCGGCGCCAACCCAGGGGGAGGGGATGGAGGTGAGGCGGACGGCCCCGGCCAGCCCTGCACCATGTCATCGCCAGCGAGCACCTGCCCCAAGGTCTGTTTGGGGGAGCGAGGCGCCGGCCCCGGGGAGAACACGGAGTCCTTCACGACGGAACGTTTGCCACGCCGCCTTCGGCGGCTCGCAATGACACGTTCGTGAGCGGCCCCTCGCCATGACATGTTCGTGGGCGGCGGCTCGCAATGACATGGGAGGGCGCGCGCCGACGCCCCTCCGCTTGACCCGCCTCCGCCGGGCATGCTACACTGCAGCCTGCATCGCGGCGCTACGTGCCCGGCGGGGAGTTTCCGATGAACCAGGTCGTTGTGTGAGCACATGGTCATGCCCAGGCTGCCGGCGCCGGCGGGGATCACCCCGTCGGTTCGGGTCGTCCGCGCCTGACCGCGGTCGCCCCCGGCAGCCCTGCTCCGCCAGCCCGAGGCTGGCGGTTTCGTTTCATCGGGCTTCCCGGGCGGATTGGCCGCCCTGTCCTTCAGGAGTGATCATGACCGACCGAATCCTTGTCTCCGTCGCCTGGCCCTACGCCAACGGCGACCTGCATGTGGGCCATCTGGCGGGCGCCTATCTCCCGGCCGACATCTTTGCGCGCTACCACCGCTTGAAGGGCGATCAGGTGCTGGTCGTCTCCGGTTCCGACTCGCATGGCACCCCGATCACGGTCGAGGCCGACAAGCGCGGCCAGACGCCGCGCCAGCTCTTCGAGCACTTCCACGCCCGTTTCCTGGAAACCCAGCGCGCCATCGGCATCAGCTACGACCTATTCACCCATACCGACACGGCCAACCATCACAAGATCGCCCAGGACTTCTTCACCCATCTGCATGAGAACGGCTATCTATACCCCGAAACCCAGCGCCAGCTTTACTCCGAGGCCCAGGGGCGCTTCCTGCCCGATCGCTACGTCGAGGGCACGTGCCCCATCTGCGGCTACAAGGAGGCCCGCGGTGATCAGTGCGACAACTGCGGCAACCTGCTCGACGCGCTGGAGCTGATTGACCCGCTCAGCAAGATCGACGGCAGCCGTCCCGTGGTCCGCGAGACCGAGCACTTCTTCCTCGACCTGCCGGCCTTTTCCGACCGGCTGGCGGCCTACCTCGACGCGCATGCCGGCCACTGGCGGCCGAATGTGATCAACTTTGCCCGCAACTATGTCGAGGCCGGGCTGAAGGGCCGGCCGGTCACCCGCGATATCGAGTGGGGCATCCCGGTTCCGCTCAAGGGCTGGGAGGACAAACGCTTGTATGTGTGGTTCGAAGCCGTGATGGGGTATTTCACGGCCTCGGTCGAATGGGCCGCCAACCGCGGCCAGCCCGATGCCTGGAAGGATTGGTGGTACGACCCGCAGGCGCGGGGCTATTACTTCATCGGCAAGGACAACATCCCCTTCCACACCGTCATCTGGCAGGCCGAGCTGCTGGGCGTGGGCTCGATCTACGACGCCCCCAGGACCGCGCCCTCAACCTGCCCTACGACGTCCCGGCCAACGAGTTCATGAACGTCGACGGCGCCCAATTCAGCAAGAGCCGCAATTGGGCGGTCTGGCTGCCGGACATCCTGGAGCGCTACGATCCGGACGCCATCCGATTCTATGTGGCCTCGGTCCTGCCCGAGACGCGCGACAGCGACTTTGCATGGCCGGATTTCGTCAGCCGCAACAACGACGAACTGGTGGCCACCTGGGGCAACCTGGCCAATCGGGTGACCTCGTTCGCCTATCGCCACTGGGATGGGCAGGTCCCGGATCCGGGGGAGCTGGAGCCGGGGGATCGCCAGCTGCTGGCGCAGATCGAAGCCGGATTTGAGACCGTCGGCGCCGAGATTGACGCCGTTCATCTGCGCGCCGGGCTGCAGGGGGCGCTGGCCCTGGCGCGCCTGGTAAACGCCTACCTCGATCACGCGCCCTGGTTCTCGGTCATCAAGGCCGACAAACCCGCCGCCGCCCGGACGGTGTACACCGCGCTTCAGGCCATCGATCACCTGAAGCTCCTGTTGGCGCCGTATCTGCCGTTCAGCTCGGAACGGCTGCACCGCGCCCTGGGGTATGAGACCCAGTTGTTTGGCGAACTGCGGATCGAGACCGTTCAGGAGGGCGACCGGCCCCACGACGTGCTGACCTACGACCCCAGCCCGGCGAGCGGGACCTGGGCGCCGGGCCGCTTGCCGCCCGGGCAGGCGCTGGCCGAGCCGGCCCCGCTGTACGTCAAGCTCGATCCGGATACGGCCGAACTGGAGCAGGCGCGGCATGCGCGCGCCCGGCCTGATTTCCGGCCGGCTGGCTTCTTTTGTGAATGTTTTCACAAGTTATTGGGGGGACTTGAAAGCCGGCATCAGCCGGCCGGTGAACTTGGGGGGCCGTTTCTCCATGAAGGCGGCCACGCCCTCCTGGTAGTCGGCCGTCCGGCCGGCGATGGACTGAAGCTGAGCTTCGTAGTCGAGCGCCCCGGCCAGGTCGGGGAAGACGGCCCGGTTGAACGCCCGCTTGGTCAGGCCCAGCGCCTTGGTGGGTCCTTCGGCCAGACGGCGCGCCAGCGCCTCGGCCTGGCCGAGCAGCTCGTCCGCCGGCCAGACCTGATTGACCAGGCCCCACTCCAGCGCCTGCGCCGCCGTCAGCGCCTCATTCGTAAAGGCCATGTAGCTTGCGCGCGCCATGCCCAGCAGCCGCGGCAGCGACAGCGAAGTCCCCGAATCCGTCGTCAGCCCGATCCCGCTGAAGGCAAACAGGAAGCTGGCCTGGTCCGAGGCCAGCCGGATATCGGTCGCCAGGGCGATTCCCAATCCGGCCCCGGCGGCGGGACCGTTGATGGCGCCCACAATCGGCTTTTCCAACCCGCGCATGCGCAGGATGATGGGGTTGAACGTCCGCTCCAGATGCTGGCGGAATGCCACCTGGCCGTCGACCTGACCGATCTCGGCCAGGTCCTGGCCGGCGCTGAAGAATCGTCCCGCCCCGGTCAGCACCACGCAGCGCACGTCATCATCGCCGGCGGCGCGCTTCAACGCCGCCGCCAGTCCGTCGACCAGGCTGCGGTTGAACGCGTTGGCCTTGGGATGATCGAGAGTCAGGGTGAGCACACCCTGGTCAAGGGCGGCATGCACCGATTTCAGACTCAGCCATGGTCAGACCTCATCTCAGGGGAGCTTGCTGCACCGGGGTCGAAAGCCGCCTTTTTGGGGATAACAACGGGGGCGCCTCAACTCGGCGCCCCGGGCACGCGGCTAGGACCAGGCGTCGGTTGGCCCGATGGGCCAGTCGTCGTCTTCGTCATCGTCGACGTTCAGATCCAGCTCGATCTCGATGTCAGTGTCCGGCAGGCGCACCCAGACCAGCAGGACTTGTCCGTCACTCTGGTCCTCCGAGCGCACGGCCACGATGGGGGCTTCCTGGGTCGAATTGTCCTCACTGCGGTACTCGAGGGAGATGCTTTGCTTCTGGCGCCACGCCCGATAGCAGCGCTCCACCAGAGCCGGGCCGTTGAACGTCCGCAGGCGGCAGAGCGCCACCTGATACGCCGCCGGGCCTTCGGTCAGGCTGATGAGCGAACCATCGCTGACCAGTTCGAATGTCGGAGGCGGACCTTCAATAATGGTGATCTTTTCGGGCTCGGCCATCCCATCCTCGCTGCCCCGTGGTCCTGGTTGGGGCCGCCGGAATCTTACCACAATCACTCTACGGCGATACCCATCCGGGGGTCATATGCCGCCCTGATAATCGAAGGTGACCTTGATGGCGCCGGTGCGCTTGTCGGTGGCCGTGGCGATCGCCTGCTTGTAGGCCTCAAACGGGAAGCGGTGGGTGATCAGGCCCTCGATCGTCAGCACGCCCTCCTGCAGCATCTCGGTCACCAATTCAAACGTGTGCGCCTGGCGGCCGTGCCAGTTTTCAACCCCGAAGGTGTGCGAGCCGACCAGATCGACCTCCTGGTACCAGACCGGGTTCAGGTCGATATTCATCTCCCCCAGGGTGATCCCCAGCAGCACCACTGCGCCGCCGGCCCGCGCCCAGCGCAGCCCATCAAAAAGCGTGTCCCGGCTTCCCACGCAGTCATAGATGCGGTCGAAACCGCCCAGGATCATCCCCCGGTTCATGGGCGCCCGGTACAGCCTGCCTCCGGTCACCCGGGCGACCGCCTCATACAGGTCGCCATCTGACAGCACCTGGTCGGCACCCAGGCGCGTCGCCGCCTGGATCTGGTGGGGGTAGCGCGCCAGCACGGTCAGGATAGATCTTGGCGCCACCAGCTTGACCATCTGAACCGCCAGCAATCCGATAATCCCCGCCCCGATGACCAGGACGCGCTGGCCGTCTTCCGGCGGGCGGCGCAAGACTCCGTGCAGCGCCACCGACATCGGTTCGATCAGCGAAGCCTGATCGTTGGTCAAATCCGGGGGCAGCTTGAAGACCTCGGACGCGTGCGCCGTGTAACCGTCGCCCCAACCCCCGCCCACGCCGCGTGCTCCCACCCCGAGCGAGGCGTTCTCACACAGCCGGGTTTGGCCGGCGGCGCAATACCGGCACACGGGCTCGATACCCTGGCTGAAGCAGGTCGGCCCCGAGAATTGGGACTCCATGACCACCCGGTCGCCGGCCCGGACGGTGGTCACCTGTGAGCCGGTTTCCACCACCTCACTGACGACTTCGTGTCCAAGATAGAAACGGGTGTTGCCCGGCAGAGCCGCCGGGGCGACGCCCGGGTCGACTTTGACAAACAGCAGCGACAGATCCGAGGCGCACACCCCGCACTGCAAGTTGCGCACTCGCAGCCAATCCGGTCCCGGCAGCTCAGGTTCCGACAAGTCCACCACCCGGGCCGGCGACAGCGGGCTCCACACCACGCCGGGCCACGCCGATCGGAGCGTCTTGACCGCCAGCATCTTGGGCAGGTTCTTTTCAACGAAGATCGCTCGCATGTCGACCTTTCGAATCGGGTTGGCCGCCCCGCGCCGTGCGCAGGGGCTAGCGATGAATATCCAGGTCCTGCCGCAGAATCCGGCAGCTGGGGCAAGCCGGCCGGTCACACAACAAAGCCTGCGGGTCTTCCCGGATCCATCCCACAGCCAGGTTGATCATATCGCGCAGCGGAACGGTCTCGATCCACCCCGGGCCGACCTGGATCCTCCCGGACACGCCCGCCAAACGCGGGCCCATGGCCGCAAATCCATCCCGGCAGCCAGGCCAGCCCGGGCAGGCGACTACGCCTGCGGCGGTCATGGCCCAGCGGACGAACTGCCGGCGCCCCGACCGCTGCTCCGCGTAGTGCAGGCACACATCGACCCGATGCGTGACCCCCATCAGGAGCACATCGCCGTTGGATTCGGCCAATGCCCCGATCGCCGCCCAGGGGTCGTCCAGGGTCTGAGCCGCCAGCTCGTCGGCCATGTGCACGCCCGAGAAAGAGAGCAAGGGATGATTCGAACGCCGGGCCTCGGGATGGCGCCGCAGCCTCTCCGCGGTTCTCCCGAGCGAGCGATCCACCGGAAGGTCCGGTGTGTAGATTTCGGCCTCCCGGTTGTCGCGCTTGGCTTCCTGCGGGCTGATGGCGTTGTCCGGGGGGCCGTCCGGCAGGATCACCATGCACCCCGGGGTGAAACTGGGCATCATCAGGCCGCCAAAGCTGCTCAGCATAGCGCCCAGCATGGTCTCGGCCCCGCCGACGACTTCGCCAAACGCTGACAGCGAGGCGAACGCCAGCACCCGGCTCTTCGGTCCCAGCCCCAGCGACCTGAAGGCGCCGACGAAGTCCCGGTATCCGACCGGCCGGCTGGCCGAACGACTTCAGCCATAGCCCGGGCTCAGACCTTGACCGACGTCATTCGCCCTTCCAGACTGCCGGCCGCTTTTCGATGAAGGCCTGCATGCCTTCCTTCTGATCGGCGCTGCTGAACAGGAAATAGAAAGACCGGCGTTCATCGGCAATGCCATCCGCCAGCAGACTCTCGAAGGCATGGTTGACCATTTCTTTTCCCAGCCTGACCGCCAACGGGGCGCGGACGGCAATGGCCTGCGCCAGCTTCAGGGCCTCGTCAAGGTAGCCTTCTACCGCCACCACCCGGTTGACCAATCCCCAGCGGTAGGCTTCGTCGGCCGTCAGGACCCGGTTGTTGAGGACCATCTCCATGGCCACCGCCTTGCCGACGGCGCGTGTCAGGCGCTGTGTGCCGCCCGCCCCGGGAATCACGCCCAGGTTGATCTCAGGCTGTCCGAAGCGGGCGGTTTCAGAAGCCACAATCAGGTCGCAGGCCATCGCCAGCTCATTGCCTCCCCCCAGGCACCAACCCGACACGGCGGCGATCACCGGGATCTTGATCTTGCGCAGCCGGTCCCACTGCGCGATCCGGTCTGCCTGGAGCATCTCCACGGCCGAGGCCTCGGCCATCTCCTTGATGTCCGCCCCGGCCGCAAAGGCGCGTTCGTCTCCGGTAACGACCGCCGCGCCGATGCGCGGGTCGCGGTCGAAGGCCTCCAGCGCATCCGCCAGCTCCCCCATCAGGGGGGCATTGAGCGCGTTGAGCGCTTCCGGCCGGTTGAGAAACACCACCCCCACGCCGTCATGCTCTTCGGTACGGATGATTTGAAAGGCCATCGCCGCGCTCCCTGAGTGTGGCCCGGCCGCGCTAGGCGGACGGCTTGAGCTGGTTGATGTGCTCGTCGGCGTGTGACACGCTGTATTCCACCCACCACTGTAGTGTTCGCTGACCCTGGGACGGGTGTACCCCGGTGCGGCTCCAACCGTCGTCCGGCAGGCTGGCCAACACCGCCGAGCCCTCGCCGCGCGCGGCGTCGAGAAGATCCAGCCAGGTCTGAACCGGCGCTTGAGGGTCAAACTGGCTGGCCATCCAGCCATCCCCATCAAAGTTTTCCAGCCACGGATTGTCCTGCGTGGAGATCAGCTTCAGCCGGGGCACGAACGCCAGGCTTTCCACGGACCCCACATGGGCCAGGACCTGCAGTGGCGACCACTCCCCTTCGGCCAGCGGTTTTCCGACCTGGCTCGCCGGCCATGCCTGGGCTTGCGCCCTCAATGCTGCCGCCTGCTCGCCGTAGCGCGCCACCAGGCGGTTGCGGTACTGGACGAGTTGTTCTCCGGGCTCCTGCATTTAGGCCCTCCTGCCGGTTGCGCCCGCCGGGCGATGCGCCCGGCTAGCTCATAACCTTTCCGCCGTCCACGTTGATCGCCTGGCCGGTGATATAGCTGGCGGCCTGGGAGCATAGGAACATCACTGGGCCGAGGATGTCCTGCGTGGTCCCCAACCGGCCCTGCGGGATGTCCGCCAGCCAGCGGGCCATCATTTCGGGATCCTGGCGCAGCCGGGCTGTCATCTCCGTTTCGATCACGCCCGGGCAGACCGCGTTGACCCGAATCCCCACCGCCGCCAGGTCACGCGCCGCCTCCCGCGTCAGGCCGATCAGACCGGTCTTGCTCGCCACATACGCGGCGCGGTCTTTGAGCCCGTGCGCCCGGCCGGCGATCGAGGCGATGTTGACGATCACGCCTCCCCCTGCGTCGGCCATCACCCGCCCCACCGACTGGGTCATCAAGAACGCGCCTTTCAGGTTAACCGCCAGGGTCCTGTCCCAATCATACTCATCGAGCTCCAGCAGGCCAGCCTGCGGCTCGACCCCGGCGTTGTTGACCAGGATATCAATGCGCTCGAAAGCCTCCCGGGCAGCCTCGATCAAGGCCACGACTTGCATCTTGTCGGCCACGTCAGCCGCAAAAGCGCGCGCTTGCCCGCCCGCGCTTGAGATCGACTCGACCGTCTTCTCCAGGCTGTCGGGGTTGATGTCGTTGCACGCCACCCGCGCGCCGGCGGCTCCGAACCCAATCGCCAGGGCCCGGCCGATACCTCGTCCCGCACCGGTGATCAGTGCCACCTTTCCGTCAAACTCGGGCATGCCAGCCCCTCCAGGATCGGCGGACCCGGCTCATGCCATGCGCCGCCGCTTCGCCGGGCAGATACGCCTTACGCCTCCGGCGCAGTTCCCCGCAGCTCGAGCACTTCCGCCTGGGTCACGCGGCAAGAGATCCGCCGTCTTCACGCGGACAAGCACGTCCAATGCCCCACCGCCCCCATACACCCACGCCTGCCGGAGCACGCCGGGGTCAAGGATGGTCCTCAACCGGCGCGCATGCCCAAACGGCGGCACCCCGCCGACCTGGTAGCCTGTCTCGGCCAGGACCGTCTTTGGCGAAGCCAGAGTGACGTCGGATGGGTCGGCCCCAAGGTGTTCAGCCAGAAGGGCCGCCCGCACCGGCTGCGTGCCGCAGGCGATCACCACCACGGGCTGGCCCTCGAGCTCGAATACCAGCGTTTTGATGATTTGGTCCGGTCCGACTCCCACGGCGCGGGCAGCCGACTCGACCGTGGGCGTTTCCACCTCGAGCCGGACGATCTCGGCTTCCAGCCCTTGCGCGTCGACGAATTGCTGAAGATCGCGGTCGGTGAGGGAATGCATATGAGCGCTGCCTTGGAGTGCCACGAAAGGTGAGTCTCCGGCTCGGCTGCCAGCCCCACTCCGGAGGGTTTGCCACAGCCACCGGCTTCCCGGAATCTTGTGCTTGGAGACACCTTACAGTTTCGTTACACGCCCCATTTTCGGGCTTAACCGAGGGCTTTCTCCTCTATACTGAATGTGTTATTTGGTTCATTTATCCCATTATGCCTGCGGGGTCTTTATGCTTAATTTTTCCCCCCGAGGCCAGGGCCTGGTAGAGTATGCCATGATCGTGCTGCTGGTGGGAATTGCGGTGATCGTGGTCGTGGCACTCTTCGGCGCTGGGGTCGGGAACATGTTCAGCAACATCGTGGCGACCTTTTAGGGCGCGACGGCGACCTGCAGGGCCCGTCTTCAAGCCCTGGCCGAAGAAGTTGATTTCCCCTGGCGAGAAGAGCCGTCCGGGGAAAATGCATTCTCAGCGATAAGCTGAGCGATGTTCTTGGCTGCATCGGGCCTGGCGATCTGACGACAGATTGCCGAGGCCTTTTCTATGAGCTCCGGCTGGCGCAGCCAGCGAGACACAGCCGCGGCGGTGGTCTCCGGGCCCGGCGCCCACAGGCCGACCCCCTTCCCGACAACGTATTCGACATTGCCTTCTTCTTGGCCCGGAAGCCGGTTGTACAACACCATCGGCAGCCCCGAGTTGAGGGCTTCGGTGATCGTGCCGGGACCGGCCTTGGTCACCAGCAGCGTGGCGGCGGTCATCATTTCGGGCAGTTCGCTGACAAATCCGTAGATAAACGTCGGCACTTCCCAATTCACTTTCTCGAGCCGCAATTTCAGTTTCCGGTTTCGTCCGGCCACCACCGCCAGGCCAAAGTTCCCGGACCGGCGCGCCACCGCCCGGGCTGTGTCATACAGCGGTCCCATCCCCTCGCTGCCGCCGATGATCAACACCATCGGACGATCCAGGGGCCAACCCAGCCGTGTGCGCGCTTCTTCGGCGCTGAGGGTCGGATGGCTGAATCGCTGGGCAACCGGCAAACCCAAAACGTGGATGTTGGCCTCTTGCAGGCCGAGCGCAAGCGCCTTGGCCTTGGCCACCTCGGTGGCCACGACATACAGATTGACATCCCGGTGATACCAGGCGGCGTGCGCCGACACCAGATCGGTGACGACCACCATGAAAGGCAGTCCTTCGGGGCGGAGCGCCCGGATGACGGGCCACGTCAGGAAGGGATGGACCGAAACGACCATGTCGGCCGGATGCTCAGAAACCACCCGGTGTGCGGCCGAACGCACGTACGGCCAGACGGCGCTTGTCAGCGCCAGGCGCCGGAACTCGCCGTCAAATAGCTTGTAGCCGAGCTCCCACGCTTTGGGGACTCTGACCATGCTGGGGTAGGCTTCGGGAAGCAGATCGAAGGGCCGCGGGGCGTATTCCTTGAAAACGTCAACCATGTCGGGTTCGACCACGCCCGGGAATTCGGTGTGCAGGGCTTCGACGATGGCTTCGGCGGCGCTGCGGTGCCCGCCGCCCGTGTCCGAGAAGAGGAAAAGTACGCGCTTAGGCTTACTCATCCGCGGCGTCGGCCGGTGCCGGGTGGAGGTAGCCTTTCATGCGCCGCGCCACCTCTCGCCGAGGTAGAAGAATTCGCCGTCCGCAGCCCCGACACTTCAGGCCGATATCGGCCCCAGAGCCTCACGACGACCCACTCGGTGCTCCCACATGGATGCGGCTTTCGCAACTGCACCACGTCTTGCATTTGAATTTCAGGCAGCATGCTGGGCTCCACAACGGCAGGCGGCGATTATACCATCGGGAGGGGGAAGAGCCGTCGATGGTATAATCGCCTACCATGCTCGGCCTGACGGCCCCCGTCCTGATCTCAAGACTTATCACCCTGGTCATCGCCTTCACAGTGCACGAGTTTGCCCACGCCTGGTCGGCGAATGAACTGGGCGACGACACGCCGCGCCTCAACGGCCGGCTGACTCTCAACCCGCTGGTGCATCTCGATCCGCTGGGCTCGATCCTGCTGCTGGTGGTCGGGTTTGGCTGGGCGCGGCCGGTTCCCATCAACCCGTACGCCCTTGAACGCCGCACGCCGGCCGGGACCATGCTGGTGTCCGCCGCGGGCCCGTTCTCCAACCTGCTCATGGCCGTCCTGGCCGCCATCCCTTTTCGAATGGGGTTGCTGGACCCGTTCTCTGCCGCCGGGCGGTTTCTGCCGTCCGCCTCCAGCTTCTTGACCGATTTCATCTTCATCAACCTTATCCTGCTGTTCTTCAACCTGATTCCGATATCTCCGCTCGACGGCGAGAAGGTGCTGGAGTACTTCCTGCCGTCTGAAGCCCGCGGCACCCTGTACCAGATCCGGCCGTACGGCCCTCTCCTGCTGATGGCGCTCCTGTTCCTGGGACCCCTGGTCGGTCTGGATGTCCTGGGGACGCTGATTGGATGGCCAACTCAACAGGTGTTCCGTTTGCTCGTGCTGTAGGATGACCCTGGCCTATCGGACGACTCAGTTTCTGCGCAGCCTCAGGGCTCATGCCGAACTGGGCGACTTGGCCCGTTCGTGGCCCTTCCTGACGCCTCGCCAGCGCCAACTCTTCTTGAAACTCCCATCCGCCGACCAGCTGCACGGCTTGAGAGTGCTCGACCAACTTTTGGACGCGGGCGAGAGGGATCCCGATCTGTTGGCGGCCGCGCTGCTCCATGACATCGGCAAACTTCGACGGCCTCTCCGCCTGTGGGAAAGGGTCTTCGTGGTCCTGGCGCAGGCCGTGCACCCTGGTTGGCTGTCCTCGGCCACCGGCCTCGATGGCGCCGGATGGCGGCAGGCGCTGGCTGTGGGGCACTGGCACCCTGTTTGGGGAGGCGCCATGCTCCGAAAAGCCGGCGCCAGCCCGCGGCTGATCGAACTCGTCGAACGCCACCAGGGACCGATTGACTTACCATCGAACGAGATCGAACGCTTGCTGGTAAGACTCCAGCAGGCCGATAACCAGAGCTGAGGAGGTCGCATGCCCGCCAAGGTCCTGATCGTCGGACTGGATGAATTGGGCACCTCGCTTGGCCTGGCGCTGGCACGTGCCCCCGTCCCGCCCGAGACGTTTGGCTACGATCAAGATAGGCAGCGAACCAAAGACGCCCACGCGCTCGGCGCCATTCAGCGCCATGTGCTGGACCCCCGCAAGACCGCCAAGGAGGTCGACCTGGTTATCGTCTGCCTGCCTCCGCGCCAAAGCCAGGCCTTGCTGGAAGATCTCACGGCAGCATTGAAGCCGAATGCGGTCCTGCTTGACCTGACAGCCAAGGGGCGAATGTCCACGGACTTGCCGATTCCTGAAGGCCATGGCGGCAGCGTCATCCAGGGTTTCCCGGTCGTCCGGTCCGACCGGCTGGTCTCCGATGCGGCCACCGAACCGGATCCCGACATGCTGCGCGGCGGCCTGATAGGTCTGGCGATCTCGCCCGAAACCAACGAGTTAGCCGTTCAGCAGGTGCTGGAGTTCGCCGAGGCGCTTGGCGCAGCACCGTTCTTCATCGACCGGTTCGAGATGCAGTATGTCGGAGCGGCGGTCGATTCTCTGCCCGGCCTGCTGGGGCTGATCCTGCTGCGCAGTCTGGCCACCGAGCCCGGATGGGACAACATCCAGCGCCTGGCCGGACGGCCCTTTGCCGCATCCGGAGAACACGCCGCCGAGCACGGCGCCGATCTGGCCAGGCACCTTTGGGGGCACCGGCACAGCTTGTTGTCCCAGCTCGATGGAGTCGAAAAGCAGTCCGAGCTTGTCAAGCGCGGCTCTGCAGGCGGATTCGCCCGACGAGCTTCAGGCGCTGCTCGACGAGGCTCTGGACGCCCGGGAAGCCTGGCTCCAGGCGCGGCGCCGGGGTCTGTGGAACCGATCGGGGGATACTTCACCGGAGGCCCGGCCGCGCGGCCTGTTCGGAAGCCTGTTTGGCATGAGCACCCCACGCCGGCGCCCGGACGAATAGGCGCCGACCGCCGGCCCCTGGGCCATGTGTATAATGGGCGCGTGCCGGAATGCTACTGCTACATCCTCGAGTGCTCCGATGGGAGCTTCTACACCGGCTGGACAACCGACCCCGAGCGCCGGCTGAAAGAACACAACGCCGGCCGCGGTGCGCGCTACACCCGAGCGCGGCGTCCCCTGAAGATCGTTTACATCGAGCCCCAGCCCGATCGAGCCCAGGCGATGCGCCGAGAGCGCTCGCTAAAATCGCGCACGCGCCAGGCCAAGCTCCGTCTGATCGAGGCGCAGGAAGCTGCCTCAGTCCGCCAACCCTAAGCGAGGTCCCCCATGGCTCAGCCCCTTGTGCCTCAGGCAAAAACCCAGTGGATCGACGACGAGCTGGAGAGCCTTAAGCAAGCCGGTCTGTTCACGACCATTCGAACATTGAGTTCTCCCCAGGGCGCGTGGCTGACGGTCGACGGCCAAAAGGTGCTCAATTTCTGCTCCAACAACTACCTCGGGCTGGCCAACCACCCGCGCCTGGTTGAGGCCGCTTGCCGGGCCGTCTCCGAATACGGGGTCGGGCCGGCCGCCGTCCGGACCATCGCCGGCACCATGGAGCTGCACCGCCAGCTCGAACGGCGGCTGGCGGCTTTCAAGGGCGTTGAAGACGCCATCTCGTTTCAATCCGGCTTCAATGCCAACCTGGGGACGATCCCGGCGCTGGTGCGCAAGCAGGATGTCGTCTACTCGGACGCGCTCAACCATGCCAGCATCATCGACGGCTGCCGCTTGTCAGGCGCCAGCATCATCCGCTATGCCCACGTGGACCCCGACGATCTGGCCCATCAGATCCAGAGCCATCAGGGGGAGGGTTACGAACGCGCCATCGTGATCACCGACGGCGTCTTCAGCATGGATGGGGATGTGGCCCCGCTGGACAAGCTTTACGAAACAGCCAACCGCTTTGGGTGTCTCCTGATGGTGGACGATGCCCACGGCGAGGGTGTGCTGGGAAGGGGCGGCCGCGGCATCGTCGATCACTTCAACCTGCACGGCAAGGTCGACGTCGAAGTCGGCACGCTGTCAAAGGCTTTTGGGGTGGTCGGGGGCGTGGTGGCCGGCTCGCATACCGTCGTCGAATGGCTCAGGCAACGCGGCCGCCCGTTCCTGTTTTCCTCGGCCATGACCGTGCCGGACGTGGCCGCCTGCCTTGCGGCTGTGGACCTGCTTGAAGAGTCCACCGAACTCGTCGACCGGCTATGGGAAAACGCGCGCTACTTCAAGGCTGAAATGCAGTCCCTGGGATTTGACACCGGCAACAGCACCACGCCGATCACGCCCATCATGCTGGGGGAAGCCCCCATGGCTCAGGATTTCAGCCGGCGCCTGTTCGAGGCCGGGGTGTTCGCCATGGCCATCGGCTACCCCACCGTGCCCCAGGGCAAAGCCCGAATTCGGGTGATGATCTCCGCCGCGCATACTCGCCAAGACCTCGACCAGGGGCTGCAGGCTTTCGCCGACGTGGGCCGGGCCCTCAAGGTCATCTGACGTTCGTGGGAGGTCCGGCACCTGCAGAAAGAAAAAGAACCCTGGCAAGGGTTCAATGGAAGTCAACAAGTTGAAGCCGCGATGTTCGATGGCCAGGGCTAAGATATTCTAGCACAGTATGTGAAATTTGTCACTAATGGGGCTCAGAACTGAAACCGGCTCCGGCTGGGGACGATCCGCCGCTGGTAGTTGGCCACGTAATCCTTCAAGCGCGACTCCAGGTCATCAAATGACGGATCGTTGAGCACTTCCTCCATGGTCTGTCCGTCGGGAGCCGTGAAGGCGATCAACCGCAGCGGATAAGCGCCATAGGCCGTGTGCCAGGACTCGGACATGGTCAGGCCGAGTTGTTCGAGTTGGGGGATGAATTCCCCCAGGACGTAGTTGAAGTAGGACTTGCGCGCTTCGGGGATGGGATCGTATGTGAGGAGCAGCTTGACCGACCTTCGATCGATGTCCATCGCTACCTCGGGGCTAGACCTTCAAGCCGCCACCAGGCCCATCTGCGTTGGTTCGCCAGCCAATGGCCTGTCGCTCGAGCCGGCTTGGCCTCCTTCGCAGGCAAAGTACGTGTTGCAAACTCACTACTCGCTTCGGCCGGAAAACCGGGCGCATTATAACACCGGGGGTCCCCGGCGCGCCGGACAGCCGTCTGCCGGCGCCATCCGAACCCGCCTGCTCATATCTGGAGTGTGCTATGACCCTCGATCCTGAACCCCTGCGCGCCTGTTTCCCCGCCTTGATGAGCGGGGCGGTGTTCTTCGATAACCCCGGGGGGACGCAGGTGCCCCAGCACGTCGTGGACCGGATGACGGATTATCTGCTCCACACCAATGCCAACCACGGCGGCGCGTTCCCGACCAGCCGCGAGTCGGACGCCGTCATTGACCGGGCCCACGCGGCCGTAGCCGCCTTCTTCAACGCCGCATCGCCGGACGAGATTGTCTTTGGCCCCAACATGACCAGTCTGACCTTCTCGATCAGCCGCGCCCTGGCGCGCGAGCTGCAGCCCGGGGACGAGCTCATCGTCACCCGGCTGGATCACGATGCCAACATCTCCCCGTGGCTGCTGGCGGCCGAAGACCGGGGCTGCACGGTGCGCTGGCTGGATTTCGACGTGGAGACCTGCACCCTGGAGATGGCCCAGCTCGAGGCCCTGCTTTCCAAGCGCACGCGCATTGTGGCCGTGGGCTACGCCTCCAATGCCGTGGGGACGGTCAATCCGGTGCGTGAGATCGTGCAGGCGGCACACAACGCCGGCGCGCTGTGTTACGTGGACGCGGTTCAATTCGCCCCGCACGGCGTCATCGACGTGCAGGACCTCGACTGCGACTTTTTGGTCGCCTCGGCGTACAAGTTCTTCGGTCCGCATGTCGGCGCCCTGTACGGCAAGACGGAGCACCTCGATCGCCTTCAAGCCTACAAGGTGCGGCCGGCCCCTGCCCAGCCGCCGGGAAAGTTCGAAACCGGCACACAGAACCACGAGGGTCTGGCCGGCACCCTGGGCGCGCTCGAGTACCTGGCCTGGGCAGGGGCGCCGCCGGCAACACGCGCCGCCGACCCCGCCGGGGCGGAACCGACCCGGTCGGCCCTCAAGGCGTCCATGCACGACATCGCTGGCTACGAACGTGGCTTGGCGGCGTATTTGCTGGACGGCCTGGCATCGCTTGCGCGGGTGCGCGTCTTTGGCCTGACCGAGGCCGTCGATCTGGACCGCCGCGTGCCCACGGTTTCAATCCGAATCACCGGTATCCCCCCGCGGACTGCGGCTGAGGCCTTGGCCGATCAAGCCATCTACGTCTGGGATGGGAACTTCTACGCGCTGGCGGTCACCGAGCGCTTGGGCGTCGAGCCGGAAGGCGGGCTGCTGCGCATCGGGCTGGCACACTACAACACCAGGGCTGAGATCGACCGTCTGGTGCACGCCCTCGATCACCTGACTCAGCCCTGATTCAGGCCCGCGACGGGCCCTTAAAGCACAGGCAGACATCTAGGTGAGGGGGGCACCCAGACGTCTGACTGTGAGATTAAGTATACTGGAAAGCCCCCTAGCGTCAAGGTTGCCCGGCGCCGCCTGTACTCCCCGGCGGCGGTTCGATTTCGGCCAGAAACTCGGCCACCCATTCGACCGCCTGGGCGTCATCCGAGTAGGCCTTGACCACCAGACCAGGCGTATGATTTCCGGTGATCATCTTCGAAACCCGGGCGTCCTGGCGGAAACAACACAATACCGGTTTGGACCGGAACAGCGCATAGGCAATCTCGTAGCCCACACCATGCGATGGCGTGCTCACTTCCGCCACTACCACATCACAGGCCTCGATCCAGTCCACGTCCCTTTGGTAGATCGTGTCGGCGTCCACCTGACGTTCGACGGACATCACGTCCGGGTCTGCCAGATGGGCCGTCGGCACGTCATGCCCGGCGGCCAGCAGCGCATCGACGATCTTGGCATATACCGCCTGGTCCGAGCGCCCACCGGTCAAAGAACAAGAGAAATACACATTCACTTTCGCGCCTCTCCTTCACCCAGTGTCCGGCGGAAGCACCGCAACGCAATTCTCCCCCCGGCCCTTTTCGTGCTAATATCGGCTGCAACGGGAGGCGCCCATGGACACCGCGAACCCCCTGCGTGCGCTCCAGTCGGAAGTTAACCGTCTGCGCGACGAGAATCGCGATCTCAAGGACGAGCTGGAGATCCTGCGCGCCTCACTTCAATCCCTGGTCAGGCTTCAGACCGTCATTCAAAACATGCGCCCCGATTCGGATGTGGTTGCTTTGCTCGATGACGTCCTGGCTTCCGCGTTGAGCGCCGTCGGGGCCAGCGCCGGCTCGCTGCTGCTGGTCGATCCGGACAAGAATGAGCTCGCCTTCGCCGTCGTCCATGGTCAGGCCCGCGATCGCCTGACGGGCTTCCGTATGCCCATCTCGGAAGGCATCGCCGGATGGGTGGCGACCCACCGGCAAAACGCGATCGTGCATGACGTGCAGGCCGACCCCCGCTTTTCGCCGCGCGTCGATCTGACGTTTGATTTTCAAACCCGGTCGCTGGCGTGTGTGCCGCTTCTCGACGGCGAACGAGTCGTGGGCGTCATCGAGGCCGTCAACAAGACCTACGATCGCGATTTTAGCCCAGTCGACGCTGACCACATGAAGGTCGTCGCCCAGCTGGTGACGCTGGCCATCCAGCGCGCCGAACGCCTAACTGAAGCCGAGGGCTAGGCCACCATCTCCGCGCTGCCGCCCTAGCTCCGCAAGACCGCTCCCAGCTCCTTGCCCAGATGCTCGACGATCGCCTTGCGCACGGCGGAGACTTCGTCGTCCGTCAGGGTTCGATCCTGAGCCTGATACACCACCGAGTACGCCAGGCTCTTCTTGCCCGGCCCGATCTGCTCGCCCAGGAAAACATCGAAAAGCTGCACATCGACCACCAGTTCTCCGCCGGCCTGTCGTACGGCTGCCGCCACTTCGGCGGCCGGTGTCTCATCGGCCACCACCAGGGCCAGATCCTCCAGGACCGGAGGAAAGGCCGGGATGGGCTCGATCTCGAACCGATCAGGAACGTGAGCCAGCACGAACTCGAGGTCCAGCTCGCAAGCCGACACGGTTTGGTCCGTGTACCCATAGGCTTCGGCCACCAGCGGGTGGAGCTCGCCCGCCGCGCCAAGGCGGACACCGTGCCAGGTGATCACCGCCGACCGTCCCGGGTGGAAGCTCGGGTGCGGCTCGGCAACATAAGTGACCCCGTCCAGGTGCAGACCCTCGAACAGGGCTTCCAGCCAGCCTTTGAGATGGAAGAATCCCATGGACTCGGACACCTGGTCGTGCATCCATGACGGCGGCAGGATCGGACCGGTGACGGCCATGGCCAGCCGCAGGGGCTCGTGCGGAAGCTCGTCATCCGCCTGCGGGAAGAAGACCGGACCGATTTCGAACACCGCCAGGCGCTCCCGCAGATGGCGATTGCGTTCCAGCACGCCCAGAAGCGATGCCAGCAGGCTGTGGCGCATCACGGTCATATCGCTCGAGATCGGGTTGGCCAGCTCCAAGTAAGCGGCGTCGTCCGCCGGCTCACCCGCTGCGCGCGCCCTGGCCTCGGCCGCCGGCGTGGTCATCCGGTAGGTGACGACTTCCTGCAGACCCATGTCCACCAGCAAGTCACGCACCCTTTCCACAACCTCCGCCGGGCGGTTGCGCACCTGGGCCGGCAACGGATCGGCCAGCAGGGTCTCGGGAATACGGTCGTATCCGTGCAGGCGGGCGATCTCCTCCATGACATCGGCGCGGCCGACGATGCCTTCGCCGATGTCCAGGCGATGATCAGGGGCTTCGACCATCAACCGCTCGGGCCCAGCGCGCTCGACGCTGAATCCCAGTCGCTCGAGCAGCCCGGCCATGGTCTCGGCGTCCATCTCCACCCCCAGCCAGCGGGCCACGTCGGCCGGCCCGGTCTCGACCCTGGCCGGCATCGGAGGCCGTGGATAAGCATCAGCCAGCCCCTCCGCCGCCCTTCCGCCCGACCACTGCCGCATGTATTCGAGGCCGCGGCGCACGCCGCGCTCGGCCATGGCCGGATGCACGCCGCGAGAGAAGCGGTAGGCGGCCTCCGACGACAGCTTCTGGCTCCCGAGCGTTTTGCGGATGTTGATGAAATTCCAGGCTGCGCCCTCGAGCAGGATATTGACCGTTTCCGGACCCACTTCCGACTCGGCGCCTCCCATCACGCCCGCGATCGAGAGCGGCCCGGCCTGATCAGTAACCAGGACCGTGAAATCGTCCAGCCGACGCTCCACGCCGTCCAGGGTGGTCAGCCGTTCCCCTCCTCGGCCTGGCGTGTGATGAGAGTCGGCGGGCCTCCCCCGGCGCGCTTGACCAGGACGTCGTAGTCAAACGCGTGCAGCGGTTGGCCGATTTCCAGCATGGCGTAGTTGGTGGCGTCCACGATGTTGTTGATCGGCCGCATCCCGGCCAGGCGGAGTCGGCGCTGGACCGCGTACGGGCTGGGGCGGATGGTCACGCCTTCGATCAGGCCGACCACGAAGCGTGGGTTGAGCTCGGGAACCCGAATGTCGATCCCAACCCGGCCCTGAATCGGCTCTCCCGTCCATTTAACCTCTCCGTTCGGCTCCCGCAGCGGCAGGTTGAAAATGGCGGCGACTTCTCGAGCCACCCCCAGGATGTTGGCATCACGTGCCAGGTTCGGCGTGAGGTCGATGTCCAGCACGATGTCGCCCATGAATTCAGCCAGCGGGGCGCCGACCGGGGCGTCGTCATCCAGGATGATGATCCCCTCATGCGCCTCGGAAATCCCCAATTCCTTCTCCGAGCACACCATCGAGGTCGATTCCACGCCGCGAATCTTGGCCCGCTTCAGGGTCATCACCACCCAGCCCGCCTGATGCCCGTCGTACAGCTCGGCGCCCTCCTGGGCATAGGCGACCTTGAGCGGCTGCTCCAAGGGACCCTGGCCCTTGAAAGAAAACAGATTGGGTGCGCCGGTCAGGACCGAGTGCTCGGCCCGGCCGTCAAACAGCCGGCACAGGACGAGGCGGTCGGCATTCGGATGGGCGCTCACCTCGCGGATCTCGCCCACCACGATCTTGTCCTTATCCCAGGCCAGGCCGGTCACCATCGTGTGCGGATCGGATATCGAGGCCCCATCGGCCGCATTCCGGCCGGGGTAATCGAGCCCCACGCAGCGAATCTCGGTCACCTCCAGCCCGGCCGACGTCAGACGGTGGGCGAGCTCGGGGATGGGAATATCGATGTCCACGAAATCTCTGACCCAGGAAAGTGGCACTTTCATGTTTGAGCCCGCTCCTTGATCGTCTTACGGCCCGGCTTCTACCCGCGGGCCGGGGCCGGCTATTACCACGCGCTGCGCATGCGAGGCTCTTGGCCGCATACGCCTAGAACTGCTCCAAGAAGCGCATGTCGTTGCTCCAAAAGACCCGGATGTCCTCCAACCTGTGAATGAGCATCTTGATGCGCTCGGGGCCCAGGCCGAAGGCGAAGCCGGAGTAAACCTCCGGGTCATACCCGCCGTTGAGGAGCACCGTCGGATGGACCATGCCGCAGCCCAGGATTTCGAGCCAGCCGGTGTGCTTGCACACCGAACAGCCGTGCCCCTGGCACACGAAGCACTCGATGTCGAACTCGGCCGACGGCTCTGTGAACGGAAAGTGCGACGCCCGGAAGCGCGTTCGGACATGCTCATCGAACATCCGCCGCGCAAACCCGATCAGGGTGCCCTTCAGATCGGCCATCGTGATGTGCCGCCCCACCGCCAGCCCCTCGATCTGGTTGAACTGGACCTCGGAGCGGGTGGTGATCTGTTCGTAGCGGTAGCACATGCCTGGCAGTACCACCCGAATCGGCTCCGGGGCGCGCTCGCGCATGACCCGAATCTGGCCGGGCGAGGTGTGCGTGCGCAGCAAGACGTTGGGGCGTGTGGTGTAGAACGTATCGACCATGTCCCGGGCAGGATGATGCGCCGGCATGTTCAGCAGGCCGAAGTTGTAGTCGTCGGTCTCGACTTCGGGGGACAGATAAACCTGAAATCCCATCTCGCGCCAGATGTCCACGATGCGCCGGATGTTCTGGGAGGAGGGATGCAGCCGGCCGCGTCCGGCCCGCCGCCCCGGAAGACTGATGTCGAAGCCGGCTTGCCGAAGCTGGGCGCCGAGCGCCTGCGCCCGCAGCGCCTGCCGGCGTTCTTCAAGCGCGCTCTCCAGGTGGCTCTTAACCTGGTTGGCCCGCCGGCCGACGGTTGGCCTTTCCTCGGGCGCAAGATCAGGGAGACCGGTCACGATCCGCGACAGGTCCGAGCCGCGGCCCAGAAACGTCTGACGCCAATCCAAGAGCTCGGCGTCGTCCTGGGCGCCCTGCACGGCCTGCATGGCTTGGGCTTCGATCTCATCCAACTGCTTGAGCATGGCGTCTCCTGGCGGTGGCCCGCCGCCCACCTGGCAACAAAAATCTCCCGCCCGATTAGGGACGAGAGATGTCTCTCCCGCGGTACCACCCTGTTTGGCCGTTGTCGGCCCGCTCGGCCCCGACAGCCCTTTCAGGCGATCGGGCCCCCGTATAACGGCAGGGTCCCGGCCCAAACTACAGACCCTGACGCAGGCCAGGGCTTTCACTTGGGCGGCTCAGGCGGGAACTTCGAAGGGCTCAATCCGAGCCGGGGTTCCAGTCACGCCCCAGCCTCCCTGGCGAACGCGGCCCGTCTACTTTCCACCGTCACAGCCGTTGAGTATGTGATTGCGACCATCATAATGAGCGCAGGTCGGCTTGTCAACCGCAGGCAGCGGCGCGGCTCAAGCGCCAGGCGAGTCCCCCGGCGTGGCGTCCAGTCGGGCGATGAGTTCGGGCACTTCGGCAAGTGACTGGGCGGTCATTTCCGGATGCACGCGATCGGCAAAGGCCCGGTTGTCGGACCGCTCCGCCTGGGTGGCCAGCCAGATCTGGTGCATGCCGACGCGCTGGGCGCCAAGCACATCTGCCCCCAGGGTGTCTCCGACCATGACCAGGTTCTCGGGTGGGGCACCCCATTGTTGGATAAGTAGGTGGAACAGGCGCGGGCTGGGCTTGCGGACGCCAAAATCGGCCGAGACCAGGATCGGATCGAAGTACGCCCGCACACCGGCCTTGTCAATCAAGCGCTGGACGTTGGCCGAATTGCCGGCGTTCGAGATCACGCCCAGGCGATAACCGCTGTGCAGGCTCTGCAGGACCGGCTGCGTCTCGGGCAGCGGCGACCAGTGACTTTCGCTCACCGCATACATCGCCGCCAGGCAGCGTTCGAGGGCCGCAGCTGAAACTTCGGTGTAGCCGTACTGCTCGAGCAGGCCGGCAAGCAGGTCCCGGGTGAGGCGTTCGGTTTCGTCTGCTTCACGCGCGTCGTAGGCGGCTTCCATTTCGGCGCGCCAAGCTTTGTGAAATTCTTCACGATCCACCTGCATGCCCTCGGACGCCAGAGCACGCGTCAGGGCTTCCTGGCTGGCGCGGATGGTCTCCGGCCAGGAACCTTGATATCGGATGAGGGTCTCACCCAGGTCGAAGACCACGCCGGCGATCATGGGTGCGTGCGGGATTTCGCCTCAGTATCCGCGTTTGGGCTCGTAGCGATTGAGCAGCGGCTGCTCGGCCAGGTAGCGGCGCAGGTTTTCGGCGAACAAGTCGGCCGCCTGCTGAAAGTAGGCCGTCGACGCGCCGGCGATGTGGGGAGAGACGAACACATTCGGCATCTCCCACAGCGGGCTGGACTCGGGCAGAGGCTCGACCGGAAACACGTCAAGGACGGCGCCGGCGATGGTTTGCTGGTTGAGGGCTTCCACCAGGGCACCATGATCGACGACCCCGCCGCGCGAGACGTCGATCAGGCTGGCGGTAGGCCGCATGCGTTTGAGCACCTTGGCGTTGATCAGGCCCTGCGTCTTGGGAGTCAAAGGCAGTGTCACGACCACAAAATCGCATTCCGACAGCATCGAGCCGACGGCTTCCGGCGGGTACATCCGATCCGGCAGCTCGGCATGCGGATCGCCCATTCCGGCCTGCACGTAGTCTTCATCATCCGGCGACTTGAGATCGCGTTTGGTCGCCAGGATGGTCACCCCCAGCGGCCGGCTGATGCGCGCCAGTTCGCGGCCGACGCTCCCGTAGCCCACGATGCCGACGGTGCTGCCGCGGAGCAGAACCGGCGCAAAGCGCTCGAAACGCTGATCGGACCACACCTTCTGGCGCTGATCGGCGACCAGGCGCAGGCCGCGCCGGCCCATGAACAACATGCCCATCAGGGCGAACTCGGCAATCTGCGCCGCCGACGCGCCGCTGAGCGTCGTCACCTGGATGCGCTCATCGCGCAGCAGCGGATGGTCGACCATGTGGTCGATGCCCGCGTAGTGGAACTGGATCCAGCGCAGCTCGGGCGCTTGCTCCGCATCGGGAAGCACGCGCGCCGTATATAGAACTTCGGCTTCCTGCAGCGCCGAGGCAGGGAGTTCTTCGGCGCTGCGCACCGGGGCCGACTGGATTTGCAGGCGTGGCGAAACGGCGCGCAGGCGCTCGATCAGAGCTTCCGGGAAAGAGACCGTCATCAGGACGTTGACTTCGCCTTCGGCCATCGCCCGCTCATTGTACAACACGGCCCTTCCGGTCGGCACCGGCGCATCTTGGCCGTCCCTTGGCTAAAGCCCGGCGATCGCCAGGCTGACCACAAGCCCCAGGCCGATCAAGAGCAGGGCGCCCAGCGTGAAACCCGCCAGCCGGCGCAAGACCAGGCCCTCCTGGCCTGCCAGCCCGGCCGTGCTGGCTCCCACCAGGAGCTTGGCGGGCGCAATAACCGAGCCGAAGGCCCCGCCGGCGGTTTGGGCAGCCAGTATCCAGGGCACCGGTTCGTTCAGGAGCTGGGCGGTTTTGAGTTGAAGCGCGGCGAACACAGCGTTGGAATTCGTGTTCGAGCCGGTCATGAACGCGCCCAGCCCACCAATCCAGGGCGATACCCAGGGGAAGAATGCGCCGAAGGCCTGGGCCATCCCGGTGGCCAGGCGATCGGTCATACCGGCGTGGCTCATGACCTCGGCCATGGCAATCATGGCCACGATTCCCAGGCTCGAGGGGGTCATGCGCTTGAGCGTATTCTCCACGATGCGCCGGGCCGCGTTCGTCGGCAACAATCCCCGCCGTTGATACAGCAGGTAGGTCAAGCCGGAGGCGTAGAAAAGCACCATCCCCGGGTGGCTGACGAGCGCCAGCGTGCGCTCGACCGGCGCGGTGCGAAAGCCCTGGGCGGTCACCAATTCGGGAAAGGAAAAGTGCAGCGCCGGTCGCGCCAGCCAGTTATGAATCGCGGGCACGAATTCCACCAACAAAGCCAGCATCACCAGCAGCCCGTAGCCAGCAAAGGCCATGGCCACCGCTCGCCGGTCGAGGGGCGGTTCGGCGGGCGAATCCGGTTCGAGTCCGCTCCTGCTCCGCCCAATCCAAGCCCCCACCGCCAGTCCGGCAGACGAGGCCCCGAGGGAGGCCAACCCCCACAACCCGGCGACCGCCAGCCCGACCATGACCGCACCCATGACAACCGAAAGCACCAACCAGCGCCAGATCAAACCCTCGGCGCGCCAGCGGGCGCCGGCGGCCATCCCGGCGCCCCAGCCGCTCACAAAACACAACAAGCCGAGCGCCAAGGAGGCGGGACCGGCCAGCATGTCACCGCTCAGTCCGCTGCTCACCCTCAGGGCCTGAAAGGCCGTGCCCAGCGAGCCGAAGGTCACCGACCAGGCATGTCCCATGGACGGGATCAGCACGGCCTGGAGCGGCGTGAACCCCAGGCCGATCAAGAGCGGGGCCGTGACCGCCACCGGCACGCCAAACCCACCCAGCCCCTGGAGGAAGGAGGCGAATATCCAGCCCACCAGGAGCGCCTGCATGCCGCGGCTGCGCGTCAGGCGCGGGATGGCTCGTCCCAGGACGGCGATCGAGCCAGCCTCGTCCGTGACCCGATAAAGCACGAAGGCCCCCCACATGATCAGGAGCACGTCCAGGCTGAGCAGCAGCGATTTGAGCTGGGCCAGGCCCAGGATGCCGGGGCCAGCCCCAAAGCGCCACCACGCTAACCCAATGGCCGCCAACCAGCCCACGACACCGCTGCGCGCTGCCCCCCAGCGAAACCCGACCATCAGGATCAGGATCAGCGCCAGCGGCGCCAGCGACAGAAAGAAGTCCAGCACGCCTCAGCCTCGGTCCGGGGCAGGCCGGCGGGCCACCAAGGCGGCTCCGGTGCCAAAACCCGATGTTCGGCGCGGGTCGGCGAATCGATAGGTCTCGTCCAGCAGCGGCTCGAGTCCAGGAAATAGACCTTTGAGTTCCCCCCGCTCGAATAGATGCGCGCCGTTCCCGCCGGCTGTCCGCTCCCGCCCGGCGTCGCGTACCAGGACTTGGGCAATCAGCACACCGCCCGGCGCCAGCCCGGCAGCCATCTGCCGCGCCAATTCAGACAGCTCCCCCGGCGGTATGAAATGCAGCACGGCCAGCGCCGCGACCAGTCCGAACCTGGCCGGCAGGATCGTGAAGGTGCGCGCGTCTTCAGCATGCACTCGCACGGCCGTGCCGGCGGTTTGCCCGGCGAGGGCCGCGGCCCGGGCCGTGTCGCGCTCGACCGCGTCAACCTGAAAACCTGCCGCCGCCAGCCACGATGCCTCCCAGCCGCCACCGGCGCCCAGCACCAACGCCTGGCGGTTGGGCGCCAGCCGCGCCCACTCGGTCAGCAGGTCCGGGGCCTGGTTCACGCGCCGTCCCTGCCTCTCCCGGCCCCGAGTCAAGTTTTGAGGCATGGAGCGTAGGGATTCCGGAGGTTAAGCACCGGTCCGGCGACCAGCAGGGGGCCCAGCGCTGGGCGTAAGGTTATTCTCGAAGGGCGAAATCTCTTCTTCTCCTCCTTACTTGAGGGCCGGGGTCGGCGTCCCCGGCTCTCTCGCGTGGCGGCCGCGGATCCTTAGACTACATCCAGCCCCGGCGCCGGGCATACAGATACATCCCCGCCGGGATCACCACCATCACGGCCAGCAACAGCCAGAGCACGGGGCGGCCGGTCCAGCTCAGACTCACGTCGGCCGGCTGGAAGAAGTTCATCCCAAAGAAGCCAACCAGGAATGAAAGCGGCATGAAGAGCGTGGTGATGATGGTCAGCGTCTTCATGATGTCGTTCATGCGGTTGTTAATGACCGACAAGTAAGTTTCCAGCGCACCGGTGGCCTGGTCGCGCATGCCTTCATTGATTTCATACGAACGCACCAGGTGGTCATAGACGTCTCGGAAGTAGATCCG
Organism: uncultured Chloroflexia bacterium; assembly: GCA_963797485.1. Taxonomy (GTDB): domain Bacteria; phylum Chloroflexota; class Anaerolineae; order Anaerolineales; family E44-bin32; genus CAWAND01. The sequence goes on from CAWCPF010000002.1 coordinate 680,599, forward strand.
GTCGTCGTCCTTGAGCACCGGGTAAACATCCCGGGCCAGCTTGTTGATGACTTCCCGCTGCGGCGCGATGACCCGCCGCAGTCTGATGACCGCCCGCTTCAGAAAGAAGATTTGCTCCAAGACTTCCTGGTCCGGGCCGTTGAAGATCATGGCCTCGACCAACTCAAGCTTCTGATCCATCTCATCGACGATCGGCATGAGATTGGCCACCGTCGAGTCGACCAGTTCATACAATAAGTAGCCGACCCCGCGCCGCCCGGGGCGGTCATCGCGATGGAGTCGCTCCATGAGTTCTTCAACCGCCGGGATGGCCTGATCGTGATGCGTCACCAGATAGTTGGGGCCGACGAAGATATCGAGCTCATGGACCTCGAGCGGCTCATCCCGGCCCTGGGTTGAGACCACCGAGTGGACCACCAGATACAGGTAGCCGCCCCAGTTGTCCAGTTTGGGAACGTGAGATTCTCGCAGGGCATCATCAATGGCCAGGGGGTGGAAGTGAAAAACCTGGTTGAGGATCGGCTCGGCGGCCTTGTCCGGCTCAGCCTCGAAATCCACCCACAGCAGCTGGTCATGGTCGTCCAGCGCCTGACGGAAGTCCTCCGGCGGCAGGTCGAATTCAATTGGGCCCGATGGGCGGCAACGCATGGTTCGGATCACAGCGCTCCTCCGATGCGGACAAGCGAGGCAAACCGGCCTGGGTCTCAGTCCGGGCGGCCGCGCCAATTCTACTCCGCCAGCGCGCCGGGGTCACATTCAGGCGGGCGCCCAGACCCCGCCTGCTATAATGGGCCGGCCGTGGACGAGTTCAGCACCCTCGAAGAGCGACGTCTGGCGCGGGCCGCCGGCCTGGTCATGGCCGGCTTTATTCTTTCCAACCTGACCGGGCTGGCCAAATGGGTGTTGGTATCCAACGCCTTCGGCACCCAGGCCGAGCTCGACGCGTTCAACGCCGCCAACCGCCTGCCCGAACTGCTCTTCAGCGTCATGGCGGGCGGGGCGCTCGCTTCCGCATTTGTTCCAGTTTTCACAAGCTTTCTGGCCCGCGGCGACCGACCTGGCGCCTGGCGCCTGGCCTCGGCTGTCGCCAACTGGATCTTCCTCGGCATGTCGGTGGCCTCCGCCCTGGCATGGCTGGCCGCTCCCTGGCTGGTGCCCAACCTGCTCGCTCCGGGCTTTGGCCCGGCCCAAACCCTGCTCACCGTATCCCTGCTGCGCATCCTGCTGCTATCAGCCGTGCTCTTTGGCGTGAGTGGGCTGCTCATGGGCGTCCTCAACGCCCAAGGGCACTTCCTGCTACCTGCCCTGGCGCCGAGTTTCCTGTGGTTGGGCTGGATCATCGGCGTGGTTTTCCTGGCGCCCGGCATGGGCATCTTCGGGCTCGCCTGGGGCGTGGTTCTCGGCGCAGGCCTGCACCTGCTGGTCCAGCTCCCCGGCCTGCGCGGCCGAGGGGCCCAATACCACCCGGCCCTCGACCCGGGGCATCCGGCGATTCGCCAGGTCGGCCGGTTGATGGCGCCTCGGCTGGTGGGCCAAGCCCTCATCCAGCTCAACTTTTTAGTCAACGTGATTCTGGCATCCACGATGGCCGAGGGCAGCCTGACAGCCATCAATTACGCCTTCTTCATCATGCTGATGCCCCAGGCGATCATCGCCCAGGCCATCGCCATCGCCGCGCTGCCGACCTTCTCGGCCCAGGCGGCCCGGAATGACCTGGCGAGCGTGCGCGCCACTCTGGCCACGACCCTGCGCGGGGTCATCTTCCTGGCACTGCCGGCCACCATCGGCCTGATCTTGCTTCGGTCACCAATTGTGGCCATGCTGTTTCAGAGGGGCGAGTTTACGGCGCATTCCACAGATCTGGTCGCCTGGGCGCTGCTCTGGTACGGGCTTGGCCTGGTGAGCCACTCGCTGGTCGAGATCGTGTCGCGCGCCTATTATGCGCTTCAGGACACGCTCACGCCCGTCACCGTGGGCGGCCTGGCCATGGCGATGAATATCGGGCTGAGCCTCGGCCTGGCGGCCCTGTTCGGCCGCTGGAACCTTCCCCCGCACGGCGGCCTGGCCCTGGCCAACACCGTGGCCACCACCCTGGAAGCCGGCGCCCTGTTGATCCTGATGCGGCGGCGGCTCGGCGGCCTGGAGGTGGCCCGAATCAAGTCCGGCCTCTGGTCCACGATCGTGGCCACGGCCGCGCTGACGGGGGTGGTGCTGGTTTGGCTCCTCTGGAAGGGCTCGGCGAGCGTGTGGCTGGTCGGCTTGGGCGGGGTCTTCCTGGGCGGGGGGTGCTTCTGGCTGGTGGCACTGGCGCTTGGCTCACCCGAAGCCCGGCAGCTGCCGGCGGTGCTGTTCAGGCGAGAACAGGGCTAGCCCCTGGGTCGGTGGATCAACGCGGCCACATGGGCCAGAAGGAATTCACGGTCTGGGCCACCAACAGGCCCAGCACCATGCCGACAAAGGCTTCGATGGGCGAATGCCCCAGCACTTCGCGCAATTGCTCCTGCCGCAGGGCATGGCCTTCGAACAGGTCCTGGACCAGCGCGTTGATGATCTCGGCGTGGCGGCCCGCCTGGCGCCGAATGCCGGTCGCATCGTAAATCACGATCATGGCCATGGCCACGCCCAGGCCGAACAGCGGCGAGTTGTAGCCCTCGGTCAGCCCGATCCCATGCGCCACCGCCGTCACCAGTGCCGAATGCGAAGACGGCATCCCCCCCGCTCTCAGCAAGAGCGACCAATCCCAGCGCCGGTTGCGGATGTAGTCCAGAGGGAGCTTGACGATCTGGGCGATGGCCCAGGCGAATAGGCCGCCGATGAGAACCGTGTTGTTGAGGATCGGATTGACGTCCACGCCTCACTCCAACTCGAGGTCCACCGGGCTCATGCCGCCGTCCGCCCCGGGCGCCAGCTGCGAGAGGCGCAGCTGGGCCTTGTCCAGAAGTTTGGCGCAGTGCGCGGCCAACGCCTGGCCGCGCTCGAACAGTTCCAAAGCCGCTTCCAGGGAAAGGTCGCCCAACTCGAGCGCCTCGACCAGGGTCTCCAGATCGTCGAAGGCTTGCTCGTAGCTGAGCTTGTCAACCGGCTTGGGTCTGGACTTGGGCTTGGGTTTGGGCTTGGCCATCTTCACTCCAGCCGATCAACCCTGCTCACCGGCGAACCGCCCGGCGGCGAGCCAACGGCAGGCTATTCTACTCCCCCTGGCTCGCGGGCTCGTTGCCCCCCTCGACCCGCGCCCCAAATCGCCCGTCGGCCACGCGCACGCCCACGCGATCGCCGGCCGTCACCTGCGCGGCTGACCGCACCAGCGCCCCATCGGCCTGGCGCGTGACCAGGGCATATCCGCGATTCAACACCGCCGGGGGCCCAACGGCGCTGAGGGTATGCTCCAAACGGCGAACCTCGGCCTGCCGCAGGGCCAAGCCATGCCGCGTGGCGTCAAGCAGGCGACGCTGCAGGTCGTCGGCGCGCTGACTGGCATTGGCCAGCTGCGCTCGCGGAGAAGCCAGCCTCAATCGAATGAGCCGCTGGTCCAGGCTGTGTCTCAGAGCCTGCCAGCGCGAGTGCAGATCCGCCTGCAGGCTTGCCTCGATGCGCCGCAAACGGGCGGTCAACTGGGCGCGATCGGGCGAGACGATCTCGGCCGCCGCCGACGGTGTGGGGGCACGCAGGTCGGCGGCAAAATCGGCGATGGTGAAATCGGTCTCGTGACCCACGCCGCTCACCACCGGCACCGGGCTGGCGACGATCGCTCGGGCGACGTCCTCATCGTTGAACGCGGCCAGATCCTCGATAGAGCCTCCGCCGCGCACGAGCAGAATGACATCCGGCCTGGCGTAGGTCACGACGGCGCGCAGGGCATTCACAATCCCTTCGGGCGCGTCGGCGCCCTGTACCGGCGTGGGCGAAAGGATGACCTGAGTAAAGGGAAACCGGCGGCGGAGCACATCGACCACATCTCTGAGCGCGGCCGCCCCAGGGGAGGTCACCACCCCAATCGTCTGCGGCCAGGCGGGGAGGGGGCGCTTGCGGGAGGCATCGAACAGACCCTCGCCTTCCAGCTTGGCTTTAAGCCGCAGGAAGTCGCCGTAGAGTTCACCCTCCCCCGCCGGGCGGATGGAATCCGCATACATCTGGTACTGGCCGGCGGCCTCGTAAAGGCTGATCCGACCATGGATTTCCACGGCCTGGCCATCCACCGGGAGATACGCCTGGCGGGCCACCTCCGAACGCCACATGACGCATCGCAATGACGCGGTGGCGTCTTTGAGGCTGAAATAGAGGTGGCCGGAGGCCGGCCGTGACAGGTTGGAAATCTCGCCGCTGACGGTCAGGTCCCCGAGCCGATAATCCAACTCAAGCAGCTCACGAATATAGTGGGTCAGTTCGCCGACCGTAAAGCGCGGCGCCCCGCCGGTCAAGAACGACAGTTGGCTCATGGCAGGCAAGCATAACCTTGGGTTTGCAGGGCTGTCAACCAACTTATAATCGATACCGGAGGCCGGCGATGATGACGGATTCAGACGCGCTGGTATTGGAAACCCGCCTGGGCCGCGCCCTCACGGCGCGGGGTTGGACCTTGGCCGTGGCCAAGTCTTGCACAGGAGGCTTGCTGGGCCACCGGCTCACGCAAGTGCCGGGGTCATCGACCTACCTCTTGGGCGGCGTGATTAGCTACTCCAACCAGTCCAAACACGAATTGTTGGGTGTGAACTTGGAAACACTGGCCTCGTATGGTGCCGTCAGCCAGGAGACCGCCATCGAGATGGCCCGCGGCGCGTGCCAGGCGCTGCACGCCAATGTCGGCGTGTCGATCACGTGCATCGCCGGGCCGGATGGGGCCACAGCCGGGAAGCCCGTCGGCCTGACCTGGATTGCCGTGGTCACTCCCGAGGCTGAAAACATCCGCTCGTTTGTCTACAAGGGCACGCGTTCAGAAAACAAACACTCCGCGTCCCAGTCTGCGCTCGAGCTATGTCTGGCTGGTATTGAAACCGTCGATGGATGAGCCCCTGGCTGTGGAAGCCGTGGTTGATGCCCGGGGCGGCGTACAGCCTAAGGCCTTCGTCTGGGAAGGGAAAAGGCACACCGTGCGCGACGTTGGACGCCGCTGGATGGCAGACGACTGGGAGCATCTACTGGTGTTGACCGCCGACGGACGCACGTGGGAGCTGGCCCACTCCGCCGCCCAGGGCGCCTGGCGGCTTTGCGGGCAGGGATGGCCCCCGCACGCTGACAGGGTCTGAAGATGCCGCCGGGCGGCTAGTCGGGACCGCACATTCCGGGGTGGCTCACACAGAAAGGCTGCCGGCCAGGCAAGCGGTGCCGGTTCCGGGCGACCCACCGGTAAACCAATTCTTGCAGCCAGGTCACCCCAGGCAGGCGATAGAACGTCGTGAAGACCCGACCGCCCAGCGCAGTGTCCAGCGCCAGGGCAATGGCGCCCGCCCCCGATCCTGACACGCCATTGGGCAGAATCGTCCATGCCGCCCGGCGGCATGCCTCTAGCGTGAGGCCGTAGGCCTCGGGGGTGCCGGGGATCTGAAAAGGGACCAGCCGGAGCCGCCCGCGGCGATCGAGGGACTTCAGCCATTCCGCCGTCAGCGTGCAGAAGCCGCAGCTTCCGTCGAAAACAAGCACCGTCATGCAGTCTTCCGCCTATGGCTTCTCATAGACCGGGGTTAGTCTACCCCGAAAGCAAAACGGGGCGGCCAGATTCGCCGCCCCGCAGACCCTAGACCAGCCTGTCTCAGGCCAGGTAATCGCGCAGCTGCCGGGCGCGGCGCGGGTGCCGCAATCGCCGCAGGGCCTTGCCCTCGATCTGGCGAATCCGTTCCCGCGTCAGTCCGAACTTCTGGCCAACCTCTTCCAGCGTGTAAGGCCGCCCATTGTGCAAGCCAAAGCGCAGGCGCAAGATGCGGGCCTCACGCGGGCTCAGGGTCGATAGGACCTCTTCGATTTTGTCACGCAGGAGATTCTGATAGGCGCTCTGGGTCGGAGTTCGGGGTGGACTCGTCTTCGACAAACGAGCCCAGCTCCAAGTCTTCATCCTCACCCACGGGCGTCTCCAGCGAGAGCGGCCGCCAGGAGACCCGCATCATCCACTGCACCTTGCGCGAAATCGACGCCCAAGGTCTGGCCGATCTCGTCCGGGGTGGGCTTGCGTCCCAGTTCCTGCTCCATTTGTCGGGCCACTTTGTACAGCCGCCGAATTCGGTCGGACATGTGGACCGGCACCCGAATTGTCCGGCCCTGGTCGGCGATCGCCCGGGTAATGGTCTGGCAAATCCACCACGTGGCGTAAGTGCTGAAGCGATAGCCCCGGTGGTAGTCGAATTTCTCGACCGCCTTCATTAGCCCGAGATTGCCTTCCTGGATCAAATCGAGGAAAGGCACGCCGCGGCTCATGTACTTCTTGGCGATACTGACAACCAACCGGGTGTTGGCCTTGATGAGATGGTCCCGGGCCGCCCACGCATCCTCAAGCAGAACGAACAATTCCTGGCACGTGGCGGCCGAGGCGTTGCCATTCAGCTTGGCGAGCTTGCCCTCCGCCATCTTGCCGCGCTCGATGCGTTTGGCCAGGTCGACCTCTTCTTCGGTCGAGAGCAGCGGAACCCGGGCCATTTCCTTCAAGTACAGCCCCACCGTATCGTCACTGGAGATGGCGCTCAGGTCGATGGTCTCGTCGTCCTCGACCACTGGCTCGGCCAGCAAATGAGCCGGCACCTGGTCCAGATCCTCATAGACCTCCATCCCGGCGCTTCGGAAAAACGTCTCCAGCCGTTCCAGCCGTTGTTCGGATTCCTCGGCTTCGGGAAACACGCTAAGCAGGTCTTCGAGGGTGATAAAACCCTGCATCTCCCCCTTTTCGAGGAGAACGGCGAAAGCTTCGCGTTTCTTCCACCGATCCTTCGAAATACTCATCCACCGCTCCTCAAAGCACGAATGCCGATCGATTTCGGTGCGTCGGACGGTCAGCCACTTCGGCTGGCGATATGTTATCAGTTCGAAAGCAGGTTCTTGAGTGATTCAAAACGCGGATCAATCGACTGATCTGGATGCTCGCAGGCGGAGAGGTTGCGATTGCCGCCGCAGACCGGGCACAGGCCCAAGCAATCCTCCCGGCACACTGGCCGCAGGGGTACCGCCAGTATGAGGGTTTCGCGAAAGAGCGGGTTCAAATCCAGAATGCCTGTCTCCGGAATCGCCAGCACCAATTCATCGGCACGCTCCGGCGGATAGACAAACAATTCCTCGATGTCTGCCGCCAGCGGCTGTTCGAAATTCTCCACGCAGCGGCTGCACTCGGCCGTCACGTCTGCCCGGATCTTCCCCTGGCCGTATAATCCTTGGGCCGTCCGGGTCAGTCGCAGTTCGCCCGTCAAACCCAAAACATCCAGGTCGCTGTCGACCGTGACCGAAGGGATCTCGAATTCAAATACGCGGCTGAAGCCGACAGTCTGATGAAGCAAAAACCCGACATTCAACCGCAGAGGGTCAAATCGCTCTGAATTCATACCGACGCCAAGCAATGGAGATTCCAAAGATCAGGCGCCAGTATAACATACATAAAATCCGAAATCAATCAGGCCAATTGAGTCTTTACATAACTGCGATTCGGGTTTGAGACAATAGAAGATGCGGGTAAACTCCCGGCATGACCCGCCACAGCTACGGGCGCGGTACTGTTCTTGTAGTCATCGGGGAAGCGGCCATGATCCAGCTTCTGCTCGGCACCACCAACCCAGGCAAGGCGGCCGAAATCCGGGCCCTGCTGGCAGGGATGCAGGTGGAGCTGGTCATGCCCCAGGCCATCGGCATCGCCCTGGGCGTGGACGAGACCGGGGCAAGCTATGCCGAAAACGCCAGCCTCAAGGCCCACACCTACGCAAGCCGATCCGGTTTGTGGGCCCTGGCGGATGACACGGGCCTCGAGGTGCGGGCGCTCAATGGGCGACCGGGGCTTCACTCGGCCCGTTTGGTCGGACCCCACGGCACCGACGCCGAGCGCCGGGGCCGCCTGCTGGCCGAACTGGCCGGAAAGCCTCGGCCTTGGGATGCGATGTTCCGGTGTGTGGTTGCCGTGGCGGACCCGGCAGGCCGCCTGCTGTCGGCCGAAGGCGGATGCGAGGGACAGATTCTGCCCGCGGTCCGTGGCCAAGGCGGATTTGGCTATGATCCTCTGTTTGAAGAATCGGGGACGCGCCTGACATTGGCAGAGATGAGCCAGGAGCAGAAGAACCGCCTCAGCCACCGCGGCCAGGCCATCCGCGGCCTTCGCCCGCTATTGGAAGAGGTCTGGGCCGGGGAGGAGCGAGGGCGCGCCTGACCGCTATCGCTCGGAACTGGTCTCCGGTGCCAGACGTCGCAAGAAGTCCGCCATGTAACCCGCCACGGCGTCCGGTTGTTCAAGCATGACCATGTGGCCGCCGCCCTCCAGGACCTGGAGTTCGCCGGCGGGAAGTAACTCGGCCAGGCGCCGGTTATGGGCCTCAGTCGTCATCCGGTCATCTGCCCCGCAAATCACGAGCACCGGGCAGGTGACCTCGCCGAGTTGATGGGTCAGATCGAAAAGCGCGCAGGCTTGAAAATCGAGATGCAGGATGTCGGGATCAGCCTCGAGCATCCGTTGGCGCGCCAGCGCCACCAGACGCGGCATCGGCTGACCGACTGAACGAGCCTCGCACGACGCGCTCAACCGCTTCCGTGAGGGTCTCCCGAGCCTCGCTCAGCCGGATGAGCTCTGGATGCACCGGCAGCGATGGACCGGCGCCGATCAGCACAAGCCCGGCGACCGACTTCGAGCCTGAGGGCGATCGTCAGCGCGATGGCGGCGCCCATCGAATGGCCGGCCAGGACCACCGGTCCCAGATTCGATCCCCGCATCCAATCCAGCAGCCGGCCCGCATACCCGCCCACGGTCAACTCCGCCGGCGGCGCAGTCTCTCCGTGGCCCGGCAAATCGACGGCGTAGACGTCCCAGCCTTCCATCCGCCGGATCTGCGGCGGCCAGAACAGGTGATGTCCGGCAGCACCGTGAATTAAACAAGCGGCGGTCCTGAAGTATCAGGCCCGCCGCCCGCGTGATATGCGGCCCGAATGCCGGCGGTCTCAACCGTGGAAGTCATCCGGGTCTTCAATCCAGCGCTCCACCATCATGCCCGCCGCGGCACCTTGCCCGACAGACGTGGCGATCTGACGGTAATGTGGGTCCATGATTTCTCCGGCGGCGAACACGCCGGGGACGCTGGTCATCATGTTGGCGTCGGCTTTGACATAGCCTCGCTCGTCAAGATCCAGTTGGCCCTGGTAGAGCTCTGAGTTTGGATAGTGGCCGACGAAGATGAAGACGCCATCCACCGGCCGGCGCTCGACCTGGCCCGTTTGCAGATTGCGCAGGGCTACGGCCTGGACTTTGCCGTTGCCTTCGATTTGATCCACCACCGTGTCCCAGACAAAGCTCATCTTCTCGTTTTCGCGCGCCCGCGACTGCAGGCGTTCGCCGGCCCGCAAGTCGGCGCGCCGGTGAACCACGGCCACCTTGTTGGCGAAGCGCGTCAGGAAGATGCCCTCCTCGAGGGCGCTGTCGCCGCCGCCGACCACGATCACGTCCTTGTCACGGAAAAAGAACCCGTCACACGTGGCGCAGAATGACACGCCCTTGCCGATCATTTCATCCTCGCCCGGGATGCCAAGCCGCTTGGGCGAGGCGCCGGACGCCAGAATCACCGCCTCGGCTTCAAACTCCTCGCCATGAGTCTTGATGCGGAAGGGCGATCCGTGAGTGAAATCGACCTCGGTCACTTCATCAATCATCACCCGGCTGCCGAATTTCTCGGCGTGTTTCTGCATCAACTCGACCAGCTCCGGCCCGGTGGAACCCTCGGGGAAGCCCGGGTAGTTCTCGACTTCCCAGGTGATCGAGATTTGTCCTCCCAGCTGGTTCCCCGAAATGACCAGTGGCTTCAAGTTGGCCCGCGCCGCGTACAGCGCGGCCGTCAATCCGGCAGGGCCGGATCCAATGATCACCACTCTTTCTTTCTGCATTGCTACCTCTCCATCAATCGCCGCTTCTCAGCGACGCCATCAGCTCCGGCACACACTTTTCCAACCACCAGCGCGGGGCACGGCTCAGCACATGGCCGGCGTGGTCCAGCACGGGTTTGCGGCACGGGTCATCAAGGGCGCCCGGCCGGCATTCGACCTTTGCGTGTCCGCACATGGAGCACACGCCGGATTGCGTATCCGGCGTGAAGCAATTGGGACACAGATACAGTGCCGTGGCGTCTTGACTGGACATCCTGCCACACCTCGCTAGGTTGTCTTCATTATAGTATCTGGCCGCAAGGCTCCCGTTCAGTGAACAACATCATGTCTCCGGATAGGATGGGCTTCCTGTCATCCACAAACCCCAGGCCAACCCGGCCGCCATCCCCGCCGCCGCCCACACCGGCGTTCGGGCGAGCACAGCCAGCACATCCTGGCTGCTGAAGTCGGGCACCGGATGAGAATGCAGCGCAATCTTGGCCAGCATCAGCATGGCGGCCAGCGGCGCCGTGGTCAGGCCGGCCACCAGACCCGCCAAACCGGTCCTCGTTAGGAGCTGGCGCGGCGTCAAACCGGCCAGGACGGCCCAGCGCCGCCACAGCGTCAGCACGTAGGCGGCGGCGATCAACATGGA
>CAWCPF010000003.1:0-1458502 GCA_963797485.1 uncultured Chloroflexia bacterium
CCGTGATCCTCGAGGCCGATGGAACCCGAGAGGCGAGCATCAAGGTCGCCGAGGGACAGAAGCAAGCCGAGATCCTCAAGGCCGAAGGTGACCAGCAAGCCGCCGTGTTGCGCGCATCCGGCTTTGCGCAGGCGCTCGAGACGATCCACGGTGTCGCCGAAGGGATCGATGCAAACACGATGGGGCTCCAATATCTCGAGGCGCTGAGGGTGCTCGGCCAGAGCCCCTCCACGAAGTTCATCTTTCCGATGGAGTTCACCAACCTCATCGGGACGATCGCCCGTGCCCGCGCCACGGCACCCGACGGCGCCACTCCGCCGAGCCGATCGGCCGAAGGCCACATGTGAACGGCTGCGGGCTCCCACCTCGCAAGTGAGGTCGCGAGAGCGGCGCGGCGCCGGAGGCCAGTGGACGCGGGTTGGGTTCCGGCGTACGGTCCCAGGTGGGTTCCGTGACTGCAGGGTGTGCTTCTTCGGGGAGGAGACCATGCTCACCCATCGCCAGCGGGTCCAGGAGCTTGCGAGGGGGTACGGCTTCGAGCTCGTGACGTTGATCGAACACGGCCGTGTGGTGTGGTGTTGGCAGCGGGAAGCGGTGCCGCTCTCGGACCGGTTCTTCGATGAGATTGCCGCGCTGCGATGGATGGACCACCGTCTCGTACCGTCACCTGCCTGACCCGCTGCTCGACCCCGAGAACAGAGGCGCGCCGTGGAACGGATCGTGGTAGGAGTCGTCGACACACCGGCGGCGCGCATGGCACTGCGATGGGCGTACCGAGCTGCATGCAAGGAACACGCCGAGTTGCACGTCGTGACGGCCTATGGGCTTCCCCTCGTCGCGTCGGTCGGCTTCGATGGAGCTCCGGTTCCACTCCCGATCTGGCCGCGATCGAGCAGGGAGCTCACGCGGCGCAGGACCGGGTGTTGCGCGACGAGCTCGGCGATGAGCCGCGGACGCGCCGGTCACGCGTCACGTCGTCCAAGGCGACGCTGCGCAGGCCCTCATTGGCCTGAGCGAGGGAGCGAAGATGCTGGTTGTCGGACGGCGCGACCGTCGGTTCCGGCGTCTCGGTCATTCGACGAGTCGGGCTTGCGCGAACGCGGCGCAATGTCCTGTGGTGCTGGTGCGCCGCGAGATGAACGTGCGCCACGTCGAGCCCAGGCAGCGATCCTCGAGCCACCGGGCGAGACGGGCGTAGTCCGGGGAAGCCTGCTCCTCGACGAGCCGCACGGGTGCCGGCTGGAGCCGGATCGGTGGCGCATCGCTGGTTCGCGTGGTGTTCATGCGGCGTCGAGGGCGGCCCAGGTTGCTGCACCGACGATGCCGTCAGGGGTGAGTCCTGATGCCGCTTGAAACGCGGCGACTGCTCTGGCGGTTCCGGTTCCGAACATTCCGTCGATTGGTCCGGGGTCGTGGCCGAGCGCGGCGAGACGTTCTTGGAGGGTGGTGACTTCCGGGCCGGCCGAGCCGTAGGCGAGCAGCGTGTGCTGCGTGCGTGCGGTGGTCGTGGTGGTGGTCTGTGTTCCGAGTGATGTCGCTGCGGTGGATGGGCGTGTGCTGCGGTTGTTGTCGGTGGAGTCGTCGTTGGCGGTGATGACGAGGATGGTGACTGCGGTGGGCAAGGCGATGAGCATGGCGAGCGCGATGACCCAGCGCACGATTCGACGCCGAGGTTGGTAGTGCTCGGGGTGGCCTGCCATGGGCATCACGGTACCCGGTGCCCGATCGCGTGTCGTCTTCCGACGCCCGGTGGAGAGTGGTGTCAGAATCAGTCCCGTGGGCGCACGAGTCGCGCGGGTGTTCGTGGTCGTCGGGCTGGTGTCGTCAGTGATCGGCATCGTCGGGCTGGTGGCAGGGTGGGGCGAGTCGCAGACGCGAACCCGGTGCCGCGGCGCCGGACACGTCGGCGACGGCCGATTCGGCCGCGCCAGCACTTGGAGTCCCCGTCCGAGTTCCTCGGCGCGCTCGCCGCGGCGCTCCGCTCGGGCGATGTCACGTTCCTGGCGGATCGCCTCCACCCGGCGGTGATCGACCGCTATGGCGAGGCGGTGTGCCGGCAGTACCTGGGGGGTGTTCGTGAACGCTGACCGCTTCGTTCGAGGTACTGGCCACCGGCGCTCCCGAGCAGTACGCATGGACGACCGACGGGCAGACGACGACCCTTGCCGACACGATTGCCGTCACGGTCAACCGCACCGCCGGGGGTTCGACGGCGCAGGCTGTGGTGCACCTCGCTGCTGTCGGCCGGCGCTATGGATGGCTGACCGACTGCACCCGGGGCTGATCACTCCGAGCGGCGTGAGGTCCGTCGTCGCAACCGGCGGGAGCGCAATCGCGCCCAGTGCAGGCGCCGCGTCCATCGCCGGCCACGGCGACGCGAACCGCGTCGACGAGCGCGCCGGCCGAGCAGGCCTGCGAGCCGACGGTTGCGGAGCCAGAGCGCACCGCCCGTCGCCGAGGCCACGCCAGCGCCGGTCGGCACGCTCCAGGGGAAGGCGTTCTTCCGGGTGGTGACGGTGCGCAGGCGGGTCTCCGGACGAGCTGGCGTGCCCGAGCTTGCCTGGTCGACCAACGGGGTGCCGCCGGCGAGGGTCGCCGTGTCGCACGGGTTCTCCGCCGGCGGGTTGGGGACGGTCACCGTTCGGTTGAGCGAACCGAAGCCGATGTCGTGGCGGTTCGCCGGCGTCTCGGCAAGGAACCAGCTGCCTGTCGTGACCACGTAGTTGCCGGGCGCGTCGATTCCGCCGGCGACTCGCACGTGCGCCCGCTCGTCGAGCCGGCCGAGCCATGTGGCGGGGCCGCGGGGGCCCGTGACGTCGAACTGGATGATCGCCCCCGAAGGGATGCCCTCGGTCGCCGCGCAGTCCATCCCGACCGACAGCCCGGGGAACGGAAGGCCCGTGAGCGGGTTCAGGTAGTCGCCCCATGATTCCGAGAATGGCGGATGGTCGCCGCCATCGATGAGCTGGACGATCCTCGCCTCTGTCGCTGTCGCCGGGGTGCCGACAGCACCAGCGTCGTTCACGACGACCTCGATCTGCTTCGTCGTGGTCGAGTCCCCGATCCCTGTTCCCACGATCGCGAAGGCGAGCGCGGAGAACACGATCGCGCCGCCGGCCGCCTTCTCCAGCACCGGAACATGCGAGGCACCCATGCCGGCGCCGCGTCGATCTCTCGCGGGGAACAGGGTGTCGGTCACGACGCCCCGGTAGTTCGGGTCTCGGACGACCGTGATCGGAGCGGCCCGATCACGACCTTGCAGGTACCACGTACCCGCCTGGGCATCGTCGGGGGACCCGGTGAGTGTGTCCTCGTACCGGAACCCGATGTTGAAGCTCCATCGATCGTCGAGGTTCCATCGATCGTTGACGTAGAAGCCCGTGCCGGCGGAATCTTCAAGACGTGCGGGGCGGCGCGAACCACGCCGTCTCGTTCGGCGAGGCGCCGAAGCGCGTTCCCTCCCGCGAGGTTCGGGGGAGCCGGAGTGCTCGCCGAAATGCATGGCGAAGTCGCCACCGAGCGGACGTTCCGGCTCGACGGTGAGCCACGCCGCGCCCAGGGGCTGACTCTGGCTCCCGAGGGCGCCTGTCAGGCTCGATCGAGTTGGCGGTACATGGAATACCAAGCGGGGATGGACTCCTCGGTCTCGACCGGACGGTCGAGCTGAGCACCGGGGAGGAAGTAGAAGTAGGTGTACTGGGGCGTGAGCGGCTTTTTGGGACCTTGGTCGAAACCTCGGCCCGTTTGGTCGGTCCCCACGGCACCGACGCCGAGCGCCGGGGCCGCCTGCTGGCCGAACTGGCCGGAAAGCCTCGGCCTTGGGATGCGATGTTCCGGTGTGTGGTGGCCGTGGCGGACCCGGCAGGCCGCCTGCTGTCGGCCGAAGGCGGATGCGAGGGACAGATTCTGCCCGCGGTCCGTGGCCAAGGCGGATTTGGCTATGATCCTCTGTTTGAAGAATCGGGGACGCGCCTGACATTGGCAGAGATGAGCCTGGAGCAGAAGAACCGTCTCAGCCACCGCGGCCAGGCCATCCGCGGCCTTCGCCCGCTGCTGGAAGAGGTCTGGGCCGGGGAGGAGCGAGGGCGCGCCTGACCGCTATCGCTCGGAACTGGTCTCCGGTGCCAGACGTCGCAAGAAGTCCGCCATGCAACCCGCCACGGCGTTCGGTTGTTCAAGCATGACCATGTGGCCGCCGCCCTCCAGGACCTGGAGTTCGCCGGCGGGAAGTAACTCGGCCAGGCGCCGGTTCTGGGCCTCAGTCGTCATCCGGTCATCTGCCCCGCAAATCACGAGCACCGGGCAGGTGACCTCGCCGAGTTGATGGGTCAGATCGAAAAGCGCGCAGGCTTGAAAATCGAGATGCAGGATGTCGGGATCAGCCTCGAGCATCCGTTGGCGCGCCAGCGCCACCAGACGCGCATCGGCTGACCGACTGAACGAGCCTCGCACGACGCGCTGAACCGCTTCCGTGAGGGTCTCCCGAGCCTCGCTCAGCCGGATGAGCTCTGGATGCACCGGCAGCGATGGACCGGCGCCGATCAGCACAAGCCCGGCGACCGACTTCGAGCCTGAGGGCGATCGTCAGCGCGATGGCGGCGCCCATCGAATGGCCGGCCAGGACCACCGGTCCCAAATTCGATCCCCGCATCCAATCCAGCAGCCGGCCCGCATACCCGCCCACGGTCAACTCCGCCGGCGGCGCAGTCTCTCCGTGGCCCGGCAAATCGACGGCGTAGACGTCCCAGCCTTCCATCCGCCGGATCTGCGGCGGCCAGAACAGGTGATGTCCGGCAGCACCGTGAATTAAGACAAGCGGCGGTCCTGAAGTATCAGGCCCGCCGCCCGCGTGATATGCGGCCCGAATGCCGGCGGTCTCAACCGTGGAAGTCATCCGGGTCTTCAATCCAGCGCTCCACCATCATGCCCGCCGCGGCACCTTGCCCGACAGACGTGGCGATCTGACGGTAATGTGGGTCCATGATTTCTCCGGCGGCGAACACGCCGGGGACGCTGGTCATCATGTTGGCGTCGGCTTTGACATAGCCTCGCTCGTCAAGATCCAGTTGGCCCTGGTAGAGCTCTGAGTTTGGATAGTGGCCGACGAAGATGAAGACGCCATCCACCGGCCGGCGCTCGACCTGGCCCGTTTGCAGATTGCGCAGGGCTACGGCCTGGACTTTGCCGTTGCCTTCGATTTGATCCACCACCGTGTCCCAGACAAAGCTCATCTTCTCGTTTTCGCGCGCCCGCGACTGCAGGCGTTCGCCGGCCCGCAAGTCGGCGCGCCGGTGAACCACGGCCACCTTGTTGGCGAAGCGCGTCAGGAAGATGCCCTCCTCGAGGGCGCTGTCGCCGCCGCCGACCACGATCACGTCCTTGTCACGGAAAAAGAACCCGTCACACGTGGCGCAGAATGACACGCCCTTGCCGATCATTTCATCCTCGCCCGGGATGCCAAGCCGCTTGGGCGAGGCGCCGGACGCCAGAATCACCGCCTCGGCTTCAAACTCCTCGCCATGGGTCTTGATGCGGAAGGGCGATCCGTGAGTGAAATCGACCTCGGTCACTTCATCAATCATCACCCGGCTGCCGAATTTCTCGGCCTGTTTCTGCATCAACTCGACCAGCTCCGGCCCGGTGGAACCCTCGGGGAAGCCCGGGTAGTTCTCGACTTCCCAGGTGATCGAGATTTGTCCTCCCAGCTGGTTCCCCGAAATGACCAATGGCTTCAAGTTGGCCCGCGCCGCGTACAGCGCGGCCGTCAATCCGGCAGGGCCGGATCCAATGATGACCACTCTTTCTTTCTGCATTGCTACCTCTCCATCAATCGCCGCTTCTCAGCGACGCCATCAGCTCCGGCACACACTTTTCCAACCACCAGCGCGGGGCACGGCTCAGCACATGGCCGGCGTGGTCCAGCACGGGTTTGCGGCACGGGTCATCAAGGGCGCCCGGCCGGCATTCGACCTTTGCGTGTCCGCACATGGAGCACGCGCCGGATTGCGTATCCGGCGTGAAGCAATTGGGACACAGATACAGTGCCGTGGCGTCTTGACTGGACATCCTGCCACACCTCGCTAGGTTGTCTTCATTATAGTATCTGGCCGCAAGGCTCCCGTTCAGTGAACAACATCATGTCTCCGGATAGGATGGGCTTCCTGTCATCCACAAACCCCAGGCCAACCCGGCCGCCATCCCCGCCGCCGCCCACACCGGCGTTCGGGCGAGCACAGCCAGCACATCCTGGCTGCTGAAGTCGGGCACCGGATGAGAATGCAGCGCAATCTTGGCCAGCATCAGCATGGCGGCCAGCGGCGCCGTGGTCAGGCCGGCCACCAGACCCGCCAAACCGGTCCTCGTTAGGAGCTGGCGCGGCGTCAAACCGGCCAGGACGGCCCAGCGCCGCCACAGCGTCAGCACGTAGGCGGCGGCGATCAACATGGACAACAGCAGCACGGGGCCAAGTCCCACGTCCTCGTAGCCGAGCCACACAAACCAGCTCACCCCACCGGCGGCCCACAAACCCCAAACGAGCCACTTCACGCTGTCGCTCCGGTATCGCGGCGCACGATCTTCCACAAGCTACCCTGAACGAGGGCTGTGATCCAGGCGTTCCCGGTGAGCGCGAACAGAATCGTAGACAGGCTGAGCCGAAAGATCTCCAGGCATGCTTGAGGAGAGCCTCGGTTCTCGCGCCGCCAGACCCGCCGCCGCGCCGCCCATTCCAGCCAGCCAAGGCCGAACCCGGCCAGCAACCCCCACATGTCCGACCCCGTCCACAGGATCCCGGCGGCACGATACAGGCACCAGCGCGGCTCATCCAGGATGGAGGCGTCGTCAGACGGGGCCGAGCTCAGCACGGCCAGGCGGCCGCGCAGGAGCCGGACGGCGAGCAGGAAACCGGCGCCGCCGACAAGGTCGACGGCCCACCCAACCACGCCGCCTCGGCCGTAAAGCCCAAAGGCGCGCGCCAGAACCGCCCCTCGAACAAGCGCCAGGTAGGCCGGGCCAATCCCATACAACCATGGCCCGATCGTCTCAAGGTAGGCTGCCAACCGCGGCCAGCGTAGCTTCACCGACGGGCCGAGAACCCCCACCAAGGGCGCGGCCGCCAATGCGACAGCCACCCACACGATGGACTCAGCGATCATCGGCAATGCGAGCGACCCGTGCGGAATGGGCTCACGAACCTTGGCGCGGCTTCATTCATGATGGACAGCATCAACTTCGGACAAAGGCAGGACGACGCTGATGCAGGTACCCTGTCCCTCGGTTGAGCGGACGCCGAGCGATCCGCCCGCCAATTCGGCGCGCTCGCGCATGTTGACCATGCCCAGGGAACCTCGCTGTTCGTAGTTGGCGTCAACCGCCCCGACGTTGAAGCCGACGCCATCGTCCTCAACCTCCAGCCGCAATCCGTCTTCAACCTGCTTGATGCGAATCCAGATGTTTTCAGCCGCGGCGTGCTTCTGGGCGTTGTGAACCGCTTCCTCGACAATGTAGAACAGAGCGCCCTGTACTCCGGGCTCCAGCCCCGCCGTAGCCTCCGGGTCGATCTCGAGATTGATCTCTTCCTCCTCAGCCTCGCGAGCTTTAAGTGCCAGCTGATACAGGGCGGGCCCGAGGCCTTGGGACTCCAAAATCAATGGCCGCAGGGTGAAAAGCATGTTGCGGATTTCGCGCGTGGTCTGCCGCGCCATTTCCTCGACCTTGGCGATTTCCTGCGATGCGACCTTCGGGTCGCGCGAAATCTGGCGCCGGGCAAAGTTGGCGCGCATGGCGATCGAGGCGATGGATTGCGTGGGGCCGTCGTGGAGGTTGCGTGCCAATCGGCGTCTGGCTTCCTCCTGGAGTTCGGTGAAGCGCTCTCTTTCATTCAAAAGCGTCTGATAGCGGATGGCATTGTGCCAGACACGCCCGGCCTGTCGCGCCACCGCCATCAGCAGCTCACTCTGCCTCGGCGTCCACTCCACAGCCTCGTCCCGGCCGATGAACACGGCTGCCGGCAGCCCTTCGGGGGGCATGGGCAGCGGGATCGCCACCACCCAGGGTGCCTCGGCCAGTCCCGCCCATCGCCCCAGGAACCCGTCAGCCGCCGGCGCCTTAAGCGTCACCGGCACCCCGCGAGTCCACAAATCGTCCAGCGCCGTCGATGTGGTTGGTGGCGTCCGGTCTGGGGCAGCCATGAAACCGCGAGTGCCGGCCCACTCTCCCGCCTCGAGCGGCCCGACCCACAATCCGGCGGCTCGGGCGGTGGGGCGCCCGGCTGCCACCAGCCCCGCCTCGACCAACTCGATCACCCGCAGGGCTAGCTCACTCAGGTCCAGGCTTTCGTCGGCTCGAGACACCAAACCGAGCACGCGATCGAGCGTGTTGTCGACGGACTCGGACGGTGGGATCCGCGGCGAGGCCGGCACGGCGCCGGCAGCCGGCGTCTGGTGGGCCAGCCAGGTGATGGCGGTCGTCCCGGCTAACCCGCTGACGGTGGTCCAGATCACCCGCCAGATGTCCACGCCAAGATCGGGCCGATTCAGGGCCAGGACGGCGCCGGTCGCCAGCCAGCCGGCCGCCCCCAGCCCCGCCCCGGCAGGCAGACCCAGGCGCAAGGCGGTCGCGGCCCCAGCCATGCTCAAAGACCACCACAGCGGGCTCTGAAATCCCCCGCTCAACCCGATCATCAGCATGGGCAGCAGGAAGTCGAGCGCCAGCCGAGCCGCCCGGAGCCCACTCGACAATTCGGCCCATGCCGGACGGAAGGCCCCAAAAGCGGCAAACACCACATAGGCCGCGCCTGCGATCCCCAGCCACAGGCCGAATAGCCCTCGCCATGCACTGACGAGGAGCACCGCCGCCAGATTGAGCCATCGCCATTGCCTCAGCCCCGGGTGCAGACCATGTGGCCGATCAGACGTCGGAGCAGCTTCGGGCAACATGGCCTAAGCGCATCCAGCCGGGTGCCTTCGCCAGCTGAGGACAGGACAAACCTCGAGCCAGCCCATTATGCGCCTCATCCCAGCCCGGGGTACAGCCCGATCAGCCCACCCAGCACCGAATCGTGGGGGCCGAGGATCCACACGACTTCCCGCCCTCCGGAAATCAGGCAGCTGACCTCGTCACCCACGGCCCAGCACACGCCGCTGGGGAATTCAATTCGGTTGCCGCGATAGCGCGCCGAGAGCAGGCCATTCATGGCCGACTTGAATTCGGCAGCGTCGGCGGTCGTGTCCCACATCCAATCGGCGTCCAAGACCGATTGGTCCGTGCTGTCGTCGTAGAAAACCTGGTACACATCACCGCCCCAACCGCGGCTGGCCAACTCGGCAGCCGCCAGGTCCACCTGGGCGGCCTGATCGGCGCTGAAACCGAGCAGCAGGTAGGTCATCCACTCTCCGAGCGTATCCTGGGTGAGCCGCCGCCATTCCGGACCCAGCACTGCGGCGACATCCTTGGCCGGGACATCCAGCGGAGGTTCGTGCCGGAGGTATTTGTCGACATGCAGTATCTGCTCGGTGCTGTCCGGCAGGCGGTCATAGGCCCGGTCGACCTCGGCCCAATTGCCGCGCTGGTAGAGATCCTCCACGAAGGCCAGCCCCTGGACATACGGGAAGCCGGCATCTTCGCCCGCATAGGGCGGGGGCACGTCTTCCGGCAGGGTCTGTCTGGGCGGGTGGTAGTTCAGGATATCGGTGTAATCCTGGTAGTTGGCATATTGGGTCAGCCACTGGGTCATCAACAACGTGGCGTCCCCTTCGACCAGGGCCTGGATGGCCTTGCATTGATCCTGTGTCCGCTGGCACAGTGGATAAACTCCGGCCCGATCGATGTGATAGTGCTGATCCACCAGCGCGTGGTCATATTCGTGCGAGTAGACCCAGCGTTCGATCCCCGAGAAGCGGCCGCCGATGACAAAGATCTCCTTGCTCCACGGCAGGTAGAAACCCCCGATACTGTCCGTCAGGCTGTTCAGGATATTGGTGTACAAGTCATACGTGGGTTTGGTCAGACCCAGAGCAATAAGGGTGTGCGCCAGGTCGACGACCTCCGCCTTGCTCCCGCCTCCGACAAGGAAGCTGCCCTCGAGGAAGGGCCGGACCTTGACCACCGAGATCACATATGAAGACGGCTGGCCCTCAATGGCCAGGCCGCGCAGATCGGCCACTTGCGCCTGAATGGTGGCCATTTCGTCGAGGGTTTCCTGATCCGGCGGAGCCGGGGTAGCGGTGGCTGTCACCGTGGGCGTGAATGTGATCGTGGCCGTCTCCGTCGGCGTCTCCGACGGGGTCTCGGTCCAGGTCGGCGGAAGCCCTACCGCCGCTCCGAGGGTGGCGCGGATCGTGGCCGAGGCGGCTATGCCGGTCTCTTGGGCCGCCTGGCGCTGGTCCAATGAACTGGTGAAGAAGCGGAAGAATGCGATGCCCCCGCCGATGGCTGCCAGAATAAGGATCACGGAAGCGGCGATGGCCGCCGGCCTGACCCACGGCGCCCAGGTCCGCCCCAGACGGCGAGAAGCCCGCACGCCCGTGCCCTGGGGCCCGGCTACGCCCATGGCGCGCTGCGGCGGTTGGGATGGCGGCGCGGCAGGGCTTGGCGGAGGCTCAACCTGGCGCGCCTGGCCGGTGAGATCGGCGAGGCGCGCGCGCGCCCGGGCGTTGTCGGGCTTGATCGCCAGGGCGCGATTGAGGCACTCAACCTGGCGGTCTTTGTCGGGAATGGCGAAGCTGAGCAGATACCAGCCGACATCCGAGCGCGGATGCGCCTGCACATAGCGGACCAGCAACGGGCGCGCCTGCTCCGGGCTTCCCTGGCGCAGGTATTCAATCGACCGATTGAGATCGTCCGGCGTGCTCACCGCAGGCGTCCTTCAGGTCACGGCCCGGCTCTCCGGGCCCGCTGGCGTTCAGTGTAGCATCCGCTCAGGCGCGAGGGAACTGCCCCATATCAGCTATGCCGCGCCCTCGGCGGCCGCAAGGCGCTCGCCGGACTGAAGGGACCGGGGGGCGGTTTTGTGAAATTCTTCACGATCGATCATGGGCACGAATACCCGGCGCCACAGGTTGGTCTGCAGACGCCCTTCGGGATCGCAGCGCGCTTTGAGGCGCAAGAAGCGTTCGATACTGGCGCGGCCCAGGAAGTCCATCGCCGTTGAGGCACCCAAGGTGCTGTCCTTGGCAAAGTAGAAACGACCGTGGTGGTCGAGCACGATTCGGTCCAGCGCCTCGGTCAGGTCCTCAAGACGGCCGCGGTTGGTCCGCGTCACCCGGAAATCGAGCGCCAGCGAATAGCCATCCACGGCATGCGTTAGCAGAAAGTTGTCCGGCCGGTGGCGCTTGGCCACGCCCAGGTAAGGCGGAAGCCGTTTGGACTGGCAGCGCGCGAGCACGGCCTCGAACGCGTCGGCCGCCTCGGGCGCGGGCACAAAGCACTGGAATTGGATCAGCCCCTGCGGCAAATACGCCCGCTTCCAATTTGGGACGTAGTCCAGCAGGAAGTCGAATTCGGTCAACGATTGCTCGAAGACGTGGCCGTGGTTTCGGCGCGCCATCCAATACCGGCCCAGATTGATCAGGCGCATGCCCAGGTTGTTTCCGAATGGCTGCAAGAAGCGCCACAACACCGATTTGGGCACCACCCCAAAAAAGGTATCGGGCAGGTCCTGGCTGTCGAGCCGCAGCCCTTGCGCCGGCGACGGATCTTCACCGGGTTCCAGATAACGGGCGACATGGATTTGACCGCGCCCTAGCGCTCGTCCGCCGGCAATCCCATCCACCCAGCCCACCACGAATTGCCAGTCGTCCTTCAGGGCCTCCATGTCCGCCAGCATGGAGCGCATGTTCGGCGACGACAAGGCCAGCACCTTCACCCGCCCCGAGTAAATGCGTTTCATCTGTAATTGGATGCGGGTGAAACACCCCAACATTCCCAGGCCCCCGATCATGCCGTAGAAGAGCTCGGAGTCGGATTCGGGCGTGACCGTAACCACGTCGCCGCTGCCCAGCAGCGCCTCGAAGCACAGCACGTGTTCGCCCAGGGTGCCGGCATGCCAATTGTCTTTGCCGTGGATGTTCATCGCCAGGCAGCCACCGAGCGTGGGGAACATGGTGCCCGGGACAACCGGCGGCCACCAACCGTCACCGATGGTGTGGCGCCAGAGCTGCTCAATCGTCACCCCGGGTTCGGCCGTCACTACCCCGTTTTCGGGATCCCATTCCAGGATCCGGCTCATGCGGGAGAGATCGACCAACATCCCCTCGCTGTTGAGCGAGGCGTCCCCGTAGCTGCGCCCGGCGCCCCGCAGGCCCAGGCTCACGCCCGCCCGGCGGGCGAGTTCAAAGGTGCGCTTGAGATCCTCGAACGTCGACGGCCGGTAGACATAGTCCATCACCTGCGTGACCTGCCCCCAGGCGTCGGTGCGTTCCAGGTGATCAGCCGGCAAAATCGAGGTCACAGGTCTAGTCGCCGGAAAATGAAGGACGGGATGTGCCGGATCACCCAGCCGATGACACCCCAGCGTGCCGGCACGTAGGCGACCTGGCGGCCGGCACGAACGGCGCGCCAGATCAACTCGGCGGCCCGCTCAGCCGAAATCGGCGCCCGCACGGCGGCGGCGTTCTTGAGCATGTCGGTGTCCACCTGGCCAGCCTTGATGGTCGTCACTGTAACTCCGTGCCTGGCCAGGCGGTTGCGCAAGCCCTCAAGGTAGGTGTCCAGCCCGGCCTTGGAGGCGGCATACGCCGGTAGGCCGCGCCGCCCTCGGTCACCGGCCACGCTGCTCACACCAACCAGCTGGCCGCGCCCGGCGCGCTCAAAACGCTCCCCGACGGCGTCACACCAAGCCACGGCGCCGAGTAAATTGACCCGCAGGGTGAGAAGGTCCTGCTCGGCCACATACGCCCCGGGGTCATGCGGGAACATGATGCCGGCGGCGTAGACGAAGAGATCCAGCCCGTCCAGGTCGCGGGCCACACGCTGAAGCAGACCGGGGATGGCCTCCACGTCGAGCACGTCGTGTGGATAGGCCAGAGCCTGGTGTCCAAATGCGTCTGCCAGCGCCTGGCGCAGCGCCTCGAGTTCGGGCTTCCGGCGCGCCGCCAGGGCCAGGTCATAGCCTTCGGCCGCCAGCCGTCGCGCCAGGGCGGCGCCAATCCCTGACGACGCCCCGACGATCAGCGCCTTCGGTCTGGGTTGAAGCGGTCGGTGCGGATCCTTCACGGAGTGCCCCCGTCTTCGGCCGGCTGGGTTCGCGCCCCGGCTCAAGATGCGCTATTCTATCAAACACAGGCCGGACAGCCTGTCGGGATGCAGGTTCCGGTCCAATCCACCCCTAAGGAGTGAGAACTCCCGGCCATGACCGAACCCACCAGCTGCCAATCCTCAATCCAAGCCCACGAGCCGGTCTTCGCCACCGCCACCGAGGCCTCCGCCTGGATTTGCCTCGAATACCGGGCCGCGTGGGCAGCCAAGGCTTTTGAGGCCAGCCAGCTGCCGGCCGGCGTCAAATCGCGCTTGTCGAAGGCGCTCGAAGCCGCGCCCGGCACACGGCTGCAGATCAATTCGACGTCCCGGGCGAACCCGGGGACCGCTGGCCCTGTATCTCGCCCAATGGGATCCCCTGCACCCGCGCGCCTACCGGCTCGATTTCGACGACTACGGTGAGCTTGCCGGGTTGGATTTCCCGGCCCTGGTGGCTGGCATTCCGCCCAAAGCGGCTCGAGAAGAAAAAACCGCCTGGGTGCTGATCTGCGGCAACGGGCGGCGGGATGTGTGCTGCGCCCGTCATGGGGTGGTTTCCTACCGGGCGCTGGCCGGCAGGGTCCCGGCCGAAGTCTGGCTGTCTGACCATCAAGGCGGGCACCGTTTCGCCGGCAACGGCTGGCTGCTGCCCGCCGGCATCCAGTTGGGCCGCCTCACCCCCGCCACGGCTCGACGCGTGGTCAACACCTGTCTGCAAGGCGGCTGGGATTTCGACCACGTCCGAGGGCACGCTGCCTACACGCCCTCACGCGCAAGCGGCGGAGCATTTTCTCCGGCAGCGGCTCGGACTGTCTGGGGCGAACGATTTGCGCCTGGTTTCGGCGGCTGCCGAGAGCGGTACGACCTGGCGCGTCACCTTCAGCCTCGTCCAAACGGGTCAAGAGCACACCCTGCGCATCGCCGAAGAGCCATCCCGTTTCGAGGTCTTCAAGACGACCGGCGACGCCGCCGCCTCGCCCGTGAGCCAGTTCCGAGTGATTTGAGATCCATCGCTCGGAACTACGATTCTCGGACCGGCACCTCGGACAGCTGTCCGGCCTCCCGGCCGCGCCACGCCGCCCACGCATAGGCGGCGGCAAAGACCACCGAACAGGCCAGCACGATCGCCGGCCCGGAGGCCAGGTTGAGGTAATAAGACAGGACCAACCCGGCGACGGACGAGAAGGCCCCGATGAGCGCCGCCAAGAGCATGACGTGGATCAACCGACGCGTGATCAGCGTGGCGGCCGCCGCCGGTGTGATCAACATGGCCAGGACCAGCGCCACCCCCACCGCCTGCAGTGACACGACGATCACCACCGCCAGCAGGACCAGCATCAGGTTGCGCAGCCAGGCGACCGGCAGGCGCAGGGTGGCGGCCAGAATTGGGTCGAACGAAATGACCATGAACTCTTTATAGAAGGCGGCGATCGTCACCAGCACCCCCAGCCCGAGACCGGCGATCAACCACAAGTCGGACCGCGACACACCCAGCAGGTTGCCAAACAGGATATGGGTCAGGTCTACGGCGTAGCTGCCGCGGATGGACAGCATGGCCACGCCGAGCGCAAACGCGCCGGCGAAAACCACACCGATGGCGGTGTCTTCGGCCACCCGCCCGCGCTGGGTGAGACGGCCAATCATCGAGCGCGGCGGTGACCCCGGCCGCCAGCGCGCCGACGGCCAGCGGCCAGCCCAGCAGGAAGGCCAGCACCACGCCGGGGAGCACGATGTGCGCCAATGCATCACCGAAAAAAGCCATCCCGCGCAGCACGACATACGTCCCCAGGACCGGGCACACCACCCCAACCATCAGCGCCGCCAGCAGGCCGCGCACCATGAAGGCATGCGAAAAGGGTTCCGCCAGCCCCTGAAGCACAATCATGCCGTCTCGTCCCCCTCGCAATGCGTGTCGGTGAGCACCATGGGCGCGTCTTCGCCGGGCAGGACATGCAGGCTGGAGCCATAAGCCGATTGCAGCGCCTGCGGGGTAAACACCCGCTCGGGCGGACCCTGAGCTATGAGCCGGTGGTTGAGGAGCAGCGTCCGGTCAAAATGCTCGGCCGCCAGGGTCAGATCGTGGGTGGCGACCAGCGAAGGCACGCCGCCGGTTTTGCGCTCATCCAACAGGGCCAGGATGGCCTGCTGGGTGGGTGTGTCGAGCCCCGTGAGCGGCTCATCCAGCAGGATGATCTCGGCTTCCTGGGCCAGGGCGCGGGCCAGAAAGACGCGCTGTTGCTGGCCCCCCGAGAGGGCTCGAATGTGCCGCTGCCTGAGCCCGAGCATGCCCACACGGTCGAGCGCACCGTCCACCAGTTCCCAGTCTCGGCGCCCTGGCCAGCGGAACGGTCCGAGCTTCTTGACCCTGCCCATCATGACCACGTCGGCCACGCTGACCGGAAACCGCCAATCCACCTGGCTTCGCTGTGGGACGTAGGCAATGCAGATGTGGCTCACGGGCAGCTGCCCGTAGACGCGGATCGAACCGCTCGTCACGGGAAGGATCCCGGCGATGGCTCTCAACAGGGTCGTCTTTCCGGCGCCGTTGGGTCCGACCACGGCGATCGTCTCGGCGGACCCCATATCAAAAGTAACCGCCTGCAGGGCCGTGGTTCCATCAAACCTGACGGTCAGATCCTCCACTTTCAGCGCCGGCGCGCCGGCCAGGTGCATGGCCGGGCGGGCCAGCACCTGTTCAAGGCCGGTGGCGGGCACCGGGTTGGGCACGTTCATTAAGCGCCTCCACGATCTGCGTGATATTGAATTGCATGAAATCGAGGTAGCTCGCCGCCGGTCCATCGGCCGGGCTCAGGCTCTCCAGGTAGATGGGCACGATCGAGACGCCCATGTCGCTTCCGATCTGATCGGCCAGGCTGTGGTTGTCGAAGACCCCGACAAAGACGGCGCTCACGCCTTCGCGCTCGAGCGTTGCCTCCAAGGCAACCACCTGCTGCGCCGAGGGCTCGGCCACATCGCTGAACTCGGGCGTGATCGCCCCAACGACCGTGAAACCATAGCGCCGAGCCAGGTAGCCCAGCACCTCGTGGTCCGCAACCAGCTTGCGGTTGGCCTCCGGCAATCCGGCCACCTGATCAGCGGCCCACTGATCGAGCTGCTTGAGCTGAGCGGTGTAATCCGCGGCGTTGGCTCGGTACTGATCGGCATGCGCTGGGTCAAGCGCCGACAGCGCCTGGCGCGCGTTTTCGGTCCACTGCATGACGCTGTTGGGGTCGAACCACACATGTGGATCAACTTCCCCAGGTTCGGCCTCGCCGGCCGCGGCCGGCTGCGACGCCAGTTCATCAGCCATCGCCAGCGGTGTGATGCCGTCCGACAGGGCCACTACCGGCGGGTGATCCTGCGTGCCGCCCAACAACTTGGTCAGAAAGACTTCGTAGCCCAGCCCGCTCATGAAGACCGCGTCGGACTGATTGAGTTTGACCACGTCCTGAGGTGAAAGCTCATAGTCGTGCGGGTCGCCGCCGGTGGGGACCAGGATGTTCAGCTCGATCCATGACCCGCCGACGGCGCGGACGGCCTCGGCCAGCAGACCGGTGGTGGCGGTGACCTTGAGCTGCCGGCCGGACGACAAGTCGGCAGGCTGCAAATCTGAGGCGGCCACCGTAGCCAGGGTCTCCAAGGACCCCAACCCGGTGCCCGAGCTGCCCGCCTGCGGCGCGCAACCCGCCATCACGGCCGCCATGAGCAGCGCGGCGAGGCAGGCATGCATGATGAGCGTCCGGCGTGGGATCAGTTTCGACACTGCGGACACAGCCCCACCACCTCCAGAAGATGGGTTTCAACCGTGAAACCCGTTTCGGCTTCCAGGCGATCCAGGAGGGGCGTGAGATCGCAACCCGGGAACTCGACCACGCGATGGCAGTTTTCGCACACCAGGTTATGCCTATGGCCGCCGCCGGCCACGGCGTATCCGTGGCAGCCATCCTCCCAGTGGACACGCCGCACCAGCTCGAGCTCGGTGAGCAAGCTGAGGGTCCGGTAGACGGTCACCAGGCCGATGCCGGAGGAGTATGTCTGGGCGCGCTGACGCACCAGTTCGGGGGACAGCCACGCTTCCGCCTCGCCAAGGACCCTGACCACCGCCATGCGGGGTGCCGTGAGCCGGTGACCGGCCGCTTTGAGCCGATCGAGCACTCGTCCTTCAAAGGAAAGCATGCCATCCCTTATTGAAAGTAATTTTCAATTGCAAGTTTATCCGGCCGCCCGATGATTTGTCAAGCGGCGCTGGAGCGAACTTCGCCGCGGCGGGCCGGCACCCGGTCCTGATGCATAGCGGTGGGCCAAGCCACCCGGACCTCCAGCCAATAGTTGACAGCCTTTGCTAAACTTGGGCTTGAACCCGGACACGTGGGAGCAGCTCATGACCTGGATTGAGTATGCGATTTTTGGAAACACGCTCACAGCCTGGGCCGTTGCCATCGGCGCCGCGGTGGGCATGACGCTGGTGCTGATGCTGGCCCGGCGCGTGATCCGCACCCGCCTCGAGCGCCTGGCGGAACGGACCCGTACCGGCCTGGACGATCTGGCCTCTAGAATGGTCGGCCGGACGGCCGGCTGGTTCCTGGCCGCCGAATCGGCCGTGGTGGCGTCAATCAGCTTGGCATTACCGGTAACCACCCGTCAGGGCCTGCAGGTCCTGGCCGTCCTGGCACTCATGTTCCAGGCCGGGTTGTGGGGCGGGGAAGTATTGGACTATGTGATTCACACCCGCCTGCAAGTGGAACATGAGCAGGGCGACGCAGCCGGCGCGACCAGTGTGCGCGCCTTGGGTTACGTGGCCCGCCTTGCGCTGTGGGTGGTGGTGGTGCTGCTGGCACTGCAGAATGCCGGCATCGAAGTGACGGCGCTGGTCACCAGCTTGGGCATTGCGGGCGTCGCCGTCGCGCTGGCGCTGCAGAACATCCTGGGCGATCTATTCGCCTCGCTGGCCATCGTGCTGGACAAGCCGTTTGTGATCGACGACGTCATTGTCGTTGGTGAGTTTCAGGGCGCGGTCGAACGAATCGGCCTGAAGACGACGCGCCTGCGGAGCCTTTCAGGCGAAGAGATCTCGATCGCCAACTCGGATTTGCTGCAAAGCCGAATTCGCAATTTCCAGCGCATGGCGGAACGGCGCGTGGTGTTCGGCTTTGGCGTGAACTATGAGACCCCGCCCGGGAAGCTGGGACAGATCGGCGGATGGGTCCGGGAGATCATCGAGGCACAGGACAACACACGCTTCGACCGGGCCCACTTCACGGCCCTCGGCGAGTTCGCCCTCCAATACGAGGCCGTGTATTACATCTTGAGCCCGGATTACAACACCTACATGGATATTCACCAGGCGGTCAACCTGGCGTTGGTCAAGCGCCTGCAGTCGGAACGCGTCGAGTTTGCCTACCCAACTCAGGTTGTTCACCTCGCCCGGCCGACCGAGACCCGCCCGAACGGGGGCGGCTAGCGGTCCGGCTTGACATGCCCGCTTTGAGGGCGATACAATGCCTTCGCGGTTGTCGGCCGAAACGGTCGCCGTAAATCACACACGCCGTGGGTAGCTGCGACACTCATGTGTGGCGATCCGTGACTATCTCCTCCACCGCCCTTGGCCGGTAGCCAACCGCATAGGGGCTCCGGGCTGCACCCGACATACGTCCAGGTCTGCGCCCCTGGTTCTGCGTCGTATCTTTTCTTTACCGGATTGGCGTTCGGAACATCAGACATAGCTGAGCGGCCTCGCTTTGGGCCCTTTGTCGCCTGCGGCCCGCTCAGGCCCGTCGACCTGCACGAGGTCGTGGGCTGACAATGCTCCGGCCCCGGACGAAAGACGCCCGCTTTGTGAATTCTGTCACAAGTTGCGGCTCCCTGACGGCAAATCTCTGGAGCGTCGCTCCGGAGTTGGAATGATCGCCAACGAGTAGATGAAGGAAAGGAGGACCGCCACACGCCAGACAGATAGTTCTTGATGACCGAACGAAACGCACTTTGTCCAACGAATGCCTAGGAGGAGATAGATGAAAGGCAAGTTGTTTGCGAGTGTCTCGATGCTGATGGTCTTCGGCATGATGCTGGCGGCCTGCGGCGGAGCAGCCGCCACAACCAGCGCGCCGCCCCCGGCTCAGCCGACCGCCGCTCCCACAGAAGCCATGGCGGAGCCGACGGCGACTGAAGAAGCCATGATGCCGGCGATTGACTGCACCGGCGTCACCTCGGGCGACACCCTGAGTGTCATGTATCAGTGGTCCGGCGCCGAGGAAGAGAAATTCAACGCCATCGCCAAGGCCTTTATCGACGCCTGCGGCGTGACCCTTAGCGCCGAGTCGACCCGCGATGCCGCGGTCCTCGACACGCGTGTCAAGAGCACTCCGCCTGACGTGCTCTTCTGGCCGTCCACGTCCATCACCAGCCTGTATGGTGATCAGATGCAGGACCTGGCAGGCCTGGGCGCAGACGCCAGCAACTACGCCGGCTTCTGGGTGACCGATGGCACGATGAACGGCAAGCTGGTGACTCTGCCGGCCAAGGCTGACATCAAGACCATCATCTGGTACAGCCCGGCCCAGTTCGACGCCTTCGGCTACACTGTCCCGACCACCTTTGACGACCTGAACACGCTGGTCGAGAAGATGGTGGCCGACGGCAACGTGCCCTGGTCGATGGGCATGGAGAGCGGCGATGCCACCGGCTGGACCGGCTCCGACTTCATCCAGGATCTGCTGCTCACCCAGCAGGGTCCGGAATTCGTCCTGGGCCTGATCGACGGCTCGGTGGCCTATGACGACCAGGGCGTGCAGGATGCCTACACCACGTACCAGAAGTGGGCGTCCGATCCTAAGTACACCGTGGGCGGCAGCACCGGCACGGTCAACACCGGCTTCCTGGATGCTATCTATAAGCCGTTTGCTGATCCTCCGGAAGCCATGATGGTCAAGCAGTCCGGGTTCGCTGGCGGCGAGATCGTGAAGCAATTCCCGAATCTCCAGTACGGCACGGACTTTGACTTCTTCCAGTTCCCCGGCGCGCAGGGCATGCAGGGCGGGGCGGACTACATGTTCGCCTTCGGTTCGTCGCCCGCCGCCAGCGCGTTCGTGAAATACCTGACCAGCACCGAAGGCGGCAAGAACTGGGCCGCCGCCGGCTTCGACGAGTCCCCGAACGCCGGGGCCGCCGGGAACTACCCCGACGAACAGCTCGCCAAGAAGTCCGACATGCTGGCCAACGCTCAGGGCTTTACCCCTGACCTGGGCGACGCACTGGGCAATCCCTTCTCATCCGCAGAGTGGAAGGCGATCATCGATGTGGCTCAGGGCGGGGATGTCTCCACCGCCCTGCCCGCTGTGGCCGCCGCCCAGCAGGAAAGCCTCGCAGGCAAGTAGGCTGACCGAATCAGAGGTGTCGGGGGAGATCTCCCCGACACCTCTTTTTTCAATCCAGTCGGGTCGCGGCGCAGGAGGAGGCCCATGGAAACCCCCAACATCATGAAGCAGGGGCGCTTTGTTCCCTGGTTCTATGTGCTGCCTGCATTGCTGGTGATCGCAATCTTCATCCTCTATCCAGTGATTAACACCATCGGCCTCAGCCTCACCGATAGCAGCGGTAGCAAGTCGGCTGTCGAACAATGCATCCAAGGGCAGCCCTGTTGGGGCGTGCTCGATAACTACCGCTACGCGCTCACGAACCCCGAGATGACCACCGCCCTGCGCAACAACGCGCTGTGGCTGCTTGTGATGGTCCCCCTGACGGTTGCGGTGGGATTGATCGCCGCCGTCCTGGCGGACCGGGTCAGCTACGAAAGTCTGGTCAAATCCCTGATCTTCATGCCGATGGCGATTTCCTTCATCGGGGCCGGTGTGATCTGGCGCTTCATGTACACCATCCAGACCGGAGCCAATGCGGTCCAGATCGGAGTGCTAAACGGCGCCTTGTCCGGCGTCGGGCTGCAGCCCGTGGCCTGGATGAGCACCGAGCCGATCAACAACTTTGCGCTGATGATGGTCGGCATCTGGCTGTGGGCGGGTTTCAGCATGACCATCCTGTCGGCGGCGCTCAAGGGATTGCCGACCGAGGTGCTCGAGGCGTCTCGCGTCGACGGGGCCACGGAATGGCAGGTGTTCTGGAGGGTCATGATCCCCATGATCCTGCCGACCATCACGGTCGTCACCACCACTCTGCTCATCATCGTCCTTAAGATCTTCGACATCGTGTTCGTGATGACCGGCGGCAACTTCGGAACCGAAGTCATCGCCAACCGCATGTTCAAACTCATCGTGACCAATGTGGGACGTTCGACCGCCATTGCCGTTCTGCTCCTGGTCCTGACCATCCCGGTCATGATCTTCAACGTCCGGCGCTTTCAGGAGCAGGAGGCGATGCGATGAAACCCTTGTCCCGCCTCAACCAGTTCTTCAACCGCCTCCCGGTCCACCTGGCGCTGGTCCTGCTCGTGCTCGCCTGGGTCATCCCAACCCTGGGGGTATTTATTACATCTTTCCACGACCGGGAATCCGTGCGCACTTCCGGGTGGTGGACCGTGTTCCTGCCCGCCGGCCATCCCGGCCAATCGGAATACACCACCTACTGTGAGTCGTGCCACGGACCCAACGGCGACGCCCTCGCCTCGGCCAATCTATCCGACCCGGCGGTGGTCAACCAGTTCGCCCGCTCGGCCAGCCTGCTGGCCTTTTTGAAGAAGGATGTCAACGGTGGTCCACACCTCATGGACCCACCGCTGCCGGAGAATCCCCGCGACGCGCAGGCCGTCCTGGCGCCCATCATCACCTACATGCAGGTCCTCGACGGCGAATCCCCGGCCAGCGGCGGACTCAATCTGTCGCTCAGAAACTACGCCGACGCATTGGTGGGCTACAAGGGCACCCAGGACTACATAACCGACTGCAGCCAGCAGGTCGCCAGCACGCTGGCCAAGTTCAGCTGCAATTTCGGCCGAGACCTGCTCAATCCCGAAGGTATGGGGCGGGCGTTCCTGAACACGGTGGCCGTCGCCGTCCCGTCGGCGCTTATCCCGATCCTATTCGCCGGCTTTGCGGCCTATGCTTTTGCCTGGATGGATTTCAAGGGCCGCCAGTGGATCTTTGCGTTGCTGGTCGGCTTGCAGGTCGTGCCGCTGCAATTGGCCCTGGTCCCCATCGCCCGCCTTTACACCAACATCGGGCTGCAGGACACCTTCTTAGGCATCTGGTTGTTTCACACCGGATTTGGCCTGCCGTACGCCATCTACCTGATGCGCAACTTCCTCGGCGGGCTGCCGAAGGAGGTGTTTGAATCGGTCTATATCGACGGCGCCAGCCACTGGACCGCGTTTTGGCAGCTGGCGATCCCGCTGTCAATGCCGGCCATCGCCTCGCTGTGGATCTTCCAGTTCCTGTGGATCTGGAATGACTTCCTGGTGGCCAAGATTTTCCTGAGCGGTCACCCGGTCCTCACCGTGCAGATCACCAACCTGATCGACCCGCGCGGCGGGAACTGGCACATCCTGACCGGCGCAGCCTTCCTGTCGTTCATCGTCCCCATGCTGGTGTTCTTCGGCCTGCAGCGCTTCTTCGTGCGCGGCATGCTGGCGGGCTCGGTCAAAGGCTAAGCCGGCAAAGCTTCGCCCTCTGCACTCAGGGAACGCTCGGGGTCTGCCCCACTTGGGCTAGCTTCGAGCATACAGCGCCTGGCCAGGGTCAGATTTCAGTTGGGCCAGATTCAGGCTTGCTTGAGCCGCCCAGTGTGAACTTACGCGGGCGGTCGGCTGACTTGGTCTCCTCCCTGGGAGGCCTGGCGCTCATGGCTCCGGCCTCGGCGCACAGAGTTCAGCGCTGCGCTCGCCGGGAGTGTTTTTCAACTGCAGTGAGCAGAAACTGCCCATCATCCTGGAAACGACAAAGCCAACTCCGCAGCTCAGTCGAAGCGCGGATGCGGCTAGCTCCCAGGTGTCCTTGTGACTGTAGGTGAAGCGGTCGGGGGAACAGGCCCCTGGGTCACCGGTGTCGGCGTCACCTGCTCCAGATAGCTGGCGAGGAGCCAGCCCACATCGCCGCTGTCGGTTCGGATCTGCCACCACAACTCGCCGTTGTAATCGACCGGCCCGGCAAGCACCTCAACCGTGACGTCATCGAGCAGGCCCCCCACCGCCGGGCCGCCCGGTGAGCGGCGGAAGAAGACACCCACTCCGCCCGTCCCATGAATGAGGGCGATGGGCGGGGTGGCGGTGGCCGTTGGCGTAGCTGTCGCTGTCGCCGTGGCGGTTGGGGTGGCGCTGGCCGTGGCCGTGGCGGTCGACGTGGCCGTGGCCGTGGGTGTCCGGCTGGCGGTGGGTGTGACCGTCGGCGTCGGCGTAGCGGTCGGCACCGCCGCCACGACGGAGGCCCCCAGGCCGACGGCGCTGAGTGCCGCCGCCACGCCCATCATCGCAATCGCCCCGGCCAGAGATTGACCGCTGCCGATCAGCGGGCGGAAACCAAGCAGGGCCAGCGTAGCCAGCCCGGCCGCCACCGCCCAGGTCAGATGCAGGCCGGCGATCAGCAACGCTCCATGCCAGAGCTCGGGGTCGCCACGCACCAACCCCAAACTGGCGGCGGCCAGCGGCGTGAGGATTTCGTAAGCGACGGCGGCGCTGGCCAGTTTGGAAAGGCCTTCCCCTTGGCCGAATTGGCGCACAAGCACCACCGAGCCGATCAAGAGCACCCCGAGATCGACCAAGTTCAGCTTGGTGTGGCTCCAGGCCAGCACCGACCCCAGGCCCGGCGGAATAGCCAGGCCGCCCACCAACCCGGAGGCCACGGAGAAGAGCCCGAGGCCAATGGCCAGACCGCCCAGCTGGTGCAGCAGGAAGCGCGCCGAGCCGGAGACGGCCGCCAGCGCCAGGCCGGCCACGGGTGCCATGGATGGTGCCAGCAGCACACCGGCCACCAGCAGCCCCTCTTGATCGACGCGGAAGCCCAGGCCGATGACCAGCCCGGCCAGCAAGCCGCGCAGGTACAGGTCGAGGCTGGGTGAAACTTCGTGCGCCAGGTCTTCGAGGAAGACTTCGCGTTCGTCGGCGCGAAGCTGGGTGAGCATGCGCCGCGCCCGCCGTCGGCGCGACGGGGGCAGTTGTTCAGGGTCTTGCGGGCGCTCGGTCGCCTCGGCGCTCATCGCCGCAGGCTGGCCTTCACGCGGCTGGGGTGTTCGAGCAGACCCAGGGCCGACAGAATATCGGGCGCCACCAGGTCGGCGGACGTCAGCGTTTCCAGAGCCGTGCCCTCGGCGGACAGCACCGCCACACCAAGCCCGGCCTCACGCAGCATCCCGGCGTCGTTGGCGCCCTGGCCGACGGCCATGACTTCGGACGACCCCAGCCGGCGCACGTAATCCGCCTTGGCGGCCGCCTCACCCCCCGCAGGAATGCGGACCGCGGTCAGACCCAGCTGCTGGTCGATTTCGGTTTGGCGGCCGTGCGTGTCGGCCGTCAGGAGGTGGATCTCGACCTGGTCGGCGAGCCTCCCCAAGGCATCGGCCACGCCGTCGATGAGCACGCCGTTGAAGGCCAGGGTGCCGTTGACATCCAGAACCAGATGGTTGATTTGGAGCAGGCCTCGGCCGGGAATGTCAATGGCGGGCATGAGCACGGTCCCTCGCCGGGTTTCGGGCGGGCAACAGGGGAAACCGCGGCGATTATAGCATCCGGGCTTCGATGGGGCGAATGAGGCCGCTGAGAGAAGGTTAGCTTGAGACCCCCTTGAGGTCTGCTATAATCACGCCAGTTCGGGCGCGTAGCTCAGCCGGTTAGAGCGCACGGTTCACATCCGTGAGGTCGGAGGTTCGAGCCCTCTCGCGCCCACCTCGGCACGGTTCACCGCCACCTTCGGGTGGCTTTTTTTGTCTTCACCCCGAGCCTCCGCAAGGGGATACCAAGGCCGGGGTTCCAGCCCTCTCGCGCCCACCTTATCACCAGCAGAACCCAGTGCCGCCTTCCAGGGCGGCTTTTGCTTCTCATCGCCCCGTGCCCCCGCACGCTCAGACCCTGATCCGCCGGATTAGGTCGATCGCCGTTCGCACACCGTCCTCAGCCCGAACTCTCTCGCCAATCCCGGCCGCCCGGCGGCCGAGGGTTTTCCTGGCCAGTGGTGGCTACGCGGATCGCCAGTGAAGTTGGGACACGTTTAGGAGGGTGGACCTCCAGTAATCGGCCGCCTAAAGGATGCATGGGTAAACACACCAATGGGATGGTGCCGCACGGGGGGTCAATCGTCACGCTCAGATGTGACATTCTGCATAGGCCAAAGAGCGCTGGTCTCCACTTTGGCCTCCCTGCTATGCTGAGCTTGGTTGGTTCGGTATGTGTATCATCGCTATGTGCCTGGTGTGGAGAGGGTTCATGACCAAATCGATGAGAATCACACTCTTCACGGCCCTGGGAGTTGCGGCTGTCGCGGCCCTGGTGCTCTTGGGCCTTACCGCATGGCGCTCACTGTCAGGGTGGGGGGCCTGGACCGGCGGGATGATGGGGAGTCGGCCGTGGCTTGCCTCGGGCAGCATTGCGCCGCTCAGCCTGGACCAGGCGCGGACGGCGGTCCAGGGAACGCTTGAAGGGATCGGCAACTCCGACCTGGAGATCAAGGAGCTCATGCTCTTCGACAATCAGGCATATGCCGAGATCGCGGAGAAGAGCACAGGGATTGGCGCCATGGAGCTCCTGGTCGATCCGGGGTCGCTCAGCGTCTACCCTGAGCCCGGTCCGAACATGATGTGGAACCTCAAATACAGCCTCATGGGAGGCCCTCGTGGAACAGGGATGATGGGCGGATGGGCAAATGCGGGTGAGGGCCTCGCGCGAGCCGATGTCTCCCCCGACATGCCAGTATCTCCCATGCGGGCCGTCGAGCTGGCCCAGGGGTACCTCGACAGCCGCCTGCCCGGTACCACGGCGTCTGAGGCGGCCGATCCCTTCTACGGATATTTCACACAGCACGTGCTTCGGGACGGGAAGATCACCGGCATGCTCAGCGTCAACGGTTTCACGGGGGCGGTGTTCCCGCATTCCTGGCACGGGACGTTCATCGCAATGTCTGGCGAGTAGAACAGCAATCCAACGACAGATTACCAATCCAGGAGGTTCGGAATGATGGGTGGAGGCATGATGGGCGGTTTCGGCTACGGCGGCTACGGCGGTTTGGGCCTGATCGGGTTGATCCTCAACCTGGTCATCGCCGTCGGCATCATCGTCGCGGTTGTGGTCCTGATTGTTTGGCTGGCGAGGCGGCTTGGGAGTGGCAGCGGAAGCTCGCCATACACTGACAGTGCGGTCCTAAAGCCACGCGACATCCTGCAGGTTCGCTATGCCCGGGGGGAGATCTCGAGGGATCAGTACAAAGAAATGCTGTCCGATTTGGGCTAGCCGAGCCGAGGACAGCTGGATGTAGGAAGGATCTCACATGATGATGGGTTGGGGTATGGGCTTCGGATTGATGGGCGTGCTGATGATCGTCTTCTGGGTTGGTTTGATCCTGCTGGTCGTGCTGGCAGCGCGGTCGCTCTTCGCTGGAGGCCAGATGGGCGGGACCCATGGGTCCCCAAGGCCGACAGGCTCGCGGAGATTCTCGACCAGCGCTACGCCAGGGGTGAGATCGATCGAGAGGCATATGAACTCATGAAGGCGGATCTTGGAGGCACGTAGAAAAAGGAGAAAGATGCCTGAGCTCGCCAAGATTGACGGGCCCAGGCCCGTAGGCCTGGGCCCGTTGCTGTCTCGCTACGGATGACCACTTGCGGCCCTCAATTTGACGGTTCGTGGAGAGGCATCTCGGCGGGAACAGTCATACGCAGAGCAAGGTTTCGGGGTGTCGACGTCAAATGCCGACTCTCGGGCGTCGCCGAGGGGAAGAAGTGCAGGGAGGCAGTTGGGACGCATGCAAATCGTCAGGTTCCCATGTGACATTCTGCATGGGCCAAAGTGCGCTCCCGGGCAACTCACCCTCGGCTTTACGCTGTGGGAGGATGAAATGAGTTGCGAACTCGAATTCCTGAGGTGTGTGGGCAGTGAGCATGCTCGCCCCTTGCCAGGAGTGATGGCTTTGTCTGGAGAAGAGCGCATAGGGAGGTGGAAGCCTTGAACCGATTCTGGATTGCAGCCTTAGCCGGGGTGCTGGGGGCGATCGTTCTGGCCGCGTGCAATGCGGGGCCAGGCGCGTAATGGGGGCCCCGGCCCGAACGCGGCGTTCTTTTCCGATCTGCCTGCCGAGGTCAAAATCGCCGATGCGGGTACTCAACAGGCTTATCGTTACGCGCTGATCTTTGGCGATTTCCTGGCCGAAATCCCTTGCTACTGTGGCTGCAGAGCCATTGGGCACAAGTCGAACGAAGACTGCTATGTCTCCGGCTACGACGGCACCGGCCAGCCCGAGTTTGACTTTCATGCCCTGGGATGTGATCTATGTGTCGATATCACCCATGACGCTTTCAGAATGAAAGCTGGCGGGAGGTCAGTCGCGGCGATAAGAATGGCCATTGAAGGGACCTATAGTCGGTATGGCCCGCCGACCGTGCCCTGAACCAGATCAAAGCCTTGGGTCGGCGCCCGGAAGCCAGAGGTCACTTCTTTGTGATTGTGCAACTTCCAGCCACCGAGACAAGATCACGGAGGAGACATGGGTCGCACTAAAGAACACTCGCCGCGGGACAGAAAGCGCCGTACCCCTAGGCGGATGTGGTGGATGCTCGGGTTGGGCGTTCCATTGATTGTGATCGCCAGCTTTCTCGTCTTCCGAGGGCCTGTTCCTGAAGGCGAACCGGACATCACTGGAACCGCCCATCTGGTAGCAGACAAACACACCATCGATCTGGGAGCTGTGCGTTTGGGCCAAACTGTGGCGGTCCACTTTGAGCTGCGCAATGACGGGGACGGGACCTTGCGGTTTCAAGAATCGCCCTACGTTGAAGTCGTCGAGGGATGTTGACCCCCCACACCGACCATCGGTTCGATGGTCCTTCAGCCCGGCCAGAAGACCTTGCTTGTCATGTCCTTTATGATGCACGGGGATATGGGCGGTAAGCATGATTTTCGGGTTCATTTAGTCACCAATGACCCGGTATCGCCGGATCAGACGCTGACCGTTCTGTCTAACTGGGTGCCCTAACAGTCGGACCTTGATTGTCGAGATCGGGGCTCGACGATCAATAACCCGTCGTGCAAACTTGGCTCTTAATAGGCCGCAGGCACAACTCGATCGGGTTGTGCCTGCATCCATTCTGACCAAGGGTTGGGCCAACCGAGGCAAGGCCCTGGACTCGATCAACCCCAAAGCAATCTCGAATGGTCATACGGCTCGGGGGGCTCTTCCGAGCCACGGTGCTAATCGGTAGGTTGCCTCTGGACTATCTACGCAGTCGTACCGGTTAGTTTCTGTCGGCGCAGGAGCTGAGCATTGATGGCCACGATGACAGTGCTCAGGGACATCAGGAGGGCGCCCACAGCAGGGGACAGGATGATCCCGATCGGCGCCAGCACTCCGGCAGCCAGGGGCAAAGCGACCACGTTGTACCCGGTGGCCCAGATGAGGTTTTGGACCATCTTGCTGTGGCTGGCCCTGCTCAACTCCAAGATCTTGACCACGTCAAGCGGGTTGCTCTGAACCAGGATGATCCCGGCCAATTCGATGGCTACATCTGTGCCGCTCCCGATAGCGATGCCGACGTCGGCACGCGTGAGGGCTGGGGCGTCATTGACTCCATCCCCGACCATCCCGACGCGCCGGCCTTCTGCTTGGAGCTGCTGCACCTTCTTGTCCTTATCCTCCGGCAGAACCTCGGCGAAGAAGCGGTCTATCCCCAGTTCCTCTGCCACGGACTTGGCCACCGACTGGCTGTCGCCGGTCAGCATGGCCACCTGGATTCCCATCTCATGTAGCCTGTTTACCGCTTGCTGGCTCTCCGGCCGGATGACGTCCGCCAGGGCCAAGCCGGCAACAGGCTGGCCATCAACGATGAGAAAGACGACACTTTGTCCCTTGTGATTGGCACGGCTCTCGAATTCGTCGAGCGCAGATGGCAGGATAAGACCGAGCATTTCCAGCATCCGAGGCCCGCCCACGTGGATCTCGCGCCCGTCTTGTGTAGCTCGGATGCCGCGGCCCTTGATAGCTTCGAAATTCGCGACGGCCGGCAGGGAGAGCTTGCGATCCAGGGCTGACTGCCGAATGCCGCGGGCAATGGTATGCTCGGAATCGGCCTCTACTGCAGCCGCAAGCGACATGGCATCGTCCGGATTCCATCCGCCAGCCGTTTCGATTTCGACCACTCCGAACTCACCCTTGGTCAGCGTGCCGGTTTTGTCGAAAATGACCGTGTCGAGGCTCCGGGCTTTCTCAAGCGCAAGTCTGTCTCGTACCAGGATGCCGTTCCTGGCGCCGAGCGCCGTGGTGATGGCCACGACGAGCGGCACGGCGAGCCCCAGCGTGTGCGGACATGCGATGACCAGAACCGTCGCCACCCGCGCGATGACCTCTACCTGGAAACCTACGCCGATGATCCAGCCGATGGCAGTCACAACGGCCACCCCAATCGCGACATAGAAGAGCCACCCGGCGGCGCGGTCGGCCAATATCTGGGTGTTGGACTTGCTGCCCTGGGCGTCCTTCACCAGGCGCATGATCCCGGCTAGTGCGGTTTCGTCACCGATGGCTGTCACCTGTACGCGCAAGCTCCCATCGCCGTTGATCGTGCCGGCGATGACATGGTCTCCAGGCGACTTCCCGACCGGTTTCGACTCCCCCGTCATCATCGACTCGTTGACGTCAGATTCACCGTCGATGACTTCGCCATCGGCGGGAACGGAGGCCCCGGGCCGAACGAGTATCCTGTCAGCCTGCTTCAGCGAATGGACCGAAACCGTCTCGGTTTCTCCACTGTCAAGGATCTTCTCGGCCTCGTCCGGCATCAGCTTGGCCAATTCATCCAGGGCCCCGGAGGCCTGGCGGATGCTCCGCATTTCGATCCAGTGGCCGAGCAACATGATGTCAATCAGGGTCACAAGCTCCCAAAAGAATGGCGTCGTGCCCGGGAGGACCAGGGTGGCCAGGCTGTAGAGGAAAGCCGTGCTGATCGCCAGCGAAATGAGCAGCATCATGCCCGGTCTTCGACCGCGAATCTCTGGGACGGCCATGCTGAGGAACGGAAGCCCGCCGTAGGCGAAGACGGCCACTGAGAATACCGGGGTGACCCACTGGCTTCCCGAGAAGGCCGGCATGCCGAAGCCCACCCAGCCCTGAACGGCCTGCGAATAGAGGAGCACCGGGATCGAGATCAGGGTGCTAATCCAAAAACGGCGGCGGAACATGTGTTCATGGTCGGTGTGATCTGCGTGATGCTCGTGAGCCCCGTGCCTAGAGTTGGAGTGCTCATGAGCCGGGTGATGGTTACCTTCGTGATTCTGCATCTACATTGCCTGCCTCTTGTCTTCTCTTGCTCTCAATTACCCTATTTCTACCCCGTCGTTCGATCTTATCGATGTATCGTCATCCCACGAGTTGCCAAGAGCTCTCAAAGGGATCTTCGGGAGAAGAAACTGCTGCGTGATCTTCCTGCGCAGAAGTTGAGCTCGCTCGTCGTCATCTGCCTCAATGGATACCTCGGTCTGATTGTCGTACCCGTGCACAACGACAGTCAACAGATTCGGGTCTTGCGTGTACAGCAGGTAAACCAGATACTGGCACGTGCATTGAGCCGTGCCGTGATGAGGGCACGGACATGATTGTGGATCCTGCAATCCCTGCCTCGCCAGCTGAAGATCAAATGATCTGATCACCCGGAAACCGATCGCTTCGAAGAGGGAATCAAGTTGTCCAATAGCATCTTGCCAAGACAACCTCAGCCACATGTTGCCCTCCCGCATTGGCGCGAATCGTTTCTCAGGCAAGTCTAGAGTTTGGCGATGGCCGATGCCAGCGCACTCTCGCCCGACGCCGAGTGCGCCAAATGGCGCGCCTCTTGCCTATTCAACAGACAGATCGTCAGCGGTTGACTTGAATGGATTGGACCGGGACGGTGAGTTGAATCGTGGTTCCCGACCGATGGGCTGACATGATGCTGAGACGGCCCCCAATCGCGTCGGCCCTTTCCTTCATGCCTATCAGTCCATAATGACCAGCGGCCGCCAGATCGTCGATCGGGTCCGGAGGCGAGAATCCGAGACCGTCGTCCTCGACCTTGACCTCGAGGTGATCGGGCTGAAAATCCAGCGTAATCTGAACCATGGATGCTTCGGCGTGGCGGGCTACATTGGAAAGACTCTCCTGGACGAGCCGATACACGGCCAGCTCGACTTCAGGCGGAAGACGAACGGGCTCGCCCTCTGCCCTGACATGAGCTGTCACGCCTAGACCGTCCTGAGCATCACGTGCGAGCATCTCCAGGGCAGGCACAAGGCCGAGATCTTCCAAATAGATGGGTCGTAGACCGCGTGACACACGGCGCAGTTCTTGGATTCCAGTCTGCACCTCCTGGTGAAGCTCACTCAGCAAAGCCAACTCGGGGTTGGCCTGCTCCTGCAGCCGTTTGGTCGCCAACTGAAGACGCTGGTCGAGGGCAATCCAATGCTGAATGCTCTCATCGTGGAGCTCACGCGCCACCCGGCGCCTTTCTTCTTCCTGGGCATTCGTGATCGCACCGATGTATCCTCGCAAGGCGGCCTGGGCCTCACGCACACGCTTTAACATGCGGGACGAGCGATTCGCGAAGTTGTTCGATTTCCGCAATGCCTCCTACCGGCTGCTCGATAGCGTC
The DNA here is from genome assembly GCA_963797485.1 of uncultured Chloroflexia bacterium. Lineage (GTDB taxonomy): Bacteria > Chloroflexota > Anaerolineae > Anaerolineales > E44-bin32 > CAWAND01. The sequence goes on from CAWCPF010000003.1 coordinate 31,993, forward strand.
CGAACTTCCGCCCGGCAGTTCTGAGGCAGCTTCCTCAAGGCGGCGCAGAGGGTCGATAACCCTGCGCGCCCCAAACCACAGGCTGAGAAGGGTGAGAATCAAAACAGGCACCAGAGCGAAAGGTGCGAGCAGGCTCAAATCCAACACCGAGCTGCTCACCGCCTGCCACGGTTCCTCCACGATCAGTGCCCAACCGGCGATCGAGATAGGGGCGTAGGAGACGACATGTTCTCCATCCGACATGGGGGCGAAGCTGGATCCGCTCTCGCCTCGGAGGGCGGCCTGCACACCAACATGGTCAGCCAGATTCTCGGGCGGGGATTTGCCTGAAGCGGCCAGAAGTTCCGCGCCTGGTCCCACGAGGTAGACGCCGATCTCTCCCCCGCCGCCCGTGAGAATTGGCGCTGTCGTGTGCAAAAGATCCGTGAGGGATATCCCTCCTGCGGACGTGATCGTAGCCGGGGCTCCTATAAGCAGGGCGATTTGCTCGCCGTTGGCGAAAGTCGTCAAGACGCGGCGGCCGCCGGCATTTGCTAATTGTTGTCCAATCGACCCATCGGTGATGACAGATCCGGGGTCCCCAAGTAATTGCCCCTGGCTATCGTAGAAGGCAAAACCTAGAGGGAAGGATTGGATGAGGTCGGATTGCGACTCGAGCGCGGCGAGGTTATCGGGGTTGGCTGCAAGGCTTTGTTCGGCCAAGTCCAGCAGGGAAAGTCGGCTTCGGATCGCCTGGTCCAATGTGATGGCTGCGGCAGCCGTGCCTCGCTCATCTCGCGCCGCCACCAATCCGCGCATGGCCTCTTGATGGATGTCCGTAGCCACAATGGCGACCGCCAGAATAACGAGCGTAACGGGCAGGAAGAAGAGACCGAGGAGGCGAAGCCGGAGGCCATCCAGCCGGAGCTTCATCAGTCGACGAGCTGCCCCAAGTCTGAGGGCAGCCAGCCGGAAGAGACAGCGCGCATCACGGCCTCGGTCCGGCTGGCGGCCTGCAGTTTGCCGAAGACCTTGGCTAGGTGTCCCTGCACCGTTCGATCGCTGATCCCTAGTTGAACCCCAATGGCTTTGTTCGTGTACCCCAAGGCGACGAGCGTGAGCACCTCCAATTCGCGAGGGGTAAGTTCTTCGAGGCTTCCAACGACCGAACCGCCCGAAATCTGATGCATCACCTTGCGGGCAATTTCCGGATCAAGCGCTGATTTGCCCTCGTGCACGGCCCGGACGGCGTCGGCGATGTCCTCTCCATCAGCTGTCTTGAGAACATACCCGTTGGCGCCAGCCTTTAACACCGCCATGACATAGGGGTCATCGTCATAGGCGGTCAGGATGAGTACGCCAGTCGACCGCTGATTGGACCGAACCCAGCGCGTGACCTCAATCCCTGTTTTCTTTGGCATCTGAATGTCGAGGACAGCCACATCCGGTTTGTGCGCCTCGATCATCTCAATCGCTTGTTCCCCGTCGTCCGCCTCGGCAATGACCCCGATGTCGCCGGAGGCTTCAAGAAACTGGCGTATGCCAGCCCGAACGACCTGATGATCGTCAGCCAGCAAGACTCGGATGGGTACTTGAGTTGTCATGGCGCCAGCCTGCATTCCACCGTGGCTCCGTTGCTCAACCCGTCATATCAACCGGCTCGCTCAACCCACCGTGATCAGATTATACAAACTTGGCCGGCGCAGGGGGGGAGTTCGGCCCAGCGTGAAATATGCCTATCGACTGACCGGGGTCACTCTGCCGGACAGCACCACCGTCGACAACGTCTATGACGCTGATGGAGGCCGTGTGCAGCAGACGGTCGGCGCGCAGACGACGGACTACCTGTGGGATGGACCTCGCCGTACGGGGACGTGGTCTACGAAACGACCGGCGCTAGCACCACCAGCTACGTCCTGGGCGGGACCGAGCTCCTCTCCTAGACCCGCGATGGGGTCACCAGCACGTACCTACACGATGATCAGACGACCGTCCGCGCCCGAAACGTACCTGGTGCCCAGTCTGGGATCTGCACAGACCGCTGCATCGGCATTCCGACTAATATAGAACCAGGTGCAGAAAACGGGGGCAGCTCACTCGAACCGGGCCACCCGGCCTCACTTGGCCGAAACTGGCGTCCGGCTGATAATCTCGATCGCCGTTCGCACACCGTCTTCAGCCCGAACTCTCTCGCCTATCCCGGCCGCCCGGCGACGCAGGTCGCTGTCGTGCACGGCGCGCTCGAGCGCCGATGCCAGGCGGCCCACCGACAGCTTCCCGAACGGGACGGGCTTCGGGCCGATGCCCAATGCCTGGACACGCCGGCCCCAGTAGAACTGGTCAAACACGAAGGGGACCAGGACGGAGGGGACCCCGGCGCGCACTCCCGCGTGGGTGGTGCCGGAGCCGCCGTGATGCACCACCGCGGCCATCTTCGGCAACAGCCAGTCGTGAGGCACTTCGCCGGCCTCGAAGACGAAATCGGGGAGCGGCCCCCCGCCTGACGAACCCAACTGGACCACGGCGCGCTGTCCCGTCCGAAGCAGGGCGTCGATAACCGTTGTGCGCGTCTGGTGCGCGTTACGCATAGGCATGCTGCCGAATCCAACGTACACCGGCGGCGGACCAGCCTCAATGAAGCGCGCCAGCGACTCGGGAGGCCGCCAGTCCTGGTCGTCTTCAAACCAGGCACCGGTGATGTGCACCTGAGGCGCCCAATCCTGGGGCCGGCTCACGAGGCTCGGGCTGAACGCGTTGAGCACCACAAACCGCTCGTCCTGCAGAGCTCGCCGGACTCCCAAAAACGGAACCGGGCCCAGCCCCAAAGTCTCCACCCGCCATCGCCGGATGGTCGAACGAAACATGCCCCAGGCAATCTCATAAGCCATCCAATGCGTGAGACGGTTGTAGCCAGGCACAGTCCCAGGCCATTGGGGAAAGGCCAACATCGGCTCGGTGCGCGTCGGGGTCAGTGGCATGACCGCCGCCAGCATCATCGGAATGCCGGCGCTCTCGGCCAGGTCATAGCCGAAGAGCGCGCCGGGCAGCTGGTTGATGAACAGGTCGGTCTGGCGCAGGTGTGGGTCCGACAGGTCGTCGGCAAACCCCCGGGCCAGGCCGCCAAACATCCGCATCAGCGACCGCGCCATGCGCGCCACGCTTGTCCCAGACTCGGTAAGCCCCAGACCGGTTTGGCTGGTGAGCAGGGCGCGCATTTCACCTCGGATAGGCCAGAACTCGAAACCCCGCTGGCGCGCCAGCGGTTCAAAGTCTTCGAAGGTGATCAGGCGAACGGTGTGCCCGGCGCGCATCAAGCCGGTGCCCAGGCCGGCATAGGGAACAACATCGCCGCGCGAACCGAGCGTCAGTATCGTGATGTGCATTCGCTGGACCGCCTGCCGGGCCCGCGTCGTCGGGCACTCCGAATTCTCCTCGCGGACACCTGCTTGTGCAATCCCCGCCGAGCATGGGATTGCACGGATCAAGCGTGTTTTGTGAATTCTTTCACAAGCGAGGTAAGTGCGAGGCAGCTCGGATGGCATCCCAGACAGCCAGCGCCGGCTTGGGCTGGCCGTCATAGGTGAGCAGGCCGACCGAGCGGAAAAGCCCCAGGGTGTCCGACGAGCTTCCCAAGCCCTGTGCTTCCAGGAGCGGACGATACGCCTCCAGGTTGAAATCCTGGATGATCAGGTAGATCCAGAAAGCCAGGTGCCCGCCAAGTTGGGCGTCAATGGCGTGCAAGTAGCCGATCTGGTCTTCAGGCGTGCCGTGAAACGGGGCGATGTCGGTTGAACCCCACCCGCCCTCGGCCACCGCCAACGGCCGGCTGGTACGTTCCAGCAGGGGCTGATAGTAGTCCGCCGGGATCTCGTCGGCGCTTGTGAAGGCCGCAAACGGGTAGCTCGAGATGGCCCACACATCCAGATCCGGCTCGAACACCTCGACCTGGTCCCAATTTGGATGGTAAGCCTGCCGGCCCTCGTTGAAAGGCCCCAGATTGTTGAGATCTTCCCATTGAAAGGTGACGAACACCTGGGTGTCGGGCGACTTGGCCTTGATGGCCGCATACGTCTGATGGTAGAGATCGACAAAATGGGGGAAATCGTCGGGATGGGCATCGGCGTAGGTGTTGATCTCGGAAGCCAGGCCCAAGTAGCGGGGGTGAAACTCACGCGCCAGGCGCACGGCATAGTTTTGAAACGCCTGGCGGACCTGCGGCGTGCCGAAGTCGGCGTCCGCCAGCTCCGGAGGCAGCCCCATGAACTGGCGGCGATCCAGCCCGTTGAGCGGATCGACCACGAAGATCGGCTCCAGCCCGTCACGGCCCGCCAGGGTCACCAGGTTCTGCGCGTCGGTGATATCCTGCGACGGCCCATCGGAGGCGTTGATGAAATCCTTCCACGGGATAGCTCGTTGAATCAGCGCCACCTCGCCGTGCTGGCCCATGACCTTCAGGGTGTTGATGACGCTCTCGGTGGTTACGTCGGGAGGGGTGGGGAAGAAGCCATACACCGTCTCCCCGGATTCAAACACCGATGGCGCCGGCGTGGGCGTCGCCGTCGGGGTGCCGGAGGCGCAAGCCAGCCCGCTCAAAAGCAGACTCAGCCACGCGACCAGAACGGCCGCCATCCGGGCGTGCCTGGTCGGACCCGGCCCAGGTGTGTGCTTCATGCCAAGGTTACCCATCAGCATCGGACAAAGTCGCGCCGTGGATCAGATGTCGGCGCTCAAATGCACGTGAGGCCGGCCTTGCCCGACTTCGTCCAATCGGTCACAGGCGCGCTTCGAGCCGATCGACCACGGCATCCCCGATCGCCAGGCAGGCCGTCGCCGCTGGCGACGGCGCGTTCACCAGATGCACCGTGCGGTCGGTCTCAAGGAAGACGAAGTCATCCACCAGGGTTCCATCCGGCGCCAACGCCTGGGCTCGGACTCCGGCTGTGGCGGGCAGAAGATCCTGTGCACGGACTCCCGGCAGCATGCGCGCCAACGCGTTGGCAAATGCGCCCTTGTTCAGCGAACGCCACACCTCGCCCAGGCCCATCCTCCCGTAGCGCCATGCCAGCCGGAGCATGCCCGGGTAGAGCAGGGTCCGAACCGTGTAGACCGGATCCACACTGCGCCAGGCGTAGCCCTCACGCGCCAGGGCCAGGACGGCGTTCGGACCGCACAGGATTTGACCGTCGAGGGTCGGGGTCAGATGCACGCCCAGGAACGGGAAGCGGGGGTCGGGCACGGGGTACACCAGGTGATGAACCTGCTCTCTCAGCGGGCCGGACAAGGCAAGGTACTCCCCCCGGAAACCGACAATCCGCAAGCTTGGCCTCAACCCCGCCAGCCTGGCGATCTGATCCGAATGCAGCCCGGCGCAGTTGACCACCGCCTCGAATTTCCGGGCCCCACCCGATGTCGCCAGCTCCACCTGACCGGCGCCTTCGGCCACACCCGTAACGGCCATCCCGGTTCGCAGTTCGTGGCCGCGGTCAATGAGCCGGCGTGCCATGCGCTCGAGCACCTGCGGGTAACTCACGATCCCCGTCTCAGGCACCCAGATCGCCTGCACACAGCCCACACGAGGTTCCAGCCGCCTGGCTTCATCGGAGTCGATCATTTGACAATCCACCCCGTTTGCCAGACCCCGCTGAAATAGATCTTCGAGCGCCGGGAGCTCGGCCGCGCTTGTGGCCACGATCAACTTCCCAACCGAGCGTGCCTCGACGGCTTCGTCCCGGCAGAAGCGTTCCAAAGCCTGCTTACCGTTCCGGCACAAGGCGGCCTTCAAGCTGCCCGGCTTGTAATAGATACCCGAATAAATCACGCCCGAGTTGTGGCCGGATTGGTGCGCGCCCAGGCCCGGTTCCTTCTCAAATACACACACCCGGGCGTCGGGCCGGCGCTCACTCAATCGCAGCGCCGTCGCCAGGCCTACCAGCCCGCCTCCGATGACGCCGAATTCTGGGACCCGCCTGGTTCAACCCCGCCTCGCCTATTGTGCCGGTTTGTGAACGAATTCACTTAACCATACACCGGGGCTCAAGCCGCCGCCAAAGCGCGGCAAAACACTTACAATAAATGGAGCGGAGGCTTTCAGTGGCTGCTCATTCGTCAGGGGCCGAGTCCAACCGGTCAAACTCATTGGCCGTCCGGCTGAACCGCGGCGTGTATCGGGCGGCGCATCATTGGTTCGCCTGGTTCATCCTGATCAGCGGCCTGTGGGTTGGGATCCCCTGGCTGGCGCCGATCTTCATGCAGGTGGGCTGGACGGGCGCCGCCGAGGCGATCTATTTCGTGTACTCGTTCCAGTGCCACCAATTGCCGGAGCGCTCCTTCTTCCTGTTCGGCCCCAATCCCATGTACCCCCTCCAGAGCATCCAGGCCGCGTGGAAGGATACGCTCAACCCACTCATTCTGCGACAATTCATCGGCAACGCCCAGATGGGGTGGAAGGTCGCCTGGTCCGATCGGATGGTCTCGGCCTACTCCAGCATCCCGTTGGCGGCCTTGCTGTGGTGGCCTTTGCGACATCGAACCCGGCCGTTGCCGATTTGGGGCTTCTTCTTATTCATACTGCCCATGGCCGTTGACGGCATCAGCCACTTCTTCAGTGACCTGTCGGGGATTGGCCAGGGCTTCCGCTACACCAATGCGTGGTTGGCTGAACTCACCCACCACAGCCTGCCTTCCTGGTTCTATGTCGGGGACGCGCTGGGCTCATTCAACTCCAGCATGCGGCTGGTCACCGGAGTGCTGTTCGGGTTGGGCCTGGTGTGGTTCGCCTTCCCGTACTTGCGGGCCTCGTTTGACCTTACCACCCGTCAGGTGGAAGCCAAATTCGAGCGCGCCGGGGTCGATTTGTAGCTGCTCACCGCGCTCGGCGGACTCTCAGCCATCCCTAAGCTGAACCGGTTAGGATGAACCCGTTGCCGCGCTGGCCGTCGGCTATCGCCGGACATGGCTCGGTTGGCAATTGGTTTCACTCAGGAGGTGACTTTGATGAGCACTCAAGCCCCTGCGGGCTCCCGTCAGCGTTATGTTGAACATCTCGAGGAGCCCCCGATCGCTCGCTCGTTGTTCGGGGATACGCGTTGGGCCTGGATCTGGCTGATTTTTCGCTTGTACGCCGGTTATGAGTGGATTTCGGCCGGCTACGGCAAGCTGACCAGTCCGGCATGGACGGGGGCCACGGCCGGCACGGCGCTGACGGGTTTCATACGCAACGCCCTCACGCTCTCCAGCGGAGAACACCCGTCCGTCCAGGGCTGGTACGCGGGGTTCCTTCAAAACGTGGTCCTGCCGAACGCCACCGTCTGGAGCTACCTGGTGGCCTGGGGCGAGACTCTGGTGGGTGTGGCGCTCATCCTGGGCATCTTCACCGGGATCGCCGCGTTTGTCGGCAGCTTCATGAATGTCAATTACCTGATGGCTGGGGCGGTGAGCACCAACCCGATCCTGTTTGTGATCGCGACCTGGCTGGTGCTTGCCTGGCGAACCGCCGGTTGGTGGGGCCTCGACCGCTGGATCCTGCCGCTGCTGGGCACCCCGTGGCGTCCCGGGCAGGTCTCCCGATCCGGTCACGAGGGCGGCTCACCCCAGACCGCCTGAAGTCCCCACTGGGACGCCTGCGCTGCCGGGGAGCGTGATCATTGGCCGCGCCAGCAAAGTCTGCCTGATCTCGACCGGCCCTCTCTCCGCGGACAGTCTGCGCCAGCAGATCGAGACGCTTCCGGACGATGGCGCGCCGGCGCAGGACTGAGTATTGACGGCCTTCCACCTTCTGGTATGCTCCGAGGCGTGACGACCTCCCTGCCTGGCGCGTCGCCAAACTCAGCTCCGGCTTTGAACCGGCCATCCGGTCCCCCGCGGCCTGGGCCGTCCACGTTTCGGCGCGTAGTCTTGATCGCGCTGACACTGGTGGTCCTGACGGCCGTGGGCTACGTTGCCGGCCAGGGGATGGGTCTGCTGCCCAGGCCATACGCTCCTGAGGCACACAGCACGGCCAGCGTGGAGGCGGAGGCGCCCGCGCTCGCCGCCGTCAGCATGTCCGACCTGCCTGCGTATCCAACCCCCGGCGCCACCTCCGACGTCACCCGGCAGTTGAACGTCCATACCGCGCACGTCGATCGGCCCCGGGTCAAGGTTGTGACCTACACGGTCGATCAGGGCGACACGCTGTTCGGGATCGCCGAAAAATACGGGCTGCAGCCCGAGACCATCCTGTGGGGCAACTATGATTTGCTCAAAGGCAGCCCCGACAGCATACGCATGGATCAAGAGCTGAATATCCTGCCGACCGACGGCACCTACTATCAGTGGCAGGAAGGCGATCGCATTCGCTCTGTGGCGGATTACTTCCAGGTGGAGCCCGAAGACATCCTTGATTACCCGGGCAACGACGTGGCCGGTTACGCCACGGTTGATGAAGCCACCATTGAGCCGGGAAGCTGGCTGGTGATCCCGGGGGGTAAACGCGAGGTGGTCACCTGGCAAGCCCCCCGCATCACGCGCGCCAATCCGGGCGTGGCCCGCTACGTGGGACCGGGCGCATGCGGCTCCGGTTATGACGGACCCGTCGGCGAGCCGAGCTTTATCTGGCCCACAACGATGAAGACGATCTCTGGCAACGGCTACAGCAGCATCCACCCGGCCATCGACATCGCCGGAGCGGTCGGCAACGCCGTGTATGCCAGCGCCAGCGGCGTGGTGGTCTATGCCGGCTGGAACGACTGGGGCTACGGCTATATGGTGGTTATCGATCACGGCAATGGCTGGCAGACGCTTTACGGGCACCTGAGCTCAATCAACGTCGGATGCGGCCAGGGGGTGGCTCAGGGCAAGGTGATCGCTGGAGTTGGTTCGACCGGCAACTCAACCGGCCCACACCTGCACTTCGAAATGCAAAGCGATCTGTACGGGAAGGTTAATCCCTTCAACTTCGTCTCCCCGTAGAGCGCCCCGAGCAAAGTCCCCACCCGTCAGCCCAGCGCGTCGAACCGGGCGATCTCATCCGGCGTGAGCTCAAAATCAAACACGTCCAGGTTCTCCTTCAAGTGAGCCTGGCTGGCTGCCTTCGGAATGGCGACCACATGGTCCATCTGTGTCACCCAACGCAGGGCCACCTGGGCGGCTGTTTTATGGTGCGTTTGGCCGATCGCAATCAGGTCCGGGGCGTTCAGGACCCGGCCCCTCGCCAGCGGGGTGTAGGCCGTCAGCATCACGTCCTGCGCCTGACACACCTCAACCAGGGTGCGGTCCTGTTCCCAGGGGTTGAATTCGACCTGGTTGCAGAAGACCGCGTGCCGGGTCGCCCTTTGCGCCGCCTGCATCAACCCAACATCGAAATTGCTCACCCCCGCATGCCGGATCAGCCCCGAGGATTGCAGCTCATCCAGCGCCTGCACGGTCTCCTCAAGCGGCGCGTCATGCCCCGGCCAGTGGATCAGATACAGGTCGATATAGTCCAATCCCAGGCGTTCGAGGCTGTTGCGGCAGGCGGTCAGCACCTCGGCCCGGTGCAGGTGCGAGTTCGACACCTTGGTGGTCAGAAAGATGTCCGGGCGCGGCACCCCGGCCTCGGCCAGCGCTTGGCCGATGGGCTCCTCGTTGGCGTACATTTCGGCGGTGTCGATGTGGCGATAACCCATGGCGAGCGCCTCCCCCACGATCTTTCGACAGGCGTCGCCTCGCAAAGCCCACGTTCCCAGACCGACTTTAGGAACACGCACGCCCTGAACGGTGGCAAATTCCATGCACGCACCTTTCTTCCGGTCTCGATCCTCTTGCCGTGATCTGATTTCCCGCGCCTAGTATAGTCACACCCCGCACCCGGGCTCCGGCGTTCAGGCGCATCGATGCCTCATGCTAGAATCGCCGGCATGACTGTCTGGCCCGGCGTGGTGCGCCGCTACTCCGACTGGATCGATCTCCCGGACGGCGCCGAGCCGGTGACCCTGCTCGAAGGCAACACCCCCCTCATCCCCGTCCCCCGCCTGGCCGACCGGCTGGGCGCTTCCGAAGCGTGGGTCAAATTCGAGGGCGTCAATCCGACCGGTTCGTTCAAGGACCGGGGGATGACGGTGGCCATGACCGAGGCCGTGCATCGCGGGGCGCGGGCCGTGCTGTGCGCCAGCACCGGGAACACCGCCGCCAGCGCCGCCGCCTATGCGGCCCGGGCGGGGCTCGATTGTTTTGTTGTGATCCCCGGCGGGCAGGTGGCGGCCGGCAAGCTGGCCGGCGCGGCCGCCTACGGCGCTCGCGTCCTCCAAATCCAGGGCACGTTCGATCAAGCTCTCGAACTGGTCCGCGGGGCAGCCAAGTCCGGGCCGATGGCGTTGGTGAACTCGATCAACCCGTACCGGCTCGAGGGTCAGAAGACCGTGGCTTTCGAAATCTGCGAGGCGCTGGGACACTCGCCGGATTGGCTGGCCCTGCCGGTTGGCAACGCCGGCAACATCACCGCCATCTGGATGGGCTTTCAACAGTACTGCTCGGCGAAGCGTCTCCACGCGCCGAGCCTGCTGGGCGTGCAAGCCGCCGGTGCGGCTCCGCTGGTGGTCGGCCACCCGGTCGACCCGCCTCACACCGTGGCCAGCGCCATCCGCATCGGGCGGCCGGCTCGGGGCCAACAGGCTCTGCAAGCAGCCCGCGACTCAGGCGGCCGAATCGTGGCCGCTCCGGACGAGGCCATTCTCGCGGCCCAGCGCCTGCTGGCCGCCGAAGGCTTGTGGGTTGAGCCCGCCTCCGCCGCCGGGTTGGCCGGCCTGATTCAAGAAACCGAAGCCGGCGCCTTGGCGCTCGACGGCCGCTCAGTGGTGATCATTTGCACCGGCCACGGCCTGAAAGACCCGGACGCCGTGACTGGCCGGATGCCGGCACCCCAGTCGATTGACCCCACGCCTGACGCGCTGGCGCGCGCCCTGGGAGCATGACCGCCATCTCGGTGGACGTGCCGGCCTCCACGGCCAACCTCGGCCCCGGGTTCGATTGCCTTGGCCTGGCCCTCGAGCTGCGCAATCACCTCGAGTTGACGGCTATCGGGCACGGGCTCGAGGTCGAGATCGAAGGGGAAGGGGCCCGGAGCTTGCCCCGGGATGCGTCCAATCTTGTGGTCCAGGGCGCCCTTCGGGTTTTCGACGCGCTCGGGCGGCGCCCTGAGGGGCTGCGTTTCGCGTGCCTCAACCGCATCCCGCTCGGGTCGGGTTTGGGATCATCGGCGGCGGCCGTTGTGGCCGGGGTTTTGGCCGCCGGCGCGCTGGTCGGGGGCGAGATGAAGAAAGAGCGCGCCCTGGAGATCGCCTACGAAATCGAGGGACATGCCGACAACGCCGCCGCCAGCCTGTATGGGGGGTTGAACGTCGTTGCCGGGCAGGCGGATGGTCTGCTGGTGCGCCGGGTGCCGGTGGCTGAACTCACGCTGGCCATCGCCGTCCCCGAACTAACGCTCAGCACAGCCGCCATGCGCCGGGCTCTGCCGGAGTCGGTTCCCATGGCCGACAGCGTGTTCAACCTCGGGCACCTGGCCCTGACGTTGGAGGCGCTGCGGTTAGGTGATCTGGAGCTGTTGTCGGCGTCCGCCGCCGATCGGCTGCATCAGCCCTACCGGATTAGGTTCATCCCTCAGTACGAAGACGTCGAGCGGGCGGCGAAACGGGCCGGCGCACGGGCGGTGGTGTTATCCGGCGCCGGGCCGGGCGTGGTGGCCTTCGGGGGTTCAGCCGACGACGTGGCCCAAGCCATGGTCCGGGCATTCGTAGCCGGAGGCACCGCGGCGCGCGGCTGGAGCCTGCCTATTGCACAAACCGGCGCGCGCGTCCAAAACCTGGGCGGTTAGGCCGGGCTCACTACGCGGGGTTGGCGGCGCTCACGGCCAGGACCAGAAGGCCAGGCTGCCATCCGCCACCTTCTTCGGACTGGTTTGGCCCGATCGGCCCACGACATACACCCCGGGCGCGCCGTTGGCCTCCCCATCGGTGTACACCACCTGCTCACCATCCGGAGACCAGATGGTGTTCGAGCGCTGATACTGGTCGAAGTAGGGCAAGATTGCCAGGAAGTCGTTCGTCGGCACAAAGGTCGCCAACTGCACCGGGTCGCTCCCGTCCAGGCTCACCACGTTCAGGTGCAGCACCAGTTCCTGGGTCTGCCGGCTGAAGGACGCCTGCTGCTGGCTCCCGGGCGCGGCCAGCTCCGGCACGAAGTACGCCAGCTGCTCGCCGGTCGGTGACCAGAAGAATGCCACCACATGCTCGATTGGGCCAGGGGCCGGCTGCGGCTGGTCTGGGCGGCTCACGTCGAGCCAATTCAGGGTCCCGAAGGCCTCCCCCCCAGCGCCCGGGAGGCTAACATAGGCGACGGTGCTGCCCACCGGCGACCAGGCGAAACCCACCGGCCCGGTCAACGAAACCAGGCGCGTGGGGCTTTGTCCGGACCGATCTGTCAACTGCAGCTCGGGCTGCCCATCGGCGGACGCGCCGGCAACGAGCAGCTGCTGGCCGTCCGGGGAAATATCGGGCGCCTGAAAGAGCCCGGGGCTGAGGTCGAGATTCTGGATCTGCAATGGCTCCCCCTCGAACCACGACAGGCGCGCTCCAGCGGGATTGTCCTCGGCGGCCCCGCCGACGTGCGCAAGCAGAGACTCCCCATCCGGCGCCCAAGCCCAGTAGTAAGGCTGGCCCTGGTCCAAGACCTGCGCGCTCTCTCCCGGCCGGGCGAGGTAGACTTCGAGACCGGATGGTCCGTTGGACGCCAAGAAGCTCAAGACCTGGCCATCGGGCGACCAATACAGGTAGAACGGTGCTCGGCTGGCATCGCTGAACACGGTCTGTGTGTCGCCCGGGTCGCCGCTGCTCACCTGCAAATCGCTCTGGTGGCCGCCGTCGGCCCTGACCACGGTTCTAATGAAGGCCAGGCGGCCGGAGCGCGGTGCGACCACCGGTCCGCTGTAGGCAATCAATTCACCCGCCGGCTGCACCACGGCGTCCTGGGTCACGGCCGTCCGCTGCCCGGTTGCCGGATCGAGAAGATAGATATTGCGGTCGGCTCCCACCAATACGAGCCTGGCGGGGGATGAGGGGCTCGTCGTCGCTTCCGGGGGGCGCGTGGATACATGGCCTGTGAGCGTGACACACGCCATGCCCACCAGCGCCAGGGGCGCCGCAAGGGCCAGAAGTCTCCCATAGGTGAGGCTGCGGGGATTACGCATGCGTGAGCTCATTCTATCCCAGGCCGAAGGCCGGACCACCTAGCATGCCGAGCCCCGGCGCACAGCCAGGTGATTTCGACCGCCGCCAACAGGCGGCTTGGCGCCGTCTGAGCGGCTGGGCCGTGGTCTTTGTCTTCACGCGGGCGCTGGTCGGATGCGGGGCGGGAGCGCCCCTCCCGGCTTCGCCCGAGCCCGCCTCCACCTCGGCCGGCGGGCCCGCGCCGACTTCGCTCTTTCCATCGCGCACGCCGACCCCGAGTTCGACACCGACGGCCTCCTCCACCGCGTCGCCCACCCCTTTCCCGACCCCCGATTTTCACGACGCCAGCATCTACGCCGTGGCGCATCTCACCCGATCCCGACTGCTGGTAACCATCAGTGTGCCCCGCGCCCGAACGGACCCTCAAGTCCTCGGACATGCGTACACCGCCGCGGTTGGGCCTTCCCAGCTGGATTGCGAGGTGCTCGCCCAGTATCCGGATCGGCTGTATTGCACCGGACCCGAACCCTTCCTCAGCTACCGGGCTGAGAGTGCCGACCTGGCGTTGTATGATCAACAATCACCCGTGCCGGTCTTTGTGACAACTTTCACAATCCCTGGGCTGCCAACGCTCACGCCTACCCCGAGCGAAACCGCCTCGCCCACGCCGACGCCCTGAGACCGCATACAGCTTCGCCCCGGATCAGCGAGATGCACTACAATGGGGAAACATCAAGTGGGAGAGGAGATCCAGCCGTGGTCCGACATCGTCGCCATGGAATTCCCGTCGTGCTTGGAGTATTTGCCGTGTTGGTTATCGCCAGCCTGGCATGTGCCGTGCCGGCCACCGTCGGCGAACTGGTGAGCACCGTCCAGGCTACGGAACCTCCAGCCGCACCACCCGCTGCGGATACGGCCGCGCCGCCCAGCGACACGCCGCAGCCCACCGACACACCGGCGCCCACCGACACACCGGCGCCCACCGACACGCCCACGCTGGCGCCAACGCTTGGCCCCAATTTCGCGGCGGCATCGGTGTACGGCGTTTCGCATCTCCCCAATGACAAACTCCTGGTCAGCATCCAGGTCCCGGGCGGCGTCTTTGGCGATTACAAGGCGTACGTCGAAAACCTGCCCTTTGCGTGCGAGATCCTTGATCAGTATCCTGATCGGCTCTACTGCAACGGCGCGGAACCATTTGGGCTGTATGCGGCCAAACAAGGCAGCATTGAGATCCTGTCGTCGGCTGACAACGTAAGCGTTTATCAGAACTCAATTCACGGTGCCGGGCCTGCCAACGCCGACGTTCACTCCGTCGCCCACGCCTTAACCTGGGCCGAGGTCAACCTGAGTGACCAACGGGCTCCGAGGAAATCTCGGAGCCCGTTTTCATGCTGAAGCTTCGGCCGTCAGCCGGTCCGCAATCGCCCGGTCAACTTTGCCCATGGGCAGAGCGGCGAGCGCCTCAGGCGCGACCCAGCGCTGGCCAGGGCCGGCACACGATCGGCGTTGGCCCTCAGGACTGCACGCGAATGCCTCGACCGTGACGCTGAAATGCGTGTAGGCATGTTGATATTCGCCCAGCCTTGCTCCCACCCGCACCCTCCATCCCACCGCCTGCCCCAGGGCCTCAGCCACGCGTTCTCCCTCCCCGGCCTTCGCCTCGACGTCCACACCCGGAAACTCCCACAAACCTCCCAGCAGCTTTCCTTCCGGCCGCCGCCTGACCAGCACTCGGCCCTGCTGGCTCACCACCGCCGCCAGGCGGCGCTGATGCGGCCGAGGCTGCTTGCGCCGCCGGACGGGACGGGACTCCTGCACACCGGCCTTTAAGGCGGCGCAATGCCCGGCGACCGGGCAATCAACACACAGGGGGTGCGCCGGCAGGCATACCAGCGCGCCAAGGTCCATCAGCGCCTGGTTGAATTCGCCGGCCTGCCCGCGAGGCAGGATGGACTGGCCAACCCGTTTGAGCTGGCGTTCACCGTCTGGGGAGCGGACATCGGCGTCGATGTTGAACAACCGAGCCAGCACGCGCCGCAAATTGCCATCCAGGGCCAGCTCATCGGCCTCGAAGGCGATGGCGGCGATCGCCCGGGAGGTGTAGGCGCCGATACCAGGCAGAGACTCGAGCGCATCTATCCCTTCCGGCAGGCGGTCCTTTCCGGATTGCACCAACTGCCGTGCGGCATCGCGCAGGAGCAGACCGCGCCGATAGTAGCCCAGCCCCTCCCAGAGCTTGAGCACCTGATCGGTGGAAGCCCCGGCCAGGGACGCCAGGGTCGGAAAGGCCCGCATCCAGCGCCGGTAATACGGGATGACGGTGTCCACCTGCGTCTGCTGGAGCATGACCTCGGACACCCACACCGCATAGGGGTCGCGCGTGCCCCGCCACGGGAGTCGGCGCGCGTGGTGTGAGTACCAGGCCAGCAGGTCTTTGGCCATCCGCCGGGTCATGCTTGAATTGTAATGACCGCCGCGCCGGCCTCGCAACCGATATAATCCGGACGGTTCTGATGCCGGCCGGCACCTACATTTGCATGCCCAGCATGGGTGTTCCCGGAGGATGTATGCCCGTCTACAACGACGCCCTGTCGCAATACATCACCCAGACATTCGTCCACGAGGACGAGGCGCTGGCGACCATTCGGCGGCAGATCCCCGAACGCGGCTTGCCGGAGATCATGATCCGTCCTGAAGAGGCGGCCTTCCTGCAGTTTCTGGTGGCGGCCTGCGGCGCGCGGAAGGTGATCGAGATCGGGACCCTGGGAGGTTATAGCGGTGCCTGGATTGCCCGCGGCCTGCCGGAAGGCGGCCGTCTGATCACGCTGGAAGTCGAGCCCAAGCACGCCAAAGTGGCCGAGGAGCACTTCCAGCTCGCGGGCGTGGCGGACAGAATTGAACTCCGGATCGGAGATGCCCATCAGAGCCTGGTTGACCTGGCCGGCCAGGGCCCCTACGACTTCGTCTTCATCGACGCCGAAAAGGAAGGCTACCTGGACTACCTGGACTGGACGTTGGAAAATCTCAGACCCGGCGGCGTGCTGGCCGCCCACAATGCTTTTCGAGGCGGCAAGGTGATCGAGGACGACGGGAATGACGACCGGGTCACGATCATGCGCCGGTTCAACCGGCGGCTGGCCGAAAATCCGCGGGTCCTCTCGACGATCTTCCCGGCCGGCGATGGAATGACGGTGGGGGTGCTGGTCGGATGAGATCCGGCTGACTTAGCGCGCCGCGCCCACGGGGCGGACATCAACCAGCACCGCCCGCACGACCCGTCGGCTGGCGTAGGTCCCACGGGCCGGATCGTAGCCCTCGCAGGTGAGCAAGGTCAGCCAATCGCGGTCTTCGTGGCGCAGGGCCGACAGGCTGTTGGGCCCCACGGTCATCGACTGGCGCACCTGGTATGTGTAAACCAACCCACCACTCACCACCCGGATTTCATCTCCCCACTGCAAGCGCCCCAGATCGTGGAACGGCCCCGGCAGCCCGTTGGCCAGGTACACATGGGCGGTCAGGGCGGTGTTGCCCGCATGCGTCGGGTAGGCGGTCCCTTCCAGATAGCCGGCCTCGTTCGCCAGCCAGGTCAGGTCCCAGCCCTCGCTCGATAGAGGCACGCCGACGATGGGCACCTCGACGTTCAGGCTCGGGATTTCGAGGACCAGATCCCCGACGGCCTGATAGCGGGCCGAAACGGGCTGGGGCGGGACCTGGCTGACCCGGCCCGGCGCAAAGCCCGTCGCCGGAAGCGCCGGGGCGCTCACGCTCACCTCGCTGGTCACAATGTAGGTATCGACGCTAGATCCGGGGTCGAAGCGCCGCTCGGTCGAGAGCGTGTTGAACGAGGACTGCGGGCTGGAGACATCCCCTGGCAGGCTGGTCCACTCCAGATTGGCGGAATTGGTGACGCGCTCACCAGGATCTATGTCCCCCAGCAACGCCTGGAACTGGATCTGGCTGGTGCTGCCGAGCGGGAAGTCACTCCATCGTGCTTGCAGCGTCGGCGCGCCGGACTGGTCCAGGCTGTCTGGGGCCACGCCCACGCCGGTCCACACGAGAGAGTTCGGTGACATAGACCAAATCGACCGGCAGGCTGTCGGTGAGCACCAGATCAAACGCGTCGGCGTCACTCGGGGTGGTGTGCGCAATGGACAGGGTGAATGTCACCGGGCTCCCCGGCGGGACCACGCGCGGCGCAGCCGTCTTGGCCAGGCTCAAGGTCGGCTCGATGAGGCTGACGCGCTCGGCCGTCTCGCTCAGCGAGCCGCCGTCCCAGGTCCACTCGACGTGGTTACCCAGCGCGCCACCGCGCACGTTCACTGCCGCGTCCAACACCACCACCTGGTAGCGCAGGGTCAGAGTGGCGTTGGCCGAATCGCCATTCGTCACCGTCCCCATGTCGAACACCACCCGCCGGCCGGCATCAGTGGGGTCGCTGCTGGAGCTCGGTTCGGGCCCGACCGTCGGCGCGTCACAGATTGCGCTCAGGCTGTTCGGCGAGGCGGTTACCAGGTTGGTAGACGCCTCAAAGCTGTCGCAGGTCACGAAGGCCAGTCCGCGGTCCAACACATCGGTCAGCCGCGCGCTGTCGATGGTCCCCGGCGGCAGAGTGAAAACCACCTCATAGGTCAATATCTCGCCGATCGCCGTCTCGGTTCCCAAGCTGAAGGTCTGATTGGTGTCAACCAGGGTCTTGGACAGATCGGTCTTGGGCAGGCTGACAATGAAGTCCGTGTCCTCGGCATGATTGTCCGCCGGGGTGGGCTCGGGCCCGTTGGTCCCGTCGTCGGCGACGTCGACGGCGTTCAGGATCTGGGTCACGCTGGCGTCGAGCGGGTCGTCGATCACCACACTGAAGGTGAAGTTCAGGCTGGCGCCCGACGCGAAATCCCCGATGTCGAAGGTGCACAGGCTCCCGGCGGCATTGTCCGGGTCACATGACCAGCCGGCCGTGCTGCTGCCAGGCAGAAAGGTCGTGTGGTCGGGGATGGTGTCGGTCACTTGCACCCCGGTGGCGTCCTGGTCGCCGACGTTTTGAACCACCATCTGGAAGTTGAGCGTCGTGCCTGGGGAGACGATGTCAAGCCCGTCGTCTTTGGTGATGCTCAGATCCGGCCCGGCGTCCACCGGGGTTGTGTCCGTGTCCGAGTTGTCGCTTGGGGTCGGCTCGGTGCCGTGGGTGCCATCGTCGGTCACGCTGGCCCCGTTGTCGATCTGTTCCAGGCCGACCGGCGCAGGTGAGACAATTTGGACGGCGAAGTCAACGTCCACCGGGGTGCTCGTCCCCAAGGTACCGGGCACGCTGAAACTGCACGCCGAGCCGGCCACGCCGCCGCCTGCGCACGACCAGCCTGCGGTGCTCGATCCGGCCGAGAAGGTCGTGTTGTCCGGCACGGTCTCGCTGATCGTCACCCCCGTAGCGCCGGTGTTTCCCACATTGGTGATATGCAGCGTGTACACGACCACATCGCCCGGGTGGGCGGTGATGCCGCCATCGTCTTTTGTGATGCGCAGGTCGATGCCGGTCACGGTCACCGACTCGCTGGTGGAGGCGGTGTAGTCATCCACCCCGCCGACGCCGGTGCGCTCGTTGGAGTCGGACCCGGAAATGGATGTCCAGGTCATATCCGGCGTGTTCACGAAGGTGTCGCCCACGCTCACGCTCGGCGGCGTGCCGACGACCGCCTGATAGGTGAAGCTGGCGCTCCCGTCAATCAGCGTCAGGCCAGGCAGGGTAAACACCACCGTCGGCAGGCCGCTCTCGTCCACCTGGCTGGCCGGCAGACTGGCAGAGCCGGGCACGTAGTTCAACCCGGCCGGAATGGTGTCGGTGATGACGATGTCTTCAGCGTCAGCCGTGCTCGACCCCGAATGCTGGACCGTGATCGTGTAGATGACGGTTTGGCCCAGGAAGGGCGTGTCGTCGTCTGCGGTCTTGCTGATGCTCAGGTCGGGCTCCACCACTTCGACGTCGGCGCTGTCGGTCTGGCTGCCGGTTCCGTAGTCGAGGGTGACCTGATTGGTTAGCGTGTCCCCATTCTGATTGGCGGCCAGGTTTTCGAGCCGGGCCACAACCTCCATCACCAGCTGGTCATCGCTGTTGCTGACCCCGTCGGGCGCGTTGTGCAGGGTCCCGAAATTAAAGACGATTTGGTCGTCCAGCCCGTCGCTGCCGGTGTCGCTGGCCACGCCGGGATCGCCCACCGATAGCGCGCTGCCGCTGATCTGGCCGCCGACAGCCAGCACTTGCGAACTGATGAGATTGAGAACCCCGCCCGGCGGGCTGGGCAGCAAATCGGTCACCGTGACCGGGCCATCGCCCTCCGGGAGCGTCACGGTGATATGGAAGGTGACTTCTTCACCGATCACCAGGTCGGTGATCGACGGGGAAAACTGGCCGCTGCCCGAGGTCGTGACCGACGTGGCGAAAACCGATTTTGACACGGCCGGGTCGGCCAGCGCCAGGTCGAGCGATGCGGTGTCCGCATAGTCGTTCAGCGCCCCCCCGGGGCCGTCACTACCCGTCCGCTCGCCGGTGGGGCCGCCCGGGGTCCCGGGCGTGCTCGAGCCGGTTGGGTTGCTGGCCGTACCGTTGTCGCCCGGCAGGCTGGTGTAGGTCAGGCTGGCGGTGTTGGGGATCGTGGTGCCGAAGGGCACCGTGTCAATGACCTGGGCCGACACCGTGATCGTCACCGAGTCGCCGGGGTCCAATTCGCTCACCAGGACATCGACAGTGTCGGTGACCAGGCTCGAGTTGTCGGTAACCAACGCGTAGCCGGGGGCCGCAACGACCACGCCGGTCAATTCCAGATTGGCATCCAGCGCGTCAAGCACCCGCAGGTCGAAAGCCGCCGCCGCCCGGAAAAGGCTCGAGGCGTTGCCGAAGGTCAGCGTGTATTGCAGGCTGTCGCCGGCGTCGGCGGGGGTGACGGACAGCGATTTGTTCAGGTTGCTGATCAGCGGCTCGGCGATGCGCACCCGGACCGCAGACGAGGCCGTGCCGGCGACGCCGTTGACCCGCGGCAGGAAGGTGTTGTCGCGATTGGTGGTCGCCGCCGCGCCGCTAGCGTTGTTGTAAGCCTGGTTGCCGGCGATGTTCATCACCACGGCGTTGAACTCGACCACGACAAACTCCTGGTCGGTGTCGCGATCGAAATTGGTCAGGGTACCGAACCAGAAGTATGGGTCAGTGCCGCTGCCGTAGGCATCCGCGCTGGAATCGGTAGCGCTGCTCGACACGGCGTTATCGGGCAAGATGTAGGCGGGGGTGATGCCGGCGATGGTCGTCTGGTCGCCCGCCACCGCCAGCGGATGGCCTCCGCCGTCGACGGATGGCAGCGTCGACGATGAGATCCCGCCCGCCGGCGGAACCCCGCCGTTGGAGACCAGCGCCGCCGTCGCCGTGTCATCGTCCAGGAATTGCAGGCCGGGCGGCAGCTGGTCCTGCAGCTGGAAGTTGGTCGCCGTGCCCTCTGGCAGCTGGAACACTAGGCGATAACGCACAATCTCGCCGATGGCGACGCTTTCCGTCCCGCCGACGACCCCGGTGTGGGCCTCGGAGGTGGAGGCCAGCGACTTGACCGGCCCGGACAAGATGGTCACATTGGCCGGCCCCGAAGCCCGGTAGTCGTTGTCGGTACCGCCCGGGTTGGATGTGTCCCCCGTGCGCTCGGTTGAGAGCGTGTTGAATGTGGACTGTGGGCTGGTGACGTCCCCGGGGAGACTGGTCCAAGCCAGGTTGGCCGTGTTGGTGATCACTTGTCCCGGGCTGACGCTGGAGTCGAGGGTGACGTCGAAGGTCAGGTGGCTATCACTCCCGACCGGGAACGACGTCGCGGGAGAGACCCAGGTGGCCGACAGTGTCGGCGCGGCCGTATCCACGAGGGTCGACGGGGGGACTCCGACGCCGGTGAACGCCAGAGTGCCGGGGGTGTAGGTCATCCCGGCCGGAATGACGTCGCTCCACGTCACGTCGAAGGCCTCGGCGTTGGAGGCGCCGCCGTTGGTGATGGTGACGTTGAAGGTGATCGTATCGCCGGCGTCGCCGGTGGCAGGCAGGGCCGTCTTGGTCACCTGCAGCGTCGGCTCGACGATGGTCACCAGCGGGGCCGAGTTGGCCACGCTTGACGTGGTCGTGTCCACGGTCCAGGTGTACTCGGCGTCGTTGGTGCGGGTGTCCCCGCGGTCATTGCTGCCGCCGTTGATGACTACCACGGTGTAGGTCAGCGTGATGGTCTCGGGGGCGGAGTTGTCGGCATCGGAATTGGTCAGCGTGCCGAAGTCGAAGGTGGCGCTGGAGCCCGGGCTGGCCAGGGCCGCTTGCGCGTTCGTCAGAACCTGGGCGAATCCGCCGGCAACATCGGTGGCAAGCGCGGGCGAGGCGGTCAGGTCATCCAGAGTGACGAAGGCCAGCCCCGCATCCAGCGTGTCGACCAGCGTCACGGCACTGGCCTCGCCCTCGGGTACGGTCACGGTGACCTGGTACTGAACCTGCTCCCCGATGGCGACATTGTTACCGGCAGTGAAGGTCTGGTTGGTCCCCAGAATGGTCTTGTCGACCAACGGAAAGGCGATGGTCACGTCGGCGCTGTCGGTCAGATCCGAGTTGGTGCCGGTGAAGTCTTCCCCGCCTTCGACGCTGGCGTAATTGAAGACCGTGGCAGTGTTGGTGATCACCTGCGACGGTCCGACATCGGGGTCCAGCTGCAGGTCGTAGGTGAGCACGGCGATGTTCCTGCCGCCGGTAAGGCTGTAGGCCTGGCAGGCGCCCTCATCGGCCGCCGGGTCGACCAACTCCACGCCGTCGCCGAAGAGATCGCTGTCGTCGCTGGATGGCCCCAGCGGCACATAGCCCAAAACCGTGCCGTCGCCTCGCGTGATCGTCAGGTTGAGGCCCCCGGCCGGGATGCTGAAACCCGGCGGCAGATCATCCTTGATGCGAATGTCATGGGCGCCGCGATGCCCGGAGCCAAGGTTGTCGATCACGATGGCGAAGGACACGAGGTCACTGGCGTCCACGTTGGCGGCGTCGGAATCGACTGGCGTCGAGTCCAGGCCATCCGAGTCGATCGTCCCCGACCAGCGCACCCCGGCAGAACCCGGGGCTGAGAAGCTCACTGGCCCGATGGCCGGCGGGGTGAAGGTCCCCGCCGGGTTGTCGGTGGCGATGACGCCTTTCCAGATCTTCAACAAGGGTTCGGAGCTCACGATCTGGATGATTTCATCGTCCGTTTGCGTGCCGGCGTTGGTTGAACCTTCCTGGGCGCGCACCTGATTGGTGAGATACAGCTGGTCGGCATAGGGCGCGTCGGTCATGGTGACCGTGAATAGGATGTCCACGTTCGTGGGCGCGCTCAGCGGATCGTCAAAGTCACCGTAGGTGAAGGTCAGGCTGTTGGCGGCGGCGTCGCTTGTGACAGAAGGCACAATCCCCGAGTACGCCCGGAAGGTGTCGTTGGGTCCGAATTGGGCCTCGCCGGCGGCCGGCGGCGTGGCGGACTGCGCGTCGTTAAAGGTCGTGACTTCGGTCGCCAGGAAGACAGGCAGCGGCAGGTAATCGATGTACGCCAGGCTCTCGACGTCGCTCGTCGGCAGGCTGGCCTGGATGCGGTACGTGACCGTCTCGCCCGGGGCGACCTCCGGAGGCGAACTGAAGGACGTCGAACCATTGACGGCATAGATGGTTTTGGAAATCACGCCGCGCTCGATGGTCACACTGGCGGCGCTGGCGTCGCTGGGTGAACCCAGGACCGTCCCGGTGGCGTCATTGTCGCGGACTGTCCCGGTGGCGGTCACGTCGTCATTGAGGACGTCGCCCTGATCGACGCTGGGGTCCCCCGACGGGTAGGTGTCGGTGAAGTTGTCCTGCACGATGGTCCGGAAGACGATCGTGGCCGTGGCCGGCCCGGCGTCGGGGGCAATCGCCCGGCCGCCCTGCAGCAGGTCGTCCCCGGCGATGCGGGTCAGCGCCTGCGACAGGTGAAAGAACAGGCTGGTCGAGCCGTCGGTGGCGGGGTTGCTGTCATTGCCGATCTCACTGGTGTCGACGATCAGGTCCGTGCCGACAATGAAGCTCCCGGAATCCGCCGACCCGCGCTCGGTCACGTCCAGGGTCGGCGTGAAGCTGGCGTCAAAGTGCTGGCCATCCGAAATCACATCCGTGACTTCCAGATCGCCGAAGGTGAAGTAGTCGGACACCTGGGCCTCGAGGCTGTATTCGAGCACGTCGCCGGGGCTGACCCCCGGCGCGCCGTTGTCCACGGCCAGGCCGACCGATTTCTGGATCGCCAGACTGCGGTCGTTGAGCGTGTGCTCAGGGCCAGGCGGATTGGCAACCGCGTTCCCGACCGACCCACTGTCGCGACCATCGAGCGGCGTCCACGTGCCGACGGCGCTGGCGTTGTCCTGAGACTGAACCGAGGCGCCCGAAAAGGGATCGATGACCGCATCGCCGTTGGCGTCCAGATCGGGCACAAAGTATTCAAAGGTCATCGAGGCATCACTGGCTGCGGCCGTCCCGGTTACAGAAGCGAAGTTGACCACGATCTGGTTGTCGGGAGGATTGGAGGCCACGCCAGGTGTGGGCGTGACCGTGACCACGCCCCCGGCCGACACGGCCACCACACTTGTGAACGCCAGGTTGTCCGGCAGGCTGTCGGTGAGGTCGAGATCGGTCACCGTCTGACCGGCGGGCAGGTCAACGTTGACCGTGTAGCGCCGCGGGTAGTTGGGGCCTGTGGCGGTCTCGTCTTCAGGGCCGTTGTAGGTCTTGCTGAGCGTGATGAGGGTGGGAGTCACCGACGAGCTCGGCCAGGCGCTCGACTGGGTGTTGCTGCTGCTGACGATGACCGCGTCGCAGCACCAATCGTCGAGGGGCGTTTCGCCGAAGCGGAAGCCTGCCCGGGCATGAACCGTGAGCGGCGTGCCTAAATCGGCCAGGTTGCTCATGCTCGCCGAAACGCTGACCACCATGGGCGGCTGCGTAGGCGTGACCGATCCAAAGGGCAGCAGCACGACCACCAGTCGGTCACCGGTGGTTCCGCACACCTGCAGGAATGCGCCACTGGTGTCGCGCGCGTAGGGGTGGTCGACGCAGCCCAGCCCGCCGCCGTCGTTCGGAAAAGTCTGAATGACGGTCGTAAGGGAGGCGCCCAGATACGTGGCGCTGACAAAGCTCAGCCCGTCCGGCGTGTCGGTGCCGGCGGCGCCATCGGCGCCGTTGACCGGAAAGACCAGGTCAATGAACGGCCCATAACCGGTCGAGCTTCCGGTGTTGTCGAAGGTGGCATCAAATGCCAGGCTGCTGCCGATGAACGCCGTGGCCGGCAGCGAGATGGTCAATCCCGCCGTAGCCGCCGGCAGTGGTTTCGCCTCGGCTGCCGGCAGCCCCGCACCGGAGGCGAGCGCCCCCGGCAGCACCAACATGAGCCCGGCAAGCAGGCGCCCGGCAACTCGTTTGGCCGTCATTCGTCAAAGATCATAGGGAATCAATCGAAGTGCGGCACCCTGGCGTGAAAGCGGCACGCCCCCCGAGAGCGTGCCGATAGGCTGTTACGATCTGCTCGGACGATCGACCCGCGGCCGAGCACGTTCATTGTAGACGAAGCCCGCCAATTCACCAACCCACCATTGTCCCATGCGGTCGTCGGGGCTTCGGGGCTCCCTCCCCCATGGCTGCGGTGGAATCCGGGGCTTACTGGCCAAAGCCGGCGCCACACACTCAAACACTCCCGGGCAGGCATTTGAATGCGGCTCAGCCTGCACTTCGGTTGGCGTGGGTCTTGCACCACGCAGGTTGCGGGCTCCGCCCGGTGATGCATGGCTGGCCGGCTCGCAGCTAACAAAACTCATATGCATTTCTAACGCGCCGGCGGGGGGTGGCGCCGGACCGCGATGTTATAATCGCCACCAAGCGTGCCCTGGAAACCAGTGTGCGCCATGGGAAGGGAAGGTATCGCATATGATGCGATTTGATCGTTTTACAGAACGTGCCCAGGATGCCGCCCAGCGGGCGGCCGAGATCATCCAGCGTTACGGGCACAATCAGATTGACACTGAGCACATCCTGCTGGCGCTGATCGAGCAGCCGCAGGGTGTCATCCCCCAGATCCTGGAACGCCTGAACATCGACCTCGAACAGCTGTCTGACCGCATCGACCAGCAGCTGCGCAGCAGTCCCAAGGCCAATATCTACGGTGGAGGCGCCGGCCAGATCTTCATCACGCCGCGCGTCAAGCGCGTGGTCGACATGGCCAATGAAGAGGCCAATCGACTGAAGGACGAGTACATCTCGACCGAGCACCTGTTCCTGGCCATCTTGTCGGAGCGCAACACGCCGATTGCTCGCCTGCTGGCGGAAGAGGGCATCACCAAGGAACGTGTCTACGACGCCATCAAGGAGCTGCGCGGCGGCCAGCGGGTGACCGACCGCAAGGCCGAATCGCGTTATCGCACGCTGGAGAAGTATTCGCGTGACCTGACCCAGCTGGCCAAGGAAGGCAAGCTCGACCCGGTCATCGGCCGCGACGACGAGATCCTGCGCGTGATCCAGATCCTCTCACGCCGCACCAAGAATAATCCGGTGCTGATCGGCGAGGCCGGCGTGGGCAAGACCGCCATCGTCGAGGGCCTGGCCCAGAAAATCGCCACCAACGACGTGCCCGAGATCCTGATGGGCAAACGCGTGGTCCAGCTCGATTTGGGCGCCATGATCGCCGGCTCGCGCTTCCGCGGCGAGTTCGAGGAACGCCTCAAGGCGGCCATGGAGGAGATCGAACGCTCGGAGGGGGAAATCATCCTCATGATCGACGAGCTCCACACCGTCATCGGCGCCGGCTCGGCGCAGGGCGCCATGGATGCCTCCAACATGCTCAAACCCGCCCTGGCGCGTGGCGAACTGAAGTGCATTGGCGCCACGACGCTGGATGAGTACCAGCGCTACATCGAAAAGGATGCCGCCCTTGAACGCCGGTTCGCCTCGGTGTATGTGGACGAGCCGACCGTCGAGGAAACCATCCAGATGCTGAAGGGCCTGCGGGACCGATATGAGGCCCACCACAAGGTGCACTTCTCCGACGCGGCCCTGGTGGCGGCGGCCAAGCTTTCCCACCGCTACGTGTCCGGCCGGGCTCTTCCCGACAAAGCCATCGACCTGATCGACGAAGCCGCCGCCAAGCTGCGGATTGCCCTGTACTCGCTCCCGGCCGACCTCAAGCAGCTGAAGACCGAAATCGACAAGCTGTTGGCCGAAGAAGAGCAGGCGGGCCTGGAGCGCGATTACGAGCGCGCCGCCGACCTGAAAGCCCAACGCTTGCGGCAGGAAAGTGAATTCACCGAGAAGCGGGACGCCTGGGAATCGGAGCATCAGCTCGACGAAGTCGTCGACGAACACGATATCGCCGAGGTGGTCGCCCAGTGGACCGGGATCCCTGTCAGCCAGATGCTGGAAACCGAGGCCGACAAGCTCCTGCACATGGAGGAGCGCCTGCACGAACGCATCGTCGGCCAGGAAGATGCCCTGCACGCCCTGGCGGACGCCATCCGCCGCGCCCGCGCCGGCCTGAAGGATCCGCGCCGCCCCATCGGCTCGTTCATCTTCCTGGGCTCATCCGGGGTGGGCAAGACCGAGCTGGCCAAGGCCTTGGCGGGATTCTTGTTTGACGACGAAGACGCGCTGGTGCGCGTCGACATGAGCGAATACCGCGAGCAGCACACCGCCTCGCGCTTGTTCGGCGCACCTCCGGGCTACGTCGGCTACGAAGAGGGCGGCCAGCTCACCGAAGCCGTTCGTCGCCGCCCGTACCGGGTGATCCTGTTCGACGAAATCGAAAAGGCCCACCCCGAAGTGTGGAACGCGCTGCTTCAGATCCTCGACGACGGCCGGCTGACCGATGGCCAGGGCCGGGTGGTCGATTTCCGCAACACGGTCCTGATCATGACCTCCAACCTGGGGACCGAATTCGTCACCAAGGGCGGGACGCTCGGGTTCTTGCGCCCCGAGTTCAGGCAGCAAGGGCAGCGAGGCCGAGGACAAGATCGAGAAGGCGCTGCGCGAGACCTTCCGGCCTGAGTTCCTCAACCGCATCGACGAGATCATCATCTTCTCGCCGCTGTCACTGGAGCAAATGCTGGATATTGTCGACTTGCAGATGAGCGATATCCGCGAGCGCATGGCCGAAAACGGTTTGAAGGTCGAACTAACCCCGGCCGCACGCGCGTGGTTGGCCGAAGAAGGCTATGACCCGGTGTTTGGCGCCCGGCCGCTGCGCCGCGCGCTGCAAAAGCACATCGAGAGCCCGCTGTCGATTAAGCTCCTGCGGGGCGAGTTCTCAGACGGCGACACCGTCGTGGTCGACCTGGATGAACTCGAGGGCGAGGTCATCTTCCGCCGGCCCGACAAGAGCGCCCCGGTCGAGGTCCCGGAGGAAGTCTCCGCCTGACCGCCTTTGGGGCGGACGCCTGAACTGCTCCAGCCAAAGGGGCTGTCTCACAAGCATGAGACAGCCCCTTTTCTTTGTCGAAACCTCACCGCCCGGCTGGGACAGGCCCTTCGCCCTATAGCTGGGAAGGGTCCAGATCAAACCCGTTTGTGAATTGCTTCACAAGCTATTGTCAGTCTGAGGCTGTCCGCCGGCTGGCCTGCGCGCTGGCCAGCAGCTGCCGGGCGCTCTCCTGATTAGGTTCCGTTTCCCCGCCCAGCATGAGCGCCAGTTCGGCGGCCCGCGAGGCGGGCTTGAGCTGCTTCACCACCGTGGTTGTCCGCCCCTGGCTGACGTGCTTCTCAACTCTGAAGTGGTAGTCGCCATGCGCGGCCAGCTGCGGCAGGTGGGTGATGCACAGCACCTGATGGGCCCGCGCCAACGCCCACAGCTTCTCGCCCACTACGGAACCCACCCGGCCGCCGATGCCCTGGTCAATTTCATCGAACACCAGGGTCGGGGTCTCGTCGGCGCGCGCCAGCACGCCTTTCAGCCCGAGCATCAGACGGGAGGTCTCACCGCCGGAGGCGACCTTGACCAGCGGCTTGAGGCCTTCGCCGGGATTGGGCGCCACCATGAATTCAACCTGGTCCAATCCCGCCGACCCGAACGCCAGGCGCCGGCCGTCGACCGGGGCGCCGTCTGGGTTTTCCTGCCAATCCAACGCCACCTTGAACTCGGCGCCGTCCATGCTCAGCGTCCGAAGCTCGCCCTCGATGGCGTCTGAGAGCTCGGTCCCAGCCGCCTGCCGAGCCGCGGATAGCTGGCTCCCTTGGCGTCCGATCTCGTCCAGAAGTTCGGCTTGGCGGCCGGTCAGCTCCGCCAGCCTTTCGCCGGCGTGGGTGATCAACTCGAGCTCCGATCGCGCCGCCTCGAGATGCGCCAGGACGGCTTCCAGGCTGCCCCCGTATTTGCGGCCGAGGTCACGGATGAGCCCAACCCGCTCCTCCACTTCTTCCAGGCGTCCGGGGTTGAATTCCACCGATTCCCGGTAAAGCCTGAGCCGGCGGGTCAGGTCCGATACCTGCTCCAGCAGCCCCTGGGCCTCGGCGCGGGTGTCTGCCAAACTGGCATCGACCCCAGCCAGGGTATCGACCGCCCCCACCGCCTGGCCCAACAGCTCGATCGCCGTCATGTCTCCTTGGGCGCCATCCTCGAGCGCGGCAATGGCCTGCTCGCTCAATTCGGCCAGTTTCTCGGCGTTGCCCAGCCTGGCGCGCTCCTCGAGAAGCGCCGGCTCCTCTCCGGGCTGCAGGGCGGCGGCCTCGATTTCGTTGATCTGAAAACGAAGCAAATCGGCCCGCCGATCGGCATCCTGCTCGCGCTGCTGCAGCTCGCCGAGCTCGCGGCGCACCGCCGACCACTGCT
The DNA here is from genome assembly GCA_963797485.1 of uncultured Chloroflexia bacterium. Lineage (GTDB taxonomy): Bacteria > Chloroflexota > Anaerolineae > Anaerolineales > E44-bin32 > CAWAND01. The sequence continues at coordinate 60,998 of CAWCPF010000003.1, forward strand.
CAAAAACCATCTGGTAATCGGCCAGCGCCGCCTGCAGGCCGGCATAGCGATCGAGCAGATTCAAATGCTGGGGCACGCGCAGCAAGCTCAGATGCTCCGATTGGCCGTGGACATCCACCAGCAGTTCCCCGAGTTCCTTCAGCACGCTCAGATTGACCACCCGGCCGTTGACCCGGCAGACATTGCGGCCTTCGAGGCGGATTTCTCTCCCCAGGGACACGTGGCCGGGGTCGTCAAGCAGCGCCTCGCGGTCGAGCACGGCGCCGACCGGCCCCTTTAGGTCGCGGCTGAGCTTGAAATCCCCTTCAATCAACGCGAGCTCAGCTCCGGCGCGCACCACCGTCGTGTCGGCCCGCTCCCCGAGCAATAGTTCGAGCGCGTCCACAATGATGGACTTCCCGGCGCCGGTCTCGCCGGTAAAGATCGACAATCCCGGCCCCAGGCTCAGCTGCAGGTCGTCGATGATGGCAAAGTCTCGGATCCTCAACTCGGTAAGCATGTCAGCCGATCAGAATCGGATCCCCCTCAGCCGGTAGTAGAGCGTGGTCACCATCAGCACCCCATTGAGCACGGGGAATAGAATCGCAAACAAGCTCCCGGTCAGCAACCCGGAGCGCACGCTTCCGCTGAGCGACATGGCCAGCGCCAGCGCCGGCAAACCGAGGTGGGGCAGCACACCCAGGACTCCGCCGGCGGCGGCCGCCAGCGGCAACCGCCGGCTCCGGCGGCGCCGGACCGCCCAGCGCACCACCTCGGCCAGGGCGCCTCCGGCGATCGGGGCGGCGATCAGGCCCCAGAAGCCCAGGTAGTTCAGCAGCCCGACAGCCAGACCGACCCCTACGGCGGCCAGGATCACCGCAATCGGGTAGTCCACCCATTGGGCCGTCTCAAAGACCTTCTGTTGGCCCCTGACGCAGTCGCGGCAGCGGTAGCCTACAGGCGTCAGGACTGCACATTGGGTGCAAATCGGGATGCCGCAGCGGTTGCAGCGTAAGTGCGTCTCTCGGTCTGGATGGTTGGCACACACCAGCGCGGCTTCAGCCATCATGCTCACCCTGACTCGGAAACTGGTTCATGTGAGAGGTCAGATTGCGAAAGAAATAGCCTCGATCCTCAAGGCGCACGAACTGCACATCGTGTTCGGCGGCCCGGACCCAGATCTGGTCGCCGCCCTGGAGCGGGATCGAGTCCTGGCCATCCATCCCCAGAGAGGCCTCGCGCTCAACGTCAACATCGATGCGCACGCGGCTGCCCTCCGGCAACACGATGGCGCGATCGAGTGACATGTGCGGGGCAACCGGCACCAGCAGCAGGTTGCGGAGCTCGGGCGGCAGAATCGGCCCCCCGGCCGCCAATGCATAGGCCGTCGAGCCAGTGGCGGTGGCGCAAATCAACGCGTCGGCAACATAGCTGCTCAACACGCGGCCATCGACCTCGGCCGTGACCCGGATCGGCCTGGTCACCTCGCCTCGGCCGACCACGCACTCATTGAGGGCTTCCCAGCCGCCAACCACCTGGCCGGCGCGATGGATTTCGGCTCGTAGGCGCATACGGGACTCCAACCAGAAATCGCCCGCCATGACGCGTTCCAACGCGGACTGCCATTCATTCCGGCCCACCTCGACCAGAAACCCCAGACGGCCGAGGTTGATCCCGATCACGGGAATCTGCAGCGGGGCGGCCAGGCCGCCCGCCCTAAGCATGGTCCCATCCCCACCCACGGCGACCACCAGGTCCACGCCATCGGCATGCCAAACCTCATCGTCCGCATTGTGCAGGAGCTTGATCTCGGCATCGATGCCATGTTGCGTGAGGAACGCCCGGATGCTGGAAGGCACGTCCGCGGCGGTTTGCACCTGCGGATGAGCCAAAATGGCAACTCGTTTCAGGGCCGTGGCGTCCATGGAAGCTATTATAAGTGCAGCCTCGGCGGCCGGACTTCAGGCCAGTGTTTGCTCGCAGGCGTCGCGATAACCACAAGCCTGGCAGCGGCCGCGGCTCTGATGGGAGCGATTGAGCTCGAGCCCCTCCTGGCGGCGCATCTCCGCCAGCAGATCGAGCAGCTCGTGCTCAAGGGTCTCGGTGTAATCGACCGCCAGTGACCGGTCCTGGTACTTGATGATGGCATGCGAGGGCCGGACGCCGAAGACGGATTCGGTCAGATAGCAGTAGGCCGCCACTTGCAGCACATGCCCGCGGTAGGGCACGACCGGCGCCCGCGCCGACTTGATCTCGACGGGGATGCGCTGCTTGCCCAATTCGATCAGGTAGTCGGGCCGGCCGGTGAGCTGCAGGGCAGGATCATAAAGCGGGGTGGGGTGCCCCTCGAGCGCGGCGGTGTCCATGTAGACCATTCGCCCGTCGGGCAGACCGGCGGCGCGCCGGCGCAATCCGGCCCACCAAAGTACCACCAATCCGGCGACGATCAGGGCCAGCGCGGGGATCATGCTCTAGCCTAGCCACAGGCCGGCGGCCGCAGCCGCAGCCACCGCCACTCCGGCCAGCACCAGCCCGAAGCCGAGCAGCCGGAGCAAACCCAGGGTGACCACAGTGCGTCCGTGGGTCTCATGCACCCTTTGGCCTGCGTCCAGCCAGGCCGTGTTGGCGTTGGGTGCGTCCTGCGACTGATACCACCAGGCGCGCTGGCAGTACACGTAGGTGACGATTTCGGAGGGCGCGTATCAGACGCATGGCCGGCCCGAGGTCAATCAGACGGCTTTTGGGCCGACTGCAGTGATTTCATCAATTTGAGCTGCTGGGAATTGGTGGTCAGGTCGCCGCGGGTCCTCTCGGTAACGCCGCGCACCATGTCCGTGATGCGGCGCAGTCCGCCGGTGATGGCGTCCGGGTAGTCGACCGTCACCAGGCTGCCGTAGATGTCGTCCATGGCCGCCAGCAACCGCTCGCTTTCAGCTGCCTGATCCCGCCGAATGAGATCCAGGACGCGGCGGCGCAGCTCGCCCGCCGCCTCTCCCAGCCCGCCAAGGAAGGCGGCGTATTCGACCTGGAGCGACTCGGGTGTCGGCAGGGCCTCCCCGGCCACCAGGGCGGCTGTGATGTTGGCTTCGCTGAACTCCTTGAGCGCATCTTGCGTGTATCCGGCATGGTAGAGATCTGGATAAGGCGCCAGGTCCTCCTGGAGCGCCCGTACCAGCGCCCTGGCTTCGCCCAGGTGGCCGGAGGCCGTGTCGCGTTCATCTCGATGGACGGCGCGGATGGCCAGGGAGCAGTGCCGAATCAGGGTGCGGGACTGCTTGAGGGCGCGGTCACGGGCGGCGTTCTTCTCCTCCAGGTGGTCGCGAATGCGGTCAACAATGGCATCTAGATCATCCATCTTGGCTCTCTTTCTGCTCATCGGGTGAGCCGGGATCGCCAGCCGGCGGAGGCCGGAACAAGTGCTCAGCCAGGGAGGAAGCATCGGGGATGTGTATCTCGCCGAACTGGTCCTCGAAGCGGCCCAAATGCTCTTTGAGGGCATTCAGGAGCAGCTTGGCATTGATGGGCGTGAGCACGATGCGGCTCTTCACCCGGGCTTCAGGCACATGTGGCATCACCTGGGCAAAGTCGATCAGGATTTCAGACGCCGAGTGCGTGATGGCCGCCAGATTGGCGTAGGTTGGCTCGAGCTCGGCCGGGACGCGAAAACGAATCCGACCGGCTGCCGGCGGATCCTGCGAAGGGGAGGCCATGAATTTGTCTCCTAAGGGAAGGCCCGAAGCCGGTAGATTGCCGGCTTCGGGCCGCCGGTTACCGGCGCTTAGAAGGGGATCTCGTCTTCGGTCTCAGGCGCTCCGGCAAAACTGGATTCGTCTGAGCTGATATCCCCACCGCTGTCCCCGCGCCCGCCAATAAATTGCACCGTCTGCGCGTTCACCTCGTACGAAGCGGCTGGTGTGCCGTCCTGGCGGGTCCACACGCGCGGGTTGCCGTTTTCGTCCGCCGTCAGGCGACCCTCCACCAGCACCTGGCGTCCTTTCTTCAAATACTGGTGGCAGGCCTCCGCCTGGCGCCCCCAGACCGCCACGCGGAACCACACCGTCTCTTCAACGGATTCGCCGCTGCTGCTGGTGTACTTGCGATTGGTGGCCACATTGAGATTGGTGACTGCCTGGCCGTTGGGGGTGTAGCGCATTTCCGGGTCGCGACCGAGGTTGCCGACGAGGATTACTTTGTGAAACATCTTGCTCTCCTTCCCGATGGGCGTCTAGGTTTCGGTTCCGGCCTGGGCGACCGGTCTAAGGTCTCGTGCTCCCATCGGGTTAGAACAATTGTACTGATTTTGCCCGAGATGTCAAAACTCACATGGACGGAATGCGAGAGTCCGAGGAAAGAGGACACCATCAAAAACTCAACCTCCGCTCGTGCTTCTGGTTTTCTTCACTTTCTCAGCCTCAAGGAATGGTCTACCTTCGTAGCATCCCACACAGCCTGATCCGAGTCACGCGCGCGCGAGAGTTGTGACCTGGGGAGCGAATGGGCCGATGAGTGTGTCACCATTACATAGTGTCAGCAAGTTGAGAGCTTGGAGGGATCCAGGGCGCGCAGTGCTCAACCGTTTTGGAAGGAAAGAGAAGCCATCAGACAAAGACGGACCCTGGAACTGACTCATCCCCTTGGCCCGATGCCCGCCGTCCAGGAGGGCGCGCCCGACTGGTCTCGGTGGACATGCACCCCGGCGACCTGGTGATCGTCCTCCGCCAGCAACATGCCAGCCATACCACCACCGACGGACCGGGTCAGACCCAGGCAGGACGCCGGAACCAGGCTGCGATCTTCAGTCGGCAAATCGGCCCCATCTCGGGCTGCGGTCGCCCTCCCTTCGACCGGAAAAGCTGCCATCAATCCCATCCAATCAGCCCAAGTGTCACCTCTCGACACGACCAACTTCCTTTAGTCTTGAAGGTGCCTACACCCCCGCGATTCCCCATCAAGGAGACGATCAATGCTTCCCGCAAACGGGCGAGGCCAAGGCACCAAGGATGACCCCTGGATTTTGAGAGACCCCAGCGGCAAATCCGAATACAAAGCTTATCGAGACCCTTTGGCTGATCCTCCGGCACTGGTCTGCCTGATCGGGCGCAGGCCTCGCAGCTATCGCCTGCAATCCATAGAGGACCTGCATGCCATGCTCAAGGCGCACGGCGATTGGATGGTCCTTGGGAACAGCGAACAACAGCAGGGTACCAGGGCAGGGACGGTCGAGGCCTGGGCGCGCTCCCTCGACAACCCCGTTGGCGGCTGGTATGGTCTGACCGCAGGGTTCCGCGGCCAGTTCGCCTGGTATATCCCACCGTTGCTCGAACACCTGGGGCTGGCCGAGTTGGAGCGCAGCCGCCGCAACCAGCGCATTCGAGCGCGCTAACCCCCAAATTCGCATCGGCGCGGAGCCGATGGCCTGCACCAGCCGCTCCCCTGATCGACACTCCCGAGGTTGACCAACCGCGGCCTCGCACCGCGGACCACTTACTGTCCCCGCTGGCCGTCCCAAGGTCCGATCTCGCACTTCCCCCTTCTGTCTGCGGCGGGGACCAACCCCCAGGCACGTTAGAATACGATGGACCGGCCCGGTGCGTCCTTGGCCGCGCTCGACCCACGCCCCCCCGGAGATGGCTGCATGCCTCGCGACTTGCCCCTCGGAAACGGAAACCTGCTGGTCGCCTTCGACGGGACCTATCAGATCCGGGAGCTCTTCTGGCCGCATGTCGGGCTCGAGAACCACGCCTCCGGCCACGTCTTCCGCCTCGGGCTGTGGGCCGAGGGCGTGTTCAAATGGCTGGATGACTCCGGTTGGCAGCGGTGGCTGGTGTACCAGGGCGCCAATCTGATCACCGAGGTCCGGCTGACCCACCCCGAGTTCAAGCTCGAACTCACCATCCAGGATGCGGTGGATTTCCACGAAGATGTGATGTTGCGACGCTTTGAACTGACCAACTCCGACGATCGCGACCGCGAAATCCGGCTGTTTCTCCATCATGACTTTCATATCTCCGGAAATGAAGTCGGCGACACCGCCTACTATGAGCCCGAGCGGCGGGCCGTGCTGCACTACAAGGGGCCGCGTTGGTTTCTGATTAGCGGCGCCGTGGTTTCAACACCCGAAGATCCTGGGCCCGGTTGGCCCAAGACGACCGACGGCGCGCCGGGGCTGGTGGTTGGGGTGCACCAGTGGGCCTGCGGCCTCAAAGAGGTTCACAACCTGCAGGGGACGTGGCGGGATGCAGAGGACGGGCAGCTTTCCGGATCGGCGGTGGCGCATGGGTCGGTGGACTCGTGTGTGGGTTTCACCGTTCGGGTCCCGGCCGGAGGCAGCCGCCTGGTCTACGCCTGGCTGGCGGTTGGGAGCGACTTTCCGTCGGTGGCGCGACTCAACCGGATGGTCCGCCAGCGAGGCCCGCAGACGTTCATCGACCGCACGCGGGGTTACTGGCAGCTGTGGCTTGCCGGTCACGGCCCGGAAATGGGCAGCCTCCCCGAAGCCGCGGCCGCCGGTTACCAAACCAGCCTGATCATCATCCGGACGCAGATCGACCATGACGGCGCCGTGCTGGCGGCCAATGACAGCGACATTTCGTCCGCCGTGCGCGATACCTACAGCTACATGTGGCCCCGCGACGGCGCGCTGGTTACGGCCGCCTTGGTCGACGCCGGCTACATCGACCTGCCGCGGGCCTTCTTCGACTTCTCCGCGCGGGTCCTGTCGCCCGAGGGCTACCTGCTCCATAAGTACAACCCGGATGGGACCCTGGCCTCCAGCTGGCACCCGTGGATGCGCGACGGCCATAAAGAGGTGCCGCTCCAGGAGGACGAGACCGCCCTGGTCTTGTGGGCGCTGTGGCGATATTTCGACCGCCACCGGGACGTCGAATTCATCAAACCTTATTTTCGACCCCTGATCATCCGTGCGGCGGATTTCCTGGCGTCCTACATCGACCCCGGCACGCATTTGCCGCTCCCAAGCTACGACCTGTGGGAAGAGCGCTACGGAGTTCACACCTGGACCGTGGCTGCCACCTGGGCCGGCCTGGATGCGGCGGCGCGCTTCGCGGGCGCGTTTGGCGAGAAAGCGGAATTCGGCGCGCTATCGCAAGGCCGCCGACGCCATGAGGTCATCAGCCGTGGAACAGCTTTGGCGGCCCGCCCTTGGCCGGTTTCTGCGCAGTCTCTCGCCCAGCCCCGGCGGATGGCAGGATGATCTCTCGCCCGATGCCTCCATCGCCGGCGTGTGGAAGTTCGGAATGCTCGAAGCAGGCGACGATCGAGTCGCCAGGACGATGAACGCCCTGAAGCAGATCTTGTGGGTCAAGACCGATGTCGGCGGTTGTGCCCGCTACGTGGATGATCACTACCACCAGGTCAGCCAGGACGTCGCCAACGTCCCGGGCAATCCATGGTTCATCTGTACCCTGTGGCTGTCGGAATGGACCTCGGCCGTGGCCACGTCCGCCGCGGAATTGGAGCCGGCCGCCGCTCTGCTCAGCTGGGCCTCAGAGCGGGCCTTGCCGAGCGGGGTCCTGGCCGAGCAAGTCCATCCCTACGACGACACCCCCTTGTCGGTTAGCCCCCTCACTTGGAGCCATGCCGAATTCGTCACCGCCGTCCACGCATACCTCCAGGCGGCGCGCCGCCTGGACCAGCCTGTCCCGGTGCGGCAAGATGCAAGGGGGGTGTAAGGTGTCAACCCGAACAAGTGAGATAGAGTTATTCTGGGTGGGTTGACCGGGACTTGTTCCAGACAAGCTTGGTTCCTTCTATCCGCTACGACCCTACAATCGAAAAGGCAAAGCCATCGAAAGATGGCGGCGCAAAGCTAAAGGGTCTAAAGCTGGCCAAGCCAGCCAAGACAGCCAGTTGCCGAAAGTTCGGGGAGCTCTCCTAGCGAGGGATCTACCAGGGCCTGGCAGCCATGTGCGCCGGGCCCGTTTCGTCCCGTGTGGGTGGTGTTAGGCGCCGAGGCCGGTGATCGGCTCCACCTGACCCGGGCCAAGTTGACAGTCAACACACAGGGAGGTTGAAAGTGGCAAAGATACTGATCGTGGATGATGAGGAGAATACCGTCGAGCTCTTGAGCCGGGTCATCGAGCTGTTGGGACATGAGGCCATTCCCACGTACAGCGGACTGGAAGCGCTGGCGCGCATCGACCAGGGTCTACCCGACCTGGTGCTGCTGGACCTGATGATGCCGGAGCTCGATGGCTATGAGAACTCTGCGGCGGATTCGAGCCCTGCCTCAAGGCAAGTTTCTGCCCATCGTGGTCGTCACGGCCCTCAATGATCCGCAGGTCATCGACAAGGTCCAGGAGGCAGGCGGTAACAAGGTCTATTTCAAGCCCTTCGGCCTGGCCATGTTGAGCGAGGCCGTGGAGACGTTTGTCAAGAAACGCCACGAGCTCCAGACGGCGCCGCTCAGGGCGGCCGGCGCCTGAGCCCCGGCCGGTCCACAATCGCCCCAGCCAAAGCCTATTTGTGACGATTGGCACAATCGCCACGTGACAGTCGGTCATGCCTGTAATCTAGCCCGCCCGTTATGATCAAAGTGTGAAGTCCATGAGAGGGCCAAAGCATGCAGACCATCCCGGGTGGTGAGCTCGCCATCGACCGGCGAGCGCGTGTCAACCAACTGGTCATCGAACCCGAAGCCCGTAGTCCGGAAGAGCGCATCTGCGACTTCGAACCGGCTTTCCTGTCGTTGACCCCCGAGGAAGCCCGGCGCGCCGCGGAAGCTTGCCTGCACTGCCCCGACCCGGCCCTGTGTTATCTGGCATGCCCGGCCGGGAACGACATCCCGTCCGCCATGTGGCTCATCGAGCAAGGCGACTTCACCGGCGCGGCCAGAATCTACCGCCAGACCAGCAGCCTGCCCGAGATCTGCGGGCGGGTATGTCCACACGAATCCCTGTGCATGAGCGCCTGCATCCGCAACAAGCAGGGCGATCCGATCCTCACCGGCCGCCTGGAAGCCTTCGTGGCCGACTTCGAGCGTCAGCACGGCGGCGTCAGCACGGATGTCGGCGCGCCGACGGGCATGACCGTGGCCATCGTCGGTTCGGGGCCATCGGGATTGGCCTGCGCCGAACAGCTGGTCAAGTTCGGCCACCAGGTAACCATCTTTGAGCGCGCCGAGGAGCCGGGCGGGCTCATGCTGTACGGCATCCCGAATTTCAAGCTTCCCAAGTCGGTCGTGCGCTCCCGAATCGCAGACCTGGTCGAAGCCGGTGTCGACATCAGGACCGGCGTCCAACTGGGGCCGGATCTATCGCTGGAGGACTTGCGCCAGCAGTTCGACGCCGTCTACCTGGCCGTCGGCGCCAATGTCGACGCCGGATTGAAGGTGCCGGGGGTCGAGCTTCCAGGCGTCATCCAGGCGTCTGAATTCCTCAAGCAGGCCAATCTGGTTTCGCTGGCCGAAGGCGGCCAGGCGCCCCATCCAATGACCGACGGTCAGCGCGTGGCCGTCATCGGCGGCGGCGACACCGCCTCGGACTGCTTGCGCACGGCCATCCGCATGCAGGCCGCCTCGGTCACCTGCCTGTATCGCCGCACCGAAGCCGAGATGCCGGGCAGCCACAAGGACCGCCATTTGGCCAAGGAAGAGGGGGCCGAGTACCAGTTCTTGACCCAACCGGTGCGTTTCATCGCCGGCGAAGACGGGGGCGTGGCCGCTATCGAGTGCTTGGCCTGCCGCCTCGGGCCGCCGGATAGCAGCGGCCGTCGGAGCCCCGTTCCGATCGAGGGCTCGAACTTCACCGTCGAAGCCGACACGGTCATCCTGGCAGTCGGATATTGGCCGGACCCGAGTTTGGGGGAAGCCAATCCCGATTTGAAGACCCGCGACTATGGGTTGATCATCGCCAATCCGGAGACCGGGGCGACCACGTTGCCGGGGGTCTTTGCCGGCGGGGATGCCGTCTCGGGACCGGACCTGGTGGTGACGGCCATGGTGGCTGGCCGCCAGGCCGCCGCCGCCATTGACGACTATCTCAACACATCCCGTGCCAGCCGGACGCCGACCGGCGCCTCCGAGGCCGTTCCGGCCTGATCCATTTCTCCCGCCACCATCCAAGGGATGAGCAAAGGGGCTGTCGCCATGGCATGTGCGACAGCCCCTTTTTCTGCTTGAAACCGCACCGCCTGACCTCACCCCCCCGGCCCCCTCTCCCGCTATGAGGGTTCGACGAGGCTTGGTAGCCTAGCGGGGAGGGGGTGAGGTTCTCAGAAGGAGACGGGGGAGCTTAAGCTCCCCCGTCTCCTTAGACCTCTATCCCCTCCCCTTGGGTTGGGTGCAAGCATGTTTGGACGCCCTGATCCTAGGGGGAGGGGGTAGATGTGCCAGCCAGGTTTGGGGATCAGCCCCGAGGGTGAGGCCGATGGCTCCAGCTCTCCGAAGGACGAGGCGATCCCGATGCGATCGCGGTGAACTTGATCGATGGGATAGACATGAAAAGAAAGAAGGGGCTGTCTCTTTTGAGACAGCCCCTTAGATTTGCCTTCACGCTCGGGCATTCGAAAGTCCGAGTAAGGTGCCCCAGGTGCGATTTGAACGCACAACCTAGGCTTTAGGAGAGCCTCGCTCTATCCTATTGAGCTACTGGGGCACGTGCGGCCATTATACTTCTTGCCAGGGGGTGTTCTGGCACAGGTGCACGAGACAGCGGCAGAAGGATGGGGCTGTGAGACACGCGGGACAAATCTTCGGCATGTTGCTGATCTTGGCGGGCGTGGTCTGGTTCTTTCAAGGCATCGGCCTACTGCCGGGAAGCTTGATGACCGGGCAGATCTTCTGGGCCTACGCCGGTGCCGTTTCGGCACTTATCGGGGCCGGCGTCCTGGTCGTCAGCTTTTGGCGATGACTCGCAGGACCTGGGTTGTGAATTCCTTCACAAGCCAATCTCAGCCCTGTGGGGCGTTCAGCCCTTCGACCACATAGGCCTCGACGCCCTCTTCCCGGCCAGGAAGCTGAACACGGTCCAGCCGGCGGGCCTCGTCACAGTGAACCTGGCGATAGGTCGCCTCGCTCATCACCACCTGTCCGGACCGCGACAGCTCCTGCAGGCGCTTGGCGACATTGACCACATCCCCAACCACCGTGTAGTCCATCACTTGATCCGAGCCGATGTTGCCCACCACGGCGTCGCCGGTGTGCAGCCCGATCCCCAGGCCCAGCCCGGCGAAATCCTGCACCTCCAGCCGGATGAGATCGGTGAAGCGCGCCTGCATATCCAGGGCCGAGGTCAGGGCGCGCTGCGCATCATCGGCGGCCGTCACAGGCGCGCCGTAGAAGGCCATCAGTCCGTCACCCAGATACTTGTCAAACGTGCCGTGGTGCTTGAAGACCACCTCGGTCAGGCTCTGGAAGGCCCGGTTGAGGGCGTGAATCACCTCAGCCGCGGAGTGGCGTTCGGTGTAGTGGGTGAAGCCACGGATGTCGGCGAACATGACCGTGACTGTACGCAGCTCGCCGCCCAGTTTGAAATGACGCTCCGGGTCGGTGAGAATGATGTCGGCCACATCCTCGGCGACGTAGCGGTTGAGCACCTGGCGCAGAAGCCGGTTGCGGGCTTCCACCTCGTCGTGGAGCTTCTTGATACGCAGCAGTGAGCGCACGCGTGTCAGGAGCACCACGGCGTTGTACGGCTTGCTGACGAAGTCATCCGCACCGGCCTCGATGGCCTTGAGCTTCTCCTCCTCGCTGTCCAGCGCCGTGACAATGACCACTGGCACAAAGCGGGTCACACGCGTGGCCTTGAGCAAGCGGCACAGCTCAAGCCCATCCATGGTCGGCATCTGCACGTCGGCCAGGGTCAGGTCGGGAGGCGATTCGAGGGCGCGTTCGAGGGCTTCTTTGCCGTCGGCCGCCGTGGTGACTTCGCAGCCGGAGGCGGTCAGATAGGCTTTGAGCAGATCGCGGTTGAGCCAGTCATCGTCGACGATCAAGACCCGGGGCGCCCTGTCGAAGACGCTCCTGAGATCCATCGCCCCCCTGGGCGGGCTGACCTCCATGCCGCTGCTCCCCTGCCTGTGGGCCGCCGGATGGCGCTCTATTGCAGGTTGCCCGAGGCGATGGCCTTCTTGACTTCCCCGATGGCTTGAGTGACCTTGATCTCGCGCGGGCAGGCGTTGGTGCAGTTGAAGATCGTCCGGCAGCGCCACACGCCAAACTGTTCGTTAAGGATTTTCAGCCGCTCGGCGGCGCCGTCGTCCCGGCTGTCAAAGATGAATCGGTGCGCCTGGACGATTGCCGCCGGTCCGACATACTCCTCGTCCGCCCAGAATGAGGGACACGACGTGGTGCAGGCGGCGCACAGAATGCACTTGGTGGTGTCGTCGAAGCGCTGGCGCTGTGCCTGGGTCTGCAGGCGCTCAGCCTCGGGGGGCGGGTTGTCGTTGATCAGGAAGGGGAGCACCGACCGGTAATGGGCGAAGAAAGGCTCCATGTCCACGACCAGGTCCTTGATGACCTCCATCCCCATCAGCGGCTCAACCGTGATCTCGCCCTCGAAATCCTTGACCAGGCTCTTACACGCCAGGCGGTTGACGCCGTTGATGCGCATGGCGTCCGACCCGCAAATGCCGTGAGCGCACGAGGCGCGGTAGGCCAGTCGCCCATCCTGGAAGCCTTTGATCTCGTTCAGAAGATCCAGCACCCGGTCGGTGGGCTCGGCCTCCACCGAATAGCTTTCATAGTGCGGCTCCGGATCAACCCCGGGATCGTAGCGCAGGATTTTCAAATTGACCTGCATCGCTCTCACCTACCTGATCTTGGTCGACCACTCGACTCCCGAGGTCACACCCCGGGCTAATAGACGCGCTCCATGGGCTCGAAGCGCGGTCTTGGTCACCGGCTTGTAGCGGATATCGACGCCGTCCGGTTTCATAAACGCCAAGGTGTGCTTCATCCATTCGGCGTCGTCGCGCTTGGGATAATCATCGCGCGGATGCGCGCCGCGGCTCTCTTTCCGGTTGAGGGCCGACTCGGCGGTCACATCGGCGATGTCCAGCAGGCAGCCCAGTTCCCACGCCTGCAACAGCTCGGTATTGAACACCTTGCCCTGGTCCTCGACCTTGACGTCCTTGAAGCGCTCCTTCAGCTGGCGCACTTTGGACACGGCCTGGCGCATCGTGTCCTCGGTGCGAAACACCCCCACATGATCGAACATCTCTTGCTGCATTTCGCGCTTCAATGTGATGACGCGCTCATGGCTGGCGTGGCCGGGACCCTGGCGCAAACGATCCAGCGCCTCCATCGTCGGTCCTTCCGGCGAATCGGGAAGCGGCGTGAATTGGCTCTGCGTGGCGAACTCGGCGGCGTTCAGCCCCGCGTGTTTGCCGAACACAACCAGGTCAAGCAGCGAATTGGTGCCCAGACGGTTGGCGCCATGCACCGAGACACAAGCCACCTCGCCGGCAGCGTACAGCCCGGGCACCCGCGTGCCCTTTTCGTCCGCCAGCACGTGCGAATGCATATCGGTTGGAATTCCGCCCATGGCATAGTGGGCCGTGGGTTGGACCGGCATCATTTCCGTGAGCGGATCCACGCCGGCATATGTGCGGCAAAAATCGATGATATCCGGAAGCTTGCGCCGCAGGGCGTCCACGGTCAGCTCGTAGGGAGTACCGTCGGGCTCCTTGCGGCCATCCAGCCTGGCATACTTGTTGACCGTCTCGGGGCGCACATCGAGATGCAGGTAACGCTTGCCGTTGATTCCCCGGCCCTCGCTCATCTCGATGTACATGGCGCGGCTGATGATATCCCGCGATGCCAGGTCCTTGGCCGTGGGGGCGTAGCGCTCCATGAAGCGCTCACCGTCGTTGTTGATCAGCACCCCGCCCTCGCCGCGAACCCCTTCGGTGATGAGGATGCCCATTTTGTAGATGCCGGTCGGGTGGAACTGGAAGAATTCCAAATCTTCGGCGGGGATGCCCCGGCGCATCGTCAGGGCCAGCCCGTCGCCGGTATACGACAGGGCGTTGGTGGTGATTTCCCACACCCGGCCCCACCCACCCGTAGCGATGACCACGGCCTTGGCGTGAAAGACATGTATCTCGCCCGTTAGAAGCTCGACCGCCACGACCCCGCAGGTTCGGCCCAACTCGATCAACAGGTCCAACACCTGGAACTCATCGTAGAAATGGACCTGGTTCTTGATGCACTGCTGGTACAGGGTCTGCAGAATCATGTGCCCGGTGCGGTCGGCGGCATAGGCTGCTCGCTTGACGGGTTTGTGCGTGTCGTTATTGGTGTGGCCACCAAAGGGCCGCTGGGCGATCTTGCCTTCGGGCGTGCGGTCAAAGGGCAAACCCATGTGCTCGAGCTCGTACACAGTCGGCACGGCTTCCTGGCACATGAACTCGATGGCGTCCTGGTCGCCCAGGTAGTCGCTCCCCTTGACGCTGTCGAAGGTATGCCATTCGATGTGGTCCTCTTCCTCGTTGCCAAGGGCGGCACCGATTCCCCCTTGCGCCGTCCCGGTGTGCGACCGAATGGGGTAGAGCTTGCTCAGGACGGCCGTGTCCGCCCCCGCGAGGCGTACAGGGCTGCCATGAGGCCGGCGCCTCCGGCGCCCACAATGACCACCTCATGCTGGTGGAGCTTTGGCATCGATGACTTCTGTGTCGTGGCTCGCGGCTTGGGGGCCGGGTTCAGGGCATCTTCACGCCGCCGATGATGGCCACGGCGCCGATGGCGCTGACGATCAACCAGAATCCTAGCAAGCCCCATTCGAGCAGTTTGCGGTGCGAGAGCTTGTGAAGGTAGTCACGCACGACCGTCCTGAGCCCATTGACCCCGTGCGCAAACGTGAACGACAGCAGCAGGATGTCGTACACTCGCCAGCCCGTCAGCGCCCAGCGTTGGGCCACGTAGCTCAGGTCGATTTGGTGCACACCGACGAGCACATCGTTGATGAGGATGTGAATCCACACCAGCGGGATGAGCAGAACGGCACTGTAACGCATGAAGAGCCAGGCGTACGTGTCATAGCTCTTGGGGACGGTGACCTTGCGTTCGATATCCAGGGTGGTGGCCATGTTTTTCGCTCAGCCTCCCCCGAAATTGTTCACGACCATGTTCCGGCCCATCACGAAAGCGGCCGGCAGCCAGAGCAAGAAGCTCAGGACCAGGGTGGTGTAGAAGGCGGTACGCTGGCTGGGTTCCCGCCACAGGCTGGGAAACAGGTCAAAAAGGGCGATTCGGAGACCATTGGCGCCGTGAAAAAGCACGGCGAAGACGAGCAGGATCTCCCCGATCATGAAAGGCGTTGCCCGATAGATGGCGATCGCCTCCCGGTACAGATTGGGGGCGAAATAGACGGTGGCGGTATCCAGGATATGAATGGTGAGGAAGAGCAGGGTGCCGAGGCCGGTGAGGCGGTGGAGGATGAAGCTTAGCTGTCCTTCGCGGCCACGGTAGCGCAGACTACCAGATAACGTGGCCATCAAGGTGGACATACCTGCCTCCTGACCCGACCTGCCCTGAGCCCGACCCGCGGATTGTATCACAGCCATCCGCGCCGCCTTGCGCCCGGGTGGCGCGGTCAGCGCGCCTTCGAGAGCTGTGCCTCCACCAGGCTTTCAAAGCGATCGATGGATTCCCGGATCACGTCCAGGCTCCCGCGCCAGAAACCCCGATCACGAATATCGACCCCGAAACCCAGGGCCAGGTCGGCGGCCGACTGCATGCCGGTCCGGCTGAGCAAATCGTCATAGCGGCTCACAAAAGACGATCCTTCCGCCTGGAACCGGGCAAACAACCCCAGGCCGAACAGCAGGCCAAAGGTGTACGGGAAATTGTAAAAGGGGTTGTCGCCGTTGTAATAATGCGGCTTGACCGCCCACATGAAGCCGTGGAGCCGGGAGGAATCCAACCCGTCGCCGTAGGTCGCCCGTTGGGCGTCTAACATGAGCTCACACAATTCGTCCGTCGACAGCTCGCGGGCGCGCCGCTGGCTGAACAATTGCTCCTCGAACTGCAGCCGGCTGGCGATGTCCACGACCACCTGGCATTGGTCCTGCAGCGAGGCCTCCAGGATCGGGAGCTGCGCGGCTTCGTCGAGCTGGCTGAGCGCGGCCCTCTGGACCACGGTCTGGCAGAACGTACTGGCTGTCTCAGCCAGCGTCATGGGCGTGGCGGACTGCAAAACCGTGCGCTCGGCCAGATTGAGGTTGTGGTAGGCATGGCCAAGCTCATGCGCCACGGTGCTCATCCCGTCATAGGATGGGCTGAAATTGACCATGATCCGTGAGATGTCCTTGCGGACGCGCATGCAGTATCCCCCGTCGCGCTTGCCCTCCCGCGGTTCGGCATCGATCCAGGCCTGGTCAAAGGCGCGCTGGGCCAAGCCCTGCAGCCGAGGCGAGAAACTGCCGAATTGCTCCAGGATGAATTCCTTGGCCGCGCCGTACTCCCACACCGGTCCCCCTTGGCCGACGGGAGCAAACAGATCGAACCAGGGCAGGTCGCCCACACCCAAATAACGGGCCTTCACTTTGAGATAGCGCCGGAAATCCTCAAAGGCCTCGGCTGCCGCCGCCCTCATGGCCTCCAGCGTCAGCCGGTCGATGTGGTTGTTGAACAAGGCGAAATCGAGCGGCGTGTCCCAGTGCCGCCGCTTGGCGAGCGTGCTGGTATCCCCCTTGACCGAGTTCAGCGACGCCGCCAGCGGCACGCTCCAGGCCTGCCAGGTCTCGAGTTCCGCCTCGTAGGCGGCGCGGCGGGTCTCCCGGTCGGCGTGGTAGGCGAGATTGCGGACGGCGGACATGGGCAGGCTCTGGGGGCCATCGGGCAGCTCGACGTGAACCGCCAGCCGGGAAGTCACATCCTGGTGAAGCTTGCTCCAGGCCGAGCTGCCGCTTATGCCCAGCTCGCCAGCCAGAGCTTCCAGTTCGGGCGTCATCAGATGCCGGGCGCCTTCGACCGATCTCGACAGGAAGTAGGCGTGATCGGCGGCCGTCTGGGACTGCGGCTGGAGCCGGTCGATATCCAACTCCCCGATCCAGGCCACCAGCCGCTGGTTGATGAGCTCGAGTTTCAATCGCAAAGGGAGCAACTCGCTCCAGCGCGCCGAGGCGACTTCGTCCGAGGCGTCCACGGACGTCAGCCCATACAAATAGGCCTCAATGGCTTCAAACCGTTCGAGTTGCTCGTTAGTCGCCCGGATCACGGCATCGAAGTCAGCCGGCGCTGGCGCTTTGACCGCCGCACCGGCGGCGACACCCACCGAGTTCATAGAGCCGCTCGAGGGCTTCCAGGCCGTCTACCATGGCCTGGAACTCGGTCAGAAACTTGGGGCTCGCCGGACCGGGGAAGAAGATATCCAGGTCCCAGTGAGGCAGGCTGTTGGGGGTATCGACCACGGGAACCCTCCGCTTGAGGCACCAGACAGTAGGTTCATTCTGCCACAATAAGTGGAACTATCCTAAGCCGCGCGGGCCTCGGCGAGATGGGAGCGATGACGGCCGCCCTTGCGCTGCTTGTCAGCCGGCGCCCCCGGCCCCCTCCCCGCCTAGGGGGGTTCCGCATGGCTGGCTGTCCTGGCGGAGAGGGGGTGAGGTGTTGAGAAGGGGAGGCGTAAAGGGTGGGGGTCGACGTGGCACCCGGCCCAGGGCTCGGCCGGGGGGTGAGATCTTATTAACGAAAAGGGGTTGTCTCACAGGTTATTGAGACAACCCCCAGGATGTTGGTGATGGTTCCGAATCAGACCAGGTCAGACGCACTCGCCGGGGAAAGCCGGGTCCCGAGAGCCTGCTGCATGTAGCGCTTGGCCACGTCCACCGGCACAGCCAACCCGACGTCCGGGCCAGCCATCATGGTGTTGACGCCCACCAACCGGCCGCGATCGTCGACCAGCGGGCCGCCGGAATGCCCCGGGCGCAGGTGCGCGCTCACGGCGATCCAGGCGGTATCCGGCCTCAGGCGCGGGGCCTCGGGCAGGTGCGATCCGACCCCGATGACCACGCCGGCTGTGGTGCCGCCGGCTACCCCCCACGGATGGCCAAGGGCCGCCACCCAGCTACCGGGCGCCAGGCGGCCCGAGTTCGCCGAGCTCGATAGCCGGAAGCTCTTCGGCCTCAACTTCGAGCAGGGCCAGGTCGCGCTCGGGGCTGTGGGCCAGGAGCCGGGCCTCGAGCTGGCGGCCATCTTCCATTTCGATTTCGGCCCGCCGGGCGCGCACCACATGCGCGCTGGTGAGAATCAGACCCTGGTGGTGGAGCACCACGCCTGCTCCGGCACCGCCTCGGCCGTCTCGCACCTGGACCAGGCTGTGGCGTGCACCGGCCACGACGCCGGCCATCGAATCATTGATGGCTTCGAGAAGGCTGCTCATGGCCGGGCCTCAGGGGCGGTCCCCAATCGTCACCTGGCGATCGGCGATCTCTCCGGCGCGCAGGAAGCGAAGGGTCGCCTTCTGGCCGGCGCGGTCGGCCAAAGCCGAGAGCAGGTCGTCGAGGTGGCGCAGGGGCAGATCGTCCAGCTTGAGCAAAGTGTCGCCCAGCAAGAACCCGGCCGCCGCCGCCGGCCCGCCGTCTTCGACCGATGCCAGCAGCAGCCCGGTCTCCTGTCCGGCCGCCTCCACCTGCTCCTTGGGGAGCTGCACGGCCTGGGAGGACACCCCCAGATAGCCGCGGCGCACCCGGCCGTGCTCGAGCAGGTCGGTGACCACACGCGACACGGTCGGCGTCGGCAGCGTCAGGCTGATGCCGCGGACCAGGGCCGAGGTGTTGATTCCGATGACCCGCCCGTCGGCGCCCACCAGGGCGCCCCCGGAGAACCCCGGGTACATGACCACGTCGGTCTGCAGGTAGCGATCGATTTGGCCCCCCATGGGCGAGCGCCAGGCATCGCCAAGGGCGCTGATGATGCCCAGTGTCGCCTGAAGCGTGCGCCCCGGCCGCCCGATGGCCAGCACCATGTGGCCGACCTTGAGGGATTCGGTTTCGGCCCATTTGGCGGCCGGCGCGCCGTCGACGCGCAGCACTGCCAGATCGGTGCTTGGATCGCGGCCGACCAGCTCGGCCGCCAGCCGGCTGCCGTCGGCCATCACCACGCCGATGTCTTCATCCTGTTCGACCACATGGTGCGCGGTCACGATCAGGCCCTGCTCGGTCCAGGCCACGCCGCTGGCCGCCACACGTCGGCGGGCTTCGACGCGCACCACGTGGGGTTCGCTGGCCGTGACCAGCGCCGCCATGTCCTTGGATAACTGTGTGAGTACGTCCGCCATGTTGGCTTATCTCCCTCCCAGCCCGGGATCGGGCTGCTGTCTACTGCTACAGCATACGCGGCGCGCTTCGCTCCGGCCTCCCCTTTTCGGCCAGGGAGCCGCTATACCATCGCCTAGGTTGCCGGGATCGGATGGACTAGAGGAAGATGAGCCCTAGCGCGGCCGCCCGCATGGCGGCTTCGGTTCGGCTTTGCGCGCCCAGTTTGCCGAGGATGGCATTGACGTGGAATTTGACCGTGTGCTCGCTGATCCCCAATTGGTGCGCGATGGCCCGGTTGGACAGGCCCTCGGCCAACAGTCGCAGCACGTCGGTTTCGCGGTCGGTCAGCGGTTCGGCCAGGTCTTCGGGGCGGGCCGCATCCGGGGCCACCTGGCTTGCGTAACCGGGATCGAGGACCACCCAGCCCTCGGCGGCGGCTCGCAGCGCGCCGGCCAAGCGGCCGGTCTCGGTCTGGCGCGGCAGCATCCCGCCGAGCCCGCCGCGCCAGATCTGGCGCGGCGTGTGAACTTCCGACAGAAGCAGGACCAGCGGCGCGCCGGCGTCGGGCAGGTCGTGGGCAGGCTCGGACCCCCATCCCAGATCCCACACTACCACCTGGGCGCGGTGCAGGCTGGTGTCCTCGGCCACGGCGCCGGCCGGGTCCAGTTGGGCGACCACCTCCAGACCGGGCTCGCCGCCCAGGGCCGCTGCCAGTCCCGCCCGCACCAGGGGATCGGCGGCCACAATCATCACCCTCAAGTCCTGTTGGCTGACTGGCATGGATCGGCCATTCCTGCTGCTGGATCGCCCGCCCGGCCCCAGCCTGGGCGATGGGCTGCATCATACCACCTGCATCCGTGCGTCTTGACAGCCCGCCGA
Source organism: uncultured Chloroflexia bacterium (assembly GCA_963797485.1). Taxonomy (GTDB): domain Bacteria; phylum Chloroflexota; class Anaerolineae; order Anaerolineales; family E44-bin32; genus CAWAND01. The sequence continues at coordinate 81,074 of CAWCPF010000003.1, forward strand.
CGCTGGTCCATAATCGGGGATATGAAGCCCAAGACCTTAATACTGATTGAATTAAGTGTATTTCGCTTCACTGATGGCGTGGTTAAGCCATTTGCCTAAACGCTTCCGGGTGGAGAGGTGTTAGCCCATGGCCGAGCGCAACTATCTGGCGCTGATCGGCGACGTGGTCCATTCAAAGCAGTCGGGGGACCGGGCGGCGCTCCAGTCCAGGCTGAGCGGCATGCTGGAGCGGCTGAACGACGTGTTCCGGCGTGAGCTGGCGTCCGGGTTTGTGCTGACCGTCGGTGATGAGTTCCAGGGTCTGCTGGCTTCCGGGGCCGGCTTGACGCGCCTGCTCTCTCAACTGCGCTCCGCCGCGCATCCCGAAGGGCTGCGTTTCGGCCTGGGCATCGGCCCGCTGTCGACCCCCCTGCGCCAGCCGGCCATCGGAATGGACGGCCCGTGCTTTCACCGGGCCCGGGCGGCCATCGAGCGCGCCGCGGCCGCGGCTACCGCGGTCGAGGTCGAAAGCGCCGGGCCCGCGCCGGCCTTTGCCATCTTCGCCAGCCTGGAGGCCGCCTTGCGCGCCGGCTGGACCGACCGCCAGCGCCAGGTACTGGACCTGGCCATGACCGGCCAATCCGGCCGGTCGATCGCCCGCAGTTTGGGGATCAGCCCCAGCGCCGTCAGCCAGCACCTGCACGCCGCCGACCACGATCGCATCGCCGCCGCCAGCGCGGCCTGGGAGGCCGCCGTCGGCCTGGCATTGAAGGCCGCCCCATGAGCACGCTGCTGCAGCCGGCCCTGCTGGCCGCCCTGATCCTCACAGCCACCGAGTACGGCCTGCTCAGCCGGGCCCAAGCCATCGAACGCCTGGCCGGCCCGTGGCGCCCGGCGCGGGCGCTGGCCCGCCTGGCCGCCTGGCTCGCCATCGGGCTGTTGGGTGGCCTGTGGCGCAGCCCATTGGGCTGGACGGCGCTCCTGACCGCCGTCGTGGTCACTGAGCTGGGTGCGCTCGTCCTGCACCGGCGCGTGCGCCACGACGTCGCCCGCGCCGCTCCTCACGCGCGGCCGTGGACCCATCTGCTGCCCGTGGCGGCCGCCCTGATGGTTTCGCTGGCCGTGCAGCTCGTGTCCGGTCCGCTGCGCCTGCCTCCATTCGTGTGGTATCCGCCCCAGTTGGACCGGCTGGCGGCGGGGGCCGCCGGGCTGGTGCTGCTTGGCACGTGGGGCACGCTGCTGACGGTCAGCGTGATCGAGGTCACGCGCCCCAATCAGGTCAGCGACGACAGCGGGGCGCGCCCCGGCCCCGGTGAGATGATCGGGTTGTTGGAACGGACACTGGTGTTCTTGCTCATCCTGGCCGGCAGCCTGCCCTCGGTCGGTTTCATCGTGGCCTTCAAGTCGGCCGCCCGCTTCCCGCAGTTCAAGGACCCCGATTTCGCCGAGTATTTCTTGATCGGCACCCTGACGTCGGTGGGGTTGGCCGCCCTGGCCGGCCTGGCTGTCCAGCTCGTCCCCTAGGACGGAACGCCCACGTGAGATGATTGAATAGCCCCACTTCCTGGGGTAGGATGATTGCGGATCCCCCAGCCGGCTCCCCGCCCGCCAGGCCTTCGACCTGCGACGCCCACAACCTTGACGCGGAGCCCGGGAGGACAGTCCCATGATCACCCTCGACCAGACGCTCTACAGCCTGGAGCGCGTGCGCGAACTGATGCGCTCCGCCAGCCAGCTCGAGCCCAACCTGCGGCATACCATCGCCAACTTGAAAGATTTGCAGACGATGCTGGGGCTGGCCCGCCAGAAGGGCGCCAAGGACCCCAAGGACTTCGAGCACTATGTGGACCAGGTCCTGGGGCCCCAGCTAGCGACCATCATCAACGCGCTCGAGGCGGGCTCCGGAGCCCAGCTCGAGCACCTGCACTCGGCCAACGAAATGGTCAATGGGCTGATCGCCAGCCTGGAGCTGGTCACCCGCGGCGGCGGGGACTCGCTGCTGGGTTAGCCCCGCTCAATGGACCGCGCCGTTCACCACCACCAGCGCGGACAGCATCAGGTTAGCCGCCATCAGGAACAAGTCGGTGGCTTGGGCTGTTGAGGACAGCCCCAGCTCGCCCCTGCGCCAGGCGGCCACCCACCCAGCCAGCAAAGCTCCGAACAAGACTAATCCCAACCCGGCCCAACCCTTGAGCAGGCTCGGGCTGCCGGCCCACACGGCTGCCAAACCCCACCCCAAGACATAGAGCCACGCCAGCAACCACGGCCAGCGCCCGGGCAGCAGGACACGCGGGGCAGCCAAACCACCGAGCAGACATGCCACCGACCCCACCGCCAAGACCAGGATCGAGCTTCCCAGCCACGACGTGGAGCCGATCGGAAACCAGTGCCCCAGCAAACCCCCGGCCAGATAAGCAAACGCCGCCAACATGGCCAGGTTCCACCGCTCGGCCTCCCTGGCGGCCAACAGGCCGACAAACACCAAGACGGCCAGGATGGCCACCGCCGACAGCAGAGGCCCGGTCAGACCGGCGGCCAGCCAGCGCGCGCCGACCCATGACATGAACACAGCTCCGATCAAGATAGGCAGCGCACCCAGGAGCAGTTTCGGCCAACGCGAAGGTTGGCTCAACGTTGCGGCACCTCCGACAGCCCCTCTCCGGGGAGGTGCACGAACTCCTGCCCGATGAGACCGACCAGGAGAATGGACACTTTTTCTCTGACCTGGACAAGCACACTAAGTTGGCCCCCGAGCGGGTCATAGCCATACGGGTAGATCAGCGTCAACGTCTCGATGTCGGGATTGGATGGCCCGATCCCGTTGCGAGCGGCGTACTCCCTGCCGACAGCTTCCGCGGTCGCCCGGACATCGGGTGAGACCAGCGTGGCCCGATCGTCATCGTTCAACCAGTGGGGGATCTCGGCTGGCAGCGGTGTGGCCGTGCAGCTCGCCCCGGTCTCGCCGAAATCCCCGTCAGGGATGCAGGCCGGCAGGGAGGCGGCCTCCGTCTGCCGGGCCACCGCTTGAGTCACCATTTGTTCAGACACCCATCCGATGCCGGCGTCGGCCGCGGCTTGGGCCGAGCGGTCGAGCCTTTGGCGCTCGATGTACAGCCGGCCGGCGTCCACCGCCACGGCCAGGATGATCAAGATCACCATCAGCGCCACGGCCACCACAACCACGATCTGGCCCCGGGCGGTCATGGATTCTGGTACTCCATCCGGCTCACCGCCTGCGCGCCGAGGCGGACCTGGGGCGCGAAAGGCAGGGCCAAGCTCATGCTGTAGTTCAGCCGCACGGTCAAAGGATAGCCGCGCGGCATGGGCCAGGGCTGATTTCGGGGCGATTCATCCTGGGTAGGCTCGATGTCGATGTCCACAGCCTCGGCGTTCAAGCCGGCAACGGCCTGAAGGACGGCGCCGGTGACTTCCGCATCGCCATTCGCCGGATTGGTGATCGTGGCCCCGGCACGCGCACCCTCCCATGCCGCCTGCGTCAGGACGATCTGCGCGTTGATCATGAGTCCAAGGTTGATCAGACCCAAAATCAGGAGCAACAGCACGGGCAGGGTCATGGCCAACTCGACCACCGCCTGGCCGTCCGGGGGCGAGCTCGTCTTGGGCCTCTTGAGCATGAGAGCCGTCAGCCGCACCGCCCCCCGGTTCATCAGCGGCCCAGAAACAGGTGCAGGATGGGAGGGGCGAGATAGATGATGAGCAGCGCCGGCAGAAAGAAAAAGACCAACGGGAAGACGATGAGAACCGGTAGCCTGCGGCTGGCTTCCTGTGCCCGGCGCCGTCGGCCTGCCCGCAGCAAGCGCGTCTGGACCTTTAGAGCCTTGGCCAGCGACGTGCCCAGCTTGTCGGATTGATTGACCGTGGCGACGAGTGCCAGCACATCGGGAGACGGGTTGCGCACCTGCATTTCATACAGGGCCGCAGACCGAGAATGTCCGCGATCGATCTGGCGGATCACTCGACGCAGCTCATCCCCTAACAGGCCGTGGAAATCGACGGCCGTCCGCCTGAACGCCATCTCAAAGCTCAACCCCGCATCGAGACCCAACGACACACGGTCAAGGAAATCGGGCAGCGCCAACTCCACTTCGCGCCGGCGATGGTCGGCTCGAGCGGTCAGCCACAACTCGGGACCGATGCCACCGGCCCCGAACAGGACCAGTCCCACAAGCACAATCGGCAAACTCGGCTTTTCGAGGAGCACCAGAGCCGCTCCGGTGAGACCGCCGGCCCAGATCGCCACCCAGCGCGCACCGGCATACGCTCTGCCTCTCCATGGAACTCCTGCCTGGAGCAGACGAGCTGCCAATCCGTCGGCAGCCCACCGATGGAGCAGGAAAGCGGGCACAGGAGCTTGCGCCAGCATGTCCCCGACCGAATCCATCGACACATGTGGGCCGTGAAACGGCCGCTCGCGTAGGCCTTCCCCAACCCAGGTGAACAGCGCCAGTCCCAGCAGGCCTGCCGCCAGCCCAGCCATGACGGCCGCCGCTACGAGTGAGAGCATCGGGCTCATCAGTAACGTATGCGCACCAGCCGGCTCAAGATGGCCCAGCCGGCCAACTGAAGAGCCATCGCCGCCACCAACAGCAGTTGGCCGATCAACGTGTCGAACAGCACATCGATGTAGCGCGGGTTGGTCAGCAGCAACAGTCCGGCGGAAACCGGTACCAAGCCGGCTACGACGGCACCGGAAAGCCTTCCCTGTGAGGTCACGGCTTGGACTTCGCGCTCAAGCTCAAGACGTTCCCTGAGAAGCCCAGCCGTCTCGTTCAGCATGCGCACCAGGTCACCGCCGAACTGGTGCTGGAGTTGAATTCCTTCCACAGCCAGCGCCATCATCTCTTGAGTGTTGTCCTCCTTCAGCGTCGATAGGGCCTCGTCCAGGGCGCGCCCGAGCCGCAGGCGCAGGCTGGCGCGCTTGAGGACACCGGCCATGGGTTGAGGCAGCTCGCCAGCTGCAAAAGCGATAGCCTGCTGAAAAGACAATCCGGCCGCCAAACCCGCTGCCAGGGCATCCAGCGCCAAGGGGAGCTGATCATCGTATTGCCGTTGGCGGGCCGCCCGACGGGCTTGCACCCAGCGGATGGGGATCAACGGGCTCGCCAGGCCCAGACCCATTCCGAGCACGGGCCCGGCAATCCGGGTCCCGACGAGCAAACCGGTCGCAGCGGCCAGAACGATGGCCATGAGGTACCTGGACGGCTTGCCGCCGAGCCCAGCCTCGGCCCAATGCTCTGCCAGTCGCCTCCCCCAGGCGGTCCTGAAAACAGGCTGCGAAATCGCCTCCAGCGGATCCGGGAGCCGGCGGAGCCAGCGCAAAGGCAAGGGGTCGCTCGCCAGCTTGGGGATCTCGGCGAGAACCGCCGTACGCTGCCGCCAGCGTCTCCCTTGAGAGACCCGCTCAAGCCACCACCCCGTGGCTGTGACCCATGTCAGGACCGGCAGAGACACAAGCACAGCCGGCACGAGGGCCGGCTGCAGCACTGTAAGTGTGTGGAGCGCCTGGTGTTCGAACCATCCCACCGCCGTCGTCCCGGCCATAATCATCGCACCGGACCAGGTGAGCCACGCTCGCTGTCTCCGCCCGGCTTCATTCATTGGGCTGGCCGCCGGGCGGCACATCGACGCGCGCCGCTTTGCGATAGCGGTTTGTGGCTGCGTCACGGGCGAAGACTGGCTCCAAAACCAGGTCATCAGCTTGAGATGGGCGGAGACCGCTTATCTGGGTGATGACCCGCCTGCCATCGGCCAGTCGATCTTGCTGGACGATGATTTCCACCGCCCCCCCGATCATGCGCCGGATGGCGCTCAACGGCATGTCGAAGCCGGCCATCAACACCATCGACTCCAGGCGAACCAGGGCATCCTTGGCTGAATTGGCGTGCAGTGTGGTGAGCGAACCGCGATGCCCCGTGTTCATGGCCTGAAGCATGTCGAATGCTTCCCCGCCTCGGACCTCGCCGACGATAATCCGGTCAGGCCGCATACGAAGCGCATTGCGCACCAGGGTGCGGATGGGAATTTCCCCCTTACCTTCCACGTTCGGGGGCCGGGCCTCAAGCGCAACCAGGTCGGGATGTTTGAGTTGGAGCTCGGCCGCGTCCTCGATCGTGACAAGCCGCTCAGCAATAGGAATCTCGAGCCCCAGCGCGTTCAGAGTCGATGTCTTGCCGGAGCCGGTTCCTCCGGAGACGATCAGGCTGACGCGTTGCTTGACGCAGCGCGCCAGGAACCGCGCCACGCGCTCATCGCACGTTCCCAGCTCCACCAATCGTTCAAGTGTGAAAGGCGTTGACGCGAATTTGCGAATAGTCAGAGCCGCCCCGCCGATGGCCAGGGGCGGGATGACGGCGTTGACCCCGCGATCCGTCAGGAAGGCGGGCATCGACCATCGGGCTCGATTCGTCGATCCGGCGTCCGAGGGGGGCCACCATCCGGTCAATCAACTGTCGAACCTCGGCTTCATCACGAAAGGTCAGTGGCGCGAGCTCGATCCGCCCGCCGCGTTCGATGAACACCTGGCTTGGGCCATTCACCATGATCTCGGTGATCTCGGGGTCCCGCAACAGCGGTTCAAGCGGCCCAAGCCCGATGACGCGGTCCACGACCGCGCCCAAGATAGCCTGCCGTTCCGCTTCAGTCAGGACGACGGTTTCGTCGTTCAAGAGCCGCTCGCACAGGGTGATCAGACCGCCTCGATCATCCAGCTGCCCGTCATCGGAACTCGACAGGTCGTTCTCAAGCTGCTCGGTCAGCAACGCGTGGAGTCGATCCTCCAGCGGCCGTAGCCGGGCCGTGGCGTGCGGGTCACGCTCCGTCATGACCGCCCCAGCAAGGCGCCTGTCGGCGTTCTGCGCTGCGCGACGCCGGGCACGGCAGCATCGGTCAGCCGCCGCACCATGTCCCGGAACGCCGAACGCAGGGGACTGCCCTCGGCCAGCACTATCGGCTGGCCAAAGTGGACTTGTTTCGCCACCGCAGCCGCGTCGCGCGGCAAGACGGCGAAGATCGAGCAATCCAGCGCAACACCAAGCTCATCCGGCGGCACCGGATGATCATGGGTGAATTGGTTAAGCACGACCCCGGTCCTTGACCGGGCTGCCGGGGACAGTGCCGCCAGGACCCGCTGCGCTCCGCGGAGGGCAGGCGGATCGGCCGTCACCACCAGCGCCGTCCAGGTGGCTGGCCTCGGCCGCGGCCAGGCTGAGAGGTTCGACGCCGGGCGCGACGTCCGCCACGACCCAGCCGAAGACGCGATCCAGGCCCCCCAAGAGACCCACCACGGCGTCCAGCGGAACTGGCAGGCCGGCCTGCGTCGGGGCACCAAGCAGGCCTGGGCCGGTGTCATGCCCGGCCACGGTCAGTTCGAGATGGCGCTCCGTGAGTTGATCCGCGACCGGCAAAAGATCGAGCCATGTGCCACGGGGCCCCAAATTCAGCAGCAGGTCATCGGCCGGACATGCCAGGTGCAGGTCGATGACCACACACCGGCTGGAATGGGCCAGGGCAGCCCCCAGGTTTGTGGCCACGATCGAGGCCCCCACCCCTCCCTTGGCTCCGAGCACGGTCAGGACAGGCATGGCTCAACCGCCTGCTGGCCTGAGCAAGGCCATCAGGTTGAGTCCGTTGGCGCGCGCAACCACGATGGCCACGGCTTCATCCATGGACACCGCCAAGGTCAGGCGATCAGGGTTGCCGGCGTCGCCCTGGATGCCCAGTACCTCCACCGCGCTGACGATCACCCCCGCCTGGGCCCGCGGCTGGCCGGTTTGGTAGGCGACCAGGTCGATGCGGTCGCCGGCCGCCATCTCGGGCAGCGGGCTGAGCAGCCAACTTCCCGGCAGAACCATGGCCCAGCGCCCATCCGGGAGGCGCGCCGACAGTCCGCCGCCCGCCTCGCCGCTGATCTTCTCAGGCAGCAGGACCTCGCCGGCGGCCAGCGGCACGATCACAGTGCGCCCGATGGCCTGGGAGGCCTGGGTCAGCGCGCCGGCGGGCAGCACGCCCACCGGCACCGAGCGCAGCTCGACCATCTCGGCCGTCAGGCGTGTGCCCGGCCGCAGATCCTGACGCGCGACAACGGCGTCGCCGGTGGGTACAGATTGTTGACGGAGCTGCTCGAGGTAGGCGAACGCCGCCACCCCGGCCAGGATGGCCAGCAGCACAGCGGCGGCAAAATAGGCCGCCGCCCTGCGCCGGGGCGAGGCACTCCAGCTGGGCGTCGTTTCAGGAGAATCGGGTGGAGAAAACGAGGATCGCGCCATACCCCCTCTCGACGCGGACCGGTGGTGCCATCTTAGAACAAATGGGGGCCGAATTCAACCCCATGTACTCGTTCAATACATATGAGACGTTTATGGGGGGGAGCCATCTTCGGATGGTGACGGACAAGACACTCCGCCCGGGTCTGGCCGATGGCCCTCATCCCCGAGTTCCGGACTCGGTCCTGGGTCTTGACCACCTTCGGCAGAACGGGTAAATTTTATCTATATTTTTTGAAATATTGAGGAGGCGAACTGCATGCTGGCAGCGCTGTTGATCACGTTCAGGGAAGGGCTTGAAGCAGCCCTGGTGGTGGGGATCCTGCTGGGCTACCTGCGAAAGGTCGGGCAAGCCGGCCTGCAAGCGTATGCCTGGCTGGGGGTGATCGGGGCGGTGTCCGCCAGCGCCATCCTGGCAGGCGTGATCCAGTTGGTGGGATTTCAACTGCAGGGGCGCGCCGAGATGCTGTTCGAGGCCTCGACCATGTTTCTGGCGGCGGCCATCCTGACCTGGATGATCTTTTGGATGCGCTACCAGGCTCGGGCCACACAAATGGCTCTCGAACAGGACCTGGCCGCTCGTCTCAGCCGCCATCAGCGCTGGGGCGTGGCCGCCCTGGCGTTTATCGCCGTATTCCGCGAGGGTGTCGAGACCGCCTTGTTCCTGTCGGCGGCGGCGTTCCTCAACCAGACCGCCGTGCCGCTGACCGGTGCGCTGCTGGGTCTGGCCCTGGCGGTTCTGGTCGGCTATCTGGTGTATGGCTCCACCATCCGGCTGAACCTGAGGCTGTTCTTCTCTGCCACCAGCTTCCTGCTGCTCCTGTTCGCCGCCGGTTTGATCGCCACCGGGGTTCACGAGCTGCAAGAGGCGGGCTGGGTGCCGGTTCTGATCGCCAAGGTGTGGAACACCAACAGCCTGATCAACGAGCACTCCCTGGTGGGACAAGTTCTGCAATCGCTCATCGGTTACAACGCCAACCCTTCGCTGACCGAGGCGCTGAGCTACCTGGCCTACTGGCTGGCGACGCTGATCGGCGTGCGCTGGTGGGTGGACCGCAAGGTGACGCGCCTGGCCTCCGACGCCCGCCCGCTCGAGGCCTGAGATCAGGTCACGCCGGGCGCGTGCGCCGGACAAGTCCGGACACCAGAACTACTGTTGATAGGCAACCCCTGGCTTGGCCGTTCACCCGAGTAACCCATTCACCCCCACCCCTTGCCTCTCCGCCACAACATGCGGTCGTATAGAATCCCCTAGGCGGAGAGGGGGCCGGGGGGTGAGGCAAAGGGCGCCGCCTGACAAATCGCGCCATTGCACACGTCGCCTCCCTGTGGCTTCAGGTGACGAGACAACCCAACCACTCTCGGGGCCAATCGAGGCTCAAGAGACGAAAGGGAAAGAAGAAGGGGCTGCTCCAAATGGGGCAGCCCCTTGTCATCTCGCGAACCGAGCGGCCGCTCATGGATTGAGGGCGAAGGTCACCTGAACCTGGATGTCCACGCTGAGCTGGCCGGTGCTGATGGGCACACCCCCGCCCCCCAGCCCCTTGACCGCCTCGGCGGCGAAGACCTGCGGCTGCGGGACGGCATTGAAGGACTCGCTCACCGTCATCGGATCGCCGACTGAGACACCCAGGGCAGAGGCCAGTTCGGTGGCGCGCTCGGCGAGCGTCGTCAACCGCCGCTTTGCGTGCCTCGGTTTGCAGCGGCTTGGGGTCATCGATCGAGAAACTCAATCCGTTGACCGTGTTGGCGCCCGAGTCGAGCGCTTTTTGTATAACATCGCCGGCCTGGTCAATCTGTCGAACCTTGACCTGAAGCGTGCTGTCGACGTGGTACTTGGTCGGCCCGGCGGCTTCACCCGTCTGAGGGTTGATGGGCTGTTCCGGCCACACGTTGTAGTAGGTGGTCTGAATGTCCTTGGCATCGATGCCCAGGGACCCCAGCGCGGCCGTGATGCGGTCCATCGCACCGTTCGCCTGGCTCACGGCCAGGCCAACGTCCACGTTGGTGACGTTCACGCCCAGCGACACGTAGGCGATGTCCGGCTCACCGAAAGCCTGCCCCTCACCCATCACGGCGATGGTGTGCGGTTGGGGCGTAGCGGCAGCCTGGGGGAGCGGCGATCCGCAGGCGCCCAGGAGCATGGCGCCCACCACGGCCAGCACGGTGGGTATCAATATTCGTTCCCTACTCATCTCGACCTCCTTGTCGTATGCGCGCCGCCAGCCGGACGCCCGGCTTGCTGTCGCCCGGGGCGGGCCATCATCTGATCATCAGCTTCAGGACGCAAAGGGGGTTCGAAAAGTTCCCGACCCGGGCGGGACCTCAAGCATGCTGAGGCGCGGCCATCGGGGCGCGCTTGGCCTCGTCCACGGGCCAGTAGAACAGCACCCCCGCCAGGCTGGTGAGCACCCCCAGGATCAGGCCCAGCGTCTGGATCGGGCCGAAGTACACCAGCGGCATATGGTGTGAGCCGATGGACAGGAAGTCGGCCAGCGAGGCGACGGACGCCACGACGTACCCTGTGGCAATCAAACGCACACCAACATCGGCGCGCAGGCTGGTCGGCCGGGAGTTACGAACCACCCGAACGGCGCCATAGGCGCCCAGAAGCAGAATGGCCAATCCGAAGAGCCACACGCCGATCTGGACAAAACCCACCGCCGGGCTGCGGTCGAGCGCCAGCAGGTCGGGCTCGACGCCGATCAGGAAGATGAACAGCCCGACCAGCGTGGTGGTCATCCACCGTCGGGCCCAGCTCATCTGGCGCTTTGTGAGAGGTTTCACAAACTACCCCTGCGGGAGCCAGGCGTCCAGCAGCCGGAGCCAATTGCCGCCCAGAATGCCGTCGACGTCTTCAGGTGAGTAACCGTGTTCGTTCAAGGCAACCCCAATCTTACCAAGATCGGCCACGCTTTCAACGCCGATTGGTACCTGGTCAAGCCCAAAGCCGCCGTCGAAATCGCTCCCCAGACCGACGAAGCGGGCGCTTCCGGCCAATTGGCAGATGTAGTCGATATGGGTCACGATGTCATCCAGAGAGACGGCCTGGCGCGGAGAGCTTGACGTCCAGCCATCCTTGAGGAACCGGTTCCCTAACACGACCCCGATGACCGCCTGGTGCTCGACCAGGGCTTTGATGGTGACATCGCCCAGGTGCCGCTCCGGAAAGCCGGCGTTGGGCATCAAGGCCCGGGGATTGCTGTGGGACGCCAGGACCCCGCCCGGAAAGCGCTCCAGCGCCTGCAGGGCGGATTGTTCGGCCAGATGGCTGACATCCAGGATCAGGCCGACTTCCGCCATGCGGTCCAGAAGCCGGCGTCCGTCATCCGTCAAAGGGCCGGGTTGGTGCGTGCCGCCGGCATACCGGTTGGCCAGCATCCACGTCGGCCCAATCACCCGCACCCCGGCCTCCTGCCAGGCTTCGGCCTCGGCCGGCTCCTGAATTCCGTCGGCGCCCTCCATCAAGATCACCACGCCCAACCGGCGCGCCTCGGGCGCCGACGCCTCCCAGGCAGAGCGATGAGCCTGCAGCTCGGCCCGGCTGCAAATGGAAACGAAATCCTGCGGATGGTCCTCGAACAGCCGATGGTAGAGCTCCACCTGCCCCCAATACATGCGGTGAGCCCCGGCCGGGTCGTCGTAGACCTGCGCCTCCCAGGCGGGCATGCTCAACGGGCGGGGGCCGGCGAACAGCGTCCCGAGCACCAGCCCCACCCCGCCGGCGCGCCATTCGGGAACCCCGAGCAGGCTGTCCCCATTGCGCGCCGGTGTTTGGCTCCCGGCCTCGGCGGCGCGCGTTTCGGCCACCGAACGCGTGTAGTCACGCCCGAACGTGGCCATGTTCCATGCCAGGTCCTCATGCGCATCGACAATCATCATGATCCGGCCAGCTCCTTCTGCAAACGGGACCAGAAGGCCCCGGCATCCGCCGGGGAGAAGGGCCGGTAGAGCATCAGCCGGTCGGCCAGCGGCATGTAGCGTTCGCGCAACGCATCCGCCAGGCGGTCCGGCGGTGCCACCACCGCAAAAACCGACAACATCTCGTCCGTGATCAAGGCCGGCATGTCGTCCCACGCCCCGCGGCGCGCCAGCGCGCTCAGTTGGTCGGCGGTTGGGCCAAATCCATGCCGCTCCAGCACCGGTCGGTATGAAGGCGTCGAAGCATAGAAAGCCAGCTGCCGGCGCACGTCGTCCGCCTCGTCCGGGCTGCTCACCGTGAACGCCGACACCGTCACTTGGACCTCGTCCGGCGAACGGCCCCCTCGGCGCGCGCCCTCAGCGATCGCCGGCCGGATCACCTGGCTGAGGTATTCGGCCGAATGCAGCGGATGGACATGAAACCCCTGGGCCACCTCGCCGGCCAGCCGGCACAGCCCCGGGTTGACTCCGGCCAGGAAGACGGGGATGTCGGGATGCTCGATGGGGCCAGGGCTAAAGAAGGGGGTCATGAGAGTCAGCTTGAAGTGCTCGCCCCGGAAGTTGAGTTTGGCGCCGCTCTGCCAGGTGGTCCAGATTGCCCGCAGGGCGGCCACATATTCGCGCAGCCTGTGCACGGGGCGCTCGGGCCAGGCCAGGCCGAAGCGGCGTTCGATGTGGGCTTTGACCTGGGTTCCCAGGCCCAGAATGAAGCGGCCCCCCGACAACGCCGCCAGGTCCCAGGCGGCATAGGCCAACTCGCCCGGGCTGCGGGCAAAGGCAATCGCCACCGCCGTCCCATGCCGCAGGCTCCGGCTGTGCTCGGCGATCAAGGTGTGAGGGAGAAGCGCGGCGTGGGCGGTCTCGCTGGTCCACACGGCGGAAAACCCGACCGCCTCGGCTGCCCGGGCGAGTTCGGGGATATTCTCAAGTGCGATAGGCGGAAAGGCAGCGTCAAGTTGCATATGTCAGCCGGGTGGGCGGAGGCCCATTCTACCTGCTCGTTCCGGTCAGGACCGTCGATTCCGGGCGGGATTTTCGGTGCCTATCAAATACCCGAGGCGCCGGGGGGCCCGCCGGAGCGATGGCCCAGGTCCAGCAGCCCCAGGTTGATCGCCTGCCTCGCCGTGGGCAGGGTTTGCATGCCGGCCCAGTCGCCCACGAAGGCCGCCGCGCTACGGCGATCCAAGACGGCTTCAAATGGGTCCACATCGGTCTCAGCCCAATGAGCCTCGAACAGGGGCCGGTGGGCTGGATAGCCGCGGCGCAGCTTTCGCCTGAGGCGGGCGAAGGTCATCACCTCGGAAGCGCGCACGCGCCCGCGCCTGAAAATCCTGATCACCAGGTCTTCAAGCTGATCCCAGGCCTCAATCCAGGCGGTCAGGGCAGGATCATTTAGCTGTCGGAGAAGATGACGAGTGACGGGATTCAGGCCGCAAACTCCTCAATGGCGTATCGCCCGGAGGCCAAGAATTCGACGAATTGAGCCCCATGAAGCCTCAGGTGACCGGCCACTAGCCACGCTCAAAAACCGATGATATGATCGAAGCCAGCAGGTTGCGAGTACGTTCGATCAGGAAGTCGGAAGCCCATGGCCCGCGTCACGCGGACCGTCCTGGTGTGACGGCAGTCACGACGCTCCGACGAACGCAACAAGCAACTCAAGATCCTTGATAATCTAAGGAGCGGAACGTATGTCGGAGCGTCTCACTGGAACCGTCAAGTGGTTCAACAGCGGCAAGGGCTACGGCTTCATTCAGCGTGAAGACGGCCCTGACGTGTTCGTCCACTATACCGCGATCTCTGCGGACGGTTTTCGCACCCTCGAAGAGGGTCAGCAGGTTGAGTTCTCGATCGAGGAGGGCCCAAAGGGTCTCCAGGCAGCCAACGTCGTCGTCAAGTAAGCCTGTGTAGCCTTACCGGCAATGAGCCTCGGACACCAGGGAGGCTCATTTTGTTTAAGCCGCCCGGCGGCGGGTTGCCCGCATGAGCGGGTCCATCCCGGGCTAGAATGGGATTATGGCTTGAGCTGTGTACGTCTTGGAGGTCATCCACATGTCGGGTCGCACGCTTGTCGGGACACTCCTCATTCTTTTGGGGGCAGGGTACCTGCTGGGGCAGCTGGGTGTGTGGGATTTCGGCGCCATCCTGGCTGTCTGGTGGCCCCTGATCTTGATCGCCATCGGCGTCATCCAGTTGGCCACACGTTCCGCCCCGCTCATAGGTGCGGCCATCGTGATCGTGGTTGGGCTGGTGTTTCAGGGATTGACGCTCAGGCTCTTCCCTGAAAACGCCTGGGCGTTGATCTGGTCGGCGCTGCTGGTGATCGTCGGTCTGTGGCTTTTGATTGGGCGGGGTTTTCGTCCCGCCGCCGGGACGTCGTCGGCTGAGGTGATCAACGTATTCGCCCTGTTCGGCGCCAGCAACCCGCGCAGCATCGCCACCACCTTCCGCGGCGGCAGCGTCACCACGCTGTTTGGCGGAGCCGATGTGGACCTGAGGGCGTCGAAACTGGGGCCCGAGGGCGCCCACCTCGAAATCACGTCTGTCTTCGGTGGGGCCAAGATCATGGTGCCGCCGGAGTGGCCGGTCGAGATGACCGGGCTGCCCATCATGGGCGGCTGGAGCAACAAGGCGCACCCGGCCGATCCCGGCGCCGGCCAGCCACGCCTCCGGGTGTCATGCTTTGTCATGTTCGGCGGGATCGACGTCGTCAACTGAGCCTTTGATTGGGTGCTGACCGGGGCGGGCCGTGTGCTAAACGGCCCGCCCCTTCTATTCTTCAGGCGATCCTCACCCCCGGCTCGACCTCATCATCCGGCTTCAACAGACTCAGCCGGCCGTCGGGTTGGACGGCCGCCAGCACCAGGGCCTCCGAAAGATGGCGGCCGATCTGCTTGGGCGGGAAGTTGACCACCGCCACGACCTGCCGGCCGATCAGGTCCGCTTTGTGATAAAAATCACGAATGGCGGCTGAGCTCTGGCGCACGCCTATCTCCGGGCCGAAATCAATCGTCAGCCAGTAGGCTGGGTTGCGGACTTCGGACGCCTCCCAGACCTGCGTGACGCGGCCCACGCGCATGTCCACCTGCTCAAACGTCTGCCAAGAGAGGCTCATTTTGATCATCCTTGAGTCTGGCGACCGATGGGGGCACGTGGCCGACCATGGGCCGGCGGCGTGCGTAACTGTGAGCCCGGATTGAGCGTTAGCCTTTGAGGCTGGCGATCACATCGCCGGGTTGGTCCCGGACCCAACCCTTCGGATCCACGATCAGCGTCCGGTACGAGATCCGCCGCCAGGGACCGGCCTCGAAGGCCAGAAATGACACCCGGCCACCGCCTTGCGCCTCAACCCGCGACGTCGGATCGAAGGACTTCGGGCGGGTGAAGCGGACAAGGTGGCGCGCTTCGGCCCGAAGGAGGGCCTCGAATTGATGTTTCACGAACAACGGCTGAAGCGCCAGCCAATCTGCGGCCACCGCTTCGGACTTTGTCGCCCACAACTCCTTGACGAAAAACGCGTATTCGAACAGCCCTTGCGGAGACGGTTCGTACTCGAGGAACTGATAAAGTGATTCGGCCTCCAGCTCGAGCGCCTCGTCCCGCCCGCGCAGGGCCGCCAGACGGTCGAGCGGGACGGCGCTCAGGCCATCCGGGGGTTGGTCGGCAAATCTTGCCTCGGCACGCCTGGCAAAGGGCCAGATCCATCCAGCTTGCCGTCCGCCGATCAGGTAGTAGTCCAGCGCGTAGCCCGGGCGAACCGAGACGCGCGGGAACTGCTTCACCAAAGCGTTGACATCATCCGGCTTGTCATAGCGCGACCACAACCGCCGGAAGCGCCGAGCACGGCCTCCAGCCGTTCTTCGGCGCGATAGCCAGGAACAAGGTCGTCAGCGAAGGTTCGGCGCATGTCTGCTTGTCGCCAGCATAGCAGAGACGCCCTCCCCTGTCATCGGCCTCCTGGCCCGGCCAAAAAACGAAAGCGCCCTTGCCGGGCGCCGATGACAGCGGGCTTGTCGAAGGTTCAGCCGCCGGCAGCGGCCTCCCCGTAAAGCTCACGGTGAACATCACTCAGCGCCCGCACCTGCTGCTCGGCATGATACGACGAACGGACCAGGGGTCCGCTCTCCACCCATCGGAAGCCGATTTCCAATCCATAGCGTTTGATCTCGTCGAATTCTTCCGGTGTGTAGTAACGGGCGATGGGCAAGTGCTGTTTCGAGGGCTGCAGGTACTGCCCGACGGTCAGAATGTCCACCCCCCACGATCGCAGATCGCGCATGGTGGCCTTGACCTCATCCAGCGTCTCGCCCAGACCGACCATGATGCCTGATTTGGTCAACACTTGCGGGTCGAGCGCCTTGGCGTTCGAAAGGGTTGCCTGTGCCCATTCGTAGTGGTCCTGGGGTTGGACTTTGCGGAACAACCGCGGCACGGTCTCGACATTGTGATTAAGGATCTCCGGCCGCGCCTGCATGACGATCTTGAGCGCTTCGATGGAACCCTTGAAATCCGGGATCAGGACTTCGATCGAACAGCCTGGGTGGAGCTGGCGAATTCGCCGGATTACCAGGGCGAAGATCGGCGCCCCGCCGTCGGGGCGTTCATCCCGATTGACGCTGGTGATCACGGCGTGGCGCAGCCCCATGGCTTGGACGGCGCGCGCCACGCGCTCCGGCTCAAGCCAGTCCAGCGGCGAAGGGCGCCCCGTCTTGATGTCGCAGAAGCCGCAAGAGCGAGTGCACACGTCGCCCATGAGCAAGAAAGTCGCCGTGCCGTCGCCCCAGCATTCGCCGATGTTGGGACAGCGCGCCTCCTCACACACGGTGTGCAGGGCTTTGGAGCGCATCATGTCCCGCAGCCACTCGTAGGTCTCGCCGGCCGGGGCCCGAACCTTGATCCAATCCGGCCTGCGCAGTGGGCGGACCGCCTCAAGCGTCAAGCCGTCGTCTTGCAGCCTGGCTTCCCTTCCGGGAATGCCTCGTCCCGTGGGTGACATGGCGACATTCTACCGCGAACGGCGCCGGCCCGGCTCGAACGGGCATCCGTTCTTCTGGATTCGGCGCCGGCGACGACCCATTCTTTTTCTCGGGTCGCCTGACCGGTCGTACAATACATGTCATCGGTCCCGGCCGTCCAGCACAGACTGATATGATTGCCGATCCTTGACAGCTTGCGCTGGCGGGGGAGTGAGGCCGCTAAGCTGGCGGGGCGTTGGTTCCAAACCCACTGGGAGGGGCGCACTGGCAGCCGACAGGCTGTTAGGCGAAGGAGGCATTTGCATGGCGGAAGACAAGCTCACCATCGTCGACCATCGCACCGAGCACAGCTACGACATTCCGATCGAAAACGGTACGATCCCCGCCATTGCCCTGCGGTCGATCAAGGTGAATGACGATGATTTCGGATTGATGACCTACGACCCGGCCTACATGAACACCGCCGCCACCAAAAGCCGCATTACTTACATCGACGGCGACAAGGGCATTCTGCGCTATCGGGGTTATCCAATCGAACAGTTGGCCGAAAAGAGCACTTTTCTTGAGGTCGCCTACCTGATCGTTTTCGGCGAGCTCCCCACACAAACCCAACTGGAAGAGTGGATCTTCGATATCACCCACCACACGTTCTTGCACGAGAACGTCAAGACGATGATGGAGGCTTTCCGCTACAATTCGCACCCCATGGGCATGTTCGTGAGCACCGTGGCGGCCCTGTCCACTTTCTACCCGGAAGCCCAAAATGTGCTCGACCCGGCTGTCCGCCTGTACCAGGTGAAGCGCCTGATCGCCAAGGTCCCGACAATCGCCGCCTTTTCCTACCGTCACAGCCGGGGTCTGCCGTATGTTTACCCGGATAACCGCCTCGACTACACCGGCAACTTCTTGAGCATGATGTACAAGATGAGCGAGGCCGACTACCTTCCCAGCCCGGTCCTCTCCAAGGCCCTGGACATCCTGTTCATCCTGCACGCCGATCACGAACAGAACTGCAGCACCAGCACCATGCGGGCCATCGGCTCAAGCCAGGCGGACCCATACAGCGCCCTCGCCGGCGCGGCCGCCGCTCTGTCCGGCCCTCTTCACGGCGGCGCCAATGAGCGCGTCCTCAATATGCTGGCGGAGATTGGCGACAAACAACGCGTCCCTGAATATGTCCAGCGCGTCAAGGACGGGGACTTCCGTCTGATGGGATTCGGCCATCGCGTCTATAAGAACTATGATCCGCGGGCCCGAATCATCAAACGGGTGGCCGACGAGGTCTTCGACGTCACCGGACGCAATCCCATGCTCGATATCGCCCTCGAGCTCGAGCGCATCGCCTTGGAAGACGACTACTTCGTCTCCCGTAAGCTCTACCCCAATGTCGATTTCTATTCGGGGATCATCTATCAGGCCATGCAAATTCCGACGGCGATGTTTCCGGTCATGTTCGCCATCGCTCGCACGGTCGGCTGGCTGGCCCAATGGCAGGAACTGCTCGAAGATGCCGAGCAGAAAATCGCCCGACCCCGGCAGGTGTACCTGGGGGAGGACGAGCGCGCCTTTGTCGACATGGGCAAGCGCAAGTAGGCCCCGGCAGTCTCGAAACCAAGGGGCCGTCCCAAAAGGGACGGCCCCTCCTCATTGTCCAGGCACCGGCATGGGTAGAATGACGACCCCCACCCCTTGCCCCTCCCCCTGGGATGTGCCCGAAATCAAGCTGTCTCCAGCCAAACCAGGGGGAGGGGATAGAGGTCCAAGGAGACGGGGGAGCTTCGCTCCCCCGTCTCCTTCGAAGAACCTCACCCCCTCTCCGCCTTTGGGCGTCCATATGGGCCGGCGTCTTGGCGGAGAGGGGGCCGGGGGGTGAGGCCGAGGGCACCCGATCACGGGCAAGCGGATGAGGCTGGATGTCCCCTCCTGGCTCCAAGCGAATAGACAACCCGAATGAACTCCACATCAAACAGGGGGTCGAGAAGAATTCGAAGGTAGGAGCCCACCTCAGAAAGGCGCAGCCGCCTTTGTCATCTGTGTTCCGGGGAAAGCCCTGATCCATCGGGCGAAAGAGCCTCGAGCAGCTGCAGGGTCAGCGCTTTGACCTCGGCGCCGCCAGGCCCGGCCGGCCCGACGCAGGCCGGGCAGCCTTCCTGGCAAGCGCAGCTGGCGATCAATTCGCGCGCGCCGGTGAGGAGCTCGGCGTGGAGTTCGTAGAGTCGCTCCGCCAGCCCCAGCCCCTCGGGTAGATTGTCATACAGGGTGATGGCCGGCCCGCGGGTCTGCTTTGACCGGACTTCGACCACCGTCCCAACTTCCCGCGGATCGCACATCAAATACAGCGGGGCGATGTTTCCAAGCGCATAGGCCAGCCCAGCCAGCGCACTGCGCGTGCCGCGGGCGGCTTCGGCGCGGTGATGGCAGGTCCGGCACAGGGTCATGAGATTGTCAAGCTGATTGGCCAGCCGATCGTTGTGGTTCTCCCCGGCCACGAAACCAAACTCCCGGAAGGGCCGGATGTGGTGCACATCATGGCGGCGCCCGTCGCGCTCGGGCGCGCCGCACTGCCGGCAGCGATGGCTGTCCCGCGCCAACGCCGCTTCGCGGGCCCGGGGCCAGCTCGGCCCGTAATCGTTGGGCGCCATCAAGACCCCCTCGGCCTCCAGCCGTGCCACGGTCTCCGGATCGATCCACAGCCAATAGGCACTGGTTTCAAAGGTGCGCGCCGGGAGTTCGATTGACCCGTAGCCCAGCGTCTCGTGCGTGTAGCGCTTGACCTTGCGGAAGGAGGTGGCGACGCTGGTCACCTGCGCCCAGCCATGGGCCCGCCGCGTCAGTTGGCTCTCGTCAGCATCATAGGTCTCGAGGACTTCCAGGTCGACTGATTCGGACGCGTCGGTGTAGTAGTCGACCTCGGCCGGCTCGACCTCGGCCACGCCCGACTCCCAGTCCAACTCCTTCACCAAATGGATCCGGCCCTCGTGGCTGTAGACCGCCCCGGGGAAGACCATGACCGGCGCCGTGGCCCGGTCGACCTCACCGATGACCACCGGCCGACCCTGGCTGATATCCTGGATCACGACCGTGTCGTCCGAGCCGGCGCGCAACGAGACCGCTTCGGCCGGATAGGCGTCCCCGATCCAGCGATACGCGCCGCCGGAAGCGTGCAGCCAGCCTTCCTCGGTCAAATGGTCCAGCAGTTCGACCACCTCCCCAAAGGTGCCAAACGCTTCACCGGCCTCAAATGGCAGCTCGAACACTGCGCAGCGCAGATGGCGAATCACGATGGCCAGATTATCGGGGTTGATCAGGCCCATTTCCGGCGGCCGTTCGAACACATACCGCGGATGGATGGCCACGAACTGGTCCAGGGGCGCGCCGGAGGCGACCAGCAGCGCCGCCGACGTCTCCGCCCGCCTCCCGGCCCGCCCGGATTGCTGCCACAGGCTCGAGATCGTCCCAGGATACCCGGCCAGCACGGCCGCCCCGAGCTGCCCAATGTCCACCCCCAGTTCAAGCGCATTGGTGGCGACGACCCCCCTGACTTCGCCATTGCGCAGGCCGCGCTCGATCTCCCGCCTTTCCAGGGGCAGATAACCTCCACGGTAACCTCGCACCGAGGCCGGTTCGCCTCCGAAATCTTTCACCGCATCCCGCAAGTACCCGAGCAGCACCTCGGTGGTCTGGCGCGCCCGCGCGAACACCACCGTCTGCACGCCGGCCTCGAGGAACTGCCGGGCCAGGCGCGTGGTTTCGAGGGTGTAAGACCGGCGCAGGCCCAGGACCGGATCGATTACCGGAGGGTTGTAGAGGATGACGTGCTTCTCGGCCCGCGGCGCCCCATCCAGGTCCGGAGAGACCAAATGCACCGGCGCCTCGATCAACCGCTCGGCCAGCTCGCGCGGGTTGGAAATGGTGGCCGAGGTCAGGGCGAAGTGCGGGTCCGAGCCGTGAAATCTTGTGACCCGGCGCAGGCGGCGGAGAAGGTTGGCGACGTTGGACCCGAAGACGCCACGGTAGGTGTGGAGCTCGTCGATGACCACCCAAGTCAGCCCCTGGAGGAAACCGGCCCATCTCGGGTGGTGGGGCAGGATTCCCGCATGCAGCATGTCGGGGTTAGTGATCAGGATGCGGGCCTCGTCGCGCGCCTCGCGCCGCTGGCTGCGGGGCGTGTCGCCGTCGTAAATACGCACGCGGATCAGGTCATCAATCCCCGCTGACCGGAGCAGATCGTCAAGCGCCGCCGCCTGATCCTGCGACAGGGCCTTGGTCGGGAACAGGTACAGCGCCCGAGCCCCGGGGTCGGCCAGCAGCGCCTGGATGACCGGCAGATTGTAGGCCAGGCTCTTGCCCGATGCGGTAGCGGTGACCACGACCACGTTGCTGCCGGACAGTGCGGCTTCAACGGCCGCCGCCTGGTGCGTGTAGAGCGGGGCCTCGCCGCGCTGACGGAGGGCGGACAGCAGGCGATCGTCCAGACCCGCGGGGAAGTCGGCGTAGTGCGCCGGGCGCGCCGGCAGCCGTTCCCAGGCCGTGACGTTGGCCATGAATTTGGGATCAAGCCGGAAGTTGTCGAGCGCGTCCTGAATCGTCATTGCGGCGGCATTATACGGCAGGCGCGAATGGTATCATGGCCGCGCCAGGCCTCCGGCGTCGGTGGCCTGCTCGTTCGTCTGACAGGACGGCCCGGCATGTCGATATGGAAGTTACGAACCACCGTAGAGCAACTCAATCGCGCCTCGGCCGGTTCGATGGCCGAGCACCTGGGGATTGCGTTCACCGACATCGGAGTGGACTTCCTGCAGGGGCGCATGCCAGTCGATGCCGCCACACGCCAGCCGATGGGCTTGCTGCACGGAGGCGCCTCGGCCACTCTGGCCGAGACGCTGGGCAGCGTGGCCGGTCTGCTCACACTGGACGAGGATCAAGTATGCCTCGGCCTGGAACTCAGCGTCAGCCACCTGCGCGCCGTGCGCGACGGGTTCGTCGTCGGCACAGCGCGCCCGGTCAAGCTCGGGCGAACCGTCCAGGTCTGGGAGATTCGAGTGCTGGATGAGCAAGATCAGCCAGTGTCGATAGCCCGGCTGACGCTTATTGTGCGTCCGAGCGACGATCGGGCCGGGGCCGGCCTGCGCCAACTTCTTAGACGCCAGGCAAGCTGAATCGCGCGGCGTTAGCCCCGGTGGGCGGCGCGCGTCTTCACACTCCCCACACAGCTTTTTCATGTCCGCCTAAGACACGCCCCTTAGACTCGGGGGTGTCTGTGAGCTTGAAGCCACAGATAAGGAGTTCATGCACGCGTGAAGGCCATACGCAAACACATCAGGTGGATTGTCGTCGGCGCTGCCGTATTCCTGGCCGGCGGCGGCTATGCCGGCTATCACTACGTCGTCCAGGCTCAAACCGCCAGCACCGAGTCCCCGCTCCAAACGGCCAGCGTGCAAACGGGGAGCATCGTCATCTCGGCCAGCGGCAGCGGCAGCCTGATCTCGAATTCGGAGTGGCAGCTTGGCTTCAACGGAGACGGCACGCTCATTGAACTGGATGCCGGCGTCGGTGATGAGGTCAAGGCCGGACAGGTTTTGGGCAAGATCGATGACACCAATGCCCAGCAGAAGCTCCAACAGGCCCAACTCAATCTGGCCGCGCTGACCGGCCCGGAGGCCCTGGCCAGTGCCCAGCAGGGGCTGGCCAATGCCCAGACGGCCCTAACTTCGGCTCAATACAGCCTCTCGGTGGCGCAGCAGGGCAACCGCGCCAGCGCGCAAACCATCGCCGCCCAAGAAGGCAAAGTCCTGCTGGCCAAGCAGGCTCTGGACGATGCCCGGCGCCGCTGGAGCGGCGGCACTCCGGATGACCATGACAGCGCTCAGGGGGCCATCAACCTGAACAACGCCCAGTTGGCGTATGACTCGGCGGTGCGCACCCTCAATTGGTACAAAGGCAAACCAACTGCGGCCGAACAGGCGAAGCTCCAGGCAGCGGTTGATCTCGCTCGGGCCCAGGTCGATTCGGCCCAGGCTTTGGTGGACACACTCACCGGCGCGAGCACCGAGCTCAATAGCCCGGCCGTACCTGTGAATGCGGATCTGCTCAAGCTGCGTCAGGCTCAGCTCGACGTCCAGACGGCCCAAACAGGCGTGGACGAAACGGTGATCACATCGCCGATCGACGGCACGGTCCTCTCGGTCGACGCCACGGTCGGCCAGACCGTGAGTGGAAGCTCGGTGATCACCGTGGCTGACTTGAGCCACCCCAGCTTGAAGGTCAACTTCGACGAAACCGACCTGGCCCAGGTCCAGATCGGCAACCCAGTGAATGTCACCTTCGAATTCGTATCCCGACCAGACCTTCACCGGGACGATCACCCAGGTCGAGCCGCAGCTGGTGACCGTCGAGGGGGTGCAGACCGTCCAGGCACTGGTGGCGCTCGACGCGGGTGCCAATCGATCGGGGTCGGCGGCATCGACGCGTTCGGGTCTCCCGTCCCAGTCGAGCGTCAGCCCGACATCCGCCGACCCGTCGGCCAGCGCCACGCCCGCCTCGGCGGCCGTCAACTCGCCGCAGCTCTTCCTGGGCCTCAACGCAACCGTCCAAGTGATCAGCGCCCAGGCCAGAAATGTCCTGCTGGTCCCGATTGAGGCGGTTCACGAGCTCGCCCCGGGAAGCTACGGGGTGTTCGTGATGGTCGATGGCCAGCCCCAGCTACGCGTGGTCGAGGTTGGCCTGGAGAGTCTGACCAGCGCCGAGATCAAGTCGGGCCTGCAGGCCGGCGAGGTCGTCACGACCGGTGTCGTGCAAACCCAGTCGAGCCAGACCCAGCCATGACCGAGCAGCCGCTCATCGTGACGCATCACCTGGACAAGGTGTATGGCAAAGGTGACATCCAGGTGCATGCGCTCAAGGATGTGAACCTGTCGATCCGCCGCGGCGAGTTTGTGGCCATTATGGGTTCATCCGGCTCGGGCAAGAGCACGCTCATGAACATGCTTGGGTGTCTTGATCGGCCCACGAGCGGGCAGTACTTCCTGGGTGGCCAGGATGTCAGCGACCTGGACGTGTACGAGCGAGCCAGCATCCGCAATCGCGAAATCGGCTTCGTGTTTCAGGCGTACAACCTGCTGGCCCGAACCTCGGCAGTCAAGAACGTGGCGCTGCCGTTGATGTACTCACGCAACGGCAAGCAGGCAGCCGAAGTGCGCCGCGAGCTGGCGCTTGAAGCCCTGGGGGCCGTCGGACTCGCCGATCGCGCTCATCACCTGCCCAACGAACTGTCCGGCGGCCAGCAGCAGCGTGTGGCTATCGCCCGTGCGTTGATCAATGACCCTTCCCTGATCCTGGCCGATGAGCCCACCGGCAACCTCGACAGCGCCGCCAGCCTCGAAATCATGGGTCTGCTGCACACGCTCCATGAGCGGGGCCGGACGATTGTGATGGTCACCCACGAGGTCGAACTGGCCGAGCACGCCCAGCGGCTGATCCACTTCCGCGATGGCAGCGTCGAGGTCGACCAACCCAACGGCAAACACGTCCCGCCCCGACGGCCAGGAGACCGGCCGTGAAGCCGCTGGAGATCCTTTCGCTGGCCTGGGAAGGCCTGCTCACCAACAAGCTGCGGACCCTGTTGACTATGCTCGGCGTCATCATCGGCGTTTCGGCCGTGATCATGATGCTGGCCGTGAGCGCCGGCGCGCAGGCGATTGTGGCCGACCAGATCACGGCCCTTGGTTCCAATCTCATCTTTGTGACCCCCAATTTCTCGCGCGCCGGTCCAGGGGGCGGCGGACCCGGCGGCAACGACGTCTTCCTGACCATGGACGATGTGTCCGCCATCCAGGCCAAGGTGCCGGGAGTCGCCGGGGTATCCACCGAGCGTGGTACCAACCAGACCGTGCGGGCCGGAAGCGTCGCACTCAGCGGCGTGAGCATTGTCGGCACAACCTTCGATTATCCGACTGTCCGCAGTGTGGCCATCGGCAGCGGCCGGTTCTTCACCGCCGAGGAGGCCTCCCAGGCAACCAAAGTGGCTGTCCTCGGCCCATCGCTGGCCGAATCGCTTTTCGGCTCCGTCGACCCAATCGGCCAGACCGTGCTGGTCGGCAATGCCCAATTGACCGTCATCGGGGTCACGGCGCCAAAGGGAACGGTCGGCAACACCGACTATGACAGCCAGCTTTACACCTCCCTGGAGCTCATCAATCGCCGCTTCCTGCCATCCCGCCTGGCGAGCATCTTCGGCAGCCGGGTGACGACGATCTTTGTTAAATTGAACGACGGCGCCTCGATGGACGATGCCATCTTTCAGATTCAGGTCTTGCTTTCCCAGGCCCATGACGTCTCGTTGACCGAGCTGCCATTCAACGTCCAGACGCAGCAGGATGTCATCCAAACTCAGACCGCCACCACGGCGGCGTTCCGGGCCCTGCTGGCCTGGGTGGCGGCGGTGTCGCTCCTGGTCGGCGGGATTGGAATCATGAACATCATGCTCGTCAGCGTGACCGAACGTACGCGCGAAATCGGCATACGCCAGGCCATCGGCGCCACACCAACCGACGTGCGTTTGCAGTTCCTGACCGAGGCGCTGCTGCTCAGTCTGGTGGGGGGAGGCATTGGCGCGTTGACCGGCGTTGGCGGCGCGTGGGCGCTAAACCAGTTCGGAAGTTTTCAAACCGTGGTCGTTCCCTGGTCGATCCTGCTTGCCTTTGTCTCAGCGGCTGCCGTAGGCATCGTGTTCGGGTACTTCCCCGCCAACAACGCCGCCAACCTGGATCCCATTCAGGCATTGCGATACGAATGACACTCACGCCTCGCCACCCTCCTGGAGCAGCCATCATGCGAATGGTCCGTCCTGCCCTGGCGATCGCCATCACGGCGCTCTTTCTGGCGGCCTGCGGTGCGGCCGCCAGCCTGGGCGGATCCTCCGCCACGGCTCTGTCCTCGAATTACGCCGACGCGCTGCCGTCCGCCGGCCAGTTGGCCGCGGGGACGCTCGGGCTGGAGGGCACAACATGGGCCGTGGACGCTGAGCAGGCCAGCCAGCTGCTGCCCCTTTGGCAGGGGCTCTTGAGCCTGTTGAACAGCCCAACCAGTTCCGACCAGGAGATCAACGGCGTGGTCACCCAAATCGAAGCTGCCATGACGCCGGATCAGGTGGCGGCCATCTCGGCTATGCACCTCACCGCATCCGACCTGGCGGCACTGATCGTCTCCGGTCCGGAGGCTGACGAGGCGGGTTCCCGGCCCGGTGTGTCTGGCCAGGCAAGCGGCTTCGCGTCCGGCGGACCGGGTCCTGATGGGGCCGTCTTCATCGGAGGCGGTCCGGGGGCGGATGGATTGGCCGGCCTTCCCGGAAGCAGTTCATCGCTTTCAGAAGCAACCCAGACCTCGAACCAAACCTTGGCCGCACAGACCGCGTCGGGCCAACTGGCAGCCATCGGGGTCAATGCCCGGGTCGTGCAGGCCGTCATCAACTTCCTGTTGTCGAGGGCCGGTTGAGCCGGAGTTTCGGTTTGTGAAATTCGTCACATATAGGAGGCGGCAGGCATGCGTCGATCCACTCTTCCCGTTCTGATGACGGCTTTCGCCCTGGTCCTGGCAGCTTGCGGCGGCAGTGCCCAAGCGGCAGCTTCCAGCCAGTCGACGGCGGCAAGTTCTGCCGGGGGCGCCGGGGCAGACGGCCTGGACGCTTTGATTGGAAACCAGGATCCCAACGCGCCGCTCCCGCTGGCCAGCGCCCTGGCGGTGGGAACCGTGAAGCTGGACAAGACAGCGCAGGAAATCACGCCCGATGAAGCCAAGCAGCTCATCCCATTGTGGCAGGCACTGCAAAGCCTGATGCAGAGCGACACGTCGGCCCAGGCCGAGGTCGAAGGCGTGATCAACCAGATTCAATCGACCATGTCCGCCGACCAGGTCGACGCCATCAAGGCCATGAACCTCAAGGGCTCGGATGAAGCCTCCATCTTCGGACAGGGCGGGGCTGCCTTTGGCGGACCGAACGCGCAGGGGACCCCCGATGCCATTCGCACGCCTGGCCCAGGCGGCGGTCGTTTCGGTGGAGGTTTCGCCGGGGGTGATGGCGGGTTCCCGGGCGGCGGGGGCGGCGGCAATTTCGTCTTTCAAGATGGCGGGGGCGGATTCGCCGGCGGTGGTCCGGGGGGCTTTAACGGCGGCGGCCTACCCGGTGCCGGAGGCAACGCCGGCGCCAACGGCGGGAGCGACGCGGCCCAGAGCCAGCGCGCCACCGCCCAGGCCCGATTTGCCCAATTCCAGCAGCTCGGCGTAAACCCGATCCTGGTGCGGGCGGTCATCAATTACCTGCAAACCAAAGCCGGCTAGCCGGCTCACCTCTCTTCTCTTGCCTCACGGGATGGAGGCACACAATTCGGCGTGTGCCTCCATCCTTTTCTTTTCTCACACTCGATGGGCTATCCAGCCGCGGGCCAAGGCCCCGGTCCGGCCGTGATAGACTCTGCGGGTTGGCCGGGGCGGCGTGCCGCCCGTTCGCCGAGGCGCGACTTGGACTCCTTGCCCGACCTCCCCAAGCAAAAGGTGGCCCAGGCCGTCGAGTTGCTGGCCGAATTCAAGATCGACCTGTGGCTGACGTTCACCCGCGAATCCAGCCTCATTCCCGATCCGGTACTGGACGTGTTGGGCCCGCTCTCCGTCACCTGGCCCTCGGCCTTCCTGATCGGCCGCGGCGGTGAGCGGATGGCTATCCTCGGGCGGCATGATGCGCCGAACGCCGAGCGGTTGGGCGCCTTTGCCGAAGTGATCGCCTACGACGAGTCGATCGGCCCGGCCCTGACCGCCGCTCTGAAGAAACTCGATCCAGCCCGGATCGCGGTCAACTTCAGCCTGAACGACCCTGCCGCCGACGGACTGTCGGCCGGGATGGAGCGGCTGCTCGCCCAGTATCTTGGCGAGGCCGGCATCCCGTCCGACCGTTTGGAGTCGTCTGAAGACCTGGTCTCCCGTCTGCGCGGCCGCAAATCGGCGTCCGAAATTGCCTGTATTCAGCAGGCCATCGTCACCACCCAGGAGCTTTTCGGCCTGGCTGGCAGCGCGATGAAGCACGGTATGACCGAGATCGACGTCGCCGATTGGTTTCACAGAGCAGTTCGCGACCGCAATCTGGACTACGCCTGGGAGGCACGCTCCAACCCCCTGGTCAACATCGGGCCGGAGTCGACTGTCGGCCATACCTTGCCCGGAGAGCAAGTGCTCGAGCCGGGCCGCATCGTGCACGTCGACTTCGGGATCAAGCAGGTCGGATTCTGCTCCGACCTGCAGCGGACCTGGTACGCGCCCGGGCCCGGCGAGACCGAGCCCCCCGAGCCGGTCATGCAGGCCTGGGAGGCTTCCCGCTCGGCGCTCCTGGCCGGGGCGGCGGCGATGCGGCCCGGTGCCCAGGGCTGGGAGGTCGACGCGGCGGCGCGCGCGGCCCTGGTCGATCGAGGCTACCCCGAGTATTCCCACGCTTTCGGTCACAATCTCGGCCGGATGGCCCATGACGGAGGCACGGTCCTCGGGCCGCGCTGGGAGCGCTACGGCCAACTCCCGTATGGACGGCTGGAGGCTGGCAACGTCTTTGCCATCGAACTGGGGGTCGAAGTCGAGGACTTCGGGCCGGTTTATCTGGAAGAGAATGTGGCCCTGACGGAGAGCGGCGTCGAGTGGCTCAGTTCACCCCAGACCGAGATTTGGATGTTGAACGCTTAGGCAAGGGAGGCCGTCTGCCAACGGGCCCGATGGATTCCCCGCCCGATCTCCGCTCGCTTTTCTTGCTCGATCCCAACACCGTCTATCTCAATCACGGGGCCTTTGGCGCCTGTCCCCGGCCGGTCTTCGATGCCTACCAACGCTGGCAGATCGAACTCGAGCGCGAACCGGTTCAGTTCTTGGGGGTGCGCGCCGCCGACAGGCTGCGGTCGGCGCGCCAGGCTCTGGCCGATTTTGTGGGCTGCCACGCCGACGACCTGGTGTTCTTCCCCAACCCGACCACCGCCATTAACATGGTCGCCCGCAGCCTCGAGCTGGCGCCGGGGGATGAGATCCTGGCCACGGACCACGAGTACGGCGCGCTGGACCGCACCTGGCGCTTCATCTGCGGCCAGACCGGGGCAGTTTACATCCGGCAGGACATCCCCTTGCCGCTCGACACGCCCGAGGCGATCGTCGAACGGCTGTGGTCGCGTGTCTCCCCGCGCACGCGGGCCGTCTTCGTCAGCCACATCTCCAGCCCGACGGCGGTCACGTTGCCAGTCGAAGCCATCTGTCGGCGCGCCCGCCAGGCCGGCATCCTGACCATCATCGACGGTGCCCATGCCCCCGGCCAAATCCGGCTCGATCTGGAGAACTCTCGGCGCCGATGTGTACACGGGCGCGTGCCACAAATGGCTGTGCGCTCCCAAGGGCTCGGCCTTCGTCTTTGTCCGGCGCGAGATCCAGCCCATGCTCAAGCCCCTGGTCGTCAGCTGGGGATGGGAGTCGGATAGGCCCAGCGGCTCGGCGTTCATTGATCACCACGAGTGGCAGGGGACGCGCGACCTGGCCGCCTTTCTGAGCGTCCCGGATGCGATCGCTTTTCAGGCTGAGCATCATTGGGACGCCGTTCAGGCGGGGTGCCATCGGTTGGCGCTGGAAGCGCGCACCCGCCTGCTGCAGCTGTGGGACCAGCCCCCCGCTTGCGACGAAAACGCCTTTCACCAAATGTTTGTCGTGCCGGTGCCCACAAACGACCCGGAAGGCGTGCAGCGGCGGCTCTACACCGAGTTTGGCATCGAAGTCCCGCTCTATCGGTGGGGAGGCACAAGCTGGCTGCGAGTGTCGATTTAAGCGTACAACTCCGCCGCCGACGTCAACGCGCTGGTCGAGGCTTTGCCCAGGGCGGTGCAACCCGAATGAAGCCTGCGCGCCTGGCGGTGAGGCCCCTTGCCTTGTGGATGGGGATCGGACTGTTGTTCGCACTGGCATACAGCCAGGATCCGCTGTACTCGTCCAACCAGAATCAGTATTTCCTGCACGGACTTGCACGCGCCGGCGTAGGTCATTTGAACCAGGACTGGCTGGCGAACACGCGCGACCCCACACCGGTGTTCTCATCACTCGTTCAAGCCACCTACACCTGGATCGGACCTTGGGCGACCTACCTCGAGTACGGGCTGCTGCTCGGCCTGTACGTCTGGGCTCTGTACAGCCTCACTGCGCCCGCGCTGGGTCCCTCGCCCTCCCGGTTTCAGCGGCTCTGGCTGATCGCCGGCCTGACCCTGATCCACTCGACCGCTCTGCGGTTCGTGCTCGCTGGTTTGCCCGCCGGTGACGGGGGCTACCTGCTCGAAGGCGGCGTGGCTGGACAGCGGCTGCTCGGGCCGGTGTTTGAACCAAGCGCCTTTGGGGCACTGCTGGTGGTGTCCATGGCGCTGTTCTTGCGAGGGCATCCGCACTGGGCTGGCGCCACAGCCGCCGCAGCCGCCACCGTCCATCCGACCTACTTGTTGACCGCCGGCGCGCTGGTGCTCGGATACCTGCTGGTCCTGGCTCTAGAGGATCACCAACCCGGCAGGGCCGCCTCCGCCGGCGGTTTGGCCCTGGTGGCTGTTGCCCCGATCCTGGTGCACACGCTTCAAGTGCTCGGCGGATCGTCACCCCAGACCTCGGCCGAGGCCGCGGCTGTCCTGGTGCAGTTCCGAATCCCGCACCATGCGCTGCCCGTCGACTGGCTGGATGCCGCCGCGGCGATCAAGTTGGGGGTGATCCTGGCCGCCTTGGCATTGATCAGGCACCGCCGACTATTCTGGCCGCTGACAATCCCGGCCGCCGCCGGGGCGATCTTGACCCTGATCCAGCTGGCCGTGGACAGCGATCGGCTGGCGCTGATCTTCCCCTGGCGTGTGACCACCCTGCTCGTCCCGGTCAGCGTTGCTTGGCTGCTGGCGCTGGGTCTGGCATGGATCGGTCGGAGGCTTGGGGGCCGCTCTCGGCTGCTCAAGTGGGGAGCCTTCATGGCCTGGCCGGTGATGACCGCCCTGGCCGTGATCGGGGTCGCGGCCTTCGGACTTCGCTTTGCGCGGCAGATGAGCGATCCGTCACGGCCGCTGTTCGATCAGGTGAAGGGGATGGCCGCGCCCGATCAGGTCTACCTGATCCCCCCCGGCCTGGAACAATTCCGGCTCGCCACGGGTCAGCCGGCCTATGTTGACTTCAAGGCCATCCCTTATCAGCCCGGCGAAGTCCTCGTGTGGTACGACCGGGTTAGGCTGGCTCAGTTCTTCTACCGCGACGATCCGGCGGATGTCGCATGCCAGCTGCTGGACCGCGCCGCGGCCTCCGGCGTGACCCATGTCGTTCTCGAGCCTGCGCAAATCAAGGCCCATTGCCCGCAGCTCGCGCCTGTCTGGCAGGGCGATGCCTATGCCATCTTCCGGTTGGGGAACGGGGCGCGCGATCGGGCCGGCAGCGCCGATGTTACAATCGCAGGGCCGTGACCGAGGACACTCAGCCCAGCCGCACCAACACGCGACCTGCCTGGCTACCCCCCGCCCTGATCGGGGGCGGCATGCTGGTTATCTGCCTGTGCGGTCTGCTCGTGGCCGGTGCCACAAGCGGCTTGCTGGGCCAAGGTCTGGCCCAGCTCGGTTTGACGGCCAACCCCAGTCCTGCCTCGACCTCGCCGCCCCGCACCTCCACGGCGACCCGAACGCCCAGCCTTGCCTCGGCGACGCCCGCATCAACCGGGCTTTCACCCGATGTCATCGCCGCCATGGACGCCATCGAATCGCAGGTTTCCGAGCTCCGAGGGCTGGCGCCGCTTTCGCCCACGGAACGGCGCCTCATACAGCCTGCCGACCTGGCGACGCTGGTCAAGGATCAGTTCCTCCAAGATTACACGCAGTCGGATGCCGAGGCCGACAGCCAGTTGTACAGGCTGCTCGGTCTGGTTGGGTCGGATTTCGACTTATGGGACTTCTACCTGCAGCTGTACGCCGAGCAGGTCGCCGGGTTCTATGACGACCAGGACAAGATCATGTACGTCGTGCAGGGGGAAGGCTTCGATGGCCCCGAGCGGCTGACCTATGCGCATGAGTTCACACACGCCCTGCAGGACCAGCACTTCGGCCTTCGAGAACAACTTGGATACACCGAATTGGGGTGTGAGCAGGACAGCGAACGCTGCGCTGGCATCCAGGGATTGATCGAGGGGGACGCCACTCTGCTCGAGAGTCAATGGCTCCGCACCTATGCCTCCCAGGCGGAAATCGACCAGATTATGGCGTTCTATAGTGCTTACCAAACTCCGGTCTTCGATTCAGCCCCAGGATTCCTGCAGGCGACCTTCAGCTTTCCGTACACGGACGGCCTGAGCTTTGTCGAGTGGCTTTACCGCCAGGGCAGCTGGGCGGCCGTAGATGCCGCTTACGCATCGCCGCCTCTGTCCTCCGAGGTGATCCTGCATCCGGAACGCTACGGCCTCGACCCGCCCACTCGCCTGGCGGCGCCGAAGTCCCTGGCCGACGGCCTCGGCCCCGGTTGGCAAATGGTCAACCACGGGACTTTCGGCGAATTGTTCATCCGGCAGTGGCTCGAGGCATTCATCCCTCCGGATGCCGCCGCCAAGGCCGCCGATGGATGGGCGGGGGACTTCTATCAACTGTTCCGCGACGACACCGGCCAGACGGCTGTGGTCTTCGCCGCCACATGGGACACCATCCGCGATGCCCAGGACGCCTCCCTCGCCTTCCGCGACTACGGAGAACGCGCGCCTGAGCGACCATCGTTCCACCTCCACCGGTTACACGTGGGAGACCGATGCGCTCAGCCTGGTCGTCGACCGCCAGTCCAATCAAACCCTGGTAATAGTGGCCCCCGATCCGGACGCTTCAGGCCAGCTTCAAAAAGGCGTCGACCTGCCAGTCCGCAAGCAATAGGCTTGTCCACTCCCTTCGACCCCCGGCGTGTGCAGGCTATCCTGTTCGATTTGGATGGCACGCTGGCCGACACCGACGACATGCTCGTCGACCGGCTGGCACGGCGCCTGGCTGCGTGGAGATGGTTTCTACCCGACAAGGATTCGGCCGGTCTGGCGCGGCGCCTGCTGATGAACGCAGACCACCCCTTCAACGGCCTGTACGCCTGGGGCGACCGGCTCTACCTGGATGAAGTCATCGCCCTTTCCAGCCGGCTGTTTCCGCGGGCGCGTCGGTCGAGTTCCCCGGCCACTGTCCCGGCGGTCCCAGGTGCCATCGAGGCCGTCAAGGCCCTGGCCGACCGCTACCGCGTCGGCGTCGTCACCACTCGCTCCGAGCGCAGCGCGCGGCGAGATGATTGAGGCCCTCGGCCTGACCGCGGTGCTGGGCGTGGTTGCGACGGCCCGCTCAACGCTGCGCATCAAGCCTCATCCCGCTCCCGTTCTTTGGGCGGCTGCCAAGCTGGGCATCGACCCGTCGGCCTGCCTGCTGGTAGGCGACACGGCTGTGGATATGACGGCCGGCCGCGCCGCCGGCGCCCAGGTAGCGGGCGTGCTGTGTGGATTCGGCGACGCACATGAGCTAATCAGCGCCGGGGCGCAAACCGTCCTGGACTCGCCTGCCGACCTCCCCCGCCTGCTTGAGCACCCGGTACCTTAGGCGTCGAGAGGGGACACACAGGCCTTTCCACGCCCCTGAGCGTCTTGTGATAATTCTCACAATCTGTCGTCTCTGCCCGAACCTGGCGCCACGAACTGGATCAGCGACCATTGGCCATCGATCATCCAGTCCGGATCCTGGCGTTTGGCTTTGGCGGCCAATGACGGCTCGATTCCGGCCGCCACCTCGGCCTTGATGGATCTCAGGCACAGAAGCGGGGACGGGAAGTAAGCTACGATGGCCGCTAATTCCGTCGAGAAAGGCCAGTGGCGATCCCCCAACAGCCGGCGGTAGTTGGCGTCTCCTTTAAAGATCACCAGGTCCGACCGCCTCAAATCGTCGCGCAGCGGCACCGGCATCTCCCAGCCAGCCAAGGGGGAAGTCCAGAACCCGTCGCTGGAAATCTCTAGCCGGTCCGTCCTCCGGGCGGTGTCAAGGTCATGCGCCAAATCGGCGGCCTGCCCTCCGTAGGCCTGAGCCGCCGCCAGGCTGAGGTCGACGTCCTCCTGGACGGCGTCCGATACAAAGGTCGGATGTGCCTTGACGTGCAGGACCACGCGGCAGGCCGGCCAGGCTTCCAGCAAGCTCCCAACCAGGGCCAAGTCGGCCAATAGCTCCTGGCCGGCGTTATCGAGCACCAGGTCCAGGCGCAGGGGGCCTTGCGGCAGGCCCTCCAGGAATTCGACCGCCCTCGTCCGGTCGTCGGCCAGCAGGCGTTCCAAGATTTGCCGGTCGGCGCCGCGCGGGCGGCCTCCAGCGAGCGTTGGCCACAGGCTTAGATCGGCGCGGTTGCCGAGCAGAAAGTCGAGCAGCCGGTCCTCTATCCGCATCCGGCCCGTACCCCCAACAGCCGCCACTCCTTGTTTCAAGCCGCGCTGCTTCTCCGGGCCAAACGGATCGAGTCCATGTGTCGGCCCATCTTGGAAGTAACCGGAGGCGGCTAACATGCGGCGGTAGAAATAGGCCTCGGCGAAGAACCACGGGGCTTCCAGCCAGCTGCGGCCGGCATGCGGGGCGACGTAGTCGGTCCATTGGCCAAGGTCGGGGGCGCCGGGGTCGTCGAGCGGGAGAATAGCCCCGTGCGGCAGGTCGTCTGCCAGCGACTGGAGCGCGTCGGCCACAGGCTTCGGCCAGTTGCGTTCCCGGCCGGCTCGCCGGGCGATCTCCGGCATCCGCTCCCGGATGGTCGTTTCCGCCCAGGTGCCGGGTTCGTTGCCGCACACTGGCTCGGGGACCGGCAAGCTTGGGCCGGCCGGGTTCATAGGCGGTTCTTTCTCCTGGCGCTCTGCTCAGGCGGCCCCAGTCGAACCGATGATCGGCCGACCAATCATCGGCCAGGAAACCGGCCTTGTGGGCGGCGCGTTAACTGAACCAGGACGCGGGGAACCAGTAGGCGCCGAAAGGGGTGAAGACGCGCAGGGCAATCAACCCGAGCAAAGTCAACCCCGCCCAGGCCAGGACCCAGTAATCCGCCCCGCGGAACTCCAGCTTTTCCGGCCACGTCCGGCGGCCGATCCCGAAGGCGCGCAGTTCCATGGAATCGACGATCTCTTCGCCCCCGGCGATGGCGTTGATGGTCACCGGCACCACCAGCGGCGCCGCCCTGCGAATCATGTTGATGAGACCCACGCCTTTGCGTTCAAGCTCGTAGCCTCGGGCGCGCTGGGCATCGACGGTCAGGAAGAAGTCGCGGGCAATCGTGGGGACATAGCGCAACGAAAGATCGAGCGCGAACGACACACTGTCCGGGAACCCTAGCCGGCGGAAAGCCACGCCGTACTGGCCAGGATCGGTCGTGTACATGAACGGCAGGACCATCGACATGATGATGATCGGCCTGAGCATACGGGTCAAGCCATAGAACGCGATTTCCCAGGTCACGGTGCGGTGCAGAGTTCCGATCACGGGCAGGCGAATTTCGGGGAACGAGAAGATCGGGTGAGATGAGTGGATAAACGACGGCGCCACGCCAAAGATCGTGGTGCTGAAGAGGCCGATAACGGCGATCGAAAAGAAGAGCACAACGGCCCAGGCCTTCCATGTCTGGCGCCAAGGCAGGCGGGCCAGCAGGTAGTAGCCGAAAGTGGTGGCTAGCAGGGCCAGCAGCACACGCTCGTCGTCAATGACGATGGTCCCGATCATGATCAGGACGAACGCCAGCAGTTTGGTCCGCGGATCGAGCCGGTGGATCAGGCTTCGTCCCTGGATGAACTTGAAATTGGCGATCATGCCGGCAGGGGCTCGAGGGGCGGGCCTTTAGCCCGCCCCTCGTCATACTCCGCGTCAGCGCCCAGACCGGGCGCGGTACGCATTCCACGCGTAAAGCAGAATCGGTGTCAGGATCAAACCATTGATCGCATCTGTGATTCCGGCCGGGAGCAGCTCCGCCGAGATGGCGCCGCCGAAATCGATGTTGCGCAAGACAAAGGCATCCGTCAGCGCCGCAAAACCGATGCCGACGAAGGAAGCGATGACCACCATCACCTCCACGATGCCGTAGTCCCGCCCAGACACGACCTCCCGCACACCGAAATAGCCCACCAGCCCCATGATCAGGCCCAGGAGCCCATTGGCCACATCCCAATTCCAGAAGAAGCCGTAACCGGAGAGCAGGTCGCCGATGATGTTGCCGACCAGGCCGGTGAAAAAACCTACCCAGGGGCCGAAGACGACGCCCATGAAGAACGGCACCGCCACCGGCGGCCGGAATGACACCAGCGGAGTCCCGGGCAGTTGAATACTATTGAACACCCAGTTCAGCACGCCATAGAGCGCCGCGCCGATGGCCGCATACACGACCTCGCGCGTCCCAAACGCCCACATGCCGCGTTTCTGTCCCATGCTGGCTTCCATTGTGCTTCCTCCTGATCCAAAGTGAATGACGAAATGACTGCTTGCGCTGGGTTGCAGAGAGTGTCCCCGTCACCACCTCCTTCGCCTTCGGCCGTTCTTCCAAGCCTTCAACAGAGGTAACCCCCGACCGAAGTGGGGGATACGTTGGCCTCGATTCGGCCTCACTCCACGCCCGCCAACTCCTCCGCCGCCATGAACCGGCCGGTGCGATCCAGCAGGCGCAGGTTCTCTCGCAAGAGAGATGTCGGGACGAGGTGGCACGCGCGCAACAGGTCGATATCCTGGAGCACTTGCTCGGGAGGCCCCAGCCCTGCCACCTGGCCGCCCGAAAGCAACACGACTTTGGAGGCGTAGCGCACCGCCAGGTCAAGATCATGGGTGATGAACAGCACTGCCGAGAATTCCGACGCTACCGCCAAATCGGCTCCGTTCTTCCCGATGACGATGGCGTCCATGAAGCGCGTGTAGTTACCGTAATCCTGTCCGGCGGTCGGTTCGTCCATCGCCAGCAGCGTGGATTTCATAGCGACGACACAGGCGATGGTCAACCGCTTTTGCTGTCCGTACGAGAGCGATAGGGGCGAGAACTGCTCCAGACCGTCGAGGTTGAGAACCTTGATGGACCGGGCAACCGCCTCCTTTACTGTGGCCGGATCGTAGCCCAGGTTTTTGGGGCCAAAGGCCAGCTCCTGCTCGACCGTCGGCGCGAACAACATGTGCGTCGGACTCTGAAAGACGTACCCGACGCTGCGGGCGATTTCGGCGACCGTCATCTTTCGGGTGTCGATGCCGTCGATCAGCACCCGGCCTGACTTTGGTTTGAGCAGTCCGATGGCATGCTTCACCAGAGTGGATTTGCCCGCCCCGTTGGGCCCCAGGACGGCCACCACATCGCCCTGGTTGACCGACAGGTCGATGCCTTTGAGCACCGGGTGGTCTTCTTCGTAGGCAAAGTCGACGCGCTCGAAGACCACCAGAGGTTTGCCCTCGGGGCGGCGGGGAGGGACCCGCGAGCCAGGCTGCAGCCCGGAGCGGCGGGTCATTTCCATCACGATCTGAGCCGGGAGCTTCACATCGTTCGGGTCGACTTTGGCATATAAGCCCTCGGCCGGCCCTAAATAGACCACTCTTCCCTCGGTCATGTACATCACCCGGTCCGGCTTGAGCCCGAGTACGTCTTCGACCCGGTGTTCGATCAGCACGACTGTCACACCTTCGTCGACCAGCCGCCGAAAGAGGGCCAGTGCTTCCTGAGCGGCCGCCGGATCGAGCGAAGCCAGCGGCTCATCCAACAACAGAATGGAAGGCTGCATGGCCAGGACCCCGGCCAGGGCCACCTTTTGCTTCTCGCCTCCCGAAAGGGCAAACGTTTCTCGCTGCCTTAGGTCTGCGATCTTCAGGCGATCAAGGGCTTCATCCACGCGCCGGGCGATCTCTTCCGCCGCCAGGCCCAGGTTCTCGGGTCCGAAGCTGACTTCGCCCTGCACGCTGCTGGCGACGATTTGGCGATCGGGGTTTTGGAGCAAGGTCCCCACGATCTGGGAGACGTCGGCCAGGGCCATTTGTGCCACCGGCCGGCCGCCGAGCCGGACAGAGCCCTTCAGTTCTCCGCGGTAGCTGCGAGGGATCAGGCCGTTAATGCAGCGCGCCAGTTCGTCTTGCCGCAACCGCTGGCGCCAGCCACCAGCAGGAGTTCGCCTTGGGCCAGGCTCAGGTTCACGTCCTGTATGGCCCAATCGTCGCGCGCCCGGTAATGGAAACCAAGCCCCTCAATCGTCAGCGGCGCGTCGGTGCCTACCACGGAGCCTCGATTCGCTGGTTAGTCAAGGATGCGGACTTCGACATCATCGTCCACCTGGGCGCCCAATCGGGCAGCGGCGCTGCCGTTGACCTCGGACACGATCAGGCTGCCGGTGCTGCCGAACAGGGCCATCAATTGGCCGGGAACCAATTCGCCGAAGGTCCGATACAGACCGGGCACCTCGTTTCCCCGCAAAGTCAGTCGCAGCTTGCGGACACCCTTCAGGTCCTCGCGGGTCAGGTTCGTGGCCAGATTGCCAAAGTGATCGATGTGGAGCACCTGCCCCCGATAC
The DNA here is from genome assembly GCA_963797485.1 of uncultured Chloroflexia bacterium. Taxonomy (GTDB): domain Bacteria; phylum Chloroflexota; class Anaerolineae; order Anaerolineales; family E44-bin32; genus CAWAND01. The sequence continues at coordinate 119,800 of CAWCPF010000003.1, forward strand.
CCGCCCTCTGTCCGGACCGGCCTGGGCAGCTCGATGCGAATGACATCCTGGATGGGGGACCCGACCTGCTCCAGGGGCACGCCGGCCGCCAGGTGCGCGGCGACCGGAGAGAAGATGTCCCGGCCATGGAAGACGTCGCTCACGTCTTCCAGCCAGAACTTCGACTGATCGAGGTGGACGAAGGCGACCTCCCAGCCGCGGCGCTCGGCCAGACCCATCAGGACGCTGATGACCCCGTTGTCAGGCCCGACGAAACACTGGGTTCCCAATCGGCCGGCAATGGCGCGCCGCTGCGTACCGACGCCGGGGTCTACTACGACCACATGGATGCTGTCGTCCGGAAAATACGGCGCCGTGCGCCCAAGGATCAAGGCCGCCTGGCGGATGTTCTGCGGGTCGACCAGATGGCTCAGATCGGCGATCCTGGCTTCCGGGGCGATGCGCCAGATGACCCCCTTCATGACGCCTACGTTCCCGTCGCGCAGGCCAAAGTCCGTCATCAAGCTGATAGTGGTCACGCGCCCGCCCTCCCCGATCACAGGTCGATTTCGCCCTCTGCCAGTCGACCTTGCGTGCATATCCATAACACCGCCACCCATGGGTGAGAGGCGGAGGCGGCCTTCCCGGCGGCATGCTACACTGGCCTAGACCTCCAAGCGAGGAGCCGCGCAGGGATGCGAACGATCAGCTGGAACCCGGATGGCCCCGCCGTCCGCATGATCGATCAACGTAAGCTGCCGGCCGAACTCAGCCTGCTTGATCTGGACACAGCCGACGCGGTCGCCGATGCCATCCGAGACATGGCCGTGCGCGGCGCGCCGGCCATTGGAGCGGCCGCCGCCTATGCGCTGGCGCTGGCCGCCGCCATCTCGGAGGCCGAAGATGTGGCCGGCCTGTGGGCCGACCTGCAGGCGGCCGCCGACCGCTTGCGAGCCGCCCGTCCCACAGCCGTGAACTTGAGCTGGGCGCTCGACCGCATGCTCCGCACGGCCCATGCCGGGCTGGAGCAGGGGCTGGGGGCGCTGAAAGCCGGTCAACTGGCCGAAGCTGAACGCATCGCCGACGAGGACGTAGCTGTCAACCAGGCGATCGGCCGCTACGGAGCCGCCCTGCTTCCGCGCAACGCCACCGTGCTGCATCACTGCAACACCGGCGCGCTGGCGACGGTCGACTGGGGCACAGCCCTGGGGGTTATTCGGACCGCTCACGAAGCCGGCCAGGGAATCCAGGTGCTGGTCGACGAGACACGTCCTCGCCTTCAAGGCGCCAGATTGACTGCCTGGGAGCTCCAGCAATACGGCATACCTTTCGAGATCATCACCGACAGCGCCGCCGGATATTTCCTGCGCCGCGGCCAGGTGACGGCTGTGCTGGTCGGGGCCGATCGCGTCGCCGGCAACGGCGATGTGGCCAACAAGATTGGGACCTATATGCTTGGGCTGGCGGCGCAGGACAATCGGGTCCCCTTTTACGTGGCCGTGCCCACCTCCAGCATCGACCTGAGCCTCGCCTCCGGCGAGGCCATTCCGATCGAGCTGCGCGACCCGGCCGAGGTGCTCGATCTGGCGTTGGCCGGCCAGCCCATCGCCCCGCCAGGCAGTCAAGCCCGGAACCCGGCTTTTGATATCACCCCGCACCGACTGGTGACCGCCTTCATTACCGAGGCGGGCGTCGTCCGGCCGCCGTTCCAGACGGGTCTGGCGGAGGCTGTCGGACGGGCGCGGGCGGACGCCGGCTGAGGTGAGTCAGGCCTGCTCTTCGAAACCCGGGCCGCCTTGAGTGAGGCGTGAGGGCGGCCGGGCAATCTCAAACACATCCGTCACCCGGCAGTAGCTGCCTCCGGCCAAGCGCCCGATTGGGCGCAGCTTGCCAAGATCGATCTTGTCGCTCCCCAGCAGCACCGAGTCATCGGCGTGAATGTGCACCACGCGGCCGATGACGACGCTGCCGCCTCCCGGCTGGTCTCCCAATTCGATGATCTCGACCGTCCGGCATTCGAAATGTACCGGGCTTTCGAGCACCCGCGGCGGCTTGACAACTGTTGAGGCCGTGGGGGTCAACCCGGCCAATTGGAACTCGTTCACACTGGGCGGCACCTCAACCGACGTCAAATTCATCGCTTCAGCCAGGGGCTCAGTCACGATATTGACCACGAATTCGCCCATAGCGCGCACATTCTCCAGGCTGTCCTTGGCCTTGCCGTCGGTCCCCCGGATCATGGGGCAAAACAGGACATGCGGAGGGTTGCCGCAGATGGCGTTAAAGAAGGAGAACGGTGCCAGGTTGGGGCCACCGTCTCGGCCAAGGGTCGATACCCAGCCAATCGGCCGCGGCACAATCGAACCGATCATGAGCTTATAGACCTTCTGCCAGGGCGCGCTGGATGGGTCGAGTTCCATGGCGGCGGCTGCGCTCCTTCTTGGTCTGAGGTTGTCGCGGGCGGGATTGGCGGGGCGAGACGCCGGGGCTATTCGCCTGTGCCTTCCAGCCAGCTGGCCATGTAGTCCGACTTCTCCAGCTCGAGGGCGGGCACACTCACGTTCAGCGGCCGAAAGGTGTCGACCATGACCGCCAGCTCATTGGTCTGTTTGGCGCCAATCGACGCCTCGGTCGCACCGGGCTGGGGTCCGTGGGGCAGGCCGGACGGATGCATGGTGATGTCGTACTGCTGGATCCCCTTCCGCGACATGAAGTCCCCGTCGCAGTAGTAAATCACCTCGTCCGAATTGACGTTCGAGTGGCTGTATGGCGCCGGGATCGCCAGCGGATGGTAGTCGAACAGGCGCGGCACAAAGGAGCACACCACGAAATTCCACCCCTGGAACGTTTGGTGTGTAGGCGGCGGCTGGTGGAGCATCCCGGTGATGGGCTCATAATCGTTGATATTGAAGATCCACGGGTACAGGAATCCGTCCCATCCGATAACGTCGAATGGATGATGGTCGAGCACGTGCATCGACAGGCGATTGCGCACCTTGACCCGCACCTGGAATTCGCCGCGCTGCGTGTGGGTCTCCAGATCGTGCGGCGTGCGGATATCCCGTTCCGTGTAAGGTGCAAACTCGGTCAGCTGCCCGTACTCATTGCGGTAGCGTTTGGGCGGCTCAATCTCAGACGGCGCCTCGATGACGAAGAAGCGTGCCGGCTCATTGAAGCGCATCTGCCAGGTGGTCCCGTAAGGGATAACGATGTAGTCGCCCGGCCCGAACTCCAGCCTGCCAAATTGCGTGTGCAGTTCGCCCGACCCCTCGTGGGTGAACCAGACTTCGTAGGCCTGCCCATTGCGGTAGAAGTCGTCCATGCTTTTGGTCGGACGCGAGACCGCCAGGGTGACATCGTCGTTTCCCAGCAGGACCCGCCGGGCCGCCACCGGATCGCCCCCGGCCGGCACATCGGCCGTGGCAAACGCGCGGTGACGGATGGGCCCGTAGTCGGCGTACTCGGGCCGATCCTCCCCCAGATCTTCAGCTCGCAGCACGCGCGGCGGGAGGAAATGGTGGTATAGGATCGACTGCAAGCCGGAGAATCCCTCCAGCCCCATGACTTCCTCGCGATAGAGCTCGCCGTCGGGCTTTCTGAACTGCGTGTGGCGCTTCTGGGGCATCTCGCCTAAGTGTTGGTAGAACGGCATTTTCCCGCCTCCCTCTCCTCGTTGCGCCTCGGCGCCTAGGCTTTACTCCGGCTGGGCGGTCCGATCGTGTTGCGGAGCACACCCATCTGCTCGACTTCCAGCTCCACCACATCTCCGGGCCTCAACCAGGGACCCTGTCCTCCGGTGAGTTCCAGCAGACAGCCGCTCCCAACCGTGCCCGAGCCCAGAACTTCCCCGGGCAGCAAGAAGACTTCATCCGAGGCGCGTTCGATCATCTGGCCAAAGCTGAAGTACAGGTCTCGCCAGTTGCCTTGAGATTGGAGCTGGCCGTTGATCCGGGCAGTCATGGCCAGGTCGAACACTCCGGGACGATCCGTCCGCCGGCCTTCGAATTCGTCCGGCGTAACCAGGTAAGGACCGAAGCTCGAGGCGAAGTCCTTGGCCTTGGCCGGGCCCAGGCCGACTGAGGCTTCCTCACGCTGCACGTCGCGGGCCGACCAGTCGTTGAAGATCATGTAGCCAAAGATGAAGGCGTTCGCACGGTCGGCGGGGATGTTCCGCCCCGCCTGGCCCATGACACAGGCAATCTCCAGCTCAAAGTCCAGCGCCTTTGAATAGCCCGGATAGGGGATCGTCTCGTCCGGGCCGTAGACCGAATGAGGATTCGAAAAGTAAAACGCCGGCATGCGGTACCAGGCTTCGGGCACTTCCTGCCCCCGGCTGGCAAACGCGGCCGACACGTGTTTCTCAAATGCGTAGAAGTCGCGCAGGCCCATCGGCCGCGCCAGGGGTGGCAGGAGCCGGATCTCGTCCATTCCCCAGCTCACCTTGGATCGCCCGCTCGACTGCAGGGTCTCGACCGCCTCCGCTCCCACAGTCGTTACCAGCGCCTGGGTGTAGGCCCATGAAGCCGGGCCGGCGAGGATCAGTTCCATCAGCGTGAGCGGCAGCGGCTCGGCCGGCAGGCTGTGCACTTCCTGGGCCCAGGCGCGTGCCCCTTCGAGCTCGAGGACCCGCTCGCCCACCACGGCCCCCAGCCGGCGTTCGCGCGGGGCGCCGTTTGTGACAAACGTCACATATCGCATCTCAGCCGGCCTCCAACCGCACGCCGCTTGACAGCCGGCAGCGTGGTGATGGCTACAGGTTCCCCCTGCGGCCCTGTTCCGCCTCGATCGCCTCGAACAAGGCCTTGAAGTTGCCCTTGCCAAAGCCGCGGCTGCCCCGCCGCTGGATCACCTCGATAAAAGCCGTCGGGCGGTCTTGCAGCGGCTTGGAGAAGACTTGAAGCAGATAGCCTTCGTCGTCTCGATCGACCAGGATGCCCAGCTTCTGGATGGCCTCGAGCGACTCTTTGATCTTGCCGACCCGGTCCGGCAGCACTTCGTAGTACACGTCGGGGACACGCAGGAATTCGACCCCGCGCTCGACCAGTTGGCCGACGGTCCCGATGATGTCGCCCGTAGCCAGCGCCAGATGCTGGACCCCGGGGGTGAGGTAGTAGTCCAAATACTCCTCGATCTGGCTCTTCTTCTTGCCCTCGGCCGGCTCGTTGATGGGGAATTTGACGCGTCCGGTGCCGTCCTGCATCACCTTGGACATGAGCGCCGAGTATTCGGTGCTGATGTCCTTGTCGTCGAAGTGCAGGAGCTGGCGGAAGCCCATCACCTGGTGATAAAAGTTCACCCAGTAGTTCATCTTGCCCAGCTCGACGTTGGCGACCACGTGGTCCACGGCCGCCAACCCGGTCGTCTCGGCCGGGTAATCGATCGAGACATAGCCCGGTGCGAACGGACCGTTGTAGTCATCCCGATCGACGAAGACGTGGAGCACCTCGCCGTAGGCATGAATGGCCGACGTGCGATAGATGCCAAACTCGTCGCGTTCCTCGGCGGGCTGCCAGGCCGGGGTGCCGCCGCGGGCGGTGGTCTCTCTGAACGCCTGCTCCACATCGTCCACCCCCAGGGCCACGACTTCGACTCCGTCGCCGTGGACCAGGTGGTGGGCAGCCATTTCGGTGGACGGCACGTACGGCGCGGCGACCACGAACCGGATCTTGCCCGACTCCAGGACGTAGGCCGCGAATTGCCGGTTGCCTGTTTCCAGGCCCGAGTAGGCCACGGGTTTGAAGCCGAAGGCCTTCCACCAGAAGTACATGGCTTGTTTGGCGTTGCCCACGTAGAGCAGGATGTGGTCAATGCTCTTGATTTGCAGGAACTCGGCTTCTTCGGTGATCGGCCGCGGTTCGGTGGTGGATCGATCAGTCATCCGACACCTCCCAAGGTGTTGACTTAAGCCAGCGCCCCCTCCCGGAGCGCTTCCGCCAGACGGGCAACGCCCGTCTCGATCAGATCCGTGCGCACATTCCCAAAACTCAGCCGCAGGCAGTTCTTATGGCCACCTTCCACAGCAAAGGCCTCGCCCGGGATGAAGGCGACTTGTCGCGCCACGGCCCGCTCGAACAGGGCCCACGCGTCGGCGCCCTCGGGCAGAGTCAACCATACAAACAGCCCGCCTTGGGGATGGGTCCAACGACAGCCATCCGCGAAATGCCGTCCTAATGCCTCCACCAACGCATCCCGCCGCTGGCGGTGGAGGGTGTTCATTCGCGCCAGGTGAACTTCAAACTCCCCGCGGCGGATGAACTCGAAAACGGCGCGCTGCATCAGCGTCGAAGACTCGAGATCCATCGCCTCGCGCACGACCGTGATCTGCGGAATCAAGTCCAATGGCGCCACGATCCACCCCAGCCGGATGCCGGGCGCCAGGATTTTGGAAAACGACCCTAGATGGAAAACCCAGCCGTCCTGGTCGAATGTCTTAATCGGCGGAAGGGCCTGTCCCTCGAAACGCAGCAACGCATACGGATCATCCTCAATCAGTGGCACCTTGTGTCGCGCCGCCGAGGCCGCCACGCGCAGGCGGGCTTCGGTGGGCAGTGTGGCGCTCAAGGGATTATGGAAGTTCGGGATGAGGACGGCCAGCTTGGGCCGGGGCGTCTGGCTCAGGGCGGCCTCGAATGCATCCGGGTCGGCTCCGGCCGTCGGATCGATGGCGACGGCGCGCATGGCCGCGCCGCGGCCGGCGGTCACTTGCTGGATTCCCGTGAAGGTGATGGCCTCGGTCACGGCCGCGTCGCCCGGGTCCAGGAACAGGCGCGATAGAATCGCCAGCCCCTGCTGGGCGCCATTGGTGATGAACACCTGCTCCGGCGCGCAGGTCACGCCCCGGCTGCCCATGTGTTCCGCCACCCAGTCTTTAAGCGGGGCGTACGGCGGGCTGTACTGCAGGCACGCTGGACCATCCCGGCTCAATACCTCGTTCAAACACGCCTGAAAGGCCTGAACGGGGATCTCCTCCGGCGCCGGCAGCCCGCCGGCTAGCGACACGATTTGAGGATCGACGGCCAGCTTCAAGAGATCCCGCATCACCGAGCGCTTGAGGCTGGACACTTCGGCGGACAGATTGAAGGATCGCTCGGGGGACATGCGAGGATTATAGCCCACGGCCCGGGCGCACCGTCGGCCTACTTAACCACCGAGCCCGGTCCGAGCGCGCTCTCGGGCTCCGGCAGGTCCTTGAGCGCCTCGTCAACACGCTCCTTGAGCGTGGCTCGCTTCGGCCGGCGGCGGCCGAGATCCTTCAACCGGTCGACAACGGATTCGGCCATGGCTTTGGCAATCTTGCCCACGGCCTGGCTGGGCAAGCGCGCCCCGCGTTCGAACCACACGGCGCTGGCGTAGCCGAGGGCGGTTGTCGTGCCGACCGCCACCCCGGCGGCCACCAGCCAACCCGGCGGCCCGCCAAATTTACTGAACTCGTAGAAAAGCGTGCGCCCCAGCAAGGCGGCGCCGAAGGTCACCACCAGTTCACGCGCCCGCACCAGCGTGATGCGGTACGTGTAAATCCTGGCGATCGAGAGCACCATCGCCGTTTGGACACCCAAAATCGGGAAGAAGTCCAGAATGGGAAGTGGCGTGACAGCGATCGCCGCCGACGCCGAGGCGGACCGCCCAATCACCGTCTGGGCCAAACTCCAGCGGTAGGCCGGCAGGGCCTGGCCCAAGGCAGCCACAATCGCCGGCTCGCGGCTGACCATCGTCGACAGCAGGCGATCTACTCCGGTTCCCTTGGTGGCGCTGATCGGCAGGATGTCGTCCGATGACACGCCCAGGTCTCCGCCGGCTCGCCCCACCACGGGGCCCTTATCAGCGGCCGAGATAAGGTCCATCTTGTTCAGCACCACCAGGGTCGGTTTGTGAAGCGCCGCCACTTCCGTGTACAGCTGCCGCTCTGCGGCGCGCACGCCATGCGTCGCATCCAGGAGCATGATGATCACATCCGCTCCCTCGCCGGCCTCGAGGGCGCGCTGGCGCTCCTCATCGCCCACGCTCCCCACAGCGTCGGCACCGGGCGTATCGACCAACTCGAACACGCCGGCGTCGGCCTGGCTTGCCTGCCGGGTTGTGCCCGGCACGGCGCTGACGGCGGCGCGCACCTCCCCAGGACGGATCAGCAGGTTGTAGAGCGTCGACTTGCCGGCATTCGCCGGGCCGAGGATGGCCACCTTGCGCTTGTCCCCGGCCGCAAACTGAAAATGGGCCGCCGCCTGCTCGACCAGCCCCCGCCACGCTTTAAGGCCCCCGGGCAAGCGGTCCAACCAGGTCAGCAGTCCCTGGCGCGTCGATTCGGGGATTCCCTCCCAGATCCGGGTGACTGAGTCGTTCCGTTGTTGGCTCACGCAACCTCCAAATCGACGACACGGCTCAAGCGAGTGTGTGGATAACTTGCGTGCAGCCTGTGGAAAACAACTAATTCCTGTGGACAGCCGGCCGTCTTATCCCCATGCCTGCGCCTGCCACGCCACCATATCTGGCGGTGGCAGACCCCTTGGCCCCACATTCGAGGCATCAACCCGATCTGCGTGGCGAGCGCCTCCCGCCTCTCCACCCTTCGTCCACACACGCTCTGTGGATAGGCTGGCCGGCCGGGGGCCTTACATGTGGGGCGGCGCTCGCTGCGCACCCCAGATTTGGTCACCTGAGGGCGTCTATGCCTCGAATTCCACAATTCCACCGCCCCTACGACGACTACTATATTAATCCTCTCTAAGATAAAGGTTGGTAAAAAGTAGTTCTCACGCCCATCCCCTGAGCTGCATCGCCCTCACTACCCGGTCGATGGCCACCATATAGGCAGCATCGCGCATGTGCACACCCTGCTGTTTGGCGACCTCCAAGACGGAGAGAAAGGCGCTGGTCATCTTGGTATCGAGCCGGGAGAGCACTTCTTCGGATGACCAGTAGTAGTTCATGTCATTCTGCACGCTCTCAAAGTACGAGACGGTCACGCCGCCGGCATTGCACAGAAAGTCAGGGATGACAAAGATGTCGCGTTGACTGAGTGCAAGGTCGGCCTCGATGTTGGTTGGTCCGTTGGCGGCTTCGGCCACGACCTTGACTTGTTCACTGATCTGCTCAACGTTGTCCTCGGTGATCTGTGCCTCCAGTGCGGCCGGGATGAGGACATCGACGTCGTAGGCGAGCCACCGGTCGCCGGCTTCGATGGTGCAGCCTGCCTGGAGGGCTGCCTGTTTGTCGATGGAACCGTAGACGTCGGTGATCGTTTGCAGGTAGGCGGGATCCAGCCCGGCCGGATTGTAGAAGGTGTAGGCGGTGCGATCTTTGCGGTCCCAGCTGGACACGGATACAACCTTGCCGCCCAGAATGCGGTTGAACCCGATGGCGGCATACTGGGCGACGTTGCCGAATCCCTGAATTGAGGCCGTCAGCTTGGCCGGGTCCAGGCCAAGGTGGTGCACGGCTTCGCGCAAGGCGAAGATCACCCCGTACCCGGTGGCCTGCGTGCGTCCCCGCGAGCCGCCGACATCGAGCGGTTTACCTGTGATCACGCCCGGTGTGTGCCGGCCGGATAGTTTGGAATACTCGTCCATCATCCAGGCCATCATCTGGGGGGTGGTGCCAACGTCGGGCGCCGGGATATCCAGCCCGGGACCGATATTCTTCCAGATGGCGTCCATCCAGCCGCGGCACAAACGTTCCTTTTCCGCAGTCGTGAGGTCTGCCGGATCAACGGCCACACCGCCCTTGCCGCCCCCGAGTGGAATATCAGCCACGGCGCACTTCCAGGTCATCCACATCGCCAAAGCACGGATGGTATCCAGCGTTTCGGCCGGGTGGAAGCGGATCCCGCCCTTGGCCGGACCGCGGGCGTCGTTGTGCTGGACGCGATAGCCGAACAGGACCCGCAGGCTGCCGTCATCCATCCGCACCGGCACCTGAAATCGAAATTCACGCATCGGCGTGCGCAGGCGTTCGGTCATGCCCGTGTCGAGATTAAGGCGTTCCGCGACCGTGTCGAACTGGGACTGGGCCATCTCGAAGGAGTTCACGAGGCACCTTTACACGTCGTTGGACAGAGCCTTTGCGTCTTAGGGGTGAAGCTCACCGGAAGAGGCCGGCAGAGCCTTGAGAGCCCGGTCCAATTCCTGCCGCACAACCTGTGGGTTGGCCTGGCCGGAGGTGGCGCGCATGACCTGCCCAAAAAACCACTGGGCTACAGTGAGCTTGCCCCCCTGGTACAAGGCCACCTGGTCGGGATGTTCGCTCAGCACCTGTTGGATGATCTCCTGCAAGCCCGCGGCATCGCTCAGTTGAGCCAGTCCCTCGGCCTCGACGATCGCCTGCGGGGATTGACCGGTTTCGAAACCGCGCGCCAGGACGTCCTTGGCCGTGGTGGCATTGATGGTGCCCAACTCGATCAACCCGAGCAGCTCGGCCAGATGGGTCGGGGGCACACGATCGGGGGAGAAGGCCTGGCCGGACTGGTTGAAGAGGCTGAACAGTTCGCCGGACAGCCAATTGGCCAACTTGTCGGGGGGCAGGTCGGGCCGGGACTGAACGGCGGCTTCGAAGTAGGCAGCCACGTCCGGATCGGCCGTGAGCACATCGGCAGCATACGGCGTGAGGCCATAGGCGCTCAGCAGGCGGGCTCGCTTGGCGTTTGGAAGCTCAGGCAGCGATCGTCGGACCTCGTCCACCCAGCCCGGATCGACAACCAGCGGCGGCAGGTCCGGCTCAGGGAAGTAGCGATAGTCTTGAGCCTCTTCTTTGCCGCGTTGAGAGACGGTTACCTGCCGGGCCTCGTCCCACCCCAGCGTCTCCTGGATGATCAGCTGGCCGGCGGACAACCGGGCCGCCTGGCGTTCCAGCTCGTGCTCGATGGCGCGGGCCATGGCGCGGAAGGAGTTCAAATTCTTGATCTCGACGCGTGTGCCGAGCGGCGAATCCGGCGCCAGGCTGAGTGACACGTTCGGCCTCAAAGCGGATGACCCCCTTCTCCATATCGCCCGAGTTGACTTCGAGGTATTGGAGCAACGTGCGGAGCGAGGTGGCGTAGCCCAGGACCTCGGCTACCGAGTGCAAGTCGGGTTCGCTCACGATTTCCAGCAGCGGGATGCCGGAGCGGTTGAAGTCCACCAGCGAGTAGCCATCGCGGTGGAACAGCTTCCCGGTGTCCTCTTCGAGATGGACGCGCCGGATGCGTGCCGTGGACTCATGGCTCTCATCCAGGCGATAGGCCAGCCGGCCATGCTCGGCCAGCGGCGCCTCGTATTGCGAAATCTGGAACCCCTTGGGAAGATCCGGGTAGAAGTAGTTCTTGCGCGCAAACTGGCTGCGCTCGGCCACCTGGCAGCCGAGCGCCAGCGCGACCCGCAAGGCGTATTCGACCGCCTGGCGGTTGATGACCGGCAGGGTGCCGGGCTGACCGGTGCAGATCTCACACACGGCCGAATTGGGCTCGGCGGAGGTCGAATCCTCCACGGCGCAGCCGCAGAACATCTTCGAGCGGGTCTGCAGCTCGGCGTGCACCTCCAGACCGATGACGGGATAGAAGTCAGGCATTGTGAATAAAATCACAAGTTGTCAAGGGGCCGGGCATCAGCCGTGCCGCCGCATGAATCGCTGGATGCGCTCCAGCGCCTGCTCCAGGTCCTCGTACGCCGTGGCGTAGGAGCAACGGACGTAAGCGTGGCTGTCGCCGAAAGCATTCCCAGGTACGACGGCAACCTTCTCCTCGGCGAGCAACTGATTGGCGAAGGTTTCGTCATCCATGCCCGAGGCCTCAATGGATGGGAACGTATAGAAGGCGCCCAGGGGCTCGAAGGTCGCCAGCCCGAGCTCGTTCAATCCTGACACCATGAGCTGGCGGCGGCGGTCGTACTCGGAGCGCATACGCTCGACATGCTCTTCCCCGTGCTCCAGAGCCTCCATCGCCGCCAGCTGGGCCATGGTTGGGGCGGACATGATGGTGTACTGGTGGACCTTGCGCATGGCGGCCAGCAGGTCAGGCGGCGCGGCGGCATAGCCGATGCGCCAGCCGGTCATGGCGTAGTCCTTGGAGAAGCCGCCCAGAGTGATCGTGCGCTGGCGCGCCCCCTCGAGGCTGGCAAAACACACATGCTTATGGCCGCCGTACACGAGCCGGTCGTAGATCTCATCTGAGATGACCAGCAGGTCGCGCTCGGCAGCCAGAAGTCGCCAGCGCCTGGGCGCGCTCGCGGCTGAGCACGGCGCCGGTGGGGTTGTTGGGATATCCGATGAGCAGCGCCTTGGTCTTGGGCGTAATCAGCGCCTCGACAGCTTCGGCTGTGACCTGGAACGAGTCTTCGACCCGAGTTGGGAGTGGCACGGGCGTGCCTCCGGCGAAGATCACCTCGGGCTGGTAGGACACGAAGCATGGGGTCGGGACGATGACTTCATCGTCCGGATTGAGCGTGGCGGCCAGGGCCAGGTACAAAGCCTCCGAGACCCCCACAGTGATTAGGAGCTCGGCGTCGGGATCGAAGTCAATGCCATACAGGCGCGACAGATGGGCCGAGAGCAGCTTTCGGAGTTCGAGGATGCCTGAATTGGACGTGTATTTGGTCTCCCCGCGCTCGAGCGAGCGGATACCGGCCTGAATCACAGGCCCGGGGGTGGTGAAATCGGGTTCGCCGATGCCCAGCGAAATCACATCGTCCATCGTGGCGGCGATGTCGAAGAACCGGCGGATGCCGGAGGGCGGGACACGAGCAACGCGCTCAGCCACGAAATTACGCATCATGGGCTCCCTTCAATGCAGGCTGCGATGGTGGTTGGGGAAGACAGCCGGAGGCAGCATGCGCTCGGACGGGCCGCCGGCCCCAAGGCTCTAGAGTTCATGGATGCGCCACTCGTCATACAGTTCGCCGTAGAACAACTCGAATACACGCCGGTCGGTCGTGCGGACGCGAAAGCGCCGGCCGCCGGGGATGCGCCACTCGGCCTCGACCACGTCGATCTCAAGCCGCTCTTCATGCCAGCGCAGCGCGATCGGGCGCTCGGCGTAAGTGTAGCCCGAATGGCACTCGACCGGCGGCTCGGGCAGGGCGTCGGGCAAAGTCAGCTCCCCCTCCAGGGGGCATCAGTTGGAAGGTGGGGCAAAGCCGACCTCGGATAAATCGCCGACATTCAGCGTGCGGTAGCGGTCGGTGACGCGGGCGTCGCGCCCAATGACCGAATCGGTGAGCACGCTGTCCTGGATCTGGGAACCGGCGTCGATGATCGACTCGCGGATCAGGGAGTGTGCAATGATGCAGTCCGGGCCGATGCTGACATGCGGGCCGAGCACGGCCTGGGTGATGGTGGCCGACGGATCCACGAAGACGGGCGGCACGATCACCACCCCCTCCCGCTGGCGAGCTTGGGCGGAGTTATCTCGTCCATGATCCAACAGGTAGCGGTTGGTCTCCAGCAGCGCGCTGGGCTTGCCGCAGTCCTGCCAGACGTCGACGCGCTCGACGCGCATCTTGAGGCCGTCTTCCAGCAGGATGTTTATGGCATCCGTCAGGTAATACTCGCCCCCCAGGTCCTTGCCGGCCTGCATCTGGCGCTCGATGGCGCCGAGCAGGTCGCGGGCCTCGGAGAAGTAGTAGAAACCGACGACGGCCAGGTTATTGCTGGTGTCCTGTGGCTTCTCGATCAGACGCGTCACCTGGCCCGCGGCAGCCAACTCGGCCACCCCGAATCGCCTGGGGTCAGGCACTTCCTTGACCCAGGCGACAGCCTCGGATACCTCGGAGGCCAGTTTGGAGAGATCGGTTTCGATGAGCGTGTCGACAAAGACCATCAGCATTGGACCTTCCAGCCCCTCCCGGGCGAGCCAGATGGCATGCGATTGGCCGAGCATCTCAGGCTGCTCCACGTAGCGCGTGACCAGGTGCGGATAGGCTTCGTCTACATAGGCCTGGATTTGTTCGCCCAGGTAACCCACGATGAAAACGACCTCATCCACCTGCGGCAGTCCGGCAAACATGTCCAGCACATGGCCGAGCACCGGCTTGCCGGCAACCGTTACCAGCGGCTTGGGCTTGGACCACGTGTGCGGGCGGAGGGCGCGTGCCGAATCCAGCGGTAGGGATCACGATCCTCATAGGGAAGGCCGCTCCTTGTGCCATTCGGTCACCGATTGGTAGGCGTGCGCCGCCCGAAAGAAGTCGGCTCGTTGAGCGGTGCGCCAAGCAACTGCATGCCGATCGGGAGGTGCTGCGCGTCGAAACCGACCGGGAACGCCAGCCCTGGCACCCCGGCCAGGTTGGCGGGCAGCGTGAACACATCTTCAAGATACATCGACAGCGGGTCGTCGCCGTGTTGGCCGATGGTGAAGGCCGTGGTGGGGGTGATGGGGCAAGCGATGACGTCCACGCGCTCGAAGGCCGCCTCGAAGTCGGCTTTGATAAGGGTGCGGACGCGCTGGGCCTGGCCGTAGTATGCGTCGTAGTAGCCGGCCGACAAGGCATACGTCCCCAGCATAATGCGGCGCTTGACCTCCGGGCCAAACAGGGTGCCGCGCGTCGCCAGATAGCTCTCCATCAGGTCTGCCGCCTCGGCGCGCGGGCCGTAGCGCACCCCGTCGAAGCGCGCCAGGTTGGCGGAGGCCTCGGATGGCGCCACCAGGTAGTAGACCGGCAAGGCCAGGTCGGTATGCGGCAGGCTGACATTCTCGACCGTGGCGCCAAGCTCCTCGAGCACCGCGACGGCCTTGCGCACGGCGTTGGCGATGGCCGGCTGAAGCCCTTCGATGAAGTACTCCTCGGGCACACCCACGCGCAGGCCGTCCACGCTGGCGTTGGCCAGGTCGATCGACGGCGCCGGATCGCGCCGCGAGGTCGAGTTCGAGTGGGTCGTGGCCGGCCATGAGCGCGAACGCCGGCGCCAGGTCGGCCGCCGAGTGGGCCAGGCCTCCGACCACGTCCAGGGAAGAGCCGTAGGCGATCAAACCATAGCGCGACACTCGCCCATAGGAGGGCTTGATGCCGGTCACTCCGCAGAAGGCGGCCGGTTGGCGAATCGAGCCGCCGGTGTCGCTCCCCAGCGCCAGCGCGCAGAAGCCGGCCGCCACCGCCGCCGCCGAGCCCCCGGAAGACCCGCCCGGCACACGCGTCACATCCCATGGATTGTGCGTCGGACCGTAAGCCGAGTTTTCGGTGGATGAGCCCATGGCGAATTCGTCGGTGTTGGTCTTGCCCACCATCACCAGGCCAGCGTCCATCAGGCGGCGCACGCTGGTGGCGGTGTAGGTGGGCTTGAAGCCTTCCAGAATGCGTGACCCGGCGGTGGCTTGGACGCCCTCCACGCACAGCACGTCTTTGACGGCCGCCGGGACGCCACACAGCAAGGACGGCGGCTCGCCGCCGTTCTTCCGCCAGGCCCCCAGGCGGCGGTCGGCGGCCTCGGCTTGCTCGTGCGCCAGCTCGCGAGTCAGCGCCAGGAACGCGTGCAGCGCGCCGTCGTGGGCTTCAATCCGGTCGAAGCAGGCTTGGGCAAGTTCGACGGCCGAGAACTCGCCGTCGCGCAGGCCTTTGGCGGCTTCGAGCAGGGTCAGGCGTTGTGGGGGAAGCATGCAAACCAGAATGGGCCGGACGGGTCAGGATCCGGCATCCAGCACCGGAGGCACACGGTACATGCCTTCAGCCACAGCCGGAGCGTTGGACAGCAGGTCTGCCGCCGGCGTCGACGGCCGGACGGTGTCCGGCCGCAGCGGCGCCGTCAACGGCAGCACGCTGGCCGTCGGCGGCAGGTGGCTGGTGTCGACCGCCTGCAGGCGGGCCACATGCTCGAGGATGTCGGACAATTGCGCGGCGAAGCGCTCTTCCTCGGCCGGGGTCAGCTGCAGGCGAGCCAGACGGGCGATATGCCGGACATCTTCCAGGGTGAGCGCCATGCTGTCGTCGATTATAGCAGAGCGACGCGTGCGAGGCGCTTTCAGAGCTGCGGCTGGTCGCGCTGGTTGAGAAACCGCTGGGATCGATAGAATATAATGATCCGGCCCGAGCCCAGCGACAAGCCAAGCGGAGACGAAGCCCGTTGAAGGCCATTGAAGTCGAGCACCTGCGCAGGGTCTACAAAGTCACCCTGGGCGTCATTCGACGCAAAACCAAGGAAGTCGTGGCCGTTGAAGACGTCTCGTTCGAGGTCTCCAACGGCGAGCTGTTCGGCCTGCTCGGCCCCAATGGGGCCGGCAAGACCACGACGGTTAAGATGCTCACCACGCTGTTGCTTCCGACGGCCGGCTCCGTCCGGGTGCTCGGCAGTGACGTGGTGGCCCACCCGAACGAGATCCGGTCCCGGATTGGCTTCATCTTTGGCGGTGAGCGCGGCCTGTACTGGCGCTTGTCCGGCACCGACAACCTGCGCTACTTTGCCAGCCTGTACCACGTCGATCCGAACGTCTCCGCCCAACGCATCCCCTATCTGCTTGAAATGGTCGGACTCAGCACCCGCAGCAACGAAAAGGTCGAGGGTTACTCGCGGGGCATGAAGCAGCGCTTGCACATCGCCCGCACCCTGCTCCACGACCCGGAGGTGCTCTTCCTGGATGAGCCCACCATCGGTTTGGACCCGGTTGGCGCACGCGAACTCAGGCAGGTGGTGCGCAATCTGCAGTCCGAGTCCAAAACCATCTTGCTGACGACGCACTACATGTTCGAAGCCAACTCACTGTGCGATCGGATTGCCGTCATCAATCATGGACGCATTGTGGCCCTGGACACGCCGGAGGGGCTCAAGCGCAACGTAAGCGACCTGTCGGTGATCGAGATCGAAGTCTACGGCGTGGCGGACGAGACCGTGGAGCGGCTGCGTCGCGTCGCCTCGGTGGCAGCGGTGTCGGTCGAAGACCGCGACCAGAAGCAGGCGCTTTTGGTCCATTCGCCGCTTGGATCAGAGGCCGTGCCCGGCCTGCTGTCGGAATTGAACGGGATCCGGGTGGGGAAGGTATCTGTCAGAGAACCGACCCTGGAGGATGCTTACGTGCGGTTGGTGGGGGAATCCGGCTGATGGCTGGCGCCGCAGGAGAGCTCGCCCCGGCCAGACACCGCCAGTCGGCCCTGGTGGCCAATCTGCGCGTGGTGGCGGCGGCGTTCGAGATGGCGCTCAAGCAGGCCGCCACGGACGGGTTCATCATCTTCGGCGTGTTCGTCCAGCCTTTGATCATCGCGCTGCTTGGACTGTACATGTTGCGCGAGCGAGGCGGGGACTACGCCATCTTCGTGGTGGTGGGCAGCGGCCTGACCGGCTTGTGGAGCAGCCTGCTGTTTGTCAGCGGATCGGCCCTCAGCGACGAGCGCTGGAGCGGCACGCTGGAGAGCCTGGTGGGGATGCCCACGCCCTCGAGGTCGTCGTGTTCGGCAAGAATCTGGCGTATGTGATCCAGTCCCTGAGTTCGATGATCATCGCCTATTTGCTGGCCTCGTTGCTGTTCGGCTACACGTTGAAGGTCGCTCAGCCCGGACTGTTCGTCGTCTCCGTGATTTTCACCACCGCTTCTTTTGTGTGCTTTGGGCTGTTGCTGGCGCCCATGTTTGTTGCCAACCCCGACATCCGCCAATTCGTCAACGCGCTCGAGTATCCGATGTATATCCTGGGCGGGTTCCTGTTCCCGATCGCGCTCTTGCCCGGCTGGACGACGCCCTTGAGCTATCTCCTGGCCCCGTATTGGGCGGCGCAGGCGCTGCACGCTGCCTCGGCGGGCACGGCCACGCTGTCGGTCCTGGCGGTCGACTGGGGATGCATGCTGCTGCTGGGGGCGCTCTACCTGCTCATTTCGCGCTGGCTGTTCCGGGTTTTTCTGCGCAAGGCCCGTCAGGATGCCACGCTTGAGTTCTTTTTAATAGAAGCGACCCCGCCATGCAGGGGGAAACATGAGCGTGAAAGCCCCACCGCTTCACCGCGTGGCGGCCAACGTCCGCATCTTCTTCCAGGGTGCATACCTGTCGTATGTCGCCCTGTTCACCTGGTTCAGCCCGATGAACTACCTGGCATCTAAGATCATCATGCCGCTGGGCCAGATCCTGTTCTTCACCCTTCTCGGCACCTATGCCACCGGTGAAGCATCCGCCAGCTTTTACGTTATTGGGAACGCCGTGCAGCTGGCGGCCGTCAGCGGGGTCTATGGTGTGACCATGAGCATCGGGGGGGACCGCTGGACGGGGACCTTGCCTTACCTCTTCGGGGCCCCAGCCAACCGCCTGTCCATGTTCCTGGGCCGAGCCGCCATCCACGTGGTCGATGGCATGGTCGGGGTGGGCATCGGGCTGGGCTGGGGGGTGCTTCTGCTCGGGCTTGACCTCTCCAAGACCGATCCCCTGGCGCTGATTCTGACCGTCTTGGCCGTGGCCTTCAGCACCTCGGGGCTGGGGCTGATGCTTGGCAGCGTGAGCCTGATCACGGTCAACGTGATGTTCATCAACAACCTGATCTACTTCCTGCTGCTGATCTTCTCTGGCTCCAACCTGGACCTGACCAAGCTCCCGGCGGTTATGCAGGCCGTCTCGAGCGCCATCCCCCTGAGCCGCGGCATCACCGCCGCCCGGTTGATCATCGCCGGGGGAAGCCTGGCTGAGGTGGCCCCGCTGCTGGTCCAAGAGGTGGCCATTGGCACGTTGTACGCCCTGGTCGGCTACTTCATGTTCCGCTGGTTCGAAAACCAGGCCAAACGGCGGGGCAGTCTGGAAGTCGTCTAGCCCCAAGGTTTGTGAAACGCTTCACAAACCGCCCTGAAGACGCCGGCGTCTCCCGCACGGCCTAGCGGCACTCCCCCAACCCCAACGACCACCACCAACGGATGATCTCCGGCCGCCTGGCCGGACGGCTCAACCGCGGCCAGGGCAGACCCCCGGCCGGGCACGAATGCGGGGCGAGGATGGGCACAGTCTCGAGTTCAATCTCGGGTTCAACAAATATTACGTTCGGCTCCCCCGGAGTGGGCCACAAGCCGTAGGCGAGATGATTGGACCCGTCCGGCAGCCGCCCGTACGATAGGTTGTAGGCGCGGACGCTGAGGTAGCTGATCTGGTCGACGACGCGACCGTCCGGAGACAGGAGACGAACGCTGTCCCCGCCATCGTTCAGGGCGATATGCAGCCTGGAGCGGAAGAACGCCATCCGGCTCTGTGCCGGGAGAGTAATCGCCGGCAGATCATGGGGCCGGGACCCGCCGTCGGCGATGTCATCCAGCCACCAGCCTTTGAGGAACACGTCACCCGGGCCGCGGTTGTAGAGCTCGATGAATTCGTCGGCGGTCGAGACCCCGCCGGTGCCCTCCCAGTCGTAGTGCGGCCGGATCAGGACCTCATTGATCACCAGCGCGCCGGGGATCCAGGTGGCGGTCGGCGTGGGGAACGCCTGCGAATTGATGCCTTTGGGAGTGCCCCGGATGGCCTGGCCCGAGGCATCATGGCCCAAACCGAAGTATCCCGTGAAGGTCGCCCAGTCACCGGAGCCGGGCTTCCGCTCCATGCTGGCCCGGCGGTCGGCATCCCCGGCCGGCCAGGCGCCGCCATCCTGATTGGCCGCGTCGATGACCCGGCCGGTGGCGTCCATCAGGGTCAACGTCTCCCCGCTGTTGCTCAATCCCCCGCTGTATATTTGATCCGCCGGGATGTCGCCAATCGTGTGATCGTCGGTTCGCTCGAGCAGGAAGTAGCCCGAGGCGGGAAGGCTCCCGTCCAAGCTGACATCTAGATCATGCCCGTCGGTTAGACGCCAGCCGGACAGGGAGAGCCCCGTGTCCGAGGCGTTGTAGAGTTCGATCCACTCGTCTGAGGTCGAGGCGCGGGTGCCCGCCCAGGCGACCTCGTTGATGATCACGCCTCCCGGAGCGGCTGGCGAAGGCGAGACGGCTGGGCTTGGGGTTGGGCTGGGCGATGCGGTCGCAGTGTGTGTGACCGGCGGGGGAGCAAACGTGTTGGCCGCCCTGGGGCTCCCGGCCACGGGGAGACCGGAGGCGTCATGGGCCGGCCCCGGCGCGCTCGGTGCCCCAATCCCCGGCTTCATCGCCCGCGCCCCTGCGCGCCATGCTGGCGCGGGAGGCCGAGTCGCCCGCCGGCCAGGCGCCCCCGGCATGATTGGCCGTGTCCACGGTGCTTGCGGCGGCGCTGGTCAAGACCAGGGCTTCACCGGCGTTCGATAGCCCGCCGGTATAAATCTGATCGGCATCCACGTCACCGACGGTTGAGTCGTCGGTGCGCTCCAAAAGGAAAAACCCCGAGCTCGGAATCCGGCCGGCGAGCAGGATGTCGATGTCGGCGCCATCGGTGAGCCGCCAGCCGTTCAAATCGACCGCCTCCGGGCCATAGTTGTAAAGCTCGATCCATTCGTCAAAGGCGCTCGACAGGGTGCCGGCCCAGGCGACTTCGTTGATGCGAAGGGTCGCGGGTGCAGGCGCCGGGGGAGATGTTGAACTGGCGGTCGGAGTGGCGGTGGACGAGGGAGCGGCCTCCAAAGAAGGGCTTGGCGAGGGACTCCAGGTTGGAGATGGCGTGGGCGATTGAGGTTCAGTGGGTGAGGAGGAGGCGGTTGGCGGCCCCGTTTCCGTGGCCGTCGCCTCGGGTGGGTTGGTGGGCGGGGGTGTGTCTGTCGCGGTTGGAAGCGGTGTGCCGGTGGCGGTGAGGGTTGGCTCCTGGAGCCGGGGCATGGCCTCTGATCCAGACGGCCAAAAGACAAGCCCGGCCCACAGGATTATAGAGGCCGGGACGACAAGTCCATGAGGCTGGGCCATGCTTTTCCCCCCTTGAGACCCCGTTCATGAGACTTCAGTACTATAGAGGGCCGCAAGGCCCGATGTCAAGTGTCGGGGAAATCAGCCGAAGTGCACCTCCACCAGCGGGCTGCCGGCGACCCGGCGCTCGATCTCCTCCGCCGAGCAATCGCCCTGGAACAGCCGGGTGAGGATTCGGCGCCGTTGCACCGGGTCGGTGATGGGCGTGGCGCGCGCCGGAAGATCGGCCCGGGCGGTTTGTTTGAGGTGGAAGGTGAAGTCTGGGTGGGCCAGCAGGTTGGCGTACCAGTGGCGCCTCCCGGGGGAGCCGGAGATGAAGGTGCGGCCGTCCAACCGGTAGAACCAGATTTCGATCCGGCGCGGCATACCGGTGCGCGCGCCGGTGGTCGTGATGTCGATGGTCTTGTCCTGGGCCAGGGCCCGTTGGATCAGGGGATCCATCCGTCGGCCCGGCGCGGCTGGTTGGCGGCCTCAGCCGCCGGTCTCGCCGGCCATCTTCTCGCTCGAGTGGCCGGGGAAGACTTTGGCGCCCGGGTTGACGTACGTGAACGCGTAGTTGACCGCCACAGTGGCCTGGGCGTAGCCCATCACGATCAGGTTGAGCGGGTCCAACCCGTCTTGCAGCGCCAGATCGCCGGCGGCGTAGATGCCGGGCAGGTTGGTCTCCATGCGGTTGTTGACTCGGACGTAGCGGCGGCCGATGGTGTCGATCCCCCATTCGCGGATCGGCCCCAGGTCGGCCTTGAATCCCAGGGCCAGGATCACCCCATCGACGTCGATGGTCTCGTCCTCGGGAGAGCGGTTATCAAAGATGACTGCCCGCTCGACATGCCCATCGCCCTGCAGCTCCTTGACTTCATAGAAAGGTAGGACGCGCACGCTGGAGGCCATCAGCTTGGCGACCGAGGCCTCATGGGCACGGAAGCCGTCCCGGCGGTGGACCAGGGTCACCGCCTCGGCGAGCGGCTCGATCGCCAGGGCCCAATCGACGGCGCTATCGCCGCCTCCGACGATCAGCACGCGCTTGTGTCGGTAGGCCTCCAGGTCGGTGACATAGTACTCGACCCCCTTGCCCTCGAGCTTATCCACGCTCGGGTTGTCGAGCTTGACCGGCCGAAAGGCCCCGATACCGGCGGCGATCACGACCGCCTTGGTGAGATGGGTTTCACCGTCGGTGCCGATGGCGAAGCAGGTCTTGTCGCTCGGGCCGCCCGGGAGGGGCACCTGGGTCAGTGTCTGGGCCTGTTGGCCGAGCGCCAGGACCGTCCCCCAGCGAGAGCACTGTTTGACCAGGTTGACCACCAGCTCGCGGCCCACGATGGCCGGGAAGCCCGGGGTGTCGAAAATCACCTTCTCCGGGTAGAGCGCCGTGATCTGGCCGCCGGCTTGAGGCAGGGCATCCAGGAGTTTGCAGCGCATGCCGCGCATCCCGGCGTAGAAAGCGCCAAACAGGCCTGTGGGCCCGGCGCCGATCACGGTGATGTCGAAGACCTCAGGCTCTTGAGTGGGTGGCATGAGGCGGGTGCCTAACTCCTTTGTTGGGCGGCCGGCGACGGCATTATAAGACCCGGATGGACTGTGTCAATCTCGGCGGGCCGGGCTGAGATCAGCCATTGAACGGGCTGTGTGCGGCCGCCAGGCTGAATGCCAGGATCAGCGCCGCCGCCAGGCCGGCCCGGGCCCACACCTGGTCCCAGCCGCGGCGATCGGTCCAGTGGGGTCCGGCGGGCGAAATCATAGCCACCTCAAAGCGTGGGCCGATGGTGTAGGCTAGGCTCAGACCGGCGATCAGTCCGCCCAAGTGCCCCCAGTTGTCAATCCCGGGCGACAGGCCAATCGCCAGATTGATGACAGCCACGAGTGCGATTTGCCTAAGTTGGACGCTGCCCGCCCGGCCAAAGATCTGGCGGTGCAGGAACAGGAATCCGCCCAGGGCGCCAAGAAGACCGAAGATGGCTCCCGAGGCGCCGACCGAAGGGGCGGTCGAAAAGGCCAGACTAAAAGCCACGCCGGCTATGCCGGACAACAGATAAACCGTGAGCATGCGCGGCAGCCCGAACAGCCGCTCGACCGGGGGGCCGACGACGTACAGGGAATACATGTTGACGCCGAAATGCAGGATCCCCACGTGCAAGAATATCGGGGTGACCAGGCGCCAAACCTCCCCCGCCGCAATCGCCGAATTGACCTTGGCGCCTAGAGCCAGCGGGATGTCGCCGTAGGGCGTCAGGCTGGAGAGGGTCTGCAGCACGAACACGAACAGGGTGATTCCGATGATGCCGAAGGTCCCCGGCGAGGCGGCGATACGCGCCCGCAGCGGTATGGACGGCGGAACGGGCGGACGTGTCTGGGGTGGGTTGGGGTCGGGATGTGTATCGGCGGTAGGGGAGGCGTTCAAAGAGTGACCTGACGGGGTTCGGTGCGGTGGTGTTCGGCTTTGATGATCGAAAGGATGATGTCCACGGTGTCGTCCAGCCTGAAGTCGGCGTTGACCACGTAGTAATCGAACATCGCCACGCGCTTGAGTTCCTGCCGGGCGGTGGCGATGCGCAGTTTCAATCCCTCGGGGGTCTCGGTCTTCCGGGCTTCCAGCCGGGCCACCAGCTCCGCTTCGGAGCGCGTCGAGAGAAATACCAGCAGCGCGTCCGGGCAGAGCTCGCGGATGGTCTCGGCGCCCTGCACGTCGATGCGCATGACCACATCCTGGCCGCTGGCCAGGGCCTCCCGAACCTGCTGCTTGGGGATGCCTTTGTAATCGTTGTAGACAATGGCGTACTCGAGCAGTTCGCCCTTCTCAATCATCTCGGCGAACTCATCCGAGCTCATGAAGTGGTAGTCAACACCATCGACCTCGCCCTCACGGCGGGGACGGGTCGTGGCCGTGACCACAAAATGAAAAGGCAGATCGCGCTCCTTCATGCGCTGAAGGACACTATCCTTGCCCACTCCGGAGGGCCCGGAGATGACAATCAGGAGCGGTTGGCGCTGTTCTTCGATGAGGGACGGCTGCACGCTTGAAGGCCTCCTGCGCCGGTCAGTATAATGCATACGATGGAGGTGGCCATGCCGACGTACGACTATCGCTGCCGGGACTGCCGGATCCGCGTCAGCGTCTTCCAATCCTACGCCGAGTACGGCCAGGTGGCCGTCGAATGTCCAAACTGCGGAAGCCGCAATGTGAGGCGGCTGATCGGCCGCGTGCGAATTGCCAAATCCGAGGACTCACGTCTCGACGATCTCTCTGACCCCGGTGCCTGGGGTGACATCGACGAAAACGATCCCAAATCCATGGCGCGCATGATGCGCAAAATGGGCCGGGAAATGGGGGAAGATGTGCCCTCCGGAGTTCGACGAGGTCGTCGACCGGCTGGAGGCCGGCCAGAGCCCCGAGGAGATCGAAGACGTCCTGCCCGATCTGGGCGCCGGAGGGGATGATTTCGACATGTGACCCCCGATTGTGAGGGGTTTCACAAACCGCCCCTGAGGTTGTCCGGGGCGGTTGGCTGTGTCAAGGAAGGGATAGGTTCTAAAGTCGTCGACGCCGTCAGGGTCCATTGCACGGCGAGGGCTGGCCGGCGCCGTTGCGCCCCCCGCACCACGAGTAGGTCTTGGTCCCCTGCTTGTAATGCCCGCTGAATTGGTCCATGTTGGTCGACATGCGGAAGACGAAAGTCACCGTCGGGCTGGTGCCGTTCACGCTGCCGCTCAATGTCCGTCCGCCTTCGCTGGCCGTCCCGGTGATGCCCATGGCCGTGATCGAGGCAAACGTCCCGGAGACAGAGTTGCCGTTTTGTTTGAGGCTCAGTGTTCCCGGAGTGCCATCCGTCCAAACCCTCCAATCTCCGGTCCATATATAGGAAGGCGTGGGTGTTGGAGGCGGCGTGAAGACCGGACGCTGAGAGACATCGCCGTTGATTTCGAGGTATCGGCCCCACAGCCAGCAATCCTTACCCGGGCTGGCAGGATCAGTCACAAAGAAGTAATCCCCTTCGGCGTTCCGGCCGACGATCTGCACCGTGTCCCCCAGCAGGAACGTGCGGATCAGGTCGTATACGGCCAAGGGGCCCGAACGGCAGTTGGTGTTTTGGGTCAGGGATCCTAGCGTAATTGAAAGTGTCGCGGTGGGGGTGGCCGTGGGGGTGCTGCTGGGTGTGGCTGTGAATTCAGGGGTCGAAGTGAACTCGGGGGTGGCGGTCGCTGTTGGCGCCAAGCCCGGTGCCAGGCTGCCGGCCGCCGCCAGTACGGCCGCCGTGGAGGTCTGGCCGGCGGCCACCGTCTCGGCGATCGAGGTCGATGCGGGGCCCGATCCCGCCAGTTGGGTTGTCAGATTGCAGGCCAACAGGCTCAAAGACACGGCCACTGCCACCCCGGTCGTTGGACGCCTCGGGTCAGACATGGCGCAGCTCCTGGCGGCCGCCGATGGGCCCGGCCGGGATGGGGATTGGTTTGGGCCGCCGCCGGTCACCTTATCTAGGCTAACACACTTGCTGCCGGCCGAGATTAGAGATGCAGCTTAGGGGATTATTGATCGGTAAGGACCCGTTTGTAGGGCACGGGCCGGCCAGCCGCCCCCGCGCCTATCCGTTGATGTTTACGGGATCGTGAAATTGAGCGTCTTGCTCACGCACTGCCCCGTCTGCCCAGGACCGGTGCACAAGGTCACCGTGACCTGCATCTCATGGCCGAATGGGTCGGAGAACGAATTGCCGTAGATGTAGCCGGTGTCGCCTGGGTCGAGGTCCGGGATGGACGTGTCGACGCCGACACAGCCGCTGCGCTTGTCGAAGACGTCGGTCGAGTTTTCCACGGTTTCGTTCTGCACCGTGTCCTCGGCCTTGATCTTGCCTGACTTGAACGTGACGCTTCCGGTGTTGACGACCTGGAAGCCGGGAGCAAAGCCGAACGGGCAGCCGGCTTCCATGTAGGAGTAGCTGAGCGTGAAGCCCAGGCTGGGGGTGGGCGTGGGTGGGGGCGTGAACACGGGCACGTTGGACGTGTCACCGCTGACCGTGACGTATCGGCCCCACAGCCAGCAGTCCTTGCCCGGCTGGCCGGGATCGGTCACGTACCAGTAGTCTCCGGCGGCGTCCTTGCCGGTGATCTGCGCCATCTCCCCCGTGAGAAAGGTGCGGATCAGGTCGTACACCGCCAGCGGCCCGGATCGGCAGTTGGTGTTTTGGGTCAAAGCTGCCAGGGGCACCGAAGGCGTGGGGGTTTCGGTGCTTGTCGGCGTGGCGCTGGGGGTGGCGCTGAATTCGGGCGTGGCGGTGGCTTCGGGCGTCGACGTGGCCGCCGGGACCAGGCTGGCAGCCAGCGTGCCGGCGGCCGAGAGAACCGCCGCCGTCGATGTCTGGCCGGCGACAATGGTCTGCGCCACGGCCGTCGAGGCGGCGTTGGGATCGACGATGCCCGTAGCCACAGCGCATGCCAGCCCGGAGAGTGACAAAAACCCGGCCAAGATTGCGGCCGGCCGGGTCATTTTCTGCACGGCGATCTTCCGGCATTTCTGCAACGAGGATCCACCCCGCATGGTGCACGTCTAGCATGCTGAGCTTATCACACCCGTGACCATTCGCTACTGTGGCGCAAGGGATCAAGAGCAGGGTGCCCAGTCGGCCGAGGAGGAATTCAGCCCTTTACGGACCCTGACATGGGCTTGGCTCACCGGCCCCATTGCGCGCCCCGCACCATGGGTAGGTCACATCAGCTACCAGGTACTGCCCGCGGAACTGCTGACCATCGGACGTCATGCGGAATGTAATGGTCACAGGTGTGCCCACGCCCGAGACGCCGCCGGTAAGCGTGCGACCGCCGTCGCTGGTTGTGCCGTTGATGCCATAGTCCGGGACGCCGTGCAGCGTACCGCTGACCGAGCCTCCGGATTGCTGAAGATCCATGGTGGACGGTGAATTGTTAGCCCACACATTCCAGTGACCTGTCCAGACATAGGCGAGCGTGGGGGTTGGAGGCGGCGTGAAGACGGGCACGTTGGACGTGTCACCGCTGACCGTGACGTATCGGCCCCACAGCCAGCAGTCTTTGCCCGGCTGCCCGGGATCGGTCACGTACCAGTAATCTCCGGCGGCGTCCTTGCCGGTGATCTGCGCCATCTCCCCCGTGAGAAAGGTGCGGATCAGGTCGTACACAGCCAGCGGCCCGGATCGGCAGTTGGTGTTTTGGGTCAAAGCTGCCAGGGGCACCGAAGGCGTGGGGGTTTCGGTGCTTGTCGGCGTGGCGCTGGGGGTGGCGGTGAATTCGGAGGTCGAAGTGGATTCGGGTGTGGGGGTGGCCGGTGGGACCAGGCTGGCCGCCAGCGTGCCGGCAGCCGAGAGAACCGCTGCCGTCGATGTACCGCCGGCGGCAATGGTCTGGGCGACCGCCGTTGAGGCGGCGTTGGGGTCGACGATGCCAGTCTGCAGACTGCAGGCCATAGCCGTAATCAGCACTGGAGTCAGCAACCAGACAGGCGAATGGCGTGACCGTTCCATGCTGGACCTCCGGTCGGCGCGGCGGTTGATGGACGCTCAGGCAGCGTTGTGTTTGGTCTTCGATCTGAGGACCGAAACGCGGAGGGTCTTGCAGCTTCCCCGCCGGCAGCGAGATTGGCCCTTAGCTTAGCACACCGGTCAAGCTTCGGAACGAGTGGATTCAAACGCATCGACGGCGCGGCGAAGGTCGTCTTGGACGTCGTCCGGGCCGCGGTTGCCGTCGATGACCCGCCAGCGCGCCGGTTCGGCGCTCGCCATCTCGAGGTAGGCGCTCCTCACGCGCTGGTGAAAAGCGGGGTCGTAGGCGTCCAGCCGGTTCCACTGGCCGGCCGATCTGCGCCGCTCGAGGCCGGCGTCGGAGGGCAAGTCAATCAACAAGGTCAGGTCTGGGGCCAGGCCGCCGGTGGCGAAGGCGGTAATCGCCTGAAGCTCATCCAGCGGCAGTCCGTGCCCGTGGCCCTGGTAAGCGTATGACGAATCATAGAAGCGATCTGAGACCACCACGCCGCCGGCCTGGAGATGCGGCCGGATGACTTCCTTGACGAGCTGAGAGCGTGAAGCCGTAAACAGCAGGAATTCGGTGCGCGGGTCCATCTGGCGGTTGTCGAGCGCCATCAACACCTGGCGTATCTGGTCGCCGATGGCTGTGCCTCCGGGCTCGCGGGTGAGCACCACGGATTGCTGTCGGCCCTCGAGATACTCGACCAGTCGCTTGGCCTGGACCGTTTTCCCGCTGCCGTCGGGACCCTCCAGGGTGATAAACAGGCTCACTCTCGGAAGATCCTGACGCGCCGGCGGGGCTCTTTTCCATAGGAATGGGAGATCAAGTTGGCCTGACGGGCCAGCTGGTGCTGGAGACGCCGGATGTAGGATGACGCCGGTGTCAGATCGACGGATCGGGCGCCATTGAGCACGGCCTGGATGGCATCCTGAAGTTCTCGCTCATGGCCTGTTGCAGGGACGGGTCCTCGGCCATTGTGTGCAGGTTGAACAGATCGGCGAGCAATCCCTCCATCTGGCCGCTGGTGTTTGCGCGCAGCACGTAGACGGGGATGCGCCGGGTTTCCGCGTCGGCAATCACCTTGAGGCGCCGGCGATAGTACGACCGCAGGGTCACCACCGCGTCGGCCTCCCCCAGATGATCCACCAGCTGGGCTGGCACGCCCAGGCGTTTGGCGGCTGTGCGCAGGCGGTTGCGGGCCACGCCATAGGCGTAGACGCGCACCGGCGCCACGGCCGAGCCTGGGACCCTGGGCGGGGTGGGCGAGTAAGGCAGCCCATCTTGGTCGCCGTTGGTCGGCATGGATGGCAGCGGCGCCTGGCGCCGGTAGCCGGCCTGGCCGGGCCGCCCGGTAGCCGGCCGCGGGGCGGGGGTCTGAATCTGGATCTCCCCCTCGGTCGTGCGCGAGCGCAGTTCAGGCTCGGAGGGCCGTCCGCGCAGCATGGCGTCCACGGCCGAGCCCACGTCGTGGTGGACGGCCATCCGGTCCCGGGCCTGGATCTCGATCAACGCATCGAACGTCGGGGCGGCCCGGCGCTCGAGAACGGTCTTCTGTGTGCCCCGCCGGCGGGCTTCTTCGTCGGACAGTGTGACCGAACTCAATCCCGCCGACCAGATCGGAAAGCGTGGGATTGAGGAGTAGATTCTCGAGGGTGTTGCCATGCGCCGTGCCGATCAACTGCACGCCGCGCTCGGCGATGGTGCGGGCGGCGATGGCCTCGAGCTCGCGGCCAATCTCGTCGATCACAATCACCTCGGGGTTGTGATTCTCAACCGCCTCGATCATGACCTCGTGCTGCAGGCTTGGCTCGCGGACTTGCATGCGTCGGGCGCGTCCGATGGCCGGGTGCGGCACATCGCCATCGCCAGCGATCTCATTAGATGTGTCCACGATCACGACGCGCTTGTCTTCCGCCAGGATGCGGGCGGCCTCGCGCAGCATGGTCGTCTTCCCGATCCCGGGCCGGCCGAGCAACAGCACACTCTTGCCGTTGGAAATGATGTCTTGAATGATGTCAATGGTGCCGTAAACCGCCCGGCCCACTCGGCAGGTCAAACCAACGATGTGGTCGTGGCGGTTGCGGATGGCGGAGATGCGGTGCAGCGTGCGTTCGATGCCGGCCCGATTGTCGGCGTCGAACTCGCCGATGCGATCGACCACAAACCCGAGCTCGTCGTGGTCCACTTCGCGTTCGGACAGGTTGACCTCGGCATCGGTGTAGCGAGCCGTGGGAACCCGACCGAGGTCAAGGATGACTTCGAGCAATTCGTCTTGCCGGTCGATCTGCCGCAGCTTGCGGGTGATCTCGTCTGGCAAGACGCCCAGCAGGGCCTCGAGATCGTCGGTGATGCGGCGTTGGGTCATGTTGGCTCTTGTGAATGGACCACTGTGGCGTCGGACACCGGAGCGTAGGGCGCCGTCGGCTCCGGCCGGGTACCCTCAAATACGGGCAAAGGCGAGACGGCCGGTAAACGCGCGCGGGCGGCCAGTCGCTTGACCATGACCGCCTGATCCGTCCAGGCATCGGCGCCCATTCGACCCAGTTTGGCGTTCATCCAACCCTGGTATGAGCGCACGCACAGGTAGATTGGATGCCCGCCCCCTTCCAGAACCTTGTCCAGCAGCCCGACGATCAAGGACTCGGATTCCTCGACGGCCGGATGGATGAACGGGTGGAGCCAGATGCCGAGCGGGCCGCGATCGATGTCGGCATACCCCAACAACTCGCCATCCTGATAGAAGACCAGGCCGGGCCTTGCGCCGTTGGGAGCGGGCTCGACCTGCTGAACCAACCCAGGCACCAGGTCCTGGTACAGATTGGTTAGGTCGGTTTGGTCACGGTCGTGCTCAGGCTGCCACAGCGCAACGTCGTGTGGATCGGGAGGCGCCGAGGGCTTCTCCCAGCGCCAGATGCGCTGCCGGGCATAGATGGCGAAACCGGCTTCACGCAAGCTTTCGAATGCCGAGCTGCCTTCGTCGACCTCAGCCACCAAATTCTGGGCCCCGCGGCGGCCCACGGATTGCGCCAGCGCGTCAAGCAAGCGGGCGCCCAGGATGGCCTGCAGGCCAGCCGAGGGCCCGATAAAGGTCAGCCGGGCGACCCGCGATTGATAAGGATGGCTCACCTGGCCGATGAGGTCTGGGATCTCGTCGTGGCGATCCCGCACCACCATGGTGCACTCCCCCCGGCCGGGGGTCAGACTGTCGAGCAAGGCGTTCTGAAGCGGCTGGGGTCCGCGGGTGAAGGCCATTTGTGAATGGAAACATAGACCTTCGTGACGCACGCGGTGGAGCAGGGGCAAATCTCGCCAGTCAAATGGCCTTACTTGGGTAGAATCTGTCATGCACTCCGCACGTTGTCAGGGCCGCCGCTCCTCGGCCGAGAGACCGCGTCCGAGGGCGGAGGGGCGTGGTGGTCCGTGGGTTGACGGATTCTACCATGTGCCCAAGTCAAGGAGTCTTGGTCGGCCTAACGCGGCCCAACGTGCCGGAGGACGTACAATTGGCGCGGCAGGCATTGAACGGCTCGCCTGTCGCAGCCAGGAACCGGCGGGAGGAGGCAGGACTGCATGAGAGCCAGGGTGATCAGCGTGCTGGCGGTCAGCATCGCGCTCGTGGCGGTGGTGATCTCCAGTGTCCCCATTCCCATCCCCATGACGGGCGGGTACACGCATCCGGGTGCCGTGATTGAAGTTTTCGTGGCGGTCGCATTTGGGCCGGTGGTCGGCGCAGTCGCGGCCGGCGTGGGAGCGGCTCTGTCGGACCTGTTGCTGGGATACGGCACCTTCGCCCCCTTGACCTTGGTGGCCCACGCCAGCCTAGGGCTCTTGGTTGGCTGGCTGGGTTGGCGGCGCGGCTGGCGCATGAAGGTGTTGGGTTGGGTCCTGGGCGGCCTGGCCCTGGTGACCTTCTACTATGTTGGTGAAGCCAGCCTCTACCAGCTGGGCAACGTGGCTGCGGCCGCCGAAGTGCCCATCAACCTGGTTCAGGTGGGCCTAGGCATCCTCGGCCTGGCGCTCTACCAACTTGTGAAAAGAGCTTATCCACCCCTGGACAGCCTTACCGCCGATGTCGCCTTCGAGGACCAGGACATTCCCTCGGAGTAGACCGCGGCCTGCGCCGCCCGACCCGACATCGGTTGGTTGCCGGGAGTGAGACCCTGCATGCTGGCCATTGACATTCGAGACCTGCATTTCGCTTATCCATCGGCTGGGTCTGCTGAACCGCGCTGGGTCTTGCGCGGTGTGAATCTGACGGTCGAGACCGGCACTTGTCTCGGCATCATGGGACCGACCGGTGCCGGCAAGTCGACCTTGTGCCAGGCCCTGCTCGGGATCGTGCCGCGGGCGACCGGGGGCATCATCCGTGGACAGGTGCAGGTGCTCGGAGAAGAAGCCCGCCGGAAACCCGTGGCGGACATGGCTCGGCGGGTGGGGCTGGTCTTCCAAGATCCGGAGACGCAGCTGTTCAACCTGACGGCCGAAGACGAGATCGCCTTTGGGCTCGAAAACCTGGGCCTTCCGCCGGCGGCCATCGGGGCTCGCGTGGAATGGGCCCTGGACAAGGTCGGCTTGGTGGGCCAGGCACGGCGGTCTCCGGCCGGGCTCTCTGGAGGAGAAAAGCAGCGCCTGGCCCTGGCCGTCGTGCTGGCGATGGCCCCGGACATTCTGGTCCTGGATGAGCCCACGGCCAATCTCGACCCGCAAGGCAAGCGAGACCTAAAGGGTTTGATCAGCGAACTGGTCAGGCAATCCGGCGTGACGACGCTGGTGGTCGAACAAGACGCCGATTGGCTGTCCGGAGTGGCGGACCAAATCGTGGTGATCAGCGGCGGGCGGGCGGCGCTGGATGGCCCGGCCAGTCAGGTTCTGGGGCAGGTGCGGGCTTTGCGAGAGTTGGGTGTTGGACCGCCTCAACTGAGTGAGTTGTCGGCGGCATTGCAGGACCGGTTCGGACGTGGATTCTCGCTCACGACGCCGGATGAGGCCGAAGCTGCCTTGAGGCAGGATTTGGATGGGGGTGCTTGAGGCGATGCAGATCGAGGCTGTCAGCCTGCAGGCGATCGATCTGACTTTTGCTTACCCCGGCCGGCCGCCAGCGCTGCGCGGCGTCAGCCTGAATCTGGTGCCTGGCGCCTACCTGGCCCTGCTGGGCCAGAACGGGGCCGGCAAGACGACGCTGGCCAAGCACTTCAACGGCTTGCTGCGCGCCAGTGGCGGCCGAATCCTGGTCGACGGACAGGATGCGTCAGGGCTGTCGGTGGGGGCACTGGCCCGCAAGGTGGGCTATGTTTTCCAGAACCCAGACCACCAGATTTTCGCTGACACCGTCGCGGAAGAGGTCGGGTTCGGCCCTCGAAACCTCGGCCTGTCGGACCAAGACACGGCTGCTCGGGTGGACGAGGCCTTGGAAATGTTCGGCCTCAAGGATCTGGCTCGTGAGCGGCCCGCCATGCTTGGATTTGGATTGAGGCGGGAAGTGGCCCTGGCATCTGTCTTGGCGATGCGCACGCCAGTGCTGATTCTGGACGAAC
The DNA here is from genome assembly GCA_963797485.1 of uncultured Chloroflexia bacterium. GTDB lineage: Bacteria > Chloroflexota > Anaerolineae > Anaerolineales > E44-bin32 > CAWAND01. Next base: position 152,512 of record CAWCPF010000003.1, read on the forward strand.
CCACGACCGGACTGGACCGGCCGAGCGCCGAAGCTCTGATGCGCACTGCCGGGGACCTTGCCGCCAACGGGCGAACCGTGGTGATCATCACCCACGATGTTCGCTTGGTGGCTGATTTCGTTCCCGAATGTGCCGTGCTCCATGACGGCGAGTTACTGGCGCGCGGGCCGACCGGGGTTGTGTTACGGGAGCCGTCGGTCACGACGCGTGCTGGGCTCGAGTTGCCCCCTGTAGGGCAGGTGGCCCGCGAGCTGGGGTTGGGTGGCGACCGCACGCCGCTGAGCGTGGATGATTTTGTGGAGGCTTATGCCCACATGCGCGCCCGGGACGGATGGGCCTCCAAATGATCGCTTCCCCTGACTGGTACGTGGCTGGGTCGAGCTGGCTTCACGCGGCGGATGCACGCGTCAAGCTTGCGCTGGTTGCCGGGGGCATGCTTGTGCTGCTGACAGGCAATACCCCGGGGGTGGAGGCGGTTGGGTTATTGGTGATCCTGGGATTCTACTTTTCGGCGCGCCTTCCTTTGGCCCGAATTGGATCCGTGCTTAGGGTCCTGCTGCCCCTCAGCCTGTTTGTCGCCATTTTGAGGGCCATTTTTGCGCCCAGCGGTCGCATCCTGGCAGGCTGGGGATGGTTTCGTCTGACCGAAGGCGGACTGGCGGGCGGTGGGGCACTCGGCCTTCGCCTGCTGGCCGTGGGGCTGTTGGTGTTTCTTTGGCTCTACACGACCCGGCCTTCGGAGTTGATTCAGAGCCTGGTGCGGCTTGGATTGCCCTATAGTTGGGGGCTGGTCTTAGCCCTCGCCTTACGTTTTGTGCCCTTGCTTCAGCGATCGTATGGGAACATTCTGGAGGCGCAGCAGGCGCGCGGCCTGGTCCTGGAGTCCACTCGAGGCTACCGCCGGGTTCAGCGCATGATGCCGATCTTTGTGGCCGTGGTGATCGGCGGTTTCCGCGCCAGCGAACAGCTTTCGTTGGCCCTGGAGTCCCGGGCGCTGGGGACGACGGGGGTCGTGCGGACCACTTGGCGCCCGCTCCACTTCCGCCCCATTGACGGCGTGTACCTCGGGATGGTCGTGGCGGTTACGGGCGCGTGGGCGCTGGTTCGCCTTGGACTACTGCCGGTTGAGTTTCCAGCCGGCTGGTTCTAGCATTTACGGTGGCCACAAACCAAGGATGGTATACAATGATACAATGTGGCCGGGCAAGCCAGGGGAAAAGCAATGATCGCCATCGATCGCAACGACCGTGGGGCGCTTTATCAGCAGATAGCGCAGGTGCTGCGCGAACGAATCGATGCCGGTGTGTATGCTCCTGGCCAACGGCTGCCGACAGTTCGGGAGGTGGGCGAGGCGCTGGGTCTGAATTTCAACACCGTGGCCAGGGCCTACCGGGTGTTGGAGGCCGAAGGTGCGATCACGTCACGCCAGGGTCAGGGGACCTTCGTGTCGGGCGCAATGCCCGAAGGCCAGGCAGCCGGTCGGCCCGCGTTGGAAGGTCTCATTCGCACCTTCTTGCGGGCGGCAGACGCGGCCGGTTACAGTCCGAGCGAAGTGCAGTGGGAGTTCTCGGGCGCGCTGCGCGCCTGGATGCAGTTCGGCGAGCCGCCCGAGTGAACTGTGAGATGCCGGAGGACGGGTCGGCACGGCCCGACTGCCGGGGGCACCGGCGTGTTGTTTCACGTGAAACATCGGCCGTCCGGCAGGGTCGTGTGGGTGAGGTGGCATGAAAGAACCGGGCATTCCGGTTTGCGATTACGAGGGCTCCGACTATCAGGACCTATTCTGGGATCGGGCGGACCGGGCGTACGAAGACCGGGTAGAGGCTGCGGCCTTGAGACGCCTGATGCCCCCGGGCGGGCGGCGATTGCTGGAGGTCGGCGCCGGGGCAGGACGTAACACGCCGCGCTACCGGGGTTTTGAGCAGTTGGTCCTGCTGGATTACTCGCGAACCCAGATTGATGAGGCGCGCCGGCGCCTGGGTTCGAGGCCTGACCTGGTCTTTGTGGTCGGAGACGTCTATCGCCTGCCGTTTGGGCCAGGAGTTCTTGACGCGGCCACGATGATCCGCACGCTTCATCATATGGCCGAGCCGGCGGCAGCCCTGGCTCAGATTGCCGAGACACTGGCGCCGGGGGCCAGCTTTGTGCTTGAGTTTGCCAACAAACGCAACCTGAAGGCCATCTTGCGCTGGGGTCTGAGGCGTCAGGCGTGGAACCCATTCGACCCGCGGCCGGTCGAGTTCGCGCCTCTGAATTTCGACTTCCATCCAGGGGCTGTCAATCGCTGGTTGAAGGCCAATGGTTTGGACGTGGAGCGCCGTTTGGGGGTATCGCTTTTCCGGGAGGCGACGCTGAAGCGAGTGGTGCCGCTGGGCGTGCTCGTCTGGATGGACACATTGGTGCAGCCAGCCGGTGGGTTATGGCCGCTTACTCCGAGCGTCTTCCTGCGGGCGCGACGGTCGGGCCACGGCCAGGCTTTGGCCGGGATCGCTTGGCGCTGCCCTGCGTGTCGAAGTCTGAGGCTTAGCCAATCGGATCAGGGCTTGGCCTGCCAGGCATGTGGCCGGGTCTGGGGGGTGCATGAGGGTGTCTATGATTTCAAACAGCCGGTCGCGGGGCCGCCGCTCGAATGAGCGTGGACCGAATTTGGGGCCGCACAGGTCGCAGGCTATAATGCCCGACGGTTATGAGGCTGTCAAAATCCGGACGTGGGATCAAGCTGGCGGTTGAAGGGAGTCTGCTATGGTCACGGAACGTGACACATACTCAGTCAACATCGCAGGCTTGGAGCGACATCTCCCGCTCTTTGAGGTGGCGCCGGGGGTTCGAATAGCGATATTCAACCTACTGGGCGACACGGATGTGATTGAAGCCGCTGCCAAGGCGTTATTGGCAGAGATGGATGGGGTTGCGTTCGACCTGGTGGTGACGCCGGAGGCCAAGAGCATCCCGCTGGCTCACGCGCTGGCTGTCCAGGCCGGCACTCGCTACGTTGTGCTCCGCAAGATCTATAAGCCGTACATGGGAGAGACATTGAGCAGCGAGACTGTCTCCATCACGACCGGCGAACCCCAGACCCTCTATCTGGACGAAAAGGACCGCGCCCTTATCCGAGGCCAGCGGGTGATACTGCTGGATGATGTCATCAGCACGGGTTCTACTCTCAAGGCCATGCGCCAACTCATGGCGCTGGCGGAGGCGGAGATCGCGGCGGAAGCGGCGGTGTTCACCGAGGGGGACCCAAAAGCATGGGCAGGGATTATCGCCCTTGGCCACCTCCCGGTGTTCAGTGACACCTAGCCGGCGGCCCCGCCGAGTACCGCCCAATAACTGCGCCGGGCCACCTTGGGCAGATGGGCCGAAATCCCTCCAATTGCAGCCGCGCCGCGGATGGTAGAAGCGGTCGTCAGTCTGGCCGAGCTGCGGCGACATGACGGTCAGCGAGGCCGGCGCATGTACATCGCCTGCCAGGGGATCGTATATGACGTTACCGACTGCCCCAAGTGGCGCAGCGGCCTCCACGAGCAGCTCCACTTCGCGGCCCAGGATCTGAGCAGCGAACTGGCGGATGCGCCTCACGCTGAGGAGGTCTTCAGCCGGCCCTGCGTTCGCCGGGTGGGGGTCCTAGATCACCCTGCTGAATGACCGAGAAACCCCAATCGGAGCTGGCCCACGGCAAATGAAAAGGGACGGCGAGGCGCCGCCCCTTGCTCACCTACGGGCCTGCAAGACCCGCACAGGTCAAGGCCAGAAGTAGCGAACCGTATAGGTCAGAACGCGCTCGCCATTGGCCGGCACCTGGACTCGGAATTCGATGTTGGATGAATCGAGCTTGGTGAAGTCGTCGGTCGAGCGCAGGATGCGCCAATCGCTCCACCGGAACAAATGTTCTACCACGCGCACCTCTGCCGCTTCGTCCTTGTGATTGCGAAGGGTGATCTGGAACAATTCTTCCAGGCTGTTCTCGCTGGGCCGGGTGAAATCGGTTTGGATGCGCTCCCCCACAATGTCAAAGGCATCCCCGATATACAAGCGCACGTGCTCGCCCTGGGGTGTATGGTCGATCGAATCCTCCCCAATCAACAGCGGGGCGCCGTCGATGTCCTGCTTGTAGAGCCGGACCCTGCCCTTAGGCAGGTCGGCTTTGATCTGTTCCGTGTCAAACTCGACCATCACCATGACCTTGGGATTCGAACTGACGCCATACGAAGGATCCGTCTGGGGGTAACCGGCGTACGTGCAGTACCACGGATTGGCCCGGCACTGAGTTCCGTCGTACACGAAAAACTTGTCGGCTGAAACCCCCTGCACGCTGACGAACTGGATCTGTTTGGTTTCATTGTTGGCAATGGTGACGGGTCTGGGCACCTGATAAAGATGGTATTCGAAGAAGGACCGCTGGTCGATGGTCTGATCCGTGGCCGCCCGCTCAGCCGTCATGGCAGCCTGTGGAGCGCTCAACCCCTGGTCCTGGAGTCGCTGCAAGTCGCCGGCGACGAGCTTCAGGATGGCATCCCGGAACGTGGCCCCGCTGTTGTTGATCAGAGTGACCCAGCCGTCGAGGTCGATGGCTGACTCATCCTGGTTGAGCAGGATGACGTAGTCCGACTGCCAACCCACCCCGCCGGTGAGATAAGTGAGCTCGAAGTCCTGCGGACCGGACCGATCCGAGAGGAGCTGCCAGGCCAATGTGGGGCGGCTGATGAGCCCCTGCGGCAACTCCGGGAACGAGTATTGTTGGATAGAACTGGAGGTGATGACATCCACACGGCCGGACGGATCCTGGAGGATCAACGCGTCGCTGGCCGAAAGGAGCTTGCCCTTGTGGGCCAGGCCATCCTGGGTGACTACGGTGATGGTTTGGCCCAGGTACTTCCGCAGGAGGGCCGAGGCACCAACCAGGTCGTATTGATAATTCTGTTCCAGGACCGAGACCTGGGACACGTGGTCGAGGGCCTTGAACAACACGCTGGTTGGATCTATGGAAGCAGCCACATCGTCGAAGGCAATGGCGTTCATGCCGGTCGAAAGGTCGAACTGCCGCCGGTCCCGCACCAACGCGCTGCCCTGGTTGTAGATCGTGAGGGCCAGGGTTTGGCCGGCCGCCTCGGCCGTGGTTGAAGGCAGTGGCGTGCTAGAAATCGGCACGGTTGTGATCCAGCCACAGGCAAACAGCGTCATGCCCGCCACGATGGCGAGCAACGATAGGCGTCGAACACGGGGAAACTGCATGGCGGCCTCCTTGGCGGGCGCGAGTGAGTTGCTATAAGGACGCCCGGCCGCGCCCGTCAGTTCCCCGCCCGAAAGCGGCGAACGCGCCCTTTGATATAATCGGGCCGGCTGGAGGGAGGTGGGTTTTGTCGCTAAAGAGCATCCTTGGCCGTCGGGATCGCGAGCTTGAACTCAAGCAGGCGGGGCGGCTGCCCCCCGGACAATCTTTGACGGAGAAGTTTCCGGTGCTGCACTATGGCCCGGTGCCGGGATTCGACCCGTCCACCTGGACCCTGAGGTTATGGGGGGAAGTCGAGGAAGAGAGAACCCTCAGCTGGGAGGAGTTCGAACAATTGCCCCGCACCCAGGTGCGCATGGACATCCACTGCGTGACACGCTGGAGCAAGTTCGAAACCGATTGGGAAGGCGTGTCCGTCAAGACCCTGGTCGACGAGCACGTGATCCGCCTCAAGCCCGCCGCCAAACACGTCCTGCAGCACTGTGAATTCAATTTCACCGTGAACATCCCCATCGAGGTCGCCCTGGCGGATAACTTCCTGCTGGCCACACACTTCAATGGACAGGTCTTGACCCCGGATCATGGCTATCCGCTGCGAGGCGTCGTGGGCGCCATTCCGGGCCGAGGCGATCTGCGCACCCCCTACTTGTGGAAAGGCGGCAAATGGGTGCGCGGTCTGGAATTCCTGAGTGACGACCGGCTTGGGTTTTGGGAACAGGCCGGATATCACAACGAAGCCGACGTCTGGAAAGAACAGCGTCTCGCACACGGCTGGTGATCGGCTGCGCCCGCATGTGAGGGTGCGATGACCGAGAATGCCGAATTGGCCGAAGCCCGTGCCAGGATGGTCCATCAGCAGCTGGAGCTGAGGGATATCCGGAATGCGCGTGTTTTGGATGCCATGCGGCGCGTGCCCCGGCATGAATTCGTCCCGGCCGAAGCGCGCCAACAGGCGTATGCGGACGCACCCCTGCCTATCGGCGAATCACAGACGATCTCTCAACCGTATATAGTCGCTCTCATGACCCAGATGCTTGAACTGGAGCCGACCGATCGCGTCCTGGAAATCGGCACCGGCTCGGGCTACCAGGCTGCCATCCTGGCGGAGCTCAGCTCGGCCGTCTATTCATTGGAACGAATCAAGCGCCTGGCTGACCAGGCGCGTGAAATGCTGGCGCGCCTGGGCTATGACAACGTCGAGGTGGTCGAGCGTGATGGCTCCTTGGGACTTCCAGAGCAAGCGCCCTTCGACGGCATTCTTGTGACCGCCGCCGCGCCCAAGGCGCCAGAAGCGCTCAAGCACCAGCTCGCCGAATTGGGCCACATGCTCGTGCCGGTGGGCGGCCGCCAGGGGCAGATGCTTGAGCGCTGGACAAGAAACGCGGGGCGGATCGAGGTCGAGGAGGTCGTGCCAGTGGCCTTCGTGCCGCTCCTGGGGGACCAGGGTTGGGAGGTGGAAGAGTTCGAAAACCAAGCGTCGTTGGTGGTTTGGCCGGCGCTAAACGGGAGACCTAAGATCCGGGCGCTGACGCGTCGGCTTGCGAGAGATAGGCAAGAGCTTGATCCGCCTCGCCATCCATCACCAGCTCGATGTGGGCGCCGGAGGCCGCCTGCGAGACATCAATCAGCCGCAGGCTGGCTTCCCAGGCCGAGGCCTCCGGGAGAAACTCCACCAGGCGGTTAGGCGAGTCTTCAAAGAAGCCCCGATGAAACTCCGTCGCCGGATCATCGACGGCAATAGCCAGTGGATAGATCCTGGCCTCTACCAGATCCTGGAAGAAATGAGTGCCGTAAGACGGCTCGGGTGAATTGGTGGCGTCGAAGATCTCGACCAGGGCCCGGGCATTGAAGATATCGGCGTAAGAGACTGGGATGCCCAACTCGGTGTTGATGCTCCCCCACCGGCCTGGCCCCATCAGGATGTATCGCTCGCCTTCCAAGCGTTGATTCAACTGGCCGATGACCTGAGCCAACTGCCGCCGCGCAGATGAATTCAACCCTTTGCAGGCAGCCGGAATGGCGTAGACCACATACCGGATCCCGGACAGCCTGCCCTCGGGGACGATCCGCCTGACCTGGAATAGCCGACGTTCGCTGGGTATGTCTCGGGGAAGACGGACCACCTCATCTAGCAGCTGGCTTTGCGGACGACACTGGAGCAGACAAATCTGAAGGCGCGGCTCGGAACGGTGTTCCCCCGGGTGAACCAGCAGGGCAAACTCGGTGTCCACGGGGTTTTGGTAGGCTTGCTCAAGCAAGGACAGCATACGCTGCATCAGCGCCGGAAAAGCGGTGTGACCGAGCAGGTCATTGAAGGTGATGACGACTTCTTTCTCGTCCAATTCAATCGGTTGGCTGGCCATATCCTGCAAGTCGCCCTCAGTGAATCGTTGGGCAATGAGGGGCAGATTGGCTGCGCCGGCGCGGATCAACGTGGACACTGGCAACGTCTCAAAGCTGTTGCGCTCAAAATCGAGCACGTCGACAAAGTGCTGGGAGTAGCGGCGGATCTCGTCCGGCTCGGATTCCGGCCTTAACTCGGGATGGCTGAGGGCGACCAGTCGAGGATAATCGCCATCCATGGTGTCCACGGCGCGTGTCCCCAGCCCCCACACCAGGCGCAGGAAACCCGATGTCCGGTCAATGCGAGGGCTCCAACGGAATTGGTTCCTGGAAAATGCCACCCCGGCGGCATCCGGCAGAAAAAACCGACCCCTGATCTGGCCTTGGACCACCTGGATCAAGATCCCCATGCGTTCGTCGTAATCCACTAACCCCATGCGCTGTCGGTAGAAGAGTGCCTCGGGGCTGTAGACGCTGGCATAGACCGAGGCAATTGCGCCGAGCAGGGCGGCGAGGTTGGTATCTTCAGAACCCTGATTTGGGAGAAAGAAGCTTTCGTACTTTCCGGCGAATGATGTGCCAAACGAGTCTTCAAGCAAACTTGATGAGCGTACGATCAATGGGTTTTGCCCAACGGCGTCCAGCAGCTCGGTCAGGCCGGAGACGATCTCATCCGGGAATGCCCCCTGGATGAAGGACCGGCGCAGGGACGGATAGGCGGCGCGGATCTCTTCGTCGTCTCGATACTTCTGACTGGCGTAGCCCAGCAGCCCATTGAGTTGGGTGAATTGATAGAACACATCGGCGCCGATGAACCACGAGGCGGGGATGGCCAGGTGTTGAAGGAAGTCGGGCCCGGCGGACTTCCTCAACACGGCCTCGGCCAGGATGATCCCAGCGGCTTTCCCGCCGATCTTGCCGCGCCCCAGCCGCCGCGATCTTGACTCGCTTGAGATCCGAGATGTCCAGCCACTCTTTGGCCACCCCCAGGTACTTGAGGTGGTCGCTCAACATGGCCTTGATCAGGACAACCTTGATCTCGCGCAGATCATGAACCACCCGGACACGCTCCTCGGGCGGGAGAGACTCATAGGCTTCTCCCTGAGCAAACAACATGTCCCAGGGCGCGAGTTCCGGGTGGAACGTAAGAACGACTTCCTGAGAGGGAAGCCGGTCGGATAGAACCAGGTGGACCAGGCGTTCGAATTCGTCGTGGGGCAGATTGTGGGCGAAGTAGAAGTCGGTCAGGTGATCGCGGGTGATCTCCTGGCGACGAGACCACACATCCGGGGGCTCCTCGCCGAAAGGGTCGGAGAGCCCCTCTCGGCGCTGGGATTGTATGGCCTTGTCGCGCACCTCGGCCTCGAAGTCTTGCGGCGTGATGACGCCCCGATCGAACAACTCCTGGCGCATGCGTTCCCGGATGCGGCCGGCCAAGATCGGATATTGGCTCAGCTCGAGATAGAGAGTGAGGACCTTGGGAAAAGGGCCGCTATCGGGGCTGCTCACGCTGCACCTCGTGGGTCAATGAACCATCAACCAGGGGGCGCGACGGCTGGCGGCATCAAGCGGTAGGCGGGGGCCGGTGTGTGGCGACGGGGATGGGGCGTGTTGGCGGGGCAGCGTTCGGGTTTATCGGCCCAGGTGCATCGGCATGATCACGTGCAGGAAATCGTCGCGGCCGACGCTCCGGATGACCCCCGGAGAATTAGCGCCGCTGGTCTCGAGCGCCACATTGGGCGTCTCGATGACGCTCAGCACGTCGATCAGAAACCGAACGTTGAACGCAATCTCGATCGGATCGCCTTCGATCGTGGCATCTACGACAGTCTCATTCGAGCCGGTCTCGGCGGCGGTGGCCGAGATCTCCAGGGTCCCGGGCTCGAGTTCTCCGCCGGGCGTGACGACCAACCTGGCCGAGTGGGCGGCTTCTCGGGCGAAGATGTCGGCCGCCTTGCAAGCCTTGAGGAAACTACTGGTCGGAAGCACGCTGCGTGTCTGGAATCCGTTGGGGATGATGCCCTTGACGTCCGGGTAGGTGCCCTCGATGAGCTGGGACACGAGTTCCTCGTTCTCGGTCCGGAAAATGACCTGGCCCCGATTGGGAGGCAGGCTCATGCTGACGGTCTCTTCATCACCGACGATGCGCGCCAACTCGGACAGGGCCCGGCTGGGGATGATGGCGCGGATCGGTCCAAGACCGGGCGAAGGCAGATGCGAAGACCGCACGGATAGGCGGAAACCGTCGGCGGCGGCCATCGAGAGTTCGCCGTCGTTGATCTCACACAACACGCCGGTGAGGACTGGGCGGGCATCATCGGTCGAGGCGGCAAACACGACCTGGTTGATCATCTCGCGCAGGTCGGCGACGTTCAAAGTCAGGTCCCCGTCTAGTTCGGCCGGGGGCAGGGGAGGGAACTCCTGCGCGTCGATGCACTTGAGATCATTGTTATACATCTTACAGCGGACGTTGAGCGTCTGGGTTCGGACGGCCAACTCCATATCCACCCGGTCATTGGGAAGGGCGCCAACCAGGTCCACAAAGGTCCGTGCCGGCACCGTGGTTGAACCGTCTTCCTCGACTTTGGCGCCGATCCAACACGTGATCCCGAGCTCTAGATTGGTGGCTGAAAGGCGCAAACGGCCGTTGTCGGTGGCCAGCAGGATGTTGCCCAGAACGGGGAGGGTGCTGCGCGGTGCGACCGCCCGGGCGACGGTGTTAAGACCTCGGGCCAGGTTCTCTTGCAGGCAGGAGACCTTCATGCTGATGAAGTCCTTGGTGGGGTGTTGGGACTGATTGGTGGTGAAGTATACATCGAAAGCAAATAGTCAATCAACGCCGCATGGACAAGCATGGGGGGATGGCATACACTACGGTCATGTTCGGCCAGACCACCCTGTCCGATGCCGGCGATCTGCGCCAGATGGTCCTCAACCTGGCACGCCTGGTTGAGATTAGCGTTACGCTCAATTCCACCCTCGAGTTCAAGCCCCTGCTTCAGTTCATTATCGATTCGGCCGCGGAACTACTGAACAGCGAAGGCGCCTCGATCCTGCTGGTCGACGAGAAGACAAAGGACCTGCGATTTGCGGCGTCGACCGGAGCCGACCCGGCCGAGCTGGCCAAGATACCGGTGCCCATGGATAGTTCGATCGCCGGGACGATTGCTCGCGACGACAAGCCGTTGATCATCAACGAGGTGGCCAGCGATCCGCGCCACTTCCGAGAAGTCGGCGATCGGGTGCATCTCAGTGTGCAGTCACTCATCGGCGTGCCGATGCGCATCCACGGACGGGTGATTGGCGTGCTGGAGGCGGTGAATAAGCGGCAGGCGGCCTTCGACGAGGCGGACCTTCAGACCTTGTCGATTGTGGCGTCGCAGGCCGCTGTGGCCATTAACAACGCCCGTCTGGTAGACGCTTTGCATTTGGCGTATGACGAACTGGGCAAGCTCGACCAACTCAAGAGCGAGTTCATCTCCATCGCCTCGCACGAGCTTCGAACGCCGCTGGCGCTCATCCTCGGTTACGCCAGCATCTTGCAGGAGGACGCCGGCGAGGCGGCCTCCGAACATGTGAATGCCGTGCTGAACTCGGCGATGCGCATGCGCTCGCTGATCGAGGATATGACCAACCTGAACTTGCTGCGCATCGGGACGACGGGGATGAACTTCGAGATTCAGCCGCTGCAATCCGTCGTGCGGGCGGCTGCCGAGGAAGTCCGCGAGACCATCCAGGCCAAGGGCCAGGTCCTGGACGTCCAGCTTTGGGAAGAGCCCCTTGAGGCGACAATTGACGGCCCGAAGTTGGCCATGGCCATCACCAACCTGCTGAACAACGCCATGCGCTTCACGGACTCGGGCGGCCACATTTGGCTCAGCCTGAACCTGCGCGGCGACGAGGTCTGGTTTGAGGTGCGGGACACCGGTATTGGCTTACCGGCGGATGAGCTGGAGCGCATTTTCCAGCCGTTCTACCAGGTCGAAAATCATTTGCGCCGCCGGCACGAGGGCATGGGTTTGGGGCTGGCCATTGTGCGTGCCGTGGCGCAGGCTCACCGCGGCCGGGTGTGGGCCGAAAGCCCCGGCCATCAAGCCGGTGCCAAATTCACCATCGCGCTGCCCCTATCACCCGCCACCCCGGAAGGCTGATCCTAGGGGCCGCCCGTCAAAGGCTGAAGGACTCGCCGGGCCGGAGCACGTGAGGCTCGGCGGCGGTCTCGGCGCGAACCTGGGCCGCCCAGCTTTCCGGATCCTGTCGGATCACTTCCCAGGTGTTGAAGTGCACCGGGATCACGTGTTGGGGCTGGATGAGCTTTACGGCGCGGAGCGCATCCGCCGGCCCCATGGTGAAGTTATCACCAATGGGCAGCACCGCCAGGTGTATGCCTTCCTCGCCTATCAAGCCCATGTCGCCGAACAATCCCGTGTCTCCCGCCAGATAGATCCGCTCGAGGTCCGGCGTGGTAATCAGAAACCCGGCCGGATTGCCGCCGTTCGAGCCGTCTGGCAGTGCCGAGCCGTGCAAAGCCATCGTCAGCTTGAGATAACCGAACGGATAGCTGTGCCCACCCCCGAGATGCTGGGCGTGGACCTCGGCTCCGCGGTCCTCGAACCATTGGGCGATCTCGAAATTGCTGATCACTTGGGCCCCGGTGCGCTTGGCGATCTCGAGGCTGTCGCCGATATGATCACTGTGGCCGTGCGAGACCAAGATGTAGTCGGCTTCGACCTGTTCTGGGTCGACCTCGGCCGCCGGGTTATCGCGGAGGAAAGGATCGATTAGCAGCCGCTTCCCGGCAATCTCGAGCTGCAGAGCCGCATGGCCGAGCCAGGTCAGTGTAAATGGCACGCTTCCCCCAATCCTTTCATGGCGGCTGCGGTTGGTGAATGACGCGCCTTGTGGAATTCGGCCCGATTGTGAAATACTACACAAAGCCGTCGGCCGCTCATCAGTCAGGCGAGCCCGAGCCCAAAATGGCGGCGGCGTCAGACCGGGGCGGACGCTGACTGCGGGTGCTCCGCCAGGCCTGGAGACGATCAGAGATCTGGTTGCCCAGGCGCATCCAGTCGGGGACGATCAGCATCAGCCCCAGCGTGTCGCTCGTCAAAAACAAATCGTGAAGGAAAAGTCGGAGTACCCAGCGCGGCATGGGGTAGCCGTCAAGGTTGATGCCCAGGGCCGTTCGGTCGTAGAACGGCTCCAGCAGGCGGCGCTGTCCGGGTGTGAGTTGAGCGGGTGGCAGGGCCTTGGCGAGCTCAACAGCTCGGGTGCTCACGACCCGGCGATACGAGATTTTCAACCGGTAAATCGGCGTTTGCAGCCGGATGTGGTCTTCGCGGGCCTGGGCGTAGGCCAGGCGGGGCCCGACCCAGGAGAACAGCCAATAGGCGGTCGAGACGAATCCTCCGGCCAAAAGCCACCCATCGGCGGGCGGCCGGGGCCAAGCGAGCAGCTCGCGGCTTACCAGGTAATACAAACCGAGGAGCAGGACGGCCAGGATCAAAGCCGGGCGCCGATAGCGGCTTACGGCATAGTGGTAAAGCAAGAGCGGGAAGCGGTCACCGGGACTCACGTTTCGTTTTCCTTCGCCAGCGCGTCACGATAATACTGGCAAATATCAGCCAGCACACAATGGTCACAGTCCGGCCGGCGCGCCTTACACACCTGCCGGCCGTGCCGGATGAGATTGAGGTGTGCGCTGTAGTAAGTGTCCGGCGGGAAGACCTCGGCCAGCCACGGGTGCGCCTTCTCGGCGGTGAGATTCGACGGGCACAGGCCCAGGCGGCGGGTCACCCGATGGATGTGGGTGTCGACAGGAAAAGCTGGGAGATCCAGCGAGAACAACATCACGATCGCCGCCGTCTTGGGGCCCACCCCGTTGAACCTTAAGAGCCAGTCCCGAACCTCGTTGCCGGGGCATTGGCGCAAGAATTCAAGGTCCAGACCGCCACGTTCCTGGCTGATCTGTTTCAACACCGTCTGAATGCGCGGACCTTTTTGGTTGGCCAAACCGGCCGGGCGAATGGTCCGCACGACCTGCGCCGGGGGGGCATCGCGCACGGCTTCCCAGGTTGGGAAATTCGCCTTCAAGGCCTCGAACGCGCGATCTCGATTATCGTCATTGGTGTTCTGTGACAGGATGGTCGAGATCAGTTCGTCGAGGGGCGGCAGGCGCACGCGCCAAATCGGCTGGCCATAGGCTTTGAGGAGCCGCCGATGGACGAGTCGGGCCTTGCGTTTCAGTTCTTGGGTGGGAACCAAGGACACCGCCGGGGGATCGGCCTCAAGCCATATGCTCGATGACGGCGTCCCCAAAGGCGGATGTCGAGAGCAATGTGGCCCCATCCAGGAGACGGTGCAGATCGTAAGTGACGTGCTTGGACTTGATGGCGCCCTCGACTCCGCGGACGATCAGGTCGGCGGCCGCATCCCAGCCCATGAACCGGAACATCATCTCGCCGCTGAGAATGACCGACCCCGGATTGACCTTGTCCTGACCGGCATATTTGGGGGCCGTCCCGTGGGTGGCCTCGAACACAGCGTGGCCGGTCTCATAGTTGATGTTGCCTCCCGGGGCGATCCCGATCCCCCCCACCTGGGCCGCCAGCGCGTCGGAAAGGTAGTCGCCGTTGAGATTGAGCGTGGCGATGACATCGAACTCGGTCGCCCGGGTGATGGTCTGCTGAAAGGCGATGTCGGCAATGGCATCCTTGATGAGCAGTTTTCCGGCGCGCAGCGCATCGGCCTGCTCTCGGTCGGCAACCTCATCGCCGGAGGTCTTGCGGGTCCGGTCCCACTCAGCCCACGTGTAGACCCGGTCGCCGAATTCGCCTTCGGCCAGCGCGTAACCCCAGTTTCTGAAAGCGCCTTCGGTGAACTTCATGATGTTGCCTTTGTGCACCAGGGTCACCGAACGGCGTTGGTGATCGAGCGCGTAACGGATGGCGGCGCGGACCAGGCGCTCGGTCCCCTCCCGGGAGACCGGTTTGATGCCGATGCCCGAGGATTTCGGAAACCGGATCTTGGCGTATTCGTCCGGGAAAGACGCGGCCAGCCAGGCCATAAAGCGTGCATTGCTCTCGGACCCGGCTTCAAACTCGACGCCGGCGTAGATGTCCTCGGTGTTTTCTCGGAAAATGACCATGTCGACCCGCTCGGGGTGCAACACGGGAGATGGCGTGCCGGCGTAGTAACGGACCGGACGGAGACAGACATACAAGTCAAGCGCCCTGCGCAAGGCGACGTTGAGTGAGCGGATGCCCCCGCCGATAGGGGTAGTCAGCGGGCCCTTGATCCCGACCAGGTAATCGCGGAAGGCCTGGACGGTTGCTTCCGGAAGCCAATCGCCGGTCTTCTTGAAGGCCTTCTCCCCGGCCAGCACCTCCATCCACGCAATCTGGCGTTTGCCCGCGAAGGCGCGCTCGACGGCGGCATCGAAAACTCGCACCGACGCCGCCCAGATATCTGGTCCTGTGCCGTCACCTTCGATGAAGGGCAGAATGGGACGATCGGGGACCTGGAGAACGCCATCAACCAGCCTGATTTTCTGGCCAGCCGGGGGGACTTGGGGAAATGTTTCGGGCATGCTCAGGGCTCCTGGAGATGGCTTGCCCGGCGGCACCAAGGCGCCTGGCGCCGCGGCCGGGTCGGATTATAGCATGGGGGTCTCAGCGGGCTTGACTTACGTACGCGCCGGCAGGTCGGCATAACCGTCCGGGTGGGAGCGGTGCCAGACCCAGGCGCTCTCGATGATGTCATCCAACCCCGGATGGGCAGGGCTCCAACCCAGGTCGGCTTTGATGCGGTCGGAAGCCGCCACGAGCCGGGGGGGATCGCCGGGGCGGCGCGGGGACTCCACCGACGGGATGGGGGCGCTGGTGATGCGCCGTGCCGCCTCAATCACTTCGCGAACAGAATACCCCTGGCCATTCCCGAGGTTGTAGGTCATCTGCGTGGTGTCTTCCAGAGCGTCCAGCGCCAGCAAGTGCGCTTCGACGAGATCGGCGACGTGGACATAATCGCGGATGCACGTCCCGTCGGGCGTCGGGTAGTCTTGCCCATAAACCTGAATCGCCGGCCGTTTTTCGAGCGCCACCTGGAGGACCAGGGGGATTAGGTGGCTTTCGGGCCGATGGGCCTCGCCATGACCAGGGACGGCGCCGGCGGCGTTGAAGTACCGCAGCGCCGCGAAACGCAGCCCCAGAGTTTGGCGATACCAGTCCAGTGCCTGCTCAATCATTAACTTCGTCTGTCCATAAACGTTGGCCGGGCCGAGTGGAGCGGTCTCGGAGAGCGGGTCTTCGCTGGAGGCATAGACGGCAGCGGAAGATGAGAAGACCAGCCGGCGGATGCCGGCCTGGACGCCGGCCTCAATCAAGCCGAGCGACAACGCCAGGTTATTGTGGAAATACTTGCCCGGCGATCGCATGCTTTCTCCAGCCTCAATGAACGCCGCGAAATGCAGGATGGCATCGTAAGCCTGGCTGCCTAGCGCCGCCCTAAGCTTGCCGGTGTCCGCCAGATCCGCATGGACGAAAGTGGCTTCTTCGGGCACCGCCTGGCGATGACCGGTCACCAGGGAATCGAACACGGTGACCTGGTGTCCGGCCTCGAGCAAGCGCCGGGCTGCCGCCGATCCGATGTAACCGGCTCCGCCGGTGATGAAAACTCTCATCTCGGCCCTATGCCTCACTCGACTCAGGGTTCATCGGGTTGGGCCTCAAGATTGGCCAGCGAGGCGAGCAGGTGCTTGATATCGCCGGACTTGAAGGCTACCACGACCTCCTCATCGTCGCGATCCAATCTAGAACTCGATGACCACGCCCTCGCCAAAGCTCGGATGGACGACGCGCATGCCGGCACGGTAGCGCGCCTCGATGGCCGGTGACCGCGCTTGCCATTGGGTCTGACGGGAGAAGCTGGCCTGCTCAGCTGGCTGCCCGCCCTGCCAGTCGCCGGCGAGCAGGTCCCCGGGAAGATCCAGAAGATAGCGCGACGGCTCGCTCATGGATGAAACCCCGTATTGCCGCCGACGAAAAGAGCGCACTAGATAGAGCTGATCCTTGGCGCGGGTGATCCCCACGTAAAACAGGCGCCGCTCCTCGGCCATGGCCTCGGCATCATCAAACGAGCGCTGATGAGGGATGGTCCCGTCATCCATGCCGATGATGAACACGACATTGAACTCGAGCCCTTTGGCGGCATGCAGCGTGAGCAGGATCGGAGCGTTGACGTCATCCGTGAGGGTGTCCTGATCGGAAACCAGGGCAATCTGCTCGAGGAAATCCGCCAGACCCAGGTCCGTGAATTCATCGGCCACACGGATCAGCTCTTGAACGTTGTCCCAGCGTTCGGCGCCCTCGTCGGTGCCATCGTCGATGTAATCACGAAAGCCGATGTCGGCAATGACGCGATCGACAAGACTGGACAACGGCACCTGATCGCGCTGCTCGATCCAGCCGGCCAGGCGGGCGCCAAAATCGGCGAGCAGGCTCTGGCTGCGCTTGTCGAGGGGACTGTCGGGCCGAGGCTGGGGCTGACCGGCCAGGGACAAGACCAATTCGCCAGGCGACAGCTCGATCTTGGAGGCAGCCTGCATCAACGCTTCGACCGTTTTGGTGCCAATACCGCGCGGCGGGGTATTCAAAACTCGCTGCAAGCTGATGCGGTCCACAGGATTGTGTATCAATCGCAGGTAGGCGAGCAGGTCCTTGACCTCACGCCGGCCGTAGAACCGCTGCGCGCCGACCAGTCGATACGGGAGGCCGGCTCGAAGGAAGGCCTCCTCGACGGCTCGTGACTGAGCGTTGGTGCGGTACATGACGGCGCAGCCGCCCGGCTCGGCCTGGCCGGCGAGGGTCAACTCGGCAATGGTGTCCACGACAAATCGGCCCTCGTCGGTCTCGTCGTAGGCCTCGTGAACGATGATGGCCGGGCCCGGGCCGCGGTCGGTGAACAGCTTCTTGACATGGCGGTTTGGCACACGATCGATCACGGCCATGGCCGCATCAAGGATGGTCTGGGTTGAACGATAGTTTTGCTCGAGCAGGACGACGCGGGCGTTGGGGTAGTCGTCTTGGAAGCGCTGGACGTTGCGATAGTCGGCGCCCCGCCAGCGGTAGATCGACTGATCGGCGTCGCCCACCACGAAGACGTCCGGCTGGGGCAGGGTCAGCAAGCGCAGCAGGGCATACTGGGCCGTGTTGGTGTCCTGGAACTCGTCGACCAGGATGTGGCTGAACCGGTGATGATAATCGGCGCGCACGCCCGCCTGCTCCCGCAGGAGCTGGGCCGCGTACATGAGCAGGTCATCGAAATCGACACCGTTGTTGGCGACCAAACGCGCCTGATAGAGCTCATACGCGCGCCGCACGATCTCGGCGAAATAGGTCCCGGTGGCGAAGTCTTCCCAGGCAATCAGTTCGTTCTTGGCCGACGAAATCGTCCCCAGCACCCTGCCGGGCTGAACCTGTTTGGGGTCCAGGTCGAGGTCCTTGATGCACTCCCGCACCAGGCTGAGCTGGTCCGAGTTGTCAAAGATGACAAAGCCCCGATCGACCGGCAGATGCTCGGCATGCCGGCGCAGAAGGCGGGCCGCGAAGGCATGGAAGGTGCCGAGGTCCACGCGGCCGGTCATGGGGGCCGCTGAAGCATTAAGCAGGTCGGTGACCCGAGACCGCATTTCGCGAGCGGCCTTGTTGGTGAAGGTCACGGCCAGGATGGAGTTCGGGGACGCCTGCCGCTCGGACACCAGGTAGGCAATCCGGTGGGTCAGCACGCGGGTCTTGCCTGAACCGGGGCCGGCCAGGACCAACGTGGGACCTTCAGGCGCAGTTACGGCCGCCTGCTGCTGGGGGTTGAGTTCATCCAATGCCATGGTTGTTCGCGGCGTCCCGTGTGTGATGGAGCCTTTCAGGTCGTGGTTGGAATGCATTCTAAAGGCACGCCGTCGGGCACGGCAGGCTGGCCCGACGTCAGGTTCGGTGAGGCTCGATATCCAGAATGCCAGAGCCGCTGAGCAGTCCGGTAAGGGGTTCGGCCTGCAAGGCCATCACCCGCGAGTCAGCGAAGTAGGGGAATTCGAAATGCACCTCATCGCCGGCGGCTTTGCCTGGAATGGGCATCAGCCGTGCCGTGAGGGGCTTATTGTGGCGCAGCGACACGGCGCCGACATCGATCAGCACCGCGGTCAGGGCATCAACCGACACATCGCCGGGGAGCGGGAGCGTATCCAGACCCGTGCCGCACAAGGTTGAGAACAACAACAAGTCTGTGACCGAGAGCTGGCCGGCAGATGATCGGCTGGCCAGGATTGAGTTCCTCGAGGACCGGAAGCATGAGCCCGCAGAAACCGGTGCGGGTGAACTTGGCTCGGTCGAGGCAGTCCGCCAGATAGGCCACGCTGGCGGCCGAGCCGGACATGCCGAGCGCCGGCAATCCGAGGGACTCCAAGGCCGTGCCAATTGAGCGCAGGTGGTCGGGGAACGGCGCTAGGGAGAAATCGATGCCGAGATATCGCATTTCGTGCTGCAGGGCAATTGGCGTCAGCAGGCGGTCAATCGCGGCTGCGTGGGCCTCAATCATGCTCACAAGCCGGCGCCGGCCGCGCCCGAGGGACGGGACGTCCCGAAAAGCGTCGATGGCCAGGTCGGCGCCCTCAGTGGCGATGGCGAATGCAGGAGGGCCGGGGCGGTGGTAGGCGGCCGGGAAAAAGGGCGATCCGGCGCCGACGTTGGCCAGCCCGGCGAAACGCAAGTTGGTGAAGCCGTCCTCGCTCACGGTCGACAGGCGGCTGATCACGTCGGCGCAGGCGTGGGCGGCCGCCACCGACAGGCCGGTCTCTTGATCGGCGAAGATGGCCGAGGCAAACACAATCTCGGTGGCGGCCAGCATGTCATAAATGGCGACGAAGCCCTTGGGTTCGTCAGGCAGGGCGGGGCCAATAGCGGCGTAGTCAATGCCGTGGACGAACGCCTCGGCCTCCAAGCGGAGCGCAAAATCAGCGCGTTGGGCCGGAGGACCGGGCTGGCCATTTCAGACGGAGGCGGCGTGGCCAGCCGCAAGGTCTGCACTTCGTAGTCGGCGTCCTGTAACGCCTGGCGAGCCTCTCCCAGAGCCTTGGCCAGGCCGTCGAGCCGCTCCGGCTCCACCGGCCAGCCTGGGTCAACGAACCCGGTAATCGAACGCAGGATCATGGAAGACCTCGCTGGCGCCTGATCTCGAACAGGATGACAGCCGCGGCAACCGCCGCATTGAGCGACTCGACCGGGCCGTTCATCGGGATATGCGCGACATCGTGGGATTGTCGCGCCAATTCCGGCGAGACGCCGTGGGCCTCTCCCCCGATCACCAGCGCCACCGGTTCCCGCCAATCGACATGGTCGTAGGCGACGCCGCTTGAGGCCGCCGTCAGCCACACGCGCGCGGTTCCAACCAGTTCGGTGAGCGGCTCGTCCGACAGGTTGTGAATGGGAAGATGGAGGTGGGCGCCCATGCCAGCGCGGACGACCTTGGGGTTGTACGCGTCGACGCTGCCCGGAGTCAAGGATCAACAGCTCGACCCCCGCTGCCAGCGCAGCGCGCATCATGGTCCCAAGGTTACCCGGATCGGCAACCCGGTCGGCAACCAGGGTCAATGACGCGGATGGGGGCCGAGGCAGACTGGCCTGCGGCAGCACCAGGAGCAATCCCTGAGGCGTCTGGGTGTCGGAGCAGGCTGCCATGACTTCGTCCGTCACCGCCTGGACCTCGGCGCCCTGGCGGGCAAGCCGATTGACTAGCCCTCGGCCGCGCTCATCCAGATGGTCGGTGTGCAGGACCAACTTGATTGGCATCCCGGCCGCGACGGCTTCTTCCGCCCAGCGCGCCCCCTCGACCACAAAGGCCGCCTCCTCATCCCTGGCCTTGCGGCGACTTTGAAGAGCACGCACCCTTTTGACGTGCGGATTGGACAACGAGGTGATCATGTCGGCAGTGGCCCCCACAGCGGGCGGGCTTTCAGGGCGGCAGTGAAGTGTCGCAGGCTTTCGGCATCAAAGACGACTAGGCGCACATCGGTCAAGCTCGAGGCGGGGTGTTCCCGAATGTACTCGTGGATGGCATCCAGAATGATGCCCGCGGCGCGGTCCGTCGGAAAACC
The DNA here is from genome assembly GCA_963797485.1 of uncultured Chloroflexia bacterium. Taxonomy (GTDB): domain Bacteria; phylum Chloroflexota; class Anaerolineae; order Anaerolineales; family E44-bin32; genus CAWAND01. The sequence continues at coordinate 173,226 of CAWCPF010000003.1, forward strand.
GAATATCCCGGTGGAGATGGCCGGCAAGGCCAGGCTGTTGAGTTCGAGTTGGCTGGCCAGGGCCAGTGAAGCGGCCACCGCCGTCGACAGCTTGGCGTCCTCGTCCCCCTCTCCCCAGCGCGGGCCGACGGCGTGGATCACATAGCGGGCCAGAAGCGCTCCGCCGGATGTGAGGGCTGGTCGATCGTGTGAAGCCGGCCCGTGTTGGGCGACCCAGGCATGGCTCTCGGCCTGGATGGCCGGCCCCCCGCGGCGCACGATGGCCGCCGCCAGCCCCCCGCCATGCGCCAGGTGCTCGTTGGCGGCGTTCACGATGGCGTCGACTGCTTCAAGAGTCAAGTCGCCCTGCTTGAGCCAGAGCTGTACACCGTGATCGAGTGAGATGCAGGAGGCGGTGTCCATGCGGCTCGGAGGCTCCTAAATGGCCGGGGTGGTCGGTCCAGATTTTATCATCCGAGCCACGGGGAACGCAGAGAGCCGAGAGGGGGTCGGGGGGTGAGGCCGAGGGCCGCGACTGACAGGCAGCGCGGTGACGGCCGTCATCGGCCCAAGTGTTCAAGGGAAGAGGAGAGCCGAACGCGTGCGCGGTCAAACGTGGCCAGGGGATTGAGATGAAAAGAGGGCCGGCGCGACAGGGGCGGCCCTCTTTGGTGCAGCGACTTGGATTCAGGCGCTTACCGAATCGACCACGGCCTTGAATGCAGATGGATCGCGAACCGCCAGATCGGCCAGCATCTTGCGATTGAGCTGAACGTCATGCTGGCGCATGGCGTGGATTAACCGGCTGTAGCTCAAGCCGTGCAAGCGGGCGGCTGCATTGATGCGGGCGATCCAGAGCCGGCGAAGGGCTCGCCGGCGGGTCCGGCGATCGCGGTAGGCGTACCACAGGCTCTTGAGCATGGCCTCGTTGGCGCGGCGAAAGAGGCGGTGCCGTGAGCCGTAATAGCCTTTGTTGCCACTCAGGAGCTTCTTATGACGACGGCGGGTGACGATCCCACCCTTGGTTCTGGGCACGTTCTACACTCCTGTGGCCCGAAGCGCGCCGGCGCCCGATGTCAGCGCCCGTTGTATGCACGCAGCAGCCACGCTACCTGCGCACGGTCAGGATCTTTGCCCGGTGCGCGCGTTGGGGTTGGCGCGGTACTTGCTCAGGTAAGGGGCCAGGCGGCGAACCCGCTTGCGGATTTTCGCCCCTTTGACGGCCAGCATCTTGGTGAACAGGCGCTTGCTGCGCTTCGGGGTGCGCCGGCGCAGGTGGCTCTTGCTACCCTTGGTGCGCACGATCTTGCCCGAGCCCGTCATGCGGAAACGCTTGGCCGTGGCCTTATGGGTCTTGAGCTTGTATTTGCCCTTCTTGGTTTGCTTTCGGGGCATCGACGGTATCCTTTCAGACAGCGCCGCGGAACGTCATCGGTCCGCGGCGGAAAGCGTTGCATTGTACCAGACAGTTCGTCAGGATCAGGCGAGTTCTGGAGCCAGCACCATGAGCATCGTGCGCCCCTCCATGCTGGGGGCCTGCTCGATGGTGCTGACGTCGGCCAACTCCTCAGCGATGCTCTTCAGGTCATCCAGCGCGATCTCGGGGTAGGTTATCTCGCGCCCCCGGAAACGAATTCGCACTCGTACCTTCTTGCCCTCCTGAAGCCACCTGCGTGCGTTCTTTATCTTGAACGACTTGTGGTGGTCGGAGGTCTTGGGCCGAAAGCGGATTTCCTTGATCTCGACCTTGGTTTGGGCTTTGCGGGCCTCTCGATCCTTCTTTGCCTTCTCGTAGAGGAACTTCCCGTAGTCGAGTATTCGGCAAACCGGCGGATCACTGTTGGGGGCAACCTCGACCAGGTCGAGACCCGCCTGCTGGGCGAGCGTCAACGCCTCGTCGATGGCCACAACCCCTCGGTTCTCCCCGTCCGCGTCGATAAGGCGAACTTCTCGCACACGGATGCCGTCATTGATTCTGAATTCTGATGTACTGATCTTGTCGTTCCTCCTCAGAGTAAGCGCAGGCCGCCCGAATGCGCGAGCGGCCGGCCGGTGGAGCGATCATACCATGAGTGTCATTTGAGCGTCAATTACGGGGCCAGCCGGCCGGGTGCCCGAAAAACGGAGCCCGGCTGGCCAGACCTGTCATCCGGGGTCAAGCCGACCACCCTCGGCGGCCCCGATTCGGTTTGGTTTGGGTCAGCGACGCCGGCCAAGCACGCGCACGACGAGCAAGAACAAATTGATGAAGTCGAGATACAGGCTCAGCGCGCCCATCAGGCCCAGTCTCTCCAGCGCGGCGGACTGGCCGGTTTGAAGGGCCACCTCTGCCTGGCGCCGGATCCGCTGGGTGTCATAAGCGGTCAAGCCCAAGAACAGGGCGATCCCGACATAGGTCAGCGCCCAGTAGAGCAGGGTGTTGCCAAAGAACAGGTTGACGACCGAGCCCAGAATCAGGCCCAGCAATCCCATCAAGAACAGGCTCCTGAAGCGGGCGAGATCAAGACCGGTCGAGTAGGCCAGCAAGCTCATGATGGCAAACAACCCCGCGGTGACGGCAAAGGTGGCCGCGATGCTGGTGGCCGTGTAGAGCAGGAAGATGAGTGACATGGTCACGCCATTCAATGCGGCGTAGACGAAGAACATCGCCAGGGCCACCGTGGTCGACAATCGATTGATGCCGGCCGTCAGGGCGATAACCAACAGGAACTCGGCAATCAAGGCACCGTAGAACAAGATCGGCAGTCGAGCGAAGATGGTCATGAAGAATGACCCTGACACCACCCACGCAATTCCGGCCGTGACGAAGAGCCCCGACGCCATCCACAGGTACACCTGGCGCATGGCGCCCGATAGGGCTTCCTGCAACTGGACAGAGCTTATGGGAGCCGGCAGGCTTGACCCGAACGATGAGTTCATGACCCTTTCCCTCCGTGCGCCGGCCGATCCCGGCCGACACCCAGCCGCCTAGCGCATCGGATGGACCGCGGCCCGTGGCGGCAGGCTTCAGCATAGTCGCAAACCGGTGCCTGAGGCGTTGATCCGGTTGTGTTCATCGAATGCGTGGCTAAGGTGGGCACGTAAAGTGGGACCAGCTCCGTGGATTGCGGCTGGCCGGTGGCGGGGTTGAGCCACCATATTCTCTCATCGGCGGGAGCGAGCCATACGGCCTGGCCCGGCAGATCAGCGGCAAGGAGCTGGCACCAGGAAGATCCGCCTGGCATCAGCGCGTCCCATCGGCCGTTGTCGCCCACCGCCACCAGCGAACCGCCGGGAAGAATTTGAAGCGCAGTGTAATTGGATGAGCTCGGGTCATTATCGGGCAGGGGAGGCAGGCTGAGCGCTTGCCAGGTTTGACCCCCGTCCTCAGACCCGCGCGCCGGGAACGAGTCCAACCCTGAAACGACCAGAACTTGGCCAGCCTGATATCCGGCTGCCTGCCCCGCCACAAACGCATGCAGGTCAATGCTGATCTCGGTCGGTCTCCAGGTCTGGCCCGAATCCATGGAGATCAGCAAGGTTTGTGGCCGGGGCGCGCCCATGCCGCCAATCGAGCCGGGGGCTGGCCCCCATCGCAAACACGGCCCGCCTGCCGGACAATCGAACTTGCCCTTCGACCAGATTCGCCCGCCATCCTGCGTGACTTGGGAGACGAGCGGCGTCGCCGGATTTCCGGCGCCTGCAAACAGGGCCGCCACAGTCCCCGGGGCCACCACGGTGAAGCCGCCAAAAGGAAAGTCAACATCGGGTCCGGGCCGGGGTATCAAGCTCCAGCTCTGACCGGAGTCGGTGGAGGCCAGTCCCAGGAAGAATTCGGGCGGGGCGCCCATTTGGGCCTCTGCCGCGCCGAAGACCGCAAACAGGCTGTTGGGGTGGAGCGAATCAAGCCTCACGTCCAGGCAGCCAGGTTGGCCTCCGGTGGCGCCGCCCGACATCACCTCAAAGCCGACCCCCGCAACGGCTTGCACGGCGCCGTCGATCGGAACTTCGGTCCATGTCTGTCCGGAGTCGTGGGTGACGCGAACGGAGTTGGGGGCGCAGTAAGCCATATACGCAGGATCGTGCGGATCGACAAACATGCGCCGCTCCGACAGATCAGCCGACGCAGACACCCACGCCGGGGTGCCGGGCTGGATGGAGGCCCACGTCAGCCCCTGCCCAAGCGAGAGCGCCGCTTGAGCGAGGCCCGAGGGCCCGGCGCCGGCCGCCAGACTGTGGGGCGTAAACGCCTCGAGCACGACGGCATATGTACCGGAGGCGAGCAGGCCGGCGCCGGGGAGGCTCTGTGGAACCACAAGCCCGCCGCTCAAGCTGCCATCCAGCGCCTGCATGATTTGGCCCACCGGCATGGATTGGGGCTGTGGTCCTGTGGTCTGCAGGCTCAGGCTGTAGCCGAAAGGCTGGCCATCGATGGTCTCGAAAACCGGCGCCCAGCCTGACACGGCGACGGTGTCGCCCGGCTGGGCCTGGGCAGGTGTCAAGGCCAGTTCGACGCAGGGTTGGCCCGCCAGGCAGCGCGACGGGCTTGAGCCGGTCAGATGAAACGCAGCCTCGGCCTGGGCTTCCTGCAGGGCGCAGCCGGCCACCAAAGGACCGAGACACTGGACACCCACGCGGTAGTCACCGGTCGCGCCCGGGACGGGTCCGTCCGGCCCAAGCCATGGCAAGCTGGGGGCGGTGAACTGGGCGCTGAACTGGCCGGGCTGGTCGGTCGACCATTCGACCGGGGTGTCGACGGCGGTGAAACCGGTCAGACAGCCATCCCAGCACAAGGTGGTGTGCAGCAGAGTTGGGTCCCCGGCAGCCGAGGCGGCGTCCGGCCCGCCCGGGAGATAGCCATCGATCCGGATGACTGTTCCCGGCGGCCCGCTGTCGGGCGCGAGCCGGATCCACGTGCCGGTCGGGGTCGCAGCCGGGGTGGGTGTGGCGGGCGAAGTCGTGGTGGCGGCCAGGGTGGGTGTATCGGAGGCCGTTGTCGCTGGCTGGCAGGCGGCCAGCGCCAAGCCGAGTGCCAGGCAACCCGTGCGGGTGAGCTTTCGGGTCATGGGATGGGCCTCGGGCAGCGTTCGGTCCTTGGGGCGTTGAAGGTGCGCATGCGGGGATTCTAACCGGCCGCGGGTTGGAGATGATCAGGGAAAGCGGCGTCCCCAGTGTTCGGTGAACCTGTCCTGCGGTGTTTGCACGGGTGAGACCGGCATGGGCGATGGCGGCCTGATGACGACCTCCCGGCGCCTGGGCTGCGCCAGCAGGGGTGCGTGAGGGTCGGCGCCGCGCGGCGGCAGGGTGCCTGGGGGCCCCCAGTAGCCGGCCCCGCCGAGAAGCCACGTGTCGAGCATCAGGCGGTCCACTCGCACGACCGACAAGAGCGTTTCGACGGCCCGCATGAACAGCTCGGTGTAGGCTTCGATGTCATAGGCTGTGGCCCCGTCCACCAAATCCCAGGCGCGGACCTTTTCCGGACCCGGCACCATCAAAAAGCGGAGCTGTTCGCCGGCGCTCAACGGGACGCCGGCGCGCAGCAGCTGGCCGACGGCGCGTGCGGCTGAGGTGCGGACGCGGAATTCCTCCGGTTCGCGCGACAGGCGCTGCTGCACGATCAAAGCTTTGGAGGGGACTTGCCCGGCGCGCAGACGCTGGAGCTGGTCCGTGGCAAAGGCGACCGCCTGCGGCAAGCGCGCTCGAAAACCGGCCGCGTCCCGGCCCTCGGCCAGAATCTCAAGAATCCGCAGCTGGGTGTCTTTAATGTAGGCCGGCGTGTCATGGCGGCGGGCTTCGATCCCCCGGACTTTGAGCGATCCATCCTGGAAGGCGCCGAAGTAGCGGTTGGCCACCGCCACGCGAGGTTCGGTGCGGGAGGGCAGGAAGGCCAGCCAACGGTAAACCCCCTCTAGCTCGATGGGCAAGCCGGTGCGGTTGCGGATGACGTCCAGCAGGCCCTCGTAGTCCGGCCGGCTGCGCGCGCCGGGTTTGTGGATCCACAGCCCGTCGACGTACAGATGCAGCACCCGGAAACCGCGCGCCTCGACCACCTCCTTGGCCTGTAGCAGGACCTCGCGGCCGTAAGCCGTCACGGCTTCGTGGGCCTCGATGCGGCCAAAGCGGGCATTCTTGTAACCGAGATAACCGAAGCAGGTCACCAGGAGCCACTTGTGGGCCGAGTAACGCCGGCGATAGACCTCGCGGCGCGGGTCGTCCTCGGGCAGGGCGCGCATCAGGGCTTTGTAACGGGCGCGCTTTTCAAGCAGGGGCGCCAGCGTCTCCGGCACCAGGCCCTGGCGGTGGCTGCAAACGGGGGTGCCCAGTTCGGGGACCGGGACGCCGGGACAGCACTCGGCCTTGACGGTTTCGGGAGACAGATTGAAGCGCACCATCAAGCTGGGGTACATGGCCGTGAAGTCCAGCTCGGCCACATGCTCGTGCAGCCCGGTGATGGGGGTGTAGACCAGGCCGCCCTTGTCGGCGGCGAACAGATCCAGGCCGGTCTTGAGGGATTCGGGCTGGCGTTTCTGCCAGGGGACGAGCACACCGCGCCGCATGGCGGTGGCGACCTGCATGGCGCTGATGCCGGTGCCGGTGGAGACGCGCGCCACGGTCTGGACCGGCAAACCGGTCAGGCGGGCGATTTCCAGGTTGCCGTCGAGGCCGTAATCATCGGCCAGGAAGGCATTCTGGCGGTCGATGTGCCAGCGGCCGAACAGCGTGTGCTGCTCGTCACGGAAGATGACTTTGCCGTAGGAAAAGTACGAATGGGCGCGCTTGTGACCCACCGCCTGGCCTTGATCGCGGTTGAGCGGCAGGGGAATGCCGTAGTGGCGCGAGAGCTCGATCAGCCTCGGCAGGATGAAGGCATCACCGTAGGCGCTGACCAGCAAGTCGGGATCGTGCTGTTCCAGCAGATGCCGCACCCCAAGCACGAGCTGCTGCCCTTGGCCCCGCTTGAAGACATAGCTTTGGCCGCCGACCTCGACCAGCAGATCGCTGCGGTAGCCGCGCGCCGGGTTGCGCAGCTCGCCATCCAGCCTCAGGGTCATGACCCGCAGCGGGGGCAGGCGGTACTCGGCTTCCCATGGGGAGTCGAGAGCCTCCACCGCCCGGAGCAAATGGTCCTGATGTTCCACCAGGCAGTAAGCCAGGGGAAAGATCCCGCGCGCCAGGACATAGCGCTGGGGGAGAGGGATGTCGGCGTCGTAATAGGTCAGCCCGGGGCGAAACTCGGCCACCTGGCGCTGCAGGCGCTGGAACTGGGCGGGAAAGCGCACCCCAACCTCGAGCACCTCGACCTGGCGGTCGAGAAACAAATCGCGCCGCTCGGTGCGGCGCAGCTCGACCGGGGCGCGCTGGGTGCGCAGCATCTGGCAGACGTCATGCAGGTCCGGCTGCGGTCCGCGGGCATAAAAAGCGGGCGTGAAATGGTCGAGCAGGACATGGGCGCGCCCGTCGGCGTCCAGAAACCAAACCGCCATGCCATCCCCTTGCGGATAGGCGTCGAACAGCCAACCGTAGAAGCTGGGCATGTTCAGGCGCTCGGCCGGTCTCCGCCGGGGGCCGGCAGGCGCGCCGAGGTGCGCAGGCCGCTGTCCATTTCGAGGGCCTCGAGGCGGCGCCGCAGGTCGATCACCGCCTTGTGCTCTTCGACCAGCATGGCCAGCAGCATGACCTCGAACGGCAGCAGGTGCGAGGCATAGGCGGCGGCCGCCAGATGGTGCTTGGCGTCGGCCAGGAGCTCGTCCAGGGCGTGCTGGTCTTCCCGGCGCAGGGCGCGCCGAAATCGCGCCAGAGAACTTTGCTCCTGGAGAAAGGCCTGGGTGATGGAGGGTAAGGTGCGTCCCATAAGCAGCTCCTGGCTGTTAGCCACTAGCCACTAGCCACTAGCAGCTAGCAGCTAGCCATGATGTTGTTGCATGATCGCCCGGCCCATCAAGCGAACAGCCGAGGCTGGAGCGGTGGTTGGGTCTCCGGTGGGCGCAGCAGCCAGGCGCCGTCGGCGGCCGCCTGCAGCTGGTCGAGCAGCGACCAGCGTTCTTTGACCAGGCTGCGGGGTTCCTGCGCCCCGATGATCACCGGCCCGGCGGCGGCCAAGCGCTTGAGATGCGCCAGGGTCGTTGACAGCAGGCGCTCGCTGTCGCGCAAGGGAACGCTTTCGTCGTAAAAAGTGGCCAGAAAATCCAGGCTGAACAGCGGCTCCGGCTCGGGCAGGGCGTTTTCGATCAACTCGGCCAACTGGAAGCAGGTGAAGGCGCGTGACAGGCGGATGCGGCCCATCACCGCCGGAAGATTGGGTGCCAGCCGGCGGGCCAGCCGGGCCACAAAGTAACCGTCGAAGCTGTTGCCGCCGTCAAAAACCCGTACGCTCAGGCCGCGGGCGGCCAGCATGGTCAGAGCCCCCAGCAGGGTGCGGGTGGGTGTGGTGGACCCCCAGAGCAAGGTCAGCCGGGGCTGGGACATGGACTCCAGCAGGACCGGATCCATGGTGGGGATCGGCAGATCGGAGGACGCCCGCCGCGTGAGCGCTTGGTGGAGCATGACAGCCTCTCAGTCCAAACCAGAACATATGTGCTAATAGTATGGCCGTAAAGTGTGGATGAGGCAATCCCACCCAGGGTTGATTTAAAGACATCCGCCAATCACCCGCGCGGGTGATTGGCGGCGGAAGGCGGGCCGAACCAAGCTCGAAGGTTAAGCTCAGACGCCGCCGATGCCGATGGCCAGCAGGCCATCCAGGACGGCCAGGCCGACCAGGCCAAGCCGGCAGCTGCCCGCAAAGAACGTCAGGCCGGCGGCGAACAGCGCCCCCAGGCGGGCAGACCACAGGCCGAGCGAGCCGATGGGGGCGACGCCAAAAACCAGGCCCAGCCCGCCCAGCGAGGCGACCAGCACCACCCCCCAGCCGCCGAATTCCGGGCCCAGGCGGGTATCCCAGTAGCGAGCCAGACGCCAGAGGGCCAGGATCGCCGCCGCGCTCAGCCCGATGCCGAGGATCACGCTCACCATCTGAAAAACACCGAGCCACAGCCCGGCTCCAACCAGCACCGTGGTCAGAGCCAGCAGCCGCAAGGGGGTTTGAAAAGACCCCGCGGCGAAGGCCACCAGCAGGGCCAGCACGATGGCCACCAACGCCACGACGGGGCCGATGGAGAAGCCGCCCAGGATCGATATGGCGTTCAGGCTCGAAACGAGTGCGATGCCCGCCATGCCAAAGGTCCGGCCACGTCGATCGGTGGAGCCACGGACAAGCAGGTACAGCGCACCGGCGGCCACGGCCGCCAAGCAGTAAAACAGCAGTGTCAGGGGCGAGAGGCTGGACATGCAGGCTCGTGGTTTGTGCGGAGTTTCACAAAACGACCTTATCCGATGGCTCAAGCAAAGTTGGCCCATCGGCGTTGAGCGTGCCGTAGCCCGCGGCGATCAGGGCCTGGGTTCTAGGGTGATCGGCGTACACGCCCCGGTACTCGGGCGGGAGCATGGCGGCGATAGAGCACATGATCTCGTCGGTGTTGCGGCGCAGGGCTTGATTGCGCCCCTCCTCGGGCAAGGGCGGGAGACGCAAAGGGGGCCCAAAGCGGGCCGTCATCAAGGGCCGCCGCAGGCGCAGCCAGCTGTCGAAGGGGCGTTCCGTTCCATCGATGGCCACAGGGACGACCGGGACCCTGGCTTCGTCGGCCAGGTAGGCCACGCCCGTCTTGGCGCGAATCAGACTGTGGTGCCGGCTGCGCGTGCCCTCCGGCGCCATGCCGAATGACTTCCCCGACTTGAGAGCCTCGACGGCGAAGTTCAGGGCATGCCGGTCAACTTGGCCGCGCTGGATGAACACGGCCCCGCCGGCGCGCAGAAGGGAGCCAAAGATCAACTGGCGTTCGTACTTCTCGGCGGCCCAGCCCACCAGCGGGGGGCCGCCAACCGCGGAATAGATGAAAGGGATGTCCAGGGTCCCAAGGTGGTTGGCGGCCAGGATGTAGGGGGGATCGGGTACGTGCTCGAGGCCCTCAATATGACGGCGGGTCAAGAGCCACAAGCCCAGTCTGAAGAACGCGAGGAGCAGATTGGCGAGCACGATGAGGAGGGCCTCCGCGTCGGTTGAACGTTGATTGTAGATGGGCCGAGCCGATGTTACAATCCGCTAAACCCACCGATCGAGGTGCATATGATCCAAGTCGAGCAGATCGACACCCGGGTGAAGGGCCAGGCCCGGGAGTTCCTCAATCTGCCTTTCGAACTCTATCGTAACCAACCCCTGTGGGTGCCGCCGATCCGGATCGATGCTGCCACTCAAATCAATCGAGACAAACACCCTTACTACGAACATTCAGACGCTGACTTCTTCGTGGCCCGCAAAGACGGCCGGGTGGTTGGCCGGATCACCGCCATGGAGAACAAGCCCTTCAACCAATTCCACGGAACCAAGACGGCATCCTTTTATCTGTTTGAATGCATCGAGGATTTTGAAGTCGCCCAGGCCTTGTTCGATGCGGCCTACGCGTGGGCCCGGGCGCGCGGACTGACCGAGATTATCGGCCCCAAAGGATTCGGCGCGCTGGATGGCTACGGCATGCTGATCGAGGGTTTCGAATTCCGGCCGGCGATGACCATGATGAACTACAACCCGCCCTACTATCCGGCCTTCGCCGACAAGCTGGGCTTTGAGAAGAAGGTCGATTTTATCTCCTGCTACATCAATCCGAACTCATTCCACATGCCGGACCGAATCCACACCATTGCCGCCAGGGCAGCCAAGCGCAGTGGTCTTGAGGTCCGCCGCTTCAAGAACAAGCGCCAGTTGGTGCAGTGGGCCGACCGGATTGGCCGGGCCTACAACCAGTCGTTCGTCAACAACTGGGAGTACTACCCATTGTCGGAGGCTGAGATCAAATTCCTGACCGACAACTTGATGATGGTGGCCGATCCGAAGCTGATCAAGATTATCACCCACGGCGATGATGTCGTGGGTTTTTTGTTTGGCTTTCCGGACCTGTCCGCCGCCATTCAACGCAACGGCGGACGACTGTTTCCCCTGGGTCTCATCGACCTGCTGTTAGAATTTCGTAGAACCGAATGGATCGCGCTCAACGGGGTCGGTATTCTCCCCGAGTTTCAAGGCCGTGGCGGAAACGCCTTGATGTACTCCGAGATGGAGAAGACCATCCATGAGTACGGGTTCAAGCATGCCGACCTCACTCAGGTGGCCGAATCGGCCGTTCAGATGCGGCGAGATCTGATCACGGTCGGCAGCGTTCCGTGGAAGAACCATCGTGTGTACAAGCGACAGGTTCCCAACTGAAGTTCGGAGAACGCGATAGCATGTCAGGGCCGGTAGAGGCCCCAGGACTGAAGCGAGGAGAAGCAATTCATGGGTGTTAGCGTCGAACGTGCGGCCAAGCCAGCCCACAGCTGGCTGAAGAAGATCCGGGTGGCCTTCGTTCCCGGGCCAATGTCAGCCTTGCTAGAGGATGTGGCTTCGCGCTTGATGGAGAGTTTTGAAGCCCACGGGCACTTCATCCAGGACGTCCCCGACAACGACACCGACGTGCTGCTCACCACCGCGCGCTACGGGGAGCCCCTGGGCTGGAGAGACGCCATGCTCTTCTCGGCCCGGCGGAAATTCAACCTCGATCATTCGCCCACCATTTACACGCTCATTCACGTGAAGCGTGAAGAGCTCGACCGCACGCTGGACCACTTTGTCAGCGTATTGAAGAAGACGCCCCCTGACCCGGAGGATTACAAGTTCCCGGGGCTGGCGCCAGACGCCTACCGCGTGCTGGTTGAACAAGGATTGCGCGGCGGACCGATTATGTCTCTCGAACGGTTGCTCCAGGCCCAGTCCAAGAGCATCCGCATCATCCTGGTGGTTGGCGACGAGGCCCCTGAAGAGGCCTTTCATTTTGACCTGGTCGGCGCGCATCCGCGCAGCCTGGCCGAAGACACCGACGACTTCTATTCCGACATCGTGATGCGCATCACCACCTCGGAGAGCACCAGCGAGGTGACGACCCATAAGATCATGCCGCCGCCCATCCTCCGCCAGGAATGGGATGCACTGGACACGGTGTCCAACATGCGCACTGCCGCGCTCGAGCTCGACAAACGGGGCTTTTTCACGGTCATGGTTCGAATCGGGGACCTGGTCCAGGTCCCGGCGGTGGCCAACTCGGTCGCCAGCCAATACAGCGAGGGCTGCTTTGCGACCTGGGAGCCAGAGCTCCGGGCGCTGATCGCGACCGTGACCGGCAGCGCCCGGCCGGTGGACAAGGGCAACATCACCGAAGATGATCTGGCGGTGATCATAGGATTGCAGCCAGACGGCAGCGGGGCGCACGTCCGTCACGTCGAAGGCAAACGCAATGACCCTCCGTCATCGGAGTCAGTCGAAATGATGGACATGGACCGCGTGCTGCCGACGATCGCGCTTAATGGGGCCTGGGGGGTGACCGACGAGGTCCCGGTCGTGCGTTCAAAGCTTCACGGCCACCGAGCCATCGGGGCCTTTGACCCCCGGGCCGTCGAGTACGCGCCCCTCGACCCCCCTTACTATCACTACCTGGTGTCGTGTGCCACCGCCGCCCAGGCGCAGGGAATCAAGGAGGCCTTCAGCCGCGCGGAGGCGCTGAATAATCCGGATGACCCCCGCAAGCTGGTGTTCACCGTCCTGCCGGGGCACGGGTGCATGATCGCTGAGAAGTGGGTGGAGGGAAAAGCACCCTTCCAGATCATCTGGGAGGCCATGGATGCCGGCCAACTGCAGGTGATCAACAAGATCCCTCAGGGCCCCATGAGTTACCGGTCACAGCCGGACGGGCACATGCTGCTCGAGTCGGAAGACTGAGGTCGCGGCGGCGCAGCCGGCCGGAGACGGATCCCAATGTTCGATCGAAATCTTGCGCGCCATCCGTTTGGACCCAAGCTTATATCGCGAAGCGGCGGCCGACGAAAAGCTGAACGGCGAGGCGACCCTGGTTGTGCTTGGCGCCACGCTGCTGTCGGCCATCGGGCTGGGATTTTCCAGCCGGCACTGGGGGTTGACCTTCGGCGCCGAACTGATCAACGGCCTGCTGTTGGGCTGGCTGCTGTGGGCCGTCATCGCCAATCTGATTGGGGACTTTCTGGGCGGGCGCAGCCAGTTGGGCAGCATGATCCGGGCGCTTGGCTACGCCAACGCCCCCCAATTCATCGGCCTGCTCAGCTTTCTGTCCTGTGTAGGCTGGGTGTTCAGGCTGGCGGCCTGGGCCCTGACCATCGCCGCCGGGGTGATCGCCATCCGCGAGACCATGGAGTTCGACACGCTCAAGTCCATCGTCACCGCCGTGCTAGGCCTGGCTGTGTATGTGCTGTTCAATATCTTCATCGGTGTGTTCTTCAGCGGGGTCGGGCTCTTTAGCTGACTAACCCAACTTTCAAGTCAATCGAGTCTCGGGGCTGTCTCAGGTACTACCGAGACAGCCCCATCCATGTGCTGAAACCCCAAAGACCGGCTGAGCCGCGACCCGGATCTGGCCCGTACCCCCCCACCCCTGACCCCTCCCCTTATGAGGAATTCTCCCCCTCTCCGCCAGGACGGCCAGTCATAAGGAATCCCCAAGGCGGAGAGGGGGTCGGGGGGTGAGGCCGACGGCGCCGGGTGACTGGCCACACCATGAGCAGGAACATCGCCCCGGTGTCATCATGAAGGCGATGGCAGCCGGATGCGCCCGCACCTGGGTCGAGGGGGGAGCGGATCGAGATAAAAGGAAACGGGGCTGCCCGACTTGGGACAGCCCCGGCCGTTTCTAGTTATGTTCACCCGTGTGGGGCATCAAGGGTTGCGCACGGTCAATTGTCCGGCGCTGATGTCCACGTGGATGGTGAGTGTCGGCCCGTCCGCAGACGGGTTGAACTCGGTGCCGCCGCCCTGGAAGCTTCCCTGCATGTCGATGTTGGCCATGCCGGCGTTGAGGTCGAACACCACGCGCATGTCTTGGGGGATAACCAGGCTAACCTGGCAGACACCCGCCTCGATGCTGACATCGGCGTCGGACCTGAAGTCACCTGTGAAATCGAGCGTGTAGTCCCCGGCGCCGCCATTGAAGGTCAGGGTCTCAGGCTCGGCATTCGCCAAGCCAGTCAGAGAGACGCTGGAAGCGCCGGTTGAATACGACAGTTTCTTCATCGGCACTTGGTTTGGCTCGGAGAAATCGATGTCTACCATCGCCGCGCCGTCATCGACGCTCAGCGAATTGATGGACAAACCGCCGAGGTCCATATGCGCCCGGTATGCGCCGGCGTGGATGGCCAGGTCGATGGGTTGGGTGCCAAGCCGCAGATCCCAGGTGTTCACAACCTGGTCTCCGAAGTTCAGCGGGATGCGGCTGTCGTTCAACTTGCCGCTGGACATAGTCACAGCGCCCGCGGCCTGCGTGATCTCCGGCTTCAATTCGACGACGTTGTAGGTGGCTGTGCCTTCGACGAGGCCGCTGGCGGCGCCGGGTGCCAGGTTGAATTCGCCGGCCCCGAAGTTGAACTCCAAGGAGGCCGGGCTGGCATCCGGCGCTGGGATCTGGATGGTGTCGGTCTGGGTTGGGCCGGTTGGCACGCTGCCGCCTTGGAAGTTGGGAAGTTCGAAGCTCGGAAGGCTGAGGTTGCAGCCGCAGGCCAGGCTCACCAGCGCCAACAGGCTCAGCGCCAGGATGGGGATTTGGGTGGACATAGGGGGTTTCCTCCAGGAGATGGTTGAGGGCGCGATGGTCTGTCACACTCTACGCAATTTTCAGCCATCGGTCGCGGCTTGTGAAGTATTTCACATACTTGCCCGCGGTAGTCAAATGTCACTCGCGGGGGTGCGAGCGGATCAAGACGCTCGGCGATTGAGCCAGTCGACGGCGTAATCGACCGCCGGCCGCATCCGGAACAAGCGCGCCTGAGCTGACCCGACCCGGCCGGTGTGCACCGGATGGGTGCGTTCAAACTCGGCGCCAAGGTCGGCGAACGGGTCGCTGTCGATGACGACATCGCGGAGGGGCAGCCATCGGCGTTGGCCATCGACCAGCACCGGCGCGTGCGTTTCGGTGCGCGCCGGCGCGGCCAGCCGATACTCGGCCAGATGGAACGAGGTGTTGCTTTCGAAGCCGGCGCCGAGCAGCAGCACCCACCCGTCAAGCTCATACAGCCGTCCCAAGGGAGACGCCTCGCCCAGGCCATCGTCCAGGCTGTGGTCGTCCGTCAGGCGATAGGCGGCCGGGCCGAAGGCCGCGAAGGAGAACTGCGGATGCCGGCTGCGCAGGACGCCGGGCCAGGTCCGAAAGAGCTCGGGGATCCGGCCCATAACGCGGGTCGAGGTGCGCTCGGGGTCAAAAGCCGGCAGGCTGTCTCGGATCACCGGCCACCAGGTTTCAGGCACGGGCGGGTGCTGCCAAAGGGCGGGATCAGACAGGTCACCGCTGTGGGTGGGCATCATCAATGTGCCGCCGGGGGCGAGCGTGTCCAGCAGGGCCAGAAGGACGGCTGGCGCGCCGCCGCTCACCCACCCCAGGGCGCTGAGCGAACTGTGGACCAGCACGCTCATGTCCGGCCGTAAGCCCAGGGCGGTTAAGTCGGCCGCCAAACTGAGGCGGGTGCGGGGTTCGGGAGTGGCATGGATGAGCTCGGCCTCGTTCATGGGTTGTTTCCTCTCAGGGCGGGTGAGGAGCCTGGCCGCCGATGGCGCGGATGTCGTCGTCGATCTTGTGCTGGGGATAGCCCATGGCCTAGCGGTAGAGGCCGATCGGCAAACGCACCAGCTCGCGCAGGATAGCGCGCGGCGCCGGAAAAAGTCGGACGGGGCCGGAGTCAGTCGCTATCATACGCCTTCGCCAATTCAGGGATGAACTGCGGTCAGGATTTCGCTGGGAACCGACCAGTCAACCACCACGCGGCGCTCGACCGGATCGAACCCGGCGGCGGCGGCCAGGCCGGATAGCTTGAGCGGCCGGCAGCCGGCGCACAGCGTTGGGCTGAGGGCGTACACCGCCTTCCATAACCCGACCAAGGCACGGCTGGCGAGGTCGACGCCCTCGGTCATGGCCACGACGACCAGCCGCCCGCCGGGCCTCAGGCAGCGCCGGAATTCGGCCAGGGCGCGGCGCCAGGTCCGCCGGGGCCATCAGATCGAGCACATAAGCTGCATACACCCGATCGAAGGTTTGAGGGCCGAAGGGCAGGCGGACGCCATCCGCCTGGCACACAGGCGATCCCGTCCGGCGAAGGGTCAGGCGGGCCATGACCGAGGACAGGTCCAAACCAACCGCCAGGCCGCCGGGCTGGACGGCAGCGGCCAAACGGGCATGCTGCCGGCCGGTGCCGACCCCGATTTCGAGCAGGCGCAGGCCCGGGCCGAGGTTCAACTGCTGGCTGCCAAACTGCTGGCCGCGGCCCTCGAACGCGCCGGCCAGGTCGTAAGCGCGGCCGATCAGGTCGTACAGGCGCTTCGCCGCCGGCGGCGGCAGAGTTTTTTCAAGCATATGTCTTCATCCTCGGCGCGTGCGTGCTTAGGATATCGCCCTGAGTGGGAGTGTCAAGGGTTGGGGGTCAGGCTTGCAAGTTGACGCGCCCCCTTCGGCCTCACCCCCCGACCCCCTCTCCGCCTCGGGGGATTCCGCGTGGCTGGGTGTGTTGGCGGAGAGGGGGTGAGGTTCTCAGAAGGAGACGGGGGAGCTTTGCTCCCCCGTCTCCTTGGATTTCTATCCCCTCCCCCTGGGTTGGCTGCAAGTAAGTGTGAGCAACCTTTTCCCAGGGGGAGGGGTCAGGGTAGGGGTCGACGTGCCGCTCAGATGGGGGCTCAGCCGAGAGGGGGGCGATGCCGTCCTGGAAGGCCGCCGGATGGGCTGCGGGGTCAGGCCCCGGGGTCCGACCCGCGGAGCCGCAGGTCGAGCAGGCGCACGCGCAGGTCGGCTTTGCTGGCGGCGTCAAACTTGTCCAGGATGTGGCGCACGTGGGTCTTGACCGTTTCCGGCGACACCACCAGCGCGGCGGCGATCTGGCGGTTGGTGAAGCCGCGCAGGGTCAGCCGGGCGACCTGCTGCTGGCGCGGCGTAAGCGCATCCAGCGCCGCCTGGGCGTGCTTGTGTCTCAGGGCCTGGTCGAGGCCGTCGGTCAGCAGCTCGCAGGCCAGGGTCTGCGGCGAGCGCCCGCGGCGCTCGGCCGCGTGCCGCAGACGGGCGCTCAACTCGGAGTCGAGTTCCAAATGGATCCCGCTTTGGCCCGCTTCGGGCTGGCTGCGCAGCCGATTGAGCAAACCCACACCGCCTCCCGGGCGATCCCGTCGCGCCGCGCCCCGAGTTGCGGCTGCCATGTATTATATAGAACATATGTTCGTATGTCAAAGGCTGAGTGAGCGCGTTAAGACTTTGCAGGTGGAGAGTGAAGCCATGACCATTGCAGCCATCATCGAAAACCTGCCTGCCAAGATGGGGAGGGCCGTGCTCGCGCTGGGCCTGGGCCTGGGGCTGTTCGCCTGCGGCCCAAAGCCCCAGCCGGCGACGCCGGCAACGGCGGCACTCACAGCCGCGGTGCAGCCTAGCCAGGCAGCCGCGACGGACACCCCGGTCGCCAGCGCCACTCCCAAAGCGCCGAGCGGCGACGAGGCCGTTCTGATCCTGGCGCCCGGCCCAGGCTCTCGCCTGGTCAGCCCGATCCATTTGAGCGGCGAGGCCGATCCGACCTTCGAACAGACGCTGGGGGTCCGGCTGTTGGCGGATGACGGGACGGAGCTGGCCGGCCTGACCACGACCATCCACGCGGACGCCGGCCAGCGGGGTCCGTTCGACATTGATATTCCGTTCAGCCTGAGCCAGCCGCGCCAGGCGTTCATCCAGGTGTTCGCCGCCAGCGCGCGCGACGGTGGTGTGACGCACCTGGCCTCGGTCGGCGTCCAACTGGCGCCCGATGGGGTGCCGGACATTCGCCCGGTCGAAACCCATCCGGAGCAAATCACCATCCTGGAACCCACGGCCGGGGCGGTGCTGAGCGGCGGGAGCCTGCATCTGGCAGGCTACGGATGGGCCGGCTTCGAACAGACGCTCGTGATCTCGGTTTATGATCTTCAGGGAGACAAGATCGGCGAGCAGCCGGTGATCGTGAATGCCCCCGACATGGGCCAGCCCGGCCCGTTTGAGGCCGATGTCCCCTACACACTGACCCAGGCTGGGCCGGGGCGGGTGACCGTGCGAGATGTCAGCCCGGCCTTCGGCGGTGACACGCACGTGACCAGCGTCGAAGTCAGGCTGGAGCCATGAGCGACCGGCCGACACTCCCGCCGCCTGATGCCGGCAAGCGAGCCGCCGATCGGGCGCGCTGGACGCGCATCACGGCCGCGTCCGTGCTGGTGCCGGCCGTCCCGCTGCTGCTGCTGTCCGTCCTGGCGCTGGCCAGCTTCTACGCCTCGCCGGCGCGTTTCGATCGCCTGCTCACCCAGCTTCCAGGACAGGAGCTGATCCGCTCGCTCCTGATCTTCGCCCCCGCCACGCTGCTGGGGATTGTCATCCTGGCGGTGCTGTACGCGCTCGAGCGGCCGCCCTCGGCGGCGCCCACGCAGCCCACCCCGGCAGCCAGGTCGACAACCAGCGGCGAGGTCCGGCGACTGGCGCCCGGACTGCTCCTGCCGGCCGTGCTGCTGCTGTTGGTCACGGTGGCGCTGCGGATCTTTGCCTTCGTCGCCCCCGGGCGCTGGGCGGCGTTGCTGGCGCCGCTGCCGGGAGATCGATTCCTGGCGCCGCTCATTCGGGAGTCCCCCTGGGTCCTGCTGGTTCTGACCGCCGCTCTCGGTCTGTATGCGTGGCGAAGCTCGCGGCCGCAGGAGGGCGTCGAAAGCGGGGGAGCGGCGCGCCGGGTGGCTCGTCTTGGCGCCACGGCCACCCTGGTGGCGGCCGTGCCCATGCTGGGGCTCGCGCTGACCGCCCTTGGCCTGTTCGCCGCCGCGCCGGAGCGCTTTGACGCGCTCGATGGCGCGACTCAGTGCGGAGACCTTCATTCGCCTCGGCCTGGTGTTCACGCCGGCGGCCTTGTTGAGTTTGGTGATGCTGGCGTCGCTGGTGCTGTTCTTCAGCCGGTTTTCACGTCCAACCGGCCCGCCGGCCGTTTCCGCACGCCCCCCGTCTTCGTCCCGGCAGACCCTGGCCGTGTGGGTGCTGACCGCCGGATTGGCACTCAGCGCCATGATTGGCCTGGGCCTCGGAGGTGTGGCCGTTTACCTGGTCTTGCGCTGAGAGGCCCTGGCTGGGGGCTGTGTGGCGGCCCGGACGAGATTCAGCCGGACGGCGCTAATCGGTACACGCTGCCGTTGTGGTCGAGCAGGTAAACCTGGCCGGAGGCGTCCTGCCCAAACCCGCTGATGGCGAAATGGGTGTGGAACAATTCGTCGTTGAGCCAGCTGTCATCCGGCATACGCAGCAACCCCCAAACCGTGCCTGAACAGTAATCGGCGTACAGGTACACGCCCTGCCAGCCCGGCAGGGAGGGGTCGCGCACGACTACCCCGCCAGAGATCGAGCAGCCGTCATTGTGGCTGTACTCTACGACAGGCTCCGTCAAACCCTGGCCATTCCCCGAGTATTCGTGAAATCCTTCACGAAGCGACCAGCCGTAGTTCTGTCCGCCAGCCGAGCCGGCGGGCTGGAAATTGACCTCTTCCCACTGGTTTTGGCCCACGTCCGCCAAGTACAGGTCCCCGGTGGTTGGGTCGAACGCAAACCGCCATGGGTTGCGCAGGCCATAGGCCCAGATCTCGGGGCGGGGGCCGGACGAGTTGGAGAAGGGGTTGTCGGGCGGGATCGTGTAAGCGCCCTCTCCGCGGACGTCGATGCGCAGCAATTTACCCAGCAGCACGGACAGGTTCTGGCCGTTGCCAAGCGGATCGCCCCCCGAGCCGCCGTCGCCCATCCCGATGTACAGATCGCCGTCGGGTCCGAAGGCCAGGTGCCCGCCGTTGTGGTTGGGATACGGCTGCTGGATGTGCAGTAGGATGGTCTCATCGGCGGCATCCGCCTGGTCGGCCTCCGGTGCGGCGTGGAAGCGTGACACAAACGTATCCCCGCCGCGGCCGGTGTAATCGACATAGAAATCGCCCGTATGCGCAAAGTCGGGGTCGAAGGCCAGGCCGAGCAGACCGCGCTCGGTGCCGCTGGTATTCACTCGATCGCGCAAGTTCAGAAAAGGCGTGGCCTGCAGCTGGCCGTTGCGCAAGATCACGATCGTGCCGCTCTGCTGGACGATGAACAGACGGTCGTCACCGGCGCTGGCCGCGTCCACCGGCTCGGCCAGGCCCGGGACCACGCTCTGCCAATTGGCCGTGGCGGCATCAGGCAGCGCCGTGATCGGCATGGCGGTCGGCTCGGCGGGCGGCTCGTTGGGGGTGGGCAAGCTGCTGGCCGTGGGAGCCGCCGGCGAAAAGCTGGTGGGCGCGAGCGTGGCCGGCGAAGTCGATACTACCTGGCCCGCCTGATTGAGCAGCGCGCAGCTGAGTATCAGCGGCACCCCGAGCATCAGACTCACCCGCCAGGCGCGAGACACGCTGGTCAACATGCCAGCATTGTAACCGGGGGATATCCGACCGTTGCCCAGGAGACCGCATGCCATCCTTCAAACGCTACTTAATGGAAAGCCGGTTTGCGCTTGCGGCAGCGCGCCAGGCCGCGGAGCTTGGGCTGCGGGTCCAGGCCTCAATGGTCACCCCCGAACTGCTCAAGCAGGACCGATCGCCGGTGACCGTTGCGGACTTCGCCTGCCAGGCCCTGGTGGGACGGCGGCTGCTGGATGCGTTTCCGGAAGATCCCCTGGTGGCCGAGGAATTCAAGCCAAACGCTTCGAGGGCCCGAGGCGCAAAATGTGTGCGCCGCGGTGACTGGCCATTTGGCGCAGACGCTGGGGGAGGCGACAGTGGATCAGACATTGGCATGGATCGACCGTGGGCAGGGCGCGCCGGCGGACCGCTTCTGGACGCTCGACCCGGTGGATGGGACCGCCGGTTTCTTGAGGCGTGAGCAGTGGGTGGTCGCCTTGGCGCTGATCGAGGCCGGCCGCGTTCGCGTTGCCGCCTTGGCCTGCCCCCGGCTGGCTTGGTCCGCCGGAAACCATGCGCCCGGGGTGCTCGCCGTGGCGGTGGAGGGCGAGGGCGCCTGGGGCGGGCCCATGGACGGCACAGAACTGGCGCCCCTGCGGGTCTCTATTTGTGCCGATCCGTCGGAGGCAAGACTGCTAGCCTCGGTCGAGGCCGGGCACACCAATGTCGAACAGCTCGAGCAGGTGCGGCGCGGATTGGGGATCTCGCGCCCGCCCGTGCGCATGGACAGTCAGGCCAAGTATGCGGCGCTGGCACAGGGCGAGGGGGAGTTGATCATCCGCCTGTTGTCGGCGAGCCGGCCCGACTACCGCGAGAAGATCTGGGACCAGGCCGCGGGAGCCCTGATCGTCCAGGAGGCCGGCGGCCGGGTGACGGATCTGGCGGGGAGGCCGCTCGACTTCTCGGCCGGCCGGACCCTGGCGCGCAATCGCGGCGTGTTGGTTTCCAATGGCCATCTGCATGCTCACGCCCTCGAGGTTTTAGCGGCCGCCGGCGCCGTGCCGGAAACGTAGGCCCGGCTGGCAGCCGTCGGGCCCGGCTGAGGGCCGAGGACCCCTCGGCTATAATCTGGCCGTGACCACCCTGTTGATCGTCGAAGACGATGCCACCGTGCGCGAGACCCTGGCGCTCAACCTGCGCTCCGAGGGTTACCAGGTCGAGACCGCCGAGGATGGCGAGCAAGCGCTCGAGCTGGCGCGCAAGGCCAAACCCGACCTGGTCGTCCTGGACGTCATGCTGCCCAAGCTCGATGGTCTGACCCTGCTGCGCATCCTGCGGCGCGAGTCGCAGGTCCCCGTGATCCTGCTCACGGCGCGCGGGACGGAGACGGACAAGATCGTCGGCCTGGAGACCGGTGCCGATGACTACGTCGTCAAGCCGTTCTCGTTGGGCGAGCTGTTGGCGCGGATCCGCGCCGCCCTGCGGCGCGGCCGCCCGGCCGGGCCTCCGTCCACCGAATTGACCTCCGGGGATTTGAGCCTCGACCTGGTTTCGCGCCGGGTGAGGCTGCAGGGCCAGGAGCTACAACTGGCGCCGCGCGAGTTCGAACTGCTGGCCACGCTGGTGCGCAACAAGGACGCCGTCCTGACCCGCGACCTGCTCTTGGCGCGCGTGTGGGGTGATGACTTCGTGGGCGACACGCGCACCGTGGATGTTCATATTCGCTGGCTCCGCCAAAAGATCGAGAGCGATCCCTCCAACCCCCTGCGCATCACCACTGTCCGGGGCGTCGGCTACCGTTTCGAGGGTTGACATGCAGGCCTGGTTCATCCTCGGGCTCAGCCTCGTGGGCGCGGCCCTGGCGGCAGCCTGGTGGCGAGAGCATCGGCTGCGTGGGCGCTTGGCTGATGAACTCCTAAGAGGCCGGCGCCAGGCGGAGGCGCGAGAACGCGAGCTGGATCGCCGCTCACGCGACCTGCTCGATCTCGGCCAGGCAAGCCGCAACCTGCTCCTATTGATCGATCCCGATCTGACCGTGCGCTATGCCAGCCCGGACTGCCTCGAGTTCTTCGGGGGGGACAGGGTTGACCAGTCGCTGATGCGCTTCACCCGGGCCATCGAACTGGAGGAGCTGGCGCAGCAGGCGCTGGCGGACCTCCCGGGCAAGCTCCACGAGGGGAACTTCCGAGTCGAGTCGCGGAGCTTCGATGCCAGGGTGGTGCGTTCAGAAGACGGGCTGGCGATGGCCCTGATGGAAACCACCGAGCTGCTGCGGCTGAATCGGGCGCGGCAAGACCTGGTCAGCAATCTTTCGCATGAGCTGCGAACACCCCTGACCTCACTGCGTCTGCTGGCCGAAACCCTGTCCGGACCGCCAGGCAAGGATCCGGAGGTGGCCAAGCGCTCGATTGGCAAGATCCTCGATCAGGTGGACGTGCTCCAGAGCATGGTGCAGGAGATGCTCGACCTGGCGGCCATCGAGGCCGGCCACGAGGTCGTCCGGCTGCGGCCCGTCCTGGCGGCGGATTTGCTCCGGCTGGCCAGCGAGCGGCTCAAGGACCAGGCCGACCGCCGCGGCTTGGCATTTGAAATGACCCCGGAGGAAGACCTGCACGTGCTGGCCGACGAGGAAAGCGCCATTCGGTGTCTGGTGAATGTGCTTCACAACGCCGTCAAGTTCTCGCCTGAAGAGGGCACCATCCGGCTAGGGGCCGTGGCCGAAAATGGCGACGTGCGCATAAGCGTCGCCGACCAGGGCCCGGGGCTGGCGCCGGCCGACCTCAACCGCATCTTCGAACGCTTCTACCGCAGCGACCAGGCCCGAGGCACGCCCGGGACAGGGCTGGGTCTGGCGATTGCGCGCCACATCATGGAAGCGCACGGGGGGCGAATCTGGGCGGAGAACCGGCGGCCTCCGGAAAGCGGCGCCGTCTTCCACCTGCTCTTCCAGGCGGCTTAGACACTCGGGTTTAAGAAGGCTTAATCGAATCCTGATACTGCCTTAAGGCAAGCCTCACAACATCGGACTAAGATCATCCCCGTACGTTGAGAGTCGACGCGGCCGATGGCCCCCAAACGGATAACGGATCGACAAGCAAGACCATCGGTCACAGGCAAACCGCCCCGACGGTGGGACCGAAACGTGCGCCCAAGGTAATGAGTGGCCTGCGCCAATTCGGCGGGGGCGCACGGGCAGGCTGACAATGGAATGCCCCGCGGGTGGTTCGACCTGAATGAATGCGGCCCGACGCTGCCCACGTCGTACTCTCCTCCTTCCCGATCGCACCTGCCGCCTACCCCGGCAGGTGCGTTAGTTTAAGAAGCCTTAACCCCGCCTTGACATGGGATTAAGTTGGCCGTCCTACCCTGACGAAGATGACACCATACCCCAATCTTCCAAGGAGAAGAAGAAGACCATGCTGGCTTTGCGACGTGCCTTGTTCGTTGGGCTGATTTTGGGCCTGGCCCTGTCGGCTTGCGGTGGCGCAGCCCCGACGCCGGCCCAGATCGAGGTCACCCGGATCGTGGCCGGGACGCCCGAGACCGTGGTGATCACCGCCACTCCGGCGCCACAGGCTGCGGCGGGCTCGATTCAAATCAACGGCGCCGGCGCCACGTTCCCGCTGCCGGTCTACACCGAATGGACCTACGCGTATCAGTACGTCAATCCCGCGGTCAGCATCAACTACCAGGGCATCGGCTCCGGCGGCGGCAAGAAGGCAATCGTCGACGGGACGGTCGACTTTGCCGGTTCGGACTCGCTGTTGACGGATGACGAATACGCCGCCGGCAAGGACCTGCAGATGTACCCGGCCGTGGCTGGCGCCGAAGTGCTGACCTACAACGTTGAGGGTCTGGCAGCCGAAGATCCGCAGCTGATCCTCAGCCGCGACGTGATTGTCGGCATCTACAACGGCACGATCACCAAATGGAACGACCCGGCCATCACTTCGCTCAACCCGTCCGTGGCCAGCAAGCTCCCCAGCGCCGCCATCACGGCCGTGCATCGTTCTGACGGCTCCGGCACGACCGAGATCTTCACCCGCGCCCTGTCGTCTTTCAGTGAAGACTGGAAGAACAACGTCGGCTTCGGCTCGTCGGTCGAATGGCCGGTTGACAAGGCTGGCAGCGGCGTCGGCGGCAAGGGCAATCAGGGCGTGGCGGCTGCGGTGCAGAATACGCCCAACTCGATTGGCTATGTCGAGACGGCCTATGCGGTGTCCAACAAACTGTTGTATGCCCAAATGGTCAACCAGGCTGGCAACACCCTGGATGCGAATGCCGACACACTGCAGTCGGCTATGGCGGACTTCGCCGACGCCTTCACGCCCGAGCTGACGACCGTGATCGTCGACGGACCGGGCGCCAACTCATGGCCGATCGCCGGCTACACCTACCTGGTCTTGCACACCCAGTGGACCGGCAGCTGCGACAAGGCCGCCGCGCTGCTTGAGTACATTCACTGGACCCTGACGGACCCAGGCGCCGCCCAGCGCGCCGCAGATCTCGGCTATGCCGTGCTGCCTGACGCGGTGCGGTCCCAGGTACTCGACCGGCTTAGCCAGGTGACCTGCGACGGCAACCCGGTCATGTCGATGAGCAACTGACTCGCCTCCGTTGGGCGGAGGGCCCATGGCGGTTCACGATAGACCGAGTTTGTGAAGAAAGGTACAATCCGGCATTGGGTCACACGGAGGGGCCGAGGCTTTCGCCGGCCCCTCCGCACGCCGACCCGGACTTCATGTAGTATCTGATCGACAAACCGGAGAAGAGGCGATGTTGCTGGCGGGTTGGCTCAAGCGCGCGGGGCGGGCCCTGGATCACGGCGATCGTCCGTGGCGGGTGATGCTGGTGGTAGCTGCCGTGCTGGTGGTGGGGCTGCTGATCGCCATCGCCGTCTTGCTATGGACCTCGACCGGCGACGCCCGCCAGGCCTTCGGATGGTCCTTTCTGACCCCCACACTGGACGCCTCCTGGAACCCGGTCACGGATGCTTTTGAGGCCTGGCCGTTCATTTACGGAACGCTGATCACGTCGTTTGCCGCGCTCATCCTGGCTGTCCCCATGAGTTTTGGGATTGCCATTTTCCTGGCCGAACTGGCCCCCGACTGGCTCCGGATTCCCTTGGGATGGATGGTTGAGCTGTTGGCCGCCATCCCGAGTGTGGTCTACGGCTTGTGGGGGATCTTCGTCTTCCTGCCGATCGTGGTAGCGCCCCTCGGGGAGTTTCTTTATGTGACTTTGGGGGGGATTCCCGGCCTGGGGATCTTCTTCAGCGGGCCGGTTCCGCAGAGCGGGTCGAGCCGGCTGGCGGCCGGGCTGATCCTGGCCATCATGGTCCTGCCTACCATTGCCGCCGTGAGCCGGGACGTTTTCCGGGCCATTCCCGGTTCGCAGCGCGAAGCCGCGTTGGCGTTGGGGGCTACACGCTGGGAGATGATCTTTCAGGTCTTGATCCCCTATGGCATGTCCGGAATCCTGGGCGCCGTGATCCTGGGGCTGGGTCGCGCCCTGGGTGAAACCATGGCCGTCACCATGGTCATCGGCAACTCGCTTGAGGGCTCGCCTTCGCTGCTTCGGCCCGGCTATACCATGTCAAGTGTGATTGCCAATGAGTTTGCCGAAGCGGTGTCGAAGCTGCACTCGCAGGCGCTGATCGAGGTCGGGTTGATCCTCTTCGTGCTGACTCTGATCCTGAACGGGCTGGCGCGGCTGTTGGTTTGGCGGGTGGCCAAACCGGTTTCTCAGGCGGCGCGCATATGACCGCCGGCCTGGGCGCTTCCGAGTTTGTTCGACCCCGCATTGCGACCGGCACCGGCCATGCGCGCCGGCGAACCGTCAACGCGGTGGTGCTCGGCTTGACCGGCCTGATGACCGTGCTGGCCCTGGTGCCCTTGTTCTGGATCATCGGCTACGTCATCTACAAGGGCGGGCAGTACATCACGCCGAGTTTCTTCACCCAAATGCCAACGCCTCTGGGTGTCGAGGGCGGAGGCGTGCTCCACGCCATCGAGGGCACCATCACCCTGACGATCTTGTCGGGCCTGATGGCTTTGCCGGTGGGCGTCCTGGCGGGCGTGTTCGCCTCGAGGAATCCGGTTCACCCCCTGTCAGTGGCCGTGCGATTCGGCACCGATGTGCTCGCCGGTGTGCCCTCGATTGTGGTCGGACTATTCGTCTATGCCTTGATCGTCAAACCCCAGGGGCATTTCTCGGCCCTGGCGGGGGGTGTGGCGTTGTCGATCCTGATGCTGCCGATCATCGTCCGCACCACCGAGGAGATGATCAACCTCGTGCCCAAGACCCTGCGGGAAGGCTCATTGGCGCTGGGGGCGGCTGAATGGAAAACCACCCTCAGCGTTGTGATCCCCGCGGCCGCCAACGGGCTGATAACGGGCTTCTTGCTCGGCCTGGCACGCGCCTCCGGCGAGACGGCGCCGCTCCTGTTCACCGCCCTGGGCAACGAGCGTCTGAACGCGTTTCAAATGGTCGCCGGGGGCATCGCCAGCGGCCAGAATCCCATTTCGGCTATCATTCAGATGATTGAGCAGCCCGTGGATTCCTTGCCCCTGACGCTGTTCAAATACTCGCAGCAGCCCTACCCAGAACGGATCAATCAGGCATGGGCCGTCGCCCTGGTGCTGATGATCTTGGTGCTGCTGGTCAATATCATCGCCCGGTTGTGGGTCGAGTATCGGACGGCCAAGCTACAAGGATGAGCCATGAGCGAAATGACCGTGGGCGACTACGAGACAGGTGGGCGCGACGTGTCTGAGGATGAATCCCCTTCCTTGATCAGCCCGGCGCGAGTCATTCGCGAGCGGACCCGGCCGGCCGATCAGTTCGCCTTGACCCCCGAGGCGGCGAAAGTCGCCGTCCAGAACCTGTCCGTGTTCTACGGAGCCTTCCGCGCCCTGTCGGATGTCAACTTGCTGGTTCCCGAACACATGATCACGGCCATCATCGGGCCGTCGGGCTGTGGCAAGTCGACCCTGCTGCGCTCCCTCAATCGGATGAACGACCTGACTCCCGGCGCCAGAATTCAGGGGAGCATCCTGCTCGACAGGCAGGATATCTATGGACCGCAGGCCGATGTGGTGGATGTCCGCCGACGCGTCGGGATGGTCTTTCAACGCCCTAATCCATTCCCCAAGAGCATTTATGACAATGTCGCCTACGGACCGAGGCTCTACGGCATCCGCCGTCGCTCTGATCTCGACAGCCTGATCGAGTTCAGCTTGAGGCAGGCGGCATTGTGGGATGAAGTCAAGGACAAGCTTCACCAATCCGGGATGGCGTTGTCCGGCGGTCAGCAGCAGCGCCTGTGCATCGCCCGTGCCCTGGCGGTCGAGCCGGAAGTGATCTTGATGGACGAACCCGCCTCGGCACTCGACCCGGTGGCCACCCTGCGCATCGAGGACCTGATGCAGGACCTGAAGCAGTCTTACACCATCGTCATCGTCACCCATAACATGCAGCAGGCGGCGCGGGTTTCGGACTACACCGGGATGATGATGATGCGCGACGACCGCGCCGGTGAACTGATCGAGTTTGATGCGACCGAGAAGATCTTCACCCGCCCCAAGGACAAGCGCACCGAAGACTATGTCACCGGACGATTTGGTTAGGCCAGGCGGCCGATGAAGCTGGCGGTTTTCTCCGACATCCACGCCAACCTGCATGCCCTGCAGGCGGCCTGGGCAGACATCCAAACCCAGGGTGCGGATGCCGTGTACTGTCTGGGCGACCTGGTCGGGTATGGCGCCTTTCCAAACGAGGTGGTCGAGTTCATACGCCAATCCGGTGTGCCGACCATCATGGGCAACTACGACCAGGGTGTGGGCTTCAATCAGGAAGAATGCGGCTGCGCCTATCGCGACGCGGTGTCCCGCGCCCACGGCCAGGAGTCGTTGATGTGGAGCCGGCGGGTCACGCGCGACGACAACAAGGCCAGCCTGCGCCAGCTGGTGGACCATATCCGATTGAAGCCCGATGGGCTGGATCTGCTGCTGGTGCATGGCAGCCCGCGGCGGATCAATGAGTACCTGTATGAAGACCGGCCCGTGGCGTCCTTTGAACGCCTCGCCGAGCAATCGGAGGCCGATGTGCTCTTCTTCGGCCACACGCACCTGCCTTACCAAAAACAGGTCGGCCGGACGTTGTTCGTCAACACTGGCTCGGTCGGCAAACCCAAGGACGGCGATCCGCGCGCCGGCTACGTGACCATCGAGCTTGGCCAGCCAAGCCGGGTGACTTTCCACCGCGTCGCCTACGACGTGGCCGCAGCGGCCCGAGCCATCCGTGAATCAGATCTGCCGCACGTGTTTGCGGATCAGCTCGAAGCGGGTCTCCAGCCTGCGCCGGCGGAGGCCGGTCTTGCCTGAGGCCCGCGCCGCCTTCGATCGCACGCTTGAGGACATCCAGGCCCGCGTGGTGGGCCTCGGGGAGAGCGTCATCCTGGCGGTCGATTGGGCGATGGACAGCCTGGGGGGGCGCGACCTGGCGCTGGCGCAGAATGTGGTCGACGGGGACGCTGAAATCAACCGGCTGCGCTTTGACATCGAAGCCACCTGCCTGGCGACCATCGCCACGCAGCAGCCGGCCGCCGGCGACCTGCGGCGGCTGATCGCCGATTTGAACATCGTGCTCGACCTGGAGCGCATTGGAGACTATGCCGCCGGCATTGCCAAGGTGTGCCTGCGCATGCCGGCCGGCCTGCAGTTCGCGCTGCCCGAGGCGCTGAGCCAGATGAGCGAACTGTCCTTGGACATGCTCAAGCAAGTCCTCGAGACGTTCCGGCTGCGGGATGCCGACGCCGCCCGGGCCATTGCCCGCCAGGACGATGTGATGGACAAGCGCTACCAGCAGTTGTTCGACCAGTTCATCGGCAGAATCGGCCAGCCCGGCGCTTCTCCCGAAGAGGGCCTGTACCTGCTGTTCGTCGGCCATAACCTGGAGCGCATCGCCGACCGGGTGACCAATATCGCCGAGCGCGTCATCTTCACCATGAGCGGGGAGATGCGCGAACTCAACCCCGAGCCCCCCGACGCGCCCGGGCCCGAATAACCACACTTTGTGACAGAATTCACAATCCGAGTCGGGCTCGACCGGCTGGGCCGGAGGGCCCGATGTCATCGGCCCGTCAGATACCGCCGGCGAGCCGGATGCTATAATCCGCCGCGATAATCTGAGGGCACCCCTGTCTTCTTCGAGGTGGGACTTGGCTCCTTCGCAGCCCGCATCCCAACCTAACGGGCCGCCGCCCGCAGTTTCTCCGAACCGCCACAAATGGTACGACTTGTCCGCGGCCGACGCGGCCGCCGAGCTGGGGACCTCCCTGCAGGGCGGTCTGCCGGAGGCAGTGGCTGAGGAACGTCTGGCCGGCGGCGGTCCAAACGAACTGCGCGAGGCGCCGCGGCCGGGCTTCTGGCACAACCTCGTTGCCCAGTTCAACAACTTCATCGTCATCGTGCTGATCCTGGCGTCGGTGGTCTCGGCCGTGCTGGGGGACTACTTCGAGGCCGGGGCCATCATGGCCATCGTGGTCCTTAACGCCGCGCTGGGCGTCGTTCAGGAACGGCGCGCCGAGGCGGCGCTGGCGGCGCTGCGCAAGCTGACGGCCCCCGACGCGCAGGTGGTTCGCGGCGGGCACCGGCGCCGGCTGGTTTCGAGCCAGTTGGTGCCGGGTGACCTGGTGCTGCTGGAAGCAGGAAACTACATCCCGGCCGACCTGCGGCTGGTTGAGGCGGTCAACTTACGCGTGGACGAATCGGCGCTGACGGGGGAGTCGCGCACCGTCAGCAAAGAGACCGCCGCGCTGTCGATGGAGGAACCCTCGCTGGGGGATCGAATGAACATGGCCTACTCCGGTACGCTTGTCGCCGGGGGCCGGGGCCAGGGGCTGGTGGTCGCCACCGGGATGCAGACCGAGTTGGGGCACATCGCCGGCATGATCAGCCAGATCGAGACCGAGCAAACACCCCTCCAGAAACGGCTGGATCAGCTTGGCAAGGTCCTGGGCTGGGCCGCCCTGGGCATCTGCGGCGGCGTCTTCGTGCTGGGCTGGCTGCGCGGCTTCGACCCGTTGGACATGTTCCTGGTGGCCGTCAGCCTGGCGGTGGCGGCCGTCCCAGAGGGCCTGCCGGCGGTGGTCACCATCACCCTGGCGCTGGGGATGCGCGAGATGATCCAGCGCAACGCGCTCATCCGGCGGTTGTCGTCGGTGGAGACCCTCGGCTCGACCACGGTCATCTGCTCCGACAAGACCGGCACGCTGACTCAGAACCGGATGACGGTGACGCGGATCTGGGTGGATGGGCGCATGCTCGATGTGATCGGCCCCGGGGATGTGCCCAGCGGCGAGTTCCACACTGGCGGGAGTGCCGTCAAACTGGGCGACCATCCGGCCGTGATGACCGCCCTGTGGGTGGCGGCGCTCAACAACGATGCCGTCATCGAGCGCGACGCCTCGACCGCCGACGGTCTGCGCGTTGTGGGCGAGCCGACGGAGGCCGCCCTGGTGATAGCGGCGGCCAAGGCCGGGGTGTGGAAAGACCCCCTCCACGAAGCCTACCCCCGCATCGACGAGATTCCATTCGACTCCGGTCGAAAGCGAATGACCACCATCCACAGTCTCAAGAACCCGCGTCCCGAAGATGCCAGCCCCTTCTACGATCCAGGATTGGCCGAGTGGGAGGTGGCGGCCAGCAAAGGGGCGCCGGAGGTCATTCTTGAGCTGTGCTCCCGCTACCAGACCGAGGCTGACCAGCCGCGGCCGATGACTGAAGTTGTTCGGCAGCAGATTCTGGCAGCCAATCAGGCCATGGCCCGCCAGGCGCTGCGCGTGCTGGCCGTCGCCTATCGGCTGGAGAGGGATGTGCCTGAGGCGTCCGACCCGGAGGCGGTCGAGCGCGATCTGGTGTTCGCCGGATTGATCGGCATGATCGATCCGCCGCGCCCGGAGGTCGGTCCCGCCTTGCTCAGCGCCGACCGGGCCGGGATTCGCACGGTGATGATCACCGGCGACTATCCCGATACCGCCCGGGCGGTAGCCGAGCAAATCGGGCTATTGAAACCCGGCCACCAGCTGACCACCGGGCGCGAGCTGCTGGGCATGGACGACCAGGCGCTGCGCGAGCGCGTGATGCAAACCGATGTGTTCGCCCGGGTGTCGCCCGAGCACAAGGTGCGCATCGTCGATGCCCTCAAAGCCAACCGGCAGGTGGTGGCCATGACCGGAGACGGCGTCAACGACGCGCCGGCGCTCAAGCGGGCCGACATCGGCGTGGCCATGGGCATCACCGGCACCGATGTCGCCAAAGAGACCGCCGACATGGTCCTCACCGACGACAACTACGTGAGCATCGTCTCGGCAGTCGAACAGGGCCGGATCATCTACGCCAACATTCGCAAGTTTGTCTACTACCTGCTCTCGTGCAATGTGGCCGAGATCCTGATCATCTTCCTGGCCATCCTGCTAGGCCTGCCGTCGCCGCTGACGGCCATCCAGCTGCTGTGGCTCAACTTGATCACCGACGGGGCGCCGGCCCTGGCGCTGGGACTTGAAAAGGGCGACCCGGACACGATGCTCCGGCCGCCGCGCCCGCCGGACGAACCGATCATCAACCGCATGATGCGGACCGGCATCGCTGTGCAAACCGTCGCCATCACGGGTGCCACCCTGACCGCCTATTTGATCGGCTTGCGGGCCTTTCCCGAACACGCCCAGATCGCCGAAACCATGGCCTTCGCCACGTTGTCCTTTTCTGAGCTGCTGCGGGCCTTCACCGCCCGCTCCGAGACCTTTCTGCTGTTCAAGCTGGGCATCTTCACCAACCGGGCCATGGTCCTGGCGGTGGCTTCGTCGCTGGTGCTCCTGCTGATCGTGATCTATGTTCCTTTCCTCGACCCCATCTTCGACACCTACCCGCTGACGGTGGAACAGTGGGAAATCATCCTGCCCCTGCTGCTGATCCCCTCCGTGGCCGCCGAACTGACCAAGTTGGTCACTGCCAGGACCGCCGCCCGGCCGGCGACCGGGGCGGGCGGCCACATCGCCGGATAGAGGCTCAAGCTGGCCGGCAAGCACGCGACACGGCATGTAAATCACGCTTGGATCAGCCGGGTGGCATGCTTCGGCGCGCTGGCGCTGGCTGTGGCGGGCTGCGGGGAGATGGGGACAGCCAGCCCCTCGGCCGGGGCCATCGGGCCACCGCCGCAGGCCATCGAGACCGCCGAGGACCTGGCCGCGTCTCTGGAGCAGGCGGTCGGCCCGACCACCTGGGTGGGTCCGGCCCCTCCGCGGTTTGGCGTGTCCGGACGCAGGCTGGGGATTGGCCAGGATTGGGTGGATGTGTACACTTTCCCGGATTCCGCCGGCCGAGCGACAGCCCAATCCGAAATCGGGGCCGACGGCCGGTCGTTTCAGGGGCAACCGCTGGCGGATGTGGTCCAGCCGCGCATTTGGGGCATCGGGCGTCTGCTGGTGGTTTATGACGGTGAGGCGGGAGAGACCTTTGTGGTGTTGAGCGGGCTGCTGGGCGACCCAATGGCGATCCAGACTCCGGTGAGCGATGAACCGTACCCTCCGGCGGTGGCCGCCGCCGTCGGCGCGCTGGCGGAGGACCTGTCCGTTGAGCCGTCCGGCGTCCAGGTTGTGGACTTCCAGCCTGCCACGTGGCCGGACGGTTGTCTCGGTCTCGGGGGTCCAGATGAGGCCTGCGCCCTTGGACAGGTTTCCGGCTGGCAACTGAGCTTGCAGGCTGGGGGCCGGTCGTTTGAGGTGCGGACGGACGACCTGGGTCAGGTCGTCCGCTGGACCGAACGTTGAGCGATCAAGGGTCGTCCGCCCCGGATGCCTCGATCAAGGATCAGGCGCTTGCGACTCGGAACGTATGGGCGCTCACCCTGACCAGCTTCCTCACCGACGTTTCGTCTGAGATGATCTTCAACCTGCTGCCGCTGTTCCTGTTTGACGTGCTGCGCGTCGGGACGCCCCTGATCGGCTTGATCGAAGGACTGGCCGAGACCACCGCCAGCGTGATGAAGGTCTTTTCGGGCTGGTGGTCGGATCTGTTGGGGCGGAGAAAGATCCTGGCGCTCACGGGCTACGGCCTTTCGACGCTGGCCAAGCCGTTCTTGTACCTGGCCAATGGATGGGGGTCGGTGCTGGGCGTGCGCTTTGCCGACCGGCTGGGCAAGGGGATTCGGACCGCGCCCCGCGACGCGCTGCTGGCCGGCAGCGTGGGTGAGAATCGCCGCGGCTGGGCCTTCGGTTTGCACCGAGCCGGGGACACGGCCGGCGCCGTGGTGGGCCTGGCCGTGGCTCTGCTGGTGGTCCTGGCATCCAGCCGTCAGGGTGGCGTCCTCGAACGGGCCACCTTTCAAACAATCGTCTTGATCAGCCTTGTCCCGGCCGTGCTGGCCGTGCTGGTCTTGGCCTTAGGCTCGCGCGAAGTGCCGTTAAGGGCCGCGGGACATGCCAGGCCGCGCTTCGGCCTGACTCAATTCGACCGACCGTTTCGGTCGTTTCTCGGCATCATGCTGATCTTCACCCTGGGCAATTCGTCAGATGCCTTCCTGATCCTGCGGGCGCAAAACGCCGGGCTGAGCGTCGCCGGTGTGCTGGGGATGATGCTTGTCTTCAACCTGGTCTACGCTGGATTGTCGGGACCCGCCGGCAGCTTGTCCGACCGGTGGGGTCGCAAAGGCATGCTGGCAGCGGGTTGGGGGGTGTATGTGCTGGTTTATGCCGGCTTCGCCGCCGCCAATGCAGCCTGGCAGGTGGTGGCCCTCATGGCCGTCTATGGCGTGTACTACGGCCTCACGGAAGGAGTGGCCAAGGCATTTGTGGCCGATTTGGTCCGTCCCGAACATCGGGGCACGGCCTATGGCATCTACCATGCCGCCATTGGCTTGATGGCGCTGCCGGCCAGCCTGGTGGCCGGCGTGCTGTGGCAAGGATTTGGAACCTGGACGGGCTTGGGGCCATCGGCCCCGTTCTGGTTTGGGGCCGCACTGGCACTGATGGCTACCGGTCTGCTGGCCAGCCTGCGCACGCCGCCTCGGGCAGCGGAGGCCGCCGGGTGAAACGGCTCGTCAGCCAGGTTCGCAGCCCGGTCAGGCGCCAGGGGGCCGACACCTACCTGCTGGTCAGCTTGTTGAGCTTTGCCGCCTCGGTGAGCCTGACGCGGCTTTTCCTATATCTGACCGGCTACCCCCAAGTCGGCAACTCCGAGCTGCATATCGCCCATGTGCTGTGGGGAGGGCTGATCTTGTTTGTGGCTGCCCTGCTGCCGCTCATCCTGGCCAATCGCTGGGTCTACACCACGGGAGCGGTGCTCGCCGGTGTCGGGGTAGGGTTGTTTATCGACGAAGTGGGCAAGTTCATCACCCAATCCAACGACTACTTCTATCCGGCCGCGGCGCCGATTGTCTACGCCCTATTCCTGCTGGTCGTGCTTCTATACACCCGGATCCGGCGCCCCGGCCGCCGCTCGCCGCGGGTGGAGTTGTACCGCGCCTTCGATGGTCTTCAGGAGCTGCTTGACCGGGACCTGGACGCCGATGAACGTGCCGAGCTAGAAGCGCGGTTGCAGTACGTCGTGGACCAGTCCGAATCCGGCGAGCTCTCCCATTTGGCGGAACGCTTGCTGGAGACGGTCAGCGACCGGGCGCTGAAACTTGCCCCCGACCGGACCACGCTGGTTGAGCGCCTGCAGTCCCACTGGGAGTCCATCGAGGCGCGTTGGTTTGGCCAACGCGCGCTGAAGATGATCCTGGTGCTGGGTCTGGCGCTCATCGGAGGGCTGGCGCTCTACCACACCTGGCCCCTGATTGAGCCCACCCGGGCCGCCAGCCGGCTTGAGGAGCTGATCCTGGTGGGCCGGATAGGCTCGAGCACCGGCCTGGCCTGGTACACGGCGCGTCTGGCTATGGAGGGCTGTATTGGTCTGATTGTCTGGGTGTCGGCCGGGCTGTTCATCGCCGGGAAGGATCGGGCGGCCGTGGGGCTGGCCTATCTGGGAGTGCTTCTGGCGTTGACGACCGTCGATCTGCTGGTGTTCTATTTTGAACAGTTCGGGACGACTCTGAAGGCGCTCGGCGAGTTCGCCGTGTTGATCGGCGTGATGCGCTACCGGGCGCGATTCCTGGCCAGCTCGAGCCACGCGCCGGCTGACACGCCGGACGCATAGGTTGAGCCTAGTACTTTCTTTAAGGTCTACTGGCGGATTTTTAAGGAGTCAGTTGTTGACTCGTCGTTTTCGATGGTGCTAGTATGTTTCCACTGAGAGGGGCCCCCTGAAGCCCAGAGACGATCTCAGGGAACGGTCGACGAAGACAAACTGAAGTTGGCGAGCGGTTCATCTCATGCAGAAGAACCGTGAGCTGGTGGAAAGGCCTTCGGGCCGGGGAAGCCAGCAAGCGAGCGGCGAGGGCCTTCGGGCACCGGCCGATTGGGAGCCAGCGTAGGCGGCTTTAGGTTCCTGGAACCTTAAGCAAGTAATCGACCTGAAACCGGGATCGGATGTAAGTTACTTGGGGTCTCTCTCAGCTCATTTAAGCTAAGTGGGGCCGCCACATGCTGGGCGGCCCCTTCTGTGTGCTTCTCTATCTTCATGCCGGATTGGCCAGAAACGCGTCCGGGTCGCCTCACCCCCTGGCCCCCTCCCCCTGGGTTGGCTACAAGCATGCTTGATCGACCTCATCCCAGGGGGAGGGGTCAGGGGAGGGGGTAGACATGCCACACAATTCGGGGCTCAATCGGGTAGAAGGGTTCCACCAAGGCGGAGACGCCGCCTCGAAAACCGTCGAGATAGTGCCGTCGAATCGGCGGATCGTTGCTCGGCGCGGGAGCGCCAGGCCCTACTGCGGCAGGCGGGCGATGTACGGGCAGCTGGCGGTAGTGCCCTTGGTGTTGAAGCCCGTAGCCCACCAGGAAATCGTCGGGGGCCTCAAAGCCGACATAGGCCAGAGGAATGCGGATCAGACGTCGGTGGGGCCGGTCCAGCAGCGCGGCCACATGGATGGTAGGCCGGCTGGCGGGGAATCAGTGAGCCGATCAGATGATGCAGCGTCAAGCCGGTGTCGACAATGTCCTCGACCAGCAAAACCGGCCGACCGCGGAGATCGGCCTCCAGATCCTTGACGATTTGGACCCGAGCGGGTTCGCCATCCGGCGGCCCGAACCGGCTTAGGGCCATGGTGTCGGTTTCGACCGGGATCGACAGCTCCCGCAGCAGGTCCCCCAGAAACAGGATCGCCCCGGGGAGCACGCCGACGATCAGGAGCGGCGCGCCGGCGTAGTCGGCCGAAATGTCCCCCGCCAGCCGGTGAATGGCGGCCTGAATCTGGTCCCGGTCGAAGACCACGGAACCCGAATCAAAATCCAACGGGCGCCCGTCGGCGCGGGTCGTAAGGTCAGAACTCTGAGGCACCTAGCAAACCGGGGGCACGATCCTGAAGTCCATACTTAATGAGCAGGCCGCGCATCTGACGCCGGTTGAGCAGACGGACTTCGACGCCGGGATACAGTTCGGTCAGACGGCGGAACTTATGATGCTTGCGGGTTATCGAAGACTGCCGCAGGGTCGTGAGCTCGACATACAAATCGAAGGGCGGCAAGTAGAAATCGGGCGTCACAGCTTCCTTGACCGCGCCCTGCGGGTCGTAGGCCAGCGGAAACGTTGTCGGCTCGTAGCACCAGGGGATTCCATAGTAGTCCAACAGGCGGGCGAACTCGGCCTCGATCGGGTGCGCGAAATCCTTGGGGGGGTTGGGGTTGGGAACGGGTTCCACGGTGGGTGGGGATGATACCCCCACGGGGACGGCCTGTCAAACCAGGCACCGCCACATCTGGGATAGCCCGATCCGACTTGTGAAGGACTTCACAAGGTAATTGGGAGGTGCGGCGGCGCCATGGAGACGACCGGGCCGAAGCTGATCATTCGTCGGAGGCAGGCGGGTGGAACACTTTTTCTCCGGCGCGGATCGGAACGCCGACCCGGTTTTCCGGTGGCGTGATCGGGCACGACCAGGCCTCGTTGTAGGCACAGTACGGGTTGTAGGCCAGGTTGAAGTTGATCCGAAACCGGTTGTCGCCCAAAGGCTCCGGCTCGAGGTAGCGGCCGGCCCCGTAGGTCTCCTGGCCGCGTAGGGCGTCCACAAACGGCAGGAAGTAGCCGTGCTCGTTGTGATACACGGTTAGGCTGGCGGGGACGCCATCGACCTCGAAGTCGAAGCGGCCGAAGCGCTCATAGGTCTGAACGTCCCCGGTGGTGGTCTGCATCTGGACGGGCTGGGCCTCTTCGAACGGTGCCACCGGGACTTCCATGTCCAGGGCTGGATTCTCTGGGAAGTACTTCAGCCCCTGAAACACCTGTCGCTGGGCCAGGGTCAACGGACTTGAGAGCTCGTGCCGGAAGGTCTCGTCCTTGGATTGGCGAAAGTCGTCAAGCTCGGTCATGCATGCGCCTCCAGGTGGGCCGCGAATTCCTCGGTGACAAGCCCTGGCATGCTAGCTGACCGCCGTTGACGGGAGGTCAGCGCCCACATGCGGTCTATGTTAACCTTCTTCTTGCGGACCGGCCGTAAGATGAACCCGATATTGTTCGACGCCCCTCTTGGGGCGATCCGAGACTTTTGAGCTGAGGTGAACAGACATGTCGAAGATTATCGGAATCGACCTTGGGACGACCAACAGTGTCGGAGCCGTGATGGAAGCCGGCGATCCGGCCGTAATCCCAACGGCCGAAGGCGGGCGGCTGGTTCCATCCATCGTCGCCTTCAACAAGAATGGCGAACGCATGGTCGGCCAAACCGCCAAGCG
This sequence comes from uncultured Chloroflexia bacterium, assembly GCA_963797485.1. Classification (GTDB taxonomy): domain Bacteria; phylum Chloroflexota; class Anaerolineae; order Anaerolineales; family E44-bin32; genus CAWAND01. The sequence continues at coordinate 211,532 of CAWCPF010000003.1, forward strand.
GCAGGCTGTGGTCAACTCTGAAAACACAATCTACTCGATCAAGCGCATGATCGGGCGCCGGTTCGACGAGGTCGAGCAGGAACGCAAGATGGTGTCCTACGACACCGTCGAAGGTCCGAGCAACGAGGTTCTGGTGAAGGTGCCGGCCACCGACCGCGAGTACACGCCGCAGGAGATTTCGGCCATGATCCTGGCCAAGATCAAGCAGGATGCCGAGGCCTACCTGGGCGAACCGGTGAGCAAGGCTGTCATCACCGTGCCCGCCTACTTCAACGACGCACAGCGCCAGGCCACCAAGGACGCGGGGAAGATCGCCGGCCTGGAGGTCATGCGCATCATCAACGAACCCACGGCGGCTGCCCTGGCCTACGGCCTGGACAAGAAGGAAAACGAAGTCATCCTGGTCTTCGACCTGGGTGGCGGCACCTTCGACGTCAGCCTGCTGGAGGTCGGCGATGGCGTGATCGAGGTCAAGGCCACCAACGGTGACACTCACCTGGGCGGCGATGACTGGGATCAACGCATCGTCAACCACATCGCCGATGAGTATAAGAAGGACCAGGGCATCGACCTGCGCGGCGACCGGCAAGCGCTCCAGCGGTTGCGCGAGGCGGCCGAGAGGGCCAAGATCGAGCTGTCCTCGGTGACCGAGACCGAGATCAACTTGCCCTTCGTGACGGCAGACGCCACCGGCCCCAAGCACCTGCAAATGAAGCTGACGCGCTCCAAGCTCGAGCAGCTGACCGAGGATTTGGTTCAGCGGCTTCGGGGACCGTTTGAATTGGTCCTCAAGGACGGCAGCGTCCTGACGCACCAATTGGACGAGGTCGTGCTCGTCGGCGGCGCCACGCGCATGCCGATGGTCCAGGATCTGGTCCGCGAGCTGACCGGTAAGGATCCCCACAAGGGTGTCAATCCGGACGAGGTCGTGGCCGTCGGCGCCGCCATCCAGGGCGGCGTGCTGGGCGGGGAGGTCAAGGATGTCCTGCTGCTCGACGTGACGCCCCTCTCCCTGGGGGTCGAAACGCTGGGTGGCGTAATGACACCCCTGATCGAGCGCAACACGACCATCCCGGTCAAGAAATCGGAGATCTTCTCTACGGCCGAGGACAGCCAGACAGCCGTGGATATCCATGTGCTCCAGGGCGAGCGTACCATAGCCAGCGATAACATGAGCCTGGGCCGATTCCGGCTGGAAGGTATTCCGTCGGCGCCGCGCGGGGTGCCTCAGGTCGAGGTCACCTTCGACATCGACGCCAACGGGATTATCAATGTCTCGGCCAAGGATAAGGCCACCGGGCGGGAGCAAAAGGTCACCATCACCGCCTCCACCAACCTGTCCGAACAGGACATCGACCGGATGGTCAACGAGGCCAAGCAGCACCGCACCGATGATGAAAAGCGCCGTGAGCTGGTGGACGCCCGCAACGCCGGCGACAGCACCGCCTACCAGGCGGAGAAGACCCTCAAGGAGCTTGGCGACAAGGTCCCGGCCGACGATCGCAACAAGATCGAAGAGCAAATTCAATCCCTGAGGCAAGCCCTGCAGGGCGAAGACATCAGCCGGATCAAGACCTTGACCGAGCAGGTGCAGCAGGCAAGTTACGCGCTCGGCCAGCAGCTGCAGGCGGACCGCCAGTCAGCTACCCCTCCGGCGGAGGGGGCCACGGATCAGCCGGAAGGCGATGTCGTCGAAGGCGAGTTTCGAGAGGCGTGATAGACGCAAGGCCACACAGAGCAACCCACGAGGGCCGTCCCAGCAGGGGCGGCCCTTTCGCTTTCATCTCCACCGCCTGCCTCAAGTTGACCGCGAACGGAGTCAGGCCGCCCCTCGAAAACACAGGGGAGATGACGACCGCGATCGGCCTCACCCCCCGGCTCCTTGGACCACGATCCCCTTCCCCTGGGTTGGCTGCCAGCAGCTTAGATCCAGCTCATCCCAGACGGAGGGGTAAGGGGTGGGGGTAGACGCGCCACCCGGGTTGGAGCCCGGCCGGGAAGTGGGTTTCAATACGGAGAAGGGGCTGTCCCTGCAGCGTGTGAGACAGAGCCGTTCACTGATCTTGAGCCTCGCGGGCCATGTATAATCCTCCACACGCACCACGCCAGGAGGCGTCTCACATGACCGCTGCAACCCCGCGCCCGGTTGACCCAAGAGACCTCCAGGGTCTCATTGAAGACGCCCTTTGGGACTACGAACCCGTCCGCAGCAGTGACGTCCCCCTGAAGCTGCACGTGACCGACCTTGGCCGGGTAGGCCTGCGGGGGTGGGTCCGTTCGAGGGTGATCAAGGACAACATCGAAGCCATCGTCTCCGGCGTGCCGGGGGTGGCGGCCGTTGAGAACGAGCTGCTGGCCGACTCCGATCTGGAGATCTGGGCCGCACGGGCGCTGGCCGACGCCCCCGGGCTGGGCGAGCTGCCGCCGGGGAGATTGATTGTGCGCGCTCATCTCGGCGCGGTGGGGCTGGTCGGACACATTCCGGATGAAGCCACTCGGCAGGCGGTCGCGGGAGTGGTGGGGACGATGCCCGGGGTCCGGCGTGTGGTTGATAACATGCAGGTGAGCCAATCGTAGGGTAAGGGTAGGGTCGATTTCTTGTCACTGTCTTGGCCGGGTCTTATAATGAAATCGCCAGGTCGGTGTGCATGATGAACAAACGAATTTCCTCGTTCTGCCTGCAAAGGTGCCTGGTAGGAGGTATGCCAGCGTGACCCTTCCGAAGTATGCCTATTTCCGCGGGGACATCGTGCCCTATGATCAGGCCAAAGTCGGCATCATGAACCACACGCTGAACTACGGGACGGGTGCGTTCGGCGGTGTGCGGGGCTACTGGAACAGCGAGTCCAAACAGCTATTTGTCTTCCGGGGCCTCGACCATTTCATTCGACTGCTTGACTTGGCTAAACTGCTGGCCTGCGAGGTCAGCTTATCGGCTGAGGCGCTGCGGGATATTGCTTTGGAACTGCTGCGGACGGAGGGTTATCGGGAAGACTGCTACCTCCGTCCGCTGGTTTACAAGGCCGACGAGATCATCGGGGTGCGGCTGCATGACCTGACGGACGAGGTCGCCATGTTCGCTGTTCCCTTCGGCCGGTATGTTGAGCGCGACGAAGGTGCCCATGTCACCATTTCGGCGTGGCGGCGGATTGACGACAACATGATTCCGGCGTGTGGCAAGATCACCGGGGCGTATGTCAATTCGGCGTTGGTCAAGACCGACGCCATCCGCGGCGGGTTCGACGAAGCGCTGGTGCTGAATGTCGACGGGCACGTATCGGAGGGGAGCGCCGAAAACCTGTTCATGCTCAAGTTCGGCAAACTGGTCACCCCGCCCGTGACGGACAACATCCTCGAGGGCATCACCCGGCGCACCATCATGGTGCTGGCCAGGGACGAGCTGGGCATGGAAGTCGTCGAGCGGTCAATCGACCGAACCGAGATATACCTGGCCGATGAGCTGTTCATGACCGGCACGGCCGCTCAAGTGACGGCGATCACGCGCGTCGATCATCGCCCGGTCGGGACCGGCGTCATGGGACCGCTGACCACCAAGCTCCGCCGACTCTACGACGACACTGTTCGAGGTCGGCTGCCGGCTTACCGGGATTGGAACACGCCGGTGTATGTTGAAGAGCGTTCGACTGTCGGCTGAAACCGGCTCAAGCCAGGACCTCGCTGCCACCGCACATGGAATTCAAGCCCCCGCGTGCGAGGTACTCTGATCGGGATCGGTTTTCCTGGTCGTCCTCGGCTCGGCCATGGCTTTCGGTTTGGGCCGAATGGACGTCTCCCCGGTCACACCCTGGATCATCCTGTGGGTTCTCCTGCCCCTGGTCTGCCTGCCTATGGCGGGCCTGGTGATCTACCGCCTCTACGGGCTGTGGACGGCTCGTTTTCGGCTCGATGGCGAGGGCTTCTACCTGTGGTGGGGGTTGAGTTTCGAGCAGATCCCGCTGGACCAGGTTGATGCGGTCCAGCCCGTCACACCCGAGTTTGCAGGCGTGGCCTTGGCGCCGGGTCTCTGGTGGCCCGGCTGCGCCGTGACCCATGCCCAGCTTGGCCAGGGCGCGCCGGCGGAGGTCTTTGCCGGAGGCGACCCCCGCTCGGGCGTGCTGGTGCGCACCGTCAACAAGGCCTTCCTCGTCACGCCCGCCCAATCCGATAGGTTTGTGAATTCTTTCACAGAGGCCACTCGCCAGGGATCGCTGCGCCCCATCCCCGCCCAGTCGCATCGGCCCGACTTCCTGGTGGGAAGGGTATGGTCCGATCCCTGGGCTCGAGGCTCTGATGGTATTAGGGGCGGTCATCCCGCTCCTGCTGCTGGCCTTTGTCGGCTGGCGGGCGTCGATGTTGGTCGGGCCGGTGCCGTTTGGCTTTGACCAGTTCGGCAGCCCCGATCCGTTGGCGCCCCCGGGCCGGCTGCTGCTTCTGCCGTTGATGGCCGGGTTTGTCTGGCTGGCCGATGCCATGCTCGGGATATGGCTTTATCAGGCGCCGGACCGGCGCGGCCTGGCCTATACTGTGTGGCTGGCGGCTGTAATCAGTGGTGGGCTTCTGGCGGGAGCCGCTCTCCAATTGATATCCCAAGCTTGACGGGGTTCTGTCCACCGTCGGCCGACGTTTTTCCACAAGCACCCGGCAGGTTATCCACAGGTTGCGGGCATCACGGGGAGAGATGGGGTTACAACTTCTACTAGGTTGTGCGCTGGCGCTGGTCGTGGCGGTCGCCAGCTACCAGGCTGGGGCTCTGTCGGCTTCCGGCGCGTGGGCGGCCTGGGCGATAGGCAGCCTGACATTCGGATTGGGTGGCTGGCCGGCCGCCGCACTTCTGCTGGCCTTCTTTGTCTCGTCCAGTGCCTTGTCAGCCGTCGGCCGAGCCACCAAACAGCGCCTGGCGGAGAAATTCTCCAAAGATTCCCGCCGTGACGCCGGACAGGTCCTGGCCAACGGGAGCCTGGCGGCGGTTCTGGCGGTTGGCTTCGGGCTGCAGGGTTCCGGCCTGTGGTTGACCGCCATGGCCGGCGCGCTGGCGGCCGCTAACGCCGACACATGGGCGACCGAGTTGGGTGTGCTGTCAAACGCGCCTCCAAGGCGTATCACCGGGGGCGCGCCGGTGGAGCCTGGGACCTCGGGGGCAGTGAGCGGCCTGGGGATGCTGGCGGCCCTGGCGGGCGCAGGGCTGATCGGGTTACTGGACGGCGGCCTCCAGGGACGGCTGATGCCGGCCTTGATCGTCACGAGCGCGGGCCTGGCCGGGTCTTTGGCCGACAGCCTGCTCGGCGCCACGGTCCAGGCGATCTATTGGTGTCCGGGCTGCGGGCGGGAAACCGAGCGGCACCCGCGGCACGTGTGCGGCACGCCTACGCACCGGGTCCGCGGCTGGCGCTGGTTGGACAACGACGGGGTGAATTTCGCGGCCACGTTGGTCGGGGGCGGGCTGGGTGCTGGACTTGCGGCGTTGTTGCAGGCTTGAAGACCCGTTTGCCAATGTCGTAATAGAATGAAAGCGCGGCGGTGGGTTGGGGCCGGATTTGGAGGCGACCCGCGGTGGGCATGGATCAGGTGCTTGGGGTGGTGTTGGGGGGCGGCCGAGGGTCTCGCTTGTGGCCGCTCACCAAGCTGCGCGCCAAGCCGGCCGTGCCGATCGGCGGGAAATACCGCCTGGTGGATATCCCGGTCAGCAACTGCTTGAACTCCGGCATTCAGAGAATCGCCATTCTTACCCAGTTCAACTCCGTCTCGCTCCATCGTCACATCGCCCAGACCTACCATTTCGATTTGTTCCATCCTGGCTGGGTGCAGATTCTGGCCGCAGAACAGACCATGACCAGCGCCGACTGGTATCAGGGAACAGCCGACGCCGTCCGTAAGCAGTTGTTCGAAATCCGGGTGACGGGCGCCGAGGACATACTGATACTGGCCGGGGATCACCTGTACCGCATGGACTATGCTGAATTGGCGGCTTTCCATTGGGAACGCCAAGCGGACATCACCTTGGCAGCCAAGCTTGTCACCGAAGCCGACACCGGCCGTCTGGGATTGGTGAAGCTTGACAACGACGGCCGGGTGACGGGTTTTAGAGAGAAGCCGAAAACGGCCGATCAACGCCGGCCTTACGCGGTGCCCTCCGAAGGGGGACCGCGCTATTACGGATCGATGGGCTTGTACCTTTTCAAGGCGGCTGTCCTGGAGGACTTGCTGCGCCAGACCCATGACGATTTTGGAAGCGGTATGATTCCGGCGGCCATTGACTCTCACCGGGTCTTCGCTTATCCCTTTGACGGCTACTGGGAAGATGTGGGCACGATCAGGGCCTATTACGAGGCCAATCTGGCCCTGACCGACCCGGAACCTAACTTCAGCTTCCAGGTGCGCGGCCGGCCGATTTTCACGCACCCGCGGTTTCTGCCTGGGTCACGCACCTATGACGTGCAACTGGACCGGGCCCTGGTCTCGGAGGGCTGCATCATCAGCGGGGCCACCATCCGCCATTCCGTCGTGGGCATTCGCAGCCTCATCGGCCGCGGGGTCGAAATCCATGATTTCGTCGTCATGGGAGCCGACTACTACGAGGCCGATTCGCGTCAGTTGTCGACAGGCCTCCCGCCGCTGGGGATTGGGCCCAACACCGCCATCCGAGGCGCCATCATCGACAAAAACGCCCGTATCGGTACAGGCGTGACCATCCAGCCGTTTCCCGAAGGCGTCAGCTTCGATGCCGAGCAGTACAGCGTCCAGGATGGCATCGTGGTTGTACCCAAGCACGCTGTCCTGGAAGATGGAGCTACATTGTCGCCCGATTCTGGACCTGGCTAGCGAAATGAACCCCACATTCACCAATTGTGTAGTATCAAGACAAAGACTTTTAGCCAAGGGACCCAAGGGCCGGGTGGCCCGGGGATTCCCGATATCAGGCCACTCGAGCCCTTGAGACCGGAGGTTGACGCTTGAATGGAGTCAGGGTAGAATTGAACCTTAAGCACGCCAGTATCCTCGGCGTGCTCCCCCAAGCCAGAGCACCCGGGACGGGCTCACCTGGCTTGTCCTACCCAGGTTGATGACATCAACTCCATGAGGAGGAGGTGGCAACCGACGACTAATCATCGATTACTTTGATATCCGAGAAATCGGCAAATCCGAAAGACCATTTTCAGGAGGAGAGAACTGTGAAACGCCGAAGTGTATTTACAATCGTCAGCTTGCTCGTTCTTGGAAGCATGCTGATGGTGGCATGCGGCGGCCAGCCGACGGCGGCGCCAACCACGGCGCCGACCGAGGCTGCCCAGCCGACAACCGCCCCGACCGAGGCGCCGACCCCCGCGGGCCCAGTCACCATCGTGATTGGAACCACGGATAAGCTTGCCAGCCTAGATCCGGCCGATGCCTACGCCATCTACGACTGGGAGAACATCACCAACATCAGCCAGGGCTTGCTCTCGTATGTCCCTGGCACCACCGATGTTCAACCGGAGCTGGCCACGGCGCTGCCCGAAATTTCGGCAGACGGCCTGACCTACACCTTCACCCTCAAGGACGGCGTCAAGTTCGCCGATGGCACCGATCTGACGGCGGCCATGTATGTCTCTCAGCTCAACCGCCTGCTGACCATCGGCCCGTCCTGCCCGAATGATGTGGCCGACACGCTGGCTGTGCCGTATGTCGAAAGCATCACCAACCCGAGCGGCAGCACGATCGTGTTCCAGCTCAAGGCGCCGGTCGGCTTCTTCAGCCAGATTCTGGCCCGGGCGCCCTATGTGGCTTCGGACCCGAACATCTTCACAGCCGCTGAGTGCAACCTGATCCCCGAGGCGCCTGTCTACGGGACCGGCCCGTTCTTTATCTCCCAGCTCAATCCGGACGAACAGATCGTGCTGGAGCCCAATCCGTACTACACCGGCACCTTGAAGCCCCAGGTCGACCAGGTCATCGTGCGGCACTTCTCTGACCCGCAGACGATGGCTTTGGCCGTGCAGAACGGCGAAATCGACATCGCCTGGCGCTTCCTGGGGCCGGACCTGATTGGCCAGCTCCAGGGCGTCTCGAACGTGACCGTGAGCGCGGTGAACGGCGGTTCGATCCGCTACCTGATCGTCAACCACACCATGGCTCCGGCCGACGATCCCAATGTGGCCAAGGCCATCGCCTACTCCATTGACCGCAACGAGATCTCCGACACGGTCTTCGGCGGCCAGGTGAGCCCGCTGTACTCTCAGATCCCGCCCGGTTTCGTGGGCGCTACAGAAGCCTTCGACACCATGTACGGCGCACCGGATCTGGACAAGGCCAAGGCAGCCCTGGCGGCTTCCGGCTACACGGCCGACAACCCCCTGACGCTGCAGATGTGGTACCCGCCGGAGCACTACGGTGCGGAGACCGCCTCCTGGATGCAGGTGATCAAGCAGGAGCTTGAGGCCACCGGCGCCATCCAGGTTGACCTGCAGGCGCAGGAGTGGAGCACGTACGTCTCGGCGCTCACCGGCGGTCAGTCCTACGCCGTGGGCGTCCTCGGCTGGTTCTTCGACTACCCCGACTCCTCGAACTATATCGACCCGTTCGTTTACAACAAGGGTCTGGGTACGAACGTGACCGAGCCGCAGGAAGGCAGTGACTTCGGCGTGCCGCTGAACGACAAGGCGGCCCAGCTGGTCGATCTGCTGGCGAAGGCCGACACCGAAAGTGACCCCGCCGCCCGCGCCGACCTGTACAGTCAGGCTCAGGATCTGTATGCCGATCTGGTGGTGACTGTCCCGCTGTTCTTCAACGCAGAACATGTGGTGTACGGCCCCAGCATTCACGGTGACAGCATGTACGCCTTGCCCGAAACCCTGAATATTGGCCCCACGATTGACTTCAACTACGCCACCCTGAGCAAGTCTCAGTAAGACGCCTAAAGGGGGCGGGCCAGAGATGGCCCGCCCCCGGCTCCAACTCGCCTCATGCCCCTCTCGCCGATCATCCTAATCTTCCTGGTTTTTGGGATCCCCTCGGTCCTGGGGTTGATCTATATCTTCATCCGCGGTTCGGGAGGGCTTCGAAAGTACATCCTGACCCGGCTGGGGCTGACCCTGCCGATGGTTTTCATCCTCGCCAGCCTGGTGTTCCTGGTCATGCGGGTCATCCCCGGCGATCCGGTTTCGTCCGCCCTAGGCCCCAAGGGCACGCCCCAAATGGTCGCGCACATCCGCGAGCAGCTGGGCCTGAATGACCCGCTCATCGTCCAGTACGCCCGGTTCCTGAAAGACATCGTAACCTTTGATTTTGGCAACTCGCTGGTGGGCGGTCATAGGCCGATCGTGGATGAGATGAGTGAGCGTTTCCCGGCCACGCTCGAGTTGGTCGTCCCGGCCTCGATCCTGGCGCTGATCATCGGTGTCTTTGGGGGAGCCTTCGCTGCCTCCCGCCGCAAGCAGGCGGCTGACTACACCCTGCGCCTGTACTCCGTCATCATTTATTCTTTGCCCATCTTCTGGTTAGGTCTGATGCTGCAGCTTTATTTTGGAGTCCGGCTGAATGTCCTGCCCATCTCCGGACGGATCGACGCCATCATCGGGACGACTCTGCACCACATCACGAATATCTACTCGATTGATGCCCTGATCACCGGGAATTGGCCGGCCTTCCGTTCGGTCCTGGCCCACCTGGTCCTGCCGACCGTCACTCTGGGGACGATCCTGTCGGGCGTATTCTTGCGCTTGACGCGGATCAACGTGATCGAGACCTTTCAGTCGGACTACATCGCCGCGGCGCGGGCGTGCGGCATCAGCGAAGGTGTACTGGTCTATACCCATGCCCTGAAGAATGCCTTGATCCCGGTGATCACCCTGATCGGCCTGCAGGTGGCCATTTTGTTGGCCGGAGCCGTATTGACGGAAACCGTCTTTTCCTGGCCCGGCATGGGCAGTTATCTGGTCGAGCGCATCTCCGGGCGTGACTACACTGCCGTCCAAAGCGTGATCACAGTCTTTGCTTTGTTCGTGGCTCTGATCAGCCTGGCGGTGGACATTATTTATTCCCTGGTTGATCCGCGGGTGAGGTACTGATCCATGGAAAAATCACACCCCCTCCCATCGGTCACCGAACCGGGTGAGCAGGTCTGGCGCGACGAGCTGGCGGATGTGGGTTTTGTGCGCCGCATCCTGCTCGCCCGCCGGTGGTATGGCTTGGACTGGTGGTTCGTCGCCATTTCGAGCGTGATGGTCGTGGTATTCATCGCGCTGGCGATTGCGCCGGGATTGGTGGCGCCGTTCACCGCCGAGTCCCTGGTCGGGCCGCGCTTTCTATCCCCGGGCCAGCAGCCGGACTTACCCATCCTGGTCATTCGCAGTGATTCGAATGTGACCCAGCTACGTGATCTGGCCGTGGCGGGCGACGCGGTTCGGCCCAGCGTCGGAGTCGATGCAGGGGGTCCCCACCGCCGGCGCGCTGAACGAAGAAGCCCAAACCATCGATCAAGAGTTGAAGAACGGGCCCGAGGGCTTAAGGCTCCGGCCGCGGATTGAGCGTTATCTCACGCTGGAGGACACCCTGCAAGCGGTGCAAGATGGCAAGGTCGCCGCAGTTGTGGTCCGCCAGCTTGAGTACCAGAGCCTGGCGGCCAGCTTCCCAGAACTCAAGGCCGGCAATTCTCTCACCGGAGAGACGGCCACATCCGGCGGCTTCTTGCTCGGGACGAATGACATCGGTCAGGATGTATTCAGCCGGCTGATCTGGGGCACCCGAATCGCGCTCGATCATCGGCTTCAGTTCATCAATTGTGGCCCTGGTCCTGGGCGTTCCGTTGGGCCTGTTCGCCGGTTACACCGGCGGCGCGTTCGAGCGGCTTATGTGCCTGTTGATGGACAGCATGTATGCGTTCCCGGGGCTGATCCTGGCCATTGCCATCACGGCCGTGCTGGGCCCCAGCGTCCTGAACGTCATCGTCGCCATTGCGGTCCTTTACGTTCCAACTTACTACCGGATTGTGCGCGGGCAGACCTTGGCGGTTCGAGAAGAGCTCTATGTGGACGCGGCCCGAAGTCTCGGAGCGCGGAGCATCGAAATCCTGCGCCGATATATCTTTCCGAACGTCATCCCTTCCGTGGCGATCATCTTTTCTGTCAATGTCGCCGACGCCATCCTGACCGGAGCGGGGCTGTCCTTTCTGGGTCTAGGTCTTCCGCCGACCATCGCCGACTGGGGCATTGACCTGGCCAGAGGCCAGCGGTTCATTCAGACGGCCTGGTGGATGATCACGTTCCCCGGCTTGGCGATCTTGCTCGTCGTCCTGGCGTTCAGCATGATGGGCGAAGGGCTGACCGAGATCTTCAACCCCAAGCTGCGGGATCGCTGATGGGCGACGACCTCCTCTATTCCATTCGAGACCTGACCGTTGAGTACACGACCCGGGCTGGGGCCGTCAAGGCCGTCGACCAGGTCTCTTTGGATGTCCGGCGCGGCGAAATCCTGGGGCTGGTGGGCGAGTCCGGCTGCGGCAAGTCGACCCTGGGCAAGGCCCTGATGCGCCTGCACTCCGGCCCAGCCCGAATCACGTCGGGGGAGTTGTGGTTCGACGGCCGCGACCTGATGTCCCTTTCCGAAGACGACATGCGCCAGGTGCGCGGCGCCGAACTGGGCATGGTCTTTCAGGACCCAATGACGTCGCTCAACCCGGTTCAACGCGTCATCGATCACCTTTCGGAAACCATCCGCACTCACGAGCCGAGCTCGGAAAGCCGGGCCCGGATACGCGGCGAAGAGCTGTTCGAGAGCCTGGGCATCCGCTCCGAGCGGATTGACGACTATCCGCACCAAATGTCGGGCGGCATGCGCCAGCGTGTCATGATCTCGCTGGCCCTGGCGTTGCGCGCCAAGATGGTCGTGGCCGACGAACCCACCACCTCCCTGGATGTGATCGTCGAGGCCAAGTTCTTGGATTTGCTCCGCGCGCTGCGCGACGAATTTGGGCTCACGATTTTGTTGATCACCCACAACATCGGGGTGGTGGCTGAGGTCGCTGACCGGGTGGCGGTGATGTATGCCGGCCGGATGGCCGAGGTTGGGGACGTGGGTGATGTCTTCGACCGGCCCCTGCACCCCTACACGCAAGGCCTGCTGCGTTCGGTGCCCAACATCAGCCTGACCGAGGCGGAAAACTTGTATCGCATGGGCGGAGAGCCCCCCAACCTGTTCAACCCGCCATCGGGGTGCCGATTTCATCCGCGCTGTCCCGAAGCGATGCCGATTTGTTCCAGAATGGCTCCGCACCTGCTCCCCGCCGTCGATGAGCACCTGGTCAACTGCTGGCTCTATGAGGATCATCCTGAGAAAGAACGACCCACCCTGAAGGCGGCTCCATGAGCCAGAGCACGACCGCGAAGCCCATCGAACGCCCCAGCCTGGTGGATGTCATCGGGGTAAAGAAGTGGTTTCCGGTTCAAACCGGATTCGTCGAGCGCCTGATGTCCGGCCACACCGACTTCGTCAAGGCCGTAGATGGGGTGACGTTTTCCATCCGCAAAGGTGAAGTATTCGGCCTGGCCGGCGAAAGCGGCAGCGGCAAGACCACCACCGGCCGCCTGGTCATCCGGCTCGAAGAGCCGACCGACGGCAAGGTCCTGTTCGACGGAACCGACCTGGCGGAGTTGCACCCGGAGGCCCTGCGCCTGCTCCGGCGCCGCATGCAGGTCATTTATCAGGACCCCATGGCGTCACTCAATCCCAGAATGTCGGTCGGCGAAGCGCTGACCCACCCGCTGGAAATCCACTATCCGGATCGAAAGGACGAATATCGCGACCTGGCGGTCGGAATGCTGGAGAGGGTCGGCTTGAGCCCGGCCGTCTATTTCCTTGACAAGTACCCGCATCAGATATCCGGCGGACAGCGGCAGAGGGTGGTCATCGCCCGCGCGCTGATCACACGGCCGGACCTGATCCTGGCGGACGAACCCATCGCCATGGCGGATGTGAGCGTGCGCTCGCTGCTGCTGGATCTGATGAAGGAGCTGCGAAAAGAGTTCGACCTGACCTATCTGTTCATCACCCATGACCTGGCGACGGCCAAGTACATCTGTGACCGAATTGGGGTGATGTACCTGGGCAAGCTGGTCGAGGTCGGTGATCTGCGCGAAGTCTACGGACATGCGCTGCATCCTTACACCCGGGCCCTGCTGGCGGCCGTGCCGGTGCCTGACCCCAAAGAGCGCCGCCAGACGCCGCTGCCCGAAGGCGAAATCCCCAGCGCCATCAACCCGCCCTCCGGCTGCCGCTTCCACCCCCGCTGTCCGGTGGCCAGGCTGCCGCACTGCTCGCAGGAAGAGCCGGAGCTGCGCGAGTTGCGACCAGGTCACCAGGTCGCTTGTCACTACGCCGAGGATTTCCTCAACACCTAGCCGTCGTCGAGCACAGCCCAAGGAGCCATATGGAAGCGTTCCAGGCGCGCGTGCAAGCATTCCAGACCCAGCTGAAGGACTCGGCCGAAGCGGCGTTCTTTCCGCTTTCGGCGGATATGCAGTATTTGACCGGGATCGAGCGCCCCTTTCCCAATTTCGGGGCCACGCATCACCCGGGCGCCTGGCTTGAAGGCGTGTGGGTGGGGCTGACCGGAGAACCCGTCGTCACCCTGACCCGCATGTCGCGGGAGTTGAGCGGCGTCGTCGGCCAGGGGGCCTTCGAGACGAAAATCCTGGGAGACTGGGATGACCCGTCCGAGTTGGTTGGCGGAATCCTGACCAGGCTGGGCTGGAAGGACGGCGGAAGGCTGGCCATTGGCGAGGCAACCGCCGGAGAAACGGTGGTGGCCCTGTGTAAACTGCTGCCCGGGGTGATCTTTGTCGCGGCCACCGAGGTGCTGGCGACCCAGCGCCGAATTAAATCGGAAGACGAAATCGCCATCATGCGCCAGGCGGGGGCCATCACCGAGGCGGCCTTTGCGGCGGTCCTGGGCCAGCTGCAGCATGGCATGACCGAGCTGGACGTTGTGGCTGAAATCGACCTGCAGCTAAGGCGCGCCGGGGGACAGGGTCCGTCCTTCACCACCTCACTCTATTGTTCCGGCCCCGAGCATCCGCTGGTCTTCGGACACACCGTCGAATCGATGCAGCGAGCGCTGGATCCGCCGGTGTGTGTCCTGTTCGATTTTGGGGCCATTCACAAGGGCTACTGCTATGACTTTGGCCGGACGGTTTTCTTCGGCAGCCCGGCACCGGAAATGATCGAGATTCACCGGCTGGTAATGGACGCCCAGGCGGCCGGGATCGCCGCGCTGCAAGCGGGAGCCATGACCGCCGAGCAGGCTGATGCGGCGGCAAGGAAGGTGATCGAGCGGGCCGGCTACGGCGCGGCCTTCCGGCACCGGCTGGGGCATGCCATCGGGCTCGACGTGCATGAGGCCCCCTTCCTGACTTCCGGCGATCACACGCCCTTGGAACGTGGCATGCTCTTCACGGTCGAACCGAGCATCATGCACGACCAGGGGTTTTCGGCCCGAGTGGAAGACGTTGTGGCCGTCGAGGTCGGGGGCGGGGCGCCGCTGACACGCGGCCACCCCGGGCTCATCGTCATCGACTGAGCCGCGCCCCATCGGTCGCCGGCCGCCAGGCTTCTCCTTCACCCGTTCAACGCCGGTGTGAGCTTATAAGGAGCGACATTTGCCAGCCCAGGTGGCGGTGGTCATGCCTTGTCACAACGCCGGCCAGACCGTCGATCAGGCAATTGAGTCGATTGTCACCGGATCGATGGGCGACTTCGAGATTATCGTCGTTGACGACGGGTCGACCGATGACACCGTCGCCAGGCTGCAGGCATGGGCGGGCCGGGATGCCCGGCTGCATCTCATCCAGCTGCCCAGGGTTGGCCTGGTGCGGGCCCTGAATGCCGGCGTGAGCGCGGCCACGGCGCCGCTGCTGGCACGGATGGACGCCGACGATATCGCCATGCCTACGCGTCTCGAGAAACAGCTCGCGCTTTTGAATGCCCATCCGGGCCTGGCGGTGGTGGGATCATGGGTGCGCCCTTTCCCGGAGGAAGACGTCCGGGAGGGGTTTCGGTTGTACGTGGACTGGCTCAACAGCCTGGTGACGCCGAACTCCATGGCGCGTGAGATCTTCGTGGAGAGCCCGCTGGCGCACCCGAGCGTGGTCATGCGCGCCGAGTGGATCAAACGCGTCGGCGGCTATCAGGACCACGGCTGGCCGGAGGACTATGACCTGTGGCTGCGGCTGTATCTCGAAGGGGCAGCCTTCGGGAAAGTGCCCGAGGTCCTGCTATTGTGGCGAGAACACCCGGCTCGGGCGACGCGCACCGACAGCCACTATTCGGTTGAGAACTTCCTGCGAGCCAAAGCCGCGTACCTGGCTCAAGGGCCGCTGGCCGGCTGCGACGGCGTGATCGTATGGGGGGCGGGTCAGATGGGCAAGCGCCTTTCGAAGCATCTGCTCAAGCACCAAGTTCCGCTGGCGGTCTTTATCGACATCGACCCAAAGAAGATCGGCCGGGAGCGGCGGGGACTTCCCGTCGAGCCGGTCGAGGCGCTCGAGCGCTGGTGGGGCTCCTTTGAGCACCCGGCTGTGCTGGCGGCGGTCGGCTCGCGCGGTGCGCGGGCCTTGATCCGCGAGCAGCTTAACGCGCGGCGGGCTGGTCGAAGGTCGGGACTGGTGGGCCGTGGCCTGACCAACTGAGTTTGTGAAGGATTTCACATGAAAGCCGCGATGGCGGCGGGCATCAAACCCGATCGAGATGAGCGGAGCGCCATGGGCGCGGGATAAAGCGCGGGACCTGCGCCTGGTAGCGCCGGTAGGGCTCGCCGAAGCTTCGAAGCAGTTTGCGCTCTTCGAACAGGCTGCCGATGTAGAGATAGGCGGTCAGGCCGAGGTCCAGGGCCAGCACGCTGCTGGTCATCAGGGGCGTGAACCAGATGAACAGCAGGCCCCCGGTGTACAGCGGGTGGCGCATGTAGCGGTACAGGCCCGACGCCACGAGCTGGTCCCCTCCGGTGTCATCCACCAGCTGGCTCAGCCCGAGGAAGTCCATCGGGCCCGTCTGGAGCAGCCCGATCACGACCAGCCCGGCGCCCACGGCTTGCAGCGCCAGGCTCCCGAGCACCCAGGGCATCTCAATCCGGTACAAGGTCGTCCCCGGCGCCAGCGCGGGCACTGCCAACACCGGCAGCAGGGTGAGGCCCGCCAGCAGATTGAAGAACAGGCGATAGCCGCGCTGGGCGGTCTTTCCCCAGCGGCGGGTCGCCTGCTGCTTGGCCCACGTGCCGGCCAACAGACTGTGAAAGGCGCCGTAAGCGGCGACGGCGAACAGAGTGAGCGCAAAACCGGCCATGAACCTCTGGCCTCCGGGCCCTTGCCGACGGGTTGGAACGGGCAGATCGATGATACTCGATTGGCGGGAAGCGCGCCCTTCAGGGACCCCATGGTAGAATGCGCGCTGGAGGGTTGTCCTATGAACGCCGACCAGTACTTCGACCACTGGCAGGTGGTCTGGCGTGACCTGATGCGGGCCGTCGCCATGCTCAAAGATTCCGATCTGGACGTGCGCCCGGCACAGGCCTATCCGCGCACGGTCGGTGACATCTTGAGGCACATGATCCGCCTGGAGAACGGGTGGATTCACTTCGTGATCCGGCGTGAGCTCCCCGCCTGGCCGGATGCCAATCCAAGCCAGCCCCAGACGGTCGCCGAGTTGCGCCTGGCCCTGGAGGAAACCCACAAGCGGACTTTTGACTATCTGGCCACCGTCCCGGTTGAGGATTTCAACCGCATCATCCAGGTCCCGGGAGATGGCACGCCGAAGCTCGGCTGGATCTTGTGGCACGTGTTGGAACAACAGATACACCACCGGGGCGAGCTGTTCCTTTGCCTGAGCCTGTTGGGATACGACCGCCCGAAGACCGACCGCCCACAGTAGCACCAGACCATAAGGACGGGCGCTTGAGCGACCCCATACGCCTGCTCCACTTTGCCGATTTGCACGTCGGCATGGAGAACTACGGGCGACTGGACCCGGCCACCGGGACGTCGACGCGCGTGCGCGATTTCCTCGACCGCCTGGACGAGGTGATCGACTACGGCCTCGAACATGGCGCCGACCTGGCCATCTTCGCCGGGGATGCTTTCAAGAACCGCGACCCCGATCCAACCCAGCAGCGCGAGTTCGCCAGCCGCATTAAGCGGCTGGCAGACGCCGTGCCGACCCTGCTCCTGGTCGGCAATCATGACATGCCGGGTATGGCCGCCAGGGCCAGCAGCCTCGACATCTTCCGGGCGCTGGACGTGCCCGGGGTGATGGTTGGACACACCCCCGGCGGGCAGGTGATCGAGACAAGGCGGGGCCCGGTCTATCTCGCATGGCTGCCTTACCCGATGCGCAACCGGCTGCTATCGCAAGAGGAAAACCGCGGCAAGACCCTGGAGGAGTTGGAGGCCGCGCTCAAGGAAACTGTCTCGCTTATCTTGCGCGACCTGGCGCACGAGGCCGGCGCGCACGCCATGCCCCGCGTGCTGGCCGCACACCTCTCGGTCGCCGAGGCCAAACTGGGCTCAGAACGGAGCGTGATGCTTGGCCGGGACGTCGCCGTCACGACGTCGGGCCTGGCCGATGAGGTCTGGGACTACGTGGCCCTGGGCCACATTCACAAGCATCAAGCCCTCAACGCCGGCGGCAGGCCGCCGGTGGTCTACAGCGGGTCTTTGGAGCGCATCGACTTTGGCGAGGAGGCCGAGGAAAAGGGCTTCTGCTGGGTCGAGCTGAAACGTGAGGCCACACAATGGCGTTTTGTGCCCGTCCGGGCGCGGCCTTTCCACACCTTGCGGGTCGATGTGCGCCAGGCTGAGGAGCCGACGTCGGCCGTCATCGCCGCCCTGGACAAGACCCCGGACGGCGCCGTCGTGCGTGTGATCGTCCGGCTGCGGTCATCGCAACAGGCCGGGCTGCGAGACCGCGATATCCACGCCGCGCTGCCAGACGCCGCCAGCGTCGTCGTGATTCGTGAAGTGGACACAGAGCTGCGAGCGCGTCTGGGCAACCTGGCCCCGGAGGCGCTGTCGCCGATCGAGCTGGTGCGAGCTTACTTGGAAGCCCGCTCCGTCGAGCCGGATCGGCTCTCGGCCCTGCTGGCCGAGGCCGCCGAGCTGTTCAGCCTAACCGGCTAGCCGTCCATGATGGTTGAAAAGGCGCAACCATAATGGTTGAGAAGGCGCAACCACTTGGACCAGCGCAGGTGCTGGCATAATGGTTGAGAAGGCGCAACCACCTGTACCAGCGCAGGTGCTGGCATAATGGTTGAGAAGGCGCAACCATGATCCCCGTCGAACTCCAGGTTTGGAACTTCCTGGCCTATCGAGACCCCGGGCCATTGCGGCTGGATGGGATTCACGTGGCCTGCCTGGTCGGGCCGAACGGCGCCGGAAAGTCGTCGCTCCTGGATGCCATCACCTGGTGCGTCTGGGGCAAAGCGCGTAGTAACACAGCCGACGAGCTCATCCACCAGGGCCAGGACGAGATGCGGGTCAGTTTGACGTTCGACCAGGCCGGGGCGCGCTATCGCGTCATGCGCCAGAGGAAGAGCGGCAAACGAGGCGCGTCACTGCTCGAATTTCAAGCTTGGGACGCAGCCGCCGAGGTGTGGGTGCCCATGTCGGAGGGGTCCATCCGCGAGACCCAGGACAAGATCGACCAGACGCTCAGACTGGACTACGACACGTTTGTCAACTCGGCCTTTCTGGTGCAGGGGCGGGCGGACGAGTTCACCACCAAAACCCCCAGCCAGCGCAAGCAGGTGCTGGCGAATGTGCTTGGGCTGTCCGTCTGGGAGGTGTACGAGGCGAGGGCCAAAGAGCGCATCCAGGCCACCCGCGATCAGATTCACCGCATCGAAGGCCGGCTGGAGGAAGTCGAGCGTGACCTGGCCCGGCGGGACGAGCATTCCACCGAACTGACGGCGGCCGAGGCGGCCGCAGTGCAGGCGGCCGCCAAGCTGAGCGCGGCCGAGAAGCAGTGGACGGATCAGGAGCACACTCGCAGCCAGCTGCTCAGCATGCAGCGTCAGATGGAGGATCTTTCACGCCGCATAGACGGCCGCACGAAGGATCTGCGTGAGGCGCAGGACGAACTGGCCGGAGCACGGGCGCGCGCGGACAAGGCCGCATTGGAGGCCGCCATCGCCGAAAGCCGCCGCGAGTTGGACCAGCTGGCTCAAGTCCAGCAGGCCGTGGACGAGGCCCAACGGCAGCGCTCAACCGCAGCCGAAGAATCGGCCAGGCTCAAGGGCATCAATCAGTTGCTTGGACCCGAAACGGAGCCGATGAAATCCAGGGCGCAGACTCTGGAGAGCGCCCGCGAGCCTATTTGCCCGACCTGCGGACAGACCCTGACCGACGACCACCGTCACCAGTTGGTGGCCGACCTGAAGCGTGAAATCGAGATGCGGCGCGAAAGCTATCGGGCCAATCTCGATCTGATCAAGGCCCTGGACGATGAGCAGGCGCGCCTCGAGACCGGCCTGAAAGACCTGCAGGCCCGGGCGGCACGCCGAGGCCAGGTGGAGCGGCAGCTTGCCGCGGCCGAGGCCGACTTGAAACATGCCGATGAAAGCCATGTGCGGGCCGACCGGCTGGCGGCCCGGGCGGCCGAGTGGCAGGGGCAGCTGGCCGAGGATGAGGCGGCCCGCGCCGAGCTCCGCCGCCAGATAGAGGCGACGGAAGCCCAACTGAAGACCGTATCGGCGAGCGCCGCGGAAGTCGAGCGGCTGCGGCTTGAAAAGCGATTGGCCGATGAACGCGTCGGCGGGGCGCGCCAGCAGCTGGCCGCCCTGACTTCGATGGACGCACAGCGCGTGGAGCTGCGGAAGACATGGGATCAGGAAGCAGCCGCCTTGGCCGCGCTGGAAGAACTTCGTGAGGCCTTCAGCAAGCGCGGGGTTCCGGCCATGATCATCGAGACGGTCGTTCCGGAGCTTGAGCGCCACGCCAATGAACTGCTCTCACGCCTTACCGACGGCCGGCTGAATGTGCGCATTGAGACCCAGCGTGAGATCAAGACCGGGGACCTGCGCGAGGCCCTGGATATCATCATTTCCGATGAGCTGGGGAGTCGCCCATACGAACTCTACTCGGGCGGCGAGGCGTTCCGGATTAACTTCGCCATCCGGATTGCATTGTCCCGGTTGCTGGCCAACCGCTCCGGGGCACAGCTCCGGAGTTTGTTCATGGACGAGGGGTTTGGCACGCAGGACGCCGGAGGCCGCGAGCACCTGATTGAGGCCCTTAACAGCATCCAGGAAAGCTTTGATCGGATCCTGGTCATCACGCACATCGAAGAGTTGAAGGATGCCTTTCCGGCGCGGATCGAAGTCCGGAAAACCCCCCAGGGTTCAGTATTCAGCCTGAGTTGAGGCCGATCGCATCCGGGGAGATGGCAGCCCGGACGAGACTACACCGCTTGCTGCCCGCTGGCGGGGCGTTCGCCTCGCAGGTCCGCCACCAGCGGAAGCCATACGGTGACCTTGGTGCCTCGGTCATCGTTGGGCTCGACCGTGATCTGTCCGCCGTGGATCTCGGCGATCTCTTTGCAGATCGCCAGGCCCAGGCCCGTCCCGGGCGCTCCCGTAGACACGCTGGCCTTGCCCCGAAAGAATCGATCGAAGATTCGGCCACGCTCTTCGGAGGCGATGCCCAATCCGGTGTCCTCGAAGGCCGCCGTGATCCAGGCCTGGCCGGAACGTGCCTTGGAATGCGTTCGCAGCGTGATGCGTCCACCCGAAGGAGTGTAGTTCATGGCGTTGGTGAGCAGGTTGGTGAAAACCTGTGTGAGCAAACGGGCATCACCCATCGCTGGCGGCAGGTCAGGCGAGGCTTCCATGATCATCATCAGACCCTTCCTGGCTGCCAGCGCCCGCCGATCGTCGTAAAGCGCCTGCAGGATCCCGTTCAAATCAAACGGCCGTGGCTGGAAGGGCGTTGAGCCCGATTCGAGTCTCGACAGCGACAACAGATCATCGATCAGGTGCGCCAGGCGCTCGCTTTCGCGCGTCAGGGTTGCGATGTAGGTGGATGAACGCTCAGGGTCATGCGTCTCCCGGAGCAGATCGACATACAGGCGGATGTTGGTGAGGGGGGTGCGCAGCTCGTGAGAGACATCCGAGACGAACTGTGACTTGAGCCGGTCGAGCTCCTTCAGCGCGCTGATGTCGTGCTGCACGGCGACGAAGTTGACCACCGCCTTGGTATCCCCCATGACGGGGGTGATGGCCACGGCGACTTCGTAGGTTCGGCCGTCCTTGTGGCGGTTGACCAGCTCGCCGTGCCAGGCCCTGCCGGCGCGCAAAGTATCCCACAGGTCGCTTACGACCTGGGCCGGGTTGAATGCATCGTCCACCAGCCCGACCTCGCCGGCAACCACCTCCGAGCGCCGGTAGCCGCTGATGCGCTCCCACGCCGGGTTGACATACTCAATGCCGCCTTTCGGATCGGTGACCAGGACAGCATCACCGATGTTTTTCAAGATGGTGTCCAGGCGGTCACGCTCGGAGCGGAGAGCGGTTTCCAGTGCCTTGCGTTCGGAGATGTCGAGCACCAGGATGGTGATGCCCTGAGGCTGGCCCTGGTCGTCAACGATCCGGTTGACGGCAAAGATGACCGGAATCGACTGGCTTTCGGAGCCCAGCACTTCAACCTCATAGATCTCCTGCGCCGGCAGGCCGAACGAGGCCTGGGGCCGCAAGCGGTCGATCATCACCCCGCGCAGAGCCTCGGGGAAGATGCGCTCGGCGGCCTTCTCGATGCCGGTGCCGCGCAGATCTTCGACATCCAGCCCGAGCAGGCCGGTGAAGACATGGTTGACGAAGGACAACGTCCCCTGGCTGTCGATGTGGGCGATTCCGGCCAGCGACGTCTCCAACAAGCCGCGGTAGCGGGCTTCAGACAGGGCCAGATCACGCGTGCGCTCGACGACTTCGCCTTCCAGCCGCTGCGCCTGGGATTCGATCTGGCCGTACAAATCGGCGTTCTCGATGGCGACGGCCGCCTGGGCGGCGAAGGCGGTCAGGAGATCAAGATCGGACGGTGTGAACGGGCGCTCGACACCCAGGCGGCGAACCGCCATGACGCCCACCGTCCGTTGCCGCGCCACCAGGGGTGCCATGGCCAGGCATTCGGGCTCATTGCTGGGTGTGCCCGGCACCTGCAGGCTCCGCGGGTCGGTGTTCGGGTCGTTGATCACCAGAGGCTTGCTGGTGGCCATGACGTGCCCGGCTAGGCCGGTGCCGGGTTCGAGTTCGAGCGCCATAAGGGATTCGGCATCGGGATCCAGGGCCACCAGGCAGCGCAACGTGCCTCGCTGTGGGTCGAGCATATGGATGCGACTGCCGTCGGCTTCAAACAGGTCCTTGGCCTGTTCGGCGATCAGGCGCAGCACCGTTTCCAGGTCCAGCGAGCCCGAAATGGAGTGTGACGTGCGGATCAGCGCCTGGGATTCTTCGGCTCGAAGACGGATCTCGTCGTACAGACGAGCGTTTTTGATTGCCAGCGCCGACATGTTGGCGATCGCCTGGGTCATTTCGACCTGGTCCTTGCGAAAGGCATCGCCCTGTCGGGTCTTGAACAGTCCCATGGCACCCACCGGATCATCGCCGGCGTAGAGCGGCACCCCGAGGAACGCGTGCAGGCCGGCGCCGGCCCATTCGGACAGGGCCTGCATGTGAGCGCCGTACTCGTCGAGCAGGATGGGTTCCGCCTTATCGATCAGCAGCCAGGCGATGCCCTGCCCGCGCGGCGAGGGTTTCAACCTGAGATGGTCCGGCAGCCCAAAGGTGTAGGGGTAGGTCAGGCTCTGCCCGTCAGGATCGATCAGGGCCAAAGCGCCGGCGTCGGCGTCGGTAACCTCGACGGCCACGCGGATGACGCGCTCGAGGATGGTCGACTGATCGAAGGCGCTGGCCACCGCCTCGGCCACCTGGTTGCGCAACCGCTCCCGGCTGAGCGCCAGCTGCATTTCCTCGCGCGAGCGGACATGGCTGATGGCAATCGCCACGTGGTCGGCCAACGAACCCATGATGGGCAGATCATCCGAAGTCAGCCAATGGGCATTGACCGTAATGATTCCCAGCGGCTGGTCCGACACACTCAAGGGGGCCACGATGGTCGGGGTATCGCCGCCGATCAGGCGCAGGATAGCCGGCAGCAGGGCGTGCAGGCGTCCGGGCAGCAGGTCGGCGAGCGTTTGTCGGCGGTCGGTGATGAAGATCGGCTCGCCGCGGGCCATGGCGGTCTGGAAAGGCGACACGCCGTTCGGCTCGAAGCGGTAGCCCAGCAGATCGATCCCGGTCAAGCGGCGGATAGTGTGCTCGACTACCGGGCTCAAGACGCGGCTGCGCACCACCAGCATCCCCTGGTCGTCGAGTAAGAAGACGCCGCCGATGAGCCTGAGCTTGCGGAGCTCTTCCGACACAGCGCGCAAGACGTCGGCTTCGGAGGAGGTAGCGCGCCGAGCGACGGCTGCGGCCGCATGCAGCACCGAGAGCATGCTGACTTGGAATGAGGATGGCTGGCGATCGGAGCCCCCGCGACGCAGCCACTTGGGCCAGGGCATGTGCACACCTGCCGCCATGCGAACCTAGAGGGCAGGGACTGGCCGCCCTCCATCAGGCATCGAACGATAGTGTACCCCGCCTGACCGGGCGTGCAATCAACCGAACGGTTCAGGGCAGGCTGGCTTCGTTCGCCTTGAACCAGGCCACGGCCTGCTGGATGCCGTCGGCCACGCTGTGGCCGGGTTCAAAACCCAGCTCGTTT
Source organism: uncultured Chloroflexia bacterium (assembly GCA_963797485.1). GTDB lineage: Bacteria > Chloroflexota > Anaerolineae > Anaerolineales > E44-bin32 > CAWAND01. Next base: position 235,306 of record CAWCPF010000003.1, read on the forward strand.
GTGGCGCGCGACGTATCGTAGTAGAAATGAACACCCGCCAGAGGGAAAAGGCTCAACCAGTTCGGCAGGGGCACCCATCGGCTGAGCGCGATGGCCGCGCCTCCCAGCGCGCGCAAGGGGAAAGGCGGCATATCGAGGCGCGGGCCGGGACGTCCCAGGATGCGGGCGGTCATGGCCAACAGGGCGTGATGAGTCATGTTCTCGGCCCCAAGGATGTAACGGCGGCCTGGCTTCCCGCGCTCGAGCGCGGCGACGTGGCCCGCAACAACGTCGTCAATGTGAATGGCGTTCAGGCCGCCTGAAGCCCCCAGTGGGGGGAGCCGACCGGAAAGCAGACGGCCGACAATGCTGGCCCGGTAGCGGTACACGTCGCCGGGGCCGAAGATCACCGAGGGGTTGACGATCACGGCCGGGAGCCCGGCCTTCACGGCCTGCAGGACCTCGGCTTCAGCGCGGTCCTTGGCGAAGCCATAGGGCCAGATGCGGGCGGACGTATTCCAGGCGTGGGTCTCATCGAGCAACGGCGCGTCCGCGCCATCCGGGCCCGGGTCTCTATCCGGCACCCCAAGGGCCGCCACTGAAGACGTGTGCACAAAACGGCCGACACCGGCCTTCAAAGCCGCCGACAGGACGTGGCGCGTTCCGGCGACATGGCTGGCGATCATGTGCTCGGGTTTCTTCCAGCGGGTGACTTCGCCGGCGCAATGGAAGATGACCTCTTGCGCATGCGCCGCCGCCTCGAGCGAGGGCGGGTCCATCAGGTCGCCCAGCACAACCTCAACTGCCAGGCCGTCGAGGGCCAGGCGGCTGCTGGTGGGCCGGACCATGGCGCGAACCGCGTGCCCATGGAGACTGAGGGCCCGGCAGATGCGTGACCCGAGGAAGCCGGAGGCGCCGGTGACGAGAACCCTCATGAACAGTTCACCGGGTCAGTCGAGCCACTCGATGATGGTGGCTTCGCCCTGCCCCACGCCGACGCACAGGGTGGCCAGGCCGTAGAACGGGCGAGGCTGGTTGGGGGCACGCCGCCGCATTTCGTGGACCAGCGTGGTGAGAATCCGGGCCCCCGAGCATCCCAGGGGGTGGCCCAAGGCGATGGCGCCGCCGTTGACGTTGGTGATCTCGTGGCGCATGCCTAATTCACGCATGACCGCCAGCGATTGCACGGCGAAGGCTTCGTTCAACTCAATGAGCCCAATGTCATCCAGAAGTCAAGCCGGCGCGCGCCAGGGCCTTACGGGTGGCCGGGATGGGGCCCAGGCCCATCGTGCGCGGGGCGACGCCGGCGGCGGCCGAAGCCACCACCCGCGCCATCGGACGCACGCCGATGTCGTCGGCCCGTTCGGCGCTGAGGAGCACCAGGGCGGCCGCCCCGTCGTTGATCCCGGAGGAGTTGCCGGCCGTCACCGTGCCGCCGGAGCGGAAAGCAGGCCGAAGCTTGGCCAGCGCTTCCAGGGATGTATCGCGGCGCGGCCGTTCGTCGGTGTCGACCACAACCGCATCGCCCTTGCGTTGGGGAACGTGCACCGGGACGATCTCCTCGGCGAAGCGTCCCAGAGTCTATGGCGGCAACGGCGCGGCGGTGGCTTTCGAAGGCAAACGCGTCCTGGTCCTGGCGGCTGATGTCGCGTGTGAGCTCGTACACGTTTTCAGCAGTCTCGCCCATGGATTCGTTGCCGACCAACTCCTTGAGGCGCGGATTAGGGAAGCGCCACCCGAGCGTCGTGTCCCAGGCGGTCAAGTCGCCCCACGGGTAGGCCGGCTCCGGTTTGGGGAGGGCGTAGGGTGCCCGGGACATGCTTTCGACGCCCCCGGCGACATAGGCTTGGCCCTCACCGGCCTTGATGGCTCGGTGGGCGGCGTTGACCGCCTGCAAGCCGGAGGCACACAGGCGGTTGAAAGTCACCGCCGCCACCTCGACCGGGAGGCCGGCCAGCAGGGCGGCCATGCGGGCCACGTTGCGGTTGTCCTCGCCGGCCTGATTGGCGCACCCGAGGTAAACTTCTTCCAGGATTGAGGCGTCCACGCCGGCCAAGCGCACAGCCTCAGCTATCACCCGAGCGGCTAGATCATCCGGGCGAACAGCCGCCAGGGCCCCGCCATGGGCACCGATGGGGGTGCGGACGGCCGAGACGATCACGGCTTCGGGCATGTCTTGCCTCCCAGAGGACGAATGCGCGTCGGGGATTTTACCATCCGACTTTGTTCGCCCTTTTCAGCCCGCGTGCGGATGGGGGTCGGTCGTGGCCGAGAGCGCCGGGTCAACTTGAAATGACGGAGCGGAGTATGTCCCTGATCGCCAACTGGAAAGAGATCATCGATACCGCCAACTTGTCCCCAGACAAGCATATGGACCCCGTCAGCCGATGGCTGATTATCACCCGGTCGGCGGTGTTCAGCATGACTATGACGTCGGGGCTGATAGGCGGACTGCTGGCGGCACAGCTTTCGCCGACGGTGTCTTGGGGTCGGTTCGCCCTGGCCTTCGTGGGGCTGGTCCTGGCCCACACGGCCAACAACATGATCAACGACTACTTCGATCTCAAAGGCGGCGTAGACACCGACGAGTACACACCGCGCTGTATGCGCCGCATCCGGTGCTGGCGGGTTTGATCTCCAAGCGCGGGCTAGTGGCGGCGATCCTGGCCGTGAATGTGATCGACGCCGCCATCCTGGCTTGGCTGGCCGTGCAGACCGGCTGGCCGGTGGTGGCCTTTGCGCTGGCAGGCCTGTTCATCAGCGTGTTTTATGTCGCCCCGCCCATCAAGCTGAAGCACCGCGGCCTGGGCGAGCCCGCGGTGTTTATCGTGTGGGGGCCGCTGATGATAGGCGGGACGTATTTCGCCGTATCGGGGAGCCTGCCGCCGGCAAGCGTGTGGCTGGCGTGTGTCCCGTACGCTCTGGTAGTGACGACGGTGCTGATGGGCAAGCATATCGACAAGATCGAAGTCGACAAGCAGAAAGGCATCCGTACCCTTCCTGTTTTATTGGGGGACTCCACTTCACGGGCCTTGAATGTCGGCTTGATGGCGGCCTATTACGCGGCCGTGGTGGCGCTGGTGCTGGTGGGGGAGGTTGGAGCCTGGGTGCTGCTGGTGTTCCTGGCGGTGCCCCGGCTGCTCTCGGTGGTGAAGACCTATCGGGCGCCCAAGCCTTCCCAACCGCCCGACAATTACCCGGTTTGGCCGCTGTGGTATGTCTCGGCCGCCTTTTATCACAACAAGCTGGCCGGTGGTTTGTTTGTGCTGGGGCTGGCGCTCAATTGGCTCGTTCCGGCGGCCATGCACGCCTTGGGGCTGGGATGACTGTTGCGAGGAGTCTTGACGTACGGGGAGGATGTGGCCTTGGATAAAGAACCATGGGTGGCCGAGTTCGCGGGCACGTTTGGGCCGGTGCTCGTCGGGGCGGGTGCAGTGGCGATGGGAAGCGGCGGCGGGGTCGAGGCCGCGTCTACCCGTCGAATTCATCTTGAATGCGAGCGCGGTCATCTTGGAGGTGGCACTTTGAGACAAGGCCAATCCTGCTGCGCGCCGGTGACCACTGCCGGAGGCCTTATACTGGCGCCTGCTATCGGACGACCACGAGAGTTCCTTGAGGGACGGCCATGAGCGCTGACGCCAAGACCCTACCCGGGTCTCCGCGTGCAAGAGGCAGTGGCAGGACCCTGTCACTCATCGACCGCTATCTCACGCTCTGGATTTTCGGGGCCATGGCGGTCGGGGTATTCCTGGGCTATTCTCTCCCCGCCCAGGTCCAAACCCTCAATCGCCTTGTTTCGACGGGCACGACAAACATACCCATTGCTGTCGGCCTGATTCTGATGATGTACCCACCTCTGGCCAAGGTCCATTACGACGATTTGCCCCGCGTGTTTCGCGACTGGCGAATTCTCGGTCTTTCGCTGATTCAGAACTGGCTGGTCGGCCCCGTGGTCATGTTTGTGCTGGCGGTGGTTTTTCTTCGTGGCTACCCCGAATACATGGTGGGCTTGATCCTCATCGGACTTGCTCGCTGTATCGCCATGGTGATTGTCTGGAACGACTTGGCTGACGGAGACACCGAATACGCTGCCGGCCTTGTCGCATTCAACAGTGTCTTTCAGGTCCTCTTCTATAGCCTGTATGCTTACATCTTCATCACCCTCCTGCCTTCCATGCTCCATCTCGGAGGTTCAGAGTACGTCGTCAATATCACCATTGGGGAGATCGCCAAGAGCGTCTTCATCTACCTGGGCATTCCGTTTCTGGCCGGGTTTGCCACCAACCGCGCGCTAATTCGCACCAAGGGGAAGGACTGGTACTACGGTCAGTTCGTCCGCAAGCTGAGTCCCTAGACTCTCGCGGCGTTGCTCTTTACCATTGTGGTGATGTTCAGCCTCAAAGGCGAGCTCATCGTCACGATCCCCGGCGACGTGCTGAGAATCGCTGTTCCGCTGGTCATCTACTTCATCGTCATGTTTTTGGTCAGCTTCTATATGGGCCGGCGAGTGGGCGCTGACTATGGCAAGACCGTCACTTTGTCTTTCACTGCCGCCAGCAACAATTTCGAACTTGCCATTGCGGTGGCCGTTGCGGTTTTTGGCATCGGCTCCGGAGTGGCCTTCGCTGCGGTCATAGGTCCCCTAATCGAGGTCCCGGTCATGATTGGCTTAGTGAGTGTGGCCTTTGGCCTGCAGAAGAGGTACTTCCGACCGATATCGACAATCTCCTAGCTGGACCGTGCAACAGACGCCGATGATTTGTTCAACGTCTCCCCGGCCCTGCGGCGTAATCCCCGGGGAAACCCGATGTGAGTTGCAGTGTTCTTGGGCCGAGCATTTGGCCTGACCTGTAAGCGTTAGCCACGCTAGGCGGACGTCATGTGAGCCGCCGCTCTGATCGTGGCCGGTGTGATCCCCCATCGGATCCACTCACTGGCGTGCACACTTTCGTGCTTGGATGGTGGTCAGCGAGATCATTTGACCGAATGAGGAGGCTGTTGTGGACACAAAACCATGGGTTGCCGAGTTTGCGGGCACGTTCGGGCTGGTGTTCGTCGGGGCAGGTGCAGTGGCGGTGGGAAGCGGCGGGCTGGTCGGTGCAGCGTTGGCCCACGGCCTGATTCTGGCAGCGATCGTGGCGGCCCTGGGGGCAACCTCGGGAGCCCATGTCAATCCGGCTGTCACGCTCGCGGTCTGGATTCGCCGAGGTATCGAAACTCGAGTGGCCGCGGCCTATTGGGTGGTTCAGCTCTTAGGAGCAATTGCGGCGGGATTCGCCCTTCGCTGGGTTCTGGGCGGCACCGACAGCGGGTTGGGAGCAACGACTTTGGGCTCGGTGTCGCCCATACAGGGTGCGTTGGTCGAAGCGATCCTGACCTGCCTTTTGGCCACCGTCGTCTTGCGCACGGCCTTACGCAAGAGTCTTGGCAAGTCTGGCCCGCTGGCGATCGGGTTCACTCTGGGGGCCGCCATCTTGATGGCCGGCCCTTTGACTGGTGGGTCTTTAAATCCAGCTCGGACCCTCGGTCCGGCCATCGCTAGCGGCCAATTCGCCGATCTGTGGGTCTACCTGGTCGGGCCGGCCGCCGGCGCGGGTCTGGCGGCGCTGCTCGATTGGGCGCTTGAGCGCTGAGCTGGTTTAAGCGCGGGGAGGGGCGGCGGCCTCGTGGTGCCACGGCTGCCGGGGGGTGCGCAAGTCGCGCAAGGAGCGGTCTGAGACCCAGGGCGCATACGGCGCCATCGTCAGACCGGCCAGGGCCAAGAGCGGGGTGTCGTAGTTGACGCGCCAACCATGGTAGTCCTGCCAGGCCTGGTCGAGATCGGCCTTAACCGGCACCCCCTGTTCGGACAGCTCACGACAGGCGGCGTCAAACTCGGCGCGTGAAATGCTGATCGGGTCGGTCGGTTTGGGGTCGGCGTCGTAGCGGATCTCAAAGAAGTCGGCAATCCGGCGCAGGGCCAGGTAGCCCGAACGGAGGCACAGATCTGCCTGGACGTCGCGGGGGATTTCCAGCGTCGAGGCGGCCAGGGCGGCTGCATCCAGTACGACGCCGGCGGCCGTGACCCACGAGCGATCGCCTTGCGGTGATCGAAAGAAGACCAGTGCCGAAAGCGAGGTGTGGGTCTCCTCGATTTCAGTGAACCAGTATTCCCAGTTGGCCCACAGATCGGTCAAGCGGTTGAGGCGCCCCAGGCGGTTGGCCCGGGCGATCAACGTAGTCGCCGCCGGCGGAGAGCCGGCCCGGATTTCGAGCATCGCCACGGCGGTCTCGCGCCGCGAGAAGGCCGTATAGATGGCCGGCAGATAGGCGATCAAGAGCGCGATCAGGCCCAGGCCGATGGTGGCCTCGGTGAAGGTCAGTATCGTGGCCCCAAGGCCGGTGGGGCTGGTCGAGCCCAGGGTGAGCAGCGACGAACCGCTCAGGCGAAAGGCCTCCCCCCAACTCAGCGGGCCCAAGGCCCAGTACATCGCCATGTAGCCCAACAGCACCAAGGTCACCCACACGACCGGCTGCGCCAGCAAGCCGAGCGGACCATACAGCGCCATCACCCGGTCGCGGTCCTCATAGGATTGGCTGCGGTCGGCGCGCCAGCGGAAAGGAATATACAGGCCGCGCACGATCCAGCGCGTCAGGCGGACATTGGCGGCGCGCGGCAGGACGAAGGTCATCACGGCGGCGCTTAAGGTCATCAGCACCAGATAGGCGCCTACGAGGAAAGCTGCCAGCCGTTCGATTGTGAAAATCGTCACAAGAACATCCCCGATTGAACTCCGGCGAGCGCCATGGGAGCAGGCCCCTATGGTACTTGGCGGGGAAGGGCGCGGCAAGGGTTCTTGTGCACGGGGGTTGAGCGGCCGTATAATGCCGGGGACCAACACAAGCACCATGGCGAGCGCGGAGACACACCATCAACTGCAGCCTCTCCCAGAGAGCCGGTCCAGGGTGAGAGCCGGCGAGGCAGGTTGGTGGATCCCCTCCGCCGGTCCCGCAAACCGCGCGACCGCGCCGAGCCCGGAGGGACGGCCAGCGTGCCGCCGTAAGGGCCAGGGTCCGCCCGATACAGCGGTCTGAGGCCGGCAAGCCGGCGAATGCAGGTGGCACCACGAGCGCCCCCTCGTCCTGCGGAGGAGAGGGCGCTTTTGATTGGCCGAGGAGGTGGACCATGCTGGACCTGCGCCTGATACGTGAGCAGCCCGAGGTGGTGAAAGCGGCCATGGCCAGGCTGCATGTCGACGCGCCGATCGAAGACATCCTGAGCCTGGACGAATCCCGCCGCCTGCTCCTGACCGAGCTGGAGGGTCTCCGACACGAGCGCAAGGTGACCTCCGAGCAGATCGGCCGCATGCAGGACAAGGCTGAGCGCCAGGCGCAGATCGAGGCCATGCGCGGGGTGAACGAACACATCGGAGAACTCGAAGCCCGGCTGCGCGAGATCGACCAGTCACTCGAGCAGCTCATGTACCAGGTGCCGAACCTGCCGCACGCCAGTGTGCCGGATGGCGAGGACGAGAGCCAGAACGCCGTCATCCGGCAGGAGGGCGAGCCGGCCACAGTCGACCAGCTTGGTTTTGAGCCCCGCCCGCATTGGGAGCTCGGCCCATCCCTTGGAATTCTCGATTTCGAGCGCGGAGTCAAGCTGGCCGGGAGCCGGTTTTACGTGCTGTATGGCGCCGGGGCGCGCCTCGAGCGGGCGCTGATCAGCTGGATGCTGGACACCCACACGCGGCAGCATGGCTACCTGGAGGTCTATCCGCCCTTCGTGGTCAAGGAGGCGGCCATGTGGGGCGCCGGGCAGCTTCCCAAATTCCGCGACAACATCTATCACGATGCCGAGGAGGACCTGTGGTGGGTGGGGACAGCCGAGATCCCTCTGACCAACCTGCACCGAGACGAAATCCTGGGCCTCGACGACCTGCCGCGCCACTATGTGGCCTACACCCCCTGCTTCCGGCGCGAGAAGTTCTCGGCCGGGCGAGATGTGCGCGGGATCAAGCGCGGCCACCAGTTCGACAAGGTCGAGATGTACAAATTCACCACGCCGGAGACGTCGTATGACGAGCTGGAGACTTTGCTGGACAACGCCGAAGACATCTGCCGGGCGCTGGAGATCCCCCATCGGGTCGTGGAAATGGTCACCGGCGACCTGGGGTTCGTGGCCGCCAAGAAATTCGACGTCGAGCTGTGGGCTCCCGGCTCAGCCGAATGGCTGGAGGTCAGCTCGTGCAGCAACTGCGAGGCCTTTCAGGCCCGGCGGGCGAACGTCCGCTACCGGCCGGCCCCCGACGCCAAGCCGGAATTCGTGCACACCTTGAACGGCTCGGGCCTGGCACTGCCGCGGACGATGATCGCCGTCCTGGAGAACTTCCAGCAGGCGGACGGCAGCGTGCGGGTGCCGGATGTCCTGCAGCCCTGGATGGGGGGGATCAAGCTCATCGAACCCCAGGCGCTGCCTTGAACGAGACGGCCGTGATCGTGGTCGTGGCCGGGGTCATGCTGGTCGGCCTGATCGGCACCCTGGTCCCAGTGATGCCGGACCTGAGCCTGATCTGGCTGGGCGGGCTGGCGTACGGCCTGCTGGCGGGTTGGGGGGACGTCGGCGGCTGGGTGTTGGCCGGCATCACGGTGCTGGGTCTCATCGGCGCGCTGGCGGAGATCTTGACCAGCAGCATGGGGGCGCGGGTTGGGGGCGCGTCGCTGTGGGGGATTTTGGGTGGCCTGGCGCTCGGCCTGGTGGGCCTGATTCTCTTTCCACCCTTCGGAGCCGTGATCGGCCTGCTGGCAGGGACCTTCCTGGTGGAGGCCTGGCGCCTCCGCGATCTGGGCAAGGCCGCCCGCGGGACCTTGGGGATGGGTGTGGGTTACGGCCTGTCGTTTGTCGTCAAGCTGGGCATGGGGCTGGGGATGATCGGCTTGTGGGTGTTCTGGGTCGTCAGGGGCTGAAAAACACCATCCCGATCCCCAGGCGATCGAGACCCTCCTCGGCCCAATGGGTCACCAGGCTCGAGCTGTCGTCGATGCACTTGAACAAGGGGGCGATGGCGTCTGGATGGCGCGTCTCCGCCAGAGCTCGAACCGCCTCGATCCGTACGGCCGGGTCAGAATCCTGAGACGCTTCGGCGAGATAGGGGATCGCCGGCGCGCCGAGCACCGCCAGCGCGTCGCCGGCCAGACGGGCCGTGAGCCGGTCGGGTGAGCGCAACGTCCGCGCCAAAGCCGGCATGGCTTCGCTAGAGGGGTTGTGCTTGAGGCTGAGCGCGGCGCACTGCTGCACCGCGCCGTCCAAGTCCCGCAGGGACATCATCAGCGCCCGCTGAGCAGTTGGGTTGCCTTTGAAAGCCGACAGCGCGTAGGTCGCCCACCAGCGCCGATCGGCGATTGGGGATTGCAGGAGCCGGATCAAAGCCTCCACGGCCGGCTGGCCGTGGACCGAGAGCGCCGGAATGGCCGCCTGTGCCCGGGCCTCATCCTCGGATGACAGATCTTCGAGGAGTTGGTCAACATCCGCCATGAGGGTTCGGCTCAGCTTGCAGGGGGCGGGACGGGGAGGTCGTCCTCAGATACCTTGATCCACTTGTCCCCTTCGTCGATCAGCATGACGGGGATATCGTCCCGGATCGGGTACTTGCGGCCGCAGTCCGGTTCCTGGCACACTAACCACAAATCCTTGACCAGCTTGAGCAGGCCTTCTTTCTCCTGGACGCAGTGGGGGCAACGCAGGATTTCCAGCAGGTCGTCGCTGATCATGCCGTCCTCCTCGATCGGGCCGATTTTACCATGCGGGTCCTAACCGCTCACGCTGCGGCAGGTCCGGGTCGGGCCGGGGGTCAATCGTCGGTCTTGGCGTCGTCCGGCAAGTGGGTGCCTGGACCGTATTCGTAGACAGCCTGCCAGGGTAGGTAGTGGGTCTTGATGACGTCCTTGTCGATCACCTGGCCGTCGCGGGTGACGGTGCGGTAGACGGTGACATCCATGCCGTCCGCCTGATAGTCAACCTGTTCGATCTTGCCCTTGGGAAGATCCGGGTTCTTCTTGTACACGGAATCCGGCGCCTTGACCACATTCTGCGGGCCGGTCGATGACCAATCCACGCTTCGGCCATCTTTGGTGGAGTAGAACTTCCAGACCAGTTGATTACCATACATGTACGTTTCCATCAGCAGCCAGTAAGGCGTGTCATTGGTGAACTTGAAGTCCACCAGGGGCACAAACACGGTCGCGTCGAGGCCCGGCCCGGGCGAGTTCGGTCCCTGCTCGTAGTACAGCACCCGGTAGGCATGCGGGTTGCGCTCCACGATGGGATAGCCGCCGAAGAAGGCCGCCCGAAACAGGGTCGTGCTGACCTGGCACACCCCGCCGCCCACACCTTTGATGGTCTGTTTGCCGTAGATGATCAGAGCCTCGGCGTAACCTTTGTCCAGGCTGATGTCGCCCAGCACGTCGGCCATGGACAGTGTGGCTCCCGGCGGGATGAGCAGCCCGTGAAAGGCCGATGAGGCCGTCTTGATGTTTTGAATCCGTTCAGGGCTGGAGCCGTTGAAATACGTGGCCACCGTGATCACGTTCTCGGTTATGCCGAGCTGCTCACCGGTGGCATCGTCAGTCACCGACGGATTGGTCGTCTGGAAAGCCATGGCAACCGAGTGCCTCCCGGCGGCCAGGCTCTGCTGAAGCGCCTCGAGCGTGCCGGGCAGATCGAGCGAGCGTCCAATGACGGCCGGTTGAATCAAATCAAGCTGGCGGGTGTCATCGTTGAACACGAAGCGGGCGTTTTGGGGAGTGCGCTCAAGACCGGGGGCGATGGGTTCCAGGATATCGGTCAGTTGCTGCTGGTCAAGATTGACCACGAAGTGGCTCGATCCACCCTCCTGGCTCGCGTCGAAGCGCAACAATCCAGCCAGTTGCTTGGGCGTGAGCTGCCATGGGCCGGCGCCGTCGGCCGTCAAGGTCAGCGGCGCGCTCAGGATGCTGCGGGCGGTAGAGGCGGCGAACTCGGAGTCCAGCACATACGGATAAGACTCGTGGACGACCAGGGTGATCTGCGCGTCGTGGAGCTGTGAGACGGGCGGGTTGAGCAGCCGGAGGCTGGCGGGTAAATCGACCTGCAGGCCAATCTGACCGGATTGGCTGAGCACATCGGTGCCGTCCACCTGGAGGCTGGCTTCGCGAGCCGGCCGATCGATTTGAGCTGCCACACGTTCGAGGTAAGCCCGGGCCTGGCGCTCGTCGAAGACGACTACCGGGGCAAGTTGGTGGCCGCTGAACCAGGCTTCGAACTGCCCGGACAGCCGCTCGGGCAGGCTCCCCTGACGACCCCAGGCGATGGCGCGGCCGGCCATGGAAGGAACGTCAATCACCACGCCCAATTCTTGCGGGCGGGCCATCCACACCCGGCCCTGCGCCGAAAAGACGATCGTGCCGGTCTGCGGATAGGCATACTGGTCGCCCAGCGCGGCTTCGATTTGTGCGGTGTTCATGCCTGTGAGATCGATCCCGGCGGCCTGGACGCCCGGCAGAGCGCGGTTGATGTAGACCAGGCGCAGGCCGATGACGAAGACCAGCATCCCGATGACCAAGGCCGCCAGGGCCGCGGCCGCCGCCATCAACAGGCGCTCGAGCCACAGCTCCGGATCGAACTTGCGCTTTAGCGTTACCCCGTGCCAATCCATACGCATGAGTTTTCAACCACCCCAGGCGGGGATTATAGCAAACCCGTGACGACGGCTGCGTCGGAATGGTTCCCAGCGCGCAGGCTCGCGGCTCGGTCCATCAACCGGCGGCCCGGCCCGTTAGGCTCGCGTCAAGCCCCGATGACTAAGGCTGCAAGTAAACCTCGACGCTGGAAAGATGCACGATGTAGGCACCGGTCGGGTCGCGTTCGGTGAGCATGATCCGAGCATACTGCGAGATGGGGGTGGTGTAGCCGAGCGTGAGCGTGAAGATGCCAAGCTGACCGCTGGCCGGCAAATCGAACCTGGCCTGGGAAGTGGCCAGGACCTCGCCCTGCGTGTCTACCAGGTCAACACTGATCGGGACGTCGGCGTCTACCCAGCCCGCAGCCCGGACCTGCAGCGAGCCACCCGTCACCGTCAGGCCGTCGCGGGGTGACAGGATAGCCAACTTTTCCGGAGTCTGAAGCTGCGGGTGAACCAGCGGCTGGCCAACCGAAAGCAGGACCAGATTCTCGGTTGCGATGTGGGCGACGCGGTTGAAACGCCGGTCGAATGAGGCAATTTCCAGCCGACCGGCCTCAGCCACCCCTTGAATCTGGAACGAGAGTTGAGAGACAAACCGGCCGGCATTGCCGGGGTAGGCGAACAGAATGGTGGTGTGATCCGCCAGCATGCGGCCGTCTTCCCCATACAGGCGCAAGCGGATGCGCTCGTTGAAGCTCGGCCCGCCGCGGCCGGAGATACGGAACGGGCTGGTCATTTGAGAACCGGGGCCCGGGGAGACGAGCGTGAGCGTTTCGGGCGGAAGGTTGACGGGAGGCGTGCGCTGGGTGGCCGTAGGAGGCAGGTCGGGCGGTTCGAGGACGATCGGGCGGGTGGCCTCGGTCAGGGGGCCGGGTGTCGATGATCCGGCGGCAGGCCCGGTCGAACTCGGCCAGGCCGGCCGTCGGATTGACCGATGTGGTCGCCTGCGGCGAGACTGAGGCGGAATCCCGGGATTGGCCCGCAGCTGGTGAGGGCGATGAGCAGCAGGGCAGTTCCTGCCCGGAGGCGCCCGATCATGTCAGCCGCCGGTGGCAGCTGCGCGCAGAAAGACGCCGGCCAGGAAGATGCACAAGAAGCCGTACGTCAGCGCGGTCCGGCGGTCGTCGTGGCCATGGCTCAATCGGAAGTAGGCGGGCAGGGTGAGGACACCGACCGAGGCGTAGATCCAATGAATCCATTCGGCAGGCAGCGACCCGGTCAGCCACAGCCACAACCCGAGAACGACCTCGACAAGAATCAGGGCTTCGGCTGCGACCAGGGCACCCCAGTAGCTGCCGCTCATCCCACGGCGAAGGAAATACAGGACGATCCCCCAGCCGCCAAGAATCAGGGCGAAGAGGAAGACGCTTACGGCCACGCGTTGATGAACGAAGGCCAAGGTCATGACGCCAGCTCGTGATCAGGGCGCCGCTGGATCGGGGTCACGTTGATTCAGGCCAGGCCGTACAAACGGCCAAACTTGGCCTGCAGATAGCGTAGATAGGGCTCGGCGGTGAGATCCTGCCCCGTCACGCTTCTCAACAGATCCACGGATCCGAACTTGGCCCCGTGCCGATGGATATGCTGGCGCAGCCAGCTCAGCAGCGGCTCAAACTCACCCCGGCCGATTTGGTCGTCCAGGTCCGGCATTTCGGAAGCAATCTTCTCCCAAATCTGGCACGCAATCAGGTTGCCCAGGGCGTAGGTGGGGAAGTAGCCGATGTATCCGCTCGACCAATGGATGTCCTGCAGCACGCCGAGGCGATCGTCCGGGGGCCGTATGCCCAGATAGGCCTCGTAAGCGTCGTTCCAGGCAAGGGGGAGATCGTCGATGGCCAGATCACCGGAGAGCAAGGCACGCTCGAGCTCGAAACGGACCATGATGTGCAGGTTATAGGTGGCCTCGTCGGCCTCGACCCGAATCAGGGAGGGCTGGACCTTGTTGATGGCGCGGTAGAAAGCGTCGGCCTCCTCATCCTGCAAGCTGCCGGGGAACGTCTGCCGCAGATCAGGGTAGAACCGGGTCCAAAAGGGCCGGCTCCGGCCCACCAGGTTTTCCCACAGGCGGGATTGGGACTCGTGCATGCCAAGCGAGGCGCCGTCAGCCAGCGGTGTGCGGGCCAGGCTGGCTGGAAAGCCCTGTTCGTACATGCCATGCCCGGCTTCGTGCAGGGTGGCGAAGAGGCCGGGCGGCAGAAAATCCTCCTGGAAGCGAGTGGTGATGCGCACGTCTCCCGAGCCGAAGGAGGTCGTGAAAGGATGGCTCGAACTCATCCTGCCGCCCGCGCTCGAAATCGTATCCAAAGGCGCGGATCACCTTCTCGCCAAAGGCCCTTTGGCCCTCGACCGGGAAGTGACGGTGCATGACCGAATCGTCGATGATGGGCTGTTGGGCGATGGCCTTGACCAGGGCGGTTTGGGACGTTCGCAGCTCGGAGAAGACGGCCGCCACCTGCGAGGATTTCATGCCGCGCTCGTAGTCATCCAGCTGCGGGTCGTAGATGTGTTCGTAGGGTTCGAAAAAGCCGGCGTATTCGCGCCGGAGCTCAATCACCCGGGCGAGATCGGGTTTGAAAGCCGCGAAATCCGAGGCCTGCTTGGCGCCCATCCAGGCTTGCTGAGCCAGGGTGGTGACGCGCGCGAGTTCGGCCACGAAATCCGCCGGGATGCGCGACTGCTTCTCCAGATCGTAGCCGACGCGCCACACCAGGCGGGCGCTGTCCGAGTCGGGGTCCATGTCGGCGGCGGCCGAGCGGGCGGCCTCCAACGCGTCGGCCAGCTCCGGGCTCGTGTTTTTCTCGTGGGCCAGGCGCCTCAACGTGGCCACCTGGCTCGATCGCGCTTCAGCCCCGCCGCTTGGCATGTACGTCTGCTGGTCCCACTCCAGCAGCGCCGCCGCCTGGGAGAGGTCCACCACCTCGCCAATCAGGTCCTTGAGGGTGTCGATGGAATCAGGCATGAAAGGGCCTCCGGGTGGATTCAGGCGACGCGCCAGCGCAGCGATTTGGCCTGCAGGGCGGCCAGGACCTCGTCGGCGATGTCGATGGCGGCCCGGGCCTGGGCCTCGACCGTCTGCGCGCCCAGATGCGGCGTGGCAATCAGGTGGGGATGCTCGAGCAGCGGAGACGTGCCGGGCGGCTCGTGTTCAAAGACATCCAGCGCCGCTGCGGCGACCTGCCCGCTTTCCAGGGCCTGGAGCAGCGCGGCCTCGTCGACCACCCCGCCCCGGGCGGCGCACACCAGGCGCACGCCAGGCTGCATGCGCGCCATGGCGTCGACGCCAATCAAGCCGCGCGTGTCGTCGGTCAGGGGCACATGCAGGCTGATGTAGTCCGACGCCTCCAGCAGGGCTGCCTGGGTCACCGGGCGGGCGCCGCGGCGCTGGATCTCGTCGGCCGGGATGAGCGGATCATAGCCAATGACCGTCATGTCCATGGCCAGCGCCCGCTGGGCCACGGCGGCACCGATGCGCCCCATGCCGAACACGCCCAGCGTTTTGCCAGCCAGCTCCGAGCCTTTGAAGGCTTTCTTATCCCAGCGGCCGGCGTGCATGCCGGCGTTGGCCTGTGGGATCTCGCGAGCCATGGCGAGCATCAAACCCAGGGTCAGCTCGGCGACAGCATTGGTCGCCGCCAGCGGCGCGTTGACCACTACCACGCCCAGGTCGCGCGCCGCGTCGAGATCGATGTTATCGACACCCACACCGGCCCGGCCGACGACTTTCAACCTCGGCGCGCCGCCCTGAAGGACCGCTCGGGTGACCTGCGTGGCGCTGCGGACGATCAATGCGTCGGCCTCACCCAGCGCGGAGAGCTCGGGGTCGTCCACGACCTCGGCTTCGGCGGCCAGGCGCTCCCGGCCGACGGCTTCCAATCCATCGCTGATGACAATGCGCCAGTTCATAGGCGTGACAGGACTCCGTGGCTCGATCGAGGCTTCATTGTACCTTGAGGCCCGGACGAGCTGCGCCCACAAGGCGCCGCGGAGAGCTTGTGATGAAATTCACAAATCGGATTTGGACCCCGAGGGGGCTGTGCAGGGGACGAGCATAGGCGCGTTCGAGCTCGGTCACGGCGGCCAGACAGGCCTCGTCTTCTGGATTGGGCGAGTAGGTCGTGCTGAACCAGGCGTCGAGGATGTCCCGGGCGACCGGCTCCGAGGTGGTCCGAAGCGAAAGGCACAGGAGGTTGGGGTTGTTCCAGCGCCGGGCCAGGCTGGCCGTCGTCGCGTCGGCGCACAAGGCGGCCCGGATGCCCGGGACCTTGTTGGCCGCCAGGCTCACGCCGGTGCCGGTCCAGCAGAACAAGACCCCTTCATCGGCCTCGCCTCGCACCACAGCTTCGGCCACGTTGCGCGCCACCTGGGGCCACGTGCCGGGCGCGCCGGCCAATGGCCCATACACGCTCACGCGATGACCGCGCCGCTCCAGGTCTTCGATGACCGCCTGGGTGAGATGGGTCTTCTCATCCGAGCCAACCGCCAGGTTCATGCCAGACCTCCTATTCCGCGTCCGAAGGGTTTGAGTGCCTCGCCTCAGCGCGCCTGATCGAGGACGACGACCAAAGGCCGATGGTCGGAGGCTGCCGTGACCGGCACCTCGGCCGAGACGGCCTGGAGGTCGGGGCTGTGCCAGATCCAGTCGATGCGCTCATAGGGGTCGGTCGATGAGAAGGTCCAGCCGTCTCCCGTGCCGGCCTCGGCCCATGAATCCACCAGGCCGGCGTCATCGAACAGCGCCATCTCCGGATCGCCGGGTTGGGCGTTCATGTCGCCCAGAATGAGGCTGTTGGACTGGCCGGCCCAGGTGTCCACCAGAACCGGCACCTGGAGCAGGCGAATGTCGTGATCGGCCTCGAGTTGGTGCAGGTGGGTGCTGATCACCAGCCAGGGCTCCGGGCCGCCCGTGTCGATCCGGGCCCACACAAAGCCGCGTGGAATCAGGGCGTGGCTCAAAGGCAGGCTGCCCGAGCCGGTCTGAAGCATCGGGTCGCGGCTCAGGATGGCGTTGCCCCAGACGGGGTCGGCGGTGCCCTTGAAGACGATCGGCATCCCCAGCCGCCGGGAGAACCAGAAGACCAGGTCGGTGGAGCCGTCAATCAGCCAACCGCGCGAGATTTCATTCAGGGCCACGATGTCCGCACCGCTGGCCTGGATGGCCTGTGCCACCGCCTCGGGGTCCTGGAGCCCATTGGCGGCAAAGGCGGAGTGGATGTTGTACGTCATCACCGTGACCGGTCCGTTGGCCGGGGGGGAGGCCGCTGGAGCCGGGCCGTAGATCCCCAGCGCGGCCAGGGGGACGGCGAGCAGCAGCGCGCCGGCGGTGAACGGCGAGAGCTCGCTCCAGGGAGATTCGAGGCGCCCCCGGCTCGAGACAACCGCCCAAACCGCTGCCAGGCCGAGCAAGCCGGCCGCCAGGGCCGGGATGAGGCTGCGCGGCACGCCAAGACTGATGTCCAGGGCGGCGTAGTAGACAAACGCCAACAGGACAAACAGGATCAGGCCGCCTGTCAGGCTTGCGGCGGTGGGGAGCAGGCCGTTTCGGCTGGGAGCGCGGCTGACCGTGGCGATCAGCGCACTCATCCAGCCCAACAGGAACTGACCGATGGCGAGGACGGCCAGGAAGGCTGGGCCCGGCTGATCGGCGGTGGTGATGCCGAAGACGACATAAATCCCGGCCGCCAAAACCGGCAGCCAGCGGAACACATACGGACGGGAGAATCCCCACAGGGCGCCGAGGATCGCCAAGAGGTTGCCCAAGCCGACGACCAGGAAGGCCACCGGCTCAGGCAGGCCCGCCACCTCGGCGGTCCAGCCCAGGTTTTGAAAGATCAGCAGCTCGATCAGCAGCAGGGGGCCGAGGCCGATCAGCGAGAGGGCCGAGCGCCAGTCAGTCTCGCAGGGTGGCCGTTCAACCGAGGCGGGTTCGCGGCTCAAACTCCACAAGGCCACGGCTGCCAGCCCGGCCGTGACCAGCGTGGCCCAGGCGCTGGTGGACCAACTTAGATCCAGGCTGGCATTGGCGCCTTTGATGGCTGTGTCCAGAGCCAGCCCGAGCCATAGTCCAAACGTCCAGCGCGGGCCGACATCCGGACTTGAGTAGGAGCGCAGCTGCCCCAGCCAAAGCGGCAGGAACAGGGCCAACATGGCCGTGCCAGCCAGGCTCAGCCACAAATCGACCGCCGGGCTCCGGCTCAACTGCTCTACCAGCCTGAGCAGGATGACACCGCCGGCGCTCAGCCAAAGCGCCCGCCGGCCGCCGAGGCCTCTCCAGACCAGCGGAGACAGGAACCCCACCCCAAGGGTGGCCAGGGCCAGTACAGCCAGGGTCGTGGAAGGCAACCCGACCGTGTCTTTCAAGTACCAGGCCAGGCTGGGAAAGAAAACCCGAAGTGTCTGCAGACCGAGGGTGACCACCAGGGCCGGCAATACATAGCCGGCCAGGAGCTGCCGATCCGCCAGCTTGCGCCACGGGTTGCCCATGCGAAGATCCTCCAAGCGGTCCGCAGAGCGTATCAACCCTGGCTGAAAAGGTCAACCGACGATCGGCGGCGGACAGCTGAGACAGTCGATTGTGGGATAATGGACGCCTCAACCCGGGAGGTCCCATTGGAGTTCAACCGGATCTGCGTCCTTGGGCTGGGCTACATTGGCCTGCCGACGGCCAGCACGTTTGCGAACCAAGGCGTCAAAGTCTTGGGGGTGGATGTCCAACCGGACATCGTGCGCCGGCTCCGGCAGGGCCAGCCGCACATTCAGGAGCCGGGCTTGCGCGCCCTGGTGCAGGCGGCGCTGGCTTCGGGGAATCTGGACCTCGGCGAGCGCCCGGCCGGGGCGGATGCCTTCATCATCGCGGTTCCCACCCCGTTCTTAGAGGACAAAACCGCTGATCTGAGCTATGTCCGGGCGGCCGCCGAATCGATTGCCCCCGAGCTTCGGGCCGGTAATCTGGTCGTACTTGAATCAACCTGTCCCCCGCGAACGACCGCCGATGTCGTGGGGCCGCTGCTGGCCAAGTCCGGGTTGACGCCCGGGAAGGACTTCTACCTGGCTTACACGCCGGAACGGGTGCTGCCCGGCCAGATCCTGCGCGAGCTGGTCGAGAACCCGCGGATCATCGGCGGGATCGACCCGGCGTCGGCGGAGGCCGGGCGCGATTTGTATCGCCTGTTCGTCCAGGGCGATATCCTGCTCACGGATGCCACCACCGCCGAGCTGGTCAAACTCATGGAAAACACCTACCGCGACGTCAACATCGCCGCCGCCAACGAGTTCTCTCGCCTGGCGGAGCGGTTGGGGGTGGACGTGTGGCAGGCTATCGATCTCGCCAGCCGCCATCCCCGGGTCAAGATCCTGCGCCCCGGACCCGGTGTGGGCGGACATTGCATCAGCATCGACCCCTGGTTTTTGGTGGAGGCCGCCCCGGATCTCACGCCCCTGATTTCAGGCCGCCCGGCGGGTCAACGACGACCAGCCGGGCCACGTCACCGAGATCATCCGCCAGGCCCTCGGCGGCCGGCTGGAAGGCGCAAAGATTGCCGCGCTTGGCCTGGCTTACAAGGCTGACGTCGACGACCTGCGCCAGAGCCCGGCTGTGGAGGTGGTTCGCCAACTGGCGGCCGCCGGCGCACAGGTTCGGACTTACGAACCTATGGCGCCGCAGGCTGTCATTGAAGGGGCACAGGCGGCAGAATCGCTGGAGGCGGTTTTGGATGGGGCTGAGGCTGTTGTGCTGCTCGTGGATCACCATGCCTGCGTAGCGCTGGACCCCGGTCTGGCGGCGGGTCGTATGGCCGGGCGCATCGCCGTCGACACGCGGCGGGGTCTGGGATCGGGACGGCTGGACGCAAGCCGGATTCGACCTGTTCATCCTGGGTGTCGGTCGGCATGCCTGACGCTCGCCTCAAGGTCATGACGATCTTTGGGACACGGCCGGAAGCCGTGAAAATGGCTCCGGTGATCCAGGTGCTCCAGTCGCATCCGCGCATTCTCAGCCGCGTCTGCGTGACGGCCCAACATCGGCAAATGCTGGATCAGGTCTTAGATCTGTTCGACCTGCATCCGGATTTCGATCTGGATCTGATGCGCCCGGACCAGAGCCTGGCGGAGCTGACGGCGGGTGTGTTCACCGGGTTGGAGCCGGTCCTCGAGGACGAGGCCCCCGACTGGATCATGGTCCAGGGGGACACGACCACCGTGATGGCGGCCGCGCTCCTGGCCTTCTATCATCACATCCGCGTCGGGCATGTCGAGGCCGGCCTGCGCACGGGCGACAAATGGCATCCCTTTCCCGAGGAGATCAACCGGCGCGTGGCCGGGGCGGTGGCCGATCTGCATTTTGCCCCGACCGAACAAGCCCGCCAGAATCTGCTTCGCGAGGGGGTCGTCGAAGGGCGCATCATCGTCACCGGCAACCCGGTCATCGACGCGCTCCAGCAGATCGCCGCCCGCCCATACGATTTCAGCCAGGGGCCGTTGGCGAGCGTCGATTTCGACCGGCGGGTCGTGCTGGTCACCGCCCATCGGCGAGAGAGCCTGGGCCGGCCGATGGAGCTCATTTTCACCATGCTGCGCGAGCTGGCCGAGGACTACGCCGATGACATCTACCTGGTGTACCCCGTGCATCTCAACCCACGCGTGCAGGAGCCGGCGCACCGTATTCTGGGCGGATTGCCCAATCTGAAACTGGTGAAGCCACTCGACTACCTGCCGATGGTCCATCTCATGCAGCCGCGCCGCCCTGATCCTGACCGACTCGGGCGGTATCCAGGAGGAGGCGACCGCTCTGGGCGTACCCGTTCTGGTCATGCGCGACACGACCGAACGGCCGGAGGCCATCGCCGCCGGCAACGCGCGGCTGGCGGGCACCGATCCACACGCCATCCTGGCCGAAGCTCACCGGGTTCTGGACGACCCGCAGGTCCAGGCAGACATGTCGCGGCGCTCCGACCTGTTCGGCGACGGCCACGCCTCGGAGCGGATCGTCGAGGGCCTGCTGTCGGCCGCTGATCCAGCCCCTGGCGCGGCATGAGGCCGGCCCCCAGGCCTGACGAGGACCGGTGACGAACTCGGCTTTGCGGCGCCTGTGCCTCATCCCGGATGTCCCGGGATATGCCGGCCCGGCGGCCTTCCAAAGACGCCTGGTTCAGGGTCTCCACCAGCGCGGGGTGGAGGTCGTGTTCGACCCCGGCGAGCATGACCTGGGAGCTGTCCTGGTCAACGGCGGGACGCGCCGGCTGGGCGCGCTCCGCCGACTGCGCGCGCGCGGCGTGCCGATCCTTCAGCGTTTGAATGGCATGAATTGGATTCACCGCCGCCGCCGAACCGGGTGGCGCCACGCCTTGCGCGCCGAGCTGGCGAACTTCAACCTGCGCCTGATCCGGCGCCGGTGGTGTGACGCCGTTGTCTATCAAAGTCAATTCTCCCAGTCGTGGTGGGACCGTCAGGCCGGGGAGCTGTCCAAGCCAACCAGCGTGGTCTACAACGGCGTTCCGCTGGAGGTCTTCTCGCCCGGGGACGACGACCGGCGCATGAGCGATCGCGTGCGGCTGGCGGTGGTCGAGGGCCGGCTGGGCGGGGGTTATGAAATTGGACTGGATTGGGCGCTTGACCTGGCGGCGGGCCTGCACGCAGCCATGCGGCGGCCGGTGGACGTCCTGGTGGCCGCTTCGGCCGGGCCGGAGGTGAAACCACCGCCACCCATCCCGGGAGTGGAGCTGCATTGGCTGGGGCGGGTGCCGCCTGAGACCGTCCCGGAATTGGACCGCTCCGCCCACCTGCTGTTCGCCGCCGATCTGCACCCCGCCTGTCCTAACAGCGTGCTCGAGGCGCTGGCGTGCGGTCTGCCCGGTGGTCTCGTATGACACCGGCGCGCTGCCTGAGTTGGTGGTTGGCGATGCCGGGCGATTGGCCAGGTACGGGGCCGACGCGTGGAAGGTCGAGCCGCCGGACGTGCGAGCGCTGGTGGAGGCCGCCCGGGAGGTGGTGGAGGACCAGTGGCGCTTTCGCGCCGGCGCCCGGCAGCGGGCTGAGGCCGCCTTTGGCTTGGACCACATGATCGACGGCTACATGCACGCCCTGGGATGGGAGTAGGCGTCGCATGCGGCGCACATGGTTGTCGTTGGCCGCGTGGATGGCCGGGAAACTGCCGGCGGGCGTGCGTCTCAGGCTGTACCACCTTGGGCCGCTGACCCGGGCTATCCGGGGTTCCCTCAACCGGGCGGCGCCCTCGGAGAGGGTGGAAGTGGCGGTTGCCAGCGGCCCGCTTCAGGGCGTGCGCCTGAAGCTCGACCTGCAGTCGGAGAAAGACCTTTGGCTGGGCAACTACGAACCCGAACTGTTGTCGACCCTGCGCAAAGTCACACCCGCGGGCAGCACAGCTTATGACGTGGGAGCCAACATTGGGCTGATCAGCCTTGGCCTGGCAGAGTGGGTTGGGGCCGACGGACGGGTGGTCGCCTTCGAGGCCCTGCCGGAGAATGTCGAGCGCCTGCGGGACAATCTGGCTCTCAACCCGATCGGCACCCGCGTGACCGTCGTCTCAGCCGCCGTGGGCCGGGAGGACGGACAGGCGGAGTTCCTTGCGCATGCTTCGGGCGGTATGGGCAAGTTGGGCGGCTCAGCCGGGCGTGAGGCAGGTTACGCCGGCGAGCCTGCGCGTGCCCGTCGTGCGGCTGGACGGTTACGTGTATGACGGGGGCGGACCGCCGCCGGCGGTGATCAAGATTGATGTGGAAGGCGGAGAAGGGATGGTCCTGGAGGGAGCCGAGCGTGTGCTTGAGGCTTGCAGGCCATTGCTGATGCTGGAACTGCATGGGGCGCAGGCGGCCGACCAGGTGTGGGGCATCCTCCAGCGGCATGGTTATCAGCTGCGGCGGCTGGCCGCGGGCTTTCCCGTGATCAGACAGGCGGCCGAACTGGGATGGAAGGCGTACGTAATTGCCGGGGAGCCGAGTGTGCTGGGGGTGCGGCTGGCATGAGCGCCGACGCGCCGAGGTTCCCCGGCCGATTAGCTATCCAGCAGCGGGTCCTGCCCGCCTACCGGGCGGCGTTTTTCGAGGCGCTGGGTGAGATGTGCGCCGGCGGGCTGACCGTCTTGGCGGGAGGTCCCCGGCCGGGAGAAGCCATTTCAGCGGCGGATCGACTGCGCGAGGTCGAGCGGATCGAGTTGAGCAATCGACACTGGCTTTCGGGCGCCCTGTACCTATGCCAGCAGCCGGGCCTGCTTCCCTGGCTGCGCGATCATCCCCCGGACGCGCTGATCCTGGAGGCCAACCCTCGCTATCCGAGCAACTGGCGCGCCCGGGCCTGGGCGCGGAATCGGGGCCTGCCCGTGATTGGCTGGGGTTTGGGGACGCCCACCCAGGGCGGGCTTGGGAGATGGGCCCGGCGGCGCTTCCTGGCTGGGTTCGACGCGCTGATTGCCTACAGCACGCACGGCGCCGAGGCCTACCGCCAGATGGGTATGGCGCCCGAGCGAGTCTTCGTGGCCGTCAACGCTGTCAGCCCGGCGCCGGCGCGTCTGCCGGCCCGACCCCCGAAAGTCAGCGGGCCGCTGCGGGTCCTATACGTGGGCCGCTTGCAGCCCCGCAAGCGGCTGGATGTGCTCATCCGGGCCTGCGCCTCGCTCCTGCCGCCGGCGGAGCTGGTCATTGCCGGGGACGGCCCTGCGCGCAAGCAGCTCGAAGCGCAGGCGGCGCAGGCCTCGGCGTGGGTCAGCTTCCGGGGCCACCTCAGCGGCCAGGCCCTCGAAGACTTATACGGCTGGGCGGAGGTGTTTGCGCTTCCCGGCACCGGCGGCCTGGCTGTGCAGCAGGCGATGGCTCATGGTCTGCCGGTGATCGTCGGCGAAGGCGACGGCACGGCCCCGGACCTGGTGCGGCCGGGCAACGGCTGGCGGGTCGAGCCGGGCGACGAGGCGGGTTTGGCGGCAATTCTCAACCAGGCGCAGGCCGACCGGCCGCGCCTGGCCGCCATGGGCGACGCCTCGGCGCGAATCGTGACCGAAGAGATCAATATCCAGACCATGGCGGCCACATTTGTGAAGGCCGTCACAAGCTTGGCCGGGAGGGCCTGAGGTGCGCATCCTGTATGTGGCCGATGGGAGAAGTCCGATCAGCCGGAGTTGGATGGCGCATTTCATCCAGGCGGGCGACGACGTCCATTTGGCTTCGACCTTTGAGTGCGAGCCCGTGGACGGTTTGGCCTCGTATCGGTTTGTGCCTGTCGGGCTGAGCCGCCGGCAAAGGACAGGCAGGCAAGCCCGGGCCGGCGGGCGTGGGCGGCGGCCATGGGGCGGGGTGAGGTTTCGGACCTGGGCTCGCGACTGGCTGGGTCCGTTGACGGTCGGCGCGGCGGCGCGCCGGTTGAGCCAGGTCCTGGACGAGGTGCAGCCTGAACTGGTGCATGCCATGCGCATCCCCTTCGAGGGCATTCTGGCGGCGGCGGCCGGGCCGCAGGCGCCGCTGCTGATTTCGTCGTGGGGCAATGACTTCACCCTGCATGCCGGTGCCGGTCCCCTGCTGTCCCGGCAAACACGCCAGACGCTGCAGCGCGCCGACGGATTGCATACCGATTGCCAGCGGGACCTGCGCCTGGCGTGGCGCTGGGGCTTCCCTCGCAACCGGCTGCAGGTGGTGCTTCCCGGCAATGGGGGCGTGCCGCGCCAGATTTTCCATCCTGGCGACTCGTTGTCGGACCAGGATGGATCGCCCCTGGCGCAGATCCTGGGTCATATTCCGCCCGCCGCGCCGGTGGTGGTCAACCCGCGTGGGCTTCGAGCCTATGTGCGCCAGGACACGTTCTTTGCCTCGATTCCCATCATCCTGGAACGCCATCCCCAATGCATGTTTGTGTGTCCGGCCATGGCGGATGAGCCCGAGGCCGCCGAATGGGTGAGCCGGATGGGGATCGCGGAGCATGTCCGTCTGCTGCCTCGCTTGTCGCCCGAGGGAATGGCGGCGGTGTTCAGGCGGGCGCAAGTGGCCGTCTCACCCAGCCAGCATGACGGGACACCCAACACCCTGCTCGAGGCCATGGCCTGTGGCTGCTTCCCCGTGGCCGGCGATCTGGAATCGGTGCGCGAATGGATCGAGCCTGGTGAAAACGGCCTGCTGGTTGACGCGTCGGACCCCAGGGCTCTGGCCCGCGCCACGGCCGATGCGCTGGACGACGCTGGATTGCGCGAACGAGCTGCTCACCGGAACCAGGCTCTGGTGGCTGGCCGCGCGGACCGGATCCAGGTTATGAAGGCGGCACAGGCCTTCTACCGCCAATTGGCCTCAGCCTAGCCGCTCATCCTGGCCGAAAGGGCCCCGATGCTATAATCCGAACGCCCGGGCTTGCGCCGCTGGCGTATGGGTGCCCAGGCCGCCACTCGGATCCGGCAGATGAAACAGCTTATCCAGGATATGCGTTCAGGCGAAACCCACCTTGTCGACGTGCCCGTGCCTCAGCCTGGGCCCGGCGCCGCGTTGGTCCGGACGGCCGCCTCGGTGGTTTCCGCGGGCACCGAGCGGGCCACCACCAGCTTTGGGGAGAAGAGCCTGCTGGGTAAGGCCCGCTCACGGCCGGACCTCGTCAGTCAACTGGTCGACAAGGCACGGCAGGAGGGTCCGCTGGCTGCCCTTGAGACCGTGCGCACCCGGCTGGGACAGCCCATGACGCTGGGCTACAGCTCGTCGGGAACGGTGGTGGCCGTCGGACCCGGGTTGACCGAGTTTCACCCTGGTGACCGCGTGGTTTGCGCCGGAGGCGGCCATGCCGTCCATGCCGAGTATGCGCAAGTGCCAAGGCACCTGTTGGCGCATCTGCCGGACAACGTCAACTTCGAATCCGGCGCGTTTGCGACCCTTGGCGCCATCGCACTGCACGGCTTCAGACTGTGCGGGGTTCAAGTGGGCGAGCAAGTGGCTGTGATCGGAATGGGGCTCCTGGGCCAGCTGGCCCTGGCCATCATCCAGGCATCCGGGGCGCGCGCCCTTGGGGTCGACCTGGCGCCCGAGCGAGTGGCGCTGGGGCGGGAACAGGGATTTGAGGCCGTCGTCCGGGCGGAAGCTGAATCGGCCGGTTTGGCTTTCACACGAGGCGCCGGCTTTGACGCCGTGCTGATCTGCGCCGACACGACCGACGATGATCCGGTCGAACTGGCCGGGGAGCTGGCCCGGGACCGGGCGCATGTGGCCGTCATCGGCGCTGTCGGGATGAACCTGCCGCGGCGCCTGTACTACGCAAAGGAACTCCAGCTCGTGGTGTCGCGGTCCTACGGGCCCGGCCGCTACGATCCGTCCTACGAAGACGCCGGCCACGACTACCCCGTTGGCTATGTGCGCTGGACGGAAGCCCGCAATCTTGAAGCCTTTGTGGCGCTCTTGGCCGGCGGCCTCGTCGACGTCACCCCCCTCATCAGCCATCGCATCCCCATTGACCAGGCTGCCGACGCCTACCGAGTGATTCGAGACCGCGAGTCCAGGTCACTGGGGGTCGTCTTGACCTACCCGGAGGCCGGAGTCCCCAGCCGATATGCCCGGCCGGCGGATCGAGTTGAAATCGCCTGCCGCCACCCACGCCGGCGGTCCGGCTCGGCGTGCTGGGCGCGGGTAATTTCGCCACCTCGACCGTTTTCCCAATCCTCGGCCGGCTCAAAGGCGTCGAAAAGGTCGGGCTGGCCTCGGCGGGCGGGCTGCGTGGGGCCGAAGCCGGACGGCGTTACGGTTTTGCGTACGCCACCAGCGACGAGCATGAGGTCTTCAACGATCCGAATATCAACACCGTCGCCATCCTGACCCGCCATGATCTGCATGCGCAGCAGGCGGTCGAGGGGCTGTCGGCCGGCAAGCACGTGCTGTGTGAGAAGCCGCCGGCGCTCACCCAGGCCGAGTTGAAAGAACTGCACGCGGCGCTTCAAACGGCTCACACACTGTACAGCGTCGGCTACAACCGGCGTTTCGCGCCCTTTGTCAAGGAGTTGAAAGCCCACTTCGACCCGGCCGGCGAGCCGCTGGCCTGTTTAATCCGGGTCAATGCCGGCTGGATCCCGGAAGACCACTGGGTGCAGGACCCGGAAGAGGGCGGCGGACGGCTGTTGGGCGAGGCCTGCCATTTCGTGGATTTGATGCTGGCCATCACCGGATCGCTGCCCGCCGAAGTCTGGGCCGGTGGGCTTCCCGATGCGGGCCGTTACCGAGGCGACAATTTTGGACTGCAGGTTCGATTCGAAAACGGATCGCTTGGGACGCTGATCTACGTTGCCAACGGGGACCGCGGGGCCGGGAAGGAGCGCATCGAGGTCTTCGGCGGGGGCCGCTCCGGCGTGCTTGACGACTTCCGGACCTTGAAGCTGTTTGCAGGCAACACGCGCAAGTCTCGCCGGGCATGGCTGCGCCAGGACAAGGGACACCGCGCCCTGTGGGAGCAGTTTGTGAATTCTGTCACAAACCATGGCCAGCCGCCAATCCCTTACGAGCAAATCCTGGCCACGTCCATGACCACCTTTGCCGCCCTCGAATTGCTCCAGACTGGCGAGCCGGTGACCGTTCACAGCCTGCCCTTGGAGTGATGCTTTCCCCCAGCGCAGCGGTCGAAGCTGTCCGTCGCCTCGGCCTGAGGCCGCTGGCCCACTATGCCTGGTATCAACTGAAGCTGCGCAGCGGTTGGCTCCGCGTGCGCACCCCCGCGGGGAAGTGGACGGGCCAACTGCCGATGGCTTACAGGCAAGCCGCTCGGCCGGATGCTTTTCCAATGCCGGTCGATCACGTGCTGCAGGAGCGCCTGATGAGCCTGCCGGGGTCGAGCCGCGATCAGGCGGTCAGGGTTGCCGAGGACATTCTCGCCGGTCGATTTCGAGCTCTTCGGCCGCGTGCCGGTGAATTTGGGCATGCCGCCGAACTGGGGCAGGTTTGTGCCCCTCGGCGATGCGCTCTCGTCCCTCACCGTCGGCTCGGACCGTCATTGGTCGATGTACCGCCTGGACGCGCTGGGTGACGACGTCAAGCTGATTTGGGAGCCTTCGCGTTTCGGCTGGGTGTACGGCTTGGGACGCGCCTTCACCTGGACGGGCGACGCCCGCTTCGCCTCGGGTTTCTCGACCTTGTTGGCATCCTGGCTTGACTCGAACCCGCCCAACCTGGGGCCGCAGTGGATCTCAGGTCAGGAAGTGGCCATGCGCTTGATGGCGCTCATCTTTGCCTGGCGCGCCTTCGGGTCGTGGCTCGATGGGCGTGAGAGCCAGCGGGCGGCGTTGGCCGAAGTCATAGCCGTGCACTGGCGCCGGCTTCCGCCGACCCTGAACTACGCGCAAGCCCAGGACAACAATCACCTGCTGGTCGAAGCTGCGGCCCTGTTTGTCACTGGGCTGTGTTTCCCGGGTTGGTCCGAGGCCGCGAGATGGCGCAGCCTGGGCAGGGATTTGCTGGCCGGCGCGGCAGCCCGCCAGTTTTATCCCGATGGCGGTTATGTCCAACACTCGGTCAACTATGCTCGGTTGGCGCTTGAGACTCTGTTGTGGGCGGCCGCGGCCAGCCAGCGCGCCGGAGAACCGCTCCCCGAGGCGGCGCTGGCCGCCCTGGATCGCGGCGCCGATTGGCTTGAGGCGATGACACTTGGCGCCGCCGGCCGGGCACCGAATTTCGGGCCCAATGACGGCGCCTATCTCCTGCCGCTGACGGCCTGCGACTACGCGGATTTTCGCCCGACGCTTGACGCCATCCGGCGTTTCCGCGGCCGGTCGCGTCTGCCATTGGGTGCCTGGTCCGAACTGGGCCATTGGCTCGGGCTGCCGGTGGGGGCCGATTCGGAAGCCGCCAGGCCGTCCACTGCCCTGGATGACCGCCCTCTGGCCGGGCAGTACTTCCAGGGCTCTGGGCGCCTGAGGACCGTCTTGCGTTGTGCCCGCTTCGACCGCCGCCCCGGGCACGCCGATCAGCTGCACCTGGACGTTTGGTACGACGGGCAGGCCGTGACCCTGGATCCTGGCACCTATCTCTACCACGGCCCGGCGCCATGGGACAACGCTTTGGCCGGGGAGGAGGTCCATAACCTGCCCATGATCGACGGCCAGTCGGCCATGCATGCGCGCCGGGCGTTTCCTGTGGCTGGCATGGGCTCAGGCAGAATTCCTGGGTCGATGGGGATCCGCTGGCGACCAACTCGAGGTCGTGGCAGCAACCCATACTGGCTACCGCCGTGAAGGGATTCGGATCCAGCGCAGTCTGCTGCGAGTTGGCGATGCGGCCCTGGTGGTGGTGGATGAGGCCTTTGGGCCAGGCGAACACCGTCTGACCGCGGGCTGGAACCTCTCGAACACCGAATGGAAACCCGACGGGCGGCGGATGATCTTGGAGACCGAAAGAGGCCCCAGCCTCATGGAGTTCGCCGAGCCGGCCAGCGAACCGCGCGTCTACATCGGTGGGAAGCTCTACCACGGCGAGTCCGAAGGCGAGCAGCCGACCTGGGGATGGGCTTCGCCAACCTATGCGGTCCGTAAGCCATGCCTGCGGGCGGTGGCGGAGGTGCGCGGCCCCTTGCCGTTGCGGCTGGTCACCTGGTTTGTCTGGGAGCCGGCCGCGCGGGATGCCCTGGATGTGGACTGGACGGCGCCGCGAGTGGGAAAACCTCCGTGGAGCCAAATTCGCTGGGGACCCGAGCGACTGAGCCTGTGATGCATGTGCTGCTGATCCATCAGGCCTTTGCGGCCATTGACGAGCCGGGCGGGACCCGGCATCACGAGTTTGCGCGCTCGCTGGTCACACATGGGCATCAAGTGACCGTGATCACCGGAACGCGGAGCTACATGCTCGACGCGCCGACGGTCCCGGCCTCGAGGGTTGGAAGGACGATCGACCCGTACGGGGTCGAGATTGTGCGCTGCCGGACTTACGAGAGCTGGCACCGGTCGTTCTTCCGCCGGCTGGTGAGCTTTTTCAGTTTTATGGTCAGCTCGAGCTGGGCCGGATTATGGGTGCGGCACGTGGATGTCGTGTGGGGCACCTCACCGCCCATGTTTCAAACGGCTGGCGCCTGGGCGTTGGCCAGGTTCAAGGGGGTTGGTTTCTTGCTGGAGATCCGCGATTTGTGGCCGGAGTTCGCCGTGGCGGCCGGCGTATTGAGACAGCCGGTGTTGATACGGCTGTCCAAGTGGCTCGAAC
The DNA here is from genome assembly GCA_963797485.1 of uncultured Chloroflexia bacterium. Lineage (GTDB taxonomy): Bacteria > Chloroflexota > Anaerolineae > Anaerolineales > E44-bin32 > CAWAND01. The sequence goes on from CAWCPF010000003.1 coordinate 265,121, forward strand.
GTTTTCTCTACCGGCGGGCGGATCAACTGGTGGTCAATTCGCCTGGATTTGTTGGGCCGGTCAGGGATGCCGGGGCAGCCGTCGTCGAAGTCATCCCCAATGGGGTCGATCCCGACATGTTCGACCCAGCCGAAAACGGCGCAGCCTTCCGGCAAGAGCATGGCCTGGAGGGCAAGTTCGTGGTGCTGTATGCCGGGGCACACGGACTGTCCAACGATTTGGACCTGGTTCTGCGGGCCGCCCGGGAGATGGGCGATCAATCCGAAGTTGTTTTTGTGCTGATCGGGGACGGCAAGGAGAAGCCACGTCTGATGCAGGCCGCCGCTCACGAAGGGTTGGCCCAGGTGAGGTTTCTGCCCCCGCTGCCCAAGAACGAAATTCACCGAGCCCTGGCGGCCGCCGACGCCTGCCTGGCCGTCCTGAAACCCCTTCAAGCGTACAAGACCACCTACCCGAACAAGGTCTTCGACTACATGGCCGCCGGCAAGCCGGTCCTGTTGGCCATCGATGGCGCCATCCGGGACGTGGTGGAGGCGGCCGGCGCGGGCCTGTTTGTGGCGCCGGGTGAGGCTCAGGCCCTGACGGCGGCGGTGAGAAAGCTGCAGGCTGACCCGGAGCTTGGGCGGCAGATGGGCGCCCGGGGCCGGCGCGAAGTTGAAGTTTCCTTTAGCCGGGCGGCGCTGGCGTTGCAGATGGAAGTTGCGCTGAAGCGGGCGGCGGTCCGGAGCCGGCCAGGGAACCAGCCATGACGGGTCACTGGTTCCCGCCTGGCATGCCGAAAAGCAAGCGGCTGTTGGATCTGCTGCTGGCGGTCCCGGGCCTGGTCATCCTGAGTCCGGTGCTGGCGCTCATCGGTGCCCTGCTCTGGGCGGCGCAAGGCCGGCCGATCCTGTTCAGGCAGGTTCGACCCGGGTACCATGGCGCCCCGTTCACCGTGTTCAAATTCCGCTCGATGCGATCAGCCCAGCCGGCAGGCGGCGCCCCGCGGCCCGATGATGTCCGGCTGACAGGCATAGGCCGCTGGCTGCGCTCATTCAGCCTCGACGAGCTTCCTGAGCTGTGGAACGTTGTCCGAGGCGAGATGAGCCTGGTCGGACCCAGACCGCTGCTGATGCAATACCTGGCGCGATATGATCCTGAACAAGCCCGGCGGCATGATGTGTGGCCGGGGATCACCGGATGGGCTCAGATCCATGGCCGGAATGCCCTCACCTGGGAGGACAAATTCAGGCTGGACGTGTGGTATGTGGATCATTGGTCGTTTGGCCTGGACATCAAAATCCTGGCTTTGACCTTGTGGAAGGTCTTGAAGCGGGAGGGTATCAGCCAACCAGGTCAGGCGACGGCCGAGGAGTTCATGGGCGCACCGCGCCCGGATTGAAAACCTGAGACTTGGCCGACCGGGATGCAGATTAGCACAACCTGCTAACTATTGACATAATGGCAAAGCGGGCGCCACGGGCAAAAGCTGGAATTCTCCTGTATACTTCAAAGGTCCATTGGCCGGCCACATACCGCAGCCAGGGCCGGACCGGCGCCCGTTTTGCGTGTCTGTGCCTGACCAGCCGGGCGGCTCTCCGGAACTCAGCGTCAAATTGTGCTGGCCACAGAATTGACTCGGGCCTGTGCGGATTGTGGTGGAATGGCACGTGGACCCACCCAGAGCAACGCAAGGTCCGAGGCCGAACAGGGAGCCAAGTCGAGCCTACAGGAGGCGAGTTTATCGACAGCAAAACCCCGGATGCAGGAGTTGTGCGATTTGCAAAGGCTCAGTACACTCATTCAAGCGGCTGCGACCGTCGCGATTAGCCTAGGAGGAGGGCTCGATGAAGAATCCACTTGAGTTCTACGACGTGAAGTCCCGCAAGAAGTTCACCTCGGCGGAATGGCGTATCGAGGTCAAGGAAGCCAGAGGGACCAAGCGCTATTTCGCCGTGGCCAAGGCGCCGGGCGCCAGCCACGAAGCTTGGCGGATTGTCAGCGCGGACTTCGCCAAGTCCAACATGTAGGCATAACCTGGAGTACATCAAGCCGCCCACGGCTGTGGGCGGCTTGTTTGATTTCCCTGATGGTATGATTGCCGGCGATGCCAAGCCCGGCCGTGCCTCAGCCCCCCGAGATCGGTGGCCTCCCGCCCCTCGAAATCTTGTACCAAGCCATGCTCCGCATCCGCTTGTTCGAGGAGCGGGTATTGGAGTGGTTTCCTAGGGGCTTGTTCTATGGAACCACGCACACCTATATAGGTCAGGAAGCCAACGCAGTCGGCGTGCTGAACCACCTGGGGGAGAGCGATGTGGTGGTCTCAAACCATCGTTGCCACGGCCACTTCCTTGCCTACGGGGGGTCCATGCATGCGTTGGCGGCGGAATTAATGGGCCGGTCCACCGGCGTGTGCGGTGGCCGCGGCGGCAGCCAGCATATTCAGTGGCAGAATTTCTATGCCAATGGCATCCTGGGTGGAACCCTTCCGCTGGCGGCCGGCATGGCGCTGGCCGAGCGAGGCCGCGGCCGAGCCGTCATCGCCTTCATGGGCGAGGGTGCGCTCGGAGAGGGCGCGGTCTACGAAGCGCTCAACATGAGCGCGCTGTGGTCCCTTCCCCTCTTTGTGGTGCTCGAAAACAACCGCTATGCCCAAAGCACACCCATCGAGCTCAACCTGGCCGGGAGCGTGACGGCGCGGTTTGAAGCCTTCGGAATCCCGGTCGCCGAGATCGACACGACCGATGTGACGCAGGTTTGGCGCGCCGCCGGCCCCGCTCTGGCCGAGGTTCGATCGGCAGGTAAGCCCCGGGCGCTGGTCATCCACACCTACCGCTTTGGGCCCCACTCGAAGGGGGACGACACTCGCGATCCCGATGAGATTGCCCGATATCGTGAGCTGGATCCCGTGCGGATGACCGGGGCCGAGCTTCCTCCCGATTTGAGGCAGACGATCGAGGCGAGCGTCGCTGCGGAGGTCGAACAAGCCTTCGCCCAGGCGGAGATGGACCCGGCGGCTAATGTGGGCGAGCACACTCGAACGCCTGAGGCGGTGCCGTGAACGTCTTGGAGGCCATCAACCGGGCCCTGGCCGAATGTCTGAATGAGCATTCCGGCGTGTACTTCATCGGCGAGGACGTGCTCGACCCATATGGGGGGGCCTTCAAAGTCGCCCGGGGCCTGTCCACCGGATTCCCGGACCGGGTCATCACCACGCCAGTCTCCGAGGCCGGAATTGTGGGATTGGGCACCGGCATGGCCCTGCGCGGCCTTCGGCCGGTGGTCGAGATCATGTTTGGGGACTTCTTGCTGTTGGCGGCTGACCAGCTCGTCAATCATGCCGCCAAACTGCGTTGGATGACCCAGGATCAAGTCCGGGTGCCGCTGGTGGTGCGGACCCCCATGGGTGGGCGACGCGGCTACGGACCCACCCACAGCCAATCCCTCGAGAAGCATTTGATGGGCGTCCCGGGCCTCCACGTGGCCGCCGTTTCGGCTGTGGGCCTGCCGGGTGAGGTCGTGAAGCATGCGGTGCTCGAGGACGATGACCCCGTGCTGTTGATCGAGCACAAGCTGCTGTACTCACAACCGGTCTTCACCCCGGAAGCCGAGCCAGACGTCGCCGTCCAAGAAGTGGGCAGCGGTTATCCGGCCTACCGCCTGCAAGTGACCGGCGCCCCGGCGCCCGCCGTCAGCCTGACGGCTTATGGTTTCATGGCGGAGATGGCACGGCAGGCGCTGATGGAACTTGCCTATCAGCATGAGATTTTTGCCGAACTGGTGGTCTTCACCCAACTGAGCCCCCCCGACCTGGCTCCGCTCGCCGACAGCCTGAGCGCCACCCATCGCCTGCTGACGGTCGAGGAGGGGACCTTGAGTTTGGGTTGGGGGTCCGAGGTGGTCGCCCGCATGGTGGAAAGCCTGGGCCCGGGCCTCCGCGTTCGTCGTGTGGCAGCGGATGAGACGCCTGTCCCGGCCGCCGGGCCGCTCGAGAGCGCCATGCTGCCGCAAGTGACAGACATCGTAACGGCGGCGATCGAACTGGCCCGGGGCGCCTGACCGATGGTCCAGCCGGGTGTGGAGGACCTAAGTATGAAGCTGAGCAAGGCGCGCCATGCCTGATCCCTTGGCCGTTCTGATCCCGCTGCTGAATGCGAACGAGCCGGAGGCCCGGCTGGTCGAGCTGCGCGTAGCCTCGGGCGACCAGGTGAAGCCGGGCCAGATTCTGTGCACGCTCGAAACCACCAAGTCGGCGGTCGAGTTGGCTGCCGAGGGTCCCGGAACCATCGTTGGGCTCGAAGCGCGCCAGGGGGATATGCTGCGTGCGGGGGACCGGCTGTGCTGGATTTCGGCCGATGCCAACTGGAAGCCCGACGAGGGCAAAGGCGAATCGGCGCAGACGGGTCTCCCGGCGGGTTTGCGCATCACCCAGCCGGCCCTGCAGTTGGCACGGCGGGTGGGGATAGATCTGGAAGCCCTGGCGCGCGGCCCGCTGATTACCGAGGCGGCCATTCAGGCCCAGAGCGCCTTGGCTCAGGAGCCGGCGGCGCTCGAAGGGGTGTATGACCGACGCGCGCTGGTGGTATACGGCGGCGGAGGCCATGGCAAGTCGCTGATTGAATTGGTGCGTGCCGGCGGGATGTTCGATCTGGTTGGCGTGTTGGACGATCGCCTTGAGCGTGGAAATGACATCCTGGGCCTGGAAGTGCTTGGCGGCGCGGCCATGTTGGCCGAACTTGCCCGTCGAGGGGTGCGTCAGGCGATCAACGCCATTGGCGGGGTCGGCGACTCGACCGTGCGCGTGGCCGTCTTTCAGCGGCTGCACGAGGCCGGCTTCTTCTGCCCGACGGTGATTCATCCCACCGCCGTCCTGGAGCCGAGCGCCGAGCTCTCAAGCGGCGTCCAGGTCATGCCGCGCGCATATATTGGCAGCCAGGCGCGCATCGGGTATGGCTCGATCGTGAACACGGCGGCAGTCGTGTCTCACGATTGCACGATTGGAGATTACGCCAACATCGCCCCGGGCGCATTGCTGGCCGGAGGCGTGGAGATCGGCGATCGAAGCTTGATCGGGATGGGGGCCACGCTCAATCTGGAAGTGCACGTCGGGGAGGGGTCCCGCATCGGCAACGGTGCCACCGTCAAGCAGGATGTTCCCGCGGGGGGAGTCGTGCATGCCGGGAGCGTCTGGCCGCCGAGAGCGACCGCATGAGCGCCGAAGGGCAGGGCAGCATCCAGGATCGGATCCCGATGTCCGCGCCGGACATCAGCGACGAAGAACGCGAAGCTGTGGCCGCCGTGCTCAAGACGCCGCGTCTGAGCATGGGTCCGCAGGCGGAGGCGTTCGAGGCCGCCATGGCCGAGCGCGTCGGCGCGCGGCATGCCATTGCGGTCAGCTCAGGCACGGCCGGCCTGCATTTGTGCGTCCGTGCAGCCGGCCTGCAGGACGGCAATCTGGCCCTCACCACGCCGTTCAGCTTTGTGGCCTCTTCCAACGTGCTGCTCTACGAACGCGCCGTCCCCGTGTTTGTGGATGTCGATCCGATCACCGGCAACCTGGACCCGGACCTGGCGGCGCAGGCGGCGCAGGATTTGTCGGGCGGCGGGGCGTCCGGCGCGCACTGGCTCCCTCGTCGGGGCGTGGCTGACGGCGCCCGGCTGAAGGCCATGCTGGCGGTGGACGTCTTCGGGCAGCCGGCGGATTACCGCGCGTTGGAGGCCGCCGTTCGGGGTCATGGCCTGAAGCTGATTGAGGATGCGTGCGAAGCACTGGGATCGGCCTATGCCGGCCGGCCGGCGGGGATGCTGGGTGATGCCGGCGTGTTCGCCTTCTATCCCAACAAGCAGCTGACCACCGGTGAAGGCGGGGTCATAGTGACGGATGTGGATAGCTGGGCCGACGCTTGCCGTGCCTTGAGAAACCAGGGACGGGCGGTTGGAGACCAATGGCTTGACCATTCGCTGCTGGGCTACAACTATCGGCTGCCCGAAATCAGTGCCACGCTTGGCCTGGCGCAAATGCGCCGTCTGGACGACTTGCTGGCGCGCCGAGATCAAGTGGCCGAGTGGTACGACCAGGCCCTTGAACCACTGGATGAGGTCGAGCGGCCGGTGGTCGCCGCCACGACATCTAGAATGAGCTGGTTCGTGTATGTCGTTCGCATCCGGCCTGGGCTGAACCGGGATCAGATCGCACGACGGATGGAGGCGGCGGGCGTGCCGACCCGTCCGTACTTCCCGGCCATTCATCTGCAGACGTATATGGTCGAGCGCTTTGGGTACCAGCCGGGCGACTATCCAGTGACAGAGGATCTTGCGGCCCGCGGCCTGGCGCTTCCGTTCTCGGGCGTGATGTCGGAAGCTCAGGTTGGCCGCGTGGCGGAGACGCTCGCCCAGGCTCTTGGCGAAGCATAGACAGCGGGGATCTAGCGTTCGGACTTGCGAGCGACTGGGGCCGTCCGTCTTTGGACGGCCCCCTGGCTTTGGACCCCTCCTGCTCCACGCTGCTCGGGAGCGGGGGCCCCTCGGCCTGACACCGGCTTCATTCGGGCAGGCAAAGTCCCCTAGCGGACTTGTGTCCAGTTGATGAGCACCAGGTTCTGCTCGCAAGAATCCGAGGTGTCGATGAACATCTGGGTTGACAGCGGTATCCCCGCCGTGTCGTTCAACTGGACCCAAAGGGTGTCCTGGCTGGCGATTGGATGGTCGGAAACATTGAACACGTAGCCGGCGGGGCCGAGCGCGCTGGCGCTCCCGGTCAGGCTGTCGAGACGGATGGGCAAACCGCCGATGGTCCCCTCCAGGTGTACGCCCAATCCCTGGATGGGCTCACCTTCAAGGTTGAAGACCTGGCCACCCACCCCCATCCACTGGCACGCCTGGTCGTTGGCGATGTTAGGCGTCAGCACGGGCGACCCGGGTTGCAGGCTGAATGGCGGCCCTGTGGGCGACACCTCGGGCGTGGGCGGGGGAGGGGTCTCGGTAGGCGGCACCGGCGACGGGGTTTCCGTTGGTGTGTTGCTCGGGGTCGGCGTATTCGACGCCGTCGGCGTCCAGGTCGAGGGCAGGAAGATTTCGGGCGTCGGGGTGGTCGTTGGCGGCCCGAGGGTCGCTGGGAGGGTCGGCGGCGGATACGGGTTGTAGGAGACGTACGGGTTAATGAAGATCGACCCATAGATGCCGGCCACACACAGCGCCGCCAGCAGGATCAGGACCGTCAGGAAGTTGAGCAGGAAGCCGCCCCTATTGGTCTTATAGACGCCTGAGTATTGATCCGTCATCGAGCCGCCTCCTGCCCCTGCTTCAAGGGGTGACCAGAATGTCGATCTGAGCGGACTGGCGCTGGGCCGCGAGCCAGTCGGTGACCGCCGCAGCCTGGAGCGTGCGCCTGGCGTCCGGGGACAGCGGGTGAACGCCGCGTTCGAGCACTTCGACCACATCGAAGCCCATCGGGGTCTCGATGACCTGGCTCAGCTCGCCGGGCTGCAAGTCAAACGCCGCTTGCTCGATCTCGGGCGTGGTCAGGTACCCGGCCGGGAACCAGCCCAGATCGCCCCCGGCAGGGCGAGTGCTTAAGTCGGCCGAGTGCTCGACGGCCAAGGTGACAAAGTCGCCGCCGTCCACGATCTCCTGACGGATATTCTCCGCCTCCGAGGCCGAATTCACCAGGATGTGCCTGGCGTGAACTTGCTCGACCGAGTCGGGCACCTGGGCTGTCAAGTTGTCGACCATTTGTGCCGCCAACAGCTCCACCTTAAGCGCGCGTTTGAACCGATCCACGTCATAGTTATTGGCCGCCAGCCAGCCGCCAATGGACTCGTTGCCTCCCAGCCCGTTCGCCAGCTGGTCTAGCTTTGCGGCCAAATCTTCATCCGAGACCTGGGCGCCCGATTGAGCCGCGGCCTGGGCCAAGAGCTGAAGATCGATCAGCGAGTCCAGGATCTGAGCCTGGTAGTCTCCCAACGTTGCAAGGTCGGTGCCAGTCGCCGCCTGGGCGGATTCGAACCGCGTGACCTCCGCCTGAAAATCGCTCAGCAAGATCGGCTCGCCGTTGACCATGGCAGCCAGCGGGAGAGGCGTAGGGGTAGGCGGAAGGGGGGTAGCGGTGGGCGGAATGGGCGTGGGGGTTGGCCCCAACCCGGGGACGGCGCCGCAGGCGGCAAGGCAGACGCAAATGAGCGCCGCGACGAAGCGTTCTACCCGTGGCATGACGCTGCGGATTATACCCGGCAGGCGTGGGCCGGCAAAAGCGCCCATGCACGTCCCTCGCATGGCGGACGGGCCTCAATCAACGGTCGAGGCAAACACCACCACAGTCGGGCGACGGCCGGTCTCGGCGTAAAAGAATTTGGTGAGTTCGCGCTCAATCCGGCCGGCCAGCTGGCCGTTGGAGCTGGATTTGAGACTTCTCGCGAATGCGTTGGCGAGCACGGCCGAACAGCTCATCCGCATCGTTCACGAACACGAAACCCTTGGAGATGATCTCGGGCTCGTCGGCCAATTCGCCGTCTTGGCCGCGGAGTTGCAGGTGCACGCCGACAAAACCATCCCGGGCCAGGGCTTCGCGCTCACGCATGACGACCGGCCCCACATCACCTACGCCGCTGCCGTCGACAAAGACATAACCGCCGGGGACACGCTCGCCGATGGTCATCTCTCCGTCGCTGAATTCGACCACCGTGCCGTTCTCGATAACCGCCACATGGTCAGACGGTATACCCAGTTGTTGGGCCATCGAGGCATGTTGTCTCAAATGGCGCAGTTCCCCATGGACGGGGATGAAGAACTTGGGCCGGACCAACTGGATCATCAGCTTCATTTCTTCCTGGCTGGCGTGCCCGGAGACGTGGACCGGAGCGATGGGGTCATAGATCACGTTGGCGCCGCGTTGGAAGAGCCGGTTGATGGTGCGATGGACCATTTCCTCGTTGCCTGGGATCGGATGCGAAGACAGCACCACCGTGTCACCCGGCAGGATGTCGAATTGTCGGTTGGAGCCGGTGGAGAGCCGCGCTAGCACGGAGGTCGGCTCGCCTTGGGTGCCGGTGCACATCAGGACCACCTTGGAGGCTTTCATCTTCAGCGCCTGATCGAGATTGACCAGCAGTTGATCGGACACCTTCAAATAGCCCAGCTCGCGGGCCATCTTGGCGTTCTCAACCATGCTCAAACCGACGAAGGCCATGACCCGGCCATGTCGTTCGGCTGCGTTGGCCACCTGCTGCATGCGCGAGATGAGCGAGGCAAAGGTGGCGATCAAAATGCGCCCCTCGGCCTGGTTGAAGACCGTGTCCAGGCCGGCATCCAGGACCGCTTCGGAAGGTGTCCAGCCCGGGCGATCGGCATTGGTCGAGTTAGCCAGGAGGGCCAGTACACCCCGGCCGCCCAGTTCACCGAGCTTGCTGAAGTCGGTCGGCCAGCCGTCCACCGGCGTGTGATCGAACTTGTAGTCGGCCGTGTGCACAATGATCCCGGCCGGCGTATTGATCACCAGCCCGACCGAGTTGGGGATGGAATGGTTGACATGGAAGAATTCGACCTCGAAGGGTCCAATCTTGACCGTCTCACCGGCCTGGACGACATTTCGCTGGGCGCCGCGCAGCAGGCCGCCGCGCTTGAGTTTGACCTCCAGCAGCCCCATTGTCAGCCGTGTGGCGTAAATCGGAACCGGGAATTCCTCGAGGACGTGCCGGACGGCGCCGGTGTGATCTTCGTGCCCGTGGGTCACGATGAGCCCGCGGATCAGATGCTTCTTGTCCCGCAGGTAGCGGAAGTCGGGAATGATGTAGTCAATCCCCAACATATCATTCTCGGGGAACATGACGCCCGAGTCGATGAGCAGGATGTTCTCTCCATACTCGACGACCAGCATGTTCTTCCCGACCTCCCCTAATCCGCCCAGGGGGATCAATTTCAGGGTCTTGCTTGGCATTTTTCTAACCTCAATGCGGCGCTCTCGGCGCCGAGATAGACTAAACGAATAGAAGCCCCGTCGGCAGATCCACCGAGCGGGGCGCCTTGATTGCCCGAAACTGAGACAGGCTCAATTCAAACGGGAAACGTCCGTGGCCTCGGCACCGCGAACAGTTTGCTCAAGAAAGAAGCTCACTTGCTCGCCTGCGGAGAGCAATGGCACGCTGCCCGGCTGGAGTGCAGAATAGTGGACAAAGACGTACTCGCCGTCCTGGGCATCGATGTAGCCGTAGCCCTTTGATCCGTCAAACCAGCGGACGACGCCGGTCGTGCGCTTGGCCAAGAACGCCGCCCTCCGAAATGCGGTGGAAGGTCTTGCAGAGTGGGTTTTCTAAGTATCTTGTGAAGTTTATCACAGCCTACCGGGGCCGTCAATGCGGCCGGGGACAAAGCCCTTGCGATGGCTCACCCGGCTTGACCGGGGGGCCATCAGGCAGTACACTCGCCGGCAACCGAACTCTGGGTCGAAAGGATCTGCCGGCGCGGCCGTCAGATCCGGGCGGGGGAAGCCGGTGCCCGCAAGCTGGAAATCCGGCGCTGTCCCGCAACTGTAGGTCGATCGCTGAAGCGATCGTCAAGCCAGGTTACCCGCCCCGACCCGGCGCCAGGCTCCCCTTCGCGGAAAGGGGGTAGCGCACGCAGCTTTGAAGTCGTGGGCTTTCCCCGCAATTGCGAATGGGAAGGCCCTTTACATTTGTCGCCCCGGGCGATGGGAGTACACACGATGAACACACAACGCTCACGGTTGATAATCAGGCTTCGGGCGGGAGGCGCCGGGGCGATGCTGGGGGCGATCCTGGCCATGGGGGTGGCCACGCCGGGGCTGGCGGAGGCGGGGCTCAAGGGAGCGGTGGAGTGGCTTAGAAGCCAGCAGATGGCCGACGGGGGCTTCTCGAACGGGATGACCGCAGACAGCGATCCAGGCACAACCGCCGATGTCGTGTTTGCGGCAGCCGCGGCCGGGGAAGACCCTGCCGGCTGGCAGGTTGACGGACAATCCCCATTCGACTACCTCGAGGCGCACGCGCCCGATCTCGCCTCAGCCGACCCCGGGCAGCTTGCCAAGCTCGTCCTGGCGCTCCAGGCTTCGGGCCGGGATCCGAGAGCATTCGCCGGCGCGAACTGGGTCGAGGCCTTGTCGGCCGGTTGGGACGCCGAAGCCGAGCGCTACGCCGGTGATGTGTATTCGGACGCGCTCGTCATTCTGGCGCTACATGCTGCCGGGGGAAGCCTTGAGGCGGCCGCCGCCGATGGCCTGGAGCGAGCCAGGCTGCCGGACGGCGCGTATGCCTTCAACGGCGACATAACCCCCGGATCGGGCAATTCCAACACCACGGCGCTTGTCGTGCAGGCCCTGGTCGCATTGGCTGAACCGGCGGATGCCATCCAACCCTCGCTCGACTACTTTCGTTCGGTTCAAAACGCCGACGCTGGCTGGACGTATCAGAAGCCAAGCCCGTATGGTGAGGCAACGGACGCCAATTCGACGGCGGTGGTGATCCAGGCATTGCTGGCCGCGGGTGAAGACATGTCGGCTTGGGGAGATCCGGCTCAGGTCTTGCTCGGTTTGCAGCAGGCAAGCGGGGCGCTGGCTTTCAATGCCTCAACGCCGGGCGAAAATCTGCTTGCCACCGTCCAAGCCGTGCCCGCGCTGGCCGGGGTATCCTTAAGTCAGCTGCCGACCGCCTCCCAAAGGAGTTCCGACGTGGGTACACAGATTCCGCTGGTGGTTGTGGTGCTCGAGATTCTGGTCCTGCTCCTGGTGGGTGCGGCGATTGCCTACCGGCAATCCGACCGCAAGTAATCTCGGCCGGGGACGCGGGACATAGGCGCAAGCGCGACCGGGACAGTCTCGAGTCTTCATCCACGTCCGCACCCGGGGCCGTGGATGGTGTGGACCGTGGCGGCGGCGGGGATCGCCCTGCTGTCCCGCAATCCGTGGCAGCTCATCGTGGTCGCCCTGGCGGCCCTGGGAGCACGCTGGCGGCATTCCGGCCACTCCCCGGGGCGTTCGCAGGCCGGGCTCTATGCCGGGCTGATCCTCTTCCCCGCGGCCCTGAACTTCGCTCTCAGCCGCGTCGGGACAACCGTCTTGTGGCGCCTCCCGCTACCCTGGATCGGAGGTCCCCTGACCCTGGAGGCGCTGCTGTTCGGCTTGACGGCCGGCGTGCAGATCGCCGCCTTGCTGGCCGTCATGATGGCCTTCGGCGAGGCCGTGTCCAGCACCGACCTGCTTCGCCGGCTTCCGCGCAGCCTGTATCCAGTAGGCCTGACGGCCTCCATCGGCCTGGGGTTTGCGCCGCAGGCTCGATCAGCCTTTCGACAAATCCGCGAGGCACAGGAGACGCGCGGTTACCGCCCCAAAGGCTGGCGTAATCTGCCTGATCTCGTCGTGCCGCTGGTTGTGGTTTCGCTGGAGAACGCGCTGGCGATGGGTGAGGCGATGGCCAGCCGAGGCTGGGGATCCATCGGTCTCTCGCGAGGCGTTCGCTGGTGGCTGACCGCCGGCTGGATGCTGCCGGCCGCCGGCCTGGTCTTGTGGCTGGCGGCACCGGCGTGGGGGTGGGCCAGCGCCCTGTTGCTGGCCGCCGGGGCGGTGTGTCTCCTGGTTTCGGGACGCGGTCTCCCCAGACCCACTCGCCTGCGCCCGGAAATCTGGAGTCTGGGCGCCAGCTTGGCCTGCGGCCTGTGCCTGGGAAGCCTGGCTGTTTACCTGGTGGTCACCCTGGTCCGCCCTGAGCTGCTCATCTACTACCCTTATCCGACCGCCGCCTGGCCAGCCTGGACGCCGGCGTTGCTCCTGGCGGCCACGCCTCTGGTGGCGGCGCCGCTCCTGCTGCCGGATGATTGACTTCCATCGGCTGACCTACTGGTACCCGGAGGCGGATCGGCCGGCCCTGGCCGATCTCAACCTGAGCGTTGAGCGCGGCGGATTGCTGGTGATCGCCGGTCGGTCCGGTTCGGGAAAGTCCTCGTTGTTGTGGTCGGTGAACGGGCTGATCCCTCATTTCTACGGGGGACGGTATGCCGGGGACGTGGAGGTGAACGGCCGAAGCGTGCGCCAGACCCGCCCGCAGGACCTGGCCGCCATGGTCGGGACGGTGTTCCAGGAGCCGGCGCGCCGGTTCGTGACCCGCTCGACGCTGGACGAAATCGCCTTCGGGCTCGAGATCGCCGGGACTGAGCCGGCGGTCATGCGGCGCCAGGTGGAGGCCGTGGTCGAGAGCCTGAACATTGGCGGCCTGCTCGACCGGCCGCTGGACCATATGTCAGGCGGGGAGCAGCAACGCGTCGCCCTGGCCGGCGCGCTGGCGCGCCAGCCCGACCTGCTGGTGCTGGACGAGCCGACCTCCCAGCTCGATCGGGCGGGCACGGCGGCGCTGCTCGACTGGCTGAACCAACGTCGCAGGCAAGGGGACGGGACCACTCTAGTCGTCGAGCATCGGCTGGAAGACCTCGCCCAGGCGGCGACCGATGCCATCTACCTGGACCCGGACGGGCGAATCGGATTGCATGGCGATGCCTTCAAGGTGCTGGCCGACATGCCCTACGGCCCTCCCTTGGTCATGACCGCGCGGCGCCTGGGTCTGCCCGCAGGACGTGATGGTGTCGATGAGCTGCGGCGGGCGCTCCAAGACGTGGCCGGAGAAGCCCCGCAGGGGCACGACCGGGATTCCGGGAATGTGGTGCTGGTAGGCAAGGGGTTGAGCGCCAGCTATGCCGGCGCGCCGGCCATCCGCCAGGTGGAGGTGGCCCTGGCTGAAGGCCGGGTGACGGCTTTCCTGGGCGAAAACGGGTCGGGCAAGACCACGCTGGTCCGTGCCCTGGTCGGCTTGATGCCCCTGGACGGCGGCGAAATCTGGTTCGAGGGGCGGCGTTTGGACAGCCACGCGCCGGCGCGGGCAGGGTCGGTCGGCTACGTGCCTCAGTGGCCCTCGGCCATGCTTTTCGCCGAAAGCGTTCGAGAGGAACTCGCCTTCACCCTGGCGCACCGAGAGGGTCCGGTCGTCGAGGGCTGGGGCATCGACGATATGCTGGCGCGTCTGGAGCTGTCGACCGTGGCCGGGCGCTACCCGCGCGACCTGTCGGCCGGCCAGCGGCAGCGGGCGGCCCTGGCGGCGGTTCTGGTGGGTGGGCCGCGAGTGGTGCTGCTGGATGAGCCCAGCCTGGGCATGGATCCGGTGGCCAAGTCGCAGCTGGCCGGCATCGTGCGCGCCCTGGCCGGCCGCGGCGCGGCCCTTGCGGTCGCAACGCATGACGTCGAGCTGGCGGCGCAGATAGCCGATGAGGTGGTCGTGCTGCGCGCCGGGGCGGTCGAGGCCCAGGGGCCAACGCATGCCACTTTGTTTCGCTCGCCGGATACGCAAACGTCGCTGCAGCGATTGACCGAACGCCCGTGGCCGGCGACCACCGAGGAGGCAGTGCAGGCTTGTGAAGAATTTCACAAACCCATTCCCTACCCTTGATCAGGCGCGCGGCTGGTATCCAGAGCAGGACCCCGTGCATGGGTTTGACCATGTGCTGCGGGTGCTGGCATTGGCGCTCCGTTTGGGGGCCGAAGCGGGCGCCGATCTGGCGATTCTCCGGGCGGCGGCGCTGCTGCACGATGCCGCCGGTGCGGCGCCAGGCGAAGACCCGGGCAGTGGCGGACGTGCCACGCATGAACAGGCGTCGGCGGCATTTGCCCGGCAGGTCCTGGCCGAGGCGGGCTGGGAAGAAGCGCGCATCGAGGCCGTGGCCGATTGCATCCGGGCGCACCGATACCGCTCGGCCGAGGCCCCCGCAAGCCTCGAGGCCCGGATCTTGTTCGATGCCGATAAGTTGGACGTGCTGGGTGCTTTCGGCATCGCCCGCACGATTGGCTTCGCCCTGCAGGCCGGCCAGCCGATTTACGCGCCGCCCTCGGCGGCGTTTCTCGAATCTGGCCAAGGCGAACCCGGCGAGCCCCACAGCGCTTACCACGAATACCTGTTCAAGCTTCGGCATGTCGCCGACCGCCTGCACACGCCGGAAGCGCGCCGGCTGGCCGAAAAGCGCCAGACCTTGCTGAAGGCGTTCTTCGAAGCACTGGACGAAGAAGCCCGCGGCCCGGACTGAACGGCCGATCGGCTGGGAGGGGCTCAATTGCCTGGCCGCCGGCGGGCTGGTATCATTCGCCGCGTGACCCCCCTTGACGCCAGCGAACCGCAGATTCTACTGACCAATGACGATGGCATCGAGTCGCCGGGTCTGTGGGCGGCGGCTGAGGCGCTTTCCAGCCTGGGCTACGTGACGGTGGCGGCGCCGCGCGAGCAGTCTTCCGGCAGCGGGCGCAGCAAACCCCAGATCTCCGACGGCGCCATTCGTGAAGACGACATGACTGTTGCCGGCCAGAATTGGCGCGTCTACGCGGTGGGTGGCAGCCCCGCCCAGTCGGTCCAGCACGCCGTACTCGAACTGATGCCGCGCCCGCCGGATTTGATTGTGGCCGGGATCAACTACGGGGAGAACCTCACCACCAGCATCACCGTCTCGGGGACGGTTGGGGCGGCCATGGAGGGCGCCTCCATGGGCATCCCGGCGCTGGCCGTGTCCCTCGAGACCGAGCGCGAGTTTCACCTGTCCTATTCGCGGAGCATCGATTTCTCGGCTGCGGCCCACTTCACGGCCCTGTTCGGCCGGCTGCTGCTGGACGGCTTCCGCATCGACGATGTCGATCTGCTGAAGATCGACGTGCCCTCGGACGCCACGGCCGAGACCCCCTGGAAGCTGGCCCGGCTTTCCCGCGGGCCCTACTATGTGCCCAAGGCGCCCGCTCGCCAAGAGTTGGATCAACCCGGCATCCTGGACTATGAAGTCGTCGGGGACGTCTCAGACCACCAGCCCGGGACGGATGCATACGTGCTGCGGGTCGAACGACAGGTGGCGGTCAGCCCGCTGAGTCTCGACTTCACCTCGCGCGTGGCTTTCCCGGATCTTGATCGGCAGCTTCGACAGCGGCTGATGGCCGGGTAACCTCTCGGCCAAGCGCGGCCCAAGCGATTCTCCCGCGCGCCGAACTAATCCCGCAGCGCCTCAAGCAGAGCCGGGTGAAGCCGGCCGTTCGTCGCCAGCACCGAAGTCGATGCCGGGGCCAGGCCCGGCTGACCGTCGACCTGAGTCACGATTCCGCCGGCCAGTTCCACCATCAACGCCCCGGCGGCCACATCCCAGGCGTTGGTCTGCAGCTCCCAATAACCGTCAAATCTCGCCGAAGCCACGTAGGCCAGGTCAAGCGCCGCCGAGCCCAGCCGCCGGACGCCCTGGGTGCGCAGGGCCAGGGTCGCGTAGTGGCCAAGATTGTTGTCCTGGGTCGTTCGAATGTCGTACGGGAACCCCGTCGCCAGCAGGCTATGATCGAGCGTCTCGGTCTTGGAGACCTGGATGAACTGCCCATTGAGCCAGGCACCCTGGCCGCGCTGCGCATGGAAAAGCTCCTGGCGCAGGGGATCAAAGATGACGCCCAGTTGAGTGCCGTCCGGGGTGCGAAAGGCCATCGACACGCAGAAGACGGGCACGCTGTGCACAAAGTTGGTCGTGCCATCCAGCGGATCAATCAGCCAAAACACCTCGCCGGGTGCGCGGCCGCCCTCCTCCTCGGCCACAACTCCGTCGGTCGGGAAGGCCGTGCGCAGACTGTCGAGGATGGTTGCTTGGGACCTGAGGTCGAAAGTCGTCACCAGGTCGGTCAATTCCCCCTTGGTCCGGTAGGGATGCGGCTGGCCAAAGCCTTCCATCAAGATGGCGCCGGCGCGGCGCGCGGTAAGGCAGGCCCATTCAAGCCGTGCTTTCAGGTCGAGAGGCGGTTGGTTCACGCTGGGACAGACTCCTTCCTCAGGGCCAGGGGGCGAGCGGGATCACCCGATGAAAACGAAGAGAGCATACAGGGCGCTGAAGACCACTTGAAGCGTCAGGCTGAGAGTGAAATAGGCCAGGCGGACACGGCCTGATTGGCCTGCCAGCCAGTCACCCAGCACGATGAACCCCGGAAACAGAATCAGGACATAGCGCGCGATGGAGCGCCAGGCGGAGGCTTCGAAGGTGTGCACACCCGTGAACAGAGCCAGGTTGAGCGCCGTGTAGATGATCCAGTCGCCGCGCCGCCAGCGCGGGCGCACGAGCATGGCGATCAGCAGCCCCAGGAACAGCAACGCGCTCGGCCATTTCGATAATTGGCAGGAACTCGGGCTTGTGGACCAGCTGGGTTATGGCCAGCCAGGCGCCATTGAGGGGGCCGATCCAATTGAGCTTGGAGTAATCGCGCAGGATATCACTCATCGGCGGAAAACCGGCGCCCTGCCGCCAGATTTGAAACGCCAGTCCGCCGGCCCCGGCCATGCCGGCGGCCACCAGGGTCCCAGCCACCGCGCCGACACGGCGGCCGGCCGGGGTAGCGCGCCATTGTTTGAGCCCGATCCAGGCCAGCGACGCCGCCGACAGCACCCCTGGACCCCGCGCCAGGCTGGCAAGGAAAGCCGCCGGGGCGGCCCACCATCCCCGCGCCCGATAGGCGGCCAGAAACGCTGCCAGAGTAAGACACACAAACAGCGACTCGGTGAAAGGCGCCCACAAGAAGAAGGCGGTTGGATAGACGGCCGTAACCCAGACGGCATTCCGGGCGGAGTCCCGACCCAGGGTCAGATCCACCAGCAGAAACAGGAAGACCAGGGCGCTGGCCGTAGCCAGCGTTGAAACGATCAGACCCCCGAGGATGTAATCATGAACGAAAGCCCGCGTGACGGCGCTGACCAACCCGGCATAGAGCGGGTAATACACGCTTTCTCCGATCCCAACCTGAAAGTACCCCAGCCTGGCCAGGTTGAGATGATGAATGGCATCCCAACGGGCCCAGACCCCCAGCAAAGCCTGCCCGGCGGGGGTCGGATACCAGTGGAGCCCGGCGAACAGGGTCTCGCCCGGGTTGGGCCCGAGATCGAGGTGCGGCAAACTGACCAGCCAGGCGGCCGCCATGACCGCACCCAGGCCCAGCCGGGCGGCCAGGCTGATGCCCAGGCTGAGCCGGATGGCCTCGCGCCAGGGCAGCGCCTTGGGATTCGCGGGGGAAGCCTGGACGGCGGGCGGATCCATGGCAGCCTCTGGACGACCCATCTCAAGCCGAAGCCTGGGACCATGCCGGCATGCATGAGTGGCTCGGCGGGCTCATGCCGGTTCCCAGGTAGTCAAGACTTCGATGTGAAATGTGTGTGGGAAGAGATCGATGGGCAGAGCCTTGATCAATCGATAGCCGCCTTCGGTCAGGCTGTGCGCGTCGCGGCTCAGCGTGGCCGGATCGCAGGACACATATACGAGACGCTGAGGTGCCAGGCGCAGGATCTCGACGATCACTTCCGGACCCAGGCCGCGCGCGGTGGATCGGCGACGATGGCATGCGGTCGGTCTGGGATGGCCGGCAAGGCGAGCTCTACGGGCGCCTCGTACAGTTCAACCGCATCAAATGATTCCAGGTTGACTTCGAAATCCAGGCAGGCTGCCGCGGAGGCCTCGACCGCCACGATGGCCGCCCCGCGCTCGGCGGCGAAGGCGCTGAACAACCCGACCCCGGCGTACAGGTCGAACACCGTCTCTCCCGGCTCAGGATGCAGAGCCTCAAGGACCTCGTTGACTAGACCCGGTGTTGCCGATGGGTTGACCTGAAAGAAGGATCCGGCCGACACCTGGAACGTCCGCCCAAGGATCGTGTACTGCAACGGATCGCCTCCGGCCAGGACCCACCGGCCGCCCTCGGTGACCCAGATCACACTGGCGGGGAGGCCGATTTCCATCTCCTGCGCGGGCGGTTCTTCCGCATGGAAAACGATCATGCTGTGCCCGACACCGTCGTCCTGGACTTCGATACGTTCCACGCCTGCGAGTGCGGCCACATCCAGACCGCGCCACAAGCGATCGACCTCTTGGCTGGCCAGGTGGCATTCCTCCAGGGCGAAGACGGACCGACTGTCGGCGGTGACGAAGCCCGGCCGGCCGTCGGGCGCCAGGTGGAGGCTTAGCCTGGCCCGGTAATTCCAGGGATCAGGAGAAGGCAGGGTTGGCCAAACCGGAGGATCGACCAGGCGTCCCAGACGTATGAGTTGATCGCGGACAACCTGCGCTTTGGCCAGCAGCTGGGCTGGGTACGACATATGTTGGTAGTGACAACCGCCGCATGTCTGATAGTGGCGGCAGCGAGGTTCCACGCGTTGGGCGGACGGTGCCTCGACGGCGAGGAGCCGGGCCCGGGCCCATCGCTTGTGCACTTCGACCGGTTCAACCCGCACCCGTTCGCCGGCGATGCCGTAGGGCACGAAGACCACCCGGCCCTCGGAATCGCGGCCAAAAGCCTCGCCCCCGTAGGCATAGTCGGTCAGGGTCAGCGCAAAGGGCGCGGCAGGATTGGTCATGCGTCAGCCTGGCCAGGCGATGGCGCCCATGGCCACCAGAATCACAAAGGTGTTGACCAGCCAATGAAGCAGGTAGGGGTAAACGAAGGATTGGGCTTTCCATGCCAGCCATCCGAACAGGATCCCCCCGAAGATGGTCGAGAGGGTCTCCAATTCGGGCTTGCCGATGTGCACCAGGGCGAACGGTACGGCCTGCGCCACAATGGCTGATGGGCCCATGAGCCGGTACAGGCCGAACAGGATGAAGCCGCGAAAGACGAATTCCCACCCCAGCAGATCCAGGGCGGACGTGCCGAGGACCTGGCCGATGGTGCGTGAGCCTTGCGCGTAATAGCTGACCATGGCCGGGGTGCGCGCCGAAAGGTACAGCAACGGCAGCGCCAGGGCGAAAAGTCCAACACCCCATTTGAGACCCGTCCGCCACTCGCCAATGCGGAGCCCGTACTTGGCCGGCGGATCGCGGAAAAGGAACACGATGATGAGCAGCGGGACCACCAGATAGTAGACGGTGCGTTCGACGGCCTTGGAGAAAAGCGCCTGTGCGTAGGTTCCGCCGGGGAGGAACTGGTGATAGGCGTCGAGCATCAGGAGCAGCGTGGAAGCCACCAGGATCACGCTGGCGCGCAGGTCGAGCTGCAAGCTCCCCAGATTAAGTGAGCGCGGCGTTTCGTGGTCCGGCGAGTGCATAGGATTTGCTTGAAGGCCTCAGTAGTTGAAGTGGGCTTGCGAGCCGGATGGGCCGAGGAGAATGGCGAGCTGCGGGGCGTGGTGCCACAGTTCCAGGCCCCAGTTGAACACCGCCAGCGCCGCCAGCGCCCCGGCCACGGCCAAGGCGATGCGCGCCGGGCGGGCATGCGCCGCCAGCCGGATCCGCCAGGCGGGCAGCACGGTCACCCCGCGGGCGGCCAGAGCAGCCACGAGCGGAACAAGGGCCAGGTGAAAGCGTTCCTCCGCCATGACGAGCATGTGAATGCCGATGTACCACACCAGCAGCCAGGTGACCAGCCACCAGCCGGTTTCTTTGGGCATAACCACCCATCCGAAAATCGCCGGGGGCAATACTATGACCAGGGGTGCCGCGAGGAGCACGAAAAGCCCGGCTACCGACCAGGGAGGCAGCGCCCCGAGCAGGCCGTTGCTGTAGAAGTAGGTGAAGGCGCGCTCCTCCAGACTCCAAAAGTGGCCGAGTTTGGCCACCATCAGGTAGGGGACCCGTCCGGGATCCTGGCGGATGAAATCCCACGCACGCTCGCGGCCGACTTGATCGCGGAGGGCATCGTCCTGGATGGTGGCCAGATCAAGCGACGGTCCGAATTGAAACGTACCGTCATTCCCGGGGAAGTAGCCGAGATACAGGTTGTAGCCCAGGCTGGTCTCGACGAAGGTCGGCTGCCCGTTGAGCAACGAGTTGCGCGCGTGCTCCATGGAATGGTGAGGGCCATGGCCACCCCGGCCAGCAAGATAGCGCCGCGGCGCAAGCCCTGGCGCCACAGCCAGATGCCGGCCAGGATGGGGAAACCGGCGATGACCGAGCGTGTGAGGATGGCCAGTCCAAAAACGAAACCGCCGAGGGCGAAGTCCCGGTCGCGCCGGGTGTCGGCGGCGCGGAGCACCACCAACATTCCAAGCGTGACCAGCGGGATGAACAGATTCTCGGTCGCCAGGGCAAGCGGCAGGACGACCAGCATGGGCCAAACGGCCACGACCACGCCGGCGGTGCGCGCCAGGCGCGACGACGCTCCCAGCCGCAGGGCCAATGCGAAGGCCATCGGCGCCAGCAGCGCCATTACCAGCGCCTGCACCAATCGGGCCGCCCACAGGCGTCCCGGCAGCCCGCTCAATCGGTAAATTACGGCCAGGAAGGCGGGGTACAACGGGGCGCGGAAAGTGGTCTCGACACCGCGGGGGTCGTCCGTCAGCGCGATGGCGTCCACGTCGACCTGGGTATGAGCCTTGAGCATGGCCAGAATCTGGGCCTGGTCGGGCGGCGCATACCAGCGGAACCCGTTGCCTGCGGCCAGGCTTCTCCCCAGCATGTCGTATTGGAACATATCATCCAGACCAATCGGGAGATCAGGCACCGCCAGCACGGGCGCCAGCCGCAGGCAGGCCGCCAGGCAGAAGAGCAGCACCGGCGCCCGCAGGCGCGCCCATGTCCGGCTTTCGGGCGGGTGGGAGCCCGGCGGCGCTCCGCTCATGGTTGGGGGCTGGCCCGAGTGAAACCTCTACAGAACCACCGCTCACGCATCGGCGAGAAACTCATCCATGGCGCCGAGGAGTTGATCGACATCCGCCGGCATGATCTCGCCCATATGGCCGATGCGGAAGGTCTCGGAGCGGATCTTCCCGTAGCCGTTGGCGATGACCATGCCCCGGGCGGCCAGGTGTTTCACCAGACCATCGAAATCCAGCTCGGGCGATTTCATGACCGTGGTGACGGTCTTCGAGCGGGCGCCGTCGGCGGCAAACAAACCCCATCGGGCCTCGGCCCACTGCTGCACCCTGGCCGCCATGGCGGCATGGCGCTGATAACGCGCCGGCATGCCCTCCGCCAGCATCCGGTCGAGCTGGGCGTCCAGCGCATACAGCAGCGTGATGGCCGGCGTGGCCGGGGTGGTCTGTTTGTCGGCCAGGTAAGTCTCCAACAACACGAAGTCGAAATACCAGCCGCGGTTGGGGACGCCTCGGGCGCGCGCCAGAGCTCGATCGCTCACGGCGGCAAAGGCCAGGCCGGGGGGCAGGGCGAAGCATTTCTGAGACGACGTCAGCATGACGTCGATCCCCCAGGCGTCGATGGGCAGGTCCACCCCGCCGGCCGATGAGACCGCATCGACGAGCACCACGATATCGGGGTTGATCTGGCGGGCCCGCTGGATGAGGTCCTTCACCGGGTTCTCGACCCCGGTTGAGGTCTCGTTGTGGACCAGGGCCAGGGTGTCATAGTCGGCTTTGGACAGGGCCTGCTCGAGCTGGTTGGGCGACAGGGGCAGGCCCCAATCGGTGGCCAGCAGATCGGTGGGGATGCCGTTACCCTGCGCGACTTCGTACCAGCGGTCACCGAAGGCTCCGGCCGAGCAAAGCAGCAGCCGCCGGCTGACGCAGTTGCGCACGGCGGCTTCTTGAAGCCCACTGCCCGATGAGGCCGTGACCAGCACACGCGAATTGGTCTGCAGCACCGGCCGGATCTTGGTTTGTATCCGTTCGAACAAGTCGGTGAAGGCCGAGCTGCGGTGCCCGATCATCGGCTGGTTCTGCGCCTGAAGAATCTCGGGGGCGACGTCGGTTGGACCGGGAATGAACAATCGGGCCATGGGGGATGCCTTCCTCATTCGTGGGGTGCGCGGATTGTATCAGAATGCCGTGCGGGGGGCGAGGCGGCGCGCTTAACCCTTGATTTTGACCTTCGGCAGGACTTTGCCAACCAAGAAACTTGAGTGTGGGTTTCAGATAATTGAATTCCACATTGACAAACACCGGATTCGGACTATGATGTCCGGGAAAGATTGAAGTCTTGTTGTGTTTAGGCCGAGGAGACTTAGGCGGGAATGGCCAACACGTTTTTGACTCTGTGCCCGGTGTGTGGCGAACGGCTATCGGTGACCAGGCTGCACTGCCGCACCTGTGACACGACCATCGAGGGCCAGTTCGAATTTGGCCGATTTGGGCGGCTCACGGCAGACCAGCTGGCGTTCGTGGAGACCTTCCTGCGCTGTGAGGGAAAACTGAATTGCATGGAACGCGAGTTGGGGCTTTCGTATCCGACGCTCCGGTCTCGGCTTTCGGAGGCCATCCTGCAGATGGGATATGAAACTGGGCCCGACACAAGTAGTTTGAGCGACGGGGAGCGGCACCAGATCCTCGACCAATTGGCCAGCGGGGAGATTTCGTCGGAAGACGCCATGCGGCTCCTGGAAGGTGAATAGGCGCCGCCGCGTGCGGCATCCTGTGGAGGCAGAGCAGCCATGCACGAGCAGCAAGTCGTTGATTGCGGTCCCGAGCCTCATGTGGTCGTCGAGCTGATTGAGGGGGATCTGATGGTCGAGGGCGTCGCGGGCGAGCGCCTGGCGGCGCGTTCGCGTGGGCATGGGAACGTAAGCGTGACTCAGGAGGGCGAAGGGTGGGTGATCCGGGGCGACCGTGACTGCCGGGTCACGCTTCCCAGAGCCAGCCATCTGGTGATCACCGAGGTGCGCGGAGATCTCAGCCTGCGCGGCATCGACCCAGCGGTGGAGATCGATCGGGTGGGCGGCGGAGCCGTCCTGGAAGATCTCGGGGGAGTTGATGCCGGCTCGGTGGGCGGCGATGTGCGAGCCGAGCGGCTGCGGGGAGGCTTTTCGCTCCGGCATGGGGGCGGAGATGGGCGGCTGGCGGACCTGCCCGGCCCGATCGCGGTGTCCTTCGGAGGCGACCTGGTCGCCAGGGGGGTGGTCTCCCCGCTGACAGCCGAGGTTGGAGGGGATGGCGTGGTGGACATCGAACTGGGTCCCGAGGGCGGGATTGAACTCAAGGCCGGGGGTGACATCACCTGCCGGTTGGGCGGCACCCCCTCGGCCCAGGTCTCAATCCTCGCCGGGGGCTCGCGCCAGGTGCACCTCCCGGCCCACTTAGCCCCGGACGGTTCGGGGCGCTGGATCCTGGGCAAGGGCGGCCCGTCGATTGATCTGCGGGCCGGGAGCGATGTGTGGTTGGGAGGCGACCAGACTCCGCCTGGGTCGGGAGACCCCGACGACATCGGTGTGCGTGTGGCCGCGTCGGTGGGCAAGACCCTGGCCGAGATGGAAGCTAGTCTGTCGGCCGTCGGCGCCATCATGGAGACCCTTCCGGAGGCCGAGATCTCAAGCAAGGTGCAGCGCCTGGTCGAGCGCTCGATGCGCCGGCGGTTGCGACATCAGAAGGCACGCCGGACACCCGTTCCGGCGCAGCCGGGGGCCGTGAGCGCCGTGCCGCCGGTCCAGGACGAAGAAAAACTCAAGATTCTGCGCATGGTCGAAGACGGCAAGCTGAGCGTCGAAGACGCCGAAAAGCTGTTCGAGGCGCTGGAGGCTTAAGGTGACGGCCGCAGCCCGCGTTCGATCGGCTCAGGCCAGTCTGGATGGACTGCGACCGCTCAACCCGCGGCGCGATATGCGTGCCGTGGCGGAGGTGATTGAAGTTGCCTTCGCCGGCCAACTGGACGCCAACGGACGGCGGATGATCCGCCAGATGAAGACCCTTGGCCGGCTGGGGTGGCTGGGATGGCTGGTGGCGCAGCTCACCTTGCCGCCGGCTGCCTATCCGTTGGGATATGTCTGGCAGGAGTCCGGGCGTGTGGTCGGCAATGTCAGCCTGCTGCCGTCCGATCACTCGCCGGCCCGATGGGTAGTGGCCAACGTCGCCGTCGTGCCCGAACATCGGCGGCAGGGGATTGCCCGGGCGATGGTCTCGGCGGCGATCGACCTGGCCGCCCGGCGAGGCGCGCACGACGTTCTGCTGCAGGTCGATCTTCGGGCCGAGCCGGCCCGCCGGCTGTACGAGACTTCTTGGCTTCACGACCCAGACAGTGCGCACGACCTGGTGGCGCCCAGCCAGCCTGCCGCTCGCCATCGAGAGCGGCGATCCCCATGTTCGCCTGCGCCAAGATGCGGATTGGCCGCAGCACTATGCCCTGGCCCGCAGCCATTACCCCGAGGGGCTGGTTTGGCCCACGCCGCTCTCGCCGGACATTTTTCGACCGGAAGCCTTCGCCGGCGCGCTGGGCCTGCACAGGACGCAGCATTGGATCTGGTACGACGACGAGGGCCGCATCGGGGCCGCGCTGACTACCCGGTTGGGCGCCGAGTATGGCCACTGGCGCTACATATTGATGGTTTCGCCGGCGTTCCGCGGAGTGGCCGAAAGGCCGCTGCTGGCCCGGGCGTTGCGCGAAGGTCAGTTCGCCCGCTTGCCCGCGACCCTGGATCATCCGCATGAACAGGGCGTCGAGGCTCTCCGGTCGTTGGGCTTCGAAACCGAGCGCAGCCTGATCTGGATGCGGCTGGGCCTGGCCGGCGCGAAGGTGGCTGTCCCGGCTTGAGGCTGAGGCGGGCTGGGTGGGACTGCGGCCAGCTCTCGTCCTCTGGGGCGGGTTGATCGCCTTAGGGGCAGCCAGCATGGGCGCGCGGCTTACCGATGGCACAAGGTCGCCGGCCGGGCTGCCGGCGCTGCAGGTGGGAGATTGACGGATGGAACCAAATGAGACCATGGGGGTCGAGCGAGAGGACGAGATGGATGCCGGGCATGAGGCCATCCTCAACCAGCTAGAACACGGCGAGATCGACGTCGGCGAGGCCATACGCCAGCTTGAGCATCCCGTTTCCGAACCCGCCGAGGCGCCGCCAAGCCGGGGTATCTGGCGGCTCTGGTGGGCGATCTTCCTGGGAAGCGGGGTCGGGTTGGCCGTCATGGCGGCCGGCCTGGGAACGTTGGGGGGCTGGTGGTGGCTGGCGGCGGCCCCGGCGGCCATCTTCGCCTTGCTGCTGATTTCCCTGGCCGTCATCAGCCTGGATGCGCCGTTTGTGTTGGTTTCGATCGAAACCGGCTCGACGTCGTGGCCGGAGCATATCCGCTTCGGTTTGCCCTTGCCCCTCAATTTGATCGCCCGTTTGCTGCGCGCTTGGCCCGGTCGCAAGGCGCGGCTGCGCGGCACGGCGCTGGACGAACTCATTTTGTCGTTGGACGCAGAGCTCGCAGCCGACCACCCCATCGTCATTGATGTCCACGAAGGGCGGGGTGGAGAGCGCTGTCCGCGTGTACATCGGCTGAATGGAGGCCCCTATGGCCAGTTCCGAAGAACGGATGAAGATCCTCAAGATGGTCGAGGAAGGTAAAATCAACGCCGAGGAAGCCTCCCAGCTTCTCAAGGCGCTGGGCAAACAGGAGCGGCGCCGCGTGCCGCTGGCGGAGGGGGATGCCCGCTGGCTGCGCGTGCGGATCACCGACCTGGACTCCAATCGGGCGTCGGTGAACGTCAATCTGCCGATCAACCTGGTCAATGTCGGGCTCAAGATGGGCGCCCGGTTTATCCCCGAGTTCGAGGGGCTGGATCTGGAAAAGCTGGGGGAGGCCCTGCGGCAGGGCTTGACGGGCAAGATTGCCGACGTGGTGGACGAAGAAGACGGACAGCACTTCGAGGTGTACATCGAGTAGGCCGCCGCCGCGACGCGGACGGCGGGACAGGAGGCTCTCATGGAACGACTTGCCTTGCGCTGGGCGATCAATGCCCTGGCTCTGTATCTGGCAGTGGGAACCGGCTGGCTGGCGGGCATCCACGCTGAAAACTCAACCTGGTGGGCCATCCTGCTCATGGCGTTGATTTTCGGACTGGTCAACGCACTGGTCCGGCCGATCCTCAAACTGCTCACCTGTCCTTTCATCCTGCTGACGCTGGGTTTGTTCACGCTGGTCATCAATGCCCTGATGTTGTGGCTGACAGGTTTCCTTGGACGCTTCGTCGGGCTGGGGTTGACCTTCGATGATCCACAATGGCTGTGGATCCTGCTGGGAAGCCTGCTCATCAGCGTGGTCAGCGCCGTATTGACCACCGTGCTGCGAGAGAAGAGCCGCTAGACCGGCCGCCTTCGACAGCCGCTGCCTCACCCGCATCGCCGCTCGGGGCCTGAGCGAGAAACAGGCATTCGACCGGCGATGCGCCGCGTCCCGCCACGGAACGGGGGGAAGAACGCCGCCGCCTTCATGGGTCCCTGATTGTGCGGTATCCTGTGGACAATCGATGGGACCAAGGAGCGCCAACACATTGGATATTCAAGGCAAGCGGGCGCTGGTGCTGGGCGGCTACGGACTGGTGGGCTCGGCCGTCTGCCGGGAACTCCTGGAGCGGCGCCCATCACGGCTCGTGGTTGGCTCTCTCCGGCAAGCGCAAGCCGAAGCTGCGGTCGATGAACTTCGCCGGGCGTATCCCGGGTCCACCACCGAGATCCTCCCGGCGTGGGGGGACGTGCTTCTGCGTGCCGAGTGGCAGACCCTCGATGGCCAGGAACACCCCCGCGACCGGGTGTTGGGTCAGGCCGACCAGCGCCGCCGGTTGGTGGGCGATATCCTGCACGAATTGGACGACGAAATCCTCGAATCGTCCCTGCTTTGCCAGCTGATCACCGGGGCGTGGCCGTCGCTCGAAAACCAGGCCGCAGACATCGTGATTGATTGCATGAATACGGCCACCGCTGTTGCTTATCAAAACGTCTACTCGGCCGCCCAGCGGCTGGAGGCAAAGATCGAGATCGGCGAATTGACCGATTGGCCGAGCGAGGTCGAGCAGCTGTTGTCGGCGCTGTATGTGCCTCAGTTGGTGCGCCATATGCAGATCTTTTACGAGGCCATGCCGAGGGCCGGGACCCAGGCCTACGTGAAGGTGGGGACCAGCGGAACCGGCGGGATGGGGTTCAACATCCCATACACTCACGGCGAGGAAAGGCCGTCGAGAGTGCTGCTGTCCAAGTCGGCGGTCGCCGGCGCTCAAACCATGCTCATCTTTCTGTTGGCACGCACGCCGGGGGGCCCGCGGATCATGAAGGAAGTCAAACCGACGGCGGCCATCGCCTGGAAGGAAATCGCCTTCGGGCCCGTCCGGGCCGGCGGCCGGGATTTCCCGCTTTACGACTGCGATCCGGATGCACCCCTGCGCGTGGATGATCCGGGCAATCTCGTGCCCCGGGGGGATTTTGGGCATGATACCGGCGAGATACTGGAGTTGGCCTACGTGGACTCAGGCGAAAACGGGCTGTTCGCCGCCGGGGAATTCACGGCGCTGACGACGTTGGGCCAGATGGCCATCGTCACCCCGGAGGAGATTGCCCACAACGTCGTGGTGGAAATCGAGGGCGGGAACACGGGAAGCGACGTTGTGGCGGCCCTCGACGCGTCGGTGATGGGTCCCTCCTACCGTGCGGCCACCCTGCGCCAGGCAGCCCTGCGGCGCCTGCACCAACTCGAAGCCGAGCATGGCGTCGATTCGGTGGCGTTTGAGCTGCTTGGACCGCCTCGGCTGTCGAAATTGCTTTTCGAGGCCTACCTGATCCGGCGTGTCAAGCCGGGACTTTCCGAGGCGATCGCCGCCGACCCGAAACACCTGAGCGCCGCATGCGAAGCGATCATACGCCAGCAGGCGCCCCTGCGGCGGCAGATGATTTCAATCGGCATCCCCATATTGATGGCAGACGGCCAGGGCGTGCTGCGTGGTCCAAGTATCAAGGCCGCGGATCCTGAACATGGATGGGTGGATTTGCGGCCGGCCAACATGAAAACCTGGCAGACACGCCTGGCGTCGGTCAAGTCAGAGATTCGGCACAGCCTGGATGGGGACACCAGTTCACGCAACGATCGCCTGTTTGAGTTCAGCCCGCGGCTGGCACGACGACGACAGCTTTGACATCGGAGAAGTTGTCGGATGGGTCTTTAACGTCGAAGAAGCCGGGCGGCGTGGGAAAGGATGAGGCCTGCGGCCGGGTCGGCGGTGACGCGAGCCCCTATGCTATACTGGCCGGACCGCGAGCCTCCCGGCGGCTGTACGCAAAGGCTGGATGGGGCCGGGCGCGTAGGCGAGACCCTTCCTTTTGACCCGGAATGCCAATGATGGCTGAATTGCCTGCGACTGAGCGGGCCCGAACTTCTCTGGAGCTCCTGTACCGCATCAGCCGGGAGCTCGGGGCGCAACTCGATCTGCGCGAACTGCTTGAACGCATGCTCCAGCTCACGCTGGAGAATGTGGGCGCGGCCAGCGGCAGCATTTTGGTGCTGGACGAGGGCGGAAGAGTTATTGAGGGCGCCCTGGCCTATGAAGGCCAGGTTCACGACCACACCGCCGAGCAGCTTGCCGTCACCTACGAACGCGGGCTCGCCGGCTGGGTGGTTGAACACCGCGAACCGGCTCTGGTAGCCAGCACGCAGGACGATCCACGTTGGCTGAAGCGACCTCGCGATGCCTCCAACGGTGATTCTCGCTCGGCCATCAGCGTGCCGGTCACGGCACGCGACCGGGTGGTGGGCGTGCTGACCCTGGTGCACCCCGAAGCGGGCCACTTTACTCAGGATGACCTGGTGCTCCTCAAGGCCATCGCCGATCAGGCCGGAATCGCGGTGGACAATGCCACGCTGTTCGCCGAAAGCCGGCGGCAGGTGGAGGCCACGGTGGCCCTGGCGGAGAGCGCCCGCGTCCTGACCGCCAGCCTGGACATGGACGACGTCCTCGACCGAATTCTCGAGCAGACGGTCAAGACCCTGGATGTGGCCGGCGCCTCACTGGCACTGTTGGACAAGGCAACCGACGGTCTGGAATTCAAAGTCGCCCTGGGTGGAGCCGGAAAGGCGATCGTCGGGCTGCGCCTCGAACCCGGCCAGGGAATCGCGGGTTGGGTGGCGCAACATGGCGAGGCCGTCGCCGTGGACAACGCCCCGGAAGACCCGCGCTTCTATCCGGGGATCGACGAGCAATCCGGCTTCCACACGCACGCCGCCGTGTGTGCGCCGATCTTTGTGAAGGATGCGCTCATCGGCGTCCTGGAGGCCGTCAACCCGCTCCGGGGTGCTTTCCGTCCCGAGCAAGTCGAACTCCTGACCGGCATCGCTGGTTTGGCCGGCACGGCCATCACCCATGCGCAGCTCTTCGCAGATACCCAGGCGGCCCACGAGCGCTACGCCGGGTTATTCAACGACAGCATCGACCCGATCATCATCACGGACTTGACCGGCCAGGTGTCGGAGGCCAATCACCGGGCGGAAACATTCCTGGGTTTGGGGCGATCGAAACTGCTCAAGCGCACCATTTTTTCGCTGCACAAACCTGAGCCCGACCGGCTTCCGGAGGATCTGGGGAACATCGCCGCCGGCCAAACCGTCGCCTACGATGGCGAGGTGACGCGCCGCGATGGATACCAGATTCCGGTCGAGATGCATGTCAAACGCATCGACATCGAGCACCAGCCATTTCTGCAGTGGATCATGCGCGATATCTCGGAGCGCCGGGCACTGGACGAATTGCGCGCCGACCTGACCTCCATGATCTTCCATGACCTGCGGTCCCCGCTGGGTAACATCATGTCCAGCCTGGAGATGCTCCAGACGTCACTGCCGCCCGACAACGAAACCGTTCACTCGGTCCTGTCGATTGCCACCCGGTCCAGCCGGCGATTGTCCCGCCTGGTCGAGTCACTCCTGGACCTAGGCCAGCTGGAGGCCGGCCAGGCCGTGCTCCACAAAGAAAAGGGGTCCCTGGGCGGGGTGATCACCGAGGCTGTCGAGGAAGTCCACCCCGTGGCCGAAGCCAAAGGCCATACCTTGAAATTCAAACTTTCACGAAACCTGCCGGAGCTCGAGTTCGACGTTGAGATGGTCCGCCGTGTGGTCATCAACCTGCTTGAGAATGCGGTCAAGTACACACGCTCCGGCGGCTCAATCACCGTTTCCGCTGCCGTCGACGCGGACAAGCAGCAGGTGACGGTCAGCGTGTCCGACACCGGCCCCGGAATTCCCGCGCGCGACCAGCAGATGATCTTCGAAAAGTTCGCCCGCATTCATCACGAGGGGCGACCCAAGGGACTCGGATTGGGGCTGGCCTTCAGCCGCTTGGCCGTCGAGGCCCACGGCGGCAAGATCTGGGTCGACAGCCGGGAAGGTCAGGGGGCCACCTTCAGCTTCACCCTTCCAACCGCTTGACCTGCGCGTTCGGACTCCGCCAGGAGGTCTAGTGCGGACAATTCTCTCCGGCATCTACGTTGAAAGCGCCTATCCGGCGGTCGTGGCTGGCGCCATCGCCAGCCAGGGGCAAGTGCTGCTGGTCGACGCACCGCTGCGGGCCGATGACGCCCGGGATTGGCTGAGCCAGGTGGGTGAGATCGGCAAGCCGCGCTTCCTGGCTGTGATGGATCACCATCCGGACCGGATTCTGGCTTCGCGCAATCTGGACCTGCCGCGCATCGCCCACACGACCACGTCCGAGACGGTGGCGCATTGGCCGGACACCTTCAAGGGAGCCCATCAACCGGTGGGATCGGAAGTCGACCGGATCAAACGCATCACCGGCATGAACAAGCTCACCCCTGATCTGACGTTCACCGATAGTCTCTTGATTCATCTCGGGGATCAGGCCGTCCGTTTTGTCCATCAACCCGGGCCGACCCAGGGGGCGATGTGGGTGGTGCTCGAAGACCGGCGGGTGGTCTTCTTGGGCGACACCGTGACGTCCAGCGAACCACCTTTCTTGGGCTTCGCCCGGCTTGATGCCTGGTTGCAAGGGCTGGACCGGCTGCGCGAGAGCCCGTACAAGGACTTCAAGCTCATCTCAGGCCGGGATGGCCTGGTCGATCGGGATGCGGTCAACAACATGGCCCGCTTCCTGCGCAAGGTGCCCATTCGCCTGGAACGACTGGACGGGAGCGCCAGCCTGGAGGCCAAGGCTGAGGCCGCCGCAGACGATCTGCTGTCGGACTTTAAGGTGAGCTCCAGCCGAAGGGATTTGTGCCGCCTGCGCCTGCAGGCCGGCTTGATGCGTTTGCGGCGGCGAGATCGCCCGGCCGACGATTAGCCCGATCGAGGCGTGGCTGAACCCCTGATGGACAACGCATTCGCGCCCATGCTTCGGATCACCCGCGGCGGGGTGCTGGAGTCCCTTCACTTCGGCGCCCTGGCTGTGGCCGCCCCCGACGGACGGCTTCTGGCCGCGTGGGGCGATTCGGGAGCCGTCATCTTCATGCGCTCGTCGGCCAAGCCATTCCAGGCCTTGCCTCTGGCCGAGTCGGGCGCCCTGGACGCCTTTGGTCTGGACGATTCCGAACTGTCCCTGGTATGCGCCTCGCACAGTGGAACTGATCGGCATGCCCGGGCGGTTTCCGCGCTGCAAGCCAAGGTCGGCCTGGACGAGGCCGAGCTGCAGTGCGGCGTCCATCCCCCGCTCGATTCTGGAGACCTCCCGGCGCCTGACGGCTCAGGGTGAAGCGCCGACGGCCAATCGCCACAATTGCTCAGGCAAGCACACAGGTATGCTGGCTCTGTCCAAACACCTGGGAGCGCCCCGCGCCGACTACCTCTCGCCCGATCACCCCGTTCAACAAAGAATTCTGCAGGCGCTGGCGGACATGTCTGGCATTGCACCGTCGGACATTCAGGTGGGCATCGATGGGTGCTCGGCTCCAAACTTCGCTTTGCCGCTGTTGGCCGCCGCCCGGGCCTATGCGAGGCTGGCGGATCCTTCGGGGCTGGCGCCGGATCGCCGGCGCGCCTGCGAGCGCATCTACCAGGCCATGACCAGCCACCCTGAAAACGTCGCCGGCACTGGAAGGCTGGATACGATTTTGATGCAGACCGTGAAAGGTATTTTGGCCAAGGGCGGAGCGGAGGGCTATCAGGGGCTGGCCATCCGGCCCGAGGCAGGGGTTCCGGAGCCGCTGGGAGTCGCCATCAAAGTCAGCGATGGGGACCTCGGACACCGTGCCATAGGGCCGATTGTCCTGGCGACTCTGCGGGAGCTGGGGGTGGCCGGGGTCGATCAGTTGGCGGACAGCCCGCCTTTTGGCCCAAGCGAGATCAAGAATTTCCGGGGCTTAAGCGTGGGGCGCATCGAAGCATGCATGCAATGGACACTGCCCCGTCGCCCGGCGTAATCTCACGCCGCCTGCTCGCCGGAACGGCCAAATCCGTGCTTGGTCTATCCTTGACCGCCGGACAATTGACGGCTTTCGACCGGTACGCGCAGGCGCTGTTCGAATGGAATCAGCGCGTGAACCTGACCGCCATCACCGCGCCCGGCGACGTGGAAATCAAGCACTTC
Source organism: uncultured Chloroflexia bacterium (assembly GCA_963797485.1). Taxonomy (GTDB): domain Bacteria; phylum Chloroflexota; class Anaerolineae; order Anaerolineales; family E44-bin32; genus CAWAND01. Next base: position 298,283 of record CAWCPF010000003.1, read on the forward strand.
ATCGACTCCCTGACCTGTCTGCTGGGGATGGACCTGCGCCGCGGTCAACGCTTGATTGACGTCGGCACTGGCGCCGGGTTCCCCGGGCTGCCCCTCAAGATTGTGCGGCCCGACCTCAAGCTGGTGCTGGTCGAGGCCACGGCCAAGAAGGTTGCCTTCTGCCGGCATGTGGTCGACAGCCTCAATCTGAAGGGCGTGGAGATCCTGCATGCCCGGGCAGAGAGCATCGGGGTCGACCCGGCCCATCGGGAAGCCTATGATTGGGCGGTCGCCCGTGCGGTCGCGCCGCTGGCGGTGCTCAGCGAATACCTGCTGCCCCTGGTGAGGGTGGGGGGCCGAGCCGTGGCGCAGAAGGGTGAAGCCGGCCCGGCGGAAGTCCATTCGGCCGAAGCCGCCATCCAGCGTTTGGGCGGCCGAGTCGTCCAACTCAAGCATCTCGAACTGCCCAAAGTGGCCGAATCGCGCTATCTGGTCTTGATCGATAAGGTGGCCGCTACCCCCGAGGGATACCCCCGCCGGCCGGGTATCCCGTCCAAGCGGCCGTTGACCGCGGTTTGAGACGCCGAGGAGCGTGCCTCGCTCGCCGATCACCTGTCTATAGATGACAGGTGGCCGGCCTGGATCTGCCATACCGTCGACGCTCCCAGGAATTCGGGTTCAAACAAGGAAAGATCGGTGCTGGTCAGCACGACCTGTTGAGCCTCCCGAACCCGGCCCAGCAGGTCCCGGCGACGCACCGGGTCGAGTTCGGCCAGCACCTCATCCATGAGCAGGATGGGCCATTCCCCGGTCCGTTGACGCAGCCAATCGACTTCAGCCAGCTTGAGCGCCAGCATGGCGGTCCGGATCTGCCCGCGTGAGCCATACGTGTGCAGGTCGAGCGCGTTGACAAGGAAGCCGACGTCGTCGCGATGGGGGCCGAGCTGAGTCTGCCCGCGCCGGACATCGTCGTGTCGGGTGCGCACCACGGCCTCATACAATCCCTTGCGGATGGCGTCGCGCGTGAGGCGCGTGAGATCGCCGGCAGCCTCCATGGCCAGGTCGAGCTGCCCGGGAGGCGATTGAAGGGGCGCGTACGCGGGTTGATACACCAGGCGCAGGTGTTCCTGGGACTGCGTCAGCGCCATATGAATGGGCGCGGCAGCGGTTTCGAGTTCTCGAAGCGCCAGGATTCGGCCTCGCATCAAGGTGGCGGCGTGCTCGGCGAGCTGCTCATCCCAATAGCCAAGCTCGTCCGGCCGGGCGGCTCCCTCGCCGATGCGCTTCAAGAGGGCGTTGCGCTGGGCGAGCAGCTTGGTGTATTCGAGCAAACTTTCGGCATAGACCGGGTCGGCTTGGGAGACCGTGGTATCCAGATGGCGGCGGCGATTACCGGGCGAGCCTTCGATCACGACCAGGTCTTGCGGCAGGAACAGGATGGCGTTGAAGGCCCCGGCCAGATCGCTCACGCGGCGCTTGACGCCGTTGATGAACACCTCCTTTTTGATGCGGCCGTCAAGCCCGCCTGCCTGCGGGTCAAGCACCAGGCGGATTTCAATCCGGCCCAGGCGTTCGCCGCGTCTGTACTCCGCCACTATCCGGGCGAAGGGCGCCTCACCATCCAGCGCCAGGAAATTGACCAGCTCGCGATCACGGCCGGCATGCGGCGACGACGCGCCGGCCAGGTAGTAGATCGCCTCCAGCAGGCTGGTCTTTCCCTGGGCGTTGGCGCCCACCACGACCGTCGGGCCGGCCGCCAGGTCGGTTTCGAGACGCACGAAGTTGCGGAAATTGGTCAGGGAAAGGTGGGTGAGCTGCATGCTGCGCGCCGGGCCGGGCCATCGACCGCCGGCCAGTGCCGATTAGTGACAGTTTTCACAAAGCCGAGCCTGTCCGGTCACGCGGGCGGCGCCACCTCGACCGCCTGTTCCTCGTCCTCGAGCTTCCACACATGGGTGGCTCGGTCGATGAACAACACGCCGTTAATATGATCGATCTCGTGTTGGAAGATGCGCGCCAGCCAGTCCTTGGCCTTCAGGCGCGTCGGCTCGCCTCGACGGTTGAAGCCCTTGACGGTGACCCACTGGAAGCGCTCGACCTCTCCCATGTAGCCCGGAATGGACAGGCAGCCCTCGTTCCCGGCCACCGTCTCGTCCGAGTGGCGGACAATCTCCGGGTTGACCAGCGTGTAGAGCTTCTTGGGTTTGGGCGGCGCCTCGGGATCCTGGTTCTCCTCGCCGTACTCAACCACGATCACCCGCTGGCTCACGCCTACCTGGGGGGCCGCCAGGCCCACGCCGGGCGCGGCGCGCATGGTCTCAACCATGTCATCAATCAGGGTCTGCAGGTCCGATTTGTACGTGCGAACCTTGTGTGCCGATTCACGCAGCACAGCCGCGGGAGGTGTGACGATTTTACGGATACTCATCGGGATCTCGTTGCGGTGGTTTGTCGGTCTTCTGGCCGGAGACCTGCTCGTGGTACACGCTCAGCCATTCTACCATCTCGTCCTCACGCTGATGGCGCTCGGCCTCGCGCCGTCCGGCGATGAAAGCCTCCTGGGCGCGGACGATGTCCTGCTGGACGGCGCCGGGATTGAACACGCCTTCGAAATCGAGCACCTCCGTGCCCACATTGGCGCTGACGTCGCCGAAGTTGAGCAAGATGCCGATCAAGCCCCGGCGATCGACCTCGGTGCTGAGCAAATTCTCGAGCGGGGCAACCTTGCGCAGCTCGCGGCCCAGAGGCCGTTTGTAGACATCGATGATGTGGGTCGGAGTCACCTGATAGATGTCGTTCACCCAGTCCATGTACTCGTAAAGCCACCACAGCCCCAGCGGGATCAGGCTCAACCCCGCCAGTTCAAGGACGAGCGTGGCCGATCCCAAGGTGATAAGACCCCCGAGGCTAGCTCCGGCGATGCCCACGGCCAGGAGCAAAACCAGCGAGGGGAAGCCGATATGTTGAAGCAGGACGGCCCAGTGTTTGCGGTAGGTGACCACCCCCTGGCTTTCGAAACGGAGCTGAAATCCCCAGTGGTCCAGCCCGAGCTCGGGCGCACGTTCGGGATCGGCGGCCACCGGCTTGGGGGCGGAGGCATCCAGGGAAGGCGGCGCATCCGGCCGGGAGTCCGTCGGACTGAGAACCTGACGGACGGCCTGCTCAACGGTCTCGCGGTCGGTGGCCTGCTCGGCTAACTTGAAACGCCGGCACTGCTCCTCGATCATGGCGGCCAGAAAGCGGGGCTGACCCACCGCCGGGAACTCGATCTGGCCGGTGTAGGTGCGGATGACCACGTCCCCAAAACCCAACAGGCGCGAGACGGCGGTGGTGCTCACACTCACCGACAGCACCTGATGTAGGGGTGCCTCCTGGCGGCTGTCGTACAGCGCGACGATCTTCTCCGAACGCACCAGCCGGCGGCCCGTCACAAAGCAATAGTCGTTGCGCCAATCGACCCACTGCCAAATCGCCAGCGCCACGCCCACGACCGCCAGGAGCCAGCCCAGCGCCGACAACCAGGCAGCGCTGATGGAGCCCGACCACAGCCAAGCAGCCGCGGCCCCCGCCATCAACACCCCGGGAAGCGCCATAGCCGGGATCAACACTGCCGGGTGTTTGCGCGCCAGCCCGGCAACCGCCTCCCCAGGCACCAGCCAATCCGGCTTCAGCTCAAGGGCCAGGTGCTGGCCACGGGCGGCAAGCCGGAGTGCCGACAAGGCCTGCGGGTGCGTGTTCAGGAATTCGAGCAAAGCGGCGCGTTCCCAGCGCAAGGCGTGGGTGCGGGTGGCGGCCGAAGCCCGAAGCTGGACCGACTGCGCGTTGAAGAACTCGAGCAAACCGGCGACTGAGCCCGCCGTCAGGTTCCCCCGGTGAACGGGCTCGCCGTGGGCGTCATAGCCCGCCAGTTCAATTTCGCCGTCTAGGATCACATACACGGCCTGCAGAGGGTCGCCCAGATTGAGTACGATATCGCCTGGGGCGAACTCGGCCGGCGGCAGCCGCTCCGCCAGATCGGCGTACTCGGTCTCGCTCAAGCCGCGAAGAAAGAAGACCAGCTCCAGCGTCTGGGTCACCCGGTTGGCGGACATAGGGCCGATTCTAGTCCAGTCAGCGCGGATGCCAAGGTCGGTGTTTAGGTATGTCCGTAAGGCGGCCGGGGGCTGCGTGCTATAATCGCCGCCACCCATGGGGAGACCTGCCAGTGGCGCGTAGGCGCTCGCGAAGTTCAGCCCGCGGCCGTAGCTCGAGGGCCACCGCCGCGACGTCCTTGGTCGGATTGGGCCGTGCGATCGGCGACTGGCTGCGGCGCATCGTGGGCGCGCCGGCCGCCTGGCTGGCCCGCCTCAGCAGCGGGCGCCGGCCCGAGGTCATCGGGCTGGTCCTGGTGCTGGCTTCGTTATTCACATTCCTCAACCTGCTCACCCCAAATCAAGGCAGTCTCACCCAGATCTGGCTGGGATTCTTGCAGATCACCTTCGGCTGGGGCGTGGTGCTGGCAACCGTGACCCTGTTGGTGGTCGGGCTGTGGCTGATGACGCGCGGGTTTGACACACCCCTGCCTCGGCTTTCGGGCGAGCAGGTCATAGGCTGGGGCATGCTGCTGGCGGCGGCCTTCATCGTGCTGCAGGCCGTGAGCGGGGCGGTGGCATGGGCCCCGGGGTTGGCGGCGGCGCGGGAGGGCCGTGGGGGAGGCCTGATCGGCGCCTTGCTTTTGGGGGGCGCCGTGCAGGCGCTTGGCCTCGCCGGCGCCGGGGTCATTGTGCTGGCCTGGGTTGTGCTTGCGCTGAGCCTGGCGTCCAGGCGCAGTCTGGTGGAGTTCGTCGAGTGGGGCCTGCAGGCGGTGCGCTGGAGCGTGGCGCGTGTTGCGCCTCCGGCTCGCCGGCCGGTCGGCCAGCCGTCGGAGCGCCGGCCTACCCGGACCGGGGCCGCCGACCCATCCGGCCCGGCGGCCGCCGCGCGCGCCGGGGCCCGGCCTGTCGCAACCGAGTTCAAGACCGAAGAGGCCGAGCCGCCGGCCGAATTCGGCGTGGTCGCTCCCGGACCTGACGGCCGTCCTGGAAGCCGGTGAGGCCGGCAATGCCGATCAGGCCTTTGAGCGCGACCGGGCGCGCCTGATCGAGGACACACTCAAGTCGTTTGGCGCGCCGGCGCGAGTGGTAGAAATCAACCGCGGCCCGACCATCACCCAGTTTGGAGTTGAACCCGATTTCCTCGAGGGCCGGGGGGGCCGGCGCATCAAAGTCAAGGTGAGCAAGATCGCCTCCCTGGCCGACGACCTGGCGCTGGCGCTGGCGGCGGCCTCCATTCGCGTCGAAGCGCCTGTACCGGGCAAGGGCTACGTCGGGATCGAAGTGCCCAACGCCGAAGTCTCCCTGGTGGCCCTGCGGGATGTGATGGAGTCGCCTGTTTTCGCCAAGCTCCCCTCGAACCTGAAGCTGGGCCTGGGCAGGGACGTCTCCGGCCGGCCGGCGGTGGCTGACCTGGCGCTCATGCCCCATTTGCTCATCGCCGGCACGACTGGATCTGGCAAGTCGGTGTGCATCAACGCCATCATTGCTTGCCTGCTGCTGCAGAACACCCCGGATCAGGTCCGGCTGGTGATGATCGACCCCAAGCGCGTCGAGCTCACCAACTACAACGGCATCCCCCACTTGCTGGCTCCAGTGGTGGTCGACCTGGATCGGGTGGTGCCGGCCCTGCAGTGGATTTCGCGCGAGATGGACGAGCGCTACCGGCGATTCTCCAAGGACGGCGTGCGCAACATCGAGGACTACAACCAGCGCATGCGGCAGATAGGTCAGAAGACTCTCCCCTATCTGGTGCTGGTGGTGGATGAACTGGCCGATTTGATGATGCTGGCGCCCGACGAAACCGAACGCGTGCTCACCCGGCTGGCGCAGCTGGCCCGGGCGACCGGGATCCATCTCGTGATCGCCACCCAGCGGCCATCAGTCGACGTGGTCACAGGTCTGATCAAGGCCAACTTCCCATCCCGCATCGCCTTCGCCGTGGCGTCTTCGATCGACAGCCGGGTGATCCTGGATCAGCCCGGTGCGGAGCGGCTGCTTGGGCGCGGGGATATGCTGTTTCAGCCTCCGGACGCGGCCTCGCCGCGCCGACTGCAGGGTGTCTACGTCTCCGAGCCTGAACTGGCACGCGTGATCCGCTTTTGGAAGAATGCCGCGTTGGGCGGCGATCAGACCCATCCCTCGCCTGCTTCGCAGCCGGCGGCCACCATCCCGATGGGTGCCCCGCTCAAGCAGGCGCCTCTGTGGGACGAGGCCGAGGAGGCGGATGGCGATGAGCTGTTCAACGAAGCCGTCCAGGCCGTACGCCAGATGCGCCGGGCGTCGATCTCGATGCTGCAGCGGCGGCTGCGCATAGGCTACACACGCGCCGCTCGCTTGATTGATGAGCTTGAAGCCAGGGGAATTGTCGGGCCAGAACCGGGGGGGTCGCAGGCGCGCGAAGTGCTTGACTATGGCGAACTGACTACCGGCGAGGAGCCGAATTGAAGACGCCAAACGGCGGGCGTCCCGAATTGCCGCAGCGTGCGTATCGTGCTATCATTGGCGAACAGCACCAGCACGGAAAAGTCCGCACCGGTAGGCCGCTGAGTTTGCGGGAAAGGGGTGCAGACCGGCCAAATTCCCTGTCCTGATTGCGATCAACGGTCTTCCCATATGTATTCTCCCTGTAAGGAGGAGGCGCACGTCATGCACAAGAAGATCTATCTTGCTCTGTCGCTGTTGGTCTTGGCCTCGATGGCATTGGCCGCATGCGGCGGCGGGGCAACCCCGGCGGCGACCCAGGCACCGGCCTTTAAGGCTTGCCAGGTAACCGACACCGGTGGTATCGACGACAAATCATTCAATGCGACCGCCTGGAAGGGCGTGCAGGACGCCGAGCAGCAGCTGGGCATCGAAGGCACGTACCTGGAGTCGCAGGAGCAGGCCGATTACGATAAGAACATCCAGGCCTTCCTGCAGGCGGACTGCAACATCATCATCACCGTCGGCTTCCTGCTGGGCGACGCCACGTCGGCAGCCGCGACGGCCAACCCCAACCAGCCCTTCTCGATCGTGGACTTCGCCTATGACCCGACCATCCCCAACGTCGTCGGGCAGGTGTTCAACACCGACGAAGCCGCCTTCCTGGCGGGCTATTTGGCCGCAGGGATGACCAAGACCGGCGTCGTGGGCACGTTCGGCGGGATTCAGATCCCGACCGTGACCGTGTTCATGGACGGCTTCTCGCTGGGCGTGGACTACTACAACCAGCAGAAGGGCACCAGCGTGGAGGTCAAGGGTTGGGATCCTGCCAGCCAGACCGGTCTGTTCGCCGGCAACTTTGAAAGCACCGACGACGGCCGGCGCCTCGGCGAGGCCCTGATGGACGAGGGCGCTGACATCATCATGCCGGTCGCCGGCCCGGTCGGCCTCGGCACGGCGGCAGCGGCTCAGGAACGCGGCAGCGTCATGATCATCGGCGTCGACGCGGACTGGGTGCTGACCAATCCCGACTACCAGGCCATCACCCTGACCTCGGTGATGAAGAACATGGACGTCACCACGGTCAACGTGATCAAGTCGGTCATGGATGGCTCGTTCCAGGGCGGCGTGACCGTCGGTACGCTGGATAACGGTGGCGTTGGGCTGGCCCCGTATCACGACTTTGACAGCCAGGTGCCACAGGCTCTCAAGGACGAGATCGATCAGGTCCGCCAGGGCGTCATCGCCGGCGACATCAAGACCAAGCCGTAAGTCAACGACTGATCCAAGACTCGAGAGGTCTGAACCTCGAGTTGAGCAGGGGCCGCCCCAAAAGGGGCGGCCCTTTTTCTTTGTCGTCACGATCCCCCCCACGAGTTCGGCGGCGCATGCATTTGGATGGTCTCGTCCCCTGGAGGCGCAAGGGCGATGACGATGGTCATCCGGTTGTTTGCCACCGGCTGCCCACGGCCTCACCTCCCAGCCCCTTCTCCGCCCAGGGGGGTTGCAGGCGGCTCGATGCCTACTTCCCGGGCCGGCTGCAAGCAAGTCAGGACCACCTCATCGCAGGGGAGGGGGAAAGGGTTGGGAGGTTTCACCCGGGTTGCGCCCCCGGCGCTGGCCAGGCAGTTGGGGCATGCGTGGTACAATGCCCCATCCTGGCCGCAAGGGCGAATGGGTTCCCATGCCTCCCACCCTCGAACTCAAAGGGATCACCAAGCGGTTCCCCGGTGTGCTCGCAAACGATCACGTCGACCTCAGCCTTGAAAAGGGCGAGATTCTGGCGCTCCTGGGGGAGAACGGCGCCGGCAAGACCACGTTGATGAACATCCTGTACGGGCTCTATCAGCCCGATGAGGGTGACATCCTGGTCAACGGCGAGAAGATCGCCGTGCACTCGCCAACTGACGCCATCCACGCAGGAATCGGGATGGTCCACCAGCATTTCATGCTTATCCCGGTGTTCACCGTGACTGAAAACGTGATGCTGGGGGAAGAGTTTGTCCGGGCCGCCGGCTGGCTGGATCGGGAGACGGCCGCGGCGCGCATTCGTGAGATATCAGACAACTTTCATTTCGAGGTCGATCCGGATCTGCATGTCAGGGACTTGCCGGTAGGGGTCCAGCAGCGGGTCGAAATCATCAAGCTGCTCTACCGCAATGCGGACATCCTTATCCTCGACGAACCCACCGCCGTTTTGACTCCGAACGAGGCCGACGAGTTGTTCAAGATCCTGCGTTCGCTGGCCTCCGAAGGGCGTTCGATCATCTTCATCACCCACAAGCTGCGCGAGGTCATGGAAGTCGCGGATCGGATCACCGTTATCCGGCGCGGGCAGGTCGTCGGCACCGTGACGCCCAAGAAGGCCACGCGCGAGAAGCTGGCGGAAATGATGGTCGGGCGCGAGGTCAGTTTGGAGGTCGAGAAGCCCACGGCGGCTGCAGGCGAGGCGGAGCTCAAGATCGAGAATCTGGTCGTCCTCGACGATCGAGATCAGGTTGCCGTGGACGGGGTGTCCTTCGAGGTGCGCTCCGGCGAGGTGTTTGGTGTGGCCGGGGTCCAGGGCAACGGCCAGACCGAGCTGGTCGAGTCGATGACCGGCTTGCGCAGCTCGCTGAGCGGCCGGATCGAACTGCGCGGCCAGGACATCACGCACGCGTCGCCGCGGCATATCACCGAAGCGGGCGTTGGACATGTGCCAGAGGACCGCCAGAAAGTCGGCCTGGTCCTCAGTTTTCCGGTGGCCGACAACCTGGTCTTAAACACCTACTACCTCCCGCCGTTTGCGGAGCGGATGATCCTCAATCAGCCCAAGATCCTCGAAGTGGCCGCAGAGCGCATCCAGGCCTACGACATCCGCACTCCCAGCGCCAAAACCCCGGCCGGTTCCCTGTCCGGAGGCAACCAGCAGAAAGTGATTGTGGCGCGCGAGTTCTCCCGGCCCTCACGCCTGATGGTGGCCTCCCAACCGACCCGCGGTCTGGATGTCGGTTCCATCGAGTTCATTCACGGCGAGATTCTCAAGAAACGCAACGAAGGCAGTGCCATTCTGCTTGTGTCGCCCGAGCTGGACGAGATCATGCAGCTTTCCGACCGGATTGGTGTCATGTACCGCGGCAAGATGGTAACCATCGTCCCGGCGGCCGAGGCGACCAAGGAGTACATCGGCCTGCTCATGGCCGGCGTGGATCCGGATAGCATTGAGAAGCCCAAGGAAGTCCAACGCAAAGCCGAAGTGACCTTCTGACGAGGCGGCCGAGTGAGCGAAGGATCCCCCCACCCTCTAATAGCAAGCCCGAACCCGGCAAAGTGCTGCTCGAAGAGCTGACCGGCAGCCACGGACGGCCGACAGGATGGTGGCGCCCAGCGCTTCAGTCCATGCTGGTGCCGGTGCTGGCCGTCGTGACGGGTCTGATCTTCGGCGGTATTGTGATTTTCTTCACAACCGAGCAGGTATACCAGCTTTGGAGCCAATCGCCACTGCTCGGCATCCAGGCCGGTTTAGGGGCTATTTTCAAGGCGTATGTGGCGCTGCTCAACGGCTCGCTGGGCAATCCCGGCAAGATTCTGACGGCGCTGCAGAGCGGCGATCCGGCGGCGCTGCGGAACGCGTTCTACCCCCTGTCCGAGAGCCTGGTGACCTCGACGCCTTACATTTTTGCCGGCTTGGCCGTGGCGCTCGGATTTCGAGCCGGCCTGTTCAATATCGGTGCCGAGGGGCAGTTGTTCGTCGGGGCGATCTTCGCGGCCTTTGTCGGCTACTCGATCCACGGGTTGCCGGCCATCATCCACATCCCGCTCGCCCTGGCGGCCGGCGCGTTGGGGGGCGCTCTGTGGGGCATGATCCCCGGCTGGCTCAAGGCCAAGACCGGTGGTCATGAGGTCATCAACACCATCATGATGAACTACATCGCCTTCCGGCTGAGCGAATGGCTGCTCAGCGGGCCGATGAAGCGACCGGATTCCTTCAACCCGGTCAGCCCGACCATCGAACCCAGTGCCATGCTGCCGACCTTTTTCGCCAGCCCGCTGCGCTTTCACCTGGGCTTCATCATCGCGTTGGCGGTTGCCTGGCTGGTGTATTGGTTCCTGTTCAAGACGACCTGGGGCTTTGACCTGCGTACCGTCGGGGCCAACCCGGATGCCGCCCGTTACGCCGGGATGAAGACCGCCGTGGTCACCGTCATGGCCATGTCTCTCTCGGGCGCGCTGGCCGGTCTGGCCGGGGCCAATGACGTCATGGGCGTCAACCACAACCTAGCCCTGGCGTTCTCATCCGGGACCGGGTTCGACAGCATCGCCCTGGCGTTGCTGGGCAAGAGCCATCCGGCGGGTGTGGTCCTGGCATCGCTGCTGTTTGGCACGCTCAAGGCCGGTGCCACGCAGATGCAGCTTTCGGCCGGCATCCCGATCGACATCATCAGCATTCTTCAGGCCGTTATCCTGGCCTTCATCGCCGCGCCGGCCATCATCCGCACCATCTACCAACTCAGGGCGCCGACCGAGGCAGAAGGCGGGGTTTTCGTGCGCGGCTGGGGAGGCGACTGAGATATGGCCACCACCTACCGCCCTGAGACGGACATTCGAGCGCACCTCCCCTGTACGGCAGTACATCATGGGGGCTATCTTCCTGCTCCTGGCCATCACCATCTGGTTTGTGTTTGGGAAGACGGTTACCGGGAGCGAACTGACCAGTTTTGGATTTAACCTCAGCGGGGCCACATCGACCCTGCCGGACTGGATCCTCCCTACCGGGCTGACACTGAACCTGCTCGCCGTCCTGTGTGCGCTGATCGGCGGCTATCAACTGGCGCGCGGTTTCGGCGGCTGGACGAACTGGGCGCTGGTGCTGGTGGTGGGCCTGTTCCTATTCGGCTTCCTGACCTGGGCAACCGCGGGAAAGTCGCTCAACCTGGCCGGGCTGCTCAGCGCCACGCTGGGCAAGGCCGTGCCCCTGACCCTGGGCGCCATGTCCGGCGTGCTGTGTGAGCGGGCGGGGGTCGTGAACATCGCCATCGAAGGGATGATGCTCATGGCCGCCATGGTGGGGACGCTGGTGGGCAGCGTGACCAACCTGTGGATTGGCCTGGTGTGCGCCATCCTGGCCGGCGGGCTGCTGGCCCTGGTGCACGCATGGCTGTCGATCAAGTACAAGACCGACCAGATTGTGTCCGGGACGGTGATCAACATCTTCGCCCTCGGGCTGACGTCCTACATCTCGTCCAAATTCCTGCAGCACTACCAGCAGCTCAACAACCCGGGCATCTTCAAGCCGTGGCCCATCCCCGGGCTATCGAGCATTCCCGTACTGGGGCCGATCATCTTCAACAACAACCTGTTTGTGTACGGCATGTTCATCTTCATGATCATTCTGACGGTGGGCTTGTTCAGCACACGCTGGGGGCTGCGGCTGCGGTCGGTCGGCGAGCATCCGCGCGCCGCCGACACGCTGGGGATCAACGTCTTCCGCACCCGCTACATGGCCGTGATCCTTGGGGGGCTGATGGCGGGCTTCGCCGGCGCATACTTCACCCTGGGCTCGGTCGGCCGGTTCGATGAGGGCATGACCGCCGGGCGAGGCTTCATTTCGCTGGCGGCAATGATCTTTGGAAACTGGACCCCGGTCGGATCCTTCGGCGCCGGCATGCTGTTCGGATTTGCCGACGCTATGGCTGCGCGCCTGGCGATCCTGGGCGTGCGCATCCCCTCGCAGTTCCTTCTCATGGCCCCCTATCTGGCCACCATGATCGTGTTGGCCGGTGTGGTCGGCCGCGGCCAGATGCCGGCCGCGGACGGCAAACCGTACGAGAAGGAATAGCCCCCCGACCCACCGGCGCACGCATGCCTCGACGCATGGAGAGCAAATCAGAGTGTGTGACGGGGCCGCGCCGGCCGCAGGCAGGCGGGGACGGGCGGGTGAAACCTCTTAGAGCCGCACCAGCTCGCGGAGCTCCGGCCGGATAAAGGCCAGCGCGGCCAGCCCACCCAGCGCCAGACCGCCCGCGGCGGCCAGCAGGCCGGGGTCCGGGCTGACCGACATGACCGTCAGAGCCAGCCCGCCGGCGACGGCCGTGCCCAGCAGTATCCGGGCGACCGCCCGCGTCTGGCCTACCACCCGGGTGAATCGGCGAGCAAGGAAGAAGATCAGCAAGGCCGCCTCCAGGCTGAAGGCCAGGCTGTTCGCCAACCCAATTCCGGTCGACCCCAGGCTCCGGTAGAGCAGAATACTCAGTCCCAGAAAGGCAACCAGGCTGACCATCGACGCCAGCAAGGGTGTGCGCGCATCCTGGCGGGCGTAAAAGGCGCGCGAAGCAACCTCGAGCAGGGAGTGGCCGACAAGTCCAAGCAAGTAGGCTCGAGCCGCTGAAACAACCAGTTCCGTGCCGCGGACGTCAAAGTGGAACGCGGCCTGGACCAAGGGTCGGATGCCGATCATCAGCAACAGCGCGCAGGGCAGGGTCAACGCCAGGAGCACCCTGAAAGCACGCCCCAGACTGGCTTCGAACCCAGCCCAGTCCTGTCTGGCGAAATACTCCGACAGCGTGGGAAGCATGGCGATGCCCACGGCCGTGCCGATAATCGTCTCCGGCACCTGCATAATCAGCCACCCGTAGGCCAGTGCCGTGACCGACCCGACGTCAAGACGAGAGGCCAGATTGTCCTGGACCACAAAGATCAGTTGAAAGGCGCCGATGGTCAGGATGCGAGGGCCCAGCAAGCGCAAGACTCTGCGCACCCCAGGATCGGAGAAACTGATCCTGGGCGTCCAATGAAAACGGTAGCGGATCAAGCCCGGGATCTGGATTCCCAAATGCAGGGCGGCGCCCAGGATAACCCCGTAGACCAGGCCGTGGATCCCCAAGCCGGCCGCCGGCAAGGTCCACCCGCCCAGGGTGTAACCGTGACTTGGGGAAAGGACCACCGCCCCGAAGATTTGGCCCAAGTCGTACAACCCGGGAGCCAGGGCCGGAAGCAGGAAATGCTGGTTCGCCTGCAGGCCGGCCGAAACCAGGCCGCTCAATGAGAACAGCAGGGTGGCGATGAGGTCCAGGCGCATCAACTGGACCACCAGGGCTTGCTGCGAGGCAGAGAAGCCGGGAGCCACGCCAAACTGCGCGCCGACAAGCCGATCGGCGAACAGAGCCAGGCCGGCGGCCAGGCAGCCGGTGACCACGAAGGCCAGATTGGCGATCTGGCTGAAGACGGCCCACAGCGCCGGCCGGCCGTCACGCGTCATGGCCGCCGACAGCACCGGGATGAAGGCCACCGCCAACGCGCCGCCCGAGATCAGGGCGAAGAGCAAATCGGGGAGGTTGTTGGCGGCGTTGAAGACATCCAGCTCCGGGCCCACCCCGAACTGGCGCCCAACCACGACCTGGCGAACCAGCCCCAGTAGCTTGTCAATCCCAAAGAAAAGGGCAATCAGCAGGGAAGAACGTGCGACGTGGGTCAGCCGAACGGTGGGAGCGGGGACGTCGCTCACGCTGCTCAGCCGGGGCTGGCCCCGACACGTTGGAGCTGCTGGAGCGCAGGCTCCCAGCCGGGATGGTCCTGCGTGGCCGTCTGCCAATCGCCGATCGCGCCGGGGAGGTCCCCGGCCGCCTCGCGCGCCAGGCCACGCCAGTAGTAGCTTTCCTCGAGGATCGGTTCGCTCATGGTGGTCAGGGTCTGCGTCGCCAGGTTGATGACGTCCGGGAGGCGCCCGGTGTAGAAATAGGCGAAGTACGGCCCGGTTTGATACCACAAGATCCGCCATGGATCGTGGTCGGGGTCGTTTTGAGCCAGATACGCCCTCAGGCTGAAGGCCTCATCGTAGGCCGCCGCCGCTCCGGCGTAATCTTGCAGGTCCACCAGGCTGGTCCCCCGGTTGTACCAGGCGAAGAACTGCTGGCGGCCGGTGCTGGAATAGATCTCGTCCGACGCTTTCTGGGCTGCATGCTGAAAGTTGGCCGTTTCATCGGCATCCGACCCCAGAATCTGAAGCAGATCGGCCTCCCGCTCCGGCGGATAGACCACCACATAGGTGTAGTTGAAATGCCGCCAATAGGTTTCCATGTCGGCGTAGCTGATGGGGAGATTGGGCATAATGTAGGAGTCCTGCACGGTGAAGCGCTGCTTGGCGTCGTCATACCCCGAAACGACCTCGTAATGCCCCATCCAGCCGGGAAAGCCCGGCCCTTCGAAGCCCTTTTCAACGATGACAGGAAACCCGGCCGCCAGCAGGCTCTTCAGCCGGTCGAGGTCGCCCGCGTATCGGACCAGCGCCCTGAGGCTGGTTTGGGTGTTGACAAAATCGACCAGCTCGTACGGCATGACGTTCTTGTCGCGCGGATTGGGTTTGACATAGTCGGCGACCGGCCGCTGGTCACCCTGCCACCCCCAGTAGGAAAGCTCCATGGCCAAGTTGGCCGGTCCGCAGTTGTTCCATTTCTGATATTCGTGGATGATCCCGCTCAGGGAGACCTTATCCGGCAGCGCCGTGGGCGTCACGCTGGGTGTCGGGCTGGCCGTGGGAGGCGCGGTTGGGCCGGGTGTGGAGCTTGCGGTGGGCGAGGGCGTCATCGCCGACAGCGTGGATTTCACCATGGCGGCCAGGGTGGGATTGGGAGTGAAGGCGACTTGGCCCGGGGGGTTGAGCGCGTACTTGATGCTGGCGCGGAGCTCGGACACTCGCCAGCCCAGGTGGTCCTGGACAAAGGGGAGCTGATAGGCCAGGCTGGC
Organism: uncultured Chloroflexia bacterium; assembly: GCA_963797485.1. GTDB lineage: Bacteria > Chloroflexota > Anaerolineae > Anaerolineales > E44-bin32 > CAWAND01. The sequence continues at coordinate 313,477 of CAWCPF010000003.1, forward strand.
GGCCGCCAGGAGCAGGATCAGCGCTGCGCCGATAAGCAGCCAGGAGACCCGCCGCGAGGCGGTCCTCATGAGGTTGCGGTGACCTTTACACCGAACGGAGATTCGCGAACCTGAACCGGCTGCATCGAGCAGCCGTCCCACCCAGAGGTGCCAACCATCGTCAGGCGATTATAACCGGACGTCGGCGGGCTCCCAGACCACCCGCGCCCGGCGGTGAAACCGCTCGAGGGCTTTCAATAAGGGCTGGGCGAGCAACGCAAGCAGAACCACGTTGCCGACCGCCCGCAAGCCGTCCCAGACGGCGGACGTGACGGCATAGAAACGCACAAAGCGGTTGATGGCGAGACCCAGACCAAGCCCCGGGGTCCAACTGAGGTCCGGCGCGCCGATGGCGTAGGGCCAGTATTGCAGATCGGTGAGCAAGCCGTAGCCGAACCCGCAGGCCGCCCCGTACAGCGCCAGGCCGACCAGCCGGCCGCGCCCCGCAGGCAGCCAGGCGGCGCCCATGCCGACCCAGCCGGCCGCCAGCATCTGATAGGGGGTCCAGGGTCCCAGCCCGCCGGCCGTCAGCGGCCCGGATACGAGCATGGTCAAAGAGCCCGTCAGGAATCCGAGCCTGGCGCCGAAGACATGCCCGACCAGGATCATGAGCACGAACACCGGCGAGAAACCGCCGGGCAGGGGCAGGACGGTTTCGACGACGCGTATCATGGCGTTGAGACCGACCAGCGTGCCGATCAGGGCCACCGTGTGAGCCGTCAACCCAGATTGCGCTTCGACCAGCAGCGCGGCCAGGATCATGGCCAGCGCGCCGCTGAGCACGAGCAGGGCGGCCCGGCTTTGATCCGCGCCTGATCCGCCCGGCGCCCAGAAGGGATAGAGCAGCACACCCAGCCCGAAGGCGCTCAGCAACATCAGCAGCAGGTTCGAAACGTTCAAGCGTTGTAGCACGGCCAGGCCACTCCCAGACCCCGGCACCCCGTGGACCGGGGCGGTAAATGGATGCCGGCATTCTAAACCGAACACGCGTCGGTGTCTAAACGCCGATGGCGCGGGAGGATTGACAGTCGGTGCGCACGGCGCGATACTACCTATCGATGGCTATCGATAAATCATGGACGGCCAGCGTGGCGTTTGCCAAGGCTCTGGCCGACCCGACCCGGCAGAAAATCATGCAAGCCTGCTGCTGCGAATGGTGTTGCGTCGGCGACCTTGTCGAGCGGGTCGGCGTCGGCCAGCCGACGGTCTCCCACCACCTGGCTATCCTGCGGCAGGCGGGTCTGGTGCACGTGCGCGAACAGGGCCGCCAGACGTTTTACAGTCTCAACCAGGACTCGGTCGTGGCCTGCTGCGGGCGGCTGGTGGAACGCTTCGCCCCAGAGAAGGAGTTTGAGCTGCGTCCAAGGGATTCGGCTTAAGCTGCGACGCGCTGCGCACGCTTGTGCGCTTTTTTTTGCCACAACCCATCGATGGATGTCGATGAATTGGGAGGTGAACGTGTGCCAGGTGAAAGGAGGTGAGGCCCATGGACTGCGGTTGTGACTGCGGTTGTGACGGCGGCGGCTGCGGCTGCTGATCCGAACGGGGCTGTCCCTTTTGGGACAGCCCCGATTAATTCCAGATCCGGGGGACGGTGGAGGTTACGGCGCCGTGCGCAGCACCACGGTCGTGAGCGACAGGTCGATCGAGGCCGCATCCGCCAGCGCGCCGTCCACGCCGTCCTTGAGTTGGTAGCCGGCGTATTCGCTGGCGAGAGGCTGGACCTCTTCCAGCGTATCGGCCGAGGCGATGCGCGTCGCCAGGTCGCGGGCGGCGTTCGCCTGCTGGAGCAGCGTTTGGAGCTGCTGGTTGAGCTGCTGCGCCGCCTGACGGTCGGAATCGGCCGCCGTGGGTGCGCTGTCGATATCGGTCGCCAGCGCGCCCATGAGCTCGAGGTACGGGATCAACCCAAAATCATCGCCCGGGTTCTCGACCCGGCCGTCGCCGTTCCAGTCACCGTAGTCGGCGCCCGATTTGCCTTCCAGGATGTTGATCACATGTTCCGAATGCTGTTTGGCGCCCGCCAGGTTGCCGTCATTGATGGAGTTGACCGCCAGATCGCGGTGGCTGGTGAAGTGAACCACCTGGTAACTCATGCCGTCGAGCAGTTCGGCGCTCAGGGCGCCCTGCCCGGAGACCTCGGTCAGCAACCGCGTCAGGTCGATGAGATCTTTCGAGGCGCTGGCCGCATAGATCTTTTGCCCGGCGGTGGCTGGATCAGGATCGGGGTTCGGCTCGAGACTGATCCACAGGTCCGAATAGCTGGCCAGCAAGCTGGCGCTGTTGGGACCTTGATAGGACAGGGCCAACTGTCCGCCGGCCGGCTGAACTATCCCAAGCGACAGGGGCTCGGTTTGATCCCCCACCAGCCACGCCTGATAGGCGAAGCCGGCCGGGGCATCGGGCACATCGTTGATCTGAGCCGTCAGGCTGCTGTCGCTGAACACGGCCCACCCGCTGGCAACACTGGGGGGCACCGTGGGGCTGGGGGCCGGCGGCAGCGCGGCCGCGGCGATGGTTGCGGCGGGTTCGGTTGTGGCGGCGGCCACCTCGGTCGGCGCCAGCGTCGGGCCGGCCGACAGGAGGGGACCGATCAATCGGAAGGCCACCAGCGCCGCGCCAGCCAGGCCCAAAAGCCCCAGCGCGCCGGCCCCGCCCACGGCCCACCAAAGCCAGCGCGGCCGAGCTGTTCGGCGGGCGGCCGGACGCCCGGCGATTCTGGTGGTCGAGGTGGATCCGAGGGTGGCCTCGAGATCGCTCGCCAGATCGGCGGCGCTTTGGTAGCGTTTGGCCGGGTCCTTGGCCAGGGCCCGGCTGACGATGGCCTGGACCTCGGGCCGGACCTGCGGGACGGGCGGCGGTTGCTCCTGAAGGTGTTTGACCAAAATGGCGGCCGGGGTCGTGTCGACGTCGAACGGGGTTTGGCCGGCCAGCATCTCATACAGTACGACGCCCAGCGAATACAGGTCCGAGCGCGCGTCGATGGCCTCGCCGCGGATCTGTTCCGGGCTCATGTAGGCCGGTGTCCCGAGCACCGTTCCGGTGGCGGTCTGGGTGGTGGCTGTGGTCAGGCGGGCGATCCCGAAATCGGTCAGGACAGGTTCAACATCGGTGAGCAGCGGCAGATGCGGATTGATGGGCTGCCGGCCCTGGCGGAGCATGATATTGGCGGGCTTGATATCCCGATGGACGATCCCCTGGTTGTGGGCGTAGTCCAAAGCCGCGGCCACGGCACCCGTGACGCGGGCGACGGCGTTCAGGGGCAGGGTGAGGCCGGTCTCGTGTAGTTGGCGCAGGTAATCCGCCAACGACATGCCCTGCAGCAGTTCCATGACGATGAAGGGCCGGCCGTCGACCACGTCGAAGTCGAACACCTGGACGATGTTGGTGTGCCGCAGCCCGGCCACCGACTGCGCCTCGGCCAGAAAGCGCTTGGCCAGGTCCTCATCGCCGGTGAGGTGCGCGTGCAGGATCTTCACCGCCACCGGGCGGTTGAGGGTGGTGTGCCGGCCGACGTATACCTCGGCCATCCCGCCGCGGCCGATCAGGTTTTGGATTTGGACTTTGGAAATGGTTCGACCGACCCACTCCGTCACGCCTGCACCTCGCCCGCCAAGGTCTTGCGCCGAGCGGTTTGTGAAAGATTTCACAACACGATCGTGGTTCGACTGAGTTGACACACACCGCGCTGGCCGACGCGAATGGAGTATAGCATGGGCAAAATGGCACCGAAGATTGGACGTGCAGGTCCGAAGATGGCAATTACGGCCTACGCGGTTCTGGACGCTTCCATGCCCCGGATCAAGCCTCCGGGCTGGCAGTGGCGGCAGAAATTGGTGATCTTCTGTTGCGCCGTGACGGCGGAGAGAGTCGTTCCGCAGCGGGGACAGGCCTGCCCGCCGCGCATGTGCACGGCGAAGAAGTCGCGCGGCTTTAGATGAATGTCGTCACCCATGGCCTGGCGCACGCGTTCGATTGATTCCCGCAATGTGGTCTGCATGGAGTCATGCAAGGTGTCGATTTCTTGCGGAGTCAGGGATGTCCGTTTGCGGTACGGATGAATCTGAGCCTGCCACAGGATCTCGTCGGCATACGCGTTGCCTATGCCGGCCAGGAAGGTCGCCCGGGTGAGCACACCCTTGATCTCGCCCCGGTAGGGGCGGAGCCGGTCATGAAACGCCTGCCGATCGATATCGAGCGCCTCGGGCCCCATGTCGCTGAAGGTCGGGATCAAATCGAGGTCGGTCGTCAGATACAGCTGTCCCATGCGCTTCGTATCAACGTAGCGCAGCTCTTCACGGGGTTGGTCGAATTGCAGCCTGACGTGGGTTGGCCCAGCCTGCTTGGCATCCGGCGGGCACAACTGGAGCCGCCCGGTTAGTTTGGGATTGATCGCCAGGAACAGACCGCCCGGCTCAAGGCAGAAGACCAGGAATTTTCCCCGCCTGAAGACCGAGGCCAGGTTTGCCCCGGTCAAGCTTTCAGCGAAGCCTCGATGGGTGAGATCCCGCACGACCAGCGGCCCGCCGCGGGGCGCGACGGTCACGGCTTCGATTTTGCGGCCGACGACGCGGCGATCGAGCACCTCCCGCACGACTTCCAGTTCCGGCAACTCCGGCACACGTTCCCTACACCCGTCTCCATCGGCAAGCTATAATCGACTCACGATGAACATCCATCGTAGCATGCTTCTTCTGGGAGCCTGCGCCTGCCTGCTCCTGGCGCTGGGTCTGGGCCAGCCGCTGGCGGCTGAGGCGAGGCCGGCTCCGGCGCTGCAGGCGCCGACGGCTTTCCCCACCCCGACCCCCGACCAAAACGGGAACGTGATCTATGTCGTCCAGGATGGGGACACGGCGTGGCGCATCGCGGCCGTGGCCGGTATCACGTTGGAACAGTTGTACGCGTTGAATGGTCTGCAAGCCACCGATTTCCTCACGCCCGGGATGCGCCTGACACTGGCCAAGATCAGCCCGACCGAGACGCCTTCCCCGGAGGCAGCCGTCGCCGGGCCGGTCGCCACCGCCACTCCCGAGCGCGGCACAGCCGACATTTGCGTCATGTTGTTCGTCGACCAGAACGGGAATGCCATGCTGGATGAGGGGGAGACGCCGCTGCCTGGGGGACAGGTGAGCGTGGCCAGCGCGAGTGGCAGCCTGGTCGGTGATGTGTCGACCACCGACGACCCGGCCGGGTATTGTTTCTCGGATCTGAATATCGGCGACTACAACGTCAGCGCGGCTGTGCCCCCCAACTACAACCCCACGACGTCGATGAACACGCCGGTGCGGCTGGCCCCCGGCGATATCAGCTATGTCGAGTTTGGAGCTCAGCCGAGCGCTGCCTTGGCGGGGAATGACTCCGGCGGCGGTCAGGGCTCCTGGCTGCTGGGCCTGCTCGGGGTCGCCTTCTTGCTGGCCGCCGGCGTGCTGGGTTATGTGGCGGCACGCTACAACCGCCGCAGCCCGATGTCCCTGCGCTGATCTACCGGCGCGCTCGATACGGCCCGGACGACCAGCGTCCTTCACCCGAGGCGGGTGGCACTAAGACTGAAGGAGCTCAGCCAGAGCCGCAAGCAACAGAGTGACATACTCCCGGCGGCTGGACTCCCCCATCAGGCCAATGCGCCAGATCTTGCCCGCCAGCGGCCCAAACCCACCGGCGATCTCGATGTTGAAATCCTCGCGCAGCCTGGTGCGTATCTGGGCGTCGTCGGCGCCTTTGGGCACGCGGCAAGTGCTCAAGCTGGGGACGCGCAGGGCCGGGTCTTCAACCCACATGTCGATCCCCAGCTTTCCCAAGCCGTCCCACAGCCGATGGGCGTTGTCCAGGTGGCGGGCGATGCGCTGATCGAGCCCTTCCTCGAGCACCAATCGAAGCGCCTCGCGCAAGGCGTACATCGTGCTGGTCGGGGCGGTGTGATGGTAGGCCGGTGTGCTGCCCCAATAGCGGTCCAGCAACTCAAGGTCGAGATAGAAAACCGCCGGGGATTTGGACCGGTCGCGAATGGCCCGGCGGGCGCGCTCGCTGACGGTTATGGGCGACAAACCGGGGACGCCCGAGAGGCATTTCTGGCCGGCGCTGTAGGCAATATCGACTTCCCAGGCATCGACTTCAAGCGGCAGGCCTCCCAGAGACGTGACGCAATCGAGCACGAGCAGGGCTCCATGATCGTGGCAGACGCGTGCGATGGCTGGGATGTCTGGCTGCAGCGCGCCGGTCGACGTCTCGGCATGCACCAGGGTGACGAGCTTGAAGCTGCCTTCCGACAAAGCAGCCTCAATCGCATCCGTCCCGAACACATCGCCCCAGTCGCGTTCAATCGCCGTGACCTGTCCACCATGGCGCGAGGCCATCTCGGCCAGGCGGCCCCCAAAGAAGCCTTGGACGCAGGCGAGCACCGCGTCTCCGGGCTCAACCAGGTTTGAGATCGCCGCCTCCATGGCCGCCGTGCCGGTGCCCGGGACCGCCAGGGTCAGATCGTTTTCGGTCTGAAAGGTCAGTTGCAGCAGCTCTTTGACTTCGGCCATGATGGCTAGGAACTCGGGGTCCATATAGCCGATCACCGGCGTGGCCATGGCGCGCAGGACTCTCGAGTGGACCATGCTTGGTCCGGGACCCAGCAAGATGCGCGGGGAAGGATTGAGATCGGTGAATACAGTGGGCATCGCAGGCTCCTTGGTGCCCATTCCCGGTTCTCAGGCTCAGCCATGACGGCCTGGGTCCGGGCGCCAGCAGGATGCCTGGCCGGGCGTGGTGATTATATCGGCAGGGGGGATCCAGCCGCCAACCGCCCTTTGCCCCACCTTACAATCGCCTAACAAACATGAAATCACGTGTAACGAGGGGATAGATTGGATTTGGACCTGAGGGCCGAAATGGCAACCTCCGGGCGCAACCCAGCCGGCGCGGACGTTGGCTGGGAGGCACTTGGTTGCCGAGGACTCCGTTGACTGAGCCAAGACCGGATTTTCATCGCATCGCCGAACACTCGACAGACATCTATTTCCGGATGATCTTCGAGACCGGACTGACGTATGTCAGCCCGGGCTTCGAGTCCGCTTTCGGCTACTCGCGTGAGGACTGGCTCGACCGACCCGATTTCCCCCGCCAGCTGGTCGATGAACAGGGGCAGGCCGACTTTGCGGCCGCGGTCGAGCAGATTGGCAACGGTGCTTCGAGCGCCACGGCTGTTCTGCAACTCAACTCCAAGTCCGGGGCCTCGATCTGGGTTGAGTTGTTTGGGGTTCCCGTTGAAGACGACGCCCAAGGTGTCATCGGTATGGACGGGTTGGTCCGGGATGTATCCGCGCATCTGCAGGTGGCGGATGTGCTCAGCCAGTTGTCCGAAGAGCAGCGCGTGTTCCTGAACCTGCAACGCGAGCTGTGGTCCAAGCGCGACCTAAAGCAGGCGTGTGATCTGATCGTCGGCGCCTCTCAGCGCTTCCTGGGGTGCGATGTGTGCGTCCTGCTGCTCACCGGACCGGATGGAGAGACCCTGCAGGCGATTTCGGAATCGGGCGAGCTTCTGGATGGGCCGGGTCCGCAATCGATCCGGCTGGGTGGCGATCTCTTGGGGCGGGTGATCCGAATGGGCGCGCCTCAACTTCTGGAGGTAGGTCGCCACCAGGCCGGACCGAGTGGCCATCCGGGCGAGATTATGTTGGTGGCTCCCCTCAGCACGGGTGGCCAAGTCACCGGCGCCCTGATTGCCCGCGGCCATGCCGGCAAGCTTGGCAAACCTCAACTTGACTTCCTCGCGAGCATGTCGGAGATGGCCTCGCAAGTGATCGACAGTCGGCAGTCCTTCCAGGAGGTCCAGCGCCTGGCATCGACGGACGGACTGACCGGCGCTTTCAACCGTCGGTTCTTTGAAGCCAACGTGACCAACGAGCTCTCGCGGGCCGATCGCCTCGGCTACTCGGTAGGGTTGCTAATCATCGACGTCGACGAATTGAAGATGATCAACGATGACCATGGGCATCTGGTGGGTGATGAGGTGTTAAGGTCGATGGTGCGGGTCATGAAAACGCGCATCCGAGAGACGGACTGGGTGGCGCGGTACGGTGGCGATGAGTTCGCCGTGGTGTTTCCCGGGTGTTCGGGAGATCAACTCGAGCTATTGGCCGGCAAACTCAGAGAATCACTCAAGGAGCTTGTGGTGGAGGCTCCGGGAGGCGAGCGGCTGACGATCACCTTCAGCATCGGCGGCTCGGTCTATCCGGAGAGCGTCTCGGTCACCGAAAATCTGGTTGAGGCCGCCGACGATGCGGAGCGCGCCGCCAAGCGCGCCGGCGGGGATGGGGTTGTGATCCACAAACCCCGGCGGCTGCAGCAATCGTCTGGAGACATCGCCTGAGGTAGACTGGGGTTGTCGGACGCCTTCTTCCGGAAACCGCCGAGGTTGCATGTCTCCGGTCAAGCCAGACTCCAAGTACTTCCCCTTGTTCGAATATCTGCGCCAACAGAATCAGGACCGTGTCCGTCTCTCCTTCGAAGCCATCAGCCGGATGATCTCGGGTGGGCTGCCTGCCTCGGCTCGCCGGAGCCGAGCGTTTTGGAGCAACCGCGCACGCGGGGCTTTGCAGGCACAGGCCTGGCTGGACGCCGGATATTGGGTGGATGATGTAGACATGAAATCCGGCCGGGTCACATTCAAGACCCCGAAAACAGTCTACCGGGTCGACCGCCAAGGCTCCACCGTCCTGTGGAATGCGGGCATGATCCGGGCCCTGAGGGAACACCTGGGGGTCAATCAGGCTGGTCTGGCGGAGATCTTGGGCGTTCGGCAACAGACGGTGAGTGAATGGGAGACGGGGACGTACCGCCCCACTCGGGGGCGGTCAAACCACCTCAGCCTGGTGGCCGAGCGCGCCCAGTTTCCTTACGAAGCCGGTAAGTCCAAGCCACCGCCCAAACCGAAAGAGTCTTGACAGACCACACGGAACCGTGTAAGATGTCAATACCCGAGTAAGGTTCGGGCCTGGGCGGGGCGCTTGGGGGATGTCGGAGGGGGCGTGGAGAGCCACAGCGACAGACCTCGAGCGCTCTTCCTTTCAACGGCCACGACCTTGGTCCCGGACTCAAAGGTTTGTTCTGGGCAGATACCGGTCTCGTTGAACGGAGCTCCCTGCCCGTTCTCCGAGTTTGGGCGATTTCCTCTTGCCGGGGAAGCCAACCTGACGGGCCCAACCGAAATGCCGGTGGGGCCGCAAGCGCCGCTACCCGATTGTGTCGACCTACCGATGGGACCGCTGGGGGCTTGGCTGGATAAGGAGCTGGAAGACCCCCAGGTGGCGAACCTGCAGGTCTTTCGGTGCCGGCAGATGTTCTTGCTGGTGATTCCGGGGGTTCTGGCACCCTCCAGCTCAAGCCGGTAAGGCTGGTCGGAGGTCAGACGAACTGGCCCCGGCGGCCTCGAGCCCCTTGCGGAACTTTTCCGGGGTGGTCAAGAATTGGGGCCACACGAAGAACCTGAAGAACAACTTGCCCAACCACAAGGGAGACGTGGTCACCAGCATTCGATGGGTCAGCTTGCAACCCTGATCGGAGGGGGACAGTTCGATGGTCTCAACCAAGGCCTTGCCCATCGGGCCGGGGAGTTCGTATTCGAGCGTGAAGTAGTCGAAGGGTCGCCAATCCAGGATGGTCTGTATGTTGGCGAGCTTGTCGCCGTGGACACAGTGGTTGCTGGCGCCGGGCCCCATTCGGCCCCCGGGCAGAGCATGCGGGATGAAGGTCACGTGGAACAGCGAGCCGTGCTTGACGGGGTCGTTCAGCCACTCCCAGGCCTCGACTGGCGAGATGGGAAGCTCGTAGGTCATCTTGAAATCCGCCTGCTCTGGAGTGATATACACCCGCCGCGACTCAACCATGGCCAGGTAGCGCGGCCCAAGATCGAACACATGGATGGGCACCTCCCCGAAGTCGTCCACCGTCTCGACCTTCCGAAGCCATGCATCCTCCGGCAAGCCCAGCCGTTCAAAACATGGCTGGGAGACCAAGGCATAGGCCTGCCAGCCGGTGGTCGTGCTGACCGTGTTCTTCAGCAGGCGGTGAGCGAGGTTGACGTCACTACCAAGGGGTTTCGATCGACGCGCCACGACCTGCTCGACGTACTGGCCGAAATGGAGGATGAACTTGAGGTTCAAGATTGGTATCGACCGACAGGCGGTACAGGAACAGGTTGTTCGGCGGCGTACGGCCTCGACCCGGTCCCTGAATTTCAGGTAGGTGGATTCGATCAACTCGAGCAAGGTTTCTGGGCGCTCAACCTGGTCGGCCGGGGCGTAAACATAGACGGCATCGCCCTCGATTTCGGCCAGCTTCAGCCCTTGGGTCAGCTGAGCCACGACCATCTCGGTCAGTTCGCTCAGGATGGCGTTTGCATGATCGAGCTCGGATTCGGCTAGGAATCGGGTAAACCCGGAGATGTCGGCCAGAAGGAAGTATCCAGACTGAACGGAGGCACTCATGGGTGGGGCTCCTGCTGCAAGGTCAGATGGTCTTCAGGACCGTGATGGCCCGGGCTGGCGATGGACTAGGACTAATTTGGCATTTGGCTGTGTTGAGTGTGGGGAGCCTGATTGTAAGCTGACCCGGGGTTAAAGAAAAGGCCGGGCTGATCACGCAAGGGGGACCGCCGACCGGGCGTCAGGCGGCCTCAGCCAGCATCTTCCGCAGCACCGAGTGCAGGATGCCGCCGTGCCGGTAGTAGTCAACCTCGATGGGCGTGTCGATCCTCACGCGCGCCTTGAATTCGGCGCTGGGGCCGTCTGGATGGTCCACCCTGACCGTGACCATCCGGCCAGGCTCCAGGTCGTCATCCAGACCTTCGATGTGGAGGATCTCGTCACCGGAAAGGCGATGTGAATCCGAGCTTTCGCCGGAGGCGAACTCAAGCGGCAGGACCCCCATACCGATCAAGTTGGACCGGTGGATACGTTCAAAGGATTGGGCGATGACGGCACGCACGCCAAGCAGGATGGCGCCCTTGGCGGCCCAATCCCGGGAAGAACCCGTTCCATACTCCTTGCCGGCCAACACGACCAAAGGCACTTGTTCCGACCGATAGAGCATGGCTGCGTCATAGATGGTCATCGGACGGTCATCCGGGAAGTGGCGGGTGTAGCCACCTTCTTTGTCGGGCACCATCTTGTTCCGGAGCCGAATATTGCCAAAGGTGCCGCGGGTCATGACCCGATCATTGCCACGGCGCGAGCCGAACGAGTTGAAATCGCGGGGTTTGACGCCCCGCTCGATGAGGTACTGCCCGGCAGGGCTGTCGACGGGAATGGCGCCGGCGGGGGAAATATGGTCGGTGGTGACCGAGTCACCCAGAATGGCCAGGACCCTGGCCCCGGTGATGTCGGTAATCGGGGCCGGTTCGGGAGGCAAGTCCTCGAAGAAGGGGGGTTCCTGGATATAGGTTGAATCATCCGACCATGCGTACAGCTCGCTGCCCTTCAGCGGGATCGCCGACCAGGTCGGGTTACCGCTGAAGACGTTCTGATATTCCCTGCGGAACATGTCCGGTTTGAGGGCGGCTTCGATCACCTTTCGGATGTCTGCCTGAGACGGCCACAAATCACGCAAGTAGACCGGCTCGCCCTGTGGGTCAAGGCTGAGGGGTTCCTGAGTGAGGTCAATGTCGGTGGTCCCAGCCAGGGCGTACGCGACGACCAGCGGCGGCGAAGCCAGATAACTTGCCCGCACATGCGGGTTGATCCGGCCGTCGAAATTCCGATTTCCCGACAGAACGGCGGCGGCCACCAAGTCGGCTTCCCCGATGGCGCGCACGATTTCGGCCGACAAGGGACCGCTGTTGCCGATACAGGTTGTGCACCCGTACCCAACCACGTTGAACCCGAGCGCGGCCAGCGGTTCGATCAAACCGCCAGCCTCGAGGTAGTCGGTCACCACCCGCGAGCCCGGCGCCATGCTGGTCTTGACGTAAGGCTTGACCTTGAGGCCGCGCTCGACGGCGCGCTGAGCGAGCAGACCGGCCGCGACCATCACCGAGGGATTGGAGGTGTTGGTGCAGGAGGTAATGGCAGCGATGACGACCGCCCCGTGGCCGATTTCGGCCGTGGATCCGTTGGTGCCGATCGGCACACGCAGCTCCATGGCCTGCGCGTCCTTGCCAAAGCCGCCCTGCTGAGGCGAGGTGACCATGGCGGCCCGGAATGAACGCTTGGCATCCGAAAGTTGGATGAGATCCTGCGGACGCCTGGGGCCGGCCAGGCTCGATTCAACCGAACCGAGGTCCAACTCCAACATGTCACTGTATTCTGGTTCCGGGTCTTCGGCGGATCGGAAGAGATGCTGTTCTTTGGTGTAACGCTCGACCAGGTCGATTAAATCATCTGGCCGGCCGGTGAGGCGGAGATAGCGAAGCGTTTCTTGATCCACCGGGAAAAATCCCACGGTAGCGCCGTACTCGGGTGCCATGTTGGCGATCGTGGCGCGGTCGGGCAAGGACATCTCAGAAAGGCCCGGGCCGAGGAACTCGACGAACTTGCTCACCACGCCGCGCTGGCGGAGCATCTGCGTGACGACCAGCACCAGATCGGTGGCGGTCGTGCCCTCCCGAAGGCGCCCGTCGAGGCGAACACCCACCACCTCAGGCGCCAGAATCACCATGGGCTGGCCCAAAATGGCGGCCTCGGCCTCAATGCCTCCCACGCCCCAACCCAGGACGCCCAAGGCGTTGATCATTGTGGTGTGCGAATCGGTGCCCACCAGCGTGTCCGGGTATGCCAGATTCTCCCCATCCAGCCTCCGGGTCTGAACGACTTTGCCCAGATACTCAAGGTTGACCTGGTGGACAATTCCGGTGGCCGGTGGAACGACACGGAAGTTATCGAAAGCTTCCTGTCCCCAACGTAGGAAGGTGTAGCGCTCGCGGTTGCGTTCGAACTCGATCTCGGCGTTGCGGTTGAGCGCTTGGCTGGTGGCAAAGAAATCGACCTGCACGGAATGGTCGATGACCAGGTCGACCGGCACCTGGGGATTGATCAGCGTGGGGTCCCCCCCGAGCCGGGCGAGAGCGCTGCGCATGGCCGCCAAATCGACGACGGCCGGGACCCCGGTGAAGTCCTGCATGATCACTCGCGAAGGCAAATAGGGGACATCCGGGCGCACCTCGGCCAGGGGCTGCCAGGCTGCCAGAGCCTCGACATCCCGCTCGAGGATTTCCCGCCCGTTAACCTGCCTGAGGACACATTCGAGCAGGACACGAATGGAGTACGGCAAACGGTCGATGCGGGAGAGGCCGCTCGCCTCCAGTGCATCCAGGCCGTAGATGGCGAAGCGACCACTCTGGGTTTCTAAATAGCGTCGAGCGCCAAAGGGATCTGTGGCCATCCTCAACTCCATTCAAATCGGCGGGTTGTTACAGAGAGGTCCGGCCCGGTGCAAGTGGCATTTGATTTTCCGCCGGATGCGGATGAGTATAATCCAAAAGCCTCGCCAGGGAGCGCACACGATGGGAGCTGGCGGAGAGCGACGCCTTGACTGATCTGCTCATCATCGTCTTGGACCTGTGGGGCTTGACCGCCGGTTTGTTTTACCTCCATCGCCGGCGGACAATGTCGGCAATGGTCTGCGCAAGATGACCCTGGAACGGGAGATGGCCCAGCGGGTTCGGGAACTTGGCTTACTGCGCGATCTCAGCCTCGGCCTGGCCAGGGAGCATAACGTGCCGTCTTTGCTCGGGCTGATGATCGAGCGCGCCCAGGGCCTGCTAGATGCCGCCGGCGGGGCGGTGTTCCAGTTGGACGAGGGCGGACAGAGCGCTGGGTGCACCGCATACTCCGGATCGGGAGCCACCTACCGCAACCTGCAATTCATGAAAGGACAGGGGGTGGTGGGCCGTGCCTTGGCTGATGCACGGCCGGTTGCGTATGTGGGCAAGGACCCCGGCCTGGCTGGTGATGAAGAAGAGAACGCCTTCCTGGTCGAGCCGCTGCGGGCCAAAGGCGAGGTGAGCGGCGCCGTGGTGGTCATGCGTGAGGCCGCCCGTCCGTTCAACGTCAATGAGCAAACCTTGTTGGGACTGTTGGTGGCTCTGGCCACCTCGGCGATCGAGAATGCGCGCTTGATTGAGGCACAGCAGCGACGAAGCGCCGAGCTTGAGGCCCTGAGGCAAGCCAGCCTCAGCATGACGTCCAGCCTTGAGCTCAAAGCTGCTTTGAGCGCCATCCTCGAACAGGCGCTCAAACTCGTCGATGCGTGGGATGCCCACATCTTCCTATATGACGGTGAGAGGCTGCAGTTCGCATCCGCCATGTGGGCCGGGGATGTTCAACAGGAGCCATTCGCCAATCCGCGAGAACAAGGATTGACCTATACCGTGGCCCGGACGGGGAAGCGCATTGTGGTCGCCGATGCCCGAACGGACCCCATGTTCAAGGATGCTCCCTGGGGTGGTGCGATTGCAGGCACCCCGCTGCGTGCCAAACGCGGTGTGGTGGGCGTCATGAATGTGGCCTATCAGACGCCGCACAACTTCAGTGAGGAGGAACTGCACATCCTCGAGCTGTTGGCGGATCAGGCCTCGGTTGTGCTCGACAATGCCACCCTGTTCGAACGCACCGCCGCCGACCGGCGGCGGCTCCAACTGCTCTACGACATCACCCGCGAATTGACGGCCTCGACCGACCCCGACGCGATCCTGCAGCGATCGGTGGAACTGACCACGCAAAATCTGGGCGGCATGATGGGCAGCGTCAACCTGGTGCAGCCGGGAACCGACCGGCTGGTGCTACGCGGTTTCACAGGCTATGAGGCTTGGGGGGTGGACGAACTGCAACGCCGCCTGGACATGCGCATCGGAAAAGGTTTCTTGGGCTGGGTGGCGCGTGAGCGCCAGGCAGCCTGGGCATCGGATGTCCGGCAAGACTCACGCTGGGAACCTGTTCCGGGCGTCGATGACGGTGTGGGCAGCGCGTTGGGTGCCCCGATCATTGTTGACGGCGAACTTCTGGGCGTGATGCTGGTCTTACACAAGGACATCGGCGTCTTTGAACAAGCTCACTTGGACCTGTTGGTGGCCATCTGTAGCCAGGTGGCCATGGCTTGGTCCAACGCCCAGCGCTTTGGCCAGATCGATCGTCGATTGGCCGAGCTGACCGTTCTCCAGCAGGCTGCGCAGGTCATCAACCAGTGGATGGAAATGCAGCCGCTGCTGGAAGAGATCGTGGAGCAGGTCCGCTCGTCGTTGGGCTACACCTACGTGGGCATTGCGCTGGTGGAGGATGAAGACCTGGTCCTCATGGCCAGCCGCGGTCATGAGGGCGGCAAAATCCGCTTCAGCATCCAGGAAGGTATCACCGGACGAGTGGTCCGCACCAACCAGCCCGCGTTGGTCCCGGACGTCGATCGCGATCCGGATTTCGTCCGTTACTTCCCGGAGAGCCGCTCGGAGCTGGCCGTCCCCATCCGCAAAGGTGAGTTGGTGATCGGCGTGTTGAACGTGGAATCCCCGGTACTCGACGGCCTCAGCCAGGACGATCTGCGCCTGCTGTTGCTGTTGGCCGACCAGTTGGCCGTAGCCCTCGAAAACTCGGCCCTGTACGAAAGGCTGCGGAGGCATTCTTCCGAGCTCGAAACGACAGTTGCGGCGCGCACGTCTGAACTGGCCAGGGCCCTCGAGCTCGCGCAGGCAGCCGACCGGCTCAAGACCCAATTCGTCTCGGACGTCTCGCACGAGCTGCGAACCCCCTTGAGCAATATCAGACTGTATGTCGAGCTGCTCAGGCAAGCTCCGCCGGCGCGCCACCCGGAGTATATCGATACGCTCGAGCGTGAGACCGAACGGCTGGTGACCCTCATCGAGGACCTGCTGTCGATTTCTCGGTTGGACGCCGGCAGCGCGCCGACCGTGTTGAACCAAATCGATCTGACCACCATGGCCCGAGCGCTGGTGGACGATCGCCAAAAGCTGTTCTCAGAGCGGGGACTGGATCTGAGCGTGGTCGCCAGCCGAGACCCGGCGCATGTCATGGCCGACGAGAACCTGATCGCCCAGGTCATCGGCAACCTGATGACCAACGCCATGCACTACACGCCCTCCGGCGGCCGCGTGACTGTGCAGACCGGGACCGGGGACGAAGACGGGTGGGTCACTTTGAGCGTCACCGACACCGGATTGGGGATCCTTCCCGATGAGCAGGCCAGCCTGTTCGATCGATTCTTCCGGGGTTCGGCCAGCCGGCAGATGGGGAACCCGGGCACTGGGCTTGGCCTGGCGATTTCGAAGGAGATCGTGGCCCGGCATGGCGGCCACATACGGGTGAGCAGCCGGCCGGGCAGGGGGAGCACGATGACGATCTATCTTCCGGCCATGCCGACCCCCGTGCCGGAAGGCTCTGAGAGCAGCCCCCACCCCCGTCTGCCGGACGAAAGAACCGGCTAAGGACTACAGCTCGAGCGCGCCGTCCACCTCGGTCAAGTCAACCTTTTCCTGAACCAGCGAAATGAAGGTCTCCAGCTTTTCCGCCTGGCCGAGCCGGGTCTTGCCATACGCCTGCTCGATGCGCTCAACGGTTTCGATTGTGTTTTCTTTCACAAGCAGGATGGGGACGTTGAGGGACTCGGCCTGTTGGAGCACCATCGGGCTAGGGCGCATGTTGCCCGTGAGGATCAGGCCAACGGTGGAGGTCTCGAGGGCTGCAAGCTGGATATCCGTCCGATCGCCGCCGGTGATGACGACTTTGTGCTGCTGGCGCCGGAACCGTGCCAGGGCGGCCTCGGCGTTCATGGCCCCCACCGTGAAAGTCTCAGCCAGGGTGTCCAGCCCGCCAGCGCCGGTGAGGACGTCGCAGTCCAGCAGGCTGGCCAGCTCGGTCAGGCTCAACGCGGCCAGTCGAGGCACCTCCGGCAGGCGGCCGAACACATGAATCCCCTGTGCCTCGACGAACGGAATCGCGTATTCGGCGACGAAACTCTCGGCGCTTTCGGTCACGTGATTGAAGATCACCCCGAGCAATTGGTCCCCGAGTCTGAATTTGGCTGTCAGGGCATCATCCACCACGCGCATTTCGCCGCGATACTTGACGATCACCAACACGGGCGCGCCCAGGTGCTTGGCCACATCTGGGTTGGAGAGGCCCAGCGCATAGCCCTCGCGCAGGCTGGATCCGCCCTCGATCAAGAGCACGTCGGCGGTCTCCATCTGGCGTTCGGCGGCCGCGGCCACGACAGCGAGCAGATCCTGGCTTGAGCCCTGGGCCAGATGCTCGCGCAGGCGGGCCTCGGTTACGACGACGGGGGAGAAAGAGTCGGGATCGGTCTCCAACTTGAGGATGGACTGGACAAAGGCGGCGTCTTCGTCCGCCAGGCTGCCGTCCGGCCGGCGCCACGGCTGCGTGCTCAGCGGTTTCAAGTAACCCAGCCTCAACCCGCGGGACTGAATGCGTTTCCCCAGCGCCAGGCACATCGCCGTCTTGCCCGAGTACGGTTCGACCGAGGTCACATACAGGGCTCTCATCGTTCGCCTCCTGGGGGCGGCGCCGGGGCCGTGCCCTCTTTGTCTGACGTCAGAACCAACCGCATGTCGATGGCCACCCCGCCGCGGCCCTGCTCATAGGCCACGAAGGGATTGATGTCCAGTTCGGCAATCTCGGGCAGATCGGTGACCATCTGCCCGACGCGCAGCAGGGCCTCCAGGATGGCGTGCTTGTCGGCCGGCGGTTGCCCGCGCACACCATCGATCAGCGCGTGGGCCCGGATCGCGTTCAGCATCTCGGCCGCCTCGTCCCGCGAGAACGGCGCCAGTTGGAAGGTCACGTCCTTGAGGACCTCGACGTAGATGCCACCCAGCCCGAAGGTCACCAGCGGCCCAAACTGCGGATCCCGGTTCATGCCGATCAGGACTTCCAGGCCCGGCGGGACCATCTTTTGGACCTGGCAGCCCTGGATACGCGCCTCGGGAAAGTAGCGCTGGGCGCGGTAGGTGATCAGATCGAATGCGTCACGAACCGCCGATGGGGAGTCGAGGCCGACCTTGACGCCGCCGGCATCTGTCTTGTGCAGGATGTCGGGAGAGGCGATCTTGAGCACCACCGGATAGCCGATTAGGTCGGCGGATTGGATGGCCTCCTCCGCCGACCCGGCTAAGCGGGAATCCGGGATGGGGATTCCGTAGGCGGCCAGCAGCGAGCGGGCATCCGAGTCTCCGAGTGCGACCCGGCCTTCCGAGCGTGCTTTGGCAATCGTCTCCCTGGCCGCACGGTGATCGGCCTCAAAGTGCTCGATCTGAGGGTCCGGCCGGGCTTTGAACTGGGCGTACAGCCGCATGGCCGCCAGAGCAGCCGCGGCACGCTCGGGGAAAGGATAATTGGGGACATGGGCGTCGCCGAGCACCTGCAGGCCCGGCTGGATGCGCGCCGCACCCATGAAGCAGGTCACCACCGGCACACGGGCTCCGCCAAAAGCGTCCGCTACGACCCGCGCCGTGGACTCGATCTCGGTCATCGCCTGGGGGGTCAGGATGACCATCACGGCATCGACCCCGGCCGCATCCAGGACCTGATCCAGGGCGAAAGCGTAGCGGTCGGCGCGGGCATCGCCCAGAACGTCTACGGGGTTGGCGGCGCTGGCGGCATCCGGTAAACGGGTTTCGAGGGCGTGAACGACCTCCGGTTGGAAGCGCGCCAGACGCAGCCCGGCGCGCTCGAGTGCATCCGTGGCCAGGATGCCGGGCCCGCCCGCATTGGTCACAATGGCCACCCGATCCCCGCTCATGGGCGGCAGATGGCCGAAGGCACGCGCCAGATCGAAAAGGTGCTCCATGGATTCGGCGCGAATCACGCCCGCCTGCCGAAAAGCCGCTTGATAGGCTTGTTCCGACCCGGCCAGCGACCCGGTGTGCGAGCTGACGGCTCGCGACCCCGCCTGGGTGACCCCCGACTTAACTGCCACGACCGGCTTGAGCTTCGAGGCCCGCCTGGCGGCGCGCAGGAAGGCCCGGCCATCCGGCAACCCCTCCGTGTAGATCAGGATCACGCGCGAGTCATGATCGTCAGCCCAGGCATCGAGCAGATCAATTTCGCTGACATCCGCCTTGTTGCCCAAGGATACGAACTTGCTCATTCCAAGCTCACCCGCCAGGGCCCAATCTAAAATGGCCGTTCCCAGCGCGCCGGACTGCGACATGAAGGCCATGGGACCTCCGGGGGGCATCCCGGCAGAGAAGGACGCGTTCAGCGGGGTGACGGTATCGATCACGCCGAGACAGTTTGGTCCGACCAGGCGCAGACCGTACCGCTTGACGATCTCCACCAACTCGAGCTCGCGCTCGAGACCCTCGCGACCGGCCTCTCGAAAGCCTGCGCTGATGACGATGGCGGCAGGAATGCCTTTTTGCCCACACGTCTCAAGGGCGGCCGGCACGCCCGGGTAAGGGATCACAATCACGGCCAGATCGATCGGCCCGTCGACCGCCTGGACATCCGAGAAAGCAGGCAGGCCGAGGATGGTGTCAGACTTAGGGTTGATGGGGTACACGTGGCGGGCTTCCGTCAGGTAGCCGCCGTCAATCAGGTTTTTAACCACCGCATGGCCCAGCTTTTCCGGGTCGGCGGAGGCGCCAATCACGGCTACGGATTGCGGTCGAAAGAAGGCGTCGAGCGTCATATCAGGGCTGGCCAAATCCGAAGGCGGGTGAGGGGGACGTGAGCGGCCACAAGCGTCTTAGCATGCGAGCTGAGCCGCGACCGGTGCATAGGATCGCCGGTGCGCCTCGCACGGGCCAAGCGACGCCAGGGCCGAACGGTGGGTGGCGGTGGCATAGCCCTTGTGCCGGCCGAAGCCATACCCCGGGAAACGCCGGTCCAGGTCGACCATCAGCCGGTCGCGGCTGACCTTGGCCAGCACCGACGCGCAGGCGACCGTCAAGCATCGCGCGTCGCAATGGGCCATGGAAGTCTGAGGCAGCTCGACTTCTGGGAGCAGCATGTAATCCAACAAAAGATGGCCCGGGGTTCGGGTTAGCCCCTCCAGGGCGCGGGTCATGGCCAGGCGAGTGGCCGGGATCAGGCCATGGGTGTCGATTTCGGCCGAAGAGGCGGCGCCGATGCCGGTGGCCAAGGCCACGCTGACAATGCGGTCGAAGGCCAGGGCGCGCTGCCGGGGCGTCATGAGCTTTGAATCGCGCACCTTCGACAGGCTGACGATCAGGTCGGCGTGACCTAGCGGCAGAATGACCGCCCCGGCGACCACCGGCCCTGCCAGAGCGCCCCGGCCGGCCTCATCCAGGCCGGCCACTTCGACGAATCCGCCCTCGTGGAGTTCGAGTTCCAAATCCAGATCAGGATAAAGCACGTCAGCGTGCGAACCGATCGTAAACTCCTCTCACCCCGTTCAGCCGGATGCGGAACAAATCCGCGAACATAGCCAGCAAGTCCCGCATCAGGTGCAGGCGGCTGCCCGGAAAATAAGTCCAATCAATCGGGACCTCGGCGATGCGCAGTCCGCGGTGCTGTGCGATGAACAGAAGCTCCACATCGAAAGTCCACCCGTCCAGGCGCTGGCGGCGGAACAGATCCTCGGCGGCCGAGGCAGTCAAACACTTAAAACCGCACTGCGTGTCTTGAATGCGCGGGACGGCCAATAATCGGACGAGATTGTTAAAGACCCGGCCAATCATGTGTCGATGGGGAGGTTCGTTGTAACGGACCGATCCCTCAGCTTCTCGAGAGCCGATGGCTACATCGATTTCGTGCAGAGCCGGCGGCAAGAACCGGTTGACCTGTTCGATGGGCATCGACAAATCCGCGTCGCAGATGAACCGGTAGTCGCCTTGCGCCGCCAGCATGCCTGTGCGAACGGCCAGGCCCTTTCCGGGCCGCAGCTCTTTGAGCAAAGAGAGCTGCGGATGCCGGGAAGCATAGTCGGCGGCGATGGCGGCCGTATTGTCGCCGCTGCCGCTGTCCACAACACAGATCTCCCATTTGTAGGATTGATGGCCCAGGTACTCAAGCACCCGTTCCAGGGTGGCGGGGAGGCGTTGCTGTTCGTTGTGGGCCGGAATGACAACCGAAAGATGGACCGACACTCGGCACCCTTCTCCGTGAAGATGGTGGGCTAAGGCGAGTTGAAGAACACCAGATATGCGAAGGCGCCGAGGATGGCTATCTCAAATAGGAACATGACACCCAAAAGGGCCAGCTGGGCCATCGACATGCCGAAAAATGTTCTCCGGCGAGTCCTGGAGGCAAGGCGCTCGAATTGGAAGGGATCCTCCTCGGGTTGGGGGATTGGCTCCCGGGATACATCGGGCTCGAGGCTGGCTTCGGGAAGCGGCGTGGGGAGATCCGGAAGCAGGACGTCATGGGGCGGGTCGGTCAGCAGACCGGCGACATTGTGGATGTCTTCCTGATCCATGATCGGTTGGTTCTTGTCCAAGCCGACCGCGAAGGGCCGTATCCCGTCTGCAAGCAGGATGTGGGTCTCCGGTTCGACCAGATCGACGTGGGAGCGAGGATCGGCCAGGACCAGGACAGGCTCAATCTCCGGCAATGGGATGCCCTGGTTTTGATAATAAGTCAGCAGGGCGCGGGCCACGGCAATGACCCGCGCCTGAAGGTTGGGCTTGGCGGCCCTGAAGCGCTGGGCCCGCTGGTTGAAAGACATCCAGGTGTCACCTCTGGCGCGGAAAATGCCCCTGACCGGGGAAGCCAGAATGGCGCGCACTCCTTGGGGCCCAATCAGGATCAGCGGCAGGGTGATATCGGTTCCAGGCAGGTGGGCATTGCGGATGAGGACGTGGCTGTCGTCCAGGCCTTTCGCAAGCCGCTCTGTGACGTAGTCCTGGGCTCGCATCTCCGAAAACCATCCCAACCCATGCTCGAGCGTCGCCCGGAGGCAATTCTCCAGCGTGATGCTTCCATCTTCGGCAATGAATGGCGACTTCTCGATCACGCGCATTGCTTCAGCTCCGGCCCAGGTTCGCGTGGCGGGCAAATTCGCCCAGCACGGGCAGGTTGACATGCGGCGCCTTTTCGAGCGCATCCCGCAGGTAATGATCTACCAGTTCGACGGAGTGAGCCTCCCAGCGGGTTTCCAACTCTGCCAGGGCAGCCGGCGTCAAGTGGTGAAAGACGGCTTTATCCATTGCTGAAGGGGAGTCCAGCCGGCGAAGGAATACCTGAGGCGAAATACCATGGCGATGGGCAAACACATCCACGGTTTGCGAGTGGCCTCCCGGCGTGAGCTGCTCAGCCAGCAGGTCACGCCACTCAGACAAGAGACGGTCTGTGGCAAAGGGCAGCCAGTGATCGGGTTGAGCGGCCTGAAGCAAGGGCCCCGAGATGAGCTCCCAGTTGTCGGCGCGCCAGCCGGTCCATATGGGCGCGCAACAGGTTGTGATCCAGGAGTTCTGTGCTCGAATGTCGAGCGCTGGATGAAGGGGCCGTAGATCGGCTCGAACACGCGCACGATCCAATCCTGGTCGAGCCACAAGTGGGCCAAGTAACCGGCCACGAAAGCGGCCTGGGCCGGTGTGAGATCTGCGGCCCGAGTCAGGTGGGGGTGCTCCCCCAGCAAGCGCACGTGGGCGGGGGTCGGGTCCGTGATCGGAACCTCGAAAAAGTGCCCGACCTCCCTGGGCAAGCCGGCCAGGGTCACGTAGTCAGGCGCCAGATTCCCGAAGGAAAAGGCCGGCCGAGCGTCGACCAGAAGGCGGCGCACCTCAGGCGACAAATCCGGATGCGCCAGCATGCGCTCGGCGAGAGCCAAGTGGTAGAAGGGGGTAGGCACAGCGGAATTATAAGTCACGCCTCCCCCCGACAGAAAACCTGCGGCGCCCGTGGACAGCTATAATTGAAGGTATGAAGACTGCCTCAAGCAGGTCTGTATGGCTCCGAGCGTTGTTTGCCGCCGTCTGGCTCGCGGCTGCGGGCGTGGCCCCCACGGCGGCCAAGGCCTCCGGCCCGCTCGTCCTGCACATGAGCATCGACCGGGCCATCACGCCGGCCATGGCGGAGTATCTGGACCGGGGCATCCGGACGGCAGAGGCGCGCGGTGCGACCGCCCTGATCGTCGAACTGGACACCCCAGGCGGCTCGATTGATTCGATGAATCGCATGGTGGAGAGCATCCGGGCCAGCCAGGTGCCGGTGATCGTCTACGTCTCGCCGCGGGGTGCCATGGCAGCCAGTGCAGGCACGGTGATCACCCTCGCCGGCCACGCGGCGGCCATGGCGCCGGAGACCGCCATCGGCGCCGCCAGTCCGGTCGGCGGCGGCGGTGAGAACTTGGCCACGACCGAAGAAACCAAGCAAAAGGAAATCTTGAAGGCCACCATCCGCTCGTTGGCCGCCAACCGGCCGCCAGGCGCCGTCAGCCTGGCCGAGGCGACGATCGAGGAAGCCAAAGCGGTGTCCGCAGAGGAGGCTCTCCAGGCGGGCATGGTGGATGTGATCGCCTCGGACATCCCTGATCTGCTGCGCCAGCTTGACGGGCGCTCGATCCCCGGGCCGGGGGGAGCGCAGATACTGCATGTAACCGATGCCCAGGTCGAGGCGCTTGACCCAAGTTTCATCGAGAATCTGCTGGCGGCGCTGACCGATCCCAACATCGTGTTTCTGCTGTTGACCGTGGGGGTGCAGGCCGTCTTGATCGAGATTGCCAGTCCGGGCGGCTGGGTGGCGGGCTTCTTGGGCGTGGTGTGCCTGGCGCTGGCCGGCTACGGTCTGGGGTTCCTGCCCGTGAATTGGTTTGGCTTGATTTTCATCGCCACCGCCTTTGTGCTCTTCGTGCTGGATATCAAGGCGCCCACGCACGGGGCGCTGACGGTCGCCGGTCTGGCGTCATTGATCGTGGGCGCACTGGTCTTATTCAACTCCCCCGGGACCCCGGCGTTCGAACGCGTCTCGGTGCCGCTGGTCATCATCACATCGCTGTTGACCAGCGCCGGCTTCCTGACCGTGGTCGTGTTTGCCGTCCGTGCCCAGCGGCGCCCGGTCGAGGTCGGACGGGAGGCGCTCGCGGGCCGGGTCGGCCGGGTGCAGACGCGCCTCGAGCCCATGGGCATGGTACAGGTGGCGGGGGAGTTGTGGTCGGCGGAACTGGAGCCGCCGGACACCTCCCTCGAGCCTGGGTCGCGCATCGAGGTTGTAGCCGTGGAGGGCCTGCGTCTGCGGGTGCGCCCATTTAGGGGAGAGGCGAGTTGACGCACTTGGTCAGCGGCGTTACACTAGCCGGGCTTGAATCCACCGACGGGAGGCCGCCATGGCATCATCCTTTCGATTGATTGAACGCACCGGTCCAAACCCGGGGGCCGTGTTCGAGGGCACCCAGGATGTCATCACGATGGGCCGGGACGTGACCAATGAAGTCGTTTTGAGCGACTTCGAGGTCTCGCGCCGAGCATTCCCGGATCACGCGTACACCCGGGGGCCACGTGCTCGAAGATCTGGGCTCGACCAATGGCACGTTCATCAACGGTGAAAGGCTGGTATCGCCGCGAATCCTGAAGCCCGGCGACCTGGTCGGGTTGGGTGAAAATATCACCCTGACCTTTGAAGCCGACGTCACCGACGCCGCCCGCACCGTGATGGCGCCGGCAGGCGGCCGCCCGGCGACGGCGTCACCACGGCCGGCGTCACCGCCTCCCGCGTCGCCGCCTCGGGCGACGCCGCAGCCTCCACCGGCGGCGGCCGAACCCCGCCCGGCGGCCCCGATGCCGGCTGATGCCGGCTGGGAGGCACCGGAGGAAGGCGGCGGGGGCAGTCGGCGCTGGATCCTGGCCGGCTGTGGCTGCCTGGTCTTGCTCCTGGTGTGCGGCGGTCTGTTCTACTTCCTGGATTCGTATTACCCGGATGTCCTGTACGCGCCTTTGCACCTGCTGGGTTTTTAAGACTTCCGAAGAGCCGCAAAGAGACTGGGACGGCCTTGCCGTCCCAGTTTTTGTTAATCAATACGGTTTGTGAGGGATTTCACAAACTGGGCCGGATCTTGCAGCCATGCCTAGGGCTGCAGACCGGCGGGAGGTGAGGATGGTCGCCGCAATCCCGATGGGTCGGAGGAAACGCATCGCCCTGGTGGCTCACGACCACCGGAAGACGGACCTGCTCGACTGGGCGCGCTTCAATCGAGAGGCGCTCCTGGACCACCAGCTGTACGCGACCGGAGGCACGGGGAAACTCCTCGAGAAGGAGCTGGGTTTTGAGATGCACCGGCTGCTGAGTGGTCCGCTGGGAGGCGATCAGCAGCTTGGATCGAGGATCGCCGAAGGCAGCATCGACATGTTGATCTTCTTTTGGGATCCTCTGCAGCCGCAGCCGCATGACCCGGATGTGAAGGCGCTGCTCCGGCTGGCCGTCCTTTACAACCTTCCGACAGCCAGCAATCGCTCGACGGCCGACTTCCTGATCTCATCGCCCTTGTTCCAGGCATCCTACGATCGGCAGCAGAGCAACTACGCCGAGAGGCTGGGCCGCTGATGCCCCGGGGAAGGGTTACACGGCCGTGAGCTCGCCAGCTCCGGCGGCATCGTCACCTGGCACCCCTGGCGTGCGGTCATGGCTTGGCCGGTCCCGAGCCGTGGAGATCGGCCGCGAACGGGGCCTCAACCACCCGGGCGTGCTGCTGGCCACGGCATTGGCGACGGCCGTGGATCTGTTGGCGACCCCTGTGGCTTATCTGGCTGTCTGGTTGGACTCGAGCGTCGGCTGGCTGCTTGACTTGGCGCTGGCCCCGGTCGCCTTGTTGCTGTGCCTGCCGTACCTGGGGCGCGGCCTGCACTGGCTGTGGGCGGTTGTGCTGACGGCGGTTTGGGCGGTGGTCAACCTGCTGGATGGCGCCGGCGCGTGGCTGGGCATGCTGCCCGAGAAGCGACTTCGGATCCTGATACTGACCTCGGATGCCGAAGCCGATACATCCGCGCCGGAGCTACTCCAGGCGCTCCGGGTGGCGGCGCAGATTTTCCGCCGCGAAGCCAATGTCCGCCTGATGGCCGCCGTGGCGTGGCGATTCGTCGGCGCGTTCGCACC
The DNA here is from genome assembly GCA_963797485.1 of uncultured Chloroflexia bacterium. GTDB lineage: Bacteria > Chloroflexota > Anaerolineae > Anaerolineales > E44-bin32 > CAWAND01. The sequence continues at coordinate 339,510 of CAWCPF010000003.1, forward strand.
CCCGTCGGAGCCGGATGTGTCCTGGCTCGCGCAGACGCCGGCTGACGGGACACTTCGGGCGGTTGGATGCGCCGGAGAGGCCATGAAGCAGGACTTGGGCCCTCCCGGGTTCGGCTTCGGCTGGTCGGCGCTGAGGCACCATCCGTTTGGGATTGCGCGCCGGCTGCTTGGCTGGGGGGCGCCGGTGTTGGCGATCAGCGTGGATTCGGTCCAACAGGGTCAGCTGGCCGGCTGTTCGCTGGGGCCGCTCACGGACTACGTGACCGTCTCCGGTGGACAGCCTGTGTGCCTGGCGCATGAGCTGGGCCACGCCTGCAACTTGCTTCACAACTCCAGCCCCGGAAACCTGATGAACCCCACCTGCGGTGGGACTCGTCTCGATCGCTGGCAGGTTGCGCTGCTCCGGCTCTCAAGGCACGTAAGCTACCTGTAGCCGGCCCCTTGGAGGAGCCAGGCCTAGCCGTCAGGCGTCGGCTGTCCCGCCTGCCCTGCGAGGCGCGGCACGAACCGGCCGGTCTTCTCCTTGTAAAGGCGGTACTGATCCCCGAATTGGGCCTGCAGCTCAGCCTCTTCCTTGGGAATCCTGGCCATGAGCACAGGGAAAACGATCAGCATCACCAGCGGCAGCAACCAGCTTCCGGCCGCCACGGACATACTGAGGAAGAAAACCATCGCCGCCGTATAGAGTGGGTGACGGATGTAGCGATATGGTCCGTGAGTGATCAGTTCGTGGTTCTTCCTGGTGATGACGGTCGGGGTGACATTGCGGCCCAGGCTCCGCTGAGCCCAATGGACAAACGGTGGAACCAGGAGGGCGGCGATCGCCAGGCCGCTCCAACGCAGGGCCGGTGCTACAGGGACCGTCGACCAGGCCATCCAGTCAGGCAGCAAGACATAGGCTGGCAGATACAGCCAAAGGGCCACGCCACCCAGTCGAAGGGGCAGGGCGATGAGCCGGCCTTCCTTGTCAAGACTGAACTTCTCGCCGCTTTGCGCCTTCTGCCGGTAGCGGGCGACCATCCACACCAGCCCGGCGAAAACCAGGCCGATTCCGATTCTCAAACCGAGATCCGAAGTCACTGCTCATCCCTCCCAAGAGATTTAGGCATGCCTAAATTCTACTTGAGGAACGGGTCATTCTGCAAGTGGCTCCGGGTTGTGGTCGGCGACGGCTTCGAATTTCAGGCCGTCGCCTTCGGTCTCGACCTGGATGACATCCCCCGGCCGAAACTCGCCAGCGATCAGTTTGAGCGCCAGGGGATCCTGAAGCTGCCGCTGGATGGTGCGCTTCAACGGACGCGCACCGTACACCGGGTCGTAACCCAAGTCGGCCAGGAAGGCTTTGGCCGGCTCGGAGACCACAAGCTCGAGCCCCTGCTCCTTGAGGCGAGTGGTGAGTCGCCGCAGTTGGATCTCCACGATGTGTGCCAGGTCATCGCGGGTCAATCGGTGGAAGATGACAATCTCATCGATCCGGTTGAGGAACTCGGGCCGGAAGTGCCGGGTTAGGAGCTCTCGGACGGCGCTCTCGGTGACGTCCTGTGCCTGGCCTTCGGCGCCCCAGAGTTCGGTGCCCAGGTTGCTGGTCATGATGATCACCGTGTGGCGAAAGTCCACCGTGCGTCCCTGGCCGTCGGTCAAGCGGCCGTCATCGAGCATCTGGAGCAAGACATTGAACACCTCCGGGTGGGCCTTCTCGATTTCATCGAACAGCACCACGCTGTAGGGTCTGCGGCGGACGGGTTCGGTGAGCTGCCCACCTTCCTCGTAGCCAACATAGCCCGGCGGCGCGCCGATCAGGCGCGACACGGTGTGCTTCTCCTGGTACTCCCCCATGTCGATCCGGATCATGGCTTGCTCGTCGTCGAACAGAAACTCGGCCAGGGCCCTGGCAAGTTCCGTCTTGCCGACGCCGGTTGGCCCAAGGAAGATGAAGGAGCCCATCGGTCGGGCGGGATCCTGCAATCCGGATCGAGCGCGGCGCACGGCGTTGGAAACCGCCTCGACCGCCTGGTCCTGGCCAATGACGCGTTGGTGCAGGCGAGCTTCCATCTGTATCAGCTTCTGCCCCTCGCCTTCGAGGAGCTTCGAGACCGGGATGCCTGTCCAGCGCGCGACAACGGCGGCGATGTCTTCGGCATCAACCTCCTCTTTGAGCAGGGCCCCCTGAGTTTGCAGCTCCTGGAGTCGGTCGCCTTCGGCCGCCAACTGAGCCTCCAATTCGCGCAGCGTCCCGTAGCGCAGCCGGGCGGCGCCTTCCAGATCAGCCTTCCGTTCGGCGCGTTCGATCTCGACACGCGTGCGTTCGATCTGCTCTTTGGTCTCGCGAAGTTTGGCGATGGCTTCTTTCTGGGTCGTCCATCGGGCGTGAAGCTCGGAAGACTGTTCACCCAGATCGGCCAGTTCGGCCTCGATTCGTTCCAGGCGAGCCTTAGAGGCTTTGTCCTTTTCCTTGCGCAGGGCCTGGCGTTCGATCTCAAGCTGCATGATCTCGCGGTCGACCTGATCCAGAGCCTGCGGCTTGGAGTCGATTTCCGTCCGTAAACGGGCGGCCGCCTCGTCAATCAGATCGATGGCCTTGTCGGGCAGGAAGCGGTCACTGATGTAGCGATGCGAAAGCGATGCCGCGGCGATCACGGCGCTGTCCTGAATGCGGACGCCGTGGTGGACCTCATAGCGGTCCTTCAGGCCGCGCAAAATGCTGATGGTGTCTTCGACGCTGGGCTCGTCGACGAAGATGGGTTGAAAACGCCGCTCAAGAGCCGGGTCCTTTTCAATATGCTTGCGGTACTCGTCGAGCGTGGTGGCGCCGACCATGTGCAGCTCGCCGCGGGCCAGCATGGGCTTAAGCATGTTGCCGGCATCCATGGCGCCTTCGGCGGCGCCGGCGCCGATAACGGTGTGCATTTCGTCGACAAACAGCAGGATCTCTCCGGCCGCGTCCGTGACTTCTTTCAACACCGCCTTCAGCCGCTCCTCGAACTCCCCCCGGTACTTGGCCCCCGCCACCAAGGCCCCCAGATCCAACTGGATCAGGCGCTTGTTCTTGAGACCCTCGGGCACGTCGCCGTTGACGATACGCTGAGCCAACCCCTCGACGATGGCGGTCTTGCCCACCCCGGGATCGCCGATCAGAGCCGGGTTGTTCTTGGTGCGCCGGGAAAGGACCTGGACCACGCGGCGGATTTCTTCGTCGCGCCCGACAACTGGATCGAGCTTGCCCTGCCGGGCGAGCTGCGTCAGATCCCGGCCATACTTCTCCAGAGGCTGATAGGTGTCCTCGGGATTGGGGCTGACGACGCGCTGAGACCCGCGAATGGTGGTCAAGGCCTGGAGCACGCTGTCGGCGGTCAGGCCGAAACGGCCCAACCTGTCGGATTCGGGTCCACTGGCCAGGGCCAGGAGCAGATGTTCGGTGGAAACGAAATCGTCCTTCATCGAGGTGGCGCGCCGCTCTGCATCCTCGAGCACGCCCGAGGCCGGGCGTGAAAGGACCGGCTCGACTTGCGAGCCGCTCATCCGCGGGCGAGCCTGCAGATCTTGCCTGAGTTCGTTGACCAGCATGTCGGGCGAGCCCGCAATGCGTGTGATGATGGCCGGCACGACGCCGTCCGGCTGCTGTGCCAGCGCGAGCAAGAGGTGGGCGGGCTCAATCGACGTCTGTCCCAGATCACGGGCGCTGGTCTGTGCCGAGAGCACCGCTTCCTGCGCCTTTTGAGTGTACCGGTCGAGTTTCATGTGAGTCTCCTTGATATGCATCACTTCCAGCAGCAGCCGACGTAAATCGCCCCCAGGGCTGCTGTGGATGTGGTCAGTCTAGGGCGGCAATATATGAGGGACATCGGAGTCCAGGCGCGACCGGGAAAGGGGGCAAAGCCTGGCGCTGAACGGGCCTGAGGTAAAATGGGCCCAACCCGCTGGGTTCACCCAATCGGCCGGCCAGCGGCCGATCGGAGTCAAGCATGTTTCCCCTCAGGGACACGGTCAGATCACGGACATTTCCCCTGGTCAACTATGTGTTGATCGGGTTGAACTTGCTTGTCTTTGTCTTCGAGGTTTCCCTATCGCCGCGGGGTTTCGAAGGCTTTCTGACCACTTATGGGCTGGTGCCTGCCCGTCTGAGCCTGGCTCACCCAGCCACCTTTGTCACCCTGCTGACCTCCATGTTCCTGCACGGCAGCTGGTTTCACGTGCTGAGTAACATGTGGGTATTGTTCATCTTCGGGGACAACGTCGAGGATCGCATGGGGCCGGGCCGCTTCCTCGGTTTCTATCTTCTGGCGGGGATGGCGGCTGGCCTGGCGCAGGTCTACTTTGCCCCGAGCTCCTCCATTCCAACCGTGGGGGCGAGCGGGGCCATCGCCGGCGTCCTGGGTGCGTACCTGGTGCTGTTCCCTGCCGGCCGCGTGCTGACCCTGATCCTGCTCGTATTTATCCCCTGGCTGGTCGAGATCCCCGCCTTCGTCTTCCTGGGGCTCTGGTTCTTGACCCAGCTTTCTTCGGGCTTGCTGGCGCTGGGCCAGCTGGGCGCCGTCCAATTCAGCGGCATCGCATGGTGGGCGCACGTGGGCGGGTTCCTGTTTGGCTTGGTCCTCGGGCGCGGTCTTGCCCGGCGTGAGACTTGGATGCGATCCTGAACACCTGTTGTCGAGCCCTCCGGCTGGTGCTTCTCCATCCGGGCCGTAGCCATCATCCCGGATGACGGCGCGGCGCCAGCGCCCTTGGCCTTCAACCCGTGCGCTACGCCAACCCTGACAGCGACGATCGTCGAGGAGATCGACTTACATGACCAACGACGAGCCAACTCCCAACCAACCTTCCTCAACGGCCCCGGGGCGGTCTGGTTTTCGCACTGTGCTGGCCGTGGGTTTGCGGGTCTTATTCGCAATCGTCCTGGGCATCGTCCTGGGCATCGGAGTTTATTGGGGAGGCTCGGCCGTGTACCGCGAGTTGGTCGGGCCCATGAGGCTCAACTCCGAGCGCATAGATCAAGTCTTCCTGGACTTGGCCGAATTTCGCAGCAACACCGGCGGCGCCCAGGCGACCGAGGCGGCGCGTATGGCGGATATGAGGGAGCAGTTGGCGCAGCAGGTCAAAGGTCTCGAGACGCTTCAGGCCCAGATTGGAGCCCTTGAGACGGCTCGGCCCACGTTCGAGGCGGGCGCCGAAGCCGCCAACGGATTGCTGACCGACATGGCGGCCCTCGAGGCCCAGGCCACACAAGCCGCCGGGCGCCTGGACAGCTTGCAAGCGGCGCTGAGCACACCCGATCCGGCGCTGGTCGACCTCGATCGCCAGGTCCAGGTGCTTCGATTGATGTCGTTGGTCTCGCAGGCACAGTTAGCCGTGGCCCAGGCTGACTACGGTCAGGCGGGCCAGCTATTGACCACGGCCCAAGCTATGACCACCTCTCTGGCCGTGACCGATACGACCGATTCCCAAGAGCTATCCGACGTGCTCACGCGGCTCGATCTGGCACAGCAAGAGCTCAAGCGCAATCCAAGCATCGCCGCCGGTGACCTCGACATTGCCTGGCAACTTCTGGTAGAACTGAGTGCCGGCCGGTAATCGCCAGACGATACCCGGGAAGGAGATGTGTGCGCATGAGTCAAGAAGATCTGCCCGAGGGCGCCCCTTCACCTGCGGGAGCGGAAACCGCCATAACCCCCGAACCTCCGACCCGGGAGCGGCCTGCTCAGCCGGCGGCACAAGGGCGCCTTTCGCGCTGGCTAAACACCGGCTTGCGCTGGGCGGCCGGCCTTGGGGTCGTGTTTGTTCTGGGTGTTGGCCTGGTGTGGATCCTGCGCGTGCTGCCCCAAACCCAGGAGATCCGGCTTTTGCGCCAGGACCAGGTCGAGACTCAACAAAAGGTGGCCGATCTTCAGAGCCAGGTCGAGAGCCTCCGGCCGCTGCGGGACGAGAACGCCGGCCTTAAGGACGATCTGGCCCAAACCAATCACCACCTTAATCTGCTGTCGGTTCTGGTTGATGTGACTTCGGCCCAACTGGCGCTGGCCCAGGACAATCCGCTTGGAGCCAAGGCGGCGCTGACCGACACAGACGCCAAGCTGAGGGAGCTGCAATCCGGGATGGATTCGACGGCGGCACAATCGATTCAGGCGATACGCGACCGGTTGGTGCTGGTGAGCGGGGAACTCCAGTCAGACCGCTTTGCTGCGCAGCGTGATCTGGAGGTCGTGGCCAATAGCCTGCTGGACGACGAAAAAGCCCTGTTCCCTACGTCGGCACCCTGATCCGGATGACGCAGGCGAAACAGACGGCTGCGCCGCACGAACCGGGGCAGCCGTTCTTCTTTAGATATCCTGCTCTTCGCAGAAGTTGACCACGAAGGGATTCGGGTCGCCAAGTCCCTTGGAGACAAACGGGGGATGACGACCGCCATCCCCGTGCTGTTCTGCTGGCACCCTCAGCCTCATCCCCCCGCCCCTTCTCCCTGAACCTCAATCGCCTCTCCCTGCGTGGGCTGCAAGCAGGTTGGATCTACCTGATCCCAGGGGAAGGGTAGGGGTGGAGGGGTAGGCCTTTCACCCGGGCCAGGGCGGCTCTCGGATGAACTAGCCGGGGCGAGCCTGCAGGGTGACGGTCAGCTCCATGGTCTCGCCGGATCTCAGGACGGTCAACGTCACCTGATCGCCGGGGCTGGTTGCATTGATCAGATACGACAGCAGGTCGCTAAAGGCCCGGATGGGATGTCCGTCGATGGCCACGATCAAATCCCCGCCCGGATTGAGCCCGGTCTGCAAGCAGTCGCCAGCGCCCTTGACGCCGCCACGTTCCGCCGGTCCCCCAGGGGTGACGCAGGTCACGTACGCCCCGGTGGAGTTGGACGGCAATCCGAGCGCATCCAGCGTCTTGAGCGTCCACAGCTGATCGTCGAGGCTTTGAATGCCGACATACGGGTAGTCGTAGTGCCCGCGATCGATCAGCACTGGAACCACGCGCCGCACGATGTTGACCGGCACGGCGAACCCAATGCCCGAGTTGAGCGGACTGCCGGTGGCGTTGGTTGAATCGGTTCGAATGGCGCGGTTGACTCCAATGACCTCCCCCAATTCGTTGATGAGCGGCCCGCCTGAGTTACCAGGGTTTATGGCGGCGTCTGTCTGAATGATGTCACCGGCCGTGAAGGGTTGACCGCCCGGCGCGGCGTGTTCGGATTCGAGCGTCCGGCCTACAGCCGAAACCACGCCGACGGTCATCGTGCCCGACAGGCCAAACGGATTGCCGATCGCCACGACGGTGTCACCGACGTGAATGGTGTCCGAGTCCCCCAGAGGCAGGGGAGTTAGAAGGTCGGGCGACACATCCACCTTCAAGACCGCCAGATCGGAGTCCGGATCGGTCCCAACCAATGTAGCGAAGGTCTTCTGACCCGACGGGAAGTCGATCTCGATGTCGGAGGCGTCGGCGACCACGTGCTGGTTGGTCACGATGTGCCCGTCGCTGTCGATCACGAAGCCCGAACCTTGCGCGGAAGGCAGGCTGTCCGTCGGCCCACCCCGAGGATAGATCAAGATGCTGACCACCCCCGTGTTGAGCTTGGCATACAAATCGCTCAGACTACTGGCCTGGAAGGGCAGAGTGGAGGCCCCGATAGTCGACACGGGGCGGGCCATGGCGGGCGCGGCTGTGAAGGCGGCTGGCCGGGTGGGGTCAGCGCCAAGCGGGAGCTTTGGCAACCCATAACTGAACGCACAGGCCAGGCTGCCCATCACCGTCACGAGCAAGCCTGCCACCCAGATTCGTTGCTTCATGGTCGTCTTCCTCCCGGCCCGTGGCCGCGGGAAACCATCCCGAATATGTGGCAACTACCGTTCACGCGACTTGGCTAACTGCTCAAACAGCGTCCGCTCTTCGGGGCTAAGACGCTTGGGGATTTCAATCTTCAGATGGGCGAACAGGTCGCCGTGTTTGTCCTGCCGGCGCAGCATGGGCATGCCCCGCCCCTTTAATCGAAAGACCTGGTCGGGCTGGCTGCCAGCCGGTATCGTCAGGACCACATCGCCTTGGAACGTGGGCACGCGAACTTCCCCGCCGAGCACGGCGGTGTACACATCGACCACAACGTCGGTGCGCAGGTCGTCTCCGGTGCGTTCGAAGCGGCTGTCGGGCTGGACCTCAAGATCAAGGTATAGATCGCCAGACGAGCGCCCTCCCGACGCGCCTTGGCCAGCCAACCGCACCCGGGTGCCCGTCTGGGCACCGGCCGGGATCTTCACTTCCAATCGGCGCCCATCCCCCTGGAGCGTGCGGCTGGCGCCGTGGTAGGCCTCTTCCAGACTGATCGAAAGGCGCTGCTGGAGGTCGCGGCCCCGGGCGGCCCCGCGCTGGCCGGCATTGGCCACACTCCCGCCGAAGATGGTGGTGAAGAAATCTGAGAAGCCGTCGCCAAAGAGATCCCCCAAATCCCCGAACTCGACCCGGGTGGCTCCACCTGGGGCCCCGCCCACCCATTGCGACCAATCAAAGTCCCCGGAGCCGCGCCCCATACGCTCCCACTGCTGGTATGAAGCACCCAGTTGGTCGTACTTGGCGCGTTTGGCGGGGTCGCCCAGGACCTCGTAGGCCTCGTTCATTTCCTTGAACTTGTCCTCGGCCTGCTTGTCCCCGGGATTCTTGTCGGGGTGATACTTGAGCGCCAGCTTCCGATAAGCCCGTTTGATGGCTTTCTCATCGGCCTGCCGATCGACGCCTAGAATCGCGTAATAATCCTTGTAGTCCATGCGTGGGTTGCCTGCTTTGTAGGGGGCATTGTAAGGGTCCGGCAGAACCGGCGTCAAGCATCCGATGGAAGAATGCCGCGAGGGGCGCGCCCTCAGGCCCTTTGGCCCACTCCCTCGGTCCCAGCAAGCATGCTATCATAGCCCCACGATGGTCGAACATCACAAGGAAAGAGTGCTGGTCGTCGACGAGGATTCCGAGGTGCTGGACCTGCTCACCCGCCAGGTCCTGGAGCCGATGGGATACGAGACGGCCGAAGCCAGCAATGCCGGCAGCGCCATCCAAAAGGCCCTGAACTTCGCCCCGGATCTTATCTTGGCCAGCCTGACCCTGCCGGGCTTGAGCGGCAAGGATCTGCTTGTGGCGCTGCGATCTCAGGGCATCGAGGTGCCGATGCTGGTGATGGCCCCCGAGGGGATGGAAGCCGATGCGATCCAGGCATTCCGCCTTGGGGCGCGCGACTACCTGGTGAAACCCCTGCGCGAAGCCGAAGCCCTGGCGGCGGTGGAACGCGCGTTGAATGAAATCCGGCTGCGGCGTGAGCGCAAGCAGCTCGCCGATCAACTAGCCGAGAGCAACCGCCAGCTTGAGCGGCGCGTGCGCGAACTGACCACCATCTATGGCATCGGCAAAGCGGTGACGTCCACCACCAATCACAATCAACTCTTCGCCAAACTAATGGAAGGCAGCCTGTATGTGACCGAAGCCGATATGGGCTGGATTCTCCTGCGTGACGAGACCACGGACGAGCTGGTCATGCGGGCCCAGTCCGGACTGCCGGCGGCCGAGGCGGGGCGGCTCCACCAGCCATGGGACGATGGCGTCAGCGCGCTGGTGATGCTCTCCGGGGAAGCCCTGCGCATCCATGGCGAAGGGCTGGCCCAATTCAAGGTTGCCCGCATCGGTCGCGCGGCGTTGATCGTGCCCATCCGGGTCCGGGACCAATCCGTGGGGGTCATCAATGTGGCCCGCAAGGACCCGCGTCCCTTCTCAGAGCGCAACCAGGCCATGCTTGAGGCGGTTGCCGATTACGCTTCCATTTCACTTGGTCAACGCGCGCCTGTTCCAGGCGCTGGAAATTCGGGCGCAAACACTCGAAAAGCAGATTGAACACGTTCAAAAGGGGCCGGTTCTGGTAGGCGAGGCCCACCAGCGTCTGTCTGACATCCGGGATCAACTTGACCAGCTGGCGGGAACGCTGGACAATGGTCAGGCTTCCGATGCCCTGGCGGAGCTCAGCCAAACGTTGGGCCATATCCTGAACTCCGGTCAGGATGACCTGGACGCCCGACCCACGTGGGAAGTCCCTGCTCCAGAACCTCAGTCTCCGCAATCCTGAGTGGCCGGCCCGCGCCGGCCCACATTGACCATGCCCGAGCCTGCCCTATGACCCCTGCCCACCCCTCCCATGACCAATGAACGCGTCCTGATTGCGGAACACAGCCCTGATATCCGGAGACATCTGGAAGATGTGGTGCTTGGCCCGGCCGGCTACCGTACCCAATCCGTCGGTGACGGGATGTCTGCCCTGGCACTGGTCAAGGAGTACGATCCGGATCTGGTGATCGTCGACCAGGACCTGCCTTCCCTGGCGGGCCTTGATCTGCTCCGGCGACTGCACCAAGACAAGCCGCAGGTGCCCGTGATCTTGACCAGTGCGGAGGGCTCGGAGGCGCAGGCGGTCGAAGCGCTGCGCGCCGGCGCGGCGGACTATCTCGTCAAACCTTATGAAGCCGAACACATGTTGGCCGCGGCCGGACGCGCCCTTGGCGAGCGGCGCTGGGTGGACAAGCACATCCAGAGCCGGGTCCAGGCCGAACTGGAAGCCTTGGGCATGCAGCGCCGCGTCGAGGAACTGGAAGCGCTGGCCGGTGTGGGCCGGACGGTCACGGCGCTGCTCGACTTGGACGAGGTGCTGACCTCGGTTGTGGACGCCGCCGTGCGCCTGACCGCTGCTGAGGAGGGCAGTCTGCTCCTGGTCGACGAAGATTCCGGCCAGCTGTACATGCGGGCTTCGAAGAACTTCGATGAAGACTTCGCCCATACCTTCCGGCTTCAGGTCAATGACTCCTTGGCCGGCCATGTGATTGGTTCAGGCGAACCGGTCGTCATCGATGAGCGCTCACCTCAGAAGATCAAGACATCGTACCTGGTACATTCCCTGATCTATGTCCCCCTGCGCGTGCGCGGCCAGACTGTGGGTGTGCTCGGGGTGGACAACCGCAAGCTCGGCCGAACCCTCACCCGCAGTGACCTGACGGTCTTGATGGCCATGGCGGACTACGCCGCTATTGCCATTGAGAATGCCCGGCTGTACCAGCGCACTGAAACCGAGCGGCGAAAGTTGGAAACGGTGCTCACGCAAATTGAGGATGGCGTGATCGTGGTGGACGCGGAGAACCGCTTGGTGCTGATCAACCGGGCGGCCCAGGAGGCGCTGGGAGTCAACGGGCGAACCGTCGTCGGCCAGTCGATCGTCGAGAGTCTGGACGAGCCGCGTTTGTTGAACCTGCTGCGCGCCCCGGGCAGCCATCCTCGTCGAGAGGAAATCGAACTGCCGGATGGCCGCACCTTCAACGCCCAGCGGACGGCGATCGAGGGTGTCGGCCAAGCCATCGTGCTCCAGGACATCACTCATCTCAAGGAGCTCGACCGGATCAAATCCGAGTTCGTGACCACAGTTTCGCACGACTTGCGCTCCCCCCTGACGGCCATTCTTGGCTACGTCGAGCTCATCGAACGCGCCGGCGAGGTCAACGATCAGCAGCGAGATTTCATCCGCCGGGTCCAGCTGAGCGTGCAGCAGATCACCAATCTGGTCACGGATCTGCTCGATCTGGGACGGATAGAAGCCGGCCTGGAGACGACGCGCGAGAGCTCGCCGATCAGTGTCCTGGCGCGCTATGCCGTCGAGGGGCTGCGCGCCTCGGCTGAGACGCGCGGCCTGGTATTGGAGGTCGAGCTGCCCGAAGATCTCCCGCTGGTCAGCGGCGACCCGATCCGGCTGCGGCAGATGATCGGCAACCTGCTCGACAATGCCATCAAATACACGCCGAAGGGCGGCACGGTGGGCATTCGGGTCGCCGTCGAGGGTGATCAGATCATACTGAAGGTCTTCGATACGGGCCCCGGGATTCCACCTGCCGACCAGCCCTACTTGTTTGACAAGTTCTTCCGGGCCAGCAACGTGGCCGACCGGACGCCTGGCACCGGCCTGGGATTGTCGATTGTGAAATCGATCGTGGACCACCACGACGGGCGGATATGGGTCGAGTCGGCCCTGGGCAAGGGCACGACCTTTACGGTCGTGCTGCCCTCGGTCGGCGGCTGACCCCGGCGGAATTGGGCCGCGGGAGCAGGGCGCAGGTATAATCCGCCCGACGTGGCCGGCCATCCAGTTCCCGCACAAACAATATGAGCAAAGCCGAAAACCAAGACCTGCGCCGGCGGTTGACACGCCTTGGTCGGCGTTCAGCCGCGGCCGCCGGGGCGGCCAGGCTGCCGGCGGTGCCCGCATCGCCCTCCGCGGCGCAGGCCGGACTGGGCGGACACGAGGTCGCCACAGCGGCCGGCGCAGCCTTCTGCATCGAAAACCGCTATCCTATCCTTCAATTGCATGGCCCCGGACAACTCGGTTCGTTGCTGGACTACTCCGGCGACCTGGCGGCCCAGGTGGCGCAGGACGAGCAGCTCCGCCAGACTCGTTTACAGGACCTGGCGTTCCTGGATACGGAGACCACCGGTCTGGCGGGCGGGGCGGGCACGCTGGTCTTCCTGGTAGGTCTCGGCAACTTCGAAGGCCCAGAGTTTGTGCTCCGGCAGTACTTCCTGAGAGACCCGGCGGAGGAACCCGGCATGCTGACAGCAATTCAGGGTCATCTGGAAGGGGCGGGTGGTTTTGTTACTTTTAATGGAAAGGCCTTTGATTTGCCGCTGCTCGAAATGCGCTATCAACTTGGCCTGAGAATGGCGCTCCCGATCACGGCCCGTCCGCATCTGGACTTGCTGCACCCGTCGCGCCGGCTGTGGAATTGCGAGCTGCCCGATTGCCGGCTTGGGACCATCGAAGAGCACGTGCTGGGGATCGCCCGCACCGAGGCCGATGTGCCCGGCGCGGAGATCCCTGGACTGTACCTCGACTACCTCCGAACAGGTGAAACCTCGCAGATCCAGCGCGTGGTGTATCACAATGCCGTGGACATCCTATCCTTGGTCGGACTGGCGACAGAAGTGCTGCGGCGCTACTCGGCCAGCGAGGCCTCCCGGCTGTCTCCGGCCGAGGCGCTGGCGATCGCTCGCTGGCATGAACGCGCCGGCCGCGCCTCGCGCGCCGAGTTGGCCTACCGTTCGGCGGCCGAGGCCGGGGACGCCTCCGTCCGGCGCGAAGCCTTGAGGCGCTGGACCGTGCACCTCAAACGCAGCGGGCGCGACGAGCAGGCCGCCGAAGCCTGGGAAACCTGGCACCGTGCGGCCGCCGACGATCCGCGTCCGTGCATCGAGCTGTCCAAACTGGACGAGTGGCGCCGGCACGACTACACCAGCGCCCAGCGTTGGGCTGAAGCCGCGCTCGTCTGCCTGAGCCATTGGCAGCCCGGATGGCGGCGGGACGTTGCCTGGGCGGAGATCGAACACCGCCTGTCGCGCCTGGCAAGAAAGCAGGCGGGTCGAACACCCGAATTGTGATTTATTTCACAAACTGACAAAATCGATGGGGCCGGGTGCTGATCAGGCCGTGGTCTGGTCGATCTCGCGCCGGACGGCATGATAAAGGTGTTCGGCCTTGAGCTCGTGCAGGGTGTAGCACGGGGCGGTCAGCCGTTCGCTCAGGGCGCGGGCCAGCCCCTGGTCGAAGGCGGCATGTTCCATATTGATGACCACCGATCGGATGTTGGCCTCTCGCAGCAGGTCGGCCATGCGGTGGGCCTCTTCCTGAGGCGGCAGTTCTCCCATGGCCACGTTCCCCGCCCCGTCGGTGAGCAGGATCATCAGCGGCAGAACATCCGGATGCAGGGTGAGCTCCTGCTGAAGCAGCTCATAGGCCATGAGCAGTCCGGCCGAGAGAGGCGTCTTGCCGCCAACGGGGATGTCCCTCAACGCCTGCTGGGCCAACTGAATTGAATTGGTGGGGGGCAGAATGGTCAGAGCGCGGTCCTTCTGAAAGACAATCAGGCCGACACGATCCCGCCGCTGGTAGGCATCGGTGAGCAGCGACAGGATGGCGCCCTTGGTGGCGGACATGCGCTCGGCCACGGCCATCGACCACGAGGCGTCAACCACAAACAGAATCAGGTTGGCTGCCCGGCGGACGCGCACCTTCTGCTGCAGGTCGGACCGTTGAATGGCAAAAGCGCGCCGGTCGCCGGCGCGCTTGCGCGCCTTCTGGTGCGGCGCGGCCGCGCGCAGGGTGGCGTCGAAGGCAATGTCATTGGTCAAACCGTGAGCCGGGCGGGACATGATGTAGCGCCCGCGTTTGCGGTCCGTCCGCGTGCGCGTGCGCCGTCCACCCTGATGGCGGACCAGGCGGTCGAGCGGGGTGTCGATCTTGCGGGGGGCGAAGACCTCGCCGGAACGGACCTTCTGACCGCCTTCCCACCAATGCGCCTCGAGCGACTGTCCGGGAGGTTGGCGCGTCGGCTCCGCCCGACGGGAGTTTTCGTCCTCGGCCGGAGCCGGGCCGGCTAAGCCCTCAGGCTTTTGAGCGCGTTTTTTTTTGCCGGAGCGGGCTGATCGTCGCCGATAGTCGGGTCGCCATCGTCTTCATTCTCGAGGCCGGCCTGGACCTGTTGTATGCGCTGCTGCAGTTCGTCGGTTGTGATCTCGGCCTGTTGAAACGGTCCGCGCTTCAGCCGGTGCGGCAGGGCCAGCTCGGCCGCCAGGGCGATGTCGCGGTCGTTGATGGCCCGTCGTCCTTCAAAGGCGGCATGCGCTCGGGCGGCCTTGAGGATTACCAGGTCACCCCGGTGGCCGTCGACGTGCAGTGAGGAGGTCAAGGCGGCGATGGCCAGCAAATCTCGTTTGGTGTATGTCACTTCGGGGAGCAGCGTGCGGGCGGTTTCGATCTCGCGCGACAAAGCCTGCTCCCGGTCCAGCCACTTGGCGCGGAAAGCCTCCGTGTTGTTTTCGAAGGCCAGAATGCGCTCCATGATCGCCACCCGGTCCTGCGGGTCCTGCAGGCCGCGGATCTCGACCGACAGGGCGAATCGATCCAGAAGTTGGGGACGGAGATCGCCTTCCTCCGGGTTCATGGTGCCGACCAGAATGTAGCGCGCCGGATGGCTGAACGAGATGCCCTCGCGTTCGACGATGTTCATCCCCAGGGCGGCCGAGTCCAGGAGCAAATCCACGACATGGTCGTCGAGCAGGTTGACTTCATCAATGTACAGCAAGCCGCGGTTGGCGTTGGCCAGGACCCCAGGCTCGAAGCTGCGTTCGCCGGCCTGGATGGCGCGCTCGATATCCAGCGTGCCCACCACCCGGTCCTCGGTGGCCGAAACCGGCAGGTCCACGAAGGACGTCCGCCGCATCTGCACCGGGAGTTCTTCGCCGTGGGCCACGCGGGCGCGGCATTCGGTGCACCAGGTCGTCGGTTCGTTGGGGTCGCAGCCGAAGCGGCAATCGGCAACGACGGCCACCTCTGGAAGCAGCGCCGCCAGGCCGCGGGCGGCGGTGGACTTGGCGGTTCCGCGCTCGCCGCGGATCAACACGCCGCCGATGCGCGGGTTGATAGCATTGAGAATCAACGCCCGGCGCATGCGTTCCTGTCCAACAATGGCCGTGAATGGGTAGACGACTGGCATAGTTTGGGTCCGGGGCGGATTATACCGCACGCCTGCCGGGCCAGATCTTTCGTAGGTTGTCAAGGCGGGTAAGTGCCTTTATAATGCCCGCATCTTAAACCGGAGAAGATCGTCTTCATGTCAAGCGACCAGGAAATAGAACGCACGGCAGGCCCATCGGAAGAGCAGCCGCCCGCGATCCATCCGATGGAACTTTTGTTGGAGGAAGAGGCTTACGAGCTCGAAACCCCCAAGCGCGGCGAGATCAGAACCGGCGTCATCGCTCGGGTGACCCCCAACGACATCCTGGTCGACATTGGCGCAAAATCGGAAGGCGTGATCCCCAGCCAGGAATTGGAACAGCTCCCACCCGGCAAGCTCGAAACCTTCGATGTCGGCCAAGAAGTCACCGTCTATGTGGTCCGCGCCGGCGACCGGGACGGGATGATCCAGCTTTCCTTCCTGCGGGCGGAAGAGGAGAACGACTGGCAGCAGGCCGAAGAGCTGCTGGAGAGCGAGCAAAACTATCAGGGCGAGATCGCCGGCTTTAACAAGGGTGGGCTGATCGTGAAGCTTGGCCGCCTGCGCGGTTTCGTGCCGGCCTCGCAGGTCAGCCTGTCGCGGCGACGGCGCGCCCAGGGCGAAACGCCCGATCAGCGCTGGGGCGAGATGATCGGTGAGCCGATTGTGGTCAAGGTGATCGAGGTTGATCGCCGCCGCAACCGGCTGATCCTTTCCGAGCGCGAAGCGGCCCGCGAAGCCCGGGATATGCTTAAAGAGCGCCTGATTGAGGAACTCAAGCCAGGCGAGATCCGCACCGGGCACGTCATCAGCCTGGCGGACTTCGGCGCGTTTGTGGACATCGGCGGGGCCGACGGCCTGGTGCACACCTCGGAACTCTCGTGGAAGCGTGTCTCGCACCCGCGGGATGTCCTCGAGGTCGGGCAGGAGGTCCAGGTCAAGGTGCTTGATCTGGACGTGGCGCGCAAGCGCATCAGCCTGTCGATCCGCGAGCTGGAAGCCGACCCGTGGGATGAGATCTCGGCTCGTTTCCAAGAGGGCCAGCTCGTCGAAGGCACCATCACCAAGTTGACCAAGTTCGGCGCGTTTGCGCGCTTGGCTGAAACAGACGAATACGAGGTCGAGGGCTTGATCCACATCTCCGAGCTCTCGGAAGCACGCGTCGAGCATCCCCGCGAGGTGGTCAACGAAGGCGACACGCTCACCCTGCGCATTATCAACGTGGAACCCGATCGGCGCCGAATTGGGCTCAGTCTGCGCAAGGTTGACTCCTCTGATTTCACCGACCAGGACTGGAAGACGGCCATGGCGGACAGAGGGGATGAACCTGAAGGCGAAGCCGATGCCGAAGCCCCGGCGAGTGAAGTCGAGGTCGAGGCCGAAGTCGAGGTCGAGGATTTCGATGCCGCCCTGGAGGCCGAAGGTCGAGGGCCGGACATTTCTCCTATGGAAGACTTGCCCGAACCCGAGCCAGAGGATCCCGGCGGCGGCCAAGAGCCATAGACGCAACCGTACTCCTCGACCGGGCGGCACAGAGTGCACGCCCGGTCTTGCTTATGGGTCGAGGTGGGACCCCGGTAAGCTGTGCCAGGTTCCACGGCAAGGCGCGCGTAAGGGCCGCCCTAGGCACTCTTTGGTAGAATAAGGCGAACACTGGCGGGCTGTGGCAGTCCGTCGCGGAGGTCGAGTGGCCGACGACAAGATGCAGCGCTTCACGCAGCGTGCACGCCGAGTTCTCAGTCTGGCGCATGAAGAGGCTGAGCGGATGCACCACAACTACATAGGCACCGAGCATCTCCTTCTCGGTTTGATCCGTGAGGAGGGCGGGGTGGCTGGTAGGGTGTTGCGTGAGCTTGGGCTGGATCCGGCGCGAATCAAAGAAATGGTCGAGCGGCTGGCCGGCATTGGCCGGCACGCTGGGGGCCGGATCGAGTTGGCGCCCGGCACCGAGCAGGTCCTCCAATTGGCCATTGAAGAAGCTCGCCGCATGGGGCATCACTACATCGGCACCGAGCACTTGCTGCTCGGCCTCGTTCGCCAGGATGAGGGCGTGGGCCTGGATGTCCTCAAGCGCCTGGGCGTAACGCCGGAACAGGTGCGCCGCCAGACGCGGCGGATTCTGCAGGAGAGCCCGGCGCGCCGGGCGTCCCAGCCCTCGGGCCGCGGACGTTCCGAGTCCCAGGCCAAGACTCCGCTCCTGGATCAGTTGGCCACCGATCTGACCGGCCTGGCCGAAGAGGGCAAGCTCGACCCGGTCATCGGCCGGCAAACCGAGATCGAACGCGTCATCCAGATCCTGGCCCGTCGAACCAAGAACAATCCGGCCCTGATCGGCGAACCGGGTGTGGGCAAAACCGCCATTGTCGAAGGACTGGCGCAGCGCATTGTGGCCGGGGAGACACCCGAGCCGCTGCTGGATAAACGCGTCCTGCAGCTGGATGTCGGCTCGCTGGTGGCCGGGACTATGTACCGCGGCCAGTTCGAAGAGCGTTTGAAGCGCGTCATCGACGAGCTCAAGTCGGCCAGTGCCATTTTGTTCATCGATGAAGTCCATATGCTGGTGGGGGCCGGCTCAGCCGGGTCGTCGGTGGATGCGGCCAACATTCTGAAACCGGCTCTTTCCCGCGGCGAGCTGCAGGTGATCGGCGCCACGACGCTGGATGAGTATCGCAAGTACATCGAGAGTGACGCCGCCCTCGAGCGGCGCTTCCAGCCGGTCATGGTGGAAGAACCCAGCATCGAAGAAACCATCAACATCCTGCGCGGGGTCAAGGAACCCTACGAGGAACATCACAAACTCCTGATCACCGACGAGGCCATCGAAGCCGCGGTGCACTTGTCGGCGCGCTATGTCACGGAGCGTTTCCTGCCCGATAAGGCTATCGACCTGATCGACGAGTTGGCCTCGCGTGTGCGCATGTACAAGAGCCCCGAGGCCAAGTCGCTTAAAGAAATGATCGGGACCCTGCGCAACACCCGCGAGGCCCATGCGCTGGCGGTTGAAGAGGCGCGCTTCGACGACGCCCAGGAACTGATGGACCGCGAGTCGGAACTCGAAGAGCGCTTGGCGCATCTGCGCGGCGGGTGGGATCGAAGTGAGCACGGCCCCAAGGTGACGGCCGACGACATCGCCGAAGTCGTGTCGATGTGGACGGGCGTGCCCGTCATGCAGATCGCGCAGGAGGAATCCCAGCGCCTGCTCGACATGGAGAAGGTGCTTCACGGCCGGATTGTCGGCCAGGACGAGGCCATCGAGGCCATTGCCAAGGCGGTGCGCCGGTCGCGGGCCGGGCTGAAAGACCCCAAGCGCCCTATCGGCTCGTTCATCTTCCTCGGCCCGACGGGCGTCGGCAAAACCGAATTGACCAAAGCCTTGGCTGAGTTTATCTTCGGCAGCGAAGAGGCTCTGATCCAGATTGACATGTCTGAATTCATGGAGCGCCATACCGTCAGCCGGTTGGTCGGCGCCCCGCCGGGCTATGTCGGATACGAAGAGGCCGGCCAACTGACGGAAGCCATCCGGCGGCGGCCGTACTCGATTGTGGTCTTCGATGAGATCGAGAAGGCTCACCCCGAAGCCCACAACATGCTGCTGCAGATCATGGAAGAGGGGCATCTGACAGACGCGCGCGGGCGCAAGGTTGATTTCCGCAATGCCATCGTGGTGATGACCTCCAATATCGGCGCCGAGATGATCCAGAACCAGGCTAACCTGGGCTTCAACGTCAAGCGCGATGAGGCCACCGAGGAGCGTCTGGCCTACCAGGACATGCGCAAGAAGCTGATGGACGCCTTGCGCAAAGTCTTCCGGCCCGAATTCATCAACCGCGTCGACGCCATCATCGTCTTCCACGCGCTCACCAAGCCGCAGATCGCGTCGATCGTCGATCTTGAGCTGGCCAAGGTGGCGCGGAGGCTGTCGGAGCACGACATTGCTCTGCGTTTGACTGATGCGGCTCGCGACTGGCTGGTTCGCAAGGGTTACGACCCCGAGATGGGCGCCCGTCCGCTCAAGCGCGTCATCCAGAATCAAATCGAGGACAAGCTTTCGGATTCGCTGCTTTCGTCGGCCTTCGCCGCCGGCGAACCTGTTCTGATCGACGTTCAGGACGACGAAATCGTGCTCGTCAAGGATGAAGAGCGCGACGAGGAGAGCGAAGGTCTGGACGCGGAGCAGCCGGTTCCGACCAACTGACGCGGAAGGGACGTGCAGGTTGCGCCGGGCTGTCTCACGTCCTTTTGAGACAGCCCGTTCTCTTTGTTGAAACCTAACTCATCGGTTGATGCCCGACGTGGCAGGTACTTCGGACCCCACTCTTACGCTTTCCCCTGGCAGCGGGCAAACTGGACCCGCTTGCAGACCTCTCCGCTAAGGCGCCTGCCATGTGGAACGCCCAGGGCGGACAGGGCACCGGGGGGAGACCGATTGGAAGGGATGAAAGGAGCAGGGTCGCCCATCTAGGGACAGCCCCCATTTTGTTTGGCCCGGCGCCTGAGCACACTATAATTCAAGCGGAGACCCATGTGACGAAGATGCGAACGGTCTACGTGTGCCAGCAGTGCGGGCGCAAGGCACCCAAGGCCCTTGGCCGGTGCCCCCAGTGCGGGTCATGGAACAGCATGGTGTTGGAAGCTCAGCCTCCTACCGGTCCGCGCGGGATGCGCGGGTTGAGCGCGCCGGCGGCCACCCCGAAGAGACTTTCGGACATCAGCGGAAACCCCGACGAGCGCTGGCCGGTCCCCATCGACGAGTTCGCCAGAGTGCTGGGCGGCGGGGTGGTCCCCGGCTCGGTCATCCTGGTGGGCGGCGACCCGGGGATTGGCAAGTCCACGCTCTTGCTGCAAACCGCCCTCGAGATGGCCGCCGACCGGCGCGTGCTGTATGTGTCCGGCGAAGAGTCCGAACGCCAAATCAAGAGCCGGGCGCTGCGGCTGGCGGGCGAGCGCGCATTGTCGGCCGAGATCTTCCTGCTGACCGAGACCGACTTGGAATCCATCACCCACCAGATCGAACAGCTCGAGCCGGCCGTGGTCATTATCGATTCGATCCAGACCACGCACTCCGCCGAGTTTGAGTCCCCGGCGGGTTCGCTCTCGCAGGTTCGCGAGGGGGCCATGCGTTTTCAGGCCCTGGCCAAGACGCACGGGATGGCCATCTTTCTCGTCGGCCATGTGACCAAGGAAGGCGCCATCGCCGGACCGCGCGTGTTGGAACACGTGGTCGACACCGTGCTTTACCTGGAAGGCGACCCGTTCCATGCCTATCGGCTTCTCCGCGCGGTTAAGAATCGGTTTGGGGCCACTACCGAGGTCGGGGTATTCGAGATGAAGCCGACGGGGATGGCCGAGGTCTCCAACCCGTCCGAAGCTTTTCTGGCGGAAAGAGTGCTGCATGCACCCGGATCGGCCGTGGCGGTCACCATGGAGGGCACACGCCCGCTTCTGGTTGAGGTCCAGGGGCTGACCAGCAGTTCGGCTTTCGGCAATCCCCGGCGCACAACCAATGGCCTGGATCTCAACCGGTTGCTGCTGATCGTGGCGGTACTTTCCCGGCGCGTGGGGATCAAGCTGGCCGACCAGGATGTTTTCGCCAACGTGGTCGGCGGTATGCGGGTGAGCGAGCCGGCCGCCGACCTGGCGGTGGCGGCGGCCATCGCCTCGTCCGCCAACGACCGCAGCCTGCCAGCCGATCTGGCTCTGATCGGTGAAATCGGGCTGTCGGGGGAGCTCCGGCGCGTCAGCCAACTCGAGACACGTCTGGGAGAAGCCGCCAAGTTGGGGTTTCGCAGAATCGTGGTGCCCAAGAGCTTCCGGGCCCCCGAGAAACTGCCGGCGAGTGTTGAGTTGGTCCATGCGCGTTCGGTGCGCGAGGCCTTTGAGACGGCCTTCGCCGAGGGCGGCTAGCTCAGCCGCCGCCGGACTCGGCCCCGACCTTTCGAATGTTAAAGAAAATGGCCCCATCGAACCCTTCGGGGAGACCCTTGAGACCCGGGGTGACCGGGGTTTGACCAGGCACCCCGCCATTTACATTTAAGGAAGGCTAGCAATATAGGTTCGGGATGCGATTTCCCTCCGCCAGATATGGGGGGAGCTGCTCGGCCAAAGCGATATATGGGCGGTTGCGGATCGAATTTTGAGTTTATCGATTGCGGCCTAACAGCTCGACTCTTCTCGAATGCATTTACATTTCCCATCCTTAAATCTTTCATTGTTTTTAGGTTGACGGTGGCCTGGCGACTTGTTTGGGCCATGGCCCTTTGCTATGATCTCCAAGCTGACTTCGCCCGGGGCGGGTAGAAGAATGGGACATGCAGGCGAGGCAGCCGCACTGGGGTCCTGCCGCCTCGGCAGAGGTAAGCCCCAACTCAGTTGTGACGGACCAAATCATAGGCACATAGACTGGCGATCTGGCGCGGGGGCAGGCTGGGTGGTGCCCCTTGGACGTCAGGCATCCGCCGGAGGGCCGCATGGACGCAAAGCAGCACTGGCAGGCAGCGCTCGGGCAGCTTCAGCTTGAAATGCCGCGGGCGTCGTTTGATACCTGGGTGCGCGATGCGGAACTGCTGGCCTACGAAGATGGAACCTATGTGATCGGCGTGCAGAATGCTTACGCCCGAGACTGGCTCGAAAACCGGCTGTTGTCTACGGTCAAGAAGGTACTGACCGGGATCTGCGGAGCGACCGTCGAAGCGCGCTTTGTGGTCTGGCAGCCGGAGGCCTCGATCGGCCCTCAGGTCGAGCCACCCCGTACCCGGGCGGTGTCCGAGGGCACGCCAACGGTCCAATCGGGCCAGCGGCTGAACCCACGCTACTCGTTTGACAACTTCGTTGTCGGCCCGAGCAACCGGCTTGCACACGCAGCCGCCATGGCAGTGGCCGAAAGCCCGGCGCGCGCTTACAACCCGCTGTTTGTGTATGGAGGCGTCGGGCTGGGCAAGACGCACCTGCTGCATGCCATCGGGAGGACGTGCAGTCAGAAGGGCCTGACGGTACTGTATGTGTCGTCGGAAGAATTCACCAACGACATGATCAACGCCATTCGTACCCACACGACGGACGAGTTTCGGGGCCGGTATCGCCGCATCGATGTGCTGCTGATTGACGATATCCAGTTCATTGCCGGCAAGGAGTCCACTCAGGAGGAATTCTTTCACACGTTCAACACCCTGCACGGGCAAGAGCGACAGCTGGTGATTTCGTCCGACCGCTCGCCCAAAGCCCTGGTGACGCTGGAAGAACGGCTCCGCTCGCGATTTGAGTGGGGGTTGACGGCCGACATCCAGGCGCCTGATTTCGAAACCCGGATGGCCATCCTGCGCTCCAAGGCGGACCGTGCCGGGAGGGCCATCGACCCCGAACTGTTAGAGGTCATTGCCCGAAGGCTGCAAAGCAACATTCGGGAGCTCGAAGGCGCGCTGACGCGCGTGCTGGCCTTCGCCGATTTGAGCGGGGTCGTCCTGACGCCCGAGGTGGTCGAGTCGGCGTTGACCGATATTTCTCCGCGATCGGGCAGCCTGTCCGCCGATCAGATCATCGCCGCTGTGGCCCAGCAGTTCGGGGTGGACGAGGACCACTTGTTGAGCCGAGATCGAAGCCGCGAAGTCGCCCTGCCGCGCCAAATCGCCATGTATCTCATACGAGAAGAAACGGGGAACTCGCTGCCGAGTATCGGAGAAGCCCTGGGAGGCCGCGATCACACTACGGTCATGTACGGCTGTGACAAGATCTCGGAACGGCTAGAAACCGACGAAAGCCTGCGCCGGCAGGTTGGCGCCGTGCGTGAACAACTCTATCAAACCGTCGTTCCCGCCAACTGAGCCTGTGCCCCATCCCGGCATGCCCAGGAGCGAATTCGGACAAATGTCCATGCGGCTCATGACAGATCGCCATGGCCGGGGGCCGCTCTTTCGCGTAGCATGGATTCGAAGGCCATCACTGGACGCATGACATCGGTGGCGAACAGAAAAGTTAAATCTGAGCGTTTCGGATCCGGTGCCCTTGTGCCTCCCGGCGGGCGCTCATAACTTGAACGTAGAAAGCCCCAGATGTCCCAGTTGAATGCCTTGGTCCCGGCGGCGCCTAATTAAGCGCCGCCGAACCGTTTCCCCAGAGCCTCATCCAAAGCGCTGTCGTTTCTGAGTCCATGCATCGTTCGCACGGTTGGTGACTCCACGGCCCGATTCTTGCACGGCTGAATGTGTCAAAAGCCGAGGAGTGACCAAGTTGAATGCAACATCGTTAAATGACTTGCGGAAACCGCACCCGGATCAGGCCCGTATTGATGCCGACAGCGCCCGATTGCTGCGGAGTTCTGTACGCCAGCCGGGCGGCCGCGTGGGCTGGGGCAGACCCGGCCCGTCGGCTGGGACGGCCACGGCCAAGAGGATCGAGGCCGATCGTCCCAACCTGCAAGCCCGTCCTTAGATCCCAGGCGATTAGCCCGGCAGGGATGGGGGTTGAAAGGGCGCCGACCAACTCGGCGACTTATGCACGTGTACGACCCGCCAGCTATGCTCGAAGCGGATAAGCACCCGGCTTTCGTTGTAGCTCACCACACGAACGCCTGAACGCGTCCCTCTGGATATCAGCATCGTATAGCTGCAGATGACGGTGTCGCCGTAGATCTGCTCCCGATAGTTTGCCAGATCGAAGCGCACGCGCGGCTGTTCAGCCGCGGCTTCGGCGCCCGGGGAAGGATCCAAAGCCATGGCGGCGGAATCGTCCCGGCCAGCTTCGGCCAGCATGAAGTCGTGGAAGGGAAGCCCCTCGATCCGATGGGGCGTCACGTGCCACTCGTAAAGCGTGAGGTCTTCGACGGTCGTGGCATGGTACCCGGCGACATCGGCGTCGAAGATCGACTGAAGATGGCCTTCAAGCCAGGTTCGTATCTCGGACATTGGGGAGGCCTCCTGGTGTCGCCGGCCCGACGCCGTCGAGCCGGGGACGCACAAATGTATCGAATCCTACCTGAGAACTCAGCCTGAGCGCTGGTGGTTTGCGCGTCTAGCCGCTCAGAGTAGAGAGACGGGGTCGATGTCGATGGCCCAACCCTCCGGCAGAGTCTCAGGAAGAACCGAGAGCGGATCGGCGGCCCTCAACACGATCTGCCAGCGGTACTCGCCTGCGATCCGATTGAAGAAGCACGGGACCGGGCCGATCATGTCCACGGGCCTCAGCCCCCCAGCGGCCTGCCCGAGGAGTTGATCGGCCAAGGCCTGGGCCCTGGATTGAGCCCTGCTGGCCGAGATGTCGTGAGTCGTCAACCTGACCAGCCGGGTGAAGGGCGGGTAGCCCAGCTCGCGCCGTCGCTTCAGTTCCTCTTCGTAAAAGGTCCGGTAATCATGCGCGGCTGCGGTCCGGATGGCGTAGTGGTCGGGCTGGTAGGTTTGGAGAATGGCCTGCCCGCCCAGCAGGCCGCGGCCTGCCCGCCCGGCGACTTGCGTGAGGATTTGAAAGGTTCGTTCGGCAGCTCGAAAATCAGGCAGGTTCAGCCCCGTATCGGCCGATATCACCCCCACCAATGTGACCAGGGGAACGTCCAGACCCTTGGCGATCATCTGAGTCCCTATCAGCACGTCGGCCCGATGGGCGGCGAAATGGGCAAGGATGATCTCGTGTGCGCCCTTGGCCCGGGTCGTGTCACGATCCCAGCGCAAACTGGTGACCCCGGGAAATAGGCCGGCGACCTCCTTTTCGATGGATTGGGTGCCGGCGCCGAAGTAGCGGACACGCGAACCGCCGCAGTTTGGGCATTTCGAGGCGGCGCCGCGTGTGTAGCCGCAGTGGTGGCACAGCAAGGCCTGCTGATCCGGGTGATGCGTAAGCGGGGTTCCACAGCGAGGACATTCAGCCACCCAGCCGCAGTCGCGGCAGAAGACATGGGTCGCATCACCGCGGCGGTTCAAGAATAGGATAGCTTGCTCCCCGGCTGCGAGAGTCTTCTCCAGCGCCGTCTTGAGCCGGCGGCTGAACAGGGACGAGTTGCCGGCCCGCAGCTCCTGGCGCATGTCGACGACTTGCACCGGGGGGAGCGGGATGAAAACGGCTTGTGCCTCGTCAGGCTGGTAGCGGCTCTTCACCCCTAGGCGGCTCGCCTGGCGCGCCAGCCGTTGGCGGTGGCCAAGGATGCGCTCGGGTAGATCGAGACGCAGCAATTCAGCATGGTCGGCGCGATACATGGTCACAACATCAGGGGTGGCTGTGCCCAGGATGCATTCCGCTCCGGCCAGCCGGGCGTAGGCAAGGGCCGTCTCTCGGGCGTGATAGCGCGGGGCCGTCAAGGTCTCCTTGTACGAGTCATCATGCGATTCGTCCACCACGATGAGTCCCAGGGTGGGCAAGGGGGTGAAAAGCGCGCTCCGGGGCCCGATGATGATGGGCAGCTCACCCAGCCTGGCCCGGCGCCAGGTGTCGTACCGCTCGCCGGGTGCAAGCCGGGAATGCACCAGCCCTACCTGGCCGGGAAAGCGAGCCAGGAATCGGCGCACCGTTTGGGGGGTCAAGGCGATTTCGGGTGTCAGCACGATGGCTTGTTGACCGCGTGCCAGCGTGGCTTCGACCGCCTGGAGGTAGATCTCCGTCTTGCCGGAGCCGGTGACACCGTGCAGGAGCACGGGGCGGTGCGGTGCGGGGGACTCCATTTCCTGCTGAATGGCGGCCCAGGCAGCCTGCTGCGGGCCGGTCAGCTTGGGAGCTTCGTCTGGCACAAACTCGACCGCCTCCAAGGGATCGCGCCAGATCTCCGACTGGCTGAGACTGACCAGCCCCAAAGTCTCCAGCTGGCGCAGGTCCTGGAGCGTGCCGCGACTCTCGGCATACAGCCAGGTGGCTTCGATGGCCTGGCGTTCGTCGATGAGCATGCGCAGCATGATCCCGCGGCGGGCGCGCGTCGTCGGAGTCCGGCCCACTTGATCCAGCATGGTCAAAGCCAGCTCAGGCGGCACGGACAGGCGAGCGGTTCGAATCGTCCGTGCGCTCACCCCGGGTGGATCGAGCACCAACTCCCGGTCGAGCACCCGGCTTCGCACAAGCCGATCCGCCGTCGGCCGCCAGGCAAGCCGGCCCATGGCGCGATCGATCTGGCGGCCGCGCAGCGGACCGCGGCGGGCGAGCAACTGGATCAGCCGGCGCTGCGTCGCCGGACCGCCTTCGGGCGGCTGGGCGGCGAGCGCATAGATCGAATCCGCCTGCTGGCTCAAACCAGGCGGAAGCATGAGCGTCAGGCAGTCGATGAGAGGCGTGGCGGTTTGTTGTGCCAGCCAGCCGGCCAATTCGAGCTGAGCCGGGGTGAGGACGGGTAGCCGATCGACCAACTCCTCGACAACGCGCAGCTCGGATCGTTCAGCGCCTTCGACCAGGGCGACCACCACGCCCTGGGTGCGGCGTGAACCGAACGGCACGGTCACCAGATGCCCGGGCGAAACCGCTGCCACGAGGTCATCCGGCAAGCGGTAAGTAAACGTGCCTTGGATCGAGGCGAGATTGACCGCCACCTCGGCGAACATGGCTCAGCTCACGTTGTTGGATGGGGGAGCGAAGGCGTCCGTTGGCCAGGCGCGGGTGGGAGCGTCAGGGAGATGCGATCGATTCGACGGCCGTCCATGGCCTCCACACGGAGTTGGATCCCATCCACAGTGATCTGATCGCCGACCTGAGCCATTCGCCCGAGTTCGACCGAGGACGAAACCGGCGATGGTGTCGTAGTTGGGGTCGGCCAGGTGCAGTCCAAGATGTTCGTTGATCTCGTCGATCAACGTCAGGCCATCCACCAGGGTCGTGCCGTCCTCTTGAAGTTGGATGTCCGGCTCTTCGTCGATCCGGTCGCTGACTTCTCCGACAATCTCCTCCAACACATCTTCCAGCGTCACCACTCCGGCTGTGCCGCCGTACTCGTCAAGGACGATGGCGATGTGCTGGTGGCGCCGGCGGAAGCGCTCCAGCAGGGTGATGATGCGGGCTGTCTCGGGGACGAACAAGGCCTCGCGCATCAGATCTCTGGCGCTCAATTCGAGCCCGTCACCGCGGTGCAGTCGCTCGACGACGTCTTTGAGATGCACAACCCCGATGACCTGGTCTTGACTACCCTCGAACACCGGGAGCTTGGTGTACGGGTGACCAACGGCGGTCTCGACCAGATGATGAAGGCTGGCATCGGCGGGAACGGCCACCATTTCCGTTCTGGGGATCATGACCTGGCGGACGAGCGTGTCGCCAAAATCGAAGACGGCGTGCAGAATCTCCTCCTCCTCGCCTTCGACGACGCCTTCCACAGCGCTGGCCGTGACCAGCATTTTGAGCTCTTCGACCGAATGCACCATCTGGTGACCGCTGGCCGGCGTGACACCCAGGATGCGAAGCAGCAGGTTGCCGGCCCCGTTCAGAACCCAGATGATGGGCTTGAACAGGGCCTCGGTCCACAGCGTGGGGCGTGCGATGAACAGCGAGGTGCGTTCAGGATTCTGGAGGGCGATCGATTTGGGGGCCAACTCACCGACCACGACGTGCAGGAAGGTGATGACAGAGAAAGCGATGCCCGCCGAGAGCGAGTGGGCGACCCCGGACTGCCAGGCTATCGGAAAGATGACCACAATCGGCTCAAGCAACTGCGCCAGCGCCGGCTCGCCCATCCAGCCCAATCCCAGGCTGGACAAGGTGATGCCCAGCTGTGTGGCGGCGATGACCTTGTCGGGGTCTTCGACGGCCCGGGCCACCCAGCGTGCGGCGAGGTTGCCCTGCGCGAGCAGTTCGTAGATGCGGGTTCGGCGGACGCTGACCAACGCGAACTCGGCCGCCACGAAGAAGGCATTGGCAAGTACGAGGGCGGCCACGCCCACGAGCTTGAGCACGTCAATCAGGAATGCGTCGGAGGACATGGGAAAGACTCGGCCATTCGATCGGGGTCATGAGACCCTCGAAGCCTATCACGTTTGGATGCACCCGCCAATAGACAGGCCCGAAGCTGGGGGTCCAGGTAACAACCACTTGACATTAGCACGGTTGTTCTGTTATTCTGAATTAGCACAACCGTGCTATTTGGATTGAAGGCTACTCAACATGGGTGTTTCCTTGGGATCTCGGGGTCTTGGCGCTTGGGCGACAGGGGCGCGCTCGAGTTGTGAAGTCGGATGGTTGCCTTCGGACACCTCCGCCAGTGGGGCCGCGCCGTGGACTGATCTGCCTGACCGGGAACACCTGCCGGCCAGGGTCCCAAACAAGGTCCGACTGCTGCCCCTGCTGACCGTCCTTGGCAAACGACCCGCGCTGACCACGCCCATAGGCGTCAACGCCAGCGGCACGCCGGTGAGCTGGGATTTGATGAAGCCTTCGACTTGGCATGTTCGTGTGCAGGCTTCGGAACCAGGCCCGGCGGCGGAATTCTTGAGAACGCTGGTGATCGGGTTGGCGGCCTCCAGTCGGCCATCGCAGCTCCAGATGGCGGCCATCGACCTGAGAGGCTCAGGTCTGGGGATCCTCGAGGCGCTGCCTCACGGACTGACTCAGACGGCCCTCCGGGTCGACTTTGCGATCGAGATTTTGTCGTGGATGGCGGCCGAAATTCGGAGGCAGCGCGCGCAAGCCGGTCGACGGTCGCAGCTGGCGGTGGTCATCGACGATCTGGCCGATCTCGAGGCGCAGGGGGGCCGAGCGGCCAGCCGGTTGCTGAATCAGATCCTCTCAACCGGTTCCTTGGCCGGGGTCCACGTCCTGGCGGCCCATGGCTCCGCCGGGAGGCCGCTGCCTGGCAGCCGACTGCGCTGGGATGATGATGTCGCCCTGGTGGGCGAACTGCCATCCCCATCGACCCCCGGCGACCAGGCGGATTGGGCCGTAATCCACGCGGCTGGGGGAACGGTGCGCCTTGAAACCGCCTGGCTGCCCGCGGCCGATCTCGACATCGTCATCCGGCGCATCCGAGATGACGGAGGCAAGTCCGGTGAGGCCGCCCGGGGTGGCGAAGAGACTGTAGAGCCTGCAAAGCTCGGAGCGCAGCCAGGATGAGTGCCGTTACGCTGGCAGCTGCGGGACGAAGACCACGCCTCGGCAGGGCGGCGATGATGCTGTGCTCGGAGCTCGTGCATGTCACCCAAGATGAGTTTGCCGTTGTGCCGCAAGCGTTTCAATGGCGTGGCCGGCGCTACCGAGTCATGAGTGTCGAAGGCAACCCGGAGAGGCACAATCCCGAAGTCGGTGGGCAAATGCTCCGCGTCCGGACCGAGAGCGGATTGATATGTGATCTTGAACATCGGGCGGGGGCCAACGTGTGGATGATGCGCCGGGTACTAAATGGCAGAGAGGCAGGCACAGCATGAGAGTTGGCATGATGTGGTACGACGGAGACAAAGGGGGGCTCCCGGAGCGGCTCGGGCGAGCGGTTTCGTATTACCGCGAGAAATACGGCAGCCGGCCGAACATCTGCTACGTGCATGCGTCGGGTGACCGTGAGCAGGTCACGGTGGATGGCGTGCGGGTGGAGCCAAGCGCGCTGGTTCTTCCCGGGCACATGTGGTTAGGCGTGGAAAAGCCGTGAGCCGAGACTTGACAGGGCCTGGCGCGCCGTGGCGACGGAGGCATGCGGCGAACGCCGGACAGGAGCCGAAGCAGCCTCGGATCAGATAGCCATCGTAGCGATCAGGATGTCCAGGGCGGTCGGCAATTCAATGCCGCCGCTCTTGGCGTCGAAGTCGATCTCGCCCAACCGTTGATATATGCCTCGCAATTGTGGCAGCGTGAAGTGCTGTGCTTGAGCCGCGACCTTCGCAATCACGAAATCCATGGCGTCGAGAACTGCGCCGCGGATTGAGTCCCGTGTCTATCGCCTCGCGGGCTTGAAGAATCAACCTAAACTGCCTCACAATCATGGCCAGCGCGAATAGGGGGTCTTCATCCGCCAGCAAGCGGTGGAGATGGGCGAGTGCCTGGTTGGCTTCTCGGTTGCCCAACGCATCCACCAGCGCAAAAACATCACTCTGCGAAGTCAGCGGGGTGAGCAACTCTACATCTTCGGAATGGATCGGCCGTGCCCGGTCAACGTAATCGAGGAGCTTGTGCAGCTCCTGGTCAGCTCGATCGGGGTCATCCAGGACATAGCTGGCCAGTCGCTGTGCGGCCTGCGGATCGATCTCCCCACCTATCGCCTGGCAGCGTTGGATCAGCCAGGCAACGAACTCGCGACCGCGCCGGCGGAGAAAGAGCTGGGCAAGCGACATCTGGGGGTGTTTCTGTGCCCAGTGGAACAAGTGGGACCGCTCGCGATACTCGGTGAGTGCCTTTCGGCGCGTCAGGTCGGTTTCATCAATCAACACCAGCGCCGTGGCTTCGGTGAGCGAACTGAGAAGCAGGTCGAGTTGGGCCCGCGCCTCAGCCGTGGAGGCCAAGCGCGAGGCGTCCTCGACCACGACCAGGCGGCGGGATGCCAAGAAGGGGACCGAGGCGCACACCTGCGCCAGCTCTGCCAGGCTGTGGGATCGCGGATCGAACCGTGTGTAGTCAAGGTCGGCAGTGGCGCTGTCCCCCATGCGGCGCTTCATATCGGCCACGGCCTCGCGAATGGCGAGCTCGTCGTCACCGTAGAAGAGATACACGCTGGGCTTTAAGCCGCTCATGGATGCCGGCTAGCCCGTGGTCGACACTCGGTGCAGAGGGACGGAACCGCCGCGAAGCTGATGAACGCGCGTGATTTGAAGGCTGCCCGGATCGCCTTGGGTCGTGATGTAGCGCTGCGCGGCAAAGCCGACGGGTTGGGCGGCAACGAGCGCGAGTGTGGTGGCGAAGATCGCCAGGGGAAGCCGCTCGAGGCGATCGCGCCAGCGGGTCTGGCCGAGCCCGAGCAAGGCGAAAAACGCGACAGTGGCGGCCATGAGCCCCGATGTCAGCAGGTTCGTGCCACAATTGGGATGCAGAGCCAGCTGGTGCTCACCGCTTCGAAGCCGCTCCAGTGCTTGGTGAGAGGCGGCTTCGATGGCCTCGGTTGGCAGCCGGCCATAGAGGAAGAAGCCTCCGCCGTCCGACCGGCCGGCCATCGGCGTGTGGGGATATGCGGAGCTCAACATATGGATGGTGGCATGCTCCAGCCCGTGGTTGCGCCGGGTACGGAGCAGCAGGGGCGCGGCGAGGAACTGGTCCAACCGGCTGATGTTTCACCTCCCGAGGCAGCCTGCGCGTCATTATACTTGAGCCCTCCTGGGCTCATGCTATGCTGTGGCGTCATGCGCGCGAGGCGGGCTAGAATCACACCATGAGTTGGGACCTGATCGGGCATGGTTGGGCGGTCGATACGCTGCGGCGCCACATCGCCATGAACGCCGTGCGGCATGCGTACCTGTTCACCGGGCCGAGGGGTATGGGACGGGCCACCCTGGCAGCCCAGTTCGCCGAGGCGCTGGTGTGCACGCAGGAGACTGTGCCTGACCGGCCGTGCGGCCAGTGCTCGGCGTGCCGCCGGGCTCAGGCACGCAACCACCCCGACGTGCATTGGGTTGAGGATGAAGGCGGGTTGAAAATCGACCAAGTGCGTGAGCTCCAGCGCGAGCTGGCTCTGGCACCTTTTGAAGCCAGGACCCGTGTGGCCATATTTCCAGACTTCGAAACCTCTTCGGAGGAGGCGGCCAACGCGCTGCTGAAGACACTTGAGGAGCCCGGTCCGCACGTGGTGTTGATTATCACATCGGCCATGGAAGAAGCCTTGCTGCCGACGATCGTCTCACGCTGCGAAGTGATGGCTCTGCGTCCGATGCCCGTCCACGACCTGGCGGAGGCTCTCGAAGCGCGTGGCACTGAGCGGGAGAAAGCCATCCACTTGGCCGCCCAATCCATGGGCCGGCCAGACCTGGCTTTGAGCATGCTGGAGCACCCGGATCTCTTGGAGCGTCGCACGGTGCTGGCGGACGACGGGCTGAGGATGTTGAGCCTATCATGGACCGAGCGCTTCGAGTACGTGCAGGCGGTCAATCGCCACAAGGCGCCGGCGGACAACCGGCGTGAGAGCGCCGAGGTGCTTGAAGCGTGGCTGGGGCTGTGGCGGGAGATCCTCCATCGCCGCTATGGGGTCGAGGGCATCCCCAGAACGCCGGCAGGCGAGCTGGAAGTGTCGCGGGTGGCCGCCCAAGTCCAGGCTGGCGAGACCGAGACGGTCCTTCGTGCTATCGAGACCGGGCTTCAGCGCCTGGAGGGAAATGCCAATCCGGTGTTGACGATGGAAACGGTGGTTTTGTCTATGCCGAGAGCGGCGTTGGCGTAAAACAAGAGCCGCCGGTGATAGCGGCTCGGTGATGCGGGAAACGGCCCAATCTAGCGCGGCTCAACCACCAAACGGATTGCGGTCCGTTCCTTGCCATCGATATTGACGGTCGTGAATTCGGGCAAACAGACGATGTTCAAGCCATCCTCATGGAGATAACCGCGAGCGATGGCCACGGCTTTGACGGCCTGATTAACTGCCCCGGCACCTATGGCCTGGACTTCGGCGCGGTTGGATTCTCGGACGACGCCAGCAATGGCTCCCGCCACCGCGGAGGTGCGGGATTCGGCAGAGACCTTGATGATACTCACCCGAGCATCTCCATCCATTGGCGGCACCCAAGTGTTCCCCAACCTTTCACTGCCTTCGTGTGCGCCCATTGTACAGGATAGGTTGGGGCTAAGCAAGCTGGCGGGGGGTCACAGCCTTAAGCCATTGACGCGGGCGACTTCATCAGGTTCGAAGACAACTTCTTCTTTGCCGGCCAGCTTATCCAGAATCTTTTCCACGATCAGAGCCAAATGCGTTTCGTTGGTGGCGTAGTCGAGGTCATCGGCCGGCACGGTCAGCACGGGACACAGGGTGAAGCCGTCAATCCAGGTGTTGTAGAGCTGATTGAGCCGGTCGAGGTAACTCTCGGGTATGTCGCGCTCGTACTCGCGGCCGCGCGAAGAGATGCGTTTGTGGAGCGTGCCGACATTTGCCTTGAGATAGACGACCAGGTCGGGGGCGGGAAGGAAGCTGGTCAGGACCTGGTAGAGCTCACGGTAGGTGCTGAAATCGCGGTCGGAAATGTGGCCCTGGAGATGGAGATTGGCGGCGAACACCTCGGCATCCTCGTACACAGTCCGATCTTGAATGGCCGAAGTCGGCTGTTCAGTCAGGGCGCGATGCAGGCGCAGCCGCCCGCGTTAAGAAGAAGATCTGGGAATGGAACCCCCAGGTCGACATGTCCCGATAGAAGTCGGCCAAGTAGGGGTTCTCACCGACGGGTTCGTAGAAAGGCTCCCAACTCAGGCGGGCAGACAGCCGTTCGACGAGGGTCGATTTGCCTACGCCGATGTTGCCGGCGACGGCGACAAATCGTTTGACTTGGGCCTCAGAGACTGCGTCCATCAACCTCCCAACGCCTGGGCTGCCGGGCGGCTATCCGGGTTGATCAGGGTCGTGCGGATGGCCCATAGGTAGTTCGGTCTGAAAGGGCGGGATGCCCAGCGCGCCCCGGATGCGGTTGGTGATGAGCTCGAGATGAGCCGGGTCGGACACGAAATCCAAATGATTGGTGTCGATGACAAGCACATTCGATTGCTTCGAGGCACCCAGGCTTTTCTCGTAAGCATGATTGAGCGCATCGATGTAGTCCAGGCTCATGTTTCGTTCGTAGGGGCGGTCGCGCATGGCAATGCGAGCCATGGCGGTCTGAGTCTCAGCTCTCAGATAGAGCGTGAGATTGGGAGAGGCAATGCGCTCCGCCAGCGCATCATGGACCAACGAGTAGGTGGCCAGCTCGTCTCCGTCCAGGTTGAGCGCCGCAAACAGAGCGTCCTTGGCAAAAGTATAGTCGGCGATCAAGTTTCCGTGGGCCAGGGCCTCAGGGACGGTCTCGCGTTGCTGCCGGTATCGGCTCAGCAAGAAGAAGATTTGGGTCTGAAATGCGTACCTTTGGCGGTCTCCGTAGAAATCGGAGAGGAAGGGATTCTCATCGAAGGCCTCGAGCAAGAGCTCGGCTTCGAGTGCGGGACGGAGCAAGCGGGCCAAGGACGTCTTCCCGACACCGATTACGCCCTCGATGGCAAGGTACATGAAGTGACTCAATCCTGGTCGAGGGCTTCAGGTTCGCGCGGCTCGAAACGAAACTGCAAACAGTAATGGTGAAAGGTGTTGCTGACCCAGGCGCTGCCCAATCCGTAGGGTGCCAGCCTCAGGTTGTCCTGACACCAGATGCGCTCGTCTTTCAAGGTGTACACCGTCGCCAGACGGGCGGCCAGATCCCACGCCAGAGGATAGACCTTGCCGCGTTTCTTGACATTCTTCACGATGATGGTGAGATAGGCTCCAGGGTTGAGCAGGGGCCGCAGCCCGGTATAGATCGCCGCCAGGCGATCCAGGAAGACCGGGTAGCGGTCGATGTTGCCGAGGTCGGCCGGATGTTCAGAGTAGTAGACATCCAGGTCGGCACTATCCCGGCGGGCTTTTTGGGTCTGTGCTCCCCGGGCACGGAGCATGTCCCAGTAAGGAGGCGAGGTCAGCACGTAATCGATCGGCGGGATATCGAATTGATCTAACTCGGCCGCGTCGCCGATGTACACCTCGGCCTTGAGGCCGACGGCGGGTGGTCCGAGCGCTTCCTGTTCAGCCCGAATCAACTGCGACGCCAGCCGGGCGTAGCCGGGGTTGAGTTCAATGCCGTAGGAATGACGTCCATGGCGCAGGCACACGATCTGCGTGGATCCCGTTCCGGCCATTGGGTCGAGTACCGTCTGCCCGCGCTTAGTGAAAAAAGTCACAAAGTCAGCTGCCAGCGTCTCGGGGAACTTGGCCGGATGACGCAGAACCGACTTGCGTCTGGCTGGCGGGTTATGCACAAACCAGGATTTTTGGAAGATCAGCCATTCCCTGGCAGTCAAATCATTGAGCTTGTTGGGCCGTGTTCGAGTCTTAGCCATGCTGCCAGATTGCCATGGAAATCGGAGTGGGTGCAAGCGGGTTCAGACTTCGTATCTCGAACCGATCAAAGCTGACGGTGGTTTGTCCACCGGCGCCAGCGGACACAACCAGCCCAATTCGTCCGATGGGCAGAGCCACATCGTGGACTTTGAGAAGCGAGACACCGTTAACGAAGATTTCGAGATCCGGCCCGCGGGCCAGCACACCCAAGGTGTTGTCGGCCGGGGCGCGCGGCATGACGGCCGGCTCGGCATCGATGAACGGCACCACACCCCGCGATGAACCCACCAGGACGCGCCTCAAACGCAAACCACCTTCACAAGTGAGGGTCAGCCGATATTGCTCTTCGAGCGGGTTGACCCGGAAGATCAGACCGAACTCGTCGCCAGTCTGGCATAAGGATGTGTGCAGGGCAACTTCGGCATAGAAATCCGCCAGGGAATCAACCGGGCTCAGGATCGTGCGCAGGCTAGCTGGCTGACTGACGACCATGGTGAGCTGCTGGTCCTCGAGGCTGGTGGCGCCCAACGTGTCGTGCCCCACCGGCCATCCGTCGGCTTGAATGAAATCAGTCGAGTAGATCACCGGCCCCAGCGATTGACGCGGATCTGGGGTGGGGGTGAAAGACGGCGCGGGGGTGGCCGTGATGGTCGGGATGGCGGTGGGAAAGGCGATGGTGCCCGTGGATGTCGGCGGGGGCGGCGGTGGTGTTCGCGTGGGCGGCACGGCCGTGGGGAGGCAGCCGGCGACGAGGCTGAAACCGAAGCAGGCGACGACAAGCTCAAGCCGTAGAATCATGCCAGAGACGTGACAGAGTGTCCATGGAGAATGAGGGTGTATCCAATGCAATCTGTGGGCGCCGTGGTTTTCGCGAATGACGGGCCGAGGCAGCCGCCTAGGATGGGAGGATAGCACTCAAGGGTTGAATTGCCAAAGGGCGAAGTCAGTAAACTCTACCTTGAGCCCGGCAGTCTCCGCCGCCAAGGCAAACACTCCGAAGTTGCCAAACACAAAATCATGGTCGGCTGCCTGGCCGAGCATCTGGCCGTTGGCGAAGGCGATCAAATCCGAGCCCTTTAACATGAACCCCATCCGGTTCGGAGTGTCAGAACCCGTGTTGATCGACGGAGAAGCGGTCCAATCGATCAGCACCACCGGCGGACCGCCCGACACGAATTTGCGCATTCTAAAGTGACCATCGCATGACAGCTCCAGCGTGTAGCCTCGGTCGTATTGTTCGCCCCCGATCCGAGCGGCCAAGCCGTAGGCATCCAATCCGGCGCACGCCCCCATTTGGGCCGTGATCTCGACATAGACGTCGCGGCCCGTGGCACTGGACGTGCTCCACCAGGTGTAGGCATCGGCACGTGGGTCCGTGATCGTGAGCTTGCCGGGCGACCACACGATGGAGGTGGCGTTGGGATCGTTGAATTCATACCAGCCAAAGTGCTGGCTGAAGTCGTCGCGGGCATCAGGGGCGCTCAGGTTCAATCCCTGCCTGGGATCGTCGGGCGCCAAAAGAGGCGCGGTGGGGGTGGGGCTAGGGCCGACCGTGGGACTTAAAGTCGGCGATGGCTGCGGCGTGTCGGTTGGAGCCGCGGTTGGCGGAAGAGTGGCGGACGGAGGCGAGGTGGGGCTGGGTGGAAAGGTGGGCGCGGCGGTCAAAGTCTCGGCAGCCCAGTTTGGGATGCTTTGATCAGCGGCCGGGAAGCTGCCCGCGGGAGCGCAAGCCGCCAGCAGGCTGGCGGCCAAAAAGAGCGTACCGAGCCATCGGGACAAACCAACCCTCATTGCGAAATGAAGGGGATATTCCAGTAGGCGAAATCGTCAAACTGGGCCGCCAGGTCGTAGGTCTGGCTGGCGCGGACGTAGACCGCGAACGTCCCAAAGGTGTAGGCGTTGTTGCGGTCATAGAGTTCGCCGACCTGTTTGCCATTGATAAAGACCACGAAATGGTTCTGATAGGCCCACAGCCCAAGGCGATTGTTGGCGTTTGCTCCGGTTTCGATGACATCGTCGGCGGCCCAATCCGCCAGGGTCTGGGCTTGCTTCCCCTGACGATAGCGCAGAAAGCGCCACTCGCCGTCACACGACAGTTCGACACCATAACCGCCGGCGGCCGTCATCTGGTCAACGCGGATGACAAAGCCGACCGAGTCCTTGGCGATGCAATCGCCATTGGTGGCGCTGATCTCCGCGTACACATTCCCCGATTGGCGCTCGGAGTAGGACCACCACGTGTAGATCTCCTCGGGTGCGTAGTCGGTCCCGACAAGATGGCCGTCCTGGAATTGATAGCTGGCAGCCCCTGCCGTGTCATAGTCAAACCAAGTCCCGGGTTGATCGAAGTAATCGTAAAAGTCGGGTTCGGACAAGTCCAGAGTCGAGCGGACATCTTCGGCTGAGGTGACATGAAAGGGGGTTGGCGTGGGGGCGAACTCGAGGCGACGCGGCCCGACGGTCTCGGTGGCCAGCAGGGCCTGAGCGGTCGCCAACTCGTCGGTCGGGATGGCTGTGCCGGGCAAAACCGGTGGGGTCTCCCCGCCACCGAATAGGTTGGTGACCGTTGCGCAAGCCAGCGATGTCAATAGCAGGCCTGCCAGGACCAACGTGGACACTTTTCCAAAAGCCATCATTCTCTCCTACGGAGTCAGCATGACCTTCCCAGATTCACCCGAGGCCATTTGCTGGAAGGCTTGGTCAAATTCGTGGAACTTGAAGCGATGGGTGACCATGGGAGCCAAATCAACGGCGCCCGACCGGATCAGGCCACGCGCCTGGTACCAGGTTTCCCACAAACGCCGCCCGGTGATGCCGCGCACGCGAGCGCCCTTGAAGACCAGATGGTGGCTCCAGTCGAATTCGAATGGGCCCGGCGCCACGCCAAGCAGCATGGCTTCCCCCCCGGGCTTGAGCAGTCGAAACCCCTGATCAATGGCCGACGGCGCGCCGGACATTTCCAGCAGCACATCCACGCCCTCGCCATCGGTGGCATCCATGACTTGTTCGAAGACGCGGTCGTCGTTGGCGTGCAGGGCCAGATCCGCGCCCATCCTCAAGGCGAACGACAGGCGGTAGCGGCTGATATCGGTGGCGAAGAGTGAACGCGCGCCGATGGCTCTGGCGACGGCCAAAGTCATCAGGCCGACTGGCCCGCAGCCCGTCAGCAAGACCTTCTTGGCGCGCAGATCGGCTGAAAATGCGGTGTGCACGGCGTTGCCGAAGTTCTCCTGGAGCACGGCAATCTCGAGCGGCAGGTCGGGCGGATTGGGCCATGCGTTCTGCGAGGCGATGCTGATGTATTCCGCGAATCCGCCGTCCCTATCGACACCGATCAGTCGGCTGTTTTCACACAAGTGCCCTTGACCCGTACGACAATAGGCGCACGAGTTGCAGATCACATGCGACTCGAGCGAGACGAACTCGCCGATTTCGGGCGTGACGACCGCCGATCCGCGGTCGACAACCTCACCGCACACCTCGTGGCCGACCACCAGCGGCGGTTTCAGCCGGCTGGCGGCCCATGGGTCCCAATGGTAGATATGCAGATCCGTTCCGCAGATGGACGCGGCCCGCACGCGAACCAGAACCTCGTCGGCTTTAGGTGAGGGCACCGGCAGGCTCGCCATCTCGAGCCCCGGCCCGGGCTTGGGCTTGATGATGGCCGTCATTAATCGGGCATGTGGAGAGGGGGGTCCTCCGAGGGGGTTTCGAATCGGAAGGAGTATAGCATGGAGATTCTTGGGGTCCGCCGTCGTCGTTATAATCCATAGGTACTGGCAAACTCCCGGGAGACAGCACACGATGAACTATCGGCGCATGGGAGCCACGGGGCTCAAGTTGAGCGAGATTTCTTTCGGAGCGTGGATCACGTTCGGCGATCAGATCGACGATGAGGTGGCTTCGGACCTGATTCACCGGGCCTATGAAGCGGGGGTGAACTACTTCGACAATGCCGACATCTATGCCGACGGTCGGGCCGAGTCGGTGATGGGCCAGGTGATCCGGGATCTTCCGCGCGAGAGCCTGGTGATTTCAAGCAAGCTCTTCTGGCAGACGATGGACGGACCGAATGGGGAAGGGCTCTCCAGAAAACACATCTTCGAATCGGTGCATGCCTCACTCCGCCGCCTGAAGATCGACTATCTCGACCTGTATTTCTGCCATCGCTACGATGTTGGCACTCCGGTCGAAGAGACTGTCCGGGCGATGGATGACCTCGTCCATCAGGGCAAGGTGCTGTATTGGGGGACCTCGGAGTGGCGGGCCGGCCAGATCGCCGATGCCCATCGTCTGTCGCGACAATGGAATCTGTATCCACCCATGGTCGAGCAGCCGCATTACAACATGTTCTATCGGCATAAATTGGAGGATGAACTGGTCCCTGGATCCGGAGATTTCGGGTACGGACTGGTCACTTTTAGTCCGCTGGAGCTGGGATTGCTCTCGGGCAAGTACGACCAAGGCATGCCCGAGGGAACACGACTTTCCCGGTCCGGGGATTGGGCGAAAGCCGTGCTCACCGACGACAGGCTCGAAAAGGTTCGGCAGCTGGCCGGCCTTGCAAAGGAGTTGGGTGTGACGATCGCCCAGTTGGCCATTGGCTGGCTGCTGAGGTTGCCTCAGGTGACAAGTGTGATCACGGGCGCGACCAAAGTGGCTCAGCTGGAAGAGAATCTTGGTGCGCTGGAAATCGCCAGGCTGCTCGACGAGCCGACGCTGGGAAGGATTGAGGCGATCCTGAACAACCAGCCAGAGGCCTATGAGGAATGACCCAAACCTTACCTGGTGTAGGTGACGGGACGGCCGAGCCTCAAGACGAGGTTCACCAACCCAACTGGGTTTTCAGATGGAATCCGGAAGGGGTTTCGAAATCAATGCGGTCGGCAAAAGCGCGAGCGATTCGATCTAACAAGTCCACCGCCCACACAGCGTCGAGGCCAACCTGGTCAATGTTACGACCCGGCGGCACCGTGACACCCAGGGTTTGCATGACGTCATCGGCGAGATCTATCTGGTAACGGCGAAAA
Organism: uncultured Chloroflexia bacterium; assembly: GCA_963797485.1. Lineage (GTDB taxonomy): Bacteria > Chloroflexota > Anaerolineae > Anaerolineales > E44-bin32 > CAWAND01. The sequence continues at coordinate 379,982 of CAWCPF010000003.1, forward strand.
GCAACGCGGTGGGTGGCGTCGTATTCCTGGCGAGTGACGTAGGTCTGCCACTCGGCCGCGTCATCCAGAACCTCGTTCAAGGTCCAGAGGCCCCACTGGAGCAGGTTGGCGCGTTGGGCGTCGATGGGGTGAGGCGCCCGGCCGGTGCCAAAAGAGAATAGTCGGGTGTCGCCCGCTGGATACGCCCCGCCCGAGTAGTGAAGAGCTTCAACCGCCACCTGGTAAGACGGATTCCCCGCCACGCCAACCCCGCCATCCACCCAGGTGAACTCTTGACCGAGGACGGTAGCCGAGTGAGCCGGAAAATAGGTCGGCGCGGCAATGCTCGCCAGGACCGCGTCTTTTAATGAGAGCGTGCCCCATCGTTGGGCGTTGGCGGGGTGATCTCGGACGAAGAAATCGGTCCGCCCCGTCTGTGTGTTCTTGGCGGTGATCACCACGTCGATTGGCAGGCTGTTCAGGGGTCGATCGGCTCCGATTTCATCCAGCATCGCAGCCACGAAATCACTGCTATAGCGATGATTACCCAGATTCCACAGCACCTGCCACCACGGGAGCCGCTTGAAGGCTTGCTCTGCGAAGCGGCGGTAGAGGGCCAATAGGCCGCGGGCGCTCACGCCCAGGGCCAAGCCGGCCGCGATGATGGCGCCGGTGGAGGTGCCCCCAATCATGTCGAACACCTCATTGCAGTAACCGCCCAGGTGGGATTCCAGGCGCACCAGACAGGCCAGCGGAATGATGCCGCGGATGCCTCCGCCGTCGACCGAGAGCAGGGTTTTCATGTCCACCTCGTCGATCACTGGGCGGGGCTGGGGATGTGAACCTGCGCTGAGATCACCCCGAGGAGTGCGCCACTCCCCCATCCCGCAAGGCGCCGCCCGAATGGCGCCCTCCGCAGGGCTGCACAAAGCGTGCCTGTGTGGACGTGCGGCCTAAGGACGCGCCGGCGCCGGGGAGTCAATGAGAGCCGGCTGCATGCGGTAGCCGAAGACGTTGCCAAACTCGGCGGCGAAGGTGTCAGCAGCCTCGGAGACTTTAGGTGTTTCCCAAAGCAGGTCAGCCAGGGAGACAACGGGGTAATCCACGAGGCCACAGGCGATAATGCCTTCCCAGTGCCTCGGGTCCGTCGAGATGTTCAGAGCGAAGCCATGGCGCGTGACCCCATGGACATCCACCTTGACGCCAAAGGCGGCAACCTTGCTCGGCTTTCGGCGCGATTCGGGCGGGCAGTGCGGGCAGCGCGAGGCGATGTCGGCTTGGATCCAAACACCCGTCAGACCGGGTATTTGACCTGCGACCAGGCCGAAGACGGCCAGCGTTTGAATGACGGCCGTTTCCAGTTTGCGCAAGTAGCCCACATAGTCTGCCTGTGGTACGCGACCATCCCTGTCCACGCGGCCAAGCGGAATGAGTGGGTAACCCACCAACTGCCCGGGGCCGTGATAGGTGACATCTCCGCCGCGATCGGTCCAGTGTAGGTCGATGCCGTGAGCGCGTCTGTCGGACTCGTCCCACACCAAATGGGCCGCCTGGCCTGATCGGCCCACTGTGAACGTGGGGGGATGCTCGAGCAGGAGTAGGGTGGGCGGACGTCGGCCCACTGCGATCTCACCGGCCAGGTGCTCTTGCAGGTCCCGAGCGCTGGTGTAGTCCAGCCGCCCCAGCCAGGCATATTCGCACAACTGTGGGTTTGTTAGCTGTGATTGGGCCATGGTCAATGGAGTCCTCAACCGGCCGGCAAACGCTCCATGCGCTGCAAAGCTCGGGTCGAGAGTTTTTCATCTATCTGGGCGTTGGCGTAGGCATTGTATCACCCGGCCTGGTGGGGGTTTCCACGGCTCGGACTGCCCGCCAGCCAACGCCTTGGCGATGTCCGCCGACAGGTCTGGGATTGCGCCACCAATTCTCGGCACGCAGCTTGCAAGCTGTCGTGTCTCCAGAAGCCGTGAAACACGCGTGTAGAATCGCAAGGCATGCCCACTGCTTGGGAAGTCACCAGGGATCGCCGCCGAAGGAGGTCGAGGACTGGGCGAAGCACCATCGCCCGGCAAGTCGGCCTGGTCGTACTGACCCTGATGGTGCTCAGCCTGGGCACCCTCATGGTCGGGGTCGCCTACCTATATCTGGATTTCGCCGAAAGTGTGCCCTCGGTGGAGGACATTCAGGCGTTCTTCGGACCGCCCGAAGCGCCAGGGTTTGTGCCCATCCAGATCTATGACCGCACGGGAGAATACCGATTGGGCGTGCTCGCAGCCCAGACCCCGGACGACCGTCAATGGGTGAGTCTTGATCCGGCAGACCCTCATTCCGCGCCCAAGGTGCTTATCCAGGCGACTCTGGCGGCGCAAGAACCGTCCTATTGGGACGAATCCGACGGGGGTATCGGGCGACTCGCGGTGCGATTAGCCGCCGACCTGCTTCCAATTGTTCGTGTCGATCGTTCGCTAACCATCGCGGAACAGCTGGCGGCCAACACCCTCTTGCCATTAGAGGCGTATCCCGATCGGAGTTTGCGACGCGATTTCCGACTGGCTTTGCTGTCGGAACGTCTGGTGCAGGCTTATGGCAAGGAACAGATTCTCATTTGGTACCTGAACAGCGCCTACTACGGCCGGATGGCATCCGGCGCCGACGCGGCGGCGATGGTGTACTTCGGCAAACATGCGTCGCAGCTCGACCTGGCGGAAAGCGCCATGTTGGCCGGCCTGCCAGGAAATCCCGAGGCTAATCCCCTGGATGACCCCTCGGCGGCAGCCGAGCGACAAAGACAAACGCTGCTGCAGATGCTGGCTGAAGGGGCGATCAATCAGAGTCAGGCGTCACGAGCGGAAGCGCTAGGGCTCGATGCCGTATCGGACCCTGACCAGCCGGTTCCCGTCCGGGATGACCTTCGGTCGCTGGTTGAGGCCAGGTTTGTGTCCACTTTCGGCTCTGACGCGTTGGCCCGAGGCGGACTCCGGCTCATCTCTACCATTGACACGGATCTGCAGCTGCAGTCGGAATGTACCTTGGCGACGTATCTCGGGCGATTGTCGGGTGGGGCACCCGGCCTGACGATCCCTGACGCCGAGGGCGAACCCTGTCTGGCAAGCGGCTTCCTGCCTCCTCTGCGCCCCAGCGATGCGGGCGTGGACCACGGGGTAGCGGGCGGCGCGGTCTTGGTGACCAACCCGAAGACCGGTGAGATCCTGGCGCTGTCTGGCAACGGGAGCTCTGGCCAGGCGGCGCTCGGCCCTCACCCGGCCGAGTCGGTGTTGGACCCATTCATCTATGTGACCGCCTTTGCGCGAGGCTTCGCTCCGGCGAGCATGGTCCTGGATCTTCCGCAGGGCATAGGGCAATCCGTGTCCCAGACGGGGATCTTCCACGGCCCGGTCCGGATGCGAACTGCATTGGCAAACGGCTATGCGGCCGCAAGCGCCAGGACGCTTGAGCTGATTGGGCTGGAGAATGCCCAGCGAACGGCCAGCCAAATGGGTGTGTCAGTCACTTCGCCAGAGCAGGCTGGCCTGACCGCCGACCGGGCGTGGGTGGGCCAAACGACTCTGATCGATCTCGGAGGAGCATACGGAATCTTCGACATGGGCGGAGAGCTGGTAGGCGTGAATGTATCGCCTGGGACGGCAGAGCAGCCCCAGTTCGGATTGGCCATTCTGTTGCGTGTGGAGGACGTCTATGGACACACTTATCTTGAAGCCACGGCCTCTCGACGCTCGATCCTCAGCCCTCAACTGGCCTTCTTGTTGAACGATGTGCTCAGCGACGATACGGCCCGCTGGCCGAGCCTTGGCCAAGCCAGCGTGCTTGACCTGGGAAAACCCGCCGCGGTCTTGGCGTCTCAGACCGCAGATGCCACGAGCAATTGGGCTGTGGGCTATACGCCGGATCGACTTGTTGGCGTGTGGATTGGCAATCCGGATGGGTCCTCGATGCGGTTGGTCGGCCGGGGCAACGGGTCGGCCCCGATCTGGCGCGCCATCCTTCAGTACGCGACCCGCAACCTGCCGCCGGTTGATTGGACACAGGCCGCAGGGATGAGCGAAGTCGAAGTGTGTGATCCCTCCGGTCTGCTTCCCACCCCCTATTGTCCGCAGATCGCCAAGGAGATCTTTATCCAGGGAACCGAACCGACTTCTCCCGACAACCTGTACCAGCCCTTCAAAGTTGACATCGAAACCGGCAAACTTGCCACTTTGTTCACGCCGCTGGCTGACGTCGAAGAGCGAACCTTCATGGTTCCCCCTGCGGAAGCCCTCGACTGGGCGGTGTCGGCGGGCATTGGCCAACCGCCACAGGAGTACGATCCGATCGACGCCAACAGGCCATCGGACGCCAGGGTTCACATAAGTTCGCCGGGGATCTTTGCCGTGGCTGGCGGCGAGGTGCAAATCCTGGGCGCCGCCCGAGGGGATGACTTTGACTACTACCGTCTGCAGTATGGCCAGGGTCTGAATCCGGACCAGTGGTTCCAAATCGGGCAAGATGAACACCGGTCAGTCACCTCTGGGGTGTTGACTTCTTGGGATACCCGCGGGCTGAACGGCCTGTTTACGCTTCAACTGCTGGTGGTCGCCCGGAACGGAGAAGTCAAGACCGACGCCATTCCAATCAGCCTTGACAATCTTCCCCCCCAGGTCGATATCCGCGTCCCATTGGCGGGCGAAACGCTGACCCCGGCTGTGGACGGCCGGGTTGTTCTGGAAGCCAGGGCCTCAGACGCGCAGGGCGTGGATCGTCTGGAGTTCCAGGTCGACGGGAGAACCGTAGGAGTTGCCACGGATTCCCCGTTTGCCGTGGCGTGGCGCCCGACCGAAACCGGCATGCACCGCCTGCTGGTTTTCGCATACGACCTGTTGGGGAATCACACACAGACCAAGGAGATCGAATTCAATATCGCCCCGAAGTAGCCAAGCCGCTCGGGGAGGATTGTCGGCCCGTCAGCCCCGAGCGCCGTCAGGGCTTCGCGGCTGGCTGCCAGTCGGGCTCAAGATCGCGGCTGCTGGGAGAGTTGGATATGTTCGTTTGGTTGGAGCCGTTGGAGGTCATCACGTAGATTTCCTGATTCTGGTCGCGAGTCGACGTGAAGGCGATCCACTGTCCGTCGTGAGAGTAAGCCGGATCTTTGTTTCCCAGGCTGTTGGTCAGCTTCAGTGGATTGGCTCCCTTGTCGGAAATGCGCGCCAACCAGATCTCGTTCATGGTCGGTTGAACCCAGGTGAAAGCGATCCCCGCGCCATCGCGTGACCAGGCCAACTGTTCGGCCCCAACGATATGGCCGGAGCGGTCGAAACTTTCCGGCTCGCCGGGCCGCGGGATATGGATGTAGATTCGCCCACGGGCGCCGTTGATGGAAGTCGATACGGCAACCTGGCCTCCATCTGGGGACCAGGCGGGCGAGTACTCGACCGCAAACCCGGCGGAGATGTTGGTCGGCTTTTCAGTCCAGCACGCGCCGTCGTCCTGATCCAGGCAATCCGTATTCAATAAGAAGACCTGGCGAAGCTTGTTGATCCTGTCGCTGGTGAACGCGATCAACTGGCCGTCGGGAGACCAGGCCGGATCAGTATCTTCTCCGGCGCTGTGGGTCACGTCCTTGTTTCCCGTCCCATCGATATTGATGATCCACAAATCGAGCCCTAGATCGTTTCCAAAAGAGTTTTTTCCGCCCGCGGCAACGTACATGATTCGAGTGCCATCGGGGGCCCAGCGAGGCTGATGCTTGTCGCCCGGTCCAAAGGTGAGTTGTTGGGGCTGGCTCCCGTCGGGATTCATGGTCCAAATCTGCAGGTTGTTGCCTTCGCCCTGATCGCTGACGAAGGCGATCCGGCCTCCCCCACCAATCAAAATGGGGGCCTGAGTGGGCGCCTCTGTGGGCTCGGGTGTCGGCGTCTGCGCCTCGTCCGGCGGGGTGGTCGGCTGGGGGGTGTCAAGCCTCGACTCCGAAGTGGGTGTCGGGTTGACCGCCACGACGGCACCGGTGCTGGTGGCTGTGGCGGCGTTGCCGCCTGCCAGGCCGCCGAGACCCGGAATGCCACCCGCCAACGCCAGCGCCACCCCGCCGCCAACCAGGATCAAGCCGATCAGGCCGGCGCCTCCCAGACCCAACCACAGCCAGGGGAAGCGGCGCCCGCTCTCAGTCTCGGCCTTTGGAATCGTGACGTCGACGCGCACGGTCGGCGTGGGGCCCTGACCTTTGAGAGCGGCTCTGAATGCGGCCATATCGGGAAAGCGCTGGTCTTGAGGGATGGAGAGCGCGCATTGGAGACAGGTTTCGACATGAGGCGGGACGGCGGGATTGAGGGCACGGGCGGGCTTGAGCTCCTCGTTGCCCATCATGCGCTCAATGCTGTCAGCTGGCGGGACGCGCGTGAGCAGGGTGTAGACCGTGGCGGCCAGCGCATACTGATCGCTGCGCGCGTCTGTCCGGCCGCTTCCATATTGCTCAGGCGGCGAAAATCCTGGGGTCAATCCCCGGGCGCCGGTCGAAGTCTGTTGATGGTCGAATACCTTGGCCAGGCCGAAGTCAACCAGAACAACGTTGCCATCGGGTTGGAGCTTGATGTTGGAGGGCTTGATGTCGCGGTGGATGACCGGTGGCTTGCGGGTATGCAAGTATATCAGAGCGTCAGACACGGCATCCGCCCAGCGCATGACTTCCAGCGGCGTAGGCGGTTGGCGGTGTGACCGGGCGTGCAGATCTTCTCCCTCGATGTAGTCCATCACCAGATACTGGCGACCTTCGAGGATGAAGTGGTCGGTGACCCGGGGGAGATTGGGATGTCTCAGGCTGGCAAGAAGGGAAGCTTCCCGGTGGAACTGGCGCTCCGACTCGGGGTTGAGATTCAAGTTCTCTTTGAGCGCCACCTTGATCTGCAGGGTTTCGTCAAAGGCGAGATAGACAGCACCCATCCCGCCTTTGCCCAGCTGACCGTCGATCCGATAGCGATCATGCAGGACGGCTCCTGTCTCAAGAACTCATGGGCTGAGATTCTAGTCGCAAAGAATAGAGGGGTCAAACTGGCCTCATTCTGATGGGCTCGAAGTCGACAGGTCCCAATCGACCAACTCCCCCAGTCGATCGTGTGCCGTCAGATCGAGCTGAAGGGGCGTGACCGAGACCATGCCTTCGGACAGGGCCCAAAAGTCGGTTCCGGGTTCGGTTACTCCTGACGGCGCCTCGCCGCCAATCCAATAATAAGGGCGGCCGCGCGGATCCTGACGCTCCACCAATGCATCTCTGTAGACTCTCAGGCCCTGCCGGGTCACCTGCATGCCCCGGAGCTGGTCGAAGGCCAGGTACGGCACGTTGACGTTCAAGAACATCCCCTCCGTAATGTCGTGGTCCCTGATCTGCTCCGCCAGATGCCTGGCCACCCTGGCGGCGGCGGCGAAGTCAGCCGTCTGGCCTGAATCGGCGGGAGAGTCCAGTGAGACGGCCATCCCTGGAATGCCGGCAATGGCTGCCTCCATGGCGGCTGTCACAGTCCCGCTGTAGGTGACATCGTGCCCCAGATTGGCCGAGGGGTTGATGCCGGAAACAACCAGATCCAGAGGCGCGGGGACCAGGCCGAGCAGCGCCAGCGCCACGCAATCTGATGGTGCGCCGTCACAAGCTGTGGCCGGGGTGCCGTCTGACAACTGTGTTGTCCAGGCGCGCAGCGGCCGGTGCATGGTTTTGACATGACCGGAGGCCGACCAGTTCCGGTCCGGAGCCAGGATGGTGACCTTGCCCAACTTTGATAGCTGCGCAGCCAAGGCCAGCAGCCCTGGCGCTTGCACTCCGTCATCGTTGGTGACCAGGATGTGAAACCCCATGCTACTCCCCGCAGATGGATCGAGTCCATCGGATTTGGCCAACGACCGTCAGACGCGCGGGCTGTCATGGGAGAGCCGGCGCCGGAGCATTCTATCGCGATGCCGACGCCTGTCCAGCACATAGTACTGCCTGCCCTTTGCGCGTTGCTGATAGCGGCCTATACTCAAGCGCAATTCAATCGGCACACTGTGCGTGGAGGAGAGCGGATATGTCGGTCCTACGCAAACAATGGATGCTCGGCATGAGTTTCATCGTGCTGGCTGGCCTGGCCTGCAATCTTTCATCCAACCCGTCTTCGGATGGAGGCGCTACGCAGGCCCCGGTGAACTCGGGTGGATCTTCACAAGGCGGGGGCGTCCAAACATTGGACGGTGTCAAATCGGCCACGATTCAGATTGAAATCACAGGGCAGTTTCGTGCCCCCGGACATCGGCGATCAGGTTGAGTTTGCCGGCCGCGGTTCGGGATTCATCATCGACCCTTCAGGCATCGCGGTGACCAACAATCATGTCGTCACCGGGGCGGCGTTGCTCAAAGTATGGGTCGGCGGAGGCACACAAACCCTGAATGCCAAGATCCTGGGTGTTTCGGAGTGCTCCGATCTGGCCGTGATTGACATCGAAGGCGATGGTTTTCCCTACCTCAACTGGTACCAACCTGCCCCGGATGTCGGCCTGGAGGTGTACGCGGCCGGCTTCCCGCTGGGTGATCCTGAGTACACGCTCACCAAGGGCATCGTCTCGAAAGCCAATGCCGGCGGCGACACCGGCTGGGCTTCTGTCGAGGGCGTGATCCAGCACGATGCGACCATCAATCCCGGGAACTCGGGAGGCCCGTTGGTGACCGGGGATGGGCAGGTGGTCGGCATCAACTACGCCTCCTTGGCGTCCGCTAATCAGTATTTCGCCATCACGGCCGATACGGCCCAAAGCGTCATAAGCACCTTAAGGCAGGGCCAGAACTTGGACTCGGTCGGGGTCAACGGGACCGCTGTGAGCAATGACGACGGCTCGCTGACGGGTGTGTGGGTGTTGTCGGTGGCTTCCGGCTCACCGGCGGACTATGCCGGGCTACAGGGCGGCGACCTGATCACCCAGATGGAGGGTCTGACGCTGGCGCAGGACGGCACCATGTCGCAGTACTGCGATATCCTGCGCACGCACAAGGCGTCGGATACGCTTGCGATGGACGTCTTGCGCTATGCCACCGGCGAAGTCCTGGGCGGCGAGCTGAACGGACGCCCGCTGGCGACCTCGGGGACGTTCGGATCTCAACTCGGCGGCGGTGATCAGGGCGGCGGTTCGTCGGCCGGCTACAGCGGCTACACAGTTGTGACCGACGACTACGGCGCCATTCAACTGGAGATTCCCAATGAGTGGTCCGATGTCGATGGGAGCGCGTGGCTGGACGGTGGCGAAGTCATCGGATCATCCATTTGGGCATCAGCCGATTTGAATGCCTTCGCCAACAGCTGGGACCAGCCTGGCGTAATCTTCGACGTGTCCAATGACCTCGCTAAGCTGGGCGGGTATGTGCAGCTATTGGATATCCGCCGCCAAGACTTCAGCGGGACCTGCGAGCTGGTGGACCGGTACGACTACAACGACGGCTACTACCGCGGCAAGTACGATCTGTTCAAGAACTGCGGTGGCGCCGGTGGCCCGCAGTATGTAGTGCTGTCCGCGGTGCCGCTCAGCGATCCGCAGGCGTTCCTCGTCTTGGTCGAGGTGCAGGTCCAATCGGACAGTGACTCGGAGGCTCTTGACCACATCATGAGCACGTTCGATGTGGTCGGAACCCTTCCGTAAGACTGACCTGGGCTAAGTTAGAACAGGGGCTGTCGAACATGCTGTTGAGACAGCCCCTGTTCTATTGTTGAAATCTCACCTCCCGGCGGGGCCCTACCTGGACGGCACGGCTACCCCCACCCCTTGCGCCTCGCCCTGGGATGAGGTCGATCTCTCCTGGCTGCAGCCAACCAAGGGGAGGGGATAGAGATCCGAGGAGCTGAGTGAGCTCAGAACCCCTGTCTCCTTCGGAGAACCTCACCCTCTGCGTCGGATTGGCTAACCACGTGTAACGCCCAAGTCGGAGAGGTGGCCGGGAGGTGAGGCTGAGGGCGCCCGCTGACAAGCAACTCGATGACGGCCGTCATCGCCCCTGAGTCTCCAAGGCAGGCGGCGACCCGAATGTGTTGCGGACAACCCAGGGGTGGGATTGCGATGGGGTGAAACACTGCCAGGCGCCGATCAACCTTGCAGCCTACGTGTGCCGGGCAAAGGCTCCCAGCGTGCCTTGGTTAGCCGCGCCGCGTTGACGCAGCCGATATGCCCATGATATGATGAGGCCATCCATACAGGGGAGCGCCATGAACCTGGATGGGCCCGGTTTCATACTTATCATCATTTCTCGGACGACAAAGGGTAGTTCCAAACCCTGCGGGCGAAACAGACCACCGCAGGTCCCAGTGCAGGTCGAGAGATCGATGCAGCTCTCCTTAGGGCGAGCGCTGAAATCGGGCGTTTGCCCTATTTTGGTTATGGCAGGGGGAGGTGCTGGATGAGTTTTGAGTTCGCCGTTCGCTTGATTGGGATGATTGCCTTCGCAGTGGGAGGCATCTACTTTGGGGCCGCACTGTCAGACCTGGCCCAAGGATCGCCCGAGCTGTGGGCGAGCGTCTTTGGTTTGGTTGGAGCTTTGCTGGGGCTGGTCATCACGCCTTCAATCACCACCCGCCCCATCGGGGCAGTCCGGCGCCGGATGACCCAAGTTTCCGCACAGACCATGATCGCCAGCCTGATGGGGCTGGTCGTCGGTCTGATAGTGGCTGCACTCATTTCTTTTCCACTTTCCTTGCTGCCGCCCCCCTTCGGCCAGTTGCTTCCATTTGTGGCCGCCGTCGTCTTCAGCTACCTCGGCGTGGCCGTCTTTGTCATGCGCCAGAACGATATCCTGCACATGCTTCGGGCCAGGTTTCCCTCCAGCACAGAGGACGCCCAGACCGGGGGCAAGGGTGGGGGCGACCGGCGCCTGCTCCTGGACACGAGCGTGATCATCGACGGGCGTATCGCGGACATTGCGCGGACCGGTTTTCTCGCCGGCCCGATGCTAGTGCCATCTTTTGTCCTTCTGGAACTGCAGCACATCGCCAACTCATCCGACGGCCTGCGTCGGCAGCGCGGGCGCCGTGGTCTCGATATCCTCAATCGGCTTCAGAAGGACACCAGCGTGCCTATCAGGATTTCGGATCTCGACGTCGAAGGGGTGCGAGGCGTGGATGACAAGCTTGTCATCCTGGCCAAACAACTGCGTTGTCCGATCGTGACCAATGATTACAACTTGAACCGTGTGGCAGAGCTGCAGGGTGTGACTGTCCTGAACATCAATGAACTGGCCAACGCGGTGAAGGCGGTCTTCCTGCCCGGGGAGACGCTGGAAGTGCAAGTCATCCAGGAGGGTAAAGAAGCCGGGCAGGGCGTCGGGTATCTGGATGACGGGACGATGGTGGTGGTCGAAGACGGCAAGCCTCTCATCGGCAACAATGTCGACGTCCTGGTGACCAAGGTACTCCAGACCGCTGCCGGCAGGATGATATTTGCTCGTCCGGAGCACGACGGGCGCCGGGAACGACACTCGGGATAAAGTCCCATGGGTCTTCGAATCTACAACACGCTCACCCGGGAAAAGGAAGCCTTCGAGCCCCTCGAACCCGGTGTGGTCAAGATGTACGTGTGCGGTCCGACGGTTTATGGCAAAGCCCACATCGGCCACGGCATGTCATCCATAGTGTTTGACATGGTGCGGCGGTTCCTCGAGTATCAGGGTCATCGCGTCGAACATGTCATGAACTACACCGACGTCGATGACAAGGTGATCAAGGGCGCGCAGGCGGCTGGCGAAGATCCCCTGCGCATGGCTGAGCGTCTGATCGGTGACTACGATCGGCACCTGCGTGACCTGAACGTCCTCCCAGCCAAAGTGTTCCCGCGTGTTTCCAGTGAGATCGACTTCATCATCCAGATGATCGAAAAGCTGGTGGCCTCTGGGCACGCCTATGGCGTGGACGGCGATGTGTATTTTCAGGTTGACAGCGATCCGGACTACGGCAAACTCTCTGGCCGCCGAGTTGACGAGATGCTTGCCGGCGCCCGCCTTGAGATTGACCCGAGAAAGCATAACCCGGCCGATTTCGCCCTTTGGAAGGCGGCCAAACCCGGTGAACCGACCTGGGCCAGCCCGTGGGGTGCGGGACGTCCAGGCTGGCACATCGAGTGCTCGGCCATGAGCCTGCATCATCTCGGGGAACAGATCGACATTCATGGCGGCGGGTCGGACTTGATCTTCCCGCATCATGAGAATGAAATTGCCCAGACGGAAAGCGTCACCCAACTCCCGTTTGCCCGGTTCTGGATGCATAACGGGATGCTTCAGTTCACGGGCGAAAAGATGTCCAAATCGTTGGGAAACATCGTAACGATCGAGGACTTCTTGAAGAGTTACTCCGGTGACGTGTTGAGGATGCTGGTGCTCAACGCCAGCTACCGCAGCCCATTGGTGTACAACGACGAGGTCGTCGAGCAGGCGGCCCGTGGGCTCGAGAGGTTGACCGCAGGCCTGAGAGCCCGGGCGGAAATGGATGCGGCCGAGCCAGAGGCAGAGACCGAATTGGCCAAGCGGTCCGAGGCAGCCCAAATCGGTTTTGTGACCGCTATGGAGGACGACTTCAACACCCCGGTGGCGCTGAGCCACCTATTTGACCTCGTCCGCGCCATCAATCAAGCCAGGGACGCAGGCGCCGGCCCGCAGGCCGTGACTCAGGCGCAGACGCAGCTCCGCGAGCTGGCCGGAGTGCTGGGCCTGCGGTTGGAACTTGGCGGGGGCCCCGGAGAAGCCGGACCCTTTATTGAGCTCATACTGGAGTTCCGCCAGGCCCTTCGCCAACGAGGCGAATTCGAGTTGGCCGACGGCCTTCGGGACCGGCTGGCCGATCTGGGAGTGGTATTGGAGGACACGAAAGATGGGTCTTCCTGGCGCCGCCGATCGTGATCCCAACTCGGCCGAGAGTTCCGCCCCGCTGAGTGGCTGAAAACCCCAATGACGGGCTCGAAACAAGAGACGATCTACGGCGTCAACCCGGTTTATGAAATGCTGGCGGCCGAACGGCGGCATGTGTACCGTATTCTCATGGATCGGACGCCAACCGGGCACGCCCGCCTGACCGAGATCCTTTCGCTGGCCCAACTCCGTGCCATCCCGGTGGATCGACCGGAGCGGCGAGTGCTCGATGGTATCGAGGCTCATCATCAGGGGGTTCTTGCTGAGTGCAGCCCGTATCCATATGTGGATGTGACGGACATCCTTTCACACGCGGCCTATCTAGGCGAGGCTGCGTTTCTGCTGATGGTAGACAGGGTGCAGGATCCCCAGAACTTGGGTGCGCTGATGCGCACGGCTGAAGCCGTCGGCGTGCACGGTTTGGTGATCCCGGCGCGGCGCGCGGCGGGTGTCACTCCGGCCGTCGTGCGCTCGTCATCCGGTGCAAGCGAACATCTGCGCGTGGCTCGAGCGAACCTGGATCAAACCATTCAGGCATTGAGGGCCGAGGGCCTATGGGTCACGGGCCTCGAACGGGGACCGGGCTCGCGCCCTCCGGCCGAACTGGATCTTTCGGGACCCCGAGCCTTGGTGGTAGGGGCGGAGGGCTCGGGGCTCAGCCGGCTTGTCCGCGAGCGTTGCGACAACCTGATGGAACTGCCCATGCGTGGGCAGGTCGAGTCACTCAATGCAGCCGTGGCTGGGTCCCTCGGCCTGTATGCCGTCTGGCAGGCGCGCGGGTTTTCCGGCCGGAAGGGGGGTGAGGGGCGTTTACATTGACGACCCCTCTAATACCTGTTAGACTGGGTCGGCCTTGAGGCTGACCCGTCTGGTACAATGCGTTCGCGCCGCGTGGGTTAGGCACGTTTTAACGCCGACGTAGCTCAATGGCAGAGCGACCGCCTTGTAAGCGGTAGGTTACGGGTTCGACTCCCGTCGTCGGCTTACTGCCCGCGCCGAGATTCGATCGCCGTGGTCTGCCACTCCGCGGAAGTTGCACGACCATGGCAAAGCATGGGCGGTTACCCAAGCGGCCAACGGGGGCTGACTGTAAATCAGCTGGCATAGCCTGCGGAGGTTCGAATCCTTCACCGCCCACCAAGAGGCCCGGCGCAAGCCGCCATGCCGGCCGGGCTTGCGCGCCAGGAGGCGCGGTCTGAATCGCCCTCATAGCTCAGTCGGCAGAGCGCGTTCTTGGTAAGAACGAGGTCACGGGTTCAAATCCCGTTGAGGGCTCTCCAATAGATGGCTGGATAGACGCCATCATCGGCACAAGGAGACTGGAATCATGTCCAAGCAGAAATATGAGCGGACGAAGCCGCATGTGAATGTAGGGACGATGGGGCACATCGACCACGGGAAGACGACGTTGACGGCGGCGATCACGAAGTGGTGCCAGTTGAAGGGGATGGCGGACTTTCGTCCGTTTGATTCGATCGACAATGCGCCGGAGGAGAAGCAGCGGGGGATCACGATAGCGATAGCGCATGTGGAATACGAGACGGAGAAGCGGCACTATGCGCACGTGGATATGCCCGGGCACCGGGACTATATCAAGAACATGATCACGGGGGCGGCGCAGGTGGACGGGGCGATCCTGGTGGTGGCGGCGCCGGACGGGCCGATGCCGCAGACGCGTGAGCACGTGCTGCTGGCGCGGCAGGTGGAAGTGCCGGCGATAGTGGTGTATTTGAACAAAGTGGACATGATGGAGGATGAGGAGCTTCTGGAGCTGGTGGAGTTGGAGCTGCGGGAGCTGTTGAACGAGTACGAGTTTCCTGGGGACGAGACGCCGATTGTGAGGGGGAGTGCGCTGAGGGCGTTGGAGAGCACGAGCACGGACCCGGACTTAGACGACTATGCGAGCATCAAAGAGCTGTTGCGGGTGGTGGATGAGTACATACCGGAACCGGTGAGAGAGATGGACAAGCCGTTCATGATGTCGGTCGAGGATGTATTCTCGATCAAAGGACGCGGGACGGTGGTGACGGGGCGGGTGGAGCGAGGGAAGGCGAAGATCGGGGAAGAGGTAGAGATAGTTGGTTTGCGGGACAAGGCGTTCAAGACGGTGATCACAGGGACGGAGATGTTCCACAAGACGCTGGACGAGGTGGTGGCCGGGGACAATGCGGGGCTGCTGCTGAGGGGGGTGGAACGGACGGATGTAGAACGGGGGATGGTGGTGGCGGCGCCGGGGTCGATCACGCCGCACAAGAAGTTTCTAGGGGAAGTGTACGTGTTGAAGAAGGAAGAGGGGGGACGGCACAAGGCGTTCTTCACGGGGTACCGGCCGCAGTTCTACATACGGACGATGGATGTGACCGGGAACATCTCGCTGCCGGAGGGGGTGGAGATGGTGATGCCGGGAGACAATGTGAATCTGACGGTGGAGCT
Organism: uncultured Chloroflexia bacterium; assembly: GCA_963797485.1. GTDB lineage: Bacteria > Chloroflexota > Anaerolineae > Anaerolineales > E44-bin32 > CAWAND01. The sequence continues at coordinate 395,286 of CAWCPF010000003.1, forward strand.
GATCACGCCGGTGGCGCTTGAGAAGGGATCGAAGTTCGCCATACGCGAAGGCGGGCTGACAGTCGGGGCCGGCGTCATCACCGAGATACTGGAATAGGTCCAAGGTCAGACATGGGCCTGGTGGCCTGAATGGAAAGAGGTTATGGCTAAGAAAGATGTCCGCCCGGTAACCACGATGGAATGCACCGTTTGCCAGGAGCGGAATTACACGACTGAAAAGAATCGCCGGAACGACCCTGGTCGATTGGAGCTGAACAAGTTCTGTCCCCGGTGTGGCAAGCACACGCTGCACCGCGAGACCAAGTGAGGCGAGGCGTCAAAGCGCCTGTCACAGGCGAGTAGCTCAATTTGGCAGAGCACCGGTCTCCAAAACCGGGGGTTGCGGGTTCAAGTCCTGCCTCGCCTGCCTGGTAAGGTCAAGTTCGGACGCGTGGGTGCGGACCAGTACAGCAGGAAGTCCGCCAGCGCGCAGGGCGAATCAAGCGGATGAAGTTCAAGGTCGCGACGCCGCGAAACGGGGCGTCGTTTGATCCCTGAGGAGTTGATGATGGCGAAGGCTCAATCAGCCTCGCGGCGACAACCGAACATGGTAGTGAGACTTCTTCGGGAAACATCCGGTGAGCTGCGCAAGGTCTCCTGGCCGACCCGAGAGGAAGCCACGCGTTTGACCGTGATCGTGCTCGGTGTCTTGGCCGTCATGGCGGCCCTGCTGGGATCGCTGGACTTCCTGTTCTCGAAGCTCATTGCCATGATCATCGGCGTCGGGGCATAGGACATGGACACGAGCGAAGAGCCGCGCCAGGAAATGGAGCCCATGCCGGGAAGCGAATCGTCTGCTCCGGTGCCGGAAGCGGCCGAGCCGGCGGATGCATTGAGCGCGAGCGAGTTCGCCGCGTCTGAGCCCGAGTTGAGTGAAGATGTCGGCGGGGATGGAAATGAGGAAGCAGCCGACGTCATCGAGGCTGAAGCTGGCCTCCCCGACGGGGAGATGGCTGCAGCAGCAGAAGATTTCGTGCGGACCGAATCGGAAGCGGCCGCCTCAGGCGATGAAGACCGGCCAGTCTCCAGCGAGTTTGAGACGCCAGGCGAGGCTGCGATGTCGGAGGTCGAGGACTCAGGCGCAATCGACGATCTGGCGTTGAGCGAGGTAGAGCCGCAAGTCTCGGATGCCGAGCTGGCGGTCGAGGGCGAATACGAGCCCGAGGCGGAGCTCGCGGATGAAGACTCCGCCGCCGAGGAGGATCGGCCGGCGGAGCCGGAGTTTGCGGATGAAGAATCCGGCGTCGGTGTCGAGCCGGAGTATTCGGATGAAGACCAGGATGCCGACTTGCAGCTCGAGCCCGAAGCTCCCCTCATGCAGGAAGTCGAGACGGTGGAGGCCGATTTCGGAATTGAGGCTGACAGCTACGAAGCCGAAGAAGATGTCGAAATCGAGTCGCCCGTGGCCGATAGCGACGGTTGGGGGGAAGAGGCCGAGGGCGAGGCGGATACCGTGGTCGAGCCTGTGCCAGATGATGACCGCCTATGGTACGTCATCCATTGCTATTCTGGCCAGGAGAATAAGGTGCGGCACAATCTGGAGCAGCGCATCGATTCGATGGGGATGAAAGACCGGATCTTCGATGTTGTTGTCCCGACCGAAGAAGAAATAGAGGTCAAGGATGGCAAGCGCCGCACGGTCGAGCGCCGGGTCTTTCCAGGCTACATATTGGTGCAGATGATCCTGAGCGAGGAATCCTGGTACGTCGTCCGCAACACGCCTGGCGTTACAGGCTTCGTGGGCATGGGCAATGAGCCTACGCCCCTGCGGCCGGAAGAGGTTTCCCAAATCATCAAGCGGATGGAAGCGGAAGCTCCGCGCATCAAGGTCACATACAAGATCGGCCAGAAAGTGCGCATCATCGATGGGCCGTTCAATGATTTCATTGGAACGGTGGATAATATTGACATGGAGCGTGCCAAGGTAAGGGTGATGGTGTCCTTCTTTGGCCGGGAGACACCCGTCGAACTGGATTTCCTGCAAGTCGAGAAAGCCTGAGCCGGCCCATCCGGCGCGTGGGAGGGCGGACACGCTTCCGCCCGCTTGAACCACTGAAGGAGCATATGCTGTGGCACCCAAGAAACTGAAGGCTGTCGTGCGGCTGCAAATTGAAGCTGGCAAGGCTAATCCGGCCCCGCCGATTGGTCCGGCGCTTGCGCCACACGGCATCAATTTGATGGGGTTCTGCAAGGAGTACAACGCCCGGACCTCGAACCGACCGGGCGAGATCCTCCCGGCGGAAATCACGATCTACACCGATGGCTCGTTCACATTTATCTTGAAGACGCCGCCCACGGCGGTGTTGCTGCGCAAGGCGGCGGGTGTGGAGAAGGGTTCTGCGGAACCGAATCGCGACAAAGTCGGCAAGGTCACGCGCGCGCAAATCCGCGAGATTGCGGAAGTCAAGATGCCTGACCTGAACGCCATCGATCTTGAGGGGGCAATGCGTCAGGTGGAAGGCACGGCCCGCAACATGGGAATTGTCGTTAGCGATTGACCTCAGACGTGGGAGGGTGGCCGCGTGGCTGCCCGATTGAACCACAAGGAGTTCTTGCATGGCCAAGCACGGGAAAAACTACGAAAAAGCCGCGGCCACCATCGAGCGCGACCAACTCTACACACCTGAAGAAGCTCTTCAATTGGCGAAAAGCGGCGCGTATGCGAAGTTCGACGAAACCGTCGAAGTGCACATCCGCCTGGGCGTCGATCCACGCCAGGCGGAGCAGCAGGTACGTGAGACGGTCATGCTGCCGCACGGACGTGGCAAGAAGGTCCGTGTGGTGGTCTTTGCCGAAGGCGAGGCGGCGCGCGGGGCGAAGGAGGCTGGCGCCGATTACATCGCCGATGATGAGTTGATCAAGAAGATCGAAGGCGGCTGGACCGACTTCGATGCCACCGTGGCTGTTCCGGAAATGATGGGCAAGGTGGGCAAGCTCGGCCGAGTCCTCGGGCCACGCGGGCTGATGCCCAACCCCAAGGCGGGCACGGTGGTCCCCGGAGATGACCTGCCACGGGTCATTGATGAGCTCAAATCGGGGCGTGTGGAATTCCGATTGGACCGCACAGCCAATCTGCATGTGCCCATTGGCAAGGCGTCGTTTGAAATTAAGCAACTTGTGGAAAACCTGGCCTCGCTTATGGAGGCCGTGCGGCGTGCCAAACCGGCATCGGCGAAGGGCACCTACCTTCGGAAGGTGACTGTGACCACGACCATGGGTCCCGGCGTGCACATCGATCCGACGGCGGCATGGGCGATGTAGATCGCAGGCTTCGACCCTAGGCGGATGCCCGGGGGGCTGGTACAATCTGACCGACTTCGCTTGAGACAGCAGGTGCCCGAGTTCGGGGCTCAATGTCCTGCCGAGGTGAAGACCCAAGCGGCGCGCTGAACCGGAATCGGCGTCTGACCGTCCGTGTCTTTGCTGGAGCTCACTGAGCGAAGCAAAGACATTTTCGTTTGACAGGAGGTTGTGTCCACTTGGCTATCACGAAGGAACGCAAACGTCAGCTGGTGGAGAAGTACCGCGCTCTGGTGCAGGGCAGTCAGGCGCACATTCTGACGTCCTACTCCGGTGTGACTGTTGGCGACCTCGAGGGTTTGCGCAGACGCCTCCGGGAATCAGGCGGCGAGTTCCATATCGTCAAGAACAGCTTGATCAAGCGTGTGCTGGATGAGGCCGGGATGGCGCTGCCGGAGGGTGGACTGGATGGGACGACAGCGATTGGATTTGCAACGGATGACATTCCGGGCGTCGCCAAAGCGATTGTCGACCTGGCCAAAGCGGGCAACCTGCTCCAGGTGAAAGGCGCCATTATCGAGGGGCAGCCCTACTCAGCGGCCCAAGTGATGGAGCTGGCGGAACTGCCGCCGATGCCGGTGGTCCAAGCAAGGCTGATTGGCCTGCTGCAGGCCCCCGCCTCGCGCGTGGCGAGTGCGCTGGCTGGAAGTGTCAGGCAAGTGCTAAACGTTGTCCACGCGTACGCCGAAGCCGGCCCATCTGCCGCCTGAGGCCGTAAGTCCGGCGACTTTGTGAAGAAGGGCGCAAAGCCCGCATAAAGGAGATCTGAGATCATGGCTAATCTTGAGAAACTGGTCGAACAGCTCAGCGAGCTGACGGTGTTGGAAGCCGCGGAATTGACCAAGATGCTGGAAGAGAAGTGGGGTGTGTCCGCAGCGGCGCCTATGGCTATGGCCGTCATGCCTGCTGGGGCGACCGGGGCCGCAGACGCCGTTGAGGAAAAGACCGAGTTCGATGTGATCATCAAGGACGTCGGTCCGAAGAAGATCGATGTGATCAAAGCCATTCGGCAGATCACGTCGCTAGGCCTGAAAGATGCCAAGGACCTGGCCGAGACCGCCGGCGCCAAGGTATTGGAAGCCGCGGCCAAGGAATCTGCACAGGACGCCAAGAGCAAACTGGAAGCCGCCGGCGCAGTGGTCGAGTTGGCGTAGGCGTTTCGCCAATAGACCGAATCCATCGCCGAGCCGCCTGATCATGGGCGGCTCGGATGATTCCGAAGTCAGGCCCCTCGGCTGCCTATGGTATATTGCCCCACGCGAGGCGGCGGTGCGCGAAACCATACTGGTCGTTGAAGACGAAGAGCGTATCGTTCAATTCCTCAAGCGGGGCTTGATTTACGAGGGCTATGACGTACAGACGGCCCTGGATGGCGAATCCGGACTCGAGCTAGCTGAGGCGCACCCCCCGGACCTGGTCATTCTCGATTTGATGCTCCCCGAACTGGACGGCCTGGAGGTGTGCCGACACCTTCGACAGGTAAGCGACACCCCCATCCTCATCCTGACCGCCAAAGACGCCGTCGAGGACCGCGTGCGCGGCCTGGACGCCGGGGCTGATGACTATCTGGTCAAGCCGTTCGCGCTGGACGAGCTGTTGGCCCGAATTCGAGCTCTGCTGAGACGGACCAAGGCGGAGGTGCCGGCTGTCCTCAACTATGCTGATCTGCGCCTGGATACAGGCACACACCAGGCCTTTCGGGGCGAGCGCCCGGTTGAGCTGACCGCCAAAGAGTACGAGCTGCTGGAGCTCTTCATGCGCCATCCGCGCCAGGTGCTTACTCGAGATGTCATCTTCGATCGTGTTTGGAGCTATGACTTCGGTGGTGAGAGCAACATCATCGAGGTGTATGTCCGGTACCTGCGCCAGAAGCTGGAGGCCTCGCAGGAGCCGAGGCTGATCCACACCGTGCGCGGGGTCGGGTATGTACTTCGGGAGCCGGCGTGACGCTTCGAGGCCGTCTGACGGTCTGGTACACGAGTGTTCTGGCCGTGGTGCTGCTGATGTTTGGGTCGGCGGTCTACTCGATTGTGTCGTTAAGTATGGTCCGTCAATCCGATGATACTCTCTCCAAGACGGCTGGAGACATCCTGCTTGCCAGCCAATCCCCGGACACGCTGGCGTTCACTTTGCGGGCCCTCGATTTGACTACCAACGTCTATGTCCAGGTTTGGGACGACCGCTTTGGCTTGCGGAGCCAGTCCGCCAACGTGCCCGAGCTCGGCCAGGCGTTTGACCCCGATCAGCTCGAGGACCGGGTCCGCACCTTTTCGACCGTCAACCTGAACGGCAGCCATCTGAGAGTGCTGACGGTACCTGTGTGGACCGGAGCCGACGAGCATGTCGTGGGCTATCTTCAGCTGGCGACATCGTTGTCGCCGGTCGATCAGGCCCAGCGGCTGCTCCTGATCGTGCTCATCGGGGGCGGACTGAGCTCGTTGATTATCGCCGGTTTGGTTGGTTGGACGACGGCCGGGGCGGCACTCCGACCGCTGGACAGGGTCACAGAGACGGCCCTGCAGATCACCCGCGCCGATGATTTGTCGCGACGCATCCCTGTGATAGGTCCGGCGCGTGATGAAGTCGGTCGCCTGATCCTGGCCTTCAACGAAACCCTGGAGCGCCTTGAGCGCCTGTTTGAAATCCAGCGGCGCTTTCTGGCCGATGTGTCTCATGAGCTGAGAACCCCACTGACCGCCATCCGGGGCAATCTGGATTTGTTGCGTCGTCTGTCACCGGTAGATCGGGAGTCGATGGGCGCCATCGACTCAGAGGTTGAGCGAATGACCCGGCTGGTCAATGACTTGCTGATTCTTGCCCAGGCGGAGTCGGGTCGGCTGCCGCTGGCACATGATGCGGTCGAACTGGACACGCTGCTGCTGGATGTGTACAAGGAAGGCAAAACGCTGGCGCAGGGGAAGGTCGTCTTGCGCATCGGGCGGGAAGATCAGGTCCGCGTGATTGGTGACCGTGACCGTTTGAAGCAGGTCCTGCTGAACATCCTGTCGAATGCTATTCAATACACACCCCGCGGCGGACAGGTCGACATCGGCCTGGCGCGGGTTGGCGAGTGGGCGCGTCTCACGGTGACCGACACCGGTTCGGGCATCCACGCAGATGATCTCCCTCACGTGTTCGAAAGGTTCTATCGAGCGGACTCTTCCCGCCAACGCTCGAGGGGGGGCGGCGCGGGGCTTGGGCTGTCCATCGCTTACTGGATCACGCGCAGCCATGGCGGCAACCTGGAGGTGGCGTCGGAGCCCGGAGAGGGAACGACATTCTCGGTGTGGCTGCCGCGCGCTCTGGATCCGGCCCGAGCCGAGAGTCCGGCTGAGGCCGGAGGTCCGCAGAGGCGGACCGCAAATGGGCAAGAAGCGGCCGCCGGGCCGGCGCAGTCAGCCTCGACCGAAGAGAGCGTTCGTCCGGCCTAGCGCGAGGCAAGTGCTTGGCGGGAATCCGCCGCGCGGCACAGCCAGGCGCCGCCAGCCTTGAGCCAACGGTCGAGTGTTGGGCTTGGCGTTCGATGGTTGGCGATGTCGGCCAGCAAGCCTGCTCCCCAATCCACGTAACGGCGCGTTTCAAGCGGCCAGGAGTCCACGGCCGCCGGAATGAGCCCATGACCCCCGTTGTATCCCGCCAAGGCAAGGGCTGAGTTCCCGTGGGCTAACTCGAGCCCGCCGACGAGGTACGCAAGCCCGCGGCGCGCGTTGGTGTCTGGGTCCAGCGGGTCTTCGGATGGCGAGAAGTGGTACGGCATGACCTGGAACAAGCCTAACGCGCCGGCGGGGGAACGGGCCAGGGGATCGCCGCACGATTCCAACTGCATCACGACGGCCACCAGGTTCGGATCGAGACCGGCTTGGCGAGACCAGCGGTCAATATCGGCTGCCCAGCGTGTCACCGCCGGAGCGAACACTGGCGCTAAGGGCGAGCCTGCGTGAGGCGCGGCTGAAGGCGGTTCAGGTGCGGCTGAAGCTTGGGATTCGAGCCGATCGAGGGCTGGGCCGAGCCAGCGCCAGGACCAGGTGCTGGCCAACGCCAACAGGCCGAAGAGCAGCAAGGGCAGCAAGAGGCGCAGGGAAAGGACCTGCCCAGGTGCGTCCCTGGGCAGGTCCCGATCGCCTGGGCGGATCAACCGCCCGGTCTTTGCAGCTGTCAAAGTCAACGGCGACGCGCCTGCGCGCTGACGGGTTCGGGTGTGTAGACAGGCTCACGGCGAGGCACCGGGTTCGGTCTCTGGCCGGACCGCGCTGCGATGCCGAGCGGGCTGCCGGAGGCCGCCGTGGTAGGCGCGGCCGAGCGGGGTCGAGGCCTGGGGCTTGTGCGCCGGCTTGGCACCCAGACTGAACAGGCGCTCGCCTGTCAGTGTGAAGCTGCCTATGAGCAGCACCCGGATGAGCCAGACCAGCACGGCAATGAATACCGGTACGCTGTTGAGCAGGGCGGCGCGGCCCAGGATTTCGTTGCCCAATCCCTGATGCTGAATCAGGGCCAGCGAGACCGACCACCAGGTGAGTATGGCGTTCATGGTGGCGCCCAGGAACCAGGCCGCCAACAGGTACCACATCTCGACCGGCTCGCGCTTTCCCTGCTCCGGTGTCAGCAGGCGTGCGATGCCGGCAAAATCAATGCCGCAGAAGGCCAGGGCCAGGATGGTGGCCCAGCCGATGCCGGCGAAGGAGAAGTCCCCCAAGAGGTCCGTCAAGGCGAATTGCGTTGTGCTGTAGTTGAAGGCCTCGAATGCCACCAGGGCCAGGACAAGAATCAGCCCGATGACCAGCCCGCGCTGGGCCGGCAGTTGGCTGAGCAGCGAGCGAGCGATTCGCCGCCCATCGGCGGACAACGAACTGGGCTTACGCAGGGTCGAAATGGCAGACATGGCCACCTCCACTAGAACAGGCGTTCTGAGTGGACCCAAGATAGAACAAACGTGCTGTTCTGTCAAGAGGCAGTTTCGGTGACCATAAAGACAAACCGGGGAGGCTCAAAGCCTCCCCGATGAGGTTCGTGACGGCATCCCCCGAGCGGGGGAGGGTGAAGTCTCTCGGGCGCCTCAGGCGCCGAGCATGGACACTGCCTGGCGGACCATCTGGCTGGTGTAGCCCCACTCGTTGTCGTACCAGCTCATGACCTTGACCAGATCGCCGTCGACGACTTTGGTCAGCTCAAGGTCCACGATTGAGGCGTGGGTTTCACCCAGGATATCGGAGGATACAAGTTCGTCCTCGGAGACGGCCAGCACGTCTTGGTAGCGTGGGGTCTTGGATTCCTCGGTGAAGATGGCGTTGACCTCTTCAACCGAGGTCGGTCGCTCGGTGAGGAAAACCACGTCCGAGATGGAGCCGACCGGTATTGGAGCCCGAACGGCGGTCCCATCAAAGAGGCCAGCATACTGGGGCAGCGCTTTGGTGGTGGCGATGGCGGCGCCGGTGGTGGCGGGCACGAAATTGGCTGCCGCCGCCCGCCCGCTCCTTAGCTTCTTGGACGGCCCGTCCACCAAGGCCTGAGACGCGGTGTAAGCGTGTATGGTGGTCATAATGGCTTTCTTGATCCCGATCCGGCGGCCCATGATCTCGACCAGCGGTGTGATGCAGTTGGTGGTGCAGCTGGCGGTTGACAGCACGGCCGGCGGATCGCCTTCGTACGAGTTGACGCCGTAGACGATGGTCATCACCTCGGGCTCTTTGCTCGGCGCCGAGAGGATGACGTGCTTGGCGCCGGCCTGAACGTGTTTCTCAAGATCGGCCTTCTTTGTGAACACGCCGGTGCATTCGAAGGCCAGCTCGACGCCGAGCGACTTCCATGGCAGCTGAGCCGGATCGCGTTCGCTCAACACTTTGACCGAATGCCCATCGATGATAAGCTCACCGGGTTTGTGTTCGACCTTCTTGTGATAGCGACCATAGACCGTGTCGTACTTGAGAAGGTAGGCCAGATTATCTACCGGGACAATGTCGTTGACGGCGACCAGCTCGAGCCCTGGGGTTTCAAGGATGATCTTGAACGCCGCGCGACCGATGCGTCCCAATCCGTTAATCGCGACTTTTGCCATAGCGGTCTCTCCTTTGGAGAACTGTGAGCCTTAGGACCTGGGGTGTCAATGTACGCGCCGAAGACGGTCCGATCCGACCTCCTTGATTTTGATCCCATTTTCGTCGGAGCTTGACCGGGTTCGACCGGAGGGTCCGCACACAACGGGCCCCGGGGACCGGGGCGGCGACGATGGCTGTCGATGTGGACGGGAATCAGCCGTTGCCCGTCAACTCCCCATCATACCCCAGTCGGGGCAGTCTTCGGAGGGCGTCCGGAGACGCCCGTGCGGCGGCGCGTGAACCACCAGATGGCGATGGCGCCAAGCCCCATGGCGGGCAGCACGACCAGCCCGGCTTCTGGACCGAAGACCCCGCCGGTCACCAACTCGGGACCGTTGACCGTCTGGTGGATGAAGTTGAATCCACCGGTCCCGCTGACCGCAAATCCAAAGACCGTGCCTTCGAAGAAGTTCCAGCCAATGTGCAACCCGATGGACAGCCACAGCCGGCCGGTCCGTATCCAACCGAAGGCCAGAAAGTAGCCCGCCGCCAGAATGCCCAGAGTGGAGGCCCAATTCGCGCCCGGATTGGCCAGGTGGAGCAGGGCGAACACGCCCGATGAGATCAGCACACCCAGGGGCAGATTGAGCCCGTCCACCAGGTTTTGAAGGTGATAGCCACGGCTTAGGAGTTCCTCCTGCCAGCCGACCAGCACAAACACGGCCAGGCCGACGCCGAGGCCCCCCAAGACCGTCAGCAGGCTGCCGGTCTGCAAGGCGGTCCCCTCATAGGTCAGCCAGCCGGCGGCGTATTCGGCGGCATAGATCAATCCGAACAAGACACCCGGCAGGATGAACCCAAATCCCAGATCCAGTGCCGTGCTGCGATCGACGGTGAACCCCAGAGAAACGAAGTTGCGGCGGTCCAGCCAGCGCCGGGCGAGCCAGGTGGTTATGGTGATCCCGAAGAACATGGCCAGGGATTGGATCACCAGTCCGGCATAGCCGCTGCCCCCGAGGGAAGCAAGATCGACCAGGCCGAGGACAAAGCCAAGTCCCGCCAGGATGGTGCTGAAGATGAGCACCAGGATGACCAGGACGATCGTGTGGATCAGGAGTCTCCAGCCGGCCCGCAGGCGGGGCTCGTCCGGACTGACGAAGATTCGGGCCAGCCAATTGCGCGAGGCGGGGATGGGTATCTGGGGGAGTGTTTGCATTTGGCCTCCGATCAGGGACTTAAATCGGGCGGACGGGTATCGGTGGCTGCCGGCGGCTCACTGGCCCAGGCGGTTGATGCCGTCAAAGGCGGCCGTCTTGTAACACTCGGCCAGCGTGGGATAGTTGAAGACGGTCTGCACAAAGTAGTCAACCGTCCCGCCAAAAGCCAGGACCGCCTGGCCGATGTGGATCAACTCGCTGGCCCCGGCGCCGATGATGTGCACCGCCAACAGCTTGCGGGTCTCCAGATGAAAAATCAGTTTCAGCAGTCCGGTCTCGTCGCCGATGATCTGCCCGCGGGCGATCTCGCGGTAATGGGCCTTGCCGACTTCGTACGGAATGCCGGCCTCGGTCAACTCGGCCTCGGTGCGGCCGACGGTGGAGATCTCCGGGATGGTGTAGATCCCGTACGGGAAGAGCTCAGGCACGCTGTTGGCGGGGATCCCGAACGTGTGGCAGGTAGCTAGGCGGCCCTGTTCCATGGATGTGGCTGCCAGGCTGGGGAACCCGATCACATCCCCGGCGGCGTAGATATTGGGCACCTCGGTCTGATAGTGCTCGTTTACCTTTAACCGGCCGCGGTCGTCGGCCGTGAGGCCGGCGGCCGGCAGGTTTAGCGTTTCGGTGGCTCCGGTGCGACCGACGCTGTAGAGGGCCTTCTCGGTCCAGATTTCTTTGCCGCTCTCGAGGTCGATGCGGACGCGCTCTTTGCCCTCGCCGTTGACGGCGGTGATGTGGCGCACAGTTTCATTCAGCCGCAGGGTGACGCGATCCTGACGCATCTGGTAGACAAGCGCGTCGACGATCTCCTCGTCCACGAAGGGGAGCAGATTCGGGCGCTGATCGACGACGGTCACCCGCACACCCAGGGCCGAGAAGATGCAGGCATATTCCAGCCCGATGACCCCGCCGCCCACCACGGTCAGGGTGCGTGGGACGCTGTCCAGATGCATGATGTCGTCGCTGGCCAGGATATTTGTCTGATCAAAGGGGATGTGATCCGGGCGGGTGGCCGTGGTACCGCAGCCGATGACCACGAATTGGGACGTGACGTCCCGCTTTTCTTCGCTCTCGCAGTCCTTCAATCGCAATGTGTGGGGATCGACAAACGAGGCTTCGGCGGAGAACAGCTCGACCTGGTTGCGGCGGAGCTGGTGCCGGATGACGTCGATCTCATTCTGGATCACATGGTTGGCCCGGAAAAGAAGGTCTGCGACGGTGATGCGCTCCTTGACCGAATACGAGGCGCCGTAGAAGCCGCGCTGCTGGTAGCCGGAGAGGTACAGCGCGGCCTCGCGAAGGGTCTTGCTGGGGATGGTGCCGGTGTTGATGCACACCCCGCCGACCACGGTCCGGCGCTCGGCGACGGCCACGCGCTTGCCCAGCTTGGCCGCCTGAATAGCGGCGCGCTGGCCGGCCGGTCCGGTTCCGATCACTACCAGGTCGTAGTCGAATTCAGCCAAGGCGATCCTTGAGGATGGGCTGGCGGCGGCGATGCGGGGATGGGTAAATGATACAGCAGTCTCAGCGGGCAGGTGGCGTCCCGGCTTGTGAATTCCATCACAAACCATGCCATGAACTGGCCTGCCCTACTCGAGGGGAGGCTCGTCGTCTGCCTCTCCCTGGCCCATCATCCGCCGCAGGGTGCGGAAGCGGCCGGATGCCGTGCTGGAGACGGCCAGCCCGCGGCGGTGCAGGATGAGCCCGGCCAGCGCGATCAGCGTGCCGGCCAAGAGCCACCAAGCGTCGCCTTGACCGATGGTCGAACTGACCAGGTAGACCACCATGGTCACCAGGCCGATCAGGATCAGGGCGGAACCCAGGCGGGCGAGCAAGGCCGTCAGCCGGTCAACATGGCCACGCGGGGCCAGGCGCTCAACGGATGAGCGTGCGGATGTGTTCGTGCATGTACAGCGGCAGATAGTAGTGCCCGCCGGCATTCTTGCCGGTCGAGCCCGAGCCCTTCCACCCGCCAAAAGGCTGAAATCCGGGCCAGGCGCCGGTTGTGGAACCCTGCGGCCGGTTGGCGTAGTTGACCCCGGCTTGAATGTGGTCGAAGAACCATTCGGCCTCGGCTTCGCTCCCGTAGAAGCCGGACGTCAGTCCGTAGACCACGTCGTTGGCCAGGCTCATGGCCTCGTCCAGGCTGTCCACGGCCTCCAGCATGGTTATCGGTAGAAACATCTCGTGCTTCCACAGTCGGTGGCTCCGGTCCACGTCCGCCGCCACGGTCGGCTGGCAGAAGTAACCCTGGTCGAAAGCGCCGCCGGTCAGGACCTTCCCGCCGGTCAGGAAAGTGCCCGACTGGGACAGCTCCTCGGTGAACTCCTTGAACGAGGCGTAAGCGCCCTGGTTGATCACCGGGCCCATGAAGGTGGCGCGGTCGGTCGGATCGCCGACCGTGAGGGCCTGGGTTTTGTCGACGATCATTTGTGCCAATTTGTCGTAGACCGGGCGCTCGATGTAGACCCGCGAGTTGGCCGAGCATTTCTGCCCCTGCAGGCCGAAGGCCGAGCGGACAATGCCAGTGGCGGCGCGTTCGAGATCGGCGTGCTGCGAGACGATGGATGGATTCTTGCCACCCATCTCGAGAATCGTCGGCCGCGGGTATTGTCCGCTTGCAAACTGGCGGTAGATATGCATGCCGACGTCGAAGGAGCCGGTAAAGGTGAGGCCGTCGGCCTGCTCGCCGTTGATCAGGGCTTCTCCCAGCGTCGAGCCTGGGCCGGTCACGTAGTTGAAGGACCCTTCCGGCAGCCCGGCGTCGCGGAAACATTCGGCCAGCAGGCGCGCCGTCCAGGGTGTGTCCGTGGCCGGCTTCATCACAATCGTGTTGCCTGCCACCATGGCCGCACCCGCCGGCCCGCCGGTCAGCGCGGCCGGGAAGTTGAACGGACTGACCACCAGCCACACGCCGTACGGCAGCAGGACAGACGTGTTTGAGGCGTCGTAACCTTTGAGGGGATCCTTCCCCATGGCGACCACGTAGCCATCATTGGCCTCGAGCTGGTCGCAGGCATAGCGGATCAAATCGGCGGACTCGGCCGCGTCTCCCAGGGCCTCCATGCGGTTCTTGCCGACTTCCATGGACAAGACCGCGCCGAACTCAAAGATGCGCTCATTGATCCGGTCGGCAGCCCTGCGCATCAGGGCAATTCGCTCCCTCCACGGCATGCGCCCCCACGTGTGTGTGGCGGCTCGAGCTGCCCGCAACGCTTCTTGGGCGTGTTGGGCATCTCCCTTTTGGAAGGTGGCCAGCATCCAGCGCTTGTCGATCGGCGAGCGGTTTTCGAATTTCTCACCGGCGAAGACGTCCCGGCCATCGATCAGCATGGGTACGTCCTGCCCCATCCCGGCTTTCAGAGCCTCCAAGGCGGATTCGTATTGGGTGTGCAGCTCCTCCGGGGGCTCGAACATCGTGGCATAGGTGAGCCTAAAACCTTTGGCTGGTGCAGGCGCGGCCATGAATTCAACCTCCTGGAGCGTGGTTACCACGGACGGCCGAGGGCCGTCAGCGTTGGACGTGAACGGCACTCGCTGGCTTGCATCCCCTGCCCGGTCTGCCGGGCGCGAGGCCGTGCCCAGTATATACGGCGCGCTCGCGGCCGTCAAAACCGGGGAGTATACTCGCCGGCGCGGGCGACAATGGAGGTCCTGTGTGAGTTGGGTGCATGACCGCATCTTCGCCGCCGGCGGCGAGCAAATCCCCAAGGACTGGGGAGCCTTCAGCGATCAGACGGGGATCGAGGCGGTGGTGCACCTCTCGCCTGCGGGGCCGATGCCGTTCCATGGACCCGTGCCTCACGCGTATCTGTGGCTGAATGTGGATCAGGAAGACCAGGCCGAGGCGGGCACACGCCGCCTGGCCGGGGAATTCGTGCTCGACTGCCTGAAGGACGGCCGAAGCGTGTTGCTGCACAGCGCCATCGGCCGGCATCGGACCCGCTGGGTCTTCACCGCCTTCCTGATTTGCAGCGGGGTGGCGTTGCCGCGGGCGTTGGGGCAGGCGGCCCGGCCTCCTTGGCTGGCACCCTATCACACCGATGAGAGCCGCTGGGCGACCCTGATCGAGCTCCTTGACCGTGCGACAGCCGACTGACGAACGGCACGCGGCTCCGGATCGGCCGATAGTGGACACCGGGGTGGACTTGCAGTATGGTGGCCCGGCCGCCCGCGCGCGGCGGGACTGAGGGAGTGAGATGCTCTTTGATGGCGCGGTCTTCATCGGGATCGATGCGACAGCCGGCGACCGACCGCTGCCGGTGGCTGCTCTGGACGCCGACCTGCGCCCGGTGGCATCGGGCGAGATGGGGTTCGAAGACGTGCTGGCATTCGCCGCTGGCCAGTCGCAGGCTGTGATCGCCGTCGATGCGCCTCAGGGAGGCCCCGCGGGTCTGCTCTCCCAGCCCGACGTGCGGTCCCGCTTGGGCCTGGCGCCCGAGGGAGGCGCCTGGCAGGGATGGAGGCTGTGCGAATTCGCGTTACGCCGGCGCGGCATGCGCATGGCCAGCACCCCCAGCATGCGGGCGCTGGCCCCGGGTTGGGTCGAGCGCGGCCGGCAGCTGCACGCGCGCCTGAAAGGTCTGGGATACCGCAATTTCGTGGCCGGTGAGCCGCCGGGGGAACGCATGCTGCTTGAGCTGCACCCAAACGCCGCCTTCACCGTCCTGCTGGATCGGCAGCCCCTGCCCAAGGCTACCTTGGAAGGAAGGCTGCAGCGCCAGCTCATTTTGCATCTCAAAGGCGTGGATATTCCCAACCCGATGCGGGCGCTCGAAGAAATCACCCGCCATCATTTGCTGACCGGGCAGCTCCCGCTGGATGAGCTGCTTAGCCCGGGTGAGTTGGACGCCATGGTGGGTGCCTACACGGCCAACCTGGCGGGAGTGGACCCCGGCCGGGTTTGCCAGGAAGGCGATCGGGAAGAGGGGTTGATCACTCTTCCGGTGGCAGAACTTCGGCCCAACTACACCTGAGCGTGGGCGGTCGGGAAGCCGGCGGCTGAGCGCGGGCGCTTCCGACACGCGCCTCCACCAGGACACGTGCATCTTCGGCATCCCAGGCCACAAATACCTGTTCGCCTACTTTATAGCCGCCCAGATGATGGGTGGCGTCGTTTTGTACGCGAACCACAAGCCTGACCCCGCTTGAGAGCTGAACAACGTAGCGCGTGTCGGTCCCGATGTAGACCACCTCTTGAATCTTGCCCGGCATGCCTTCGCCCGGGTGGCCATTGGCGCGTGCCAGGGCCAGTTTCTCCGGACGCACAATCAGGGTCACATCCCCATCAACGGGAAGCTTGCGGCGCGGCGTGCGCGCCATGACGTGGGATCCGGCCACATCAACTTCCACATGGCCATTGTGGAAGCCTTGGATGTGGCCGTCGAGAAAGTTGGTCTCACCCACGAAGTCGGCCACGAAGCGCGTGGACGGATCCTCATAGATATCGATCGGATGTCCGACCTGGAGGATATGCCCGCCGTCCATGACGGCGATCCGGTCCGACATCGTCAGGGCCTCTTCCTGGTCGTGGGTGACGTAGATGAAGGTGATGCCAACCTTGGTCTGCAGGTGCTTGAGTTCCAACTGCATGGCCTTGCGGAGCTTGAGGTCCAACGCCCCCAGGGGCTCGTCGAGGAGCAGCACGCTGGGTTCGTTGACCAGGGCGCGCGCCAGGGCGACGCGCTGCTGCTGGCCCCCGGACAACTGGCCGGGCTTGCGGTCTTCCAATCCTTCGAGTTGAACCAGCCGGATGGCCTCTTTGGCGCGCGCCAAGCGCTCCGGTCGGGCCACATGTTTAACCGCCAGCCCGAACTCGACGTTCTCGGCCACGGTCAGGTGGGGGAACAGGGCATAGTTCTGGAAGACGGTGTTGACCGGCCGCCGGTTAGGCGGCACATGCGACATCGGCTGGCCCTGGATGTGAATCTCGCCCTCGCTCGGGCTCTCGAATCCGGCGATCATTCGCAATGTCGTGGTCTTGCCGCAGCCGCTCGGCCCGAGCAAGGTGAAGAACTCGCCTTGGCGGATGGCCAGGTCCATATGGTGCACGGCCTGGACGTCTGAGCCCGGCCCCCGCTGGCTGCCAAAGTTCTTGCTCACGCCCAGCATTTCCACCGCATAGTCGTTCATGTGGCACTCTCCGGGACTCGGCTTTGCGAGGTCCCTGAACGCCGCAGCGCTTCGGATATGCCCAGGATCACGACCGAGGCCAGCATCAGGATGGCGGCCAGGGTCACAATCAGGGGCAAGCGCCGCGGGAAGCGGAGCTGCGAATAGAGGTAGATCGGCAGGGTCGGATCATGTCCGATGATGAACACCGACATGGCGTATTCGTCAAACGAAGTCGTGAACGCCGTGAGGAAAGCGGCCACCAGGGCGGGAAAGGTGATGGGCAGGACAACGCGCCATAGGCTTTGCCAGTAGCTGGCGCCGAGATCCATAGCGGCTTCCTCGAGGTTCTCCTGGAAGCCGGCCAGGCGTGAGGCGATGATCAGCATCGTGATAGGGATATTCACGACCACGTGCCCCAGGCCCACGGTCCACAAGTTCAATTCCCAATTGAGAACCTGCCGGAACAGGATCAGCAGCGCCACACCGAGCACAATGGACGGGATGACCAGCGGGATGGCGGCCAAACCAAGGAACGCGCTCCGGCCGGGAAACTGAAAGCGCAGGATCCCCACGGCGGCCATGGCGCCAAGCACTGTGGCCACCAGCGATGACCCAAAGCCGACGATCAGGCTGTTGCGAACTGATTCGAGCAGCGTCCCGGCGTCGGCCAGGGCGGCGTACCAGCGCAGGGTGAACCCGCGCAGCGGAAAGACCAGGCTGTCGGCGTCATTAAAGGAGAAGACGATCAGCAGCAGGATGGGCAGATACAGGAACAGCAGCATCAAGGCCACATAAGCCGATCCGGGTGTCAACCAGAAGCGACGCTGCATCGCCTAGAATCCGGCCAGATCGGCCAGGCGCGTATAGCGGCCGACAACCAGCAGCGGCAGAAGCACGGCGATCAACAGGGCCATGCTCATGATCGAACCCATCGGCCAGTTGAGCGCGCTCAGGAACTGATCCTGGATGATGTTGCCGTACATCACCCCGCTCGGGCCTCCCACGAGCGAAGGCGTCACGTATTCGCCGACGGTTGGGATAAACACGAACAAGAATCCGGCGATGACCCCCGGCATGCTGAGGGGGACCGTGATCCGAAAGAACGTCTGCCAGCGCGCCGCCCCGAGGTCGGCGGCCAACTCCAGCAGGCTGCGATCGATGCGCTCGAGGGCGGCGAAGATGGGCAGCGCCACAAACGGGATCCATGAATACACCAGGGTGATAATGACGGCCGATTGGTTGTACAGGAGCACGGGAAGGGCTTCGTGGGTGAAGCCTGCGCCCTGGAGCAGGCTGTTGAGGACGCCGCTCGGGCCCAGGATGATCTTCCAGGAGAGCACGCGCAACAAGTAGCTGGTCCACGCCGGGATGATCAAGGCCGTGAGCAGCGCCACGCGGTACGCCCCAGCCTGGAAGGAAAGGACATAGGCGACCGGAAACGATAAGACAACCGTCAGGACCGAAACGATCATGGCAATCCCGAAGGATTTCAATAGCAGCCGGTGAAATGCGAAATCGGAGATGAACGTTCGGTAGGTCTCAAGGGAGAACTGCTGGCTGCTCGGACCAAAGGTGCCTGAGTGAAAAGTGACGGCCGCCATCGTCACGACCGGGACGACAAGCAACGCCACCAGCCATGCGGTGGGCGGGATCATCAGGACCAGGATGCGACGGCGGTCTGTCACGTGGGTAGGGGGCCCCTTCTGGATGGAAGGGGCCCCCCTTCCTCGCGGCGCCTTTAGGGCGACGCCTTAACCTGATTCCAGATGTCGGACATCATCTGACGCTGTTCCTCGGTCAGGGGCTTATAGAAGACGGTGTTGTCGAAAAGCGTGTCCAGGTTGTCCAGGCCCATGACCTGGATGACCAGATCATCGACCTGCGGGACGGCATCCATGTTGGAAAAGCCGTACCAGTATGTGTTGGCCAGCGCCGCCATCGAATCCGGCGCAATCGAGGCATCCAGCAGCTCGTAAGCCAGATCCACGTTGGTGGCGTCGCTGGTGATGCCGTAGCCACACACCCACGCCAGCCGGCCTTCGGTGGGGGTGATGTAGCTGACGTCGTACCCCGAGTCGAGCGCGTTGGCGTATGCGTCCTGCCAGGCGTTGGTCAGGATCCAGGAGTCACCGGTGGTCGGCAGCTCATAGGTCTCGGTGTAGTCCTTCCAGTAGGTCAGCAGATGCGACTTCAATTCGATTAACTTCTGCTGGACCTGCTGCTGCTGGTCGGGCGTAGTATTCCAGGGGTCAAAGCCCATGGCCAGCGAGGCGTCGATAAAGGCCGCCTCGGCGTTGTCCCATTCGGCGATGTGGCCGCTGAAGGCCGGGTCCCACAGGTCGGCCCACGAGGTCACCGGCTTGGGTACCAGGTCGTTTCTGACGAGCAGGGTCTCGAAGCCCCAATCCCAGGGCACGAAGTACTGCTGGCCGTTGATCTGCCCGAGAGCGGCCAGGCGCGGGTCCACTCCGGACCAGTTACTCAACCGCGACGTATCGATCGGCTGGACCAGCCCGCGGTCGACCCAGAGCTGGAACCACGAGTTGCACGGGTGCACGATGTCGGCATGAAAACCGCTCTGAGCCTTGGTGAAGGCCTCGGCATCGTCGGCGAAGAAGGTGTACTGAAGCAGCTCATTCACCTGGTCGCCGTACTTGTCTGTGAAGGGGGCGAAGAACTCCGGGTAGCTGGTGGCCTCGTAACCGGACCACTCAAGGATCGACAGGGGCTCGCCCGGTCCGGACGGCGTTTCGGCAACCGGGGCGGTCGTGGGTGAGCCCTGTTCCGGAGGCTGTGTGGCGGGCGGCGCAGACGTCGTCGGAGCGGCGCCGCCGCAGGCTGCCAGCAGCAGCGCGGCGACAAGCGACAAAGTCGCCGCCCGCCAGATCGTGTCCACCAGTGGTTTCTTCATCTTGTCTCTCCTCTCCCAAGTGGTGGCTTGTGCCACAAGTCGTCTGCGCCTCACCGATCGCGTCTGGGGAGAGGCGCCAAGAGTTCCGGGATCATCAACCGATAATGCAAACCGGCGCGCGGGCCGCGCGCTTCCGATGGTCGATTGCAGTCAGCTCGATTTGGAGTTGGAGGGTCCTCAAGCATCTTCGATCAGGGCGTCGCTGTGAGTGGCGCCGACGATCACAAGAAAGCCACGCAGGACCCGGCCGAAGGGCCGGCCAGCTTCGATTTCCGGCGCAAGATCCGTCGGAAAATGAGCCCCGATTGCGTTCGCATGAATCAGTGGGAGGTGGCGCATGGCAAGGCCGGTCCTTTGCATGCGCGCCAGCGACATGTGCGAATGGGGGTCGGGGAGTTCTGCACCATCATCCGGACATTCGTCTTGTTCCACGATGTTTCATTATATTGAACATCGCGCACAATTCAAGGGAAAATGAGACCACTTTTTCGACGCCTCGCGTGACGATCCGAATTGCCTATGACACACCACTCCTGCTTCCTGAAAACTTACTCCCCTCTCCGCCAACATCCCGAGCCGCGTGGAAACCTCAAGACGGAAAGGCGGCCGGGGGGTGAGGCCGAGGGCACCCCCTGACAAGCCACGCGGTGACGACCATCACCGTCCGAGTGCCTTCAAGCGGCGTGTTGACGCGATGGGGCTTGCGGTCAGTCCGGGGAAGCGGCGCGGGATGACAGGCGAAGGGGCCGCCTGTTCTGGGACGGCCCCGGTTGGCAATCAGCTGTCGCCGTGACAATCACACGAGCTGGGCGCCCTCGAGCCTTAGCAGCCGGCGTTTGATCTCCAATCCACCCGCATAGCCGCCCAGAGTCCCGTTGCTGGCAATCACTCGGTGGCATGGCAAGATGATAGGCAGTGGATTGCTGCCGAGGGCCTGCCCGACGGCGCGGGCACCTTTCGGTCTGCCCACGGCCTCGGCGACCTGCCGATAGGTCCACACCGCGCCCAGCGGGATGCCGGCAATGGCCGTGAGCACCTTGCGCTGGAATTCGGTGACGCGAGAAAGATCGAGGCGCAGCGAAAAAACCTTCAGGTTGCCGGAGAAGTACGCCTCGAGCTGGCGGCGGTAGGGCGCCAACGCGCTGGGGTCTTCGACCAGGCGCGCCCGCAGATCGAATTCGGACAGGAAGGCCAGGTCCGAGTGCTGGTAGCTGATGCGAACAAGCCCTTGCTCCCCGGCCGCCAGATACAGGTCCCCGATTGGCGTCGGCCACTTCTGCCAGGCGATGCGTGGGGAGCTGGCCGCATACCAGTCGCGGACGGCGTCGCGCGAGGCGGCGACGGCGCCGGCCTTTGGGTCGGGCAGGGACCGGCGCAACGCGGCGGCCGTCCCGGCTTCTTCGTCAGGTGACAGGTGCTTCATCTCAAATTCCCTCCAGGGATGCGAGGGCCTCACGAAGCTTGCCCAATCCCAGGTGCACATTGGCGCGGGCGCTCTCGACGGAACAATCCAGCGCCGCAGCGATGGAGTCGTAATCCAGGTCTTGCAGATGTCTCAAGGCGACTGCCGTACGCTGCTTGAGGGGCAGCCGGCTCAGCTCGCGGCGCAGGGCTTCGGCCTCAAAGCCGATGACCGCCTGTTCCTCGGGTGAGACCGCCTCAGAAGCCCACGTCTCGGGCTGCTGATCGGAAGACAGCGTTGGCGCCTGCCTGGCTTTGCGCCAGGCCGAGTGAGCGCAATTGGTGGCGATCTTGTACAGCCAGGCCCGAGCATTGCTGCCCGGCCGCAGCCGGTCATAGGCTTGGTAGGCGCGCATGAACGTCTCCTGGGTCAGGTCCTTGGCATCGGCCTCCGGGTCGGACCCGCCGCCGGTGAGCGCCCAGCGCCACAGGTAGCGGTAGATCTCATCATGATGGATTTCGATCAAGTCCTGAAAGCGCAGGTCGGCCACTCGACCGCTCCTTGGCCCATGTGCGATCTTGAGTACCATCATGTATAACGGAGAAACCCGGCCCGTGTGAAGTGGTTTTTCGGCTCGAGGAGACCTGCGACTTGCCCCTCACCATCGTCCACGGTCATTCTTTGTTCTATCAAGTCGTCGGCCCGGAGACGACCGACCGAACGCCAGTGGTTTTGTTGCACGGGTTGGGTTCGTGCGGCGAAGACTGGCAGCTTCAAGTCGACGAGGTGGCGGAGGCGCGCCGGGCTTTGCTGCCGGATCTGTGGGGACACGGCCAATCGTCACGCGCCGACCATCGTTTTCGCATCGCCGATCTGGCGGCGGACGTGGCCGAGCTGGCCGCCTCGCAAGGCCTCACCCAGGCGCACTGGGTGGGCTTGTCCCTGGGCGCGTTGGTCGGATTGCAGGCGGCGATCGATTACCCAGACAGCCTGCGCTCGCTGACCCTGGTCAATGGGTTTGCGCGCCTCCGCGTGCAAGGCGCCTCCGCCGTGAGCGGCGTGGGCCGGGTGGGGCTGCTGGCTATCGGGCGCATGGACTGGCTCGGCCGCTGGGTGGCGCAGGCGCTTTTCCCGCTCGACTCCCAGGCCGATCTCCGCCGGCGCGCCGCTGAGCGCATCTGCGGCAACGAGCGCTCGAGCTATGTTCGAACACTGCTGGCCGTGGCGGCCTTTGATGCGCGCCGGGCCCTGCCGAGCATCAAGATCCCCAGCCTGGTTGTCGCCGGGGGCCGGGACCACATCGTGCCCATGTCGGCCAAGACGATCCTGGCCCGGGGCCTGCCCCATGCCCGCCTGGAAGTGCTGCCGGAGTCGGGGCATGCCACGCCGATCAACTCACCCGGGGCCTTCAACCGTCTGCTGCTCCAGTTCATGGATGAAGTCGACGGCCTGCCGCCGGGCGATATGTGAAATTCATCACAAAGCGAATCGTATGCCCGCCGCGGGCGCTCAAGCCGTCGGGGCTGGATTGCGAATTACTCGAGTTCGGAGTCGATCAGGCGCGTGAACTGGCTGAGGGGCTGCGCGCCGACCAGCGGAATCCCGTTGACGAAGAACGTCGGCGTGCCGGTGACGCCCAGACTGGCGGCCTCGC
The DNA here is from genome assembly GCA_963797485.1 of uncultured Chloroflexia bacterium. Taxonomy (GTDB): domain Bacteria; phylum Chloroflexota; class Anaerolineae; order Anaerolineales; family E44-bin32; genus CAWAND01. The sequence goes on from CAWCPF010000003.1 coordinate 417,955, forward strand.
GAGCGTCGCTCTGCACCTCACCGCCGTATTTTTCGGAATCCAGACAGGTCAGCAATGTCTCAGCGTCAAGGCCCAAGGTCTGCGCGATGTGCTGATACGCCTCCCGGCCGAGCTGATACTGGCCCGAGAGCAGCGCGTCGTGGTATGGCCAGTAGGCCTGCTGATCGCCGGCGCATTCGGCCGCCTGAGCGGCATAGTACAATTCCTGGCTGGTGATCGGAAAATCGCGGTAGACGAAGCGGATCTGGTTCGGATACTTGTTCATCAGTTCCTGGAACGTGGTTTGTTCAAACTGCCGGCAGTAGGGGCAGTTGAAATCGCTGAATTCCACGATGGTCACGGGCGCATCCGCCGGCCCGATCCACGGGTCGTCGTCGGAGCCAACCTGCATGCGCGCCGGCGTGGCGACAGCGTTCGATCCGGCGGCCAAGGACTCCGCGGGGCGCGTGGTGCCACGGCCCCAAAACAGGTAACCCGCCGCCAGGCCGGTCACGAAGGCTACCGGCAGGAGCGCGGCGTAGAAGCGGCTGCGCCTGAAACGGATGAACTCATCTGAAGGCTGGCCGGGGGACGTCTCTGGGCCGGGAGACGGTTCGGCGGCCTGGCGCGCCAGGGCTTGTTCGAAGGAGGGGTTCGAGGGGCGCTCCTCGGCGGACGGTTCCGTCATGCGGGCGATTATATCACCCGGGTCGGGCGCCCCGTTTCGGTACAATGACACACACGCCCGGACACCGGGCGCGGTCGGGAGGCCGGGGACAGCATGCTGGGGTTGGTGCTCGGCGGGGGCGGAAATTACGGGGCCATGCAAGCCGGCGCGCTCGAGGTGCTGCTTGGCACCGGCCTGCGCCCCGATATGGTGGTGGGCACGTCGGCCGGCGCCCTGAACGCCATTTACCTGGCCTCCGATCCAACACCGGCGGGCATGTGGTCCTTGCAGCAAACCTGGCGTGAGGCCCGCCAGGATTTGGTCGGGTCGATCAGCTTGCTGGGCGGCCTGCAGCGCATCGTCACCAACCGCCCCAGCCTGTTCGCCAACCGGCGGCTGGCCGAGTTCGTCGAATCCCATCTGCCGCTGGGCGTCGCCACCTTTGGCGAACTCAGGCGCCTGAATGGAGTGCGGGCTTATGCGCTGGCGACCTGCCTGGACACGGGCCAAGCGGCGGTTTTTGGCGATGATGACGGCGACCGCCTGCTCGACGGGGCGATGGCCAGCAGCTCCCTGCCGCCCTATCTGCCGCCCTGGGTGATTCAGGGCCGGCGGTATGTGGACGGGGCGGTCTACGCCAACGTGCCCATCAAGGTGGCTATCCAACGCGGCGCCTCGCAGCTGATCTCGATCGAGATTCGGCGCTCGGCCGCCACGGCCGCACCCTCGGATCACATCTTCGACGTGAGCACCTCGGCCCTGACCCTGATGGTCGAGCACATGGCCGACCTCGAATGCGAGTGGGCCGAACATGAGGGTGTAGCCCTGCGCCGGATCGGCCTCCAACCGCCGCCCGAGGTCCGGTTCTGGGATTACGGCCAGGCCGAGCGGCTCATCGGCGCCGGCCGCCTGGCGATGCAGGCGGCCCTGAACGACGAACCTGTGCACGTGCTGGCGGATTGGAGAAGCCAGCTCAAGCGCAACCTCGCCTGGCTCCGGCGGGCGCTCGGCTGACCGCAAAATAGGCGGCTATTGCATCCGTCGGTACACCCTCACCCCTGCCCCTCTCCCGCCTGGCGGGAGAGGGCTGTCGCAGTCTGGATCGCGTCCGTGACGGCGCTGAGGTCTCCAAAAACGTCCTCATTCTTGAATCTCACGACCATGTAGCCATGCTGCTCCAACCACTCGGTCCGGGCACGGTCAAGGACCATCTGGGCTTTTCCCCGGTGCCCGTTGCCATCAACTTCGATGACGAGGCTTGCCTCGTGGCAGAAGAAATCGACAATGAAGGGCCCAATCGGGACTTGTCGGCGGAACTTGGCGCCCAAACGGCGATTGCGCAGTTGGCCCCAAAGCACGGTTTCAGCAAGCGTCGACGATCGGCGAAGTTCTTTGGCCCGTGCACTGACCGTCCCCGGACTCTTGGGCTTTCGCATTCGGGTCATCGGCCCCCTTCGGAGGATTCTAATCCAGAGGATCCCCAGCATCGTGTTGACGATAATCGAAACCCGGCAATCGAGAACCCCTCTCCCGCGCCGCGGGAGAGGGGTTAGGGGTGAGGGTCCCGCGCCTGCTATTGCATCCGGCCGTTTGGGTCGCTATAATGTGGGTTCACATGGGCGGTTAGCTCAGTTGGTTAGAGCGTTGCGTTGACATCGCAAAGGTCGTAGGTTCGAGTCCTATACCGCCCACCACAATTGAGGCAGCCTCGGCGTAGACCGGGACGAGTAGCCGTACGGGAGTCCGACAGAGAACGGCGTCCACTGATTGAGAGACGCCTCCGGAATCCAGCGGCGAAAACCCCCCGTGAGCCAGAGCCGGAAAATCCGCTTCGCGGCGGCTGAGTATGGCAAACGGTTGGCCCCGTTACCGGCCGTCAGAGTGGGTCGGCTACGGCTAACTCATCTGGGTGGAACCACGCGAGCTCGAGCTCCCGTCCCAGTGGGCGGGGGCTCGTTTTGTTGATAGACCATGTGCCAGCAAGGAGGTTGACATGAGCGACGACCAGGTCCCCTACCCGGAGTCCCATCTTTATCGAGTCCGGCACTCGGCGGCTCACGTCATGGCCCAGGCCGTGATGGAGATGTTCCCCGGAGAGGCCAGGCTTGCCATCGGACCCCCGATCGAGGAGGGGTTTTACTATGATTTCGACCTGCCCCGGCCGCTGACGCCCGAGGACCTCGAGCACATCGAGGCGCGCATGCGCGAGATCGTCGGCGGCGATCACGAGTTCAAGAAGACCGTGCTGCCGGCGGATGAAGCCCGCCTGTTGTTCGCCGATCAGCCTTACAAACTGGAGCTAATAGAGGGCCTGGAGCAGGGGGCGGTGGACGAGAACGGCGAGCGGATCGACGCGCCGCCGGAAATCTCGATCTACCAGGACGACACCTTCACCGACCTGTGCCGCGGGCCGCACGTCAAGAGCACCAAGGAAATCAACCCCGACGCGCTCAAGCTGCTAAACGTCGCCGGGGCCTACTGGCGCGGCGATGAGGACCGGCCGATGCTGCAGCGGATCTACGGCACAGCCTGGGAGTCGGCCAATGAGCTCGAGGAATACCTGTGGAAGCTGGAGGAGGCCGCCAAACGCGACCACCGCCGGCTGGGCCGCGAACTCGATCTGTACAGTGTCAGCGACGAGGTGGGGCCGGGTTTGATCCTGTGGCATCCCAAGGGCGGCATGGTGCGCAAGCTGGCGGAAGACTTCTGCCGGCAGGAGCATGAAGCCGGGGGATACGACTTCGTCTACTCCCCCCACATCGGCAAGTCCAAACTGTGGGAGACAAGCGGGCACCTCGGCTGGTACGCCGAGAACATGTATGCGCCGATCGAGATCGAGGGGCAGAAGTATTATCTCAAGCCCATGAACTGCCCGTTCCACATCGAGATCTACCGCAGTCAGAAACGCTCATACCGCGACCTGCCGCTGCGCTTCGCCGAGTGGGGCACGGTCTACCGCTTCGAGCGCAGCGGAGTGCTGCACGGCTTGCTCCGCGTGCGCGGCTTCACCCAGGACGACGCGCATCTCTTCTGCCGGCCGGATCAAATGCCGGAGGAGATCGACCGCGTCTTGGGTTTCTGCCTGCACATCCTGCGCTCCTTCGGGTTCCAGGATTTTCAGGCGTATCTGTCGACGCGCAATCCCGCCAAGGCCGCCGGGGCGCCCGAGCAGTGGGAAGCGCCGACGGAGGCGCTGCGCGCCGCCCTTGAACGCGCCAAAATCCCCTACCGGGTCGACGAAGGCGAGGCCACGTTCTACGGACCGAAGATCGACCTCAAAGTCCGCGACACGCTCGGCCGCGAGTGGCAGCTCAGCACGATCCAATTCGATTTCACCCTGCCGGAGCGCTTCGGCATGACCTATGTGGGTGACGACGGCCAGGAACACCAGCCGTACATGATCCACCGTGCGCTGCTTGGGTCGATGGAGCGCTTCATGGGGGTCCTGATCGAGCACTTTGCCGGAGCCTTCCCGGTCTGGCTGGCGCCGGTGCAGGTGGCGCTGATCCCCATCGCCGACCGCCATTTGGACTACGCCCATCAGGTGGCCGAGAGGCTGCGCGCCGAAGGGCTGCGGGTCGAGGTCAACGACAAGAGCGAGCGCATGAACGCCAAGATCCGCGACGCTCAGAAGCAGAAGATCCCCTACATGCTGGTGATCGGCGACCGCGAGGCCGACGCCGGCCAGGTGTCCGTGCGCCTGAGGTCGGAAGACGATTTGGGCGCCATGCTGGTGGCGGCCTTTGTCGAGCGCGCCCGCCAGGACATCGACCAGCGCGCCTGAGCCGGTCGGTTAGGGCGGCTATAATGCACGCCATGCCTGCGCTTGGGGACTTCCGCGCCAGAATGTGGACCTTGGGGGCCGGCGGCCTGCTCGCGCTGGCCTGCCTGACAGCGGCCTGGGGGCGGCCGGCGCCAGCCCAGGCAAGCGACCCTGGACCGCCAGCCGGATCAGGCGACTACCTGTGCACCGGCCGCATGGCGCTGCGCACGGCGGCGCGCTGTTCCAATCTGGGACCGGCGGCAGCCTTGGCGGCCGAGGTGCGCCGGGGCGCGATCGATGCGCCCCTGCCGACCCTGAGCCTGGATCCAAATCTTGGCTACCTGGCCTTCAGCTATGTCCGTCTGAGCAGCGACCATCCCACCCCCACGTACAACTCGGAGAGCGATGCGCGGGACGCCAAGCACGCCTCGGGGCAGATCGAGCCGGGGTTTGATTTCGTCTCGTACACCGATTGCACGATCAAGAACGGCAAGGCGGTCTTCCTGCTCAGTTCAGGGGTGTTCATGCGCGGCGGCGGAGACTGCGGCCAGATCGCCACATCCAGTTTTCACGGCCTGGCGTTCTACCGCAGTCCGGAAAGAGCCTTTGGATGGGTCCTCGGGGGGGTCTACACCGCCCCGGCGCCTGGTGAAACCCAGGCCCACACCCAGGATTGGGTCAACCGCTACCAGGTGGTGCAGATCTACAACTCGGTCGACGCCGGCGGAACCACCTGGTACGAGGTCGCCCCGGATGAATGGCTCGAAGCCCGACTGGTGGCCAAGGTCGTGCCCGATCCGGTTCCACCCGGCAAAGTGGATAGCGACCGCTGGCTCTCGATCAACTTGTTCGAACAAACGCTAAGCGCCTACGATCACGGCCAGCTGGTGTTCGCCACCCTGGTGTCCAGCGGCCTCCCAGGCTGGTGGACCCGCCCCGGGGACTTTCAGATCGGCACCCGGCTGGAGAAGACCGTGATGAGCGGCGCCTTCGCCGCCGACCGCTCGGACTACTACTACCTTCAGGACGTTCCCTGGACGATGTATTTCGATGAGGCCCGGGCCCTGCACGGCGCCTACTGGCACAACGGGTTCGGCTACCCGCGTTCACATGGCTGTGTCAATCTGTCTCCGGCGGACTCGCACTGGCTGTACGCGTGGGCCGACGAAGGGACCTGGGTCCATGTGTGGGATCCCAGCGGAAAGACCCCGACGAACGACGCCGCATATGGCGCCGGCGGGGCCTGATCCCGGCCGCGGACTCCCCAAGACGCACACAGCCGGTTTGCATTTCCCCTGAGGGCGGGCCTAGACTGCCTGCCGATGCACGCGCACAGGAACTCCTGGCGACTGGCATGCTTGGGGGCGGTGGCGGCCGTCGGGCTGTCGCTGGGTGGGCTGCCCCCAGGGATGGCCGGCCCTGCCCTGGGCGTGCCGACCCCGGAGGGCAGATACCCCGCAGCCAGCGTGGCTCGAGGTACAGCCGGGCCAGCTGCCCATCATCATCAGCGCGCCGCACGGGGGTGGGCTGAAGCCGCCGGATATTCCGGATCGGAAAGACGCCATCGTGCTGGACGACGAGGGCAGCCTGCAGTTCACCCGCGACCTGGCGGACGCAATCGAGACGCTGACCGGTCGCCGGCCGTACGTGATCCTCAACCATCTGCACCGGTCCAAACTCGACCCGAACAGGAGCCTGGCGCTCGGCGCGGCAGGGGAACCCGGCCGCCGAGGCGGCCTGGACGGCCTACCATGAGGCCATCGCCCGCGCCGAACTGCAGGTGACGGCCGCCTGCGGCTGGGGGCTGTACGTTGACCTGCACAGCAACGGCGAGCCGGTGCCAAGCGTGCAGTTCGGTTATGGCTTGAAGGTCGAGGATCTTGACCGGGACGATGAGGCGCTGAGCACGCGTCAGTATGCGCTGCGTTCCAATCTGCGATCCCTGGCGGTTTGGAGCTCGATGAGCCTGGCCGACTTGGTGCGCGGCCCGCAGAGCCTGGGGGGCCGGATGGAGGCCCACGGCTACCGGGTCTATCCCGGCCCACAGCATCCGGTCCCCGAGCCGGGGTATTTCGACGGGGGGATCAGCGTTGTGCTCCACGGGAGCCAGCAGGGTGGAGCGATCGATGCCACCCAGATCGAGGTCCCCTACAGTCTGCTGGATGAGCCGCGGCGCGCCGCGCTGGTGCGTTGGCTGGCCACGGCCCTGGTCGACTTCATGGATCAGGCGTATGCGTTCGACCTGGGGAGCCGGACATCGCCAGTGTGCAGCGGGTTCGCCGACGTGGGTCTCGGCGATTGGGCTGGGACCTCGATTGCTCGGCTGGCCCAGGCAAGGGGACTGCCCGCATGCGACGCATCGCCGCGCCGATTGTGTCCCTCCGAGTCACTGACTCGAGCGGAGACCGCCGTGGCGGCGTGGCGATTGCTCACTGCCGAGGGATTGCCAAGGACCACCGAAAGCCCTGAGCCCTTTGCCGACCTGCCCGCCGATACGAGCCAGGCGGCGTCCATTCGGGGCCTGCAGGCGATGGGCGCCCTTCAGCCGTGCGCGGTCGAACCGGCGCGGTTCTGCCCCCAGTCGGTCGAAACCCGGGCTGAGGCCGCCTTTCTAGGTATGAAGCTGCTCGGCGGCCGGGAGTGGCTGCCTCCGCCTCCGAGCGGGATCTTCACCGACGCGCCGGCAGGCCAATGGTCCACCTGGTGGGTCGAGGCGGCCTATGCCTCCGGGCTGCTGCTGCCCTGCCGGCAGAACCCCCCGGCCGTGTGCGCCGATGAGCCCATCTCTCGCCAGGATTTCGCCTGGCTGATTGACCATGCCCTGCCGCCCGCATCTCCTTGACCGCCTCCCGGGAGAGCTTTTGGGGTTTTCACCGACTGGAGGCTTCCGGACTAAACTGAGAACAAGTTTGGTACAAAAGTACCCTGCCGGTGTGATTCCGGCCAAACCTAAAATTCAGCCAGGTTCAGCCGCTCCAGCGCAATCCTAACCAAGGAGATAAATCGACGCCCGATGTATGCGGACAATGAAATCCTCTTTCCGCCATACGCCATCCCGCATTTGAAGGACATCCGAGGGGACGTGTGGCACGGGCTTACCGAACATGTCCTGCACCTCCCCGAAGATCACCCCGAAAGCCTGGCGTTTTCCCTCATGATGATCCGGCTCGATGGCTGCCTGAGCTGCGAGACCGATTCCTACCGCGCGATGCGAGGCTGTGTGGCCTGCGCTCAGCAGACCCTTCGCCGGTTCAAGGGCTCGGATGAGGAGCTCCTGGAGCGCTTCCAAAAGGCGCTGAATGATGTCGTCGGCTTCCTCGAGCTGGAGAGCCGCAGGTCCGAACCGGCAGAGGTCTCCGCCAAAGCGGCTTGACCCATGGGGCTGTCTCGACAGCCCGCGAGAATGCCTCTTCGCCCGGTTGAACCCTCACCCTCCGGCTGAGCCCCAACCTGGGTGAAATGTCCAGCTCCACCCCCTGCCTCTCCCCCTGAGATGATGCAGATCGAGACCGCGTGCAGCCAACCCAGAGGCGGAACCATGCCCAGGTGGACAGGGGTGCGAAGCTCCACCGCCTCCTCGCGAAAACCTCACCCCCTCTCCGCCAACGCACCCGGCCATGTGGAACGCTCAAATTGGAGACAGGGCCGGTGGGCGAGGCTGAGGGCATCCGCTGACACACAGGGGGACGACCGTCGTCACCCCCATGACGACACAAGACCGGAGTGTGCCTGGGGCCCTTGAGTCACCCCCCTGTGGTACACTCTGCGTGTTTCCAGCCGGGCTGGGCCGGACAGGTTTGCAGCGGGGGTTCCCGCGCACGAACTGATGGAGACGGCCCCAGCTGGCTTGACTGGACCCAGACCGCACACGCCCCCAACGGGCCCGTCCATCAGGTGCCTCACGAATGCTGACCCTGCCTGAGCAGATCGCCTTCGCCCTCCTGGCCCTCGCCTCGGCGGCTTTGACAGCCATGGGGGTAAGCCGGATGGTGGCGGTCATCCGGCGTGGCCACGGCCGGCCGGATTGGTTCCTGGCTGTGCGGCGGCTGGTGGATGTGGTCGTGGCCAAGTTCATCACCTTGGCCCCGACCTTCCGAGTCCGCCCGATCACGAGTGTGCTCCACGGCCTGGTGGCCTGGGGCTTCATGTACTACGCTCTGGTCAACACCGGGGATGTGCTCGAGGGCTACATCCCCGGTTTCGCGTTTATGGGCCAGGGGCGTGTGGGGGATCTATACAGGCTGGGCGCGGACCTCTTGAGTGTGTGCGTCTTGGTGGGCATGCTGTCGCTGCTCGTCCGGCGCTATCTGCTTCGCCCGGCTGCCCTGCAGTTGGCGGACCGCACCCTGGTGCACCCCAAGGCGCGCGCCGGAATCCGGCGCGACTCGGCCATCGTCGGCGTCTTCATCACACTGCACGTCGGGGCGCGTTTCGTGGGCGACAGCCTGCATCTGGCCGAAGCCGGCGCCGATTCCTGGCGGCCGCTGGCCAGTGCGGTCTCGGGCTTGTGGGCGGGCCTGACGCCGTCAACGCTCGAGTTGGCCCGCCACGGCGCCTGGTGGCTGGCCCTCGGTCTCATCCTGGCGTTCCTGCCCTACTTCCCCTACACCAAGCATGTGCACCTGTTCATGGCTCCGATCAACTACCTGCTCAAGCCGCAGCGCCGGTCTATGGGCGAATTGGAACGGCTGGACTTCGGGGACCAGAGCCTCGAGCAGTTTGGCGCGGCCCGCCTCGAGGACCTGTCCTACAGCTCGCTGCTTGACGGCTATGCCTGCATCATGTGCAACCGCTGCCAGGATGCTTGCCCCGCCTTTGCCACCGGCAAGGTGCTTTCGCCGGCCGCGCTCGAGATCAACAAGCGTTACTTCATCAACTACGAAGGCGGCCGGCTGGCAAAGGGCGAAGCCAGCGCGCAGACGCTGACCGAGTTCGCCATCAGCCCCGAAGCCGTGTGGGCCTGCACCGCCTGCGGAGCCTGCAACCAGGTGTGCCCCGTGGGCAATGAGCCCATGCAGGACATCCTCGATATCCGTCGCAACCTGGTGTTGATGGAGAACGCCTTCCCCGAACAGCTTCAGACCGCCTATCGCGGTATCGAGCGCAGCGCCAACCCGTGGAATGTCCCGGCTGAAAAGCGCCTGGAATGGGCTGAAGGGCTAAGTGTGCCGACGGTCGACGAGCATCCCAATCCTGAGGTCCTGTGGTGGGTTGGGTGCGCCCCGGCGACGGATCCGAGGGCCCAGAAGACGGCCCGGGCCATGGCCATGGTATTGAACGCCGCCGGTATAGACTTCGCCGTGCTGGGCGTGCGAGAAGGCTGCACGGGCGACGCCGCGCGCCGTTCGGGCAATGAGTACCTGTTCGACGAGCTGGCCAAGGCTAACGTCGAGACCTTAAACGCCACGGCGCCGAAACGCATCGTCACCACCTGCCCGCATTGCCTGCACGTGCTGCAAAACGAGTATCCGGCCTACGGGGGCCGCTACCAGGTGGTTCACCACACGCAGCTCATCCAAGAGCTGATTGACAACGGCAAGCTGGCGCTTCGGGATGCGGCTGGCGAAAGCGCGCCGGTGACCTTTCACGATCCGTGCTACCTGGGGCGCCAGAATGGGGTGGTGGAGGCGCCGCGCCGGGCCTTGAAAGACGCCGGCCTGCAGTTGGCCGAAATGCCCCGGCACGCGGAGCAGTCCTTCTGCTGCGGTGCCGGCGGCGCGCAAATGTGGAAGGAAGAGGCCGAAGGCACCCAACGCGTGAGCGAGGCGCGCCTCGACCAGGCCCGGGCCACCGGAGCCGGAACGCTGGCCGTCGGGTGCCCGTTCTGCATGATCATGCTGAGCTCATCCCCGGGCGCCGACGCGTCGCCGCCCATCCGGGATGTCGTCGAAATCGTGGCCGAGCGCATGGGTCTCAACCCATCCCAGCCGGCATTGTGAAAGAATTCACAAAACGCAAACGGCGGGTTCGTTAGGGTAGGATTAGGACACTTGCCCGGTCTGCTTCCTGCAGGGCCTGCCGGCCGACCTGCGGGCTGAAGCGAGCGTGTCCCGAACGGCGTAGCCGCCGGGGGGAGAGTGGGGCGAGAGGCGTGGGCGCACGTCGGGTGGGTCCGGCGCGGCGGAGGAGGCTGCGGGTGGCGGCGACCAAGACGAAGAAATCCATCCTGGACAAGGACACCCTGCTGGAGATGTACTGGACGATGGTGCTGGCGCGCCGGGTGGATGAGCGCGCCTGGGTGCTCCACCGTCAGGGCAAGATCGCTTTTCACATTTCCGGCATCGGGCACGAAGCGGCGCAGATCGGAGCCGCATTTGCCCTCAGACGGGGGCAGGACTGGTTCGTCCCTTATTATCGGGATCTGGGCCTGCTGCTGGCTCTGGGCATGACCCCCAAAGAATTCATGCTCGGCCTGCTGGGCAAGAAGGGCGAGCCCAACTCGGGCGCCCGGCAGATGCCCAGCCACTGGAGCCTGCGGCGGGCCAATGTCGTCAGTCACTCGTCGCCGGTGTCCACACAAACCACGCACGCCGCCGGGATTGGTCTGGCGATGAAGATGCGCGGCGACGACGGGGTTGTCCTGACATCGGTCGGCGAGGGCGGCACCTCCCAGGGTGAGTGGTACGAGGGGGTCAACTGGGCGGCCATCCACCGCCTGCCGGTGATCTTCCTGGTCGAAAACAACACCTATGCCATTTCGGTGCGGCAGGACATGCAGATGGGGGTCGGCCGGGTGGCCGACAAGGCTGCCGGCCTGGGCCTGCCGGGGGTGACCGTGGATGGGCTGGACATCACCCAGGTCGTCCAGGTGGTCGGCGAAGCGGCCGCCCGGGCGCGCCAGGGCGACGGGCCCACCCTGGTCGAGGCCATGGTCAGCCGCATGACGCCGCATTCGTCGGACGATGACGACCGCACCTACCGCTCCAAGGAAGAGCTGCAGGCGCTCAAGCAGGCAGACCCCCTGACGCATTTCCGGCAGCGCCTTTCCGAGGCGGGTATGCTGGACGATGCCCACGCGGACGAGCTCGATGAGCGCGCCCGCGCCGCCGTCGAAGAGGCGGCCAAGTTCGCCGAAGAGGCGCCCTATCCGGAGGTCAGCGAGGCGGCCTACCCGGTCTACGTCGAGGATATTCGCCATGGCTGAGATCACCCTGATCGAAGGCCTCAGGCAGGCCATGGACGAGGAGTTGGCGCGCGATCCGGACGTGTTCCTGGTGGGCGAGGACATCGGTCCGCGCGGCGGGGTCTTCCGGGCCACGATCGGCTTGTTCGAGAAGTACGGGCCGGACCGGGTGATCGATTCACCCCTGGCCGAGCTGTCGATCGTCGGGGTGGGGATTGGGGCCGCCCTGTACGGGATGCGGCCGATTTGCGAAATCCAGTTTGCCGATTTCATCTACCCGGCCTTCAACCAGATCGTCAGCGAAGCCGCCAAAATGTGCTACCGCTCGAACGGGGATTGGACGGTGCCGATGGTCATTAGGGCACCGTACGGCGGCGGGATCGGCGGCGGGCTCTACCATTCGCAGTCCGTGGAATCATTCTTCGCGCACGTGCCGGGGTTGAAAGTCGTCATCCCTTCCAACCCTTACGACGCCAAGGGTCTGCTCAAGTCGGCGGTGCGCGACCCCAATCCGGTGCTGGTCTTCGAGCCCAAGAAGGGCTACCGACTGATCAAGGGCGAGGTGCCCGAAGACGGCGACGTGCTGGTGCCGCTGGGCGAGGCCAAGGTCACACGCCAGGGCGCGGACCTCAGCGTGTTCGCCTATGGGATGATGCACCACTACTGTCTGAAGGCGGCCGAGACCCTGGCCGGAGAAGGCGTCCAAGTCGAGGTGGTGGATCTGCGAACCCTGCTGCCCCTCGACAAGCAGGCCATACTCACGTCGGTGCGCAAGACCGGCAAGGCCCTGGTGGTCTACGAGGACAACCTCACCTGCGGATACGGGGCAGAGATCGCCGCCATCGTGGCCGATGAGGGCTTTGCCTTCCTCGACGCGCCGGTGCGCCGGCTGGCGGGCCCGGATGTGCCCGCCATGCCCTACAGCCATCCGCTCCAGGATTGGTTCATGCTCAACCCCGAGAAGATTGCCGCCGCCATGCGCGAGCTGGCGGCCTACTGAGTTGGCGACGCGGCGGTCGCTCGGCGTAGGAGGCGCGGTCAAGAATGGCAACCAAGGTCATCATGCCCCAGTTGGGCGAATCGGTGGTCGAAGGCACCGTGACCCGCTGGCTGAAGCAGCCGGGCGAGAGCATCAACGAGTTCGAGCCCCTGGTCGAAATCAACACCGATAAGGTTGACACCGAGGTCCCGTCTCCGGCCACCGGGGTCGTGCTGGAAGTGTATGTGGCCGAAGGCGAGACCGTCGAAGCCGGTCGCCTGCTGGCCGTGATCGGCGCCGCCGGCGAAGCCGCGGTGGCGCAGCCGGCCGCCTCTCCCAAGACGACACAAACGGCGGCGGCCGGACCGGCACCGGCTTCGGCGCCCGCAAAGACGGCGCGTTCGGAGGGCGTGGGTTTCATTTCGCCGGTTGTGGCGCGCATGGCCGTCGAGCACGGACTCGATTTGAGCCAAGTCAAGGGGACCGGGCGCGGCGGGCGGATCACCAAGAAGGATGTGCAGGCTCACCTGGCGGATGGCGGCGCCCAGCCGGCTCCGGCGGCTCCCTGGGAGGAACCGGCCTCGGGCGAGCTGTTCCGCCCCACGGAAGAGGTCTTCGGCTCGGCCAAGGGGCCGGCCCGCCAGCCCAAGGCGGGCGAGGTCGAGCCGTTGAGCCCGGTGCGCAAAGCCATCGCCGACCACATGCTGCGGTCGAAACACACCAGCCCGCACGTCACCACCGTGATGGAGGTCGACCTGAGCCGGGTGGTGGCCCACCGGACGGCGCATGCCGCCGGGTTTGCGCGCGATGGTGTCCGGTTGACTTATTCCGCCTATTTCGCCGCTGCCAGCGCGCAGGCGCTCAAGGACATGCCCATCGTCAACGCCTCGTTCACCGAGGCCGGCGTGAAATACCACCCGCAGGTCAATTTGGGGATGGCTGTGTCCATGGGGGACGAGGGCCTGATCGTGCCGGTCATCAAGGGCGCCGACCAGCTCTCGCTCCAGGGCCTGGCCGCCGCTATCGAAGACCTGGCCGGACGCGCCCGCGCCCACAAGCTCAACCCGGACGAGGTCCAGGGCGGGACCTTCACCATCACCAACCACGGCGTGAGCGGATCGCTGTTTGCCACGCCGATTATCAATCAGCCGCAATCCGCCATCCTGGGGGTGGGGGCCATTCAGAAGCGCGTCGTGGTCATCGAGACCAAGACCGCCGAGGGCGATGTGGTCGACGGCATGGCGATCCGGCCGATGGCGTATGTGACGCTGACCTTCGACCACCGCATCTTGGACGGCGCCATTGGGGACGCCTTCCTTGGACGAGTCGTGGAAAGCCTGGAGCGATGGCGCTGAGCGCCGCGGCCCGAGGGCCCACACGGCGCTGACCAAACGATGTCGATGATCGAACGCGGGACGCCCGCCGGGCGATTCCGCGCCTGAACTTGGAGGACACCTGCATGGCAGACTACGATGTGGTGGTGATTGGGGCCGGTCCCGGCGGGTACGTGTGCGCCATCCGCGCCGCGCAGCTTGGCTTGAAGACGGCCATCGTCGACAAACAGTGGCTGGGCGGCGTGTGCCTGAACGTCGGGTGCATTCCGTCAAAGTCGCTGCTCGACAGCGCCCACGTCGCCCACACCCTGCGCGAGCGCGGTGACGAGTATGGCTTCAAGATCGACGGCTTGAAGTTGGACTACAGCGTGGCCGTCAAGCGCAGCCGGGCAGCCTCGGACCGGCTCACCAAGGGCGTCGGTTTCCTGATGAAGAAGAACAACATCGACGTTCACATGGGCTCGGCCGAGTTCAAGGACGCGCACACCATTGGCCTCACCGATGACAAGGGCGAGACCCGGAATTTGACCGCCGACCACATGGTCATCGCCACCGGCGCCAAAGCCGCGCTCATTCCCGGGATTGAAGTGGACGGCGCGCGCGTCGTCACCTACCTGGAGGCCATCCTGCAGGAAAGCCTGCCGAAGTCAGTCGTCATCGTGGGCGCCGGGCCGATCGGACTCGAGTTTGCCACCATCTGGCACTCGTACGGGGTGGAGGTCACCCTGGTCGAAATGCTCGATCGGCTGGCGCCGCGTGAGGATCCCGAAATCGGCAAAGAGATGGCCCGGGCGTTTGCCAAGCGCGGCATCAAGTTCCTGATCGACACCAAGGTCGCCGGCGTGGACGTGCTCAAGACCAAGGTCAAGGTGAACGTCAGCGGCAAAGACGGCGAACAGACCCTGGAAGCCGACCAGGTCCTAATCGCCATTGGCTGGACGCCGAACACCGCCGGCCTCGGCTTGGACAAAGCCGGGGTCAAGACCAACGCGCGCGGCTGGATCACAGTCGACTCACGCCTGGCGACCAACGTGCCCGGGGTGTGGGCCATCGGGGACGTCACCGGTGAGTTGCCTCTGGCGCACGTGGCTTCGGCCATGGGCATCGTGTGCGCCGAGAACATCGCCGGGGTGGAAACGGTCGAACTGGACTACGTCATGATGCCGCGCGGCACCTTCTCGCAGCCCCAGATCGCCTCGTTTGGGCTGACCGAGGAGCAAGCCAAAGAACGCGGCTACGAAGTCACCGTCGGGCGGTTCCCCTTCCAGGCCAACGGCAAGGCCCTGGGGATGGGGGAGGCGACCGGCTGGGTCAAGCTGATCACCGACGCGCAATATGGCGAGATCCTGGGGGCGCACCTGGTCGGGCCGGAGGTCACCGAGCTGCTGCCCGAGCTGACCCTGGCGCACATGATGGAGCTGACCCCGGCCGAGATCGCCCGCAACGTCCATATTCACCCGACGCTGAGCGAGGCCCTGATGGAAGCCGCCCATGTGGCCGAAGGCCAGCCGATACACATCTGACGGCCGCCCCTGCCGAATTGTGAAGGAATTCACAAACTGATATGACCCGATGACAGATATTGCGCGCGGCCTTGAAGGGGTGGTGCTGACCGAGACTCGCCTGAGCAAGGTGGATGGCGAGGCCGGCAAGTTGATCCTGGCCGGCTTTCCGATCCAGGCGCTGGCCCCCTTTGCGGCCTACGAAGAAGCCTTGTACCTGTTGTGGTACGACCGGCTGCCGAGCCAGGCCGAGCTGGACGACCTGCGCGCCAGGATGTCGGACCAGCGCCGGCTGCCGCCGGCGACACTGGACAGCCTGCGGGCGGCGGCGGAGAAGGGTCTGCCGCCGATGGACGCGCTGCGGCTGGGTATCGACAGCCTCAGCCTGGCGGATCCCGATCCGAGAGACGGTTCACGCCAGGCCAACCTGCGCCGGTCGGTGAGTTCTGGCGGCTCAGGCTCCGAGCGTGGTGGCCAGCGCCTGGCGGATGCTTAACGGCCAAACGCCCCTCGAGCCCCGCGACGATCTGAGCCACGTGGCCAATTTCCTATATATGCTGGACGGGGAAGAGCCGCACCCGGCCGCGGCCCGGGCGCTCGAGACCTACATGAACACGGTCATCGACCACGGCATGAACGCCTCAACCTTTACGGCACGGGTCATCGTCAGCACCCGCTCCGACATGATCTCGGCCGTGGTGGGCGCCATCGGCGCGCTCAAGGGACCCTTGCACGGCGGCGCGCCGGGGCCGGCGCTGGAGGCCGTGTTCGCCCTGCGCGATCGCGCCCGGGAGGTTGGACAGCCCCTGGACCAGGTTGCCCGGGCGTGGGCGCGTCAGACCGTCGAGGCCGGCGAACGGATCATGGGCTTCGGCCACCGAGTTTACAAGGTGCGCGATCCGCGCGCCGACGTGCTGGGCGCGGCGGCCGAAAGCCTGTTTGAAGAGTCCGGCGACCAGGCGCTGTACAACGACGCGCGGACATGCGAGGCGGCGTTTCTCGAGGTCCTTGGCGAACTCAAGCCCGGGCGCAAGCTGAGCACCAACGTCGAGTTTTACACGGCCTTGCTGCTGCACGGCGTGGGCCTGGAGGCACCCATCTTCTCGTCGGTGTTTGCCATGGCGCGGATGGGCGGCTGGACGGCCCACGTGCTGGAGCAGATTGAGGAGGACGTCCTGATCCGGCCGCACGCCCGCTATATCGGCGCCACCGACCGGTCCTGGGTGCCCATCGAGCAGCGCCAACCCTCTTAGCCGGCGCCGGGGGTCAGGTCTTCTCCAACACCCAGAAGTGGGACAGTCCCAGGCTTCTCAACGGGGTGCGTTCCATCCCCTGCAGCACCGCCCGCAGCACCCGGCCGGGTGTCGGCCAGCGGGCGATCACGTTGTCGTAGCCCCCGAAGATCACGCTTGTCCGGATCTGACGCACAGGCAGCCCCTCAAACAGCCTGGCCAGGCCGCGGCGCGTGTAGGCGCGCACGTGCGGGGCCAACCGGTTGCGCAGGCGATCGGGCAGGTAGTTGACCAGCGGCATGTTGCCAAAGCGGTAGCGGCCGCGCCAGAAGATCCCGTGGGTCTCGAAGGGATAACCGCGGTTGGGCACGAAGACCACCAACCGGCCGCCTGGCCGAAGGGCCCGGACCATGGCTTCGGCCGACTGGCGGTCGTCGTCTACGTGCTCCAACACCTCGTGGGACAAGATCAGGTCGAAGGTATCCGAGGCATACGGAAGGCGCTCGGAGACGGCGCATACGACACTGTGGCTGCTGAGGCGGGCCAACCGGGCCCGGTCCAGATCGACTTCCAGGCCTTGCGCCGAGGCCGCCGCCGGATCGAACTTGTCCAGGTACGCCCCGATGCCGCAGCCGCAGTCAAGCACCCGTCCGGTCTGACGCCCCTCGGCAGCCCGCAGGATCATTTCCCAGCGCCGCTGCTGCCCGGCCCGCCACACGTACGACGGCTCGCCCCGCAAGGCCGCCCGGTCGAGATCGCGCCCCGCCATCAGCTGGTACGGCCCCAATAGATGGCGATGGTTTGAAACATGCGCCGAGCGAAGCCGACGTCCTGCAGTCCGGCCTCGCTTAAACGCCGGGCCATGTCGTCGGGTTTGAGAAAACCCTCGGTGGAGTCCGGCAGGTAGCTGTAGGCCTCGGCGTCGCCGGCCAGGAGCTTGCCCAGGAACGGGATCACGCGGTGCAGGTGGAACTCGATCAACGGGCGCAACGGCCCCGGTGGAGGCGGGGTGGTGTCCAGCGCCACCCAGGCCGTCCCCGGCTTGAGGGCCCGGACCTGTTCCCGCAACGCGTGGCCCAGGTCGACCACATTGCGGAGCAGAAAGCCTGAGACCAGGCCATCAAACACCGCCGGTGCAAAGGGCAGGTGCAGGGCGTCGGCGACCACCCATTCAGGCTGAGGGACCCCCGGCCGCGCCCGGCCGACTGCGATCATCTCGAGTGAGAAATCGGCCGCCACGCATACGGCGTCCGGGGCCTGGCGGCGTATCTCGAAGGCCAAGTCGCCGGTGCCGGCGCCCAAGTCGAGATAGCGGCCACCCGGCCGCGGCGCCAACCGGCGCACGACTTCACGCCGCCAGCCGATGTCCTGGCCGATGGTCATGAGCCGGTTAAGCAGATCGTAGCGCCGAGCGATGCGTCCAAACATGCGCTGGACGTAAGCGGAGCGCTCGACGGCTGGCAGATGCGTCACCGGAGGAGCCTTGCCGGCGCACTCATCCGGCGACAAACTGCCATGGGCACAGCCTCTGGTGAAGCCAGTCGATGGCGAAATACAGGCCAAGCCCGAGCACGCTCATGGCCAGCACGCCGGCGTACATGCGCGGGTAGTTCAACAGCGTGCTGCCATTCAGATAGATGTAGTAGCCGAGGCCGTGTTGGGTGGCAAACAGCTCGGCGATATACAGCACCGCCACGGCGGTTCCAACGGACTGGCGCAGGGCGGTCAGGATGGCGGGCAGGCTGGCCGGCAAATAGACGAATCGGAACAACGCCCGCCGTCCGGCTCCCAGGCTGCGGACGGAGTGGATCAATTCGGGTCGGATCCCGGCCGCTTGATCGCGGACCAGGACCAGGATCTGGAAGAACAGGATCATGAAGATGATGACGATTTTGGGCAGATCGCCAACGCCCAGAAAGAGCAGCACGATGGGGACCAGCACCACTTTGGGAATCGGGAAAAGCAGATAGATCACCGGCGCAAACAGGCGGTCCAGGCGTTTGGATTGCCCCAGCACCAAACCGGCCGGCACCGCCAGAGCCACCGACAGGGCCATCGAGGCCAGGACGCGCCACAGGCTGACGAGGAAATCGTAGCCCAGAGCTCGCGGCACCTCGGTGGCGAATGTCGCCACAACGATCCACGGCTGGGGCAGGATGGGGCGGGCGACGATCAGCGACAAGGCCTCCCAAAGCCCGAAAAGTACCAGGGCCGCCAGCAAGACCTTGCCCCGGCTCACGCCACCGCCTCGAGCGCCTGGCGCAGTTGCGTGACGGCGCGAGCGTAGTCCGATTGGCCGCGGAATGTGGGGTCGGCGGCGCCGGGGTTTTCGAAGATCACGGGCCGCGTATTGGGGATGGCGCCCAGCAGCATCACCTGCGAGCCCATGAGGGCGGCTTCTTCGATGGTGTGCGTAACGATGATGGTCGTCAGGCCGCGTTCGAGGCGAAGTTCGAGCGTCAGGTTCTGCAAGCTTTCGCGCGTCGGCGCGTCGAGGGAGGCGAAGGGCTCATCCATCAGGAGCAGGTCCGGATGGAGCGCCAATGTGCGGGCGATGGCGGCGCGCTCGACGCTGGCCGCCGGAGATCTGCCCGGGAAAGCTGTCGGCCACGGATCCTAGCCCCAAGCGCTCGAGCCAGGGCTCGACGGCCTGGCGCTCCAAACCGTCCGAGTTCTCCTTGGGCGCGTGAGTGCCGTCCGGCCCGTAGAAGCCGCGAATGCGAAACCCGAGGGCGACGTTCTGGCGGACCGTGGCCCAGGGGAGCAGTCCGAAGTCCTGCAGGATCAGGCCGGTCTTGGGCCGCGGCCGGGTCAGGGCTTCACCGGCGACCAGGATGTGGCCGTCTGTCGGCAAACGCAGGCCGGCCAGCAAGGTGAGCAGCGTCGACTTGCCGCATCCGGAGGGTCCCAGCACGCTCCAGGCTTGGCGCTCACCGATCTGCCACGAGAAATGCGCAAACACCTCCCGCCCCTCAGGGTAACGGAAGGTAATGTCTTGCAGTTCGATCATCGCGGAGCGCCGCCCTGTGCCTGTGCGCCTATTCGGGCAAGAAGCTGAGGTTGACCGACTCCGTGTAGCTGACGTCGTTGGCCACCACACCCTTGTCCTTGGTCCATGCCAGGACATCCTCGAACTGCGCCTGGGTCGGCAGGCTGGCCTCCGGAAAATCGGGCAGCTCGTACTCGCCGATCAGCGGCGCCGGCACCAGGTTCTTGTCACTCAGCAGGCTTGACCACTTGGATTTGTCGGCGTTGATGTCGGCCGCCGCCTTGCTCACCGCCGCCAGAAAGCTCCGCACCGCCTCAGGATTGGACTGGATGTAGGCGGAGCGGAAGGAGATGACGCTGTTGCCGATCTCGGGATCCGAGCTGTCGTCGACGACCACGCGGGCGCCCTGCTGGATCGCCAGCGACGAGAGCGGGTCGGGAAGATTAGCCGCTTTGAGCTGGCCTGAACTCAGCAGCGACATGCGATCAGAAATACTTGGAACGGCGATGGTCCTGATGTCATCCGGGGAGAAGCCCGCGTTCTCCAGCAGGCGGTCGGTCGTGTACTCGATGACTGTGCCCTCGGAGACGCCGATCTCGACTTCCTTGAGGTCTTCGATGGTCTGAATGCCGCTGTCCTTGGCGGCCAGGATCCGGTACTGAGGAAAATCAGGCGTGGCGGTACGGGCAAAGGCCACGATCTGGATCTGCGTCGTGTCTTTGTTGTACAGCATGGTCGACACCAGGTCGTTGATCATGGCGTCGGCCTGCTCTGACTGCATGACCTGGTCGCGCTCCGCCGCGGATGAGACCGGGACGAACTCCACCGTCAAACCCCGGGCCGCGAAGTAGCCCTGCGCCTCGGCCACGTACATGGGCAGTGCGTCGAGGATCGGCAGGACGGCCACTCGAATCGTCGCCGGCGCCGGCGCGCCCCCGCAGGCCGCCAGCAGCGGCACAACCAGCATGAGAGCCAGACAGCCGCGGACCAACACGCGTTTGAGCATCACCAGGCTCCTTTAGGCCCGCAGAGCGGGCACAAGCTGCGAGACCAGCGTTCCGGCAAAAAGCGTCAGGCTGATCACACTGTTGAGGTTGAAGAAGGCCACGTCCAGCCGGCTCAGGTCGTCAGGCCGGACCAGGACGTGTTCATAGCCGAGCAGCGCCACGCTCATCAGGGCGCCAACCCAGTATGGCCAACCCAGGTCCAGGGCCAATCCGAGCGCCACTAGCAGGCCCCCGGTCACGATGTGCAGTCCGGCTGACAGCCGCAGCGCCCGGGCCAGGCCGTACACGGCCGGGGCGGCCATGAGGCCCTCGCGCCGGTCAAACGCCACGTCCTGGCAGGCGTAGATGATGTCGAAACCGCCAATCCAGCATGTGACGATCCCCAGCAGCAGCCAAGCCGGCAGATCGGCCGACGTGAAGAGACTGCCGCGGACGGCGGCCCAGGCGCCCATCGGCGCCAGACCATCCGTGAAACCCAACACCAAGTGCGAGAGCACCGTGAAACGTTTGGTGAACGGATAACCGACCAGGAAAACCAATGCCCCAGGGACCAGCCGGAAGGGGAGCGGCCCCAGCTGATAGGCCGCTAAAGCCAGGACGACGGTCGAGACCCCTAAACCGAGCCACACGGTCCGCGGCGCCACCCGGCCGGTGACCAGCTCCCGGCCGGCCGTGCGCGGATTGCGAGCATCGAACTCGCGATCGGCCAGGCGGTTGGCGCCCATGGCCAGGGTGCGGGCCGCCAGCATGGCGACCGTGATCCAGATGAAGTCGTGCCACGTGGGAAGCCCGCGGGCCGCCAGGATCATACCCAGATAGGCGAAGGGAAGCGCGAAGACCGAGTGTTCGAACTTGATCAGTTCGAGGAAGCGGCGCGTGGTTTGCAGGACGTGCATGCGCAGTCCGAGTGAGCAGGCCGACGGTCCGGCAGGGGTCCAGACGACAGGCGCATTCTAACACGCCCGCCTGACTCACACCGACGCCGGCACGGAAAACGTCCGAGGCGGTCGGGCCTCGGACGTTTTGGGGCTCAAAGCGGCATGAAGCTGTACTAGCGGGATCAGATTCTG
Organism: uncultured Chloroflexia bacterium; assembly: GCA_963797485.1. GTDB lineage: Bacteria > Chloroflexota > Anaerolineae > Anaerolineales > E44-bin32 > CAWAND01. The sequence continues at coordinate 439,600 of CAWCPF010000003.1, forward strand.
GATCCGGAAGCTGTCGATTCCGGTGGCTCCATCCGGGTAGGGGTCGCCAGGCTTTGTAACCTGCAGCAGCCCGGTTCCATCGTAGGCGCGGACCTGGAAGTCATGCGTACCCGGGGTCGGCTCCCACTCATAGCGCCACTGAACCCAGGTCAGCGGGCTCAAGGTCGGGAGGCGAAGCTGGGCCTCATTCCACGGCCCTTCATCCACGGACAGCTCCACTTTGCTGATGCCGCGGGTGCCGGCCCAGGCGATGCCACCGACCGGGACCTTGCCATCGGGGCCGGGATGATCTACGGCCACGGCGTCGATCACTGAGGTTGTCTGAGGGATGGCGGTCTTGCTCCAGCCGCGGTCTACCCAATAGCCGCGGCCCTGGTCGGCGATGACCTGCATGTGCGTTATCCACTTCGGTTGCTTCATCCCGTAGTGGCCGGGGATATAAATGCGCAGTGGGAACCCATGCTCGATGGCGAGCGGTTCGCCGCCCATGGCATACACCATGAGCACGCGCTCGTCCATGGCCTCCTGGACCGAGATGGTTTCATAGAAGCCGTCGGCGGCTTCCATGTAAACGGCCTGGGCGCCAGGCTTCAATCCGACCTCGTCCAGGAGCGTCTTGAACGGCACGCCCGTCCAGCGAGCGGTACTGGTCAGGTCCCCGCCGACCGGGTTCGAGATGCACTGCATGGTCACCACCTGACTCACCGACGGGCGATTGGTTAGGTCCTGAATGGTGAACATCTTGGGTTGCTCCACCAGGCCGTCCAGATTCATCTGCCAGGAGCCCCCGTCCAGGACCGGCGGCAGGGTGTTGATATCGATGCGGTAGAAGTTGGCGTTCGAGGTCAGCTCAGGGCGCGTCCCCGGGGCGGGTAGGATGCGCGCCTGCAGCGTGGCCTCTGGCGGAGAGGCGGCCGGGCCGCCCGTCTGGCCGCCACCCGGCACGGGGGTGGCGCCTCCGGAGGCAACCGGCGCCGAACGGCTGCCCTGAAGCGAGGCGACGGCCACGGTGCCCAAGCCAATCCCCAGGGTGGCCCCCAGGACATACAGGAACTGGCGCCTGTCGACCCATCCCACACCGACCGGCTCGACCTGGGGCCGGCCGGCGCCGAGAAGCAGCCAGCTCAGGCCATAGCTCCAGGCCAGCGACAGGCCGCCCACCCAGATGACGCACGTCAACCAGCCCACGGTCGGTACGCCCAGGGCCAGCTCGACTCCCAGCGACATGACGGTGATGAGCGCGCCGCCAATCAGGCTGATCATCCCCCGGCGGCCAGGAAGCCGCCGCAGGGCATAGGCCAGCACGACCCCGAAAACCGCCCCGCCAAAGATGAACTGGCCGATGGCGATGGACTGCTCGATCAGCTTGGCGGTGGTGTCGGTGGCGCCCAGATTCAGCCCGCGGATGAGCGTCACCATGGTGTGGATCACGGTCGTGATCAGGGCACCGGGAAGGATGCGCGTCAGCCAGTCGAAGCTGTCGAAGGGGATGAAAGGCAGCCGGAGCAGAATCAGCCCCAGGAAGTTCACGCAAACGACGATGACCCCGGACATCAGTCCGATGCCGGCCGCAGACAGGATCCACGTTCGCTTCATAACCATCAGCCTCCACAAGGGCACAGCGTCATGCCCCCGAATTTAGACCTAAGGGCTTACATAGACATTACGGCCAGCCGGCGCTGTTTTCATCTTACCCGGCGAAAAGGGTGTGGGGTGAAAGGCAGCTCGAACCAGCGCCAGCGGGGGGCGGCGCAAGGGCGTCAGCCCTTGCGCCCTCGAGCGGGACAGGCGGTCGGGCGATCCTTGAGGGGGCGACTCAGGTCGGTCATGGAACAGTCGCAAGCTGGGTGTCAGCCCTCGAGTCCCAGTTGTTCCCAAATCGCGTCGATTTCGGGCTTTGATGTCCGGCGTCATCTCCAGCCGCGTCGGCCAGCCCCGCTGATAGCCTTCCTCCGGGAGCTTGGCTGTGGCATCGATGCCGATCTTGCCGCCGAAAGAGTGCTGGTAAGAGGCGTGGTCGAGGTGGTCGACCGGCCCTTGAGCCAGCTCGATGTCGCGTGACCAGTCCACATTGCCTAATCCCTGCCAGGCGGCGGCAGACAGGTCCTGGACATCCACCCATTCATCGAACACCACCAGGCACTTGGCCAGCATCATCAGGCCCAGTCCCCACAGCCCGTGCATGACTTTACGGGCGTGACCGGGGTAGCGCTTGCGAATGGACACCAGCACCAGATTATGGAATATCCCCTCGGCCGGCATGCACACGTCGCGAATCTCGGGCATGAAGAGCCGCATCAAGGGCAGGAAGAGCCGTTCGGTGGCTTTGCCCATCCAGACGTCCTCCATGGGAGGGACCCCCACAATGGTGGTCGGATAGATGGGCTGGTGCCGGCGCGTCACAGCCGTGAGCTCAAAGACTGGGAAAGGCTCGACGGGCGTGTAATAACCCGTGTGATCTCCAAACGGCCCCTCCGGCAGGCGCTGGCTCAGGTCGACCACCCCCTCGAGCACGATCTCCGCCTGCGAAGGCACCTCCAGCGGCTGGCTGACGCAGTCGACAAACTCGACCGGCTGGCCGCGCAGCCAGCCCGCCAGCAGGTATTCGTCGATATCGGGTGGGAGCGGGGCGGAGGCGCACCATATGCTGGCGGGGTCGCCTCCGAGCACAATGGCGGCCGGAATCTGGTCCATGCGGTCCCGCCGGGCGACGCGCTCGTGTTCGGCGCCGCCCTTGTGCCGTTGCCAGTGCATCAGCAGCCGGCGGTCGTCTACCACTTGCAGGCGGTACATGCCGACATTGCGCGCCCCGCTGGCGGGATCGCGTGTGATCACCTGCGGTAGGGTGATGAACCGGCCGCCATCCTCCGGCCAGCAGCGCAAAATGGGCAGGCCCTGCAGGCTGGGGTGATCTTTCTCGATCACCTCCTGACATGGGCCGTTGCGGGCTTTGGACGGGCCGAGGCCGATGGCGCGCAAGGCTTCCAGCAGGTCCCCGCCCCGGTTGAGCATGCCGCCCAGGCCCTGGGGGAGGCGGAAGTCGAGCAGCTTCCCTAGCCGCTCGCCCAACTCATTCAGCCGAGCCACCCCGAGTGCGGCGGCCATCCGCGCCTGATTGCCGAACAGGTTGATGGCCAGCGGCATGTCGAAGCCGTCCACCTTTTCAAACAGCAGCGCCCGATTGGCCGCCGCCGGGCCTTTGCTGACTCGGTCGGTGATCTCGGTGATTTCCAGGTCGGCGTGAGACTGGGTGGGCGACACGGGCGAGCTGGTGGTCCTGTTCAAGGCGCTCGATGAAGGCGCGCAGATCTTGGAGGGGCATGGTCGGCTCCAGGGCGATGGGTGGCGCGATTATAGCAAAGGAGCTGGAAGCAACTAGCAGCTAGCGGCTAGCCAAGAGCGCCAAGCGCTGAGCACTGAGCGTCAAGCACGGAGCTAGGGGCCAGAAGCCGGTAGGTAGCAGCTAGAGTGGAGCTAGAAGCTAGAAGCGTGGCTCACCCATCGGCCGCGGAGGAAGTCGGCCGACAGTTCAGCCCAGGTGGGTTCGGTCATGGTCGAGCCGTCCGGCAGCAGGAGCGTTGGCACGCTCACGAATCCGTAGTTGACCAGGCGGACCCAAGCCCGGGCCTCGGGCGACTGCTCCACGTCAATCCACTCATACTCGATGGCATGTTCCCGCATGAATTGGCGGGCGACGCGCGTGTCGCCACACCAATCCGCCCCGTACATCTTGATTGTTCCAGTTTTCACAAGCTCAACCATAACCCCGAGACTTCGGCCTAACCGGTCAGGCGCGGGCGCGGGTCTGTTCCCCGCAGCCAAGAGCCCAATTCTGTCCATCGATGGCCAGAAGATCGTCGGCGGCCTTGGGTCCCCACGAGCCGGGCTCGTACTTCTGCAGTGCGGGGCTGTGTTCACCCTCCCAGCCCTCGATCACCGTGTCGATCAAGTGCCACGCCAACTCGATCGTGTCGGCGCGTGTGAACAGCGACGGATCGCCGTTGACGGCGTCCAGCAGCAGCCGCTCGTAAGCGTCGGGGATAGAATCTTTCCCGAAGGCGTCGGCGTACTGGAACTCCATGTCAACCGAGCGCATGGTAGCCTGCGTGTCGGGGACCTTGGCTTCGAATTGCAGGTGCATACCCTCATCCGGCTGGATGCAGATGCTGAGCGCGTTGGGCCGGATTTCGACCCCCGGTTCCATCGGGAACATCAGATGCGGCACCTTCTTGAACTGGATGCGGATTTCCGTGCGCTTGGACGCCAGACTCTTCCCGGACCTCAAATAGAAAGGAACCCCCTGCCAGCGCCAGTTGTCGATGTACAGGCGCAGCGCGGCGTAGGTCGCGGTCTCGGATTTCTTGGCCACGCCGGGTTCATCCTGGTAACCCCAGTATTGGCCACGCACGCTGTGCTGGGCGATTTCGTTAGCCGGAATCGGCCGCAGGGAACTCAGGACCTTGCCGCGTTCATTGCGGATGGCAGTGCCCCGCATCGATGCCGGGGGTTCCATGGCGACCAGGCAAAGCAGCTGCATCAGGTGGTTTTGGAACATGTCGCGCAGCACACCGACCTGGTCGTAGAAGTTGCCCCGATGGCCCACGCCGACTTCTTCGGCCACCGTGATTTGCACGTTGTCGATATAGTTCCGGTTCCAGACTGGCTCGAATATCGAGTTGGCGAACCGGAACACGAGCACGTTCTGGACCGTCTCTTTGCCCAGATAGTGGTCGATACGGTAGATCTGTTCCTCATTCAGAAAGCGATGGGCGACCTCGTTCAGGTGTCTGGCCGAGTTGAGATCGTGTCCAAACGGCTTTTCGATCACCACCCGGCGCCAGCCTCGGCTGGACTTCACCATGCCGGTCTCCCCGAGCCGATCCAGGATCGGCTCGTAGACCTGGGGCGGGGTGGCCAGATAGTAAAGGCGGTTGTCGTCGCCGCCGATCTCATTTTCCAGGCTGGTCAGACGCTGCTTGAGCCCATCCATGGCCCCATCGTCCATGAAGTCGCCGCACACATAGCCGAGATGGTCGGAGAATGTCTTCCATTCCTGCTCGTCCATCTTCTCGGGGGCGAACTCCTTGAGCCCCGCGTCCATGGCTTTGCGAAAGGAGGCGTCATCCAATTGCTTGCGGGCCATGCCGATAATCCGAAAGCCCTCCGGCAGACGTCCCTTGCTGTACAGGCTGAAGATGGCCGGGACAAGCTTGCGTGACGTAAGGTCGCCCGATGCGCCGAAGATCACCATAACCGTCGTGTGAGTCATCAATCGCTCCCGCCCGCGGCCGGCCGCGGGGAACGAATTCATTCTAGCAGACCGGCGGGGGAGCTTTCCGCAGGCTGCAGTCGGCTGGTTATAATCCTCGGCCATGCGGAACCGACTTTTCTGGCTGGTATGGTTTCTGGCAGGGGCCGCCCTGGCCGCTGCCGGCGCCTGGCTGGTCTACCAGATCCCCTGGGTCAACTATCGCCTTGGATGGCGGATCGACATGGCGGACGGCGTCGTGCGCGGCTGGCTGCATCCGGGCGACACGCTGCCCGTGCCGGCCGATGATCGTGTCCGCGTAGCCGTGCCCACGGCCATGCCCAGTCCAACCATGTCCGAGCCTGAGGCGGCCGGCCCGACGCTTACGCCGACCCCGATTCCGACCCCCATTCCGGCCGCCGTCCATCTGGATCCGCCAGGCTGGGAGAAGCAGGACTGGAACAACTGCGGGCCGGCCACGCTGGCGGAGGCTATGCGCTACTACGGCTGGGAGGGCGACCAGTTTTCTATTTCGGACCTGGTCAAACCCGATCGGGGCGACAAGAACGTCAACGTAGATGAGCTGATCTATTACGTCCGGACGCGAGCGGGCTGGCTGAGCGCCGATTACCGGGTCGGGGGAACCCTGGAGACCCTGAAGCGCTTCATCGCCGCCGGCTTCCCGATCATGATCGAGAAGGGCCTGGTCCTGGCGCCTACCGACGGCGGCGGGGGCTGGGCGGGGCATTATCTGCTGCTGACGGGTTACGACGATGGCCAGGGCGTGTTCATCGCCCAGGATACCAACCCGATTTCCGGCGGCTCCGACCGCCAGGTGACCTACCAGGACCTGGATGAAGGCTGGCAGGCGTTCAACCGGGTGTTTATCTTCATCTACCTTCCGGACCAGCAGGCGGCCATCGACACGTTGCTCGGACCGGATCTGGACCTCGACCACAATCGCCAGAGCGCCCTGGACGCAGCCCAGGCCGAGATCGAAGGTGATTCCAATGACGCCTTCGCCTGGTTCAATCTCGGAACCAACCTGCTCTACTTCGAGCGCTACGGGGAGGCGGGAAACGCGTTCGACGCGGCCCTCAAGCTCGGCCTGCCCTGGCGCTTCACCCGCTACCAGTTCGGGCCCTACATCGCCTACTTCAACCAGGGGCGTTTCCAGGACGTGATCGATCTGGCGGATGCCACTCTGTATCGGACCTACAAGGCCGAGGAATCGCACCTGTGGCGCGGCTGGGCGGAGTACCGGCTGGGCGAGCTCAGCCAGGCGATCGACGATTTCAGGGCCGCCCTGGCGGTCAACCCGAATTACCAGGATGCCCAATACGCCCTCCAGTTTGTGACCGGGGGCTGAGCCCCGCTGCCGGGCGAGGGCAGTGGTCAGGTATCATGAAAGCGAGTGGGTAGGACAAATGAGGAGAGAGACGTCATGCTGATCAGCGAGAAGATGAATGCTGAGCTCAATGCTCAGAGCGGCCGCGAGCTGGGGGCCTCAAACCAATATGTGAACGTGGCGGCCTATTTCGACAACGAGGGCCTGCCGGAGCTGTCTTCATTTTTCTTCCGGCAATCGGGGGAAGAGCGCCAGCATGCGCTCCGATTCATCAACTATATCTTGGACGCCGGCGGCAAGGTCGCCGTCCCGGCAATCGATGCCCCGCCGAGCGCCATTGGCTCGGCCGAGAGCGCCGTTCAGCTTTCGTTGGACTGGGAGATGGAGGTCACCGGGCAGATCAATGCGCTCATGGACCTGGCTATCAAAGAAAACGACCACACCACCCAGGAATTCCTGCGCTGGTTTGTCGACGAGCAGCTCGAAGAGGTCTCAACCATGGACGAACTGCTGTCGGTGGTCCGGCGCGCCGGCGAGGCCAATCTGCTGTTCGTGGAGCAGTACATCGTACGCAAAGGCGACCCGCATGTCCCTCAGGAACCAGCCTGAGGCAAGCTGTTTTGTGAATATTCTCACAAACTAAACCGCCCGGCGGCCGTCAGAACAGCCGCCGCTGGATGACCGGCCGGCGTCCGCTGAGGGTGATGTACGGGGCGGCGCGCTCAGCCAGAATGCCGAGGCGGTGCAGTTGGGAGGCGTCGGTCAATCGACGCTGCCGCCGAGCCCGCAACAGCGTCCCGACGCCGCGCGGGCCAAGGCCGGGCACCCGCAGCAGCAGCTCGCGGTCGGCGGTGTTGAGCTCGACCGGTGATTCGGCCAGCGCCTGGTCGGCATAGACACGCTTCGGGTCGCGGTCGAGCGGCAGGCGGCCTCGGGCATCGAACGGCAGCTCCTCGAAATCAAAACCATAATCCCGGAGCAGATACGAAGCTTCGTACAACCGCTGCTGGCGCAGCGGGTCCTCCGCGGGATGGCCATCCAGCGGGGTGTCCGGCACCGGCGAGAAAGCCTCGAAATACGTCCGCCTGACCCCCAACTGGCTCATCAGCCGGCCCACCGTGCTCAGGATCTCGACATCGTCCTCCCCCGCCGGTCCGACCACAAACTGGGTTGTGCTGGAGGCCCATCGGCCCTGCCAGCCCAGTCGCGATGGCAACTGGCGGCGAATATCGGAAGCCCACTGCAGGGGAGGAAGCAGCTCGTCCATGAATCCTTTGTGCGGGGCCAGGTGCGCCAGCCGGCCGGCATTGGGGGCCTCGAGGTTGATCGAGACCCGATCGGCCAACTGCATGGCGCGCAGCACCTGGTCACGTTCGGCGCCCGGCATGAGCTTGAGGTGCAGATAGCCCCGGTATCCCAACCTTTGACGCAAGATGTCGGCTGTGTCCAGCAGCCTGTCTTGGGTGTGAACGCCGCCGGCAAACACGCCGCTGGATAGGAACAAGCCTTCGACCCGGCCGGTTTGGTGCACAGCGAAAAACGTGCGCGCCATCTCCTCCGGTTTGAAGGTTACCCGGCGCGAGCGACGGCCGGCGCGGAACGGGCAGTACAGACAATCCCGCTCACAGGCCGTGGTCAACATGGCTTTCAAAAGGGGGACACGCCGCCCGCCGGCGGCGGCCTGATAGATCGGTATCGCCTGGCTCTTGCCCGGCACGTGGACCCAGTCGGTCACCGTGTAGGCGCTGCGCCGCAGTTGCGCCGGAGACGAGCCGCACGCCTGGATCGCTTCCGAGACGTGGATCCCGGGCAGCGATGGCTCCCCGGCTTGTTCGAAGGTCGAATCGCGCGCCACCATGGACAACTTCTCGAAGGAATCCATGCCACCAGAATAGCACAGGCGTTCTATTTTGTCGATAGCGCCGCCCCGGTAAGGATGGCGTAACACTTGGCTGGCATAGTGAGGGTCGGCTGGGGTCAGAGCGAACCGCGGCCGAATGCCAGCAGGTGATGTGCAGGCGAATGAGATGGCTCTTGGCCTGGTGTACACTGGCGCCCGTCTTAACCAGCATCCCCAAGCGGGGAGTCGTACCATGCCGCGTGCCGCCTCCACACCCAGAATCCTGATCGTCGACGACGAAGCCACTATTCGTGACGTCTTGCGCCGCTACCTCGAGCGCGAGGGCTTCGAGGTCATCGAAGCCGTCAACGGGCCGGCAGCGCTCGAGGCGATCGAGACCGAGCTCCCCGATTTGGCGGTGCTGGATTTGATGCTGCCCGGCATGGACGGCCTGAGCCTGGCGTCGCGCCTGCGCGAGCGATCTCAGCTTCCGATCGTCATGCTGACGGCCAAAGGCGAGACCGCTGACCGGATTCAGGGTCTCGAGACCGGCGCCGACGATTACATCGTCAAGCCTTTCAGCCCGCGCGAAGTCGTGCTCAGGGTCAAGGCCGTGCTTCGGCGGCGAGAACCGGACCTGGGGGAGGCGGCCGAGGCGCTGGAGATTCAAGGCTTGCTCCTGGATCCCCCCAGCCGGGGAGTGGAGGTCGGCGGCCGGCCCGTCAGCCTGACCGCCAAAGAGTTCGACCTGCTTCACTTCCTCATGCGCCACCCAAATCAGGTCTTCTCTCGCGACCAGCTTCTCGACCAGGTCTGGGGCTACGATTTCTTTGGCGACGCCTCGACTGTCACGGTCCATATTCGGCGCTTGAGGGAAAAGGTTGAGGTAGATCCGTCTTCCCCTCGGCGATTGGTGACCGTCTGGGGAGTCGGGTACAAGTTTGATGGCTGACCGGGCCCCCGAACGTTCCCGATTGCTGCGCTTTGTGCTGGGAGTGCTGGCTGCGCTGGCGGTCAGCACGCTGCTGATCCTGTGGCTGATGAAGCCGCCGTTGAAGGACCTGGCCCAACTTACGCTGAGCTCGGCCCTCACCGCCCTGGCTTCCATCCTCATCGGCTTGTTGGCGCACCGTCTCGGCTTCTGGCGCCGGCTCGGCAGCCTGAGCTTCACGCTGACCTTGGGCTACGGCCTGGCGGCGGCGCTGACCTTGCTGAATGTGTGGATCAACGCCCGACTGATGTTCGCCAGCCTGCATGACCTGGCTCTGGCCGGCATCTTGCTGGTGTTTGCCAGTGGCATCTCGGTGTCGTTTGGCTACCTGGTCTCGAGCAGCCTGACCCGTCTGGTGCGCCAGATGGTGGCCGGGGCGCGCCGGGTCAGCCAGGGGGATTTCACCGCCCGCGTCCAATCCGAGGGGCGGGATGAGGTCGCCGAACTGGCACAGGCGTTCAATGACATGGCCGGGCGGCTGGAGCAAGCCAGCCGGGAGAAGGAGCGGCTCGAGTCGGCCCGGCGCGAGTTCGTGGCCTGGGTTTCGCACGATCTGCGCACACCTCTGTCGGCGCTGCGAGCCATGGTCGATGCCATGGCGGACGGTGTGGTCTCCGATCCAGAAACCATCGCTCGTTACCTCACCCAGTGCCAGGCCGAGCTGGACCGCCTGCGCGACATGATTGACGATTTGTTCCAACTGGCTCAACTGGATGCCGGACATCTCGAAATGACGCTCGAAACCTGCTCGCTCGCCGACCTGATCTCGGACACCCTGGGCAGCGCGCGCCCCAGGGCGGCGGCGCGGCATGTCGAGGTCAGCGGCTGGATAGACCCGGCCATCGACCCGGTCACCATCGCCCCGCGGGAGATCGGGCGCGTGCTCCGCAACCTGCTCGACAACGCCCTGCGCCACACGCCCGAAGGGGGCCGGATCCATCTCTCGGCCGAGGTGCGCGGCGGGGCGGTGGCCGTCAGCGTCAGCGACACCGGCGAAGGCATCTCGAAGCAGGACCTGCCCAGGGTGTTTGAGCGTTTCTACCGTGGCGAAGCCAGCCGAAGCCGCGGGGGCTTTGAAAGCGGCGGCGCCGGCCTGGGGTTGGCCATCGCCCGGGGCTTCGTCGAGGCGCATGGCGGACAAATCTGGGCGGAAAGCGAGCCGGGTCACGGAACGCGGGTCAGTTTCAGTTTGCCGGCGGCCAAGGCCGCCGCGTGAGGAGGTAGGCGCCGTGAGGACAACCTGGAGGTCACTGGCCCTGCTGTTAGGCGGGGCTCTGGTGGGCTGCAGTTCGTCGGTTTCGATCCCCGCTCAACCGGCCGATTCGGAGCCCGTTGAGCAGCCGCCCACGGCGGTGCCGGTTTCACTTCCGGACCTGGGGTCTGCTCCGGAGCTCAACAACCAGGTGTGGTTGAACACGCCCGGTCCCCTCAAGCTGGCCGATCTGCGCGGCAAGGTCGTGCTGGTGGATATGTGGACTTTTGGCTGCATCAACTGCCAACACGTCGTCCCATCGCTGCGGGGCTGGCATCAGGCGTACGCGGACCAGGGCTTGGTGATCATTGGCAACCATTATCCCGAGTTCGACTACGAATCCGACTTGGCCAACCTGAAACAGGCCCTGGTCGATCTGGACATCCGCTACGCGGTAGCACAGGACAACGACGGCCAGACATGGCGCGCCTACGGCAATCACTACTGGCCGACCCTATATCTGATCGACAAGAAGGGTCACCTGCGCTATGAGCACATCGGCGAAGGCGCCTACGCCGAGACCGAAGCCGCCATTCAGGCGCTGCTGGCCGAGCCCGATCCAAGCTGACCCGGTAGCCTGGCCCTGGGTTCGAAACAAGGCGGCTGCTCCAGAACGGGCAGGCCCCTATGACATGGGCGCCGGTTGGCCGCAAGCAACCCAGATCGACCTCATCCCAAGGGGCTGGGTAGGGATGCGGGTAGATGTGCCGCCCAGGTCGGGGTTCTGACGGCGTGTGAGGTTTCAAGAACGAAAAGGGGCTGTCTCACATGCTATCGAGACAGCCCCGGAGTTTCCGTCGAGTGTCGAACCGGTCGTCAGTGGATGCCGACCCCCAGGCGAGCCAGGCCCGACCAACCCAGCGGGAGCAGAGCGGTGCCGAAGGCGATCTTGAGCAGGTCGCCGAGGATGAAGGGCACCACGCCCAGCGCCAGGGCCTGGCCATAACCTACCAGCGACCCCAGCCAGGCCGCGCCGAACATATAAATGACCAGGTTGCCGATGAGCATGGCGGCGAAAGCCGTCACAGCGCGCCGATCCCAGCCGCGCTCAGCCAGCCAGCCGGTCACAAATGCCGCCGCCACAAACCCAAACAAGTACCCACCCGTGGGTCCGAGCACGTGGGCCAGGCCGAAGCCGCCACCCGAGAAGACCGGCAGGCCGGCCAGGCCCTCTCCCAGGTAGGCGAGCAGCGCCAATCCGCCGCGCCGGCTCCCCAACAAGGCCCCCACCAGGAGCACCGCCAGCGTCTGGGCCGTGACCGGCACCGGCGTGAAGGGCAGCCGGATCTGGATCAGGGCCGAGAGCGCCACCACCAGGCTGCCGGCCGCAATCAGCAGCACATCGAACACGAAGGCCCGGGTGCGCTCCTGGGGCCGAAGCAAATCCGCGTAGACCATTGTGGGCACCTCCATGTGTGAAGAGAGTCACATATCGACGACGGGCGTGCAAGTGACGTTGTGCGCCGGCGGGCTGGACAAACGGCCAGTGCCAGCCGAGATCATGCCTCGCCGAACAACGCCTGCTTGCCCTTGGCGGCCCGGGATTTCAGCGCCTCGCCCTCCACCACGCCCATGGCCGCGTAGAAGCTCTCGTCGTAGTCGCGCGATCGGACCACGACCGGCATGGGGACGGCATGGCCCATGATCAACGCCTGCTGCTGGGTGTCGAGCCGCGCCAGCACCTCGCGCAGCGCGCCGGCGCCGCTCACCCCCGAGAACACCGCCCGGATGTCGGCATCATTGTCCAGCAGGCAGGTGACCCGCGTCCCGATCTGGCTCATGACCTCGTCGTCGATCCCGCTTGGGCGCTGGTCCACGATCAACAGGGTGACATTGTATTTCCGAAGCTCGCGGGCGATGTTGCCGAAGATGGTGTGGCCGGCAATCGATGGATCAAGGAACTTGTGCGCCTCCTCAATCACGATCGTCAGTGGTTTGGGTTCATCCTGCTGCCCACCGGCCGCCAGGTTCTTCTGGTGGACATAGCGTTCATGGATGCGGCGCGTCAGGTAGTTGGCCACCAGGACATAGGCCGCCATGGTATTGCCATACGTGCCGAATTCGAGCACCACGCTCGTGCCCAGGCTCAGGCTGAGGAAGATCTCGTCCACGACGTCGTCGGCCACGCCGGGAACGATAAAGCCCATGCGCCGGAAGAACTCGAACTTGCGCTGGATGGCCCCCAGCGTGCCGGCCACGATACGTCCGCTGTCGATTAGTTGGGTGAGTTCCTCCGACCCCCCTTCGTCCAGGAGCTTGTCGATCCACTCGCGCCCGAGCTGACGGCGCAGGTAGTACAGCGCGCCGGTCTGGACATCACTCAATCCGAGAAGGCCGGACAGCATCTCGACGTCTTCTGGCTCGATTTGGTGCGAACCGATCTTCAGAACCCGATCAACCTTGCTCTTGCGGGCGCGTGACGTATCCTCATCAAGGGTGATCACGCGCACCCGGCCGTCGGTGAACAACTGCCGCAGGCCCTTGAAGGCGCGGCCGCTCTCGTCCTTGACCTCCCACCCATAATCGTTGTGCATGTCGAAGATCAACGTGGAAGCCAGACCGGACCGGATGATCCCGGCCAGAAGGGTCCGCGTGATGAACGACTTGCCGGTGCCGCTCTTTCCAAACACTCCTGAGGAACGTTCGACGAAGCGCGGCAAGTCAAGGTTGACCTGCACCTGTTCCATGTCCAGAGGCGTGCCCACGAAAAAGTGGGTTTCGTCCTCTGCGCCGAAGACGCGCTCGACATCCTGGGGTGAGGCCTCGTAGACGGGTGAGAAATGGGCCGGGATGGTTTTGACCGGCCGGGGTGTGTCGTCCTCGGGGTCGAGCATCAGCATCGGGCTGACATGGATGGTGCCGTAGGCCACGCCGCCCCGATAGACTTCGGCCGTGAAATCGTCCTCCAGGTCGGGCGGCAGGTGAGTCAACTCAGGGTGGGTCGTATCCAGGGCGATATCCGTGACGATGCCGAAGAAGGTCCGGGATGACTCTCTGCCCTGGGCCACAACGTAGCGGCCGACGGCCAGTTTCTCGAGCGTGAAGGCGGGGTCGAGCTTGACCGTCAGACCGGTGGCCAGCGATCCACCGACCACGGTGCCCAACGGACGGTCCATGGGCCGCGGGAACAGGGAGTCCAGGCTCGGCGTGTCGCTCATGGCCTTCCCCGCCCGGGCCGCACCCAGCGCGAACTCATGGCCGGAGCCCTCGCAGAACGTTTTCAAGCTGTATGAAGTCAGATGTCATCAGGCGGGCGCAGGCCCGGCCGGCTCGAATCAGATAGGTCCGGCGGTCGGTCTCGGGGCGCGCCGCCGCGGCTGTCTGGAAAGCCGCCGCCAGCAGGTCGGTGACGGCGATCTGAGGCGCGGCCAACACCAGCGGCACGAAGTCGAAGGTCTCGCTGAAAGCGCGCAAGTCGGCCTGGCCAAGATCGCGGATCGGGGCCAGGGTCAGAGGCGGCTGCGGCGGCAGGCGTTGGACGAAGCCCCCGCCCGCCTGGTAGCCGACCGCCAGCGCGCTGAACTCCACCGGCACCTGTCGGTTGGCCTGGCCATCAGCCAACACCTCGGAGGTGGCGTTCTCGGCTGAAGCCATTTGGCGGGCGAACTCGTCATCCTGGATGCTGATATCGTAGATCAGGCCGATGACCTGGCTTGTCCCCTGCTGGGCTTCCGCCTGGCAGAATCCGCCAAACACCGGGAGCTCGGGTTCAGGCAGCCGCAAAGCGCCCACAAAGCCCCGCGTGCTGCAGCGCGTCACTCGGCCGATCCAGTTGCCCGAACTCGCTCACCCTTCAGCCTCTCCGGTCTACAGTTGGTGCCGGCGCCGGCCGCCCAGCCAGCGCTTGGCCGTTTGCTTGCGCGAGCGTTCGGGCCTGACCCCCTGATTGAGCAGGGCCTCATCGAGCAGACCGGTGACGACCTCACGATCCGCCTGAGTGATCAGGGCGAGCTCATGGGCGCGTGCCAGCACATACGGGAACCCGCCTGTTGATCGGCCCTGTTCGATCAAGCCGGCGTGCACCCGGTCCACCAGGCCAGGAGCCCGGGCCACCCAGATCGGGATCTCCACCCTCATGGGGTCTTCTGCCCCCGGTGGACGAACATAAAAGCATACGACCTCGTGCCCGGCCGCCTTGAACTCCGGGTGCGCAGGCACGACCGAAAACAGGGCGCTCCGATGCCCCTCGGGCAGCAGTCGCGCGAACAGGCCCCGGTCGGTCAGCCCCGGATATGGATCGTCCGCAAGCTGATCCGCTTGGATGGCATCCAACGGCATCTCCAGCAAGTGGACGAGCGCCAGGACGTTGGCATGCCTGGGGCGGTCAATGATGCCCGCCAGGGCGGCGCCGCCCGCCCGCAGCCTATCCATGTAAGCCAGATAATGTTTGACCAGCTCGCCGGTGGCGCGTCGAGCATGGCCCTGGTCTTGCAACGCGATCCACAGGGTCAGACCGTTGTCGAGCAGCGCCAGACAGGCTCGACCCGGGCGGGCCTCAGCCAATCGGGCCAGCTCGGCCATCTCAGCCACATCGCGGCGGGCGTTCACCAGGTCGGCGCCGATAAGTCCGCCCTGGGCAGGGTAAAGGTCTTCCCGTCCCGCATACAGCCTGGGATGAGTTGCCGTGACCGGTGGTTGACCGCTGCCAGGCACATAGACCAGGCTGCCGACGTTGATCAAAAAAAACAGGGCGGCAGCATGGCGATCAGGCGTGATCTGCGAGCCATCGGCGCCCACGATGTTCAACGACGGCTCAAGCATTGGGGCGGGTACGGTTTGGCCAAGGTTATCCGAGAGCGGGACCGAACCGCGCCAGTTCTCGCCGGCCCGACTCAGACGGAGGCGGAGCTCGTCAGGCTGGACTCGCTGGGCAGCTTCGAACGCCCCCAGCGCCCGGGGCCAAAGTGCCGACACGGCCCTGAGCTCTTGAGCGATTGAGACGCTCGCCGAGCGAATTTGAGGTGCCAGATTTGGAAGATCCAGGGACATGACGCCTACCGTTCGAACACCTGTTCCGCATTATAGCCGACACGGATGGCCACGCAAGACGGCAGGCAGGTGGTTTTGGCCGACAGAAAGAGGCTCCGCGGGGCTGGGGTGCCACATATGGGGGTCTTTCGCTCCGCCGTGGGCCTTGTGCTATACTCCCACGCCATGAACGCCGAGCGTCCAATGTCTGCTCGCGTCTTGGACTGGCTCCAGGGCAGCGGACTGGGCGGGATCGCGGCCGCCATGCTCGAAGGCTTTGGCCCGCTGGGACCACTGGCGGCGCAGCTGACCTACCTGCTGGCACCGGTTCTCGAACAACCCGGTCAGGGCAGGATGCACGACCTGGCCTCGTGGCTGGAGCAGCCTGAGAAGATTGACCGGTTAGCTGAAGAACTGCGGAAAGGAGAGGCGCCTTGAGCTCCACGGGGACGATTGGCCTGGGCGTCCTGCTCCTGTTCATCCTGCTCATGCTCGCTTTTGCCAGCCTGGGACGCCGATGGGATGCAACGTTCCGAGAACTGCCAGGCCTGGACGCGCTGGGCAACGCCATTGAGCGGGCTGTCGAAGCCGGTCAACGCGTCCACCTTTCCCTGGGCACCGGCTCGGTCCCGGGCAGCGACAGCGCCCCGGCCCTGGCGGGATTGGCCCTGCTCAAACGCATCGCCGCCATCACCTCGATGAGCGACAAACCCGTCGTGGCCACTTCTGGCGACGGGGCTATGGCCCTGCTGGCGCAGGACAGCCTGCGCACTGCCTATGAAGACGTCGGCGCCAAGGATCGGTTCGAGCCCATCTCCGGGCGCATGCTCGGCCCAACCCCCTACTCCTATGTGGCTACTCTGCCGACCATGCTCGACACCGAAGACGTGGCCGTTCACCTGATGGTGGGGTCGTTCGGGGCAGAAGCCGGGCTGGCGGCCGACTTCGGTTCCCGAAAGCAGGCTCTGGTCCTGGCGGGCACAGATGACACCCAGTCCCAGGCGCTGCTGTATGCCACGGCCGAGTACCCCCTGGTGGGTGAGGAGGTCTTCGCCGCCGGCGCCTACCTGGATGTCGGTCCGCTCCACAAAGCGAGCCTGCGCACCCAAGACGTGGTCCGGTATGTGATTGTGGGGGCCATCCTGGTGGGGGCGTTGCTGCACACACTGGGGATCGCCTGATGAAGCTCGGCGCGTATGTCATCTGGGCGGCGGTGGCTACCGCCACCGGGCTCTTTGTGCTGCTGGGTTATTTCATCCAACTGGATCTGCTGCTCGGGCTGCGCCTGCTCTTGATCCAGTGGGCTGTCCTGCTCGCGGCGGCGGCCCTGTTTCTCGGACTTTTCAATCTGCTGTCTGTGCATTGGAACAAGGTCAGCCTCCAGGAAAGCGGCTGGCCCTACAGCGCCCTGCTCATCCTCATGTTTCTTGTCACCCTGGTGCTGGGACTGCTGTTTGGTCCGGACTACCAGGCAGTGATCCTGCTGTTCCAGTATGTTCAGGTGCCGGTCGAGGCCAGCCTGCTGGCTTTGTTGGCCGTCTCGCTGGTTTTGGCCGGATTTCGCTTGTTGTCCAGGCGACGTGACCTGGCGAGCTTGGTGTTCATCGGCGCGGCATTGGTCACGCTGTTTGGCACGGCGCCCTGGCCCATTGGGGCCGAAAGCCTGCCGGCGGTGCTGGTCGGAGATGCCCGTGCCTGGCTCAGCCAGGTGCTGGCGGCCGGCGGCGCCCGAGGCATCTTGCTGGGCGTGGCGCTGGGTGCCATCACAACAGGCTTGCGGGTGCTGCTGGCCTCGGATCGGCCGTACGGGGATTAGCCGATGGCCGAGATCCGTTGCCCCATGTGCAGCAAGCCCAATCCAGAAGACGCCGAGCTGTGTTCCTTCTGCGGCGCCCGGTTGAAGCCGCTGGTGGGCGGCGCAAGCGAGGCGGCCCAGCCCGCGGAGCCTTCCCCATCGGGGCAAGATGAAGACCAGGTGCCCGATTGGCTGGCGCGGATTCGGACCAAGGCCAGGGAAGAACAGGTAGATGACGGCGAAGCAGAAGCCCCCGAGCCATCCGAAGCGAGCCCGGGCGCGCCGGATTGGCTCTCCCGGCTAAGGCAGGCCGAGCCGCTCCAAGAGCAGGGCCCGCCCGAAGGCGAGATCCCCGACTGGCTGGATGATGTACCCACCGAATCCGTCGAGACGGATGAGACTTCGCAGCCGGCAGAGCGGGCCCCTCGAGCAGCCTCCGATCAACCCGAAACCGGCTGGTTGGACCGGCTAAGGGCACGCACGCAATCCGAAGAAGAGGCCAGCTCGGCGGGTGAGGAACCGGTCTCGCCCGAGGACATTCTGGATGAATTTGCCGCCGAGAGCGCGCCCGACGCGTCCGCCGACTGGCTCTCGGAATTCGATGAGCCAACCGAGACCGAGGCACCCGCCGGTCGTGCCGCCGAAGGCGTCTCCCCCTGGGCGGAGTTTGAAACGCCGCCTGAGCCTGATGAGCCCGAGATGACCCCGCTGGCAGTCGAGTCGGAGGCTGCATCGGCTGAGGAAGACTGGCTGGACGGCACGGCAACCGAGGCGGCGCAAGGCGGACTCCCGGATTGGATCTCAGAGCTAACCGAGTCATCAACCGGCGAAACTGGCGAGCCGGGCTCGTTCGCCGGTCTGGATGGGGAGGCGGTCGGAGCCGAGGACCGGCCCGCGTTCGAACCTGAGAGCCTCGAGCCGTCGGCGCCCGGCAACGACCAAGCACCGCAGGGGTTCGACTGGGACGAAGCCGAGTTCGATTGGCAGGCCGATGACACGCAAGCGGCGATCTCCGAGGCTCCTCAGGAAGCGCCCTTTGAAAACCCCGAGCTACCGCATGTGCAGGCTCTCATCCTGGATGAGCCAGGCGAGCCCGCGGCAGCTGATATCAAGGACTTCGATCTCTCGGCGATAGAACTGCCCGACTGGCTGGCCGAAGTGCGCCCCGACTCCGGAGAAGGCGAAGGCGGCCGCGGCAACCTGGCGCCCGCCACGATCCCGTCTTGGCTCGAGGCCATGCGTCCGGTTGAGACCTTTCGACCAGTCATCGACATCGAGCCCGAGGAGGAGCAGACCGTCGAGTCGGTTGGCCCGCTGGCGGGGCTGAGGGGCGTGCTCCTGGCGGAGCCTGTCGTCGCCAAACCGCGCACGGCCACCGGCTCAGGCGCCCGTCTGGAGGTGACTGAACGTCAATACGCTCAAGCCGAGCTGTTGCAGCGCATTGTCTCTCAAGAAGAGCACGAGCTTCCCGCGGCGGCGGCCGTGCGCCGGCCCTGGCCGGTAGCGCGCTGGGTGATCAGCCTGGTGATGATGGCGGCGGTGTTCGTGCCGGCGGTGACCGGGGGACCGGTCTTCGCCATCCCGCAGCGCGTCTCGCGTGACTTGGGGCCGCTGGTGGGCATCGTCAACACCCTGCCGGTTGACCGGCCCGCTCTGCTGGTCTTCGACTACGAGCCCGGGTTCAGCGGCGAACTGAACGCCGTGGCTGAGCCCTTGATTGAAAACCTGCTGGCCCGCGGAATCAACATCGTGACCGTTTCCACCCGCCCCACCGGCCCGCCGCTGGCGGTGAACCTGATCGACCAGGTCGGCGCGCCCTACCAGGTGGAAGAAGGCCGCAATGTGCTCCATCTAGGGTATCTCTCCGGCGGTCCGACCGCCGTGCAGCTGTTCTCGGCCGCCCCGCGTGAGGCCATCACCAAGGGCTTCATGACTCCGGCGGATCTTTCCGGCCAATCGCCGTGGGCCTCACCCATTTTGACCGACGTCCACCGCCTTGCCGACTTCGGCATGGTGGCGGTGATTGCCGCCGGTACGGACACCGCCAGAACGTGGGCAGAGCAGGCCCACCCGTGGATGGGGGACACGCCGCTGGTCATGGTCTTGAGCCAGGGGGCCGAGCCCCTGATCCGACCCTACTTTGAATCCCTGACGCCTCAGGTCAACGGGATCCTGTCCGGGCTTCCGACGGCGGTGGCCTACGAGCAACTCAACGGGCGGCAGGGACTGGCCTTCAACCGCTGGAACGGTTTTGGCGCCGGCGCGCTGGCGGCAGAGCTGGTCATTCTGGCCGGGCTGGGCTATGGCCTGGTGCTGTGGTACATGAGGCGGCGCAATGCCTGAATTCACGGCCGACCTGTTTGGCGGGCTGTTGGCCTGGCTGCTGACTCTGATGGTGCTCAGCTTCTTGATCCGCGACAACCCGTTGTTCAGGGTGGCGACCTATGTGTTCGTGGGTGTGGCCTCGGGCTACGCCGGGGCGATCGCCTGGCACAACGTCCTCGAGCCGGGGTTGGTCGACCCGTTCGTCGCGCGCGGCCTGAGCGCGGCCACCGATATCACCTTGATCGGTCCCTGGATCTTGATCCTGCTCCTGCTGTTCAAGCTCTCGGCCTCCACCTCCCGCCTGGGGAGCATTTCCACAGCCCTGCTGGTCGGTGTCGGCGCCGGTGTGGTGGTGGGTGGCGCCATCACGGGCACCTTGATCCCTCAGTCAGCCGCCGCCATGTCAACCCTCAGCCCGGCCGCAGTCACCCCGACTACCGGCGAAACGGGAATTGAACGCAGCTTCAGCGTGCTGATGCTGTTGGTGGGCACGATCAGCACACTGGTCTACTTTCATTTCACAGCCCGGCGGACTCCCGGGGGTGAGATTCGGCGCAATCGTCTGGTGGAGCTCGTCGCCTGGGTCGGTCGACTGTTCATCGCCGTGACCTTTGGGGTGATGTATGCCGGGGTCCTGATGGCCACCCTGATCGTGCTCTCGGAACGCGTGCAGTTCCTGGTGAACTACATTGCCCAATTCTTCGCGGGTTGAGAAAGGCGCATGAGCACCAACATTGAGCCCGATACCCTGCTGGCGATCGACGTAGGCAGTGTCCACACCCGGGGCAGCCTGTTCGATGTCGTCGAAGGGCGCTACCGTCTGGTGGCCTCGGGCAAGGCCCTGTCGACGGCCGGGCCGCCCCTTTTCGACGTTCTGGAAGGCGTGCGCCTGGCGCTCGATCAACTTCAGGAGGTCACCGGCAGGCAGCTCATTGACGATAGCGAAACTCTGATCATGCCGGCCACAAGCGGCGGGTCAGGGGTGGACATCTGCGTCGCCACCACGTCGGCTGGCCCGGATATCAAGGCGGTGCTGGTCGGTTTGATGGATGACGTCTCGATTGCAAGCGGGCGGCGACTGGCGGCCTCGACCTATCTCGACCTGGTCGAGGAGATCGGCCTGACCGACCGGCGAGGTGATGATGAAAAGCTCGATCTGATCCTGCGCGCCAGGCCGGATGTGATCCTGGTGGTGGGCGGGACGGACGGAGGCGCAGCCGCCTCGGTCCTGAGTATGGTGGATCTGGTCGGGCTGGCCGCCGGCCTATCGCCCGAGGGCGAAGCGCCGAGGGTGGTCTACGCCGGCAACCGCGCGCTGGCGGCGCATGTGGCCGAACGCTTCACGGACGCCACCCAGGTCGCCCTCACAGCCAACATCCGGCCCGGTCTGGAACAGGAGGATCTGGCCCCGGCGCGCATGCGCCTGGCGGAGGTCATTTCGGAGGCCCGCGCCGCCCGTGTGTCGGGGTTTGACGAGTTGGTTCAATGGACCGGCGGCTACCTGATGCAGTCGGCAGATGCATTCGGGCGGGTTGTGCGCTATCTGAGTCAGGTCTACGACCCGGCTAAGGGCGTGCTTGGGATCGACATGGGGGGCAGTCACACTGCTTTGGCCGCCGGATTCGCCGGCGATCTCAGGTTGGACGTGCGTTCGGATCTGGGCCTGGGGTACTCGCTTCCCGGGATCATCCAACACTCCACCCTTGAGGAAATTGGACGGTGGCTGCCCGTCGACATCCCGGATGCCTTCATTCTCGATTACGTCCATAACAAAGCTTGTTATCCGGCCACCATTCCGGCCGAGAAGGACGAGCTGTACCTCGAGCTGGCGCTGGCGCGCCAAATCATGCGCACGGCGCTCAAGTTCGCGCGCGCCGGCTGGCCGCGGCGGCGCGGCATCCGCGATTCCATACTGCTGCCGCCGATCGAACCCATCCTGGCCGCAGGCGGAATACTGGCCCGCGTCCCGCACCCGGGATATGCCGCCCTGACCATTCTGGACGCCTTTCAGCCGGTGGGGATCACTACGCTGGTGCTCGATCCGCATGGACTCTCGTCAGCGCTGGGCGCGGCGGCGGGTCCGGTCCCGATGGCGACCGTGCAGGTGCTCAGCAGCGGCAATTTCGTGAGCTTGGGGACGGTCGTCTCGCCGGTCGGGCCCAGCCGGCTCGGGCGGCCGGCCGTCCGCATCCGGCTGGATCGCGAGCGGGAAGGGGACAGCCTGGAGGGCGAAGTGCGCACTGGCCAACTGGTGATCTTGCCGCTGCGGCCAGGCGATTTTGGGCGCTTGACCCTGCGCCCTGAGAAGGACTTCGATGTCGGATTTGGCGGGCCCGGGCGCGCCGGCGCGCTGAGGGTCGCCGGCGGCGCGCTGGGGTTAATCATAGACGGCCGGGGCCGGCCATTGTCCCTGCCGCCCGACCCGGAGGCGCGCCGGGAGCTGGCCGCCAAATGGCTGTGGGATATCGGCGTCCGAGGGTGAGAGCATGGCACTTTTCTTGCATCGTGGGATCTGAGCGACGATGACTGTTCAATACTTAGCGCCTGTGCGGCACGTGTTGCCATTGACGACCATCCGCCGAACGCGGGAGTTACCTGCGTCGGGCACGGTGACCGTGCGTGTCAACGAAAAGGTCCAGGCCCAGGATGTCTTGGGCGAGGCCGAACTCTCCCCGCGCCACTTCTTCCTGGATTTGGCTCGCGGGCTGGGCGTATCGGAGAGCCAGGTCGCCAAATACATGACCAAACAACGAGGCGACCTGGTCAACGCGGATGAAGTCATTGCCGGGCCGGCCGGCGTGGGGCGCCGCACCGTGCGCGCGCCCTCCGACGGACGGATCATCAGCCTGGAGCGGGGGCGTCTGCTCTTCCAGGCACGGGGCCGGGTGGTCGAAGTGCGCGCCGGGTTCCCGGCGACCGTGATCAGCTCGGATGGCGTACGCCGGGCGACCTTGGAGACGGCGGGTGCGCTGATCCAGGGTGTTTGGGGGAACGGCCGGCAGGATTTTGGCCTGATGCGCATGATCGGCGAAGGGCCGCGGAGCAAGCTGCAGACACGTTCGATGGACACGCAGCTGCGCGGCGCGGTGATCGTGGCCGGCCAGTGTGACCATCCGGCGCCGCTCCAGCAGGCCGGCGAGCTCTCCTTGCGCGGTTTGATTTTGGGCGGAATGGCGGCGGCCCTTATTCCCATGGCACGCCGGCTCACCTACCCGGTGATCGTGCTCGGGGGGTTTGGAGATTTTCCCATCAGCGCACCGATATTTAACCTGCTGGCCGGAAACGCCGGCCGCGAAGTGGCGGTGGAAGCCCGTCTGCCCGGCCCGTTTGAACTGCAAGGACCGGAAATCATCATCCCTTTGCCAAGCGATCGGGCGGTGAACCTGCCTGAAGAGGTCATCCCGATTGCTCCCGGTGTGCGGGTGAGGATCCTGCGGGCACCGCTCCAGGGTGCGATGGGTGAAGTGCGAGAGATCCTGCCCAGGGTGGAGGAGCTGGCCAGCGGAATGCTGGCCCGCAGCGCTGTCGTTTCGATCGAAGGTTCGGGGCCCACACGCGTGCCCCTGGCCAATCTCGAGATTCTAGGCTAACGCGGAGCAGCAGCGTTTGCCCGGGGTCGGAGTCCGGGGCGAGCGCGAGGAGAGAAGACCATGGCTGAAGACTTTGAAGTTGGTGGCCCACTACCGGAGGAGTCGTCCAACCGGACCTTCTTGGTTGCCGCTGCCGGTATCGGAGGTCTGCTGGTTTTGAGCATGATCTGTCTAGGCGTTTATGCGCTGGTCCTGGCGCCTGGACAGCAGCAGGCGAGATTGGAGCAAGCCACCCAGATCGTGCTCCAGAATACGCAGGTGGCTCAGCAGCTCACCCAGACCGCCGCCGCCCAGCGCGCCACTCAGACACCTACCCCCACGGACACACCCGTCCCGACCGAGGTCCCGACCGCCACCCCCACGCAGGTGGTGGTGATCCCGACCGATACACCCTTTACGACCTTCGGGACATCCGCGCCGCTGACGGCGACAGCGGCCGCACAACAGACGCTGGCCGCGGGCCAACAGACCACGCCCACGGCAACCGCGACGGCACTGCCAGTCACCGGTTTCGCTGATGAAGTCGGCCTGCCGACCCTGTTCCTGGTGGCCTTGGGGCTCCTGGCCGTGGTGATCCTTGCCCGGGGTTTGCGAAGCCGCACCGTCTGAGCTCCATCTCCTCGTGCGCCTGAAGTCATCTCCCGCAGGGCCAGACCTTCTTTGGCCCTGCGGTCGCGTTGTGGGATAATCTCGCCCATCCCTCATCCAGCACCGTAGTGCGCGGCCCCCGCCGGCCTGCGCGCCCGACAAGGACCATCGGCGTGACCAAGAAAGCTGTCTCCCCAGGCTGGGCCGAACTGCCCTTTCCCAATCTGGCACGCCAGGTCCTGACCGACCTGGCGGCCGGCCGGTGTGCGGCGATTGTCGGACTCAGCAATACCGGCAAGTCCACCTTCATGCGCGGGCTGGCTTCGTCGGCTGCGGAGTCCCGGTACGAGTCCATTCGCGGCCGCCCGGGGCGCTTGTTGTTTGTGGACTGCAACCGCGCCGTGGCCCTGTCGGTCCAAGCCTTCTACGAAGTCGTCCTGCGATCGCTGCTCGAGGCCTTTACCGACCAGGTGCCAAAAGAAATCTACGACCGGTTGGGCTCCTACCATGCCTCCGTCACGGAAGCCGGCAACGAATTCGGCGCCTCGTTGTCATTCAATTTGGCCCTTAGCGATTTGTGCCAAGAACTGGGCACGGATCTGTGTTTGGTCATCGACGAGTTCGACGAGCTCTACACGGCGTTGGAAGACCGCGCGCTGCTCAACATGCGAGCTTTGCGAGACCGGTTCCCCGACCGGCTGCTGTTTGTCACCGCCACCGTGCGGCGTCTGCCCGAGCTGCGCGGCCGGGTGGTCGAAGACGAGTTCGCCGAGATGTTTTCACAGTCCACCTACGCTATGCCGGAGCTGGAACTGTCGGACATCGAGCGCGCCCTGTCGGAATCCGGCCTGAGCTCGATGGCCCCCGGCCAGCGCGAGCTGTGCCTCCAGCTCTCTGGAGGTCACCCTGGCTTGCTCATCGCCATCGGGCAGGCGCTGGCCGGGTCAGACGAAACCGATCCGGAAGGCGGTCTGCTCCGCGTGGCGCAGGAGGCCCAACCGCGTGCGGAGTGTCTGAAGATCTGGAATCAGCTCAGCCAGGAGGAGCAGGTCTGGATGGGCATGCTGGTGACCCAGTCGGACGCCGGGCTGGCGCTGCCCCAACGCGACCAGTTGCAGACGCTGGGTGTGCTGCGCGACGGCCATGTCTTTTCGCCGGTTCTGGAACGGTTTGTCAGCCGGCGGACACGCGCCCCGGGCATCGACGACCGCGGGGTGCACATGGACGTCGACTCCGGGGATGTATGGGTGGACGGCGTGCGCATCCCCATCCTGACCGATCTTGAATATCGCTTGATGGTGCTGCTGGACGACCGGCGCGACAAGCTCACAGACAAGTACAAAATCGTCACGGCCGTGTGGGGGGAAGCCTACCTGGGGGAGGTGGATGACGCCCGGGTGGAGAAGCTCGTCAGCCGTCTGCGGAGCAAGATCGAGAGCGACCCTTCCGACCCGCGCTATCTGGTCACCCAGCGGGGCCGGGGCTACAAGCTGCTTTCCCGGCCGGCAAAGACTGAACGCTAGGTCGGGCCGTCGGCAGCCATGGACGAGCCGTATGCCAGCAGGCTGTCCACGCGTTCGGGTTCCAGGGCCTCGGCGTAAATCCGCAGTACCGGTTCGGTCCCGGAAGGCCTGATCAGCAGCCACGAGTTCGTCCGCCAGACGGTATTTGACCCCGTCCATCTGCTCGACCCGTATCACCTCGACGCCATCAATCGATGGCGGTGCGTCGTTCACCAGCCGATCGACCATCTTGGACTTGACGATCGGATGGGCCAGACGCTGGTCATGGCGGGCGTAGTAGGAGGGGCCCGCCAGTTCCAGCAGGTCGGCTACCAGTTCGTCGAGGCTCTTGCCCTGCTTGGCGACCATCTCCACGATCAGCAGGCCCATGAGCACCCCGTCGCCTTCGGGGATATGGCCCTTGAAGGACATGCCGCCGGATTCCTCGCCCCCGATCAGGACATCACCTCGGAGCATGAGGTCGGCAATGTGGTTGAACCCGACGGGGGTCTCGACCACCTCGAGCCCGTAGCGCGCGGCCAGCCGGTCGATCATGCGCGTCGTGGAAACGGTCTTGACGACCCGGCCGGAGAGGCCGCGCACTTCCACCAGGTAGCGGACCGACAGAGCCATGATGCGGTGCGGATCGACGAACTGGCCGCGGCCGTCCATGGCGCCTACCCGGTCGGCATCGCCGTCGGTCGCCACGCCCAGCTGGCCGTGTCCCGCGGCGATGGCACCGGCCAGCGCGCCGAGATAGCGGGCAATCGGCTCAGGGTGAATGCCTCCGAAACCCGGATTCATCTCGCCGCGAACCTCAAACACCTCGCAGCCCGTGCCTTGAAGAATGCCTTTGATCTGACCCCGCCCCGAGCCGAACATCGAATCGACGACCACATGCTGCGGGTTGTCGGCAATGGCGTCGAAATCGATCAGCGTGCGCAGGTGTTCGTAATACGCGGGTGTGGGATTGAAGCGTTGGATTAGTCCGGCTTCACGCGCCCGGTCATAGTCCATCAGATTTGGGCCGCGGCCGCGGGACTCATTGTCGTTCAAATAGACCTCGACGCGGCGGCACTGATCGGGCGACGCCGCGCCCCCGTAGCTGATCTTCAACTTGAGGCCGTTGTAGCGCGGGGCGTTGTGGGAGGCCGTGATCATGATCCCGGCCACCGCACCCAGGTGGCGAACCGCATAGCTGATGGCGGGGGTGGGTGCGTCGGCGGTGGCCAGAAAAACGGTGTAGCCGTTGGCCGCCAGCACCCGGGCGGCTTCGACTGCGTAGCGGTCGGACAAGAACCGCGTGTCGAACCCCACCACCATGCGGCGCGGATCGGGCTCCGGCACCCCCTGGTTGCCATCGTGCCACGCCTCGGCGGCCACGGCATCAGCGATCGCCTGGCTGACCTGCCGCAGGTTGTGAAACGTAAAGGTGTCGGAGATAACGCCTCGCCAGCCGTCGGTGCCGAAGTGAATGGTCATGGACGTCCTTGGGTCGCAGACTCTCCGGAGCAGGGATGCGGGCGGGAGACAGGCTGGATGGCCCGATCTTGGGCAGGGCCGAACATGATCGCGCCGGCGGGCCGGATTCTAGCAGGCGGTTCGGGCAGCGTCAACGCCACACCGCTTGGGGGGAAGATTGTGAAAGCTGTCACAAGACGGCGGAGGTCAGCTCGAAGCCCCGGGCGCAATCATGGGTTATGGACGGCCATCGCGGCGGCCAGAGCGGCCGAATCAGGGGTTGAGCCACCCAGCAGCACGGCCTGGGCGGCGGCAAACAGCGGCGCCCCAAAGGTGGCTGACGTCTCCGCACTGGGGCCCGGCAGCGCCGCCATGGCCACGCCTTCCACCGCCGCTCGGTCGGGAAGCGAAGCCCAGGCGCCCAGAGCTGCGACGGTCGGCGGCATCAACCCCAGAGCCTCAGTCCACGGCCCAAGAAAGGCTGGTTGGTTTAGAAAGGCGAGCAGGTCGCTGGCCAGGGCCTGCTGCTCGGCGTCGCGTGTGGCGATACCCCAGGACCAGGTGAAGGCATACGCCATGCCCTGGCCGTCTTGGGTTGGCAGAGGGACCAGCCCGAGATTCTCCCGGTTGGAGGCAATCAGGAAATCATGCAGCCACACGACGGCTGCATCCACCCTGCGCTGGCGCAAGGCCTGCCATGATTCAACCGGCGAGGCGACCTGTGGGGCGCTGGGGGGAAGATACCCGGTGCGGTCGGCCGAGGCATAGAAAGCCAGCACCTGGGCAAGGGTCGTCGGATCGAGGCTGGGCTCGCCGTCGTCACCCGCCACGGGACCCTGGAGTGCCTGGTAGAGCGCCAGCGTGGAAGTCGCCGAGGGGTCGCCGAGCGGAAGCGAAAAGAGGTGGGCCTGGTCGATCAGCGATTGCCAGGAAAGGGGTGAAGACGCATATCGATCGGCCCGGTAGGCGAAGGCGATGGCATCACTGGCGAAGGGAAGGCTGTAGAAGCTCTCATCGGCCACAGCTGTCTGAATGGCGTAGGTCCACCAGTCGGGTTGGCTGGGGGCCGGCGCCAGTTTCCCCAACGGCACGATCAGGCCTTTGACGATAGCTGTGTTGAGGTTGTCCGTGTCCAGCGCAATCAGGTCGGGGATGGCCTCGGGAGCGGCAATTTGAGCCGCCGACAGGGTCTCGAGCAGACCGGACGGGCCCGAGCGGTCCTTGACGCGCACATCGATGACCAGGCCGGAATCCGCGTCCTGGAACGCCTGGAGCCGATCGGCCAGGAGCTTGCCCGGCGCGGTCTCGGGGTCTGGAGCCAGCTCGGGGGGCAGCCAGATACGCAGGATGGGAGTGCGCGCCGGGACGGGTGCGGTCGCCGTAAGGGTCGCCGGCCTGGTTGAAACCGGTGAGACAGTCGGCGTGGTGTTGAGGGTGTTACTTGGAGCGCACCCGAACAGCGTGAGGAGCAACACCCCCGTGATCAGGCGTCCTAGGGGCCTCATGGCAGGCGATTATAGCATTCCGAGCGGGCCGGTCGCGTGTGCTAAAATGCCCGGGCGATGGGCAGTTCACCCGACATCGACCTCATCCTGCAGGGCCTCCCCGATAAGCCTGGCTGCTACCTGATGAAGGGTGCGCGCGGCCAGGTTTTGTACGTTGGCAAGGCCATCAACCTGAAGAATCGTGTTCGGTCGTACTTTCACGCCTCGGCCAACCACACCCGCAAGGTGGCCGAACTGGTGTCCCACATCGAGGATGTCGAATGGATCGTGGTGGGCTCGGAGCTCGAGGCCCTGATCCTCGAGATGAACCTGATCAAGCGCTACCGCCCCAAATACAACGTCCGTTTGAAGGACGACAAGCGCTATCCGTACATCAAGGTTCACTGGGGCGATCCGTTTCCCAAAGTCACCATGACCCGGCGTCTGGCGGATGACGGCTCGCGCTATTACGGGCCCTACACCAGCGTGTGGGCGGTTCACCAAACCCTCGATCTGCTGCGCAAGATCTTTCCGTATCTGACCTGTGACCGGGTGATCACCGGGCAGGACCCGCGCGCCTGCCTGTACTTCGACATCAAGCTGTGCACCGCCCCGTGCATCGGCGCCATCGATCAGGCGCGCTATCGGGCGATGATCGACGACCTGTGCCGCTTCCTCGAGGGCCACAGTGACGCCATTGTTGATCGCCTCAAGCGCGAGATGGCGGCGGCATCCGAGGCGCTGGCTTTTGAGCAAGCCGCTGCCCTGCGTGATCAACTGACGGCCATCGAAAGAGTGGTCGAGGGCCAAAAAGTGGTCTCACAGGAAAAGGTCGATTCGGATGTGATCGCTTTTGCCCGGGACAAGGGCGAAGCCTGTGTGCAGGTCTTCTTCATCCGCGCCGGCAAGCTCATCGGGCGGGAGTACTTCATCCTGGAGGGGACCGAGCAGGCGGGGGACCCGGAGGTCCTGGGGTTTTTCCTCAAGCAGTTCTACGATGAAGCCCCGCACATACCCCAACGCGTGCTGCTGCCGACCGAGGTTGAAGAAGCCCGGATCATTGAAGCGTGGTTATCACAAAAGCGGACCAGCCAGCACAAGGTCCAGCTTGTGGTGCCGAGGCGCGGCGCCCGGCGTCAATTGGTCAAGATGGCCGCCGAGAACGCCGCCGACACGTTGGCGATGCTTCGCACGCGTTGGGAGACCGACCGCAGCCAGCATGTGCAGGCCTTGGCCGAGCTTCAACAGGCGCTCAAGCTCCCCGAACCTCCGATCCGGATCGAGTGCTACGACATCTCGAACCTGCAGGGCACGGCTGCCGCAGGCTCGATGGTGGTGTTTGAACAGGGTGCGCCCAACAAACGTCTTTACCGCAAGTTCACCATCAAGAGCGTCCAAGGGCAGGATGACTTCGCCAGCATGGAAGAGGTGCTGCAAAGGCGGTTCAGGCGATGGGCGATCGCCCACGAGGAGCAGTCCAAGCCCGGTGGCAAGCTCGATCCAGCCTTTGGACTGCTGCCCGGCTTGCTGATCGTGGACGGGGGCAAGGGCCAGCTGGGCCGGGCGGTGGAGGTGCTCAATGCTTTCGGGCTCTCAGACCGACTGCCCGTCGCCGGCCTGGCCAAGGGGCACGAAGAGTTATTCTTGCCCGGACAACCCGATCCGCTGATCCTGCCACGCCGATCAGCCGGGCTGTACTTGATTCAACGCCTGCGCGACGAAGCCCACCGTTTCGCCGTGAGCCACCACCGAACCCAGCGCAAGGCCGCCGGCCTGGCCTCGCAGCTGGACGCCGTTCCGGGGATTGGGCCGGCGCGCCGGAAGGCGCTGTTGCGCGCCTTTGGAGATATCCAGGGCTTGCGCCAGGCCAAAGCCACTGAGCTGGCCCAGGTGAGAGGCATGAGCCTCGCGCTGGCTGAGCGGCTCAAGCAGGCCTTGTAACAGGAGGATCGGGTGCCGCGAGTGTGGATCGTCGACGACGACGACGAAATGAGCCATGCAGTCAAACTGATGCTGGAGCTGCTTCAGTTTCAGGTTCAAACCTTCCGAGATGCCCGCACGGCCTCCAAACGACTGCTGGCCGGCCAGCGTCCCGATGTGCTCCTGCTGGATATCAACATGCCCGAGGTCACGGGGATCGACATGCTGGAGTTCGTCCGCATGCGCAGAGAGCTCACCTCGCTTCCGGTGGTCATGCTTTCCTCGGAAACCACCGACGTCCAGGTCGACGAGGCGATGTCCCTGGGCGCCAATGGGTACGTGTTCAAGCCGGTGACCCTCGACGAACTCGAAGCTGTGCTCAAGAAGGTGCTTCCGGCCCCGTCTTCCTAGGGCCCTTCAGCCGTTTCTGCGATCCACTCCCCGGAGGCGCCCTCTCCGGCCCTGCACACCCGAAATCGAGGCGGTGCGGCCAGTGGTTTGGGTATACCGCCGGGCGAGTTCCTGGCAGAAAGCCTCGGCCTGGAGGGCATCCACCAGGCTCACCGTCGACCCGCCAAAACCCGCGCCGGTCAGGCGCGAGCCGAAACAGCCGTCTTGCGATTGTGCGGCCTCCACCATGTGGTCCAACTCGGGTCCTGAGACCTGATACCCATACCTCAGGCTGGCATGCGAGGCGTTCATCAAAGCCCCGAAACCGGCCGGATCCCCGCTCTCCAGGCATGCCGCGCCGGCGCGCACGCGCTCGATTTCTTCGACCACGTGCTGGGCGCGCCTACGGCTGGCCTCGGAAAGCCGGCCCGCGAGGCGTTCAAACTCATCCATCCGGACCTGCCGCAGGCTGTTGATGGACAAGCCCAGGCCGGCCAACTCGGCCACCGCCTGGCGGCACTCCCCCACGCGTTGGTTGTAAGCTGAGGCCGACAGGCTACGGCGAACGCCGGTGTCGGCCACGACGACCGAAACGCGTTCCGGGAGACGAATCCTTCTGGCCGTCAGGTCAGCGAAATCGAGCAGCAGGGCATGGCCACGACGGCCCTCGGCGGACACCCACGGATCCATCAAGCCCGAGCTCACACCCGCCACGGCGTTCTCGGAGGCTTGACAGACCTGCGCCAGTTCGAGACCCGAGGCGGGTTGATTCAAGAAACCGCTCATGCCGCGGGCGAGAGCCATTTCAATGGCGGACGAAGAGGATAATCCCGAACCGGACGGCACATCGCAGGCGTAGGCGGCACACAATCCTGTCAACCGCCGGCCGCTACGCGCCCAGGCCCAGGCCACCCCTGCGGGCAGGCGCGCCCAGGCGGGAAGTCGTGACTGCAGGTCGGCGGGGTCACCCGCCAGAGCCTCCAACGACAGGCTGACGCGGGCGCCCATATCGACGGCCATCAAGTCGACCACCTGCGCCTGGCCGCCGCCCAGCACGACCCGGGCTTCCAACTCAATCGCCATGGGGAGCGCCAGGCCCTGGTTGTAGTCGACATGTTCGCCCAGCAGATTGACCCGCCCGGGTGCTCTGGCCGCATAGGCCGGAGGGGCGCCGAACGCAGACGCGAAGGCTGCCGCCAATTCGTCGGGGTTCATGGTGAGTTTTCCGACTCCGTGCCGGTCTCGAGCCAAAGCCCAAGCCGGCTGGCCAGCCGCAAGAACGCGGCGTGGTCGACCTCATCCATCAGGAAGGCATGCTCGCCGATCGGGCGCTTCAAGAAGCGCGCCGAGCGCCGGTCAGCGCGCAATCGCTGCTCAGCCTCGGCATCGTTCAGTTCCAGCACGAAGTGGCGGGACAGCTGGGCATCTGCGCCCTGGCGTTCGTAGCGCCGGAGCGCCTGGTCAAGCCGGGTGGGCATCTTGCCGTCTGCTAGTTTGGTGAGCAGGGCGCGGACCTGGGCAGCCTTGAGACCTTGTTTGCGGGCGGTGGCCAGCGAACCGCCGGTCAGATGGTAGCGATAGGTATCCCCCTCCAATCCCTTCCAGACACACATTCGGGCCACCTGGTAGCGCAACCCGGCGTCGGCGGCGCGGGGGACGTGGATGCCGCCATCGGCGCCCAGCTTGGGGCGGCCCTCAGCCGGTTGAATGTCCAGGTTGGCCTGCTTGCCGACCAGCGCTGGAAACGTCCCACCCAGACGAAAAACCGATGCCGCCGACCCGGTCTGGCCGGCGTCAAGTTCGACTGCGCCAAGCCAATGCAGAGGACCGGTGATCATGTCGATCAGCAAGCCCCCCTCGACGGTGTCCCAGTGCTCAAAGCCCCGCAGGAAGCGACCGGAGCGTGAATCCTGCATGTACCAGGCGTCGAAATCACCACCGGGGCGTTGGAAACCCGGGCGGCGCTCCTTGACCGCGGCGACGAACTCGGGGAGATCCCACCAGGTTCCGAGGGGCAGGGTCTGAAGCAGGTCGAGCACGGCCAGCCGGCCGGCAAATGGGTCGTTGGGCCAGGGGCGCGTGGCATGGGCCAGACCTGGAACGTGGGCCAGGTCATTCCAGGTCCGACTGCCGCCCCAGGCTCGCGCCATGGAGGTGATGCCGGCCGATCGCCCGGCATCCAGGAATCCCCGGGCCGCGTCTGGATCGGGCTGTAGCGGGGGCGATGACAGAATTCCCAGCTCGGCCAACAGGCCCAAGCACAACTCGAGGCTTTGTGGTTGGAACAGGAAACCCGACAACCGCTTTCGCCGCTCGGCGTCCATCTCCGGGCCAGGCTCCGGGCGGCGGCGCAAAGCGGCCAGCAGCGTGACGGCATCGTCGAAGATGCGCGATGAGGCCGGCTGCACTTCGGCCGGCGGACTGGAAGCCGACCCATAGGGCACGGCATCAAACCGCAGCGTCGTCAGGACGTGCGGCAGCACATCGGCGGGGATGAACCCGAATTCCTGCAGACCCAGGGGGGTGTCGGCAAAGGCCCGAGCCACCAATCCCCGATACCACAGACTTTCAAGGTCGGAAGCCGGCTGGCGCCAGGGTTTCTCTCGATCCCGCCGTCCAGGACCGTAACCGCGGACGGACCCGAATCGGCGTTCCACATCGGCCCAGGGCAGACGACCGCCCTCAGAAGCCAGCCCGGCTAGAGCCAGCCTGGCAGATTCCGGAAAAGAGTGCAGCCCTTCGTCGAGCAGGTTGCCCTCCAGCAGCCTGGCTGCAAGGGCCGCGGCGGCCTCCACGGGTGGACCCGGCGGCAGGTCGAGACCCCACAGCTCGGCCACCACGCGCAGGTGGCCGAGATCATGGTCTTGAAGGGTTTGACGCAGGTCTTGCATCAGCCAGCCGGTTGAAATCTGGGCGGGGATGGCACGGCGATCAGGTCAGGAGTCTCAACGCTCCCGGCAGGACCTGAACCTTGAATTGAGTGACCTGGGAGGTGAAATCGGCGTAGATCTCACCATCGGTGTGGATCGGGACCGCGGATTCGGAGCTCACTTCGATGTGTTTGAATTGCCCGAGGCGGACCTGGCGAAACCGTCCATGTGTGCCGCGCATGACCTCGGGGATCAGTCGAAACATCATGGCCCGCGAAACATCGTCGATGATGGCGTAGTTCAGAATGCCGTCATCGGGCACGGCGTCGGGGGAGGTCAGGAAACCGCCCCCTTCGCGCCGGCCGTTATTCAGGGCCAGCAGCAGGACGGGCTGCTCGAAGCTGTCTGTGTCGGTCGTGATCTTCATCATCGGCGCGTTATGGTTGCGAAGAATTGTCTGAATAACGGCCCAGAGGTACATCGGGTAGCCCCGCAGGCGCGTGATCTGATACGAGTAGATGGCCACCGAGGCGCCGAACCCGACGTTGATGGTGTTGTCCCAATACTCGATGCGCCCCGTGTTGTCGGTGATCATGCCTACATCGATCGGTTTGGGGGTGCCCTCGAAGGCCCGCAAGACGGCGGCCTCGGGATCCGTGGGCAGCCCGGCGTTGGCGCAGAAATCATTGCCCGAAC
This sequence comes from uncultured Chloroflexia bacterium, assembly GCA_963797485.1. Classification (GTDB taxonomy): domain Bacteria; phylum Chloroflexota; class Anaerolineae; order Anaerolineales; family E44-bin32; genus CAWAND01. Next base: position 473,868 of record CAWCPF010000003.1, read on the forward strand.
CGACCGGTATGGCCGCCAGAGCCGGACGCCGTTCCGGCGGGATGCCCATCAAGCCGTTGACGACCTCGTGCACTGTGCCATCGCCGCCGATCGCGGCGACGACCTCAAATCCCTCGTTGGCGGCCTCGGCGGCAAGCTTGGTGGCATGCCCCGGATATTGGGTGGCTGCCCATTCACTGCCGCCGTGGCGTTCGATGGCAGCCTGGAAGATGTGCGCCAGATCCCAGGCGTGGCCGCGATCGGCATGGGCGTTGAAAATGAGCTTGATCCTGGACATCAGGCTGGGACTTCATGCGGCTTGGAGCCCGCCGCTTGAGCTGGTCCGTGCGTGGCCGGAAGGCGTGCGGGCGCGGACGTCATGGTGGATGTCCCTCCCCTGTCGGGTAGCTCGTAAACCGGTGGATGGGCCTCAACCGGTTCGGAGGCGAAGAGGATCGAGCGATTATATTCCCTTCGGGCCGGATTGCCGGCTGCCGTGGCGCCAGGACCATTTTTAAGCCAAGCGGTCGTTGACACCCAAGGCGCACATGCGTACAGTATGAGCGAACGGAGCCTCAGGCCACCCAAGGGCTGCACGGCCCCCGCCGGTCATAGGATAGTCCAACTGCCTGCCCCCACGGGGCAGTTGACGTAAGCGCCGTAGTTGGATGAGCGCCCTTCCCTATGACCTGCAGGCGTGGGTCACCCGGTGAGAGTGGAGAGCCGGCTGTCCATGGGTGTATTGGGGCTCTTTTTTTATTCCTTGGCGACCCCTACAGGAAACACGCTCCTGGGCAGACTATACAACCGGCGGCACCGGGCTGAGCATGGTCCGAAGTTCGCGCAGGGCCTGTTCAGATGTTCGGAAGGTGATGGTCCGGATGCCCATCTGGCCGGCCGCGGACACGTTCCTAGGGAAATCGTCCACAAACACCATCTCCCCCGGCTGCACGGCGCACCGGTCGAGGACCTTGCGGTAGATGGCCTCGTCGGGCTTGGCCAGTCCGACCTCGGCCGAGATCACGATCTCATCGAACGCGTCGGCCAGCTTCCATTCGTGAACAATCCGCTGCCGGGCATCTGGCCAGGCGTTGGTGATCAGGGCGGTCTTGCGCGCCGGGCGGAGTACCCGGATGTAAGCCACCAGGTCCGCGTCGAGCCGATCGCCGCGCCAGAAATCGCGGCGCAGTTCGGCGGCCTGAGCCGGCGACAGGGCCAAACGTCGGGCGACATCATCCCAGACGTCATCTACCTGGGCGCGACCCAAGGTCGCCTCGCGGCTCACGGGGCCGTCGAACACCAGCGCCGGAAGCGCTCCGGGCTCCAAACCCAAACGCCGTTCCCAGGCTCGCCGAGGCCGCTGATCCACCGTGCGCACCAGCACGCCCCCGAGATCCCATGCAATGACTTGGATATTCGCCGTCCCATTCTCTCCTGAGCCGAATCGCCGAGGCCGATTTCAGGCCTGGAAGGACTTGCGATAGGCGGTCGAGGTCCAACTCGTCTGGTACCCCAAGGACTCGTACAGCCCGAGCGCACCGCTCAAGTTCTCGGAATCGACGTTCAGAGCCGCCTCGGTCATCCCCGCCTCAGCCAACGCCTTGAGGCTCAAGGCGATCAGAGCTCGCGCCAATCCCCGGCGGCGCCACGGCCGGCGAACGGAGATGTCCTCTGTGTAGCCTCGTGCCCGATGGTAGCGTTCGTTGTATGGTCCGTCAATGAAACTGAGCACCATGCCGGCCACCTGGTCGCCGTCCCAAGCAACCTTCCACTGATCCGGCTGGAATTCCGTGCTGCGGAGCCAGTGCTGGTAGTCTGCCTCGTTTCCGGGGCGGTGCCCCCAGTGATCCCTGAAAGCCTCATCCTTGGCGTCGAAGATGGCCCGAAGATGCTCAGCCTGGACCGGCTTCACTTCCAGTCCGGGAGGCAGCGGCAGGTCGGGGATGGACTCCAGCGTGGGGCGGACCATGCGGAAGAAGTGACGGGCTGGCTGGAAGCCCTCAGCCTTGAGGAGGGCGATCAGCTCGCGCTCGCTGTCGCCAGCGCCGGCGTGCAGGATCTTGGGTTCGACCCCGGGGTGCCCGGACGCCAGGACAGTGAGGCGCTCGATGAGGGCGCGGAACAGGGCCTCCGGCAGGCCGGAGGCTCGATACTCCGGCAGCACATACACATCGGCGCGGTACACCCGGCTCCCCTCAAACTCATCGCTCCAGGTGGCATCGCCATAGGCGACGACCTGCCCATCGACCTCCCCCAGCAGCGCGTCTTGGGTCCGGTCGATATGGGGCCAGTGTTCGAGGAAGTTGCGCACATCCTCCACATCACGAACGATATCGAGCCCGTCGCTCGCCAATGAGCGGTTGATGACGTCGGTGATAGCCTCATACTCCGCTTCGTGCGCCCACGGCCGGATGACGAACTCGGATTCCGGCGTTCGGTTTGGACTCAAGTTATGGGCGGTGGTCATGATCAACTCCTTCATGTTTCCGATGGGCAGAGAACCTATGGACCTGGCCATCCGGGACGGCGTTGGGGGGTACCGATGGGCAGGCGGTGAACACCATTCCGGCGGGCGACGGGCCCCAATCGGGCCTCCCAGCCTCCGGCCGTGTCCCAGAAACCTGGATCTTGGTGAATCCCGCCCAAGCGAGCATCTGGGTCATTTCGCCCCGCGAGTACCAGCGTTGCCGGACCGATCGGTAGGTCGTTCGAATCAGGCGATCTCCTTCGAACAACCGGTAGATGTGTTGTTCGGCGTACGTTTGGTCGACCAGATCGAGGCTGAGCAGACGTCGTTCAGCCAGCAGAGTCTCGGATCGAGTAGGTTTGGACTCGACTGGCGGCTCGGACGCGCCGGGCTGCCAGGCCGGTGGGGCGTTCAGGTCAAACGACAGAGCCCCGTCCGGCCGGAGATGGCGGAGGAAGGCCGAGAGCGCCTCAAGGACCTGGGCGCGGTCCAGCAGGCGCGTCAGACCAGATTGCGGGACCAGGATGGTTCCATAGACGCGCGCCAGATCGAGATCCCCGGCTGACACGGCGAACAGGTTGAGATGAAGGCCCCGTTCCAGGGCGGCCTGGACCAGGCGCGCTCGCGCACCCGCAAGAGTCTTCAACAATGTCCACCTCCTTGCCGGCCGACGCCAGCGCTCCGATCAGCTCCAGGTCGGAGGCGCCGATCACAAGCACTGGATCGCCGTAGCGTGCCACCTGGCCCAGAAAATAGTCGCGGACAGTATGGCCCTGGTCCTGCGGACCGGGCTGCAAGCGCGCGTGCATCTCTTCCAGGCTCGGCTGGCGGCCGATTTCGGATGAAGCCATCAGTTGCGGACTTGCCATTTCGACATCCTCCTCCGTCTCCGTCCGGCTGGCCCAGGACCAGCCAGTCGCGGACCGAGGCGGGAGGGTCTGGCTGTGGATTTGCCCCTTCCGGCCTGTTGAAGATACAACGAGGCCGCGGACTCCCGCGGCCTCGTGTTGGTTAGAGGGCCTGAATGAAAAACCGCGGGCGCCAGGAGCCGCCCGCGGTGATGATTCAAATCACCAGTAAATCAGCAGGCGCGCTCCATGGAGGTCTCAGCGACTCGAAAGTCGCTCCTGCCTCCACTGGTCAAAAGGATGCTCATCGACATTGGACACCTCTTGGTTGCGGACCTGACCCCGCTACTTTACAGCCTTTCCCGGGCATGGTCAACCCCCAAGTCCCAAATCGCCGAGTGTCGCCCTCAAGAAGTCGGCCAGCAGGCCATACGCGGTTGTCTCGGGTCCTGGGTCCTGTTCAAGGATCGTCAGGGGCCCGAGCGTGTCGGTCAGAAAGGTGACCGCCGACGAGGTTCCATTGACGGGGTACAGCGGGTCTTCAGCCGTGAGGCAAACAGGTTGGACCCGCCCAACCACGCGGTCCGCCTGTCTTTCGGCTTCGCACACCAGCTTCCAGCGCCGGCCAGCCTGTGCGGCCGCTCGCACGTCGTCTAGCGTGAGATGACGGATCCCCTGCCGCTCGACCTGCTGAGGCGTCATGGGCTCGCCCATTAACACCGACACCAGGGCGGCGACCTTGACGCTGGCGTCCCAGCCATCGAGGTCCCCGCTGGGGTCTGTTTCGGCGATACCTGAAGACTGTGCCTGGGCCAGGGCCTGCTCAAAGGTCTGCCCAGTTTCCATTAGACCGAGGATCAAGTTCGTGGTCGAGTTGAGCACGCCTCGAAAGCCCCGAAGCTGGGCGGCGGGGAGGGCCTCGCGCCAGAGCGAGAAGATCGGCGCGCCGTCCATGACGGTCAATTCGAACAAGAAGCGCACGTCACGCGCCCGCGCCAACTCAGTCAGGTGGCGAAGCCCGTGAACGACGGGACCCTTGTTGGCGGTCACGGCATGCATACCCCGATCGAGAGCGTGCTCGATATGGCCCAGGGCCGGCTGTCCGGTTTGGTAGTTGACCGGAGAGAGTTCGAACATCACATCTGCGGCGGCTCGATCCAGCAGCTCCAAGGGGCCGTCCACCGTCCGCCCACCCAATTCCCCGAGCTGGCCGCCGGATTCGATGAGATGCCCGGCCAACTCAAGATCAATCCCGTTGGGCGACCACAGGCTGCCGTGGGAGCCCGTGGCGATCCCCACTGTCCGCCAGCTCAGGTCATACCGCTGGCGCAGGTCGGTCTGCTTGCGGAGCAGCAGGCGCGCCAGAGCGCGCCCCACGTGACCAAAACCGATAAACATGAGCTGGCACTCGGGCATCATTCGCTCCGCGGAGTCTGGCCCTGCCCCTAGATGAGGGGCCAGGGATAGTGGCGGCCGGGTCCGGGGAAGGGAAGCCGGCCCTGGTCGAGCAAACCCTGGGCGCGCGCCCCGAGGGCGTCGATCTCCCCCTTCTCGAGCAGCCCGCCAAGCTCATCTCGGAGCTGGCCGCTCCGCAGGGCCTTTTGGAAGGCTTCCAGGTCGGCCAGCAGCGGCGGAGGAATGGGCTCCCCGGCGAAATCCCAGATGACCGTCCGCAGTTTGGGCTCGCTGTGGAAGCTCACGCCGTGATCGATCAGCCACAAATGATCTTGCGTGTCGAAAAGAACGTGACCCCCTTTGCGGTCGGCGTTATTGACCAGGACGTCGAAGACCGCCGCCGGAAGAAGGCGCCGCTTGTCGGAGTCCTCGACGGTGAAGTAGTGCCGGCTTGGGTCGGCGTCTACATACCATTGCAGCGACCCCGGCCCGGAGGGCCCCTCGTCCCGCATGATGGTCGGCGGCACCAGCTCCCATCCCAATTGGCGGCTAACCAGGTAGGCGGCCGTTTCGCGCGCTGCCAGGGTTCCCTCGGGAAAATCCCACAGGGGCCTTTCACCGCGGGATGGCTTGTACACCGCCTGCAGACGGGTGTCGGGGCAGTGGACCTGGACCAGAAATGTGAAGTTCGAGCCGTACATGAACCGGCCCTCCAGTTGTAGCTCGCCAGAGGCCAGGTGTTCGAGCAGACGATCTTCGGTCAGGCCGTTCGGAAGCTGCATGGCAGGGCAAGCAGAAGGCGAGGCGCCCCCCGGTTCAGCCGATCAATGCTTGTGGCCGTTGCGCTTGGGGCAGAAATGTCCCTCGGGGTCGATCGGCTGCCCGCAGTTGCCGCAGATGGGCCGGCCCCGGTTGGCGACCTCCAGGCCCCACTGGCACATCCTGGCAATCTGGGCCCGCGTGCACCAGAAGCGCGCCACCCCGGTCGGTTCGGTCTCGGTCTCATCGGCCTGCATTTCACGTGCCACCAGGACCATCAGATCACTGGTGTCGTCGTAGCCCAGGCCCAGTTGGCCAACCCGGAAGGCCGGGTCGATAGGGCGCTGAAGGGACATGTCGTCCTCTTGCATCTCGATGTCGACCTGCACCAGATCAGGCACCCGGGTGGTCAATTCCTGGAGGAACTGCTCGACACCGACCGCCAGGGATTGAACCTGTGATTTTTCGACAATCAGGGTAACGAGTTCTTCGTCCTTGCTGGCCTGGAGATAAAAGACGCGTTGGCCCGGCGGGCCGATGGCCCCTGTGGTGATCCGGTCGACAGGTTTGAGTTCGAACTCTATCGCTGGCATGACGAACGCTCAACGGCCAGACGGTCGGGCGGCTCCGGCGGCCCGATCCGGGCGGAACTGGCAGAAGTATATCATCGCGCCCTGGAGGTCTCGAACGGCGCTGGTGTCGTTGAGTTTCAAAAGCCGGATGTGGCCGCCGAACACCCCCACGGCGCTGACTGAAGCCGGATCGACCACCAGCCGCTGAAAGAGATCCAGAGGCAACCCGACGAAATGCGCCACGGCCAGCTTGATCATGTCGGCGTGCGAAACACACGCGATCATAGCCTTCTTCGAAGTGTGTTCGGCCATCAACCCGGCCAGCTCGGCCACCATGCCGCGCCTGGGCCTCGGCGAACAACTCGCCCCCCGGAAAGCGCGCCAGGGAAGGCGCCGACTGAACCAGGCGCCAGGCTTTGAGTGTTCGCAGCGACCGCAGCGAGCGGCCTTCCCATTTGCCGATCTTCAACTCGCCTAATGCGGGTCTGTGCACAATCGTCATGCGGTGTGCCTGTGCGATGGGTTGGGCGGTCTCGACGGCGCGTTCGAGCGGACTTGAATACACGGCCTCGAGTTTGACCTTGGACAGCGACTGGCCCAGGGCTTCGGCTTGAGCGCGACCCAGGTCGTTTAGGTGCACGCCGGGAAGCCAGCCGGCCAGGCGGTGCTTGTTGACAAAGTCGTTCTGACCGTGGCGGATGAGCAGCAGGGTGGTCATAGACTGGAGTCATTCCTCCTGGCCGGAGCGGCTGGGCTGCTGCCGCTTGAGGTTGAGGATCTCCTTCTCGGTGAGTTCCGGCAGGTGCTCTTCGTGGGTGAGGCCCAGGGCTTGGCGCTGGGCCTCGCGCCAGCGCGCCAGCCTGTCCACGACCTGAGCTTCATAACCCTCCTGCGACCCGGAGTAGAAGTAGGTGCCCATCAGTGCCTGGGGCAGGTACTGCTGGCCGACGTGATGCCCGGGCTCGGCGTGAGGGTACACGTAGCCCTCGCCATGGCCCAGGGCGGCGGCATCGCGGTTGGTGTCTTTCAAGTGATCGGGCACGTCCACCAGGCCCTGTTCCTCGACCAGGCGAAAGGCCTTGAAGTAAGCCGTGGCCGAGTTGGACTTGGGCGCCGTGGCCAGGTACAGCGTGGCCTCGACCAGGGGATAGACCCCCTCCGGCATGCCCACAAACTCGAACGACTGGGAGGCCGCCGCGGCCACCACCAGTCCCATCGGGTCTGCCAGACCGATATCTTCGGAAGCCAGGATGAGCAGGCGGCGCATGATAAAGCGCGGCGATTCGCCGGCGTAGAGCATCTTGGCCAGCCAGTACAGGGCCGCATCAGGATCCGAGCCGCGCACCGATTTAATGAACGCGGAGACGGTGTCGTAGTGGGCGTCACCATCCTTGTCGTAAAGCAGCGCCCGGCGTTGGATCGACTCCTGGGCGACCTCCAGGCTGACGCGGATGGTGCCTTCCGGATCGGGGGGTGTGGTTTCGACAGCCAACTCTAGCGCGTTCAAGGCGTTGCGCGCGTCGCCGCCCGCCACCTGGACCAGGTGTGCCAGGGCATCCTCATCCAGGTGCACATGCCGAGCGCCGTAGCCGCGCGTGTGATCGCCGAGCGCCTGACGGATGATGGCCCCCACTTCTTGGTCGCTCAGCGCCCGCAATTGGAAGATGCGTGAACGCGACACCAGCGCGCCGATGACCTCGAAATAGGGGTTCTCGGTCGTGGCCCCGACCAGTGTGATCAGCCCCTGTTCGACGTGCGGCAGCAGGGCGTCTTGTTGAGCCTTGTTCCAGCGGTGGACCTCGTCCACGAACACGATCGTGCGCTTGCCATACAGCTTGCGGCGTTCGCGGGCGGCCTCGATGATGGCCCTGAGCTCGGGTTTGCCGGCCAGCACGGCCGAGATGGTCTCGAATTGGGACTGTGTCGTGTTGGCAACGATCATCGCCAGGGTTGTCTTGCCCGTGCCGGGGGGTCCCCAAAGGATGATCGACGAAAACAGTCGGTCGGCCTCGATGGCCCGCCTCAAGAGCTTGCCCGGGCCGACGATGTCGTCCTGTCCGATGTACTCGTCAAAATTGCGAGGCCGCATGCGGGCGGCGAGGGGCGCCTCCTGCAGTAATCGGGTGCTCAGGGCGTGGTCAAAAAGGTCGGACATGGGTGTTGGCGCCATTCTACCATCGCGCCCCTCCAGGCCGGCAGGCTGAAAAAGGCCGTGTGTTAGAATCCGCGCCCAGACGGCCCGCATAGGTGCGTTCGGGCGGCCGGAGGCTAGACAGGAGCTTGAGCCAGCCAGAGGCGACGATCCTGCTGGCGTCGTCCTCACCCAGGCGTCGCGAGCTGCTCGAACTCAGCCGGGCGCGAATCTTGGTGCGTCCCGGGGCAGTCGACGAAAGACGCCGGCCGGACGAGGCACCCCGGGCCATGGTCCAGCGCCTGGCGGACGCCAAGGCAGCTCAAGCGCACGACAGCGACTCACGGGCCGACTGGATACTCGGGGCAGATACGATCGTCGTCCAGGATGATCTGATTCTCGGCAAACCGAGTTCGCCGGCTGAGGCGCTCGACATGCTCCTGGGCTTGAGCGGACGGACCCACCGGGTGATCACGGCCTTGAGCCTGGTCGACAGGGCCACCCGACGCCGGGCGGTGTGCGTGACCGAATCGATGGTGCCCATGCGGGCTTTCACTCGCGCCGAGGCCGAGGCGTATGTCGCTTCGGGGAGCCCGTTGGACAAGGCTGGAGCCTATGGAATTCAGGACCACGACATGAGGCCGGTTGATCTCGCCGCTTTCGACGGCTGCTTTGCTAACGTCATGGGATTGCCGCTGTGCCGCCTGGGCCAGGCGCTGGCGGCGTTGGATCAGCGTCTGCCGGCCGATCTGGAGCAGGCGTGCCAGTCCTTCGGCCGCCACCTCATCTCCCCGTGGGACGGCCACACCACGGCTATGGCATGAAGCGTTTCAAACTCAGCCTTTGTATTGTGATTTTCTTCACAAGTGGCTGCGGCCTGCTCACGCCGGCGGCCAGGACCCCCGCGGCCAGTGCCACCTTGCCGGGGCCCTCGGTGCGCAACACACCCGCCCCGGATGCCGAGGCGGCGGCGCGCCAGTTTCTTGACGCCTGGAAGAACAGCGACTACGACAGCATGTTCGCTATGTTGAGCTCGCTTACTCAGGCGGGCGTGACCAAGCAGGCCATCGTTGATCGCTATGAATCGGTGATCACCCAGGCGGCGTTGAATGGGATCGACACCGAGATCGTCTCTTCGCTGGTCCATCCTGATTCGGCCCAGGTGCGCTACCGGGTCACCTTCCACAGCACGGTGGTGGGCGATTTCGTCATCGAAACCTACATGGATCTCACCCGGGAGGATGGGGGCTGGCGGGTGGCCTGGTCGGATTCGGACATCATGCCCGATCTGGCCAATGGCAATACGCTTGCCCTGCAAGTTGACACTCCGGTGCGGGCCAACATTTACGATCACAATGGGCTGGCCCTGGCGACCCAGGGGGACATTGTGGCGCTGTGGATCGTCCCCAATCAGATCGGGGATGAAGATGCCGAGTCCAACATGCTCTCGGCCTTGAGCCGGCTCCTGGACCGCCCGGCGGAGAATATCAGGGTGCTGTATGACGACATCCGCTCGACGGACTGGCGGGTGAATCTGGGAGAGGTCTCCCTGGACGAGTTCCAGCGCTATCAAGGCACCCTGGCGGCCACCGGAGGCGTGCAGTGGGCGATCTACCAGGGGCGCTACTATCCCAACCAAGGGCTGGCGGCGCACTCGGTCGGTTATGTGGCCCAAATCCAGGCTGAACAAGTGGAGCAATATGAGCGCCTGGGCTATCCCCAGGACGCTTTTGTAGGTCAAACCGGGCTGGAAGAGATCTACGAGAGCGCGCTGCGAGGTACACCGGGCGGCACCCTGTACGTCATCGACCCCGGCAACAATGTGGTCAAAGTGCTGGCGTCGCGGGACCCTCAACCGCCGTACGCGGTGTACACCAACCTGGATCGCGATTTGCAGCTCAACGCCCAGCAAGCGCTGGCGTCCATGCCCGAGCAGGTGCGGGCGGCGGCCGTCGTGCTTGACCGAGATTCAGGAGCCGTGCTGGCCATCGCCTCATCGCCGGGCTTCGATCCGAACTTGTTCAACGGCCTAAACCCGAACAGCAGCTCAGGGCTGACCGAGCTGTTCCAGAACCCCAATCTACCGCTGGTTGACCGGGCGACCCACGGCCTGTATCCGATCGGATCGCTTTTCAAGATCATCACCATGTCCGCGGCCCTGAAGTCGGGATACTTCCAGCCGGACACGATCTATAACTGCGGCAACCAATGGAACGAGGATCCGAGCGTCGGGCCGTTGGATGACTGGACTTTGGAGCGTGGTCTGCCGGCGCAGGGGGAAATCACCCTGATGCAGGGGCTTGAACGCTCGTGCAATCCCTGGTTCTTCCACATAGCCTACAATCTCTTCAACCGCGGGCTTCCCGAGGCGCTGCCCGACATGGCCAAAGCCTTCGGCCTGGGAAGCGCCACGGGAATCGAAATCGGAGACGAGGCCGGGCTGGTCCCAAGCCCGGAGACCAAGGCTCAGCGGAATGACCTGCCATGGGGGGTCGGTGACGTGACCAACCTGGCCATCGGTCAGGGCTTTTTGCAAGCCACCCCGCTTCAGGTTGCGCGTTACATCGCCGCCATCGGCAATGGCGGCACGCTGTATCGCCCCCAGATGGTGCAGAAGATCGAGAATGCCGAAGGCGACGTCCAGACGCAGTTCGCCCCAGAGGTGCAGGGTAAGCTGCCCCTGACCGACCAGGATATCGAAGCCATCCAGCAGTCGATGGTCCAGGTGATTCGTGCCCCAAAGGGCACGGCGCGCAGTCGGTTCCTCGGGCTCAATCTCAACATCGCCGGCAAGACCGGGACGGCCCAGACGCCCCAGGAAGAGCCAAACGCCTGGTTCGGCGCCTATACGTTTGAGGAGCGCGAAAACAAACCGGACATCGTCGTGGTGGTGATCGTCGAAAACCAGGGCGAGGGCGCGGACTTCGCCGCGCCGGTGGTCAGGCGCATCATCGAGTTCCTACTTCTTTGGCCGGCCGCTGTCGCTGTACCCGTGGGAATCCCAGATCGGGGTGATCAGGACCGCCACGCCGACTCCGGAGGGCGGTTCGAACGCCGACAGTACGGCCACCCCCGGTCCATGAGCGATAGCCCCCTGGTCGATGGTCTCATCGTGGCCGCCCAGTCGGGCTTGTTTGAAGTCGAAACGGCGCACGGTGTGGTGACGGCCCAATTGCGCGGCCGTCTGAAAGAACACAAATCCCGCACCGATCTGGCCGCGATCGGCGACCGGGTCACGGTGCGGTTGCTTGAAAGCGGCAAGGCCAGCATCGAGCAGGTTGCCCCTCGCGAGCGCGTGCTCTCCCGCCAGGATCCCGCCAGCGAGCGGGAGCAGGTGATCGTGGCCAACCCGGACCAGGTGTTCTTCGTCCTGGCCTGTGTGGACCCGCCTCCCAACCTGGGGATGCTCGACCGGCTGCTGGTGGCGGCCGAGCGCGAGCGGATTCCAGCCTTGATTTGCGTCAACAAGCTCGACCTGGCCGAGCCGGACATGTGCCGCCGGCCTTTGGCGGCCTATGAGCCCGTCGGGTATCCGGTCCTATTTGTCTCGGCCAAGACCGGACAGGGAATGGATCAGCTGCGGTCCAGGCTGAACGACCGGCTGAGCGTGTTCGCCGGGCCCTCCGGCGTAGGCAAGAGCAGCCTGTTGAATGCCATTCAGCCAGGTTTGGGCTTGAGGACCGGGCTCGTTCAGGAACGCAACCGCAAGGGGCGGCACACCACCGTGTCACTGCGGCTGGTGCGCCTGGAATCCGGCGGTTACGTGGCCGACACGCCTGGCGTGAAAGCTTTTGCCTTGTGGGATATCGAGCCCGAAGAGCTGGATGCGTACTTTCCCGAAATCCGCGACCGGGTGGCCGAGTGTGAGTTCAATGACTGCAGCCACCTGCACGAACCCGGCTGTTCAGTCCTGCGCGCCGTGCAGGCAGGGCAGATCGACCGGGGCCGGTACGAGTCCTATCGCCGCATGCGTTTAGGGGAAGACTAGGTCGGGATCCCGGCCCGGTCGGGCGGCCGTCCGAAAGCCGCCGTCGGGTTGGAACTAGCCCCAGACCAGCCCGCCGGGCGCCAGCAGCACCACAGCCAGCCCGGACAGGGTCAGGATGACCAGGGCCACGACCGTCACCAAGATCGTTCCTAAGGGGATCAGCAGGTGCCAGCGTAGGCGCCGCGCCGCCGGGCGGTCGCCGACGGCATTGGCCGTCATCAGGAGCTTGAGCCCCATGAACAACGACAGGCCGGCAAGGGAGATCAGGTAAGGCGAGCTCAGTCCCACCGAAAGAATCGAACCAGGGGCTGCTAGGCCGGCCAGGCTGAACAGAACCGGCGGGCAGACACCCTGGGCGGTCCGAAGGCAGTTGGGGACGAGCAGGATCAAGGCGCCGGCCAGGGGCACCAGAATCAGGTAGCCGACTTGCATGTAAGTCAGGACGCGAAAGGCCGTCGTGGGGCGCATTCGGTGGGGGCGATTTACCCGGTACCTCCGAAGCTGGGCCAAAAAGAAGGATCTCTCCCAGCCTAACGGCGCAGGACTCTCAGGACCCCTCATGAAACTACCATTGTCTATCAGGGCCCGGGTGGCCGGAGATGCGATCAGAACGGGCGCATCACCCGATCGGTGCGTAGCTGCTTGAACCAGAGTGAGGCCCCGCGCGGCATGGACTCGATGGCGGCTTCCTGCCACGCGCGTACGCCCAACCCCTGGATGGTCTGCGGTTTATAGCCCACGCCTCGCCAGGTCCCGACGTGCTGCGCCAGGTACGGGGGCAGAAAGAGCAGCGAGGCCTCGCTCTGAAGCTCGCCCGAGGCATGCTCGACGGCCTCCATGAGAGCCGGGATGCCCTGGTCAAGGGTCAGTGCGCTGTCGAAGTAAAGCTCGTCGATGCGTGTGACCAGAATTCTCGACCTGCCAGCCGGCGACACCCACCAGTTCCCCGCCCTTCTCGATCATGAAGTACGCCTTCTCACCAAACGACGCCATCACGTCATGGCGGGTCATGCGCCGCTTGCCGTGTGTGACGTGCGTGATGAAGCGGGCGATCTCGTCGGCGTCCTGCGGCCGGCCCCGGCGCACGGTGACATCGCCGGTGTGGATCATGGGCGGTTCGGCGAGGAGCGGTTCCTTGGGCTTGGGCAGCTTCGTCCAGGCGGCCTGCACCTGGTCCCAGGTCTTCTCGAAGCTGCCGTCGTTGTGGATGACCACGTTGGCGGCGCGGAGCTTGTTCTCCTGGGGCGCTTGGGCGGCAATACGCTGCCGGGCGGTCGCTTCGGGCATTTTGCGCTTGTGCATCATGCGTTCGATCTGGAGCGCCTGGGAGGCATTCACCACCCAGATGGCATCGCATCCGGTCGCCAGGTCGGTTTCGAGCAGCTTGATGGCCTCCACCACCACCACGGTCTGTTTGCCCCGCCGGATGAGCAGGTCAACCGCTTGGGACACGAGCGGGTGGACAATGCCTTCGAGCTGGCCGAGCGCCTTGGGGTCGGAAAAGACGATCTTGGACAGGCGCGCCCGGTCGACGTGGCCCTCTTCGTCCAGGACCCAACGACCAAAAGCTTTGATCACCTGGTCATACCCCGGTGCACCCTCAGAGATGGCCCGATGAGCCAGCGCATCGGCGTCGATGCCGTAGGCCCCCAGATGCTCGAGCATCTTGCGCACCACGCTCTTGCCGGTGGCGATGTTGCCGGTCAAACCGATGACGTACTTGCCTGCCCAGCGGCTCACACACAGCCTCCAACTTCAAGTCGTAGGGTGAATTCTAGATGGTGGTGCGGCCGATGTCAAAGCCAGAGTCTCCTACTGGTCGCCCTGGCGGAGATTGTGAGGCAGGTGGGAGATCGAGGCAAAAGAGGCGAGGCGGCGGGTCGATGCGTGTCAGACGAAATGCGGCGCGTGATCAGGACGGTGCGCGGTGCACCAAAACTGGGGGTTACCTCAATTGGGCGTAGTACACCTGATCCCCAGCGGCCAGATACAGATCATGGGGAGGGCCGAGCGCCATCGACGATACATAGTCGGGAAGCTGGGCGTTTGACTGCAGCCGGCCCTGGTAGACCATGCGCATGCTGTAGTGGTAGACCGTCCCGCGGACTGCGTCCAGGAAGTACAGGGACGGTTCAGGCGGCGGCGAGTAATCCATGAGCGTCAGGATGGCGCCGGGGAGCAGCCCGTTTCCCTGGCTCTCGGGACGGTCGTCCTTCAAAGCCTGGTCGGTCGGACAATCGACTCGAATGTGGATGCCTCCGCCAAGTTGAGCTTCGGAGGTACGCTGGCAGCGGTCGAGGCGGCCGTCCTGGTGCAGGACGAACAACTCTTCCTGGGCTTCGGCCAGATCGATGGCATCGTGCAAATCCGGGGCCTGCTCGGCGAAGTACAGGGATGGGCTGCCGCTGAACACGCCACCGGTGGCGTCGTACATCCAGACAGCATTGGACGTCGGGTCAAGGACGTACAGCGTGTCATTGAAAACATCGATGGCCTGGACGCGGCCGAAGCCGGTCGAAGGCGGTGTCAGCTGGCCGGTGAGCGGCCGACGATCGGGGGCGCAGTAGAGCAGGGTGCCGTCCTGGTCGAGCGCCACAACACCATCAGCGCCCAGAGCGCCGGGTGCGGGCTGGATGGCTAGGTCGACCGGCGTTCCCATGCCAGGAAAACTGGAGGCCCCATTCAGGCATTCGAAGGTGCTGTCGATTTCAAAGCCTCGACCGGTTGCCCAGGTCCGGAAGATCTTCTGGTGGGCGGCGTCGAGGATGTACAGGTCGCTGGCGGTGGCGGCCATGGCAGTGATGCGCGCGTCGGCGCCAAACCCGCCGTTGATCACCGGGCGGTAGTCAATTCGGACCACCAGGTCGAGGTCGTCCAGCGCCGTCGCCACCTCCGCCTGCAAGGTGTCCAGCTGACTATCGCCACCGTATTGCGATGCCAGAATGAGCGCCTGCTGCGCCTGGGTCCAATCGGTCCGAACCTCGGCCGGGTCCTGGCTGCGCTTGGCCAGGTCGACCGCCTGCTGCGCCTGGACCAGGTAGGTCTGATACTGCTGGGTGCGCCCGCGCCGGAGATACACCACGCTGACCACCACCAGGACCACCAGCGGCACGGCCAAGGCTGTGGTGGCCAGGACGGCCGGGGGAAAACCGCCCGGCCGCGGGGATTCCGCCAGCCCTGGCGCCAGGCGGAGCATCAACTCGGCCAGGCCGCGCCCCGCGGCGCGCAGGCCTCGGCCAGCGGCCTGGCCGGCCGGTGTGAGCAAAGCCCGAGCGGCAGATGATAGCTTGGTGATCGGTGAGGACGACAGGTCCAGGCTGGTTTCCGGTTGAGTCCGCGCCGGTCTTCGCGGGGCCGAGCGCGGGGGTCTCATGGTGGACGCCGGGAGCGGGGCGGCCACCTGACCCTGCGGCATAATGCGCAGCAGCAGGCCGCAGAGATCGCGCCCGGCCGTGGCTTGCAGCCGGTCAACCGCCTGCGCCGGCGGCTGGTCGGAAATGGCGGCCAGCGTCCCGTCGGTCCACACGGTCTCGTCGAATGTCGTCAGCACGAGGGTGTCACCCGGGCGCACCAGCAGATGGTGATATCGCACGAAGGGAGTTGGAGCGCTTCCGAGGGGCCGGTTGCCGGCCTCCGGGGAAGTGAAGCCGCTGACCTGGGACTTTCGAATCAAGCTCATGCGGCCCGCGCCGCACTGGGCCATGTATAGATTGTCATCACGCAGCACGGCCGTCACCACACGCCCAAGAAAGTGGGCCGGAGCGTCCTGTCCTCGACCGGCATTTGCCAGCTCGTCATTGATCTCCAGTATGGCCTCACGCAGAGCCGAAGTCACCGATCCGGGGGTTCGATAGAAAACGTCGGCGCCAGCCTGGGCCAGATGATCGGTGAGGCCCGGCGGAACTCGGCCGGGTGCCTGCAGCTGGACGGTGACGAAGAACAGATCTTCGGACCGGCCCCGAGCAGCGCGGCGAGGCGCAGCCCGAGCCAGGGTCCCTGGAGGCGGCGTGGCGCGTGGACCGCCCCCGGCCACATGAAGGAGCCCAACATCGGTTTGCAGTTCGGCAGGCATAGGCACCATTGTACTGAGGCGGCTGAGCACCGGCAATCATGGCTGCAAGAATCACGCCCAGCCGGGCGCGGTCGCCGATGGCGGCGATTCGCTCACGCGCTGGTCAGGTCCAACTCAGGGGATCGGGTGGCGGAGGCTGGCGCCGCGCAGGCCGCCGGCCGGATTGGATCGAACGTCCGTCAAACACTCACGATCATGGAGCCGGCCACAGCGGCCGCCGCCAGCGTGGCAACCGACAGCCCGCCTCCCGACGGCCGAACAGCCTTGGGCACTTCCAGGACCACGATGGTGATGTTGTCATGCCCGCCGCGTTTCAACGCCAGGGCCTGCAGGCTTTGTGTAGCGGAGGGTCCGTGTTTGGCCAGGCCGGCACCGATTTCGGATGGTTTGACCAGGTCGGTGAGGCCATCGCTGCACAGGAGGAGCTGGTCTCCCGGCTGAAGCTCCAATCCCTGATGCGATCGGGATTCCTCGTCCGACTCTTCCGGGTCCAGGCGCAAGCGAAAATCGGGCTCAGGCGGCCGGGCGCCGCCGATGTGCCGGCGCAGGACGTGGGCATTCGGATGGCCTTCAGCCTCGGCGGGCGTGAGGATGCCGTGCTCGAGGGCCTCTTGGATCCAGGTGTGATCAACGCTGATTTGATGCAGGCCGTCGTCGCGCCGGAGATAGATCCGGCTGTCGCCGACGCTGACCGTATACAGACGGGTGCCCAGGATCCAGGCTGTGGCCAGGGTGGACCCCATTCCCTGACGGGCCTCGTCCTCGGAGGCGGCCCGTCGCACTTGTTTGGCCGCCGATCTGACGGCGGCGGCCAGCGTCTCCGAGGGGTCACCGCCGGTGTACGTTTCCACGGCGGTGACCACGGCGTCGACGGTCATGGCCGAGGCCACCTCGCCCGCCTGGTGCCCGCCGATTCCATCGGCCAGGACGGCCAATAGACAAGGCAGCCCCTCGGCGCCATAGCGGTAGGCGGTCACGCCGTAAGCATCTTCATTGTGATCGCGCACCCGGCCGGGATGGGTGCTGGCCGAGACACGGAGGTGGGGCTGGTCGGAGGGGATCATGGTTTCACCTTCAAAACCATCATGGTTTCACCTTCAAAACCATCATGCTTGCACCTGCAGCTGGTACAGGTGGTTTCGCTTTCAAAACCATCATGCCAGCACCTGCGCTGGTACAGGTGGTTGCGCTTTCACAACCATCATGGTTTCACCTTCAAAACCATCATGCCAGCACCTGCGCTGGTACAGGTGGTTGCGCCTTCACAACCATCATGGTTGCGCCTTCACAACCATCATGTCTCGCGCTCCTTCCGGACGGGTTCCAGGCGATCGTCATCGGCCGGCCGGACCTGGATCTCGGGCCAAGCCGGCTCCCCGGACCTTTGGAAACGAAATGCCACTCGGCCGAGATGCACCAGATCGCCGTGTCGCAAAGTCTGGCCGTTGTCGGTCAGCCGCTGGTAGTTGATCCACGTGCCGGCCACCGATCCCTGGTCGCGAAGCAGGTATTCGCCCCCGGCCTGGCGGATGAGGCGGGCGTGCAGGCTGGAAACGGAAGGGTCATCCAGCGGGAACGCGGACAGCGACGGATCGCGGCCCAGGCTGAGGTCGGCCCCGACCAGGGGGATGGCCTCCTGGTCGTGATCGCCGATCGGCACCAGGAAAGCCTCCGGCGGACCGCCGGGCTGGACCCGCTGCAGGCTGGCACGCTGAAGCCTGCGTGCCCCAGCCGAGGCCTGCCTGGCCGAAACGGCCCCCCGGCCCAGGCGCGCCGGCCGACGTCCCAATCGAAGCAATGTGAAGGCCGCCACGATCCCGGCCGCCAGGACAAGCAGCACGAGCAAGAATGAGCCCAGAGCGGGGCCAATCGCCTTGAGGCCGGAGACCGGCGGGGTGACTTGGAAGGTCACAGCCTGCTCCAGGCTCCTGGCCTGCAAACCCAGACTGTCGGTGATCTGCGCTTGCAGGCGGTGCTCGCCGGATTGCTTGAAGACCGTCAGATCCCAATCGAAAGCCTCGAAGGGCGGCTGGGTATTCTGGGCGATCACCTGGCCGTCGACAATCAGTTCGCTGCGAGTGAGCGGACGCGGATGGCCGTCGGGGAAGGTGACCAAAAGCTGAAGTGGCAAGTGGGTCGGTGGAAGGTCCTCCACCGGCAGCCGATCATCGTCAGATGCCCGGGTGATCAGGCTGGGGGGCTGGATGAAAGCCGCCTGAGGCGGCTCGAGCTGCACGCTGTAAATCTGGGTGTTGGTGGCCAACGACTGGCCCCCGAAGGACACTTGCAGCCGGACCTCATGAGCCCCGGATATGTTAGCTTGCGAGGTGTAGTCCACCCGGTACTGCAGGCGTAGCTGAAGGATCCGGCTTCCCAACCCGCCCAGCGGCTGTTCGGGGTCGAAGACGATCAACTGCCCACCGGTCTGGTCGGCGACCTGGCCAAGCGCCGCGGCCTGAGGCGTGTCAAGGGCCTGGGGGGTATCGATCAGCACGGGGTAGATGGCGATATCCGCCTGCTGGGCGCGTGAGATGGCGTCGGTCCGGGCCGCCTCGTCCGAATCAGCCGGCAAGCTTGTGAAGAAAATCACAATCCTGGCCGTGCCCGGGGGTGCGGATGGTCCGGTCAGCAGGTTCAGCCCGTCCAGCAGCAGATTGTAGCCGGCCTTGGGAGGCTCGAAGGTCGGTGTCAGATGGTCCAGGGCCGAGGCCAGTTGAGCGGAGGCCGGGCTGTGGCGGACCAGGTCGCCATCCCCGGTCAACACAGACAGGTCATCGTCCCCGTAGGCGCCGGCATCGGGGTTGGCCCACCAGGCCAGCAGGGCCAAACGCACAAAGTCAAACCGCGTCCGACCGCGGCTGTCGCGGACACCCAACCCCGGGGCGGTGTTGATCACGAACACCTGGCGGGAAGGCACCTGGATCTGGGTGACGGTGCGGGCGGGCCGGGGCTGGTTGTCCTCGATGACCTGAAACTGCTCCGGCGTGAGTCCCTCGACGCGGGAACCGGAGGCATCATCGACGGCCACATACAGACTGAGGCTGGGGAAGGCCTGGCTGGAAACCTGAGCCAACCGGGCTTTGGCGCCGGTCTGCGCAATCGCCGGCGCCGCCTGGGCCAGGGCCGCCCATGCGATGCCGGCGGCCAGCAGGGGTCGGATGGCCCTGAACATGCGGCCCATTTTAGCATGCGCCCCCAGCGCGTGGCTTACATTACAGCCGGCTTACAAAGGACCCCGGCCCCGCGTGTACTCACTATGATGGAAGGCAGGAATACAGGTCTCATTGCGAAAGGCTTGGGCATCATGATCACTACAGAGCGCGAGCAATTGTTTCAGGAGATCGATCTCCCCCGAGAGCACTTCGAGCCAGCGCAGACGCGGCTCGAGCACTGGGTGCGCAAGGGGCTGGTGGTCGGTTTTTGTGTGGTCTTGCTGCTTGAGGGCTGGCTCCTGACTCAAGCTCTGCTCGGATAAGGTCGACTCTCCCATCCGGGTGCGGGGGCGGCCCGGAAGTATCGGTTCTCAGCCTCTGATCGGCAGCGGCGCCCGTCAGGGGACATTCTTCAGGCGATGATCTTCGTCTGGCCGGCTGAAGACGAGCCTGAACATGAAGAGGCTGTCCCGTATGGGACAGCCTCTTCTTTACTCATCAACCCAAGGTTGACCCCGAGCGCACCCGGCTCTCCTGATGCGCTTGGGGGCACTTCAGCCTCACCCCCCGACCCCCTCCCCCTGGGTTGGCTGCGAGCGGGTTTGATCGACCGCATCCCAGGGGGAGGGGATAGGGGTGGGGGTCGCACTACAATCTTTGGCCAGGCTCTCAGGCTGGTTTGGCGGCCAGGCTTTCTGCACCGTCCCGGCCGGTCAAGCGCCGGTAGGTCAGCGTCCAACTGCCGATGACGAAGGTCTGTAAGATGCCGCTAAGCACGATCGCCACGGGCAAATACAAGACCAGACACAATCCGAAGACTACTACGCCCGATGTGATCGATGCCTGCGTGCCGAGCACTAATCCGGCAAGCAGGGGCGCGATCAGGACCAGAGCAGGCAGTCCGATGATCAGGCCGACGACAAATCCGCCGACGATCAGGACCAGGGCCATGACCAGGACGGGGCCGACATGGGTCTTGATGACCGCCCACGCGCGGCTGAGGCCGTCCATGATGCCCGTGTTCTCGACTACCACAGCGATCTGTGCCAACTCGGCGAAGATGCTGACGGCGACCGCCAAGGGTACCAGCAGACACAGCAGGGGGAGGATGCAGATCAGCCCAATGCCGAGAGTTAGAATGGTCCCGCCGACGGCCACGACAGCGATCACCCCCAGGGCAACCAACCAGGCCAGCCCCACCAGAAGCTGGATGGCCAGGACACGCCAGAAGTAGGTCAGGCTGAGGCGGAAGGCCTGGCTAAGGCCGACATGCTCGCCCTCGTCAGCCTGATTGAAACCGGCCATCAGGCCGCCGCGGCCAATGGCGCCCAGGACCACGAACAGCACCACCAGGAGCACGATCAGGCACAGAATGGCCAACCCCAGGATGATCCAGGTCTGTTCCGGGACACTGTTAAGAACTGGTCCGGCCCTCCGGGGGTTTGACCGTTGCCGCCTCCGAAGTTGTAATTGAAGCCGGAGCCTCCCCGGCCCCCTGCACCGCTCCCGCCGTTCCCGCTGCAGCTGGCCAGGATTCCCAGAATCCACAGGCCCTTGTAGCGCCAGGTGATATCCCAGGCCCGGCGCAAGACGGATGAATAGTCCATGACAGTGCTCCTTCCGGCGCCCCTCATTGGTGGCCGGATGTTCATTCAGGCGGGGATCGTTATTCCCATTCGATCGTCGCCGGCGGCTTGCTGGTTATGTCGTAAACCACCCGATTGACCCCTTCGACTTCGTTCACGATGCGGTTGCTGATCCGAGCCAGCACCGTGTCGGGCAGGCGCGCCCAATCGGCGGTCATGAAATCCTCGGTTGTGACCGCCCGCAAGGCGATCACCTCCTGATACGTGCGTTGATCTCCCATCACGCCCACCGAGTGGACCGGGAGCAGCACGGCAAAAGCCTGAGACGTCCCCTCGCCGTCCGAGCCAAGCTGCATCAGGCCGCCGCGCTCGAGCTCATCAGTCAAGATGCTATCGGCTTTTCGCAGCCGGTCCAGTCGTTCCCGGCTGACAGTCCCCAGACATCGGACGGCCAGGCCCGGTCCAGGAAACGGCTGTCGGTCGATCAACGACGGGGGCAATCCCAATTCATGGCCCACGCGGCGCACCTCGTCCTTAAAGAGGTAGCGCAGCGGCTCGACCAGCTGGAAACCCAGATCGGCCGGAAGGCCGCCGACGTTGTGATGCGTCTTGATGCGGGCGGCCTTGCGCCTATCCGGGCCGCTCAATTCGACCACGTCCGGGTAGATGGTGCCCTGGACCAGGTAGGCGGGGTTTCCGAGGCGCTTGGCGGCCAATTCAAAGGTGCGGATAAATTGCTCACCCACGATGCGCCGCTTGGCCTCCGGATCGGTCTCGCCGGACAGGGCCAGCAAAAAGGCTTGGCCGGCATCGACGTGCTCGAAGCGCGTCCCGACCAAGGGGCTGAAAGCCTGAACCACGGCCTCGGCCTCCCCGGCGCGAAGCAGGCCGGTGTCCACAAACACGCACACCAGCTGCGGACCGATCGCCTTCGAGACCAGGGCTGCCGCCACGGCGGAATCGACGCCGCCGCTGACGGCTGCCAGCACCAGCTGCGCACCGACCTGCTGGCGGACCCGGGCGACCGATTGGTCGATGATCGAGCCGGTGGTCCACTCCGGACGCGCCGCACACACGCCGAGGGCAAACGCGGCCAGCATCTGGTCGCCCATCGGCGTGTGACGGACCTCGGGATGGAACTGCAGCCCGATGCGCCTCCCGGCTGCGTCGGCCATGGCGGCGATGGGGGCGTTGAGCGTGCCGGCGATGGCCTCAAACCCGGGAGGCAGTCTCTCGATCCGGTCGCCGTGCGACATCCAAACCGTCTGGTGGGGCGCCGGGAGCAAGGGCGAGTCGTGCAGCCGGTCGATCTCAGCCAGGCCGTATTCGCGCCTGGAGGATGGCGCCACCTTGCCTCCCAACGCGTGGGTCAGGGCCTGCATCCCGTAGCAAATCCCAAGCACGGGCAGGTCGAACTCGAGGATGTAGCCTGGGATCTGGGGTGCCCCCGATTCGTAGACCGAGGCAGGCCCTCCCGAGAGCACAAAACCCTTGGGTTGCAGGGCCATGACCTCGGACTGGGGGGCGTCGAAGGGAAAAAGTTCGCAGTAGACGTGGGCTTCGCGGATGCGGCGTGCGATCAATTGGGCGTACTGGGATCCAAAGTCCAATACGGCCAGGCTGTCCATCGCGTTACTCGGCGAAGACGATCTTGCCGTCGGACATGTCGGTGATGACCGCCAGCGTCTCGATGGGCACGCCCAAGGGGGCGAGCATCTCCCGCCCGCCCTCGAAACGTTTCTCGATCAAGGCGCCCACGCCGACAACCGACGAGCCGGCGGCCCTGGCCAGACGCACCAGCCCCATGATGGTCTGACCGCTGGCCAGGAAGTCGTCAATGATCAGCACGCGCTCGTCGGATCCCAGGTACTCGGGCGACACGATCAGCTCGACCGTGCGGCCCTTGGTGTGGGAAGGGGCGAGGGTCAGGAAGATTTGATCCGGCATGGTGATCGGCTTGGTCTTGCGCGCGTACACTACCGGGATCCCCAGGTGGCCGGCGGTGGTCAGGGCCGGGGCAATCCCCGAGATCTCAGCCGTGAGCACCTTGGTGGCGCCGACGTCGGAGAAGCGGCTGGCCAGCTCGCGCCCACAGGCGTCGATAAGCACCGGATCGACCTGGTGATTAATGAAGCCGTCAACCTTGAGAATGCCGTCCCCGAGGTTTTTGCCATCGGTGAGGATGCGGACTTTGAGGGCTTGCATGGGGACCTCCTTCAAGGCGCCTCATTGTACATCGACGAGCCTCAAGCGGGAATCGATGCCTTTGTGCCGGTATGGCGCGCCGTGGCGCGGCGCTTGACATAGAACGCATGTTCCGCTAGAATTCGAACAAGCGTGCGCCATTCGGGCAATCAACACCCAAGGGTCCCAGGCTCGACCGGAGGTGGGTATGGTGAAGGGCAGGCTGTCAGACCGTCAGCGACGGATGTTGGACTTCATCCTCAGCTTCGGCGAGGAGAACGGCTATCCGCCCTCCATTCGGGAGATCGGGCAGGCGGTCAATATCTCGTCCACGTCGGTCGTGAACTACAACCTGAACCGATTGGTCGACGAGGGCTTCCTGGACCGGGACCAGAATGTCTCACGCGGCATCCGCCTGACCGACAAACTGATCCGGGCCACGGCGCAGCTGGGGGACGTGATCCGCATCCCATTGGTCGGACGCATCTTCGCCAGCGAGCCGGTGCCCGTGCCCAGTTCGAGCGCGCCGGCGTTCGGCGCCGACGAGGCGATCGAGATCACGCGTGATCTGCTCAAGGGCGAGGACGGGTTGTTTGCCCTGCAGGTAAAGGGTGATTCGATGGTCGACGCCATGGTAGCCGATGGCGACATCGTGGTGATGAAGAACGAGCCCGATTGGCGCAATGGCGACATGGTGGCGGTGTGGTTGAGCGATTCTGAAGAGACGACCCTGAAGCACATCTACAGAGAAGGCGAACGTGTCCGTCTCCAGCCGGCCAATCCGACGATGGGCCCCATCTATATTGACAACCCCAAGTCGCTTAGGGTCCAGGGCAAAGTCATGCTGGTTGTACGCCAGATGAATTGAGCCCACCGGCTCCGTTCACTTCCAGAAGGATCAAGGGGCTGTCTCAGTTACTCGTGAGACAGCCCCTTCTGTTTATGAGGACTTCACCCCATCTCCGCCAGGACATCGGGCCGATTGGAACCCCGAAGGCGGAGATGGTGCCGGGCGCACCCGCTGTCTAGCAACGCTGTGACGGTCGTCATCACCCCCCTGATTCGGGGGCTGGCCGGAGCGGCGCGAACCGCTCAGGGTTTGTTGCCGTTGGGGCTGGGATTGGCGGCCTTGCGCGCCACAAACCTGGCGGAGGCCTCAAGATGGGCCTGCGAGGCCCACAGGGGCGCAAACAGCTGGCGCTCGACTTCGGCGGCTCGATTGGCGGGCTGGGTGAGCCCGGCGCGCAGGCTGGCCTTGACGGCGGCGACGGCCATCGGGGAGAGCTGGGCCAACCGGGAAGCCATGGCGAGCGCCTCGGGAACAGCCGCGCCTCGGTCCGTGACCTGATTGACCAGTCCAAAGGCGGCCGCTTGCTCGGCCGAATGAACGGCCCCCAGGGCGAGCCACTCCAGCGCGCGGGCGTAGCCCACCAACCTCAAAAGCCGTTGGCCGCCGCCCCAGGCGGGGGCGATGCCCAGCTTGATATGCATCATGCCCAGGCTGGCACCATCGGCCATGACCCGCAGGTCGCAGGCCAGAGCCAACTCGGCGCCGCCGCCCAAAGCGGGCCCTTCGATGGCGGCGATGGACGGGAAGGGCAGCGCCTCGAGCTTGGCCAGCGCATCCCCCATGATGCCCGTCAAACGCCGCCCGTCTTCCAGGCTGGGAAAGCTGTGAAGCTGAAAGAGGTCACCGCCCGAACAAAAGGCCTGGCCGGTGCCGTACACTACCACCGCCCGCAGGCTGTCATCCGCCGCCAGCCGGTCGACCGCGTCGGAGAAGGCCTGCATGGCCTCCCAGGTAAGCGCGTTGAGGGATTGAGGCCGATTGAGCGCCAGGGTGGCGACATGATCGGCACGCAGGTCATACAGGATACTGTTCGTGGTGTCCATAAAGGCCCCTCCTTGACCGACCCAAGGGCGCGACTTATACTGATGAATCATCGGGGTGTGGCGCAGATGGAAGCGCACCGCGTTTGGGACGCGGGGGTCGGCGGTTCAAGTCCGCCCACCCCGACACATCTGGTAAGTAATAACCCCAAGAACGGGAGAAGTCACGCTGAGAGGTCAGCCAGCCAGCCTTCCGGCCAGGCGCAGCCGGGCCGATGCTATCCTGGTGGCCGCTCGCTACGACGCCGGCCGCCGGCTCAAATTGGCCCAGGGCTACGAGCGCCTGGGCCAGGTGTGGAGTGACGTGCAGCTGTTCGACCGGCCGACGCTGATCGACATGCTCTGGAATGATAAGCGAGTCGAAACGGGTGAGGCGCTGGTTCTGTCGACGGACTTCCGCTGCCTGGCGCCGGTCGAGCTCAAAGTCGTGGACGGCGACGTTTGGCTGCTTCAGCAGGGACGTGACACAGCCGGTGATGACCTGGGGCTGCCCCTGTTCTGACGCCCTCGCTTGACCCTCCGGTTGGCCCCCATTAGAATGCGAACTGCTGCGGGCGTCGCCAAGTGGTAAGGCATCAGCCTTCCAAGCTGACATTCGCCGGTTCGAATCCGGCCGCCCGCTCCTCTAGCGCCAGGCACTCAGCACCGAGCACGAAGCGTCCTACTCGTTGAAGGCAAGGCGGGGGGTGTATACGGTTACACAATCGGTGCTCGCGGGCCCGTAGCTCAGCGGTCAGAGCGGCCGGCTCATAACCGGTTGGTCGCAGGTTCGATCCCTGCCGGGCCCACCATTGGCAGCCCGCCAGATGGCGGGCTGCCGTGATGCAGAACGACGATTTCCTTCCCCAATAACTCTGTGACAAATTTCACAAACCCCGCCCGTGCCCATGACCCAAAGGGCGGATAGCGGGGTCATGTCGCCCCCGGTAGAATGTTGGCCACCCATCTCTCGGAGGATTTCAGCGTGCCCGCTGTGCCTGTCAGCTTCCGCAAATCGGTCTCCGATCTGCTGCTTGCCAGTGCCCTGGGTTTGTTTCTGGAGCTGGTGTTCATTCGCTGGCTGGGTTCTGAAATCCGCATCTTTGCCTTCTACAAGAACTTCGCCTTGATTGGGGCTTTCTTGGGCCTGGGTTTGGGTTTTGGCGCCGCCCGCCGGTCGGCGCTGGACCAACGGCTGCGTCAAATCTTCCTGCCGGTTTTGGCTGTGAACACCGTGTTGATCCTGGCCCTGGGCCGGACCCCGATCAGCGATTTCGTCCTCGCCAATCCGGCCAACACCCAGGAATTCATCTGGGCAGGGTCAGCGGTAGGGGTGACCGGGCTGCAGTGGCTGATGCTGCGGCTGGTCTTTTACGCCATCCTGTGGGCCATGTTCATCCTGGTGACGGTCATGTTCCTGCCGCTCGGGCTGATCACGGCCCAGGCATTTCGACCTTTCCCCCCTTTGCGCGGCTACATCCTCAACATCCTCGGCAGCCTGGCGGGCATTGCCATCTACACGTTCATGTCGTTCATGGGGTGGCCGCCGCCGGTGTGGTTTGCCCTGGCCGGGGCGGGAGCGGTCTACTTCCTGTGGCCGACTGGGGGACTGCGACGTCAAGCCCTGGCCGTGGGCATCGCAGCGCTTCCGGCTGTCCTGACCTGGATCGTTCCAACAGGCGCGGCCAGGACACTGTGGTCGCCTTATTACCGGATTGACATTGATCCCATCACCGCCGAGGGCGCGCCGGACCTGCAGCTGGGCTACTTGTTATCGGTCAACCAGGCGTGGCATCAGATGCTCTGGGACCTCGAACCGAAGTTCGTCCTCCAACACTATGCCCAGGCGCCAGGACATTTCGACGAGGTGCGGGCCGAGTACGATGCACCGTACACGGCCGCCGACCGTTTGGACGAGGTGCTGGTAGTCGGGGCTGGCACCGGAAACGATGTGGCCGGTGCTCTGCGCGCCGGCGCCGGTCACGTGACCGCGGTCGAAATCGACCCCGTGATTCTCGAACTTGGGACACAGCTTCATCCCGAACACCCGTACGCCGATCCGGCGCGTGTGACGCTGGTCAATCAGGACGCCCGGGCGTTCTTCAGGCAGGATCGCCAGCAGTACGACTTAATTGTGTTCGGCCTGCTGGATTCGCACACGCTGTTCAGCACGGCCAGCAGCGTGCGGCTGGACAACTTCGTGTACACACGCGAAAGCCTGATGGATGTCCGCACACACCTCAAGCCGGATGGTCTATTGGCGCTGTCCTTCGGGGTCCCAGCCGAGAACGGCTGGATTGGAGACCGCATTGCCCGGACGATCGCCGCCGCCTTCGGCCATCCGCCGCGCGTGTTCGCCTTTCCAAGCGGCAATATCCTGTACCTGATCGGGTTGGATCCCCTGCCCGAGCCGAGGCTGGATGAGCCGCTGGCCGTCGCCCGTCCGGATACGACCGCGCTCGCTCCGGCCGACATCACCACCGACGATTGGCCCTACCTGTATCTACGCGATCGGGCCATCCCAGGCTCATATCTGGTTGGATTGGCGGGCGTCATCGTGCTGGGGTTGATCCTGACGGCCCGGACCCTGCCGGCCGCACGGCAGGTAGATCCGCACTACTTCTTCCTTGGCAGCGCCTTCTTCTTGCTGGAGACCAAGAGCGTGACCGAGCTGGCTCTGCTATTGGGCTCGACCTGGGTGGTGAACGCGGCCGTCATCGCCGCCATCCTGGTGATGATCGTCGTGGCCAACTTGATCGTGGATCGTTGGAAGCTGCGCAACCCGTGGCCGGCGTACGGCCTGCTCGGCATCACCTTACTTATCAATGTCACCTTCCCCATCTCCGGACTCCTCGGGCTGTCCCTGGTGCCGAGGGTAGTGCTGGCCAGCCTGGCTCAAGCCCTGCCGCTGTTCTGCGCCGGATTGGTCTTCGCCATCAGCTTCAGCCAGGCCAATTCAATCGAGTTCAGCTTTGGGTTCGAAATCTTATCGGCGCCGTGTTAGGGGGAATCTGCGAATACGCCTCGCTGGCCCTGGGCATCCGCGCACTGTATCTGTTCGCACTCGGTTTCTATGCGCTGTCCGCGCTCGGCCTTCGACGGCGCAGCCTGGCCGCCTGGCTGGGGCGGGCGCCGTCCTGAGCGCGGCGGGTTTCGAACGCGCCGACATCCGCGGGTTACCATGTTGTGGGCTCTGGGCATGACCAGCCTATTTGGCCGACGGGAGGGGTGGGCGGATGTTACTGGGTGAGCTGGCGGCGCTGACGACGGCTCTGTGCTGGTCGGGCACGGCCATCTTCTTCACCCTGGCGGGGAGGCGGGTGGGCTCGGTGATCGTCAACCGGGCGCGCCTGGCGCTAGCCCTGGTGCTGCTCAGCCTGGCGCATTGGGTTTTGATGGGCACGCCATTCCCCGCAGGGGCCGAACCGGCGCGCTGGATGTGGCTTGGCTTGTCGGGCATCATCGGCCTGGTTCTGGGGGACGCCTTCCTTTTCCAGTCCTATTTGTGGGTCGGGCCTCAGATCGGCATGTTGATGATGAGCCTGGCGCCGGTGATGGCCGCCCTGCTGGCGCTGGCCTTTCTGGGCGAAAACCTGTCGGTGGTTCAATGGGCGGGTGTGGCCGTGACCCTGGCGGGAATTGCCCTGGTGGTCGTCCAGGGCCAGCGCGACGGCAGCCGGGCACCCGAGCGCCGGGATTATGCACGCGGGATCCTGTTCGGGATCGGCGCCGCCGCCGGCCAGGCGGTCGGCCTGGTGCTGGCCAAGGAAGGGCTGCAGGGGGAGTTCTCGGCCCTGTCCGCCAACTGGATCCGGATGGCGGCGGCGGCCGTGACCTTGTGGTCGGCGACCGTGGTGACCGGACGCGCCGGCGCCACCCTGCGCAAGCTTCGCGAAGAGCGCCAGGCGCTGTTCCCGCTCCTGGGCGGGGCGGTGACCGGGCCGTTCATTGGAGTATGGCTGTCTCTGGTAGCCATCCAGCTGACCAAGATCGGCGTGGCCAGTACCTTGATGGCCCTGCCTCCCGTGTTTCTGCTGCCTCTCAGCGCGCTGGTTTTCAAGGACCGAGTGAGGCCGGCGGCCGTGCTGGGCACCCTGGTGGCCATGGCCGGGGTGGCGCTGCTGTTTCTTGCCTAGTCACCGGCCGGCCGCTCTCCCATCGAAGCCAAGGCGCTAAGACACATCAGACCCTCCTGGGTTAGAGTTAACTTGGCCTTGAGATTTGAGCGGTTGATGCGCCACGGAGGCTTCACCGATGAAACGCGTCGCCATTGTGGGAATGGGCTTCGGAGGGTTCGAGCGCGGCCCGCGCCCTTGCCGGGCAGGGTGTCGAGCTCATCCTGGTCGATCGTCAGAATTTCCACCTGTTCACGCCGCTGCTGTACCAGGTGGCCACGGGGAGCCAGGAACAGGAATCGATTGTCTACCCGCTTCGAGACATCATCCGCGAGTGGCGCGAGACGCGCTTCCGCCTGGCCGATGTCCACAGCATCGACTTAGATGAACAGCTGCTCCATACCAGCCAGGGGACGATTGCCTACGACTATCTGGTCCTGTCGCCGGGTAGTGTGCCGAACTTCCTGGGGATCGATTCGGTGCGCCAGCATGCCTTCGTCCTCAAAGACCTGGCGGATGGTGTGCGGCTGAGGAACCATGTGCTGCGCGCTTTCGAGCTGGCTTTGGAAGCTCGTGATCCAGCCGAAAGGCAGGGCCTGCTGACCTTCGTCATCGTCGGGGGCGGCCCGACGGGGGTCGAGTTTGCCGGGGCGCTGGCCGAACTGGTCAGGCTTGAGCTCCGTCGTGACTACTCCGAACTGGGCCGGGACGAGGTTCGGGTGGTCCTGGTCGAGGCGCTCGATACGCTGCTCGGTCCGTATCCCAGGTCTCTTGGCGTCTACGCCGCCGCCCGCCTGGAGAGCATGGGGGTGGAAGTGCGCCTGCAAACCAAGGTGGTCGGCGCCGCTCCGGACAAGGTGATGCTGGCCGACGGTCAGACCATCCCGACCCATACCCTGATCTGGTCGACCGGCGTCCAGGCCGAACCCCTGGCCGGGAATCTGGACGGGGTCACGGCCCGGGGCGGGCGCATCGAGGTGGCCGCCGATCTGTCGCTGCCCGGCCATCCCGAGGTCTACCTGATTGGGGACTCGGCCTTTGTCGAACAGGATGGGCGCCCGCTGCCTCAGATGGCGCCTGTGGCCGTGCAGCAAGGGGAGCACGCGGCGCGGTCGATCCTGGCGCGTGAGCGTGGTCGAGTGGCCCCGGCCTTCCGTTACCGGGACAAAGGGATGATGGCGGTCGTCGGCCGGGGCAAAGCCGTGGCCAGCCTCTTCGGTCTCAAGTTCCGAGGCTTCCTGGCCTGGTTAGTGTGGCTGGGTTTCCATCTGATCGCCTTGATCGGCTTTCGAAACCGGGTGGTGGTGTTGGTTAACTGGGTCAATGATTACTTGTTCTTTGGACGCAAGCTGCGTTTAATCACCGAGTCGAGCCAGGCGGATCCGATAGGGGAGCCCGTCCCCGACCGCGAAATTGCCGTCGACCCAGACGAAACTGCCCGGGTGGAAAGTTAGCCGGAGTTGTTTGCCGGCGGCATGGGAGGCAGGCCGACCGAATGACGTGCGCACACTGCCGGGGCGTTGAGGCAACCTTTGATGACCAGGCCGCGCGGCGCGACCTCGAGGACCTGAAGCGTCATGGGCCGGCTGAAACGACGCGCTGGTTGATTGACGAGCTATCTGCGCAAGACGTGGCCGGCTTGACCGTGATGGATATCGGCGGTGGACTGGGCGCCCTGGGAGCCGGATTGCTGGAATCCGGCGCCCGGTCGGTGACCCTGGTCGAGGCCTCGACCGCCTTCTTGAATTTGGCGCGCCGCGAGGCTCGAGGCGCGCCAGGCCGATGGATCGATGGCGTTTGTGCAGGGAGACTTCGTCCAACTGGCAGCCGAACTCGGGCCGGTGGACGTCGTTTGCCTCGATCGCGTCATTTGCTGTTATCCTGACATGCCGGCCCTGGTGAGGCTATCGTCATCAATGGCCGGCCGCCTGTACGGCGTCGTCTATCCACGGCGGGCCTGGTGGACCCGGCTTGCGGCCCGGCTGATCAATGCCAGCCTGTGGCTCGGCCGGAGCACCTTTCGGGTGTTTGTTCACGCCCCGCAGGCGATTGACCAGATCGTGCGCCGACAGGGTTTCCAGCCCGTCTTTCAGCGCCAGACCGCAGTCTGGCAAGTGAGCGTCTACCGAAGACAACCCACCGGTGCGTAGTTGCCTGACGAGAGCCCGATGGGTAGAATGTGCACCACCAGCATGTCTCAGTCCCGTGGACTGGCCGCGCTCCCCACGCCCTCGACACTCCCGAACGGCGCACGCGCTGTGTCCCATATGTGAAATAGTTCACAATTGGATCGTCAGCCGATAAGCCTCGGCGGGGAGGATGTTATGGAGACGGTTGGCCATCTGCTCCAAGTCAAAGGGGATCGGGTGTGGTCCATCCCTCCCGAGGCGAGCGTGTACCACGCCTTGGAGTTGATGGCCGAGAAGGACATCGGGGCACTGCTGGTGATGCAAGCTGACGAACTGGTGGGAATCTTCTCCGAGCGTGACTATGCACGCAAGATCGCCCTGAAGGGGCTCACCTCAGGGGAGACCAAAGTCAGCCAGATCATGACGCCGAATGTGGTCTATGTCAGTCCCGAACAGCGCATTGAGGCCTGTATGGCGCTCATGACCCAGAAGCGCATTCGCCATCTGCCGGTTATGGTGGAGGGCAAGGTGGTGGGCTTGATTTCGATCGGCGATGTGGTCAAAGAAGTCATAGCTGAGCAAGAGTTCGTGATCGAACAACTCGAGCACTACATTACAGGGACCCGCTGATCCCGGCGGGCTGAGGGTTGCGAGCGATGAGCAAATCGAATAACAAGACCTGGCTGATAGGGCTGTCCGTCACGGTGCTGAGCGCTTTGGCATGCGGTCTGCCCACCAATGTGATCCCCTCCATTGACCTCGGAGGCGGGGGAGGAGACGAGTTCCTCCTCGGCGTCGATTGCGTTCCAGGATGATTTTGAGGACGCGCAATCTGGTTGGGAGGTCGGCCAGTACGACAATGGCAGCGTCGGCTACCAGGCCGGCAAATACGCCGTCGTTTCACTCGGCGATGGGGCTACCATGTGGGGGACCTCGAACCAGGCCCTCAGCGATGTCGATATCGAAGTCGATGCCGCCCAGGTGTCCGCGCCGGACAACAACAATAACGACTATGGGGTGATATGCCGGGGGCAGGACAATGGCGATGGCTACTATCTGTTGATTTCGGGCGATGGCCTGGCCAGCATTCAGATCGCGCAGGACGAAGCCTACAGCACGCTGGTTGACTGGCAGGAAACGAGCGCTGTCCGGCAAGGCAATGCCACCAATCACCTGAGAGCCGTCTGCAGCGGGGACCAGCTGAGCCTGTACGTGAACGGTCAGCAGGTGGCCGATGTTCATGATTCGACCTTCAGCCGCGGCGATGTAGCCCTGTCGGCCACGTCCTATGAATCGGATTCAACCGAGGTGCACTTCGATAACCTCGTGGTCCGATCACCCTAAGGTTGGGGCCCTTTCCGGGTAGGGCGAGTGTTTCGGCGTCGCAGCTCCAGCGGTCTGAGTGAGGCTCTCCGGCGGTCGAAGGATCCCGACCTGGCGGGCCTTCACGCCCGGATTGGGGAACGCCAGGAAAGGGCAGCCGAACTCGAATTCGAGCTGTTTGAGACACGCGCCGAGCTGGCCAGGTTCCAGGCCGAGATGCAGCGGCGGATCGGCCCCCTGCAAGCTCGGTTGGCGGACCTGCATCAACAGGTCATTCAGGCGCGGCATCGCGCCGAACGGCTGGCCCAGTGGGGTGACCGCGCCGAGGCCGAAGACGCTCCCCCAGACGTATCGGCCCAGTATGAGCGGACGTGGCGACGGCCGCCCTCGAACCTCCCGCCCGAGCCCAAGAAGCCGCCCGACGAAGCCACCAAGGCCCAGATCAAGGCCGAGTACCGCGCGCTGGCGAAGCGATTTCATCCCGATCTGACCAGCGACCCGGATGAGAAGAAATGGCGCGAGAAAATGATGGCCGAGGTCAACCAGGCCTATTCCGACGGCGACCTGGCGGCCCTCAGGCGCCTGGCTGCGCAGGCCGACCGGCCGGCGCCGGCGACCGAGCGGACGCGCGAACAAGAACTGGCGGCGCTGCGGGGAGAGGTCAAACGCCTGGATGTCTTGATTGCTGGACTGCGGGCGGAGCTCGACAGGCTCACGCGCTCGGCCGAGGTCAAACTCATGCTGGATGCCACTATCGCCCGGCGCGCAGGCGGGGACCTGCTGGCGGAGATGGCCAGCGACTTGCGCCACCAGGTCGCTGAACTCGAGTTCGAGTTGTCTGAACTTCAGGGTTAGTCGGCCGGACGGTCACCAACGGAGAGACCGAACAAAATAGAACCGCCGGACTGAGGGGTCGCGTCCGGCGGTCCTGGCTGTTAGGGGCCTGTCGGCACACAGGGGGGTATGAAACCGGCAGGACCAGCCCCTAAGACGGGCCCGGATACCAGCACTGGGGGGAGAGCCGGGCCATCTGAGGTCATGATAGCACCCGGCCAGGAGAATGTTGATTAAGGCTTGCTAAGATTTGCGGCCGGAGTGATGGCCCCGCCGTTTGAACATCGCCTCCCACATGGCGACTTCTTCTTCAGAAAGCTGCGGCGTCTCCCTGCCTCTCGCCTGACCGCCGGGATCGGCCGTCATCAGAGCAGCGAAGGCCTCGCTGGACAGCACCCGGGCGCCCGCCGATCGGGCCTCGGCCTGGACGGCGGCGTCGGACGACACGACCGTCCAGTTGCGTGCTTCACCCCCAAGCCGCCGGACATGAGCGGCGATGGCGTCGTCGGCGGTTCGCGGCGAGGAGACGAAGTTGAGGGTCAGCCGCCCCAACCGCTGGGTGTGCGCTCCCCCGGGCTGCCCGCCGTCAAAGTAGGTCGTGACGGCCCGCTGCGTGCGGCGGCAAAAGTCGGCCAGCGCCTCGGCCAGCTGGCGTTCATCGTCCGGATCGGAGAGTTCAATCCAGTCCAGTTTGCCGATCAGGTTGTGGCCGTCCACCAGGTAGGGCATGCCGTCATTGTAGCGCCGGGAGGGCCCGTCATGCACGGCCCGACATCGTGGCTGCCGGCGGTTCAATACCGTTTTGAAACCTCCTGTGCTATGATGCGCGGCCATGGGCAGTGTTCGGCGATCCAACTGGCGCCAGTACGTCCCCTACCTGGTTTTGAACGTCGTCGTGTCGGCCCTGACCATGCTCACGGTGCTGCTGATTTGGGGGCGTTTCCAGCCTGCCACGGAAGTGCCGCCCACGGCCACCCTGGACGCGCTGTCATTCGTCTCGAGCGTGGTGCCAACCCACACCACCACCCCGCGACCCACGCTCACCCCGGTGACCTACACCGTCCAGCCGGGGGACACCATGGGCGACATCGCGCTTGAGTTGGGAGTGTCCGTCGACGCGCTGATGCGCGCCAACCGCCTGACCAACCCAGACACGCTCTCCGCCGGACAGGTGCTGCTGGTGCCGTTGACCCCCCAGGCGGAATCTTCGCAAGGCAGCCAGCAAGCCCCGGCGGATACTCCCACTCCGGAGCCGGGTCAAGGTGCCCCCCAGGTCGAGATCCGCGGGGTTTCTGGGGCGGGGGACCTGGACACGGAGAGTGTGCGTCTGCTGAACAGCGGCGGCACAGCCGACATGTTCAACTGGATGCTGGATGACGGACAGGGCCACCAGTACACATTCCCCGAGTTTACGCTGCACGATGGGGCTGTGAGCATCCACACCCGGCTGGGCACGGACACGGTCATTGATCTGTACTGGGGCCTGAGTGAGGCCGTGTGGCTGCCTGGCAAAGTCATCAGCCTCAAGGATCAGAGCGGAAAGATCCTATCGACATTCCAGATCCCATCCAACTGATCACCCCAGCCGTCTGAATCAAAAACCGGCCGTGATGGCCGGTTGGCTGACTGGCAACCTCGGCGTGCGTGGTGTTGTCAGGCGCCGGGGTCTTTGTCGGTCGGCTCGGGTTTGGGGGCCTTATCTTCCTCGTCGGGCCCCTGCAGTCCCTTGCGGAACTCCCGGATGGCGCCGCCCATTTCGCCTCCAATGCGGCTCAGCCGTCCGACGCCGAAGATCAAAAGCACGACGATCAGAATGATGATCAGTTCTGGGGCGCCGATGTTGGGCATGCGCTCACTTCCTTTCCTAGACCAAGCCGATTATAGCACCCCCGATCGGGAACCAGGCGCCGTAACTTGCATGGGCTCAGACCGTCTGTTAAACTCGTTCGCCTGGATGGTTTCAAGACCGCTGTGACGGGCCGGATGACGACCTCCGCCGCCAGTCCAGTTGCCTTCTCCGAATTGCGAGTGTCCATGGATCAAGCGCTGTATCGCAAGTGGCGGCCCCAGACCTGGGACGAGGTTGTCGGCCAGCCCCACGTGATTCAAAGCCTGCGCAACGCGGTCAAGGGAGAACGCGTGGCGCACGCCTACCTCTTCGCCGGGCCGCGCGGCACCGGCAAGACCACGACGGCCCGCTTATTGGCCAAGGCGGTTAACTGCCTGGCGGACGACCCCGGAGCGCGACCATGCAACCGCTGCCAGGCCTGCGTAGCAGTCAACGAAAGCCGCTTTCTGGATCTGATCGAGATCGACGCTGCGTCGAACACCAGTGTCGAGGATGTGCGCCAGCTCCGCGAGCGAATCAACTTCGCTCCCAACGAGGGGCGGGCGAAAGTCTACATTGTGGATGAAGTCCACATGCTCTCTGCGGCGGCGTTCAACGCGCTGCTCAAGACACTCGAGGAGCCGCCTTCGCATGCGATCTTCATTCTGGCGACGACCGAGGTCCACAAGATCCCGGCCACGGTGCTGTCGCGTTGCCAGCGCCACGAGTTCAGGCGGCTGCCGGTGTCGGTGATCGTCGATTATCTGGCCCAGCAGGTGGCGGCCGAGGGCTACCAGGCCGAACCCGAGGCGCTGGAGGCTATTGCCCGGCAGGCAACCGGCAGCTTCCGCGACGCGATCTCCTTGCTCGACCAAATGGTGTCGACCGGGCAGGCGGTGACGTTGGGAGGCGTGCAGGCCATTTTGGGAACGGCGGCCAGCCAGGCCGTCCAAGGCCTGATGGTTGCCTGGGTCGGTTCGCAGGCCAGCGAGGGTCTGACACTCATCAACCGGGCGCTGGACGGCGGCGCGGATTCCCGCCAGATGGCAAGGCAAATCGTGGACTATTTGCGCAACCTGTTGATGGTCCAGATGGGCAACCAGGAATTGCTGGAGATCACACCCGAGAGCCGGCCGCGACTTGAAGCCGAGGCCGCCGGTGTAACCCAAGCGCGGCTGCTGCTCGGCCTGGAAGCGTTCAGCGCCGCGGCGCGTGAGGGACGCTCCAGCTGGCAGCCAGCCTTGCCTCTTGAGCTGGCTTTCCTTGAGACCCTCGTAGGCCGTTCGGATGCAGCCTCGGCTTCGGAGCGTCCCGAGGCCTTCGAATCAGGCGGCCACACACCGCCGGCATCGTCCCCGGAGATCAAGGCATCCCGGCCCGCTCCCAAGGCCAAGCCGAAACCCGATTCCGGCCCCGCACCCACGTCCGGCAGACAGGTCGCCGAGAGACGCGCCCCGCTAGGCGAGCTGACTTTTCGGGTGGTCTTGGATCATTGGCGCGAGATATTGACGGCGGCGTTCGAGCGCGATCCCCGGGTGCAGGCTCTATTGAACTCTGGGCGGCCTCTGGGACTGGAAGACAATCGCCTGGTGATCGGCTTTGCCAACGACCTGCTCCGAGACAAGATGGAGAAGGGCGACAACCTGAGCCAGGTCGGTTCGGCCCTGGAGGCGGTGCTCGGCCAGCCGGTGGGTGTGAAGTGCGTCCTGGCTTCGCACTGGGAATCGTTAGAAGCTCCTGCCGACAGCCCAGTCGTGGAGGATGGCGGCATGGTGGCCACGGCGGTGCGCGAGCTGGGCGCCGAGGTTTCCGAGCTCCCGTCGGCCGAACCCGATGAGCTGGGGAATTCGAACGCGGAAGACGGCGGTGACGCGTGAGCTCCCCGGTGCCGGGCCGGCCTGCCCGCACGTGTGACCCGAGAGGCGCGCTCCGCCGATGAGCGCCGCCATCCCGCCTGTTGTCGAGCGATTGATCGAGGCCTTTGCCAGGCTGCCCGGCATTGGGCCCAAAACCGCCTCGCGCTTGACCTTCCATCTTCTCCGCGCCCCGGACACGGAAGGCCGGGAGCTGGCTCAAGCGCTAGAGGCGATGGCCAAGGGGACGCGCTTGTGCTCCATCTGCTTCAATATCACCGGCGTCGAACATGATCCCTGTGGGCTTTGCCGCGACACCACGCGGGACACGGGTGTGGTGTGCGTGGTCGAAGAGCCTCTGGACGTGCTGGCGATTGACCGGACCGGGTTGTTCCGCGGCCGGTATCACGTACTGCACGGGGCTATTTCACCGGTGGAGGGCGTCGGCCCCGAGGATCTGAAGATCGAGGCCCTGATTGCCCGCCTGGATGCCGGGGGCGTGCGCGAGCTCATCCTGGCCACCAACCCGACGATGGAAGGTGAAGCCACCGCCATGTATCTGAAGCGGCGGCTGGAGGGCCGGGATCTGAGGATCACCCGGCTGGCACGCGGCCTGCCATCAGGGGGTGATTTGGAGTATGCGGAACTCCGGGACCCTCTCCCAGGCGCTTGAAGGCCGGCAGGAGATGTAAGCCGGCCTTGATCGGCCCCGCCCTGCCTGCGGCGCCCGGACGGGCCTCGGATCTTGGTCAGGGGACCAGGGCCTAAATACCCCATGACACTTTTACGAGCACTAAAGTCGCACAACTTTTCCCGGCTGTGGACCGGCCAGACGATCTCGCGGTTGGGAGACAGCCTGTACCGCATCGCGTTGGCGTGGTGGGTGCTGGAGAAGACCGGCTCGGCGACGGCGATGAGCACGGTGCTGGTGGTGAGTTTCCTGCCCATGGTGCTGTTTCTTCTGGTTGGGGGTGTAGTTGTCGACCGTCTTCCGCGGTTTCGGGTCTTGTTCGCTTCCGATCTGATCAACGGGGTTGTCGTCGGCGTCGTCGCCGCCCTTGCGGCGGCCGGAAGTCTCGAGATCTGGCACGTGTATATCGCCGGGGCCGCGTTTGGAGTGGGGGAGGCGTTCTTCTTTCCCGCGTACAGCGCCTCCATCCCTCAAATCGTTCCTGCCGAGGCTTTGCCGAGCGCCAACTCGCTGACGGGGTTGAGCCAGCAAATCACCGGCGTCGTAGGCCCGGCGCTTGGGGCGGCGCTGGTGGCTCTGGGTGGAAGCCCAGTCGCCTTTGCCCTCGACAGCCTCTCCTTTTTCGTTTCGGCTGCGTTCATCGCCCCGCTGCTTCGGATTTCGCTGCCGAGAGCCGCGAACTCCCAAGGATCCAATCCGGTCCATGACCTGCGCGACGGGTTGGCCGAGGTCGGATCGCGCACCTGGCTGTGGTTGTCGATTGGCTTCTTCAGCTTGGTCAACGTTTTTGATGCCGGACCGCGGAATGTGGCCATGCCGTTTCTGGTGCATGACCATCTGGGTCTGGATGTGGGGGCGCTCGGGGCGGTGACATCCGCCATCTCGGTTGGCTCGGTCGCCTCGGCCGTGATCCTGGGGAGATCCGAGCGCCTGCGGCGCCGAGGGCGGCTGCTCTACCTTGGCGAGCTCAGCATGGGCCTGATGCTGGTGCTTTTCGGTTCGTTGCCGGCGCTGGCGGGCATCCTTGTGGCGGCCTTCGTTTTCGGGGCGGCAATGTCTATGTCCAATCTCATCTGGACCAACACGTTGCAGGAGATGGTGCCGCAGGAGAGGCTGGGGCGGGTCACGAGCATCGATGCGCTCGGCTCCTTTGTATTTCTTCCGCTTGGATTTGCGTTTGCAGGCCTTTTGGCCGACCAACTCGGCCCGGCGAACGTCTTCCGCTTGGGTGGGGCCGTGGTGATGGCTCTGTCGATCGGCATGCTGCTTGTGCCGTCTATTCGCAGACTGGACTGAGCGCCTACTGTGTGAAGGAATTCACAAACTTAGCCGGTCAAGCGTCGTTGTGCGGGTGGGCGAGCTACCGTTGCGGACTCGAGGCTTCATTCAGGGCTCGGTACGCCTGCTCCAGATGCGAAACCACCCTGGACCAGTCGGCCTCGATGTTGTCTGAATAACCTCCGGTGATCCGGTCAACCGATTGTGCGGCCAGGGCGCGCTGCTCGGCTGACCGGCGCGTCGCCTCGGCGGAAGTGTCGAACAGGGCCGAGTGCAGGCGCACCAGGGATTCGACCATCGGCTGGAGATTGTCAAGGTCGTGGTTGTCCATGCGCGCCTTTGCCAGCTGGCGGTGCACGACCCAGTAGTCCATTTCCAGGTCAGCCAGCGTCCCGGCGTCGGAAGGGATGCCGGCCGAACGGCGCGCCTTCTCATAGAAGCGACGGATGAATTCGGTGGCCCTGGGCACGTCATTGTCGACCGGAGCGAAGGCAAGGCTGGCGCGCACGATGTCGATGGCCGCGGCCACGGCCGTGACCAGCGGCATGTGGAACTCGTGGCGGTTGAGCCCGACCATCAGCCACCAGGCCCGAAGCCAGCTGCGGTCATAATAGGCCCGCCATCCGGCCGCCTCGTAGTAGGCCACGCGGTCCGGTTGGAAGCTGGTAAGTGTCGTGTCGTTCATGTCTGACGGCCCTCCATTCGCCGGCCCAGCTTGATCAAGAGGACGGCCGCCAGGATCAGAGTCTCCAGGGAGGCTGAAACCGCAAAGGCGGCGGGGATCGAGACTACACCCAGCGTTCCCAACAGCAGGGAGATCAAGATAATCCGGCCAATTAGCTGCCCCGTGTTGGTGATCAGTGGAGTGCGTGTGTCGCGCAAGGCGATCAGGCCGCGCGTGACGACTTCGGTGGCCACATAGGCCGGCAAGGCCACGGCGTAGACAGCCAGGACGCGGAAAGTCAGGTCGCCGGCTGCGGCATTGAACTCCCCATGCTCGAACAGGATCCGAATGGTTGGCCGCCCCAGAACCAGCAGCGCACCGACGGCCGGGAGGGCCAGGCCAACGGCAACAGCCAGCAAGCGCAGCAGGGCGCGTCGCATCTCCGCCCAATTCCCGGCTTCTGCCTGGGCCGCCAGGCGCGGGAAGCTCGCCTGGCCGATCGCCTGGCCCAAGAGGGCGATCGGCAGGCCCACCAGCAAAAACGCATTGTAGATGGATGGCAGCCCGGCCGGGTTGAGCGCCGCTGAGGCGAAGGCTGTGTCCACAATGAAGCCGGAGTAGTTCACGCCGACCGACAACCCGTTCGGTGCCAGAAGCTTCAGCACCTCGCGCAGGCGCCGGTCGCCCAGGTCGAGCAGCAGGCGCACGCGCTGTCCCGCTCCCCTCAATCCAGGCGACAGAATGGCGACCTGCAAGACGGCACCGGCGATCACGCCCAGAGTCGGACCCATGATGCCCAGGCCGGGGATGACGCCAACCAGCAGGATCGAAACGATCAGGCTCACGTTGTGGCTGACGACGGATAGGCCGGTGAGCATGAACTGGTTGCGGCTGTTGAGCACGGCGGTCGCCACACTTCCCAGCAACAAGATCAGCGGCTGAAGCATCATGATGCGCGTCAGGGAAACGGTTAGTTTGGAGGTGGCCGGATCGAAGCCGGGCGCGAGCACGCGCTGGACGAGTACGGGGGTGAAGATTTCGAAGGCGACGATGACCACAAAGAAAAGCGCCAGCAGGGCTGTGAGCACGGAGCTGGTCAACCGCCACCCGGCCGCATCGCCGTCTTGCTGCTTGGCACTGAGCAACACAGGAATCATGGCGCTGGATAGGGCACCGCCGGCGATCAGGCTGAACAAGGTATCGGGCAGGCGGAAAGCGGCGTAATACGCGTTGGCGTCCGGGCTAATCCCGAACTGCGCGTTGAACAGGACCTGGCGCACGGCGCCCAGGGCGGCCGACAGAAAGAAAGACGCCATAAGAATGAAGCTGGCCTCGCCGATGCTAAACTCCCGCGTCAGCAGGCTCTTGAGCTCTACCCGGCGCGGGATAGACAGGCGGATAACCGAAAGCCTGTGGGCGATCCCAGACGGTGCCAGGCGCAAACCTTCCAGGACGTTGGAGGCCAGCGCAAAGCCCATCCAGGCGCTTTGGGCCAGCGCGGTGATCCCCCCCAGCAGGACCTTCTGTGGGTGGACGGCTTCGATCGAGGGCCCGATCTGTGCCGCGTTGGATGCCATGATAGACACCTCCGAAAGTGGAGATACGCCATATGAGCACGGACCGGCGATAGGGCCGCTGGGGGGATGGATGCAGGCTGTGCCACGCGGGTCCGCAAGCATACCCGAGGAGGCTCACGGCCACAAGCCGGGCGGGCCGCATTTTGATGTCCGGCGCAGATAGAGGTGAGCGGGAGGGAATGCCTCCGTCGCCTGGTTACCCTTGACCAAATGGCGTAGAAAGGTATAATGGGTCAATCAGCACGATCGGCCTCGCCCGGGCCCATCCGGGCAGACCAGGACATTGGAAGAGCCAGATGGCAGCGGAGACCGAGGCCATAGGCCGGGCGGTCCGCTGCGCTGCCGGTGCACGCAAGTTCGCATCGGCCATTCGCGTCTCAACCCTTGACCAGTTCCGAAGTTAGGTGGTAGGCTTGTCGCTTCGGACGAACGCACCTTAACAACTGAAGAGTGATAGGAACTGCCAACAGTTCAAACCCAGTCAATAAGTGACCAAGCTGCGTCTTCGGACGCAGTGTACGTCTCTACGGAGAGTTTGATCCTGGCTCAGGATGAACGCTGGCGGCGTGCCTAATACATGCAAGTCGAACGAGGCCCTTTTCTTCGGATGAGGGTGTCCTAGTGGCGCACGGGTGAGTATCACGTTGGTGACCTGCCCCGAAGTGGGGAATAACAGTTCGAAAGGACTGCTAATACCTCATGTGCTCCAGGGTGTTAGAGGACCCTGGTGGAAAGGAGCAATCCGCTTCGGGAGGGGCCTGCGGCCCATCAGCTAGTTGGTAAGGTAACGGCCTACCAAGGCGACGACGGGTAGGGGACCTGAGAGGGTGGTCCCCCACACTGGGACTGAGACACGGCCCAGACACCTACGGGTGGCAGCAGTAGGGAATATTGCACAATGGGCGAAAGCTTGATGCAGCAACGCCGCGTGGAGGAAGAAGGCCTTCGGGTTGTAAACTCCTTTTCGGGGGGATGAGGAAGGACAGTACCCCCGGAATAAGTCTCGGCTAACTACGTGCCAGCAGCCGCGGTAAAACGTAGGAGGCGAGCGTTATCCGGATTTACTGGGCGTAAAGCGCGTGCAGGCGGTAGGGTAAGTCGGACGTGAAAGCTCCTGGCTCAACTAGGAGAGGCCGTTCGAAACTACCCGACTTGAGGGCAGTAGAGGGAGGTGGAATTCCGGGTGTAGCGGTGAAATGCGTAGATATCCGGAGGAACACCAGTGGCGAAGGCGACCTCCTGGACTGCTCCTGACGCTCAGACGCGAAAGCTAGGGGAGCAAACGGGATTAGAAACCCCGGTAGTCCTAGCTGTAAACGATGTGAACTTGGTGTTGGTGGCTTAAACACCATCAGTGCCGAAGCTAACGCGATAAGTTCACCGCCTGGGGACTACGACCGCAAGGTTAAAACTCAAAGGAATTGACGGGGGCCCGCACAAGCAGCGGAGCGTGTGGTTTAATTCGAGGCGACACGAAGAACCTTACCAGGGCTTGACATGCATGTGGTAGGGATCCGAAAGGTGACCGACCCTTCGGGGAGCATGCACAGGTGTTGCATGGCTGTCGTCAGCTCGTGCCGTGAGGTGTCCGGTTAAGTCCGGTAACGAGCGCAACCCTTGTCCTGTGTTACATGTGTCACAGGAGACTGCCGGCATCAAGCCGGAGGAAGGTGGGGATGATGTCAAGTCAGCATGACCTTTATGTCCTGGGCTACACACACGCTACAATGGCCAGCACAATGGGTAGCAAGACCGCGAGGTGGAGCCAATCCTCAAAGCTGGTCTCAGTTCGGATTGCAGGCTGCAACCCGCCTGCATGAAGTCGGAGTTGCTAGTAACCGCAGGTCAGCAATACTGCGGTGAATACGTTCCCGGGCCTTGTACACACCGCCCGTCACGTCATGGGAGCTGGCAACACCTGAAGTCGGTGACCCAACCGCAAGGAGGGAGCCGCCTAGGGTGGGGCTGGTGACTGGGACGAAGTCGTAACAAGGTAGCTGTACCGGAAGGTGCGGCTGGATCACCTCCTTTCTAAGGGAGTCCTGAGCAAAGGCCTGCGGGTCGGCGCTCGAGTCTCTCGCAAGAAAACCGGAAGTCGCCTCGCACGGTGTGCGGGGCGCCTGGGAAAGAATCTGGCGGGTTCCTATCACTCCTCAGTTGCTGAGGCTTCGTCCAGCAGCTGCTTGGGCCTTTAGCTCAGTTGGTTAGAGCGTTCCTCTGATAAGGGAAAGGTCTCAGGTTCGAATCCTGAAAGGCCCACTGCCCGGCCGCTGTTGGCCGGCGACTGGCCTGGGGATGTAGCTCAGCTGGGAGAGCGCCGCCTTTGCAAGGCGGATGTCAGGGGTTCGAATCCCCTCATCTCCACCTGAGCGAGGTGAAAAGAGAAGGCTTGCTGCGAGTATTGGTCGGCACGAACTGAATATTGGGGGGATGCGTACGTCACCGGTTCTTTCGACCCGGCGTCGTGCCGGGTCGAATTCTGTCTGACGACCTTTGACCTTCTAAGCGCGATGCCCAGGCAACTGGGCCCCGGGCCTAGGCGGTCAAAGCCCCGGGAAGGCACCGGGGGGCAGCCCGAGCTGGATCAAGACTCCGGCTCGACCCGCACCTTAACAACTGAAACGAGCCAGCGGCGAACGGCCGAGAACCGACAGGTAGTGGCCGGGCGCCGCGAAAAGCGTCAATTTCTCCGCATCACGTGAATTAAGCTACTAAGAGCGTACGGTGGATGCCTTGGCGTCAAGTGCCGATGAAGGACGTGGCACACTGCGATAAGCTTCGGGGAGCCGTGTGCAGGCTTTGATCCGGAGATCTCCGAATGGGGAAACCCGTCGCCGGGACGCAAGTCTCCGGCGTCATCCCTCAGCCGAACACATAAGCTGAGGGAAGGGAACCTGGGGAACTGAAACATCTTAGTACCCAGAGGAAAAGAGAATATTCCGCAAGTAGTGGCGAGCGAACGCGGAAAAGCCCAAACCGTCGTGGCTTGCTGCGACGGGGTTGTAGGACCGGCAAATGGGAGTTACCAATCCAACGGCTAGCAGAATGGTGTTGAAAAGCCAACCACAGAGGGTGCCAGTCCCGTAGGCGAAAGCCGAAGGACTCCCGCCGTGTTCCTGAGTACCGCCGGGCACGCTAATCCGGTGGGAAGCCGGGGAGCCCACTCCCCAAGGCTAAATACACTTGACGACCGATAGTGAACCAGTACCGTGAGGGAAAGGTGAAAAGAACCCCTGTTAGGGGAGTGAAATAGAACCTGAAACCG
The DNA here is from genome assembly GCA_963797485.1 of uncultured Chloroflexia bacterium. GTDB lineage: Bacteria > Chloroflexota > Anaerolineae > Anaerolineales > E44-bin32 > CAWAND01. The sequence goes on from CAWCPF010000003.1 coordinate 518,427, forward strand.
TGCGCTTACAAGCAGTCGGAGGGCTAATGGCGGGTCTGTGTTCCCGGGAAACCGGGGTACGCGCCGCTAGGCCTGACGGCGTGCCTCTTGGAGAATGAGCCGGCGAGTTAATTTCTGTGGCGAGGCTAAGGGAGTGACACCCGGAGCCGTAGCGAAAGCGAGTCTGAATAGGGCGACCAGTCGCAGGGATTAGACACGAAACCGTGTGAGCTACCCATGGCCAGGGTGAAGCGAGTCTAACCACTCGTGGAGGCCCGAACCTTTCAATGTTGCAAAATTGTGGGATGAGCTGTGGGTAGGGGTGATATGCCAAACGAACATGGAGATAGCTTGTTCTCCCCGAAATAGCTTTAGGGCTAGCGTCACGCGTTCAGTATTGGAGGTAGAGCACTGGATGGGCTAGGGGGCTTATCGCTTACCGAACCCAACCAAACTCCGAATGCCAATACTTCATAGCGTGGCAGTCGGACGGCGGGAGATGAGTTTCGTCGTCGAAAGGGAAACAGCCCAGATCATCGGCTAAGGTCCTCAAGTCTGAGCTCAGTGGAAAACGATGTGGGACTGTTGAGACAGCCAGGAGGTTGGCTTAGAAGCAGCCATCCTTTAAAGAGTGCGTAACAGCTCACTGGTCAAGCGGTCCTGCGCGGACAATTCAACGGGGCTAAGCTCAGCACCGAAGCCATGGGTCTTCACCGTCTGCGGACGGTGGGGGCGGTAGGGGAGCGTTCTGCCAGCGTGGAAGGTCGACCGTAAGGACGGCTGGAGCGGGCAGAAGTGAGAATGCCGGCATGAGTAGCGTGAAACACGTGAGAACCGTGTTCGCCGTAAGTCTAAGGTTTCCGACGGAAGGTCAGTCCGCGTCGGGTTAGTCGGGCCTTAGCCGAGGCCGAAAGGCGTAGGTGATGGACATCCGGTCAACATTCCGGAACCACCTGGGTGGAGCGATGGGGTGACGCAGCGAGGTAGGCCAGCCTGCGATTGGTTGTGCAGGTTGCAAGCGTGTAGCCGTAGAGGGGCATAGGTAAATCCGTGCCCTGAGGTGAGGCGCGATGCCGTGGCCTTGGAGCCGGAAGTGGCTGAGCCTTGCTGCCGAGAAAAACCTCTAAGCGTTGAGACCCGGGTGCCCGTACCGCAAACCGACACTGGTAGACGGGTAGAGTATACCAAGGCGAACGGGAGAACCCTCGTTAAGGAACTAGGCAAAATGGCCCCGTAACTTCGGGAGAAGGGGCGCCTCCCAGCGTGATACTTATTCAAGTGGAGCGCCAGGAGGCCGCAGTGAAATGGCTCTAGGGACTGGTTAACAAAACCACAGGTCTCTGCTAAGCCGTAAGGCGATGTATAGGGGCTGAAACCTGCCCAGTGCCGGAAGGTTAAAGGGAGAGGTTAGTCCCGCAAGGGACAAAGCTTTGAACTGAAGCCCCGGTGAACGGCGGCCGTAACTATAACGGTCCTAAGGTAGCGAAATTCCTTGTCGGGTAAGTTCCGACCCGCACGAAAGGTTTAACCACTGGAGCGCTGTCTCAACGAGGGACCCGGCGAAATTGAAGTCGCGGTAAAGATGCCGCTTACCCGCAGCAGGACAAAAAGACCCCGTGGAGCTTTACTACAACTTGGCATTGAGTTCGGGCTTCGTCTGTCTAGCATAGGAGGGAGGCTATGAAGCTGGGGCGCCAGCCTCGGTGGAGCCAACAATGGAATACCACTCTGACGGAGTTTGCACCCTAACCCCTGGCCGTGATCCGGCAGGGGAACCGTGCCAGGCGGGTAGTTTGACTGGGGCGGTCGCCTCCTAAAAGGTAACGGAGGCGCCCAAAGGTTCCCTCAGGCTGAATGGAAACCAGCCGCAGAGTGTAAAGGCACAAGGGAGCTTGACTGCAAGACCAACACGTCGAGCAGAGACGAAAGTCGGGCTTAGTGATCCCACGGTACCGTGTGGAAGGGCCGTGGCTTACCGGACAAAAGCTACCCCGGGGATAACAGGCTAGTCTTGCCCAAGAGTTCACATCGACGGCAAGGCTCGGCACCTCGATGTCGGCTCATCGCATCCTGGGGCTGGATAAGGTCCCAAGGGTTGGGCTGTTCGCCCATTAAAGCGGTACGTGAGCTGGGTTCAGACCGTCGTGAGACAGGTCGGTCTCTATCCGCTGTGGGCGTAAGGGACTTGAGGAGAGCTGCCCCTAGTACGAGAGGACCGGGGTGGACAGACCTCTGGTGTGCCAGTTGTCGTGCCAACGGCATCGCTGGGTAGCCACGTCTGGCAGGGATAACCGCTGAATGCATCTAAGTGGGAAGCTCGCTCCAAGATAAGGTCCCTCATCCCATTAAGGGAGTAAGGCCGCAGGTAGACCACCTGTAGATAGGCAGCATGTGGAAGCGCAGCAATGCGTTAAGCTAAGCTGTACTAATGGCCGAGGGCTTATGTGCGTGATGCGGAGAACTTGGCGCTTTTCGACTCGATCTTGAATGGCTCGTTTCAGTCACAACTTCATATTCCACAAGGGAAAACGTCCCTTGGTGATTAGAGCGACGGGGGTACACCCGGTCCCATCCCGAACCCGGCAGTTAAGCCCGTCAGCACCGATGGTACTTGGCTGGTAACGGCCTGGGAGAGTAGGTCATCGCCAAGGGGCTTTTCTATTCTAGGTGCTAGCCTCTAGCTGCTAGCACTCATCAAAGCGCGCTGAGCCATGAGCTCGGCGCTTTGATTTTATGATCACTGCATCCTTCAAATGGATGCGGTGGTTGAGTGAAAAAGGGACGTGTGTTGTTTGAAGCCACAAGCTAGACGCTGGTGGCTGAACCATGCGTTATGCTTTGGGGGTTCTTGGATCGGTGTCTGACGTTATAGGAACCGGCCGCAACTTCTGACATGAAATCTCTGATTGATCGCCCGTACCACCCGCTGCTGTTCGCAGCCTACCCCGTCGTGGCCTTGCTGGCCTGGAATCTGGGTGAAGTCCACCCGGCCGACGGGCTCCGAGCGCTGGCTCTGTCGCTGACAGCAGCCGCCATTGTATGGTGGACCAGCAGCCGCCTGACCAGGAGCAGCGCCAAGGGCGCCTTCCTCACCAGCCTGGTCTGGGTTCTTCTGTTCTCGTACGGCCATGTCTATCAGGAGTTGAAGTCGGTCAGCCTGGCGGGGTTGGTCCTCGGCCGGCACCGCCTTTTGCTGATCGTGTGGGCGGCCGTTCTCGTGGGCGGGGCCGTGTGGGTGGCGCGCCGGCGCGTTTTTTCCCAGGCAGCCACTCGGTTCTTGAATGTGACCATCAGCCTGGCCATGATCTTCCCCCTATTCGAACTGGGTTCTGCCGGCGTCAAGAGCATGGTGTCGCCACGCGCCCAGGCCGCGCCGCCTCCGATTGCCCTGTCGCCCGCGCCCGGGGAGCCGCTGCCGGACGTGTACTACATCATCCTGGATGCCTATACCCGGCAGGATGTGCTCGCCGATGTGTTCGACTATGACAACCAGCCGTTCCTTCAGGGCCTCAAGGATCTGGGTTTTGTGGTAACCGATCAGAGCCGCAGCAACTATGCCATCACACGGCTCTCCCTGCCCTCTTCCCTCAACATGAACTACCTGGACGCGCTCGGGCCGCCGCTTGATCCCAACGCCCAAGACAGCGCCTGGCTGGACAAGATCTGCCGCAGCAATGCCCTGCGGCTCTCCCTCGAAAGCATCGGCTACACCACGGTGGCATTTGAGTCGGCCTATGGGATGACCGACTGGAGGGACGCCGGTGTCTACATGTCCCCGCGGCCGAGTTCTCTGTCTGATGCCCGGGCCTTCGGGGGTCTCAATCCGCTGGAGGCACTGCTGGTGGATACCTCCATCGGCCGGGCGCTCATCGATGGACGGGTCAAGCTCAATGCCTTGATCGGAACGAATATCCCCGATCCGAACAAGGAATTCCGTGACCGGATTCTGTTTGCCTTCGATCGCCTGGGCCAAGTGCCCGAGATTCCTGGGCCCAAGTTCGTCTGGGTCCACATTATGTCTCCCCATCCGCCCTACATCTTCACCGCGGAGGGGGGCATCGCATCCCAGACGGCCGTGTTCACTCTGGCGGACCAGGTCTCGCCGGTGGGTATCCCCAGCGAACGGCAGGCCTACGCTGACCAGGTTCACTACATCAGCGCACGCACCCTCGAAGCCGTCAAGGCCATCCTGGCCAATTCCAAGACGCCGCCGATCATCGTCATCCAGGGAGATCACGGCGCATTCCATGTCACGCCGGAAGACCGGATGAAGAATCTAAACGCGTATTACCTGCCCGATGGCGGCAGCCCACAGGTCTACGACAGCATCTCGCCGGTCAACACCTTCAGGGTCATTTTGAACCGCTACTTCGGTGCCCAATTGCCGCTGCTGCCCGATCGCCACTTCTACTCCGAATTCTCACAGCCTTTTGCATTGACTCCCATACCCTGAGATCCGGGTTTGCGGTCACGCGGGGGACGCGCGGATCCGGTATGTCGAGGGCCGAGCCATGCCCCTCGGGCCGAGCCCGGCCGATCGATGAGGGTGGCTAGCGGGCGCCGGCTGAGACAGCCTCGAGTTTGGCCATCTCAGCCTCGCTCATGGCGAAACTCATGGCGCCGGCGTTTTCCGCCGCCTGTTCGGAGCGGGAGGCCCCGGGGATGGCCACAACCGTGTCTCCCTGCCCGCGGATAAGCCAGTTGAGGGCGACCTGCGCCGGGGTGACGCCATGGGCGTCCGCCACGGCTTGCAGGGCCTCGACCACCGGCCGGCTGCGCTCGATCTGCATCGCCAGCCGCTGACGCCGGCCGAGGGGGGCTCGCCCCAGCTGCTTCGGATCGCGGTGGTATCGCCCGGTCAGCAGACCAGAAGCCAGCGGTCCCCAGGCAACCACAGTCACCCCTAGCTGACGGCAGGCGTCCAGAATGCCGTTGCGCTCGATATCGCGGTGAAGCAGGCTGTATTGGACCTGGTTGACCGCCAGGGGCATGCCGCGCTTGCCGAGAGCGGCATGGGCGCGGTGGAGACGTCCGGGCCCGAAATTGCTCACGCCGACGGCGCGGATCTTGCCCGCCTGGACCAGGTCGGCCATGGCGTCCATCTCAGCCTCCGGCGAGGAAAAGCTCCACGGCTGGTGGACCATATAAAGGTCGATGGGGTAGCCTTCCAGCGCCCGCAGTCGGTCATCGATACTGCGCCTCAGATTGCCGGCGCGCCGGAACAGGGGCAGCCATTTGGTCCCGATAACTACGTCGCCCGGCGCCCTACCGGCCGCTTTGAGGCCGCGAGCTAATCCCCGCTCTGAGACGCCGCCTCCATACACTTCGGCCGTGTCAAACCAGTTGACCCCGTGGTCCAGGGCGGTCTGAACGATGGCGTTCATCTGGTCCTGAGACAGGCGGTTGAACACAAACCTGAACACCCCGGTCGAGCCGGCGAATTGCATCACCCCCAGCCCAATGGGGGAAACTCGGAGCTGGCTCTGGCCGAGCGGCCGAAGGGAGGCGATTTCGGGGCGGGTGGTCTGCATGATCCCTTCCTTCTAACCTCGGAGGCAGCCCGGGCGTGAAACCTGAGTGCGGCCAAGTCCCATCCATCTTAAGGCATACCAGGCTGCCTCCCCGTGCGCGCAGCACGGACCGTTCGTCGGCGGCAGACAGGGTATGACCAAAACGCCCGAGGCAGTCTGGACTGCCCCGGGCGCGAACGGGCCGCGGCCTGGTGCGTCTACGGGGTCGGGGTCACGTTGGCTGTGAGCCGGAGGAAGAACACATCCGTTTGATTGGTCGTGGTGTCGGTCCCGGCCATGATCGCCAGCAGGTCCTGCTTGTTGGAACCCTGCTTCTCGAACACGCAGATGGTTCCAACTTCGTTCACACCCTGCTCAGTGCCTGAGAGACAGGCTGTGTCCTGGCTCTCCACATCCCACCCTTGGCCTCCCATGCGCTCGAGGGTGTAAAAGGCCTCGATGTCGCCGGGAGTCTTGTCGGTCGTGAACACGATCCAGTCGACGCTGCCTTCACCGCCGCTTGTGGCTCTGAGGACGGTCTGAACGTACAGCTTGACGTAGATGGGGATGTCCTGCTCGGCAGATGTCAACCCATCCATGCGGGGGACATCAGTCCACAACTGATCGACGACCCTGAAGCCTGATCCGACGACCTGATTGGCCACCGCGTTCGCCGCCGTGGACAGGGGCGAACAGCTCAACCCCGTGATCGCCGCCAGGCACAACAACACCAGCACCTTCGACTTTCTCATTGGATTGCCTCCAGACTTTCCCAACCTGCTTGCTCAGACCAACGGAGAACCGTGCGGCCGCCGGTTTGATGCGGCGGCTGAGAGATTGCGGCGGACGATGGCGGCCCATTCATGGTCACAGCATTAAGCGTGAATCGATCCAGACGTATCCTGGTCACAACTCCCGTCGAGGAGGCGCGGGACGCGCCTGGGGGTGAGAAGGGCTAAGATGAAGCTTGTCGCGTATCGGCGTAAGACGGGCCGGTGCGCAGACAATGGGGGAGATGATACCACTCCGGCCGCGGCGCGCAAGGCGGCCGATCCGGGCCGGCATGGGACTACGCCTTGGCCAGCATGGATGATTCCTTGAGCCGCAGCGAAAGCACTAGAGCCACGAGCATCAGGCCGGCCAACCCCACCAGGGGAGCGGCCATCGAGCCGGTGGCGGGGGATTTGAGGGCGTCCAAACCGAATATGAACACGATGCCGGAGATCTGACCCATGAGCAGCACCAGCCCATTAGACGTGCCTTCGGGGACCGGATAGGTGACCTCGGCTGCGTACTGGAAACCAATCGGGCCGGCGCTCAAGAGGAAGAAACCCAGCCCGGCGGATGACACCAAGAGCAGGCCGTAGCTGGTGGCGAAAGTGACCCCGAGCAAGGCCAGACACGCACCCACCAGCGCCAGCTGGATGAAGGGCACCCGGCGGCGCCAGCGGTCGGAGGCGGCCGGCAGCACCAGCGCGCCGACAATCCCGCCCACGATCATCACCCCGCCGACGACCCCGGCTTGCGTGCTTGAGAATCGCCGCGGTGCCAGCACCTCTTCGATCCAGGTTGTGACGGCGTTGAACAGCCCCAGTCCGACGAAGAAGACCACCAGCAGGACCTGGAAGGTTCCCACTCGGAGTGCCCGCCTGAGTCCGTCAAGGACCAGGGCGCGGGCTTCCTCGCCGGCGGGGCCGGCCGGGGTGGGAGGATGCTCGCGCGACAAGATCAGGAAGATCGCGGCTGCGACGACAGCCACGACCCCGAACACAACGAGCGTGCTGGCGATCCCGGAGCGGAGCGCCAGGTAGGGTGTCAGCACCAGTCCTCCCAGGATGCCCAGGTAGATGGCCAGCGACCCGAACCCGGAGGCGGTGGCGCGCTCATTGAGCGGGAACCAGCGGGCGGCCACGGTGGTGACGGCGTTTAAGATGAAGGGCTGGCCAATGGCGATGCCGATCTGGGAGATCATGACCCAGGTGAAATCTTGGGCCAGCAAACCGCGTGTCAAACCGAACACTCCGGTCAGGACGGCGCCAACACCGACCGCGGTGCGGAAGCCGTAGCGGTCGATAGCCCATGAGGCCGGGATGGACACGAACAGGTACACCACCATGAAGCTCAGGGACAGGAGGCCGATGCTGAGTTCGGAAACGCCATAGTAGTTGGCCGCATCCTGGGTGATAGGGGCAAACGTGATCCACAGGAGCTGGTTGACGGCCGTGATGGCCATGAAGGCCAGCAGCACCACCCAGCGATAGCCGTAGGCATGGAACTTCTCGTTCATCCGATTCCGCCTCCCAGGGTCGCCTGGCGCCTTGCAACACGCTGTGCCGGCGGGGTGAGCCAAGGACGGCCATCATGGCACATTTTCTCGGCGCGTGCCAGGACAACGCCTGGGCGAAAGCTATAATCGTTCCAGCCGAATCAGCCCAGAAGGGGTGCTGTGAACGACTTTCGCAAACAGTTGGACCGGCGGCTGTTCGCCGGTTTTGTGCTTCTCCTGCTGGTTGTGGGGGGCGGGCTGATCTATGTGCTCTACGGGCCGGGCGCGGCGGCGCTGGGTTGGATGTGCATGCTGGGCGGCCTGCTGCCGGCCGGGCTGCTGTGGTTGATCCTCAAGGGCCTTGAGTGGTGGGGGAGGCGCAGCGGACAATGGTGACCGCTGCCGGTGGCCGGGGCTAGGACCAATCTTCAGCCGCCACAGTCCGATCGCCTCCGGCGTCACCGGTGTTAATCGTCCCGGCCGGCTCGATTAACAGCACCTGGCACTCGGAGGCTGCCGATGGACGGTGCTCAACGCCGCGAGGCACGATGCACATCTGACCCTTCCGAAGCGGCGTCACACCTTCGCGGAACTCGATCTGCATGTCGCCTTCCAAGACTAGGAAGAACTCATCCGTCTCGGGATGGCTGTGCCACACGAACTCCCCCTGAAGCTTGACCACCTTTAGATCGTAGTCGTTCATGCATCCGATGATCTTTGGCTGCCAGTATTCGGAAAACAGGGCCAGCTTGGAAACCAGGTCGATGGCCTCTGGCGGCATAAGCCTCACTCCTCCTCGTCCCACCATGGAGGGCGGACCCGATGCCCAAGGGTGGACACGTTGTTCTCCTCGACTTGTTTGCCTTCTTCCCAGGCCTCCCCTCGGCAGATTGAAAGGACCTGGTTGATTTCAGCGGCGTGGTAGAGATTGTGGAAAGCGATCTCAAGGACGCTGTCGAGCCCTACTGCATGGGTCGGAGCTCTTCGAGCTGTTCGGGCCTGAGTCGCTCAAGATGGCGGAGCCAGGCCACTCGGGCTCTCTGAAACCAGTCCTTGACCTCCTCGAGGTAGGCCTCTGATTTGTCGACCGTTTCGCGCAAGCCTCGGGGCCAGTCCGTTTCGCCCCAATGCTGTGGTTCCTGATCGAAGGCGAAGGAGCGATAAACGTGACTCCGTCCGGCGGCGTGTTTGAAGGTTCCCAGGACCGAACGAAAGCCGCCGCCCGGTACGAATATCGCTTCCGGAAGGGCAATGTTTTCGACGTGGTCAAATAGACGTTGGTGAGACCGTTCGATCATCGAAACGGCCAACTCGGTACTTTGTGTCGCCATCGCTCTCTCGTCTTATGCCCGGGCCAAAGCCTTATCCTATGCCTGCACTCCATTTGGCTTGGCGGAACGTCACGGCGCCGCCGGCCCCACTCTGAACTGGTCAAAATAGGCTGGGACCGTGGCCCGCCCTGGAAGGCTGTTGTCGGCGTATAGGCCGATGCGCGCCTCCACCAGGTCGGCGTGGGTCTCCGCCACCCAAATCCAATCTGAACCGTCGGAACTCCAATAGCCTGTGATCAGCGTGTCTTGCCTGACCAACCTTAAGTAGATCGGGCCGGCGCTCGGAAGGCCCGACACGGCGTTGTCAGGAAACCCGCCCGACATGCCGCGCTGGTCATCATCCATGTAAACCCCGTCCCCCAAACAAGCGCCTTTCCCGCAGAAGGCGCGCGACAGAGCCACGAAGTGGTCGTCATCCTGGTATAGGATGAGCCCGGCGCTCTGGAAGTCCTCCGTCGGGCGGATATCGAGCAGGACGACAGCCTCCAGATCGCCTTCAGGCGCTGCCCGAAGCAGCACTGGGGCATCGCCGCCAGCGAACAGCAGTCTGCCCTGAGCGGTGTCCAAGAACAGCCAGCCAGGCCGACCGGTTAGGGTCCAGGCCGACGGATTCTCGCGGACCCAGCTCCAGCCGGGGTCTAGCACGGCAAACTCGAAATCGTCTGTGTAGACCCCCGAAGGGGACTCCAACGTGGGCGTCGGTTCTGTCGTGGGCGGCGGGTTGGTGGGAGTGGGCGGCGGGCTGGTACGAGCCGGGTGCGCAGTGGCCGTCGTGGCGGCCGTGATCGCCGGCAACGCAGTCGGCGGCTGGCCTGATGGGACCAGAGCGCAAGCCACGCTCATTGCCAATGCAAGTGAGAGAGCCGTGGCGAGCCTGTTAGAGTGGGGTGTTTCCGGAACGCTCATCTCCGCAACCCTCCTCCGTTCCCGATGCCAGGGCACATCCATGTTGTGAAAGCCTTCACAAATGACCTATGGACACGCGTTAGCCGGTTCTGCAGGGGCGTCAGATTACTCATCTAGCGCGACCTTCGGAAATGTAACATCACGCCCTCCAGGCCATCAGGAAGGGAGCCCCGCCCCCGGCAAACAGGCTGAGCTGATCTTCCGGAATCCCAACCCGGCGCGCGTGGCGTTCGAGCTCCAAGCGCTCGACCTCGGCCCGATCGAAGCCGGCCTGAAGGCCCAACTGACGTAATTCATGGTCAGTGTAGAACCGGAGGCGTGAGGCGATTGGCTCCGGTGCAGCCGGAGTGCCCCTCAGGCACGAATTGCTCCCCAGGCAAATGAATTGACCGCCGGGCTGCAGGGTTCGGCGGACTTCGGCCAAGGCCTGGACCGGTTCGGCGAGGAAGCCCAGCACGCCGGTCATGACGGCGCAGGTGAAGGCCGCGTCGGGGAAGGGAAGCTCCTCTGCCTGGCCCAACCTGATGTCCAGCCGCCCGGCGGCCAATGCGTCGGCGTTCTGTGCTCGAGCAAGCTCGACCATCTCGGGGCTGTGGTCGATAGCCGCTGCCCGGCAACCGGAGTCCAGGGCGAGTTTGAGAAAGGCGCCGCCGCCGCAGCCGACCTCCAAAAGGCGATCGTCTGCGGCCAACGACAGCTTCTCCAAGATGGCAAGGAAATTAGGGTAGTGAAAAAGTGGATCGGCGTAGGTCCTCCGGGCGCGGGCGCCGGCCGGCTGGCGAGCGTTGCGGTCGGTGATCCAATCGGCCAGGCCCTCCTGAGTGGCGGCCGCCAGAGCCGGAGCGAGGGCCTGCCCGGCGAACCAGGCAGCCAGCTCGGACGGGTCGTCGATCACACCCGGGAGCCCAGACAGCTCAACCGAGAGATGGGTCCCGAGCTCAATGGCGGCGCAGCCGATTGAAACGCGGGCCGCCACCGCAGGGGCCCATTCGGCAGGCTGCCATTCCAGATCCATCCGGCTTCCAGGCTGCCAGGCCGTCACATGTGCGCCTGGCATGCCTGATTGGACCAGGCGGCCGTCCGGGCTAATATCGAAAGCGATATCGAAATCGGCCAGGCCGTGGCGCAGTCCATCGAGTACGGCCTCAAAGACATCCGCCGGGAGTGCGGGGAGGTCGAGGCTGAGCGCCAGGCTGCCGGCGGAAGAAGACATCCGATACCTCCTCAGGTTGGAACAGGTGGCCATTGTACATGGGCGTACGCCAAGTGCCAGGTCGATGAGGCCGTGCACGGGTGCGAATCGATGTTAGGCTGATACTAACCGAGCCTGGACAAGCCGTTCCTGGGAGAGGCAGCCGTGGAAACAACCGACGCGCTCGAGCTTCTGAGGTACAACTCCTGGGCTACCGATTTGGTACTGGAGACTGCGGAGCGCCTTACCCCCGAGCAGTTCGTTGCCCAACCGATCCCGGACCCCGGCCGGGGCGGCCTAAGGGGGATTCTGGTTCACATGCTGGACGCGGAAATCGGCTGGCGGGAAACGCTCGTGGGCATGGCCCTCTCGCCGGACCTCGAGCTGGGGGATTTCCCGGACGTGACCTCGCTCAGACAGGCTTGGCGAGCGGAGCGGGAGAAATGGCAGGCTTACAGCAACGGGCTGAGCGCAGCGGCGCTCAACGCAAGCTATACGTATGAGCGTCGCAAGGGCCCCGTCCGGACCCGGCGCGTTTGGCAGACGATCGTGCATGTGGTCAACCACGGCACGCAGCACCGAAGCGAGGCCGCCTACTTGCTCACCGGCTACGGCCTCTCCCCTGGGGACCTTGACTTCAATTACTATCTGCATCTCAAGTCGGAGGGTGACGTGTGAGAAACGCTCGAAGCCATGCCTGGACGCCGAACAGGCGCTGGAGCGGTGGGCGCAGGGCGGGTGCTGGTGCGCGCCGAATTGGAATTGTGTATCATTTCAGGGTGCAAGCCAGCAGCTTTGCCCGAGAGTTTCAAAGCCTTGATGTTGCTTCGCTAGCCTCTTCGGTGCGAGAGTCGATAGAATGGCCGACAGCGGGCGGCCACCCAAGTCTCTTGATCCGTTCGAAGGAAGAGGATGTCCATGTGAACGCCGGAGCCGAACATGCCCGCGAACGTTGTCGCAATATCGCTCACGATACTCTCATCCGGTCCGGTCTCTGTAACTAGGCACAGCGCAATGCTACGTTCCTCCGACGGCACCGGGTAAACCCTAGCGAGATAGGCTGCCAAAACGTGGTCGGCGTTTCGAATGATCCTGGTGAGCTGCGCCTTGAGATCCTGTTCAACGGGGCCGTCTTGCTCACCAACAACCTTTAGCTCCCCCGCCTCCATCTTCAAGAAGAGCGACTTACCCTCCTCGCGTTAGGCATGCTAAAAGAGGTCCACTGCTTTCGCAGCATCGTCGCGGGATCGATACAGAGTCCCTTTCGCTATCAGCTCAACTTGAGACGGCCCTAACGACCTAGTTTGGAGAGCGATGCTGTCGAGAATCCTGGCGACATAGACGTGGGAAGGCCATTCTGTGATCGGAAACAGAGTCTGTCCTTCGTGACACGTTGACAGAAGGAGTAGCGATATGTCTTTGTCGCCGAGTCCGAACCGTTGCCCGGAAAGGAGCGGGAAAATCTCGACGAGCATGTAGTCATCTCGGACAGCGTCGTGCAGGCGGTCAACAGCCGAGCACGCACGTGGCTCGCTGAGGGGTTCGAATTCGCCGGCTGCGGTCAGAAAGAAATCGGGCATATTCGTCACCTAATAGGGTGGATTTGCACCCGACACTCTAGTCAGGGTTATCTGCGATGCGGGCTTTGGGACAACTAGCTCGGGGACCATCTGCGTACCGGGTGGCGTCGTAGGACCCCGCAGAGAAGATCGCAGCAGCACGCCGTCGATGTCTGTGAGTGGGCCCTCGGCGACGAAGCGCCCCGTGTTTCCTTCGAAGAGACCGGCCGCAGCGCGGAAGTCCGGCACATCATCCGGCGAGACTGTTGTCCAGGATCGCCCCAAGCCTCTCGCCTCGTCGCCAAAAACGCGGAAAAGGGGTGTTCCGGGTTCTGGGGCGGCTTGAAGCGCGCGGACGGAATTCGTGGCGGTGACCGATCTTGCCGCTGAGTAGGCGCCGTAGACTCCTAACAGGCTCAGAATGAGGTCGCCTCCGGTAACAGCGACATCCAGCTCCCGGCCCTCACCCTCGATGAAGTGCTCACGCGTCGCCGATCCAAACTCCCATGCCGCTGTGAAAGGTGTGGCCAGCATACTTTAATCCTACCTGGCCTCCGAACTGGGCCAACGTGGTATTCATCTGGCCTATCCCACGGGCCCCTCGGGCCGCGTCCGCCCATCGCCCATCCAGGACGGACTCGAGGGTATACCGGCGCACCTCGTTGGCCATTCCGATGATCGCGCCCCAGTTGTCGCCGAAGTGCGTCAGGCCGTCACCGATCTGCTCGAGAAGCCCCATACGTGCGGCGAACCGCGGGTTGCTATCCTCGTTGGTTACCCTCAATGCTTCGACAGTCGCACCTACCCCGTCTATTACTGCCTGAGCACCCTCTGATGCCCGCGCCACAACATCATGCAGCTCGATAAACGGCGCGGCCACGATCCTTTGGGCCACTGGCGTGGCCGCTTCGATCGCGTCATGGGCGACTGTCAACGCGCCGGCGGTGACATTCCGGGCTGTGTTACTCACGCCTTCGGCCGCGGTCCGCACGGTCGAAACGGCTGAGGTAGCGGCGATCCGGATCGCGGTGGTCACGGTGGTTGCCGCCTGGCTAACCGTCGTGGCCACGCTGCGGCCGATCTCCCGGGCCTCCTCGGCGATGTCGTCCACCAAGGCGGCCGCCCGGTTGACGGTCGTAGTGACAGCATGGCTAGTTTGACGGAGAGCGGCATTGGCGCTGTTGTGGCAAGCTGACTGTGTTGCGGACGGCCGTGCTAGCGGCTGAGGCCGCATTACTGATTGCCGTTGTTGCAGTCGAAACCGTGTTGTGAACAGTGTTGCTAACAGACGTGACCGCGTTGGAGACGGCAGTGCTCATTTGGCTGAACAGGCTGGGCGCCGGAGGCGCGGAGCTGGAGCGGCGGCTGGCTTGGAGTCTGGCTTCGGAGCGGACTTGGATGACGATTTGGAGGCGCTCTTTTTGGAGCTCTTCTGGGAGCTCTTGGAGGACGAACTGGTTGACTTGGAGGATGAGTTGGTGGTCTTGGTCGATGTCTTGGAAGTCGATCCGCCGCCTCCACCGCCGCCTTCGGCGATCATCCCGCCGATCCCCTGGCGCCTGAGCCCCAGCCCGGCGTTGGAGATCAGCGCCATGACGCCGGCGGCGAACAGCAGCCAGGGCGAAGCGTTCATGGGATCCGGCTGAGAGGCGCAGCCACAGAAGCGGCGGGCGCCGATGGGCCGACCGTGACGCCTGAGTAGCCCTGCAGCGCCCACTGGCTCAGGAAGTCACTCATGGGGACCACGACCTTGCCCAGGATGGGGTCGTTGTAGGCGATCCAGTTCCCGTCAGGGGAGATGCCGGTCACGGTCACGAAGTGGCCCGGGCTTCGACTGTCGCTCAGCCCTTCGGCGTCTTCGTGCCCGAGGCTGACCACGATGGGTCTTCCGGCGGCGAGTTCGGACTGGAGCAGGGCGATGGACCCGTCGTGGAAGGGCAGGCTGTCAGCGTACCCATAGGACTGGGCGGTGAAGGCCAGCTCCTCGACACCGGTGCCGAAGTCATACATCATCCCGTTGCCCTGCAGGTAGCCCTAATCAGTAATTAGGGTAGCCGAGCAGGGCGGAGGAGGCCGGCCCGGGCGTCCCCAGGCCGTCCAGGGCCATCCCCAGAGCCTGAACGCCGCAGGACACATCCGACGGATCCTGGTAGCGCTGGCGGACGTCGAGGGTGGGGAGGTCGGGGGCTGCCGCGCCTCGACCCGAGCGGGACGGGATCGACCAGGACGGGTTGAGCAGCAACAAGCGACCCGGCGCCCAGGCTCAGCGGGCTTGTGAAATTCGCCACAAGCAGTGTCCCCAACTCATCCAGATCGATGGAACGACCGGCGGACGAGAGCGGGTCGGGGTTGACCTGCCGGGATTGGGGTGGGGTGAGATGACAACCCGGATCGCTTGTCGGGCAGTCGGCCGCCGCCGGGACCACCAGGACGAAAAGCGCTGCGGTGAACGCGGCGGCGATGAGAACACGGAGTAAGCGCATGATAAGCCCCCTTGGCTCCGTAAGAGACCGCACTGGTACGCAGGTCCCGTTGAAGGTGCAACGCCAATAGCATGTCGCTGCAGGGAAGTCAAGAACCAGCGCTGAGGCCGGAAACCTGTGTTCAAGAAGACCGTCAAGAGAGGGTTGCAGATCGTAGATCGGAGACAGCGGCAAGCCTATGGCTTCCAGCCAGGACGGCGCGATCGAGCGTTTTAGCCGCTCGTGCGCCGGTCCCGCCGATGGATTAAGTGGACGGACTTTGGCCAGGGGTCGTCATCGGCGGGACCCGTCCCAGGGGCACCATAGCTTTGGGCGGCACGACAGGGCTGAGATCATAAACGGGTGGCGTTGGCGGGCGCTAGCCGCCGGTGGAGGTCGAGGTCCCCAAGGCAGCCTTCACCCGCTCGGCCGTGAAAGGAATCTGCCGCACCCGCGCGCCGCAAGCGGCGAAGATGGCGTTGGCGACCGCAGGTGCGGTGCAAACGCTGGTGGGCTCGCCGCCGCCCAGCAGGGGTTGGTCGGGGCGGTCGATCAAGACGACCTCAACGTCGGGCACATCCGAAAACCTGAGGATCGGGTAACTGTCCCAGTCGGCGCTTGTGATGCGGTGCTCGTCGAAGGTAACCTGCTCGAGCAGCGCCCGGCTGAGCGATTGAATGAGATTGCCCTCGACCTGGTTGGTGAGCCCATCCGGGTTGACGATCAGCCCGCAATCCAGGGCGCTGGTCAGGCGCTCAACCCGCACCCGGCCGTCGAACGGGTCCACGTGCACCTGGGCCACCGTGGCCACGTAGGCGGCATCGTTGTCGTAGCGGGCGAAGGCGATCCCCCGGCCGTGCCCGGGTGCGAGCGGCTCTCCCCAACCAGCCGACTCGGCGGCGGCCCGCAACACGGCGGTGGCGCGTTCATCGGTGAGGTGCCGCATCCGGAAGTCGACCGGATCGGCGCCGGCAGCGGCGGCCAACTCGTCCATAAAGGACTCATTGGCGAACACATTGGCCAGGCTGCCCAGGGTGCGCATCGCCGACGTTCGGAAGGGGAGGGCCTGCAGCCAGTGCGCGGTGACGCGCTCGATGGGGGACCACATAGTCCACCGCGGCGTTGAAGTCTCCGCCGCCAAACCACTCAACCGGCGGAGGAACCAGCCCATAGGCCAACTGGCCGGCCAGGAGATGGCTCCCGAGTCTGGGCCGGTTGCCATGATTGGGTGACCATACATCATGGGTCCAGGCGGACAGGGCTCCGTCGGCGTCCAGCGCCCCAGCCAAGGTCATGACCATCGCTGGCGCATAGGGCTCCCACAGAAACTCGTCGCGCCGGGACCACTGAACCCGGACGGGCCGACCAAGCGCCCGGGATACCACGGCAGCGTCGGCGGCGGCGTCATCGGCCCCGTTGTGGCCATACGACCCGGATCCTTCGGCATACACCACCCGCAAGTTCTCCTCCGGTAGATCAAGTAGATCCGCCAGCGCGTCGAGGAGCGGGTAGGGGCCCTGGGTGCTGCTCCAGACGGTGCCGCCTTCCGCGGTGATGTCGGCCACGGCGCACGACGGGCCGATGGATGCGTGGGCCTGGAAAGGCTGGGTATAGTCCGCCTGCAAGGGTTGGGAGGCGGCGGCCAGCATGCCATCCGGATCGCCGGTTTGCAGCGTGACCTGGACCTGGGCCGGAGCGGCCCGAATCACGTCGTACAACTCGGCCATGCCGGGGCGGGGATCCGGCTCCTGCCAGGTCGCCCGGACCGCCTCTGCCGCCCGGACAGCATCGTACTCGCGCTGGCTGGCCACGGCCACGAAATCACCGATGCGCACCACCTCGGCATCCTTCACGCTTGAGGCGTCCAGCGAAAGCAAGTGAGCGCCAGGGCTTGGGGGCCGGACCACGCGAGCGTGCCACATGCCTGGCAGCCGCACGTCATGGACATATCCGGCTTGCCCGGTGACCTTGGCGGGCAGGTCGAGACGCTGATGGGCGCGTCCGACGACCCGGTACTCACCGGGGGGTTTTACCGGGGTTTCCATGTTGATCGGGCGGTGGAACTTGCCCCCGCCGATCAGCGACGCATACGAGACCGACCGAACGGGATCGGCGGACACCCGGACCACGCCGTCCTCGACGGCCAGTTCGTCGACCAGCGCGTCGAGCTGATCCGAGGCCATCTCGAGCAGGGCGGCGCGGGCCTCGGCGGCGGCCTTTCGCAGGGCGAAGCCGCCAATCCTCAGCGTGCTGCTGCCGGCGGTGATGCCCTCATCGGGCACCACCCCGGTGTCGCCCATGACCATGTGCACCTGGTCAAAATCGACGTCGAGCTCATCGGCGACAATCTGGGCCAGTGCCGTCTTGACCCCGGTGCCCAGCTCAACCTTGCCGCTGAAGACTGTCACCGTGCCGTCCGGCTCGATCCGTAACCAATCATCGACCTGATCGGCGATGGCGATGGCGCCGGGCTCGCTCCACTGGTTGAACGGCCTGCGGCCGGGGCGGCGAGACGCCATGCGATCAGCCCTCCAAGTCCGCCAGGCTGGCGGCAGCGCGCTGGACGGCGCGCACGATCCGGGCATGCGCCCCGCATCGGCACAGATTGCCGTCGAGCGCCTCACGAATCTCAGCCACGGTCGGGTGCGGGTTGCGGTAGAGGAAGGCGGCGCTGGTCATGATCAGGCCGCTAAGGCAGTAGCCGCACTGGCCGGCTTGCTCGTCGATGAACGCTTGTTGAATGGGATGAAGTTCGTCCGGCGCTCGCAGCCCCTCGAGGGTGGTGATGGCCCCTTGGCCGGCCTCAGACACCGGCAGCTGGCACGCCTGAACCGACCGGGCGCCCAGCAGGACGGTGCATGCACCGCAGCTTTCCGAGCCGCACCCGAACTGGGGTCCGCTGAGGCCCAGCTCGTCGCGCAGGACGTACAGCAGCGGCGTTTCAGGCGCGCTCTGAACGCGGTGCGGCTTCCCGTTCACAGTGATGGTCAGACTCTGAGCCACGGCACGCTGCCTTGGAGAAGCTCGCCTAGGGTGATCCGAGTGCTCGGCCGGAACCGTAAGGATTCTAGCCCATCCAGTAATGGGCCGCCCTGCACTCGTCCGATTCCGCCGTTCTCGAGCCACACTGCCCGCACCCCATGGCCAGCGGCCTCGGGCTGCCTACTTCAACACGGCTAACAGGTTGCTGTAGTCATCGGTCCAGGCGGTCAGGTTTGGAGCCAAAGGCGGGCGCGGCGATGTGCGCGAGGCGATGGCCGGATCGGCCAGGATAGCCGGTCCGCGGGTCACGAGCATCCAGACCGAGTCATAACTCTGCAGGCCGTCGCCGGCGTCGTCGATCTCGGCCGCGTTCAGCTGGAACGCGTCCGCCAGGCGGTAGACCTCCTGGTTGAGGTTGAAATTGCGATTGGACACATGCACGGCCAGGATGCCGTCGGGGGCCAGGCGCTGCATGTAGATCTGAAACGCCTCCTCGGTCAGCAGGTGGACCGGGATGGTGTCCCCGCTGAAAGCATCCAGCACCAGCAGGTCGAAGCGCTCGAAATCGGGCTTGGCTAACTCTTGCTCCAGGGAAAGGCGGGCGTCCCCCGGGATCACCTCGACCTGGGCGGGTGAATCTGAAAGGAACGAGAAGTAGCCGCCCTGGCCCTCGGCGATGGCAATGACGTCCGGGTTGATCTCGTAGAAGCGGAAGTCGTCGCCCGGCTGGCCGTAGGCGGCGATCACGCCGATGCCCATCCCCAGCCCTGCCACCCTGATCGGCCCGGGCCGAGCGGGGTGGTGCAGGAAGGCCAGACCGACCCCGCTCGTGTCGGCGTAGAAGGCCGTCGGCAAACGGCGGAAGCGGTCGGCGGCGAACTGGAAACCATGCACGGTCTTGCCATGGGTGAATTCAAACGCCAGTATGTCCGGCCGATCGGTGTTGATGGCCCACACTCGGGAGATGCCGTAGAAGCCGCGCATGGAGAGCAAGGCGGCCGAGCCAGTGGACTGCATGATGAGGGCCGTCAGGAGGGCGATGACCAGCGTCAGCGCGCCGGCGCTCCAGGCGCCGAGATTCCGATCGCGCGTGCTGGCGCCCCGGCCACGGCCTCCCCGCCGTCTGCCGGACGGTGGGGGCCGTCGTTCACGCCACAAGATGACCGTCATCAGGGCGGCGCAGGCCACCAGCCCCCATTGGAGCTCCCAGAAGCCGGACGAGAACAAAGCCGGGGCGAGCAGCGTGACAAAGGCGCCGCCCAGGGCGCCCCCCAGCGCGACCATTAAATAGAAGGCCGGCAGGAATGCCGGCTCCGGACGCCGGCCATAAAGCTCGTTGTGACACAGCATACAGGCCGCAAACAGCAGCAGCGTGTAGGCCGTCAACTGAATGGGCAGGCTGAAGGACGGCACGCGGACGAGCGACCACAGGCTGAACAGGCTCAGCAGGCCGAACGCCCACAGGTAGAGCCGACGCCGGTACAACTGGCCGCCGCCGAAGGCCAGCACGAAGGTCAGCAGATAGACCGCCAGCGGCAGCACCCACAAGAAGGGGATGACGGCCACTTCCTGGGTGATCTGGTTGGTGACCGAGACCAGCAGGGAGGCGGCCACCGCCGCCAGACCGAGCCACAGCAGGTAGATCTGCCCCGCGGGCCGGCGGGCGGCGGCGGGCTCGACCGGTAAGGCGGGCCCGGCGGGACGGTGAGCGGCGCGCCAGGCCAGCACCCCGGCGGCGACGGCAAACAGCGCGAAGGCGCCCGACCACACGCTCGCCTGGGCCCGCAGGCTCAACCACGGCTCAAAGACCAGGGGATAGCTGATCAGCGCCGCCAACGATCCCAGGTTGGAGAGCGCGTACAGCCGGTAGGGGAGCGCGTCGCCGCGCTCGGCGAAGTACCAGGCCTGCATGAGCGTGCTGTTGGCCGACAGCATCAGGTACGGGAGCCCGACCGCCACCGCCAGGATGCGCAAGATCCCGACCACGGGCAGGTCGCTGGGCCCCGGCCGCCAGCTTGGATCCGGGGTCAGCGGGGATGGCCACGTCAGGGCGGCCGCGGCGAGCAATCCCAGCGAGATTGCCAGCGCCGCCAGGTGGACCCAGCCCTGCGCCTTGGGGCGCAGCTTACCCAGCAGCCAACCGGCGTAGGCATAGCCCCCGGTCAAGAACACCTGGAAAAAGAGCAGCACGGTCGACCAGACCATGGGGGTCCCGCCAAACCATGGCAGCAGGAATTTTCCCAGCATGGGCTGGACCTGGAAGAGCAGGAAGGCGGAGATCAGGACACTGAGGCTGTAGCCGACCGGCATGGGGGTCCATCTTACCCCACATCGACGCCCGAGCCAGACCTCGGTGGGAGGTCCGGGTCCGATATGTGAAGAAATTCACAATCCGCATGAGGGGTGCGGAATGATGCGCACGGTCCGATCGTCGTCAGACGGCACTTCAAGAGTCAGTGGGAGCGCAGATTCAGCCAAGTGCCCAGCAGGAACAGGGCTGCCAGCGCGTACCAGGCGGGCCGGCTGACGGTGGCCGCCGGCCACCAATAGAACATGACCGTGGCCAGGTAGAGCAGGACATACGGGATGAAGATCGGCCACACGGGTGGGGAGCGCCAGGCGATGTGCGCCAGATACTCGACGGCGAAGCCGAACGCTGCCCAAATCAGGAACAAGACGCCCCCAAGCCACAGGGACACCGGCGCGCCGGCGCGTCGAAGCCACAGGCTGGCGGCGAAAGCCGGCAGGCTCAGGGCATAGAAGATCCAGCCCCAGCGAACGATGTATCCCTCGAACATCCAGTTCCGCAGAGCGAAGTGAGCGTCCAGCGCCGTCTGAAAGGCGAACGCTACGATCAGGTACACCGAGGCGGTGGACATGCGCTCATCCCTCAACGGCCGGAACGGGCGGCGGCGGTCAGGCTTGGGCGGCGGTTCGCTCCAACTGGGCCGACATCCCTGCAGACGCAAGGACGATCACCACGCCAAGCGTCCCGTAGAAGACCTGCAGGGTGCGGGCCAGCCCTTCGGGCGAACCAAAGGTCAGCACCTCCACAACCTCAAAGACGATGATGGCGCCGCCTGCCAGCATGCAGGCCAAGGGGGCGTAGCGGTGGCGGCGGATGAGCAGCCCGGTGGTGAGCAGGGCGCCGCCCCCCACCACGACCAACAGGGCCAGGCCCGGGACGAAGTAGTCCGGGAAAACGGTTCCAGCCAGCTGGTCAACGGGGGGCGCGTTCAATCCCGTCACCAGGCCGATCCCGCCGGCGATGGCGGTCAGAGACAAGAATCCGTTGAAGACAATCAGCAGGGCGCGGAGCAATCGATGGAGCATGGGTGTGACCTCATAGCGTGCGCGAGGCCCAGTCGGCAAAATCTCGGCCAAGCCGGGCCGTGGTTGGATGTCTCAACTTTAGGCGGTCAGACAAGCGGACCCTAGTGACGCATGTCACGCTCGTTGAGGGGCAAGAGGCAGCCGATGAAGGCTGGCCTGGGGCGTGTCAGGCGGAGGCGCCCGAATACCGGCGCAGGCCGGCGCGCCAGAAGAGCCGCGACGCCGTCAGCAGGGCCGCCGCCAGGGCGAGCGCTTCAAGCGTGGTGGGCGCGTCCAGGCGCCCGGTGAGGGCCTCAGCCGGCACGGTGGTGGCAAAGGCTATAGGGATGATGAAGGTCAACCCGTAGCGCAGCCAACCGGGGTACAGGCTCACCGGCCAGCGCCCGGCCTCGTACACGCTCTGAAAGATGTACAGGATGTTCTCGACGCGCACGAACCAGAACGACAGGCTCGCCAGCACCAGCCAGAACGAGTACACAATCGCCAGGCCGGAAATCAGCATCCCGGCGAAGGTGGCGACCTCGGCCGCCCCGACGCGCTCGCCCAGCCGCACCAGGGCAATGCTGAGGACTACCGCCCCCAGCCCGACATCGATCAGTCCCCACAGGTCGGCCCCTTGCAGGCTGACCAGCATCTGGGCATCCTCGGGCTTGGTGAGAATGAAGTCCAGGCTGCCCTGGCGGACGCCTTCGATGAAGGCCTGCATGCTGGGTTGTATCACCAGACTGATGGCGCCGCCCACCAGGAAGAACACCCCCAGCAGGGCCACGAGTTCATCCGGCCGCCAGCCGGACAGGTTGTCGGTGTAGCTGAAGACAACTGCCAGACCGGCCAGCGCCGTGCCCAGTTCGAATAAGGATTGGAGCAGATGGATGAAGAAATCCAACCGGTAAGCCAGCTCCCGAATAAAACCGATGCGCAGATACACCCACAGCAAGCGCAGGGCCGTCATCCGCCCACCGCCGAGTAGGTGCGCACGCCGGCGCGCCAGCCGAAGCGCACAATCAAGACGGCCAGCCCGGCCCAGATCGCCTGCGCCCCCAGCCCGGACCACACCTGGGAGGGCGTCAGCTGGCCGAGGATGAGCTCGACCGGAAAGCTGACCATCCAGCGGAAGGGCAGCACGGCGGTGATGGTTTGCAGCCATCCAGGCAGCAGCGTGATGGGCGCCATCTGCCCGGACAGAAACAGCATGCCAACGAAGTAGGTCTGGTTGAGCGCGCCGACGCGAGTGGTCCAGAACGCGCACAATGCCAGCGCCCACTCGATCAGGAAGCGGAGCACGAAGGCCAGCGCCAGAGCGGGGACGGCGGCGGCCAGGCTCCAGGCCGAAATGTGCCAGTCCGGATGGAACAGCAGCGTGAGGATCCAGGCCACCACCAGCAGCCCCGGGCTGGTGATGAGCTTGGCGGACAGGTTGTCGGCAATGTCGGCGTGAATCGGATGGACCGGGCGGAGCAGCAGAAACGACAGGCCCCCCTGCCGCACCCGATACTCGAATTCGTACATGATCCAGGTGTAGGTCGCATGGTTGACCAGCATCAGGACGATGTAGTAGGCCGCAAACGCTCCCGCCGAGTACCCCCCGACATCGCCTCCCCGCGAGTTCGCCACCACCGACCAGATCACCAGGTAGATCACCGGCTCAAGGATGTCGCTGATGAGCCAGATGACCAGCGAGGCCCGATATTGAACCTGTGAGGCGAAGGTGGTTTTGAACTGCTGAACGTAGAGCTGGATCAGGCCCCTCACATCGCAGGCTCCTCGAAGACGCGCTCGATCACCTCTTCAATTGGGGGGTCCTCGACCGTCAGGTCGATGACCGGCAGATCGGCCAGCAGCCGGCTGGTCACGCGGGCGGTTTGGTCCTTAGGGACGCGCAGGGTGAGGTTGCCGTCCTCACACGAGATCACCTCGCCATACCCCTCGAGCTTGTCCGGACAGGTCTCGAGTTGCACGGTGATGGTCTTGTGCTGCGTGAAGCGCTTGATCAGATCGGCCAAATCGCCGTCAAACAGCAGGCGGCCGTGGTGGATCACGATGACCCGCCGGCAGAGCGCCTCCACATCCGCCATGTAATGGCTGGTTAGGATCACCGTGGCGCCGAAACGCTGGTTGTAATCGCTGATGAAAGCGCGGATGCGCCGCTGCATGGTCACGTCCAGCCCGATGGTGGGTTCATCCAGAAACACCACCTGCGGGCGGTGCAGCAGGGCTGCAGCGACCTCGCATTTCATGCGTTCGCCCAGAGATAGATTGCGAACCGGCTTGTGGAGCAGCGTACCCAGCTCCAGGAGCTCGGTCAGCTCTTCAAGAGTTTGGCGGAAGGCGGCCGGGTCCAGCCGGTAGACGGCCCGGTTGAGTTCGAACGAATCGATGGCCGGGATATCCCAGACGAGCTGGTTGCGCTGGCCCATCACCAGCGTGATGCGGCGCAGGAAGTCAGCCTGTCGCTGGGAAGGGGTGTATCCCAGGACGGTGGCCTCGCCGGCAGTTGGGTAGAGCAATCCGGAGAGCATCTTCAAGGTCGTGGTCTTGCCGGCGCCGTTGGGCCCCAGGAAGCCGACGATCTCACCCGGGGCGACGTCGAAGGTGATCCCGTCCACGGCCTTGACGTCTTCGACCCGGCGGTGGATCAAGCTCCGCAGGGCCGGCAGCGCGCCGGATTCGCGTTCAGACACGCGGTAGGTCTTGCACAGCTGGCGCGCTTGGATCGCAGGCTTGGCCACGCTCGATGCGTCTCCATGAGTGGGGTGGGAAGTCTCGGCTCGGCGTGGCCCATTCTCCCACAACCGCCGCCGGAGCGTACGGGACTCCTGACATTCGACCATGGAAGTCAGCATGCCTGGATGCTAGAATTGCCGGCGGACTCACCGGCTGAAACCTCGGAGCGTGCCATGGACGCCATGGTGGAAACCACAGATCTGGCCAAGACCTTCCCTGGGGAAAATGGGCAGGCCATTCAGGCGGTCAAGGGCATCAATCTGCGGATTGAACGCGGCGAAATCTTCAGCCTGTTGGGTCCCAACGGCGCGGGCAAGACCACGACCATCTCGATGATCAGCGGCCTGATCGAACCGACGCGCGGGGACGCCTTCATCGGGGGCCACTCGATCACCCACGAACCGCTGAAAGCCAAGGCCCTGCTGGGCGTTGTGCCTCAGGAAGTGGCGCTCTACCCGCGCCTTTCCGCCCGCCAGAACCTGATGTTCTTCGGCCGGATGTACGGTCTGACCGGCGCGGACTTGAACC
This sequence comes from uncultured Chloroflexia bacterium, assembly GCA_963797485.1. Lineage (GTDB taxonomy): Bacteria > Chloroflexota > Anaerolineae > Anaerolineales > E44-bin32 > CAWAND01. The sequence continues at coordinate 543,199 of CAWCPF010000003.1, forward strand.
GACGCGTTGACCAGGTGCTTGAGTTCATTGATCTGACGGATCGGCAGAACGACCGCGTCGAGACCTACTCGGGCGGCATGAAGCGGCGCGTGAACATCGCCGCCGGACTGCTGCATGATCCGCAGGTCGTGTATCTGGACGAACCGACGGTCGGCATCGATCCCCAAAGTCGGCGGCGGATTCTGGACACGGTCAAAACCCTGCGCCGGGAGCGGGGGCTGACCGTGCTGTACACCACCCACCTGATGGAGGAAGCGCAGGAGCTCAGCGACCGGGTGGCGATCATCGATCACGGGGAGGTCATCGCCCTGGGGACGCAGGGGGACCTCATCCAACAGGTTGGCGAGGAGGATCGGCTGGTACTGAAGCTCGGCCAGGCGCTCGTGGATGAGACCCTCGCGGCGCGGATCCGGTCCAGCGTCGAAGGGGTCACGCATGTAGATTTCGATCCACCGGGGGCGGGGGGAGAAGATCCGTCCAATTTGGAGGGTGTGTTGGTGGTGAGCGCCAAACGGGGGCGCAAGGCCCTGCCCAACGTGCTGCACCTGCTCGATGAGGCCGGTATCCAGGTGCAGTCCGTAGAAGTTCGAGAACCCGACCTCGAGGCCGTGTTCCTCAAACTGACCGGGCGAGCGCTGAGAGACTGACATGCGCAAGTTGTGGGCGATCACCTGGAAAGAGGTCTATTCGCGATTCACCGACCGCAATCTGCTTCTGATCATGGTTGCGGCCCCGCTGGCCATCGCCTCGATCATCGGTCTGGCGTTTGGGGGCCTGGCCAGCGGCTCGAGCCCCGTCAGCCACATACCGGTGGCGGTGGTCAATCACGACGCCGACGCCGGGATCGGCGTCTCGATGGGCGCCGTGCTGGAAGGGCTCCTGGTCCAGGGCCAGCTCCCGCAAGAGTTGCAAGCCTTCTCGGCATCTGACTGTCCACAACCGGCCGGCGGGTCGCAGTCAGACGGAACCAGCCTGAGTCTCGATGAACTGGTCGATGGCACAGCGTTCAACCCGGCCCGTGTCGAGGCTCTGGTCGAAGCCGGAAGCCTTGAGGCTTCCTTTGGCGCTGATCTCTCCATGCCGGGTGTCGACGCGGCGGCTCGGGCGGCCGTTGACAAGGGCCTGTATTCGGCGGTCGTCATCATCCCGGCGGAGTTCAGCGCCGGACTGACGCGCCTGGCCCAACCGGCCTCGGCTCCCGAGGCGGTCCAGGTGACGGTCTACGGAAATCAGGGGCGCGACTTGGACGTCAGCATCGTCAAGAGCCTGGTCGACGGCATCGTCGGGAGACTGATCAGCGGCAACATCGCCATTGGGGCGACCTTCTCGGAATTGGCCGCCGCGCACCCCGAAGCGCTGACCGGGGCTCAAAACCTCGATTTTGGACAGCTGTTTGCGTGCGCGTTCATGCCGGGCGGGGACGTGGCCACGCTGGTGGACCAAGCCATTCAAGCGGCCAGTGCCAGCCCGGTGGGCGGGCTGTTGGTCGGCTTCGGTTCGGCCCAGGCGATGTTCTTTGCCCTGTTCACGGCCGAATTTGGCGTGTTGAGCATGTATGAAGAGCGGCGGACCGGGACGCTCCAGCGGCTGCTGATTTCGCCCACGCCGCGCTGGACCATCCTGGGGGGCAAGCTGGTCGGGGTCATGGCCAGCGTAGCCTTCCAGTTGCTCGTGCTCATAGTGGCGTTGACACTTGTTGACAGCCTGCTCGAAGGGAAACTGACGATGATTTGGGGGACGAATGTGCCGCTGCTCCTCCTGACCGTGCTGGCGGCCACAACCTCGGTGTCGGGCCTCGGGATGCTGCTTGCCGGCGTGCTGAAGGGCCTCGAGCAAGCCAACGTGGTCGGGTCGGTGCTCAACATCGCGCTGGGGGTGCTGGGCGGCGGGTTCGGTTTCCAGCTGCCTCGGGCCGTGGCCGGGTGGTCGATGATCTATTGGGGGAGGGATGCCTTCGCCATTCTGGCCAGCGGCCACGGAGATCTGACACTCGACCTGGTGATTCTGTTCGTCCAAGGGGCGGCGATGTTCGGGCTGGGATTGGTGCTGTTCACCCGGAGGTTCCAGATATGAACCATTCACTTGCCCGAATCCTGGCCATCGTCATCCAGGACCTGCGGGTTTTCCTGACAGATCGGGCCAATCTTCCCACCCTGCTGGTGACCCCGGCCGTCATGACCGTGGTCATCGCCATGGTCAGTGGCGGCGCCGTGTCCGGGGGAACCCCGGTCTACCGGCTGGATGTCCTCGACCAGGACCAGAGCGCGGCCTCGGCTGATCTCCTTCAGCGCATCCAATCGGCGCAACCCGCACTCACCCTGTGTCCCCAGGCAAAGGATGAGGCGGACGGTTGTGAGCTGGGATCCGGTGGTCTGACCCCGGACTTGGCCCTGGATCGGGTAGCCAACTCGACGTCCATCGCCCTGCTGGTCATTCCAAAGGGGTACGGCGCCGCCCTCGAGGCTTTGGAACCATCCACGCTCGTATTCCGGACCGCTGACGCCTTTGGGCCGGCCCAGGCGGCGCGGCAGGCGATCGAAGCCGCCCTGTCCGAAATCAACGCCGGGGCCGCCTCAGCCGCCGTCGGCCTGTCGGTGGCCGGGGAGCTTCTGCAGCCGACGCTGGCCCCGGATGAGGCGGCGGTTCTCTCCAAGGCCATCAATCGAACGGCCCTCGATCTTTGGTCCCAACACCGGGTGACGGTGGTGGTCGAGCTATCCGGGGCAAGCACACAAAGTGGCTTGATGGATGGCATCCGGAGGGGACTGGGCCAGTCGGTGCCCGGCATGGGAGTCATGTTCGTCATGATGACCGTGATGGGGGGCATGGCCGCCCTGATCGAGGAGAAAGAGCAGGGCACGCTGCAGCGGCTGGCCTCGATGCCGCTCTCCCGTGCCAGCCTGCTGGCCGGGAAGATCCTGGCCCGGTTCAGCCTGGGATTGCTGCAGTTCTCGGTGGTGCTGGTGGTGGGCCTGCTCCTCGGGTTGGACCTGGGGAAGGATCCGCTGGCCTTAGTGTTGATGATCATGGCCTACACGTTGTCGATTACGGCTCTGTCGTTCGCCGTGGGTTCAAGACTCAAGAATGCCGCTCAGGCAAGCGGCCTGGCGCTGCTATTGACCTTGACCCTGGCGCCGCTTGGCGGTGCCTGGTGGCCGATCAGCATCACGCCACGGGCGATGCAGATCATCGGACACGTGTCCCCGGTGGCCTGGGCGATGGACGGGTTCACCCGTTTGACGTACGAGAGCGGCACGCTGGCCAGCGTGTGGATCGAGCTCGCGGTCCTGGCCGCGTTCAGCCTGGCGGCGTTTGCTCTGGCGATCCCCAGATTCAGATACAGCCTGGACTGAGGTCTAGTCTTTCCGATGGTCCGCAAGTGACGAATCGGCGCGCGGCAGCGTCCCTTGACGCCCCCAAACCAATCTGATACCGTTCACCATTGCCCCGGCCGGCCCACGAACTGTGCTTGATGCCTGAAAGACCAGCTGCGTGGGGTCACAAGCAATGCTCGAGCGGCGGGGGCTTTGTGTTCAAAACGGTCCTCTGGGCAGCCGCCTGGTATCGCGGCTTGATTGCCTCCCTCCGACAGGATGCAGACTGGAATGAGCCAGCCGAACCCCCGGTCATCCGATTCAGCCCCGGCCGCGCCAACCCGCCAGCAATGGATCACCTTGTTGGTCATGAGCCTGGCGCTGATGATCGTGATCATCGACATCACCATCGTCAACGTCACGATTCCGTCCATGCAGCTGGAGTTCGCCGCCTCTCTGCAGAGTGTGGAGTGGATCAGCGCCCTGTACGCGCTGGTGTATGCCGCCCTGATCGTCAGCTTCGGCAAACTCGGGGACACCTATGGCCGGCGCCACTTGTTCAACCTGGGCCTGGGGATCTTCGCCGCCGGCTCGCTCATGGTCGGCGCGGCCCCCACCATCGGCTGGGTGCTGTTCGGGCGCTTTGTCCAGGCGGTTGGAGCGGCCACGGTCTCACCTTCGACATTGTCGATTGTCTCCTCAACTTTCCGCGGGCGGAGCCGCGGCGTGGCCTTCGGCATCTGGGGCGGCACGGCGGCAGCGGCCGGAGCCATCGGACCGCTGCTAGGCGGCTTCCTGACCACGTTTGCCAGCTGGCGCTGGGCTTTCTTGATCAACCTCCCAATCGTGGCCGTGACCGTGTACGGTAGCCTGCGCTTCGTGCGCGAGTCGCTTGACACAACCTCGCGCCGCCAGCTGGATCCGGGCGGCATCCTGCTGTCCTCCCTGGGGTTGGGTGCGATCGTGTTTGCGCTCATCGAAGGTCAAACCTATGGATGGTGGTCCCCCAAGGCGAGCTTTGCTCTGGCGGGCCTGGCCTGGCCCAGCCAGCAGATCGCCGTCACCCCGGTGGTGTTCATTGCCGGCGCGCTCACGTTGTTGGGATTCGTCTTCTTTGAGCTCCGGCGCGTCCGGATGGGGAAGGAGCCGTTGTTTGACTTCGGGCTGCTCCGCTTTGCAGGGTTCCGCTACGGCCTGATGACCATCCTGATTGTCGCTCTGGGGGAGTTCGGCCTGTTCTTTGTCATGTCGATCTACCTGCAGATTGGCCGGGGGCTGGGCGCCTTCCAGGCAGGCTTGGTGTTCCTGCCGTTTGCGATCACTAACTTCATTGTGGCGCCCATGGCCGGGTGGTTGTCAGGCCGGATCGGCCCGAAGTGGGTGGTCACAGGCGGCATGCTCCTCGAAGCCGTCGGGATCTTCATGTCCGCCCGTCTCATCCAGCCGCAAACGCCCATCTCGGCCTTCATTCCGACCTTTGTCATTTACGGCGCCGGTGTCGGCCTGACGATCTCACAGTTGACCAACACCACGCTCAGCGACATCCCGCCCGAGAAGAGCGGGGTCGGGTCGGGCGCAAACAACACCGTCCGGCAGGTGGGCGCGGCCATCGGGGTGGCCATCCTGGGCGCAGTCCTCGCCTCTCAAATCAGCGCCACGGCTGCCGCCGATTTGGATCGAGACACGGCCTTGCCGCCGGCAATCAAAGCGGAGCTCAGGGATGTCTTTGCCGGAGGCCTGTCTGGCGATCGACCCGCCACGCCGCCCGGGACGGCTAATTCGCCGATCGCGCAGGACATCGCCCGCATCTTTGACGACGCCATCAGCGCCGGGGTCAGGCGCGCGGCTGAAACGGCCTCGGTCTTTGTCGTTCTGGGGGCGCTTAGTTCGCTGTTCATCCCCAACCGCAAGGAGCCCGCATGGGGCGGCAGCACCGCGTCGCGGGCAACCTCGGTCCCCTTGGACTGAGGCCAGGCATTCTCCGGCGCCCGTCTCGGATGAGCCTTCCCAGAATGCCCACACCGTCTTCATGTATCCTTAACCCCAAGGCGTTCCAATGCCCGGTGATCACGCGTACCCACGCCGAACCAGGCGCAAAATCGCAATTGGAGGCATTGATATGATCCGCAAGTCCGTTGGTGTGTTGATTCCGTTGACGTGGCTCCTGGCAAGCTGCGCCAGCGCGGCGGCCCCATCCACGGTTCAAACCCAGCCCACCCAGGCGCCCACGGCCGACAACCCGGCGACTCAGGCCCCGTCGGCTGCGGGAAAAACCTATACCTTCGACCCCGGCCGGAGCACCGCCACCTTCATCATCCATGAGGTGCTGTTGGGCAAGCCCAACAAGGTCGTCGGCACGTCCCAGGATATTCAGGGCGCGTTTGTCCTGGACCTGAGCGACCCGGCGTCCGCCGAGTACCAACCCGTGGTCATCAACGCCGAATTGTTCGTCACCGACGAAGATCGGCGCAACCAGGCCATCCGGGTATTCATCCTCGAGACGGGCAAGCCCGAAAACCAGACGATCACCTTCCAGATCACCGGCGTGGAGGGTCTGCCGGCGGCTGCCGAGGTGGGCCAGTCCTATGATGTTCAGGTCACTGGGGACTTGACCATGCACGGGATCACCAATCCCGTCACCTTCCATGGTCAGGTCAAGGCGGCCAGCGAAGATGAGATTCAAGGCACACTGACGGCCACCGTGCCGCGCGACGATTTTTCGCTAACCATCCCCAATGTGCCCTTCGTGGCCAATGTGGATGCGGACGTTGTCCTGCAGCTGAGCTTTGTGGCGACCGCCGGCTGAGAGAATGCCTGCCCCGCGGAAGGCTCAGTAGTTGGCCTCACGCGTCACTACGGTGAGGCCAAGCAGGGTGATCCGCCCCGTCTGTTCCAGATGATCAGGCTCGATGGCCTGTGGGGTATCCAGGGGCGTGTGGGCTGTGTAGTCCGAGCCGTCCCAGTTGATCCCCAGGCTCAGCCCCTCCCGGCCGCCAAAGCCGGGGATCACCGGCAGGCCGTAGTGGGGGCCTGGGCCGCGGGTGGTTGAGGCATAACCCAACTGCCCGGCGGCCGCCTGGAATAACTTAACCAGACGATAGCTGCTGGTTTGGTCGAACGACAATGCGCTTCCGGTCCCGGTGCCCACCCCGCTGAGCTCGATCACGTCTTCCACCGGCAGGTCGCTGAAGCCCAAATGGGCATTCATCATGTTTAGGACGCTCAAGCCCTCGAAGCGCTCACCCCCAGCCCAAACGGCGAAGACCACGGTGCGTTTGGGGGCATAGGGGGAAGCCTTCATCGCCCGCGCCAACTCGAGCAGCGTGGCCACGCCGCTGGCGTTGTCATTGGCGCCGGGGTAATGCGCCCCGTCTGGTGCATCGCCCACCCCGTCGTAGTAGGCGCTGACCATCACCACCTGGCTGTCCAGCCCTCCCAAAGCATCGCTGCCGGGGATAAAGCCGATGACGTTGTAATAGCTTTCGCCGGCCTCCAACTCGGAGTTCTCGGCCGTCGTCATCTCCAGTTGGACCGTGGCGCCCGGATCGGTGGTGGTAATCTCGCCGGGCTTTAACCCCGGGCGTTGGGAGTCGAGCGCCCGCAGACTGCTGCCCGCTGAAGCCAGCAAGGCGTCGGCGATCGCGGGTGTGATGGCCATCGTGAGATGCTGGCGGTACGCGATCAGGCTCCGCGCCGGCAGCGCGTAGCGCCGCTGAATATCGAGTGGATTGTCGATCACCACCAACGTGCCGGCAGCGGCCCCGGTGTTGACGCGCGGCAGGTCCGACATCCGAACGATGATGACCCGGTCGCTCAGGTCGTAGTTGCGCAGCCCGAAGGAATCGGCCGAACCCAAATCAGTATCCGGGCCGAGTGCCAGACCGACGATTGGCGCCGTGACCGTTGCCGTTCCTGCGATGTCCTCGGGCAAGTCGACGAAGTCGTGTCGATAGATCAGCGGAAGGAGCAGGCTGCCATCGGGTCCAAGGATCCTCAGCTGCGGAATTCCAACCAGGTGGCGACGCGGCGCCGGCAGGGTTTGGATGAAGGAGTTCCCATCCCCTGCCCGGCTCAATCCGATGGCCTGCATCTGGCCGGCGATGTACTCAGCCGCCATGCGGGCGCCGGGGGTTCCGGTTTCTCGGCCGCCGTAGACGGGCAGGGAAAGCTCCTGAATGTGGGCCATGGCGCGTTGGGTGTCGAACAATCCGGCCACATTTCGATAGACCCCCAGCGGTGAGCTGGCCTGAAACCAGAGCACCATGGCGCCAGCGGCGCCGGCGGTCAGCAGCAGCGTGTAGCGGTTGACCAGCCGGCTCAGGTCGAACAGGCCTCGGTCGAGGACCCGCCGCAGCCCCTCCCCCAGCAAGTTGAAGGCCATGATGGCGGTGAAGAATGCCAGCCCCGGATACCAGGCCATCCACGGATAGCTCCGCCACCACTTGAGGATGCTGGCCAGAAGGGCGCCCCACTCGGGAATATCCGACAGATGCTCGATGATGGGCATCATGGCCCCGGCTTCACCGATCATCACCTGGAAGCCGCCGCCCAGGAAAACGTTCAGGAACCCCAGCTCGGCCAGGAGCATTAGCACGCCGCCCATCTCGAGGGCCGTCACGACCAGCAGGGGACCGACCAGGTTGGGCAGCAGATGCCGCCGCAGGATATGGGTTGAGCGCGAGCCAATCGACCGGGCGGCTTCGACAAAAAGGCGCGGTTTGAGCTCGATGACCTTGCTGCGTGTGAGCTGAGCCACCTCTCCCCATCCCACCACCGACAGGCCGACCACGAAGACCCACACCCCGCCTTTGATCCCTATGGCCTGGATGACGATCATGGCAAACAAGGTGACCGGAAAGGCAGCCCACACGCCCATGGCGGCGGTCACCAGTTGATCGAGCCAGCTGCCCTGGGTCCATCCCGCAAACGTGCCCAACAAGCTGCCGATGATCAGGCGGGCCAGGGTGGCAAGCAGGGCCAGCAACAACGTCTGGCGCGCCCCGGCGAAGACCAGCGCTTGCAGGTCGCGCCCCAGTTCATCGGTGCCCCATGGGAAAACCGATGAGGGCGGGTAAGGCGGCGCACCAATCTTGCCCTCGATCATCATCACGCCGTGAGGTTGGTAGGCGCTGGCCGGGGTCCAGTGTTGCCCATTGATGGCCATGAGCGCCAGGAACACGGCCAGTCCGCCGCCGAGCAGACAGCATCGGGTTGAGCAGCACCAGGCGCAGCCAGCGCCTGCGATGGGGCGGCAGGGGGTCTGTGGCGGCCTCTTCCGGCGGCCAATCGGGCGACCAGGCGGCTTGGGATGGCCTCGGCACCGGGCGCCGCCCACCCCGGAGACGCTCGCGCAGGCTGTCCAGCCGATCGCCGAGTTCGCCCAGGCCGTCACGAACCAGCCCTAGCATGCTGTCCCGCTGGCGCAGAGCCCAATCGCCGGCCGCCTGGCGGAGGGGGGGATAGAGCCAGGGCAAGGCCCATTCAAGCCCCTGGTTGACCACCACAAAGAACAGGCCCAGGGACACAATGAGGTCGGTCACGAGCGAGGCGTTGCCAAGCTGGATTGCCTCCAGCAGGGTGCTGCCAACCCCTGGCCAATCGAAAAACAGCTCGACGACCGGCAGGCTGGCAAGGGAGAACCGGAGCGAGGTTCCCAGCGTGGTCAGGACAGGGACCCAGACGTTGCGGAACGCGTGCCGGAACACGACCAAGCTGGAGGTCAGACCCTTGGACCGGGCAGTCCGGATGTAGTCGCTGGACAGGACTTCGGCCAGGGAGATATGCGTTATCTGGGCTACCTGGGCGAGAGGCCTGGCGGCCAGGACCAGCGTCGGCAGCACCATGTGGGCGTCCCAGCCGAACCCCGACGTCGGAAACAGTCTGACGTTGAACGACCGGTACACCACGATGTCGGCTACCCAGAACAGCATCGCCAGCAGAAAACTAGGGGTGGAGATGCCCACAACGGAGACGAGGACCGCGATCACGGCCCCGCTGCGCCCTCGACTCAAGGCTGCCGCCAAGCCGAGGGGGACTCCCAGGGCGACGGCGATCCCCAGCGCGAGCAGCAAAAGGCCGGCGCTGTTGGCAAATGTCTTGGCCACGAGCGCGAACGCCCATTCATCGGTGCGGTGCCATACATAGATCCAGGGGTGGGCGACTATGTACGCCAACAACGCCGCCAGCGCTTCACGGGCCGCTGAAAAGAACTCGGCTGGCAGCCCCTGGCGGCCGCGCTCGGCGAGGATCAGCCCGAATTGGGTCAAATAAGCAATGGCGGTCAGGGTTGCAAGCACGACGGCTGCCCGGTGGAGAAGCCCCCGCAGCATGCCCGGCGGTTGGGTGGTCAAAGGTTCTGAACGGGGTGGCTCGTGGGCTGGAGACGGGGTCTCAGCCACCCGGCGCGGCTGCGGCAGCCTGTGGGCTGAGGGCATCACCTGTGCGACCGGCTGCGGCGGCTCCGTTTGACTGAGGTCTTCCAAGGCTTGCAGCGCACGCCTGCTTTCTGGATGGATCCGGAGCAGGTGTTCGAGATAGCGCGTGCGCAGGTCTGGCTCGGATAGCGCCGCCAGGAGCAGCCACGCCTGCTCATGCCGGTCCTCGAGCTCGAGGGCGCGAAAGGCACACCTGCGTGCGGCCTGGCGCTGGCCGCGCCCTCAACGCCTCCAGGCCCTGCTGGGCCCACTGGTCGGCGGTCGAGGCGGAAGGGCACATGGCCGTCGAACGGGTCAACCGGGACGGTGGATCATCGGAGATGCGCGGCCTGCTGGCAAAGGTGATTGACCCATCAGGCAAGCGCCTTTAGACTCGGGCCGCACGCGCCGATGCACATGGGCAGTCTCCCGTGGGGTGGATGAGTATGGCTTTGGATTGGGAGCGGCAAGCCGTCATCGATGAATTGACCCAAGACATCAGCCAGGGGATCTATGATAATAACTACCAGGAGCTGAAACAGGTTTTGGACACTTCGGATGCGTGTACCGAGGTCGATCGCCAGCGGCTGGTCCAGTTCTGGCTGGCCAGGCAGCGCGAACGCGGGCGCGACAGTACCGCCGAGTAATTGTGAAGGTTATCACAAAGTGGCCGCCGGCCGGGCTAACTCAAACGGCGGCGAACGACCACGCGTCCCGGCGAGGGCCGTGACACCTCTTCGAACCCCGCCTGTACAAAGACCGGCAGCACCCCCATGTAGGCCTCGGCCGGGGTGCGCACCTTGAATGCCGGATCGGTCGGGTAGGCCTCGAGCAGTTCGGCGCCCTGGGCGGCGGCATGCTCGGCAGCGGCCTCGATCAGGGCCGGCATCAACCCCAGCCCGCGGAAGGCGCGTTCCACAAAGAAGCACACAATCGACCACACCGGCTTAGCGTCCACGCGCCGCAGCTTGCGGCTGCGCTCGAGAGACGCATACGTCTCGCGAGGCGCCACGGAGATCCAGGCGGCGGGCACGCCATCGACGTAGGCCAGCACGCCCGACGGTTTGCCCGATTGCACCCAGGCCTGGAAATCGGCCCGGTTGCCGGAGCTGCCGCGGCGGGCGAACTCACTCCGCGACGTGCGCCAAAACATGCACCAGCAGCCCGAGTAGGCTCCCCCCTCCCCGAACAACCTGACCACATCATCCCACCGGTCCGGCCCCAGCGGCGCAAAGGTGATCATCGGTTTCGGCGCCGAATGAGCAGCCCGATCCCTGCCGCCGGCGCAAGGATCAGGTTCGGCACGGGCAGATGGAGGATGCCCAGATTGACAATTCCGCATCTCACCAGCCAGACGGCCAACAAACTCATTCCCAATTGTCGTGTGATACGCAGGATGGCGCCGCCTCCTATTTGCCCGTTATCATTCTAAGGCACATGCCCGCTGCCTTCCATCATCCGGGTCTTGTTGGACGACGGGGCCGGTCTTAGAATTCGGGTGCGTTCAGCCCTCGTGAGGGGAAGGCCGTCCAAACTATGCGCTGGTATCTACGCTCGAAAATCCACCAGGCGATCGTCACCCAGGCCGACGTGGCTTACATCGGTAGTATCACCATCGACGAGGACCTGGTCGACCTCGCCCGGCTTGCGGTGGGCGAGAAGGTGCTCGTGGTCAGTAACACGACCGGGGTGCGTCTCGAGACATACGTCATCCCCGGCCCGCGGGGATCCGGCCAGATCGGGATGAACGGGGCCGCCGCCCGCCTGATCCAGGTCGGTGAAGAGATCATCGTCATGGGGTTTGAACTCTCCGATCAGCCCATCCAGCCGACGATCATTCTGGTGGACAACCACAACCGCTTCAAGGAGCAGCTCCGCCTCCGTCCCGAGTTCGGCCTCCACGTGAGCGGCGATCAATCCCCGGTCTACGCGGCCCTGATGGCCAGGGTTGCCCAACGCGACAGGCAGGCCTTCCTCGAACTCTACGAACTCACCGCCCCAAAGGCGTATGGCCTGGCGCTGAAGATCATGTCTGACCCCATGGCAGCCGAAGAGGTCATGCAAGAGGCTTTCCTCAAGCTGTGGATGCGCGCGGGAACCTATCGCCCGTCGCAGGGCCGTCTGTTCCCCTGGCTGCTGACGATCGTCCGCCACACGGCGCTTGACCTGCTGCGGCGTGAGGCCCGGCGGCCCGAGTCCGTTGAGCCGCCCGAAGGTGAGGGTGGATGGGGGGCATGGCTGGAGGCCCCCGGGAGCGGATCCGAGGAGGCGCGCTGGCGCAGCTTGTATTTCGCCGTCGCCCATCTGCCCGAGGATCAGAGGCTGGCGATCACCTATGCTTACTACTACGGCCTATCCCACAGCCAGATTGCGGCCCAACTCAGCCTGCCTCTTGGCACGGTCAAGACTCGGCTCAGGCTGGGCATGGAACGCCTGCGCCAGGCCTGGCTGTCCACCGGTGTCGACAGCAGCCAGGCTGGCCAATCCAAGGCGGCCCGCGGCGACGTAGACATGAAGGACGAGGATTGAGTGAACATGCCTGATGATTGCCAGACCATCCAGCCGCTGCTCGCCGGGTACGCCTTGGGCGGTTTGGAGGCGGAGGAAGGCCAACAGGTCGAGGCCCACCTCGACGGCTGCCCCGCGTGCCGCGCCCTGCTGCGGGAGTACCAGGCGGTGGCTGAGGCGCTGCTGCTGGCGGTCCCGCCCGCCCCGCCTCCGGCTGGCATGCGCAGCCGTCTGGCTGATTTGATTGGAGCCGAGGCCGCGCATCCGGTGAAACGCGGCCCGGACCGGCGCGCCGGCGCCAGATGGTGGGCGCTAGGCGTGGGGCTGGCGGGCTTGCTGGTGGTCAACCTGATCGGCCTGGTCCAGTTGTCCGGCGTGCGGCAGGATCAGAGCCGGCTTCAAGAGGCCCTGGGTCAGAGCCAGGTCGCCCAGGCCATCGCCGCCTATCCGGGCGCCCAGTCCGTGCTGATCGAGGGGGACAGCGCCTACGGCACCATGGTGTTCGACCCCGAAAGGTCGGTGGCGGCCGTGTACACATGGGGACTTGCGCCCCTGCCCGCGGATCAAACCTACCAGATCTGGCTTCGCACGGCCGAAGGTGAGCGGACCGGAGGCGGGACCTTCCAGTCCGGCGCTGAGAAAAGCTTCACCCTGGTCGTGATCCGGGCCCCCCAGACGATGCAGGCCTACTCGGGGGTCGGGGTGACGATTGAGCCCGCCGGGGGCAGCCGGGCCCCCACCGGCGCGTCGGTCCTGGGCGGAGACTTCTAGCCGCCGGCCGGTCTGTCGAAGCGCCGCCGGATCGCCTCGCCTGCACTCACCTGCTTTTTCAATGGGACCAATCCAATTCTCATACACGCGGCGTAAACTCTGTTGATCCAGGCCGAAAATCGCCGGCCACGTTTATGAGAGAGCGCATGAGGAGGAGCAGGGATGTTGGATAGAAGACATGTTTGGTTTGTGACGGTTTTCACAATTGGCGCGCTATTGGCAGCCGGCTGTGGTCCGGCCGCTCCTACAGCCGCCCCGGCCACGCAGGCACCGGCCACGACGGCGGCCCCCGTGCCGACGGAGGCCATGAGTACCTCCGGCGAGGCCCAGGTTAATACGGCCGACACGTCGCTGGGGACCGTCTTGGTGGACGGCCAGGGCTTGACCCTGTACATGCTCACTTCGGACACGTCGGATCAGCCCGCGTGCGTGGATGCGTGCCTCACGGCCTGGCCGCCTTTGGTGACCTCCGGCCAGGCAACCGCCGGATCGGGGGCGCAGGCCTCGTTGCTGGGCAGCCTGACGCGCGCCGACGGCAGCGTTCAAGTGACCTACAACGGGCACCTGGTATACACTTTCAAGGGTGACCATGCCGCTGGCGATGTGGCCGGGCAGGGCAAGACCGGTTTTGGCGGGACCTGGTACGTGCTGTCCCCTGATGGCAACCCTGTGGGGGCGCCGGCCTCGAGCTCGACTTCGAACTACGAAGGTTACTAGATCTGCATCGAATCTCCCCCTCCGGGTACAAGCGCCCAGGGCATCCCCTGGGCGCTTGTCTTTGGTTGCCCCGGGGGCTGGGGCGGCTCGCACCTTTGAGACCCAAGGGTGATCTCGCCCGCCATCACGTGAGTTGTCAAAGGGCGCCATCGCCCTCATCCTTCTGCCCCCTCATTGAGCCTCTATCCCCTTCGCCTGAGTTGGCTACAAGCGAGTTTGATCTGCCTCATCCCAGGGGAGGGGTAAGGGGTGAAGGGTCGGAGCGCCACCCAGGTCGGGGCTCAGCTTTGGCGAGGTTTCAACAGAGAGAAGGGGCTGTCTCACATGCTATGGAGACGGCCCCTGTCTCTTTGGCCCCAACCGGGAGGTTCTGCTATCGGCCCGCCTTGATCGTGATCTGCCGCTGGACTATGATGGGCCGTATGGATGAAATCGGGCTCATCCGGGAGGCTCAGCGGGGCGATATTGAGGCCTTCAACCGCCTGATCCTGGCCTACCAGGATCAGGTCTACAACCTCGCCTACCGCATCCTCGGAGACGCTCTGGCGGCGGATGACGCGGCCCAGGAGACGTTCATCTCAGCTTATAAGGGTCTTCGGCGCTACCGGGGGGGATCATTCAAATCCTGGATGTTGCGCATTGTGACCAATGCCTGCTATGACGAGTTGCGCCGCAGGAAGCGCCGGCCGGCGGTTGGGCTCGAAGATCTGAACCCCCTGGGAGAATCCGACGACCCCGACTCTTCCGGCCTGCTGTCATCTGGCGAGGGCGATCCCGAGGCCGAGTTCCAGCAAGCCGAGCTGTCCCGCGCCCTGGAGAACTGCCTGGGGGGTCTGCCGGACGAGTTCCGCGTGGTCGCCGTCCTGGTGGACGTCCAAGGGTACGACTATCAGGAGGCCTCACAGGTGCTGGGCGCGCCGCTGGGCACGATCAAGAGCCGTCTGGCGCGAGCGCGCCTGCGGCTGCGCGACTGTTTGAAAGCCCACGGGGAACTTTTGCCGACCGCATTCCGTCTGGAAGACGAGGCAATCGGATGACCGGAGCACCCATTTCAGCGCGTGACCTGGAGCGGCTCTCAGCTTACATCGACGGCCAACTTCCTTCGGCCGAAGCGGCTGAGATTCAGGCGCGTCTGGCGGTGGAACCGGACCTGAAGGATCTGTTCCGGGAGCTGAGCTGGACGGCTGAAGGCCTCAAGGGTCTGCCAGCCCATCCGGCGCCCCGGCGCTATCGGCTCACCCCGGAAATGGTTGGGCAGTCGGCACCCGTTTGGAGGCTTCCGGCGCTTCGCCTGGCGACGGCCGTCGTCGCCGTGGCGCTGGTGGCCATGGTCGGGTTGGACGCCATCCAGACGGCCGGCGGCACGCGCTTGATCGGCTTGCCGCTGGGCGCGCAGGCGCCCTTGGCCGAGGATGCGGGCCAGTTAGCGGGAACCGGGCCCGACGCGGGCGCCGCCAACACGCAGCCGCTAGGGGGCGGAGAGACGGATAAGACCCCCGAGTCCACCCCCGAGCTGGGGCTGCGAGCCGCGGTCTCCAGCGCCGAAGAGACTACCACCTCGACGGCCGAGGTGCCGCCCATGGCCCTGGCTGCCCCGCCCGGAGAAGTCGCCTCTTCCACGCCCCCGGAACCGGAGGTGTTTGCCGATTCGCTCCAGCAGAACGCACAGGCCCCGGCGTCGAGTCCTTCTCCCGGGTTGCTCCTCAGGCTGACAGAAATCCTGTTGGGGGCCGCACTCGTGTTCCTGGTTGTGCTCCAGGCGCGGCGCCGGACCTGAAGCATGCACCCTCACGGCCGCCTCGCCTTCTGCACGGCCTGTGGGGGCAGGCTCGAATGGCGAGAGGCGTTCGGCCGAACCCGCCCGGTGTGTGTCGCCTGTGGACGGGTGCACTTCCTGGATCCCAAAGTCGCCTCGGCGGCCTTCGTGGTGCGGGATGGCGAGCTCCTCTTGGTCCGGCGCGTCAATGAACCGGAACTGGGCAAATGGAGCCTCCCGGCAGGCTTCGTCGACGGCGACGAGGACCCGAAGCAGGCCGCCGAGCGCGAAGTCCTCGAAGAGACCGGTCTCGAGATCGAGGCCACACGTCTCTTGGATGTCATCCACCAGCATGTTGAGGGAGAGGGCGCCAGCATTGTGATTGTCTATCAAGGCAAGCTGCAGGGCGGGAGGCTTGTGGCGCGAGATGACGTCGATGCCTCGGGCTTCTTTCCGCTGGATAGGCTGCCCCAACTGGCCTTCGAATCCACCCTGCGCACAGTGGAACAATGGAAGCGGTCCGAGCCGGGCATGCTATAATCCCGCCCAACTATTCCTAGGGCAGGTCGCTCGGATGCCCTCCTTCCCTTTCAGGGGCTCTGGAATCCAGATCTTCCTTTTGACCCTCGCCGCAGGCGCCTTTTTGGGTTTGGCAGCCATGGGTCTCTTGCCTTGGGCCGCCGCAATCCTGGCCCCCGGGTTCAACGTGGATCTCCCCGCGCAGGTCCGCTGGGCCTGGGCGTTGGCGTGGCTTGGGGTGGCTGCGCTCCTTGGCCTGGGTTGGGCGGTGTGGTTGGACCGGCGGTTGCTGAGGCCGCTCCGGGCGTTCACCAAGCACAACCAGACGCTGGCCTCGGGTGAAGGTGATGCGGGGGCGCAGGTTGTGCCCGGCACGGCCGCGCCCGAGATCAGGGAGTTGGCCGCCAGCTTCAGTCTGTCGATGCGCCGGGTCACCATTATCGAACAACTCAGCCGTCTGATCGTGCAATCCAGAGACCCGATCCGCCTGCGGGAGCAGATGTTGCCGACACTCATCGAGGCGCTAAACGGCGACCGCGGCAGCCTATGGGCCTCGGCCCCGGATGGCGGCTACTTCGTGGGTGTCGCCGAAGTTCGCGGCTCCAACGTAGGAGACGACTCCATGCTGGGGGTGCGCATGACTCACGCATCGGAGCCGCTGCTGGAAGCCATGGAACTGCAGGGGGACCCCGTGTTGATCACCGATTGTGCCGATCCAGCCTATGCCAGGCTGGTTGGAGACGGCCTCATCGCCCGCTATGCGGTCGGTGCGCTGCTGGGCGTGCCCCTGATGCAGTTGCAGAAGATGATTGGCTACATGCTCGTCCAGCGCTCCAGCCACGGACATGGCTTCGACGTCGGCGATCTGGGGTTAGCCCGGAGCCTGGGAGCCTTTGCGGCGGTGGCGCTTGAAAACACGCGCAATCAGGAGGCCGAGCGGGCCAGGACGTCGCGCATGACTGCGCTGGCTGAGCTGGCTGCCACGCTTACCACCCGCCATCGGCAGCGGGACGTCTTGGACGAGGTTGTCACCCGCGGCGCGGCGCTGGCCAACAGCGCAACCTGCTCTGTCCTACTGGTAAACGAGAGCCTGGACGCCCTGGTCTTGTCGGCCCAGGTGGGCTTGAGCCCCTCCGAGCTGTCCATGAGTCTCCCGCTGCAACATCCGCTGGTCCATACCTTCCTGGATCAAGGCCAGCCTTTCATTGTCGAGGACATCGACCGGTCCATGCCCGAGCTGCGCGGCGTTCTGGTGCGTCCCGATCTGGGCTCAATCTATATTCTCCCCCTGCGGGCCGCCGGGCGCACCCTGGGCGCGCTCACCCTGGGTTTTCTCGACCACCGGCGGCCCGACGCAGCCGAACTATCGGTGGCCGAGATGCTGGCGAGCGTGGCGGCGGCGGCTTTGCAGAATGCTTCCGCCTTCGAGGGGGAAGTCGAACAGCGCAATCTGCTCTCGACCGTGGCTGAGATCAGCCGCCGGGTGAGCGGGATCCTGGATACCGAGTGGATGTTGACCGAGGTTTGCCGCTTGTTAGCCAGGGAGTTCAACTTCGACTGGGTTCACGTCTTCCTGGTGAATGAAACCAGGACGGCCATGACCTATGCGGCCGGCTTTGGACCGTTGGGGGAATCGTTTGCCGGCCGCTCGCTGGAACTGCCGGTTGACCAGGCCAGTCTGGTGGGCCGGGTGGCCATCAGCGGAAATGCTGAGCGCCAGGCTGAGGGCGCCGGCGATGCGTTTCGGGCAAGCGACCCGTCCCTGCAGGAGGTGCGATCCGAAATCGCCCTTCCGGTCATCGCCCACCAACTGGTCATCGGTATACTCAATGTGCAGTCGGCCCGCGCCAAGGCATTTGGCCCCGACGATGACCGACTGTTGAGTGTCGTCGCCGAGCAGATCAGTGTGGCCCTCGACAATGCGCATCATCATGCCCAGGTCCAGGCACAGGCCCGGCTGGACAGTCTTACCCAGGTGCTCAATCACGGCGCTTTTCTTGAGGCCTTGCACGCCAGGGTCGAGGAGGCCAAGGCGTCGGACACACCCCTGAGCTTGATCATGCTGGATGTCGATTACTTCAAAGCGTACAATGACCAATTCGGACATGTTTCCGGTGACGCGGCGCTGAGCACCATTGTCCAGGCCATTCGGGCCCACGTGAAGACGCGCGACGCGGTCGGCCGCTGGGGAGGCGAGGAGTTTGGCGTGGCGCTCGTGGGGGCCACCAAGGTTCAGGCCAGCGGGGTGGCGGATCGCATTCGCGCGACCCTTTCCACGCTCAGTCCCGTCGATAGGCTCGGCCGTCACATGCCGGCGCCGACTGTGAGTCAGGGGATCGCCGGATGGGGCATCGACGCTGAAGATGCCGACCGGTTGGTGGATGTGGCCGATCAGGCTCTGTATGCGGCCAAGGCGCGCGGGCGAGACCAAGTTGTGGTGGCAGGTCAGGCGTGATGCGCTTCGAAGTGTTCAGCCTGCTCCCCGAAGTCATGCCGCCCTATCTCGAGGCCAGCATACTCGGCCGCGCCCAGTCGGAGGGGCTGATCGAGATCCGGCTGCATGACATTCGCCAGTACACGACCGACCGGCACCGGACTACCGACGACGAGCCGTACGGCGGGGGCGGCGGCATGGTCATGAAACCCGAGCCCATCTTCTTGGCGCTCGAGTTTGTGCTGGGCGCGGAACTCGAGACGACCCCGGTGATCCTACTCACCCCGCAGGGCAGGTTGCTGGATCAGCACAAGGCTGCCTGGCTGGCTCGACAGCCGCGGCTGGCGCTGATCGCCGGCCGCTACGAAGGTGTGGACGAGCGTGTGCGCGAGCATCTGGCCACCGACGAGATCTCAATTGGTGACTACGTGCTGACCGGCGGCGAACTCCCGGCGCTCATCCTCATCGACGCGGTGGCGCGCTGGATCCCCGGCGTGCTGGGTGACGAGTCAGCCGTAACCCACGATTCTTATTCGGGCGGATTGCTGGAACACCCGCACTACACTCGGCCGGGGGAGTTCCGCGGGTGGACCGTTCCGGATGTGCTGCGATCCGGAGATCATGCCGCTATTGAGCGCTGGCGCCGCCAGCAATCACTCTTGCGCACGCTGGAGCGGCGCCCTGATTTGCTCGATCGGGCCGCGCTGGATGATGCCGACCGGGCATTCCTGGCGCAAGCAGGTTCGGGAAATCCAGGCACGCCCGATGATGACAAGGAGTAGGGGGATGTATGCCAAAGGTTGGATCTTGGTCGTTTTGGGCGCCGGGCTGCTGACCGCCGTGGCCTGCACGCGCCTGCCTGAGCCGGGGTTGCCTACGCTTGCGGCCACACAGGGCCCGCCGCCTGCCCTTCCGACCCCGACGCCCCCGCCGGCCCACACCGATCTGGTGGTGTGCCTGGCCGATGAGCCCGCTTCCTTGTATCTGTATGGCGACACGAATCGAGAGGCGGACGCTATCCTGCAGGTCATCTATGACGGTCCCATGACTCTGACGTCGTTTGAGTATCGGTCCAGCCTGCTGGAGAAGCTGCCCAGCTTCGCCGATGGGGATGCGCGCCTGGGAACGGTCAGCCTGCGCGCTGGTGATGTGTACCTGAACCCGGAAACAGACCAGCCCGATGTCCTGGCCTCGGGCCAACCCTACCTGCCGGCAGGCTGTGATCGCCCGGACTGCATCCAGAAGTACCGCACCGGCGAAGTGCAGATGGACAGGCTGGTGGCGGATTTTTCCCTCAGGCCCGATTTGACTTGGTCGGACGGTGAGCCGCTCACCGCCGGCGATTCGGTGTTCTCGTTTCGGTTGGATGGAGATCCGGACACCCCGACCACCAAGTATCTGTTCGACCGGACCTTCAGCTACAAGGCTCTGGATGGTCAGACCCTGGAGTGGACCGGCCTGCCAGGCTTCATCGATGCCGAGTACCAGAGCAACATCTGGACCCCGCTTCCCGAACATCAACTCAAAGACCTATCTGCCGAGGCGTTGACGACAGCGGAGGTGAGCGCCCGGCTCCCAATGGGATGGGGCCCGTACCAGATCGACAAATGGGTCGCCGGCCAGCAAGTCGTCTTGACTCCGAATGACCACTTCTGGGAGGGGATCGAACAGCAGCCTTTCAAGCGCATCGTCTTTCGATTTCTTGGCGGCCAGGCCGATACGGCCGCCGATCAGCTTCGCACGGGTGAATGTGACGCGCTGGACGAGAATTTGCTCGGACCAGAGGACTTGCCGGGGCTCGAGGCGGCACAAACCGCTGGCGAGATCCAGGTAGCCAGCTTCGCCGGCTCGCTGGTGATGCGACTGGATCTGAATCTCGATCCGGTGGGGGTAGGCGCTGGACCGGGTTTGTTCTCGGACCCACGCACCCGCCGCGCCCTGGACATGTGCATCGACCGCCAGTCTTTAATCACCGGGGACCTGAGCGGCGCCGGCCAGGCGGCGGACAGTTTTCTGCCTGGCGAGCATCCGTTGTATGCCTCCCCGGATCCGGCCCCGGCGTTCGATCCCAAGTCGGGTCAACAATTGTTGGATGACGCCGGATGGAAACAAGTCGAGGCTGACACGTCCACCAGAGTGTCGAACGGCGTGTCCGGAGTTCCCGATGGCACGCCCCTGCGCTTTGAGATCCTGGCTCCGCAAGGAAGTGTGTACGCCGCTCTGGGATCCAGTCTGGCTTCCGAGCTGGCCGGATGCGGCGTAGAGGTAAATGTCCGGCAGCTTGCGCCGGCGGACCTTTTTGCGGGTTGGCCGGACGGGCCGGTTTTCGGTCGCGGATTCCAGGCGGTCATGTGGTCTTGGCCATCGGCGAGCGCGCCGCCGTGTGAGATGTTTAGCTCGTGGGAGATTCCATCTGCGGATCACCCGTTTGGCAGCAATGCGTCCGGCTTCTCCGACCCGGATTATGATGCCGCCTGCCGCGAGTTGATGTTCCAGGTGCCGGACATGGCGACCTACGCCGACGCGGCGGCGCGAGTTCAGTCCGTATTTCAGACAGAGCTGCCAGCACTGCCGCTCTTCGTCCGGCCCCGGATCGTGGCCTACGCTGCCTGGCTTTGCGGAGTCGAACCTGACGCCTCAGCCTTGAGCGTGCTCGGGAATCTCGCAAATCTGGCCGTCTGCCCGGCTCCGGGTGGATGACCGGCTGAGCGACTTGGTGGCCCAAACCGGGGTATGCTTGGGTGACAGGTTTATGAACCTCTTGGGCCAGCTGGGGGTAATCAATCTAGAAAGAGTGACTCGCGAGATAGGTCGTAATTGGCGGACCAAAGTAGCGACCGAGCTTTGATCCTGAACCTGCAACGGGGTCAACTGGACGCTCTGGGGTTGCTTTATGATCGCCACCACCAGAGAGTTCTATCGAACCGCGCTCATGATCACCAACGACGATGAGGCGGCGGCCGACCTGCTTCAAGACGTCTTTCTGAGATTGCACCGCTTTGCCCATCGTGTGGACCCAGATCGGCCGCTTGAGCCTTGGTTGTACCGCGTCACCGCCAATCTGGCCTACACCTGGATCAAGCAGCGCAAACGCTGGACGAGTTACCTGGTCGAATTGGGGGAGTGGCTTAGCCGGGAGGTCCGGCCGACGCCGCTCCACCAATTGGAGATTAAGGAGCAGGCCGAACGGGTTCGGCACGCCGTGGCCATGCTTCCGTTCCAGCAGCGGGTCGTGATCGTCATGTACTACGTCAATGACCTCCCGTTGGTGAAGATTGCCGAGGTGCTGGGGGTTCCGGAGGGTACTGTGAAGTCACGGATGCATTATGCGAGGAACACTTTGAAAAGGCAGTTGAAGACCGAAACGTGGCAGGCAACCCTGGCGGCCTATGAATACTCCTGAGGCAGAGAACGAACTGCAGTTCGACCGGGCGCTTCATCTGGCTTTCATGGATTGGAATGCGGACCTGGTTGCGCCGCGCGGCCTTCGCTCCCGGCTTCTGGCCACCGCCGCCTTGCACAATGACCGGGCTCGGCCGGAGCAGACGCGCTCGCGCCGGCGAACCTCGCGGCCTTCGCCCTACAAGGATCTCGATCACCGCACGACCAACAATGTCATGTTGTATGCCAGCCCTCTGGGTTTTGGCATGCTCAGCCTGCGGGCATGAGCCTTTGCACTTGTCTGGACAACCGAATTGAATGTGGGGCCAATGGTTGACGAGGACCTGTTTGTGGTTATAATCCCGGCAAGCATAAGGACTCCTAGGGTAGATTTTCCAAGCGGCAGGGCGTTGGTATTTAAGAGACGGCCTGCCTTTTCTACCATGCCGTGACCGGCCCCCCATCGTGATGCAACCCGGGGGTATCCGGACGGCTCGAAGGCTGCCTCTCCAAACGGAGCGCCGGCCCGTGCGACAAGCCCATTAGGACGGAGAAGAATCCCTTGTCTCGCAACATCCTTGAAATCAAGGACCTGACTACCAGGTTCAACACCGAAGAAGGGACCGTCCAGGCAGTCAACGGGATTTCATACAACATTGAAGAGGGGGAGTCGGTAGGCATCGTCGGCGAGAGCGGCTGCGGTAAGAGCGTCTCGGTTTTGTCGGTCATGCGCTTGCTCCCCGAGCCACCGGCGACAGTCGCCGGTCATGTGATCTTCAACGGCCAGGACCTGCTCGAGCTGCCTCAAGCCAAGATGCGCAACATCCGGGGCAGCCAGATCGCCATGATCTTTCAAGATCCCATGACGTCCCTCAACCCCGTGCTGACTATCGGGCTTCAGCTCAAGGAACCGCTCACGGTTCATCTGGGCATGAGCGAGGAAGATGCGGAGGAGCGGGCCGCCCAGCTCTTGGAGTTGGTGGGGATCCCCAACGCCCGCGACCGACTGAACGACTATCCCCACCAGTTTTCTGGCGGCATGCGCCAGCGAGCCATGATTGCCATGGCGCTGAGCTGCAACCCGGCCCTGCTGATTGCCGATGAACCCACGACCGCCCTGGACGTGACCATTCAGGCTCAGATCATCGATCTGGTCCTGCGCCTGCGGGAGCAGTTCGGGATGTCTCTGATCTGGATCACGCATGACTTGGGTGTCGTGGCCGGTTTGGCCGATCGGGTGCTGGTCATGTATGCCGGGTTCGTTGTCGAAGATTCCCGGGTCGCCGATCTCTACGATCATCCCCTGCACCCCTACACGGCCTTATTGCTGAGATCCCTGCCCCGGATGGACAAGGACCAGGACGGAAAACTTGAGGCCATTCAGGGCATGCCGCCTGACCTGGTTGACCTGCCGATAGGCTGTCCATTTGCCAGCCGCTGTCCTTTCGTCCAGGACATTTGTCGGGAGCACAACCCTCCGTTGTATCGGATCGAGGCCCAGCACAGCGCCGCCTGTTGGGTTGACATGAGCACCAGCACGCTGCGGCCGGACATGCTGGCTGAGGCCGGCATCAAGGTTGCCGAGGCGGTCGCATGACCACGGACAACGGCGATGTCCTGTTGAAAGTTGTCGATCTCAAGAAGCACTTCCCGATCACCCGCGGGATTTTGCTGCAGCGGCAGGTCGGGGCGGTCAAGGCGGTCGACGGGGTCAGCTTCGACATCCATCAGGGCGAGACCCTCGGCCTGGTTGGCGAGAGCGGGTGCGGCAAATCCACCACCGGCCGGTCGATCCTTCAGCTCTACCCTCCTACATCTGGACATGTCTTTTTCCGTGATACGGACCTGACTCAGGCCGGGGCCGAGAAGATCCGCGGCCTGCGGCGTGACATGCAGATCATCTTTCAGGACCCCTACGCTTCCCTCAATCCGCGCATGACGGTCGGTTCCATCGTGGCCGAGCCGCTTGAAGTCCACGGCATCGGCAACCGCCGCGAGCGCGATGAACGCGTCAAAGAGCTGCTGCGGGTGGTCGGCCTCAATCCGTACTTCATCAACCGCTACCCGCATGAATTCTCGGGTGGGCAGCGCCAGCGCATCGGCATTGCACGCGCACTGGCTCTCGAGCCCGAGTTCATTGTCTGTGACGAACCCATCTCGGCCTTGGATGTCTCCATCCAGGCGCAGGTGGTTAACCTGCTGCAGGATCTGCAAGAGAAGCTCGGACTCACCTACCTGTTTATCGCCCACGACCTGAGCATGGTGCGTCACATCTCTGATCGGGTGGCCGTCATGTACCTGGGCAAAATCATGGAGCTGGCCGACCGAGAAGAGCTCTACACCAACCCCCTTCACCCGTACACCCAGGCCCTGCTGTCGGCCGTGCCTATCCCTGATCCCGCCAAAGAGAAACGCCGCAAGCGAATCATCCTGGAGGGCGATGTTCCCAGCCCGGCCAATCCGCCTTCTGGATGCCCGTTCCATACCCGTTGCCCTTTGGCCGTCGAAGTGTGCTCCAACGTCGTTCCTGAGTGGCGGGAAGTCTCACCCAGACACTGGGTGTACTGCCATTTGGTATAGAATGGTTGCGTCGAGCAGATCCTCGCCAGCCGCTTTCGTAGCTCTAGGGAACATTGAACCAATCTTGGTCTCTGAAGGAGGTGATGCCATAGGTCGTCGCATTTGCATATGACAGGTCCGTTTGGGATCGCATTCGAAACCCTTTTGGAAGGAGAAGAGAACGCCATGAGAACGAGCAAGTTAATGATAATGTTCGGGCTCCTGGTCGTCGCCAGCATGATCTTGAGTGCTTGCGGCGGCACGGGCGCAGTGCAGACCGTCGAGGTTACTCGTATGGTCGAAGGCACCCCACAGACCGTGGTCATCACGGCCACCCCTGGCGGTGAAGCCGCGGGACCCAAGGTCCTGCACGAAGGTGCGACCATGGGCGTGGGCGATGTCCCCACCCTTGACCCGTCACTGTCTACCGATACTACCTCGGTGCAGGTGGTTGAGGAGATCACGGTCGGCCTGACTCGCCAGAACGAAGCGACAGGCGAGGTCCTTCCGGCCATGGCCACCTCGTGGGACACCAGCGCCGATGGAAAGACCATCACCTTCCACCTGCGGAATGACATTCCGTGGGTGCGCTGGGATGGCACCCAGGTCGCGCAGGTGATGGACTGCGACGGCAACCCGCGGATGGTGACGGCCCAGGACTTCATGTACGGCATCCTGCGCACCATCAACCCGGACACCGCCTCAGACTACGCCTACGTGCTCGGCTTCGCTCTCGCGGGCGCCAATGACTACAACAGCGGCGACGCTGGCCCAGAAGCCGTGGGCGTGTCGGCCACCGATGCCTCCACCCTGGTGATCACCTTCAACCAGGCCGCGGCCTACAACGTGAACATCGCCGGTATGTGGATTGCTCGCGCTGAACCCCAGTGGCTGATTGAAGGCGATGACTGCACCGAAGCACGCGGCGATCGCTGGATCGAGCCAGGCTTCAATCAGTCGTTCGGCCCCTTCGCTCTGAAGGAATGGGTCCATGACTCGACCCTGACCATCGTCAAGAATCCGTTCTGGCCGGGTATGGACAACATCCCCGTCCCGAAGCTTGACGAAGTCCAGTTCAGCATGCTGGACACCCAGGCCGCCTTCGCCGCTTATGAAGCCGGCGATATCGACCTGTCCCTGGTGCCCTCGGCCGACCTCGATCGTGTGAAGGCCGACCCCGAACTGTCCCAGCAACTCTACATTGGCCCAACGCCGTGCACGTACTACTACGGCTTCAACACCAAGGCCCCTGTGGTGAGTGACCAGCGCGTCCGCCTGGCCCTGTCCGAGGCCGTCGATCGCCAGAGCTTGATCGACAACGTCCTCAAGGGCGGCCAGCTGCCGGCGCAGTGGTTCGCGGTGCCCGGCCTGGCCGGCGCGCCGACCATGGATACCAACCCCGATCTGGGCGTGACCTACAACCCGGACGACGCCAAGGCCCAGCTCCAGTCCTACCTGGACGAGACCGGGCAGACGGCGGATCAACTGGACCTGACCCTGGTGTTCAACACCTCGTCGGGCCACCAGCAGATCGCCGAGGCCATCCAGCAGATGTGGAAGGACACCCTGGGTGTCAATGTTCAGCTGGCCAATCAGGAATGGAAGGTCTTCCTGAAGAGCATCATTGACCCCGTGGCCACTCCGCAGATCTGGCGCTTGGGTTGGTGCCAGGACTACCCGGATGCCAACAACTTCGACAAGGAAGACGTTGGCTTCGGTGGTTCGGCCAATCCGTCTGACGGCGGCGGCTTGAACTGGAACAACGCGGACTATGAAGCTCTGCTCACGCAGGCGGCGTCTGAAACCGACTCGGCTAAGCGAACCGCTCTGTACGCGCAGGCTGAAGAAATCCTGGTGAAGACCGATGCGGTTATGATCCCGATCTACTGGTACACGTCAGTCAACGTGACCAAGCCGTACATCGATCGGACCCACTCGTTGATCCAGCGCAACTCGTACGAGAAGTGGGACATCCTGGCCCACTAAGCCTTCTCCAAAGGCTTGAGAGGGACGCCGGAGGGGCGCAAGCCCCTCCGGCCCCTCTTCTACCTGCCAAAGGTTCACACCTCTGGAACCTTCCAGCGATTTGAACCCATGCCGGGTAGCAAGCGGTAGTTAGGGAGAGCGCTATGGGCAGATTCATCGTACGCCGCACATTGTGGATGATCCTGGTCCTGCTGGTCGTGTCGGCAGTCACCTTCCTGCTTGAGCACTCCGTCCCCGGGGGGCCGTTTGACCGGGAAAAGGCGCTGCCGCCGGAGATCATCGCCAACATCAATGAGCGCTATCATCTCGACGAACCCCTGCCTCAGCAGTACCTGCGCTTCTTGAACGACATCCTCGTGCCCCATGTGTCAACCATCCCGCCGGGCAACTCGGTGCTCGACAGCGCCGTCTTCAACTTCAAGATCGGGGATGGGACCTGGTTGAAGTGGATGAATTTCGGCCCGTCTTATGCTTCCCGCAGCCGGACAGTGAACGACATCATCCAGGATCAACTCCCGATTTCGGCGCAACTGGGGACGTTTGCCTTGTTGGTGGCGGTGGCCGTCGGGCTGCCGCTCGGCATTTTGGCCGGCCTGCGCCAGAACACCGCTTGGGACTACCTGGGGATGGGCGTGGCCGTGTTCGGCGTGTCGGTGCCGGTGATTGTGCTTGGGCCGGTGCTTGTCTGGATTTTCGGGGTATCCCTGAAATGGTTGCCAACCAACGGCTGGGGGGCCACTCCTCCCTACCTGCTTGGATTCCTGCCGCGTGAGCTGGACGCCGATTTCATCAAACACGCCATCATGCCGTCTGTGGCCCTCGGCCTGGGGAGTTCGGCCATCATCGCCCGATTGACCCGCGCCAGCCTGCTTCAGGTGGTACGGGAAGACTACATCCGGACCGCGCGCGCCAAGGGTCTGGCCGAGCGGCTGGTGATTCTACGCCACGCGATGAAGAACTCGCTGATCCCGGTCGTGACCATCCTGGGCCCGCTGTTTGCGGCCCTGGTCACGGGGACCTTCGTCACCGAGCTCATTTTTGGCATTCCGGGCATGGGCAAGTACTTTGTGACAAGCATCACAAATCGGGACTACCCCGTCATTATGGGGACCATCTTGCTGTATGCCATGTTTCTGGTCGTTGCCAACCTGGTGGTGGATGTCGTATACGCCTGGCTGGACCCGCGGATCCGGTACAGCTGAGAACGTAAGGAGTTCTAGCGTGGCCACTCAAACCGAGGTCTTTGAGGCTGGCAAGGATGTTCAAGTCGGCGAGCAGGCGAACAAGGGCCAAAGCCTGTGGAGGGACTCCTTCCAGCGCCTGGTTAAGAACCGGGCGGCCGTCATCGGGGGTGTCCTGGTCATTCTGCTGATCCTGGTGGCGGTGTTTGCCCCGCTGGTAGCGCCCAAATCGTTCTCCGAGCAGGTCCTGACCGACAACAACAAGGTCCCGGAGTGGATGCTGTCGGTTTTTCCCTCGATGAAGGGTTATACCCAGACGAGCACCAACTACATCCTTGGGGCGGACTACGTTGGACGGGACTTGCTCAGCAGGATCATTTTCGGCGCACGCGTCTCCCTGGCGGTCGCGTTTGTGGGACCCATCATTAGCCTGATCGTCGGCGTGACGTTCGGCGGGGTCTCGGGATTCTTCGGCGGCCGGTTAGACGATCTCATGATGCGCTTTGTGGACGTCATGTACGCCTTTCCAAGCCTGCTCTTCATCATCTTGCTTATGGCCTTCTTTCGTGGAACGTTATCCAGGCCCGAGCCGGGCTCTTTCAGTTACCTGCTCAGTTCCATCGACACCAATATGGGCGGGCTGTTCTTTATCTTCATCGGCATTGGCATCACCGCCTGGATGCAAATGGCGCGCCTTACCCGCGGACAGGTGCTATCGGTGAGAGAGAAAGAGTACGTCGAAGCGGCGCGCTCGATCGGCGCAGGCAATTTGCGGATCATGACCAGGCACATCCTGCCCAACATCATGGGTCCGCTGATCGTGGCCGAGACGCTGACCATTCCCTCTTACATCCTGACGGAGGCGTTCCTGTCCTTCATTGGATTAGGGGTCAACCCGCCGACGCCGTCTTGGGGCGCCATGATATCCGATGGCTCTCGGGTTGTGCGGAGTTACCCCAACCAAGTGCTCTTTCCGGCTTTGGCCCTGGCAGTCACGATGTTCGCCTTCAACTTCCTGGGCGATGGCTTGCGAGATGCGTTCGACCCAAGGCTGCGGGGTACACGCTAGCCGTCAGTCGGAAGCTTCAACCGCAACCCCTGGATGCCGGGCGCCGAATGGCCCGGCATTCTGTTCTCCCAGGGATTTTCAAAGCCGCGGTCATGGCGCGGCTGGAAGAGAAAGCAGCCCATCCATCCCGCCACGATTTGACGTATAAACAGATGCAGACAGCTCCCCCGTTGCGGGGGAAGGAGTTGAGTCAGATCCCATGATGAGGCGATATGCACTCCTCGGTGGGGGAGGTATCCTGCTTGTGGCCATGGCAGCCTGGGGGGCATGGCGGCTGCAGGGCGCCACTCCGGAGGCCGCCGTCACGCCGACCCTGCCTGCCATGATGAGCGTCGATCATGGGATCACGCGTTACATTGATTTCGCAACTCCGGGAGTCAACCAGGCGCAGGTGGGGGCGGAGATTTATGACAACTGGTGCATCACCTGCCATGGCGACGAAGGTCAGGGATTGACCGCAGCCTGGAGAGCGGAGTGGGATCCGGCCCATCAGAACTGCTGGCAATCCAAGTGCCACAGCGCCAACCACCCGCCAGGCGGCTTCTTGCTTCCAAAGACCGTTCCAGCCATCATCGGCGCCACGGCACTCTCGGATTTGCATACGGCAGCCGATCTGCATGCCTTCATCAGCCAGAAGATGCCCTTCCAGGAGCCTGGCGTGCTCGATCAGGATGCCTACTGGGCGCTGACCGCTTACCTGCTTCAGCAGAATGGACTGGTTCAAGCCGGGGCGCAAGTCGGCTCGGACAACGCCGCCTCGATCTCCATTCAGCGCTGAAAGCTGACCTGCCCGAGACGCAGAATCCCCCTTCGCCGCTTCCTTCAATCCTGGCCAGACAACCCACGCTGAGGGCGCACGCCAGGTTGCCCTTGGCTGATCTGCGCGTGTCTCATTCGGCCGACCTCATCCAGGGGAGGCAGGCTTTGCGACGGCTCACACACCGTGGGCACCGATCCCCATCCGGCGCATGGCGCGGGGGTTGCGACTGTCATCACCCCTCCGCCATGAACCCTGTGGGTGATGGTGGGCGGGCGCCACTGTGACAAGCCGGTGGTTCGAAAGCTCCTGTCCCATGGTTTATACAGATTGCACCCTCCGGCGGGACCAATCTGTCGTATAAACTAGGTGGGGAGCCAGGTGCGCCTGGCTTTTGGCATGCAGGCCGTAGAGGCGAGCAAGTTTGAATCGTCTACGGGTTCCTCTGACCATCGGCGTAATCCTGATCGCGGCCGGCGGCCTGGTTTTCTGGAGGTTGGGTTCATCCGTCCCGCCAAAGGAAAAGGCCGGGGGGGCCGTACCCTCCATTAGCTTGGCCGACGATATAACCAGATATGCCCACTTCAGCTCCCCGGGCATGAATCAGATGCAGGTCGGCGCCAGTGTGTACGATAACTGGTGCGCTGCCTGTCATGCCGAAACGGGCCTGGGTCTGACCGCAGACTGGCGGGCTCAATGGGATCCGGAGCATCAAAACTGCTGGCAAGCCAAGTGCCATAGCCTCGACCACCCGTCTGACGGCTTCGTGATTCCGCGCTCTGTGCCCCCCGTGGTTGGTGCACTCGCGCTTGGCAGTTTCAAATCTGCGGCTGACCTTCACGGCTATATGCAGACAACGATGCCATTCGCAGAAAAGGGCGTGCTGGACGACGATATCTACTGGGCGTTGACCGCCTACCTGCTCAACCGAAACGCGATCCCGTCAGGCGCCGCCAGGATCGGACCGCACAATGCGGGTTTGATACTTCTGGCACGTTGAGCGCCGGCTGGACCGGGTGCGTGTGCTACAATCGCCCGCATGGCCCCGC
This sequence comes from uncultured Chloroflexia bacterium, assembly GCA_963797485.1. GTDB lineage: Bacteria > Chloroflexota > Anaerolineae > Anaerolineales > E44-bin32 > CAWAND01. Next base: position 573,613 of record CAWCPF010000003.1, read on the forward strand.
CCCGGATCCTCCTGGTGGACGATCAGCGGCAGGTGAATCGAGTCCTTCGCTCGGCGCTCGAGATTTCCTCGAGGGATTACATCATCAACGATGTCTCGTCCGCCGAAGAGGCCCTGCTGGAGATCGACCGCGGCCCGGTTGACCTGCTGGTCACGGACCTGCGCCTGCCGGGAATGACCGGGCTGGAGCTGGTCGAGAGGGTGCGGGCAACTCACCCCCAGGCCCGCACCATCCTCATCACAGGCGATGCAACCGAGGACGTTCGCCGGCGCGCCGAGGCATTGGGCGTGATCGCGTTCTTGCGCAAGCCCATTGGAACCAACATGTTCCTGGAGATTGTCGAACACGCGCTGTCCGAACCCGGCAAACCTGCCCGCGCCACCACGCATACTTCCGAGCCGAGCCCGGCCGTTGTCAAGTGTCTAATGGATTTGAGGCAGGAAATGGGGGCCGAAGCTGTCATGCTGCTGAATGACCGGGGACAGCAGGTCGCGCGAGCAGGCGACGTTGGCGATTTCGACTTGCAGAACGGCCTGCCATCTTTGATGGCAGCCCATCAGGCGGCACTCAAGGTCAGCCAGTTTCTGGGCGCCGAGAAACCCTCCAACTTTCACCATTTCAACGGCGACAGCTACGACTTGTACCTGACCGATGTCGGCGAGACACATATCCTGCTGAGCGCATTCCGGGGCCGGCAAGAGGCGGGTCAGCTCGGCGCGGTGCTGCATTTTGGGCGGCGCGGGGCGGAGGAATTGCTCAGGCTGTTGAGCGCCGGGGAACGAGAGGCAGAGCCGGTGGCGGCCACCAGCATGCCGTCGGTGGCTGGGGAGGTGGAAGTGCCCAAGAAAGATCTCAAACCGGAAGATCTTGAACAGGCGGCCAAAGAGGTCGAAAACTCGGACGCCGAGTTGTTTTGGGAGCAAGCGGCCACGGAAACACCCGGTCCGGCTGAAGGCGAGGGCGATGCGCTGACGTATGAGCAAGCCCGCAAGCTGGGTCTGGTGGACGACAAGGGGTCAAAAGCCGATCGTTCCAAAGCTGAGTGAGCCTGGTGCAGGCGGGTCCCTGAGAGGTCGGACGTGGGTCGACCCGGATAGGCTATGTTACAATCTCCTGCGCCCGCCTCATGGGTGGGTACATTGGGGCGTGGTGCAACGGCAGCACATCGGACTTTGGATCCGTGAATCCAGGTTCAAATCCTGGCGCCCCAGCTCACCAACCTGTGGACACCCTAACGACCGTGCCAGCGGAACCACCCCTCATCACCCGGCCTTCACACGCTCCGCACGCGCAACCCCTTTTTCTGGTCAGGTATTCGTAGAAATCGGGCTTAGACCTCCCGCCCGGCTCTTCCTAGGAGAAGGCTGATGTCCTGCAAACCGATGATCTTGGCCGCCGGACTCGGCACCCGGATGCATTCGCCTCGGCCGAAGGTACTTCACAGCCTCGCCGGCCGGCCCATGCTGGCGTGGGTGGCCGATGCCTGCCGCCAGGCCACGGGCCAATCCCCGGCCATTGTGATCGGGCCAGACCAGGATCAGGTCAAATCGAGCGTGGCGGAAGCCGAGTGGGTGATCCAAGGCGAGCAATTAGGCACGGGGCATGCCGTCCTGCAGGCAGCCGGTATGTTGTCGGATCACCATGGCGACTTGCTCATCGTCAATGCCGACATGCCGCTGATCACCCCGGGCACGATCAGCCGACTGGTGGCGGCCCACGAAGCGGGCGCTGCGCCCCTGACTTTGCTGACCGTGGAGTCCCCCGAGCCGCGCGGTTTTGGCCGCATCTTGCGCGGAGCGCGAGGAGAAATCACGGCTATTATCGAAGAAGCTCAGGCATCGCCCGAACAATTGGCTCTGGGTGAGCTGAATGCCGGGCTGTATTGTGTCCGCGCTGATTGGCTCTGGGAGCATCTGCCGAGTGTGCCTCGCTCGCCCAAAGGGGAGTACTACCTGACCGACCTGGCCGGGATAGCCGCGGCCAGCGGCGAGACGGTAGGATGGGTGATGGCAGCGGACGCGGAGGAAGTGATCGGAATCAACACGCAGCACCATCTGGCCGAAGCCGAAAGCATCCTGCGCCGGCGTATCAATCGGCGCTGGATGGAGGCTGGCGTCACGCTTCAGGATCCCGCTACGACCTACATTGATTCCCAGGCGGAGCTTGCCCCCGGAGTGACCGTCCTGGCCAACACCCACATCCAGGGTTTCAGCCGGGTAGGATCCGGCACCTGCCTTGGTCCCAACACCTTGCTTCAGGACACGGTTGTGGGCTCTGGCTGTTCCATTCTGGCTTCGGTTCTTGAGGGCGCCGAAGTCGGCGACCGGGTCGAGATCGGCCCGTTTGGGCACCTGAGAAGCGGAGCCAGACTGGCCGATGATGTGCACATGGGCAACTTCGGCGAAGTCAAGAACAGCTGGTTGGGTCCGGGTGTGAAGATGGGGCATTTCTCGTATATCGGCGATGCCGAGGTGGGGGAAGAGACGAACATTGGCGCCGGGACCATCACCTGTAACTTCGATGGCAAACGCAAGCATGCCACGCAGATCGGGGCCGGCGCCTTCATTGGCAGCGATTCCCTGTTGGTGGCTCCTGTACGGATCGGCGAAGGCGCTCGTACCGGCGCGGGTTCCGTGGTGACCAAGGATGTGGCCGATCACAGCCTGGCCGTCGGCATGCCGGCCCGGGTGATCAGGCACCTCGAGGAAGATGACCACTAACCTGGTGGGAAGCGCCGTTTTTTTGCTGATCCTGGCTGCTTATGCCTTGCTGGCCGCATCCGGCAGCGCGCTCAGGAACAGCCACCCGTCCAGACTCAAACACCTGCAGGCTGAAGGAGTTCGGGGCGCCGACTACGCTGCCGGCGTGGCGTCGCACGCCACGCGGTTGATCGTGACTCTTCGCATCGGCCAAAGCCTGCTACACCTGCTGGCGGTCGGCGTGGCGTTGGTCAGCTACACCGTCCCGCTCGACGAACTGGGTCTCTCGACTTTGGCCAGCGCCGCTACGGTCCTGGTCTTGTCATGGTCGCTGGCTGGGATTGTGGGCTACCTGGCTGAGAATCTGGCTCTGCGCAACCCTCTGGCGTGGGCTGTGCGCCTGGCGCGCTTGGTCGGGATTGTGGCGACTTTGCTTTCGCCGCTGGCATGGATCGTCCTGCGGCTCGGCCGGTCGATCGCTAATGCCCCAACTGGCCGGCAGTACCCGCTGGTGACCGAAGAAGAAATCATGACCTTGCTCAACGTGGGAGAGGAGGGGGGCGTCATCCAACCCGAGGAACGCTCCATGATCTTCTCCATCCTGCAGCTGCGGGAGACCCTGGCTCGAGAGGTCATGGTGCCGCGCATTGATCTACTGGCTTTTGAAGACAAGACACCCCTGGCGGAGGCCACCGACACCCTGCTCCGGACGGGGTACTCCCGAGCGCCGGTGTTCAAAGAATCCATCGACAACATCATCGGGCTGATCTATATCAAAGATCTGCTGGGCGCATGGCGGGAGGGAATTGAAGACCGGACCGTTGCGGACCTCGTCCGCGAGGCCTACTTCGTTCCCGAGGCGAAGAAGGCTGGCGAGCTGCTCTCAGAGATGCAAACCAACCGTGTCCAGATGGCGGTCGTGGTGGATGAATACGGGGGCACGGCGGGCCTGGTCACTTTTGAGGATATCGTCGAAGAAATTGTCGGCGAGGTCCGCGATGAGTACGACATTGCGGAAGAACTCCCATTCCATCAGGTCCGGGAGGGTGAGTTTATCTTCAGTGGCGGCATTGATCTGGATGATGTTAACGAGTTGGCGGGCTCGCGGCTGCCTAAGGACACCAGTGAGACCCTGGGGGGCTTCATCTACGCCCATCTGGGCCGCGTGCCGCAGCCCGGAGAGCGAATTGAGGCTGGCGGACTGGAACTCGTCGTCCAGCAAGTGGTTGGCAGACGAATTCGAAAGGTCCAGGCCCATGTGCTGGCTGAAGTCGACGGCCGAGATGAGGGATCCGCGGATGACGATCACCGATCAACAACGAGCTGAGTTGATATCGGCGGCGATGGGCGTTCGGCCAAAGGCATACGCTCCCTATTCTCACTACCCGGTCGGGGCTGCGCTGCTCACCCGGGCGGAGAACATCGTCACCGGGGTCAATGTCGAGAATGCAGCCTATCCATCCGGCATGTGTGCCGAGCGTGCAGCCGTGTTTTCGGCGGTGACAGCCGGGGAACGCGACTTCGGGGCCATGGCTGTGGCAACCGGAAAGGGCGGCAGCCCATGCGGCGCATGCCGGCAGGTGTTGTCTGAGTTCAACCCAGATTTGCTGATCATTCTGGTCGACGAACACGGTCGCATCACGCTCGAGGCGCCTCTTCGGGACCTGCTTCCCCACTCCTTTGGTCCTGGCGATCTCGGCTGATCCCGGCGCGCGGTCGCAGGCGGGGAGGGGCCCCGCTGGTATAATCCCCGCATGTCTGGGCGGGAGCGCGTCTACCGAACCGAAGCCGTCGTCCTGCGGCGCATGAATCTCGGCGAAGCCGATCGCCTCCTGACTGTCTTTTCCCCCGATTTGGGCAAATTTAGGGCTGTGGCCAAGGGCGTCCGGCGACCGGGCTCGCGCAAAGCCGGCCACCTGGAGCCCTTCACACGGGTGCGCATGTTGTTGGCACGTGGCCGTGAACTCGATATCGTGACACAAGCCGAAGCGATCGAGCTCTATCCCGGACTGCAGTCCGATCTCGAACGGCTGGGCCATGCCGCGTATATGGTGGAGCTGCTCGACCAGTTCACGGTCGAGGACGGCGGAAGCCGTGCGCTCTATGATCTGATTCTGGAGGCTCTGGAAGCGCTCTCGACGGGTGGGGGGCCCGAGGCCGTGGTCCGCCACTTCGAGCTGCGGCTGCTGGATCTGGTTGGATACCGCCCGGAGCTCGTCCGTTGCCTGGGATGCGGGAAGCAGATCCGGGCTCAGGCTCAGTTTTTCTCGACCACCGCTGGCGGCGTGTTCTGCCCGGATTGTGGTGCGGCACGGGACGATGCGCGGCCGATCTCGCTGCCGGTCCTCAAGGTCCTGCGGCATTACCAACGGAGCGGTCTCAAACAGGCGCTGGCGCCCAACGTCAGCGCCCAAGTTCATGCCGAGGTCGAGCAGCTCATGCGCCACTATCTGATCCATCAGTTGGAACGCGAGCTGCGCTCGCCGGCGTTTCTGGACCAGGTTCGCTCGCTGCCTCGGACCGTCGTCAAGCCCGACCTGGTCCCGTAGTTGTCGCAGAAAGAAACTCACTTGGCCAGCTCCGCCAGCCACACATTCCAATCCGTTATTCTGGGCTTGCAGGCGTATTGGGCCGACCAGGGCTGCCTGATCTGGCAGCCCCACCACACGGAGGTCGGCGCCGGGACGATGAACCCGGCGACCTTCCTACGGGTGTTGGGCCCCGAGCCCTGGCGTGTGGCGTACGTCGAGCCATCGATCCGCCCGGCCGACGGACGTTATGCTGAAAACCCCAACCGCTGGCAGCACTACTACCAGTTCCAGGTGATCCTCAAACCCGACCCGGGCGATCCACAAGAGCGTTATCTGCGATCGCTGACCGCGTTGGGGATCGACCCGCTGCGTCACGACATCCGCTTTGTCGAAGACAACTGGGAGCAGCCGGCCATCGGCGCTTGGGGGCTCGGGTGGGAAGTATGGCTTGACGGCCAGGAGATCACCCAGTTTACATACTTCCAGCAGGCAGGCGGGCAGGCCCTTGATCCGGTTTCGGTCGAGATTACCTACGGGCTCGAACGAATCGTCATGAGCTTGCAGGGCGTGGAGACGTTTGTCGATCTTGCATGGGATGATCACCTGACCTACGGCGACGTGAACAAAGTCTCGGAGGTCGAGGCCTGTCGCTACAACTTCGAGTTGGCTGACATTGATCGATTGAAACTGTTGCTGGAAACGTATCAGGCTGAGGCTGACGCGGTTCTGAGCGCCGGCCTTGTGGACCCGGCGCATGACTACGTGCTGAAGAGCTCGCACGCATTCAACATTCTGGATGCACGTGGCGCCATCGGTGTGACGGAGCGGGCCACGCAGTTCGGCAAGATGCGCTCCCTTGCCTTGCGGGTAGCGCAGGCCTACCTGGACGAGCGCCAGCAGCTCGAATTCCCCTGGATGGACAAGTGGCCGGCTGGGAAAGCCAGCCGTGCCCAAGCCAAGGCCGATGGCCCTGTCCCGCAGGCAGCCGCCGATTTCCTGCTTGAAGTTGGGACCGAGGAATTGCCGGCGGCGGATCTGGCTTCGGCGCGACGACAGCTAGAGACAGCCGTACCCGAATTGCTGGCCACCCTGCGGCTCGACCACACCGGGATTCGCATCCTGGGGACGCCCCGCCGGCTGGTTGTCCATATCAAGGAATTGTCCCCAAGCCAGCGCGATCAAGTGGCGCTGGCCAAGGGGCCACCGGCGGAAAGGGCGTTTGACCCTGACGGGCGCCCGACAGCCGCGGCGGAAGGATTTGCCCGGGGCAAGGGCATTCCAGTCGAGGCGCTCAGGGTGGAACAGTTGGACGGCGGGCGTTATGTCGTCGCCGACATCCGTCAACCCGGGAAGCCGGCAAGCGACGTCCTCGGCGAGGGCATAGCCGGTCTGATCGGAGCCCTGCACTTCGACCGGGCCATGCGTTGGGACGCATCCGGGGCCAGCTTCTCACGGCCGATCCGCAGCCTGGTCGCCCTTCACGGCGAGCATGTGGTCCCGCTCGAGGTTGCCGGACTCTCCAGCGGTCGGGAGACCTTTGGACTGAGGTTTGAAGGCGAGGTGACGCTAGGCGTCCGGGACCCTGGCGAGTATTTCCGATGGCTGGAAGAACAGCGGATCATCCTGGCTCAAGACACCCGGCGGGCAATCATATGGGAGGCCGCGCAATCGCTGGCGGCGGAGGTGGGCGGTTCCGTGGAGCAGGATTTCGGCCTTGCTGGACGAGCTGGCCGATTTGGTGGAAGCCCCAGCTCCATTCCGAGGTTCGTTCCCTGAGACTTTCTTGAGTTTGCCTCGCCCGGTCCTCATCTCGGTCATGAAGAAGCAGCAAAGATACCTGCCGATTGAGGGCAAGGACGGCCTGCTCCCATACTTCATCGGAGTCCGAAATGGAACGCCGGGGGTGGTCGCAGACGTCGTGCGTGGGAATGAAGGCGTCTTGAAGGCCCGCTTTGCAGATGCCGCATTCTTCGTCGAGCGCGACCTGACCCAGCCGTTGGAAGCATTTCTGCCCAAGCTCGAAACCCTGGTCTTCCAATCCAAGCTCGGCTCGATGCTGGACAAAGTTCGGCGCCTCGAGCGCATGACCGGGCCCCTGGCAGCCATGCTCGATCTGGATCAACAAGCCATCCAGACGGCAGCCCGCGCCGCCACGCTGGCCAAGGCGGACCTGGCGACTCGCATGGTGGTTGAAATGACCTCGCTGCAAGGGTCCATCGGCCAGATCTATGCCGCTCGATCGGGAGAGACCCCTGCGGTCGCCCAAGCGATCTTCGAACATTACCTCCCCCGTTTTTCGGGGGATCGCCTTCCCGAGAGCTTGCCCGGATTAGTGGTCGGGTTGGCGGACCGGCTCGACTCACTCATCGGGCTGTTCGCGGTCGGCCTGCAGCCCACGAGCGCGAGCGATCCATTTGGCCTTAGAAGGGCCGCCATTGGGTTGATCCAGTCTCTCGTGGGGTTCGACCGCTCGTTCCCGTTGAGCTCGGGGTTGAATTTGGCCGCCAAAGGTCTGCCCATTCCGGTTTCACCTGAGGCTGAATCCGCGTGCCTTGACTTCATCCGCGGCCGTCAAGAGGCCTTGCTCATGGCCGAGGGCCACCGCCATGACGTGGTGAAAGCCATCTTGCGAGAACAGGGTGACAACCCTGCCCTGTGTGTCACAGGGGTCGGGCAGCTCGAGCGATGGGTGGAGCGGGACGATTGGGACAGCATCCTCCAGGCTTTTGCGCGTTGTGCCCGGATCACGCGTGGCCAACCTGGAAACGGCCGTCCCCATGCGAAGCTCCTGAAGGAACCGGCTGAGCAGGCCCTGTTCGACGCGCTGAAGGCTGCCCAGGAAATGCGAGAAGCGACTCCGACGGTGGAGGGCGTGCTCCAGGCCTTTCTGCCGATGATTGGCCCGATCGAGCGCTTTTTCGAGGCGGTCCTGGTGATGGTTGAGGACGACGCCTTGAGGCAGAATCGCCTGGCTCTACTCCAGGGGATCGTCCGGCTGACCGAGGGCGTGGCGGATCTTTCCGAGCTCGAGGGGTTTTAACTATGGGCGCGCGCCCTGTAAGCGGTGAGTTGCCAGTGGCTCGACCTCGAGTTTATAATCCCGCCCCGGCTTTTCTGGGGCCGAGATCCGGCATTGAAGGCTAGCCCGCCGGGGTGGGGGGCGTAGATGCGCCCCTCGGCAGGGGACAGATGAACGTCGTCGACGAAGTCAAAGACCGAATCGACGCCGTCGCGCTGATTGGCGAGACGGTGAAACTGCGGAAATCGGGCAAGAACTACACCGGCTTTTGCCCCTTCCATGCGAACACGCGCACACCGGCCTTTGTGGTTTTTCCCGACACTGGGACCTGGCGCTGCTTCGGGGCATGCAACGAAGGTGGCGATATCTTCAACTTCGTTATGAAGAAGGAAGGCTGGGACTTCCCAGACGCCTTGAGGGTTCTGGCGGAGCGCGCCGGAGTTCGAGCTTCGCCCCAGCACACCCGATCAAGCCGCAGAGGCCGAGGCTCACGACCACCTGCGCGAGCTGTTGGAAACGGCGGTGACGTTCTATCGCCATCAACTGACCGGGACGCCGGGTGGGGAGCCGGTCATGGCCTACCTGAACGAACGCGGTTTGACACAGGCGACTGTGTCCGCGTTCGAACTGGGCTATGCGCCCCAGACCTGGGAGGCGGCGCGGATGCACCTGGCAGACCGCGGCCATTCCGACGCCGACCTAAAGGCGGTCGGGCTGGTCGGGGAGCGCGACACCGGCGGAGTGTACGATCGCTTCAGGCATAGGATCATGATTCCCATCCGGGATGCACGCGGGCGGATGGCCGGCTTTGGCGCCCGGGTGGTCGACCCGCACGACCAGCCCAAGTTCCTCAATTCGCCTCAGACGCCCTTATTTGATAAGAGCCACCTGCTATATGGGCTTGATCGCGCCCGTAAGGCGATCCGCTTAGAAGACCGTGCGGTAATCGTCGAAGGCTATCTGGATGTCATCGCCTTGCACCAGGCCGGGCATGAGAATGTCGTCTCCCCGATGGGAACGGCGCTGTCAGAGCATCAGTTGGCCCTGCTCAAACGTTACAGCCGGCGGATTATCTTGGCGCTCGATGCCGATGCTGCCGGGGATCAAGCCACGTTGCGGGGACTGAATATCGCCCGGGAGGCACTCGACCGCGAGCTTGACCCGGTGTTCGATGCCCGCGGGCTGATCAGGCACGAGGGCGACTCGATGCCGAGCTGAGAATTGTCACGCTGCCGCCCGGCCTGGATCCAGATGAGGTCGTTACCCGGTCTGAGGGCGCATGGCCGGAGCTCCTGGAAGGCGCGCAGACGGTGGTTGACTATGTCATGCAAGTGGCGACGCGAGGCCGTGATCTTGAGGACGCCAAAGTCAAAGCCGAGATCGCGCGACAAGTGCTGCCTTTGATCGAGGACGTGGCTGACGGTGTCGAGCGCGAAGCCTATCGGCAGCAACTGGCCCGAACCTTGCACGTGGATGAACGAGCCCTCACCGCTTGGCGTCCGACAGCGGCCTCCAGGCGGCGGAGCCAGGCGGACTTGGAGCCGGAAATCCGCCTGCCTGGCGTGCGCTCCGTGGAGATACTTGAGCGCTTTTGCCTGGGTCTGTTGTTGCGCAAACCGAGCCTGGTCTACCGCCTCGATCGCGAACTCCAGGCATTTGACCTGGAACGGCTGAGTTGGGTTGACTTCAGCAGTACAGAGCGGAGCTTGATCTTCGAGGCGGTCAAAGAAGGTCTGGCCCAGGATGAAGTCGACCCGGAGCAAGGCTGGCGGCTTCGGTTGACGCCGGAGTTGTCCGCCCTGGCGCAGAGCCTGGTCGACGAGGCCTCAAATCTGGATTTTGAGGCTCAGCGGGCGTTTGAGGCGGTTGTGGATGCCTTCTTGCGGCTTCGAAAGCGCAATCTAAGCGATGCCACCAGCCAGATGCAGTATCAACTTTTGGCGGCACAGGAAGCCGAAATCGGAGCTGAGGCCGAGGCTGCAGAAATCGAGCATATTCGACAACAGGTTCAGGCGATGGCCGTGCAGCGTGCCAGGCTCGAGCAGGCGCTCTCGCCCCATGGTCTGGAGCGGGCCGGAATGAATTCGAGAGGCGGTTCCTGGTAGCCATGGCCAAAAAGCAGGCGTCAAAGAAATCCAAATCGGTGAGACGCCGGGCAGCCTCAACGCGCGATGGGACCGAGGTCGTGAAGACGAGCGGCGCGCGCGAGGCCGCTGAAGCCCCGGACGAACGCACGCGCCACCAAAGAAATCCCCGTTATGCGAGGAGTGGCTGGGAAGTCCAAATCCATCAGGCGCCGCCCTATCTCTGACCATGAAGAGGGCGACGCGGTTGATGTCGTGAACGGCCTGCAGGTTGACGTCGATCCCGATCTAGACGAGGCCGAATCAGAAGCCGAACTCTCGGCTAGCGAAGACTCCCCGCGTCAGGGTAACGAGGAGGCCGCCGGGGTTGAGGACGCCGGCATGGCGGTCGATCAGACCAACGACCCCGTCCGGCTGTATTTGAAGGAAATCGGCAGGGTCGATCTGCTCGAATCGCATCAAGAGCTTTGGCTGAGCGTACGCATGGAGGCCGCGCGCCGCTTGGACGTCCTGCAGGCCGGAAGGGCGGCCCGATCGGCCAAGGATGCCGACAACCAGCCGCGGGCCGTCCAGGAGGAGATTTTCGAAGACCTGCGGACGGCCACTAAACGTGTCCTGGAGGATGCAAAACGCCTCGGCCACCCGAAGCCCGATTTCAGCCTGATCCTGGGGGAGGCGCGCCAGCTTCGACAGGACTGGATGATCGAAACCCCGTCCTATCTCAGAGTTTGGCTGGACAACGGCATGTGGGGGAGTGATCCCGCCTGGGAACAATTGGCGAGAAATGCCATCGAGGTCTTCATCGCCTTCTACCTTCTGGCGCCGGAGGCGCAGGCTCGAATGTCGGACCGGCTCAACGCAGGCCAAGGCTTGCCCACCAAGCGCACTCTCCGGCGTTGGATTCCGGATACCCAGACATTGGAGGCCGACGACCTTATGGTCCATGCCCTGGCGGACGAAGCCCAGGATGACTTAATCGGGGCCAATCTGAGGCTCGTGGTCAGCGTCGCAAAGCGCTACATGGGTCGCGGGATTGCGTTCCAGGATCTGATCCAAGAGGGCAACATCGGCCTGCTACGGGCGGTGGAAAAGTTCAACGCTGCCAAAGGCTACAAGTTCAGCACTTACGCGACCTGGTGGATCCGTCAGGCCATCAGCCGCGCCATCGCCGATCAAGCGCGCACGATCCGAATCCCGGTCCATATGTTTGAAACCATCAACCGCCTGATGAGGATCCAGCGGCGGATGGTCCAGGACCTGGGGCGCGAGCCATCTTCGGAAGAGCTGGCGCTTGAGATGGACCTGCTCGAACCAGAGGAGGTCGAGGCCATCCGCACCAGCTTGCAGCTGGGCGAAGTGCCCCCGCCGGTGCTTCTGCGAAAATGGCGCAAGATGGCCGGAAAGGTCCGCAAGATCATCAAGATTGCGCAGGAGCCGATGTCCCTCGAGACTCCGATCGGGACTGAGGAATCGAGCCAGTTGGGGGATTTCATTGAAGACGAGACCATGCCCGAGCCCGTGGATGCGGCCGCCAAGGAGCTGCTCAAGGAGCAGGTGCAGAACGCGCTGGACGCGCTGACCGAACGCGAGCGGCAAGTCCTCGAAATGCGGTTTGGGCTGCAAGATGGCAAGGACTACACGCTTGAGGAAGTCGGCAAGTACTTCAACGTCACCCGCGAGCGGATACGCCAGATTGAGGCCAAGGCGCTGCGCAAACTGCGGCATCCGACCCGCAGCCGCCACCTGCGCGACTACCTCTCCTGATTGCCGCAACATCCAGGTTATTCCTCCCGGCCCACACAATCGTGGGCCGGTCTTGTGCCGGTTGGGGGCACAAAACCGTCGGTTTGACGCTCAAATTTCGCTTGTGATAAAATGTACAGATTGTTTGCCCAGGGCCGCTTCGGGCCACGGGCCGCCCCGCCGAGGTGTGCATGCTGGCTGACTATTTACCCATCGGCATACTCGTCACCTTGGCCACTGCCCTGGCCTTTTTGCTGGTTGTGATCGGCAATCTGTTCGGCCCGCGGCAGAAGACACAGCGCAAATCCAGCCCCTACGAATCCGGGATGCGGCCGTACGGTCCTGGGCAGCGCCGCGTGCCCGTCCACTACTACCGCATCGCCGTGCTCTTCATCCTGTTCGACGTGGAAACCGTCTTCCTTATTCCCTGGGCGGTGGTTCTGCGCGATCTGAGAGTATTCGGTTTGGTCGAGATGGGGTTGTTTCTGCTGATCTTGTTGGTGGGCTACTTATACGCGTGGCGGAAAGGCGCCCTTGAATGGGAGTTGTGAGCCAGAAGACCGGCGAGTTCGGCGCGCTGACCGTGCCGCTCGAGAAGGCTGTCAATTGGGCCAGAACAGGGGCCATGTGGCCCATGCTCTTCGGCCTGGCGTGCTGTGCGATTGAAATGATGGCGGCTCAGGCCTCCGACTACGACATGAGCCGGTTCGGCATGGAGCTCATGCGGGGGAGCCCGCGCCAGAGCGATTTGATGATTGTGGCCGGGCGCGTGAGCCGCAAGATGGCTCCGGTGCTCAGGCGCCTCTACGATCAGATGCCGTCTCCCAAGTGGGTGATCTCGATGGGAGACTGCGCCTCCTGCAGCGGAATCTTCAACAACTACGCCATCGTCCAGGGCGTGGATGAAGTCGTCCCGGTGGACGTGTTCGTGGCAGGCTGCCCGCCTCGGCCGGAGGCACTGATCCACGGCGTTTTGTTGCTTCATGAGAAGGTCAAGCAAGAAAAGCTGGCAGACTGGGCTTGACGCTGGACGGGCCCGCGCCTGTCCTCAGGGTTTCTCGCCGACCCGCACCGTTTCGCCCCTCAAGGAGATCGATGGAAAGCCTCAACCAGTCGATCGCATTGATCAAGGATCGACTCGCGGATCATGTGCAGGGGGTAGAGACTTTCCGCGGGGAGACCGTCGTGCGCCTGGCGCCTGAAGCCGTGGTTGAGGCTTGCCGCGTGCTCCACGCTGATCCTGACCTGGGTTATGACCTGCTGGCAATGCTGACGGCGGTGGACCATTGGCCCGAGGAACCGAGGTTCGTGGTGGCCTATCGGCTCTACAGCACACGGCACAATGTGTTCTTGGGATTAGACGTGACGGTCAGCGGCGACAAGCCGGTTCTGCCCACCGTCGAGTTGGTCTTCCCAAATGCCAATTGGCATGAGCGAGAGATCTTCGACATGTTTGGCATCTCATTCGAGGGCCATTCCGATCTGCGGCGGATCCTGATGCCGCAGGATTGGGAGGGTCATCCCTTGCGCAAGGACTACCCATTAGGCTACGAAGAGGTCCAGTTTACATTCAACTTTGATGATATTGATCGGCGCAAGCCGTACGCGAAGGAATGATGACTGAGACGCGCCCCGATCTAAACCTCGAATCCAGCACGGGTGAGGAGCCGATCCCGGAGGAACTCAGACACCTGGTGTCCGAGCGTGCCTTTACCGGTGAGACGATGGTGCTCAATATGGGTCCCCAGCACCCGAGCACCCATGGGGTGCTGCGGCTGATCCTCGAGCTGGACGGCGAAGAGATCGTGAATTGCATCCCCGATATCGGTTTCCTTCATACCGGGATTGAGAAAAACATGGAAGCCAAGACCTTTGAGAAGGCCTTGGTGATGACCGACCGGATGGACTACCTGAACAACCTGGGCAATAACCTGACCTTCTGCCTGGCAATTGAGAAGCTGGTCGGGCTCGATGTGCCTCCGCGTGCACAAACTATCCGTGTGATGCTTGTCGAACTCCAGCGGATCACCTCGCACCTGGTGTGGCTGGCTTCGCAAGCCCTCGATCTGGCAGCGCAATCGATCTTTCTGTACTGCTTCAGAGAACGCGAAGAGGTGCTCAACATGTTCGAGATGCTCTCCGGGGCGCGGATGATGACGTCCTACATCCGGCCCGGGGGGGTCTGGCGCGATCTGACGCCTGACTTTGAGCCGACCTTGCGCGCGTTCTTGGAGCGTTTCCCGCACCGGCTGGACCAGTATGAGGCCATTCTGACCAAGAACCCGCTGTGGCTGGACCGCACGCGGGGCATTAGCCCGGTGACGACTGAACAGGCCTTGCAGGCAGGCCTGACTGGTCCACTGCTTCGTGCCACCGGCATGGCATTCGATCTGCGCCGCGCTCAGCCCTATTCGGGCTATGACCAATACGATTTTGAGATCCCTACCGCTGCGACGGGAGATGTGTACGACCGCTATCTTGTGCGCATGCAGGAAATGCGTGAATCACTGCGCATCATCGAACAGGCGTTGGACCGGTTGCCGGACGGCGCATTTCGGAGCGACAACCGCAAATTCGTCCCGCCGCCCAGAGCGGAGTTGAGCCACAGCATGGAGGCCGTCATCCATCATTTCAAACTGTGGACGGAAGGATTCCATGCGCCAGCCGGAACGGTCTACGCGCTGACCGAATCGCCGCGTGGGATGCTGGGCTGCTACCTGGTTGGAGACGGAAGTGCGCAGCCGCTTCGCGTACATTTCCGTACCCCAAGTTTTGCTAACCTGCAGGCCCTGCCAATGATGTCCAGGGGCCACCTGGTGGCGGATCTGGTGGCCATCATCAGCAGCGTGGACCCTATCTTGGGGGACGTCGACCGCTAGGCCCGGCGCTGCGCGCCGAAACAGGAGCACATCGTTGCTGGCTGACAAGTACCGCAAAGAGATCGATCAGTTGCTGGCTCACTATCCGCAGGGTCAGGCGCGCGCAGCCGTGATGCCGTTGTTGTACATCGCCCAGGCCGAGTATGGGTACTTGAACCATCACGCAGTGGCTGAAGTGGCAGACATTCTTGGCCTCGATCCAACCGAAGTCGGCAAGCTCATCCGCTTCTACACACTTTTCCATGACAAGCCGGGCGGACAATGGCGGATCCAGATTTGCACCGACCTGCCGTGCGCCATGCGGGGGGCCGAAGAGTTCGCCCAGCACCTGTGCCAGAAGTTGGGGGTAACCCCCGGACAGACGACCGCCGATGGGCAAATTACGGTTGAAGAGGTGATGTGCCTGGCGGCGTGCGACCGGGCCCCCATGTTTCAGATCCAAGATCGTGAAGGAATTCACTATCACGAACGCCAGACGGTCGAGTTGGCCCTGCAGGTCATACACGCCTTGAGGCAATCCGATGCCCAGGGCTGAGCACCTGGTCCTCAGACACCGGGATGTGCCTGAGATCAGCAGCCTTGAGGGCTACTTGCGCCAGGGCGGCTTCAAGACCTTCGAGCAGGTGGTCAAACATCAGACGCCATCTGAAGTGATCGATGTGGTGAAGGCCTCGGGTCTGCGGGGCCGAGGCGGCGCCGGCTTTCCCACGGGACTCAAGTGGAGTTTTCTGGGGAAGGTCAAGCCACGCTTTGTGGCGGTTAACGCCGACGAATCCGAACCCGGGACCTTCAAGGATCGAGAGATCATCGAGCGCAACCCGTTCCAGTTCCTGGAAGGGGTTGCCATTGCGTGTTATGCAGCCGAGGCCAATCACGCCTATATCTACATGCGGGGTGAGTTCTGGGACATAGCCGCCAGGCTCCGGGAAGATATTCAGGCGTTGTACGACCGGGGTTGCCTGGGCAGTGGTGTCTTCGGTTCAAGTTTCAACCTCGACTTCCATGTCCACATGGGTGCCGGCGCCTACATCTGCGGCGAAGAGAGTGCCTTGCTCGAATCGCTGGAGGGGAAGTTGGGCATGCCTCGACTGCGGCCGCCCTTCCCCACTGTGAAAGGCCTCTTCGGCGCGCCCACCGTCATCAACAACGTCGAGACACTCGCCAATGTGCCTTTGATCCTGGACCGCGGAGCCGACTGGTATCGGAGCTTCGGCACAGACAAGAGCCCCGGGACCAAGGTGTTCTGTCTTTCAGGCCGGGTGGCCAAACCAGGCAACTATGAACTACCCCTCGGGACTCCGTTCCGTGAGCTGATTTTCGATCACGGCGGAGGCATTCCCGATGGCCGCAAGATCAAGGCCATTCTGCCGGCGGGAGCTTCGGCGCCAATCCTCATCGCAACTGACGAGGTCCTGGACACGCCGATGGACTATGAGTCGGTGCCCAAGGTGGGATCGCAACTGGGTTCGGCGTCGGTCATTATCCTGGACGAGACGGTGGACATCGCCTGGGCCGAGTACAAGATCGCCCGATTCTTCAAGCACGAATCCTGCGGCAAGTGCACTCCGTGTCGTGAGGGCACGTACTGGATGCTGCAGGTGCTGGAGCGGCTGCAGGCAGGCGAGGGTGCGCCCGAGGACGTCGAATTGCTGGAGTTTGTCGCCAGCGGCGTTCAGGGCAAATGTCTGTGCGCGCTGGGTGAGTTTGCATCCGGAGCGGTCGTGGCTGGGCTGGAACGCTTCCGGCCCGAATTTGAACGCGCCGCGGCGGGTGGGCGATGAGCGAGCGGATGGTCAGCCTGACGATCCAGGGATTGCCGGTGACCGTTCCCGAGGGAACGTTGCTCGTGGATGCCGCCAAACGCGCCGGCATCTACATCCCCGTGTTCTGCTATCACCCGAAACTGGAGCCGGTCGGGATGTGCCGGATGTGCCTGGTCGAAATCGGCCGGCCCAAGCGCGACCGCCAGACGGGTGAGCTCATTCGCGACGAGTCGGGCCAACCACTGATCGAGTTTGGCCCCAAACTGGAAACAGCCTGCACCACGCCTGTCGAGGAAGGATGGGTTGTTCACACCACCTCGGCCAAGTCGTTGCAGGGCCAGAAACAGATCGTCGAATTCCTGCTGACGTCGCACCCTCTGGATTGTCCGGTCTGCGATAAAGGCGGCGAATGCCCGCTCCAAGAACTCAGCATGGATTTCGGCTCGGGCAAGAGCCGATTCGTGTATGACGACAAGATGCACCTGTCCAAACATGTCCCCCTGGGTGAGCTGGTCTACCTGGATCGCGAACGCTGCATTCAATGCGGGCGGTGTGTGCGCTTCCAGGAGGAAATCGCCGACGACCCGGTGATCGGCTTCGAGCAACGCGGCCGTAGCCTGCAGATCGTCACTTACTCGACTCCTGGTTTCAACTCGTACTTCTCCGGCAACACGACCGACATCTGCCCGGTTGGCGCGTTGACAACGGCCGACTTTCGGTTCGAAGCCCGGGCATGGGAACTCAACACATCGGCCACGATTTGCCCCCATTGCCCGGTAGGATGCAACCTGGCGGTAGACACACGACGCCAGCCGGATCAGGGCGGGCAGGTGACCGTCCAGCGGGTCATGCCTCGCCACAACGAAGCCGTGAATGAGATTTGGATCTGCGACAAGGGCCGGTTCGCACACCACTCCACACGCCACCCCGGCCGATTGACCTCGCCCATGGTTCGTCGGGATGGCCGTCTGGTTGAGGCCAGTTGGGATGAGGCCCTGGCCGAGGCGGCAGCGGGTTTGGATACCGCGCGTGGCAGGCTGGTCGGTCTGGCCGGCGGTCGAGCGACCAACGAGGACATGTTTGCTTTCCGCAAGTTGATCGAAGGTCTGGAGGGCGGCGCTTTTTTGGCGGATGGTATGGGCGGCGGAGACTGGGCTCAGCGAACAGCCCCAGGTCGAGATTCCAGCTTGCGGGCTCTCGGCTCAAGCGATGTCATCCTCGTGGCCGCCTCCGACCTGCACGAAGAGGCGCCGATTTGGTGGCTGCGGGTCAAACAGGCCGTCGACCGGGGTGCCAAGCTGATCCTTGTCAACGCCCGTCGGACCCGCTTGGACAAACACGCCCATGTTGTCCTGGAGTGCGGAACGGGCAAACAGGCCAGCCAGGTCGAGGCCCTCTCAAAGGCGTTGAGCAATCCGGGCCAGGCGGCCAAGGGCCTCAAGCCGGCCGCCGAAGCACTGGCCCAGGCCGAGCACCTGATCGTCTTCTTTGGTCAGGAAGGCTTGAGTGCGGCAGACAGCCAGGTCCTGGCCCAGGCGTGTGCCGACCTGCTGGCCGCTTCAGGTCGTGCCGGGCAGACCCACTCGGGCGTCATCCCGGTCTGGCCGCACGCCAACACACAGGGAGCCTGGGATATCGGCTTGCGGCCCGCAAGCTCCAATCTGGACGACCTGCTGGCAGGCAGCGGAGCCGTCTATGTAATGGCCACCGATCCCGCGGCCGATCATCCCAATGCGGATCATGTCCTGAAAGATGTGCCTTTCCTTATTGTTCAAGACTTGTTCTTGACCGAGACGGGACAACTGGCCAATGTGGTATTCCCCGCCCAAGCCTTCCTTGAGCGCGAGGGCACGTACACCAGCGGGGAACGGCGTGTCCAGCGATTCTACAAAGTACTTCCATCCTTGCCGGGTACGCGCCCGGATTGGGATATCGTGAGCTCCATCGGGCGCGCGCTGGGGCTGACGTTTGTGGCGCGCCACCCGGCGACAGTCTTCGTTGAGCTGGCCGCCTCCACCCCGGATTATGCTGGGCTGACCTATGCCGCCCTGTCCGGATTCGAAAACCAATGGCCGCCCGTTGGCGGCGATGACCTGTACTTTGGGGGGACGGCTCATCCCAACCAGCAGGGGATCGGTATCCAGCTTGGCCCGACCGAGAAATCGGGTCAACCAGATCGAAGGACCAAATCTGCGAAGCGGGCGCCGGCCGGAGCGGATGAACAAATCCTGCTCGTGCCGGTGACACGGCTGTTCGATCGGGCTTTGTCCGTGACGTCAACGCAGCTGTTGTCGGGCCGGCTCCAGCCTCGCCAAATGGAGATTCACCCGGACGATGCCGCTCGTTTCCACCTCGAACACGGCGCCACGGCCGAATTCAAGCTCGGCGAAACCCCGTATCGGCTGAACGTGTCGATCCACGCGGACGTCCCCAAGGGCTCGGCGCTTCTGCCACGGTCGATTGGGGTGCCTCTGGAGGAGCCGATGTGGGTGAGGCTCCAGCCGGCAGGTGAGAGGCAACGCGCATGATTTGGATCCAGGTGGTCGAGGGGGTCGTGAAGTCGGGCCTGCTGATCGCCGTGCTTGTGGCCGGATTCGCTTACCTGACCCTCTTCGAGAGGCGCGCTCTGGCGCGCATCCAATCTCGCATCGGCCCCAATCGCGCCGGCCCGTGGGGGCTCTTGCAGCCTGCGGCCGACGGCATCAAACTCATCTTCAAAGAAGAACTGCTGCCCGCCAGGGCCGACAAGGTCCTGTTCATCCTGGCCCCAGTTCTGACGGTCATCCCGGCCCTGATCATCCTGGCCGTTGTCCCCTTCGGTCCCCCGCTAGAGCTCTTTGGACTGACGATACGCCTGGGCGTTGCAGACAACGTCAACATTGGCGTGCTCTACTTCATGGCCGTGAGTTCGATCGCCGTGTACGGCATCACTCTGGCGGGCTGGTCGTCTGGAAACAAGTATGCGCTCCTCGGCGGACTGCGATCGGCTGCCCAGATGATAAGCTACGAGCTTGCCCTGGGTCTGTCATTTGTGGTCCCGATCCTGCTGGCCAATTCGCTCAGCCTGGCGGACATCGTCGCCGACCAGCACGGGCTGCTGAACTGGTACATCTTCCGCCAGCCGATCGCCTTTGTTGTGATGTTCATTGCCTTTATGGCTGAGATCAACCGCGCCCCGTTTGATGAACCTGAGGCGGAACAAGAGTTGGTGGCGGGGTACCACACCGAATACTCAGGCATGAAGTTCGCCACTTTCTTCATTGCCGAATACGTCAAGATGATCGCAGTCTGCGTCATCATGGTGGCCTTCTTCTTCGGCGGATACTGGGGCCCGTATGTTGACCAATTGCCCTGGCTGGGACCGGTGTTCATGCTGGTGAAGGTCGTCGTGATCCTGTTTGTCATGATTTGGATACGGGGCACATTGCCGCGGCTGCGTTACGATCGCCTGATGGCGTTGGGCTGGAAGATCCTCTTGCCGGTGGCTCTCTTGAATGTGGTTGCTACGGCGGTGGTCATCGTCTGGGCAGGTGGGGCGTGAATCCTTTCGAAATCCTGCGCGGGATGTGGACAACCCTGCGGATGATGTTCGAGCCTCCGGTGACGTATCAATACCCGGAGATCAAGCGACCTGTCCATGAGCGATTCCGTGGACGTCATGAGCTGAAGCGCTATGCGAATGGCCTGGAACGGTGCATTGGCTGCTCGTTATGCGCGGCAGCCTGCCCGGCAGACGCCATATTCGTAGAAGCCGGCGAGAACACCGACGAGACTCGGTTCTCCCCAGGCGAGCGATATGCCCGCACCTATGAAATCAACATGCTGCGCTGCATC
The DNA here is from genome assembly GCA_963797485.1 of uncultured Chloroflexia bacterium. Lineage (GTDB taxonomy): Bacteria > Chloroflexota > Anaerolineae > Anaerolineales > E44-bin32 > CAWAND01. The sequence continues at coordinate 594,165 of CAWCPF010000003.1, forward strand.
TTCTGCGGATACTGTGAAGATGCCTGCCCGACGCAGGCGATCGTCCTCGAACACAACTACGAGCTTTCGTTTTCCACACGCCGTGAGGCCATCTACACCAAGGACCGACTGCTGGTGTCGGTGCCGGATGGCGGCAGCCCGACCCCGCAGGCCACTCCGCCCGGGACGTTTGACAAAGCCATCCCGGACATGGAGAACCCCCGATGAGCGGCTACAGATCGCAGCGCGCTGGGGCTTGGGGCAAGCGGAAGGGTACGAGGCCGTGAGCCTGACTCTCGACGTGGCCGCCTTCGTGCTTCTGGCTGGGCTGGCCATCCTTTCGGCCGGACTGACCTTGATCACACGCCACGCGGTGTATTCGGCCCTGTTCCTGGTGTTCAACTTCATGACCATCGCCGTGATCTTCCTGCTCTTGCATGCGCCGTTCATCGCCCTGATCCAGATCACGGTGTACGCCGGCGCCATCATGGTGTTGTTCCTGTTTGTGATCATGCTTCTGGGATTGCAGCAACTGCCAGCAAGTTCCAGCCACCGGTGGCAGGCGCCGACGGCCATCGTGATGGGCGTTGTCCTGGCCGGGACACTGGTATACGCGCTCTTGGGTGGCGCCTCCGCGCCCCTGCCGAGCCTGGATCCCGGATTCGGCAGCCCATCGAGCGTCGGCCAGCTCCTTTTCACTCAATACCTCCTGCCCTTTGAGATCACCTCCGTGCTCCTGCTGGTCGCCATGGTGGGAGCGGTTTTTCTGTCAGGTGATCAAGCTGGGAGACCGAGATGAATGTCCCCACGGCGTATCTGATCGGTCTGTCGGCAGTGCTGTTTTCGATCGGGTCGGTCGGAGTCCTGGTGCGCCGCAACGCCATCGTAGTGTTCATGTCCATCGAACTCATGCTGAATGCGGCCAACCTGGCCTTCATCGCGTTCGCCCGCGAGGCCGGCTCCCTGGAGGGGCAGGTGTTTGTGTTTTTCGTGATCGCCGTGGCGGCCGCCGAAGTGGCAGTCGGGTTGGCCCTGATTGTCGCCATCCACCGGTCGAGGGGCACCATCGACATCGACGAAATCAATTCGCTGCGCGGATGAACTCTGCGCGGAGCCAGCCATGCCGTTGAACGGACTGATGACCGCCTCAGACGCCTACAACCTTGCCCCCTGGGTCATAGGTTTTCCGATTCTGGGTCTGTTGATCAATCTGGTCGTGGGGGCGCGGCTCCCCCAGAGACTGGTAGGGGCTATCGCCAGCGCCGCCGTCGTCATGGCCTTCGGCGTGGCACTGGTTGAATTCTTTGCCGTCAGAGGCGATCCGTCAGGATCGACCAAGGTTTTGGCGTCGTGGATCGTGGCAGGGCGACTGGCTGTCCCGTGGGCGCTGAAAATCGATAGCCTGTCGGTGATGATGATGTTGATGGTCAGCGGTGTCAGCGCGCTAATCCACATCTACGCCATTGACTACATGCGCTCCGATGTTCATTTCAAGAACGACCCCGGCCGCTACCGACGTTTCTTCGTTTATTTCAACTTGTTCGTGGCCCTCATGATGGTGCTCGTGACCGCCGATAATTTCCTGATGATGTTTGTCGGCTGGGAGGGTGTGGGTCTGTGTTCGTATCTGTTGATCAGCTTCTGGTTTGAGGGCGGGCTGGAAGGCCTGGGGAACGCCTTGGCCGGCAAGAAAGCCTTTGTGGTCAACCGGATTGGCGACTTCGGGTTTCTCGTGGCCATGTTCCTCATATTCTGGACTTTTGGGAGCCTGCAGTTCGAGACGGTTTTCCAACATGCCCAGGCCATGGGGGCGGCGGCGGTGGGGATCGTCACCGTGATCACGTTGTTGCTGTTGCTGGGGGTGACTGGAAAATCGGCGCAGCTGCCGTTGTTTGTCTGGCTGCCAGATGCCATGGCCGGTCCGACGCCGGTTTCGGCTCTCATCCATGCAGCCACGATGGTCACCGCCGGCATCTACCTGGTGGCCAGGACGCACGTCCTCTTCGCGCTGGCGCCTGTCAGCGCCAGCGCCGCGGCTTTGATTGGGGCGGGAACTGCACTCTTCTCCGCCAGCATTGCTGTCGCCCAAGTGGATATCAAGCGCGTGCTGGCGTACTCAACCATCAGCCAGCTCGGATTCATGTTGGCCGCCGTTGGCTTGGGAGCCTACGTGGCTGGCCTGTTCCATCTGGTGACGCATGCTTTCTTCAAGGCCCTGCTGTTCTTGAGCGCCGGCTCGGTTATCCAGGGGATCGAGCATGCGCACGAAAAACAGCATGCCGGCCACGGGCAAAATGATTTCGATCCCCAGGATATGCGCAACATGGGCGGGATGCGGACAAGGATGCCGGTGACCTTCTGGGTCTACCTGATTGCCGGCCTCTCACTGGCCGGGATCCCGCCGCTGTCGGGATTCTTCTCGAAGGACGAGATTCTGCTTGAGGCTCTCAAGGCCAACCCCGTCGTTTATGGGCTGCTGGCGGCAGCCGCCTTTCTGACGGCCTTCTACATTGGGCGGCAGCTGTTCATGGTGTTTGCGGGAACGCCTCGCACTCAGCCGGCCGGTGAGGCGCATGAGAACCCTCCAGTGATGATCTGGCCACTGGTCGGCCTGGCGGGCCTGACCCTCGCGGGAGGCGCCCTCAATTTCCCGGGAACGCACGCTCTGGCGGATTGGCTGGGGAGTACCCTGGGCGGCGTCGAGACATCGGAGTTCAGCCTCCAGGTGGCTGGGGTGTCGACCGGTCTGGCGCTGGTGGGGTTGTTCTTGGCCTGGCTGATCTACGGACGGCGCCCACTTGCCGCAAACGGCCAGGACCCCCTCGCCCGAGCCCTGGGTCCGGTCTACACCGCCCTGGTTCGAAAATGGTGGGTGGACGAGCTGTATGCCGCGACCGTGGTGCGTGGTTACCAGAGTCTGGCCGGATTGATGACCGTTGGGGAAGACGCCCAGAATGCCGGCGGCGGGTTCTGGACTGGCTGGCTGGATCAATTGGGGAGCCACCAGGGGGCGGGGGCGGCCCGAGGGCTGATCGGATTGGTGGTCGACCTGTCGTTTGTCGACTCGCTCATGATTACGGCCGGCGATTTGGCCCAGGCCGCCGCTCGGCGGCTGAGCAAGCTGGAAACGGGCTATGTCCGCAACTACGCGCTGGCGGTGCTCCTGGGTGTGCTGGCCATTCTGGTCTTCATGGTCCTCAAAGTGAGTTGAAAAATGCGTGATGGGCTAGTTGCACGACGTTGCACGCGGCGAGCGCCGGCAGGAAAGAGGCAGAGGCTCCGGTGATGGATCTGCTCTCCCTGCTCATCTTTTCGCCGGCGGCCGGCATGCTTGTGCTGCTCTTCCTGAGACCGGGCTGGAAAACAACCATCCGCTGGGTGGCGCTTGCCAGCAGCCTGATCACCCTGGCGATCAGCTTCGTGCTCGTCTCGCAGTTTGACCCCTCGGTGCCGGGACTCCAAATGGTCGTCAGAGCACCTTGGTTTGCCATCTCTGGGCTCCAGATTTCCTATCAAGTCGGTGTCGATGGACTGAGCATCCTTTTGATCGTGCTCACGACAGTGCTGACGCCGGTGGCGATCCTCTCGACCTGGAGCGCCATCGAGACCGATGTCAAGAGCTTCATGCTGTTCTTCCTCATGCTCGAGATTGGGGTCCTGGGCGTTTTCTTGTCCCTGGACCTGTTCCTGTTCTACGTATTCTGGGAGTTCAGTCTGGTGCCGATGTACTTCCTCATCGGCGTATGGGGCAGCGATCGGCGGATTAACGCCTCCATCAAGTTCTTCCTGTACACGATGTCGGGCTCCGTCCTCATGTTGCTGGCCATCGTGTGGCTGGCGATCCAGAGCGGGACGTTCTCGCTCCCCGACCTGCTGGCCTTGGGTTCCCTGCCCTACGGGCTGCAGGTCTGGCTGTTCTTGGCGTTTGGTGTGGCCTTTGCCATCAAGGTGCCGATGTGGGCCTTTCACTCATGGCTCCCCGATGCCCACACGGAAGCCCCAACCGCCGGGTCAATCATCCTGGCCGGGGTGCTCCTGAAGATGGGAGTTTACGGGTTTCTCCGTTTCAACTTATCCCTGTTTCCGGAGGCCTCCGTCCGATTGGCCCCCTGGGTGGCCGGATTGGGTGTGGTGGGAATCATTTACGGGGCGATCGTGTCTTACCCGCAGCCCGATATGAAGCGCCTGGTCGCATACTCCTCGATCAGCCATATGGGTTTCATCATGCTGGGGGTGTTCGCCCTCAACCCCGAAGGTCTCCAGGGGGCCATCCTTCAGATGGTCAACCACGGAGTGAGCACGGGTGCATTGTTCCTGATCGTGGGCCTGATCTACGAACGACGCCACACGCGGCGAATGGAGGATTTCGGGGGGCTGTGGAAGGTGATGCCGATCTACGCTGCCCTGACCCTGATCGTGACCCTTTCGTCTATTGGACTCCCGGGCCTGAACGGATTCGTAGGCGAGTTCACGCTCTTGCTTGGCGCCTTCCGATCGTCGGCGCTGGCTTCGCCGTGGTTTGCGGCCATTGGCGCGTTGGGAGTAATCCTGGCCGCCGTCTACTTGTTGTCCATGTTCCAAAAGACGTTCCTCGGACCGGTCCGCCAGGAAGCGAATTTCCATCTCAAAGACTTGAGCTGGCGTGAGATCATCAGCCTCATCCCACTCTTGGTCTTGATCTTCTGGATCGGACTTTACCCGCAACCCTTCTTCGGCCTCATCGCGCCGACCGTCAATCAATTGGCGGCGGGTCTGCAGGCTGTGCACTAGTCCATGGACCCCCAGTCGTTCCTGCTCAGTATGCCCGTTATGATCGTCGCCGGCTCCGGATGCCTCCTGCTGGTCATTGACCTGTTTGTGCCCAAAGACACGCGCTGGGTTACACCCACGCTCTCGGTCGTTGGCCTACTGGTCGGGCTGGGGACCGTAGCCAGCCAGTTCGGCATGCAGGCCGAGCTTTATGGGGGCATGCTGATCCTTGACCCGTTTGCCTCGTTCTTTCAGGCCCTGTTCATGCTCACGGCAGTGGTCGGGATCGCTCTAAGCTACGATTACCTTCATCGAATGGGATTGGCCCGGGGCGAATATTACGTCCTGCTGATGTTCACGGTCAGCGGGATGATGTTGATGGCCATGGCGGGTGATCTCATCATCATCGTGCTGGCCCTGGAACTGTTGTCCTTTCCTCTGTACATCCTATCCGGTTTCGCCCGGCCTGAACCTCGCTCCGAAGAGTCAGCCATGAAGTACTTTCTGCTGGGGGCCTTTTCCTCCGGCTTCGTGCTTTATGGGATTGCCTTGATCTATGGCGCCACGCATGTCACGCAGTTGAATGCCCTCGTGACAGTCATCAAAGCGGGGGCGATTTCCCAACCGTTGCTCTTCGGCGGGCTTGGCCTGGTTCTCGTAGGGTTGGCCTTCAAAGTCGCCGCCGTGCCGTTTCACATGTGGATGCCGGACGTGTACCAGGGAGCGCCGTCTTCGATTGTGGCTTTCATGACCGTCGGCGCCAAGGCCGGCGGCTTTGCGGCGCTGCTCCGCCTGCTGGTGACGGGTTTTCCGGCCTTGGCCTCCGCCTGGGGCCCCATCCTATTATGGCTGTCGGCATTGACCATGATTTGGGGCAACATAGCCGCCATGGTCCAGTCCAACATCAAGCGGATGCTGGCCTACTCGAGCATTGCCCACGCTGGCTACATCCTCATGGCGTTGCCGGCATCCGTGCCGGAGGGCCTTTCGGCCGGTGCGGTCAGCGCGGCTTTGTTTTACTTGTTCGCTTACATGGCCACCAACCTGGGTGCCTGGGGTGTCGTGTTAGCCGTCGAGAGGGCCGATGGGCAAGGACAGGACATTGACGATTTATCCGGTCTGGCGTCCCGTCGGCCATGGCTGGCGTTGGCCATGGCTGTGTTCATGTTTTCTTTGATTGGCGTTCCGCCCACTCTCGGATTTGTCGGCAAGTTTTACCTGTTCCAGGCCGCCCTCCGGGCTGGTCTGGTCGGCCTGGCAATCATAGGCGTGCTGACGTCGCTGGCCTCGGCCTACTACTACCTTCGCGTCGTGGTTGTCATGTACATGCGACCCGGCGAAGTCACGCCCCGTTCTGAGCTCTGGCTCAATGGCGCGGTGGGCCTGGCAGGCGTGGCAACCGTGTTACTGGGGATTTTGCCGGGGCCGGTGTTCGATTGGGCGACGCGGTCAGCCCTCATGCTAATAGGTCCCTAGTCTGGGGTCGGCAGCCGACATCAAAACTGCCACTGTCCAGGCAGAGGTCGGCCAAGGAGGCCATCCGTCCTCATGGACATGTCCAGGGCCCACGTCCTGATTGCCGGGCGCGTCCAGGGGGTGAGCTTCCGTTACCATACCCTTCAGGAAGCCGGACGCCTGCAGCTGGCAGGTTGGGTCCGCAATTGTCCCGATGGACGCGTCGAGGCCGTATTTGAAGGCGAGCGGTCAAAGGTGGCCCAAATGATTGAGTGGTGCCGCCAGGGACCGGCGGCAGCGAATGTGATGCAGATCGATGTCGCGTGGGAAACGCCGGAAGGTTCGTTCCAAGGTTTCAATCTGAGATTTCTGATCCCCGCGTTGAGCCGTCCGGGTGATAATGCTATACTGCGGGCGGTTGAGCACTCCCCCCACAAGCATGCCCTGACCACAGCGAAAGGCCGGCCTGCCAGCCCGGATGCTGGAGATTCGAACTCTTAGGCCAATTCGAGATTTGCCGGGATGGCGAGCCCATCGACCTTCCGTCGCGTCCAGCCCAATCGCTCCTCGCCTTTCTTTGCCTGAACCCCGAGATTCAACATCGGCGTGAAAGGTTGTCCGGGATGCTGTGGCCCGATTCGGATGAGGCCAACGCCCGTAGCAATCTGCGCCATGCACTGTGGAAACTCGGCGATGCTTTGGGAAAGCGGGCTTTCGTCGCCGACAAGCTGAATTTGAGTTCTCAATCCCGAGGCGGCGGTTTGGGTCGATGTGAACGTATTTGACGCCGAAGCGCCATCCTCTTCGACGGACGCCCTGCTCGAGGCGGTCCAACTCTATCGCGGTGAGTTGCTGCCGGGTTTTTACGACGATTGGGCGGAGCTTGAAAGGGAAAGGCTCCGATCCGTCTATGACCGCAAAATCGACCAGATGATCGGGGGTTTAATCGATGAGGGTCAGTGGGCGGCTGCTATCCAGTGGTCCGAACGCTGGATTTCCCAGGGCCATGTGCCCGAAGCAGCTTTCCGGTGGCTGATGACGGCGCATCGCGCCCTGGGGGATACCGGCCGTGTCGTCGAAACATATGACCGCTGCACTTCCCTGTTGCGCGCCGAGTTGGACGTGGAACCATCGCCCGAAACCACCCAGCTTCTACGGGTACTGACAGCCGGCCCAGTCGTGGCGGCGCTGCCTGAGAGTCGCCGCGGGCCGGAGTCGCCTCGTTTGACCCCGCGGGTGGATGCAGTTCCGCTGGCGCCCACCGACGCTTGGGTGGAGCAGGACGGCGGTTCGACCTTCGTCGGCCGCCAGCAGCAACTTGACAGCCTATTGGTACACCTCAATGCCTGCCTGCGTGGCGAGGGCCGTATCGCCCTGATCACCGGTCAGGCGGGGAGCGGGAAGACGAGCCTGGCAACTGCCTTTGCGCGCCGGGCACTGAACGGGCAGGTCCCCCTGGCCGCCGTCCGCGGGAATTGCGAGCTGTTCACCGGCTCGCACAGCCCCTTTGCGCCGTTCCGGCAGGCATTGAGCGGCTTGCTGGTCCCTCAGGGCAGCCTGGTCGGGACCCATCCTCCGGGCGCGGGCCGCCCCGGGGCCATTGAAGACGCGGTCGAGTGGCTGACCAGCCGCATGAACGAGTTTCCTTCAGACCTATTGGCCGGCATGATACCCGCGTCCGGAACACGGCCGATGTCCGTCGCGGCGGATGCGGCCGAGTCCTTAGGGTCCCTGCTGGCGGCCCCGGGGTCGAACGATGCCGGCTCCGATCCCGCGACCATCGTCCATCGCAATCGCATCTTTGAGGCCTATGGCGATCTCCTGGCCGGCTTCAGCGCTCGAGTTCCCGTCCTGATCGTCCTGGATGATCTACATTGGATCGACCCATCTTCGGCAGCGTTGCTTCACTACCTGACCACCCGGTTAGTCCGTTCGCCGATCTTGCTGATTGGAACCTACCGCCCCGACGAACTGCTGCCGTCATCCGATGGTTCGCCGCACCCCTTGCTGGCGGCGCTGGCTGAAATCAAACGGCGCTACGGCGACGTCTGGCTTGATCTTGAACAACTTGACCTCGAAAGTGCCCGCGGGTTTGTCTCGGAAATGCTCGAAGGCCAGCCTTTAAGGGTGAGTGAGGACTTCGGCGATCGCCTGGCGAAGACCACACGCGGTCACCCATTCTTCATCCTTGAGCTGGTCAAGGATCTCCAGGAAAGGGGCGGGTTGGTCATGGCTGCCGACGGCCAATGGGTCGAAGCCGAAGATCTCGACCTGGAGGTCATGCCAACCCGCGTAGAGGCGGTGGTGGAAGACCGGGTTGGGCGGCTGGACGTCGAACTGCGGCGGGCCTTGAGCATCGCCAGCGTTCAAGGTGAGGAGTTTGTGGCCGAGGTGGTCGCCGAGGTCCAGGGCGTCGACCCGGGGGCCATGGTCCGGCGTATGACCGCCGAGCTCGGACGCCAGCACCGCCTGGTGGATGAGGTGCGGAGTGAGCGGATGGGCGGCCGGCTGGTGACGATCTTCGCCTTTAGGCACGTGCTGATCCAGAGGTACCTGTATCAAAAGCTGGGCCGGGGTGAACGTGCGTATCTTCATGAAGTCGTGGGGAACGCCCTGGAATCCATCTACGCCGAGACCAACTCGGCGCCACCTGCCGGATCACTGGCGCGCCACTTTGTCGAGGCGGGGCTGGATCAGAAGGCGGCCATCTATCTCCAACTCGCGGGGGAGCAGGCTCTCAGAGTGTCCGCCTATCCCGAGGCCATCGATCTGCTTCAACAGGCGCGTGACCGGCTGCCCACAGAAGAAGCCTTGGTTGCTGGCGCTGGCGGTTTGGCGCGTGCCAGGCTTGAGCGCTTGCTTGGTGAAGCCGTGTACGGCATGGGAGACGTGGCCGAAAGCGCTCGGCATCTTGAGCGGGCAGCCCGGCTGTTGGGATTCCCCATCCCCTCCGGCAATCGACGCGTGGCCCTGGCCACGGCGGGGGGCATTATCGTCCAGGCGCTGCATCTGCTGGCGGATTCCGTCGGGTTGCGACCACGCTCCAGCCTCCGAGAAGATTGGCGGGATGCCGCCTTCGCGCACAAGCTGCTGGCCGAGATTTACCTGGTCCGAAATGAAACCCTGCTAACCCTGTATGCGACCGTTCGAGGTCTGAACTTGGCCGAAGGGTCTGGAGCCCCGGCCGAAAAGGCCCGCGCATATGCCGATGCAGCCGTCATCGCCCCGCTGCTCAAGGTCACCCGGCTCGGGGAACACTATCAGCGCCGGGCGCTGGAGGCGGCCCAGCTTGTCGAGGGTAGAGCAACCAAGGCTTATGTTCAGTTGTCCACCAGCATCTACGATCTCGGCGAGGGGAAATTCGAGTTGGCGCGCCAAGCCTTGGAACAAGCCAACCTTGTGCATGCCGCATTGGGCGACTGGAGCCGCCTGGGTGTGGGGATGATGCTGCTGGCCAATTACTACTCCCTGCGCGGAGAGATTGCCGAAAGCCTGGCAACCTACCAGGATTTGAAAGCCCTGGGTGACAAGAGCGGGAATCTTCAACACCAAGCCTGGGCGCTGGACGGGGTAGCCAAGTGCCTGCTGAGACGAGGCAACCAAGATGCCATCCTGCAGGCGATCGAGTTCCTTGGACGATCCCAAACGACCCTGGCCGGGGAAGGAATGTTTCAAGAGGAGGTCGAACTCCTCGGCTTCTTGGCCTTGGCGGAATGGCGGCTTGGACATGCCGACCGGGCATTGGCGATCGGCAGGCAAGCCGCCAGCATTCTTGAGCGGTCCGCTCCCAACTTCTTCGCTCAGGGCGAGGGCTACTCGAGCGTTGCTTGGACCTGTCTGTGGGGCTGGGAATCCCGGCGAACCCGACCTGCTCCGGAGGTCGAAGATCTTCGCACACTCTCCCGGACCGCCGTTATGGCCCTCCACAGGCTAGCGGGCGTGTGCCCTGTGTGCATGCCGCGGGCGTGCATCGTGCGAGGCACCTTTGAATGGCTCAGTGGGCGTCCGGCCAAGGCGCGCGCTCTCTGGATTCGCGGCCTGGCCCAGGCGCGTGTACTCGGGATGCCCCTCGACCAGGCCATGGCCCACCTCGAGCTGGGCCGGCATCTTCCGGCCGAGGCTCCCGATCGGCTGGAGCATGTCGCGCAGGCGAAAGGCTGGTTTGACCGATTGGGGATGACCGTCGATCCAGACCCGACACAGCCCCGCCCTGTCAGCTTGGAGACCGAAGATGCCACTGGCTGATCATTTGTGGTCGGGATTCAGAGCGCGAACGGTCGGCTGGTGGTACGGCTATTTGGGCGCGATGCTGACGGGCTCCCCGATCGTGTGTCTCAATTACGGCTATGCCTTCGCCACAAGCTCAGGCCAACCGGTGCTGTCGGCTGAGCAAGAAGACATGCGGCCGTATCTTCAGCTCTATCATCGGGTCGCCTCGCTGGCTGAGCCCCAGGGAAAGGACCTGCTCGAGATCAGCTGCGGTTACGGGGGAGGTGCGGCCTATGTGCAGTCGGCGTTCCGACCCCGCGCCACCACCGGTCTGGATGCCAGCCGGAGCGCGATTCAGAGAGCGGTACGCCGTTTCCGGAGCCCGGAGCTGGACTTTCTGGTCGGGCAGGCGGATGCCTTGGGCTTCCCCTCTGGGGTGTTTGATGTGGTATTGAACATCGAGGCTTCACATTGCTACCCCGATATGCGGCGGTTCCTGAATGAGGTTCTCAGGGTGCTCAGGCCGGGTGGCCAGCTTATCCTGGCGGACTACCGGCCGGCGTCTGAAATCGGGCGTTTGGAGGCGCTGTTAGGGACGGCGGATTTTGTCCTTGAGGACTCGACCGACATCACGTCCAACGTCGTCCGATCCCTGGAAGAAACGCACGATCAGCGGACCGAATGGATTGCCCACTACGGGCCAGGCTGGTTGAGGCCCTTGATGGGGCAGTTGGCCGGGGTGCGGGGTTCCATCGCTTACCGAAGTTTTGTTTCGGGGCGGCTGCGTTACAACGTGTTTCGCGCCCGCCGACGGTGAGGCCCAGCTAGCGGTGCTGGGCGCCGCACGAGCATGCGCCGCCGCAGGCGCAGCCGCTCGAGGCGGTCTCCGAGTGCTGGGTGGGGCGGGCGACAAAGGGGACGGAAAGCGTCCGGGAGACGTGCGCCCCGCCACATTCCACGCAGGCCTGCTGAAGATCCGCTTCGCGCATCGAGCGCAGGGCCTCAAAAGTCGAATGGCAGTCCAGGCATACGTACTCGTAGACCGGCAATGGCGTCTCCCTGATCTTCGGGATGTATTGTAAACCGCTTCAGCCGCTAAGGGTCAACCCGCTCGGTCGTCCGGCCCTCGCGTGCCGCTGACTGAGCTCTTGCGCTCGACCTGGTCAACCCAATGACCAGCCTCCAACTTTGTGAAAGTTTTCACTTTTACACAGCCCCCGACCTGGGGTGAACCATTGCCGGTCAACTTGCCGCGGCGTGGTTCACTCAATGGGTCGTCTTTTGGCAGCCTGAGGATATGCCCGGAGATCGGTCTCAAGTACTCGACTGGGGAGCGAGGCTGTCACTCGGGTCGCCGGACTTTGAATTGATCGAAATCGCGGGCGACGGTGGTATTGGGAAAGACCTCGGTCGCCTCCGCCAGCACCTCGCGTGCGCGATAGCGGCGCGAGATGTGGGTGAGATACAGCTCCCGGACCCCGGCTTCGGCCGCCAGGCTGGCGGCGTCGCGCGCCGTCAAGTGGCCGAATTGGCGCGCCAAATCGGCCTCATACTCCAGGTAGGTGGCTTCAATCACCAGGGTGTCCGCCTGGTGACATACCTCAAGCAGATTGTCCGTGCTCCCACAATCGCCTACGTGGATCAGGCGCGCACCCCGCCGTTCCGGCCCAAGCACGTCTTCGGGCTCGACCGTGCGACCATCGGCCAGCTCCACCGGGCGACCTTCCACCAGGTTCTTGCGGATAGGACCGACGGGCACTCCCAGCGCTTCGGCCCGCTCGGGGAGGAAAGGCCGGCGCGACTCCTCGACAAAGGCGTATCCGAAGCAGTCAGGTCCCCTGTGGGTAACGGGGAATGCCTCCACGCGCGCGCCGTCGGCCTCGAGCAGGATGCCCGGCTCAACGGGCACCAGCCGGATGTCGAGCGGCGGCCGGGCGCCGCGGAAGACCACCCCAAACACCAGGTCGTGAATGCGCTCCAGGGCCCAGCGCCCGGCGTAGATTTCCAGCCGGTCGATGGCCTCCCAGCGTGAGAAGGTGGACAGCAGACCTGCCAGACCGAGGATGTGGTCCAAATGTCCGTGGGTGATAAGCACCCGGTTCAAGCGGCGGAACCCAATGCCGGATCGCAGAATCTGCCGCTGCGTTCCTTCCCCGCAGTCGATGAGGAAGCGTTGGTCCCGGAAGCTGACCACGTGCGAAGACAGGCCACGATTGACCGAGGGGGCTGACGCCGAGGTTCCTAAGAAGATGAATTCAAACAATGGCTGGTGATCCGTCGCGGGACCGAAGTTGAGCCCGTGCCTATGCCGGACTCACGGCCGCCATTGTACCCTAACGAGCGACGGGAACTAGAACGAGCGAGGCGTCGAGAGAACGGCGGCGGCACCGGCGGCCAGCGCTGACACGCCGACCACGATGGGGGACAGGCTCCATGCTGAGAGACCCAGGCTCAACCCCCACAAAGCCGCGAACGCCATTGTGACGGCGAAGTAGCGGCGGCCAAACTGGTCCCGCCACATCCTGGAGGGGGTACATGCGGGTTGCCACGCGCCGGTCAGGATGGCGATTGCGCCGATCGCCAGATCGGCAGTCTGCAGCCCGGGGGGCCAGTCCGCACGCTGAAGGATGAAGATGGTGGCAGGGGCGAACAGGAACAGCCCGTAACCGGCGGCCAACAGACAGGAGCCGAAGGAACGGGAAGCGCGGGCTCGCCTCAGCGCGATTCCCAGAACGGCACTGAAGCCCAAATACAGCGTGGAGGCGCCGGCCCAATAAGCCAGTTGCGGGAGGGCGAGCAATTCGGCCATCGTATCGGCCGAGGGTGCAATTCGCGTGCCGGTCACCCGGCGTGTTCAGGAGGTTCGGGCCAGGGCGGTCAGCCCCAGGACGATCAGGCCGAGAATCAGATTCAGTCGATTGAGACGGGTCAAGCCTCTGACTGCCGACTCGGCCACGGCCGGCGACCCGTGGGCCTTGGCCTGCAGCAGCAGGCCGCGCTCGAGCCGGGGCTGGAGAAACCAGGTCTGGTACGCCGCCGCCAGCACCATCACGCCGACGGCCACGTGCTTAAGCAAAATCGCCTGGGCCCATCGGTTGCTGATGACCAACAAACCCTGATAGTTCGGGTTGGCCTCCATTTGGACCAAGCCGGTGGCCACCAGCAAGCCCAGGCTCAACCACGCGAGCGGCTCAAAGCGCCGCCTCATGGCGTGCAGCACATCGTGCCAGATTTCAGGATGCCGGCTTTGGGCCAGGCTGGGGTTGAGGACCACGGCTTGGAAGAACAGTCCGCCGATCCAGGCGATGGTGGCGGCCATGTGGACCCAAAAAGACCCTGCCAGAACCCAATCCGGGGTGATCACGATTTCGGCCGGAAGTCCTTCCGCGGGCTTATGGCACGGAGAGGTTTCAGTAGGTGTCTCGGTAGGTGTCTCGGTTGGTTCCGATCCACCTTCGGGGGTGGAGGTCTCAGTCGGTTTGGTGTGGCGCGGGCGCGCCGTGGCCGTCTTACAAGCCTGGTGGGCTTCAGTGGCGGTGGGGTAGACGGTGGCGTTATCCCAGGCCAAGAGCGATTGTTCGTACATGGTCTCAGCCCCGCACGGGTCCCCGGCATCCACCAGTTGATCACCGTAACTTTGGGCAGAAATGGCGTATTTGATGTAAGCGTCGTTCCTCAGGTACGGCGCCACCAGGTAGACCTGGGCAAAATAACTGACGGCCTGGGCCCAATTCACGCCCATGTAACTGTTGGCCTGCAGGTAGAGCTCCGCCCAGCTCCGCCAGTTGTCCGCATCCCGATCCAGCGGGCCGAATTGCTCGGCGCGTGAAAGATCGTAGATCCCCTGCTCCAGCTGGCCCTGGTTGGAAATCAAATCCACCCCGCGGCTCCTGAGTGCCAGATACATCAAGTCGTCCCGGGCAACGGCGTTGTAGGTCGGATCCTTGGACTTCATCAACACCAGGGTGTCGATGGCGACGGTCCAATCGCTGTTCAGGAATGCCGCCTTGGCTTGCTGGTAGAGGTCCTGGACCGGGGACAAATTCGGAGTGGGCGATGCCGCCGCTGTCGGTTGCGTGGTTGGCTGGTTGAGCGCCAGCAGGGCCTGGGCGAGCCGGTCGGGTGCGCCCGGAAAGCTGGGGTCGATCTGGATCACATACTCAAGGCGCTGTTGGGCGATAGCGTAGCGCCCGGCATCGAGATCCTGCAGGCTCAGGTCAAACTGCTCCTGAGCCACTTGGTGGACCGAGGCGGCCCGGGCTTGTTCTCGCTGCTGAATGCCAATCCAGTAGCCCACCATTCCGGCGATGGCCACGATCACCACAAATCCCAGCAACAGCCAGCGGATGAGCCGCCACAAACGCGGCCCGCCATCTAAATCCGTCGATACATCGGCCGGGTTGCTAATGAGGTTGGCTGGGGTCGACTGGCTTGGCTGGTCATCCATGGGTGGATGGCTTGGATCCGAAGACATGGCGGGATTATACCTTATCGATTTGTCCAGCTTGACGCTCGGTTTTGGGGGGTGGTAAGATGCACCTCCCGCCCGCTCACAGCCTCCGAGCGGTCCCCTTCTTCTACCCCCGGCGAGCAGGTGCGATGTATCTCAGCGGCAGCAAATGGAGCATGCGCAAGAGGCGGCGGCAGCCCCCTAACCCATGGCGCATTCTCGGGCTGTTGGCCTTGATCGCCGCAGCTGTTTACTTCGAGCGCATGATCGTGCCCAGCGTGCCGCCGCTTTTCGTTCCCACGGCCACCCCGACGCGCAACGCCGCCGCCGTCTTGCTCGAGGCCCAAAGCCTGTTCCAGGCCGGCAAGCTCAGCCAGGCCGAGGCGGCCTATGCCGAGGCAATCACGGTCGACCCGAAACAAATCAACAACTACATCGATCTGGCCCGGATTCAAGCCCTGTCAGGTGAGCTCGATCAGGCCGAGACCAGCGCCCGGGATGCCCTGTTGATCGATTCAAATGCCGCTCAGGCTCAAGCCATGCTGGCCTGGGTGCTGGATCTCAAAGCTAATCAGGCGACCAATGACCAGGACCGCTTGAATTTACTCGATCAGGCGCAACAAGCGGTCAACCGCGCCTTGCAGCTGAACCCAGGGTCCGCGCTGGTCCACGCCATCAATGCGCAGGTGCTGATCGATCAGTATTTGTTTGCCAACCAACAGGACGCCTATCAGCAAGCCAGCGATGAAGCCAACAAGGCGGTCGGCATCGACCCCACTTCGTTCGACGCCCAATATGCCTTGGGAGTGGTGATGGAATCGACCGCCAACTATCAAGACGCATTGGAGGCGTACCAGACCGCGCTGCGCTCAAACAACAACCTGGCGCTTTTGCACCTTAAGGCAGGCGATATGTACCTGGCCGAGGCCGCCCAGGGCTTGAGTGACACCCCGGCTCAGGACCTGATCGACTCGGCCATCAACAGCTATGTGCGTGCGGCATCATTGGCCCCAAATGACAGCCTCCCGTTGAAGCGCATCGTGCAGGCGTATTCTCGAACGGGCCAATATGCCCGGGCCAGCCAATATGCCGCCGACGCGGTCCACCTCGATCCTTCCGATCCGTACCTGCACGGCCTCTTGGGGCAAATGCTCAGGAAGAACAACCAATTGTCGGAGGCCGTGACCGAGCTTGGCAGGGCGATTCGCGGCGGGGGCATTCCGGGCGTGTGGACGGTTGACGGCGACACGATCCAGGTGACCGATAACACTCAGATCAACGGTGGCTTCGAGGTTGGGGATCAGGTTGTGGTTCAAACCACCACCGACTCGAATGGTGCCGTCGTCGCCCAAGCCATCCTCCCCGCCCCACCGGCCGGCACGGCGACGGTAGTCCCGGCGGACAACCTGACCGCCGGGGAAGTTCAGGCCATCCAGGACCCGGTGGTGATCGAGGGTTTGAGACTCGACCCGGGGGACGCTCGCGCCGTTGAGCTGTACTACACCTATGCGCTTGCTTTAGCCGAGAACGGCCAATGCGACCTGGCCATCCAGGTCTCTCAGGCCATCCTGCTGGGGATCCAAAATGACGACACGGCCCGCTTCAACGCAGAAGAGGCGCTGCGAACTTGTGGCACCGAAATCACGCCGACCCCAACCCCGGCCGCCACGGCGACCCAATAGTCGAGGACGGCGGGACGGCCAGGATGCAGCTCAAGGGTGATCAACTCAGGCTCGGCTCGGGACCGCGGATCAATTATCTGCGCGTCGCGTTCCTGGCGGGCCTTATCCTGGGAGGCTTGTTGCTGCTGCAAATGCGCGCATCGGGCCGCATCCAGCCCCTGTTTCTCCCCACTCCGACGGCCACGCGCACCGTAATCTCCTACGAAGAAGAAGCTCAGGCCAGGGTGTCTGCGGGCAACCTGCCCGGCGCCATCGTGGTCTACCAGAATGCGCTCAGTTCCAACCCAGAAAACGCGACCCTGTGGGCAGAGCTGGCGCGCATCCAGACCTACTCAAGTGCCCTCCAGGCCAGCAACGTCGATCAATTGGCCAGGCTTTCCGAGGCGCGCCAGTCAATCGACCAGGCGACACGACTGGCCCCAGATGACGGCTTCGTGCGCACGATCAGGGCGCGCGTCTATGACTGGTCCGCCGCGGCTTATCAGGGCGATGATCGGGGGCTGTTTGATGAATATCTGACTGAAGCCGACCAGAGCGCCAGGCAGGCCGGCGAACTGGTCCCAAACAGTGCGCTTGCCCAGGCCTTCAAAGCCGAGGTGGCGGTCGATCAAGGAAACTACCTGACGGCTTATGACCTGGCCAAGAACGCCGTGGACCAGATCGAAAGCGGCACGGCGGCTCTGTCCGGCTCCGCCTCACCCGACCTGGATGCCATCGACGCCTACTGGGTTTTCGGCATCGTGTCCGAGAACAATGGAGACTACCGGGGAGCCATTGCAACCTATCAAAAGGCCATCCAGATCAACGGCAACCTGACCTTCCTTTACCTTCGACTGGGAACGAACTACCGCAAGCTGGCAGGCAACGCCATCAACGGCCTGGAGCGCCGGGACCTGGTCGACCAGTCCCTGGCGGCCTTCGACCGGGCAGCCAAGATCAACGAGCAGAACAATGTGCTCGACCCCGTCCCGTATCTGGCCATCGGTCGGACCTACCTCCAGGAGGGTGAGTTCTTCGTCGCCGCCAGGAATGTGGAGCGCGCCGTCTTGCTCGACAAGGGCAACCCTGCCCTGTATGGATTCCTGGGGGAGGTCTACTACCGCGCCCGCAACTACGAAAGCGCCTTGCAGGTTTTGAAATGCTCGGTCGAGGGTTGCGATGCCCATCAGGCGGGCGACCTTCTATGCAATGGGATTCAGATCCTCAATTGCGATCTGACCAACCGCACCGTCGATGATTATGGCCAGGCGGTGCCTGGACTGCCTCTGGACTCCGGCAGCCTGGAATACTATTACACGTATGCCTCGGCCTTGGCTTATCTGTCCGGTTCGCCGGGCTACGAAGCCAACTGCCAGATAGCCGAGGGCTTGTTCAACCAGCTCATGAGCGCCTACGGCGATGACACCACGGTTGTAGCGATTGTGAATGACAACCTCGCCATCTGCTCCTCGTCCGGGGCGGGCCCCGTCACACCCGCTGGCACAATCGGTCCCGAGCCCACCGGCACGCCTCCAGCCTCGATGGAACAGAATCCCGGCGGCTGAAGCTCCCCTTGACACCCCGATTCAATTTGATTAGACTGACAATATGAGTTAGCACTCGCGGGACAAGAGTGCTAACTTGTAATCTGTGTATCGAACGATCCAACGACACATCCGTATTCAGGAGGCTCCGCATGTCCATCAATCTCAAGCCATTGGGCGACCGGCTGATTGTCAAGCCCCTCGAGCAGGATGAGGTGACCGCCGGTGGCATCGTGCTGCCCGAGACGGCCAAGGAGAAGCCCCAAAAGGGCGAGGTCTTGGCGGCCGGGCCCGGGGGACGCGACGAAAGCGGCGAACGCATCCCGATGGAGGTCTCGGTCGGGGAGACGGTGCTGTTTGCCAAGTATTCCGGCACTGAGATCAAGATCAACGGGGACAAGCACCTTATTCTGCGTGAGAGCGATATTCTCGCCATCGTCGAAGAATAGGCTGTCTGAGCCCAATTCATCAGGCGGGCGTTGTCCCGCCCATCGCTTAAGAGGAGTACAGAAACCATGACGGCAAAGCAAATCGCTTTTTCTGAAGACGCCCGCATGCGGCTCAAGGAAGGGGTCGACACCTTGGCCAGGGCCGTGGCCACGACGCTCGGCCCAAAGGGCCGGAACGTTGGGCTCGACCGGAAATTCGGCTCGCCAACCATTACCCACGACGGCGTGACGGTGGCCAAGGAAATCGAACTCGAAGACCCGTTCGCCAACATGGGGGCCCAGCTTCTGAAAGAAGCGGCCACCAAGACGAATGATATCGCCGGTGATGGGACGACCACCTCGACCGTCCTGGCTCATGCCATGGTGACCGACGGCTTGAAGAGCCTGGCCGCCGGCTCCAACCCCATGATGCTCAAGCGCGGGATTGAGGCCGCCGCCGCGGCAGTCTCGGAATCCATCGCCAAGAATGCCATCGACATCACCACCAAGGAAGAAATCGCCTCCGTGGCCGCGATCTCAGCGCAGGACAAAGAGATCGGTGATCTGATCGCTGAGGTCATGGACAAGGTCGGCAAGGACGGCGTCATCACGGTCGAGGAGTCCAAGGGCTTGGAGTTCGAGACCGAGTACGTGGAAGGCATGCAGTTCGACCGCGGCTACATTTCGGCCTACTTCGTCACCGACCCCGAACACATGGATGCGGTCATCGAAGAGCCGTATGTGCTTATCCATGACAAGAAGATCTCGGCCGCCGCCGACATCGTACCGATCCTGGAGAAGCTGGTCCAGATTGGCAAGCGTGAACTGGTGGTCATCGCCGAGGACATCGATGGTGAAGCCCTGGCCACATTGGTCTTGAACAAGCTGCGCGGCATGTTGAACGTGCTGGCCGTCAAGGCCCCCGGTTTTGGGGACCGCCGCAAGGCCATGCTCCAGGACATTGCCGTCCTGACGGGCGGAACGGTGATTACCGAGGAGTTGGGACGGAAGCTCAAATCGGTCACCATCAATGACCTGGGTCAGGCCGGAAAAGTCACGGCCAACAAAGAAGACACGACGATCATTGAAGGTAAGGGCGATCCCGCCAAGATCAAGGGCCGGATCGAAGAGATCAAGGTCGAGATCGATCGCTCGACCAGCGATTACGACACGGAGAAGCTTCAGGAACGCCTGGCCAAGTTGTCGGGCGGCGTGGCTGTGATCCGAGTGGGGGCGGCCACCGAAACGGAATTGAAGGAAAAGAAGCATCGGGTCGAGGACGCGCTCTCGGCCGCGCGTGCCGGCGTCGAAGAAGGCATGGTGCCCGGCGGGGGTGTGGCCCTGATCAACGCCCTGAAATCCATCAAGAAGCTCAAGATGGAAACAGATGACGAGAATACCGGAATCGGCATCGTGCGCAAGGCCCTAGAAGTCCCCATGCGCAAGATTGCCGAAAACGCGGGTGAGGACGGCGCCGTTGTGCTGGACACCGTGCGTCGCAAGCAGGCGGAGGATGAGAACGACAAGATTGGCTACGACGTTCTCACCGGGGAGTATGTCGACATGATCAAGGCGGGGATCATGGATCCAGCCAAGGTCACCAAGGGGGCACTCCAAAACGCAGCCTCGATTGCTGCCATGATCCTGACCACCGAGGCTCTGATTACGGATATACCCGAGAAGGACAAAGCGCCGGCTGCTCCGCCCATGCCGGATTACTAAACCGGTCTCAGATCAGCTAACGATCCATGGTCGTGCATCGGCCCCTCTCAGAGGGGCCGATGTTGTATCCGTTGGATGTCAGGTGTATGTCAAAGCTGACCAGCGGCCGGGGGCATAATACGCTCAACACGAAGGAGGCAAACGACGATGGTGGCAGAGAAGGAAAACCGCGCGTTGCGGCGTTCACATCACAATCGGGTCGTGGCCGGGGTGTGTGGCGGGCTGGGAGACTTCTTAGGGATCAACCCGATCTGGTTTCGGCTTGCCTTCCTGATCGCCCTGATCCCCGGTGGGGTGCCAGGCATCGGTTTGTATCTGCTGCTGTGGCTGATCATCCCACCCAGCCGGGGCTGAGTATTGAACTCCCCCAAATCAGTTGCGAGCCGGGTCCTGCCCGGCTCGCAGCGATTCATGCAAGCCGCGCGGATTCCTCACGCGGCCCCCACGATAGCTTGAGGCACCTCATGTCTGAGCGGACCAGACCTGGTGGCCGCGCTTGAAAACCTTGGACACCAGGTTGGCGCCGAACCGGTAGCCCAGATGGCGGTAATCGGACACCCGTAGCAGGAGGACGTCCGCCTGTTTACCTGCCTCCAGGCTTCCCAGCCTGTCCTGCAAACCAAGCGCCGCGGCGGCGTTGATGGTGGCGGCGGCGATGGCCTGGCTGGGCGTCAGGCCGAGCTTGCGGCAGGCCAAGGCAAGGACGAACTGCATGGACTCGCACCAGCCTGTCCCTGGATTGAGATCCGTAGCCACCGCCAGCAGCCCACCTGCGGCCAGCAACTCCATGGCAGGCGTATAGGATTCCTCCCCCAATCCAAAAGGTGTGCATGGCAGAGCCACCGCCACGGTGTTCGACTCGGCCAGCCGGACTAGATCGCCCGATGGAGTGGCCACCAAATGGTCGGCCGACACGGCGCCTAGCTCGACGGCCATCGAGGTGCCACCTAATCCTGAGAACTCGTCGGCGTGGATCTTGAGCGGATATCCAAGCCGCTTGGCGTCTGCTAACAGCCGGCGGGACTGTTCGACCGAGAAAGCCCCTGCCTCGCAAAAGACATCCACAAAGGGGAGGGGGGCCCCTGGCTGGGCCTGGCCCCACCATTGGCGCAGGTCGACAAGCATGGGATCGCAAATCAGGGAGATGTAGTCGTCGGGCCGGCCATCGAATTCCGGAGGGATGGCATGCGCGGCGAGGAAAGTCGGAACCAGTTCGAGCGGTCCGAGCTGGTTGAGTTTGACGATGGCTTTCAGGAGTTTCAGCTCGGTCTCCCAATCCAGGCCGTATCCCGTCTTGGCCTCGGCGGTTGTTGTCCCGTGCGAGAGCATAAGGCTGGCTCGAGCCTGGGCCTGTTCCACCAGGGCCTCCAGGCTGGCGGCGCGGGTCTTGGTGACGGTCGACAGAATGCCTCCACCGGCGGCCAGAATCTCGAGATAGGTGGCGCCAGCCTGACGAAGCTCAAACTCATCGGCGCGGTCTCCCGCCCAGACCAGGTGAGTGTGGGGGTCGACCAGCCCCGGCATGACCACCCGACCGCCGGCGTCGACCTCCTGCCTCGCCTGATGCCGGCGGCGCAGGCTATCGGTGTCCCCGATCTCCACAATCAGCCCCCCGTCAATCGCCAGCGCGCCGTCTACGATCGTTCCAAGCCGGCCCAGGTCCGACCCCCGCTGGGGGCCGCCAGGCAGGGTCAGGAGCTGGGCGGCTGAGTGGATTAGGAGATCAATCGTCATGCGGCCTCCTTGGGCGATGCGGGGCGCTCGTCGATTCGAACCAAGGTAAGAAGCAGAACCAGCGCCACGAGGTCGAGCCCGGTTGCCAGCCCGACGTTGGCGACCATGCCAATGCGGAACAAGGCTGGCCCAGTCAGGGCCCCAACCGCCCGGCCGAGAGACAATGCGGCCACATTTCCTGCCATCACCGTGGCGCGGGCCGATGGCAGGATCTCCGTCATCATCGGGATGGCGGCCACGATCAAGACCTCGAAGCTAATGTAAAACAAGAACAACGAAACCAGCGCCCCCGGGATGGATCGCCCCAAGAACGGGAGGGCGACGCAGGCCAGGGCGTTGATGCCGATGAACAGGGCCACCAACCGGCGCTTGCCAAGACGGTCGGAGATCGCCGCCACCAGGCCCTCGCCGCTGAGCTCCGCCAGGCCGATGACTGTGGAGGCTGCCCCCAGCGCCAGGATCTGCAGACCAAAGGCGTTCTCAAGCCAGGCGCCATAGATGATATTGACGAATTCATTGGCGGCGGTCGTGATCAGAACTCACTCCCAGACCGGCAAGCGCCGGCGTATAGGCGGCGACCCGGCGCAGGCCGGCGCCAAGGCCCTCCGGGCGCCCCGGCGCCCCGGCGTCCGACGGGATCATGCGCTCAAGCAGCACCAGCCCCAGGATGCCCATGAGGCCCAAGACCGGGAATGGCGCCACCCAGCCATAAGTTGCGATCAGCCAGGCCACGAAAGGAATACCCACCAGCCCGGCGGCTGACCAGCCGAACTCGGTCACGGCGATGGCCAGCCCGCGTTGGGCGTAGGCTACACGGTCACCGACGTAGGCCTGCATGGCCGGGTCGAAGATCAGCTTGCCCGCCATGGCAACAATCAGGGCCAGGAAAACCACCGCATAGCCCGGATGGACGGGAACGAGCAGCATGCCCAGGACGAACAAGCCCAGGCCCAGGAGCATGGTCCATTTCCGGCCGCGTATGTCCGCCAGCGCGCCAAGCCCTGGCGCCAAGACCCCCAACAAGGAACGCGCCGTCACCGCCAGGGCCATGGTCTCCAGGCTGACCCCCAGGCTGCGGGCGAATACCGGCAGGAACGGGTAAACCATCCGGAACCCGGTGTTCAGGACCGTCCGCGTGGCCGAAATCGCCAGCAATTGTGATCGCAAGCGGCGGGGAGGCTTCGCCCCCGAAGAAAGGTGGAGGACCTCGATGGAAGCGCTGGGGGTGAGATCATGCCGGCAGGTGTGGGCGGGAACGTCGGATTCTGAGGATCAGACGCCAATGCCCAGCATGGGCATCTTGATGCCGAACCGCCGGGCGGCCTCAAGAGCTTCGGGGTAGCCTGCATCGGCGTGGCGGACCACGCCGAGTCCCGGGTCGGTCGTCAGAACGCGCTCAAGCCTGCGGGCGGCCTCGGGGGTTCCGTCGGCCACGGCCACCTGGCCGGCATGCTGGCTGAAGCCGATGCCCACGCCGCCCCCGTGATGGAAAGAGACCCACGTGGCGCCGGCGACGGCGTTCAGCATCGCATTCAGCAGTGGCCAATCGCTCACGGCGTCGGTTCCATCGCGCATCCCCTCGGTCTCGCGATTGGGCGAGGCCACCGACCCGGCGTCCAGGTGATCACGGCCGATGACGATCGGGGCACGAAGTTCCCCGCTGGCGACCATGTCGTTGAACTTCAACCCCGCCAGGGCGCGCTCCCCGTAGCCCAGCCAGCAGATCCGCGCCGGGAGTCCCTGGAACGGTACCTTGTCCCTGGCCAGCTTTAGCCAGCGGTGCAGATGGTCATCCTCCGGAAACAGATCCATCACAGCCTGGTCGGTGCGGTAGATGTCCTCGGGATCACCCGAAAGCGCCACCCAGCGGAAGGGACCTTTGCCGACGCAGAACAGCGGGCGGATGTAGGCTGGCACGAAACCGGGGTAGGAAAAAGCCTCTTGCACGCCGGCGTCGAAGGCGCGCTGCCGGAGGTTGTTCCCATAATCGAAAACCTCGGACCCGCGCGCCTTGAATGCCAGCATCGACCGCACCTGGTGGGCCATGCTGGCCATCGAACGCTCCACAAAATCGGCTGGGTCCTCGGCCCGCAGCTGATCGGCTTCGGCGACCGTCATCCCGGCGGGGACGTACGAAAGTGCATCGTGGGCCGGGGTCTGGTCGGTCACGACGTCCGGAGTCACGTCCCGAATGACTAACTCGTGATACACCTCAGCCGCATTTCCGATCAGTCCGATCGAAGCGGGCCGCTGTTCGGCGACCAGCTTCCTGGACAAGGGTCATGGCCTCTTCCAAATTGTCGACGACCTGGTCTACATAGCCGGCGTCCAACCGGCGCTGTGCCCGCTGGGAGTTGACCTCGACAATCAGGCCCACGCCCTCGTTCATGGTTACCGCCAGGGGTTGAGCCCCTCCCATGCCCCCCAGACCGGCGGTGAGGACGAATTTGCCCTTCAGCGATCCCCAGCCGCGCTGGCGTGCCAGCGCCCCGAGGGTCTCGTAGGTGCCCTGCAGGATGCCTTGGGTGCCGATGTAGATCCACGACCCGGCCGTCATCTGGCCGTACATTATCAGCCCCCTGGCTGCCAGGTCGTCGAAGTGTGCCTGGGTGGCCCAGTGGGGCACCAGATTGGAGTTGGCGATCAGCACGCGCGGCGCATCTCGATGTGTCCGGAACACCGCCACCGGCTTTCCGGACTGGACCAGCAGGGTCTCATCCTCATCCAGCGCCTCCAGGGTGCGCAGGATGGCGTCGAAGCTTTCCCAATCACGCGCCGCCTGGCCCCGCCCACCATAGACTACAAGGTCCTCCGGCCGCTCGGCAACCTCTGGATCGAGGTTGTTCTGGATCATCCGGTATGGGGCCTCGATCTGCCAGGAGCGGCAATGGAGCTCCGGGCCGCGTGGGGCGCGCACGTTCTTGGGCATGGGGATCCTCCCGGATGGACTTGAACCGGTGTTTCGATGCGTTTCGATCCCGGCGTGAGGCCGATCGCCTCAGCCGGGCCAGTGTTCCAGGACCAGCGTGTCCTCCAGGCTGCGCCGGCCGCCGGATCGAGGCGGGGCGTGAAGGACATCGGCGTCCTGCGGATAACCAAAGCTCAAGGCAACATTCAAATGGAGGGTCTCAGGAAATCCCAGCAGAGCCCTGGCGGCCTCCGGCTGATAGATGGTGGCCAGGCACGAACCGATGCCCAAATCCCAGGCCGCCAACTGCATATAGGCGGCCGCCTGCCCGGCGTCGAACATGATCGACCAGCGTTCGGATGGAGGCGGAGTCAGGATGGCGACGGCGGCGGCCGCGCCGGCCAGGTGCCCTGCGTAGGTACCGAGCTTCGAAAGCGCCGTCAACGTGGACCGATCGCGTATGGCCAGGAAGCGCCAGGGCTGAGAGTTCTTTGAAGATTGGGCTCGGCGGCCGGCATGGATGATGGTCGTCAGCGCCTCATCGGGGATGGGCTCAGCGGTGAAGGCGCGGACAGCGCGCTTGGTTCGAATCGCTTGAGCGATTTCCATGGGGCGGTCCTTTCGCGAACTGCGCGAATTGATTATACGCCGGGCGTCTGATCGGCCGGTTTGGGCCAGGTGGGGCAAGTCGCGCTTGGCGAAGGGTCGCGCCGGGTTATTCGATTGTGCGGCGAGGGGGTTCGGGGAGCGGCCTCAGGTAGACCGTCCGAGGATCATAGGACGTGACGACGCCGTTGTTCTTGAGGGCTTCCAGGTCGCCGTCCAGGATGGCGCGTCCGTAGTCGGGCTCTCGGAAATCGAGGAATTCGCCGGTTTGGACGTCCTGAACGCGGGCATCGCCGAGATCGAGGACGAATTCGCCGGTCGTGAGCACGAACATGAGGTCTCTCGGCACAGGGATCCCGCTGGGCATAGGCAGCCTCAGGACATAATGTCGCAGAAACTCCGACCGTGCGCAACCTTACCTTGGTCGGATGGATCTGGCGGCGGCTCGGCTGCCCGTCTGGACGCGCCTTGGGCGGGAGGCTGCCTGATGGTCCGCATGGTATCATTGCGCCTGCTTGGGGACAGGTGAACGTAGGGGGAGGAGGGTTTGTGAAAAATATCACAGTCGTCGGCGTCGGCTACGTCGGCCTGGTGACCAGGCGCCTGTTTTGCCGATCTTGGAAACCGCGTCACGGCGCTGGACATCGACGAATCACGCATTGCCGGGCTCAAACGTGGCGAGATGCCGATCTACGAGCCAGGCCTCGAGGAGTTGGTGCAGCGCAATGTGGATGCCGGCAGACTTCGTCTTCACGACCTCCTATGAGCAAGCCTTGGAAGACGCCGAGTTCGTATTCATCGCCGTCGGGACGCCGGCAGGCGGTGATGGCGAAGCGGACCTGAAATACGTCCAGTCGGCGGCGGAATCCATCGGCGGCTGCATGAAGGCCGAGTGCATCATTGTCAACAAGTCCACTGTGCCGGTGGGGACCGGTGACTGGGTGGCCGATATCATCAAGGCGAACCAGCGCAAGCCGGTGGCATTCTCGGTGGTCTCCTGCCCCGAGTTCCTGCGCGAAGGTTCGGCCATTCTGGATTTCATGAACCCGGCCCGGACGGTCCTCGGGTCACTCGAGTCGGAGGCTGCCGAAAAAGTTGCCCGGCTGCACCTTCCCCTGCGGGCTCCCATCGTGGTCACGGATCTGCGCACGGCCGAGATGATCAAGTACGCCTCCAACGCCTTCCTGTCGACCAAGATCTCGTTCATCAATGAGATCGCCAACATCTGCGAGGCCCTGGGGGCGGATGTGAAAGAAGTCGCTACCGGGATGGGGTATGACCCGCGCATAGGCCCACATTTCCTGGATGCGGGTCTGGGTTACGGCGGCTCGTGTTTCCCCAAAGATGTCAAGGCGCTGGCTTACATGGCCGAGGAGCAGGGCCGGCATCCCCAGCTGTTGCAGGCCGTCATGGAAATCAACGACGACCGGCGCCGCCAGCTGGTTGACAAGGCCCGCCAGGCGCTGGGAGGTCTGGAAGGCAAGACGGTGGGCCTGTTGGGGCTGACTTTCAAGCCGAACACGGATGATATGCGCGATGCCCCTTCGGTGGACGTGGCCAGCATGCTCCAGGCATCCGGCGCGAGGGTGCTGGCCTACGACCCGGTGGGGATGGAGCGGGCCAAGATGCTCATGCCGGACGTTGAGATGGCGGCCGATCCGTATGTCATGGCCGAGCAATGCGACGCCCTGGTCGTATGCACGGAATGGAACGAGTTCAAACAGCTCGACCTTGAGCGCTTGAAAGCCGCCATGCCGAATCCTGTCCTGGTCGACGGCCGAAACATGTACGATCCCAAGGCGATGGCCGAGCTGGGGATCAAGTACATGGGCATGGGCCGAGGCTATGGCCCGGATGGCCGATCGCTCGGGGAGCCAACCAAGTGACCCGGGCAAGGACGACGGACATCGTTCAGGCCCGCTTGCGCAACGGTCTGGAAGTGCGCCTCAAGCCTATTCACACCGCCCCGCTGGTGAGCTGTTGGATGTGGTACCGGGTGGGTTCAAGAAACGAACAAACCGGCCGCACGGGTGTGTCCCACTGGGTGGAGCACATGCAGTTTAAGGGCACGCCAACGTTTCCCAGTGGCAAGCTCGACAAGGCAATCTCACGCGACGGGGGGATGTGGAACGCCGGAACGTGGATTGACTGGACCACCTACTATGAGATCATGCCGTCCGACCGCATCGATCTGGCGCTCCGGCTTGAAGCCGATCGGATGGTCAACAGCAGCTTTCACCCTCGGGAAGTCGAATCCGAACGGACGGTCATCATCTCGGAGCGCCAGGGCCACGAAAACGACCCGTCTTTCCGCCTGGCGGAAGAAGTCCAGGCGAGTGCCTTCCGGGTGCATGCCTATCACCACGAAGTCATTGGCGACATGGCTGACCTGGTCGGTATGACGCGTGATGACCTGTACGGCCATTACAAAACCTACTACACGCCGAACAACGCCGTCCTGGCCCTGGCCGGGGACTTCGAGCCGAAGTCTATGCTCGGACGGATTCGGGAGTTGTTCAGCAGAATTCCAAGCCGGCCTTTGAAGGTGCGCGCCCGCGCGCCGAACCGGACCCTGCCGGTGAACATCGTGTGGTCGTGGAAGGGCCGGACCCGACCCCGATCGTCGAAGTCGCGTATCACGTCCCGCCGGCCCAGGATCCTGATTTTGTGCCCCTGACCGTGCTGGATAGCGTCCTGGCGGGAGCCTCGAGCCTGAGCCCATTCGGCGGTGGGCTTCCCAACAAGACCTCGCGTTTGTACCGGGCGCTCGTCCAGGGCGGGATGGCAGCCGCCGTTTCCGGTGGCCTGGCAGCCACGATTGATCCTTACCTGTACTCGCTGCGCCTCACCGTTCGGCCGGACCGGGCCGCGGAGGCAGCCTTGAACAAGCTGGATGACGAAATTGACCGGCTGCTGCAGTCGTCAGTCAAGGCGGCGGAGGTCAACAAAGCCATCAAGCAGGCAAAGGCCATCTTTGCGTATGACAGTGAGAGCATCACCCATCAAGGCATGTGGCTGGGGTACGCGGAAATGTTCGCCGACTATGCCTGGTTTGAGACTTTTCTGAAACGCATCAGTCGGGTCACGTCGCAGGAGGTCTTGCGCGTGGCCCAAAAATACCTGCGCCCCGGCAACCGGGTAGCTGGGATTTACAGGCCGGAAGGTGCCGCATCCAATGGCCGGCAATAGGATCACCGTTCCGAACCTCGACCCCCGCTCCCTGCCCGGTCCCGAGAACATCGTTCGGCGCCAATTGGCCAACGGGATGGTGGTGCTGGCGCGCGAGAACTTTGCCAGCCCATCCGTGGTGGTGGCCGGCAACCTCATCGCCGGTTCCGTGGGTGAGAGCCTGGCTCAGGCCGGGCTGGCGGATATGACGACTTCGGCCTTGATGCGCGGGACTCAAACCCGCAGTTTCGACCAAATCCACCAATCGATCGAGTCCATAGGTGCCAGCCTGTCGGTGGGCGCCGGCAGCCATCACACCAGCTTCCGGGGCAAGGCGCTGGCTGAAGATCTGGTCACCATGCTGGATCTCCTGAATGATGTGCTGCGATACCCGACGTTTCCGAAGGCCGAGGTGGAACAACTGCGGGCTGAGAAGCTGACCGGGTTGGCGCTCCGCGACCAGGACACCGGCTCAAGGGCTGAGATGGCCTTTGAAGCGTTGGCCTACAAAGGTCACCCGTATGCTATCGCCTCAGACGGCTATCCCGAGAGCATCGAATCTTTGACCATTCGCCAACTGCGCAGTTTCCATCGCCGCAACTTTGGCCCGGCAGGCGCGATCGTGGCCGTCGTCGGCGCGGTCAAAGCGCGCAAGGCGCTGGACGCAGTCGAAGCTCTATTCGACGATTGGGAACCGCTGCCCGCCGTTCCCGACACGAGCGTGCGCGATGCCCGGCTCTTGAAAAAGACGGTGCGCAAGAATGTGGCCCTGTTGGGCAAGACCCAGGCGGATATCGTCATGGGCGTGCCCGGCCCACGCCGGAGCGATCCCGGCTACCTGGCGGCGACGCTAGGCAACAGTGTCTTGGGCCGGTTTGGCCTGTACGGGAGGCTCGGCGACCGGGTCCGAGAGCAGGAGGGCCTGGCCTACTATGCCTACAGCGGCGTGTCGGGCGGAGTTGGGCCAGGGCCCTGGAAGGTCAATGCCGGGGTAAATCCGGGGAATGTCGATCGAGCCATCGAGCTGATCGCCGACGAAATCAGGCGCTTTTCGCGAGAGGTGATCAGCCGGCAGGAGCTGCTGGAAAATAAGGCGAACTTCATTGGCCGGCTGCCTTTGCAGCTCGAATCCAACGACGGCGTCGCCGGCGCCCTGGTCTACATTGAGCGGCACGAATTGGGCCTGGATTACTATCAGTGTTACCCAGCCGCTATTCAGGCGATCACGCGCGATCAGGTGCTGGATGTGGCCAAACGTTTCCTGGATGCATCTCGGTTGGCTGTGGCTGTGGCCGGCCCCCGATTGCCGAAGGCGTGAGCCGTGCTCCGATCCGGTGTCGACATTGTGGAGATCAAGCGCATCGACAAGGCCATACTGAGGCACGGGCAAAGATTCTTCGACCGCTTTTTTACATCCCGGGAGCTGATTGATTGTGCCGGCCGGACGCCAGCCTTGGCGGCGCGGTTCGCAGCCAAAGAGGCAGTCGCCAAGGCACTCGGAACCGGGATCGGGGACGTCGGCTGGAAAGAAATTGAGGTCGTGAACGGAGAGCGGCGAGAGCCGATGCTGAAGCTTCACGGCATGGCCAAACGCGTGGCGGATTCCCTCGGCCTGGAGGTGTGGTCGATCAGTTTGAGCCACACCCACGAACACGCTGTAGCCGTGGCCGTAGCCCTGCTGCCCTCCGCTGAAGCCTGAGAATTTGAACTTCCTGGTGCCCGCCCTGCGCAGGGATCGAGCCCAACTCGTGGTATACTGTCGCCACTCCCGCTGGCGAACGTCAGCCCGCGGGAGCCATTCTGCCCGCTAAGGGCATATCTCGCACGCTCTCGGATTCACCAGGGCGTGCCGGCCGCAGGGCCGGTTCCTGGTGGAGGTGAAGAGGGCGGAGGCCTAACGCATCGGAGGTTGTCATGGCCGTTATCAGTATGAAAGCCCTGCTGGAAACAGGGGTCCACTTCGGTCACCGCACTCGCAAGTGGAACCCCCACATGAAGCCCTACATTTTCACCGAACGAAATGGCATTCACATCATCGACCTGCAGCAGACGCTGGAAGCCTTGGAAGAGGCTTATGCGCTTGTGCGGGACACGGTGGCCGCCGGAGGTACGGTCCTGTTTGTGGGGACCAAACGCCAGGCGCAAGAGACCATCCAGGTCGAGGCGGAACGCGGAGGCATGGCCTACGTGAACTCACGCTGGCTAGGCGGCACGCTGACGAATTGGCGCACCATACGCAGCCGGATCGATGAGCTCAAGGCGCTCGAGAAGCGGCGTGATGAGGGTGAGTTCGATTTGCTTCCCAAGAAGGAAGCTTTGATGCTCAACCGCAAGATCGACCGCCTGCAGGAGCGACTGGGCGGCATTCGAGAAATGAAAGCGCTCCCCAAGCTCATATTCGTAGTCGATGTCCACCGTGAAGAGACCTCGGTGCACGAAGCCAATCTGCTGAGCATCCCGGTCGTGGCCCTGGTGGACACCAATTGTGAACCGGGCCAGATCGACTATGTCATCCCTTCAAACGACGATGCCATTCGGGCGATCAAACTCTTGTCGGCCAAGATTGCCGATGCGATCCTGGAAGGCAAAGCCCTGCGCAAGGATGAGGTGGTCGAAGAAGAGGCCGAGCTCGAGGAGGGCCGACCGGCCGACCGCTTGGCGGAAAAAGCTGAGTTAGAAGAAGCTTCAGACGAGGACCTGTTGGGCGAAGCCACGCTTGCCAAACTGAAGAGCGGCGATTACGGCGAAGCCGGCGAAGCGACCGAAGCGGAGCCGGGGAAGGCGGAGCCCGAGAAGTCAGCCGAGGCAGGCACTGAACCCGAGCCAGCCTCCGAGGCCCCGGTTGCCGAGGCTGTACCCTCGGACGAAATCAAGGTCGTCGAACCGACTGAAGATGAGAGCCCTGCTTCATGAATGTCAGCGCCGACCAGGTCAAACAACTGCGTGAAGAGACCGGCGCCGGGGTCTTGGAGTGCAAGAAGGCACTCGAAGAGGCTGAGGGCGACATGGCCAAAGCCGCCAACATCCTGCAAGAACGCGGGCTGGCCATGGCCCAAAACCGCGCCGGGCGAGAAACCCTGGCCGGTGTCCTGGATTTGTACAGCCATGGCGAAGGGCGTGTGGGCGTGATGGTCGAGGTCAACTGTGAGACCGACTTCGTGGCCCGGACCGAAGGTTTCCGGGAGTTTGCCCACGAGATCGCCCTGCAGGTGGCGGCCAACTCGCCGCAGTGGGTGGACGTGTCGGATGTCCCGGAAGCCGTCGTCGAGGCGCAGCGCGCCGAGGCCCGCCAGCAAGCCGCCAGTGAGGGGAAGCCTGCCGAGGTCATCGACCGGATGGTTGAGGGCCGGATTGGCAAGTTCTTCGAAGACAACTGTCTGCTCATGCAGGCCTACATCCGCGATGACGAAAGGACGGTCGGCGAGATGCTCAAAGAGATGATCGCCACGACCGGGGAGAACATCGCCATCCGGCGCTTCGTTCGGTGGAGCGTCGGGGACGAACTGGGATAGCCAACCGGGCCAACGTTGAGTTGGCCCTTTTTTTGGGCAGGCGGCCAACCAGCAGGTGGAGAGCGCCCATGACAAATCCGGCATACCCACGAATCCTCCTCAAGCTCGGCGGTGAGGCATTGGCCGGGCCCCAGGGTTTTGGTATTGACCCCCAGCGGGCGGAAGCCGTGGCGGGCAAGGTGCAGCAGGTGCTTGGGATGGGCGTGCAGGTGGCGCTGGTGATTGGCGCCGGCAACCTGTGGCGCGGCCGCGAAGGCATCGAGCGCGGCATGGAAAGAGCCACCGCCGATTACATGGGCATGCTCGGCACGGTGATCAACTCGCTGGCGATGATGGACGCCCTCGAACGCATGGGAACGGTCACTCGCGTGATGTCGGCCGTCGAGATGCAGGCCGTGGCTGAGCCGTATATCCGACGCAGGGCCATTCGTCACCTGGAGAAAGGGCGTGTCGTCATTCTCGGGGGTGGCACGGGCAACCCGTATTTCTCAACCGACACCGCCGCCGCCTTGCGTGCCATGGAAATCGACGCCCGGGTGGTGATCAAGGCCACCAAGGTCGACGGCGTCTACGAATCCGATCCAGCCACCCATCCCAAGGCCAAGCGCTACGATCGGCTAACGTACATCGACGCGCTCAACAAGCGGCTGCAGGTTATGGACAGCACCGCCATCTCGCTCTGCATGGACAACGAGCTGCCCATCGTGGTGCTGGACATGTGGCAGGAAGATCACCTGCGCCGGGCCGTGCTCGGGGAAGCCGTTGGCACGCTGATCTCGGACTGAGCCTCCCGCCAGGTTCCCCACGCAGGCGCAGCTTCGCATTTTCACCTGTTTTGCATTATCCTTAGGGCAATCCTGCTGCTTACCGCCTCTGCCAGTCTTAGGAGCCAAAGATGGTCGACGACGCCTTGGTCGAGGGCGACAACCGGATGCGTGGGGCCGTCAAGACGCTGGAAGACGACCTTGGAGCTATTCGAACCGGGCGGGCCTCCCCGACCCTGGTGGAGCGGATGGATGTGGAGTACTACGGCACCCCCACACCCCTGCAGCAGATTGCCAATATCTCGGCACCGGAGCCTCGGCTGATCACGATCAAGCCATTTGATCCCTCCAGTTTGAAGGATATCGAGCGGGCGATCTTGACCTCCGAACTGGGCCTGACGCCCAACAACGATGGCAAGCTCATCCGGTTGAGCATCCCGCCGCTCACAGAAGAGCGCCGGCACGAACTGGTCAAAGTCGTGCGCGCCCGTGCCGAAGAGGCCCGGGTGGCCGTCCGCAATGTGCGGCGCGACGTTCAAAACGATCTGCGCGAACAGGAAAAGGAGAAGTTGATCTCGGAGGACGAGCTCTTCCGGGCGGAAGAGCGGCTCCAGAAGGTCACAGATGAGCACATCGAGGCCATCCACAAGCTTTCCGAGAAGAAGGAAGCCGAAGTCCTCGAGGTGTAGTCCGCCTCCCCCACCATGTCTACAGCGCCAGAGAAGAAAGACCTGCCCCAACCCGTCCCTGAGCACGTTGCCATCATTATGGATGGCAATGGCCGCTGGGCCAGATCCAGGGGTTTACCTCGTCTGGCCGGACACCGTGCCGGGGTCGAGAACCTGCGCCGGATCATCGAAGCCAGCGTCGAGTTCGGGATCGCCTACCTCACGATTTACGCCTTTTCAACCGAGAATTGGGAACGCCCACCTGCCGAGGTCCAGGGGCTGATGAGCATCGTCGAAGAGGTAATCGACTCCGAGCTGAAGGAGCTTCACAAGAACGGCGTGCAGCTGCGGCATCTGGGCAGGCTCGAACAGCTGGACCCAAGTCTGCAGAAAAAGGTCAAGTACGCCATCGAGCTCACCCAAGAAAACCACCGCCTGGTGCTCAACGTGGCTTTCAATTACGGGGGTCGGGACGAGATCGTCCACGCCATACGAGACATCATCGCCGACGGCGTGCGCCCGGACGAGGTCAACGAGGCGCTGGTGAGCCGGTACTTGTACACCTCGGACTTACCCGACCCGGACTTGATCATCCGGACCTCGGGGGAGCTGCGGGTCAGCAATTTCCTCATCTGGCAAGGTGCCTACGCCGAGTGGTATGTCACACCGACGTATTGGCCGGATTTCGGCCGCGAGGAGCTTCACAAGGCGCTCGACGAATTCGCGCGACGCGAGCGCCGGTTCGGACGCGTGCCAGGCCCGGTCTCCTCGAGCTGAACCTTATCCCATCCGCTGGCGTTCGATCGACGGACCGCATTCACGCTACGGCCTGGCCATCCGGAATGATCCATTCGGGGTAGAGCATGCTCCGCCAGCGAGTGCTTGTTGCCATCATCTTCGTGCCTCTCATCCTGGGCATTGCCGCATACGGCGATTGGGTCTACCCATTGATGATCGCCATCTTCATGGGCTTTGCGGCCCTGGAGTTTGGCCAGCTGTTTCGGCGGGCAAACCTGCGCCCATCGCTCCTACTGCTGGTGTTGGGAGCGGCGGCGCTGTGCCTGGGGCGCGGGCTGTCGGGCTTCAGCAGCGGGCCGATCCTCTTGTCGGCGCTGATCCTGGCCGCCATGACCTGGCATCTGGTGGACTACGAACGCGGCGCCGCCCGGTCGGGGACGGACTTTGCGGTGACCGTCGCCGGAATGCTGTACCTGGGCTGGGTGGGCGCCTACCTGATCTCGCTTCGCCAGCTGCCCGATGGCCTGGGTTGGGTCTTTGTGACCCTGCCAACCGTCTGGCTGGCAGATGCCGCCGCCTACTTCGTCGGCCAGCGTTGGGGAAAGCACGCC
The DNA here is from genome assembly GCA_963797485.1 of uncultured Chloroflexia bacterium. Taxonomy (GTDB): domain Bacteria; phylum Chloroflexota; class Anaerolineae; order Anaerolineales; family E44-bin32; genus CAWAND01. The sequence goes on from CAWCPF010000003.1 coordinate 629,071, forward strand.
ATGACCCCCCGCCTGAGCCCCAAGAAGACCTGGGAGGGTTATCTGGCCGGGATCGCTGCCGGCGCCCTCAGCGGCGCTTGTCTGGCCGCCCTGTTGGAATCGGCCAGCCCCACGGCCGCCAGTCTGACGCCGGTGCGCGGGCTGATTCTGGGCGTGGCCCTGGCAGTGCTGGCCCCCTTGGGGGACTTCGGCATCAGTATGTTCAAGCGCGAAATGGGCGTGAAAGACACCAGCGCGCTGGTCCCCGGCCACGGCGGCGCCCTCGACCGGACCGACAGCTGGGTCTGGGCCGGGGTGCTGGCCTTCTACATTGTGACGGTTTTCACAAGCTGATCGAATGGGATCACCGACACGAGGAGAACGAGGCTGATGCCTGAACACTCGAATGACCCACCCTCCCGCAACCTGGCGCTTGACCTTGTCCGGGTGACCGAGGCGGCCGCCATGGCCGCCGGGCGGTTCATGGGCCGGGGGGATAAAGAGGCCGGGGACAAGGCCGCCGTGGACGCCATGCGCCTGATGCTGGGCACGATTGACATCGACGGGATTGTTGTCATTGGGGAAGGCGAGAAGGACGAGGCACCGATGCTCTTTAACGGCGAGCGTCTGGGCACGGGGCAGGGGCCGCGAGTCGACATTGCCGTGGATCCGATTGACGGGACGAGGCTGCTGGCCCTCGGCCGCACCAACTCCATTGCCACAGTCGGCGTGGCCGAGCGCGGCTCGATGTTCAACCCGGGCCCGGTGGTCTACATGTACAAGATCGCTGTCGGTCCGACGGCCAAGGGCCACATCGACGTCAACGCGCCGGTGCTTGACAACCTTAAGAGCGTGGCTCGGACCAAGGGGGCCGATGTCGACGATTTGACCGTGGTCATTCTAGAGCGGCCGCGCCATCGCCAGCTGATCGAAGACATCCGCCAGGCGGGGGCCCGCATCCGCCTGATCACCGATGGCGATGTCGCCGGGGCCATCATGACCGCCTGGCCGGAATCGGGCATCGACATGCTCATCGGCATCGGCGGCACACCTGAGGGCGTGCTGGCGGCCTGCGCGTTGACGGCCATGGGCGGTGAGATCCAGGGACGGCTGCATCCACGCAATGACGATGAGGCCGCCCAGGCCAAAGCCCAGGGGTACGATCTGGAGAAGGTCCTGCGGCTGGAGGATCTGGTTCATAGTCAGGATGTGTTCTTTGCCTTGACCGGCATCACCGACGGCGAGCTGGTGGATGGCGTGAAGTATTTTGGGAGCGGGGCCTCCACCCACAGCCTGGTGATGCGTGCCCAGTCAGGAACGGTGCGCGCAGATTCGGGCCCGCCATCGCTGGGAGAAACTCATGGAGATCAGTCAGATCGAGTACGACCTGCCCAATCCGGGTCGAAGCGGCTGAAGCCTGAGAACCCCGGTGAAGTCATCCCCCCAGCCTCAACCCGAGATGCCGCCCCCCTTGGCTGCCCACCGCTGGCTTCGATCGGCCACTCTCATTGGGCAGGTTCTGATCGTGGTGCTGATGGTGGCCGTACCCTTGTGTGCCGCCCGGCTGGCGGCAGCCTCTCAAGCGGGGCTGACCCGATCGGCTGTTTGGATGACCCAGACTGCAGGCACGCTGCGCCAAAGCGCCCAAAGCCTGAATAGCGCGGCGAATGTGCTGCTGGACACGAGAACGGCTCTGGACTCGGTCGGCACCGGGCTGGAAGACACCGATCCCATGCTCGTCTCAGTCGAGGGACTGCTCGGCAAGCAGGTGCCCGAGGCTATCTCAACGGCGGCACATTCACTGCGTGACGCCCAATCCGGAGCCCGGACCATCGATCGCGCGCTGCGCGCATTGAATATCCTAGGAATTGGATACGATCCCGAACTACCGCTCGACCAAAGCCTGGCCCAGACGGCTGACAGCCTGGAGCCGCTCAGTCCAGACCTGATCCAGGCCAGTCTTGATCTTCGAACCCTGCGGACTGATCTGGGGGATGTCCGGCGACAGGCGGAACAACTCTCAGCCGGCCTGGATGACATGTCTGCCCAGCTTGACCCATTGGCTGATGATCTAACCAAGCAGGCGGACCAGCTGGAAACGGCCGCCGATGAAATGCAACAAGCGGCCGAACAATCCGGCCGGTGGGCCTGGGTCCTGGCGGTTGTAGCCGAGTTCCTGCTCGGCACAATGTGGCTTGGCCAGCGCGTCGTCTGGCTGATGACTGGAGGTAGGGTCGCCAATGCGTCTTAGGACCTTTGTCTCGGAAGCGCCGTCTTGCGGCACCGAAACGCTAGTGCTATAATCCGGGTTGATCGAGCGCCGTGAATCCCCCGGCGATGACCTCCTCACGAAGTCATTCCGACTATCTTACGAGACCCTTTGAATCATTAACCCTCGTTCTTCTGAGAGCTGTCCTGCGAACTCACGAGTTCACGCCAACCTAGATTAGCCCCTGCCTACGGCGCGCCTGCAGTCGTACTCCCCATCCTCGACGGAGCTGTTCAAGATGAATATCAGTGAACTGGAAACCAAAACCCTCGCCGACCTCAGGGATATGTCGAAGGAATTCGACATCCAGGGCGCCAACAAGATGAAAAAGGAGGACCTGGTCCTGCGCATCATGCAGGCCGAGGCGGAGCGTAAGGGCCTCGAACTTCGGGGCGGTGTTCTGGACATCATGAATGAGGGCATGGGCTTCCTCAGGTCGGATCATTTCATGCCCGGCCCGAACGACATCTACGTTTCACAATCTCAGATCCGCCGCTTCAGCCTGCGAACGGGCGACATGGTCATCGGGCAGATCCGCCCGCCCAAGGATACGGAAAAGTACTACGGCTTGCTGCGGGTCGAATCGATCAACGGGATGAACCCCGAGCAAGCCAAACATCGTCCCAAGTTCGAAGAGCTCACTCCGATTTTCCCCGAAGAACGCTTCGATCTCGAGACCGACCGCTACACTCTCGCCACCCGCTTGCTCAATTTGATCGCCCCCATCGGCAAGGGACAGCGCGGCTTGATCGTGTCGCCGCCCAAGGCGGGCAAGACGACCGTGCTGAAACAGGTCGCCAATGCCATCTCTCAGAACTACCCCGAGGTTCACCTTATGGTGGCGCTGATCGGCGAGCGGCCGGAGGAAGTGACCGATATGGACCGGTCGGTGGACGCCGAAGTCGTTTCGTCCACATTCGATGAACCGGTGACCTCCCACGTGCGCGTGGCCGAGATGGTCCTCGAACGGGCCAAGCGCCTGACCGAATGCGACCGGGATGTGGTGATCATGCTCGACTCGATCACCCGCCTGGCCCGAGCGTACAACCTGATGGTGACGCCCTCCGGACGGACGCTGTCGGGCGGCCTCGACCCGGCGGCCCTGTATCCGCCCAAGCGGTTCTTCGGTGCTGCCCGCAACATCGAAGGGGGAGGGTCGCTGACCATCATTGCCACTTGCCTGGTCGACACGGGCTCACGCATGGATGATGTGGTTTACGAGGAGTTCAAAGGCACCGGCAACATGGAACTGCACCTCTCCCGCCGGTTGCAGGAGCGGCGTATCTTTCCGGCCTTTGACATTGACCGGTCGTCGACGCGCCGTGAGGAGCTGCTGCTTGGTCCCGATATCACTCAGCGCGTATGGCTCATGCGACGCATGTACTCGCAGATGATCTCCAGCCCGCCTGCCGGCGCCGGGATGGATGTGTCCAACGCCACCGAAGCCCTGCTCCAGCGCATGGCCCGCACGGACAACAACATGGAATTCATCGAGACTTTTAACGGAAGACAGCCAGTAGCCGGTTGTCCGACCGCCTGGACGCGGCGTGCGGGGCCGGCAGACGTTCTCGACCTCGAAGTCCCAGAGGTGTTGAGCCCCATCACGTTCTCGGCGGTTACCCCGCCAGCCGCTATCGTCTCGTTCCAGCTCCGTCAGGACAGTGCAGCCTGCCCCGAGGCTGAAGGCGAGGGCCGGAGCCTGGTGAGTTGCATGCCCGGCTTGACGATCCACCTTTGAGGTTGATATGATGCCCCGGTCCGGCTTTTGAGCCCGGATCTCGGGTAGGTAGAACATAGAGGTGCATGGACAATGACCGACGAACAAGCTCCACAGGCGAAAGCTGAGGACGCTTCGAATTCGAGCCAACACCAGGCGCCCAGTGAAAACGTCCCGGTTCCGGGCCGTCTCGCGAGTGGGCAAATCCGGGCTTTCCTGGGCCGATATGGCGGCCACCTGGCCGTCCTGGGCTTGATCCTGGTGGGTGCCTGGGCGGCGAGCTTGGGACTGCGCACGCTTCCGGTGGATGTCTCCCAATTCCTGCCGGCCAGCCCGTCCGCCACCTCCCCCACGCCGCCGCCGCAGTCGGTGATCAAGTTGGCTGATCTGCCGGCTTACGCCACCCCGCTGCCGGAGGGGGACGACGTCACCCGAACTTCCGACATCCACACCCTCATCCCCGACCGGCCCCGCCTGAAAGTGATCACCTACAAGGTCAAAGAGGGCGACAGCCTATTCGGTATCGCCGACAAATACGGGCTCAAGCCGGAAACCATCCTATGGGGGAACTACGACACGCTCAAGGATGACGTGCACTTCTTGAGCCCGGGTGAGGAGCTGAATATTCTCCCGGTGGACGGCACATACTATGAGTGGCACGAAGGGGACACGCTTCGCGGGGTGGCGGATTTCTTCGGCGTGCAACCAGAGGACATTGTCGACTGGCCGGGCAATAACCTGCCGGCGACGCTCGACTACGAACACACCGATATCGCCTCCGGCACCAAGCTGGTGATCCCCGGCGGTCAGCGCGAACTGGTGAGCTGGCAGGCGCCGCGCATTTATCGCAGCAACCCGGCCGTCGCCAAGGTGGCCGGACCCGGATACTGCGGGCAGATCGTCGACGGCGCCATCGGCACGGGTGCCTTCGTGTGGCCCACGCCGGGGCACTGGATCTCGGGCTACCATTTCATCCCTGGCATTCATCCCGGCATCGACCTTGGTGGGGCCATCGGCAACGCCATCTACGCCGCTGACTCGGGGGTCGTGGTTTACGCCGGCTGGAATAACTACGGGTACGGCAACCTGATCATCATCGATCACGGCACCGGATGGCAGACGGTTTATGGCCACTTGAGTGTCGTCAGCGTCCAGTGCGGCGAGTTGGTCTTTCAGGGGGCGATCATTGGCGCCATGGGCTGCACCGGCAATTGTTCGGGTCCCCATCTGCACTTTGAGATGCACGGGGATGCCTACGGCGGGGCGGTCGATCCGCTCCAGTTCTTGCCGTAACGACCAGGCGCGGTTGATACACACCGGGGCGGCCACAAGCCGCCCCGTTTTTTTTGCTGCCTCCCCCCGGATTTCGATGCCGCTATCCGGCTGCAGGGCGGGTGGAGTGGGGGAACGCCGACCGCGGGGAAAGCACGCCTTTGACGCCGGGGACGGGCGACAGCAAGAGCCAGTTGGCCAGTCGCAATCCCGTCCACACGAGCAGCATCAACGCTTGCGAGCCGCTGATGCGGTAAACCGTCGTCGCCGCCAGCCATCGCCGGGTAAGGTAACGGCCGACGGGGGACAGCAGGACGCTGCCCCGAAAGCCGCGGAAGTCCCACCCCTGGCTTCGGGCGGCGTGGACCAAGGCGCGGGCGGCCGCCTGGCCGTATCCGAGTGCCACCCCGATACCCTCGCCCAGCAAGGGGTCGGCGCCGGCCGCGTCGCCCACCAGAAGCACTCGCTCGTCCGAAAACTGGTTGGTCGGCGCAAACCAGTGGATCGGATGTCCCTCGATGTCCAATGACTCCGGCTCTAGGCCGCGCGCGCCGGCCGTTTCTTTCAGGATCTTCGGAAGATCGGCCCGAGGCCGCCCGGGCGCCACCCGCCCGTCGTACACACCTCGGTTCATGTGCGGTACTCCGCGGATCAAGCTCGGGAAGTCCCAATAGTAGCCCTGCAGCTCCTGACCCAGGGCCCCGAAATCGAATATGGCCATCCCCTCGGCGAATTCCGGTTCTGTGCCCTGAGCCGGGGTGATGACCTCGAGCAGCCTGGCCACGCGCGGCCGCGGCTCGTGAGCGCCGAGCCACCGACGCACCACGCCCTTGGACCCATCGGCGGCCACCACGGCTTGCGCCAGCCAGCGGCCGGAAGCTGTTTCCACCAGAATCCCATCCTCCTGGCGGCTAAGGCGCTGAACCGGTGCGTGCTCGAGGATGCGCACGCCCATCGCATTCGCCTGGCGCGCCAGCCATGAGTTCGAACTCGGGCCGCCGCGTAATGACGAAGACTGGGTCGCCCTTGATAACTATCTCCCGCCGGCCATAGATGAGCCGGACCGAGTCGACTTCGACATACGGGATGTCCAGGGTCAGCCCCAACTGGCGCAATTGCCCCACGGCGAAGGGCGTTAGACCGCCCCCGCAAAGCTTGGGACGCGGATGGGCGCCTTTTTCCAACACCACCATCCGCTCGGCCCAGCTGGGATCCTGGCGGATCAGATGCATGGCGGTGCCCAGCCCGGATGGGCCGGCTCCAATGATGGCGACGTCTATTCTTTCGTTCACATTCACCTCCCTGGCCGGAGATTCAGATCGACTTGCGGCCAGCCCTCGGCTACAGGCGGTAGAGCTCCGAGAACTTTGATCGCAGATAACTCAGGTAGGGATCCAGCTCCAGCGGACGCCCGGTGGCGCGCTCCACAACTTCTTCCGGCAAGAACTTGCGGCCGTGGCGATAGACATGCTCGACGAGCCAGCCATGGAGCGGGCTGAAATCCCCACGCCGGGTGTCTTCCGAAAGTGCTGGATGAGCCGCTTGGGCAGCCTGCATGAACTGGGCGCTCATAATGTTGCCGAGTGTGTAGCTCTGGAACGCTCCGCCGATGCGGCCGGCGAACCAATGCACATCCTGCAGCACGCCGTCGGTGTCGTCCGGGGGTGTGATGCCGAGATCCTGCTGATAGCGGGCGTTCCACGCTTCCGGCAGGTGACGGACCTCGAGTTTTCCCTCGAGCATTTCCAGCTCCAGGTCGAAGCGGATCATGATGTGCAGGTTGTAGGTGACCTCGTCCGCATCGGTCCGGATCGGTGTGCGCGCCACTCGATTGACGGCGCGGTAGAAGGTGTCGAGCGGGACGCCATCCAGCTGCGAGGGAAAGGCCGCTTGAAGCTGCGGGTAGGCGAATTCCCAGAAGGGCCGGCTGCGGCCGACCAGGTTTTCCCATAGGCGGGACTGGCTCTCGTGCACCCCTGAGGAGGCGCCGCTCGCCAAGGGCGTGCCGTTCAGGTCCGGATCCGTGCCGAGCTCATACATGGCGTGGCCGGCCTCATGCAGGGTGCTGAAGAGCGCCTCGGTCAGGTCGTGCTCTTTAACGCGGGTGGTCATGCGGATGTCACCGTCGGCGATGCGGGTCATGAAGGGGTGCGGTGACTTGTCCTGGCGCGCCCGCTGAGGATCGAAGCCCATCGTCCGCACCAACTGAAGTCCAAAGGCGAGTTGATCAAGTTTGGGAAAGGCCTGACGGATAGGAGCCATATCCGGTTCGGGCTGGTCGGTGATCTGTTCGACCATGGGGACGAGCACCTGGCGCAGCTGGGCGAACCACGAACGCACTTTGGTGGCCCGCATGCCGATCTCTGCCAGGTCTATCAACGGATCAGCGATGTGCTCATAGCCCGGGAAGAAATTGGCGTACTCGCGGCTGAAATCCAGGGTCTTTTCGAGGCACGGCCGAACGAGCTCGAACTTGTTCTCGGGGCGGGCCTTGCGCCAGGTTTCGTAGGCCTCGGCGCTGTGCAGGTAGAAGGCCGCCAGATGTTCGCTGGGCACGCGCGTCGCCCGGTCATAATCACGACGCGCCACGCGCAGCAGGCTGGCATCGTTCGAGTCGTGGTCCAGCTCCGAAGCTTGGGATTCTGCCTGCTCGAGCAGGCGCCCCAATTCCGGATCGATCTGGTGTTCGTGAGCCATCCGGCCGATCAGCGCCTGCTGGCGGCCGCGGGCAGCCGTGCCGCCTTCGGGCATGTAGGTGGCCTGGTCCCAGCTCAACAGCGCGCCGACGCTCTCCAGGTCGTGAAGCTGTATCAGGTGCTGCTTGAGTCGTTCGATCGCCGCCAGCAAGAAGCATGCCTCCTCAGGTCTTGTCCGAGCCCCGGGGGAACCCCACGCAAATTCCGTAAGCCCTCTGTAAGTCCCCCGGCGTCATAGTTGGCTTACCTTAGTGTTAACCAGAGTGTATGGCGCGGCGCGGACAGCCGGCCCGATCGATCAGCACCAACCCTTATTCACATCTTATCTGAGCGAGGACAGCCATGGCCGTCAGCACAATTTCCACCGTTGATGAAGCAATGGAATTCGCCATCATGGCCATCGAGAAGGGTGAGCACGAAAAGGCAAAGACGGCTCTGAGTTGGGCGCTCCAGCGAGATCCGCACAACGGGCTGGCTTGGCTCTGGATGGCCTGCTGTGTTCCGGATGAGGGCGCCAAGAGCGAGTGCTACCGGCGAGCGTCTCGCTAAGACCTCACCTGAACGAACCGATCGGGGCCATTATAGGCCCAAACTTCAGCCTCAATAAGCGCTCAGATTCGCGGCCCGGAGACCCTCCGGGCCGAACTCGTTTTGTGGGCCAGCAGGTCCAACGCCTCAAATCAGGCGAAGGACGGATCGGTCCGGTGACAAGCGGGGGCATTCAGGCTCAAGAATCACGAAGAGCGGCCCCATGCGGGCCGCTCTTCTTCGTTTGCGCTGGCGCCCTCGGCAGGGCTCGAACCTGCGACCCCTTGCTCCGCAAGCAAGTGCTCTAATCCACTGAGCTACGAGGGCGTGATCAGTTGTCGACCGTGGCGGGGAGGGAGGGATTCGAACCCTCGGTAGAGGTAGAAGCCCCTACAGGCGCTTAGCAGGCGCCCCCGTTCAACCACTCCGGCACCTCCCCAAGGGCTCCGTGTTGCCTGGCGGAGGGAGAGGGATTCGAACCCCCGGTGGGTTGCCCCACAGCTGTTTTCAAGACAGCCGCCTTCGTCCACTCGGCCATCCCTCCGGGTTCGTTGCGCTCCCCGACCGAGGGGATCGATTTTACCATGGGCTTCGACAGGCTGTCAAAGTTGTACCGCCATCAGGCATCCGGGGACCAGATCTGGTATAGGCCGAGCTGTCCGCCTTGCCCGTCCGAATGGAACTCGTCCACAACCCGGAACCCGGCGGCCTGGGCCAGCCCGGTCAATGCCTCGGCCGTGAAATGGTGGACGTAGCGCACGCCCCGGCCCTCGGATCGCCAATCCAGCAAGGCATCGCCCGGTTCGACGCGTTCGGGAGCCAGCCCGACCACCGACCAGTCGACAAGCCGTGATTGGAACCTGGCGTGCCCCAGGAAATCCCACACCGAAAGCGCCAGCCAGCCGCCTGGTCCGACCATCCGCCGGGCCTCGCCGGCCCACAACCGCCGGCGCTCGGCGCCAGGCAGATGGTGCAGCATGGCAAAGGCGCACACCACGTCGTAGGGACCCCCCAGCAGCTTCGACCACCCGGCGCCGGCCAGGTCCACGACGGCCCAATTCGACCGCGGGGGCGCGGGCCCGGCGGCCGCGGCGCGCAGCAGGTTGAACGAGCTATCCACGCCGAGGTAGGCTCCCTGATGCCCATTGACGGCCAGCACGCGAGCCAGACTGCCGGCGCCACAGCCCAGATCCAGCACCCTGGCTTGAGGCTGCAGCCGGGCGGCGATGTTTAGCACACCCGGCTGGGCGCGCCGGCGCGTCCGGGCGAAGGGCTCGGCCAAGGTTTGGTAGAATCGCCGATTGAGTTCCAGTATTGCCTGTGCCGTGTCCGCGTCCACGAGGCGATTATACGTTTCATGAGCCCTCGCCGAACGAACTGGCAGCGCTTCACCATCACGCCCGCCAAGCTGGCGCTGGCGAAGATCATCCTGGAGGACATCCGGGATGGCCTGCCTGCCGCGGAGGCCATCCAGCGTCACCCCCAGCCGGAAGGCGGCTTCGTCGGCAAGAATGCACTCGTCTACGCCTACCGCGAGCTGGCCGCCGACGGCCAGTGGGCATGGGACCCGGCTTTCTTGCGTCGCATTCGCATGAAGCCCAGCCGGACCCTTTCCGGCGTGACCACGGTCACGGTGCTGACCAAACCGTATCCATGCCCGGGCGAGTGCGTGTTCTGTCCCACCGACGCCCGCATGCCCAAGTCTTATCTGCCGGATGAGCCGGGTGCCATGCGCGCCCTGCAAAATGAATTCGACCCGTTTCGACAGACGGCCTCGCGACTTCAGGCGTTGTACGAGATTGGCCACCCGACGGCCAAGATTGAGCTGCTCATCCTGGGCGGCACGTGGAGCAGCTACCGGCGCGACTATCAGGCCTGGTTCATCCAACGCTGCCTCGACGCCATGAACGGCTTCGACTCGTTTGACCTGGCCGAGGCCCAGTCGGCCAACACCGACGCCCCCCACCGCAACGTCGGCCTGGTGATCGAGACGCGGCCGGATCACATCGACGTCGATGAAATCGCCTGGCTCCGATCCCTGGGGGTCACCAAGGTCCAGATCGGGGCTCAGAGCCTGGACGACGACATCCTGGCGCTGAACCAGCGCGGCCACACCGTCGAAGCCACCCGGCAGGCAGCCCGCTTGCTACGCGCCGGCGGGTTCAAGATGGTCCTGCATTGGATGCCGAACTTGCTCGGCGCGAGCCTGAATTCGGATCGGGAGGACTTCGCCCGCTTGTGGTCCGATCTCGACCTGCGCCCGGACGAGCTCAAGATTTACCCCAACCAGCTGCTGGAACAGGCTGAGCTCTACACCATCTGGCAGCAGGGCGGCTTCCAGCCGTACACCACCGATGAACTCATCGAGCTGCTGGTGACCATCAAGCCGAGCATCCCGCGCTACTGCCGTGTCAACCGGGTGATCCGGGACTTCCCGTCCACGAATGTGGTGGAGGGCAACCGCCGGACCAGCCTGCGCCAGGATGTTCACCGCGAGCTGGCGCGCCGGGGCCAGCGCTGCAGCTGCATTCGCTGCCGCGAGATCCGCGGCCAACTGGTGGACGCGCCTGATCTCGCGTTCGAGGATCTAACCTACGCTGCCGGGGCCGCCGAAGAGCATTTCCTATCGTTCGCCACGCCCGACGACCGGCTGGCGGGATTTTTGCGCCTGTCGCTTCCAGGCCCCGGATCGCCGGACCTGGGGCTCTCCGATCTGGACGCAGCGGCGCTCATCCGTGAGATCCACGTCTACGGCCAATCGCTGGATGTGGGGCAATCCCGCCCCGGGGCGGCCCAGCACACCGGTCTCGGCCGCCGGTTGCTCGAGCGCGCCGAGCACATAGCAGCCGACGCCGGCTTTCGGCGGATGGCGGTGATCTCGGCGCTCGGGACACGCGGCTATTACGCCGGCCTCGGTTACCAACTCGGCCAGACTTACATGATCAAACCCATTTTGTGAGGAAATTCACAAACTGAGCACGTTCGCCTGAGCGCGGTCCGCGGCCACGCGGCGCGTCACCTTCCAGGCGTCGCCCTTCGTCGGATATAATCCGCTGGCGCGCTCGACATAGTGCGGAGGCTGAACCGAGCCCATGGGTTGGCACGGCGGCAATTGGTGGTCGTACATTCAATACGACGAGGAGCAAGACCGGCCGGAGGTCAGCCGGGAACTGATCGCTCGCGTGGCGCGCTATGCGCGGCCGTATTGGCGCAGCGTGATTGTCATCCTGGTCACGATTGTCGTGATCTCATTGCTCTCCCTGCTGCCCCCGCTGCTGATCCGCGACCTGATCGACCACGCCATTCCAAACCGTGATTTTCAACGCCTCAATCTGCTGGCCCTGGGCATGGTGGCCGTGCCGTTGATCAACGGCCTGCTCGGGGTGGCCCAGCGCTATGCCAGCGCCTGGATCGGCGAGGGGGTGATTTTTGATCTTCGCCGCGACCTGTACGCCCACCTGCAGCGGCTGAGCCTGCGCTTCTTCACGCACACCCATGCCGGCGAACTGATGTCCCGGTTGAACAACGACGTCGTCGGCGCGCAGTCGGCCATCACGGGCACGGTCATGACCCTGGTCAGCAATGCGGTCTCGCTGGTGGCCACCCTGGCTATCATGCTCAGCCTGGAATGGCGGCTGACCCTGTTGGGCATCGCCGTCCTGCCCCTGTTCGTGCTCCCTGCCCGGCGGGTGGGGCGAACGCTGCGGCGCATCGTGCGTCAGGGGATGGAACGCAACGCTCTGATGAACGCCATGATGAATGAAACCCTCAGCATCAGCGGTGCGCTGCTGGTCAAGATCTTCGGGCGCTACCACGACGAGGTAGACCGCTTCTCCGGCAGGGCGGCCGACGTGCGCGACACCGGGGTGCGCCAAGCGGTGGTCGGCCGCTGGTTTGCGCTCGGGCTCAGCCTGGTGAGCGCCATCGGCACGGCGCTGATCTTCTGGTTGGGGGGCGTTTTTGTCCTGCAGGGCACCTTCACCATCGGGACGATTGTCGCCTTCACGGCCTATCTCTCTGGGTTGTACGGACCCCTGATGGCTCTGACCAACGTGCGGGTTGATTTCGCCACCTCCATGGTGAGCTTCGAGCGCGTCTTCGAGGTGCTCGACCTGCCCAAGGAGATCGCCGAGCCCGATGCCCCGGCTCATCTGAAAAAGGTCACCGGCGCGGTGGGATTCGAAGGTGTGTGGTTTGCCTACTCCCGGCCCGAAGACCAGCCGGTGGGGCTGGAGGAGATCCGGCGCTTTGGGTGGGGTGCCAGTCAAGCCCCTCCGGTGCGCCCGACGCGGGAACGGACAGAGTCCGAAGAGGCCGGGGATAAACCGCTGCCGGTCGAAACCGAAGTCCGGTGGACCCTCGAGGAGGTCAGTTTCCAAATAGGGGCCGGCGAGGTGGCGGCGCTGGTCGGCCCGAGCGGGGCCGGCAAGACCACCATCACCTACCTGGTGCCCCGTCTGTACGATCCGGTCCGCGGCCGGGTGACGCTCGACGGTCACGACCTGCGGCAGCTGTCATTGGACTCGCTGGCCGATCATGTCGGCATGGTCACGCAGGAGACGTATCTCTTCCATGACAGCCTGAAGGCCAACTTGCGCTACGCGAAACCGGAAGCCAGCCAATCCGAGCTCGAAGCTGCCTGTCGGGCGGCCAACATCCACGAATTCATCGTCAATCTGCAGGACGGGTACGAAACGATTGTCGGCGAACGCGGCTACCGCCTGTCTGGAGGCGAGAAACAGCGCGTCGCCATCGCACGTGCCATCCTCAAGGATCCGCGTGTGCTCATCCTCGACGAAGCCACCAGCCATCTGGACTCTCAATCGGAAGCCCTGATCCAGGAAGCCATGCAGCGGGTCATGCACGGGCGAACCTCGATCGTGATCGCCCACCGGTTGAGCACCATCATGGACGCCGATCGCATCCTGGTGATGAACGCCGGCCGGCTGGTGCAACAGGGGACGCATGAACAGCTCTTGGTTCAAGGCGGGCTGTATGCGCAGCTGTATGAAACCCAATTCCACCCTCAAACGGCAGCCGTCTGACCCAATTCGGCCAAGCCGCCCCCCGACCAACCCTCGCACGATTGCCGTAAACGCTCGTGACAAGCTGCACGTGCGCACGGTTCGACCCGAACCTGGGGCTGAACCGCTGCAACGCGACTCCTGTTCCTGCGTATAGGGAATCAGAAGGAAATTGAAAGGTACCCGGGCCATGGCACCCAGCCACAACCCAGAAGAAGCGGTGTGGATCGAACGTGCCCGGGCGGGCGAGCACGCGGCCTTCGGGCAGCTGGTAGTCGCTTACCAGGGCCCTGTGTACAACCTGTGTGTGCGGATGTTAGGAGACCCGGCGGCCGCGGAAGATGCGGCGCAGGAGACCTTCCTGAAGGCCTATCGAAACATGAAGCGCTATGACTCTCGTCGCCGCTATGTCAACTGGCTCCTGGCGATTGCTTCGCACCACTGCATTGACCAGCTGCGCCGCCGGCATCTGACGGTCGTTCCGATGGACGACGAGGCACTGCACACCGGCGCGCCGTCAAACCCGGAAGCCAGTCTGGAGGCCGCTGAGACCGCCGATAGGCTGCAGTCTCTCATGGCACGATTGGATCCCACCGATCGGGCGGCCATCGTGCTTCATTACTGGCATGATCAGTCTCTGGAGGAGATCGGCCGGAGTTTGAAGCTAAGCGAAAGTGCGGTGAGAAGCCGGTTGCATCGGGCGCGACGAGCGCTGGCGGCCGGCTGGCCGGAAGGCCGTCTTATGACGGCGGAGGCGAACGGGTGATGGATCACCGTCAGATTCAAGCCTGGCTATTGGAAGGGCAGCCCGCCGCCGGGGACCCAGACGGTCGGATGAGCGACCATCTTGAAGCCTGCGAAACGTGCCGGCTGTTTGGGGCACAGTGGCTGCATGTTCAATCGGCCCTCGTGGCAAGCCCCATGGCCCGGCCACAGCCCGGCTTCGAGAGCCGCTGGATGCGGCGTCTGGAAGCCGATCGCACCCGCCGTCATCACCGCCAGGCGGCCCTGACTACGGGTCTGGCCGCCGCCGGATGTATCGCCAGCTTCGGCCTTCTGGCTGCCTGGGTCCTGAACGCCCCGGCGGCAGCCTTCTCGTCTTTGCTGGCCGCCCTCCTCAGCCTGGAAAGTCAATTCCAGGTGGTGTCGGATGTCGTCCGGGTCATGTCCCACGCCTTCCCGCCCTACTCGACGGTCGGCCTGGTGACGCTGGCAACGGCTGTCGGGTCAGGCATGCTGGTCGCATACGTTGGATTTGGCGCGCTATGGGCGGCGTCGTTTTACCGGGCCGTCCTGCATACACGAAACGGAGGCAAGCTGCAATGAAGAAAGTCGTCTCGATATTGGCCGTCGTGCTCGTGATCGGATTGATCCTGCCGACGACGGCCTTCGCCGCCGGAAATCCGGATGGGCGAGTGGTTTTTGGCGGGGATTTCGAGCTGGAAACGGGGCAGATCCTGGAAGGTGATCTGGTCGTTTTTGGCGGCAATGCGGTCCTGCAATCAGGATCGACCGTCCAGGGGAGTGTGCTCGTCATCGGCGGAAATACCGACCTGGCGGGTGAGGTAACAGGGGACATCTCGCTGTTGGGCGGAAACCTCGATCTGGGGAGTACGGCGCATGTGCATGGCGACATCTCCAGCATGGGCGGGAGCCTGCGCCGCGATCCGGCCGCTCAGGTCGACGGTCAGGTCCTGTCCGGTGAGGGGCTGAACGTCCCCTATCGTTTCAACCTGGGACCGTCGGTCATTCGGCCGCCGATCTCCAACCTGGCCATGAACTTCAGCCCGGTGGCGGAGTTTCTGTGGTTCATCTTCAGGACGCTGATGCTGGCTGCCCTGGCGGTGCTGGTGGTGATGTTCTGGCCGGAGCCCAGCTACCGGGTGGCGCGCGCCGCCGTCAGCCAGCCGTTTGCGGCCGGCGGCCTCGGCCTGCTGACCCAAATCATTGCCATCCCCGCGTTGCTCTTCCTGCTCATCACGATCTGTCTCTCCCCGTTGAGTCTGATTGGGGGCTTGATCCTGTTGGCCGCCGGCATTTTCGGCTGGATCACCCTTGGGCTCGAGGTCGGCCGCCGGATGGCAGCGGCCTTCAAGTGGGATATGCACCCAGCGGCTGAGGCCGGGGTCGGCGGCTTGCTCATGACCTTCGTCGCCGGCGGGGTTGGGCTCATCCCATGCGTCGGCTGGGTGGTGACGTTCGTGCTGGTGTGTATCGGTCTGGGCGCGGTGCTGCTCACGCGTTTCGGAAGCCGGGAATACGGGCCGGCACCCATGCAGGCCCTTCCCGAACCCAAACCTGCCCCCAGGCGCAGCACGCGTTCGACCCGGAGCGGCGGGGGTTAAGTACCAGCCGGACCCAAGGCGGTTGAGGGGCTGTCCCTTCTGGGACAGCCCCTTGTTTTTGTTGCAGCCTCACTTCCCGGCTTAGCCCCGACCTGGGTGGCACGTCTGCCCTCAACTCTTGTCGCCTCTCCGCCGTGACTCCGAGCCGCGTGGAATGCCCAAGGAGGAGAGGGGGCCGGGGGTGAGGCCGAGGGCGCCCGGTGACAAGCCCCGCGACGACGGGCATCATCGACTGCGTACGTCCAACGCATGAGGCGAGCAGAATCCGTACACGGTCCCTTTTAGGGCGATCCCGCTCGCTTCGGTTCGGCGTCAGGCTGTGGGCTGGAGCACGAATTCGGCGCGGCGAAATCCAGGCGGAAGCGCCTCGGGGGACGCCGAGGCGCCGTCCACGCGTAGATCCGTGATCCGGCCTCGCCCGCGCGGCACACGCAGGGCCACGGCCGGGTGCTCGAATGGAAACTCACCGTGACCGGACCGCGCCAGCTGGCACGTCTGGCCGTCGACGCGCACCGTGAAATCGTCCCACCGAGATGGCCCGTAGCCGTCCCCGGCATCGCTATAGACGGAGCCGGAGGCCTCTCCCTGGTCGGGGAGAGCCAAACTCAAGATCAGCCGGCCGTCCTCGACTTCAGGCAGGATCGCACCGGCGCGCAGCAAGACCGGCGGCCGGCCCAGCGGGGCCGGCAATGCCACGCTCTTCGAACCCTCGTACCGGTCACCCGTCCAGTAGTCAAACCACACCCCGGCAGGCAGGCGCACTGAGCGCGACCTCTCCCCCGGCCATAGAATTGGTGCCGCCAGCAGGGCCGGTCCCACCGCAAAGCTGTCCTCCACTGGCCACAATTCGGCATCGGAGAGGTCGAACCAAAAGACGGGCCGGATCATGGGAGCCCCCTTATGAGCTGCCTCGGCAGCCAGCGTGTAGAGATACGGCGTCAACCGCTGGCGAAGAAGAAGCAGCTCGCGGACGTGATCGGTGACCTCCGATCCGAACCGCCATGGCTCGCGGGGCGGGGCGCTGGCCGCCGAATGAATCCTGAGAAAGGGCAGCAGCGTCGACAGCTCGAACCAACGCAGGTAAAGCTCGGCGTCGGGGTGGCCATTGAACCCGCCAATGTCCGGGCCCGAAAACGGGATCCCGGAAAGGCTCAATCCCAGCAGACTGGGCACGGTCAGCTGCAGGTCCTCCCAGCTCGACACTGTGTCGCCCGTCCAATGCCAGGCGAATCGCTGCACCCCGGCCCACCCCGAGCGCGTCAACAAAAAGGGGCGCTTGTCCGGCCTTGTTGATCGCAGGGCCTCGAATCCGGCGCGGTTCATCTCCAGGCCGTAGACATTGTGAGCCGAGCGATGATCCCCCGTCAGGCCCTCCAGGTGGTGCAGAGTGCGATCGGGAAAGGTCGTGTCTCCCCAGGCGGCGAAGCAGGTTGGCTCATTCATGTCATGCCAGACGCCATCCACGCCGCGGTCAAGCAGGCCGGCATAGTGCGAGCCCCACCACCGGCGCGTCTCCGGGCGGGTGAAATCCGGGAAACCGACCCATCCGGGCCACACCAGCCCGCGCATGAGGCGACCGTTGGGCAGCGCGGCAGAAGTGACCGCCGGCCACACCTTCCTCGAATACTCGATAGCCCCTCGCCTGTTTGACTCCCGGTTCAACCATCACGACCAGGCGGGTGCCCGCCTGATGCAGCTTGGACGCCAGCCCGGGCAAATCCGGGAAGCGTTCTTCATCGACCGTGAACGACTTGTAATCGTCCAGGTGGTCGATATCGAGATGGATGGCCGCCAGCGGCAGCCGGTGCTCCTGATAGCCCGCCAGCACGTCGAGCACGTCGTTCTGGGTCCGGTAGCCCCAGCGCGATTGGTGCAGTCCGAGGGCCCAGCGCGGCGGCAGAGGCGGATGTCCGGTGAGCTCCAAATAGCGAGCCAGGGCCCGGTCGAGCGGGCCGGGCATGAAGTACATCACCAGCCTCCCGGCCTCGAATTCCACCTGGGCTTGATCGTCCAGGCTGACCCACCCGTCATGCGGGTTGTCATAAAAGACCACATACGATCCTTCGGCATGCAGCCCGGCCATCACCGGTATGGCCATGTAGAGCGGGTCATGGCCGCGCATGTAACCGCCGGCCGGATCGCGGTTCCACAGGCGATAACGGCCCGGGCGTAGATTGAATCCGGCGGCACGTTCCCCGAGCCCGAAAATCCGCTCTTCGTGGCGGAGGTGAGAGCGGATCATCCAACCTTCGCCGACCAGCGAGGGTGGATCATAGGCCGCCAGGACCCGACCCCCGGAATCCAGGAATTCGACTCCTCCGCTCTGCGAGAGCTCGATCTGCAGCCGGGGTGTTATCAACCGAACTCGATCGGCGGCGTCTTCGATGGACACGGTCACCGCCGGCCAATCTTGGGCCGCGCAGGCGTACTCCGGGGATTGGCGGCCGGGGGACCAGGTGAGGCGAGCCAGATCATCGCACAGCAACTGCGCGGTCAAGACTGCATTCTGAAACGTGAGTTCGACGCCCTGGTCAAGTCGACGCTGACGGACGCGTGGTCCAGGGGACGCTGCGGAAGCGTGTTTCGGCAGCGGCGGCCGGCGCCAGCGGTCGCGGTGGCGCGCAAACACGATGCTCTGCAGGGTGACCTTGAGGCCCAGAAAGCGCAGGCCGGTCAGCAGCTTGGCGATCATGGCCGGCAGGCGCGCCCCTCGCCCATCAGGCCGGCTGAGATGGATGGCGCGGCCCACCCAACCAAGCCGCATCTCCCGCCAACCTTAAAACTGAGGTCAGGCGGCTGCCCCTGCTGGCCGGTTCGACCGCGCTTGGCTATAATCATGACCGGTTCAGGCTCCATCAGGCGCAGGTGGTCTCCCGCATGTCCTTCGTTCACCTTCATGTGCATTCGGAATACTCCCTGCTGGACGGCCTAAGCCACATCCCCCAGTTGATCGAACGGACCAAGCAATTGAATATGCCGGCGATTGCCCTGACCGATCATGGGACCATGTTCGGGGCGATCGAGTTTTATCGCGCCGCCAAAGCCGCCGGTATCAAGCCTATCATCGGCATTGAGGCCTATCTCGCCCAGCGAACGATGGCGGATCGAGATCCGCAGAAGGATTCTCGCCCCCATCATCTGCTGCTCCTGGCCGAGAGCGACCTTGGATACAAGAATCTACTCCAAATCGCCTCGGCGGCTCAGCTCGAGGGCTTCTATTATCGGCCACGCATCGACCGCGAGTTCCTTGCGGCCCACAATCAGGGCCTGATTTGCACCACCGGCTGCTTGTCGGCCGAAGTCCCACGCGCCGTCCTGCGCGGAGATCAGAAGCGAGCTCGCGAGCGGCTGGATTGGTATTACGACGTGTTCGGCGCGGACCGCTTCTTCTTCGAACTCCAATCCCACGCCATCCCCGAGCTCGAGACCGTCAACCGGGGTCTAATGGATCTGGCGCCGCACTACCAGGGCCGTTTCGTGGCCACCAACGATGTGCACTACATCACCCCCGAGGACGCCGTCTTGCAGGACATCATGCTGTGCATCCAAACCGGGAGCGTGCGCAGCGACCCCGACCGGATGCGGATGCCCGACGGCACGTTCTACCTGCGCGATCCCGAGGAGATGCGCACGTTGTTCGGGTCGGTTCCCGGCGCGCTCGAGAACACGCTCCTCATCGCCGAGCGCTGCGAGGTGGACCTGGACTTCAAGGGCTACCGGCTGCCGCGCTTCGACGTCCCTGAAGGGGATACGGCGGACTCGTTCCTGCGGCGCCACTGTGAGGCGGGTCTGACCAGACGGTACGCCGAGCGCGCCGGCGCCCGGAGATCCGTCAGCGGCTGGATTACGAATTGGATGTCATCCACCAGATGGGGTTCGACACGTACTTCTTGATCGTGTGGGATCTTTGCCGCTATGCCCGCGAACATGAAATCTGGTACAACGCCCGCGGCTCGGCGGCCGGCTCGATCGTGGCCTACTGCCTGGGGATCACCCTCGTCGATCCGCTCCAGCATGGGCTGATTTTCGAACGCTTCCTGAACACCAGCCGCGTCTCCATGCCGGACATTGATTTGGATTTCCAGGACGACAAACGACACCAGGTCCTCGAATACACCGCCCAGAAGTATGGACAGGACAAGGTTGCCCAAATCATCACCTTCGGCACGCTGGGAGCCCGGGCAGCCATTCGCGATGTCGGCCGTGTGCTGGACATCCCGCTGCCCGAGGTCGACCGCGTCGCCAAGATGGTCCCAAATGTGCCCGGCAAGCCGGTCCTGCTGGCGGACGTGCTGGCCGAGGTGCCGAGCTTCCGAGAGGCGTATCGACTCGGCGCCTTACCTGAAGGACCTGATCGACACGGCCCAGAAGCTTGAGGGGACCGTGCGAAACGCCGGAACCCACGCCGCCGGTGTGATCATCACCGACCAACCGATCACCGAGTACCTGCCGCTGCATCGCCCGACGCGCGGCGGCCCGGAAGACAACCCTGTCGGCGCGGTGACACAGTACGAGATGCAGGTGCTTGAATCCCTCGGCCTGCTCAAGATCGATTTCTTAGGTCTCTCCACCCTGACGGTTATGGAACGAGCCTGCGCCAAAATCCGCCGGCGGCACGGCGTTGAGCTCGATATTGACCACATCCCCGTGGACGACCCGTTGACATTTGAGCTCCTCGGGCGGGGTGAGGTGTTGGGCGTGTTCCAGGTGGAAGGCGCCGGGATGCGCCGCTACCTGGTCGAGATGAAGCCCAAGGAACTGGCCAACGTGATCGCCATGGTGGCGCTTTACCGGCCCGGCCCGCTGGAATTCATCCCCACCTACATCCGCCGCATGCACGGCGAAGAGGCGGTCAGCTATCGCGATCCGGCGCTTGAGCCCGTGTTCCGCGAGACCTTTGGCATCCCTGTCTATCAGGAACAGATCATGTCGGCGGCCATGCAGCTGGCTGGCTACACCGCGTCGGAGGCCGACGACCTGCGGAAGGCCATCGCCAAGAAGAAAGCCAAGCAGCTGACCAAACATCGCCGGCAATTCATCGAAGGGGCGATCAAGGCGGGGATGAAGGAAGGCACCGCGGGTGAGATCTTCGACGACTGGGAGAACTTCGCCCGCTACGGATTCAACAAGGCGCACGCCGCCGACTATGGCGTGATCGCCGTCCAGACCGCGTATCTCAAGGCCCACTATGCGATCGAGTACATGACGGCGCTGATGTCGGTTTTCCGAGGCGACACTGGCAAAGTGGCGCTGTACATGGCCGATTGCCGCCGGATGGGTTTCGAGGTGCTGCCGCCGGACATCAATGCCAGCGGTCTGGATTTTGAGATCGAGGACGGTGCCGGCCAGGCGACGGCCATCCGCTATGGCCTGGCGGCCATCAAGAACGTGGGGGAGGGAGCCGTCCAAGCCATCCTGGACGCCCGCGCCAACGGCCCGTTCCGCGACCTGAATGATGTCGCCACGCGCGTGGATTTGAGGCAGGTTGGCAAGCGGGCGCTCGAGAGCCTGGTGCGCGTCGGGGCGTTCGACAGCCTCGGCGCCCGGCTGTCGATCCTGGAGAACCTGGATCGCGTGTTGGCCGTCTCCAACGCCCATTTCCGCGCCAAAGAGGTCGGGCAGCTCACGATGTTCGGTTCGTCCACCGGCGTTCAGCAGCGTCTGGAGCTGCCGGCGGCTGAGCAGGCGATCTCACGCCGGCAGCAGCTCGGGTGGGAGAAGGAACTGTTGGGTCTGTATGTTTCCGATCATCCGTTGACGCCCATGATGGAGGATCTGACCCAGGTTGTCTCACACTTCAGTGCTGAATTGAACGAGGTGGAACAGGGGCAAAACATCGTCGTCGCCGGCATGGTCACCCATGTCCGACCGTACCGCACCCGCACCGGCAAGGAGATGGGTTTTGTCAGCCTGGAGGATCTTCAGGGCACGATTGAACTGGTCGTCTTCAGCCGGGTGTGGGCCGCTGCGGCCGGATGGCTGGCACCAGACAAAGTCGTGCTCGTGAAAGGGCGGGTGGATCGCGACCGCGGCGATCCCAAGGTGCTGGTGGATGAAATTGGTGAAGATTTCAAGCTGGTCTCCGCCGCCGGCTCGTCCCTGCCGTATTCTTCCCAGGAGGCTGGTCCGGAGAACGGCGACGAACCCGGACCGCCTGCATTTGAATTTGTGGCCATGGATGATGCACCCCTGGCGCCGGCAGTTCCCGCCCAGCCGCCGTCGTCCCCGGCCAGGGGCCGCCCCCGGACGTCCCACGCACGGGCCCAAGCCGCCTCCCTGCCCAGCGTGGCGTTGGACGAGAACCCGGTCGGTGCGCCGGCGACGGTCCTGCTGTCCGTGTCTTCGGCCCCGAGAGGGCGATCACCTTCGATCCGCCACAAACTGACGGTGGTGTTAAAATCCACCGGCGATCATGAGAAGGATGCCCGGCGCATGCGCCGGGTCCATGGCATTTTGACCTCTTATCCGGGAGAAGACCGGTTTGCCTTCCAGGTGCACGAATTGGCGCGTCAGTATCTGCTCGAATTTCCCAGCCTCACCACGCGCCTGTGTGATGAGCTGCTGGGGCAGCTGCGCGCTTTCCTGGGGGACGAGACCGTTCACGTCGAATCGTTCCAGACCTGAATCGCATGCATAGAATCGCCGTCCTGACTTCCGGGGGCGACGCTCCCGGCATGAATCCATGCCTGCGGGCGGTGGTTCGCACGGCCCTGGCCGAGGACATGGAGGTCATTGGGATCCGGGAGGGATTCGATGGATTGCTACGCGGCGAGCGTTCGCTGCTGACAGCGCGCGACGTGGGAGGCATCATCATGCGCGGGGGGACCATCCTGCAGACGGCGCGGTGCGACGAGTTCATGGAGCGCAAAGGCCGGATGCGGGGTCTGCGGGAACTGAATGAAGCCGGCATCGAAGGTTTGGTGGTCATCGGCGGCGACGGCTCCCTGCGCGGCGGAAATGAACTCGCCCGCATGGATTTTCCTGTGGTGGGGGTCCCGGCTTCGATCGACAACGATATCTATGGCACCAACATCTCTCTGGGCGTCGACACGGCCCTAAATACGATCATGGAGGCGGTCGACAAACTCCGCGATACGGCCTCCTCACACCAGCGCGCCTTCCTGGTCGAGACCATGGGACGCAACAGCGGCTACCTGGCCATGATGGCCGGCATCATCTGCGGGGCGGAGGTCGTTCTCATTCCGGAGCGTGACAGCACGCTGGAAGAGGTGTCCGATATGGTTGAGCGGGCTTACGCCCGCGGCAAGACCCATTGCATCATCATCGCCGCCGAAGGCAATCATTTGTCGTCTCAGGATGTGGTGCGCCACCTGGAGGGTCAGGAAGTGGGTTTCAAGGCCCGCCTGACCATCCTGGGCCATGTTCAGCGCGGCGGCCGGCCGAGCGCCTTTGATCGGCTGCTGGCCACCCGGATGGGGGTCAAGGCCGTGGAGTGCCTGCGCACCGGTGAGTTTGGCGTGATGGTCGGGCTGCAAGGGGCAAAGATCGCCGCCGTTCCCTTGGAGCAGGTGACCTCCTACGACCAGGAAGCCAACACCGAGTACTACGACATGGCCCGCAAGCTGGCGCGTTGATCTGGCGCGCCCTGCGCGCTCCGCAGTTCGCCATCCGCCCGGTTGATTGTGCCGGGCGGTTTTCTTGCGCCACGGCCGGCTGGCCCGAAGGTTGCATCTCCATCGGCTTGCACGTAGGAGCACAACCTGAACAAGGGAGATGGCCATGCTGCGAGACGCTTGTCTGCCCGATGCTGAAGCTCTGGCGAACCGGCTCGAAGACCTGCGCGAACCCTATCGCGGGAACACTATCGCCTGGATTGAAAGCTGCGCTGCTCGCAAGTTCACCAATATCAAGAAGGACGTCCGCCGCTTTGTGGATGAGCTGGACCCCAATCTGCGCGAAGAATACCTGTTAAACATGTCGCTCTTGTTGGACGACGCCGTCCGGCACTTCGGAACGGGGGACTGAGTCGGGCGCCCCAGTCTCAAGCTCATCCAAGTCAAACCCAACATCGGGGCTGTCCCAATGGGGGCGACCCCGTCTTCGTTTCATCTTTGTCGTCTCCATCAAGTCAGCTGCAAACAGATCCGGCTCGCCACCTCCCTTTGAAGACTTGGGGAAGCTGACGACCGTCCTCGCGTAGCCAGTCAGTGGGTGCCCCCGGCCTCACCCCCCGATCCCGGCTGCTTGGACCGCTGTCCCCTTCCCCTGGGTTGACTGCAAGCTGGTGAGATCTGCCTCATCCCAGAGAGGGGTAAGGGGTGGGGGTGGACGTGACCACTCGTTTGCGGTTCAGCCGAGGAGCGAGGGCTCAACATAGGGAAAGGGCTGTCTCAAGTGCACTTGAGACAGCCCTTTCTTAGGTCTGTAATTGGATTGGATTCGAGGTCAGGCAGATGCGCTTTGCGCCACCCGATAAGCCTGTCCGTACAGGTGGCCGGTGATGGCGGTGGCATAGGCGTAGGCCGGGAAGACTCCGATGACGCACACTATGACCCCGACGGTGCCCAAGATGCTCCCGGCGATGCCAGCCAGGATGACGGCGATGATGTAGCCGCCCAGGTTGGCGCGCACCATCTTGAAGGCGTTGGCCGGGTTGAGCGCCTGACCGAGCTGGCCGTGATCGGCGATCTCGCCGATGGATGCCGGCAGCAGAAGAGCAAGCACCAGGCTGTAGGGCAGGGTGACACACGCATTGAGGATCTGTAGGATCAACGAGAATGTTCCCGACTGATCCTGGTTGGCGGCTACGACCCCGATGCCGGACAGACAACCCACGATCAGGATCAAGGGGATGGCCCACACGATGCCGACGGCGACGACCTTGAGGCCGTCCATCAGCAGGGCGCCGAAGTCGGCCCACTCAGCCAGGGCCGGCTCCTCCCCGCGAATAACCCGGCGGGTGATGGCCACCATCCATCCGACCAGCGGGATAAACGCCAATCCCAGGGTGATGATACCCACCAGGACGATCACAGCTGCGATGGCGAGTTTCTTGATCCAATCCGGGTCCTTGAAAACAAAACCAAATGATGCCCCGTAATCCATGCTCTCCTCCGAATAGGGTTGGATGGCTGCTCGGCGTTGGTCATCTCGGGCCAAAGGCCAAGGACCTCGAGGGAATCAACCTCCGCCTCCACGACGCGGGCGCGAAGCTTACATCATTCAGAGCCTGAGCGCAAGCCTGAGGGCTCGAACCGAGGACCCATCCCGACTGGGCTTGTGAAGAATTTCACATATTGGCTTGGCGGCGAGATGGTCTCGTTCCGTAACAGGGGGTGCAGACCTTAGCCGGCCGGGAAAACCGTGCCCGGACGGGCGCCGGTTTTCGGCCTAAAGCCACTCGGGCTCTTGATAGACCCCGAACACGTCCTTCATGACCGACACGATTTCGCCCAGCGTAGCGTAGGCGCGCACGGCGTTCATGATCCTCGGCATGACGTTTTGGGTGCCTTGGCAAGACAGCCGCAACTGGTCGAGCGCCTCGCCGACGGCGCCGGAGTCGCGCGCCGCCCGCAGATCCGCCAGCCGGGTGGTTTGGCGCGGAAGACCGGCGGGATCCATTTCCAGGATGCGGATCGAGTAGGGGGTGTTCTCACTGTACGCGTTGACGCCCACAATGGTGCGCTCGGATTGGTCGATTTCCTGCTGATAACGGTAGGCCGCTTCCTGAATTTCACGCTGGAAGAATCCCGCCTCCAGGGCCGGGACCACGCCTCCCAAATCCTGAATGCGAACGAAATAGGCGCGGGCCAACGCCTCCATCCGATTGGTCAGAGATTCGACGAAGAACGAGCCTCCAAGCGGATCGATGGTGTTGGTCACGCCCAACTCTTCGGCCAGGATCTGTTGGGTGCGCAGGGCGATCTTCACTGCTTGCTCGGAGGGCAGGGCGAGGGCCTCGTCCATGGAATTCGTGTGCAGCGACTGAGTTCCGCCCAGCACGGCCGCCAGAGCCTGAACAGCGACGCGGACAATGTTGTTCTCAGGTTGCTGGGCCGTAAGGCTGACACCGGCGGTCTGCGTGTGGAAGCGCATCAGCCAGGCGCGTGGGTCCTTGGCGTTGAATGTTTCGCGCATCTCGTGCGCCCAGATGCGCCGGGCGGCCCGGTATTTGGCGATCTCCTCGAAAAAGTCATTGTGGGCATTGAAAAAGAAAGACAGGCGCGGGGCGAAGGCATCGATGTCCATCCCGCGCGCCACGCACCAGCGCACATACTCCAGACCGTCAGCCAGGGTGAATGCCAGCTCCTGGGCAGCGGTCGATCCGGCTTCACGGATGTGATAGCCCGAGATCGAAATGGGATTCCACTGGGGCAGTTGTTCGGCGCCGTATTCGATGGTGTCGACCACGAGCCGCATCGAAGGCTGCGGAGGGAAGATGTATTCCTTTTGGGCGATGTACTCCTTAAGGATGTCGTTTTGGATGGTCCCCCTGAGTTGGTCGGGCCGAACGCCCTGCTTCTCGGCGCTCGCCAGGTACATGGCCCAGATGACGGCCGCCGGCGAGTTGATGGTCATGCTGGTCGACACCCGGTCAAGCGGGATCGAGTCGAATAGGATCTCCATGTCTTTGAGAGAAGAGACGGCCACGCCGCACTTCCCAAACTCACCCAGGGATTCGGGGTCGTCGGTGTCGTAACCCATCAGGGTGGGCAGGTCAAAGGCCACCGACAGCCCGGTCTGACCTTTGTCCAACAAGTATTTGAAGCGGACGTTGGTCTCCTCGACCGTCCCGAATCCGGCAAACATCCGCTGGGTCCACGGGCGAGCCCGGTACATGGTGGGGTGAATGCCGCGGGTGTAGGGGTATTCTCCCGGCAGCCCCAAGTCGCTGAGGTAATCCGTATCGGCGATATCCAGCGGGGTGTAGAGCCGGTCGATGTCTTCAGACGAGGTGGTCATGTAACGATCACGGAATTCCGGCAGGCGTGATTGGGACTGGTGAAGCGTAGTCTCTTCCCACTTTTCCAGGGCCTGTTTGAGCTCTTCCAACTTCTCCGGATCGTACATTCGCACCTCCCTGGGGCGTGGTCCGCGGATTATAGCATGCGGCCCTGAACGACCTTGCTAGACCTTACAGAGAGCTTGCATTTGTACCCGATGAACCTGGCCACGTGGCAAAATCATGTCTGAAAGGTTCAAACCAACCGGAGAGTTATGAGAGGGTCTTTGTCCATGAACAAACCTAACTTGTCGGCGCTGGCTTTGATTGGTCTTGCCTGGTCTTGCCTGGGCATGGGCTACATGAGCCTGCAGTTTCACTTTCTCCCCGAGGGGGCTGCCTTGGTGACGGAGACCCTTGGGCTTTTCGGAGCCGGCGTGCTGACTGGGGTGCTGCTCCTGTCAGTGCTCGACAACATGGAGACGCCCGTCGGCCGCTGGTTGGTGGTGTTCGGCTACCTGTTGTTTGCACCCCTTGGGATCATGGCCGGGCTGCTGGCCACGGGACCGTATGAACCGGTGCACATCGCCAGTTCGGTCTCGTTTGCGCTCATGGCGCCTGTCCTGATCGCCATTTCGGCCATCATGGCGGTGGGCCTGGGTCTGACCTTCACCGGAGGGCTGGCGGTTGCTGCCCACCGGCTGGCTCACCGAGACTAAACCCTTGCTCGGCGCCCCCGCCAGTCGAAGGGCATGGCGGGGATAAACCACGGGGCGGGCCACCAGGCCCGCCCTGTCCATTCCAGCCAGTGTTTGATCCTCCGCCGTGGCCCATCCAGCCCGGCGGTTTAGTTTTCTCGGTGATGATCCGCTGCGCCGTCCAGCTCGTCATTCCTCAAGGCACGCAGGAATCCCAGCACGCCGGCAGCCATCACCTGGCTTTGCGCCAGCGCGCGGTCGGCCAGATGCCGGGCGCGGTCCAGGCGGATCTGAGGCTCCTGCTGCGTCGACTCGTACAGTTCGACCAACACACCGTGCGTGCTGGAAGGATGGATGAAGGCGATACGCTTGCCACCCGTCCCAACGATCGGCTCAGGATTGATGAGGTTGAGCCCACATCGGCGCAGCGACTCCAGGCAGGCATCCAGATCGTCGACCTCGAAGCAAATGTGATGCACGCCCGGTCCGCGGCGCTGCAGGAAGCGGGCGACGCCGCTGTCGGTGGATGTCGGTTTGACCAGCTCGATCTCAGCCTCCTGCGTCGGCAGAAACGCCACGACGGACTGCTGGTCGGGGACATCCTCCACGTGGCTGAGTTCCAGTCCCAAGGCGTCGCGCCAAAAGGTGAGGGCCTCGTCGATGTCGTCCACAACGATGGCGACGTGGTCGATGCGTTTGACACGTGGCATTGGGGCCTCGCAGCTTGAGGGCGGGTGTCGGCCCCATTGTAGTCGGAAACCAGGTGGCTGTCGGCCGCGGCTAGAGCACCGCCGGAGGCGTATATTCTCCCCAAGCCTGGCGCAGCCGGCCGCAGATCTCGCCCAGGGTGACATCGGCTTCAACGCAGTCGACGAACAAGGGGACCAGGTTGTCGTCCGAGTTGGCCGCCCGGGCGACCCGGTCGAGACTGGCCTGAGCGCGCGCGTCATCACGGCGGGCTCGAACTTCGGCCAGATGGGCCCGCTGGGCGTGTTCGATGGCCGGGTCGACGCGCAGGGGCTCGATCGAGACCGGTTCATCGATCTGGTAGGCGTTCACCCCGACGACGATGGATTGTTCGGCCTCGATGCGCTGTTGCGCACGGTAGGCGGACTCCTGGATTTCGTGCTGCAGGAAGCCTGCCTCGACCGCAGCCAGGGCCCCGCCCATCGAGTCGATGAAGTCAAGATAGTCCTGAGCCTTGGCTTCGATTTCGTCGGTCAGGCGCTCGATGGCATACGCCCCACCGAGAGGGTCGACCGTGTCTGCTACCCCGCTTTCATGGGCGATCAGCTGCTGGGTTCGCAGGGCGACCCGGACAGCGTGTTCGGAGGGCAGGCCCAGCGCCTCGTCCATGCTGTTGGTGTGGAGCGACTGGGTTCCGCCCAGCACGGCTGCCAGCGCCTGGAGCGCCACCCTGACGACGTTATTCTCGGGCTGCTGGGCGGTCAATGTGGAGCCGGCGGTCTGGGCATGGAATCGCAGGCGCCATGAGCTTGGATTCTTGGCCCCATAGGTGTCTCTCATCAGGCGGCACCACAATCGGCGTGCCGCTCGGAATTTGGCGATTTCCTCAAGGAAGAGATTGTCCACGCTGAAGAAGAAGGCCAGCTGCGGCGCAAAGTCATCAATCGCCAGCCCCGAGGCCAGCGCCGCCTCGACGTAGGCGCGCGCGTTGGCCAGCGTGAACGCCAGCTCCTGCACGGCGGTCGCCCCGGCCTCGCGGATGTGGTAACCCGAGATCGAAATCGTGTTCCAGCGCGGCAGGTTCTTTTGGGCGTACCGGAACACATCCGTGATCAACCGCATGGCCGGCCCGGGCGGAAAGATGTACGTGCCGCGGGCGATGTACTCCTTGAGAATGTCATTCTGGATGGTCCCCCTGAGCTGACCTTCGGCGACGCCCTGGCGGCGGGCCACGGCGATGTACATGGCCATGAGCACCGACGCCGGTGCGTTAATGGTCATGCTGGTCGACACGTGGTCCAATGGGATGTGATCGAACAACTGAAGCATGTCGTCCAGACAGGAGATGGACACGCCGACCTTGCCGACCTCTCCCTCGGCCAGTGGGTCGTCCGCGTCGTAGCCAATCTGGGTGGGGAGATCGAACGCCACGGAGAGCCCGGTCTGTCCGTGATCCAGCAGGTAGCGATAGCGCGTGTTGGATTCGCGGGCCGAGGCATACCCGGCATACTGCCGCATCGTCCAATAGCGCCCCCGGTACATGGTCGGTTGGACCCCGCGTGTGAACGGCGCCTCCCCCGGGAAGCCCAAGGACTTGAGGTAAGCCTCGTCCGGGTGGTCGGGCAGGAACAGCCGTTCCATGGGAATATCGGAGCTGGTCTCAAAATGCTCCGACCGCTCAGGCTGCTGTTCGAGTGCCGCCGCCAGAATCTCTTTCTGCCAGCGGCTTAGAGCTTCAGCGAAAGTCTCGTCCATGCCTCAATCCAGGTCCGCCCTCATCGTCAGGGTATCCCTCAAGCCCAGAATCGCCATCGCATCTTGGTTGAACACCTCATAGGCTTCGAACGTCGTGAGGGCGGTGTCGAGCCCGGCGGCGATCGCAACCCGTTGCGCCAAATCGAGGTAACTTACATCCAGGTGGTGGACCCAGTCCAGCCCCAATTCAGAGGCCACCTGCTGCAGGCTGGCCGGTGTCGGCCCCTCGATCTCGGCGAAGGTCCCGAAGGGCAGCTCATCGAGCATGATCTTGCAGTCGGCCAGACCCATGACCTGGCGATATTTCTCATACACGGCCACCACCTGGTAACCAAGTGCCTCGAGCAATTCGATGCCAGACCCGGCCGAGGGCAGATCGAACTCGATTTCGCGGCGGGTCAACGCCTGTTCGGTGCGCTGCTTGAAGGTCAAACTGCAGGTCGGCCCGTACCGGACTCGCAGGACCTTGCCGGACTGACTGAGGCTCCGGTCGGTGTCGTCAAAGCGCCAATTGCGCTCGAGATGTCGGGAGACGAGCGATCTCGCCCCGGCCTGCGTCAAACGATGGCTGAGGCGCAGCAGGTCTGTGACCGGGAATTTCGCCTCGGTCTCGTGGCCGGCCGGCATGTCAATCCAGGGTCAGCAACATGGCACCAAGCTTGACACTGTCTCCCGCCTTCACCCTCACGCGGCCGATGGTTCCATCGCGTGGTGCCTTGAGCTCATTCTGCATTTTCATCGATTTAAGCACGACCATGATCTGGCCCTTGGACACCGCCTCGCCCTCTTGAACGGGCACGTCGACGACCAGACCCGGCATTGGCGCCTTGAGCTGGTAGTCTCCGCTTTGAGTGATGTCGCCCCCGGCGGCCTTTCGGAGCAGGCGCTGCCGTTCGTCCTCGACGGACACCTCGTACAGCTGGCCGCGCAGCAAGACATCCAGCCCCTCCCTGCCGGGACTGATATGCGCCTCGAAGGAGCGATTCCCCAAGATGAGTGAATAGACCGCCTGTTCGGCGACGGCCTGGAAATTGGTGTGCAGCCGCTCTCCGTCCACCAGTACCTGGCCACTCTCGTTGATCTCGATTTCGTAGCCCTTGCCGGCGATGGTGGCGATGTACTTCATGAAGGCCTACACCGCGGCGCGAGAGCGGCCAGCTTGGCGCTTGGCTGGCTCAACGGTGCAGCCGCTCCCACCGGCCGACCCATTTCCAGTTGCTCGTGTCGCGCTCGCCCCGGCGGACGATTTGGGAGGCCGCCTGAGTTTCACGATGAGCGTACAGCGTGGCGATGATCGCGGCAATCTGGTCGAGCGTCTCCTTATCTTCTTCAGCCTCATCCATCGAGAAACGTTCCTCGACGAAGCGGGTGTCGAAAAATCCAGCCAGGAAGCGGTGAGACGCCAGGAGATTCTGATGGAAGGGGATGTTGGTCTTGACCCCCAGGATGCGGTACTCCTCCAAAGCCCGGCGCATGCGCAGCACGGCCTCTGCCCGGCTCTCCCCCCAGCAGATGAGCTTGGAGATCAGGGCGTCGTAGTAAGGAGAGATTTCGAAACCGGGATACACACCCGTATCGACCCGCACCCCCGGTCCGGTGGGAGGAATCGACAGGCCGATACGGCCGGTGGATGGCATGAAATCGTTGTAAGGATCTTCCGCATTGATGCGGCACTCGATGGCCCACCCGTTGGTCTTGACATCGTCCTGCGTGTAGCGCAGCCTGCGGCCACGGGCAATGCGGATTTGTTCCTTGACAATGTCGATCCCGGTCACCATCTCTGTGACCGGGTGTTCGACCTGCAGGCGGGTGTTCATTTCGAGGAAGTAGAAGTTCTGGTCCTTGTCGAGCAGGAACTCGATCGTTCCGGCGTTGAGGTAGTCGACAGCCTTTGCCGCCCGGCAGGCCAGCGCGCCCATTTCCAGACGCAAATCCCGGCTGACAGCCAGCGAGGGGGCTTCTTCGAGCAGCTTCTGGTGACGGCGCTGGAGCGAACACTCGCGTTCCCCGAGATGGATAGTGTTGCCCTCGTTGTCGGCCAGGATTTGGAATTCGATATGGCGCGCGTTGAGAAGCAGTTTCTCGAGGTACACATTGCCGTCGCCAAAGGCGGCTTCGGCTTCGCGACGGGCGGCGCGGAACAGCCCGGGCAGCTCACCGGCTTCGCGTACTTCCCGCATGCCCTTCCCGCCGCCGCCGGCGGTGGCCTTGATCAGCAACGGGAATCCAATGCTCGGCGCGATATCTATCAAATCCTGGTCGTGCAGATCGCCCTCGCCCTCAGTGCCGGGGACGATGGGAACGCCGGCGGCTGTGACCGTGGCCCGGGCGACGGCCTTATCACCCATGGCGGCGATCGCAGAAGGGCGCGGCCCAATGAAGATGAGTCCGGCGTCCGACACGGCCCGAGCAAAGTCGTCGCGCTCAGCCAGAAACCCGTATCCCGGATGTATGGCCTTGGCGCCCGATTTCTTGGCGATATCGATGATCTTGTCGCCACGCAGGTAGGACTCGCGGGCCGGGGCCGGCCCCAGCTCGTAGGCCTCATCGGCGTAGCGAACATGCAGCGCCGATCGGTCGGGCTCGGAATAAACCGCCACGGTGCTCATCCCGAGCTCGCGGCAGGCCCGGATGATCCTGACGGCGATCTCGCCCCGATTGGCAACCAGGACTTTGTTAAACATGGCCGTGCCTCGTGTTCACCTCGGCCTCCCCGACGCCCCTGAGGGCGGTCAGTACCTACAGTGGAATGTTGCCGTGCTTCCTGGCCGGATTGGCATCGCGTTTGTTGGAGAGCATCTCCAGCGCATTGATGACGCGCGGCCGGGTGTGACGGGGCTCGATCACGGCATCCAGATACCCGCGTGAGGCCGCGATGTACGGATTGGCGAATTTCTCCCGGTACTCTTCCACCAGCTCGGCTTTGCGGGCGTCGGGATCTTCCGCCTCGGCCAGTTCTTTGCGGAAGATAATGCTCACGGCGCCATCCGGCCCCATCACGGCCAGTTCGGCCGTCGGCCAGGCCAGGTTCAAATCGCCGCGGATGTGTTTGGATGACATCACGTCGTAGGCGCCCCCGTAGGCTTTGCGGGTCACCACTGTGATCTTGGGCACGGTCGCCTCGCAATAGGCATACAACAACTTGGCGCCGTGACGGATGATGCCTCCATGCTCCTGAGCCGTGCCAGGCATGAACCCGGGCACGTCGACAAAAGTCAAGATCGGGACGTTGAACGAATTGCAGATACGGACAAAACGGGCGGCTTTGTCGGAGGCATTGATGTCCAGCACGCCCGCCATCACCGCCGGCTGATTGGCGATGATCCCCACGCTGTGCCCCCCAAGATGGGCAAAGCCGACGACGATGTTCTGGGCGTAAGACTCTTGCAGCTCGAAGAAGACGCCGTCGTCAACGATGAGCCGGATGACCTCGCGCATGTCGTACGGTTTGCTCGGGTCCTCAGGGATGATCGTGTCCAGCGCGGCTTCGGTCCGCAAACGGTCGTCCTGTGTTGGCACGTAGGGGGGGTCTTCCATGTTGTTTTGAGGCAGGTAGGAGAGCAGCACGCGAATCAGGCCCAGGCAGTCCGCCTCGCTGTCGGCCACGTAGTGGCATACGCCCGAAGTGCTGGCGTGCACCTCGGCACCGCCCAACTCTTCGAAACTGACGTCTTCTTGAGTCACCGACTTGACCACGTCCGGTCCGGTCACAAACATGTAAGACGAGTTGCGGACCATGAAGATGAAATCCGTCAACGCCGGCGAGTAGACCGCGCCGCCCGCGCACGGTCCCATGATGGCGCTGATCTGTGGGATGACGCCCGACGACAGGGTGTTGCGTAGGAAGATGTCGGCGTAGCCCCCCAGGGAGACCACCCCCTCCTGGATGCGAGCGCCGCCCGAGTCATTCAGGCCGATGACCGGGGCGCCGTTCTTGAGGGCATTGTCGAGCAGTTTGCAGACCTTGGCGGCATGAACCTCCCCGAGGCTGCCGCCGAAAACCGTGAAGTCCTGGGAGTATACGTACACCAAGCGGCCCTCGATCGTTCCCCAGCCCGTGACCACGCTGTCGCCCAGCACCTTGCGCTCATCCAACCCGAAGTCCGATGTGCGGTGGGTCACAAACATGTCGGTCTCGCGGAAAGAGCCCTTGTCGAGGAGCAAGTCGAGCCGCTCCCGCGCTGTGAGGCGGCTCCGGTCGTGCTGCGCATCGATGCGGTCCTGGCCTCCCCCCAGTTGGGCCTCAAGCCGCATGGCCTTCAGTTTTTCGAGTTTATCCTCAATGGTCATGACGGCCTCTCTCCGAAATACGTGCGTGAGGCAGGGCGCTGCAGGACCCACCACACACAACCAAGTACCACCAGCGATGCCGCCAACTCAAATGGGCGTGTTTGAGCGGCGAATTCAGATCGGGCCAGCCAGATGCGGTCGGCCGAAAACCACAGGACATAGACGAGCCCGCCCCAGCGCGTCAGCTTCGGCCCCCAGGACCGGCCGGTCATCAGCCCGATCGCATCGGCCAGTCCGGAAGCTCCCCAGACCAGGCCGACCCCGGGCAGGTACCAAGCTGGAACGCTCAAGGGTAACTCGGGCAATGACAAGGACAACAGGAAGCGCGCCCAGTTGAAAGCCGACAGGATTAACACCCCCACCGCAAGCCAGGTTACGAGGGCGGGCCGCCTCTTAGATGTCAAGGACGATCTTCCCCAGCTGCTGGCCGCCTTCAAGTCGCTCGTGAGCAGCACGCGCCTCAGACAGAGGATACCGGGTGTCGATGACCGGCCGGAGCTTGCCGTCGAACACCAACCGCATCACCTGATCAAAATCCGCCCGCGGACCCATCGACGAGCCGAGAATGGACAGGTGCTTGGCGAACAGATAGCGGTGATCGATCTCATATCGTGGGCCGCCGGTGCTCCCGACTGTGAGGATCCGACCCCCTTTGCGTACCGCTCGCATGCTTTGAGACATCGTTCCGGCGCCGACGCTGTCGGCCACCACATCGACGCCGACCTTGTCGGTGGCCAGGTAAACTGCTTTGGACCAGTCAGGCACCTCGGACCGGTCGATCAGGATGTCCGCCCCCAAGCTCCGGGCCAGGTCGATTTTCTCTTTCGACGACCCGACCACCAGCACGGTCGCCCCGGCCAGCTTGGCTACCTGGATGCAGGCGGTGCTCAGCCCTCCCGACGCGCCGACGATCAGAATGCTCTCGCCGGCCCTCAATTCGCCGCGTGACATTAAAGAATGCCAGGCCGTGAGGAAAACCAGCGCCGAGGCGGCCGCTTCGGCGTAACCGAACCCGTCTGGGAGCTGGAGCAGGTTGCGAGCGGGCAGGACGATGAGCTCACAATCCGCCCCAGGGACGGTCTCGCCAAGCAGGGTCCAATGCCGGCAAAGTTGCTCCTGACCCTGCCGGCAGGCTTCACACACGCCGCACCCCAGGTTTCCATCGAGGACCACCCGATCGCCAATATGAAACGCTTCGACTCCCTCACCCAGATCCACAACTTCGCCGGCACCGTCCGAGCCCGGAATGTGAGGCAGGTCGAGTTTGAGGCCGGGCCAGCCGTTGCGAACCCAGATGTCCACGTGGTTGAGCGACGTGGCGCGCAGCCTGACCAAGACCTCACCCGGTCCGGGGCGGGGATCGGGGCGATCTCCATACTGAAGCACCTCCGGACCCCCATGCTGGTTGAAGTAAACGGCCTTCACCTAGGCTGATCTCCCTGGTGGTGCGCCGGGTGGATCTTGTCGGCGCGTGGATTTCCATTATAGCTTGGGGGAAGTCGGGCCCTGAATACGGCGCTAGACCGGCTAAGCGGAGAATGGATCAGCCGCTGGACTACGGAGGTGTTGGGAAAGGACTTACCAGGTGGGGACTGGCGCCACTCGGGATGTACACGCCAAAGTAGTAAACGAGATCGGTCGCCATGATCACCCCGAGCAGCAGAAACGCCAGCACCGGCCGGCCGGCATCGGCCAGCGCCCCAAGAGGCTTGGCGATGAGCCAGGCGAGCGCAGGGATGGCGACGACAAAGTGGGAGCTTGAGGGAGTGGCCTGGAGCATGAATCCACCCAGAAACATGGTCAGGCCGAGCCAAAGCACGGGGAGAAACTCGCGCCGCCAGCACGCCCATATCACGCCCCCGGCAAGCATGGGGGCGGCTAGCCCCAGCATCAGGGGTACCTGGCCGCCAAAGAATCCCGTCTGGTCGGGCAAGGTCGTGAAGCCCGTGAGACTGCGGACAGCCTGGTCCAAAATGGCCGATACGTGAATCTCGAACGAGCCCAATCCATAACCCTGGGCGAGACCATGCCAGAACAGGTCCTGTTCAAACCGGGCCAGCAAGTTGGCCGGGTTGGCGGCGGCAAAGATAAGCACTGGAGCGGCAACCACCGTGGCCAACAGCAGAAAGGTTCCCAACTGTCTGGCCATTCGCTCGGGATCGGGATCGCGCTGCCACAAGCGGATGGCCAAGAACACCAGCAGCAAGACCCCGATCCGGCTGCCGGCGTAGAAGTATTGGGCCAGGCCGAGCGCCATCGCGCCGAGGAGCAGGGCGAGCCGCGAACCGCCCCTCCATGCCCAGGTGTAACCCCCGAGCATCAGCGGCACCCAAAGGGTGTCCCACACATTGTTAAGGGCCAACGCCGACCAGTGGATGTGGTAGCTCGACGCGGCCATGACGGCCGCTCCCATGAGGGCCGTCAACCGGCCGTCAAGCGCATGGATACAGTAATAGGTGGCCAGGACCGCCAGCGTGCCGGCCACCGCACTCGGGAAACGAATCCCGAAGGGTGTCGCCCCGAGCAGGCTGATCGAGAGCTTCTGGAGGTAGTGATACAGCGCGGGCTGCTCGTTGTAACCATAACGGAACGGGTTCAGCGTGTCGCCGCTGGGGACCGGCAGATGGGTCAGGGTCATGTAGGCCGTGCCGGCTTCATCAGCATGGAGCGTGGCTGGAAGGCCATGGATGGCAGCCAGACGGGTGAGCAAGGCGATACCGGCCAAAAGCCCTAGCAAGACAACTGTCCACGAGATCGCGAACCGCGGGGATTGGAACGGGAACAGGGTCATGACGGTGATCGCCACGCACAGGAGCCACAGCCAAAGCTGCCAGCCGCTGACGAACGTATCATGAGCGTACCCAACACCAAGCGACACTGAGATGAATAGCGCGCCCCCCACCATCGAAGCCCGCAAGGCTTGGATTGGGGTCTGCCATTGGCGGCGGAATTGGTCCCTCCCGCTGCCCAGGATCATCCGAGTGTCGGTCAGGACCTGGCGGGTTTGAGCGGCCAACCAACGCCCGAGGGCGCGGATTGCCTCCCCAACCCTGGTGCGTGTCGCCAGGATGAGATGTGATTGCCGCCTGAGTCTCAGGATAAGCAAGTCCAGAAGGACGGCTGCGACAAAGATGATGATCAGGTAGGCCCAGTTAAAGCCGGTCACGCGGTTCCCCCTACGACAACAACCTCAGGATCTCACGCACGATGAAGATGCGCCTCGCGTTGGGAGGACAAGAGGGGCAGAATGGCCGCGGCCGCGGGCAGGTCAGAGGTCATTTCACCTCGTAGGCCACAAACAGAGCCGTCTCCTTGTCAGCCATGGTGAGGAAAGACTGGCCGCCAGGGTAAAGCGATTGAACCGCGGGGATTGAATCGAAATTCCAGGGCGTGAAAATGAAGGTGGCAGGGCCGTGGACATGAAATTGGTCCTGCGTCATGACAGGCGGGGTGATATCCACCCCCACCACCTGGGGTGCGAGGTACGGCAGGGTTTCAATCGAATCGAAGCCCATTCTGGGGTGCCCAAAGAAGTAAGCCGATTGACCGCCGGGTTTGGCGGCCAGGTAGTATCCGACGGCTTGGGCAATCTCGGTGTTCTGGTCGCTGAATCGGTGGCTGGGCGTGTAGTCGTCGAAGTAGAACTGCATGTCCTGCCAGCACATCAGGACCAGGGCCAGACCGGCCAGAGCCACCAACGCCCGACGGTAGGTGGGCCAAAGCTCGGCGAGCCAGCTCACAGCTTGCGACAACCCGATCCCGATCAGCAGGCACACAGCCGGGGCGGCCATCACGTAGCGCTGGCTGGCGGGCGTGCTTTCGCTGAGCGCGCCGGCGACCACGACCCCCAGCAGCCACAGACCCAGCCACACGAAACGCAAGTCACGCAGCCGCGTGACAAGCAGCAGCATCCCAAAAAGGAAGAATGTCGAGGCCAGGGGGAAGAGCATGGGATGATCGATGGTGTACCAATGCCGGAGGTTGACAGAAGTAAAAGCCAGAGCCGAGGTCTTGAATTGATCCAACAGGATAGACCCAGCCGAGTGTCCCGTACGCTGCACTTCATCTGTCAGCCAGTGGCCCAGAATGCTCACCCGCTGCATCGGGGCAAAGAACTCATCCACATGATCCAGGTAGTACAGTCCCAGGGGAAGAGCCACCACCAGCGCGGTCAAAGCCATGAGGGTCAGGCCGGGGAGCCGGCTGCGCAGGCGCTGTCGCTCAATGAGGAATGCCGCAGCCAGCCAGACCGGTATGATCACCAGGAGCAGGCGAAAACTGGTGTACAGGTAGAAACCGAGGCCGAGCGTCAGCCCCGCCAGGATGAAGGAGCGCCGATCGCCTTGTTTCCAGCCATGCCAAAGCTCGACCCATACAACCACCATCACCAGGGGATCCCAGATGTTGTTGAGTCCGATCCGGCTGAAATGGATGTGAAAGTGGAAGAAGGCCAAATACACGGCGCTGACCAGGGCGACACCGATTCCGAACGTCCGCCGGGCGTAGATGTACAGCATCAGGACAGTCAGCGATCCAGCCACGGTGGAGGGGAAGCGCAGGGCGGCGATCGTTTGACCGAATAGTTTGATAGACGCCGCGGGAATGACGAAGTACAGAGCCGGGAATGAGTACCAGCCCATCGCAAATGGGTTTGTCAGCGTGCCGTCCAGGATGTGAATTCCGCTCCATCCGGAGGAGGCCTCGTCGCCGGCCAGGACCCAGGGGATCGACCCGACCTGTATTGCGCGGACCAAGAACGCGGCCACTACCAGTAGGCCGAGCCCAACCCACTCTCGGCCCGGAAGGCGCGTGATGTCTGCATTCAATTCGGGGACCTGTCTTCGTCCTGCGGCCAGAACGACCACGATGGCTGCGAGCCAAAGCCCGAGTGCCAGGGCCGGTATGGCCATGTGGCTGGCCTCCCCAGCGGCGCCCCAGGCCCCGACGCTCATCACTGGCGCCAGAAGCAGGGCTAAAGTTTGGGAAGGTCCCAGCCCAAGCCATGCCCCCAACCGCCCAAGCCCGCGCACGATCGGTTCCAGCGTGAGTGGCCTGGCCAGACCGAGCATCGCCAATAGGAGCAGGATGAGACCGAGGACCACAAATGTCGGTCCGGTCCAAGGTATGACGGGCACGTCGGCACCGACCACGGATTGACCCACGAAGATCGACGCCAAACCGCAAAGCAGCACCAGGACCGCCAGACGTCGGCCGAACCAAGTCCTGTCATCAAGATGCTCGGAGCTACTCATAGCCCTCATTATCCTTCATGTGAGGCCGGCTTCCAGAGGTTCAACAGTCCTACAGGGTGTTCTTGCGTGGCTAGGCTCGGGGCGGCAAAGCGGGCGGCGCAGGTTATTTCAGGCCAAGCTCAAGACGCGAGATGACCACACGCTGGATCTCACTGGTTCCCTCATAGATCTCGGTGATCTTGGCATCTCGGAAATAGCGCTCGATCGGAAGCTCCTTGGAGTACCCCATCCCGGCGTGGATCTGGACTGCCTGATGAGCACAAAACATCGCCGTTTCCGAGGCGAACAGCTTGGCCATGGAGGCCTCCAGCGTAAAGCGTTCGCCTGAGGTCTTGCTCCTTTCCTTAGATAGGGCGGCGCGATATATGAGCAGCCGGCTGGCCTCGATCCGCGTTTTCATATCGGCAAGTTTGAAGGCCACGCCCTGGAAAGCCCCGATCTTGTTCCCGAAGGCTTCGCGCTCGACGCGCGTATTCGAGGCTGCCTTCGTAGGCCGCCTCGGCAATGCCCAGGGCCTGGGCGGCGATCCCAATTCGGCCAGCGTCGAGGACCGTCATGGCGATCTTGAATCCCTCGCCTTCCTGGCCAAGACGATTATCTTCGGGACAGTGGTAATCCTTGAACAAGATCTCACTGGTGGCCGACGCCCGGATACCCAGCTTGGGCTCGGTTTTCCCGAGGCTGAATCCTTCGCGCCCGGTCTCGACCATCAAGGCGGTGATGCCTTTGTGACCGGCATCCGGATCCGTCATGGTGAAGAGCAGAATGAAATTCGAAGCCGGCGCGTTGGTCACCCAAGACTTCCGCCCGTTGATCACATAATCGTCGCCGTCTCGGACGGCCCGCGAAGCCATGGTGGCCGCGTCCGAGCCCGACATGGGTTCGGTCAGCGAGTAGGCCCCGATGGCCTGTCCGGAGGCCACCGGCACGAGATAACGCTGCTTCTGATCCTCGGTCCCGAAGCGCATCAAAGCATAGCAAAACAGCGAGTTGTTGACCGACATGATGGTCCCATGGGCGGCATCTGCCTTGGAGATTTCCTCCAACGCCAGCACGTACGATAGCGTGTCCATACCCGGGCCCCCGTAGGCTTCGGGGACCTCAATCCCCATGAATCCCATCTCACCCATCTTGCGGATGGTTGCCAGGGGGAACTGCCCGGTCTCGTCGTGTTCGGCGGCGATGGGCGCGATTTCATTTTGGGCGAAATCCCGCGCCGCCTGGCGAATCATCTTATGCTCGTCGGAGAGTTCCAGAGACGGTCCGGAAGTGACCATTTCGGGGACGGCCATGAGGCGAAACCTCCATGCCGGGGGGCTGCGCGGATTATAGCATGCAGCTTCAGACGCCAGGTTTTGACCCGCTCTGCTCGGCAGGGTACAATGGCGGCCTTGCCCACCGGAGACAAGTTGAACGCGAATTCGAACCCGCCAGAAGAAATCACGCCTGAACTCTTTGACCACCTGGTCGACTTGGCCGCCCTCGAGCTCGAGCCGGGAGAAGCGGATTACCTGCGCGCCCAGCTAAACGGCCAGCTGAGAGCCATCCGCGCCCTCGATGCGGTCTCGGTCGATCCCCACCTGCCGATCACGTCCCACGGCGTCCCCTACTCCGCCGATTTGCGCGCCGACATTCGGGAAGACGTGATTGGGACAAGCGAGCTTGCCGATGCGATCTTGGCCCAAGCGCCCGAAGTCGAGAACCGATACTTTGTTGTCCCCGACATTCCGCAGGAGGATCTGGATTGACCGCCAGCCTGGCCGATCTGCCTGCCAGGGAGATCGCACGGCAAGTGCGCGCCGGTGAGACGCGTGCCCAGGAGGTGATTGCGGCCGCCTTTGATCGCATTCGAGAGGTCGAAGGCGCACCGGCAAGGACAGATCCTGAACTCCAAGAGCCGAATGGGGGAATCCACGCGTTCATCAACCTGACGGAGGCGCGAGCGCGGGATCAAGCCAGGGCCATCGACGAAGCCGTCCGCGCCGGGGAAGATCCCGGGCCGCTGGCGGGCGTCCCTCTGGCGGTCAAGGATATCTTCTGTGTCCAGGGCACCCGGTCAACGGCCGGTTCGCGTATCCTGGAGAACTTCACCGCCCCTTACAGCGCCACCCCGGTGGCCCGGTTGGAGGCGGCGGGGGCAATCACCGTCGGAAAAGCTAACCTCGACGAATTCACCTTCGGCTCATCGACCGAATCATCCGCCTTCAAGCCGACCACCGCCAATCCGTGGGACCTGCATTGCGTCCCGGGAGGGTCGTCTGGGGGAAGCACGGCCGCCGTCGCCGCCGGCGAGGCCGCCCTATCCCTGGCCACCGACACGGCCGGATCCATTCGGCAACCGGCGGCCTTCTGCGGGGTAGTTGGAGTCAAGCCCACCTACGGCCGGGTCTCGCGATACGGCCTGATCGCGTTCGCCTCTTCTCTGGATTGCCCCGGCGTGGTGGCGCGGGATGTCTCCGATGCGGCCCTGATGCTGGGAGTTGTGGCTGGCCCGGATGCCCGCGACGCGACTGCGGCCGCCAGCCCGGCGCCGGACTATCTGGCGCATCTTGAAAGTGAAATCAGGGGCCTGAGAATTGGGCTGTCGCCGGATTATTTTCGCCTGGTATACCCCGATGCAGACACTGGGGAGCTTCGCGAGCAGGCCATTGAGGCGCAAGTCGAGTCCACAACCCTGGCTGCCGCCCAAGCCCTCGCCCGAG
The DNA here is from genome assembly GCA_963797485.1 of uncultured Chloroflexia bacterium. Classification (GTDB taxonomy): domain Bacteria; phylum Chloroflexota; class Anaerolineae; order Anaerolineales; family E44-bin32; genus CAWAND01. The sequence continues at coordinate 671,188 of CAWCPF010000003.1, forward strand.
CGGGTGCGGAGATCGTCGAAGACATCCCTATGCCGCATACTCACCTTGGGATCCCAGCCTATTTCGTGATTTCACGGGTCGAGGCCGCCTCGAACCTGCATCGCTATGACGGGGTCAAGTACGGATACCGGCACCCAGGTCCGGCGGCCGACTTGCGAAGCATGTATCGGCAGACACGCGGTCATGGCTTCGGGCTCCAGCCCAAACTCCGCATCCTCATGGGCATGTATGTGTCCGCGCAGCAGTACGAGCGCAACTACTACCGGCGGGCCCTACAGGTCCGGACACTGATCCGACGGGATTTCGAAGCCGTCTTCGACCCCGCTGGGCCGCACCGGTTGGACGCGCTGAATCACTCCGACCACGCCGACCACGGCCTTCGAGCTGGGACGCGTTTACGGCGATTCCGTGTTGATGCAGTACGCGGACCTGCTGACGGTTCCCGCCAACCACGCTGGCATTCCCGGTTTGTCGGTTCCGTCGGGATTTGACACACACGGCCTCCCGATCGGTGTCCAGCTTCTAGGCCCCGATTTCTCCGAGGGGACCTTGTTGAGGATCGGGCGGGCCTACGAAGTCGCCACCGAAACCGACGACTGGCGGGGCCGACGGCCGGCCGCCTTTCGCACTGCGTAGGGTGCCTGGCCGGTCACCCGATGGCGGGATCGGCCGCCCAAGGACCGGCGGGAAATTGCTGGACAGTGGCCCTTGCTCCGGAGCGGTTTTCGTGTATCATGTACGCCGTTGGTTGGGACATGCATCCCGCAAACCGAGTGCAATGATCTACCAGTTGCAATGCTTGGATTGATGGGATGCGATAATGTCCCCGGGCCGAGGGGGTAAGGCCCACGCCCCGGGAGGGCGGACAAGACCTGTAGGGTCGGAGCATCAATCGCTCCATCTTCCGAGCGCCGGAGCCCCGCAGGCAGTTTACTGAACGGTCCAACATGATCTGACGAGGCGCAAGGGTCGAATAACGGTTGTCGACCTTTTGCTTCGATATTCTGCGCAGCATGAGGATGCTGAATGGGGCAGATATTTCCTCGTTCCGCCAACTCAATCGCCATTGCGAGCCTTGTGGGTGGAGGTATGGCAGCCGGGCTGCTGGGTTTGGCCGCCTGGCTGCTGGTCTGGTCACCCTACATGACCCAGCAGAACGTTCCCATCCCCCAGCCCGTTCCCTTCAGTCACCAGCGACACGTAGAAGGAAACGGGCTGGATTGTCGTTACTGCCACACATCGGTGGAGAACGCATCTTTCGCCGGCATCCCACCCACAAAGACCTGCATGACGTGCCACTCACAGGTTTTCACCAACGCCGCCATTTTGGCTCCGGTGCGTGACAGCTTCGCCAACGACAGCCCCATCGAATGGACTCGGGTCTATGACCTGCCGGACTACGTTTACTTCGATCACAGCATTCACATCTCCAAAGGCGTCGGGTGCACGACCTGCCATGGACCGATCGGGGATATGCCGCTCACGTGGAAAGCTGTTTCTCTGAAAATGAGCTGGTGCTTGGGTTGCCATCGACACCCGGAGAACTACCTGCGGCCGACCGACCAGGTCTATAACGCCGATTATCAAGTTCCGGCCAATCAAGCCGAGCTGGGCGCCCAACTGATCACGCAGAACAACGTCAACACCACGCTCCTCACGAACTGCTCGACGTGCCACCGATGACCAACCAGGGAGGACGTGTGCAGAAATCCTACGACCCGGAGGCGATTCGCCAGCGGTTTCAAGAAGCCGACCATCCAGGCCAGTGGCGCAGCCTTGAAGAGTTGGCAAAAACCGCCAACTTCCAGGATTGGCTGAAGTACGAGTTTCCGGCCGGGGCGGACCAGTGGGTCGACTCCATCACCCGCCGGGGTTTCTTGAAGCTCATGGCCGCATCGCTTGGCCTGGCCGGGTTGACCGCTTGTGTACGCTATCCCGAAGAAAAGATCGTGCCGTATGTCGACCCTCCCGAGGGGATGACGGTCGGCGTTCCGCAATACTATGCTTCGGCCGCGGTGCACGACGGCTATGCGTTCGGCGTCCTGGTTGAGAGCCATGAGGGGCGCCCGACCAAAGTCGAGGGCAATCCAGACCACCCCGCGAGTTCTGGGGCCACGGACATTTTTGCCCAGGCTAGCGTGCTGGATGTTTACGACCCGGACCGGGCCCAGGTCATCACCTACCGCGGACAGATCAAAACCTGGGCCGACTTCACCGTCGATGTCGGACGGCTGCTGGAGGCTCAACAACGCAGCCAGGGTGCCGGGTTCCGTCTGCTGACCGGGACAATCACCTCTCCAACCCTGGCCGAACAGATCGCCCAGTTCCTGAATGCCTTCCCCAAAGCGACCTGGCACCAATATCAACCCGTGAACCGGGACGGTTCCGTGGAAGGCTCTCGAATGGCCTTCGGCAGGCCTGTGGCCGCTCAGGTCCACTTCGACCAGGCCGATGTCATCCTGGCGTTGGATTCAGATTTCCTGTCCGAAGGGCCCGAGCGTGTCCGTTACACGCGGGACTTCACGGAGCGACGTAAAGTCCGCAGCGATCAGACGGACATGAACCGGCTGTATGTGGCCGAGCCTTCGCCCACCCTCACCGGCATGATGGCGGATCACAGGCTTCGGATTCAGGCATCCCAGGTCGACGGGCTGTGCCGGTCGATCGCCGACCAGCTTGGCTTGGAGATTGATCTGCCGTCCGGCCTGTCGGCTGAGACGACCGATTGGGCCCGGGTGGTGGCGGATGATTTGCGCGCGTCTGCCGGCCGGGCCGTCGTCATGGTCGGGCGCGGCCAGCCGGCAGCCGTCCATGCCCTGGTTCACGCCATCAATGATGCCTTGGGCGCGCCGGGGCATAGCCTGTCTTACACAGAGCCGCCTGAGGCGGCGCCTGCGGTTCAGGCTGAGTCGCTCGACCAGCTGACCGGGGCCATGCTATCCGGCGGCGTCGACGCGCTGGTGGTCTTGGGCACCAACCCGATCTATGCAACCCCTGCGGATGTCGACTTTAAGGCGGCGCTCGGAAAGGTCGGATTTAAGGCCTATCTGGGGGCCTATCCGGACGAAACGGCCGCCCTCTGCGATTGGCACATTCCGTCCGCACACGTGCTCGAATCCTGGAGTGATGCGTGTGCCTTCGATGGCACCATCACCATCCTTCAACCGTTGATTGAACCATTGTACGCAGGCAAATCTCCCCATGAGATTCTTGCTCTCCTGCTCGGGGAATCCGAGACGACGGCACATGACGTTGTGAGGGCCTATTGGCAGTCTCGGGCCCCGCTGGGCGAGGACTTCGAGCTGTTCTGGCGGCGCAGCCTGCACGATGGTTTCGTGGCTGGGTCGAGTTTGCCGGCAGTTACGCCCACACTGGCTGATCCGCTCGGCGGAGCGCCCAAATCGGCACCCGTTTCAACCGTCCAGGATCTTGAAATCGTCTTCCGCCCGGATCCAAGTGTTTGGGACGGTGCCTCAGCCAACAATGGCTGGCTCCAGGAACTTCCCAAGCCGCTCACCAAGCTGACCTGGGAAAATGTCGCCTGGGTCGCCCCGGCTACGGCCGCGCAGATGGGCCTGGATAATGGCGAGGTCGTCGAGCTCGAGTATCAGGGCCGCAATGTCCGTGCCCCCGTGTGGGTCATGCCGGGCCAGGTGCCCGGCTCGGTCACTGTCTTCCTGGGGTACGGCCGCCAGCTGGCCGGGCGGGTTGGGCAGGGTATCGGATACAGCGCGTACGAGCTGAGGACGTCAGCCAGTCCGTGGTTTGGCGGCGGTCTGACGATGCATTCAACTGGTGATCATGAGATCCTGGCGTCCACCCAGGATCATCACTCCATGGAGGGCCGCAACCTGGCGCGCGTCGAGACCCTCGACGCGTTCACATCCGGGAAAATCGAGCCCGAGGAGCCGCAAACCGAGAAGCCATCCCTCTACAACGCTTTCACGTACGACAAGGGATATGCGTGGGGCATGGCGATCGACTTGAGCGCCTGCACCGGGTGCAATGCCTGCATCGCGGCGTGTGTCGCGGAGAACAACATCCCGGTCGTTGGCAAGGAACAGGTGAAGATCGGGCGTGAGATGCAGTGGTTGAGGGTGGACAGCTATTTCGCCGGCGATCCAGACAATCCGGAAGTGCTGCACCAGGCCGTGCCGTGCATGCAATGCGAGAACGCGCCCTGCGAGGTGGTCTGCCCCGTGGGTGCGACGGTGCACACAGCCGAGGGCCTGAACGACATGGTTTACAACCGCTGCGTGGGGACACGCTACTGCTCCAACAACTGCCCCTACAAGGTGCGCCACTTCAACTTCCTGCAGTTCTCGGATCAGACCACCGAAAGCCTGAAGATGGTGCGCAATCCAGATGTGACGGTGCGGTCGCGCGGGGTGATGGAAAAGTGCACCTACTGCGTGCAGCGCATCAGCCATACCCGCATCCAGGCCGAGGAAGAAGGCCGGGAGATCGAGGACGGAGAAATTCAGACGGCCTGCCAGCAGGCCTGCCCGGCGCAGGCCATCACCTTTGGCAACATCAACGATCAGAACAGTCAGGTGGCTTATCTCAAAGGTCAGGTGCACAACTACACCCTGTTGGCCGAGCTCAACACCCGTCCGCGCACGACCTATCTGTACCGCCTGAAGAACCCCAACCCGGAGCTAGCGAAGTTGGAGACGTCGGCCTGACGTCGGCGAGAGAGACCGCTAAATGACTGTCGAAGGTCGAGCCGAAAGACCGCAATCAGACAACCCGGTCATCAAGGGACTGCTTCACCCTGGGCAGACGTACGCGTCCGTGACCGAAAAGATCACCTCGGTTGTCTTGACGCGGAACACCCCGCTGGCGTGGCTGATCGGCTTCGCCGTGGCTGGGACGCTCTTGATGGTCTTCCTCTTTGCCGCCACCTACCTGTTCTACAAGGGAGTTGGGATCTGGGGCATCATGATCCCCGTCGGCTGGGGTTTTGCCATTACCAACTTCGTGTGGTGGATTGGGATCGGCCATGCCGGCACACTGATCTCGGCCATCCTGCTGCTCTTCCGCCAGGAGTGGCGCAACTCCATCAACCGTTTCGCTGAGGCCATGACGATTTTCGCCGTGGCCGCGGCCGGCATGTTCCCCATCCTGCACATGGGTCGCCCGTGGTTTGGCTACTTTTTGATGCCTTACCCGAACACCATGGGCCTATGGCCAAATTGGCGCAGCCCGCTGGTGTGGGACTTGTTTGCGATCACCACATATGGCACGGTCTCGGTCCTGTTCTGGTTCGTCGGTCTGGTGCCGGATCTGGCTGCCATGCGCGACCGGGCGAAAAACCGTCGTGCTCCAGATGGCGTACGGCGTGCTGGCCATGGGTTGGCGCGGCTCGGCGCGTCACTGGGAACACTACAAGGTGTCCTACTTCTTGCTGGCTGCTCTGGCCACGCCTCTGGTGGTGTCGGTGCACAGCATCGTCAGCCTCGACTTTGCCTACGGCCTGGTCCCCGGATGGCATTCGACCATCTTCCCGCCCTTCTTTGTGGCCGGTGCCATTTACTCCGGTTTCGCCATGGTATTCACGATCGCCATCCCTCTGCGCAAGATCTTCCACCTTGAAGGCTTGATCACCATGAAGCACATGGATTACATGGCCAAGGTGATGCTGGCGACCGGCTTGATCGTTGCCTATGGTTATGCCATGGAGCTTTTCATGGGCTGGTACAGCGGCAGCTTGTTTGAGAGCTACCTGATCCAGTACCGGGCGTTCGGGCCCGACGGGATTCTGTACTGGCTGTTGATCCTGATCAATGTGGTTCTGGTCCAGACGTTGTGGTTTCCGCAAGTGCGGCGCAGCCTACCAGCCTTGTTCGTCTTGTCGATCGTCATCAACATCGGCATGTGGCTTGAGCGTTTTATCATCATCGTCGTCAGCCTGCAGCGGGACTTCTTGCCTTCGTCATGGGGCCAGTTCTCGCCAACGATTTGGGACTTTGCCATCCTGTTCGGTTCAATTGGCTTCTTCTTCACGATGATGTTCCTTTTCATCCGATCTCTGCCGTCAATCTCCATGTTCGAGGTGCGCGAGTTGCTCCACCGAAGTGCGCCCGGGACTGAGGCGCAGCCTCAAGGCTCACCCTGATGATTGCTGAAGGCGAGAGTGTGCACAGCACGACCGAGTTGTATGGCCTGATGGCCGAGTTCACCGACGCCGACAGGTTGGTGGAAGCCTCTCGGCGAGTGCGCCAGGAGGGTTTCGAGGCCTTTGACGCCTACAGCCCATTCCCGGTTGAGGGCCTGGGAGAGGCGGTCGGTCACAAGCGCAGTGTCATCCCCCTGCTGGTCTTCGGAGGCGGGGTGACCGGCGCCGTCGCGGCCCTGGCCATGATGTACAGCTCGGCGGTCATCTTTTACCCAATCAACTCTGGGGGCCGGCCGCTCAACAGCTGGCCGGCTTGGATTCCGATCACTTTCGAGCTAACGATCTTGTTTGCATCCTTGACGGCCGTTGTGAGCATGTTCTTTTTCAACCGGCTCCCGATGCCGTACCATCCCGTCTTCAATGTGCCCGCCTTCCAGCGCGCCAGCCAGGATCAATTCTTCTTGTGCATCGAAGCCAAGGATCCGAAGTTCGATCTGGCCCAGACGCGGAGCTTTCTGCAGGGATTGGGATCGATTGAGGTTTCCGACGTTGCTGCCTGAAACTCGGACCCGAATGGGCAGCGGCGCGTCTTTGGGCTACCGCCATGCTGGCCCTGGTGGGCATGGCGTCTCTGGCCGCCTGCCAGCCGGCCATGACCGACCAGCCCCGGTTCGAGCCGTTGGAAGCCAATCCCTTCTTCGCCAACGACATGTCGGCGCGGCCGCTCGAGGCCGATACGGTGGCCAGGGGCCAGTTGAATGCCAACTCCGTCTACTACACCGGCAAGACGACCGACGGGGACGACGTGACCGACATCCCGGTCCCCGTTACGGCGGAATTACTCCAACGCGGGCAGGAGCGGTTTCAGATCTACTGCGCGCCGTGCCATGGCCTGGTCGGTGAGGGGAATGGAATCGTGGTGCAGCGCGGCTTCCCGGCGCCGCCCAGCTATCACATAGACCGGCTGCGCAATGCTCCCGCAGGCCACTTCTTCGATGTCATCACGCATGGCTTTGGGCGCATGTTTGATTACTCCGATCGCGTGGCGCCGGCGGATCGTTGGGCGATCGTCGCCTATATCCGAGTGCTGCAGTACAGCCAAGACGTGCCGGTTAACACGCTGCCTTCTGATATTCAGGAGCAGCTGAAAGGTCAGGCCACACCGTGAGGGTTCTGGACACCGCCTCGGACACGCTGACCAAGATCCAGCGCTGGTCGCTGCTCGTGGTCGTTGCCGTGGGCGCGCTGGCGCTCTACGGGGCCTTTGGGGACAGCCAGCAGTTCTTCAGGTCCTACCTTCTGGCGTATGTCTTCTGGGTCAACCTCAGCCTGGGTTTCCTCGGGCTAACGCTGTTGCATCAACTATCTGGGGGACGGTGGGGTGACTTGGTCCAGAGGTTGTTTGAAGCGGGAACCAATACGCTGCCGCTGATGGCGCTGGCTTTCATTCCCATTGCCCTCAACCTGCCCCGTATCTATCCGTGGGCAGTTCCAGGTGTGGTGGCCGCGGATCCGTTGCTGACGCACAAGGCCATTTACCTCAACCCCATGGCCTTCATCGGCCGCACGGCGTTTTACTTTGTGCTCTGGATAGGGTTCGCCTGGCTCATGAACCGGTGGTGGCGTGCGCGCGACCAGGGCCGCGTCGGACCGACCGTCCGCGTCGGAGCAGGGATTTGGCGGACTGGCCCTGGTGGCCTTCGTTCTGACCGCTTCGTTTGCCTCGTTTGACTGGGTCATGAGCCTGGAACCCGATTGGTACTCGAGCATTTACGGGTTGATCTTCATCGTCGGCGAGGCCCTGGCGGCCCTGACCTTTACCATCTTCATGCTGTCGAGGCTGGTGGGCGGGGATCTGGCGGCCGAGTCGGACGTGAAGGGGGTGGAGGGCTATCCTCGGCCGGTGGTGGATTTGCGCAACCTGACGGTAGCCTTTGTGGTGCTGTGGGCGTACATGCAATTCTCTCAATTCATCATCACCTGGTCGGGCAACACCGATGAAGAGATTGTCTGGGTGCTCCACCGCGGCACCGGCGGCTGGCAGGCGGTCACGTTGACGTTGATTGTGCTGCATTTCTTCCTGCCTCTGCTGCTGCTAATTTCGCCGCCCCTCAAGCGAAGCTTCAAAGCCCTGGCGGGCCTGGCGGGCGTGATCTTTGTGCTCCGCTGGTTAGAGACTTTCTGGATGGCGATGCCCGCCTACTACACGCAGGGCCTGACCATACATTGGATGGACATCGCCGTGAGCCTCGTCGTTGGTGGCTTGTGGATCGGTTGGTTTGCGACTTTGTTGCGCCGTGCCCCGGCGCCTTTGATAAACGTGCCCAAGTCGAGCCGAAGGGAAGCCCTCGAAGGTGGCTGAGTTAGATCCGCATCACGCAAGCGGTCCCGGTCAACCGGGTTACGAGACCAAAGACGCATCGGCCCGAGGCGTGACGCTGGCCGCCGCGGGCCTGATGCTGTTGTTGGTGTTTTCTCTGGTCGTGGTGGCTGGGCTGATGGCCTACTTCCGGCAACAGGTTGTGGCGGTAGGACCGGAAGCCACGGCCGTGACCCCGCCGAGCCCAAGGCTGCAAGTCGACCCGGCGGCGGAGCGCCAGGCTATACAGGCCACTCAAGTGACTCAATTGAACAGCTACGGCTGGGTAGACCAACAAGCTGGGATTGCCCATATCCCCATTGACGAGGCCATGCAGATCATCGCCGAGCACGGGGTTCCCACCCTGGCTCCCACGCCGACGCCGGATGAAACGCCGACACCAACAGGATCTCCATAAGGTGGCCCAGTTGTCACACGCCCGATTGAATTTGAACGTCTCATCGTCCATGTCTCGTGCCGCTGGCGCAGCCGGGAACGAGTCATGACCGGATTCACCTTACTCCCGCCCGAAGCCTCGACTATGGCGATCCAGGTCGATGGGTTGTTCTACGCCCTGCTCGGCCTGTCCGTCTTCTTCATACTGCTGATTGCGGGTTTGATCCTGTACTTCGGCCTGCGCTATCGCCAGGGTTCGAATGCCGATCGCTCGGGAAAGCAGGACAACAACTATCGCCTGGAAGCCACATGGGCCGTGGTCCCATTTGTGCTCAGCCTGGGCATCTTTGTGTGGGCCGGAAACCTGTTCTTCAAGGATCACAATCCACCGCCGGGCTCGGTTGACATTTATGTCGTCGGCAAGCAGTGGATGTGGAAAGTCCAGCACACCAATGGTTACCGGGAGATCAACGAGCTGCATGTCCCGGCTGGCCAACCTGTCCGTTTGCTCATGACGTCCGAAGACGTCATTCACAGCTTTTTCGTGCCCGCCTTTCGTATCAAGCAGGATGTGCTGCCCGGCCGCACGACCGAGCTGTGGTTCCAGCCAACCGAGCCCGGGACATATCCACTGTTTTGTGCCGAGTTCTGCGGCATGGGGCACTCGTCCATGATCGGGCAAATCGTGGTCATGACGCAGGTGGATTACGAGGAGTGGCTGAATCTGGGCGGCGTGGCGGCTCAGGAAGGCATGACGTCCGGGGAGCAGCTCTTCAACCAGTTTGGATGCATCTCGTGCCACCGGCCGGACGGTCAAGGTGTGGCGCCGTCCCTGGTCGGCGCGTTCGGCACAGAGGTCAAACTCGAATCGGGCGGCTCAGTCGTGGTGGATGACGCCTACGTCCGAGAATCCATCCGTTCGCCGCTGGCCAAGGTCGTGGCCGGCTACGAGCCGGTGATGCCCGATTTCGATGGCCAGATCAACGACCAACAGCTCACCGACTTGGTGACCTACATCAAATCGCTGGCCCAGTGATGGCCCAGTTCAGGGGCTAGGGAATGACGACGACACAAACCCGTTCCAAACCGAACTACCTGAACGTCAGCAGCACAGTGCAGTCCTGGCTGCTCACCACCGATCATAAGCGGATCGGCATCCTGTACCTGTTCTCGATCATCGTCTTCTTTGCGATTGCCGGGACGGCCGCAGCGATGATCCGGCTTGAGCTGCTGACCCCGCGGGGAGACCTGGTCCAGCCTGAGACCTACAACAAGCTGTTCACGATGCACGGTGTGGTCATGGTTTGGTTCTTCCTCATCCCGGCCATACCCGGTGTGTTGGGCAATTTCCTGATCCCGATGATGATCGGGGCCAAGGATGTCGCCTTCCCGAGGTTGAATTTGGCCAGCTGGTACGTCTTCATGCTGGGCGGGTTCTTCACCTTGGGTGCCGTGGCCACCGGAGGCATCGACACCGGTTGGACGTTCTATGTGCCCTACAGCACGCTCTACAGCAACTCGTCGGTCGTCCTGGCCACGGCCGGGGTGTTCATAGTCGGCTTCTCGTCGATCTTCACCGGCCTGAACTTCATCGTCACCATTCACAAGCTGCGCGCCCCAGGCATGACCTGGTTCCGGCTGCCGCTGTTTGTGTGGGCGCACTACGCCACGAGTTTGATCCTGGTGCTGGCGACGCCCATCCTGGCGATTACGGTCCTGCTGATTGGCGTGGACCACGCGTTTCATATCGGCTTCTTCGACCCGAGCACGGGCGGGGATCCCATTCTGTATCAGCACTTGTTCTGGTTCTACAGCCATCCTGCGGTGTACATCATGATTTTGCCCGGGATGGGGGTCATCAGCGAACTGATTTCGGCCTTCAGCCACAACCGGGTGTTCGGTTATAAGGCCGTGGCCTTCTCGAGCCTGGCCATCGCCGCCCTGGGTTTCATGGTGTGGGGACACCACATGTTTGTGTCCGGCCAGTCGCCCTACGCCAGCACCGTGTTTTCATTCCTGAGTTTTGTCGTGGCGGTCCCGTCAGCGGTGAAAGTCTTCAACTGGATCGCCACGTTGAACAAGGGACGGATTGCATTTCAAACTCCGATGCTGTATGCGCTGGGTTTCATCGGACTGTTTACCGTGGGTGGTCTGACCGGGGTCATGCTGGCTTCGCTGGCCTTCGACGTGCACGTGACCGATACGTACTTTGTGGTGGCTCATTTCCACTACATCATGGTTGGATCGACGGTCATGGCCTTCTTGGGGGGCATGCATTATTGGTTCCCCAAGATCACCGGAAAGATGTACCCGGAGATGTGGGGCAGGTTTGCAGCCATCATCATCTTCGTCGGGTTCAACCTGACGTTCTTCCCACAGTTCATCCTGGGCTTGAATGGCATGCCCCGGCGCTACTATGCGTATCCGGACCAGTTCCAGGTCCTGAACGTGGCTTCAACTGCGGGGGCATCCATTTTGGCCATCGGCTACATCCTGCCGGTGGTCTACTTGGTGTGGTCGATCTTCAAGGGCGCGCCAGCGCCCGACAATCCGTGGGGCTCGCCAAGTCTGGAGTGGCAGACCAGCTCACCGCCTCCGAAAGACAATTTCGACGAAACCCCGGTTGTGACCCACGAGGCCTACTACTACCCGCCGGAGGGGCGGGCCGAAGGAGCCCTGGATGGCTGAGAGTCAACCCCTGGTCGCCCACCACTACGCGACCCTGGAACAGGAGCAGGCCTCCGAGAAGCTGGGGATGTGGGTGTTCCTGGCCACGGAAGTGCTGTTCTTCGGGGGACTGTTCACGATCTATACCGTCTATCGCATCATCTTTCCGGACGCCTGGGACTTGGGCAGCCGGATGCTTGATCTGAACCTGGGAACGCTGAATACCGGGGTGCTGCTTGACCAGCAGCCTGACGATGGCCCTGTCTCTCCATGCGGCTCAGTCCGGCAAGCGGTGGACCCAGGTTATCTTCCTCCTGCTGACCGCCACACTGGGGACAGTCTTCCTGGGGGTCAAGGGCTTCGAGTATTTCCACAAGTTCCAGGAGCATTTGCTGCCGGGATTCGGCTTCCAACTCCCGGCCGGACTGCCTGAGCAGACGGGTCTATTCCTCAAGTTGTATCTCGTCATGACGGCCCTGCACGCGTTCCACCTGCTGGTTGGGATCTCCTTGGTGCTGGTGCTGGCGGTCTTCGCCGGGTTGGGCCGGTTCACGGCTCGAAAGCACTCCCCGGTTGAACTGATCGGCTTGTACTGGCACTTTGTCGATATTGTCTGGATCTTCCTGTTCCCGCTGCTCTACCTGATAGATAGAAGCTGATGGACCACACACACACCTCCGTGCGACCGCTGGTGCTGACGTTCCTGGGATTGATGGTGCTGCTGGCGCTGACCGTCTGGGGTTCGTTCCTGAATGTTGGCGCGTGGCGGGCGACGGTTGCGGTCATCGTTGCCATTGCCAAGGCGTTGCTGGTGATGATCTTCTTCATGCATCTGAGGTCCAGCGAACGCGTCACCTGGCTGGCGGCCGGAGCAGGCTTCCTCTGGCTGTCCATCCTGCTGGTGCTCACCATCGGTGATTTCGTGGCCCGGGGGCCCCTGGCGCCATTGGGTTTTTGACCGCCAGTTCGACCCTGCGAGGGAGCGAGCACGGCCATAGGTATAATGTGGCCGTGTTTTGATTCCAGGCGACCCCTGCGCGCCTGCCGGGCCGCGACTCTTGCACATTCCATCGCTCAGAATCTGAGGCGCGATGCCGGATTACGAAGCCATCATCGGGTTGGAAACCCACATCCAACTCAACACACACAGCAAGATCTTCTGCAGCTGCAAGGCGGATTCTTGGGGTGATCCCGCCAACACCAACATTTGTCCCGTATGCTGTGGACTTCCGGGTGTGCTACCGACCTTAAATCGCGCGGCAGTTGATAAGGCCGTCCTGCTGGCGGCAGCCATGCAGGCCGATTCGATCCAGACCCAATCTTACTTCGCCCGCAAGAATTACTTCTATCCGGACCTCCCCAAGGGCTACCAGATCAGTCAGTACGACGAGCCCCTCGCTCGAGGCGGCCATTTGGACCTGCCGCTTGCCGATGGCCAGCTGCTGAATGTCCGAATTGCCAAACTTCATCTGGAGGAAGACGCCGGCAAGACCCTAAAAGAAAGCGGACGGCGGCTGATTGACTTTAATCGCTGTGGTGTCCCGCTGGTGGAGATGGTGACCGAGCCGGACTTGCGCTCGGCGGACCATGCGGCACAGTACCTTATCCGACTGCGCCAGATCCTGCGTTGGCTGGACATCTCCGAGGGGGATATGGAGAAGGGGCAGCTTCGCTGCGACGCCAACGTGTCAATCCGGGAAATTGGGGATCAGGGACTGAATCCCAAGACTGAAATCAAGAATGTGAATTCGATCGACGCCGTGCGCCAAGCTGTGCAAACCGAGATTGAGCGCCAGATACGAGAGGTCGCAGCCGGCGGGAGGATCGAATCCTGGACGTTGAATTGGGACGAGGACGCGGGCCGGCTGCGCAAGATGCGATCCAAAGAGACCGAGGCGGACTACCGTTATTTCCGCGAGCCTGACCTACTTCCGATCGAATTGAATGCGGAATGGAAGAATTCGATCCTCAGGCATCTACCCGAGCTTCCGCTGGCCAGGCGCCGAAGGTTCATCGAGCAATATGAGCTCCCCGAATACGATGCCGAAATCTTGACCGAAGAACGCAGCCTGGCGGATTACTTCGAAGCAGCCGTGGAAGCCGATCGACTAGACCCGAAAGCGGTCTCCAATTGGCTGATGAACGATGTGCTGCGGATGATGCGTGATTCGCGCCGGACGGCAGCCGACTTGGTCCTGAGGCCGGAGCACTTGTCTCAGATCATCGGCATGGTTGCTCGCGAGGAAATCACCGCCAACACCGGCAAAGCGCTGTTGGAGAAGGTCGATGCCAGCGGCCGATCTCCGACAGACATCGTGGCGGCCGAGGGTCTGGCTCAGGTCGCGGATCGTGACTCTCTGGAGGAGCTGGCCAAGCAGATTATCGAGGCCAATCCGGAACAATTGGCCACTTACCGTGCGGGCAAGACGACGGTGGTGGGGTGGTTTGTCGGCCAACTCATGCGGCAGACGCAGGGGAAGGCTCATCCGCAGACTGCTCGCCAGGTCTTCGAGGACCTGTTGTCTGAATGACCAGGCCAATTCGGCCGGACGGTGACGTCTCGTTGCGTCCAGCAAAGCAATCCGATCAAAGGCTGGTCAAGACACTGATCCGGGCCGAGGGGCTGAACCCGATGGGCCTGGACTGGCACCATTTCTGGCTGGCCGAGACGGCTGACGGTCGGGTCATTGGCTGCGGACAGGTGAAACCGCATTCAGACGGGTCGCGCGAGCTCGCTTCGCTGGTGGTCCTCCCTGCGTGGAGACAACGCGGCGTGGCCGGGATGTTGATTGGCAAGCTGAAAGAGTTGGCCGGGACCCCGCTGTGGCTCACCTGCCGGTCCAGCCTGGTGGGTTTCTATGAAAAGTTCGCCTTCATAGAGATCACTGAGGATGCGGCTCTGCCGCCTTACTTCCGCCGCTTGCGCCGGGCAGCCAAGCTCTTCCTGGCGCTGGCCCGGGCGCAGGAACATCTGGCCATCATGGTTTGGGACACCGGTCGAGGCGCCCCGAGGCATGCGGACCGGGATTAGGGCGGCGGTGCAAAGTCGTAGGTGACGAAATCGCCGGCAGGCGAGGCAAGCACCTGCAGCCCACTGCCGGGCATGGATAGGCGAAGCGTCCACGCGCCGAACGAACCCCCCAAATAGATGAAGGTATCGTCATCCAGCCACCGGAGGTCCGTCCCCTGACCGACGGGGATGCGCGGCGCCTCGGGCACGCCCACATACAGCTCAGATGCGCCGGAGGCATACGCGAACCGCACGCCATTGGGTGACCAGCCTTGGAAGCGCGCACTGCCCTGATCATAGACACCCAGGCCCAAGCTGTCTGGATGGGCGAGGAGCATGTTGGGCGGCGCGCCGTTTCCGGCCCCCGGCCGGAGGAATCCAACCCAATCGAGGTTGGGTGACAGGCTGGGATCCGCCCCGGTCTGGATGAAGAAGAAATCGCCTGCCATGGTCCCCAGCTGCGTGGCAAGGCCATCCGGGGATGAGACGGACCATATCGTGCCGGTCACCCGCGGGGCAAGCGGATCTTCAGAACTGATGGCCACCCCGAAATGAGAAGAATCGGGACTCCACACCGGCTGCGCATAGTACTGATATTCGCTGTAGGTGATCACCGGCGTGTAGCTTATGACGTTGGCGTGCATGTCGCTACCGTCGATAGCGGCCAGACTCACGGAATCCGGCCGGATGATTGCCATGTGGCCGCCATCCGGCGAGAGGCTGAACGCGCCTCCCAAATCAGCGGCGAGAATGGTCTCCAGCGACCCGGTGTCCGTGTTAAGCCGAAGCAGGTCATTTCGGTTGAAGACCCCGGGGCCTTCTGCCAACGCACTGGAATTCAGCAGAAGCTGATGCGTACCGGGAATGAAGCCGATCTCCGCGATGTTGCTGTGCACAAAATCCTGAAGGGGATACAGTCCGTCGATCTGGTCCGCTGTCAGCAGCGCCGAGTCCCCGGAGCCGTCGCGATGCACCACCCGGATTTCCGGCGGCGAGGGCTGGTTGGCTGGGCGCCGCAGGTACACGATGCGTTCGCCATCGCTCGAGATCAACACCCTTGCGGCGTCGCCGGTGCTGGTCAGTTGGGCTGCGAGAGATTGGCCGTCGATAATCCACACGTTGCCTCCATCCGTGTACACAATGCGCAGCACTGGCGACGGAGGGAAGGGTCCGGCCTCGGTCGGGGCCGTCGTCGGGGTGGGGGGCTCTGAAGCGGAGGCGGCTGCGGCGGTCGGGGTGCCTGTCTCAACAGCCTGGGCCGGCGCCAGCGCCGTCAGGGTGGCGGCCACACCGGTCGCCAAAGCCTGGCCTTCAACCGTTGGCGTGGCGGGGGGCAGGGAACAGGCCAGGCTTGCGGCTGCCACTAGTCCGGCAAACATCCAGACTCTCATCAAGGCCTCCCGATATGTGAAAAACTTCACAAATTGGATGCAAACTACCAGGCGGCTATTCTACCGTAGGCTGCCGCCGCACGATACGCCGGTTTGAAGGCGACGGCTGGGAGGCGAATGGGTGGGTGGACTGCTCAGTCGTAAGTGTAGAAACCCCGACCGGACTTCCTTCCGAGGCGGCCGGCGTCCACCATCTTGCGCAGCAGCGGCGCCGGGCGGTACTTGTCATCCCCCAGATCGCGCTGCAGCACCTCCATCACGTACAGGACCACATCCAACCCAATCAGATCGCACAGGGTGAGAGGACCCATCGGGTAATTCATCCCGAGCTTCATAACCGTATCGATGGCCTCGGGGGTGCCCACATGGTCCTGGAGGGCGAAGATGGCCTCGTTGATCATCGGGCATAGGATCCGATTGGAGATGAAGCCCGGCGAATCGAGAGCCTCGACCGGCTCCTTGCCCATCCTTCGGCCGACGTCTGTGACCGTTTGGGTGGTCTCATCCGAAGTCGCCAGACCGCGCACGACCTCGAGCAGTTTCATCATGGGGACCGGGTTGAAAAAGTGCATCCCGACCACCCGATCCGCTCGGCGCGTGGCGGCGCCGATGCGTGTGATCGAAATCGAGGATGTGTTCGTGGCCAGGATGGCCCCCTCCGGGGCGGCCCGGTCAAGCCTCTTGAACAGGTCGAGCTTGAGGTCAGGGTTTTCGGTGGCAGCCTCGATCACCAGGTCCGCTTGGCCGACAGCTTCGAGATCCAGGCTGGTAGGCACATCCAGGGCGGCCTGCTTCTGCTCTTCGGTGATGAGGCCCTTTTCGGCCAGGCGTGCCACGGATTTGGCGATCGCCTGCTTACCCCGTTCGATGGCTTCGGGGACAACGTCGGTCATGGTCACCGGGAAGCCTGAGACGGCCGCGGTTTGAGCAATGCCGTTGCCCATGGTGCCGGCGCCGACGACAACGATGGTGTTGGGTTGCATGATGTGATTCTCCTGCGAGGTTGGTCGAACACGATCCGGCGCGAAGGCGCGCCTCAGGCCGTCTCAACAGCCAGCGCGACTGCCTCTCCGCCGCCCAGGCACAAGCTGGCTATTCCGCGACTGGCCGAGCGCGCCTGCAGGCCGTAGAGCAGGGTGGTGAGGATGCGCGCCCCGGTCGCGCCCAGGGGATGGCCGAGGGCGATGGCGCCCCCATCGACGTTGACCTTCTCCCAGTCCCATCCCAGTTCGGCCATCGCCCGCCCGTTGCCCAGGACCTGGGCCGCGAAGGCCTCATTGAGCTCGATCAAGTCGACGTCCTTAAGGCTCCATCCAATCTTGGCCAACAGGCGCGGGATAGCGGCGGCCGGTGCAGTGAACATTTCGCGCGGCGGCACGGCGGCCTGAGCATACCCGACGATCCGCGCCATGGGCTGCAGGCCCTGGGCCTCCGCAAAGCTGCCCGATGCAAGCACCAGGGCCGCGGCGCCGTCGTTCAAGCCCGGGGCGTTGCCGGCCGTCACTCGCCCGGCCTCCTTGAAAGCGGGTTTCAGGGCCGCCAATCTCTCCAGGGACGTGTCGCGGCGCGGACCTTCATCAGTGTCAAAAAGATGGGGTCCGGCTTTCCCGTCGGGAACCTCAATGGGCAGGATTTCGGGCTGGAATCGGCCGGCATCGATGGCCGCCAGCGCCCGCTGATGGCTCTCCCACGAATACCGATCCATGGACTCACGCGTCACTTCGAACTCGTCTGCGATCCACTCGGCGGCCATGCCCATGGACCAGTCTTCGAAGGGGTCCCACAGACCATCGTGGAGCAGCACGTCCTCCAGTTTGGCGTCGCCGTAGCGCAGCCCGTTCCGGGCGCGAATGAGATGCGGGGTGTTGCTCATGCTCTCCATGCCGCCGGCCACGATCAGATCGGCGTCGCCGGCGCGGATGGCTTGAGAGGCGATCATGGCCGCCTTGAGTCCCGAACCGCACACTTTGTTCAAAGTGGTGGCGCCAACCGTGGGAGGCAAACCGGATCGAATGGCGGCTTGCCGGGCGGGTGCCTGGCCAAGGCCGGCCGACACGACATTGCCCATCAGCACTTCATCAATCTGATCGGGCGCCTTAATCCCGGCGCGGCGGACAGCCTCACGCACGACGCTGGCGCCCAGGTCGGTTGCCGAGAGCGGGGCCAGCCCGCCCTGGAAACGGCCAATGGGGGTCCGCACGGCGCTCAAGATGACAGGCTGGCGATCGTGATGGTTGGAAGGCATGTTCACCCTCGGAGTTGGCTGGTGGGCCCGGAATTCAGGTCCATGCCTGCTGAAGCCTGGCGTAGCTGTCGTTCAACGACTCAGGCAGGACACGCGTGTCCGCTAGGGCGGTCATGAAGTTGGTGTCTCCGTCCCAGCGCGGGACCACATGAATGTGGACGTGCTCGGCCACGCCGGCGCCGGCCGAGCGGCCGATGTTCATGCCCAAGTTGAAATTGGCTGCCCCATACGCCTGGCGCAGCGCTGCCAGGCAGCGGTTGGACAACTGCAGCAGTTCCAACAGGGTTTCGTCGTCGAGCGCTTCGAGACTGGGTTCATGGGCGTGAGGGACGACCATCATGTGCCCGCTGGTGTAGGGGTAGCGATTGAGGATCACGAACGCCCGAGGTCCGCGTAGCAGGATCAGATTCCCGGGACCATCCGTCTGGCCTAAGGCCTGGCAGAAGATGCAGGCACCTTCATTCGGGCTTTCATTGACGTAGGTCATCCGCCACGGCGCCCAAAGGTGTTCAGTCATCCGCCCGCGATTGTAACATACGACCCTTTTCGGCCGAATGGCATGCAGCTTGCACCCGGGTAGAATGCCAACATGTTAACGGTTGAGAGACTGCGCGCCGGACTGCCTGTCGACGGGCTCGGAGAACCGCTGTATTTCTTTACCAGCATGGGCTCAACGAGCCAGTATGCGCGTGAATTGGCTGAGCAGCGTGCGCCGCACGGCACCCTGGTGGTGGCCGATGAGCAAACTGCCGGCCGGGGCCGCGGCGCCAACCGCTGGTCGACCCCTCCGCAAAGCGCCCTGGCGTTCAGCCTGGTGCTCCGGCCGGAGCACCTGCCGGCCTCCGACGTCGGGGGCCTGAACGCGCTCGGGGCTCTGGCGGTTGCGGAAGCGCTGGAAGCGCTGGGCGCCAAACCCAAGATCAAATGGCCGAATGACATCCTGCTCAAGAAAGCCAAAACAGCCGGAATCCTGACCGAAGCCGCCTGGCAGGGTGATCACCTGGATTACGCCGTGATTGGCGTGGGGGTCAACGTGCGCCCCAAATCAGTGCCCAATTCACGCGAGGTCAGCTTTCCCGCCACCTGCGTCGAATCGGCCACAGGCCTGGTGGTGGATCGGACGCATCTGCTGCTGGCCATACTGGAGAATCTGGCGCGCTGGTATCACAATCTGGGCAGCGCCAGCCTGGTCGAAGCTTGGGATCAACGTCTCGCCTATCGGAACAAGTGGGTCGGGGTGCAACTCCATTCAGGCGAGCAGCAAGGACGAGTGCGCGGGCTGACCCCTGAAGGCCTGCTCGAATTGGAGACCTCCGCCGGGGAGTCGCTGGTTGTCGGTGCCGAAGGGGCCGTGCTCAGGCCGATTGACAAGCCAGACGGGTAAAGTAGACTTGGAGCCTGGCCGCTGGCCGGCTCGGGAGGATGAGCGGATGTATGACGATCTGAGAAACCTGACAGACAAAGAAGCCACCTTCGAGGAGCAGTCGCCCGAGTCCTACAAGGAACGGACCCTGCAGAAGCGGATGTTCGGCTTGACGGCCGGTCAGAGGCTGTTGCTCTCGTTTCTGCTGTTGGCCGCCGTGGTAGTGATGGGTCTGATGGTCCTGCTGGTGACGTCGAGGATCTGGCCCTACTGATCGCCAGCGTGTCCGCCTTCTGGGTCTGGGGGCGGCGCCTCCGACCTGGCTTCGAGGTGTGAAGTCCCGCAGTTCCTGCACCCACACCGCTTCGGGGATGGCCATGAAGGCATCCACGACGGCCGGATCGAACTGAGTCCCGCTGTTTTCCACAATTCGCTGGCGTGCGACTTCCAGAGGCTGGGCCTTCCGGTACGGCCTGTCGGAGGTCATGGCGTCGAAGGCATCCACGACGGCAAAAATGCGCGCCCCGAGGGGAATGGCCTCCCCCGCCAGGCCCTGGGGGTAGCCGGTGCCATCGTAGCGTTCCTGGTGGGCGTAAATGATCTCCAGAGGCTCAGCCAGGAAGGGGATTCCGGCCAGCATCCGCCGGCCGAACTCCGGGTGTTGGCGCATGATTTCCCATTCCTCTTCCGTGAGCGGACCGGGTTTGCGCAGGATAGCGTCCGGGATGCCGATCTTGCCGATGTCGTGGAGCAGGGCACCGCGCTGCAGGTCGCTCATGGACCCGCCGGGATAATCCAACTTCTCAGCGATCATCAGGGCATAGCGCACGAACTCGACGGGAATGACCCTCGGTCTCTCGGTCGCGCGCGTCCAGGGCCGAGGCCAGGGCGTCCAGGGTTTGATCGTAGGATTCGGCCAGCGCATTGAACAAACGGGCGTTCTCGATGGCCACAGCCGCCTGGTGGGCGAACAAGGCGAGCAGACTGGTATCGTCTTCGGTGAAAAGGCCCTCTTTGAAGCGGCTGTCGGCATACAACACGCCAATCAGCCGGCCCTTGACCTTCAGCGGGACGCACAAGATCGACCGCAGGTTGTAGGCCACAACGCTCGCCTGGGCGGAGAAGCGCGGATCGTCGAGGGCATTGGTGGTCAGGATCGGGTTGGCATGAGCGACAACCCAGTCAACCACCGTCCGGCTGACGTGGATTTCCTGGGCGGCCAGTGAAGCCCGCTCCCAATTCCGGGCCACCCGCGTTTCGAGTTCGCCGGTTGGAGCGGTCAACATGAGGAAGCCGCGCTCGGCCCCGGTCAATCGGATGATGGTGTCCATGACCTCCTGGAGCACGGTCTCGAGGTCGAGCGAAGAGTTGACGATGCGGCCGATCTCTGCCAGGGCCAACAGATTGCGGCGTTCGTGTTCGGATTTGGCCACGCCGGTTTGGACCGTATGCAGGACGTGGACCAACTGCTGGAAGGACGCCAGCATGTTGGTGGGCGGTCGTCCGCCCGTCGATCGAACATAGGCCTCGACTTCGGCGCGCAGCGCTTCTGCCTGAAGGCTCAGGCGTTCGAGGTGCTGATCAGGGGTGGGTCGAACGGTCAGGTCGCTCACGTCATCCGATCAGGCCATAGGCCGGGAGGCCCTGGGGCTATGGGTTGAGGACCAGGTGATCGGCGGATGCGGCCTCGACTGCCGACGTCGTCCAATTCATCGGCAAGTACTCAATCTGGCGCCACAAGTCCGCCTGGTCGACGTAGTGCGGATGGAAGGCATGGCCCGACTCGCCGGTCGTCTGAATCCATAGGGTGTTGTCCCAGTTGGACAGGTCGTTGATGATGCGCATGGAGGGCAGGGCAGTGACTTCCGTGCCCTCGTCAACCACCCAGGCTGTCGCGTTGACGATCGACGTCCCGCCGCTGGTCTCGAACGGGCCGCGGTTGAAAAGAGCTTCGATCGGAGCCACGCCGGACTCACCCAGGCTCTGGTTGCGGAACGTGGCGGTGTGCAGCTGTCCCCAGCGCCAGCGGGTTGGGTCTGTCCCCAACTGGGATTGTGCCTGATCAACGGCCAGGCTGAATGCGGACTTGAGGATGTCGTCCCGACCCTCAACGGCGCTGGTGGTTTGGTCGTCCCACCACGGGCTGTCCGGCGCGGACAGGATGGAGCTGAACACGGCGAAGGCGCGCGACCCTTCCGGAAGCGGGCCATCCGGTAGCTCATCCGAGAACGTCGACAGGATGAGCTGTCTCCAGAAGAGATTGAACACGGCCGCTGCCGGCGAGTCCATTCGATCCTGTTGGTCCCATGATTTTAACAGGGCCAATGCCTGACCTGCGATTGGATCGTTGAAGGGGAGCTGGGTCAGGTACGGTAGGGTCATGCCGGCGGCCGCATCCTGGTCATCGCCCTGGATGGCCTGGATGTCTTGCGCGTCCAGCGTGGGTTTGGCTTCGATCATCTGGACGATGCGCGCCGCCCGGTAACCGTAATCCCAGCTTCTGCTTATGAAGTACGGATAACCCGTGCCCACCACGGCATTGTTGGCCGTGGCGATGTAGCCGGACTCAGGGTTGAAGGCTGACGGGAGTTGGTCGAAGGGGATCATCCCGGTCCATTCATAGTCATCGCTCCAGCCGGGGGCCGGCAGCCAACCATCCCCATGGGCGCGGATGGGCACCAGGCCCGGCATCTGGTAGCCGATATTGCCCTGGGTATCGGCGAAAATGAAGTTTTGAGAAGGGACGGCGAAATCCTGCAAGGCTTCTCGGAACTCATCCCAGTTGTGGGCGCGGTCCACACGGAGCAATGAGGCAAACACCTGGGTCGGCTGAAGGGCAGTCCACTGGAGCGCCAGCGCGTGAGGCTCGGGAAGGTCAATGCCGGCGTCATCGGCGAAGTTCTCCAGCTTGCCGTAGGTCTCAGAGATGATCGGGCCGTGGCGGGTGAGGCGCACGGTCAGGTCCACGTTGTCTCCCCCAGCCACCTGGAGGCTGTCATGGATCACGGTCATATCTTGCCATTGGCCGTTGACCTCGTACTGATCCGGGTTTTCCGGATTGATCTTTTCGATGAAGACGTCCTGGACGTCCGGCCCGACGTTGGTCAAACCCCAGGCGATGTCGTTGTTGTGGCCAATCACCACCCCGGGCGCGCCGGCAAACGAGTAGCCTCCCACGTCATATCGGCAATCCGCTTGCATGGTTCGGCAGTGGAGCCCTATCTGATACCAAATTGACGGCATCTGAATGCCCAGGTGAGGGTCGTTGGCCAGCAGCGGTTTGCCGCTGGCGGTGTGCGTGCCGGCGATGACCCAATTGTTGGAGCCGAGTCCCGGCAATCCAGCCTGCAGCAGGCTGTTGACGGCCGCCACCCTCGCGGACAAGGCCTGAATGGCCGGTAGGGCCCCGCGAGTCGCAGCCGACAAATCCTCGGAAGATTGGTCGGCTGCCGGCCCATACGACTGAACGATCAGGGGGTGGTCGCCGGGGTAAGGAGGATAGAGCTCTGCCAGCTGCTCGGGGGTCAGAGTCTTGAGCAGCAGGGCATGCTCGATTTCACCGTCGAGATTGTCGCCTAGATCCCAGGCCATGGCTTTGGCCCACGTCAGGGTGTTGACCGGGTTCCACGGCGCGGGCTGATAACCTGGGCTGAGCAGCTTGAGGATGCCATATTCCAGGGACAGGGCCGTGCCCGTGTGATCGGCCAGGTAGGCATTCACGCCATCCGTGTACGCCTGCAGGATGGCCAGCGTGTCCGGGTCGGCCTGAGCCAACTCCTGTTCGGCGACACGTTCCCAGCCCAGCGTGCGCAGGAATTTGTCCGTGTCGAGCTGGGATTCACCGAACATCTCGGCCAGCCGCCCGGCTCCAACATGCCGCCAGAAATCCATCTGCCAGAAACGGTCCTGGGCATGGATGTAGCCCTCGGCCATAAACAGGTCATGCTCATTATCGGCGTACAGGTTCGGGATGCCGTGGGCATCCCGGTAAATATCCACCGAGGCATGCAGTCCGGGCACGCGCAGCGCCCCGGTCACCTGGGGGAATGAGCGCCGGACGGTCCACCAACCCAGGGCGGCCAGGATCAAACCCAGTACGACCACGGCCGAAATGCCTCGCAAGAGCCAAAGGCGAGCGCGCAATGACATGGAGTGCCTCCACAAGATGGAATGAAGCGCATTTCTAGCATCGGCGCCCCAGGAAGTCAATTCAGACCGGCGGGAGCCGCCCTGTCGCCGGGTTCGAGGCTGAAAGCCTAAATGCACATGGAACGTCTGTTCGCATCTTGAGCGTGAGGCCAGGTGCCGAAAGGGGGGCTGGGGTATAATTGAGAAGTTAAGTCTTGCACCTCGAATCGAGCCTGTTTAGGCTCCAGGACCGCCCAAGAGACCGCTTGACCCATGGAAATCGGAACCGTTCGCCAGGTAGACATCGACGAACAGATGCGGGGCGCATACCTCGATTACGCCATGAGCGTGATCGTGGCGCGCGCCATTCCGGATGCGTCCGACGGGCTCAAACCAGTCCAGCGCCGAATCCTGTATGCCATGCACGACATGGGAGTCCGGGCCGGCAGCCCGTACCGGAAATCCGCCAGGATTGTGGGCGATGTGCTGGGCAAGTACCACCCCCATGGGGATTCGGCCATCTATGATGCCATGGCGCGCATGGCCCAAGATTTTTCCATGCGTTATCCCCTCATCGACGGACAAGGCAACTTTGGCTCGATCGATGGCGATTCACCAGCCGCCATGCGGTACACGGAAGCCAGACTGGCGCGTGTGGCCGAGGAACTGCTGGTCGATATTGACAAGAACACGGTCGATTTCAGCGACACCTTTGATGGATCACAGCTGGAGCCCGGCATCCTGCCGGCGCGACTGCCCAACCTGCTTCTGAACGGCGCCTCGGGGATCGCCGTCGGTATGGCCACCAACCTCCCGCCTCACAACCTGCGCGAATTGGCTCAGGCCATCGGGTACATGATCGACCATGATGACAAGGTCAATTCGGTGACCATCGACGATCTGATGAAATTCGTCACCGGGCCGGATTTCCCCACCGGCGGCCTGATCGTCGGCGCCGACGGTATCAAGCAGGCCTACAGCACCGGCCGGGGACGCATCGTCATCCGCGCCGTGGCGCATATCGACGAGATGGCTGGCAATCGGTTCAAGATCGTGATCACCGAGATCCCATACCAGGTCAACAAGTCGGCCCTGATAGAGCGTATCGCCCAACTGGTCCGGGAGGGCCGGCTGGACGAGATCTCCGATCTGAGGGACGAGTCAGACCGGCGCGGCATGAGCATGGTGGTCGAGCTCAAGCGCGGGGCCCAGCCGAAGAAGGTGCTCAACCAGCTCTTCAAGTACACGGCCCTGCAGACCACCTTTGGGGTCCAGCTCCTGGCCCTGGTGGACGGCGAGCCGCGCATGCTCACGCTGAAGAAGGCCCTGCAGATCTATATTCAGCACCGCCAGCGGGTCATCACCCGACGCTCCGAGTTCGAACTCGAAAAGGCGCGGGCACACGCTCACATTCTCGACGGCCTGCTGATCGCGCTGAGCAACCTGGATGCCGTTATTCGGACAATTCGCAAGTCCCAGGATGCCGACGTCGCCAAAGAAAGATTGATAACTCAGTTCAAGCTGTCGGACGTGCAGGCCCAAGCGATCCTGGACATGCAGCTCCGCCGGCTGGCGGCCCTGGAGCGCAAGAAGATCGAAGATGAGCACAAAGAAATCGTCAAGCAGATCAAGTATCTGACCGACCTGCTCGCCCATCCCAAGAAAATGCTGAAGCTGATCAAGGATGAGCTGACGGAGGCCGTGGACAAGTACGGTGATGAACGCCGGACCCGGATTGCCCCCGATGCCAGCGAAGAGTTCAACGAAGAGGATCTGGTGGCGGACGAAGCGGTGCTGGTGAGCGTGACCGAGCGCGGCTACGTCAAGCGGGTGGCCGCCTCAACCTATCGCCGCCAGGCACGCGGCGGTCGGGGTCTGATCGGGCACACGATGCGCGAAGAGGATGAGGTGGTCATGCTCGTCCCGGCGCGCTCGCTCGACACCATGCTGTTCTTCTCCGACAAGGGCAAAGTGTACTCCGAGCGGGTCTACCAAATTCCCGATGCCGATCGAACGGCGCGCGGCATCCCGATGGTTAACATCCTCTCCATGCAGGCCGATGAGACCGTCACGGCCATCACGGTGGTGGCCGACTTCGACGCCGCCAGCTACTGCACCCTGGCCACGCGCAAGGGCAAGATCAAACGCGTGGCGCTTTCGGAGTTCTCCGCGGTGCGGCCGTCCGGACTGATCGCCATGAATCTCGCCAAGGGGGACACCCTGGGGTGGGCGCGCCTGACGAGCGGCAAGGACGACCTGATCTTGGTGACGGCCAACGGCCAGGCGGTTCGGTTCAATGAAAAGCTGGTGCGCTCTATGGGCCGTCCGGCGGCGGGTGTCAAGTCGATGTCCCTCAAGAAGGGTGACTATATCGCCTCGATGGACGTCGTCGATCCCAAGGCGGATCTGCTGGTGGTCACCGAGCGCGGTTTCGGCAAGCGCACCCCGCTGTCCGAGTACCCGCGCAAGGGACGTGGCACGTATGGGGTGCTGACCCTCAGCCGGGGGAAAATCTCGGAGACCGGCAGGATCGTCGCCGCTCGTGTCGTCGAGGCCGATGACGATCTGAGCATCATCTCATCGGGTGGAAATCATCATCCGCACCAAGGTCCGGCAGATCAGCCAGACCGGGCGCGCAACCATGGGCGTGCACGTGATCGATTTGAAGGACGGCGAGACGGTGGCCGGCGTGGCGCGTATCTCGGCGTGTGAACTCGAACAGGCCGGGGTCCCGGAGGATGAAGCCACCGAAGGGAATGGCAAGGGTCCTGCCTCCGCCCGCGGTCGGGCGCGTAAGCCGCAAACCAAGAAGACACAAGGTGCCACCGACGGTGATGGCAAGCCGCCCAAGCCGCGGCGAGGCAAGAAGACCTAACCCGACACCCTCGCACCGGGTCGAGAGACTCCCGAGGGGAAGCCATCCGGCACGCCAACAGTGAAGATCACCGAAACCAGGGGCTGTCCGAAACGGCACGGCCCCTTTTCGTTGCTTCTATCCCGGGCCCCAAGTGGGCGCCAACGGATTCAGGCAGTTACGTTCCCTGAAGAGCGGGTGATGACGATGGCCATCCCGGTGCTCGTCAGCCGGCGTCCTTGGCCCTACCCGCCGGCCCCCTCTCCGCCATGGACGTCTGCCCTCTTCTCCTGGGTCGGCTGCAAGCAGGTTTGATCCACCTCATGCCAGGGGAGGGGTATGGAGTGGGGGTTCACGTCGCTTTCAGGTTGGGGCTCACGCGGGGAGTGAGGTTTCAGCAAGGAGGACAGGCTGTCTCCCATGCTGTTGAAACAGCCTCGATTGTCCTTGGGTAAGCAGTGTTTGCAGACCCGGGCGGGAGGTTGTCAGGGCTCGGAGGCCAGGCTTCCGCCGGGTTGCCACGCAGCTTGCGAGACCTCCCCGGGTTGATGAATCAACCGGGCGGCCAGATCGGCCAGCCGTCCGGGCTCGGAGGTCGAGAAGTATTGCACCCTTCCAGGGTGCTCGGCTGCGGTCCGGAGCCTGCGTTCTTCCAACAGCCGGGCTGTCTGCCTGGCTACCGCCGGTGCTGGGTCGATCACTTTCACTCTGGGTCCGGCCACGCTCTCCAGAACGGGGATCACGAAAGGGTAGTGGGTGCACGCCAGGACCAGGGTGTCGATGCCCTGATCCAGCATGGGCTGGAGGGCCTGCGCGATGAGCTCCCGGGTCCGGCTCCCCTCCAGATCCCCGGCCTCGACCTGCTCCACCAGGCCCGGCGCCACGCCTTGGTGAATGTCGAGGCCCTCCCCAAATCTCTCGACAACCGAGGCGAAGAGCTGCCCCTGAAAGGTCGCAGGTGTCGCCAGCACGCCGATGTGCCCGGTGCGCGTCTCAAGCGCCGCAGGTTTGACCGCCGGCTCCATGCCGACAAAGGGAATCTCCGGGAGGGTGGCGCGCAGTCGGGTAAGTGCCGCCGCCGAAGCCGTGTTGCAGGCGACGACAATTAGCTTGGCACCCTGGCCAATCAGAAATCGGGTGATTTCCAGGCTGAATTGGGCGACCTGCTCGAGGCTGCGCGGCCCATAGGGGACATGCGCCTGATCCGCCAGGTACAGGCAATCCTCGTTTGGGAGCTGCCGCCGGATCTCGGCCAGAATCGACAGGCCGCCGATCCCCGAGTCAAACACCCCGATGGGCCGGGGGTCGCTCATGCTGTTACCACCCAGTTGTGAAAGACGGGCCGGCCGGCAGGCGGGCGAACCCTAGCCGCGAGCGGCCGGTTGCGCAGGGGGGCAAACAAAGCAAAAGGTGCAGCCGCCGGCTGCACCTTGAAGTTCGGGCGCCCATCAAGCCTGGCGCTTCTCCTTGAGCCGGGCTTTTTTGCCCGTGCGCTCTCGCAGGTAATAGAGCTGCCCGCGGCGGACCTTGGCGCTGCGCTCGACCTCGACTTTCTCGACCAGAGGCGATCGCATCAAGAAAGTCCGCTCGACGCCGATGCCGTGCGAGGCCACGCGGCGGACCGTGAAGTTGGCGTTGTTCCCGCCTTTGCGGATGCGGATGACCGTCCCGCGGAATTCTTGGACGCGCTGGCGGTCGCCTTCTTTGATCCGCACGTGTACATTGACGCTATCGCCCGGTCGTAGCTTGGGGATGGATGGGTTGTCGGGCGCCTCGGGCACGCGCACCGGCGCGCCGTTGTCGGATGTCTCGGTCATGTTGGTCACCTTGCCAGGATGAGTTCAGAATCCAGGCCGCCCTTTGCGGGCGGCGCAGTGCATGAGTATAACACAGCCAAATGGCCACCGTCCACGGCCGGCTGACAGGGCCATCTTCTGGTCCGAGCCGGACCGCGACTTGCTTGCCGCCCAACCTGTATGGTGGATAGAGTCGATGCCTGAGTCGAACGACCGAACTTTGGTGTTCCAGACCCTGCGCGGGGAGGTACAGGCCTACGGAGAACTGGTGAGGCGTTATCAGACCTCGGTATACAATGTCTGTTATCGCCTGATGGGAGACCGGCAGAGCGCCGAGGATATGGCCCAAGAGGCCTTCGTGCGGGCGCATCGCAGGCTCGAGACCTTCGACGTTGAGCGACCATTCGGCCCATGGATGCGAAGGGTGGCCACCAATGTATGCCTCAATGCCCTGCAGCGCAGCGGCCCCGTGGAAATTCCTTACGAGGAAGACGTCGGCGCGCCCGATGCCGGCCGGACCGGGAATCCGGAACGCGAGCTCGAACAAGCGGAACGGACGGAAAGCGTCCGCCAGGCCATCCTGTCGCTTCCACCCCACTTTCGAGCGGTGATCGAGTTGAGGCACTATCAAGAATTGACCTATGAAGAAATCGCCCAGGCCCTGGATCTGTCGATGAGCGAGGTCAAGACCAGGCTGTATCGCGCTCGGCGCCAGCTTGCCGAGAGGCTGAGCCTCGAAGGATGGGATTGATGCATCTTGAGAGTGACACCCTGCATGCCCTGGCAGACGGTGAGCTTTCCGCGGCGGACCGCCAGGAGGTTGAGGCGCATCTCGCTCAGTGCGGGGCTTGCGCGGCGCGAATTCGAGGCTCTACGCAGCTTCGTGGCCGTGATCGGGTCGGTTCCTGAGTCGCGCCTGACCTCCGACCTCTCGCAAGGCGTCGTGGCCCAGCTTACTCAGCGGGTGCAGATCGGTTGGCGGGCCCGCTGGGCGGTCGTGACCCAGCTCGCCCTTGGGATCGGCTCGGTGATCCTGGCCGCCGGATGGGTGTCGGCCCAGTTTGCGGCATGGGAGGCGGATGGCCTGGCCATGCTGCAGGCGACCGCCGGCCTCGGGGATCCCACGGTCTGGTTCCAGGCGGGCCTGCTGCAGGTCCAGTCGGGGCTGGCGGAAATTGGTGCCGGGGTTTCGTCAACCGCGGCGAATGTCAGCCTGTCCCTGCCGGTGACCACCTGGGCCGTGATCCTCACCGGTGTCTTGTTGCTGGGCGGCGCCGCCAATGGCGTGATCCTGAGCCGCATGATCCGATCCGGCCGCCGGGCGGCTTGATCGGGATCTGATCCACGGAGAAGATCGATGAAAGACGGAGCGTCCACTGCACTCCTTACCCTCAGCATCGCCCTTACGCTGATTGCCCTGTTCGGAGTCATGTCCGCACTCTTCCCAAGAGTGCTGGCTCGGACGCGGAGGGCGGTCGAGCAAACGCCTGGCTGGTGTTTTGGCCTGGGAATTGTGAACGCCCTATTTTTGACCGGCATCGGCCTGGCCTTCATTGGCCTGGCCGACGGATTGGGCGCCGGTTTTCTCAGACTGCCTGCGGTGTTGGCCTTTTCGCTACTGGTGATCTTCTCGTGCTTCGGGCTCAGTTCAATGGCCCAACTCATCGGTTTGCGGCTCTTCCCCGAACGGTCGGCCGTCGCCCGCGTCTTGCTGGGAGGGACGGCTCTCACGCTGGCCAGCCTGGCGCCCTTCATCGGCTGGTTCGGCGTCTTGCCCTACGCTCTGTTCGTCGGCCTGGGTGGGTTCATCCTGAGCTGGTTCCGCAAGGAGCCGGAGGCCGACACAACGGCCGGCTGAGCCGAGCGTGCGTATCATCCGGGTCCCGAGGCACGCCAACCGGTTTCTCCCTGATCGCCTATACCTGCCTACCCATTAGGGTTGGTTGCAGGCTGGTCCTGAAGGTAGTCGCAGTCCCCGCAATCGAGTAGTTTGCCTGTTGTATTAAGGGTAATTCCGTGCTACCCTGATGGCACACGACTGAGGGATCTATGACTATCCTTTTGGTGGTTTTGTTCTTCTTGATGTGCGCCTGGCTCAGGCCGGCCGTTTTCAGCACCTGACAACCGTCGCACGTCAATAGAGCACCGGGCTCATCTCCTCACCCTTCCTTCCCGATGCGCCAGGATGCTGACTCGTTCTGCCCGGCCGAGAGGCCGGTTTTGGTTTCCGGCTAGGGCCTTCGTGTCCCGGGATGGCACGGTCGGATTGGGCGGATGGCTGGTGCCGCCCGGCTCGAAGTCCCCAGGTTGAGACGATCCCCTCGCCCTTCGGCGCGACATTCTCCTTCCAAGACCGGTAGTTAATCGCAAACGGAGGCCCTATGTGGGCCGGAAGGAGATTCGCATGGCAGACGTGTATGCCGTCTTCGGGACGTTGTTGGCGCTGGGGATCGTCTTCCCCGGCATGCTGACGGCCTGGTGGCTCATGTTTCCGACCCTGGTGGCACGCGCCGAGACGCGGCTGTCGCAAACGCCGGGCAGGACCTTCGGTTTCGGACTCCTCGGGGTGCTCATAGTGGGCATCCCGGTGGTCGTCCTGCTGGCGCTCCCGTTTGGCCCAACCAAGTTCCTTGGCAGCCTGCTGATCATGGCGGCATTGATTGTGGCCAGCTTCGGCGCCTCCGGATTGGCCGCCGTCATGGCGGCCAGGCTGGCGGCACGATCGGGCGGGCATCCGGTGGGGATCAAGTCGTTCCTGGGAGGCGCGCGCTGGCACTTGAACTGGCGGCGGCCTTCCCGCTCCTGGGATGGTTGATTGTGATACCTTTCACAATCGTGACCTGTCTGGGAGCCAGCTTGTTTGCGCTGCTCGGATGGATGCCCCGCACAGCCGTTGCCGACGATGAGCCGGTCGTTCGCCGCGGGAGCTTGAAGCGTGAGCCTCAGTCGGCGTGATTTCCTGCGGTTGAGCGCCCTGGTGGCGGGCACCAGCGCCGCGTCTGCGTGCGCGCCGGTGTACGGGGGCCTGGCGCGCTTGGGCGAGCCTGCTCAGCCGCTGCCTGAAGCCGATGCCTCGCTTTTCGGCCGACTTAGCCGGCTGACTTACGGTCCCTTGCCCAGCGAGCGCCAGCGCGCCGCGGATATCGGATTGCCCGCCTGGATCGAAGAGCAGCTGGCGCCTGCCACGCTCGACGATGGACGGCTGGACCTCCGCTTGCGCACGCTGGATGCCCTTGGCCTGCGTGCCGATGATCTGGCAGATTGGGAACAGGAGACGGTCGTCGGGCAGCTTCGCCAGGCTACCCTGCTGCGCCGCCTCTATACCCAGCGCCAGCTCTATGAGCGTATGGTCGACTTCTGGTCCGATCACTTCAACATCTATGTTGACAAAGGCGACTGCTGGTTCCTCAAAGTCATCGACGACCGCGACGTGATCCGGCGGCATGCCCTGGGCAACTTCCGGGACCTGCTGATGGCGTCGGCTCATTCGCCGGCCATGTTGGTCTATCTGGACAACCAGGCAAACGACAAACGGGCGCCCAACGAGAACTACAGCCGGGAAGTGATGGAGCTGCATACGCTGGGAGTCGGGAGCGGCTACACCCAGTCCGATGTGATGGAACTGGCCGGCTGCCTGACCGGCTGGGGGGTCAAGAACCACTTCTGGCGGGGGAAGTTCCAATTCGATCCCGACCGCCACGCCCCGGGCGCGAAACAGGTGCTCGGAATGCGGATCGAACCGGCCGGCGAGGCCGAGGCCGAGTCGGTCCTGGAGGTGCTGGCCATCCATCCCGCCACTGCCAGGCATGTGTCTGCCAAGCTGGTGGAGCGCTTTGTGGTCGATCAGCCCCTGGTTCAGGCGCCAGACCTGGTGGAGCGCGCCGCTGCCAGCTTCCTCGCCACCGGTGGAGATATCCCATCCGTCCTCAAAACCATCCTGGTCAACTCGCAGCCCGGCCTGCAGGCCGGACTGCCGGCGAAGTTCAAGCGCCCATCGGATTTTGTCATCTCCGCCATGCGCCTGTTTGAAGCAGAAAGCGACGGCGGAGCGGCGGTTCAAGGACACTTGGCCGCCATGGGCCAGGGCCTGTTTGCCTGGCCCACGCCGGACGGCGCGCCGGATGTCGAATCAGCCTGGTCGAGCAACCTGCTGCCGCGCTGGTCGTTTGCCCTCGAATTGGCACGCAACGAGATCGACGGCACTCGGCTGGCTTTGACCGACCTGCAGGCCTCGGCCGGCGCCAGTTCACCGAGCGAGACGTTGACCGCATTCAGCTTGCTTCTGCTGGGCAAGCCCGCCGCCGCCGATATCGCCGCCGCGCTGTCCGACGGTCTGGCACACACCCAGGCCGATCCGGAGACCGAGATCCCGGCGCTGATCGCCGCCGGCCTGGTGGCTTCCCCGGCCTTTCAATGGAGGTAGCACGATGAGTTGGTCGAATACACGTGAACAGGTCCTTGAATGCTGCGTGCATGCGCCCGAGCAGACGGATTGGCCGGCATGGCTGCCCCGGCTGGCGTTTTCACCTCGAGGCAAGGCGCCTCGGGGAGATACGCTGGTGGTGATCTTTCTGCGCGGCGCCGCCGATATGCTGAACATGGTTGTGCCTCACGGGGAGGCGGCTTATTACCGGATGCGCCCTACGCTGGGGATTCCACGACCGGATGACCGCGGTGTCAAAGCTTCCGAAAGGGTGGTCGATCTGGATGGTTTCTTTGGTCTGCATCCCTCCATGCAGCCCTTGCTCCCGGCCTGGCAGGCCGGCCAGTTGGCCGTCATCCACGCCTGTGGGGCGCCGGACGAGTCGCGGAGCCACTTCCGCGCCATGGAGCTGATGGAACGCGGCGTGACCGACGAGCGCGGGCCGGCATCGGGGTGGGTGGGCAGGCATCTGGCCAGCCTGGATACCGGCAACGTCTCCCCGTTGCGGGCGATTGGCCTGGGAGAGCAGGCGCCCCGCAGCCTGCGCGGGCGAGTGCCCGTCACGGCCCTCAAGTCGATCGCCGACTTCCATCTCCAGGGTGACCTGCAGGCCACGGCGCGCATGCAGTCCATCCTCTCGAGCCTGTACCAGAGCGATGACGCGCTGGCCGAAGTGGGACAGGAAACCCTGGATGTCCTCCAAACCCTCCAGGCCCTGGATCCGGCCAAGTACCTGCCGTCGGGGGGAGCGAGTTATCCCGTCTCCGACTTCGGGATGGGCCTCAAACAGGTTGCCATGCTGGTCAAGGCCGAGGTCGGATTGGAGGTGGCGGCCATCGATTTGGGCGGGTGGGACACCCACTTTTCCCAGGGGTCGAGCGTCGGCTTGATGTCGGGGCTGATGCAGGATCTGGCAGACGGGCTGGCCGCGCTGCATGCCGACCTGGCCGAGCGCATGCAGGCGGTGAGTGTGGTGGTCATGTCGGAGTTTGGCCGGCGCGCCTACGAGAACGCCAGCCTGGGCACGGACCATGGCCATGGCAGCGCTTTGCTCCTGTTGAGCGGGCAGGTGCGCGGGGGTCAGGTTCATGGCGCCTGGCCCGGTCTCGAAGACGGCCAGTTGTTCGGGCCCGGAGATCTGCAGGTCACGACGGATTACCGCGACATCCTGGCAGAGCTGTGCGCCAAGCGGCTGAACAACCCGGCGGCTGACCAGATCTTCCCGGGCTTCCAACCCATGCTGCGAGGCGTGTTCAAGCCCACGCAAACGGGTTGAAATCGCTCAAAGCCTGAGCAAACCTTACAAATTCATCTCAATCAACCCGGGATGGTGGTCAAAACCAGCGCCATTCGATAAAATAGCCTTCGGCGCTCTAAGACGCGTGTTTGACCATCCACGGGTTGGTTCCTCCATGCCGCTTAAAGTCGGCGAGATGCTGAGGCAACGCTACCGCATCGAAGAGACCCTCGGCCAAGGCGGGATGGGTGCGGTCTACCGCGCCACCGACATCAATCTTGGTGTCCAGGTGGCGGTCAAAGAAAACCTGTTCACCACCGAAGATTACGCCCGACAATTCCGACGCGAAGCCACGATTCTGGCCAGCCTGCGACATGCGGGCCTGCCGCGCGTCACCGATCACTTCGTGATCGAGGGCGAAGGCCAGTATCTGGTGATGGATTTCATCGAAGGCGATGATCTCCGCGAACATCTCGAGCGCGACGGGCCGATCGAAGAGGACAAAGCCGTTGGGTGGTTTTTGGATATCTGCGACGGCCTGGCTTATCTGCACTCCAGGACACCGCCCATCGTTCACCGGGACATCAAACCGGGAAACATCAAGATCACCCCGGACGACGAAGCCATCCTGGTCGATTTCGGTTTGGCCAAGGTGCTTGAAGAGACCAGCATCACCACGACCGGCGCCAAGGCCATGACGCCGGGTTTCTCGCCTCCCGAGCAGTACGGCGCCGGGCGGACCGATCCGCGGACCGACATTTACGCCTTGGCGGCCACCCTGTACACGGCGCTGACCGCCGCCATCCCGGAAGACTCGCTGGAGCGCGCCATGGGGCGGGCCACGCTGACGCCCATCCGCCGCCGGAACCCGAAGGTCTCGGCCATGATCGCCAAAGCCATCGAGCGAGCTCTGGCGCTTGACCCGGAAGAGCGTTTCCAGTCCATGGGCGAGTTCGCCTCGGCGCTGGCGGCCAGCGGCTCGGCCACCCGTCCGGCGGTAATGCGAGACTATCCGTATCTTGAGCGCACGATCGTGCCCGGATCGAAAACCATCGTCGGGCAGCCCGCTATCCCGCTGTCGCAGCCCAAGTCCGTGCGGTCCCGCTGGCCAATCTACGGCTTGCTGGGTGTGACTGTTCTGGCGATCGCCGCCGGCGCCGTCTTCGCGCTGCCCGGTTTGGGGAAGGCCGGGGGCGGTTCGCCGGCGACCCAATCGGCGGCCGCGGGCACGTCCACCGAATCCGGCTCGCCTGGCGGAAGCGGTCCAGGGGAAGGGACCAGCGCTCCAACGGGGGCGGGCTCGCCGACGTCGACCCCGCTGGCCGCCGCGCCGACGAGCGTGGCCGCGGCGCCCTCGCCGACCCCACCCGGTGGAGGCGTGGGCCAGCTAGCGTTTGCATCCAGCCGAGACGGGATCCCCCAAGTCTTCGTCATGAATATCGACGGCACGGGCGTACGGACAGTCACCCAGCTTGCCGACGGCGCCTGCCAGCCCACCTGGTCTCCGGACGGCAGCCAGCTGGCTTTCACGTCCCCCTGCCGCAGCAACAAGAGCAGTTACCCCGGAGCGAGCGTCTGGATCATCCATGCCGACGGCAGCGGCCAGCGTGCGCTGGCCTCGGCGCCGGGCGGGGATTTTGACCCGGCCTGGTCGCCCCTGGGGGACAAGATCGCCTTCACGTCTCTGCAGGACGGCCGGCCCCAGATCTACACCATGAACGTGGATGGGACCGGGCGGACGAACGTCAGCAACAACCGCGCCAACGACAGCGAGCCGAGCTGGTCACCCAATGGCAGCCAGATCATCTTCACCTCCGTCCGGGACAAGGCGCATGAGGTTTGGATCATGACGGCCGGCGGCGGCAGCCCGCAACGCTACTCGCGCAGTTCGGACCGGGATGACTCACGGCCAAGCTGGTCCCCGGATGGCCAATACCTGTCGTTCGATCAGGCGGTAGGCGGGGTTTCCCGGCTGGTGGTTATGCAGTTCAAAGACGGCGGCACGCCCGAGACCCGGGTCTGCCCTGACGGCCCCCTATCGGTGCAGCCCATGGGTGAGCCGTCCTGGTCGCCGGATGGCTTATGGCTTGCATTTGAGACGTGGCCCACAGGCGTCGATCATGAGATCGCCGTGGTCACGCTAAGTTGTGCCAACTACGCAGAGCTCACATCCCACACCGGGCTCAACTTTGACGCGGCGTGGCGGCCCTGAGCCGATCGCGCTTGCGCCGCAAAGGCGGCGGACATGACAGCCAAATTGATCGACGGCAAGGCCCTGGCGGCCGAGATTCGGGCCGGCATCACACGCCAGGTTGAAGAGCGGCTGGCTCGAGGCTTCCCCAGGCCCGGCCTGGCGACGGTGCTGGTCGGGGACGACCCGGCCTCCCACACCTACGTGCGCTCTAAACGCAAAGCCTGTGCCGACGCCGGGATTCGAGTCGTTTCATCATGAGCTCCCGGCCGACACGCCTCAATCCGAGGTGCTCGATCTGGTCACCAGTCTCAATCAGGATGAGCGGGTACACGGCATTTTGGTGCAGCTGCCCCTTCCGGCCGGGATCGACGAGGAGGCCGTGCTGAGCGCCATCGACGTGGACAAAGACGTCGACGGTTTCCATCCGATCAACCTCGGACGGCTCGCCCAGAAGGGCCGTGAGCCATCCTGCGTGCCCTGCACGCCCGCCGGCTGCATCGAGCTTCTCAAACACGCCGGCGCCGTGCTTTCGGGGGCCCAGGCGGTTGTGTTGGGACGCTCCAACATCGTCGGCATGCCTGTGGCGCTGCTGCTGGTGCGCGAGAATGCCACGGTGACCATCTGTCATTCGCGGACCCGCGATCTGGCCGGGCAGTGCCGCCAGGCGGATGTGCTCATCGCCGCCATCGGCCGCGCCGAAATGGTGCGCGGCGACTGGATCAAACCCGGGGCGTTTGTGATTGACGTAGGGATCAACCACGTCGACGATCCAACCAAAGACAAGGGCTATCGCCTGACCGGGGATGTCGCCTTTGACGAGGCCGTCGAGGTGGCGGGCGCCATCACGCCTGTGCCGGGCGGCGTGGGCCCGATGACCATCGCCATGCTGCTGAGCAACACTTTGCGCGCCGCAGACCGGCGGACAGCCGGCTGAGCCAGGGGCCGGGTGCCCCGGCGAACGCCTCCCACCCCGGGAAATTGTCAGACAATTGACGCCTTGCTTGGGCGGTGCTAGACTGAACCCAGATTGCCGGGAGGCGTCATGCCTACGCTTCTGGTCCGCAACGCCTCGGTCATGGTCACCATGGACGAGGAGCGCCGGGAAATCGAAGCCGGAGGGCTGTTTGCCCGCGACGGCTGGATCGAGCAGGTTGGGCCAACCACCGAGCTGCCCGAAACGGCCGACACGATCGTGGATGCCCGCGGCCACATCGTCCTCCCCGGCTTGATTAATACCCATCATCATCTCTACCAGACACTCACCCGAGCCGTGCCGGCTGCTCAAGACGCCGGGCTGTTTGGCTGGCTCAAGACCTTGTACCCCATCTGGGCGCGCATGACGCCTGCCGATGTGCGCCTGTCGACCCAGCTTGGACTGGCCGAGCTGGCTCTGTCCGGATGCACCACCGCCTCCGACCACTTGTACATCTTCCCCAACGGCTGCCGCCTGGACGACGAGGTCGAAGCCGCCAGCCAGATCGGCCTGCGCCTGCATGCCTCGCGTGGCTCGATGAGCCTGGGGGAGAGCCAGGGCGGCCTGCCCCCGGACGAGGTAGTCGAAGACGAAGCCGCTATCCTGAGTGATACACAACAAGTCATCCAGGCGTATCACCAACCGGAGCCGGGGGCCATGATGCGCATCGTCGTGGCGCCGTGCTCACCGTTTTCGGTGACTCCGGACCTTATGCGCCAGTCGGCCGAGTTGGCCCGATCCTACGCCGTCCATCTTCACACGCACCTGGCCGAAACCCTGGATGAGGAGCGTTTCTGCCTGGAGACATCCGGCAAGCGCCCGCTGGGCTTCGTGGAGGACCTGGATTGGGCGGGCGACGATGTCTGGTTTGCCCACGCCGTGCACATCACCTCGGATGAGATCGCTCGGATGGCCGACACGGGATGCGGGGTGGCGCACTGTCCGAGTTCGAACATGCGTCTTGGCAGCGGGCTGGCGCCCATTCGCCGCTTCCGAGGGGCGGGCGTACCGGTGGCCCTGGGCGTGGATGGGTCGGCCAGCAACGACAGCTCGCACCTGCTGGCCGAAGCGCGCATGGCCCTGCTGCTTTCGCGCGTCGGCGGGGCCATCGCGCCGGAGATCGATGCCGGAGAGGGGCTGCTGAGCGCCCGGGAAGCCCTTGAAATGGCGACGCTGGGCGGTGCGGCCGTGCTTGGCCGGAGCGAGCTCGGCGCGCTGGCGGTGGGCAAGTGCGCCGACTTCATTGGCATTGACCTCAACCAGGTCCCCTACGCCGGCGGCTTGCACGACCCGGCGGCGGCGGT
Source organism: uncultured Chloroflexia bacterium (assembly GCA_963797485.1). Lineage (GTDB taxonomy): Bacteria > Chloroflexota > Anaerolineae > Anaerolineales > E44-bin32 > CAWAND01. Next base: position 709,646 of record CAWCPF010000003.1, read on the forward strand.
CGTGTTGTGCGCGCCGAGCCAGGTCGCATTTAATTATGTGCACGGACAAGCCGTGGTTCGCGATGGCCACCTGACCGGCGTCGATCTTGGCCGGCTCGTGGAAGACCACAACCGGGCGGCCCTCGCCCTTGTCCGAGGCGAGTAGGCTCCCCATGTCTGCGAGAGCGACGCCTCGATGATCGAACCCGATCGCAGTCAGTTGACCCGACACCTGGTGGATGTCGCCATGGGCCGGGCGCCGGCCGATCTGGTCGTGCGGGGCGGCCGTTGGGTGTGCGTCCAATCGGGCGAGATCATCGACGGTACAGATGTGGCCATTGCCGGAGAAAGGTTCGCCTACGTCGGCCCGGATGCCGGACACAGCCTCGGGCCTGAGACCCAAGTCATTGAGGCCGGCGGGCGCTATCTGGTCCCGGGGCTGCTTGACGGCCACATGCACATCGAATCCGGAATGGTTACGGTGACCGAGTTCGTGCGCGCCGTCCTGCCTCACGGCACAACCGGGATGTTCGTCGATCCGCATGAAATCGCCAACGTCTTCGGGCTGCGCGGCGTGCGGATGATGGTCGATGAGGCCGCCCAACAACCCATTCACGTCTGGGTGCAGATGCCCTCCTGCGCGCCGTCCGCCCCCGGTCTGGAAACGCCTGGGGCGGCGCTCGGCCCGGATGAAGTGGCCGAGGCCATGGCCTGGCCGGGCATCGTCGGCCTGGGTGAGGTCATGAACTTCCCCGGGGTGTTCATGGGCGACGAGAAGATGCACGCCGAAATGGCGCACACACGCGACGCCGGGAAGGTGATCGGCGGGCATTACGCGTCCCCCGATCTCGGATTGCCCTTCCACGGTTATGTCGCCGGCGGACCTGAGGACGACCATGAAGGAACCCGCCGGGAGGACGCCGTCGCCCGGGTGCGCCAGGGGATGAAAGCCATGCTCCGTCTGGGATCAGCCTGGTACGACGTCGCCAGCCAGCTGCCGGCCATCACTGAGTTAGGTCTTGACCCGCGCCATTTTCTGTTGGTCACCGACAACTCGCACTCGGGAACTCTGGTCCATGACGGGCATATGGACCGGGTGGTCCGCCACGCCATCGGATTTGGGCTGGAACCTGTGACGGCCATTCAGATGGCCAGCCTCAACACGGCCGAGCACTTCGGCCTGGCGCGGGACGTGGGGCAAATCGCCCCCGGCCGGTATGCCGATATGTTGCTCGTCCCGGATCTGAACGACCTGCATGCCCAACTGGTGATCGCCAAGGGCCGCGTCGCCGCCAAGGATGGGGAGTTGCTTGTCGAGCTGCGGCCGTTCACCTACCCAGCCGAAGTCAGGCAATCGGTCAAGCTCGGGCGAGTGCTGACTGCGGACGATTTCAAGGTGGCGGCCAATGGAGACGGCCCGGTCCAGGTGAATGTGATCGGGGTGATTGAAAACCAGGCGCCGACGCGACACTTGAAGCTGACCCTGACGGCCACCGACGGCCAGGTGGCCGCGGACCCCGAGCAAGACGTGGCCAAGGTTGCCCTGGTCGAGCGTCACAAGGGCACGGGCGAGGTGCAAGTGGGTTTTGTCAAAGGTTTCGGGATCCAACCCGGCTGCGCGTTCGGCTCGACCGTAGCGCACGACTCGCACCACATGCTGGTCGTCGGCACCAGCGAGTCGGACATGGCTCTCGCTGCCGCCGAGCTGGCCAGGGTGGGCGGAGGGCAGATCGTCGTACGCCGGGGCAAGGTCATGGCCCTGGTCGAGCTGCCGATCGCCGGTTTGATGTCCGATGAGCGCGCCGAGGTGGTGGCGGGCAAAGCCGAGGACGTCCTCGAGGCCATGCGCGCCTGCGGCTGCCGGTTGAACAATGCCAATATGCAGCTCAGCCTGCTGGCCCTGGTGGTCATCCCTGAGCTTCGGCTTTCCGATCGCGGGCTGGTGGACGTGGAGACCTTCTCGATCATCCCGGTGATCGAAGACAGGATTGCCTGACATGCCGCGTCAAAAGCGCCAGCCGCGCCCGCGTCCCCTTTATCAGCGGACCGCCGAATCGCTGGAGCATCTGCTGATCGGCCTGGCCCCCGGGACCTTCCTGCCGTCCGAGCCGGCCCTGGCGCGCCAGTTGGGGATTTCACGCGCCACCCTGAGAGAAGCCATGCGGCCCTTGGAGGCCCAGGGACGTGTCGTCCGGCGGCAGGGGGTCGGGACTTACGTCGTCGAGCATCCCCAGGTGATCGAGACCGGCCTGGAGGTGCTGACCAGTATCCCGGCGTTGGCGGCGCGCATGGGGATGAAAGTCGAGATGCACGGCTTGCAGGTCACAACGCGCCGGATTGTCGAACGCGACGACAGCCCGCTGCACATGCCCCAGGGCTCGCGCGTGGTCGAGGTCTCACGCGTGATCGTGGCCCGCGGCCGGCCGGTGGCTTATCTGATGGACGCCGTCCCCGAGGATGTTCTGCGCGCCGACCAGATCCCGGCCGACTTCCGGGGCTCGGTCCTGGAGATCCTCCAGCAGCGCGGCGAACCGGGGCTGGACCGCTCTCAGGCCGAAGTCACCGCCACGGCGGCCTCACCCGAAATCGCCCGCAGCCTGAACATTCAACGCGGCGACGTGCTCCTGTACCTGGAGGCTTGCCTGTTCGATACCACCGGACGCGTGGTCGATCACTCACGCAGCTACTTTCTTCCCGGGACCTTTCGATTTCATATCGTGCGCAGGGTGGCAGCTTGATGGCCTGACCGCCAACGCAGACGCTTTGTGAAATTGCTCACAAACTCGATGGCCGGTCCTCGGGCCGGCGAACACAAAACACGAACCACAGGAGAAGGCACCATGCGCAGTTTTGCAGGACGCGACATCTTGTCGCTCAAGGAATTTGAACGCGAGGAGTTCTTCCGGGTGTTCGAGGTGGCGGATGAGCTCGCGCCGTTTGCCCGCAACCGGCGCAATACCGATCTGCTCGCCCACAAGACCATGCTGACGGCGTTCTATCAGCCCAGCACACGTACGCGGCTGGCCCATGAGGCGGCCATGCACCGGCTCGGCGGCCACGTGCTGGGGTTCTCGGACGTCAAGAACACTCGCGCCGGGGACTTCTACCAGGAGTCGATCAAAGACACGGTGCACATGCTCGAGTTCTACGGAGATGTGATCGTCATGCGCCATTTTCAGCAGGGCGCGCCGGCAGAAGCCGCCCACTGGGCCAGTGTGCCCATAATCAATGCCGGTGACGGATGGGGCGAACACCCGACCCAGGTCCTGACGGACATGTACACCATCTACAAGGAACGCGGCACGCTGGACGGGCTGCACTTCTTGCTGGTAGGCGACATGCGCATGCGCACCATGCACTCGATGAGCTATGCCATGTCGCAGTTCGATATCCAGGCCACCTACATCTCCCCCGCCGATATGTCGCTGACCGACGAGTTCAAGGCCGAGATCGATCAACTCAGCCTGAACTACCGCGAGGTCGAGCATATCGACGAAGCCATCGCCGACGCCGACGTGATCTACATGGAGCCGGTGGTGCAACCCGACTACACCAAGGCCCGCGACGAGCGCTCGGGGGACGTCTCTTTGACCCCGGCCAACTACCAGGTGACCCGCGAGGTCCTCAAGCACGGCAAGCCGGATGCCATCGTCCTGCACTCGCTCCCCAGGATGGATGAGCTCCTTCCTGAGGTGGATGACACACGCCACGCGCGCTACTGGGTGGAAGCCTTCAATGGGGTCGTCGTGCGCATGTCGCTGCTGGCGCTGGTCCTGGGTGCCATGGAGTGAGACGACCATGAACTCTGACTGCCGGAGGGACGCATGCAAACCGATCTGAGGGGCCGGGACTTCATTGGAGATCTGGACTTCAGCCGAGAAGAGATCGAGACCATCCTCGACGTGGCCTTTGATTTGAAGCGCAAGCGAGCATTGGGAGAGCCGCATGCCTACTTGAGGGACAAGGTCCTGGCGATGCTGTTCTTCTTCAGCAGCACCCGGACGCGCGGGTCCTTTGAGGCCGGGATGGCTCAGCTTGGCGGCCACGCCGCCTTCATCAAATCTCGGACGACCCAGATTTCGCATGGGGACACCGAGAAGGAGATGGGCCAGATCTTTGGCCGTTACTTTGATGGGATTGCCATCCGCCACGTCGAATGGGGGACCGGCAACCGCTATCTCAACCTGGTGGCGGAGGCGTCGCGGGTCCCGGTGCTCAATATGCAGTGCGACATCTACCATCCCCATCAAATTCTGGCCGACCTGATGACGATCATCGAGAAGAAAGGCCGGGATCTCCGCGGCAAGAGGCTGGTCGTGTCGTGGGCGTATGCGGCTTCCTACCTGAAGCCGATCTCGGTGCCTCAGTCCTTGATTTTGCAGATGCCGAGATTCGGTCTGGACGTGACCCTCGCCCACCCGCCAGAGTTTGCCTTGATGCCGGACATCATGGATCAGGCACGAGAACAAGCGCGGCGGTTTGGCACCAGTCTCGAAGTGACCGACAATATGGAGCAGGCGTTCAAGGGCGCCGATGTGGTTTATGCCAAATCCTGGGGGCCGCTGCTGACAACGACTGACCAGGACCAGGGCAAACAGATCCAGGACAAGTACAAGGACTGGATCACCGACGAGAAGAAGCTCGCCATGGCCAAGGCGGACGCCATTTACATGCACCCCCTGCCGGCCGATCGAAACATCGAGGTCACTGACGGTGTCCTGGATGGCCCCCACAGCGTCGTGTACGACGAAGCCGAGAACCGATTGCATGCCCAGAAGGCCGTCATGGCCCTGACGATGGCCTAAAGGAGACCCATGGATTCATCAAATAAGAGGAAGCTGGCGGTGGTAGCGGTGGGGGGGAATTCCCTGATCAAGGACAAGTCTCATCAGTCCGTCCCCGACCAGTACGAAGCGGCGCGAGAATCGATGGTCCACCTGGCCGACATGGTCGAGGCCGGCTGGGACGTCGTCATCACGCACGGGAACGGGCCGCAGGTAGGTTTCATCCTGCGCCGCTCCGAGTTGTCCATCGACGAACTTCACCCTGTGCCCCTGGACTACTGCGGGGCGGACACCCAGGGCGCCATCGGCTACATGTTCCAGCGTGCGCTGCACAATGAGTTCAAAGCGCGTGGTCTGGATCGCCAGGCGGCCACAGTGGTCACTCAGGTGGAGGTTGACAAAGAAGACCCGGCCTTCAAGAATCCGAGCAAGCCGATCGGCACCTTCATGGATGAGGCACTGGCAAAGAAGCACGCCGCCGATGAAGGCTGGACCGTGGTCGAGGATGCCGGGCGCGGCTGGCGGCGGGTGGTCCCATCGCCGAACCCTAAGCGAATCGTCGAGCGAGACGCCATCGAGACGCTGATCAAGGCCGGCTTCATCGTGGTTAGCGTGGGTGGGGGAGGGATCCCGGTCGTCGCCGACGGAGATGGTGCGCTCAAGGGTGTGGAGGCGGTCATTGACAAGGACTTCGCCTCGTCATTGATGGCCTCCAGCATCGGCGCCGATCTGTTTCTAATCTCGACGGCCGTCGAGCGGGTCGCCTTGAACTTCAACAAGCCCGACGAGAAGAAGTTGGATCGAATGACATTGGCCGAAGCCAAGGGTTATCTGGCTGAGGGCCACTTTGCCAAAGGCAGCATGGAGCCCAAGATTCGGGCGGTCATCGGTTTCCTTGAGCGCGGCGGCAAGGAAGCCTTGATCACCGATCCGCCCAATATCCGCCGGGCTCTGCAGGGGGAGACCGGAACTCGAATTGTCCCCTGAAGTTGAGGGTCGACCAAGAAGAGGAGTTCTGACCGAGATCGAGTCGGCGTCGAAACGAGCCAATTGATGGTGTCAGGGCACTGATCGAGGCCTATCCGGGTTCACTGGAGTAGAGAGCCATTGCTCGCAGGGTTATTCGCTCGATGCTGGTCGAACCGCTGAGGCGATCAAGCTTGCGGCGGTGCCTGAACTTGAATTGAACGAGCTTCGGCCTTTCTGCACATTGACCTGATGGATCGTTCGGATCTGTTCCGCGAGAGGAGCTCACACTATGTCTTCGAACTCAAGGCGGCGGCTACGTTCATCAGCGAAAGATGTTGTATGAACTGACCCAGCAAGTCGTCGCAACCTCGATGGGGCGTGAACCGGCTGACCTTATCATAAAGAATGGTCGACTGGTCAATGTCAACGTTGGCCGAATCCAAGAAGGTATCGATGTGGCGGTGCGCGGCGGGATCATTGCCTATGTCGGGTCTGACAGTTCGCACATTCTGGCGGACAAACATACCAAGATCGTCGATGCCGCTGGCCGGTACATACTTCCTGGGTTCATCGACACTCACGAGCATGTCGAAAGCAGCATGGTAGATGTACGCAGCTTTGCGGCGGCCGTACTCCCCGAGGGCACGACGACAATCGCCTGTGACAACCACGAGATCACCAATGTCTTTGGGCTCCGGGCAGTCGAACTCTTTCACGAAGCGGCGAAGGGACTCCCACTCAAAGTCCTGGTGGCGATGCCGGTCTGTGTCCCATCCATCCCGGGATTCGAGGATGCCGGTGCCACAATCACCGACAAAGAGGTCACTCGAGCCTACAAAGAGGGATGGGCCCAGCTTCAAGGCGAGCAGATGAACTTCCCGGGCCTCATCTACGGAGATCCCGGGGTACATGCCATTACGGCCGCATCACTAAAGGAAGGTGTCGTCCTAACCGGGCACTACGCCAGCCCCGAAATCGATGTGGGACTTCAGGCTTTTGTTGCGGCAGGCATGACAGGATGCCATGAAGCCACAACGGCAGAAGAAGCACTTCGCCGCGCAGAGCTTGGGTGCTATGCCCAACAACGCTATGGGACGGCATGGTTGGACATGCCGAAGACCATCCGGGCTGTGCTCGACAACCCTGATATCGATACTCGCTTCTTCTGTCTGATCACGGACGATGTGACCCCAACCACACTGGTTGAGGACGGACATGTGAGCCGGGTTGTCAGGGACGCCATCAAGGAGGGGCTGGATCCCATCCGAGCTATTCAAATGGTGACGATCAACGCCGCCCAGATGCTTGAAGAATCGCGCTGGATCGGGACCGTGTCGCCTGGCAGGGCAGCCGACATCATTCTGGCCAGTGATCTTGAATCCCTTAAGATAGATCAGGTCTACTCTGACGGGGTTCTTGTAGCCGAGGCCGGAAAGATGCAGGTTGAGATTGCCCCCTACAGCTACCCGGATTGGGCAGTAAACTCGGTGCATGTGGAACCCATATCCACCGAGGATCTGAAAATCGCGTGCGATCAAGATACGGCCCAGATACGGGTGATGCGAATCTTCCCTGGCATGGTGCACACAAAAGAGGAAGTGGTCGAAATAGAAGTAAAGAACGGTGAGCTGGTAGCAGATCCAGCCAGAGATCTAGCCAAGGTTGCTCTTTTCTACCGACACGAAACCGAAGTCGCATCCAATGCCAAGCGGAGTTACGGCTTCGTTAGCGGCACGGGATTCAAGCCCAACTGCGCGTTTGGCTCAACGGTTGCTCACGACTGCCACAATCTGATGGTCATGGGAACCAGCGACGAAGCCATGGTGTTAGCGGCGAACACACTCATCGAGTTGGGCGGTGGAATGGTGGTTGTCCACAATGGGAAGGTCACCACGGTTCCGCTGCCACTGGCCGGTTTGATGTCGCTCGAATCCGCCGACAAGGTGTCGGCGCAACTCAACGAACTTGAACGGGCCTTCAGAGACTCGGGAGTTGAGCATGACTCCGTCGAAATGACCTTGAGCCTCATTCCGTTGATTGTGCTGGTCGAACTTCACATTTCAAACAGAGGACTGGTGGAATTGAAGCCAGGACAACCCCCGGCCTATGTAGATCTTGTGCTTTCGGGTGCTGATCTATCATGAGGCGAACTCGTTCCAAACGAGAAATGCTCTCAGATGCTCATCGTCGGAAGGAGGCGGCCTGAACGAATAGCGACTCGAGCCCGAATTAGTCTCACGAAAAATCAGATCTACCTATGGAGGACTTTAAGTCATGAAGAGCACGCTCTGGAAGGCGACCTTGGCCGTTGCGTTGTTCGCCACGCTCGCCTCATGTGGGGGAACCGCTCCAACTAGTGCTCCCCCCTCGGCGGATACATCTGGCGCCCCAACTGCGATGCCGAGCGAGGCGGCCACAATGGCCCCCGAGGCTACAACTGCTCCCGCGGGTGGGGAGCTCACCTTCGGCTTGCTGATGGTTGGTCCGTACAACGACCATGGGTGGAGCCAGGCCCATTACGACGCCGGCTTGTACGTCGAGGATCAGGTTCCGGGAACCAAGATGGTCTACATTGACAAGGTCAACCCTGCAGACAGGCCAGGTACGACAGCCGACCAACTCGCTGAGCAGCTGTTGGGCCAGGGTGCGACCGCGATCATCTTCAACTCAGATGACATGAAGGATGCTGCAACTCAGTTTGCGACGAACCACCCTGATATCTCGGTGATTATGGCTTCTGGTGACCAGGCTTGGCAGGATGGGAAGAACTACTCGGATTTGCCGAATCTGGGGAATGTTATGCCGTTCATTGAGCCAGCGAAGATGATGGCAGGGTGTGCGGCTGCACTCACGACAGAGACAGGCAAGATCGGCTATCTGGGACCCCTGATCAATGACGAAACACGCAGACTTGCTTCGTCCGCCTATCTTGGTGCCAAGTATTGCTGGACGAACTATCTCGGCAAAGACGCATCAACCTTGGAGTTCAAGGTCACGTGGATCGGATTCTGGTTCAACATCCCCGGGGTCACCTCTGATCCAACTCAGGTGGCGAATGACTTCTACAACTCTGGATTCGATGTGGTCATTTCGGGAATCGACACAACCGAGGCGTTGACGCAGGCCAAGGCCATGACCGACAGTGGGACCCAGGTCTGGAACGTTGCCTACGATTATGAGAAAGCCTGCGACGAGGCTCCTGACGTTTGTCTCGGTGCCGCATACTTCAACTGGAAGCCGTTCTACAGAGACGAGTTGACGAAGATCATGGATGGGACTTGGGAGCCGACGTTCCAATGGGAGGGCCCAACCTATCCTGACATCAACAACCCCGACGCTTCCTACGCTGGTTTCACCTACGGCGACGCGCTGAGCGCGGATGCCAAGTCCGGCGTGGAAAAGCTTATCGGCGAACTGGGTTCCGGTCTCAACCTTTGGACCGGTCCGCTCAACCTGCAGGATGGGACCGCCTATCTCCAGAACGGCGAGAAGGCAACCGACCAGCAGATCTGGTACCTGCCTCAGCTCCTAGAAGGCATGGATGGCCAAAGCGTTCCGTCGAACTAGGCGGACGTAGAAATCGCCAGGGGGGGTGGGCCGGCCATCGGCCGCCCACCCCCCTCTTGATGGGGCTAGCATGAAAGTCGAGTTGCGAGACATCCACAAGTCCTTCGGCCTGGTCCATGCCAACATAGGGATCACACTGGATATCCCGGCAGGGACTATCCAGGGCCTGCTGGGTGAGAATGGCGCCGGGAAGAGCACGCTGATGAAATCGTTGTCCGGCTTCATCGAACCCGACAGCGGGCAGATCCTGCTGGGTGGGAAGCCAGCCAGCATGAAATCCCCCGCCGACGCCATCGCCCAAGGCGTTGGCATGTTGCACCAGGATCCACTCGATTTCCCTCCCATGCGCGTGATCGACAGTTTCCTCATTGGGAGCGGCACGTCGCTGCTACCACAACGCGGCAAGGCGCGCCGGGCGTTGCGGGACCTGGGGAATCAATTTGGTTTCTCGTTGGACCCGAATGCCTATGTAGACACTCTGACAGTGGGTGAACGGCAGCAACTCGAGATACTCCGTCTCCTATGGCTGGGTGTGCGAGCGATGATCCTAGACGAGCCGACTACCGGGATCAGCGCGCCTCAGCGGGAAAAGCTGTTCCAGACACTCAAGCGTCTGGCGGACGAAGGACGGACCATCATTTTTGTTTCGCATAAGCTGGAAGAAGTTCAGGGTCTCTGCCACAGCGTGGCGGTGTTACGGGAGGGCCGGCTGGTGGGAGAGACGGAGCCGCCCTACATTACATCTAAACTGGTCGAGATGATGTTTGGCAAAGAGGTCGCTCTGATGTCGCGCACACCAAGCTACGGTGAAACTCCTGTGCTGCAGCTTGAGGGAGTATCAATCGAGAATCCCCGGTTGCACATCGAAGGTGTCAATCTTGAAGTGCGGGCCGGGGAGGTGGTTGGCTTGGCGGGCATGGAGGGGAGCGGACAACGTCTCTTCCTGCAGGCCTGCGCTGGGCTCGTGCGCCCGGTAGCTGGCAGAGTGCTGCTCGAAGGGGAGGAGATGACCGGCAAGCACTACCACGAGTTCAAAGACAGAGGTTGTGCGTTCATGCCGGCATCACGTCTGGAAGAGGGCCTGATTCCAGGGATGACCCTCACCGAGCATTTCATTTTGGCCCAACCCTCGAAGGGTCTATTCGTCAATTGGGAGGAGGGGCGCGCCAGCGCCCGGGTGGGCATCGCCGAGTTCAAGGTCCGTGGCAAACCTCATTCGACAGTGGAGTCCCTCTCGGGAGGTAATCAGCAGCGTGCTCTGCTTGCCCTGCTGCGGACACATCTTCGGTTACTGCTGATGGAGCAGCCAACACGCGGGCTGGACATGGAATCCGCGATCTTTACCTGGGAGAAGCTCAAGGAGCGCTGCTTGGAGGGCACGGCTGTGGTCTTTGTCTCGTCCGACCTGGAAGAACTCCTGCACTATAGCGATCGGGTCATCGTGTTCTTCGCGGGAAGGGTTTCCCAACCCCTCGAATCAGACAAGGTCAGCGTCGAGCGATTGGGGGAACTCATTGGCGGCGTCGGGCTGCACCAGCCCAATCAGGGCGCGTGATGGAAAAGCAAGGCACAGGCTGGTTCAACCTTAGCTTCAGGTTCGGGGCCGTGATCCTGGCCTTCTTGTTCACGGTGGCGGTTCTCCTTCTGTCCGGTGCACCACCCCTGGAGGCGTTTGGCCAGCTCGCTTTGGGTGCCTTCGGATCAATCGATAACTTCGCCAATGTCATGGTGGCATGGGTGCCCTTGCTTCTGGCGACGGCTGGGCTGCTGGTAACGTTTGCCGCCGGACTGTGGAACATCGGTATGGAGGGCCAGATAACCCTGGGAGCCATCTTCGCCACGGGGGCATTGCGGATGATGCAGGACAGCGGGGTCCCTCCGCTGGTCATGATCCTGTTGGCGATCCTGGCCGGCGCCATCGGCGGTGCCCTGTGGGCAGGACTCGCGGGGGCTCTCAAGACGTTCGGCGGCGTCAACGAGATCTTCGGGGGCTTGGGCCTCGACTTCGTGGCCACAGCCATAACGCTGTGGCTGATCTTCGGGCCATGGAAGCGCCCGGGGATCGGATCGATGAGTGGAACGATCCCGTTTCCACAAGAGATGTGGATGCCGATGCTTCCCCACCTGCGACTAAGCATATGGGCCCTGTTCATCGGAATCCTCGGGACGGTTGCCGTGTATTTTCTGCTTCAAGGAACATATTTCGGCCTCCGCCTCAAAGCGGTCGGCCGCAACAAGCGCGCCGCCAATCTGACGGGCATCCCAACTTCGCGCTACATGATGAACGCGTTCTTGATTTGTGGCCTGTTTGCAGGTGTGGCCGGCGCCATTCAGGTCACATCTGTCTACCATCGCCTCATCCCTTCGATTTCGAGCAACTACGGATGGCTTGGGCTGCTGGTGGCGATGCTGATCAACTACCAGCCTGTGTGGGCGGCGCCGGTTTCCCTGTTCTTTGCGGCCCTGAACATTGGCAGCATCCAGCTTCCTATCGTGCTCAAGCTTGATTCCTCGCTGTCGGGCGTGCTTCAGGGCGCCCTGGTGCTCGCCTTTCTGATGATGGAGGGTGCTCGGCGCAGGTTCGTTCGGGGACAAGGGGAGGTCAGGTCATGACAACCGCCGCCATCGTTATTGGATTGGCCGGGGTCCTGGCAGCGGCGGCGCCGATCGTGTTTGCCACCATTGGCGAGACGCTCACTGAACGGGCAGGTGTCATCAACTTATCCGTCAACGGCACGATCGTGTTTTCGGCGATGACGTCATTTGCCGTGGCCGTGACGACCGACAACATCTGGCTGGGTTTCGCGGCTGGAATGTTCACGGGAGCCTTGGTAGCCCTGGTTCTGGCCTTCACCAGCCTGACCCTCAAGCAATCGCAGGTGGCCGTTGGCTACGTTTTGGCGCTGATGACCCTGAGTCTGGCTTACTTTCTCGGCAATCCTTTCGTCGGTGTGCAGGGTCCGCGTGTACCTTCCCTCCCCATCCCAGGACTCAGTGGAATCCCAATCGTTGGCCCCTTGATTTTCAATCAGAATGCCCTCGTCTACTTAAGCTTTGTTCTGATCTTCGCCGCATGGTTTTGGGTGTTCCGGACAAGGCCAGGGTTGATGCTCAGGGGGATCGGTGAGCGACCGGCGGCGGCGTTCGCGCGTGGCGCGAATGTCCCGCTGATGCGCTACACGTATACGATGATCGGTGGATCTCTCGTCGGCCTGGCCGGCCCGACCTTCTCGCTCAGTGTTAAGGCAGGCTGGAAGGGGACCATCAGCGGTCTGGACGGCTTTGGCTGGATTGCCCTGGCACTGGTGATCTTCGGAGGCTGGGATCCCATTCGCGGTGCGGTCGGCGCGTACTTGTTCAGCCTACTGCAATGGCTGGGTGTGGTACTCCAACCGAGTTTACCCAACGTGCCTTCCCAGGTTCTGCAGGTGGCACCCTTCCCGCTCATGATCCTCACCCTGCTGTTGGTCAACATTGGCAATGCCGATTGGGTCGATCGGACCCTAGCAGGCCTGCCTCCGGACGCAAGGAAGATCGCTGCCGGCGTGTTACGTTCGATGCGCATCTCGCCTCCTGCAGCCTTGGGAACGACTTTCGAGAAGGATTGAATCTGAAGGTGGCCTTTGAAGCTGGTTACCGCTGTTCAGCCTGCGGGCGCAGCTATCCGCCGGCGGATGTTTTCTACACTTGCCCGGACGACGGGGCCAATCTGGACGTCGCGCTCGACTACGATGCCATCGCCCGGGAATCGAGCCCCGAACGGATTGGCGCCTCCAGCGAGGCGTCCATGTGGCGCTACCTGCCCCTGCTCCCCGTGTCCGACCCCGGGCACCAGGGGACGGCGCTCAGAGCCGTCGGTATGACCCCGTTTCTCGGACCGCCCGCCCTGCGTGACAAAGTCGGCATGCCCGACCTGTGGGTCAAGGATGACGGCCGTAACCCGACGGCGTCATTCAAGGATCGCGCCAGCGCGCTGGTGATTCGGCGGGCCGAAGAGATCGGTGCCCAACTTGTCATCACCGCCTCCACCGGCAACGCCGGAGCCGCCTTGGCCGGGATGGGCGCCGCCGCCGGTGTCCCAACTCTGATCCTGGCGCCTCGCACGGCGCCTCGCGCCAAGGTGGCCCAACTGCTGATGTTCGGCGCCCGCGTGATTCTGGTCGAAGGAACCTACGATGACGCCTTCGACCTGTCGGTTGAAGCCTCCCAGGCTTTCGGCTGGTACTGCCGCAACACGGGCTACAATCCATTTACAGCCGAGGGCAAGAAGACGGCCGCCTTCGAGATATGCGAACAGCTCAGCCGAGTCCGGGGAGCCGAAGCGAGCCACGGCTGGCAGGCTCCCCAGGTCGTGCTGGTGTCGGTTGGAGATGGCAACATCATCAGCGGACTGCACAAGGGTTTTGTCGACCTGCATGCGCTGGGATGGATCGATCACCTCCCCCGGCTGATCGGCGTCCAGGCGCAGGGTTCGTCGGCCATTTTCAACGCGTTCCAGGCAGGCGCCGAGACCATTGAACCCGTGTCGGCCGACACTCTCGCCGACAGTATCTCGGTCGATCTGCCTCGGGATGGCTTGCGCGCGCTGCGCGCCGTCCGAGAGACCGAGGGATCTATGCTGCAGGTGACCGACGAGGGCATTTTGGCCGGCATGCGCACGCTGGGCAGACGGGCGGCTGTGTTCGCTGAGCCGGCGGGCGCAACGGCCTACGCCGGACTGCTTAAGGCAATCGAGGCCGGGCTGGTGCACGACGATGAATGCGCCGTGGTGGTGGTCACCGGCAGCGGGCTCAAAGATGTTGACGCGGCTATGCTGGCTACGGGTGAAGCCGACGTGATCCCGCCAACGCTCGACGCGCTTTCTCAGGCTGTGGAAACAGCCCGACATGAGTGACGATCGCGCCGGCAGGCCCGCCCCGGTTACTTTTTCCATCGTCGCGCCGGTCTTCAATGAGGCCAATTCGCTGCCTGATCTTTACGCGCGTGTGCGCGACGTGATGGACGGCCTGAGTGAGCCCTGGGAACTGTTGCTGGTCGACGACGGCTCGAGCGATGAGTCCACCGAGCGCATCCTGGGACTGGCCGAGTCCGACGCGCGCATCAAGGCCGTGATCTTCTCGCGCAATTTCGGCCATCAAATCGCCGTGACCGCGGGACTGGAGTACAGCCGGGGCCAGGCGGTGATCATCATCGACGCCGACCTCCAGGACCCGCCTGAGGTCATCCCGGATTTGGTGGCGCAGTGGCGGCAAGGCTATGAAGTCGTCTACGGCGTGCGCTCTGAGCGCAAAGGCGAGACACTTTTCAAGCGCGCCACAGCCGCCCTTTTCTACCGGTTGATCTACCGCATCACCGACGTCGACATTCCGCTGGATTCGGGGGATTTCCGCTTGATTGACCGGAAGGTGGTCGAGGCGCTCAAGGGAATGCAGGAGCGGCATCGTTTCTTCCGCGGCATGGCCGCCTGGGTCGGATTCCGGCAGATCGGTGTCGCCTACGCGCGCGACCCCCGTGTGGCGGGTGAGACCAAGTACACGTTTCCCAAGATGGTCCGCTTTGCGCTGAATGCCGTCACGGGCTTCTCGTATTTTCCGTTGCAGATTGCCACCTACCTTGGGTTTGTGAGCGCCGGGATCAGCGCCGTCACCATCCCGGTGGTCATCATCCTCCGGTTGATGGGCAACCAGGCCTTCTTCGGCCAGGCCACCACGCTGCTGGCTGTGCTCTTCCTGGGAGGTGTGCAGCTTATCTCGCTCGGCATACTGGGCGAGTACATCGGCCGGTTGTATGATGAGGCCAAAGGGCGCCCGCTGTATGTGGTCCGTCAGGCGCCACCCCGACCCCATCCTGACGAATTCGAGGAGACACGCTGACCATGATCGACCTGACCATAGACCGCCAGGGCCGCAGCCACGCCATCGAACGCGCACGCGAACGGGGCATCCGTATTCCCACGTTCGCCCAAATGAAGAACCCGGCCTCCCTGCCGCAGGACATCAAAGATCAACTCGAGCAGGTCGGCCTGTGGGACGTCGATCCGATCAATCTGTTCCGAATCACGTGGAAGAACGAACCGGTCGAGACAGGCGGCGGCTTCGGCGGCGTCAACTACCTCGAGCTGCCTTCGAGTCTGACAGGCACGGATGCCCGCATCATTGCCCTCATCGGCAAGTGGTTTCCGACCGGTGCGCACAAGGTTGGCGCCGCCTTCGGCTGTCTGGTGCCTCGGCTTGTCACGGGCCAATTCGACCCGACCCGCCAGAAGGCCGTCTGGCCGTCCACGGGCAACTACTGCCGGGGAGGCGCTTACAATTCGGCCCTCCTGGCGACCGAGTCGATCGCCATCCTCCCGGAGGGCATGAGCCAGGAACGCTTTGAGTGGCTGGCCAACATCGCCGGCGAGACCATCAAGACACCCGGCAGCGAGTCGAATGTCAAAGAGATCTTTGACAAGTGCAAGGAACTGCGCGCCTCGGGCGCGGATCTGATGATCTTCAACCAGTTCGAGGAGTTCGGCAATTACCTGTGGCACTACGAGGTCACCGGGCATGCCATGCTGGAGGTCCTCGAACACGAACTGACCAAAGGAGGCGAGTACCGCGGCGTGGTCCTGACCACCGGCTCGGCCGGGACCATCGCCTGTGGGGATTTCCTGAAGCAGCACTTCCCCGCCAGCAAGGTCGGCGCCGGCGAGGCCTGGCAATGCCCGACGCTGCTGGAGAATGGCTTTGGCGCTCATCGGATCGAAGGCATCGGCGACAAGCACGTCCCCTGGATTCACAATGTCAAGAACACGGATCTGGTGATCGATATCGATGATGAGACCGTGGTCAATGTCTCCCGTCTGTTCAATGAACCGGCCGGCCGGGCATATCTGGCGGAGCAGGGCGTGCCCCAATCGCTCATCGACCGGCTTGGCCTGCTCGGTTTCTCCGGGATTGCCAATTTGAGCATGGCCATCAAATTCGCCAAATACTACGAATTGACCCCCGATGACGTGGTGCTGACTGTGCTCACCAACTCGATGGACCTGTACCAGAGCCGGCTGAAGGAAATGCATGCCGAGCTGGGCGTGTTCGATGATCGCCAGGCGGCGGCTGTCCAGGCGCGCTACCTGCAAGGCTTGACGACCGATCATATGCTTGAATTGCGGTACCCCGATCGGCGCCGGATTCACAACCTGAAGTACTACACCTGGGTTGAGCAGCAGGGACGCACGTACGCCGAGATCATGGACCAATGGTATGCGCCGGATTACTGGACCCGTTTCCAGACCCAGGTCGGCCAGATTGATGAGCTGATCGAAGACTTCAACGCCGAGGTGCAGGCCGCCTAGGGGTCCCGCACACCGCCGGCGGACGACACAAAGCAGGGCGAGCCGGCCGAATGGCCGAGGGGGGCGGTCGTGACCATAGAACCGGATGACCTGGTCCTGGTGGCGGTTGTCAGGACCCCGAGGGACCTTGAGATCGCCCGGACGCTGGGCTGGTATCGCATTCCGCTCCAGACGGCCCCAAAGACGGTCAGGGTGGATTGGCTGGCGTTTTACCAGACGGCTGCCTTTAAAGACGAGCGCTGGAGTGTCCGATACGTTGCCCCTGTCCGCGGTTTTGAGCTGACGACGCGGGCGGATCTCCTCCGAGATGAAACGGACCACCCGCGGGCCAGCGAGCCCTATTACCGCATCCAGCTTGGGCCAGTTCAGGCGCTTCTCAGACCGATCGCCAGCGGCGGATGGAAGCGCTTCGCCTTCTTGTATACAACCGGCGCTCGGCTGCTGGCCGCCAATTCCCTGCATGATTTGACGGTGCTGCCGTCTGCCGATCGCGACCAGCTTTGGCGGCTGTTGAAAGAGCGCACACAAGGCTAGGTTGCTCGACAGCCTGTCGGGTCAAGGGTATGATTGCCATGCCTTTGGCACGACCCCACCGGGTCGTTGAGCCGTCTTTCGGATGCGAGGCAGCCCATGCGAAAACTGCGTCTGGCCATCCTGACGCTCACCGCCCTCGTGCTCCTGGCCCCGGTTCTCTCGGCGACCGCCCAATCCAAGACGCTGGTGTGGGACCGGTATGACGTTTCCTTGAGCATTCAATCCAATGGCGACGTCCGGGTCGTAGAGCATCAGCAGATCACATTCACCTCGGGAACATTCACCTTCGGCTTTGCCGTCATCCCCCTCGACAAAACCACCGGCATCAGTGATATCGCCATCAGTGAGCCCGGGGGACAGACTTACACGCAGACGTCCTACGGCGGCACGCCCTACACCTTCACCGCTGAAGACAATGGGGGTGAGAAGGAGATCTACTGGTACTTCCCGGCCGTGGCGAATGACACGCGGGTCTACGATCTGTCCTACACGGTTCACGGGGGGGTTCGCATCTACGATGCCGGTGACAAGCTGCAGTGGATCGCCATCGACAACCAGCGCGATTTCCCCATCCGGGAAGCCAGCACAACGGTCTACCTGCCGCGTGGCTCCAAATTCCAGATCATCAACTCATCCGGGATCAACACTCATTGGCAGCAGAGCGGGGACGGCACCTCGGCGACCTTCGTGGCCGATCGGGAGATGTCACCCAGCGATCGGATGGAGATCGGCGTCGAGTTCACACACGGCGTCGTGCCGGCTCAGGTCCCGGCCTGGCAGGCGGCTGTGGACCAGGCCGAAGCCTATGACCTGACCGTCCGGCCCTTGGTCAACCTTTTGGTGGGGCTGGTGGCCATCCTGCTGGCCCTTGGCGGACCGTTGGGCGTGTATCTGCTGTGGTATCTGCGGGGCCGGGATCCGAATATCCCCGACATCCCCGAGTACATCACCGAACCGCCCGGGGATCTGCCTGCCGGCGTGCTCGGCACGCTGATCGACGAACGCGCCGACATGCAGGATGTTGTGGCCAGCATCGTGGGCCTGGCGCGCCAGGGCTACCTGACGATCCAGGAATCGGAGTCCAAGGGCTTCATGGGCCTGGGCTCTTCAGATTTCGTCTTTCACAAGCAGAAGGAAGACGTCTCGGCGCTCAACGATTTCGAGCGGCAGATCATGAACGGGATCTTCCCGGGTCGGAAGACGGAGCGCGACCTGAGCGATTTGCGCAATAAATTCTACAAGTTCTTGCCGGACATCCAGCGCGATCTCTACAAGCAACTGGTCAGCCGAGGGTTCTTCAAGACCAACCCCGACACGACGCGCAAGAGTTGGATCGGTATCGGGGTGATCGTCCTGGTGCTGGCCTTCATCTCGGGCTTCGTGTTCTTCCCGCTGTCCAGCTATGCCGGTGCGCTGACCTGTTTGCCTTTAGCCCTCGGGCTGGCCGGCGTGGCCGCGCTCGTGGCCGGGAATTTCATGCCGGCCAAGACCCGGGCCGGCGCCGAGGCCGCCGCGCGCTGGAAGGCTTTCAAGACCTTCCTGGCTCGAATTGACCAACTGAAGGATCTGAAAGAATCCAGTGATCTGTTCGAGCTCTATCTGCCTTACGCGATTGCATTCGGGATGAACCAGTCCTGGGTGAACAAATTCTCCCGCCTGGCCGACACGCCGGCGCCCATCTGGTACATCCCCTACGGCCGGCCCATGGTCGCGACGGGCGGCAGGGGGCTGGCCAGCAGCACGCCGGCGATGACCGGAAGCGGCGGACTGCAGGGCATGTCCGACAGCCTGGGCGGCGGCTTGCAGAGCATGAGCGACGGACTGACTCAGATGCTCAACAGCACCGGCCATATCCTCGGATCGGCTCCCTCATCAAGCGGAACCGGAGGCGGAGGCGGGTTCAGTTCCGGCGGCTTCAGCGGCGGCGGCGGGGGCGGAGGCGGCGGCCGGGGATTTGGCTAACCGGCTGGCGTTCAACACGGAGAGATACGCATGAAGAGCGGCAAAATCATCGGCATGCTCCTGATCGGAGCCGGACTGGCTCTGGGGCTGATCGGGGTGTTATGGCTGGTGTCGAGTGTGCTCGCCGGCCGGATGCAGATCACCGGCGCGGTGCTGGGGGGCGGTTTCCTGGCCATCATCATTCTTCCGCTGATGGGTGTGGGGGTGTTTCTGCTGATGCGCGGCCGCCAGGAGAGGGCCGAGGACGCGCACAGCCAGGAGCTGCGCAAAATCCTGGACATGGTCAAGAGCCACGGGGAAATCGCCATCAGTGATGTGGTGCTGGAGATGAAATCCAGCCGTGAAGACATCCAGAAAGACATCCACGCGCTGGTTGGGATGGGTTTGTTCGCCGGCTATATCAATTGGGACAAGGGGGTGTTGTACTCCCAGGACGCCTCCGGGCTGCGTGAACTGGACAAGTGCAAGAACTGCGGCGGGGAGCTCAAACTGGTGGGCAAAGGCGTGGTGACTTGTCCGTTCTGCGGGACAGAGTACTTCCTCAACTGACGGCCGGAAGTGGGCGCCGGCTGTAGCCCGAGGAGCGGTGGATGGCCAGGCTGGTCATTGAAGGCGGGACGCTGATCACGGCCGAAGAGACGTTTGCGGCCGATATCCTCGTCGAAGACGAAAAGATCGCTGGCCTGGGCCAATCCTTCAAAGATCTCGACGCCGAGCGCGTCGACGCCCGCGGGCGGCTGGTGCTGCCCGGCGGCGTGGATCCCCACACCCACTTCAATCTACCCATGTTCGACACGGTCTCGTCCGACGACCATTACACCGGCCACAAAGCGGCCGCGTTCGGCGGGACGACCACGGCGCTGGACTTCGTGCCCCAGCCGGATCACGGATCGCTTGGGTCCGGGATCGAGGCCTGGCATGCGCGCGCCGATCACCTGGCGGCCATCGATTTTGGGTTCCACGCCAACATCACCCGTCTGGACGAGAGCGTCATGGGCGAGATCCCGGGCCTGATCGACGCGGGCATCACGACCGTCAAAGTGTTCACGGCTTACAACGGCCGCCTCCGGCTGCAGGATGGCGAGATTTTCCAGGTGCTGCGGCAGGCAGGCCGCCACGGGCTGCTGACGATGCTGCATGCCGAGAACGGCGACGTGATCGAGGTGCTGGTGCGAGAGGCGCTGGCGGCGGGGCACACCCTGCCCGAGTGGCACGCGCGCACTCGGCCGGCGTGGGGAGCCGTTGAAGCCGCCCTGCGCGCCTTCGCGCTGGCAGCTCAGGCCGAAGCGCCCCTGTATTTGGTCCACATGAACACCGCCGGCGAAGTGGATCAACTGGCCTACGCCCGCGAGCGTGGGCTGCCGGTGATGGGCGAAACGTGCCCGCAGTACCTCTTCTTCACCCAGGACCTGCTCGAACGATCAGACGGGGCCAAATGGGTGTGTTCGCCGCCCCTGCGGTCCGGCGAAGATGCCCGAGCCCTGTGGGGCGGTCTGGCGCGCGGGGTGATTCAGACCGTGGGCACCGATCACTGCCCATTCTTCTTCGATGGAGACACACCCATCGAATACGAGGGTCAGCCGGTCGCCATTCCGGGCAAGGAGTTGGGGCGATCCGATTTTACGAAAATTCCCAACGGCTTGCCCGCGGTGGGCGATCGTCTGCCCATTTTGTGGTCATACGGTGTCGGACAGGGCCGGTTGACGCCCAACCAGTTTGTGGCCCTCACCAGCACGCAGCCGGCGAAGATCTTCGGCCTGTACCCGCGCAAAGGCGCCCTGGTGCCGGGCGCCGACGCGGACCTGGTGATTTGGGATCCGGACCGAAAGCTGACCTACGGTCGGGCGCATGCGCAGCATCGGACCGACTACAACCTGTTCGAAGGCTGGGAGCTGGTCGGCTATCCCGAGAAAGTGTTCCTCAGGGGCCGTTTGATCGTCGACGGCGAGCGGTGGCTGGGCCGGGCGGGGCAGGGTAAGTACCTGCATCGCCACCCGTCAGCTCCGGTTGTGTGAGCCAATCCAAATTGGGAGGCCCGACGCGGCATGCTAGAATGACCTGCGCTCCATCCCGTAGATCGGGCGACTGGCGGGTGACGGCCATGACCTGGTTCGAGTTGACACGTCGCATGCCTGCTGGCTGTCGCCAGCCGGAATGTCCCGCCGACCTCTCTTTACGGATGCCCCCATGTTGATCACCCATGCGCGCATCGTCACCTGGGACCAGCCGAACCAGATCCTTGAAGACCACGCCCTATTTGTGAAAAATGGCACAATTGGGGCCATAGGCCCGACCGCCGGCCTGATCGATGACCATCCCGGCGAGTCCCAACTGGATGCCGGGGGCCAATGGCTTATGCCCGGGAACATCTGCGCGCATACCCACTTTTATGGCGCGTTTGCGCGCGGCATGGCCATTCCAGGGCGGGCGCCGCGGGACTTCCCCGAGGTGCTGCGCAAGCTATGGTGGCCGTTGGACAAATCGCTCGATCTGGAGGACGTGCGCGCCTCGGCTCAGGTCTGCCTGGTGGACGCCATCCGGCACGGCACGACAACTTTGATCGACCATCATGCCTCTCCCAACGCCATTTCCGGCGCGCTGGACGTCATTGCCGAAGCCGTCGACCAGTCCGGGCTGCGCGCCGTATTGTGCTACGAAGTCACCGACCGGGATGGCCCGGCCAAGGCCAGGGCCGGCATCGAAGCCAATGTGCTGTTCATCGAGCGCACTCGCGCCGAGCGCCTGGCCGGCGGTCGCGTGTCGGCCGCGTTTGGCCTGCACGCCAGCCTGACCCTGTCGGATGAAACCCTGGATGCCTGCCGCCGCGCCGCCCCGGACGGCTCGGCGTTTCACATCCATGTGGCCGAGCATGAAGCCGACGAGTACGACAGCCTGGCCAAGTCGGGCTTGCGGATTGTCGATCGCCTCGATCGGCATGGAATCCTGGATGAGCGCACGATTGTGGCCCACGCCATTCACGTCGACGCCCGTGAGATGGCGCTCCTGGCGGAGCGCGGCGTCTGGGTGAGCCACCAGCCGCGCTCCAACATGAACAACGGGGTGGGAGTGGCGGACGTCGACTCGCTGCTCAGGCTGGGTGTGCGCGTCTGCCTGGGCAACGACGGCTTCTCGAATGCGATGTGGGAAGAATGGAAGGCCGCCTATCTGCTTCACAAGGTGTGGCATCGCGACCCCAGACGCATGCCGGCCGACCGGCTGGCGGAGATAGCCGTGACCAACAACGCCGCCCTGGCGGGGAACTTCTTCCCCGGCGAGTTGTTGGGGGTCATACGACCGGGGGCCAGAGCGGACCTGATTCTGGTGGACTATCACCCAACAACTCCGGTGAACCCGGGCAATCTCCCCTGGCATATCGTGTTCGGCTTTCACGAGTCGATGGTGACGGCGACGATCGTGGATGGGCAGGTCCTCATGCAGGACCGCCGCCTGTTGACCATGGACCAGGCTGAGATCAGCCAACAGGCGCGCCGGCGCGTCCCGGACGTCTGGCAGCGCTACCTGGCGAACGTCCCGCCCGATTGATGACCGCGTCATCTGCGGAGGCCGCATGAGCGAAGACCGTTTGATCCTGACCATTGCCCTGATCGGCGGAACCGGCCAGGCCGGGCCCGCCCTGGCGGCGCGTTGGGCCAAGGCCGGCTACAACGTGCTGATCGGCTCGCGCCAGGCCGAGAAGGCGCAGGCTGTGGCCGCGTCCCTGAATGAAGAGTTGGCCCTCGACACTATCCAGGGCCTTGAGAACGCAGCCGCAGTGCAGCAGGCCGATATTGCCGTGCTGACCGTCGAGCACACGGCGCACGCCGCGGCTCTGGAAACGGTCAAAGACGCGCTGCAAGGCAAGATCCTGGTCGATGCCACGGCGCGGGTGGATTTCCGTGCGCCGGCGCCGCCGGCGGCCCCGGCGGCCGCCCGGCAGGCCCAGACCCAATTGGGGGAGGGTGTTCGGGTCGTGGCCGCCTTTCAAACCGCTCCTGCCTATGTCCTCAAGCGCCATCCCGATCGGCCGCTCGACATGGATGTCCTCGTATGCGCCGATGACGTTGCCGCGGCTGAGGAAGTCATCAAGCTGGCCAACGGCGCCGGGCTGCGGGGCTACTACGCCGGCCCGCTCGACAACGCCGTGGTCATCGAGGGTCTGTCCGCCCTGATGATCGCCATCAATAAGCATTACAAGTCCCTGCGGGGCTCCATCAAGGTCACCGGAATCAAATCGTGACGGCACCCCTCCAGTTGATCTTCACCGCCCTCCCCGGCCTGCCTCTGGTGCGCCCCGGGGATGATTTGGCGGGCCTGGCCGTGACCGGGCTGGCTGCCGCCGGCCTTGAGCTGCGCGATGGCGATGTGCTGGTGGTGGCCCAGAAGGTCGTCTCCAAGGCCGAAGGCCGGTTGGTTTGCCTGAACGACGTGGCCGCCTCCGATCGCGCCCGGGCGTTGGGCGAACGGGTCGGCAAGGACCCGCGCCTGGTCGAGGTGGTCCTGAGCGAGTCCGCCGAAGTGGTCCGAGCGGCGCCCGGCGTGTTGATTGTGCAGCATCGGCTGGGATTCGTGAGCGCCAATGCGGGGGTCGATCACTCCAACGTGGCCGGGACGGCGGGACGCGAATCGGAGCCATGGGTGCTGCTCCTGCCGACCGACCCGGATGCCTCGGCGCATCGCCTGGCGGAAGGGCTGGGACGGGGCGCCGGCGCAGAAATTGGGGTGCTGATCATCGATTCGCACGGACGCGCCTGGCGCATGGGAACCGTCGGCGTGGCCATCGGCGTCTACCATTTTCCGGGGCTGCTCGACTTGCGCGGCCGCCCGGACCTGTTTGGGGAACCGCTACGCATTACCCGGGTGGGTCTGGCAGACGAGATCGCTGCCGGCGCCTCGGCCCTGATGGGCCAGGCAGACGAGGGGCGCCCCATGATCCATGTCCGGGGCCTGCCCTATCCCTTGCAGGATGGGGGCCTGCCCGAGCTTTTGCGCCCGCGGTCGGAGGACCTCTTCCGCTGAGACCCGACTACAGACATATTCGTTGGGACACGCCAATCCGTTAGAATAAAGAGGCCGGTTGAAAACACACCGGCCAGACGGAAAGGTTGAAGGTCCTATGATGGAAGCGGTCAAGGCCGGGCTGCCTAAGTCGGCCCGCGATTTGGTGGCTGACGACAACCGGACATTTGCGGCGCTGGCCACGATCATGTCCGATGGCACGCCGCAAGTCACGCCGGTGTGGTTCGAGGTGCGCGATGGATTGTTCTTGGTGAACACATCCCGCGGGCGGGTCAAAGATGCGAATATGGCCCGCAGTCCGGCCGTGGCGCTGTGCATTGTGGACCCCAACAATCCCTATCGCTATCTGCAGGTGCGCGGCGAAGTGATTGACGAACAGGAAGCCGGGGCCAAGGAGCACCTCGACCGCTTGGCCATGAAATATCATGGAGTCGATCGTTTCCCCGGGTCGACCGAGGGTCAGACCCGCGTGATCTACACAATCAGGCCTACAGCTATCTTCACCAACCGGTGATCTCGAACCCGCTCGCCTATTACGAACTGATCTCGACCCGCCATTCGATCCGGCGCTTCACATCCCAGCCCGTCGAAGAGGCCCTCCTGCGACGTGTGCTCGAGGCGGCCGGGCAGGCGCCCTCGGCTCACAATCGCCAGCCATGGCGCTTTGCCGTGGTCCGGGACGGCGAGGCACGCCGGCGGCTCGTCGAGGCCATGTCCAGGGCGTTCCGCGCCGACCTGCGGCGGGACGGCCTGGACGAGGCACAGGTTGACAAGCTGGTGGACCGCGGCCGGCAGCGAATGCTTGGCGCGCCGGTCATGCTCATCGTGTGCCTGACCATGCAGGCGATGGATGCCTACGCCGATCAGGGCCGGCAGACGGCCGAGCACAGCATGGCCGTCCAGAGTACGGCCCTGGCCGGCGGCCACCTGCTGCTGGCCGCGCACGCGGAGGGGCTGGGGGGCTGCTGGATCTGCTCGCCGCTGTTCGCCCAGGCGACGGTGGTCGAAATCGCTCGGCTTGCCGGACGACTGGGAGCCGCAGGGGATGATCCTGCTTGGCCATCCGGCTGAAGAGGGCCGGGACCGAACGCGCCGGTCTGTGGAGGAATTCACCCTGTGGCGCTGAAGCTGGCCGCACTGGCAGGCGGGGTGGGAGGCGCCAAGTTGCTGGATGGCTTGGCTGCCGTTATGCCCCCTGAGAATCTGACCGCCATCGTCAACACCGGCGACGATTTCGATCACCTGGGGCTGCGAATCTGTCCCGATCTGGACACGGTGCTCTATACCCTGGCTGGCGTGGCCAATCCTGAAACCGGCTGGGGGCGCGCCGACGAAACCTGGCACTTCATGGACAGCCTGAAAGAGATGGGAGGCCCCGCCTGGTTCAATCTCGGTGACCGCGATCTGGCCCTGCATGCCCTGCGCACCCAGGCGCTGCAGGCGGGCCAGACCTTGAGCGCCTTCGTGGGCCGGATATCGGCGGCGCTGGGCGTGCGTGTGCGCATCCTCCCCATGAGCGACAATCCCGTGCCCACAGTGGTTGAGACCGACACGGGCGACATGCCCTTTCAGGTCTACTTCGTGGCCCGGCGGTGCGAACCGAAGGTCACCGGCTTTCGTTTCGAGGGCATCGACGCCGCTTCGCCGGCCCCAGGCGTGATAGACGCCCTGGCTGAGGCGGATTGCGTGGTGTTTTGCCCTTCGAACCCCTGGGTGAGCCTGGACCCCATTCTGTCCGTCCCAGGCGTTCGGGCTGCGGTGGCGGCCCGCCCCGTCATCGGGGTTTCGCCCATTGTGGGCGGCAGAGCCATCAAGGGTCCAGCCGCCAAGATGTTTGCCGAGCTGGGCCAGGCGCCGTCCGCCGTTTCGGTGGCTGAACACTACCGGGACCTCTTACAGGCCCTGGTGATCGATGAGGTCGACGCCAAGCAGGCTGGCGAAATCGAAGCCCTGGGTGTTGGAACATGGGTGACACAAACCGTTATGCACGATGCTGCCGGCCGAGAGGCGCTTGGCCGGCAGATCCTGCAGCTGGCCGAATCATTGGGCGCAAGGGAGACCATGGGGTGACGCTTTGGGCGATCGTGCCGGTCAAGCCGCTGAAACGTTCAAAATCCCGGCTTTCGAAGGTTTTGTCCGAGGAGGAGCGCACGTCGCTGAGCCGCGACCTGCTCACGCACACCCTCGATATCCTGGGGCAGGTTTCCGGGATCGAGCACACATTGGTTGTCAGCCGGGACTCGATGGCCCTCTCGCTGGCGCGCGATCACGGCGCGCACACAGTGCAGGAAAACGGGACGCCCGAACTCAACCGGGCGCTGATCCGTGCTACCTTGGTGGCCAGGGGCTATGGGGTCTCCCGCGTCCTGATCTTGCCCGCCGATCTGCCGCTGATCTCGCGCGAAGACGTCGAGCACCTCGTGGCGCTGGGCCAGGATCCCCCCGTAGTGGTGATTGCGCCCGACCGGCATGGGACGGGGACCAACGCCCTGCTTTCTTCGCCGCCCGGATTGATCGAGTACGACTTCGGCCCCGAAAGCTTCCAGCGGCACGTAGACCGGGCCAAGGCCTGCGGGGCGCGGCTGGAGATCTGCCGCCTTCCGTCGTTTGGTTTAGACGTCGATTTGCCCGAAGACCTCGAGCTGCTCAAGTCTGAGCGCCAACCCTCCCTCCGCACTGCCGAGGAGACGCCAGGAAAATGAAACGCGTGGCCTTGTACCTCCAGGATGCCCATGATTTGCGCCAGGGGCTCGACTATGTCCGCTATGCCGAGAGCCAGGGCTTCGAAGCCGTGTGGCAAGCCGAGTCGCGTCTGGTTCGAGACGCCATTGTCCCCATGGCGGCCTATGCCGCCGTGACCGAGCGCCTCAAGATCGGGTCGGGCGTGATCAACAATTGGACCCGCAACATCGGGCTCCTGGCTTCCACCTTCCTGACCCTTGATGACCTGGCGCCCAACCGCATCATTTGCGGGATTGGAGCCTGGTGGGATCCGCTCGCCAAGAATGTCGGGATTGAGCGCACCAAACCGCTCAAGGCGATGCAGGAAACGGTGGAAGTGCTCCGCAGGTTGCTCAACATGGAACGCGTGACCTTCCACGGCGAGTTTCACCATGTGGATGGCATCGAATTGGACGTCGTGCACGGCCGGCGCGAACCGCGCCACGTTCCAATCTACATCGGCGCCACCGGCCCGAAAATGATGGAGCTGGCCGGCGAGATTGCGGATGGGGTCGTTTTGAACTACTGCGTGCCTCCCGCCTACAACGGCCCTGCGCTGGAACAGCTCGAAGCCGGCGCCCGTCGGGCGGGGCGTGATCTGGAGTCCATCGACCGGCCGCAACTGGTGGTCGCCTCGGTGGACCACGATCGGGGCAGGGCGCTGGACACCAGCCGCGAGCTTCTGACCCAATACCTCGCCCAACAACCCCACATCGCCAAGGCCAGCGGCGTTTCCATGGACGTGGTGAAGAATATCCAGGCGATCTTGGGATGGCCGGCGACGCATGAGCAGATACAGCAGGCCAAGCATCTGGTGCCGGACGATTTGATCGAGCGCATCACGGCTTCGGGCACCCCCGAAGATGCCCGGCGCAAGGTGCAGGAGTACATCGACCACGGCTGCACCTGCCCGATCCTGTATCCGGTCGGGGGGAGTGTCGAGCTGCTGATCGACACGTTCAGCCCGAAGGGTTGAAGCCGCTGACAGGAGGCGGCCCGGCCGATGCCTTCTTTTGTGAGGGAGCATGCCCGCATCATCCGATCAACCCAACCCGGCAGAACGACCCATCAAACAGCCGAACTCGCGTCATTGCTTCGCCTGCGGCCTTGAGAATTCGCATGGGCTGGGTATGATCTTCTACGAACTTGGATCCGATCGCCTCGAATCCCACTACACGGTCCCCGAGCACTTCGAGGGCTACCCCGGCGTGGTCCACGGCGGGATCGTGGCTTCGATGCTGGACGAAATGGTCAGCCGCGCGGCCATGATCGGGCCCGACCGGCGTTTCATGATGACCGCTCGGCTAAAGCTTCGCTTTCGCCGGCCGGTTCCCACCGGGGTTCGTCTTGATCTGCAAGCCCAGCTGAATCGGACTTCCGGACGCGTGGCCACCGCCACGGCGCAGATCCGCCTCCCGGATGGATCGTTGGCCGCGGAAGCAGAAGGCACCCTGGCGGCCATGCCCGAAGGGTCCTACGATGAAGAGCTGCTCGAGGGGCTGGGTTGGAAGGTTTACCCGGATGAGCCCTCCGGGGAGTTGGGACGTGATGCATGAACCCCTCGCCGTTGGTTCATGAACAGGTGTGCACATGAGCCGGACCTACGTCGTCGGCCATGTCAACCCCGACACAGACGCCATCGCCTCGGCGGTGGGTTATGCCTGGCTGCTCAAGGCCCAGGGGGACGACCAGGTCTTGCCGGCGCGAGCCGGCAGCCTCAATCGGCAGACCGCCTGGGCGCTGGAACGGCTCGGGCTTGAGCCGCCGGAGCTTCTGGGCGACGCCTCGCCCCGCTTTGCGGATGTCTGCCGACGTCTGGACAGTGTGCTCCCGGAACACCCCTTCCGCGAGGCCTGGGCCATCGCCAGCCGAACCGGGTTCGCCGCGCCGGTGGTCGATGCCGATGGCAAGCCCTTCGGCATGATCACCGCCTTCAGCCTGTTCCGCCACCTCAGCCAGCTGGTTGGCGACCGGCCGGATCAGCCTCCGCAGCGACTGGCCGAGATCTTCGACCAACCCAGCTCGTCCGCCGTCGACCCGGGCGTGCCCAAATTCCAGAGCACCTGGCGAATCCGCGACCTGCTGGCGCGAATTCTGCGCGAAGAGCGCAATGAGTTCTGGGTGATCGACGACCGCGGAGCCTACCTGGGTGTGTGTCGCCAACGTGATTTGCTGAACCCGCCCCGCCTCAAGCTGGTGCTGGTTGATCACAACGAGTCCAAGCAGTCGGTGCGCTCGCTGAACGAGGCCGAATTGCTAGAGGTGCTCGACCACCACCGTCTGGACAACCCGCCGACACGCTCGCCGATCCGTTTTTGGATCGATCCGGTCGGGAGCACCAGCACCCTGGTGACCGAACGCATCCAGGAGGCCGGAATGAGCGCCCCGCCCCCGCAGGCCGGCCTGCTCCTGGCGGGCCTGCTCTCGGACACGCTCAGCCTGGCCTCGCCCACCACGACCGACCGCGATCGCCAGGCGGCCGAGCTGCTCGCGCGTTGGGCATTCGTTCGCAACGGTCCCCTTGCCGGCGAGACGATCGAGTCGTTTGGGCGCCAGCTGCTGGATGCCGGCGCGGGCCTGGCGGCGCGCGACCCCCAGGCCGTGGTCACGGGCGATCTGAAGACCTACGAACAGGCCGGTTTGAAGTTCGCTATCGCTCAGGTTGAGGTCACCGACCTGCTGGAGCTGGCCGATCATCTTGCGGCACTGCGCACGGCGCTCGAGCATTTGCGCAAAGAACAGGGGATGGATTTTGTCATGTTGATGGTGACCGATGTTGTCGGCGCATCCAGCCGTCTGGTGCTGGAGCCCGCCCCGCCGGCACTGGACGAGCTGCCGTTTCCGCGGCTCTCCGATGGAACGCTGGATGCCCGCGGGGTGGTGTCGCGCAAGAAACAGCTCTTGCCCGCCGTGCTGGCCCTGCTGGGAGGCTAGGCCCCGGCCAGCGCGCCGGAAATGGAGGACGGATGCCTGACCTATCCCCCGAGCGCCAGCTCGGGAACGCCTGAATGGGTCTCTACGCTCGCCTGGCTGAGTTGGAGGCGACCGGAGGCCGCGCCGTCCTCGTGACGGTTATCCGCGCCCAGGGCTCGGTCCCGCGCCATGCCGGCAGCAAGATGCTGGTCCTGGCGGATGGGAGCCTGGTCGGCACCATCGGGGGCGGTGACATGGAGCATCGCGTCGCCGAGGAAGCCCTGCTGGCGCTCAAGGCTGGAGAGCTGTGCGTTCGTCAGTATGCCTTTCGCGATCCCGCTCAGGGCGACGTGGGCGTGTGCGGGGGAGAGATCGAGGTGTTGATGGAGCCCATCCAACCGAAACCAACCCTGCTGATCATCGGCGCGGGCCACGTGGGGAGCGCCGTGGCCCACCTGGGCAAGTGGCTCGGTTTCCAGGTCATCGTCGCCGATGACCGCCCCGAGTTCGCCGATCCCGAGTCTCAGCCCCAGGCGGACCGGGTCATTCACGCCGCCATGCAGGATCTGCCGGGCGAGGTCGAGATTGGGCCGCAGACCTACATCCTGCTGACCACCCGGGGTGTGGATTTGGATGTCCAGGGACTCCCGGCTCTACTGGCGACGCCGGCGGCGTACCTGGGCGTGATCGGGTCGCGGAGGCGCTGGGAGACCTCTGCCGAACAGTTGAGAGCGGCGGGCGTGTCGGAGGCGCTGCTCAAACGGGTGACGTCGCCGATGGGTTTAGAATTGAACGCCGAGACGCCCGAAGAGATCGCCGTGAGCATGTTGGCTCAGATCATTATGCTCCGCAGAGGCGGAACGGGTGAGGCGATGGCCCATTCACCGGTTGTCCGGAGAGGCAAGGGAGCCCGATCGACATGAGCTTGTGGGACCGATACATCACCCCCACATCGCTTGACGAGGCCCTGCAAGCGTTGGCCGAGCACCAGGACCGGGCGCGCATCGTGGCTGGCGCGACTGACCTGATCCTCGAGTTGGAACGCGGCCAGCGCCCGGGGATCACCACCCTGATCGACATCACCCGCATCCCGGGGCTGGACCATATCTGGCTGGACGAAGCCGGCCACGTCCATTTGGGGCCTTTGGTGACCCACAATCACTGTGCCACTTCGAGGTTTCTGATTGACCGGGCTTACTGCCTGGCGCGTGCTTGCTGGGAGGTGGGCGCACCCCAAATCCGAAACCGGGCCACGGTGGCCGGCAATCTGATCACCGCCTCGCCGGCGAATGACTCGATCACCCCACTCATGGCATTGGATGCCCGGCTGCACCTGCAGTCAGCGGCTGGGGAACGAGTTGTTCCGCTGGCAGCCTTCTACGCCGGGGTGCGCAAGACGGTGATGCGTCCGGATGAGATGCTGGTGGACATCGTCTTTGATGTGCCCCCGGAGGGCAGCCGCAGCACATTCATCAAACTCGGATTGCGCCGCGCCCAGGCGATCTCCCTGGTGAATGTGGCCGTGATGCTGGGCATGAAAGACGACAACATCGCGACTGCCGCCGTCGCCCTGGGCGCCGTGACGCCGATCATTGCACGCGCTCAAGCCGTCGAGCAGACATTGGTGGGCCGGCGCTTGACCCCGGACGTCATCCAGGAGGCAGCCGAAAAGGCGGTCGACGCCGCCCATCCGATTTCGGACGTGCGCGCCGGAAGCGCCTACCGCCGGCAGATGGTGGAGTTGTTGGTCCGGCGCGCCCTGGCGCACCTGGCAGCCGGGGACGAGCGATCGGACTTTCCGGACCGGCCGGTCGCGTTGTGGGGAGCCGAGGAGGCGCATTGGACACGGGCCCTGGAGTCACGTCAGGTCCACGATGCCACCCGCGCCATCGTCACCACGGTCAACGGACGGGCGATGTCATTTGCCTCCGGTCAGGGCAAGACCTTGCTGCGGCTGCTCCGCGAGGAAGGCGAGCTGACCGGCACCAAAGAGGGCTGCGCCGAAGGGGAATGCGGGGCGTGCACGGTCTTTTTGGACGGGCTGGCGGTGATGGCGTGCATGGTGCCGGGACCACGAGCCCACGGTGCCGAGATCATTACCATCGAAGGGCTGGCAAACGACGGCCGGTTGCATCCCATTCAGCAGGCATTCATCGATCAAGGTGCGGTGCAGTGCGGCTACTGCACACCAGGTTTCTTGATGTCGGGCGCCAAGCTGCTCGAGGAACGGCCCAAGCCGACGGCGTCTGAGATTCGCCAGGCGCTGACGGGCAATCTGTGCCGCTGTACCGGGTATTACAAGATCGTCAGTGCCGTGGAGCAGGCGGCCCATTTGAGCTCAGCGCCGGTTCCCGCCAGCGGGGATTGACGCGGGCCTTCGGCCGCGTCTGGCACGCAGGCTGGATCGGCACGGGAAGGTGGCTTATGGGACGAGAGTTGTATCGTTACCGTCAACTGGATCAGGAGCGCGAGGCGCGCAAGATGCTCAATCCCCTGTGGCGCGGGGTGGGCTGCTTGCTGCTGGTGGCCTTTGCCGTGGCCGGGTATGCCTTCGGAGGCTGGTTCCTTACGGCGAATGCACAAAGCAATTGGATCTACCTGCCGCCGGCCGCCATGCAGCCGGTCCTGTGGATGCCTTACGGGCTGACCCCGCGACTCGTCCTGGCCTTTCTGTTCCTATTGTTGGGCTCTGGCGTGATCAGTGTGGCTTACGCCATCATGTTCCCGATCCAGCCGGGTGACACCGACGCGCCGCCCATGCGCCGGCGCCGGAGGAAACCCGGCACTTTCAGGAGCCGTGGACGCTGAACAAGTCAGGCCATGCCAGATCCTGACTGCCGACCTGGCCGCTGCCTCCTTGGACGGCCCTGGGCACCCCGGGTCGGAGCCCACTCAGCCCCACATTCATCCTGATGAAGGCGCCCGCATGCCCATGATCGGTCAATCTCCACCTCGAGTCGATGCCCTGAGCAAAGTCACCGGTCAGGCGCTCTATCCCGGCGACCTCAACCGTCCCGGCCAATTGATGGCTAAGATGCTGTTTGCCGGCCGGCCCCATGCGCGCATCACCCGACTTGACGTGTCGTCCGCCGAATCGATGCCCGGTGTCGTGGCTGTGTTCACCGCCCGGGACGTCCCGGTGAACGAATACGGACTGATCATGCCCGACCAGCCGGTGCTGTGCGGGCCCGGTTCGAGCAAACCTCAGGCGGAGCGAGTGCGTTTCGTCGGGGATCAACTCGCCCTGGTCGTGGCCGAATCCGAGGACCAGGCGCAGGCCGCCGTGCACGCCATCCAGGTCGACTACGAGGATCTGCCGATTTTTACGGATCCCGTGGCCGCCATGGCCGAGGGTGTGTTCCAGATCCACCCCGACCAGCCGCAAAATGTCTTCTGCGATTTTCACATCCGCCACGGGGATGTCGAGGCCGGTTTCGCCCGGGCGGATGTCATCGTCGAGGCCGAATACCGCACGCCGGCACAAGAACACGCCTTCCTGCAGCCCGAAGCCGGCATGGCCTACATCGACGAGGACGGCCGCGTGACTGTAGCGGTGGCCGGACAGTGGACCCATGAAGACCGCGACCAGATTGCACATGCCCTGGGGCTGCCCGAGGATCAAGTCCGAGTGATCTACCCGGCCATCGGCGGCGCCTTTGGCGGCCGCGAGGATATGTCCGTCCAGATCGTGCTGGCCCTGGCGGTCTGGCGGCTTCACCAGCGAGGTATCGACCGCCCGGTGAAGATCGTGTGGTCGCGAGAAGAATCCATCATCGGACACCACAAACGCCACCCGTTCATCATCCGATCCAAATGGGGGGCCACTCATGACGGAAAGCTCGTGGCGGCCCAAAGCCAGGTGATTCAGGACGGCGGCGCCTACGCCTACACGTCCACCAAGGTGCTCGGCAACGCCACCTTGATGTGCAGCGGGCCGTACGAGATCCCCAACGTCAAGGTGGATGCGTTCTCCGTGTACACGAACAATATCCCTGGAGGCGCGTTTCGTGGTTTTGGCGCGCCGCAGGGGATCTTTGCCGCTAAGTCGCAAATCACGAAACTGGCTGAAGCGCTGGGGATGGATCCAGTTGAGATCCGGTCCCGCAACGTGCTGCGCGAGGGGTCGCTGCTTCCGGTCGGCTCGCCGCTTCCCGAAGGCGTATCGATGGGTGAGGTGGTGGAGCGCTGCGCCGAAGAATCCGGCTGGCAGCGGATGGCCGCCGGCTGGGAGGCCCCGACCATGCCGGCCGGAGCCCCGGACGGCGAGCACTTGAAGCGGGGCATCGGCTTCGCCTGCGGCTACAAGAATGTCGGTTTTTCATTCGGCGCCCCGGAGAGCTGTGAGGCGCGCGTCGAGCTCAGGGGCGGGGCCGAGATCGAGGAGGTTTTGATCCACCACGCCGGTGCCGAGGTGGGGCAGGGCGCCCACACCGCCATGGCCATCATGGCCGCCGAGGCGGCCGGGGTGCCGGTCGAGCGGGTGCGTCTGGACATGTCCGACACGGCCTCGTCCGGCAATTCAGGCTCGGCCTCGGCTTCGCGCATGACCTTCATGGCCGGCCATGCCATTCGAGGCGCGGTCGAGGAGGCGCTGACGCGCTGGGAGGCGGAAGACCGGCCGGCCCTGGGCCAGTTTGTCTACCGCGCCCCTGAGACCAGCGCCTACCATCCCGAGACGGGCGAGTCGACGCCCAACTTCGCTTATGGCTATGTGGCTGAATCGGTGACCGTCGAGGTGGACACCCAAACCGGTCAAGTTCGCCTGCTAAAGGTGGTGTGCGCCGACGATGTCGGCCGGGCGATCAACCCTCAGCAGGTGCAGGGGCAGATCGAGGGCGGAGTGGTGCAGGCTGCCGGCTACAGTGTGCTGGAGAACTTCGTCCAGACCGATGGGCGTGTCCAGACGCCTCACTTCTCCACCTACCTGATACCCGGCATCCTGGACATCCCGGACGAAGTCCAAAGCGTGATAGTCGAACACCTTGACCCTCGTGGACCCTGGGGGGCGCGCGGTATGGCCGAAATGCCCTTCATCCCACTGGCGGCGGCAGTCACAGCCGCTGTGCGCCAGGCCACCGGGGTGTGGTTCGATACTTTCCCCTTGACCCCCGAGCGGGTGCTGGCCGGCCTCAAGTCAGCCGACGGCCGATGAACGCCCGCGGCCCGCTGATTGTGCTCCGGGGCGGCGGCGACCTGGCCACAGGCGTGGCTTTCCGCCTGCACAATGCCGCCTTCGATGTGGTGGTCACCGAGACCCGTCAGCCGCTGGCGGTGCGGCGGCTGGTCTCGCTGGCCGAGGCGGTCTACGCCGGCCGAAATCGTCATCGAGGGCTTGACCGGCATCCTAGCCCGCGACGGCGCAGACGTCCCGGCCATCCTCGCCGACGGCCATGTTCCGGTTGTGGTTGATCCCGATCTGCAATCGGTGGGCAGCTTGAGCTGGGCGGCGCTGGTCGACGGGCGCATGCGCAAGAAGCCCTCCGACCTGCCGCTAACCGCCGCGCCCCTGGTGATCGGGCTTGGCCCCGGCTTTACGGCCGGCCTGGACTGCCACGCCGTGGTGGAGACCAATCGGGGACACCACATGGGGCGCGTCTACTGGCAGGGCTCGGCCGAGCCCGACACCGGGGTTCCGGAAGCGGTCCAAGGTTTCGAAGTCGACCGCGTCCTGCGAGCTCCGGTGGACGGCTTGCTCGTAGCCGAGGCCCGGTTGGGCGATTTAATTCGGCGCGGCCAGATTATCGCCCGGGTGGGCGGTCAGCCGGTCGAAGCGGCCTTCGCTGGGGCGCTGCGCGGCCTGATCCACGACGGCGTGGAGGTCAGGGCAGGGATGAAGATCGGCGATCTGGATCCGCGCTGCGATCCAAGCTACTGCAAGCTGATCTCGGACAAATCCCTGGCGGTCGGCGGCGGCGTGATGGAGGCGCTCTTGTCCCGCCCGGACATCCGGCGCCGGCTGGCGGATTGAGTGCGCCTCACCCAGGCGCTTCGCCTCAACCCGGGCGCAGCCGCCGCCTTCACCGGCGCCGGCGGCAAGTCGGCTGCCCTGGGCCGCTTGGCGCGAGAGGCGACCCCCGAACTCCCCGTCTTGCTGACCACCACCACGCATCTCAGCCTGGCGCAGTCGGCGCTGGCGGAGATCCACTTGATTGTGACCTCCCCGGGCGACCAGGTGCAGGTCGAGGCCGGGATGGATTCGGCCCGGAGTGTGCTGGTCACCGGTCCCCAAATGGAAACCGAGCCGCGCTGGACCTCGCCCGGCTCCGAAGTGCTCGAGCGCCTGCATCATCTGGCAGAGCGCCGCGGGGCGATCCTGGCGATTGAGGCGGATGGGTCCCGGCAGAAGCCGATCAAAGCCCCGGCCGAGCACGAACCGCTTGTGCCAGATTTCACAAATACCCTGGTCCCGGTGATGGGGGCCACAGCTGTGGGGCGCCCAATCGGGCCGGAGGCGGTCCACCGCCCGGAGCGGGTGGCGGAGGTGCTGGGCATGGCCATGGGGGAGACGTTGACGGCCGCGGCCGTCGCTCGGCTGCTGGTCTCGGCGCAGGGCGGGTTGAAGGGGCGGCCGGCAGGTGCCGAGGTGCGGGCGCTGATCCAGCAGGTCGATGAACCCGAGCGGCGGGCGGCGGCGGAGATCGTGGCCGGTCTAGCTTTGGCTGAGCCGGCGATTCGGGCTGTGTGCCTGTCCGCATCCGAGGCGGGGGGGTCATTCTTGGCGGTTCACGGGCGGGTCGGGGCGGTCATCCTGGCCGCCGGCGGCTCCCGCCGATATGGCCGCCCCAAGCTGCTCGAGCCCTGGCGCGGCGAGCCGGTCATCCGGCACGCTGTGCGCGCCGCCATCGAGTTGGGCCTGTCGCCCATCGTGCTGGTTGTTGGTGACCAGGCCGACCGCGTGTCGGCAGCCGTAGACGGCTTCTCCATCGAGACGGCAGTCAACCTCGACTGGGAGGCGGGTCAATCCGGCTCGATGCGCCTGGGCCTGGGGCGCGTGTGCGACCAGGTCGAGGCCGTGGCCTTCATACTAGGCGACATGCCCATGGTCCAACCCGGTCTCGTCCAGCGTCTGGTCGAACGCCACCGGCAGACCCTGGCGCCGGTCATCGTGCCGTGGGCCGATGGGCGGCGCGGCAATCCGGCGCTGTTCGACCGGGTCACGTTCGACGCTCTGGACCAGGTCACCGGCGACACCGGAGGCCGGGCGATCCTGGATGGCTTTGACCTCGAACGCGTGGACTGGGATCCCAAGTCGTTTTTCGACCTGGATGTGCCCGAGGATATGGACTGGCTGAAGCGGCAAGGATGAGGCCTGGGATCAGGGGGTGATTGCTGGGGCTTCGGCGCTCAGGTATACTGCGGCTCCCATACGGGGTCGCACCAAGGGAGGTCGGGGGTGCAGGCGCAGACAATCCTGATCGTCGATGATGAAGCCATGACGGCCGAGATGTTCAGCCTGATGCTGGAAGATCAGGGGTACCACACCGTCGTGGTCCACGGCACAGGCACGGCCATCCGCTCGCTGCGCCAGGGACGGCCGGATTTGGTGCTGGTCGACGTCATGATGCCGGGGCTGTCGGGCCTCGAGCTGTGCCGATTCATCCGCCGCGAGCCCGAGCTATCCGACCTGCCCGTGATCGTCGTCTCGGCCATGAGCCAGCCCGAAGACATCCAGGCTGGGAAAGACGCCGGGGCCAGCCAGTATCTGACCAAGCCCATCTCCAAAGCCGACCTGCTCGAAGGTCTGGAGGCCGCCCTGAAGCAGCCCCGCCCGTAAAGCCGCGTTGACCGCGCCGGCGAGCGGATGCTATAATCGGCGGCACTTGGAGCAAGCTCTCATGGCACCCTACAGATTGGATCCCAACGTCAACGCCAACCCGAATCGCAGGCGGCGGTAGGCAGGCGCCCCCGCACCATCGTCACGCGGGAGAACCCCTCCGCCGCCCGGCCAGCACCAGTCGGGCGGCGTCGTTTTTTTTGATCGGGAGGCCTCATGTACAAGACGCACAACTGCGGACAACTCGGGCCGGGC
Source organism: uncultured Chloroflexia bacterium (assembly GCA_963797485.1). Taxonomy (GTDB): domain Bacteria; phylum Chloroflexota; class Anaerolineae; order Anaerolineales; family E44-bin32; genus CAWAND01. Next base: position 747,456 of record CAWCPF010000003.1, read on the forward strand.
GATGTCGGCCAGGAGGTCACCTTGGCGGGCTGGGTTCATCGGCGGCGCGACCACGGCGGGGTCGCCTTTCTAGACCTGCGGGACCGGTCCGGGCTGGTCCAGGTGGTCGCCCATCCCGAATCGTCCCCGGACGCCCATCGAGCAGCCGAGCAGGTGCGGCCGGAATGGGTGATCCAGGTGACCGGGACAGTCCGTTCCCGGCCTGGGGGCAGCCAGAATCCCGACATGGCCACCGGCGAGATCGAGGTCGATGCCGCCCAGGTCGTGGTGCTCAACCCGGCCAAGACCCCGCCGTTCCCGATCAATGAGGAAACCGAAGTCGACGAGAACGTACGCCTGAAGTACCGCTACCTCGACCTGCGCCGCGCGCGCCTGCAGCGCAACCTGGAGCTGCGCCACAAGGTGATCAAGTACATCCGCGACGCGCTGGACGGCCTGGGTTTCTGGGAGATCGAGACACCCATCTTGTTCAAGACCACCCCCGAAGGCGCCCGCGATTACCTGGTGCCGTCGCGCCTGTATCCGGGCGAGTTTTATGCCTTGCCGCAGTCCCCCCAGCAGCTGAAGCAACTGCTCATGGTGGGCGGGATGGAGAAGTACTTCCAGATTGCGCGCTGCTTTCGGGACGAGGACCAGCGCGGCGATCGCCAGCCGGAGTTCACCCAGCTGGATATCGAGATGTCCTTTGTCCGGCGGGAGGACATCCTTGATCTGATGGAGCCCATGTACACGCACTTGGTGGCCGAAGTGGTGCCCGAGAAGCGGCTGTTGAAGACGCCCTGGCCCCGGCTGACGTACCACCAGGCCCTGGATCGGTTCGGCAAGGACAACCCGGATATGCGCTTCGGGATGGAGCTGATCGACCTGACCGACCTGGCCGCCGGCAGCGGTTTCCAGGTGTTCGAGAAGGCCGTGGCGGCCGGCGGCCAGGTCCGCGGCCTCAAAGCCGCGGGTTGTGGCGGCTACAGTCGGCGCCAACTGGACGAGCTCACCGAGTACGTGGCGGCGTTCGGCGCGCGCGGTCTGGCCTACCTGGCGGTCGATGCCGAAGGACAGGAGCGCTCGTCGTTCACCAAATTCCTCACCTCCGAGGCGGAGGCTGCCGTCCGCCAGCGCGCCGAGGTCGAGCCCGGAGATCTGCTGCTGTGCGTGGCCGACCAGCCCCAAGTGGTCTACGAATCGCTCGGCAGGCTCCGCGAGCACCTGGGCGACGTGCTGGGGCTGCGTGATCCGCAGGTGCTGGCCTTTTGCTGGGTAATCGATTTCCCGCTGATGAATTGGAACGAGGACGAGCAGCGCTGGGATCCCAGCCAGCACCAGTTCACCATGCCGCTGGAGGCGGATGTAGCTCTACTGGACACGGATCCCGGAGCGGTCCGTGGCTCGCAATACGACATGGTGCTGAACGGCACCGAGGTGGCCGGCGGAAGCATCCGCATTCACGACCGGCAGCTCCAGGAGAAGATCTTCCCGCTCATCGGCCAGGATCTGGAATCGGCCAAAGAGCAGTTCGGCCACATGCTGGAGGCCTTCGAGTACGGCGCGCCGCCGCACGGCGGCATCGCTTCCGGGCTGGACCGCCTGGTGATGCTGCTGGCCGACGAGCCCAACATTCGCCAGGTCATCGCCTTTCCCAAGAACCAGGCCGCCCGGGACGTGATGGCCAGCGCTCCGTCGCCGGCGTCCGCGGCGCAGATGGCGGAGCTGCACCTCAAGGTGGCCGAATCACCGCCCGTTGCCAAGGCCAGATGAGTCGTGGTATACATAGGTCAGTCCCTGCGATGCTCGTGATGCGGCATATCGTTTTGAGCCAACATTCACAAAGAGGGAACCCAACTCAGGTGGGCCACGCGATAGGCTGCGGCCAAGGCGAAACTCACCGGTAGGTCCCCACCTGCGAAAGCAGGTTCAAAACCTGGCGGCACACGGCATGGCGGGGAATTCTTTGCCAGAGGCTGTTGATGATGAAACGGTGGGCGCGCCCACCGTTCTTTTTTTTGTCCTGTCGTGCTCCGCACGCTCGGGTGCTCCTGTGCCTTGGGACTCGTCCTGCTGCCCGTCAGAGAGTGCCCATGGCCTCACCCTCCGCCTCACTCTCTCCTTCACCCGAGGTCGGCTGACCCCTTTTACAACCCAATGCCTTCCACCTCACCCCCTGCCCCCTCTCCGCTGGGAACGCAACCAATTCAACAGGTCACGTTTACGGAGAGGGGGAGAGGTTTCAAAAGGAGAAGGGTGAGCGAAGCTCGCCCTTCTCCTTTGATCTTCATCCCCTCCCCCTGGGATTTGAGGTGCGATCAGGTTTGTAGTGCGACCCAGGGGGAGGGGCCGGGGGTGGGGGTCGAGAGGGGCGCCAACCCGTTCGCCTCACGCAACCCAGGGGGAGGGGCCGGGGTGGGGGTCGAGAGGGGCGCCACCCGTTCGCCTCACGCAACCCAGGGGGAGGGGCCGGGGTGGGGGCCGAGAGGGGCGCCAACCCGTTCGCCTCACGCAACCCAGGGGAAGGGGCCGGGGTGGGGGCCGAGAGGGGCGCCAACCCGTTCGCCTCACGCAACCCAGGGGAAGGGGCCGAGGGGCTCATGCCACGCCTCAAGCCGGCGGTTATCTTGCGCCTGGCTAGCATCTCAGGTAGACTCCCTTTGTTAACTCGGTCTTAACTTGCCGCTGAGGCCCTCACCCATGTCCTCCGAACGCGAGAAAGCCCTCGACGCAGCTGTCGAACGCATCAAAAAACAGTACGGTGACGGTGCGGTGATGAGGCTGGGGGAGAGTGCGAACCAGGCGGTGTCGGTGATTCCGACGGGGTCGCTGGCGCTGGATCTGGCTTTGGGGGTGGGGGGATTCCGCGAGGGCGGGTGACGGAGATCTACGGGCCGGAGGCGTCGGGGAAGACGACGCTGTGCCAGCACATTGTGGCCGAGGCGCAGCGAGCCGGGGGAGTGTGTGCGTACATAGACATGGAGCATGCGCTGGACCCGGCGTATGCGAGGCGGTGCGGGGTGGATGTGGACAATCTGTACATCTCGCAGCCGGACATGGGGGAGCAGGCGCTGGAGATCGCCGAGACGCTGGTAAGGAGCGGGGCGGTGGACGTGGTGGTGGTGGACTCGGTGGCGGCTTTGGTGCCGCGGGCCGAGATAGAGGGGGACATGGGGGATGCCACGATGGGGGCGCAGGCGCGGCTGATGAGCCAGGCGCTGAGGAAGCTATCTGGGGCGATCAAGCAGACGAACACGGCGATGGTGTTCACGAACCAGTTGAGGCAGAAGATCGGGGTGATGTTTGGGAACCCGGAGACGACGACGGGTGGGGTGGCGTTGAAATACTATGCGTCGGTGAGGCTGGACGTGAGGCGGATCGAGAGCATCAAGGTAGGCCAGGAGATCATTGGGAACCGGGCGCGGGTGCGGGTGGTGAAGAACAAAGTAGCGCCGCCGTTTCGGGTGGCGGAATTCGACATCATGTACAACGAGGGGATCTCGAAGGTGGGGGACCTGTTGGACATAGGGGTGGAGACGGGGTTGATCGAGAAACGCGGGTCGTTCTACACCTATGGGGAGACACGCCTGGGGCAGGGGCGGGAGAACGCCAAGGGGTACCTGAAGGACAACCCGGAACTGGCTCAGGCGCTGGAAACGCAAATTCGAGAGTCGGCGAAACTGCCGGCCTATGAAGACCAGGTCGAAGAAGTCGAAGGTTGAGGCGCCCGGGGTCGGGTGCCGAACAATTGAGAGCGCGGCACGAGCGGACGTGTGGTTGCCCGGCGGCGCGGCTCAGATTTGGCGACACAACTCGAGCATGCGATTTGACACCGCACGGATCGTGGACCGTTTGAAGGGCTCAGATGTCGGGCCGGAAAGTACACTCCTCGCAGGTCGCGTCGGCGCTTTCGCGCGCCGACAAGTCCCGTCGGCTGATGAGCGCGCCGGCGACGGGGAGCCGGTGTTGATGGCTTCCGGCTAAGTATTTCGACCTCCCGGGCCGGCTGCCCGGCGGTGTCAGGTCTGTTTCGAACGCTAGATGATCGAGCTGTGTTGCTGCACGAGCCGCGTCCGGGATTCCGGGAACGCGGCTCGCGTGTTTTGGACAGGAGGCTTGCCACGCAGGGGCAAATCACCGCCATCCGACGCCAATCGCGGCACACCGGGCGGGTGAGCATTGAATTGGAGGGCGCATTCGCTTTCGGGCTGGCCAGCATTCTGGCAGTCGGCTTGAAGGTGGGACAAACCCTGAGCGCGGCGCAAGTGGACGGGCTGCTGGCCAAGGACGAAGTTGAAGCCGGATACCAGCGCGCCGTCAAATGGGTGTCGCGGCGGCCGCGGTCGGAGCAGGAGATTGGCCGCTACCTTCAGGGCAAGGGTCTGACCGAAGCGGCGCGACAGGCGGTCGTGGCGCAGCTCCGGACCTCGGGCTGGGTCGATGATGCGGCCTTTGCCCGGGAATGGGTGGAGAACCGGACCGCCTTCCGCCCGCGCGGCGCCGAAGCCCTGCGTTCGGAACTGCGGCGAAAAGGTGTGCCCGCCGGCGCCATCGATGCCGCGCTGACGGGTTGGGACGAGACGGATGCGGTCTACCGGGCGGCGTGCAAGGCCGCCCGTCGCTATCAACAGGCTCATTGTGACGATTTTCACAAGCGGCTCAGCGCGTATCTGGCGCGCCGCGGGTTTCAGATGGACCAAATTCGAGCGGTGGTCCCGAGAGTGTGGAACGAGATCGCCGAGCAAGAAAGTGAGGGCCGGACGTGACGACACCCATCCTGATCCTGGTCATCGTGTTGGGCGCGGCAGTGGGGGTTGGCCTGGGATACTTCATACGCCAGTCTCAACTCAGCCGCGAAGTGCAAGAGAAGCGCTCGGAAGCCGAAAAGATCATCGAGGCGGCCAAGGACGAGGCCCGCGAGCTGGAGCTCAAGGCCCGGGATGATGCCTTGCGCATCCGTGACTCGTCGGAGGCCGAGGCCACCCGCCGGCGGACCGAGCTCAATCGCGAGGACGAGCGCCTGCAGCGCCGCCGCTCCGAGCTCGACAACCGCCTCGAACATCTGGAGAGCCGCGAGCAGGCCCTCGGCAAACGCCAAAGCTCGATCGACAAGCGCGCCGATGAGGTCGAAGCGCGCTATGCCGAGATCATGGCCGAGTTGGAACGCGTATCGAGCATGACCCGCGACGAGGCCAAACAGCACCTGCTCAACGAAGTCGAGCAGGAAGCCCGGGCGGATATGGTGCGCATCATCCGCCAGATCGAGGAAGAGGCCCAGGTCGAGGGCGAGCGCCGGGCACGCGAGCTCATCGCCGACGCCATCCAGCGCGTGGCCTCCGACCATGTCTCCCAGATCACGGTTTCGGTCGTGCCGCTCCCCTCGGATGACATGAAGGGGCGCATCATCGGCCGCAACGGGCGCAACATCCGCGCCTTCGAGCAGGCGGCCGGAGTGGACGTGATCGTGGATGACACGCCTGAAGCCGTCACCATCTCATGCTTCGACCCGGTGCGGCGCGAGGTCGCCCGGCGCTCGATGGAAAACCTGGTGCTGGACGGCCGCATCCATCCGTCGCAGATCGAAAAAGTGGTCGACCAGATGCGCGAAGAGGTCGATCAGCTGATGGTCGAGGAGGGCGAGGCGGCCGCCTTCGAAGCCGGCGTACACGGCCTCAACCCGGAGATCATCAAGAAGCTCGGCCGGCTCAAGTTCCGTACCTCGTACGGCCAGAACCAGCTAGCGCACGCGGTTGAAACGGCCCAGATCTCGAGCGTCATCGCCTCCGAGTTGGGCGCCAATCTCGATCTGGCGCGCGCCGGCGGGCTGCTGCACGATCTGGGCAAGGCGATGGACCATGAGGTCGAGGGCACGCATGCCTCCATTGGCGCCGAGTTCGCCCGCAGGCACGGGGTGCGGCCGGAGGTGGTCAATATCATCGCCTCCCATCACCACGAAGTCGAGCAGCAGTCAGTCGAAGCCGTCATCGTGGAAGCCGCCGACGCCATCAGCGGCGCCCGGCCCGGGGCGCGGCGCGAGAGCCTGGAAGACTACATCAAGCGTGTCAAGGCCCTGGAAGAGATCGCCAACTCATTCAAGGGGGTGGTCGAGAGCTATGCCCTGCAGGCCGGCCGGGAGATCCGGGTGATCGTTAAGCCGGACGACATCGACGACCTGGAGGCCACTCGCCTGGCGCGTAATGTGGCCAAGAAGATCGAGGAAGGCATGCAGTACCCCGGGCAGATCAAGGTGACCGTCATCCGCGAGACCCGCGCCGTGGATTACGCCAAGTAGCCCGAATCCATACCTGGTGAAAACAAGGCGCCCCGGCGAAACAGCCGGGGCGCTTTCTTCATTCAAACAGGTTGGAGTCGAGTTCAGGGCGTTCTCGATGGCGTCCAACAGTTCACCGCGGGTGGCCGGCTTGGTCAAATAGGCTGCCGCCCCCAGGTCTTCGCCAGTCTCGCGGTCTTCCTTGGTCTTGCGGGCCGTCAGGAAGATCACCGGTGGAATGGTCGTGCCGCTCTCGTTCAACTGGGTGAGCAGATCAAACCCCGACACCAAGGGCATCATGACGTCCAGCACGAGCACATCGAAGCGATCGTCGCGCAGCTTCTGAGCGGCCTCGATGGCGCTCATGGCGGTGACGATCTCATAACCGGCCGTGGACAGCGTGAGATGAATCAGTTCGACGGTGTCGGGCTCGTCATCGACGACCAGAATGCGGCGTGGGGTCATGCTATCGGCACCTCAGGTCGTCTATTCTAGCTTGGCAGCCGTCCCCGGGCAAAGCCTGAGAAGGGTACTACATCAGCAGGCGGACCGGGTGTTCGATATACGACCGAAAGGCCTGCAGCCAGCGGGCGCCCTCGGCCCCGTCGGTGACGCGGTGATCGCAGGCAAGGGTCACTTTCAAGCGTTGGCCGACGGCCAACTGGTCGCCCACCACCACCGGCAGCTTGCGCACACTCCCGATGGCCAGGATGGCCGCCTCGGGCGGGTTGATGATGGCGATGAAGTTGTCCACGTCGAACATACCCAGGTTGGACACCGTGAAGGTCGAGCCTTCGACGTCGTCCGGACGGACGCGGCCGTCTCGGGCGCGCTCGATCATGGCGCGTGAGTCGGCCCCGATCTGGCGCACCGATTTCTGGTCGGGGTCGTGTACCACCACGGTCAGCAGGCCTCCCTCGACCGCCACCGCCAGGCCTACGTTGACCTGGCCGTGCCGGACGACGGCATCGTCTTCCAGCGAGGCGTTCAGGTTGGGGAACTGGCGCAGCGCCAAAGCGCTGGCGCGCACGATGAAGTCGTTGAGCGACAGGCGCTCGGCCTCGGGCAGCGCGCCGTTCATCTCGCCGCGCACACCCACGAGGGGCCCGGCATCGAGGTCGGCCGTGAGATAAAAGTGGGGCACCTGCTGCTTGGAGGCGGTCATGCGCCGGCCGATGGCGGCGCGCAGGCGCGTCAACGGCACGCGCTCGGTTTGGCCTGGCGGCAGCGCCGCCACCGGCATGCCGGTGCCTGCGGCAGCCGGCAACCGGCCCGCGCCGGCGGCCTCGACGTCGCGCTTGACGATCCGGCCGCCGGGGCCGGAACCTGTCAGGCGGCCCAGGTCCAGATGACGCTCTTCGGCCAGGCGGCGGGCCACCGGCGATGCCTTCACCCCGCCGGGCAGCTGGCCGTCAGCCGGAGCGGCCTTGGCCGCGGGGGCGCTCTCCGCCGGCATGGCGGCCTCGCGGGCCGCCGGCTCGGGCGCCGCCGGCTGGTCGGTTTTGGCCGGCGGTCGCGTGCCGCCACTTTGCCCGCCGACCAGCGACTCCACGTCGATATCTTCGCCCGGCTCGCCGACGATGGCAATCGGCCCACCGACGGGTACCGGGGTGCCCTCTTGCACCAGATGCTTGCGGACCACGCCGGAGGCCTGCAATTCAACCTCGACCGTGGCCTTGTCGGTCTCGATCTCGGCCAGCACCTGGCCGCGCTCGACGGTCTCGCCCTCGGCCTTCACCCAACGGACCAGGGTGCCTTCGGCCATGTCGAACCCCAGCTTGGGCATGGTGATGAGTTCGGCCATCACAGCACCCCTTTCACCGCCGCCACGATGTCGGCTACCTGGGGCAGGGCTTCCTGCTCCAGCTCGCGGTTGTAGGGCAGCGGGACCTCTTTCTGGGCAACGCGGGCGATCGGCGCGTCGGCGTAATCGAAGGCCTGTTCATACAGGCGTGCCGCCACTTCGGCGCCGACGCCGTACGATCGCCAGCCTTCCTCGGCGATCACCGCCCGATTGGTCTTCTTGAACAACTCGGTCACCGGTCCCATGTCCAGCGGCCGGAGCGAGCGCAGGTCGACAATTTCGACGTCGATGCCGTCCGCCGCCAGCTGATCGGCGGCCTGCATCGAGTACTGGACCATCTTGGAGTAGGCCACCAGGGTGACATCCTTGCCCGGCCGCTGCACTTTGGACACCCCGATCGGCTCAAGCAGTTCGCCGTCGGGCACCTCGCCCCGCATTTGGTACAGGGTGGCGTTTTCGATGAACATGACCGGGTCGTCGCAGCGGATGGCCGTCTTGAGCAGGCCCTTGGCGTCGTGCGGGGTCCCCGGCGCCACCACCTTTAGCCCTGGAAAATGAGCGAAGATCACATCCGGAGTTTGCGAGTGCGTGGCCGCCAGCTGCCGGCCGCCGCCGCCCACCGCCCGAATCACGATCGGTACCTTGATTTGTCCGCCGAACATCGAATGCAGTTTGGCGGACTGATTGACGATCTGATCCATGGCCACAAAGGCGAAATTAATGGTCATGAGCTCGGCCACCGGCCGCAGGCCGGCCATGGCGGCGCCGTTGGCAGCGCCCACGATGACCATTTCGGAGATGGGGGTGTCGCGCACCCGATCGCCGCCGAATTTGTCATAGAAGCCGCGTGTGACGGCGTAGGTGCCACCCCACACTCCGACCTCTTCCCCCATAATGAAAACCGTCTCGTCGCGCTCCATCTCCTCCCACAGGGCTTGAGAGATGGCTTCCCGCATGGTTATGACAGCCATGATCTAGCTCGCCCCTTCCACGTAAACCGTGTCTAGCAGGTCCTGGAAGGTCGGTTCGGGGCTGGCCTCGGCGAACGCCACAGCCTCCTCGATCTCCTGTTCGGCGTCTTTCTCGAGCTTGTCGAGCTCCTTGGCGGTGGCGGACTTGTCGTCGAGCAGTTTCTTGCGGAAGATGCCGATGGGGTCGTGTTCCTCCCATTTGGTGATTTCGTCCTTGGTTCGGTAACGCTCGGGGTCCCCCATCGAGTGGCCCTGGTAGCGGTAGGTGATGGCCTCGAGCAGGAACGGTCCCTTGGTGCGCACATGCTCGAGCGCTTCGGCCGTGGCCTCACGGACCGCCAGGACGTCCATGCCGTCCACCCGGCCGTTGGGCATGCCGTAGCCCTCGGCCTTCTGCCGGATTTCTTTGACCGCCGAGGCGCGTTCGACGGCCGTGCCCATCCCGTACTGGTTGTTTTCGCAAATCCACAGTACTGGCAGGTCCCACACCATCGACAGGTTGAGGGACTCGTGGAAGTAGCCGATGTTGGTGGCGCCGTCGCCAAACAGGCACAGGGTGGCGGCGTCGCTGCCGGCGAGCTTGTCCTTCAAGGCCATGCCGGTGGCGAAGGGCAGGTGCGCGCCGACGATGGCGTGGCCTCCCCAATAGTTGAGAGTCGTGTCGGCCATGTGCATCGAACCGCCGAAGCCCATCGAGCAGCCGGTGCGTTTGCCCAGCAGCTCGGCCATGACCACTTTGGGAGTGATGCCGGCCGCCAAGGCGATGCCGTGGTCGCGGTAGGCGGTCAGCAGCCGGTCCTGCGGCTGGCGGGCCGCCACCACGCCGGTGCCGACCGCCTCCTGCCCGATGTACAGGTGCAGGAAGCCGCCGATTTTGCCTTGCTGATAGAGCTCGGAGGCACGTTCCTCAAGGCGGCGGATGACCAGCATCAGGCTGTACATCCGCAGCAGTTCCTTCTTCTGCATGCAAGCTCCTTCGCCTGTCCAGGCGCCGACGCGCGCCACGGCGGTCTTGTGCGCCGGGTCGACGCCAGTTCGTGTGCACCATCCTGGCTAGAACGAGCCCATCGGTTTCCGATGGGCCGGGTGATTGGGCCGAGCCAGCTTGCGGCCGGCCCTCGGAGCGGCTGCGGCGCCACGGCCGGGGACGCGCCGTCCGGGTCAGAAGACCGCGACGATTATAACAAAGCCGGCCACGGCTGGCTCAGGGCCTCAGACCCGCGCCCCACACGTCGAATTCACCGGTGGACGGCTCGATGCCTTTCGGCAGCGGGAGCACGAGCAGAAAATCCGCCTGGGCGTCCGCCGCCAGCCGATCCACAACGGCGGTCTCCCCGGCGCTCCACACCTCCCCGGCGGTCGAGCGCAGCGCGCCGATCACCGTGGGTGATAACACCGCCGCCGTCCCTTGGTTGTAGGCCGTACCCCGGATATAGAGCGACCCGCCGATGGTCTCGAACTGGGTGATTTCGACGCGCAGGCTGGCAGAGACCTCCTGAGTCGACAAAGCCTCCGGCCGATCCACGGTCAGGCTTGGCGCCAGGTCCTCCGGGTTCAGCTCGCCCGACGCCAGGCGGGGTGCCAGTCCGGGGAAGTCGGTCACAGCGGCGGCGCGCACCTCTCCCGGCGCAAGTGGAATCGGGGAGGCGAACATTCCCAACGCCGCCAGGTCGCCGCCTGAGGTAAGCCCAACCACGGCCCGCGCCCGCGCCGGAGCCGCCGACGTGTTGCGCAAGGCGAACACCACGATCGGATGACCCTGTTGGTCGATCACAAGGGCAAGCCCCGGATCGACCATGATCGGAGCAGCCACCGATCCGGCCAGGGGCCGCGCGGCGGTGAAGGCAGCCAGGTCGAGGTTGGAGGCGGTTTGGGGGAGCAGGACCAGGAAGGGGATCGACTGGCCTGGCCCGACGGCCGTCAGCCCGGTCCAGCTGGTGGACAGGGCCCTCAGCTCGTCGTCCGACACGGCGGCGACCGCCAGGCCCAGGACCCGGGCGGCCTGTCCGCCGGGATTGGTCAGCCGGCCGAGCACGGCCAGCCGTCCGTCACCTGTCGCTTGGCGGCCGACGATGGCGGTCTCAAGCGCCAGCGGGGCGGAGTCGGCCGGGGCGTAGGCGGCCACCTCGGCCTGGGCCGAGGCCCCCGCCGGTGAGGCGAACTCGGCTGCAAAGGGCGAACGTTGGCCGGGCCCCAGCCAGGGCAGGGCCAGGGGAACGAGCCGTTCTTCCAGCGGGGCGCCGGCCGCGTCGAGCAGGCGCACCCGGATGCGCACGTCCCGAACCGCGTCCGGGCCGTTGTCGAGCCACCCCAGGGCGGTCCACGACGCCGGGGCTTCCCCGGGCTGCAGGTTCAAGGAGCTGAGCTCGGCTTGGAGCGCCGGGGTGGGCGGCGCTGACGGGGCATGCGTGGCGGCCGCCGGTTTGGACGGCGAGGGGGCGGCCGGCGAGGGAGCCGCCGGCTGGCAGGCCGTGGTCAGCGCCAATAGGGACGTCAGAAACACAGGCACAGCCGGTCGCATGCCGGAATGCTACCCGGATTTCGCCGTCCGCGGTATCAGGGGGAGGGGGTGAGGTTGAACCCGCCCCCCACCCTTACTGCCATTGGTTGGGATCAAGCCATCTCGACCTGGGGCAGATTCTGCATGGCCTCCTCGACCTTCCCGGCCGGGTACTCGTAATGCTCCAGCTGGCCCTTGAGATACGCGTCGTAGGCGGCCAGGTCAAAGTGGCCGTGGCCGGACAGGTTGAAGGCGATCACGCGCGCTTCGCCTGCCTCGCGAGCCGCCAATGCCTCGTCGATCGCGCCGCGCACGGCGTGGGCCGACTCGGGCGCCGGCAGGATGCCCTCCGACCGGGCGAAGGTCACGGCGGCCTCGAACGTGTCCACCTGATCGACCGCCACGGCTTCGATGTCCCCATGCTCGTACAGAGCCGAGATGTGGGGGGCCATGCCGTGGTACCTCAGCCCCCCGGCGTGGATCCCCGGCGGGACGAAGGTGTGCCCCAGGGTATGCATCTTGACAATCGGCGCCATCTCGGCTGTGTCGCCGTAATCGAAGGTGTACAGACCCTTGGTCAGGCTGGGGCAAGCGGCCGGCTCGACGGCCACCGCCCGGGTGGTCTTGCCGGCGGTGAAGTTCTGGTGCAGGAACGGGAAAGCGAAACCCGAGAAGTTGCTCCCACCGCCGATGCAGCCAATGACCACGTCGGGGTACTCGCCGGCCAGTTCGAACTGCTTGAGGGCTTCCAGACCGATGATCGACTGATGGGTGAGCACCGGACCGAGGACTGAGCCGAGGGAGTACTTGAGCCTGCCTTCGGACGACACAGCCGCCTCGACCGCCTCGGAGATGGCAATCCCCAGCGAGCCGGGATGGTTGGGGTCATGCTCGAGCAGCTGGCGGCCATAGTTGGTCTTGTCGGACGGACTAGGGGTCACGTCGGCGCCGTAAGTCTCCATGATGATCCGGCGATATGGCTTCTGGTCGTAGGACACGCGCACCATGTATACGTGGCACTCCAACCCAAAGAACTGACAGGCCATGGCCAGGGCCGAACCCCATTGTCCGGCGCCGGTCTCGGTGGTGAAGCCGGCGGCACCTTCTTCCTTGGCGTAGAAGGCTTGGGCCACGGCCGTGTTGGGCTTGTGCGACCCCACTGGCGAGACGCCTTCGTACTTGTAGTAGATGTGAGCCGGGGTGTCGAGGGCCTTTTCCAGGCGGTGGGCTCGGAACAACGGCGACGGCCGCCATAGCCGGTAGATGTCCATCACTGGGCCGGGAATGTCGATCCAGCGTTCCATGCTGACGGCGTCCATGATGAAGCGCATGGGAAACAAGGCCGACAGGAACTCGGGCGTCACCGGTTGCTTGGTGCCGGGGTGCAGAATCGGGCCGGGGTCGGCCGGCATGTCGGGATTGATGTTGTACCAGGCCTCGGGCAGATCCTTCTCGGTCAACACAAACTTGGTCGTCTCAGCCATGGGGACCTCCTCCTTTATGAAACCAAACGGACCGGATGCCCGAGGCGGGGGAAAACAAAAACGCCCGTCCCGGAGAGGGACGAGCGCAAAAGGCCCGCGGTGCCACCCTGCTTAGGCCGCCGGCGTGACGGCCTCCCTTCGGGCACGGCGGCGGACCGCGATGCCCTTTGCCTGGATAACGGTGGCAGCTCCGGCGCCGGCTAGTCAGCCCGCCTGGGGCGGGCCTTTCGACGGGCGGCTCAGAGGCCCATTCAGCGCCGCTGTGTGGGCGGGGCTCTCACCGTCGCCCGCTCTCTGGGCCACCGGTGCGGCGCTTACTCTTCCTCGTCTCAGCCTTTGAAGACTGGATTGTGGCGAGAGTATACGGCCAGGAGCGGGCGGTGTCAACCACAAGTGACAGGCAGGTCAGGTGGCTGATCCTGTTTGGCGTGATATCATCATCCGCTGCAACATCAAAGTTGAATAGGAATAAGGTGCACTCAGTCGGAGGCTGCCTTCCAGTTGGCGCGCTTGTTCGGGGGCGCGCCCAATCGCGTCTAGTGCTCCTGCTTTTGGCCCTTGCCCTGCCCTTGGGAGTGGCCGGGGTAAGGCCCTCCGAGGCGTGGCGGCCAATTCGTCGTATCAGAACCTCAAGCTCGCGCCTCCAGCTGTACGCCAACTCCAAGCCTGCACACCCAACTCCTACGAGCCGGACAACATCGCCACCCAGGCCCAAGTCATTACCACCGATGGCGTCACGCAGACCCATAACAACACCAATCCCCCGAACGAAGAGGACTGGGTCACGTTCCAGGCGGTGGGCGGACATATGTACGAAATCCGCACCCAACTCCTAAACGACATCAACCAGAGCGACACGGCGGCGAACGACACTCTGCTCTACCTGTATGGTACAGACGGAGTCACGCAGCTGGCCTTCAACGACGACGTCGGGTACGCCACCTGGTACCTGGGTTACTACTACTACCGCGAAAGCATCATCACCTGGACGGCACCGTCTTCCGGTTGGTACTTCGCCCGCGAGCTCCAATGGGGACCAACGGCGGGATACACGATCCGCGATTGCCACAGCTACGCGTGGTGGGTCACAGATCTCACCCCCACTCCGACGCCGAGTCAAACATCAACCGCCACGCCAACCAGCACGCCGACCGACACCCTCACGCCCACCCCCACCGACACCCCGACGCCGACCGCCACGCCGACGGAGACGCCAACGGCCACTCCCACCGCCACGGCTACTGACACTCCAACGGCCACTCCCACTCCCACTCCGACCAGCACGCCGACACCGACGGAAACGCCGACATCCAGCCCAACGGCCACATCCACACCGGTGAGCACGGTGGTTAGCTTGGCCAAGGACGTCGTGGGCACGAATCATCCACTGACCACACTTCCGTCTGTGGCCATCGGCGAGATCTTGACCTACGAAGTCAACCTCACGATCTCTCCCGGCTTGCAGACCGGTGTGCGCTTGACAGATGACCTGGACCTCGGCCTTGCATTCCGTGCCTGCACGTCGATAACTGCGTCGGCCGGCATGACGACCACTGTGCCAGGTGGGTTCGCCACGATCTGTGCTGCACCTCAGGTAGGGCCTCTGCCGACCGGCAGCGTGCAACCCGCTGATCAGGGCCGACAGGTCATGTTTGATTTCGGAGACGTTGGTGTTGGCGGCGCCGGGGGCGCACTGAGTGTCCGTTACGAAGTGGTTGTGCTTGACAACCCTGGCAATGCCCGTGGCCGGTCTCTGTCAAACGACGCTTCGTGGGAGTGGTCGGGGGGCCGGCGAACGGCCGCCGCGGAACCGGTGGTCCTGGTGGAGCCTGCCCTCCACCTCGACAAGACGGCCGAACCGCTGATTGCCCCCGTAGGTGGCGTGGTTACGTTCGAGCTGACGGTTCAACACGCGTCGATGAGCGATGCGGAGGCTTTCGACTTGGTCCTCATGGATCAACTACCCACGGGGCTGACCTATATCCCCGGGTCGCTCGATTGCACGCTTGGCCCTCAGGACCCCAGCCTGTGCACCTACACGCCGCTGACGACGACGATCGAGGCGCAGTGGATCGAGCCAGGGGGCTTTACCATGGTCGGGGGTGCGCCATCATCCGGTTCCAGGCCAACCTTTCCGTGCGCCCGGGGTCGTCTGTAACCAACACGGCGCAGTTGACGTGGACCAGTCTGCCAGGCGACC
Organism: uncultured Chloroflexia bacterium; assembly: GCA_963797485.1. Classification (GTDB taxonomy): domain Bacteria; phylum Chloroflexota; class Anaerolineae; order Anaerolineales; family E44-bin32; genus CAWAND01. The sequence continues at coordinate 762,665 of CAWCPF010000003.1, forward strand.
GCACATCTCCACAATCTTCCTACAACGCGCTCGTCCACCGAGCGCTTCTACGACCCGACGGACCCGGCCGATGCATACGTCACCACGGCCAGCGCGATGATTAGGTCTCCCGCGCTTCCGAGCACAGGCTTTGCGCCCGGCGCGGCGACCGCAGGTTATGCAGGGCCTCATCCGGGCGGCCCGAACGCCGATGTCGGCATGGAGCTCGAAATCCCGAAGCTCGGGGTGCGCACCCCGATTGTCGGCGTGGCGCTGGAAGACGATGGCTGGAATCTCGGTTGGCTCTGGGGTCAGGCAGGCTACTTGGAGGGGACGGCCTTCCCGACCTGGGCAGGCAACAGTGTCATCACCGGTCACGTCTATCTGGCCGACGGGCTGCCGGGGCCGTTCCTCCGGCTCCGAGAGCTCGGGTGGGACGACGAGGTTATCCTGCACACGTTCGGCCAGCGGTTCAACTATCGTGTCCGCGAGGCTGCCCTGGTTTCCCCCTCGGATCTTGGCGCCATCCAGCATAAAGACAGTCCCTGGGTCACGCTGCTCACCTGCCGGGGCTACAACGCCCGGAATGACACCTACACCTGGCGCCAGATGGTGAGCGCGGTCTTAATCTCGGTCGATCCCGAATAACCCCGCCGGTATCCCTTTGGCCCCACTCCAAGGGCTCATCCCACACAAAGCTCCGGCGGAAATCCCGCCAAGAGCATGTAGCCCACGCACGGGGCTGAATTGAGGGCGGACGTCCAAGTCCCTCTTCATGCTAGATTTGGGTTTGCCCAGGGAAGCTAGATTGCCGGGCAACTCGCACGATCAGGATGCAGATCCAATAGCCGGGGTCAGCCGGATCGCCAGGGCCAGGCCGGAAAAGGGTCGCCCGAGACGAGAAAGTGACCTATATCCTACCCGGCAATCTGCCCCCAGGTGCTATCTTGAGAATCACCCCCCGGCCGCAGGTGGGCTGCGGGTCTTCCAGGGGGCGCGCCCAGGCGTGGGGGGCTGTATTGGTAGAGCGTTCAAAGTACGCCATCCTCGACCATCTCCTTGAAGGCTGTCAGATCATCAGCTTCGATTATCGATACTTGTACGTCAACGACGCCGTCGCCGCCCAAGGCAAGAAGTCGAAAGACGAACTCATCGGCCAGACGATGATGGACGCCTTTCCGGGCATCGACGTGGCGCCGTTCTTCGCCAGCCTCAAACGTTGCCTGATCGAGCGCACCCCGGCCGAGTTGGAAAACGAGTTTGCTTTCGAGGACGGCTCCACCGGCTGGTTCCTGCTCAAGATGGAGCCGGTGACCGAAGGCTTGTTCATCCTGTCGATCGACATCACCGACCGCAAGCGCGCCGAGCTCGATGTGCAGGATCAGGTGCAGCGTCTCCAAGCCCTGCGCGAGATTGACCAGGCCATCATCAGCAGCACCGACATGACCTTCGCCCTCACGCGCCTGGTGCAGAAGGTCACGGAGAGCCTGGGCGTCGACGCCGCCGACATCCTGCTGCTGGATCCGGTCAGCCACGAACTGAAATTCGCTGCCGGGCACGGGTTCCGCACAAACGGGATCAAGCAGAGCCGGCTTCGTCTGGGCCAGGGCCATGCCGGCAAAGCGGCGCGCGATCGCCGGCGCGTCGAGATCCCCGACCTCACTCACACCGACGATGCCTTCCTGCGCTTTGGGCTGATCGCCGAGGAAGGCTTCATCTCGGCTTACTTCGTGCCGCTGGTCGCCAAAGGCGAGATGCTGGGCGTGCTCGAGGGCTTCCACCGTTCGAAGCTCAACCCGGACGCAGGTTGGCTGGATTTCCTCGACACCCTGGCCGGCCAGGCCTCGATCGCCATCGACAGCGCGCAGATGTTCCACGATCTGCAGCGCAGCAACCTGGACCTGCTGCAGTCGTACGACACCACCATCGAGGGCTGGTCCAACGCCCTGGACCTGCGCGACAAAGAGACCGAGGGCCACACCCGGCGAGTAACCGAGATGGCCGTGACCCTGGCGCGCCTGGCCGGGATGCCCGAGGCCGAGATTGTGCACGTCCGCCGCGGGGCGCTGCTGCACGACATCGGCAAGATGGGCGTGCCGGACCACATCCTTCTCAAGCCGTCCGAACTGACCGAGGACGAGTGGGTGAAAATGCGCCAACACCCGGTCTTCGCCTTCGAGCTGCTGCATCCGATCGAGTACCTGCGCCCGGCGCTGGCCATCCCCCACTACCACCATGAGAGGTGGGATGGCAAAGGCTACCCGTACGGCCTCAAGGCCGAGGCCATCCCGGTGGCAGCGCGCCTGTTTGCCGTGGTGGACGTCTGGGATGCGGTCACCCACGACCGCCCCTACCGCCCGGCTTGGCCGGATGACAAGGCCCTCCAGCACATCCGGGATGGCTCCGGCTCCCACTTCGACCCGCAGGCGGTCGACCTCTTCCTTCAGTTCCTCAACCAGGACCAGCGCACCGCCGCGTGAGGTGGGCCTTGGGGATCGGACACCAGGCTGGACCCTGCAGGGCAGCCTCGGCATTTGTGAAGAAATGCACAAACTAGCCCTTACTTGGGAGCGAGGCGGGGGGAGATCCCGCCGCGCAACATGACGCGCTGATGGTCCGGAAGACTGCACGCTTCAAGCCGATAGAAAGCTGAAGGACAAGACCTTTGCGGGAGGGGGTGGAGCTACCGGGCTGCGGCCGGGTGCGCCGCCTGCTCGGCGGTCGTCAGGAGCAGGGTGTTGTGCGACGGGTCGTCGAGCCATAAGCCGTCCGGCCGGCGCTCAAAGGCCACGCCCTCGTCCTGGAGCACGGTCTGGATGCGGTCCAATTCAGCCGCGTCCGGAAGATAGAAGGCGAGGTGGTCCAGCCCGACGGCGTCGGGCGGCGGGGCGCCTTCGCCCTGCCACGTGTTGTAGCCGATGTGATGGTGGTAGCCCCCGGCCGAGACCATCCCCATGCGGACGTCGGGGGCCAGGCCCATGTCGTCGAAGCCCAGTACGCCGTGGTAGAAGCGGCGCGTGGCGTCCAGGTCGGCCACGTGCAGATGGAAGTGGCCGATGCGCGTCTCCGGCGGGAGCGGACCCTCGGCGGGCGCGCCCTGGGACAGGTGGCTGAACAGCTCGTCCAGGTCGAGCGGGTCGCGGCCGGTGCTGGGCCGTCCGTCGGCCCGGCGGGCGATCAACGAGCCGTCCGGGTCCAGCATGAACACCCCGTCCTCGGGCGACTCGCAGTACAGCTCGATCGTGTTGCCTTCGGGGTCGTCGAGGTAGGTGGTCTTGGTCATGACGTGGTCGGTGGGCGAGTTGGGCCAGCGGACGGCGAACAGGTGCGCCACGGCCCGCGCCAGCTCGGCCCGGCCTGGAAACAAAATCGCAAAGTGGTACAGCCCGGTCACCCCGCGGGTGCGTCTACCGTCCGGGATGTGGGTCAGGCGCAGCAGATCGCGCCCGGCCACGCCCAATGCGGCGTTGTCCCCTTCCCGCCAGTTGACCTCCAGCCCGAGGACCTGCTGATAGAAGGCCAGCTGGTTCTCCAGGTCGGCCACCTTGAGCTGGACGTAGCCCGGCATGGTTCGGGGATCGATGCGGTGGTCCGAGATGGCGATGGGTTGGGGGAGGGTCATGGGAGACAGCGTGTGGGTCTCATCACGTGTGGATTGTATCAAGGGTGAGGCATGATAGTTCAACGGGAGCCTGAAGTTGGAGACGGCCTGGGCTTGGGTAGGTCGTCGACCCACAGGCAATACCGAGGCTTGAAGTGCCGGCCAGCCGTTGCGGTGACATTCGGCAGGTACCTGCGACAGGAGACGATGGTAGATTGAGAAGCCTGGATCCCGACGAAGTGACAATCTCCTCCCCAAGGAGGCACACCGGATGACTCTCAAGAGCTTGGTCTTCGGGCTGCTCAAAGCGGTCATGCTGGTCCTGGCGATGGCGGTCAGCTTTACGGTGGCGGGAGCCATCCTCGGTCCGAGCGGGGCCAGCCAGACGCCCGAGGATGCCAGCCAGCAAGCGATGGCGCTTCTGACGGTCAGCCTGGTCAATGCCTTGGTCCTCGCCTATCCCATCGCCCGCTCGCGCTGGCACGGACTCAAACTCATCGGGGCGGCGTTTCTATTGGAGTTCGGCGCAGAGACGCTCATGACGCAAATCGAGACTCTCTTCTTCGGGAGCGCATTCAACATCCCTGCGGATGTGATGCGGGCCATCATCCTGTCCGGGGCGCTGCGGGCCCTTATCTTCTCGCCCTTGGCGGTGCTCATTCTGGGCAAGATGCGGAAACCCGGAGAGCAGGCTGGCCCCAACACCCGGCTGACGATGGCCTGGCAAGGTTGGGTTTGGCGCTTGGCGCTGCTGCCGGTGATCTATCTCTGTCTGTACTTCCTGTTCGGCTACTTCGTCGCCTGGCAGTCGCCTGACGTTCGGCAGCTGTATGCCGGGACCACGGCGATCGAGCCGTTCTTCGAGCACATGGCGGGCGTGGTGAAGAGCAACGCCTGGATCTTTCCCTTCCAGCTGCTGCGGGGCTTGCTCTGGATCGGTCTGGCGCTGCCTATAATCCGGATGATGAAGGGCAGACCGTGGGAGACTGCCCTGGCCGTCGGTCTAGCCCTGGGCTTTCTGGCGACATCTCAATTGCTGATCCCCAACCCGTACATGTCCGCCCCGGTGCGGATGGCGCACCTTCTTGAGACTTCAAGCTCCACCTTCATCTATGGCGTAATGATCGGCTGGCTGTTCGGCGCCGCTCGGCCAACGTCGGGTCAGAGGCTGGCCGTCGACTGACGGGCTGTCTTGACTTGACCGAAACCCCGGCAGGGTCTGGGGATCAGCCGGCCCCCGCAGCGGGTCGATGCGATCAGGTTCTTAACCTCTTTCAATGCCTCAAACCGCGCCGTGAACGACGCCATCGATGCGGCCTACCGGACCAAGTACCGCCACTACGCCCAGATGATCGTCGACAGCATGCAAACACCCGAAGTGCGGGGGGACGAGCCTCAAGCTGGTGCCGCGCCGGCCAGCCGCCCAAGATTGAGCGCACGCCCGCGTTTGCCGTCGGGCTGGCGTTTTCCAAGCTTGGTGGTATCGTGGGACCCGCATCGGTTTCCCGGAGGGAATTGCATGGCTACCTACAAGCCCATGATTCGCTGGTGGTCCCTGGTGGATATGCGGCTCGGCGCCCACTTCACCGAGTCGCTGGAGGTCAGCGCCGACCGGCTCACTTTTCGCAAAGGCGCCCTGAGCGAGAACGAGATCGTCATCCCCTTCACCCGCATCTCCAATTACTCCGACCACCAAAGCTTTATCGACCGGATTTTCGGCGTGTGCCATTTCGTGGTCGAAACCGCCGGCTCCGCCACCCCCGAACTCGTCCTCAGGGGTTACACGGTCAAACTGCGCCAGGTCCTCTCGGCGGCGGTCAACACCCAGGCCTAGAATTCCGCAGCCGTCTCAGTCCAAGTCTGGCAGCCCCGACGGGCCCCAACCTGGCTGCCTCCGGCGCCGGATCAGTCCAACCCCCGCCGCCGGTCCCCGTCGACTTTCATGCTGGCCGGGCTGGATAGCCCCCTCGGCTTCCCATCCCTGTCCTTCTTCAGACGGGTTCAGACACCTCGGCCTGGAAATCCCCTGCGCAGGGGATCAGTTGCGGAGACAAAGACGGTAAGATGTCGGGAAGCACCTTCGGTACCGCCACTTTCCGGGAGGTTTGACCATGGCTGATGTTCTGCTGTACCACCACGTCCAGGGCCTGACCCCCGGGGTGGTCGAGTTCGCCGAGACGCTGCGCGGGGCGGGCCACACGGTCCACACGCCCGATCTGTTCAACCACCGTACGTTTGACACCATCCCCGACGGCATGGCGTTCCTCAAGGAGCTCGGTTTCGGGGAGGTGATGGCGCGCGCCGACCGCGCCGTCGAGGGGCTTCCAACCGGCCTGGTCTACGCCGGGTTTTCGATGGGGGTCGGACCGGCCCAAAAGCTGGCCCAAACCCGGGACGGCGCCCGCGGGGCGCTCTTCTTCCACGGCTGCCTGCCGGTCTCGGAATTTGAAAAGCCGTGGCCCAAGGCGCTGCCGGTGCAAATCCATGCCATGGATGGCGACCCGTTCTTTGTCGACGAGGGCGATATCGACTCCGCCCGCGACTTGCTCGACCAGGCCGAGGCGGGGGAGATGTTTCTCTACCCCGGCAAGGAGCATCTGTTCGCCGACAGCTCGCTGCCCTCCTACGACGCGCAGGCTGCCGGGCTGATGATGGAACGTGTGCTGGACTTCCTCGCCGACCGATAGACCCCTCGCACCGTGCGCGCCTTTGCGGGCTGGCCATGTCCACCGGGGAAGCTGGTTCTGCCGGCCCACGATCGACCCCTGCGCCGGGCGGCCCGGCGTCTGCGCCTTCCAAAGACCGCAGCCGGGCCGCAAGCAGGCACAGCCCCGGCTCGCGCCTGCAACCGCCGCCCAACGCCGTCTGGTAGCATGAATCCAGGAGGTCCGAGGCGCGGATGAGGATACGGGGCATTCACTACGACATCGGCACGACCACACTGCAGGGCTCGTCGACCCGGCTGTCGCTCTCTGCGGCGGAGATCGAGCGCGACATTGCGGACATTCGGGACGGGCTCGGGGCCAATGCCGTGCGCATCACCGGTGGAGACGTTGGCCGGATGGCCGACGCGGCTGAGACAGCGGCGCGGCACGGCCTGGAGGTCTGGCTGTCGCCCATGGCACCCAATGCCGATCAGCCCGACACGCTGGGTCACATCCTCGAAGCCGCGGAGCTGGGTGAAAGGTTGCGCGACGAGGGGGTTTCGACCGTGGTGGTGCTGGGTTGCGAGCTGTCGGTCTTCATGGCCGGCATTCTGCCGGGTGCCACCCATGCCGATCGCATGAGCTTGCTGTCCGACCCGGTGAGGCTGATGGCCGAAGTGGCGGCCAAGGGCCTGGACCCGCAGGCGCAGTTTGCCGTCTTTATCCGCCAGGCAGCCGAATTGGTTCGGGCCGCGTTTCAGGGGCCGGTCACGTATGCCGCCGGGATGTGGGAGGACGTCGACTGGTCCCTGTTTGACTTTGTGGGCGTCGACGCCTACCGGGATGCCTCCAACCGGCAGGATTATCCGGACAGGCTGAAGAGCCTGACCCGGAATGGAATTCCGGTTGTGATCACCGAAGTCGGGTGTGCGACCTACCGGGGAGCCGCCGAGGCCGGAGGCCTGGGCTGGACCGTGGTGGACCGATCGACCGACAAACCGGCCTTGCGCGAAGGAGTTGAGCGGGACGAACTCGAACAAGCGGCCGAGCTTTCGGACATCGTGCATCTGGCACAGGAAAGCGGGGTGGAGGGAGTCTTCATCTACACCTACATCATGCCGAGCTATCCGGCCGATGTTGATCCTGGATTGGATCTTGACGCCGCCTCGTATGCGCTGGTGCGCAGCTGGCCGGACGGACGCATCGAACCCAAGGCCGCCTACCGGGCGGTGGCCGACGCCTATGGTGTGGAACCCACGGCAGCCTGACAGCCGTGCCGGGGGAGTACAGGGCCATCTGATCGGAGCGCGTCAGCACCGCAGGCTCGGTCCGTCGCTTTCCATGGCGTTTGAAATCCGCTGGCAAGAGTTGCTGGTGACCCGGACCCAGGCCTGTAGGAGGTTCGTGTGACAAACATGGTCGTGTCTCAGGATGGAACCCGGATCGCCTACGACGTTTTGGGGGATGGGCCGGCCGTGATTTTGGTGGAAGGTGCCACGGGGTACCGGGCGTCGGGCTTTTCGCCGGCTCTGGCTGGGCTGCTGGCGTCCCATTTCAAGGTGTTCTCGTACGACCGCCGCGGCCGGGGCGAGAGCACCGACACCCAACCGTTTGCCGTCCAACGCGAGATCGAGGATATCGAGGCGCTTATCGAGGCAGCCGGCGGCTCGGCCTACGTCTATGGGATGTCGTCTGGAGCGTGCCTGGCGCTGGAAGCCGCCGTCGCCCTCGGGGACAAAATCAAGAAGCTGGCCATTTACGAGCCGCCGTACAACTCGGACGAAGGGGCTCAAGCGCCATGGATGAGCCTATCGGCAGGAGTTGGACAGCCTGATCGGAGCAAGATCGCCGAGGCGACGCGGTGGCGCTGTTCATGCGGCCTGGTTGGCGCCCCCGACGAGATGATTCAGGGCATGCGTCAGGGGCCGGAGTGGGCGAAGCTTGAAGGCGATCGCCCCGACGCTTGCCTATGACGCAGCTGAGATCGGCGAGGGCCGCTCGGTCCCGATCGGACGGGCTAGCCAGGTGATGGTGCCGGTGTTGATCATGGATGGCGGCGCCAGTCTCGAGTTCATGCCCTTTATGCACGCCAGCGCCACGGAGCTGGCCAAGGCCATTCCGCACGCCGAACAGCGAACGCTCGAAGGCCAGACCCACGATGTCAGCTTGGACAGTCTGGCGCCGATCCTGATCGAGTTCTTTGGGCGTTAATCCAATCCTGTACCCATCTACGATTGAGAGGCGGAGCGCGATGACATTTCAAGCGTATCTGGACAACATCAAAGCCAAAACGGGGAAAACCCCCGCTGACTTCAAGAGGCTGGCCGAGAAGAAAGGGTTCCTCAAACCGGGCACCAAAGCCGGGGAGATTGTCGCCTGGTTGAAAGACGATTTCGGGTTGGGGCGCGGTCATGCCATGGCCATCGTGCATGTGCTGAAATCCGCCACCGCCCCCAAAACCACCAGGCCCGGTCGGATCTCCAAGCACTTTTCGGGGGCCAGGCAGACCTGGCGGGAGCCCTACGATCAATTGATCGACAAGCTGTCCAAGTTTGGCGAAGACGTTCGAGTTTCCCCCACCAACACCTACCTCAGCCTGCTGCGGGGCCAGAAGAAGTTTGGCATCGTCCAAGTCACAGCCAAACGCATGGACATCGGGATCAAGCTCAAGGGCGCCCAACCCACGAAACAGTTTGCATCGTCGGGCACATGGAGCAGCATGGTGACCCACCGGGTGCAGGTCGAGCATCCCAAGGACATCAATGCCAAGGTGATTGCTTGGCTGCGCCGGGCCTATGAACAGGCGGGTTGAGGCGTCCATTGACCGGAGCTCAAAGAACAGCGCTCCGCACCCAGGCATCGTGGGTCGTCATACCCAGCGCGCTGGCTTGCTTGCCTCGGCCCTCCCAAAATCCGGTGGGGCGCCAGGGGTAAGGCCCCAGCGGGGCGCGATTCGGGCCGGCGGCGCGGGCGAGCCGAAGGATTGTGCTAAAATGAATGTATCCCGCCGTGCCCTTCGGGGTCCGGCCGCGAAACCGTGCTCGAAAGAGCGCGGTTTCTGCTAAATGGGGGCCGATGAAACCGAACACCACCGTCTACGTTGACGGATTCAATCTGTACTATGGCGCCGTCAAGGGAACGCCCTACAAATGGCTCAACCTGCGCCGGCTGTGCGAGCTGCTTCTGCCGGACCTCCAAGTGACGGTCATCAAGTATTTCACGGCCAGAGTCAGCGCCCGGTTGGATGATCCAGGCAAGCCGACCCGCCAGCAAATCTACCTGCGCGCCCTGCGGACGCTGCCTGGACTCGAGATTGTGCTTGGATCCTTCCTGTCCCACGACGTCATGATGCCCCTGGCGGAGCCCGCCTCGGGTAGGCCCAGGTTCGCCAGGGTCACCAGGACGGAAGAAAAGGGCTCGGACGTCAACATCGCCGCCCACCTGCTTCATGACGCCTACCAGAAAAAGTACCAGGCGGCGGTCCTGATCACCAATGACTCCGATTTGTTGACCCCGATTAGGATCGTGCAGGAGGACTTGAAACTCGAGGTCGGTATTCTCAATCCACACCGACACAACGCCAGCCGTGTCCTGGCTCGGCACGCGGCTTTCATCAAGCAAATTCGGGAAGGCGCCCTGAAGGCCAGCCAGTTCTCTGCGGTGCTTGAAGACGCTCAAGGCACCTTTCGGAAGCCGAAAGAGTGGTGAAGACCGCACTCGGCTTCGTCCAAGATGATCGGCAGCCATCCGTGATTTGCGCCACGCTGGCATCCAACCACTGTCCGATCAGCCCGCCGGCCGGCGGGGCCGCCCAAAGGAGCTCGATGGCCGCCGTTCGAACCATGGTTCACGACGTCGATCAGGCCGTAGATTTCTACACCCGCCAGCTCGGATTTACCCTGGCCGACCGCTGGGGCCCGGCCTTCGCCATCGTCCGCCGCGGCGATCTGGACGTGTGGCTCAGTGGTCCGGGCACCTCGGCGGCGCGGCCCATGCCGGACGGCCGCCGGCCGGAACCCGGGGGCTGGAACCGGATCGTCATCCAGGTGGACGACCTCGCCGCCATGGCAAGCCAGCTCTCCGCCGCCGGGGTCGCTTTTCGCAACACCATCCTTTCGGGGCCGGGCGGCTCCCAGGTGCTCATCGAGGACCCGTCCGGCAACCCCATCGAGTTGTTCCAGCCTTCCGAGGCCTAGTCACCCAATCCGGGGCAGTGGGTCATGGGCATCCGCGCGGCCGTTGATCCAAGGCCAGAATCGGCCACATGCTAGAATGAAATATCCCAATTCAGTGGCCAGGTGAAAGGGCTATGAGAAAACTTGCGGTTTTGACGTTTGTGTCGTTGGACGGTGTAATGCAGGCCCCGGGTGGCAAGGGCGAAGACCCGTCCGGCGGCTTCGATCTGGAGGGTTGGACCGTACCCTACTTCGATGAGGGTGTCGGCGAGGCGATGTCGGGCCAGATGCGCCCGCCCTTTGATCTGCTCCTGGGAAGAAAGACGTATGAGATCTTTGCCTCCTTTTGGCCGCATCAGAGTGAGGATGATCCGGGAGCCGTCGCCCTCAATCGCGCCACCAAGTATGTGGTGTCTCACCACCCGGTGGACCTGGCGTGGGAGGGCTCGATCCTGATCACCGGCGATGTGCCCGGCAAAATCGCCAAACTCAAGCAACAAGAAGGGCCCATCATCCAGGTGCATGGGAGCAGTGATCTGATCCAGACCCTCTTAACCGAGGATCTGGTGGACGAACTCTGGCTGAAGGTCTTCCCGGTCACGCTGGGCAAGGGAAAACGGCTGTTCGGGGGCGGGACCATGCCGGGGGCGTTCAAGCTGATCGATTCAAAGGCCTCCGACAGCGGGGTCGTCATTTCAGCTTACCGGCGGGATGGCGACGTCAAGCTGGGCACTTTCACCCCCACGGCCGAATAGCCGGTCCGGGCCGCATGCCTCGAGCCGGTTGACAGGACCCCCATCCCATCATGCGGCGGCGGGTCCTCGGCGCGATGACCGGTCTTGTGATCGGCCTTTTGGCCCTGGGCCTGGCCCTGAGGCTCGCAGCATGGTGTCTACCGTTTCTTATCACCAGTCAGATCGTGGGGCGGCCGGTGGTGTGCACCGACCCGGTCTACAGTGTCCTCCTATACCTGGCCTTCCCTGTCAACCTCTTGTCGGATGATCTGACGAAAGCCATGCTGTTGTCGCCGTTGTCCTTGCTGATTTACACTCTCCTGGGCGCGTTGGCGGCCCCGGTCATAAAAACCCCTTGGCATCGACCGGATGACACGCCTCCCACCGCCGCCCAACGATCCCGGTAGTTACGCACCCCGGGCCGCAGCCTGGCGGCCCACACGAAAGCAGGTGACTGTGGACATCCACCCCGCCGTCCGAACCCTGATCGAAGCCGGCCCGCCGGCGCATCTGGTCACCCTCAACCCGGATGGCAGCCCGCAGGTGACGATCGTGTGGATCGGCCTGGAAGGCGACGAGATCGTCGCCGCCCACCTGCCGCGCAATCAGAAGGTGAAGAACATCGCCCGCGACCCGCGGGTGGCGATCTCGATCGAGACCGATACCAAAAGCGCCATGGGCTTCACCGAATACGCCGTCATTTACGGCCAGGCCCGCCTCCAGCAGGGAGGGGCGCCGGAGCTGCTCCAACGCCTGGCGCATGTCTATCTCGGCCCAGAGGTGAAGTTCCCGCCCATGCCGAACCCGCCGCCGGGCTACATCACCCGCATCACCGTCGAACGCATCGACGGCGTCGGGCCGTGGACGGGCCGGCCGGTCTAGGGGATCGTGGAGGGGCGACCGGCCGGTCGCCCCTGGTTTCGGCTCCAGGTCGAGCTGCCCATCTCAACCGCCGGTCAGGGCTTCGGCAGGATAGATAACGCCACCCAATTCCAAGTCCGCAATTTCGGTCAAGCGCTGCCGGATTCGACTGGCTAAAATGCAGATATGGAGACAGGTCAGCACAAGCGCAGTGCAATCGGCAGCGGCCGCCTGGCAAGCCTGATCGGCAGCAGGTTGGGCGACGGGGCGGATGGGCGCGACCTCGCCCTGGCCGCCCACTACAGCCGCTCCCATTTTCAACACTGGTTCTTGCAGCAAACGGGTGAAACCCCCGGCGCCTGCCGCCGCAGGTTGCGGCTCGAAAGTGCGGCTTTCCGGCTGCTGCACGAGGCGGGGTCGGTCACGGATCAGGCGTTTGACTGTGGATACAGCTCGCTGGAGGGCTTCAGCCGCGCCTTCAGCCGGGCGTTCGGGGTCTCACCCAGCCATTTTCAACGTCATCATCCCGTGAGCTGGTTTCTAGCCGCGCCGAACGACATTCACTATGACCCGGTCATGGGGGCCGCCATCCGTTTGACGGAGAAGGCGCCAAAAGGAGGCGTTATGGACCTGACCGACCGTTTGGTGGGCCACGATTACTGGTTGTCGCGCCGGCTGCTTGAGCAAGCCGGTTCCCTGGGAGAAGAGCAGCTCGATCAGCCCCTCAAGGGATTCGAAAGCGGCCTGCTCTACACCAGCGAGGACAAGACGCTGCGGGAGATGATCAACCGTCTCATCTTCACCAAAGAGGTGTGGATGTCCGCCATCCATGGTCGCCCCATGCCTGACTACTCTGACAACAGCCTGGAGACTCTGCGCCGGAGGCTCGAAGCCGCCTACGGCGAGTTCATCGCCATCGTCGACCGCGTGCGGGACGAGGATTTGTGGGACACCGAGTTCATGCACATGCTTCGCCAACCGCCGGAAATCTACACCTACGGGGGGATGATCGCCCACGTCCTGAACTTCTCCGCCTACCGTCGCACCCAGCTGGTCGAGGTCCTGGAGAGCTTTGGGGTGCAAGGTTTGAGCTATGGAGACCCGATGGCTTGGGAACGTGAGCAGCCCGGCCGGCCGGGGCCTTCCGAATGACGATCGGCAGGGCGCGCCGCTGTCCACCGGTGGCGCGCCGGTGCATGGTGAGGATGGGACCCAGGAGGGAAAATGATTAGCAGTCTGTGGCAGATTGAGAATCTGGCAGCATGGAAGCGGCAGTCGATACGCGAAGAGATGGCGCAAATCCGATTGGAGGCCAGCGGCACTCGGCCAGGGGCTGCCCGGCGCTGGCTGGGAACCAACCTGGTCAAGGCCGGCCTGGCCCTCGAGGCGACTGGCGAATTTCTGCGCCGGGCGCGGCCGGAAGCTTGCCGACCCGTGGCTCTGGGCATGCCGCGAACCTGGCAGGGTTGAGGACGGATGATGACCGTCGAAGGCATCCGCGGGAATACGATCGAAGTAGCCCAACTCTCGCTCAACTGCCATGTCTGGGCAACCTGGGCTCTCCTTCGGCACTGGGCTGAGCTCCCCGAGGAGGTCCTGCAGACCCGGCCCGCAGGGACGGATCGTTCCATCCTCCACAGGCTAGCCCCCATCGTCGGCAGCCAGCCGGGCTACCTGGCGGAGCTATCCGGCAGTCCGGCGGCTGAGTCGATCCTCCAGGGTGAGATCCTTCTGGTGGGCGAAGAGCATAAACGCTTTCAGGCGTTGGATCGGACCTGGGTTTCCGTCTTGGAGTACCGGGAGGCGCTCGGCGTTATGCCTCCGAGGGCAACCGACCAGCCGACAACGGTTCGCAGCCAGAATCTGAGGGTGCTCCAAACCGCCCAATACGGTGTAGATCACCGAACGCTGATTGGCACCGCGCTGAGCCGTCTGCGAAGGGATGCGCCAGCCCTCGATGGCTGGGCCGATGGGCCATCCGAGCCAGCCGCTCGGGGTGACCAGTCGGCATCTCAAGCTCGGAGGCCAAGATGAACTACGGCTTTGTCTTCCCGGGCGGCGAGGCGCGTGACGCCGCCACGACGGCCCACATCGCCGAAGACAGTGGATGGGACGGTTTCTTTGTGTGGGAACCGGTGTGGGGGATCGACGCCTGGGTGAGTTTGGCGGCGGTCGCTGTGCAGACCGAGCGCATCCGGCTGGGGACGATGATCACGCCCGATCTCGCGCTGCCGTCCGTGGAAGCTGGCCGGCGAGACGGTCACGGTCGATCGTCTATCTAACGGGCGGCTGATCCTTTCGGTCGCCATGGGGGCGGTGGGGACGGGGTTCGAGGAGTTCGGCGAGGAGACGGACCTGAAGCGCCGGGCCGAACTGGTGGATGAGGGACTGGCGATCCTCACCGGCTTGTGGCAGGGTCAGCCCTTCCGGTTCGATGGCCGGCACTATCACGTCCGCGAGATTGAGCATTCACCCCCACCGCCCCCCGTCCAGCAGCCTCGCATCCCCATCTGGGTGGTGGGATTGTGGCCGCGGCCCAAGTCGATGGCCCGAGTAGCCCGTTACGACGGGCTCATCCCAGCCATCAAGAACCCCGACGGCAGCCACGCCGCCATCACGCCGGAAGCGATCCGGGACATGAAGGCCTACCTGGAGGCTCGACGGCCTGGCAAACGTCCGTTGGACATCGTGGTTGAGGGCGGCCACACGACGCCGGATGAGGTCGACGGGGCCATTGAACGGGCCAGGGCGCTGGAGGCGGCCGGCGCCACCTGGTGGCTGGAGAGCATGTGGGATGCCACCGAGACGATGTTCTCACCGGAAACTCAAGCGCAAATCCGAGCGCGCGTGGCCCTCGGACCCCCGCGAGCCTGATGATGGTCAAACGAGCGGGCGACAGGTCGATGGTAGCCCTGGTGAGCCAGTTGGGGTCGCGCGCCCGGCCCGAGCCCGGTTGGGTGGCGCGTGTGGCCGGGGTCACCCGATCCGAGGCAGAAGCGGCCATCGCCGGGGTGACGGCCCACGCCTCGCTGGTTGATCAGATGAGCCGAACCATGGCGCAGACCGGCCGCACCTATTACGCCCAGTTCCCGGCGCCTATCGAGCTGTATGCCCTGGTCCGTCTGACGGGGCCGGATTGTCTGGTCGAAACCGGGGTCTCCGCCGGGGTCTCCTCGACCTTCATGTTGCTCGGTGCTAAGGCCAATAAGCGTGGCGTGCTGCATTCGATCGACCAACCCGCACCGCGGGCGGACGACGGTGGGGGGCCGGCATGGAGTTGCCTCATGGCCGGAAGTCCGGCTGGGCGATCCCGGGTCAGCTCAAGCGCCGATGGCGTCTTCATGTGGGCCGCAGCGAAGCCTTGCTCAAGGGGCTTTTGGACCAGGTGGGGCCGGTGGGGTTCTACTGCCATGACAGTCCCGTCGACGAGGCGCACTTCGAGTTCGAAATGACCACCATCCTCCCGTACCTCGCTCCGGGCGCCATTGTGGTCTCAGACAACGTCGATCGCGGGCTGTTTGAAGCGGCGGCCCAGCGCGCCGGCGCTGCGCCGTTCTACCGGCGCCGGGCCTTGCTGGGCGCCTTCCGCGTTCCGGGCGGCGAGGCGCCGGGAAGCCGTCCGCATGGCCGTCATGGCCAATAGCCTTTTTCCCCAGCCCAAGCTTGTGAAATCCATCACAAAGTGATCGCGGCATCTGGCCGTGTTTGGTGCCGTGCGGAATTCTGGTCGTGGGGCCGTCAGCCGGTCGCCCCCACACCAAGTGTCGTGTCGGCTATGATGGTCGGTGGAGGCGTGCCATGATCGACGCCAGCATCCAAGAGCAATCGGCCGCCATGGCCGCAAGGGAGCTGACCTCGCGCTCGCTGGTCCAGAGTTACCTGGATCGGATCGAGGCCCTCGACCGGGCCGGGCCCAAGATCAACGCCGTGCTCGAGCTCAACCCGCAGGCCATGCAGACCGCCGCCGCTCGGGACCGCGAGCGCCGGCAGGGGAGGCTGCGCGGACCGCTCCACGGGATCCCCATCCTGCTCAAAGACAATATCGAGACCCACGATCGGATGTCGACCACCGCCGGTTCGATCGCCCTGCAGGGCTACCGGGCGCGGGCGGATGCCTTCCTGGTCCGGCGGCTGCGGGCGGCCGGGGCCATCATTCTGGGCAAGGCCAACCTGAGCGAATGGGCCAACTTCCGCGGCCGGCGCTCGACCAGCGGCTGGTCCAGCCTGGGCGGACTGACCCGCAACCCGCACGTGCTCGACCGGAGTGCCTGCGGCTCGTCATCCGGCTCGGCGGCGGCCGTGGCGGCCGAACTATGCTCGGCGGCAATCGGCACCGAGACCGACGGCTCGATTATCTGCCCGTCCATGTCTGCGGGGTGGTGGGGCTCAAGCCCACCGTGGGCCTGGTCAGCCGGAGCGGGGTCATCCCGATCGCCCACAGCCAGGACACGCCCGGACCGATCGGCCGAAACGTGGCCGATGTGGCCGTGCTGCTGGGCGCGCTGGCGGGAGCCGATCCGGCCGACGATGTCACCCGAAACCGGCCCCGGCCGCACATCCGGGACTACACGCGCTTCCTGCGGGAAGACGGCTTGGCCGGGGCGCGGCTGGGCGTGGCGCGCAACATGCTGGGGACGGATCAAAGGGTGATCGCCATCGTCGAAAGCTGCCTGGCGGTCATGCGGGCGGCCGGGGCCGAGGTCATCGACCCGGTCGAACTTCCCCATCTGAAAGACGTCGGCGAGAGCGAGCTGGAGGTGCTGCATTTCGAGTTCAAGGCCGACCTGAGCGCCTATCTGGCTTGCCTGGGCTCGGCGGCCCGGGTCCATTCGATCGAAGAGCTCATCCGTTTCAACGAAGACCACCGCGAGCAGGTCATGCCCTACTTCGGGCAGGAGCATCTGGTCGAGGCCCTGGCCAAAGGCTCCCTCACCAGCCGGGCCTACCAGCGAGCCTTGGCGCGCTGCCGCAGGATGACCCAGAGCCAGGGCATCGATGCCTTGATGGCCAGGCACAAGCTGGACGCCATCGTGGTCGCTTCCGGCGGCCCGGCCTGGTTCATCGACCTGGTCAACGGCGATTCGGTCAACTGGGACCTGGAAAGCACTTCCCCGGCGGCCGTGGCCGGCTACCCGCACATCACCGTCCCGGCCGGCTTCATCCACGGCCTACCCATCGGGCTGTCGTTCTTCGCCGGAGCCTGGCAGGAGGGCACACTCCTCAGGCTGGCGTATGCCTTTGAACAGCTGACCAACGCTCGCCGGCCGCCCAGATTCAAGCGAACGGCGGGACTGGAGCCGTCCACGCTGATACTCAAGCGTTGAGACTCGGGCAGACTGGGATGCATCCCCCCAACCGAGATCGGACCACGAGGTAGGTATGACCGAGACCTTAGGCATTCTTCACCCGGGGTTGATGGGAGTATCCGTGGCGGCTGCGGCCCAGTCTAGCGGCCACACGGTTGTGTGGGCGTCGGAGGGGCGCAGCCCGGCCACCCGACAGCGGGCGGAGAGCCAGGGGCTGACCGATGCCGGCACGCTTGAGGCGCTGTGCCGGGCGTGTTCCGTGATCGTCAGCATATGCCCGCCGCACGCCGCCGAACAGGTGGCGGCCGCCGTCCTGGAAACCGGGTTCCGCGGGCTATTCCTGGACGCCAACGCCACCTCCCCCCAGCGCGCCCGTCACATCGCCGAACGCTTGGGCGCGGCCGGGGTGGACTTCGTCGACGGGGGAATCATCGGCCCTCCAGCCTGGCAGCCGCACACCAGCTGGCTTTACCTCTCTGGGACCCAGTCCGAGCGGGCTGCAGCCTGCTTTTCGGGCGGGCTGCTGGAAGTCCAGATTCTGGGGGAGGACATCGGCCGCGCCTCGGCCATGAAGATGTGCTACGGCGCCTACACCAAGGGCACCACGGCCCTGCTGGCGGGCATCCTGGGCACGGCCGAGGCGTTGGGCGTCCGGCCCGAACTCGAGCGCCATTGGAGTCGCGACGACGCGGCCTTCGTGGATCAATCGTCGCAGCGCGTGTGTCGGTCAACCGCCAAGGCCTGGCGCTGGGTGGACGAGATGGAGGAAATCGCCGCCACCTTCGAATCGGCCGGCCTGCCGGGCGGCTTTCACCGCGCCGCCGCCGATATCTTCACCCGGCTGGCCCTATTCAAGGAAAGGGCGATGACGCCGGAGCTGGCCGAGGTCCTGAGCGCGCTCATGGGGGTGACTGAGCCTTGACCGCCGAAAACGCGGGCGGAAGCCTCATGCCAACCTTGGGGGAACGGGCGATCCTTTGGACACGGCCGGCCAGCGGATGCCAAGCGGCAGGCGGAGCATGAAACAAGACTTGATCCACGTTGCCTTGGTCGTGCGCGAATACGACGAGGCGATCGACTTCTTCTGCGGCAAGCTGCACTTCGAGCTGGTTGAGGACACGTATGTCCCCGAGCAGGACAAGCGCTGGGTCCTGATCTCGCCTCCGGGCTCGACCGGGGCCAGCATCCTGGTGGCGCGCGCCTCAACCCCTGAACAGCAGGCCGCCATAGGGAACCAGACCGGCGGGCGTGTGTTCCTGTTTCTGCGCACCGACGATTTCTGGCGCGATTTCAACGCCATGAAGGCTCTGGGGATCGCGTTCCCCCGGCCGCCCAAACAGGCCGACTACGGCATGGTGGCGGTCTTCGAGGACTTGTACGGCAACTGGTGGGACCTGATCGGCCCGGTGGCCGAGCTGCCCGGCTGAGGGTCCGCGGCCCGGCCCATGGCTTAGAATCCAGACGTGACCTTCGACACCCCTCACAGGAGATGCGCATGGCCGATCCGTACGTCAACATCGTCACCGTCGCCGGCCGGCTGGAGGCGGAATTCATCCGGTCCTTCCTGAACGCCGATGGGATTGAGTGCGAGTTGTCCCAAGAGTTGGCTGGATCGGTCTTTGTCCTGTCGGTGGGGACGCTGGGGGCCGTCGACATCCTGGTCCCGTTCGGCCAGGCCGGCCGGGCCAGGCGCATGGTGGCCGACTACCAGGCGCGCAAGCAGTCCCCCGCAGACGACCCCGACGAGTGAGTGCGCACGACCGGACCTCGAGTTGTCCTACCGGGGTCAATGGCGCGCTTATGTGCTTCGAAGGGCCCCTCGACATCACCGACGTGTCCATGGGCTCCTCACCCCACGCAGGTCGTGAATGATCCGGCGCATCCTGGTCATCACCGCTGCCCTGGCCGCTGTCGCATTGGTCTTGCTGCTGGCCATCCAACTCGTGCCCTTCGGACGCACCCACACCAACCCGCCTGTGCTGGCCGAGCCGTCCTGGCCCGATCCGGCCGTGCGCGTCCTGGCCGTGCGGGCGTGCTTTGACTGCCACTCGAATGAGACCCACTGGCCGTGGTATGCCAATATCGCCCCGGTGTCGTGGGTGGTCGAGTTCGACGTTCTCAGGGGCCGCCGGTCACTCAACTTCTCGGAGTGGGGGACCCAGTCGCGGGGCCTGCGGGAGCTTCCCAGTATCCTGAGCGAAGGGGAGATGCCTCCGGTTTACTATCTGTTGACCCACCCCCAGGCCAATCTCTCGGCCGCCGAGAAGGCGGGTTTGGAACACGGGCTGGCAGCCCTGCATTAGACCGGCTCGGCCACGATGGCCCCGCCGGTCGTTCACTCCCCGGCTGTGCGCCATCACCGCCGCCAATGGCAAGGTCCTCATGGTCCAGGCGGGCCACGGCGATGATGGCAAGGCCATCTTCTTGTTTGGCCTGGAAGCGCTCGTCACCGTGGTGACCGACCCGTCGATGATCGACCTGGCGGGTCAGATCAAGCAGGATGCGCCCAACCTGCCGCTCCACGAAATGCTCAAGCAGGCGCTGCCTATCTACCAATCGGAGGGCTATGAAAACGCCACCCTGCCCGGCGAGTTTGCCTTCACCTATTGCTTCTGAGCCCCGAAGCACCAGATCGGTGAGATCAGCGTGGCCCGTGCCGGTGTGGCCTGGCTGGCTCTCTACACCATCGGCATTGACGACCAGGCGGCCTCACAGTCGCTCCTCACCCCGCTGGCAGTGACCCTGCTCCAGCGCCTGCCGGACCAGTTTCAGGTGACCGGGGAAAACCAATTGGCCGGGCCGCTCTGGGTTGGCTGATCGAAGAAACGTGCGGCGGGCGGATCCAGCCGGAAAGGGCGACGGGCCGGGCGCCGCAGGCCGACGCTTGGGCCAAGCCGGCGTGTGCGGTTCGGGGCGGAGGTGAGGCGGACAAGCCGGCCTGCGGGCGATACCCATTTGGTCCTCGGGGGTTAACTACACAGACGCAGCGTGGTGTGGCCACCGGAGGGCCGTCCCGTGCCCAATAAGAAAGCTAAGGACAACGCCACCGAGAGGGCGGATCCCTTGGCTGCTCAAGCCCGATCGGCTGATCTTCATCTCCATCGCCAACCCGTGGACCGTCCACAACCGCACCCTCCGCCTGGTCCAGCACGGGGAAGCCAACCGGGTGGTGTTGTCGCTGGCGCATCTGCTGTTGTGCCCCAGCGGGACAGTCGTGTGGTGGTATGTCGCCGTCAACCGTCACTTGCTGGCCGAGGACGCCGAGCCGCGCCTGCTGAACGACATCGCCATGGTGTGGGCGCTGTTGGCGCTCGGCTTCTTGGTCAGCCTCGCCGCCGGCTTGTGGTCGGTGTACGCCGATTAGGCCGCGTGGGTGGCCCGGTCACCGGTGGTGTCGATGTGGTGGCAGTGGGGCCGGCGCGAGCACGGGGCCCGAGGCAGACTGGCCGCCTATCCGCCAAAGTCCGGGATTTGTGGGATACTTGCAGCCTGCCGGCCCACCTCCCGTCGAGGACATGTAAACATGCTGAGTAGCTGGAGCCTGACCGACAGCCTTTATGGCGCATGGCGCCTGACACGCTTCCAAGAATTCGCCTCATTTGTGATCATCACCACCTTGTTGGGCGCCGCCGCCGGGCAGGGGACGCTCGGCTGGCCATTGCTCATCGTCCTGGTCGCCAATTGGCTGGCGGTCGGGTTCGCCTTCATGGTCAACGATGTCGAGGACGCTCCCGACGACGCTCTCGACCCCTACAAGGCACGCCGCAATCCGGTCTCGGCCGGGGCGCTGTCTCGCCGGACCGGGCACCTGCTTTCGGCTGCGGTCGGTCTGGCGGCCCTTGGGCTGTACGCCGCCCTCGGTGTGGGACCCTTCCTGGCGGGCCTGGCCTGCATCACTCTGGGGTGGCTGTACTCCTTCCGCCAGGTCCGTCTCAAGGCCACTCCGGTTGCCGATCTGATCTCGCACGCGCTGATGCTGGCCGGACTGCAGTTCGTGGCCGCCTACCTGACCTTTGGCGGCGGGCTTGCCTTATCGGCCATGTTTCCGCTCGGCTTCGTGCTGGCCATCAGCTTGTATGGCCAGCTCTTCAACCAGATCCGCGACTTTGACAACGACGTCGCCGCCGGCATCACCCACACCACGGCGCTGCTCGGTCCGCGCCTGGCCAATTACCTGATGCTGGCCTGGTTCACCATCGGCGTGGCCTCGGCCGTGGGCAGCATTGTCATCACCCATTTGATCCCCAGTTGGGTGGTCGTGCTGGCGCTGGCCTTGGCGGCGCTGCTCTCCTGGCGCCACCTGCCCGGCGCCACCCAGGCGCAGTCATCAGTCGAGCTTCAGGCGCCGTTCCAGAAACCGCTCGAGATCGGGGCGGCATTGGCGCTGGCGGCCTGGTTCGCCATGCCTTGGATCGTGGCCAGCGTGCTCCACTGAGGCCGCGCCCCGAACAAAGCTCACCCTGCGCCCATCCAAGCCTGCTCGATGCGGATTGTGAAATGTCTCACAATCCAAGTTCAGCCTTGGTCGCGCCCGGGTGCGGCGGTTGGGGGCTCGACGGCCCGCGCCGGCTGCCTGGGGCTGGGCGAACCGGCGGCCGTGTTCGAGTTCGCCGGACTGGGGACGCTGGTGGTGGTGCCTTGAGCCCTTGGAGGCGCATGCAAGCGATCGGGAAAGCGCCCCGGCTGTGGAACTGAGCCTGCTCCCCGGGCGGCTGGCCATCTGCCGGCTTTCGCCGGAGGCGCCGCTCCCGGCGTGGGCGGAGACCGGGGCCCTGGTCAGCGCCACCCGGACAGCGCACGAGCTGTCAATCGTCTGTCCGCAGGACCACGTGCCCAAGGGCATCGAGTGCCAGCGCGACTGGGCCGCCTTCGAGGTCCAGGGCCCGCTGGACTTCGACCTGGTGGGGGTGCTGGCGTCCCTATCGGCAGCCCTGGCCGATGCCGGGGTTTCGCTGTTCGCCCTGTCGACTTACGATACGGACTACCTGCTGGTGCGCGGCGGCCAGGTCGCCGCCGCCCGGCAGGCCCTGACCGCCGCCGGGCACGCTATCGCCGGCTAGCTGGCCGACCTTCCTAAGGAGGCACCTGCCATGCCCCGCTGGGTTCGCACCGTTTTGATCGCCGTCAGTGGCGCGCAATGGCTGCTTGCCGGCGCCCTGCTGTTGGGGATGCCGTCTATCGTCGGCCTGTGGCCCTTCGAGGGCACCACGCGCCTGAGCCTGACCCTGGTGGCGTCTTTCCTGGCGGCGGCGGCTGCCTCGACCCTGTGGACGGCGGTCACACGCACCACTGGCGCGCTGGTGGGCATCGGGCTCAACTACCTCACTATTCTGGGCCCGCTGGCGGTGTTTTCCTTCCAGCTAGGCGCCGCCGGTGCGCCGGGGCTGACGGTTTTCGGAGTTGAATGCGTAGCGAGCGTGATCCTCGGCTTGGCCTTCATCGTCTTGGGCCGTCGCTCACCCATTCCGGTAGACCCACTCATGCCGGGTTTGGTGCGCTGGTCGTTTGTCGTCTTCGTTGTGGCGCTGCTTGTGGCCGGAGGCGAGCTGCTGCTTCGTGTGCCCAATGTGCTGCCGTGGGCGATCACCCCCGACCTATCGGTGGTCTTCGGTTGGGCGCTGGCGGGCGCCGCCGCCTACTTCGCCTACGGCCTGGTGCGGCCAAGCTGGCGCAACGCCGGCGGACAGCTGGCCGGTTTCCTGGTGTATGACCTGGTCCTTATCCTGCCTTTCATCCAACATTTCGGCCATGTTATCTCCGAGCAGCGAGCCAGCCTGGTGATCTACACCACGGTTGTGGTTTACAGCGGTCTTCTTGCCATCTACTATTTGTTGATCCATCCGACGACGCGCCTGGGCTCCCGGATCAAGACGTCGGCGCCGGACGGACCGTGGAGCCAGCCACGCGTTGGTGAGTGACGTCCTCGTTTGGAGGTTGTTCATGGAACTGATGGAGATCTTCGATTTCACCGCTTCCGATCTGGAGGCCAACCGCCGCGGGGCGTTGAGCGACCGCCAGCGCCAGCAGCTGCGGGGCATCCTGGTTGGCACTCGCCGGGGCGCCAGCCCGTGGCTGACGGTGGCTATCGTGACGGTCTTCTTTCTTGTCGCCGGCTGGATGATCTTTGGCCGAGGCGAATCATCGTCGCAAAACCTACTCATCTTCGGCGCCATCGCGTTGGTCGACCTGATCGTGCTCCCGGTGGTGTTGATGTCGAACTTGCGCCGCCAGCGCCTGACCGCCGACCGCATGGAGCAGGGCCTCCAAGCGGGTGTGGTGGTGCCGCTGCACGGCGAAGTGCATGCCGGCGAGGCGCCTTCGGCCTACTCTCCGACCGACACACGCCAAATGGGCGGCTACGCGATCAGCATGGCCGGCCAGCGGCTGTTGTTCCGCACCCGTCACCTGGAAGCATTGGCCGGGGTGTTCGCCCCAGGCCAGACCTATACCGCCTATTGCTTTGACACCGGCAGCGGGAAATATCTGCTGTCGATGGAATCCGGGTGACGGCTTGCCGGGAACCAGCCTTAATCCCAGGTGCGTGCGCCCCGGGTCCAAGGACCGGGTCGATCGATTGGGCAGGGGTGGCTGGTTTCCTGGACACGTAGGGACACGATCGTTCGTACCCCTGCAGCTTTATGGCGTGGCTTCCGCCGGAACATGCTGGGTGCTAGGGCAGCAGCAGGCGCACGTCGTGGACGATGTCGGCCGGGGTGGCGGATTGGCGCAACAGGACCCTTAGCCGGCCCTGCGGATCGATGATCCAGATGGGCGTCGAATGGGTGAGGTGATACCCGCCGCCGAAATCGCCGATTACCCCTTGCGCCAAGGCAATGTCGGACGGATCGAGGCCGGTATCAAGACCCAGGGCCTGCAGAGTGGCGGGCGCCACCGGTTGGGGCTGCTCGGGCGGCAGATCGGCCGTGGTGTCGACCTGGGCCGCCACCGCGTACGCCCGCCACAGCGGCTCGAGGTCGGACGGCTGCCCAATGACGAAGTGCCAGCGGTCGAACAGGCCAAACCTGCGGCTGTACTCGGCCACCGTGCTGAGGTCGTCGCGACCCGGGTCGGTGGACATGGCTACCAGCACGACGTTGGCGGCGTCATCCCCCAGCAGGTCGTCGGCCTTCTTCAGCTTGACGGCGATGAATGGGCACACGTCGGTGCAGTGGGTGTACAGAAAAGTCAGCACCACCACCTGGCCGCGGGCTTGCGACAGGCTGAACGTCCGGCCGGACTGGTCCGTCAGCGAGAACTCGGCCGCCTCGCCGGGTGGGTCAAGCGCCGTCCCGATGAACTCCGCCGGCCGCGCCCCATCCAGCCACGCCCACAGGACAGCGATGCCGGCGGCCAGCAGCACAAGGCTGGCGGCCAGTGCGGGGACCAGGCGGCGGTCAGACGGTTTAGACGTGGTCACCGGGCCAGCCTCCGGGGCGTGACAGGCGTGCACTTGTGATGGAATTCACAAGCTGGTCCGAAGATGGTACCACGCCCGCGGCCGAGGTGGGGGCATCCAATCTAGTACCCAGTCAACGTGGTTGCGTCGGCTTGCTTTGGCAGTCGACTGCCCTGGCGAGCCCGTACTGTTCATCCAGACTGGGCACTAATAGATGGGCTGCGTGGGGTCGACTTGCTCGACCCAGGCGTTGATCCCACCGCGGAGGTTCTTGAGCTTGCGGAAGCCGGCGCCGGCCAGCAGTTCGAGGGCCCGGGCAGAGCGTCCGCCGGTCTTGCAGAACAGCACGATGTCCTCGGCGCTGTCGAGCCGGTGCATCTCGGCCGCCAGAGTGCCCAGCGGGATCAGTTCGGCACCGTCGATTTTCGAGATACGCAGCTCGTGGGGCTCGCGCACGTCGATCAGCCGGATATGGGCCCCCGACTGGAGTTGGTCGGCCAGTTCGCGCGGGCCGATCTCCCAGCCGGCTTCGAGGCGGCCGTCCTCATGGTCGTTGCTGGGAACCCCGCAGAACGCCTCGTAGTCGATCAACCCGGTCACTTCGGGGTGGTCGGAGCACACCTTGCAGTCTGGGTCTTTCTTGAGCCGGACCCGGTCGAAGGACATCGCCAGCGCGTCGTAGAGCAGCAGCTCGCCGATGAGCGGGTCGCCGATACCCAGAATCAGCTTGAGCGCCTCGGTCGCCTGCAGCGTCCCGACGGTGCCCGGGAGCACCCCAAAAACGCCGCCCTCGGCGCATGATGGGACCAGGCCCGGCGGGGGCGGTTCAGGGAACAGGCAGCGGTAGCACGGCCCGTGCTTGGCCCAGAAGACGCTCACCTGGCCCTCAAAGCGGAAGATCGAGCCATAGACGTTGGGCTTGCCGGTCATCACGCACACGTCATTAACCAGGTAGCGGGTGGGGAAGTTGTCGGTGCCATCGATGATGACGTCGTACGGCTCGGCGATGCGGAAGGCGCCGGCCGAGGTGAAGGCCTCGTCGTAAACGTCGACCTGGATCTCGGGGTTGATGTCCAGCAGCCGTCGGCGCGCCGATTCGACCTTGCGCTCGCCCAAGGTCGATGTGCCGTGAACCACCTGGCGCTGCAGGTTGGTGAAGTCGACCACGTCATAGTCCACCAGCCCGATACGGCCCACGCCGGCCGCCGCCAGGTACATGCCCACCGGCGAGCCCAGGCCGCCCGTGCCGATGACCAGCACCGAGGCCGCCTTGAGCTTCTCCTGGCCCTCCAGACCCACCTCCGGCATCAGCAGATGTCGCGAGTAGCGCAGGATTTCCTGGTTCGAGAGCGGCTTCCCAGGGGAATTCAGCTTAGCCTCCGACATACCCAGCCTCCTCGGGCCGTCGTGCTGGTCGGGCCCGATGGTTAACAGCCTAAGTCTACCCGGCCGAACGCGCCGGCTTGGAGATCACTTTCCGGCCCGACCCCCGGCCTGAAGGACTGCATCGGGCCCGGTGACGGGGGTTTCACTAACTTCGCGCAGTTGGCGCTCAAGCTTGTCCGCTTGGGCCACCCCGTGGTTGACCCGCCGCGGCCGCCCGGCGGCGTCGACCACGAAGGTCGTCGGGAGCGACAGCACCCCCCAGCGGTCGGCCTGGTCCGGAGACCGGCTAGCGTCGATTTCGATGACCTGTAAACGCGGCCCGAACCTCGTCCCCAGCGATTCGAGCGCTGGACTTTGCTCCGTCTTGCACGGCCAGCAAGCCGGCGAAGAGAAGTACACGATCGCCGGGCGGCCAAACTGGTAGCCCGGCAAATCGAGCGTCACGCGCCGCCTGCGGCGAAGCCGGAGGATATTGGCCAGGTGGTAGATCGACAGCCCGGCCGCCACAATCGTCAGCGCCTCGAGCAGCCGGTCGATCACGCCTGATGTCCGGGGTGGGCCTTGGGGCGGCGGCCAGGGAAGGTCCCGGGCGGCGGCGGCTGGTTGAAGCCGGGCAGACCGGCGCGGGACATCCAGTAGTACACGGCGCAGCCGACACAGAATCCGGCGAATAAATTGAGCGCCGCCAGGGCGATGACGAACCAGGCCAGGGTCCAACCCAAGCTGGACCAGCCTGAGAGCAGTGTGGCGGCCGCGGCTGCCAGGAACAGCCCGCCCAACAACTGAGCGAATTGGTGGGGTTCGGGGTGGTCTGGGATCTCGTCGGTCATGACCCACCCGGCCCGCCTGAGCAGCCGGTAGACGGGCACAAACCCGGGCCGGCGCAGGGCCGTGCCGGCCAGCATCACGGCGCAGACCAGGGTGACCAGCCAGACCGAGTTCAGCACGAAGGCGGCCAGCAGGCCGATGATGATGGTTGCCTGATTGGTGCGCAGCGCGGCGTGGTCCACGTTTGGCAAGCCGGCGGGGTTCATGGCCGGCCCCCCGCCACGCTGGGGACGATGGTCATTCGATCGTCGGCCTGCAGCGGCGTGGCTTCGCCCTGCAGGCGGCGCACGTCCTCGTCATTGACGAAGATGTTAACGTACGCCCGCAAGCCGCCCTGCTCGTTGAACAGATGGGTCTTCAGCTCCGGGTAAAGCGCGGCCAGCCCCCGCAGGGCCTGGCCCACCGTTTGCCCTTCGACCTCAATGTCCCGCAGGCCCTGGGTGAAGGGCCGCAAGGGGGTCGGCACACGCACAGCGGTCATGTCACGTCTCCACCTGGGGTTGGATGACAACCGGCACTTCGTCAAACCTCTGGCGATTGTCGCTCAGCTGCCAGGCTCGGCTTTCGCCCGCCCGGCCTTCCCTGACGGTTGTAATCAGATAGATGAACCAGGGCAGGGCCCACTGCAGGTCGAATTCGGATGGGCTGTTGGGGTGGTCGGGGTGGGAATGAAAGACGCCGACGACGACCAGGCCGAGCTCGTCGGCCAGGTCCTCCGCTTCCATCATCGCCTGCCCGGGGATTTGGTAGCGATGATAGCGTTCGTCGGACTCGAATTCGTTTTGGATCGGCAGCAGCTGGGTCACGTCACGCGTGAGTTCGTCGCCGCGCCCGAGGAGCAGGCCGGAGGCTTCTTCGGGGTAGCGCTCCTCGCCATGCGCGCCGATATCGTCCAGCAGCGGCTGAGCAAGCGTCAGCCGGATCACGGCTGACTCCAAAAGGGTTCGTCGAGGTATCTAGTGCCTGAGTCGGGCAGCACAACCACGATGACGCCGCGCGTCATCTCCCCCGCCAGCTCCATGGCGGCGGCCATGGCCGCCCCGGCGGAAATTCCCACCAGCAGGCCCTCTTCACGGGCCAGCCGGCGGGTCATGGCGTAGGCCAACTCGGTGGCAACCGGGATGGTTCGGTCCGGGAGGCCGGCATCAAAGATCGGCGGGACCTCGGACGTGGGCAGATGCTTGAGGCCTTCGATGCCGTGGAGCGGCCCATCGGGTTGAACGGCGACCAGCCTGGAATGCGGGGCATGTTGGCGAAGGTAGCGTCCGGTGCCGGTCAGTGTGCCGGTCGTCCCCAGTCCGCTCACAAAATGGGTGACAGCCCCCTGGGTCTGTGCCATGATCTCGGGGCCGGTGGTGCGGTAGTGGGCTTGCCAGTTAGCAGGGTTGGCGTACTGGTCGGCGTAGAAGAAACGCTCGGGTTCGTCAGCCGCCATGCCTGCCGCCACCACGCGTGCGCCGTCGGAACCCTCCAGGGGGTCGGTCAGAATGAGCTCGGCGCCGAGGGCGCGCAGGATCGCCAGTCGGGCCGCTCCGGCGTTGGATGGAACCGCCAGGTGGACTCGCAGCCCAAAGGCGGGCGCCAGGGTGGCATAGGCGATGCCCATGTTGCCGGAGGTCGAGTTCGAGCAGAGTCCGGCCAGGTTCAAGGCCGCCCGACTGCAGCCCCGCCTGGATGATGGCCAGAGCCGGGCGGTCCTTGACCGAGCCGCCGGGATTGAGCCATTCGGCCTTGGCCAGCACGCGCACGTCGGGCGACAGAGATTGTGTCAGGCGCGTCACCGGTATCAGCGGCGTGCCTCCCACCTGGTCGCCCAGCGGGGTCCGGGGCAGGTTCCAATCCGAAGGTTGTGAGTGGATTACGGCCATGCGATCGCTGCCTGGGAATGAAAAGCGGCCACCGAATGCGAGGTGTCGGG
The DNA here is from genome assembly GCA_963797485.1 of uncultured Chloroflexia bacterium. GTDB lineage: Bacteria > Chloroflexota > Anaerolineae > Anaerolineales > E44-bin32 > CAWAND01. The sequence continues at coordinate 791,494 of CAWCPF010000003.1, forward strand.
TGCTCCGCAAGCGAACCTGCGGTTCAGCTCTGCGGGGGTACGCCGCTGCTCGCCGGTTGGCCGCCAGGGCTCCCGGGGGAGCCTCAGCCGGTGCTGCTCAAGGCGAGCTGGCTAACGCCCCCGCCTAAGACAGGTGCAATTTGGCATGCTGTCCAATCCTCGATCCGAATTTATATGAACAACTTGAGCGATATTATCGCGCCCCGAAGCGAATGTCAAGAATGAAGATCAGAAAACGATCGATCGCCCCAGGATCACAGCGTACAGCAGGCCGACCACAACCGCGGCTGCCAGCCAGACGGGCTGGCGGTGGATCTCCAACGCCGGGCCGGGGACCTTGACGAACATCTTGGCCCGGAACCACTGCATCATCCACAACAGCGGGGACAGGCCGCCGGCGACCGCCAGAAGGCCGGCCACCACCGGCAAACTGCCAAATCCGGCTGGGCTCATCAGCCCCGCCAGAAGCACCACCACCAGAGACGTGGCGTACGCCAGCAGTCCCATCTGCGTGGCTCGGCCATACAGGTCGTCTAGGGTGCCGCCGATGTGCCGCCCCAATTCCCGCAATGCCAACCAAACGAAGCCCATGAACAACCCCGCCCCCACAAAGCTCATGATCACCCGCCAAAGTCCGGCCGGTTCCCAGCCGGCTATGACGTCGGCGATGTCGCCCACATTGGCAATGCCAGAAAAGAGTCCGTAGCCGGAACCGTAAAGCCAATTCATGAGCATCAACAACCAGACCAGGAGCCAGACGGCCTGGCTGGTACGGGACTTGGTGCGGATCCACACCCACAGGAGCGTGCCCAACACCAGGTTGAACACCGGCGCTGAGCCGGCCACAAGTTTCGCTTGCAGGACAGTCGGCGCCTGGCAGTCCACAAACAGCGCTGAGTACAGCTTTAGGTGCGCGCCCACCGCCAGGCAGGTGAGCGCGTGGACACCTTCGTGCACGCCCACATTCAGGCTGATGGCCATGGTGGACAAGGCGACCACCATGAGGGCATCGATCTTTGGCTTACGACCAGCTTCCTGTGCAGACATCAGGCGCCTCCCACGCGGGGCCCTTGACCCACAACCGGCTCCCATAGCGGTAAGTATGTGAAGAATTTCACAAGCCCTTAACCTACTCTCCGGCGCACCAGCGCGTCGGCCATGCGCGCCACGCGCACCATGGCCGCCACGTCATGGACGCGTACGATGTCGGCGCCGCGGTCGATGCCGATGGCCACCGCCGCCGCCGTGCCCTCCAGGCGCTGGTCGGGCGGCAGGTCCAGCGTGAAGCCGACGAACGACTTGCGCGACGGGCCGATCAGGATCGGGAACCCGAGGGCGCGGATTTCCGCCAGCCGATCGACCAGCTCCAGGCTCTGATCGACCGTCTTGCCAAAACCGATCCCGGGGTCGAGCACAATCGCCGCCTCCGGGATGCCGGCCGCCAGGGCGATCTCGACGCTGCTCATGAGCTCAGCCTTGATGTCGTCCATCAGGTTGTCGTATTCGACGCCTACATAGCGGCCGCCCAACCGCTCGGCCAGCTCGGCCCGATTAGGGGTCAGACGGTTGTGCATCAGGATCACCGGCACGCCGCGGGCGGCCAGCCGCGGGGCCATGTCCGGGTCGGCGCGCAGCGCCCATACGTCATTGACCCACTGCGCGCCGGCGTCCAGCGCCGCTTCGGCGACGGCCGCCTTGGAGGTGTCGACCGAGATAGGCAGCCGGGAAACCGCCGACACCGCCCGAATGACCGGGACGACGCGCCCGATCTCTTCATCCGCTTCAACCGGCTGCGAGCCCGGTCGCGTGCTCTCTCCGCCGACGTCCAACAGGTCGGCGCCGGCGGCCTCGAAAGCCCGGGCTTGGGCCAAAGCCGCCTCGACCGTCGCTTCGCCCTGAAGGAGGCCGTCGCCGGAAAAGCTGTCGACCGTCAGGTTGAGAATCCCCATCACGAACGTTCGGCGACCCCATTCCAGGCTCTGGTGGCCGAGCTTGAGGCTGGCGGATTTGAGCGCCGGCATGTCAGTCCAACTCCTGGGACGGTACCCGTCGCACCACGCCCTGGGCGCCCTCGGCCCTGGCCGCCAGCTCGGCGGCCGTCGCGCCGGTCCCGGGGATTTCGAGGTGGGGGTTGAGTTCGGCCAGCGGGATCAGGACAAAGGCGCGTTGGGCCAGGCGCGGGTGGGGGAGGCTCAACGCACCGCCTCGGGTTTCGGCCTGGTCATAGACCAGGATGTCGATGTCGATCAGGCGTGGACCGTAGCGGAAGGTCGATTCGCGTCCCATGCTGTGTTCAATGGCTTTGACCGCCATCAACAGCGCCTCGGGCTCCAGTTCGGTCGTGCCCGATACAACCTGGTTCAAGAACGCCGGCTGGTCCTCAAAGCCCCACGGTTCGGTTTCGTACACCGATGACTGCCCCTCCAGGTTGACAGTCGGCGCCAGGCGTTCGAGCGCCTCGGTCAGGTTGGCGTCTCGGTCACCCAAGTTCGAACCCAGGCTCAGATAGACTCGGCGGGGTGGGCTCACGCGGTGTGTCATGCTCCTCGGCCCCGGCCGTGTTCCCGGCGCGTGCGCGCCGGTGGCAAGGGGTCCGAACCCCAAAGGTCCTGCTTGAGAATCGGCGGGTGAGAGTGTAGCATGAATGGGCGTATGCCCGACCACAGCCTGCAAGACCTCGGACAGGGTGATGCGCCACCGGCGCGGCTGGTGATGCGCAACCTGGGCCTGACCCTGGTCGTTTCGGGGATCCTGGCGACGGTCTTCACGGCCTGGACGCCGGCCAGCCTCAATCCGGGCGAACTGGCAGCGCAGTTGGCTGCGGCTGTCGAAAGCGGTCCGGTTCCCACGGCGCTGCCGCAGGCGGCGATCGGCGACGTGACCGGCAGCCGAAACCTGGTGATCGGGATCGTTTCCGGCCATTCGGGGATCAATCCCGATTTGGGTCTGCCCGATCCAGGCGCCGTTTGCCCCGACGGCTTGAACGAGCGCGACGTCAACTTACAGGTCGCCAAACTGGTTGTGCGCGGGCTGGAAGCCGCCGGTTTCAAACCCGATTTGCTAGAGGAATTCGATAAGCGCCTGGTCGGCTACCGGGCCGTGGCTCTGGTGTCGATCCATGCCGACTCCTGCCAGCCCATCAACAGCGAGGCCACCGGCTACAAGGTGTCGTCGGCTTTGGACACGGCCATTCCCGACCGGGCACAGCGCCTGACGGCCTGCATCGCCGACCGCTACGGCCAGGCCACCGGACTCCGCTATCACCCCAACAGCGTCACCACCGACATGACCTCGTATCACAGTTTCTACGAAATCAACAGCCAGACGCCGGCGGCCATCATTGAAACCGGCTTCCTGTACCTGGACCGAGAATTCCTGACGGGGCACCCCGAAGATGCTGCGCGGGGCATCGTTGAAGGCATTCTATGTTATGTCAACAACGAGCCCGTCAACCTGCCGGCTGGAAACTGAGCTTCCATGGCCTCCCACCGCCGGCCGGCCAGACCGGACCTCCAAAGCACCCTGACAAGCGTGAAACAGGCCATGAAACGCGGCCAACGCGCCGAGGCCCGACGACTGGCACGCCTGGCCACCCGACTGGATCCCAGGTCCGAAGCGGCCTGGTTGATGCTGGCGGCGGTCTCCGATCCACGTCCAGGGTTGGCCTATGCCGCCCGCGCCCTGGACATTCATCCTGGCAGCCGGGCGGCGCGGAAGGCGATCCGATGGCTGGTTCGCCGCCTTCCGCCCGTCGAACGCCGTGAAGTCGTCCAACGGCTGCGGCTGCCTGAGGACCTCAAGCTCCAACTGGTGCCCCCAGCCGCTCTGGCCCGGCGCAGGCTGGTGGCGCCTCAGACCCTGATCGCGCCCCTGGTCCTGGTGGCGGGTCTAATTCTGTGGTTCGGAAGCCAGCCGGCGGATGCGCAGCAGGGACACCTGGGTCCGGCGCCGGTGGACAAAGCCTCGCTGACTCCGACCCCCACCGAGACGCCCACGCCCACGTCGACGCCCACCCAGACCCCGACGCCAATTCCCACGGATACCCCCACCCCGTCAGCCACGCCTACGCCGCGTCCCCAAACCTCCTGGGACTACGCCATCGATCCGTCAACTCTGGCCAACGAGGGCCGCTGGATCGACGTTGACCTGAGCGAGCAGAAGGTCATCGCCTATGAGGGCGACAAACCGGTGAACTCGTTCATCGTCTCAACCGGCGTCGCCGCCCACCCGACCGTCACCGGCCAGTTCCACATCTACGTGAAGTACACGGCCACCTTGATGGTCGGGCCGGGTTACTATTTGCCGAATGTCCCCTTCACCATGTACTTCTACAAAGGCTATGCGCTCCATGGCACCTACTGGCATCACAATTTCGGCCACCCTATGAGCCATGGCTGTGTCAATCTGGTGACGTCCGATGCCGAATGGCTCTTCAACTGGGCTTCGGTCGGCACCCTGGTCAACGTCCACCCGTAATCGGGGCCGACTGCCCGGCCGGCTGGTCTGGAACTTGCACGATCCCCCGAATTGCACCAAGATAGCGGTTTGTGAAACTCTTCACAGGAGGCCGTTTTGGCGTCTGACGCCTTCGAATTGAGCCAACGCCTTTCGCGCCGGGGATTCTTGAACCTGTCCCTGACCGGCTTAATGGCCCTGGCTTTACCCATGCGCCTGACGCGGCGCGAGGCCGACCTGCCCGCCGGCCAGTTGGGCGCGTGGCCGATCCCTCGGCAGATCTGTTCCGCCGGCCGTCATTCTCAAGCCCAAAGATCAAAACCCTGTGGCGGGATGATATCTTGCAGCTCGACGGCGTGGCTGTGGGCGACCGCTTTCCGGAGCACAACACGATCTGGTACCTGGTCAAAGATTCGGGGTTCGTGCATTCGTCGGCCGTCCAACCTGTGCGCAATGAGCCCAACAAACCTTACTACGGGATCCCCTATAAGGGGATGCTGATGGAAGTCACGGTCCCTTACATAGACGCCTATTGGAAGCCGAAGAGCACGGCCGACTTAGCCTACCGTTACTACTACGGCTCGACCTTCTGGGTGAACGGCATCAGCCAGGATGTGAACGAACACAAGTGGTACCGCATCCTGGACGACAAATGGGACTACCGCTACTATGCACACGCCGAAGCCTTCCGTCCCATTGCGGTGTCAGAGCTGACGCCAATCTCGCCCCAGGTGCCGGCCTCAGGACAAGCGCATCGTAGTCGACCTGGCCAACCAGTGGATCGAGTGCTACGAGGGCTCGGATCTGGCCTTCACCACCAAGATCTCGTCCGGGCAGCTCGCCGAGGATGGATCGTATTGGACACCCCAGGGCGCCTTCATGACCTTCCGCAAGCGCCCGTCACGCCACATGGCGGCCGGCAATCTGGCAACGGGTTATGACCTGCCCGGCGTTCCATGGGTGTGTTACATCACCGACAACGGCGTGTCCTTTCACGGCACCTACTGGCACAATGATTTTGGCGTGCCCCGCAGCCATGGGTGCATCAACATGACCCCGGCCGCCTCCAAATGGCTCTATCGCTGGACGGCTCCGATCGTACCGGCCGAAGATCAGGAAATCTGGCTCGACCAGGGTACCCCGGTCGCCATCCACATCTAGTACCCAGTCAACATGGTTGCGTCGGGTTTGCTTGAGCCGTCCACTGAACCGGCGAGCCCATTCTAGTCATTGGTGCTGGGCACCAGCCGCGCCCCCTGGACTTCACGCGTCCCGCCCCTCGGCTGACTTATAATGCGCCTGGGGGCGTTTTTGGTGGGGGCACGCTTCGATCTGACCCAGGAGACGCATGACCCGATGGCCAGCAGGGCGCTCTTCGCAGGGCTGATTTCTGACCAGTACGAGCGGCCGGTGCCGGTGTCCTATGTGGGCGAGGACGCGGTCTACGTCATTGACGACGACGGGTTTCAACGCCACATCGACAGCGAATTCGTCGACCGCCAGGTGCTCAACCAGCTCCGGCAGGCTATCCAGGGCCACGAGGAGATCATCACCGAAGGCACGATGAAGATGCTCGGGCAGGAGGATATTTTCACCAAGGCCATGATTAAAATCCTCCCTGGAGAACATCGGCGACCAGTTCGATGCGCTGCTGGCGTCCGGGCTGCCGGACGAAGCCCGGACGTGGCTGGGAATGTCCGGCTTCCGGGTCATAGTGGACGAACACGGCCAAGTGCTCAGCGTGGAGCAGCCCGGCACCACCGACGACGGCGAGGAATAGCCCCTGACGGCTGCCCCGTGTTGGCCGCCAGGCGTCCTATGGATTTCTTATGTTCCCCGGCCTAAAATGGGGGTAATCTGCGGTTTCGAAAGGTGTGATGCGAGTGGCACTCTCTGAATACATTCAAGACGTGTCTGAGTTGACGTTTGAGCAGGACGTTGTCATGCGGTCGCATGAGGTGCCCGTGGTGGTGGATTTTTGGGCGCCTTGGTGCGATCCGTGCCGCATGTTGGGGCCGGTGCTTGAGCGCCTGGCCATCGAAGGCGGAGGCCGATTCTGGCTCGCCCGGGTCAATGTCGATGAGAACCCGAGCCTGGCGGTGCGCTTCGGCGTCCAGGGTATTCCGGCCGTCAAAGCCTTTCGCAACGGTGAAGTGGCGGCCCAGTTCGTCGGCGCGCAGCCGGAGGCTGTCGTCCGGCGCTTTGTGGACAACCTGGCACCGAGCCCGGCCACGGCGGCCGTCGCCCAGGGCATGAGTCTGCTGGGGACCCGCCATTGGGACCAGGCAGAACGGGCCTTCCGGGACGTGCTGGCCGAAGACGAGACCAACTCGCCGGCGGCCCTGGGATTGCTGAAGACCCTGCTGGCGCAGGGCAAGGGAGCCGAGGCGCTTCAAACCCTGAATGAGTTCCCTTCGGGGACGGAGTGGGTGGCTGCCCAGAAGCTCAAGCCGCTGGCCCAGCTCCTGGTCGAGGCCGAAGGCGCGGAAGCCGGCGGAGATGATGACCCTGCCCAGGCCCAGATGCACCAGGCCGCTCGCCTGATCGGCCGCGGCAATCTCGAAGCGGCGATGGACGGCTTGCTGGACATCCTGCGGCATGACAAGCACTACCGCGACGGCCTGCCGAAGGACGTCCTCTTGGGGTTGTTCACCCTCCTGGGTGACCAGGACCCCCTCACTCGCCAGTACCGAGACGAACTCGCATCAGTTTTGTTTTGATCGGTCGGCAGTTTGACTGGATTTGGCCGCGCCGCCCAACGGTGCGGTCCCGTATTCTTGGCAGGTGAGTCCAATCGGCCCATGAGCCGAAGACGAATTCAAGCCCTGTTTTGCGGAGTGCTGGCCGGAACGTTTGCGCTGGGGGCGTGCAATTTCACCCCGGCCAGCCAGCCGGTTCGTACCTCACCCGGGCCGACCACTCGGCCCGTGCGCACGCCAACCCAAAGCCCCGAGCCCCCGTCTGAGCACCGGATTGGCATCCGGACTGTCGAAGGCGTAGGGCAGTTCTACGATCGAGCCACGGGCCAGAGCTTTGTGCCCCGGGGAAACAACTACATTCGCCTCGACTCGCAGCCAACAGCCGATGGGAGTTACCAGGTCTACCACTCGGTGTTTGATCCGGGGCTTTACGATCGGCCCGAGATCACGACCGCCTTCGATCAAATGCAAGCCCTGGGTTACAACAGCGTCCGGGTGTTCATCAGCCAGAATACAATCGGGACGGACGCCGGGCTGAATGAGGCCTACATGCAGAATGTGATTGACTTTCTGCAGCTGGCGAAGCAGCACGAACTGTTCGTCATGATCACCCAGGATTGGATCCCCGGTGGAGATTACGGCCAGATCTTGAACCGGGACTGCTGTCAGACCTTCGCCATGAACAACGTCAATTACATGACACCTGCCGGCTTGCAGGCCAATCTGGCCTATTTCACGGATTTCGTCAGCTACCTAATGCAACACGGCGCCCCCATGGACGCCGTGTTCTCATTTGAACTTCGCAATGAAATGTTCTTCGACCTGAACTTTCCTCCCCTATCGATGGACTCGGGCCAGGTCGAGGCGCTCAATGGCCAGACATACGACATGTCCAAGCCGGGCGACAAGAAGCGCATGGCCGACGAGAACATGCTGGCGTGGATGGACGCCATCGTGGATGGCATTCACGCCATCGACCCCACAGCTTTGGTCTCAACCGGGTTCTTCTGGCCGCAGGAGCCCAACCCGGCGCGTATAGGAGATCCGCGCTACATCAATACGGGCCCGGCCATTTGGCAGTCACACCTTGATTTCGTCGATCTTCATGTTTATCCGGGCTCAGAGCTTTCGATGCCGCAGTATGCCGAGAACTTCGGCATCGACGGCATGCAAGCAAAGCCGCTTCTGATGGGGGAGTTCGGGCTGGCAACGGCTGGAACTTCGTCGGTCGGCCAGGCCGCGTCCACCCTAATGAACTGGCAGGTCCAGTCTTGCGACTATGGTTTCGACGGGTGGCTGCTCTGGTCATGGGATATTCACGAGAACAACGACTTCTACAGTGGTGTGAGTGACCAAGGCCAAATCGGGCAGGCACTGGCGCCCAACAATCGCCCCGATCCGTGCCAGACGGCCGCACTCGGCTTCTTAGAAAACAACCTCGCCCTTGGCAAAGCTGTGCGTGTGTCCGGGGCCCTCCCCGGTGAGCCGAAAGAGAACGCCGTCGACGGCACGCCTGCGAATTGGGGGGCGGGCGCCTCGGCGCCCCAGTGGATCCAAATTGACCTGGGGCAGGGAACAAGCGTTCAGGAATTCCGGCTGGTCGTGCAGCAGACCCCCGACGGGCCGACCACGCACCAGCTGTACGCCGGGGACCGGGAAGACAACCTGCGCCTGGTCCACACGTTCCAGGGAACAACTCAGGACGGACAGGTCCTGTCGTTCACGCCGGATGCGCCTCTTGAAGGCGTGCGTTTTGTCCGAGTCATGACTGTGAGCAGCCCATCCTGGGTGGCCTGGAAAGAGATCGAGGTCCTTGCCGCCCCATCGCCCTAACGAGCGCACAGACCGCGAAGGCACACCGCGCCCACAATCGGGCGCGGTTTCGGTTATCTCCAGGTCGGGAGGCGAGGGGTGTCCAGTCAGTCCCGGCGCTCTTCGACTTACTTCCGCGGGCGGCGCGCAGTTTGCGTTCAGGACAAGTCGTTCGAGCCCTCGTCACCGGGGCGGCCGATCCCTTCGGCCTTTGGCTGCGGTTGTTCGCCGTCGCCGGAGCTGTCCACCCCGGCGGGCGGCGCCATGTGGCGGCCGTCCGCGTCCGTCGATGGGCTGGCAGCCCCGGCGCGCCGGCTGCGCCACTCTTTGACGCTCTCGAGATGGAACGGCACGTTGATCACTACAATGTCCCGGTGCATCCCGAGCTCGTGACGCAGCCGCCAGGCCGTCTGGTTGTGCAGCAGGTTTTCCCACAGGGTTTCGGCCACGAACTCGGGGATGACCACCGTGGTCAACTGGTCGGGAAACTCGTGGTTGTTGGTCCTCTCGATGTAATCCACCAGCGGGCTGATCACATCCCGGAAGTCATAATCGATGCACACGAGCTTGACCCCGGAGGTGATCTCGGGGAATCGGTGCCAGCGAGTGATGACGTGCTCGCGCATTTCGGGGCTGGTGGTGATGCACACCGCCCGGACGTCCTTGGAAAGCCGGCGGGCGTAGGTGATGGCCCGCAACGTGCCACGATGGATGTCGGCGATGGGCACGATGACCACGTCGGCCACCGTCGACAGATCTTCGGTCCGCAGGTCAGCCGTACCCAGGGCGCGGGAGATCTTCTCATAGTGGCGGTGGATGGCCATGAACCCGACCACCTGGAGCGGGATGGCCAACAGCACGATCCAGGCTCCCTCGTGGAACTTGGTGACTGCCAGCACGATGAAGACCAGCGACGTCGTCACCGAACCGGTCCCATTCACCAGCCGCTTCCACCATAGGCCGGTTTCATAGTGGACTTCCGTGATAGCCGTCTTGAGCTTCTCACCCGGCTTCAGATGAGCGATGCGGCCCATCAACTTGAACATCCCCGCCTGTGACAGGCTGAAGCTCATCATGACGCCCAGCGCGTACAAAGGCAGCATGTTGATCTCGTTGGCATTGAAGACGATCACCAGGACCGACGAGACCAACGCCAGGACCAGGATTCCCGAGCTGTAGACCAGCCGATCGCCGCGGTTCTTCATCCAGCGCGGCAGAAAACCGTCTTGGGCCAGGAACGACCCCAGCCGCGGGAAATCCTGGAAGCCGGTATTGGCGGCCAGGATCAGGATCAGGGTGGTCGACACCTGCAGCCAGTAGTAAAGCAGCCCGCTGCCCTGCCACCCGGTGACCAAGTTGTGACAACACGCTTTCGGCCTGGTTGGGGGCCAGACCGAGATGCGTGGACAAAAACGTGATGCCGATGAACAGGGTCATGGCAATCACGCCCATGGCCACCATCGTCTTGGCCGCGTTCCTGGACTCGGGCGGCTCAAACGCCTGAACCCCGTCGCTGATGGCTTCGATACCCGTCAGCGCCGTGCAGCCGCCGGCAAAAGCCCGCAACAGGAGCCAGATGTAAGCAAAGCCCTCCAATGAGTTCGCCGGGGCGAGAATCGGCGGGTTGGCGGCCAGGGGCGCCGCGCCAAACACGCCGTACAGGCGCACAAGCCCCAGTCCGATGATCACCAGGCCCCCCAGCACGAAGGCATAGGTGGGCAGGGCGAAGATCGTGCCGCTTTCCCTGATCCCGCGCAGGTTGATCCAGGTGATGAAAGCGATGGCCAGGATGGCCAGGAGCACACGGTGAGCTTCCAGGTCCGGGAAGGCCGACGTGGTCGCCCGCACGCCGGCCGACACCGAAACGGAGACGGTCAACACGTAGTCGGTCATCAAAGAGCCGGCGGCCACCAGGGAGGGCAACGCGCCAAGGTTATCTCTCGCCACCCGGTACGAACCGCCACCCATCGGGTAGTGCATGATGGTTTGGGTGTAGCTGAAGACTACCAGCAGGACGAGCGCCGCCACGGCCAGGGCCAGCGGCAGGGTGCGGGCCAGGCCAGCCGAGCCGAGCACGACCAGGACGGTCATGATGGCTTCGGTGGCGTAGGCGTTGCTGCTGATCGGGTCCGAAGCGAAGACCGCCAGGGCCCGCACCTTGTCCAACCGTTCGTGGATTTCCATGCTGCTGGGGAAGGGCTTGCCGATGAGGTAGCCCTTAATCAATTCGATACCCATTTGTGAAGTTCTTCACCAATCAACAGGCGGCATCTGATGGGCCGCCTGCGGCTTCATTGTCTTAGGATTCGGTGTCGGGTCTGGCCCTGTGCCGGGGCGTATTCTACCATCCCAGCCCGGTGCCGGAGGCAGGACAGCCGCCGCCGGCGGGAGCATTCGTTACAATCGGCGGCGGTCATCCGCCCAAGCCACCGAGGCATGCAACCGGACCCATAAATCACCCTCCTCACCTGGCAAGCCTGGCCGCAGCCAGCGGCGTCAGCTTGAGCCGCGACCTCAAGCTGGTCACCATCACTATGATCGGTGTGAGCGGCATGATCGGGGCCGGGATTTCCGTGCCGACCGGCTCGGCCGCCGGCGCCGCCGGTCCGGCCCTGGTCGTAGCCTTTTCCTCAATGGGGTGGTGGTGTCGTACGCCGAGCTCGGCTCCACCTTTGCGGAAGCCGGAGGGGGCTACGCTTGGGTGAAGGAGGCACTTGGAGGCGCACAGGGTTTCATCTCCGGCTGGATGGACTGCTTTGTCTATTCGGGGGCCGGCCGCCCGTGCGGCCTGGGCTTCGGGAGCTTCGCCTCGCTTCCATTCTGCTCTAATGCCTGGGCGTACCCGACTCTCCACTCGGCCATGCGCCAGTGCATCCTTGACACCACGCAGCCGAGGCGCGTGAATTAACCTGGATGGCTGTGTTTCGGGAACAGGAGCCGGCTTAGCTGCCGGAGGGTGGGCCAAGCACCAGCGTCCCCCAGGTCGTGGTGTTCGTCAGCACACGGCTGGACACGCCGGAGACCATCGACTGCTGAACCGACGTGCCTGCGGTGTCATTGTCGGAGATGGAGAGCACAAAGCCGTAATGCCGGTTTGACACTGGATTGACGCCAAAGACAGCCCACGGAAACCGCACTTCAAGGTTGTAGCCCGCATCGGACTTCATGGCTTTCACATCGGCCGTGGTCAGGGCGGCTTCCTGGTTGGCAGGGAACCAGCGATAAGCAGACGGGGGCAGGCTGCCAAAGTTGCCCGGGGACATGCCAATCTGGAAATCGTCTTCCGAGAGCGGCTGTGTGTTGAAATCCCCCAACAAATCTGCGTCGAAAAGCAGCTCCGCGCTGTCCCCCTTGAAAAGCGTCCGTCCGCTGGCAACCTGGACGAACTTATCGTCTGTGACGCGAATCGCCAGATACAGATTGGCGCTGTCCCAGCCCACCGAATAGGTCGCCGAGCAGTCCGCCCCTCCGGTCCAGGAGGAAGCCCCAAACACGATCTGGTTGGCGCTGTACACGTTGCCGGTCCAGTCGCTCAGGTCGCCGTCGATCGCCGGCGGGCTGCTCAGGAAGTCGGCTGTGACTGGCAGACCGTTGGGGCGCACGTCGGACGCAGCCGGCTGGGTGCCGGGTGCTGGCTGGGTGGCGGACACCTCCGGCGTGTCGGTCTGCACGATGATGTTGGTCACCGCCGGGGTGGGCGGAGGTTCTGTCGTCGCCGCCGGGCTGGCGGTCGGGGCGAAGATGGCCGTCAGGGTCAGGTTGGGTGTCGGGAAAGAAAACGGGGTTGGAGAGGCGGCTCCCGGGAGCGTGCAAGCCGAAAGCACCAACGCCAAGAGGGGCCACGAAAGCTTGCGCATCGAATGGGCCATGGGGGCCTCCGGAGCAGTCCGACCTCGGTCTTGTCTGGACAGATTCTAGCCTGAATTTAGACCAAAACATGGGCCCGGATGGACGTGAGCACAAAGGGAGACGGGTGGGGCTACCGGCCGGTCGTCCTCGCTGCCCCAGCACGGGTCCCCAAAGGCTCCTTGGGACCTGAACGTGCCCGCCGTGTCCGGGACGCCCTCACCCCGAGCCTTTTTCAACGCCCGTTGGAGCATCAAGCCGTGGGGATCAGACCGGCGCCCACACCGTGAGATATCCGGCGATGATACCGACGACGAGCAGGGCCGCGAAGGTCCAAGCCATGGTGCGGCGAAGGAGGGCGCTTCCCAAGAACATCCCCAGCACGGCTTTCTCAGCCGTGTTGACCAGGGACGCCAGCCAGATGGCGCCGGCCGCGGCCTGGGGGGTGACATTGCCGGTGGCGGCCAGCCCCGAAGCGCTCAAGGTGACCGAATCGACCCCCACAAGGCCGCTCAGCCCGCTGGCCACGAACAGGCCGGCGGTGCCGAATGCGGCGCTGGCCGCCTTGACCACCAACAGCACGACCGTGAAGAGCACGGCAAAGCCCAGGGCCGTGGACAGTCGCAAGGGGTTTGGCAGATCAACCGGGATGGCCGGGGTCTGCGGGCGTCGGCGCCAAAGCCAGGCCGCCAGCAGAACGCTGGCGACAAACATGAGTACGAACGGGAACCACAGTTGGCTGAGGAGGCTGGGACTGACCACCAACACCTCCGCCACCTGGCGCGGGAGCATGATGGCCGAGGCCAGCAGGATGGCGACGGCGGAGGCCGGCGAAAGGCCCGGGTCTTCGCGGCTTTGCCCGGCAAAGCTGACGGTGGCGGCCGTACTGCTGACCAGGCCGCCGAAGGCGCCCGCCAGGCTAGTGCCGCGCTCCGGTCCGAGCACTTTCATTAAGATGTATCCCAGGAAATTCATCCCGGAGACAAAGACCACCAACAGCCAGATAACGAACGGATTCAGTACGCCGAGAGGATCAAGGGCACGGTTAGGCAGCAGCGGCAGGATGACGATGGCCAGCAGGCCAAATTCCAGCGTGGCGCGTAGATCGGCGATGGTCATGCGGCGGGCTATATCGTGCAGAGGGAATTTCAGAGTTCAGCAGCAGGGCCGTCACGACGGCCAGAGCGGCGGCGATCTCAACATGCCCCCAAATCACCAGCGCGCCGAGCATTGGGGTCAGCAGCGCCACGATCTCGGTCGTGATCCCCCCCGATTCGCCGCGCAGCGCGGTGGCGATGCGCGACCCGGAAAGCAGCAGGGCGTAGCCGCCATAGGCGATCATGAAGGTCGTAGGGGTGGTCAAAGTGGCAGCGTACGCCGCCACAGCGCCAAACAAGGCAATGAAGGAAAAGGTGCGGATGCCGGCGAAGCCGCGCTCGGTGGCATGCTGCTGCACGAATTCGCGTTCGATGCCAATCAGCGCGCCGATCAGGATGGCGGCGCCAAAGCGCCACCAGGGTTCGATGTCGAAGAAAGATCCCATCATCACTCCGCTTTTACGATTGCCGCCGGCCGCCTGGCCCGCACCCACGAACGGTCCACAGGGTGCCAGGCAGGGCCGAATCGTTGCCGCCGAGTGGGGCGGGTGGGAGTCGAACCCACACGCTCTTGCGAGCAGAGGATTTTAAGTCCCCGGCGTCTGCCAATTCCGCCACCGCCCCGGCGACCTAATTCTAGCGGGCTGTGCCCGGGGGTCAAGGCGCGGATTGGCTCGGCGCTGGCGGACAAATGTCCTCAAAGGTCATGGCGTCGAGAGAAGCCGGAATTGCCTGCTCGGTGCCGGAGGCCGCCAGCCACACCCAGGCATCCATGTCTCCGGGCAGCACCTGGCGGCCGGTGGCGCCCGTCGACGCGTAAACCCAGCCTGCTTCGGGCGAGCGTGAGAAATACGCCCAGTAACGGCATGGGCTGCCCGGCGAGCACTGGCACAGGCAGCTCTGACCGGGGAAGTCACACCCCTCCCCCTGAACCTGGCAGACCATGGCTCCCATCGGATTGCTGGCGTCGAGGCTGATCGGCATGCCCGCCCGCTCGAGCAGTTCCAGCCCGCTGATTTCTGGCTCGGAGAAGGCCACGCAGGCGGTTTGCACGGAGCCGTCGCCGTGAACCACGGCGAGCGCGGCCCGGTGCATCCCAGCCTCCGCCGCCGGCGCGCAGCCTGCGGCCGCCAGGCCGAGGGCAGCCCAGCAAAGGGCTCCTCGAAGTTTGTGAAGAAATTCACACATCAATCGCCTGTCTCCTGGCGGCGGGTCGGCTGGACCGGGGAGTATAGGGGTCAGGCAGGCTGCCCGTCAAGCCCGACAGGCCCGCTATGCTATAATGCCCGCCTATGTTGAAGTCGCTCACCCGCATGATCGGCGGGGATCCCATCCGCCGCGAAAATCGAAAAGTACGGTCCCCTAGTCGAAGAAATCAACGCCCTGGAACCCCAAGTGCAGGCTCTCAGCGATGAGGCCTTGAGGGGAAAAACCGCCGAGTTCCGGAAGCGGTTGGAAGAGGGCGAAGAGCTCGACGACTTGCTCTCGGAGGCCTTTGCCGTCGTCCGCGAGACGTCGGTGCGCACGCTCGGGCTGCGTCTTTTTGACGTGCAGCTCATCGGCGGGATGGTTCTGCATGCGGGCCGGATCGCCGAAATGAAGACCGGCGAAGGCAAGACCCTGGTCGCCACCATGCCGATCTACCTCAACGCCCTCGAAGGGCGAGGTGTCCACCTGGTGACCGTCAATGACTACCTGGCCCGGCGTGACGCGCGCTGGATGGGACCGATCTTTGATTTCCTGGGGATGAGCGTCGGTGTGCTTCAGGAGGCGGCCCGGACGGAAAATGGGCGCAAGGCCTTCGTGTACGCCCCGAGGCGCGAGTTGACCCAGGAGGACGTTCACCAATTGGACATGGTCGACCGGGCCGAGGCCTACCGGGCCGACATCACCTACGGCACCAACAACGAGTTCGGATTTGACTACCTGCGCGACAACATGGCGCACAGCCCCGAGGCGCGCGTGCAGCGCGGCCACCGCTACGCCATCCTCGACGAAGTCGACAACATCCTGATCGATGAGGCTCGGACGCCGTTGATCATCTCGGGCCCGGCCCAGGAAGATCCCACCCTTTACGAACAGATGGCCCGGATCGTCAAGCAGCTCCGGCCTGAAGACTTCGAGACCAGCGAGCGCGACCGCACCGTGTCCTTGACCGAAATCGGTGAGAACCATGTCGAGCAGCTGCTGGCCCTGCCACTGCGTGACCCCGACCGTCCCGAGGACATCACCCCCGAACAGGCTCGGCTGCTTGGCCATCTCGAGCAGGCCATGCGCGCCGAATATTTGTACAAACGCAACAAGCACTACGTCGTCCAGGCAGGCCGGGTGGTGATCGTGGACGAATTCACCGGCCGCCTGATGGCCGGCCGCCGCTGGTCCGACGGTTTGCATCAAGCCGTCGAGGCCAAAGAAGGCGTCAAGGTCCGCCAAGAAAACGTGACCTACGCCACGGTCACCCTGCAGAACTACTTCCGCATGTATGACAAGCTGGCCGGCATGACCGGAACGGCGGTGACTGAGGCCGAGGAGTTCAACAAGATCTACAAGGTGGATGTGACGCCGCTGCCCACCAATCTGGAATACATCGCCTTGCAGCCAGACACCGACCTGGTCGAGGTTGAATACCGAGAGGACAACAGCAAATTCCAGTACTTCACCCGGCCGGATGATGACTTTCGGGCGCCGGTCTTCTGGCGGCGCAAAGACTATCCGGATGTGGTCTACCGAACCGAGGAGTCCAAGCTGAGGTCGGTGGTGACCGACATCCTGTCCCGGCACGTGCGCGGGCAGCCGCTCCTGGTGGGCACGACGTCAGTGGATATGTCGGAGAAGCTCTCCGACCGCCTGCGGGCCGAGAGCTTGCAGAACCTGATGCTCACCCACATGATCCGCGATGCCTATCTTGAGGCGCATGACATCCCCGACGACGGGATGCGCGTCGAGGGGCTGGAGGCGTTGTATGAGCCGCTGGACCAGCTGAACAAGGCTGAACTGCGCTCGTTTGCCCGCGACCTGGAGATGACCCTCAACGCGACGCGGCCCGAGAATCTCGAGCGCCTGATACGCATTCTCGAACTCGAGCCGGCACACAGCTCGCGTCTTGAACAGGTGCTGAATGCGGGCATCCCGCACAACGTGCTGAATGCCAAGAAACACGACGAGGAGTCGCGGATCATCGCTGACGCCGGCGCCCTCGGCGCGGTGACCATCGCTACCAACATGGCCGGCCGCGGGGTCGACATCAAGCTCGGCGGCGAAGTAGCCGAAGAGGTCTTGGGGGCGGTCAACCGGGTGCTCCGGCGCGAACAGATCGACGAGCCCGAACACCTGACCTTTGAAGAGCGGCTTGACGCCGTCAACCGATCTGACCCCGGGTCGATCGGCATCTACGACTCGGAGATGGCGCTCTTCCGGAAATTCATGCTCGATGCAGAACAGGTGCGCCAGGTCGGCGGACTGCACGTGATTGGCTCCGAACGGCACGAATCCCGGCGCATCGACAACCAGCTCCGCGGCCGTGCCGCCCGCCAGGGCGACCCCGGTTCCTCCCAGTTCTTCCTGTCCCTGGAAGACGAATTGATGCGGCTGTTCGGCGGCTCCCAGGTCAGCGGACTGATGCAGCGGCTGAACATCGATGACGCCGTGCCCATCGCCCACAGCATTGTCGATCGGACTATCGAACAGGCCCAATCGCGGGTCGAGGGGGCGAACTTCGACACACGCAAACACCTGCTCGAGTACGACGATGTGCTCAACCAGCAGCGCGAGATCTTCTACGGCCAGCGCAACCGGGTGTTCTCCAAAGACGATCTGATGCAAGACGTCGACCAGATGTTGGAGGTCGAGGTCGAGTTCACATGTCCAAATGGCCCTGTCTGACCCCGAGGGCCCATGGAAGCTGCTGGCCTGGCTGGAAGAGACCCAGCCCACGCTCAACCTTGAAACCCCCGACCCCTATCCATCGTTCATGCTCAAACTGGTGCTCGACGAGCTCGAGCCCATCGGCGATCCGACCGACCTGCACCAGGCGCTGCTGGATGTTGCCGCCGAGGCGATGAAGGCGCAGCACGCCCACCTGTCTCGGACAGTGAACGAACAGCTGGAACGCTCGATTGAGCATCTCGAGGAACAGGCGCGCTCGCGCGTCGAGCTGGCCGAAATGGCCATCGACGGAGCGTTGATCGAGGCCGAAGAGCAGGGGACCCCCGTCAACCCGCGCGATTTGTTCCGGGCGGTCGAGTCGGCGGCGGGCATGCGCATCGAGAGCGATGACGCCACACTGGCCCAGGTGGCCCAGGACCCTGACCGCTTCCGGAGCCAGATCCCCGACTTGATCGAAGCCAGCTTGGGGATGCGGGTGTGGGCCGGGATGGTCCAGGGGGTCGAACGGCGTGTCGGGCAAAGCCTCGGGCTGGATGTGAATCTTCCCGTACCGATTGACTGGGACCAGGCATCCGAGAACCTGCAGTCCAGCCTGCAGCAGACTTGGACCCAGAAAATCCAAACCGCGCTGGACGAGATCCACCGCGATTTGGATCTCCAGCTCGGAAATGCCCGCCAGGTCGGACGAGCCGAGGCGGCTAGGCTGCTGGTCCGCATGAGCTACGCCCAACAAACGGTGTTCGACCGGCGCACTCACCAAAAGGTGTCGGCGCTCACGCCGCGGCTTTCGTATGCCTTCTCGGCCGCCGCCTTGTTGGGCGAGGCCACAGCCGAAGCCCTGACGGATGAAGTGCTCGAGCATTTGGACGACGCCCGGCAGACCCTGATCCACAGTCTGGGTGAGGCCGAACTGCGCCGCAATGCCGGCGGCAGTTTCGAAGCTTTCGATGAGCGCATCCGCCGCAGTTTGAAACGGGGGTTGGACGAGGAGGCGCAGGCTGCCGTGCAGGCCGCCGGATCGCTCTCGTCGCTGGCCGCGCCGCTGCGTGAGACAGTGGCACAAATCATCGGCCAGGCGATTGTGACCGAGGCCTACCGGGGTGTAATTCTCTCGGTCGGTGACCGCTTATGGGTGGACTACCTGACCGAGATGGAAGCCCTGCGGACCAGCATCGGCCTTGAGGCCTACGGCCAGCGCGACCCTCTGGTCCAATACAAGAGCCGGGCCTTCGACATGTTCCAGTTGCTGCTGGGGTCGATCCGCAGCGGCGTTGTGTCGCGCCTGTTCAGGACTCAGCCGGTGGTTCAGACCCAGGTGGTGGTTGCGCCTCCGGCGGGCGCCGGCGCGCCCCAGGCCGCTCGGCCCGCAGCTTCGGCAGGCAACGGCTCGGGCAAGCGCGGCCGGCGCAAGCGCCGAAGACACTGATTCCATTGAGCGGGCAAGTTGCCCCACTCGCCCGGCGGCCCGACCGGGCACCCTGAGCCACCCCGCCCATGCCGCCCTCGGCCACCTCGGCCACGCCGTTTGACTTCCCCAAGATTGACCTGTACCGCCGGTTGGGCGGTTCACTCGCCGCGGACAGCTTGGCCGAACTGGGCGCGCATGACCCCGCCCCGGGCCCTGTGCCGGGGGACCATACTCAGGCGAGAGATTTTCAGACCCTGCAGGCTGAATTGGCCAGCATTGAGGGTCGGCTGGCGGCTCTGGAAGTGATTCCGGCTGCCGTTCGTGCCGTGGCCGACGGGGCGCAGCGTGCCGGCGTGCGTCACGCAGAGATAGCCGTCGCCCTGAAGGCATGGTCGCCAAGCCGTTTGACGCAGCCGCAGGACATCCTGAAGGTGCTGGCCCGCTCGGTCGCGGAATTTGCCTACCCGGCGTCCCCCAGCCTCGGCTGGCTGATCTGGGTCTCTTTGGACGAACCCGTGGACAGCCTTGAGCGGTCGGTGGAATTGGCGGCAGCCGGAAAGGATCAGGGAGTCTTGGGTCTGGCGGTTCGAACCTCGGACCACGATTCCGAAGCCGCGCTGCGTACCCTGGCCGAGACGCGGGCTTCCGGGGTCTCTGTGGTCCTCGAAGTCGACCCATCTCTCGAACCCGGTCTCATGGCCGATCGGCTGGACGCGGCGGCCCCGCGGCGCATCGTCTTCGGCCAGCGGATGATTCAGGATTTGCCCGCGCTCGCCTGGATAAGGGAGCACCGCCCGGCATTGGTCGTTTGCGCCTCGGGTGAACGCATCCTGGGCTTGGCGAATGAACCTTCCGACCTGTCCCTGCAGCCGATGATCCAGGCAGGCATGCAGGTGGGCCTGGGCAGCTGGGCGCCGGCCCTGCTCGGGGAGGACCTCGGCGAGGCCATCCAGCACCTGCTGGCGGACCACCGCCTGTCGACAGAGACGATGCTCAGTCTGATGCTTGCCGGGGTGCAGGCCAGCCTGCTTGGCAGCCGTCCCAAGCGCGATCTCGAGCGCGAGCTTGAGGCCGCCATGTTCGGATTTCCTACCGGCTGAATACCAGGAACGCCATGGGCGTGAGCACGGAACATGCCTCGTAAGACGTTTCGCAGCCGTCCCAGACAAGGGGCCGATACCAATGAGATTTGGTGACCTCGAAGTTCACCTCCTGAGTGATGGACACGTGCACGTGGATCCGGGCGGAATGTTCGGCCTGGTGCCCCTGAGTTTGTATGAGCGCTATGCGCCGCCGGATGCGGGGCATCTCATTCCGCAAGCTCTCAACTGTCTGCTGGTGCGCTCCGCCGGTCAGACCATCCTGATCGACACCGGGCTGGGGCCCAAGTTGACCGACAAGGAACAGGGACGTTGGGGGATCGATCGTTCAAGTGGGGGGCTGGTCGAGCATCTGGACCGGCTGGGGGTCAAGCCGGAACAGGTCGACCACGTGATCAACACCCACCTGCATTGGGATCACTGCGGAGGCAACACACGCCTGGAAGGCGATGAAGCTACGGCCGTCTTCCCAAACGCCACCTATTGGGTCCAGCGCATGGAATGGGTGCAGGCCAGTCAGCCGGATGCCCGAACCCGGGGCACTTACTTCGTCGACAACTTCGAACCGATGCTGCGGCAGGGACGTTTTCAGCTCATGCACGGCGACACACAGTTTGACCGGCACATCCGATGCATGGTGACACCCGGGCACACGCGCGGCCACCAGTCGATTGTGCTGGAGTCCGATGACTGGACGGGGCTCTTTGTAGGAGACATGGCCTCGTTCGGCGTGCACATGCTTCGAACGTCCTGGCTGACCGCGTACGATGTGCTTCCGCTGGAAAACGTGAGGACGAAGGCCCGCTGGCAAAAATGGGCCGTGGACCGCGGGGCGTGGTTGTTCTTCCAGCACGACGCCCGGCTTCCGGTTGGCAGGCTGGAGGAGACGAACGGTCAGTTGAGGCTGGTCGAGCTGACCGAAGCCGCCGAACTCAAGCGCGAGATTCCCACTCTGCCACCGCTTCCCGTATGAGCTGGCGAACCTCAGGGTTGGGCACGTCATCCATGGGGAATCCTTCGACGCCGATGAAGACCCGGATGGAGCCGTCGGCGGCCTCCCCCAGATGCACACCCCGAGGCGCGCTGGCCGATTGAGCCAGCTTCTCCTCCAGAATCTCGTTGATCTGACCGATCATCGAAGATGCGGGCGGCGCCTTCTTCGTCGGTTCGGAAGGCACCTCGGGTCCCTTGGCCGGCGAGGCGCCGCCGGGCGGGACGATCACCATCCAGGCGTGGAGTTCCTCAAACAGCGTACCGACCTGCTCCCAGACCGGGCTGTTCTTCAGCTCGCGCATGCTGGTGAATTTGTGGTCACCATGCTTGATGATCAACTTGCCCGATGCCGGATCGCGCGCCAGTGAGACCGACCCGGGCGGCGCAACGGGCTCGGGTTGAGCCGGCGGGGGCGCTGCGCTTGGGGGCGGCGCGGGCACCCTCATCTCGGGCACAGGTTCGGGTGCGCGCACGAGCCGGGTCGGCTCTTCGAACCCTGGCGGCGGAGTTGGCGGGGTCGGGCCGATGCCCTCGGGCGGCACGGCGATCGCCTCGTCTTGGCCAGGTTCAATCGCCTCCCAGGCGCCCTTGACCTCGGCCCCGTCGTTCGACCGGCGGTTGAGGATAACGGCGTAGGCCAGCAGGGCCATCGCCACTCCAGCAATGATGAAGACTACGCCCAGGAGAAGCTGATTGTCGATGTTCATCTTGTTGGCCTCATGGGTTGGCAGGTGGGGCAGAAGTGCGTTCCCCGCTGTGCGACGACGATGCGGACGATCGGAGTGGCGCAGACCGTGCAGGGCTCGCCCGACCGCTGGTAAACGCGGAAATGGTTTTGAAACTCGCCTCCCCGATAGACCCAGTCAATGCTGGCGCCGTTGTGCCTGAGGCCTGCCCGCAGCGCTTCCCTAATCCCCTTCCAAAGAGCCGCCACTTCTTGATCGGACAACGCATCCGAGCGGCGGAGCGGATGCAGGCCGGCGCGGTGCAGGGCTTCGTCGGCGTAGATGTTCCCCAGGCCGGCCACGAAGGTCTGATCGAGCAGCAGCGGTTTAAGGCTGCGGCGTCGGGCGCGCAGGCGCTCACCGAGCATGGCAGCCGTGAAATTGGGCGAGAGCGGTTCCGGGCCAAGCGGCTCGAGTCGGGGTGCGGGATCGTCCATGAGATAGACCTTGCCGAATTTGCGTGCGTCGCTGAAACGCAGCTCCCACCCATCCGAGAGCTCGAACACCGTGTGGTCGAAGCGATCCGCCGGTGCGCCGGCCTTCGCTATGGAAAGATCTCCACTCATCTTGAGGTGGATGAGCATTGTCTGATCCGACAGGGGGAAGACCAGGTACTTGCCTCGCCGGGTGACATCCAAGAACTTCTGGCCCTTGACGCGTTGCTGAAAAGCCCTCGGCTTAGGTTCGGCGATGTGCCGCGGCCAGTTCATGCGCACACGCAGAATCTGCTTGCCCGGCAGGCCTGGGCGGCCATCAACACCCTGGCGCAGCACGCGCGCGATGGTCTCGACTTCGGGAAGTTCTGGCATCGCCGCGATTATACCTTTGGCCATGGGGTCGGCCAAAGGTGACCGAAGTCAAGGCCAGCCTCGAGGCATCCGTCCGGTTTGTGAAGATATTCACAAACTGATCGCCGGTCGGGGCCCGAGGTGCGAGCCCGGCCGCCGAATGGGCCTCAGTAGACGGCGACCTGGTCGCGGATGGCGTCGAGTTTGGCCGGGCCGATGCCCGGCACGTTCAACAGGTCGTCGACCTGCTGAAACGGCCCATGGTCGTCCCGGTAGTCGATGATCTTCTGGGCCAGGCTGGGGCCAATGCCCGGGAGCCGCTCGAGTTCGGGCGCGTCGGCGCGGTTGAGGTCTATTCGGCCGGCCCCAGGCTCGTCGGCGGGTTGGATGACGCCGACGGCGCCCATGGCTCGGGAGTCATCCAGTTCCGCTTGGGTCGGGATGTACACGCGCTCGCCGGTCTCGACCGGCTGGGCCAGGTTGATGGCTCCGACGGCAGCTTCATCGGTGGGACCGCCGGCAGCGCGCAGGACATCCTCGACAATGGCGCCCTGGGGCAGCCTGTAAACGCCCGGGGCGCGCACCGCACCGGCAATGTGGACCTGAAGGGGTTGGGGCGTGGGGGGTGGCAGCAGGCTGATGGGCTGGCCCCGCGGCGGAGAGGTGAGCAGAACCACCAGGCCCGCCGCCAGCAAACCGATCAAGACACCGGCCAATAGCGTTCCCCCTCGCCGGATCATGTTCTCCCCCTATTCCGGTTCTCTGCCGTCGACCGATCTTAGCATGAAAGACGGGGGACCTGAAGAGGCTATAATCCGCCCATGCCTGCCTACTTCACCGGTCGCGGCGACGACGGCCTGACCTCCTTGTTGGGCGACTCGCGTGTCGCGAAAGACTCGCCACGGCCGGCGGCATACGGCGCCGTGGATGAGGCCTCGGCGGCGCTGGGCTGGGCGCGTGCCATGTCCTCCGCCGAGGATGTCGCCGAGGTGACCGCTCAGGTGCAGCGCGACCTGTATCTCTTGATGGCTGAACTGGCCGCCACGACTGAGAATGCCGCAAAGTTCAGAATGATCGACGCCGGCAGGGTTGGATGGCTCGAGTCGCAAGTGAGCCGGTTTGGAGACCAGGCGGACATGCCGTCCGAGTTTGTCATCGGCGGCAATTCTAAGGCGGGAGCGGCATTCGACGTGGCCCGAACCGTGGTGCGCCGCGCTGAACGCCACGTCGCCGGGCTGATTCGGTCCGGGGACGTCGAGAACCCTCAACTGCTGCGTTACCTCAACCGGTTGTCGTCGCTGTGCTTTGTCCTGCTCCTGTGGGAGAACCAGGCCGCAGGCGTTGAAAGGACCCGCAGGGCCAAGGACACGGACGCGTGACCGGAACCCTGTTGAACACCGTCGCCGTCTTGATCGGCGGGGGATTGGGGTTGGCTTTTGGCGCGCGCCTGCCCGAGAGGCTGAGGCAAACCGTGCTGGCCGCTCTGGGTTTGTTCGTGGCCGGACTTGGAATTCAGATGTTCCTCGGCACGCAGTCGCCTCTCATTGATGTGGCGGGCCTGTTGGTGGGAGGCGTGATCGGGGAGGGGCTCAAGCTGGATACGCACCTGAACAACCTAGCCAGTTGGCTTGAAATGCGTTGGTCGGGGGGACAATCGGAGCTGGAGGGCAAGCGCAACTTCATCCGTGGCTTTGTCACCGCCAGCCTGCTCTATTGCGTCGGCCCGCTGGCGATTATCGGTTCGATCCAGGACGGTCTGACGGGTGATTACCATCTGCTGGCCGTCAAATCGCTACTGGATGGCTTTGCCAGTCTGGCGTTCGCCTCGGCTCTTGGTGTGGGCGTGCTTTTCTCGGCGCTGATGGTGCTGGCCTATCAAGGGACGATCACTTTGTTGGCTGTTCAGGCGCAGACGGCGCTGACCGCGCCGATGATCACGGAGCTGACCGCCGTCGGCGGTCTGATCGTCCTCGGCCTGGCAATCAGCTCACTCTTGGAAATCAAGACCATTCGCACCAGCAACCTGCTTCCGGCGCTGGTGATCGCTCCCCTGCTGGTCTGGCTGGTGGACTGGCTCCGGCCGTTTGTGATCGGGCTCGGTTTGGGGTGAGCCCGACCGGCTAAGGCGTCGGGCTGGCCTCCAACTGGATCTTGGCCAACTGGATTCGGGCCTGGAACTGGTCATACGGAAGCGCGCCGGTGACCAGGGTCCCGTTGATCGTGAAGCTGGGAGTCGACTGAACGCCGGCGCCAACGCCCTCGGCATACCCCTGGTTGACCTCCGCCTTGTGCTGGTCCTGGGACAAACAGCTGCTGAAAGTAGCCATATCCAGGTCCAGCGCCTGCGCGAAGTCCGTCAGCCGGGCTTGTGAAAACGTGCCCACATTTTCCCCGGCCTGGTTGGCGAAGACCGTCTCAGAGTACTCCCAGAACTTGCCTTGATCTCGGGCGCATAGGGCCGCATTGGCCGCATCCTGGGATTCCTGGCCGATGAAACTGAAGGGATGGTAGACGAAATAAACGGTGCCGTCGGCGATTTCATTGGCGGCGAGCAGAGGCAAGGTCGTTTCCTGGAATTGGCGGCAGTACGGGCACTGGTAGTCGGAGTACTCGTCGATGCGCACGGGGGCGTTGGGATCCCCGATCGCCGTGCCGTTAACCATGGGCAGATCGAGGGGAGTCGGCAGCACGACGGGCCCGGTAGTGGAGACGGCCGGCCCCTGACGGATAAGGAGGATCACGATGACGATGGCGGCCACCACCACCAGGCCGATCAACGCCAGTCTTTGATTGCGGCGAGTGGTTTCCTGCTGTCTTCTTCGTTCGGCTCGTCTGCTCATGCCCTCACCTTCCCGGACGCTCGCTGGTCTGCATTGTATCCCACGCTGGCTGACCAATCGAGGCATGATTCTGGCCGCCGGCCACTTATAATGCACACTCGACACGGACGCGCCCACGCCGCCCATATGAAAGGGGTGGACCCATGATCGGTTTCTTGAGTGCCCTCAGCCTGCCAATCCTCTTCCTGCTGATCGTCCTTGTGCTGGCCATTGTTACCTCGGCGGTCAAGATCTACCGAGTACGAGCGAGGTGTGATCTTTCGATTGGGCCGCTTGATCGGGGCCAAAGGCCCGGGTCTGTTCTTCATCTTCCCGTTTATTGACAAGATGGTGAAGATGGACTTGCGCGTGATCACGCTGGATATCCCGTCGCAAGAGATGATCACCATGGACAACGTCACGGTCAAGGTCAACGCCGTGGTGTTCTTCCGCGTGGTCGACCCTAACGCCGCCGTGGTCCAGGTCGAGGACTTCAGCCGGGCTACCTGGAATATCTCTCAAACCACGCTTCGAAACGTGATCGGCCAATCAGATCTGGACACGTTGCTTTCCAAACGTGTGAACATTAATCAAAGCCTGCAGACCATCATCGACGAACACACCGAACCTTGGGGCGTCAAGGTCAGCATCGTCGAAGTCAAGGACGTCGAGCTGGCACCCAATATGGTTCGGGCAATGGCCCGCCAGGCCGAAGCTGAGCGCGAGAAGCGCGCCAAGATCGTCCACGCTGAAGGTGAGTTTTCGGCTGCTGCGCGACTGGCGCAGGCGGCGGAGTTGATGAATGAGCAGCCGGTCTCGATCCAGCTGCGTTATCTGCAAACGCTGTCGGAGATCGCGGTCGAGAAGAACAGCACGATTATCTTCCCGGTGCCGGTCGACATCTTCAGAACTCTGACCAAAGTGCTGAAAACCAAGGAAGGCTGAGCTGGCGTGACACTTCGCCCCCCGGGCCCGTGGGTTGACCCTTCCGACTCACGGCCCGGAGCGGGAAGTGAATTCGCTGCGGACCAGGCATGCCTGAGGTTGGTTGGCGGTGCTCAAGCCCCAGAGCGTCCCGACCGACGCCTCTCGAATGAATTGCGCAACGTCGGCCTTGAATTGGGCGAGCGAGCTCCGGTCCAGGTAGAACATGTGCCCGGCGGGATAGTACTTGATGGCGATGTTCGGGCGCAGCTCCGGATCGATGTTCATGTGGTTGATCATGTGCTGGGTGGCGAAATGGGGTGTGGCCAGGTCATAGTACCCCTGCGCCACCAGGGTCTTCATGAACGGATTCTTGGCCACCGCGCCTCGCAGGGCCTCGCCGGTGTGCGGCAGTTCTCCCTTTTCCCATTCCCACGCTTCGTTGACTTTCTCGCTCAAGGGTTCATAGCTCAAGTCGGTCTCGACCCCGAGTTCATGCCTTGCGTAGTAGTTGAACATCGACAGGAACGGTGGGGTGGTAGACGTATTGGAGGGGTCAAACTCGGGCTTCTCGGTAACGGCCAGGGCTTCGATGCCGGTGAAGCGCGGAATCGAGTCGGCCGACGCTTCGCTTCTCATAGCGGAGCAGTTCCTTGCAGAATCTGAAGATGTCGATGCGCAGGTTGCTGCCCTTGACGTACGTCTCCGGCAGCCCTGTGTAGCGGCTGAGCTGACCGGCGATGGCCTCGGCTTCCGCCGCATCCAGCTGATCGCCCTTCATCAAGGCCGTGGCGTACGCTCCGCCGGACCAGGCCTCCACTTCGGACATCAGATCCGGCACTGCCATTTCCTGCAGCTCGGGTGAAAGCCGATGGTGATACCAGGCCGTAGCGGCATAGGTTGGGACGAAGAGCTGGAAGGGCAGGTCATCACCTTGCCCGAAGAAGATCGGCCTCAGGTTGATGGCCGTCGAGATCAGAATGACACCATTGAAGGCAATGCCCCGATCCACCAGGTGACCGGCCAGACCCACGGCGCGCGTCGTGCCATAGCTCTCGCCAGCCATGAAGAGGGGTGAGTTCCAGCGCTGATATCGAGTGAGATACAAGCGGATGAACTCCCCGACGGACTCGACGTCGCCTTTCACCCCCCAATACTTCTTGTCCAGGTCTTCTTTGGCCACGCGGCTGAAACCGGTGCCGACCGGGTCGATGAAGACCACATCGGTCACATCCAGCCATGTGGCTTCATTAGCTTCCAAGTGGTAGGGAGGCGGTGGCATCCAGCCCTCGTCTTGCATGACCACTCGCCTGGGTCCAAGCGCACCCATGTGGAGCCAGATCGAGGCTGAGCCCGGCCCGCCATTGAAAGCAAAGGTGAGCGGACGCGTGGCGAGATCCCCTAAATCGTCAAGGGTGTAAGCCGTGAAGAAGATTTCGGCTTCGGTCTCACCAAAAACATCCTTCAAGGGGATCACCCCCGCGGGCGGTGTACTTCAGCCTCCGCCCCTTAAGCTTGAGTTCGTGATGGGTCTCGACCGGCTCGAGTCCAAGCAGGCTGCGCTTCTTTTCCTTGTCGTCCTTCTTCTCTTTGGCCTCAGTCTGGGCAGTCTCGTTGTGGTCATGCATTGGTCACTGTCCCTCTCACGGGCATTGGCTCGAGCCGGCGATGCCCATTCAATGTACCCCAATTGGGCGCATCTGAGGCGACGCCTAGTTCTTGGGCAACCGCCTCCAGGGGAAGGAGCTAGGAGGATGCGCCGGAGGGATCATAGCTCGATGGCGAACTCGATTTCGTCTTCGATCGGGATTCCGGCGGAGGAACGTTCAGGGATTTCCGGTTTGAGAAGCCGCGACTGCCGGACGGCCCCCCGATGGACCGCCACTTGAGCCCAACCCGCCTTCCGGTAACACGCCATGGCCGGAAGGTTGTCGTTGGTGGTGACCAGCCACAGGCGCCGACAGCCGGCCGCGGCCGCCAGCATGCGGACGGCTTGGATCAACCGGGTGCCGATACCTTGGCGCCGGACTTCAGCGACCAGGATGACGACTTCGCATGACCGGTCCTCAATGAGGTACTGCAACAGCCCTACCGGCCCGCCGGATTGTTCGGCCACCAGGCCGGGCAGCTCACGCACATGATGCAGGCGGCCGCGGGACACGACCCGGGTGGAGGCAAACTCCCTGGCGACGAGCGATTCGGCCCACTCCTGATCGGAGGGGATCATGTCTCGAATGTGCACGGCTGACGGTGTCATGGCGGCGAGGCGTAGAGCGGCCGGGACAGCCAGGTCATTGCCGGGGCAGAATCAAGAGCACGCCCCCAAACATCACGACCAGCCCCAGCAGGCGCTGGGGAGTCAAAGGGATCGGCGCAACATGGCCGATTCCGGTGCTGTCGGCGATGACCGAAACCAGGAGTTGACCCAGAATTCAATCCCGCCAGGCCAGCCGCCACGCCCGTGCGTTGGAGCGAGAAGGTCACGCCGGTCACGATGGCCACCCCCAGCGCGCCGGCGGCGACGAGCATGGTCACGGCGGGTCGAGGGAGCTGGATAATGCCCCAACCCTGCCAGCACACCAGCCCGGCGACCAACAGGCCGGCCAGCGTGCCACCACTCAGATTCATGAGCAATCCGGTTCGAAGATTTCCGATCATCGGACCGAGGCGGCTGCTCAACGTGGATTGAACGCCAATCGCCAAACCGGTGGCCAAGGCCGCCAATGCGCCGACCACGAGGGTACTCTTCAAGGCAAGCCTCCTCCCCTCTCGTATTGCCGGAACTGGCGCCGGGCCGCCGACAGCGCGGCCCAGTCACAGGGAGATTCTGGCACGCTTGCCCGTTGGCGCAAGATCGCCGTCGAGCGTTGGCGGGAAGGAGACCAGGGGCCAGATGGACCTGTCCGCAGAGCCCGGGGATTGGCCCCGGTCGTCACGAGCCTGGCTTGAAATGGAAGAGGCGGGCGTGGGGAGGCTTGGCAGCTCTGAAAGCTCCGGGAAGCTTCAGATCGGATGGCCGCTGTCGGATCGCGAGGGACTATGATGCTGATCGATCCCCTCCGACCACTCGTCAATCAGGCGGCTGGTCTCGTCGAGGCGTTTGCGCAGATCAGCCAGCAGCTCGGCTTTGCCAGGCAGGGTCGACCAACCATCGGAGTCGATGGTGTTGACGATTTGCTGGGACATGCCTAACAGCGTCCTCTCGAGGAAGACGGGCTCTGATTTGGAAGTCTGGTTGGGAGAAGCCTCTACCTGGGGCATAAACACCTCACTGGCTCGACTCCAATCGCGTCATGCGTGCCGAAAGCGAGGCGGTCAAGTCCGCGCCTTGAGTCGCATTCAACCAGCCTGTCGGCTACGACTTCAAGCCGCCCGGCTGTGTCTCCGTTGCCGAAAGTTTCGCTCGGGCAAACCTTGCGACGGCCATGGGTCCGGACCGGCGTCATTCGGTCCTTCGAGCTCCAGGATGTACTCGTACGCCTGCCTGGCAAAGACGTCGAAGGAGTTGGCCTCGATGGCGCACAGGCTGTCCCGGATGGCGGCGGGGAAGTCGAACTCCGACAGGAGTTGGGCCACTTGGCCCGCCTCATAAGTCGCCCGCACGCTTGGATCCAACGTCGAACGTCCGAGAAGTTGATCCAGCGATCTCATCATGAACCTGCCTCCTCCCTCCATCCCATGGGTCCAAAGAAAATGGCAGCGAAGGGGCCGCTGCCAGGAGTCCCCCTCAGGTTTTGGTTCACATCTGACGTCTAGCCGCCGCCGTCGCTTCCGCCGCCACCATTCGGCATTCGCTTGAACATGCTGGCATCCTTTGTGTGGATGTGGGTCATCCATGCCAGCGTACGAAAAGACCCCTCAAGAAATCCCTAACTTGAGCGAGTGGGGATCAGGCACCCGTCCGATGCCTGTTCACTGCCTGATGCGGGTCTGGGGCCTCTTGGAACTCAGGAAATGATACGCAGGTAGAGCTGCCGGGTCTCTTCCGGGGGGTCCAGACCAAGCTCTTCCGCCAGCCGGCGGACGTAGGCCTGGTAGTGCCCGATGATCAGGCTCCGGCGGCCCAGCTTGCCAAGGAGTTCGAGATACCTGTAGTTGAGGTCGTCCCGGAGTGGCTCGAGCTCGAGGGTCTTGTGCAGGCTTTCCTGCGCCTGTTCGAGCTGGCCGCGGATGACGGACTCGGCGGCGTGCTCATCCAGGAGTCGGACATAGACTTGTTCCAACTCGCGCCGGCGCGCCGCCGCCCATTCGGTGTCGAATTCAGGCAGAAAGGGACCGGTGTAGGCGAGAAGAGCCTGGTTCAGGGCGAATATCCGTCGGGGATCCCCGGGAACCGTCCCAAGGGCAACTCGCGCCGTTTGGGCGAAAGCGGCCGCATCGTAGCGCACGGGCACGCGGGGGGCGAGTTGGTAAAGCGAACCCTCGATAGCCACGATGTCCAGACCGAGCGATTGGCGCAGGCTGTGGCCGGCCGTGTACAAACTCGACACTTGCCGGCCGGGGGTCTTGTCGGGCCAGAAGGTCTCCAGAATGATGTCACGCTCGATCGGCTGGCGGTCCGCCAGAAAGAAGAGCAGCTGGCGTTGGAGCGGCTCGAGCTGGATATGATCGTGGCTGCCAAGGCGCACGCTCGAATGGCCCAGGGCAGTCAGCCTGAGCTCGTCGGCCGGCGGCGCTGGCGCCAGTTCGCTCTGGTAGTGGGCGGCCATGGCCCGCATCACTTCCACCCTTCGAGCGACGTCTGACAGGACGGGGTGACGTCCCAGTTGCTGCTGGCCGAAGTTCAAGAGCCGGTCGTCGTACAACCACTCGCCGGCGAGCACCTGCTGGGCCGAATGCCTTCCAGCCGCCAACAGAGCCGATTTAAGAGCGGCCAGGGTTTCTTCTTCTTGGCCGAGATCCAAGTGCGCCACGGCCATGAAATGGTGGAGCAGGGTCGTGAGGACGCCTCGCCTGGAGGCCTCATCGCTATCCAGATGGGCTTGGATTCTTTCGAGCGCCCGGTCAGGGTGGTCTGCAATCTGGACACCGATGGCCTGCACATCGATGGCCAATCTCTCATCGGACGAGTCGGCCACCGCCAGCGGCGCGCTCCAGCCATTCGCCGGCCAACTGGTATGGTGCCGCAGCGCCGATGAAGGGCGCCGGTCTGGCGGTCCCCGTAGGATTGCAACCAAGGGACCTGCAATCGGGTGGCCAGACGCAGCCCTTCGCCATACAGATGCCCAGCCTGGAGGTGCAGGCCGAGATCGCTGAAGAGATCCGCCTGACCGTACAGCAATGTGATTTCGGATCGAGGCGAGTGGGCCTCATGGGCCCGGGTCAGACCCTCGGAATAGAACTGGAGAGCGCGCTCGTATTGACCCTGCATGTGAGCCAGATACCCGAGATTGTTGAACGTGATCGCCAAAGACGGGGACGCGCCCAGCTTGAGGAAAATCTCGTGGGCGCGAGTGATCGCCCGTTCATGATCCTGCCATCGAGACTGAAGATCATAGATGTTGCTCAGATCGAGCAACGTGCTGGCCATCACGGACGAGGCACCCAGCTGTTCCGAGATATCACAGGCCGCTAACAGCGCCTCTTCAGCGGCCTGTAAGTCGGCGCCCTGATGGAACAAGGTGTTGCCCTTCACCCGGAGCATGGCCGCCCAAGGGGCGGAGTCTTTCTTGGCGGTAATCAAACCTCGGACCTGCTCACAGTGTTCCAGTGCCTGCTCGTACTGCCCGTGTTGCATCGCGGTGAAGCCCAGGACATTGTGAGCGCGGGCTAGAAGATCTGGCTTGGCTCCTCGCTGATCGTGATCCCTCAGGACGCGCGCCGCCAGCTGATCGCTTTCATCCCGACGGCCCTGATCACACCAGACGCTGGCCAGATACAGGGCCACATTGGCCGGAACGGGCTTCACTCTTTCGAGCGCCTCTACCCACCAGCGCTCCAGCGTGCGGTACCTCCCTTGTAGGCTCAAATCCTTGGCGTTGGCCTCGGCCAGCTCGGTTGCAGCGTCCAGGTCATCGATCTCGACGTAGATGTCGAAGGCCTGTTCGAGCAGGGCCTCCCCAGCCAGCTGTGCGGCGGCGAGGCGGCGCAGTTGGAAAAGCCGTTCGGGATCTTGGGCTTCCAGCTCCGAAAGCAGGAATTGGCGAAAGAGCGGATGGTACTCGTAGCTCCGGGGCCGGGTTTCTGTGGCGGTCACGAACATGCCCCGGCGGAGAAGCTCGGCCAGGTGACCCTGGCTGTCCTGCCGATCCAAAAGGCGGTCACAGCGCTCGGCAGTCATGAAGGGCAGCACGGCTGATTCACACACAAAGGCTCGCTCGTCGGGTTCCATCTCGGCCAGAATATGCTCCCCGGTCGTATCGAAAACCGCCGGCATCTGGGCGACCGATGGAAGGGGACTCCGGCTGGCTCGGGCCCTCACCAGTTCCTCTCCGGCGAGATGCACCCCGGTCACCCATCCCTGTGTGCCGTCTTGCAGGGCCGCCAGAGTGTCATCATCGGCTTCCAGGCCGAACTGATCGAGCAGGTACTGGCGAGCTTCTTCCGGCGTCAAGGCCAGGTCGTGAAGGCCGATGCCGCCGACCTGCGCGTCGACGACCCAGCGCGACATCCCGATATCCGGCAGTTCGCGGCCGGCAATCATGACCGTGACGTGATCCGGCAGGTCAGCGATCAGGGCATCCAAGAACGATGTGGCTGCGGGGGATGGATTGACGCGGTGAATGTCGTCGAAGATGATGACGAACGGCTCGTCGATCAGCTCCCGGATGGGACGGGCAAAGGCCGCTGAAAGAGCTTGGGGCGGGCTGCCCGCAAGCCCGGCAATTGAAATCTGTCCGCGCAGACGGCGGAATCGCTTCGAGAGCGAGGCCTCCAGGATCGAGGCCAGCCTGATTTCGTCCTGGTCAGCCCGAGTCAAACGAACCCAACAGATGGGAAGATCGGCATGCTGGTCGAAATCGACCATCAGCCCCGTCTTGCCGTAGCCCGGGGGCGCGCTGATCAAGATCAGGCGGCGAGGCAGGAACTCCAGCAGTCTATCGACCAGCCGGGGACGGTGAAGACTTGCCGTCTCAGGAGAAGGAGCGGTGATGGCATACTTGAATGTTTTTGACTCAGAAACCATGTTGGAAACGCCAATAGCATGCCTGCGGGCCTCCCGGGCTGGTACCGGGGATGGCCCTGGCCCGAGAGCACTCCCCTTCCGCTTGCGCCGCGATTGTACCCTTAACGCGCCGGGCTATTTGCTCGCGCATCAACTGGCAGGCTCTGGCGCCAGCATGAACCACTCGATGAACGACGTCGCCCGGCCGGTGTTATCGAAACGGATCAGCCAGATGTTGCTGTACGTCCGTTTCGGATTGGCATAGTCTGTCCAGCCGCGCACCACCCCCAAATCGGGGGTCTCAACCAGCACCTCGAACCGGAAGGTCCAGTCTCCGGGCGTGTCCTGCCGGGCCAGCCAGCCCTTCACAATCCCTTCGACGCCCACCCAGGGTTCGGCGAAGGGGCTGGTTCGGTATTCAGCGTCCTGGGTGAACAGGGCACGGATTAAATCCGGCTCATTGGCCGTCCAGGCAGTCTTATAGGCCTCCACCCAACGGCGTGTCCGCGGCTTTTCCATATCGACCTCCTTGATGAACTCCGGTGAATGCCAGCCCACGGGCCCCGGGACTAAAAGTGATGAATTTCACAAATCACCGCCCCGAGTGTGCGTGATCGGCAACCTACAAACGTGTTACAGGGGACCTTAGTCCCCTTGTGAGCCGGACCTCTAGCAGTCATCCTTAAGCAGCCGGAGGGTTTGAGGCTAGCGTATAGCCGAGAGGCTGGCATGCAGCTCAACCCTCCAACCGATCTCCACGCGTCCGACACCAGCCGAGGCAACGGACATACCCCTCACCCGTCGTCGGTTCTGATCGTCGACGATGAGCCGGCGTTCTGCTTTGCCATGGCCGAGATCCTGCGCCTCAACGGCTATGAAGTCATGCAGGCCAACAGTGTCCGAGACGCCCTATCTCTGCTGGAAACCGCCACCCCGGATCTCATCCTCACCGACATCATGATGCCGGGTTCGGACGGATTGGCCTTCATTCGGCAGTTGAGAAGCCGCGAGATCTGGGCCAAGATCCCTACCATTGCAGTCAGCGCCAAGGCCATGAACCAGGATCGAGACGCCGCCCGCGAGGCAGGCGCTGATGGCTATCTGGCCAAACCGTTTTCCGCGCAAGAGCTGCAGGACACGATTCGGGTCCATGCCCGGCCCAAAGCGGCCTGAGTTTTTCCCTTCAACCCCATTTCCGCCAGCCTAAGAGTGCAGGGCCAGACCTGGCTGAAAGCGCGCCGCGGGCCAATGCGGCGCGGGCTCGCTTTGAGGTCCGTGTCGGTCACGCGTCTCGTTCAAACACCGGGAAGACCTGTCCGGTCTCGTGAAACCCGAGGTTGCGATACAGAGTCTGGCTGGATTGGTTGTCCTGCTGGGTGTTGACCGTCACCCTTCCGTAACCCCGCTCGGAGAAGTGCCGCAGGACATCGACCACCATGGCCCGGCCCAGCCCGCGGTGCTGAATCTCGGGCACGACGGCCAGCCGGGCCAGGTGCGCGCCAAAGGCGGAGGCGGTGCTGATTTGATACCCGGCCAATTGGCCGTCGACAAAGACGCCGCGGGCCAACGCGGCCTGGTCGAAGGCCAGTTCGAGGGCCGAGATTGAGTGACGCCAGATCGGCGAGAAGGCCCGCGCATCGACCTCGACGACCTGTTCGAGGTCCAATGGCTCGAGATCGCGCAGATCGGCGTCGATAGAAGCGTCGTCGGCCACTTGGCCTGCGTCCCACTCCAGGAAGAGCACGGCGTTGGTCTGGGCGAAACCTGAGCCGGTCAGCATGGGTTCGAGCCAGGCGTTAAGGCTGAGCGCCGCCAATGTGTGGACGCCTAACGCCCGGGCTGCAGGGAGCGTCTGGGTCCACAGCACGTCCCACACATCTTGCGGGCGGTAGCCCGAGGCCGACGCGAAAATGCGGATCCAAGAAACGCCGGGGGGATCGGGTGGGCAGGCCAGGATGCCGACCGGGAGACGGTTATTCTCCGCCAGCAAATAAGGCTGCGTGTTCAGCAGCTCGAGCGCGCCGGCCCAGTCCAGGTGCTGGTGGCGCCAGCGCGCGCCTTCCATAAGGCCCCTGACGAGGTCTTTGTCGGCCATCTCAGCCGGTCGAACCGTCCACTGGCCCGGCTCACGCATGCAAGGGGCTCGGTCTAGCTGCCCATCAGGCGCAAGGGGAGGCGCGCCAGCCAGCGAAGGAAACGCTGGCGCAGGCTCAGCTTGGGCGAGCGGTCGAGCCCTCGCTGAAGGCTGGAGAGCGCTTCCAACGGCTCGCCGCGCTTGAGCTGAAGCTGAGACAGGGAACGCATCGTGGCCGCCGAGCGCGTCATCCTCCCCCAGTTGCCCCAGCTGCTCGGCGGCCGATGCATAAGCCCGTTCGGCTTCCTCGAGCCGGCCGCAGGACGCCAGTGCCGAGGCCAGGTTGCCTTCGGCTTGGGCAGCCCGTTTGGCCTCCCCCAGTCGGTCGAAGACCTGGGGCGTCCCTTCAACCAGTGCCAGGGCCCGGGCGGGTAGGTTCCCCTGCAGAAGAGCCACGCAGGCATTGTTGGCCATTTCGGCGGATTGAAGCTCATTGCCGGCGGCCAGGTGCGCCCCGGCGGCGGCTTCAAATGCCGCTCCGGCTTCCTCCCAGCGGCCGGCTTGATAGGCGCGCCGGGCATTCGCCTCCAGCCCACTCGCCGTTTGGGCAGAGCTCATGTCAAGAGATCCTGGAAGGCCCGGCTGATGGCACGCAGTCTGTCAGGGGGAAGTTGGCTGAGGTCTCTGGCGAGGTCGAGAAAGCGTCGGTTTGCCGAGTCCGATATAAAGGCCTGCAGGTCATCAGGGAGCGCCGCAAAGCCTTCCTGGGCGAGGGTGTGCGTCACCCAGCGGCCGATAGGGCCGTCCTGATCCCGGTACTCGTCAACCTGGTGGCCCAGCGAGGTGGCGATGGTCTCCAGCTCGGGGAGCGGAATGTGGCGCGCGCCGCGTTCATATGCGGACAGCCGTCCCGAGGGAAAGCCGGTGCGTTCGGCCAGCTGTTTGAGGGTCAGGCCTCGGGCCTGGCGGTGCTGCCGGAGCTGCGCGCCGATCATCCGGTCGCGGAGCGGGAGGGTCCGGGCCGCCGCAAAGGCAGGGCGGTTGTCAACCGCCGCGGCGTCCCGGTCCCAGAAGCTGCGCACGGGGATGTCCAGCGTGTAAGCCAGGATCTCAAGTTCCGGGAGCGAGATGGATTTCCGCCCGTGCTCATACGAACCGAAGGTGCTCGGGCTGATCCCCAGCAGCTCTCCGGCATCTCGCAACGTCATGCCGGATTTCAACCGGGCGTCACGCAGCATGGCCCCGAGCATCTTCGAGCGGAGGGATTGGGATTGTGGGTCGCTCATCGCACACTCCGATGGGGCCATTCACGGCGGCGGGGGGATTATAGCAGACGGTCGGTTGCGCCCCTCTTTCCCGGGCCTACGGGCCGGAGCCTCGATCAGGGCCGGGCGCGCCCGGCTCGCTGCAGATGGGCGGCCAGGTTCCCCGCCGCCTCCTTGAGGCTGTGCGTTGTGGGATTGCGGGCGAAGCGGATCTCGACGGGCAGGTGCAGACGGTTGCTGATATACAGGGTATCTCCCAGATGGGGGATGGAAGCGTGAGGCCCGCGTCCAACCACGGCCGCCACTTCGTCCACCGTAAGATCTTCCACACCCAGGGGTCGGTTCGACAGCAGGTAGAAGCGCTCCTCGGGAATACCTTCCCGGCGGAGGTAGCTCAGTGCTGCCGCGGTGTTGTCCACCGCACCGGGGGACGGGCTGAGGACCATGACCAGCACGTCGGCTTGGCGGATGACCAGCATGGACAGGGCGGAGAGATTGCGGCCGATGTCGAAGTAGATGTGGCGGAACGTACTGCGCAGGGTTTGAACCACGGGCGCCAGTTGGTCGGGGACCAACTCGGAGGCCCTGGCCGGATCGGCGGGACCGGGCACGATCTGGAAATTCCAGCCTTCCGGGCGAGGCAGGTCGTAACGTAGGGTTTCGGTGGAGGGGCCGCGTCCCTGTCGACTGGTCGAGAGTTCGATGATGTCGTTGGGCGTGTCAGCGCCGGTGAAAGTCCTCAGGTTGCCCATGGGCAGGACCAGGTCGACGACCGCCGTTGAGTGGGATGGATCCAGACCGGCAATCTCATGCGCCAGGTTGAGGCAAAGTGACGACGTGCCCACGCCGCCCTTGGCCCCCAAAAAAGCCACGATGCGGCCGGGCATCAACGGCGAGGTGCCGTCGGATTGGGGCTCCCGGGTTAGATTGAGCTGGGCGAGCCGGCGCAGGACCAAGTCGACGGCGTCGGTTTGCTTGACGATATAGTCCTCGACTCCCAGCTCGAAGGCCAGCTCGGAGGCGGCCGGGGCGCTCCGCTTGGTCAGACATAGGATCCATTTGCGCTGAGTACGGACATCGGAACGCAGACGCCGAATGACTTCTATGCCGTCCAGGTCGGGCAGGTCCAGCTCGATGAGCACGGCGTCAGGCTGATCACGCCAGGCTGCGATCAGGCCCTCCTTGCCGTTGGGCGCGTAGAAGACCGTGTAGCCGGCGCGCATGAGCATGTGGCGCATGAACGCGGCGCTGGTTTGATCGGGTTCGATCAGCAGCAGGCTGAGCCCAGAACTGGAAGAAACGCCCGGGTCAGGAATCATCCGGCAGGGGCGGCATAAGGTACCCGATGCCCTGGCGCGTTACGATGTGGACGGGGTCCTTGGGATCCGGCTCGATCTTCTGCCGCAGCCGGCTGAGGCAGACCCACAGGATTTCCTTGTCATCGCGGTACTCCGGGCCCCAGACGTTGGTTAGCAGATCCTCGGGAGTCTGGACCCGGCCCATGTTCGCGGCGAAGGTCTGGAGCAGGCGGTATTCCGTGGCGGTCAAAGAAACCTCCGTGCCATCGCAGGTGACACGGGCGCGGGCCAGATCCATCTCCAACTCGTGGTGCTTGAAGATTGGGTGGTGGAAGTCCTCGATGCCGCCGCGCTCGGCGCGCCGGAGCACGGCCCGGACGCGCGCCAGCAGCTCCTGGGCCGAGAATGGTTTGACGATGTAGTCGTCCGCCCCGAGATCCAGACCCCGGACACGGTCCCGCTCCTCGCCCTTGGCGGTGAGAATGATGATCGGGACGGTGGAAAACTCGCGGATACGCTCGGTGGCGGTGAAGCCGTCCATGATGGGCATCATGACGTCCAGCAGGACCAGGTCCGGCTGTGACTGGGCGACGGATTCGACGGCTTCCTGGCCGTTGTTGGCGGTGGAGACCGTGTAATCATCCGTTTCCAGGTTGACCTGGACGAGCTGTTGATAGCGCGGCTCGTCGTCGACGACCAGGATGGCCTTGACCACGTGCTCTTGTTCGCTCATGCCTTGCTCTCCAATTCTGGCTCCGGGTCGCTGACCATCAGCGGTAAGGTGAAATCGAAGCGCGTGCCCTGGCCGGGTTGGCTGGCGACGTTGATCTCGCCGCCGTGAGCCTCGACGATCTTGCGGCAGATGTACAGCCCCAATCCGGTGCCGCGTACCCCGCGACTGCTGTTGGGGACGCGATAGAAACGCTCGAACAGATGGGTCATGTGCTCGGAATCAATCCCCGGGCCGTGGTCCATGATTTGAAATCTCAGCCACTCCCCGTCGGCCGAGACCTGCAGCCCGACTGGGGACCCCGGCGCGTACTTGACTGCGTTCGAGAGCAGGTTATCAAGGACCTGTGAGACGCGGGTGGCGTCCATTTCGATCGGAGGCAGGTCGCCTTCGACTTCGACCTCGAGGGATAGCTCGGGATACATCGAGCGCGCCCGCTGAGTCGTATCCCGGACCAGCGCGCCCACTTGGGTGGGTTCGCGGGTCATGCCCAGGCTGCCGCTTTCCAGGCGCGACGAGTTCGAGCAGGTTGTCGATCAGCTCCCTCAAGCGATCGGCTTCGTCATCGATAATTTGGAGGAACTCCTGGCGGGCCGGGGCATCCCATTTGGCGTCGTCCCGCAGCAGAGTGGTCACGTAGCCCTTGATGAAGCCCAGGGGCGTGCGCAGCTCGTGGGAGATGGTCGAGATGAATTCCTCTTGCATCCGGGCCAGCTCCCGTTGAGCTTCGAGAGTGGCGATCCGGCGTG
The DNA here is from genome assembly GCA_963797485.1 of uncultured Chloroflexia bacterium. Taxonomy (GTDB): domain Bacteria; phylum Chloroflexota; class Anaerolineae; order Anaerolineales; family E44-bin32; genus CAWAND01. The sequence goes on from CAWCPF010000003.1 coordinate 831,266, forward strand.
CCATGCGGCGGTTTTCCAGGAGCTGGCCGACGTGCCAGGCGACGAATTCGGCCAGGCGGATGTGCTCGGGGGGATAGGCCGGGCCGCCGAAGCGGCCGAACACCAGACCCCCCACCGTCCGACCTCCGACCATGAGCGGTAGGCCAAGGTAATCGCGGCGCCGGTCCCGCCCTTCCACCGTCGGCCCAGCGTCCTCCTGGCGCAGCACGGTTTGGCCGGAACGGTAGGCTTCGGCGCCGGCGGCTTCCCCCCAGGGCAGGTCGGATTCGCGTGACCTTCCGCGTCCGAGGGCCCGGGCATAGATCGCCTCGAGCTCGTCCGACTCTTCGCTTCTCAAATAAAGGGCCACCACGTCAAAGATGAAGATCGTGCGCGCCAGCCTGAAAACGGCGTCCAGGCCGGCATCCGTGTCGAAGGTCTCGGCCACAATCCGCGCGATGGCATAGACCGCGTTGAGCTCATTCCCGTGGGTCAGCGAACCGGAAGGGACGAGCGGCCCGGTCATGGTCCGGCTTCCGCCAGCGGAAGCTCAAACCAGAAGGTGCTGCCCTTGCCCTCCTGGCTCTCGACCTTCAACTCGGAGCCGTGGGCGTCCAAGATCAACTTGACCAGCGACAGGCCCAGCCCCGTGCCGCCAAACCGCCGGGTGGGAGAGCCGTCCAGCTGATGGAAGGGTTCGAAGATTTCCAGCATCCGCTCACCGGGAATGCCAATCCCGGTGTCGATCACGCGGATCACCACGTGGCCGTTTTCGGTTTCGGCATGCACCTGGACCCGGCCGCCGGAGGGCGTGAACTTCACAGCGTTGTCGATCAACTGATAAATGACCCACTGCAAACGGTCCGGGTCGGCAACCAGGGGCGGCAGGCCCACCTCGATGTCGAGATCAATCTGGACCCCGGCCTTGTTCGCCTTGACCTTGGACCTTTCGACGGCGCTGGCCGAGAGCAAACTCAGCTCGAAGGGTTGGGGCTTGATCGTGAGCCCCTCCCGGGAAGCGGTCGAGTACTCTATCAAATCCTCGATCAGCCGCTCCAGGCGCTCCGCTGCGCGTTGGACCACCACCAGAGCGTCTTTCTGCTCCTTGGGAAGCGCGCCCAGTTGCTCTTCGAGCAAGAGCTCCGTGTAGCCCTTGATGTGGGCCAGGGGAGTGCGCAGCTCGTGTGAGATATTGGAAATGAGGTTGGCCTTGAGCTGGTTCAGCTCGGTCAGGCGATCCAGGGCGCGCCGAAGCTCGGCGGTGCGCTCGGCGACGCGCCGTTCCAGGCCGCGATTGGCATCCTGCAGTGCGGCATGAAGCTCGATGATCTGGCGGGTGATGGCCCGGTCGAGCGTCTCCCGATCGACCAGCTCCATCTCCAGCAGGGTCTGGCCCAACAGGCGGTGTTTGCCCTGGTCGGACAACTCCCTTTGGCGGCGCAGGGCCCGATCGAGTTGGTCGGGTGTCAATAGGCCCTGGTCGATCAGGTACTCGCCGATCTTGGGGACAAGGGCTTCAGGGGTAGCGGGAAGCGGGGCTGTACCGGGCACACCCTCGAGATAGGCGCGCTCCGCCAACAGCGCCACCAGGGCCAGATCGACGCCGCAGTTGGGGCAAATCCGGGCGTCCATGGGCAGCGGCTGGCCGCATTGCGGGCAGTCAAGCCGTCCTTGACCCGCCTGTTGATCAGGAATGTCGCTCATGTTCCCCTTTGGAGCTTCTTTACAAGCTTGAATGATAGCCCAGCGAAGGGGGGGCCGCAAGCATCCTGTAAGGTGGGCCGGTCACAAAATGCCGCATAATGAACCTTGCAAGCATGGGAGGTAGGCAGGCAAACATGACACTACATGTGCTGATGATTGACGATGACCCTGAAGTGGCGGAGACCTTGCGGACCTTGCTCCGAGGCCAGAATTTCGAGATTCAGGCCGTGTTTGAAGGGGAGGCCGGGATTACAGCCTGCAAGGAGAGCCTGCCCGACGTGGTCATCCTGGACTTGCTGATGCCTGAAATGGACGGCTGGCAAGTGTGCGAACGCATTCGCGCTTTTTCAGATGTTCCCATCCTGATTCTTTCGGCCCTTGGCTCACCGGGAAGTGTGGCCAAGGCCCTGGACGCCGGTGCGGACGACTACCTGATCAAGCCGGTGCACGCCAGCCTGCTCGCCTCTCGGCTCAGGACCCTGGTCCGCCGCCGTTCGCTGGTCAGCGCCGAACAAGCGGCCTGAGCAACTGACTTTGCACGCCCTAACGGGCCACCCGCAAGGGTGGCCCATTCGATTCCGGGTACACACGTTCACAACGCACCCGGGGTGAGGCCTCCATCGACGAACAGGGCGTGGCCGTTCACGTAGGAGGCGGCCAGAGAATGGGGCCCAAGGCCACGCGCCGACCTATTTGGCTCAGCCGCCCCACCCCCAACCCCTCCCCGGCGGGCAGATATCTTGCAGGACCCCAACTCTTTGCCGGGGAGGGGAGGGTTTCGTGAAAGGGGGACGGGGACCGCAGGTCCCCGTCCCCCTTTAGTTCAATCCCCCTCTCCGCCGTGACACCGAGCCGCATGCGCTTCCCGAGGGCGGAGAGGGGGCAAGGGGGTGAGGCCTAGGGGATCAGCCGGCGGATGAGGGGACGGCCGTCCCCCCACGCGCGCTTTTCCCTTTTTGGCTGGGATTCCGGATCACAACGCGCCCGGGGTGAGGCCTCCATCGACGAACAGAGCGTGGCCATTTATGTACGAGGCGGCCGGCGAGGCGAGCCAGACGACGGCCCGGGCGATCTCATCGACACTTGCCATTCGCCCCATGGGGATGCTGCGCGTAATCGAGTCGGTCTCTGCTTGGCGAGATGTGCCTTTGCTCTTCGCCCGCGAATCCATGATCTCGTCGACGCGCTCGGTCCGCGTCCAGCCCGGGTTGATCGAATTCACTCGGATACCCTTGGGGCCGAACTCATTGGCCAGGGATTTGACCAGGCCGATCACCGCCAGCCTGAGGCAATTCGACAGCGTCAGGCGTTCGGCCGGCAGCTTGACCACGAACGACTGGTTGGCGATGATCGAGCCGCTCCCGCGTTCGAGCATGTGCGGGAGGACGGCGTAGCACAGCCGCACGGCACTCAGGATGGTCAGGTCGATTCCCTTCTGCCAGTCATCCATGGAGAGCTCTAAGAACCCGCCGGTCGCCGGCCCGGCGACGTTGATGTAGGCGATGTCAATCTGCCCCATGACCTCGAGCGTGGTTTCGACCAGACGCTGGACGTCCTCGGGCTGCGTGAGATCGGCAGGAATGGCCAGCACATCACCGCCGGTCTCGGCCCGAATCTCGCTGGCTGCCTGTTCCAGGCCGTCGCCCCGGGCGACCACCACCACCCGCACGCCGGCGCGAGCCATCTCCAGCGCCGCCGCCCGGCCCATCCCGCGGGACGCCCCGGTCATCACGGCCACCTTGCCTTCCAAACCCAATTCCATGCGGCGCTCCTCTCTGTTTCCCGGCTAGAGCGGGGTGACGTGCTGGTCGACGATCTCGATATCGGGAAAATGCGCCTCGATCCACCCGGGCAAACCGGCCAGGACCCGATCGACCTGAGCGGATTGGTTGCTGATGACGGCGCATGCCACGACAGCGTGCGAGTGGCTGTCCATCCGTCCGATCTCGGCGGCGGAAACATTGAAGGTGCGATGCAGACCGGCCAGAAGCGGCCTAAGCCGGCCCCGCTTTTCCTTCAATGAAGCGCAGCCTGGCAAGCGCAGTTCCAGGGTCAGCGCAGCGGCGTGCAGGGTCACGTTCGATGGATGGGGCATCGGAGCCGCCGGGGCCGGTTGTGCCAGTATAATGATGACATGCGCGAGAAGACCCTGGGCTGGGCCGCCATCCTTGCCACGGCTTTGCTGGCTGGCACGGCCCTCTACACCCTGTTGTCCATACAGAATCTGACCGGTCCCATGGCCCAACTTTCGGGGGAGGTGGGGACGCAGGTGGCGCGGGCCCTCAGGCCGACACCGACCATCTTACCTGATCCGGTGACCATCGTCCGCCAGGTGCGCACACTGTCACGCCTGGAGACCATCGAGTACTCGCTCGAGAAAGTGATCACGGCTGAAACCGGCCAGGGTCCGTTCGGGTTCCTGTTCGGAGACCGGCTTCTGCTCGTGGCGCACGGGCGCGTCATCGCCGGCATCGACCTGGCCAAACTCAACCCCGAGGATGTGACCGTGAGCACCGACGGCCAGGTGACGCTGCGCCTGCCCTCCACCGAAGTCTTCGTGGTCACCCTGGACAATAGCCAGACCTATGTGTATAGCCGGGACACAGGCATCCTCACACATGGCGATGTGGCTCTGGAATCCGAAGCCCGCAAGGCGGCCGAGATCGCCATTGGCCAGGCGGCCATCGACGATGGCATTCTGGATCAAGCCGAGATTAACGCCCGGGCGCTGCTCCAGACCTTCCTGGGCTCTTTGGGTTTCAACCAGGTAGTAATTGTGTTCCTTCCGCCCCCGCCTTTCGAGCCCTGATCGCGCCTACAACCTGAACGTCCACTCGTCAGCCGCATAGCGCCGGCGCGCCAGAACCTGGGCCTGGTCGAGTTCGCCGGCTGACGGACTCGCCAGCTCAAATCCAAGCCCCAACGCGGTCTCAAATCCGAATCGGATGGCTTGGGCCGCGTCCTCCCAGGCCGGCCTGGCTCCGGTCAGGGCCTCGACCGTGGACGCCTTCCGGCCCAGCCGTTCAGCGGCCGCCTGGCGCTCAGCGGGGGTGTCGAAGATCAATGCCCGACAGATGCGCCTCAAATCACCGCCGAGCGGCAGGGTGCCGTGCTGGAGCACGCCGCGCCGCCGGCGGACCTGGGCGCTGCCGATCAGCTTGCGCCCACCGGCTGTGATCTCGTACGCGCTCGGGTTCTCGAAACACACAGGCTGATCCATCGGGCGAGCTTCGACAGGGACCGCGGCGGCCTCGGCCGTTACGCCCAGCCTTTCGAGGCCGGCGACCAAGCCCAGGCTGAGATGCCGGTAGCTCTCGAGGATGCCTCCTGCCACGTGGGCGTTGTCGATGGGGGCCATCACGGCATAAGTGAGTTCATCCGTGTGCAGGATGGCCCGTCCCCCGGTGGGGCGGCGGACCAATCCCCAGCCCTCCCGAATGAGGGCTTCGACATCCACCTCGCTGGCCGATTGGGCGACCCCTAACGACAGGCAAGCCGGTTCCCAGGCGTACAGGCGCAGGGTGGGTGGCGCGGCGCCCTCCGATACCCTCTCCAATATGGCGTCGTCCAGGGCCATATTCTCGGGCCCGGTTGCCGGACCGGAGACGATCAGGCGCCAGTTGGAATGCTCGGAGAGCCGCGGCATGCGGGCATTATAGGCCCAGCCACCCGGGGCTCGGCTTGTGAAGGAATTCACAAGCCGCATTACGTGAACAGTGTGAAATCTCAAGCGCCAGTGGAGAAATTGTGAGCGATCCGGTGCCAACATGTCGTTTGGGGGTTGACTTGGGAGGAGAAGGTACGCATACTCCCGTTAACGAGCGTACCAGCGGCAATGGGAGTTAGCCGGAGGGAGGCACGTATCGTCACGATCTGACACGGGGGAGTCCCCCTTGGGGCCCGCGAGGGCCCGGTTTTGGCATGACCGAACGTCAAGTTAATCCGCCCTTTCAACTAGAAGAAGAGGCCTTTCCCAAGATGAACAGAAGAATAGTGTGGACCCTGCTCAGCCTTCTGGTGGTGAGCGCCATGGCCCTGTCTGCTTGCGGGCCGTCTGCACCCGCGCCGACGCCAACTCCGGAAGCCATGACCATTGTGTTGTGGCACCAGGAAGGCGAGGCCGAGAACGCCGCTCAGTATGTTCAAGCGCTGGCGGATGCTTACACCGCAATGCACCCGACGATCACTTTCGAGCTCACCAACAAGAACACCGAGGTTCTGCGCGAGGACTTCCAGACCGCCGCCTTGGCGGGTTCGTCTCCAGATCTGCTTTGGACCGTCAATGACCATGCCGGCCCATTCACGTCGGCCGAATTGATCCAGCCGGTAGACGATTTGGTTGATCTGAGCGTGTATGTTGACAGCGCCCTGGCGGCTGTGAAACTCGACGGCAAGACGTGGGGCGTCCCTGTCTCGAACGGCAACCATCTGATGCTGTACTACAACAAGTCCCTGGTCCAAACAGCGCCCCAGACCACGGATGAGATGATTGCGATGGCCCCGGCGCTGATCAGCCAGGGGATCACACCGCTGGTATACAACCAGACGGAGCCGTTCTGGCTGGTCCCATGGCTGGGCGGCTTCGGGGGTTCGGTCTTCGCCGAGGATGGCCTGACACCGACCTTGAACACGCCGGCGATGGTCTCGACGCTCCAGTTCCTGCACGACATCAAGTATGTCGACGACATGGTCCCGGCCGAGAGTGACTATGACGGCGCCGACACCCTCTTCAAGGAGGGCAAGGCGGCCATGATCATCAACGGCGACTGGACCCTGGGCGCCTACTCGGATCTGTTGGGGGACAACCTGGGCATTGCCCGTATCCCGCAGGTGAGCGCCACGGGTAATTGGCCGGCGCCATATACCGCCGGAAAATACTTCATGATACCGGCCAGTACCAGCGGACCGAAGTTGGATGTGGTGGTTGACTTCATCAACTTCGCCACGAACAAGGCCAACCAGCTTGACATGGTTTCCAAGCTGTCACGGCTGCCTGCTCTCACGGTGGCGCTGTCGGACCCACTGGTGGCCGACGACCCGCTGCTCAAAGGTTCGGCGGACCAGATGGTCGTGGGCACCCCCCAGCCCACAGTGGTCGAAATGCGCTGCAACTGGGACAGCATGAAGCCCGAAATGCAGGCCGTGCTGGCGGATTCCAAATCGCCGGCCGATGCAGCGGCCGCGATGCAATCCGCTGCCGACAACTGTATTACCACCCTGCAGTAACCGGTCAGTGCACGAGAGGTCAGGGACGGCACCCGTCCCTGACCTCTGTTCTGGCCCGCCCGGGTCCCACGTGGGGAGATTGATCCATGCAGACTGTGTTCGACCACATCATGCCTGGACTGCGAGAGGCGGGCCTGACGATCGCCTTTGTCATCGTGATTGTGGTCGTCGTCGAGGGCCTCTTGTATGTGCTCCTGGCCAGAGTGCTCAAAAGCCGCTACACCCTGCCATTCATGCTCCTCGGCCCGGCGGCCATCGGCATCATTGCCCTGATCATCTATCCCCTAATTTGGGAACTAAACATCTCTTTCACCAACATGAGCTTGCGACACTTCGGGGACAAGGCCGAGTACACGTGGATTGCCTGCCAATCGCTACCAGCCTCGCAAATCAGCAACTGGTTCACCGATTGTCTGATCCGGAACTACGCCGACGTCTTCCGGCTCCCGGTGCTCAAGCAGGTCTCGTTCTTTCCGGTGCTGCTCCGCACGATGTTGTGGACTTTTTCGAATGTGGTTCTGCACGTCACCGGCGGGATGGCCCTGGCGCTGCTGCTTAACCGTCCATTGCGCGGGCGCGGGCTGTACCGGGCCCTTCTGGTCCTCCCCTGGGCCATCCCTAACATCATCGCTGTACTGGCCTGGCGCGGCGAGTTCCATTTTGAATACGGCTATATCAATATCCTGCTCACCCACTTGGGCGCCAGCCCGATCGAATGGAAGGCAAGCCCCCTTTGGAACTTCGTGGCCATGGTCATCACCAACGTGTGGCTCGGTATCCCGTTCATGATGGTTGTGCTCCTGGGTGGATTGCAGAGCATCTCGTCGGAGTACTACGAGGCAGCCGAAATGGACGGGGCCAGCCCTTTCCAGCAGTTCAAGGACATTACGCTGCCGCTGCTTCGCCCCGTGATGGTGCCGGCCATCGTTCTGGGCACGATCTGGACATTCAACAACTTCAACGTGCCGTACTTCATCAACCAAAATGAGCTGGAGACCAGCGACATCCTGGTGACGGCCCTTTTCCGGGCGGCATTTGAGTACAACCGCTACGGTTTCTCGGCTGCCTTTGCCTTCGTCATTTTCCTGGTCCTGCTCTTGTACTCAATCGTCTTCATCCGCTTCACAGGCGGGCTGGAGGAGGTGCGCTAGATGGCCGAGTCGATGCCAGTCGTCCCCGGTTCACCGAGCCGGAACTTGCCACATGGGCGCAGCCTGTGGAGGCGTCTCTTCTTCTCGGGACGAGGGGACAGCCCGATGAAGCGCCTTATCATCCATTTGGTCCTGATTCTGTCGTGTGTCGTGACTGTTTTTCCCATTCTCAGAATTCTGAGCGTCTCGCTGCGGCCAGGCGACCGTCTGCTCTCGACTTCCTTGGCCATCATTCCACCTGACGCGACCCTGAGCAACTACATCAACTTGATCACGCAGCAGAACTTCCTGCCCTGGCTGTGGAATTCGCTTGTCATCACCGTGACCACATCTGTCATCGGCGTGATCCTGGCTTCGATCGGGGCCTACGCCTTCTCGCGCTGGACCTTCCCCGGGCGTGACGGCGGTTTGATCTTCTTGCTGGCGACCCAGATGATTCCGGCCTCGATGCTGATGGTCCCGATCTACATCCTGGCGGTCAAGTTCGGATTGATCGCTACCTACCGTGGTCTGATCTTCGCCTACGCTGTCACCGCCATCCCGTTCAGCATTTGGGTGCTTAAGGGATACTACGATACCATCCCGCGCGAATTGGAGGAGGCGGCCCGGATCGATGGCGCCGGCAACCTGGGCGCCTTTTATCGGGTCATCCTGCCCTTGTCGGCGCCGTCACTGGCGATCGTCTTCCTGTTCAACTTCACCGCCGCCTGGAACGACTACCTGTTCGCCCGGGTTATCCTGGCCAATGCCGAACCCATCTGGACCTGGGCGCTCGGGCTGAGGACGCTCCAAGACCAGTTCCGAACGCTTTGGGGGCAGTTCTCTGCCGGTTCGGTGCTGGTCACCATTCCGGTCGTCATCCTCTTCCTGTACTCTTCCAAATATCTGATTTCCGGCCTGACGATTGGGGGCGTGAAAGGCTGACCGGCCAAGCCGCTCGGATCCGAGCCGGCGCACAGCCTGCGGGTTGTTTGGCCGAGACGAATCGGCCTTTCGATCGGCCCTCAGTCCTCCGTCGGGCCAGCCGGCGGTCTTCATTTCTTGCCCGGACGGCAGAAATGGCCGGCCCATCCACGGCATGACATCCAGTGTCGGCATCGTCCTGAGGCGACTGTGGCGGTCCCTGAGGAGCGATGCCTTTCTGCTCATCGTGTTCAACTTCGCGTGGCTGGTCGCCTCGGCGCCGGGCTGGCTTCTGGTCACCTACGGCGCAGCCGGCAGGTACTTGTCCCTGATCGCTGTCGGCATTGTGCTCCTGGTTCCGTGGCCGCTGGCCACCTTTGGCCTGTTCATGGTTGTCTACCAAATCGGCCGTGGGCGTGTGGTTGCCGTCCGCGATTTCTTCCGCTGGACCGTCGATCGCTGGCGCCTGGCGCTGGCCTGGGGCGTCCTCAACCTGCTCGTTCTGGCGGTCCTGTTCTCGAATGTGCGCTTCTATATCAGCGGCAGCTCACCGCTGGGCGGCTCGGCCGCCGGTGCGATTGTCAGTTCTTTGTTCCTAAGCGCCGTGGCTGCCTGGACCGTGTGGCAGATGCTCACGTTACCGGTCATTGCCCGCAGCAGCGCGCAGGGACTGCGGCACGCCTTTCGATCCGCCGGTTCAATCCTGGCCCGGCGGCCATTGGACATCTTCATCATCGTCCTGCTGGCCCTGATCCTGGCCTTCGCCAGTGTCGTGATCGTGCCGCTTGGACTGCTGGCCGGGGCTGTCCTGATTGCGGCCCTGGCCGACGCCACGGTGGCGGTGACACTGGGTGAACCCGATCCGGAGGCGCCCATAAGCGGAGCCACATGAGGGCTGACATCTTATTCCTGCCGATTGGCCTGCCCAATGTTCCGTGCCGAGCACGTCGGAGCGAAACCGGATGAGAAGTCTGATTCGAGGCTGGAGAATGCTGGTGCTGCCCCTCCTGGCTAGCGGCTGTGTGCTTCAGCTGCCCCCCACCGCGGCGAAGTCTCCAACCCCCGAACAGGCAGTGCTGTACCTCAATCTGGTCTGGCATAATCACCAACCCCTCTATTACAAGGATCAGGATGGGGTCTACACGCGGCCCTGGGTTCGGGCGCATGCCACCAAGGATTACTATGACATGCCGGCCCTCGTGGCCGAGTACCCGGATGTACATGTCACCTTCAACCTCTCTCCGGTGCTGATCCGCCAATTGGATGATCTGGCCAGCGGCGCCAAGGACGCCTATCGGTCGGTCTCCGAGGTCCCGGCGGATCGGCTGACCCTGGACGAGAGACGTTTCATCCTCGAGCGTTTCTTCGACGCCAACTGGGACCACGTCATCACGCGTTTTCCCCGATACCTGGAGCTGCTCGATCTGCGGGGAAGGTCGGGCGATCCGGCAAGCCTGGAAACCGCCCTGGGGAGATTCGGTGAACAGGACTTCCGCGATCTCCAGGTCTGGTGGAACCTGGCCTGGTTTGATCCCAGTTTCCTGTCCGAGGCGCCGCTAAAAGAACTGGTCGACAAGGGGGCCGGTTTTTCCGAAGCCGAAAAAGGCATTGTCTTTCAGCAAGTGGATCGCATCGTGGCCGCCATCCTGCCTCTCTACCGGCAACTCCAGGATCAAGGCCAGATCGAGGTGTCGGTGACACCCTATGCCCATCCGATTCTGCCCCTGCTTTACGCCACCGATCTGGCGGCCGTCGGCGATCCTGGAGCCGAGCTTCCGGACCGTTTCTCATATCCCAATGATGCTATCGCCCAGGTGCAGAAGGGCGTCGACATTTATCAACAGCATTTCGGTCGCGATCCACGGGGATTATGGCCCGGCGAGGGGGCGGTGTCCGAGGAGGTGATCAAGTTCGTCTCGGATGCGGGGTTCGAATGGATGGCGTCCGGGGAGCCGGTCCTGGCCCGCAGTTTGGGACTGTCAGGGTTCACACGTAACTCGGAGGATGTGGTGCAGGAAGCCGACGGCCTCTACCGTCCGTATTACGTCCAGTTTCGAGACAATCCTCCAGTAGGGATGGTGTTTCGAGACGTACGGCTGAGCGACATGATTGGTTTCGAGTACTCCGGCGACCCGCCGGAGGAAGCCGCGGCTGATTTCATGTCCCGGCTGGAAGCCATCCGACAGCGGCTTATCCAAGAGGGCGCGGACGGCCCGCACCTGGTGAGTGTGATCTTGGATGGGGAAAATGCCTGGGAGTATTACGACAACGACGGGATCGATTTCCTGCGGGCGCTGTACCAGCAACTGAGCCAGAGCCAGACAGTCCGCACGATCACGGCCAGCGAGTATCTGACGCGCTTCCCCGAGCAACGCACGATCGACCAGTTGTGGCCCGGAGCCTGGTTTAGCTCTGACTACAGCACCTGGATCGGCGAAACCGAGGAGAATCAGGCCTGGGAGGACCTCTTGCGGACGCGCCAGGCTCTGGCTGCGTATGACATGACCGGCAAGAAAACCGTCGCTAAGGATCAGCTTGATCAAGCGCTCGATAACATGTATCTGGCCGAGGGCTCGGACTGGTTTTGGTGGTACGGCGGCGATCAGGACTCAGGAAACGATGGCTACTTCGACCAGGCCTTCCGGGCTTTGCTGAGAGGCGTGTACACCAGCCTGGGCGAGCCCATTCCGGACTTCGTGAGCGTGCCGATCATCCCCGCGCCTCCAGCTTTGGCGGCACGCCAGGCCCGGGATCCGGTCCAACCGATACTCGATGGCCAGGCGGGGGATGGCGAATGGGATTCCGCGGCGGCCTACGAGGTGAGCGTGGGCCCCGAGGCAGGGCCAAGCCTGCCGGTCAGATCCCTTTATGCTGGCTTCGACGCCAAGAACCTGTACTTCCGCCTGGACGCGGACGGGGATTGGGCAGCGGCCGGCCCGGGCAGGCTTGAGATCTACTGGTCGCGGGAAACTCATCCAGGCCACGCGGCTTTCACCCGCTCCCACGGCGAACTGCTTGGCTTTGGGGCTGCATACTGCTTGGCTATTGACCTAGCGGACGGCCAGATCGCCGGCCTAACCCTGAATGAAGCCGGCGCCGACGGTAGTTGGATGGCAGCCGGCGGCACGCAGAGTATCGAGGCAGCCGAGGCTGGCTCAGTGCTAGAAGCCGGGGTTCCGTTCGCCCAGAGCGCCGCGCCAATGCCCGGGGAGGCCATCAGCCTGCGGGCGGTCTGGCAGAGCGGCACGGTCGCCTCGGCCATTGAGGGGCAGACCGTTCCACTGGACGGGCCGGGTCGCCTGCTGCTTCCAGACTTGAGCCAGGTCAACTATTTCCTCACCGTCGAGGACCCGCCAGGCGACGATCATGGCCCAGGTAGCTATACCTACCCGACTGATCCGGTCTTCGAGACGGGGGTTTTCGACCTGCGGAGCTTCAAGGTCGGCATCGACGGCGATGAGTTCGTGTTTCGATTTGACTTGAACGGCCCGGTCCACAACCCATGGAACTCGGGCATCCAGCTTTCGGTACAGACCTTCGATGTCTATATCGACTTCGACCCCGGGACCGGCACGGGCGCACGCCAGCTCCTGGAGGGACGCAACGCTGCTCTCGGCCCGCGCGACGGCTGGGACCTGGCGGTGTGGGCCGAAGGCTGGCAGCCGAAGGTCTTCACACCGGACGCCTCCGGCGCACCTCAGGCGGTCAGTGGAGATAATCTCCGCGTGGTTATCGATCCGAATGGAAGTGTCACGGTTCGCGCCAGGGTGTCCGGCGTGGAGGGCCTGGGCGCCACCAAGGAAGGCGACTGGAGGCTGGATCCCTCGCGGTTTGGTTACCTCGCCTTGGTGCTTAGCCAGGAGGGTTACCCAAGTCCGGGCGTTCGGCGTGTGCGCGACGTCGAGTTATCTGCCACTCAATGGCGGCTGGGTGGCGGCCCACCCGACACAAATCACACCCGCATCCTTGACCTGGCCTGGCCGACCGGCGAGGCAATCAGCCAGGAAAGCATGCTGTCCAACTATGCCTCCAGCAACACGCCCGTGGGTCAGCTTGGGCCCGATGAGTTCGCCCAACTCCAACTGCTTCGTCCCTGAGGGACGGTCATGCGCCCTCCGATTGTGAATTCCATCACAAACCGCGGCTCAAACTCGGACTGACGGCCGTGCGCCCGGGCTATGGTACACTCTCGGACTTGGGCCGGGGGACACACCCGGCCCTCCGATCGATACGGCCCAAATCCGGAGTGCTCGCCCATTCGTCTCATCGTGCCCCGCCCACGCTGGTTGGTCGTCCTTTCGCTCGGATGCGTCCTGGCTGCCTGCGGCCAGGCCATCGCTTCCCCCATGGCCGGATTGACCCCCTCGGCGCCCGCCTCGGCGGCGCCGACGACCGCCCAACCGAGCGCCACGGCCTCCAGCAGTGTCCCGCCGCTCCAGGGCCGGGTGGAAGTTTGGATGGACTGGAATCCAGTCCGGCTTCAAGGCCTGGTGAAAGCTGTGGATGGTTTTCGAGCCCGCCATCCGCGGGTCGAGTTCGACCTGGCCTACTATCCCACCGATCAACTCAAGGGCGCCTTCGAGCAAGCCGCCGCCCAAAAACAGGGCCCGAGCATTCTCATCGGGCCTTCCACCTGGGGCCGCACGTACGCCGACCGGGGTTGGATTCGGGACCTGACCGAGCTAATTCTCCCCAGCCAACAAGCAAGCCTGCAGCCCGTCGCCTGGGCGCAGGTGGCGGACAGCGCCCACGTGGTGGGTCTCCCGCTGACCATGGAAGGCAATGTGCTCTATCGCAACGCCGCTCTTGTGGCGGATCCGGCCATGACCGTGGCCGACCTGGTCCGGGCGGCTCAGGCGCTCAAGACCGAAAGAGGCTTCGGAGCCAGCCTGGATTTCGGTTTCATGCTCAGCGTGCCCCAGCTCAGCGCGTGCGGAGCGTCACTGGACACCCGGGCCAGCACGCCGTTCGACGAGGCCTTCGGGGAGTGCTGGTTGGGCCTCATGCAGCGGCTGGGCCAGGCCGGACGGCCGGTGTTCAACACGGATGACGACTTGTCGCGGTTTGAATCCGGACAGTCCGCGTGGTTGATCGAGTCGACCGTTCGGATGGAGGAGCTCACGCAAGCGATCGGGGAGGCCAACCTGGCCATCGACGCCTGGCCGCTGGATGCCGACACCGGCCAGCATCTTACCGGTTACGTGTGGACGGAAAACGCTTATCTGACCTCCACCGCCCGTGGAGCCGACCTGGAGGCCGCGTGGGCCTTCATGGCCTACCTGCTGGCGCCTGAGACGCAGGCCGCAATGGACGAGATCGATGCCGGGCGACGAGTGCCTTCGGTCGTGGGGGTCCCGCTGGCGGATCCGCTCCTGGCGCAGGCCCGGACCGTGCTGGAGGGCAACCTGCCTCGTCCGTATGCGGAGGATCTCACCCGCCTGACGGGCCCGCTCGACACGGCGCTTCGCCTGGTGGTGGGACAATCCGGGAAGATCCCCCTCGTGACCATGGCCACTCTGCAAGAAATCCAGAAGCTCAATCTCGCCACGCCCACGGCCACAGCCACGCTGGCGGCCTCCGCCACGCCGCTCTCAACCCTTCCGCCTTCACCCACATTTCCTCCCCCATGAGCCGCGCCCAGACGCTTGACCATCGGAGCCTATGATCACACCTGACTGGGTCCAGGACGCTGTCTTCTACCAAATCTTTCCCGACCGATTTGCGAATGGCGATCCGTCCAACGATCCCCCGAACGTCCAACCCTGGGGATCGCCGCCCAATGTGTGGGGTTTTCAAGGCGGAGATCTGCAAGGCATACTCCAGCATCTCGACTACCTGCTCGACCTGGGGATTAACGCCCTCTATCTCAACCCCATCTTCCAATCGCCGTCCAACCACCGCTACAACACGACCGACTACTTCTCGATTGAGCGCAAACTTGGAACCATGGCCGACTTCAAGGCCCTCATCGAAGCCGCGCATGCACACCAGATGCGCGTCGTCCTGGACGGGGTCTTCAATCACTGCGGCCGGGGTTTCTTCGCCTTCAACGACTTGCTTGAAAACGGCTCTCACTCCGCCTACAAGGACTGGTTCCACGTTAACAAGTTTCCCGTCGACGCCTACGGTGACGGCCAGGCCAAATCCTATCGGGCCTGGTGGGACTTCAAGAGCCTGCCCAAATTCAATCATTTCAACCCCAAAGTGCGCGCCTACCTGCTCAACGTGGCGCGCTTCTGGATCGAACAGGGCACTGACGGCTGGCGCCTGGATGTGCCCAATGAGATCGATGACGTGACCTTTTGGGCTGAGTTCCGCCAGGTGGTTAAGGCCGCCAATCCGGACGCCTATCTGGTCGGCGAAATCTGGGAAGCCGATCCAAGCTGGGTCGGCCCCGAGCGCTTCGACGGCCTGATGCACTACCCGCTGCGCAAGGCGCTGATCGAACTCCTGACCGCCGATAAGCCGTCGATCGGCACATTTGCCCAGGCGGTCGAGGGACTGGCTGCAGCCTACGGGCCGGAGCACACCCGCGCCCAGTACGTGCCCCTCGGATCGCATGACACGGAACGGATCAAGACTGTGCTCGGTGGGCGCCCCGATCGGCTGCGGCTGGCCCTTCTGTTTCAGATGTTCTCTCCGGGCGCCCCGGCCGTCTACTACGGGGACGAGATCGGCCTCGAAGGCGGAAAGGACCCCGACTCGCGCCGGGCGTTTCCGTGGGACCAGGACGCCTGGGATGTCGAGCTCCGCAACCTGGTCCAAACTCTGATCCGGCTGCGCCGAGCTTCGCCGGCGCTTCGGCGCGGGGACTTCGTCCGGCTCATGCTCGACGAGGCGACCGCCTGCTGCGCCTTCGGGCGGCCGATGGAAGGCAGTGGTGCGGTGCTGGCCATGAACGCTTCGGCGGCAGAACTGCCTATCCGCATTCCGGTGACCGCACTCGGCTGGCCCGATGGCCACGTGGTCGTAGATCCACTGCAGGGTGCGGAGCAGGCCGTGAAGGACGGCGGCGTCGAGGTCGTCGTGCCGCCGGTGAGCGGCGCCCTGATCCTGCCAAAGAACTGATCCAAAACCAACTCCAGCCCGCCATCGCCAATCCGGCCACCGGTCCGACCCGGGATGTATAATCGCGGCGCGAGCGAAGCCGAGAATTGGCGGCGACGATCATCCCCGCGCTGGACGCGAATCCCGGAGCCAAGGCGAAGCCATGCACGTCATCCTCACCCACGAGCAGGCGGACTTCGACGCCCTGGGCGCCTCGCTGGGTGCCGCCTGGCTGCGCCCGTCGGCGGTGCCTATTCTGCCGCGCCGCATGAACATCAACGTTCGCGCCTTCCTGTCCGCCCACGGCGCCGGTTTGCCGTTTGCCGACCCGGGCGTCATCAAGTCGGAGACGGTTGAGCGGATCACCCTGGTGGACACTCAGAGCCTGGGTTCGATCAAGGGTGTCGGGTCCGCGACCCGGGTGGAGGTCTTTGACCATCACCGCGCCGATCCGGCCCTAGACCCGGCCTGGGAGCGGCATATCGAATCGGTCGGAGCGACCGTCACATTGATGGTCGAGGCGCTCACCGCCGCAGGCGCTGAGCTTGACTCCCTGGCGGCGACGTTGCTGCTCTTGGGGCTTTACGAGGACACCGGTCTGCTGTCGTACTCCATCACCACGGCCCGCGACCTGAAGGCCGGCGCCTGGCTGCTCGAGCAGGGTGCCGATCTGAAGCTGGCGGCCGATTTTCTCAATCACCCGCTGTCGCCTGAGCAGCAAGGCCTATTCCAGCGCCTGTTGGAAGGTTCCGAGCCCCACGCGATCCATGGCGTGCCGGTCGTGGTCGCCTCGGCGCGGGCCGAGGGGATGCTGGACGAAATCTCTACCCTGGCTCACAAGCTCCGGGACACGTTTGATGCCGCCGGCTTGTTCCTGCTCGTGGCTTTGAACAGCCACATCCAACTGGTGGCGCGCTCGACCTCGGACGCGGTCGACGTGGCCCGAGTCGCCGAGCACTTTGGCGGCGGGGGTCACAATCGGGCGGCGGCGGCCCTGATCAAGAACATGGACTTGGAGGCGGTGCGCCTGGAGCTGCTGGCGCTGCTGGACACCCTGATCGCCCCGCCGCGAACCGTGGGTGAGATCATGTCCCGCGTGCCCAGAGTGCTGAGCGCCGACTCGCGCATCAGCGAGGCGGCGAAGCAGATGCAGCGTTCCGGGCATGAGGGCTATCCCGTCGTCGACGGAGATCGCCTGGTCGGTTTGCTAACGCGCCCGGCAGTGGATCGCGCCGTGGCGCACAAGCTGGGCCATCGGCCCGTGTCCTCGATTATGGACGCCGGCCACGTCAGCGTGGCGCCCGAGGACAGCCTTGACCACTTGCAGCAGGTCATGCTGAGCCATGATTGGGGGCAGGTGCCGGTCGTGGAACGTCCCGGCGGCGAGATCATCGGCATCGTGACCCGCACGGATGTGCTCAAGACGCTGGCGTCTGAACGGACCGCCGCCCGCCCGATCAACCTGGCCGAACAACTAACCACCGCCTTGCGCCCGGAACGGCTGAGGCTGCTGAAGTTGGTGGCCGATCAGGCCGAGCACGGCGGCAGCGCCCTGTACGTGGTGGGAGGCTTTGTCCGCGACCTGCTGCTCGGGCAGCCCAGCGTTGACTTCGATCTGGTGGTGGAGGGTGATGCCCTGGGGCTGGCGGATTCACTGGCGTCTCGATTCGGCGGCCGGGTTCGAGGCCACCGGCGGTTCGGCACCGCCAAGTGGTTGATCGACCGGGGCCATCCGGGCCTGATCGAAGCCATTGGTGAGCCCGACGAGGGGCGCGCCGATCTGCCGGCCAGCCTGGATCTGGTCGGGGCGCGCACCGAGTTCTATCCGCACCCCTCGGCTCTCCCGACGGTCGAGAGGGGAAGCATCAAGCTCGATCTGCACCGGCGCGATTTCACCATCAACACCCTGGCGCTGCGGCTCGATGGTCGCTACTACGGACAGCTTCAGGACGACTGGGGCGGCGGGGCCGATTTGAAGCATGGCCTAATCCGTGTGCTGCATTCCCTGAGCTTCGTGGATGATCCCACGTGCTCGCTGCGAGCCGTCCGCCTCGGGCAGCGGCTGGGCTTTCGAATCGAAGACCGGAGCCTCGAATTGCTCAAGAATGCCAGCCCGTTGCTGGACCGTGTGAGCGGGGACCGGATCCGGAGCGAACTGGCTTTGATCTTTGGTGAGGCGCGTCGGGTTGAGATCATGCGCCAGCTCAGAGACCTGGGTTTGCTGGGGGCCATCCATCCCGACCTGGTCTGGGACGAGTGGCTTGAAGCCCGTTGGCCGGGGGTGGCGGCTTCCACGCCCGAGGAACTGGGCGGATTGGAGCATGAGCCCGACCTCGAAGCCCTGTATTTCACGGTTTGGCTCTACCGGCTCGAATTGACACATGCCCAGAGCGTGGCCAATCGGCTGAACTTTCCGGGTTGGATGGCGCGGCAGGCGCTCGAGGCGGCCGCGGTTGGCCAGACCCTGGCGCGGCTTTCGGGAGACGCTGCGCCCAGCGTAGTGACCGCCGTCCTGGACGGCGCGAACGAGGCTTCGCTTGTCGGCGTCTGGATTTGCGAACTTGATCATGTGATCAACCGCGGCTGGATCCGCCAATACCTCGAGGCATGGCGGCACGTGCGGAGCGGTGTAGACGGAGACATGCTCCGGGCCCGCGGCGTTCCCCAGGGGCCGGCTTACCGCGAGATCTTGACCCGCCTGCGAGCCGCCTGGCTCGATGGGCAAATCCTCACCGAACAAGACGAGCAGACCATGCTCGATGATGTGCTGGTGGAGATCGGCGGCCGTGGTTGAGCGTGAGCGCGTCCTGATCCGCAAGGCACGCGAGCAGGACCTGCCGGCCCTGGAGTGGGAGGGGCGCTACCAACACTTCCGCCGGTTGTATCGGCACGCCCTGGCGGAGGCTCGCCGGGGACGCCGTGTCCTGCTCGTGGCCGACGTGAGCGGCCAGATCGTCGGCCAGATCTTCGTCCAGCTCGACAGCCGGAGGGCCGAGCTGGCCGATGGTTTGAACACTGGTTACCTCTACGCCTTCCGCGTCCGGCCCAACTTTCGCAACCAGGGCATCGGCACCCAGCTTTTGCTCGAGGCCGAATCCATCCTCCGGGGCCGCGGTTTTCGCCGGGCGGTGATCGCCGTGGCGCGCGACAACGACGCCGCTTTGCGATTGTACGAAGCCATGGGCTACGCGCGCTTCGCCGAGGATCCGGGCCGTTGGTCATACATCGACCACGAGGGCCGCATGCGAACCGTCTCCGAACCGGCCTACATGCTTGAGAAGCCCCTCTAACCTGCCGGCGAAGTCGCCACACCGCTCGCGCATTCCATTCTGCCTTCATCCTGTCCACACGCGTGTGTGGTACATTTCGCGCCGCCGCGGGTCGGCCGGCTGGCACGTTTCTTGAAACCTGGCGGTTGAATAGTGCCTCCGCAGAAGATCAGTAAGTGCGCGGCCTTACAGAAAGGCCCCCGGCATGAGGGACCAAGTCTGGTGACGAGCAGAAGCAGCCTTCGCACAGGCGCGTGGGTTGTGGCCGCCCTGGCCGTGATCGCCAATTTGGGCTGCACCCGGTCGCAGGCGCCTGAAGTGGCCTGGCAGATGATCGATCCGTGGGTCGGAGACCTGCCCGTGCCCAGCCCCACGCCAACCGCCACCGCGACACCCGTGGCTGTCATGACCCTGTTTCCAGCTCCCCTCGAGGCGGGCCAGCTTCGCTCGACACCTACGCCCGATGCGGTTCGTGAGCCTCCGGCGCTGCGGACTTCCGCCGAGGCCTACGTGGTCCGTCCCGGCGATTCCCTGAATCAGATCGCCGGCAGGTTCGGCATTGGTTTGAGCTATCTCATGGCCGCCAACGGCCTGATCTACCCCGACTACCTGTATGCCGGCCAGGTGCTCTGGATACCGGCGCCGGTCCCTCAGCCGCCGGGCCCGACGGACAAACTGATTCCGGATTCGGAGCTCGTAAACGGGCCCTCCCAGGTCTTCTTTGACGTAAGGTCGGTCGTAAAGCAGTGGGATGGAGCGCTGGCCCACACCAGCGAGAGCGTGGATGGAACCGACCTCTCGGGGGCGCAGATCGTCCAGCTGGTTGCGGACCGCTATTCGGTCAGCCCGCGACTGCTGCTCGGCTTGTTGGAGTATCAGGCAGGCTGGCTGACTCAGCGGCATGTCTCGGCCCAGGCCGTGACCTATCCCATGGGTTATCAGGCATTGGGCTGGGAGGGGCTGTTCTCCCAGCTCTCATGGGCGGCCAATCAGGTGAATGCCGGTTTCTATCTGTGGCAGGCTGGCTGGGCCGGCCCCATCGGTTTTGCCGATGGGTCGGTCGTTCCGGTCGGCATGGGGCTGAATGCTGGCACGGTTGGGCTCGAGTACATGTTTGCCCAACTCTATCCGGTGGATTCTTGGCGCCATGTGGTCGGCCCGGATGGCTTCATCAAGACCTACCAAACCATCTTCGGGGACCCCTTCGACTGGGCGATCGAGCCGCTGCTACCCCCAGGGCTGGCGCAGCCCAACATGCAGCTTCCCTTCGAAGACGGCGCCACCTGGTCCTTCACCAGCGGTCCGCACGGCGGCTGGGACAGCGGGTCGGCCTGGGCGGCCGTGGATTTTGCGCCGCCGGGAGACGCCCTGGGCTGTGTCACGTCGTATGCGTGGGAGACGGCGGTCGCCGACGGGTTGATAGTGCGCACGGGCAATGGGGAGGTGCTCGAGGACCTGGATCAAGACGGACATGAAGAGACCGGCTGGGTGGTGCTTTACATGCATGTCGAATCCAGAGATCGGGTGCAGACGGGCCAGGTGGTTCATGCCGGGGACCGCATCGGACATCCGTCGTGCGAGGGGGGTGTGGCCGACGGGACTCACCTGCACCTGGCGCGTAAGTATAATGGCGTGTGGATATCGGCCGACGGCCCGCTTCCGTTCAACTTGGACGGTTGGATCTCGAGCGGCACCGGCGTTCAATACGACGGGACCCTGACGCGCAAGGGCGTGATTCTGGAAGCCTGTGGGTGTCGGGGATCGGATAACCAAATCTCACGCTGAGGTGGTATTGATCCGTCGCCGACCGCCAATATCCTGGGTGCTCGTCTTGCCGACACTGGCCGGCCTGCTTGCCAGTCTGGCTTGCGCTCGATCGGACATCCCGGTGACGGCCGTCCTGACAGAGAGCGATCCCGGCCAGGCGGCGACCGTGGATATCGACCCTACGCTCGAGCCAACCGTCAACAGTTCACCAACACTACCGCCGACCGACATCCCCACGGCCTCCCCGACCCCAGCCACACCCGAAGCCCCGGCGTCTCCGACCCCGCCGGCCACTCCGACCGCAGCCGCGGGCAATGAGCCAGACACCATCGTGTATGAAGCTCAGCCAGGCGACGCGCTGTCCGCCGTCGCCGTGCGCTTTGGGGTTCTCCCGTCTGACATTTCATCGTCGGCCGGGATCCTTCCGGAGCAGGGCCTGATTGCCCCGTCGACCATCCTGCTCATCCCACGCCGATTGGGCGCGACCGGTCCTTCGGACCGCCTGATCCCCGACAGCGAGTTTGTGTTTTCACCTCATGCAGTTGACTTTGACGTGTCTGCTTTCGCCGCTCAGCAGGGCGGGTTCCTGGAGACGTATCACGAGTACGTCGGCCAGAGATGGCGCAGCGGCCCGGAGGTCCTCGCCATGGCCGCCCGCGACAACTCGGTGAACCCGCGCTTGCTCCTGGCGCTGCTCGAGTACAAGTCGCATTGGGTGACCCAGTCTCAGCGGCCGAGCGGGAACGCGTTCGACTATCCCTTGGGGAATGCCGACCCGCAATTCCGCGGCCTGTACCAGCAGTTGTCGTGGGTGTCCAACGAGATGGGCAAGGGCTACTTCGAGTGGCGGTCTGGCAGGCTAACGGACCTGATCTTCGGGGACCTCACCCAGGTGCGGCTGGCCCCCGACCTCAACGCCGGCACGGTCGCCTTGCAGTACTTTTTCGCCGAAACCCTGGGGCCGCGCAATTGGGCGCAAGCGCTGAGCCCCGACGGTTTCATGGCCACCTATCGCAGCTTCTTCGGGGACCCCTGGCAGTACATGCATCCTTTACTCGAGCCCGGCGTCCAGCAGCCGCCCATGATCCTGCCTTTCCTTCCCGGTCACGTGTGGGCCTTCACCGGCGGCCCGCACGGCGCCTGGGAACGTGATTCGGCCTGGGCGGCTCTAGATTTCGCCCCCTCGACCAGTGTCGCCGGGTGCGGCGTGTCCGACGACTGGGCCGTGGCGGCCGCTCCCGGACTGGTGGTCCGGAGCGGGGGTGGGGTGGTCGTGCTCGATCTGGATGGAGATGGGCGAGAGCAGACGGGTTGGGACTTGATTTACCTGCACATCGCAGAGAGCGGGCACGTGGCTCAGGGGACCTTTGTCGAGACCGGCGACTTGATCGGCCATCCCTCATGCGAAGGCGGGATCGCCACCGGCACGCATTTACACCTGGTGCGAAAGTACAATGGGGAGTGGATTCTGGCCGACGGCCCGTTGCCTTTCGATCTGAGCGGCTGGGACGCCCATGCCGGGATCAAACCCTACCAGGGCGAGCTGACCAAGGGCGACCAAACGGTGTTGGCTTGTACCTGTGCTTCCAAGCAGACGTTGATTTCTCGTTGAGGTCGGGCTCGGAGTGGGCTCGGGCGGGGCCGCGGCCCGGCCCGTGGCCGGCTCAGCTGCGCGCCCGGTAAGGCATAGGCGGATTGGTGTCCAAAGTTAGACGGACGGGCTGGAGGCTCCTGGCGGCGGCGCTCATCGCCGCGGGCTGCGCGCCGGCAGCCTCCGTGTCCGTGACGACGCCGGTCCCGTCGGCGGTCGCCCCGGCCGTGGACAGGACCCCACTGCCAACTCGAACGATCATCGCCCCGGGCACGCTGGTCGATTATGCGGCCCAGACCGGGGACACTTTGCCGGCGCTGGCGGCGCACTTCAACACGAGCGTGAGCGAGATCCTGGCCGCCAACCCGGCCGTTCCATCCGCCGCCACAACATTGCCGGCCGGCTATCCCATGCAGATCCCGGCCTACAACATGCCTCTGACCGGCTCGCCTTTCAAGATCCTGCCCGATAGCGAGGTCGTGAACGGCCCGACGGCGGTGGGTTTCGACTTGCAGGCCGCGATCCAGGGTCATCCCGGCTTCCTGGCCGGCCTGTCGGATTACGCCTTCGGACACCAGGCCAGCGCCTGGGAAACGGTGGAGACAGTCGCCAAGAACTACTCCATCAACCCGAGGCTCCTGCTCGGAATCCTGGAGCACCGCACGCACGCCCTCACCCTGCCCTTGGCGTCCGGCGACGGCGCCACGTATCCGCTCGGGCTGCGTGACCCTATGGAGAAGGGCCTGTACCGCCAGCTCAACTGGGCCGCCGAGCGGCTCAACAACGGCTACTACGGCTGGCGCGACGGCAGTCTGCACGAGTTCGAGACCAAGGACGGCTATCTGGTGCGCCCGGATCCTTGGCAAAACGCCGGGACCGTGGCGGTGCTCCACCTGTATGCGACGCTGGACAATTTCCAGGACTTCCAGCGCGACACCGGCTCTGACGGGCTGTACGCGACGTTGACGGCCCTGTGGGGAGACCCGTTTGCGCTGGCGGAGGACATCATCCCACCCAATCTGTCCCAGCCACGCCTGGCGCTGCCATTTCTGCCCAACCGGGTGTGGGATTTCACGGGCGGCCCGCACCCGACCTGGGGCGAAAGCCTGCCGTTTGGCGCCCTCGATTTCGCCCCGCCGGCGGCCGAGGGCGGCTGCGCAGCTTCCACGGAGTGGGTGGCCGCGCCGGCGGATGGTGTCATCACGCGCAGCGGCGATGCCCTGGTCGTACTCGATCTGGACGGGGATGGCGATGACCGCACGGGCTGGGTGGTCATCTTCTTCCACATGGCCACCAACGATCGCATCGCTGCCGGCACCCCGGTCAAACAAGGCGACCACCTCGGGCACCCATCCTGCGAGGGCGGCCGCGCCACCGGTACACACGTGCACGTCGCACGGCGCTACAACGGGGAATGGATCCCGGCCAGCGGGGTGCTGGCCTTCAATTTGGACGGCTGGGAAGCCCATGCCGGCGGCGTGGCCTATCAAGGCAGCCTGACCAAAGCCTCCAACCAGATCCAAGCCTGCACCTGCACCAGCAGCTCCAACCGCATCCTCTACACGCTCCCCGGGCAGTAGCCCGGCCCCAAAACGCGCGCGGGAATAGTGAAGAAATTCACAAGCCTGCCAGCCTCAGCCGGCTACTTGATCGGCTTCTTGGCCTTGCCGCGACCCGATGGGCGCGAGGTCGATTTCTTGGCCGGGCCCGGCCGCCGGGAGGCGCGTTTGGGACCGGCCGATGGCTTCGGTTTGCCTGGCCGGGCGCGTTTCGAGGCGCGCCCCGGCGTGGGGTGGGAGGCTGAAGCCGCTGACGGCCGTGGCGCGCCACGGGGCTGAATGGCGATCAGCTGCACAACCTGGTCACGGTTGCCTGGATCGACCAGCGGCCTGCCGGGGGCCGGGCGCCCGAGCGACTTAGCATCCCCCAGGCGCACCGCCCGGCCGGCGCCACGGCTCAGCAGGGCCATGGCCCGATCGCTGGCCTCACCCTGGACGGCGCCGACGATCTTGGCCGACTCGCCGGACTTCCAGACCAGGACGCCTTTCCCGTAGCGGCCCTGGACCGGGAAGTGTTCGATGGGGGTGCGCTTGGCCCGCCCATCGGCAGCCATGATTAAGAGCTGCGTCCCCGGCCGCACCACTTCGGCGCTCACGACGCGTGAACCTTTCGGCCTCCAGCCGCATCCCCATCACCCCGGCGGCGGACAGACCCATTGGTCGGATGTCCGCCTCGGTGAAGCGAATGGCCAGGCCGGCGCTGCTGACGAGCAGAATCTCGTCCTGGCCGCTGGTGGCCAAGGCGCGCAGCAGCGCATCGCCTCGCCCGATGCTGATGGCTTGGAACGCCTGCGCCGACGGGCCCGGCAGGGCCTTGAATTCGGATTTCTTCAGCATGCCGTTGGCGGTGGCAAAGAGCACCATGCCCGCTTGATGGGTTTGGGCCGTGACCGGGTCGATGGACAGGCCGCCGACCACCTCCTCGCCCTCCGGCACGGACGTGAGGCCCCGCAGGGGAACGCCGCCGCCGGCGTCTTCGGTTTCAGGGATGGTGTGGACAGCCAGGGCCATCCCCGATCCTTGCGCGGTGAACAGATAAAGCACGTCGCGCGCGTTGGCGCCCAGGACCAACCGGGGGGCGCTGCGGCCTGTCAGGCGCGGCAGCCGCGCCGTGGGCGTGCGCGAGATCAGGCGGTCGGCGGTGATCTGGATCCAGGTGTCTTTGGACGGCGCCAAATCCGAGGCCGTGAGGGGCGCTGCCTTGCGGCCGGAGGAGCTGGTGTCGGCGATCTGCGTGCGCCGGCGATCGCCGTACCGCTCTTTGACCGCCTGGAGCTCGGCGGCCACGGCCGAGCGCATCTTCTTCTCCGACGCCAGCAAGGTCTCGAGTTCGGCGATGGCGCGGGCCACGTCCTTGGCCTCCTGCTCGATCTTCTTGCGCTCAAGGCTGGCCAGGCGGCGAAGCGGCATGTCCAGGATGGCGCGGGCCTGCGTTTCCGACAGCTTGAAGCGCTTCTGCAGCCGCGCCCCCGCCTGGTCAGCATCCTTTGATTGACGGATGATCTCGATCACCTCGTCGAGATGGGCGAGGGCGGTGGTCAGGCCCGCAAGGATGTGAGCCCGTTCCTGAGCGCGCGCCAGGTCATGCTGGCTCCGGCGCCGGACTATTTCGAGGCGATGCTCGAGATAGACCTTGAGGGCCTGTTTGAGCGATAGCAGGCGGGGTTCGCCGTCGACCAGGGCCAGCATTATCAAGCTGAAGGTCCCCTGCATCGGGGTTCGTTGGAAAAGCTGCCGCAAGACGTCTTCGGGATCGGCGTTCTTCGAAAGCTCGATGACGATGCGCATCCCCTGCCGGTCGGATTCATCCCGCAAATCCGAGAGCCCTGCCAGGCGCCCTTCTCGGGCCAGCTCGGCGATGCGTTCGATCAGATTGGCCTTGTTGGTTTGATATGGCAGTTCGGTGACAATGATGCGCGATCGGCCTCTCCCCATGGCTTCGAAATGCGCCCGGGCCCGCAGGGTGATCTTGCCGCGCCCGGTGGCGTACGCGGCCAGCAGGCCCTCCCCCTCGTGATGGCTGTGCAGCATGATGCCGCCGGTGGGGAAATCCGGACCCGGGATGTGGCGCATCAGATCATCCAGGGTGATACGGTCCTGGTGCTCCCAGCGCTCGAGCATGAGCGTGAGGGCGTCGACCACCTCGCCCAGGTTGTGCGGCGGGATGGATGTGGACATGCCCACGGCAATGCCAGTGGCTCCATTGACCAGCAGATTGGGCACGGCTGAGGGCAGCACCTGGGGCTCGCGCAGCGAGCCGTCGAAATTGTCCTCGAAGCCGACCGTGTCCTTATCGATGTCCGCCAGCATGTCGGCGGCCGGGGCTGCCAGCCGCACTTCGGTGTAGCGCATAGCCGCCGGGGGGTCGCCATCCACCGAGCCGAAGTTGCCTTGACCTTCGACCAGGGGGTAACGCATCGAGAAATCCTGCGCCATGCGGGCCATGGCGTCGTAGACGGCCATGTCGCCGTGAGGATGGTATTTGCCCAGCACCTCTCCGACGACGCGGGCCGATTTTCGAAACGGCGTGTCCGGCCGGATACCCATCACGTGCATGGCGTGCAGGATTTGGCGATGGACCGGCTTGAGTCCGTCGCGGGCATCCGGCAAAGCCCGGGCGACAATCACACTCATGGCGTAGTCGAGATAGGACTGCTGCATCTCGTGATCGATGTCGATGCGGCGGACCAGGCCTACTTCCATAAATTCACCTCAATGGGGCGGGGATCAAGCGCGGCGGGTGCCCAGTCGGCTTAACTGGGATGGACCTGCATCTGCGTACCGATACGGCAGCCAGCCCTGCGGAATCAGCCTGACTGGGTCCGAGCGCCGGCGGTATCATAAGGGCTGGCAAGGGGCACGTCAAACCAGTCGGTCCCTGCGGCCGCAACCGGGATGGGACGCATGCCTTCGCGTACGCGGGCCAGCGGCCTAAGGCGCGTGTCCACTGCCGGACAGGCTGCGATCCTGGAAGTGGTAGGAGCACGACCGTTCGTGCCACGCCACCCGCGTGCAGGAGGCCTAGAGCACCCCGAACCTTGCGCCCTCCAGACGGCTGTGCTAGAATTCCGGTGTTCTTACGGTGGGAGTATCTAGTTTGAGCGGTTGCGGCGAAAAGTGGGTCTCCCCCACTTTTCTTCATATATGCGGCGCCCCGTGGGGCCCGCCGAGGGACCTCCAGAACGATGAAAAGCGAGTTCAAGTTAGCCATCAATGAAATCACGGAGCGTTTCGGCCTGTCGAGCGAGACCGTCATGGAGGCACTCGAAGCCGCCATGGTGTCTGCCTACCGGCGGGCGGCCAACGCCTCCAGCGCCCAGGGGGTGGAGGCCAAGCTCGACCTCGACACGGGCGGCGTAGAGATCCTGGCCGAGAAGGAAGTCGTGGACTCGGTCGAGAATCCGCAGACCGAGGTGGCGCTGATCGACGCCCGCCAGGTCGCGCCTGCCGCTGAGCCGGGCGACATGGTGATGGTCGAATTCCACCCCGCAAGACTTCGGGCGCGTGGCGGCCCAGACGGCCAAGCAGGTCATTTTGCAGCGCCTGCGCGAGGCCGAACGTGAGGCCCAGTACGCCGAATTCGCCGAACGCGAAGGCGAGATGGTCCATGGCACGGTGCACTCCATCACGCCCCAGGCGGTCACCATCGGCCTGGGCCGGGCAGAGGCCATCCTGCCGCGCAACCAGCAGATCCCTGGTGAACATTTCCGCGTCCGCGACCGGGTGCGGGTGTACGTCCTGGAGGTCCGCAAGTCATCGCGCGGGCCGGTGATCATTGTCTCCCGAACCCACCCCAACATGCTCCGGCGCCTGCTCGAAATGGAAGTGCCCGAGATCAACCAGGGCATGGTGGAGATCAAAGCCATCGCCCGGGAGGCCGGCAAGCGCGCCAAGGTGGCCGTTGCGGCCATGGCCGATGGGGTCGATCCGGTGGGCGCGTGCGTGGGGCTGCGCGGGGTGCGCATCCAGTCGATCGTGCGCGATCTGAACGACGAGAAGATCGACGTCATCGAGTGGAATGCTGACCCGGCCACTTTTATCGCCAAAGCGCTGAGCCCGGCGCGGGTGTCGGGAGTCTATCTGGATGAGGATCCCGACCATGGCAAGACTGCCATGGTGGTCGTCCCCGAAGACCAGCTCAGCCTGGCCATCGGGCACGCCGGAGTGAATGCCCGGTTGGGGGCGCGGCTGACAGGCTGGCGGATCGATATCAAGAGCCTGCCTGAAGCCGCCAGTGAATCTCTGAATCTGCTCCAGTCCGACGAAACTTACGCCGAGATGGGCGCCAAAGAGACCGACACCATGGTCAAGGTCGAGTCCATCATGGCCAAAAAGGCCGAGGGCCGGCCGATCGCGCCCGAGGATTATCAGATCCTCAACGGCTTTGTGGACCGTGTTCAGGGCGAGGGCCAGGCGCGCCGGAATGCCAAACGCCAAGCCTACGTGGAAGCGTTGGCCGAAGTGCGGGCCGATATCCCCGCCGGCGCGTATTTCACCGGTCTGGCTGACAGCGGACTGTCCACGCGCGTGATCAATCTGCTCACCGAGGGCGGCTTCAAGACCGCCGGGCAGGTGCTCGAGCAACTGGCCATAGACGAAAAAGCCATCCGGAAACTCCCGGGGGTGGGCCCCAAAGCCATCGAGGAGATTCGGGACACGCTGAAGGGCCGCACCTACGAGGTGCCGCCTGAGCCGGTTGTGGCCGAAGCCGAAGCCCCGGCTGAGGGCGCCGTGACCGAAGCTGTGGAGGTTGAGGCGCTGCCCACCGCGGAGACGGCGGTCGAAGCCTCGGCTGTCCAGGCCGAGGTGCTGGGCGAGCCCGCCGCCGGAGCCGAGGCGCTGCCGGCAGCTGAGGGCGAAGCTGCAGCCCCGACCGGGATCGAGGGTGAGGAGAAGGTGGTCGACATCGAGAAGGTCTTCGAGGAACTCCAGAAATCCCTGGTCACCGGCGCAGCCATTCCGGCCGGTGCGGAGATTGAAGACCTCGACGACGAAGACGACGACGACAACTCGCAGGACAAGGAAAAGAACAAGGCCCGCCGCCGGGTGGTCGAGTTCGATCCGGAGACGGGAGAAGTTGTCGTGCGCCGGCGCCACAAGGGAGGTCGCGGGACGGATGAGTGGGAGGAAGGGGGCTTTTGAACCGCTTAGGCGGTTGAGTTGAGCCCGACATGAGCGCTCGCCGACGTGACCCCTAAACCCGTGCGCCGCCGGCGCGTCCCACAGCGAACGTGTGTGGGCTGCCGACAGACCCTGGACAAGCGGTCCTTGGTCCGGATCGTGCGCACGGAGGCCGGCCCGCAAGTAGATCCGACCGGTAAGGCTCCGGGCCGAGGCGCCTATGTGCACGATCAACGGTCGTGCTGGGAGCTGGCCCTGAAGAGCGGGCTGGCACGAGCCCTCAAGACCGAGCTCACTCCGGCCGACCGCCAACGTCTGATGGCCTGGCTCGAGGCGGGAGAGGCGTAGGGCCGTGGGCAGGCCTCGGGGAGCGGTGCAACAGTTTGTGATAGATTTCACAAGGTGGGCAATGCAAGCCTTCTAGTTCGACCGACCGGAGCTCGACGCGGCCGGCGGGCAGAGGCCGGAGGTGCGTCATGAGCGAGAACGAGAAAACGGTCGTGGAAATCCCCAATCCGATCACCGTGCGCGACCTGGCCGACCGGATTGAAGCCAGCCCGATCGACATCATCAAACAGCTGATGGCCAACGGGGTGATGGCCAACATTAATCAGCTCATCGACTACGACACGGCCGCCATCGTCATGGAAGAGCTGGGGTTTGAAGCGCGCCCGATGGCGACCCCCGAGTCGAAGTCCAAGGCGGATGAGGGCGAAGCGCCGCGCTGGCGCCAGCTGCTGGATCAGGAGCCCAAGGCGGCGCTCAAGCCGAGACCGCCGGTGGTGACCATTCTTGGCCACGTCGATCACGGCAAAACGACGTTGCTGGACGCTATACGTCAGACCGACGTGGCGGCGGGCGAGGCCGGCGGCATCACCCAGCACATCGCCGCGTACCAGGTCCGCCACAACAACCGGCCGATCACATTTCTGGACACCCCCGGGCATGCGGCCTTCACGGCCATGCGGGCCCGGGGTGCTCAAGGGGCGGATATTGCTGTTTTGGTGGTCGCCGCCGATGACGGCGTTATGCCGCAAACGCGCGAGGCCCTGGCCCATGCCACGCGCCGCCAAGGTGCCGGTCCTGGTGGCGCTGAACAAGGTCGATCGCGACAACGCCAACCCCGACCGGGTCAAGCAGCAGCTGGCCGATGTCGGTCTGGTGCCGGATGATTGGGACGGCGATACTATGGTGGTGCCGGTGTCGGCCAAAGCCAAGACCGGGATCGACGACCTGCTGGAGGCCATTCTGTTGGTGGCCAACTCAACCCAGATCGTCGCCAATCCTGCCGGGCACGTGTTCGGGACGGTGATCGAGGCTGAGATCGGTAAATCGCGCGGTGTGGTGGCCACCTTGCTCGTCCAGAACGGGACCCTCCGCCAAGGCGATGTCATTCTGGCCGGCGAGACGTACGGGAAGATCAAGGCCATGTTCGACTTCCAGGGCAATCCCGTTGAAGAGGCCCTGCCCTCCACACCGGTGGGGGTGCTGGGGCTGTCGGATGTGCCCAACGCCGGTGATCTCTTCACGGCCATGGACACCGAACGGGAAGCCAAGGCGGAAGTCGAAGCCCGCGAGGATGCCGCCCAGGCATCCCAAGCCGGGCCCAAGCCGGGCCGGTCTCTGGAGCAGCTGTTCGAAGCCGTTCAGGCGGGCGAAGTCCAGGAGCTGCGGCTGGTGATCAAGGCCGATGTGCAGGGTTCGCTGGAGCCGATCACCTCGTCCGTCGAAGCTCTGGGGCTCGTAGATGTCAAGGTCAATGTGCTCCACGCCGGCACCGGCAACATCAGTGAGAACGACGTAATGCTGGCGGCGACTTCCAACGCGGTGGTGATCGGCTTCAATGTCGTGGCGGACAACGCCGCTCAGCGCGCCGCCGAGGCGGAAGGCGTCGACATCCGCCTGTACGATGTGATCTACCGCCTGACCGAAGATGTCGAAAAGGCCCTCAAGGGGCTGCTCGAGCCCGAGTCGAAGCGGGTGGTCCTCGGCCGCGCCGAGGTCCGCGCCGTGTTTCACATCTCCAAAATCGGCAAGATTGCCGGCTGCCGTGTGACACAGGGCGACCTGCGCCGCAACGCCAAGATGGCCGTTATCCGAAACGACGAGGTCGTGTTTGAAGGCCAGATCAGTTCGCTGAAACATGAGAAGGAAGACGTCAGGGAAGTTCGGGAGGGCTTCGAGTGCGGCGTGGCCCTGAAGGGCTTTGCCGACTTTGAGGCCGGCGACATCCTCGAGTGCTTCACCGAAGAGAAGGTCCGAGCGGCGTGAGGTCGGCCGATGGTTAACCATGCCCGCGCGCAGCGCATTGCCCAGCGCATTCAAGAAGAACTGGCCGATCTGCTCACGCGTGAGGCCGGGGACCCGCGCCTGGCGTTGATCACCGTGACCGGCGTGGACGTCGATCGCGAGCTGGCCTTCGCCACCATCTATGTGTCGGCGCTGGACACCTCCGACAGGCAGGACGAGATCCTGCAGGCTCTGGTCCGGGCGCGGCGGATTCTTTCGCAGTGCCCTGGCGACCCGGATCAAGCTGCGGACCTTTCCGCAGCTGCGCTTCCGATGGGACAACACGCCGGCGCGCGGCGCTCGCATCGAGGATCTGCTTCGGGAGATCCACGCGCCTGAAGACGACCCGGGTGACGCCGAGTGACTGATTCTGCGCCCGACTTGCGGCAGCGGATGGCAGCGGCCGAGCGCCCGGCCGTGGTCTCGCACATCCGTCCGGATGGAGACGCCGTCGGCTCGCTCCTGGCGGTGAGCGAATCGCTGCGCGCCGCGGGCCGGGCCGTCACAGCCGTGCTCAACGGCGGCGTCCCGGGATCACTCAAATTCCTGCCGGGTGCCGAGCTTGTCCAAAATGCCCTGCCGACAGAGTGTGACCTGCTGATCTGCGTGGACTGCTCTGACCTGGACCGAACCGGGTTTGAGCCCGGCCAGCTCCCGCGCCCGGTGGATGTGAACATCGACCACCACCCCACCAACACGAAGTTTGGCGCTTTCAACCTGGTCGAACCGGAAGCCGCCGCCACCACCCAAATTCTGTACACGTGGCTCCCGGCGGTGGACTTGCCGCTGACCCCCGGTGTGATTGCCAGCCTCATGACGGGTTTGGTGACCGACACGATCGGCTTTCGCACCTCCAGCGTCACGCCCGCGTGCCTGCGCGCTGCCGCCGGCCTGCTCGAAGCCGGGGCACCGCTGAGCGAGATCTACGAGCACACGCTCACCAGCACCAGCTTCGCCGCCGCCCGCTACTGGGGCGCCGGTCTGTCCCGGCTGTCACGCCAAGACGGCCTGGTGTGGGCCAGCCTCACTCTGGACGACCGCCGCCAGGTCGGCTATTCTGGCTCGGACGACGCTGACCTGGTCAACGTGCTGACCACCATTGAAGACGCCCAGGTCGTGGTCGTCTTCGTGGAGCAGCCGGGCGGCCAGGTCAAGATCAGCTGGCGCTCGCGCCCGGGACTGGACGTCTCGAAGCTGGCGGTGCAGTTCGGGGGCGGGGGACATGAACTGGCCGCCGGGGCCCAGGTGGACGGCGGGCTCGACCAGGCGCAGGCGCGTGTGCTCGAGGCCACCCGCCATTCCATGCAGCCTGCATCATCCTAGTGAGGACAAGGACTTGGACTTCGGCTTGCTGATCGTCGACAAACCTGTGGGCCCAACATCTCACAGCGTGGTGAATGTGGTCCGGCGAGGCACCGGTGTGCGCAAGGTCGGTCATGCCGGCACGCTCGACCCGCGCGCCTCGGGGGTCCTTGTGCTGTGCCTGGGCGCGGCCACGCGCCTGAGCGAGTACTTGTCGGCCAGCCGCAAGGGCTACCAGGCCGTGGTGCGCTTCGGCCAGGCGACTGACACCTACGATGCCGACGGTCAGGTGGTGCTCGACACCGGCCGCACTCCCAGCCGGGAGGAAATCGAGGCCTGTTTGGGCGGTTTTGAGGGCGACCAGGTCCAGGTGCCCCCCGCCTACAGCGCCATCAAGCTCCAGGGCCGACGGGCGTACGAGCTGGCCCGGGCGGGGGAAGACGTCGAGCTCGCGCCGCGCCAGGTGATCATTTACTCGATCCGCATCCTGGGGTACCAGCCTCCGGATCTGGCTCTCGAAGTCGATTGTTCGGCCGGCACCTACATCCGGTCGCTGGCGCAGGACCTGGGTGAGCGGCTGGGAACCGGCGCCCACCTGGTGGCCCTGCGGCGAATCCGCTCGGGCAGCTTCGGTTTGCAGGACGCCGTACCTATGACGGACCTCGAGGCGGCCTTCAAACGCGGTGGCTGGGAGCAGTACGTACGCCCGGCGGCGGATGCCCTGCCTGAGCTGCCCATGGTTCGCATCGACGCCGACGCGCTCGAGCTGGTCCGCAACGGCCGGCCCCTACCGGCCAATGCCGCCGAGGGCATGGCGCGGGGCGTCGACCCCGAAGGCAACCTGGTGGCCATCCTCGAGGCGGCGCCCGGGGCCGACACGTGGCAGCCTCGCAAGGTCTTCATCCGCTAACGCCGCATGCGGCACGCCAACTCGATCGACTCCCTGAATCTGGACGATTGTGAGCTGACCATCGGCTCGTTTGACGGCGTCCACCTGGGCCACCGCCAGCTCATCGGGCGGATGCTCGAGGCGGCCCGGACGGCGGGGCGCCCGGCGGCGGTGCTGTCGTTCTTTCCGCATCCGTCTGTGGTGCTGCGGGGGTCGAAGCCGACCTTTTATCTGAGTTCGCCGGAGGACAAGGCGCGCGTGCTGGCCGGCCTGGGGGTCGACTACGTCATCAACCAGACCTTTGACGCCGCGCTGTCGAAGCGTTCGGCGGCCGATTTTCTGGATTGGATCGGCAGCCGCCTGCACCAGTCCGGGCTGTGGGTCGGGCCCGATTTCGCCCTTGGCCACCGGCGCGAGGGGGATGTCGCGTATCTGCGTGCGGCCGGCCCTGCCCGCGGTTTCGAGCTGCACATCGTCGAGCCGCTGCGGCTGGCGGGCGAGGTGGTCAGCTCGACGCGCGTGCGCGACGCCCTGCGGGCCGGCGAGGTCGGCTGGGCGCGGATCCTGCTCGGGGAGGCCTTCAGCCTGCCGCTTCGACTTCGCCCGGAAGAGGCTCCAAACGTGCCCGAGGGTGTGTGGGCGGCGCAGGCTGAAATCTCAGAAGAGCGCGCCTGCCCGAGGCTGGGCTGGTATGCCGCTCGGCTGAGCCTGGGGGAGGTTTCGCAACCGGCTCTGGCGCACGTCGTGCGCGCGCCGGTGGCGGGCGGACCGGTGGAGCCGTCGCTGATCCAGGTTCTGGCGGACGGGGAGACGCCGGCCCCAAAGGGCGCCGCCGCCCGTTTGGCGTTTGTTGACCGATGGTCCGATGGGCCGGAAGCCGATACGCAGCCTGGGACGGATTCGGTCCGGAATGCCCTGGTCGCGCTCAGGCATGCCGGCCCCGACGAGACGGCGTGAGCCCGGGGCGATTGCCCCGGCAGCCCTTATCCGGAGGCACACTCCCATGACCGACATCGAGGCTCTTCGAAAGCAGCTTCTGGAATTGATCGACGGCGGGCACGCGCACATGAGCCTGGAACAGGCCGTGGCCGGCTTCCCCATGTCCAGAATCAATCAACGCCCCCCCAACGTGACCTACTCCTCATGGGCCCTGCTGGAACACGTCCGCCGCACTCAGGACGATATCGTTCGGTTCATCCTCGAACCCGACTATGTGTCCCCGCCCTGGCCGGTCGGCTACTGGCCCGAGGCGGACCAGCCGGCGGATGAAGGCGCCTGGCAGGCGACTCTCGAGGGCTACGCCCGCGACCTGAGCACGCTGCGCGGCCTGGTAGCGGATCCGGGGGCCGATCTCACCGGGGACCTTCCGCACGCGCCCGGCTACACCCTGCTTCGGGAGGTCCTGGTGGTGTGCGACCACACCGCCTACCACGTCGGCGAGTTCGGCATCCTGCGTCAGGTGATGGGCACGTGGCCGGCGGACCGGCAGGGCTAGCCCCTGGCCTGAATGGTTTGTGAATAAAATCACAAAGGCTGCGTCTGATGCGGGGGTTGGCGCCTCATGGAGCGCCGGGCGAGCGGCGGCGGATCCACACCCCGGCGCCGATGACGGCAATCAGAGCAAAGGCAAACCACTGCAGCGCGTAGCTTAGGTGGGGGCCGTCGGACACGTCCACGTCCGGGTCGGGGATGGGCGGCAGGTCCGATCCAGGCTGTGGGCCGGTCTGGGCAACGTAGAACGGCAGGAGCGGGTAGGGCATCTGGACCTGCAGGGCGGGAATGTCCACCGACTGCCAGATGGCGCGAAAGGCGTCCGGGCTGGGCGTGGGCGGCCCGATGAAGAAAAAGCTCACCGAAGGCTGAGACGGCATGACCAGCCCTCGAAGCTCGACCGGCCCGGCCAGCCGGTACGCCGTACGCGGTCCGTCTTCGATGGTCTCAAACGGGATCCAGCCGCGGTCCACCAGCACGGTCGCTGTTTCCCCTTCAAGCTTGAGCGGCGTGATCAGATCCACGCCGGGTTGGTCTTCGAACGAGCGTGGGCTGAGCAGAATCTCGTGGTCGGGGTCGAATTTGCCGCGCAGGTTGACGGTTCGGTAGGTCCAAGCCGACGGATCGTCGAAGGCGTGTTGAATTGGTTCGGCTGGCAGGGCCATGCGCCCCCGGATCAGATCATTGTTGGCGCGCCGCTCCTGCAGGCGCGACAGCTGCCAGAAGCCTAGCCGCACGAACACGACGGCCAACACGGCCGCCAGCGCCAAGAATCCCCAATCGCGTAGACGCATGCCGCCTCCGGGCGTGGGCAGGGCAGACCGATCCAGCCAGCTCGACGCCAGGGGGCATCATATCACCCGGGGGCTGGAGCCAGGCCGGCGGCAGGCCGGACGCGCCCGCCGTCTGTCCGCCCTCAGCCGTCGAGGTGCAGCTCGTCCAGCCGGGCGCGGGCGAGTTCGAGATAGGCGTCTTCCCGGTCGTACCCCACAAACAGCCTGCCGGCGCGCGCCGCTGCAACGCAAGTGGTCCCGGACCCACAGAAGGGGTCGAGCACGACCTCGCCCTGGAAGGTGTAGAGCTCGATCAGCCGCCGGGGCAATTCCTCTGGAAACGGCGCCGGGTGGCCCACCTGCCGCGCCGAAACCGACGGGAAGGCCCACACGGACTTCGTCCAGGCCAGGAAATCGTCCCGCCCAATCGTGCTTACGCGTCCGTCGGCCGGCCTGGAGAACGAGCCCTTGGAAAACACCAGGATGTACTCGTGCACATCCCGCAGCACCGGGTTAGAGGCCGATAGCCACGACCCCCAGGCGGTGGAGGAGCCGGCGCTGCCTGCCTTGTCCCAAA
Organism: uncultured Chloroflexia bacterium; assembly: GCA_963797485.1. GTDB lineage: Bacteria > Chloroflexota > Anaerolineae > Anaerolineales > E44-bin32 > CAWAND01. Next base: position 867,904 of record CAWCPF010000003.1, read on the forward strand.
TGATCTCCCCGCGCATCAAGAAGCCCAGGTTGAGCATGTCTTCGATCAGGAACGCATGCAGAGGGAGATAGGGTTTGCGGCCCAAATTGGCCAGGTTGAGGCAGGCCCGCCCGCCCGTGACCAGCACGCGGTAAGCCTCGCTCATGACCCGCTGCAGCAGCTGGCGGTATTCGCCGAGGGTCAGGTCCTGGTCATACTCCTTGCTTGCGTTGTAGGGCGGCGAGGTCACCATAAGGTGGACGCTGTGATCGGGCAGTTCGGACATGGTCTCGGACGACTTTGGAAACGAGCGCGTTGCGGCTCGCCTCCGGGAGGGGGGTCTCCAAATACTGATCAGGTTCGGGCAGGGGCTGATCCCGGTACAGCCGGCTGTTGTAGAAATCCGACGCGTCGTGGCTGGCGCGCCCGGGGGACCCAAAGGCGCTGGTGCGTGTCCCTGTGCGCTTGCGCCGCGTCATCGCTTCCTCGACGCGTGGCTCACGAGCGCGGTCCCTTGGCCGAAGCCAGCCCCAGCCGGCGGAGTGCCCCCGGGTCGTTCCGCCAGCCCGGGAGAACCTTGACCCTCAAATCGAGGAAGACCTCGCGCCCCGACATGGACTCGATCTCGGCCCGGGCCAGCGTGCCGATCTGACGGATCATGCTGCCCTCCTTCCCGATGACTATCCCTTTTTGGGACGGCTTCTCCACAAAGATGACGGCCGAAATGAGCGCGCCCGTGTCGCCGCGCTCGGTGTACTCGTCCACCTGGACCGCCAGGCTGTGCGGCAGCTCATCGCGCAGCAACTGCATCCCGGCGGCGCGGATCAAATCCGCGGCCACATCGCGCTCGTACCGATCGGTGATCTGATCCTCGGGGAAAAACTGGGGACCGGGAGGCAGGTGAGCGCGCAGGTTCGCCAACAAGTCTCCCACCTGGTCTCCCCGCGTGGCAGATACCAGCAGCGTGGCGTCGGCGGAAGGCACCAGCCGTTCGAAGTCCGTCCGGCGATCGTTCAAGCGGGCTGCGTCGACCAGGTCCCGCTTGTTGAGCGCCACCAGCACATAGGCGCGGGATTGGATCGCCGCCACCCGCTCGGCCACGCGTTGGTCATCCGGGGTGGGGGGCTCGGACAGGTCGAATACGACCAGGACAATGTCCGCATCCTGGATGACGGTTGTCGAGGCCCGGTCCATCCACTCACCCAACCGGTGCTCGGGTTCGTGAATGCCGGGGGTGTCCACGAAAATCATTTGAAAGCCGGGTTCGGTCAGGATGCCCAGCTGGTTGCGCTGGGTTGTCTGGGGGCGGGCTGAAGCGGCTGCCACCGTCTGGCGGAGCATCGCATTCAAGAGCGTCGATTTGCCCACGTTGGGGCGGCCGACCACGGCGACGTAGCCTGATTTGTGATCGGTTTGGCCCTGGCTGGCCTGCATGGGCTAATTGTGAGCAGAAGGGCGGAGGCTGTCAAGGAAGGCCGGAGATCGCCTGGGCTGCCCTTCGCCAATGTTACAATGCCCGCCTGGGAGCGCGACAAGCGGGAAGTCGGGCGAGAGCCCATGGAGGAGTTCGATGCGTCTCAATTCGCACACAGGGCGATGGTTTATCGGGGCGGCGGTCGTGGCCGGCCTGCTGCTCGGCGCCTGCGGTCCTCAGCAGGTGTCCATCTCGACGGCGATGTCGGAGTTCCAGTACGACCCGCCCAACTGGGATGTGCCGGCCAATTCGCTGGTGACCCTCACCCTGACCAACGACGGCACGGCCTTGCATACCTGGACCTTGATGGAATCCGGCTACACGGTGACCCCGCCGTTCACCGCCGACGACAAAGCGCACGTTCTGCAGGCCTTTCAGGTGGATATCGACCAGACTCTGACGTTCACTTTCACTGCCCCGTCGGAGCCGGGGACGTATGAGATAGTGTGTTCTGAGCCGGGCCATCTGGAAGCCGGCATGATGGGGAGCCTGACCGTCAAGTAAGGCCGAGCGCGGCCCCGTCGGCAGCCTGGTCTCCGGCAGGGGTCAGGGCGCGGGGGTTCGCCGGTAGGTCTCTTTGTCCTGCTTGGCCGCCAGGCGGGCTAGTTTCTTCCCGACTTCGCGCCATTGGATCTTCGAGATTTCCCATCTTCTGGCGAATCTTGTTTTTGTCCGATCCGCTCTGATAGTCGTTCAGGGCCGAGGTCCAGCGGCACATGTCGAACGACAGATGCTTCGACAACCCGGCGGCCTTGCCCACATCCTCGAGCAAGTACTCCAACCTGCGCGGGGACCACGGAAAGACCCGGTCCACAGGCGTGTAATGGGCCTGGTACTCGCGGTAGGCCTCGACCCAGGCCGCGCTCAGCCCAAGCTTGCGTTCCTTGTAGCGTTTGCGCACGTCCCCGTAGCGCACAAACAGGATCGGGCCATCGACCGAATTGAGGTCGATGTGGTTGACGTGAATGCCCAGGCATTCGCCCTTCTTGATGCCGGTCTCCAGTAGCAGGGCGAGGAGCGTGAACGGTCTCGAGTTCCGGATGCTCCCCGTGCCGCAGCGCGCCGGCGGCGGCCAGGGAGGCCCGCATCTCATCCGGATTGAGGATCTCCGGCAGAGGCGCCAGGACGGTTTGTTGGGGGACGTCGTCGGCGGGGTCATGGGTCAGGATGCCGGCCTCATTCAGCCAGCGAAAGAACGACTTGATCGAGGTCACCCGGCGGGCGTAGGTTTTGGGACTGCAAGGAACCCCGCGGTGGTTGAGCATCCAATCCAGGAAGTTCTTCAGGTCGTGGGTTCCGATGGCGTTGATCGACAGTCCTCCGCCGATGAATTTGGTTAGCAAACGCAGATCGGCGGTGAAGGCCTTGACCGTGTGGCTCGACTTGCCTTCGTCTTCGAGGACTTCGCCCCAGGCGCGGATGGCGGCGCTCAGGCTGGTGCCGGGCGCCACGCGCTGCTGGCCGTCATCGGGGGTCGGCACGTCGACGGCTGCCCGCGTGAAAAGCGGCAGATCTTCAAGTCTGTCGGACATTTGACCTCCTTCGCATAGCCAAGTGCCGGCCCAAGCCTAGCGGCGGGGGGCCAAAATGTCAAACGCGGTTTGGATTATTGAGCGGTCGGAAGGCCCAGCTGGTCGCGGGTGGGGTTGAAACACGGCTGGTAATTGCGCCCGACGGTCACCTCAAAGGCAAACGGGGAGTCGGCGGCGGGCTGGACTTGGACCTGCGTATCGGCCAGGCCGAGCGAGGCCACCAACCGGGTTTGCACGTCACTTCCGGCGATCTGGTGGTCGAGCACCATGGACGTCGCTTGAGCAGCCACCGGGGATGGGTCGAGGCTGGCATCGAAACCAGCGTAGGTGAGGCGTTCGACCGCCAATTCACCGTAGCCGGCGTCGCCGGACGCGTCGATGACCTGGACCGCCAGGTCATGCGGCGAGGCCGCCGGCTGACCCGTGCGCAGATCCAGCGCCTGCGCCAGGAGCGCCTGGATGTTGGCCGGCCTGGGCAGCAGCACCTGCGCCCCGCTGGGCGTGGTCCAGCTGACAACTTCATCCCGGCCGATGAAGCGGCTGCGGACGGAGGCGGGGCGGATCGAGGCCGCCAGCGGCGCCAGGCGCAGCATGTCGCTCAAGCTCATGTCGGTCGTGATCGTACTGCTGAGGTCTTGGTAGAGCTCGGGAATGTGGCTGACGAGACCCAGCTGCAGGCCCTGGCGGTAGATGGCTCGCAGGACCTCCTGCTGGCGCCTGGCCCGATCGAAATCCGACGAGCGTTGGCGCGAGCGCGCATACCACAAAGTCAGGTCCCCATCCATGTTGACCACGCCGGGGAGCACGGTGTAGAGCGCCCAATTGGCCTCCACATTTGGATTCAGGTCTGGTGATTTGAGACGCCAGTCGGTGTAAGGGCAGGACACGCGCACGTCGATGCCCCCGATCTCCTCGATGATCTGCTGGAATCCGGACATCTCAACCCGGGCGTAGTAGTCGAACGTGACCCCCAGGTTGTAAAGCATCGTGTCGGCGAGCAGGGCGCGCCCGCCGCCCGGGTAGCCGATCGAGTTGCCCAGCTCGAACGCCGTGTTGATGCGCTGCATGCTGTAGCCGGGCAAGTAAAGGTAAAGGTCACGCGGGATCGATATCAGCGCCGCCCCATGGGCGCTGGGCTGAATGGACAACAGCAGAATCGTGTCAGTGCGAAAGCCGGTCCCGGTCCGCCGGTCGGAACCGAGGAGCAGGATGTTGACCGTGTCGGGTGGAAGCGGGATGGGCGGGACCGGTCCCGGAATGGGTGTGGGGGGAAGGGGGGGCGTGTCGTAGGTGAGGGGTGGTGGCCAAAGGTGAGGCACGATCGGCGCCAGCGGCACAAGGGGCTGCGGCGTGCCGGTGGGGATGCGGGTGAGTTGGATGCGGGGTGTGCCGTCCGCGGCCTCCGCCTGGCCCTTGACCAGACGCGTTGGGTTCTGGCTGAAGTTGCCGTTCGGAACGCAGGCGGCAATCAAGATCGCCGTGCAGAGCAGCCCTGGCCACCTATTGGCCATTGCCGAAGGCTTGGTTCAACATCTCCTGGATCTTGTCGCGGTTGGGGAGCTGGACCGAGGCGCCGCTGTAGGGCACCGTCCAGCTGGTGGCCATCGTGGTGTCGACGGCGAAGTGGTGCAGCCGCGACGAATCCGACGCCAGCTGCGCCCCCAGCGGGATCAGCGGGAGCAACTCATTGACGGAGATGTCCGTCCGGACGTAGGTCTTGAACTGATCGTACAGTTCAGGGACTCGCTGCAGCCCGTTGAGCGAGAAGACCTTGGCCACGACCGCCATAGCCACCTCTTGTTCGCGACGGAGCCGATCGAAGTCGCTGGAGGCTTTGCGCATGCGAACGTAGCACAGGGCGGTGAACCCGTCCATGTGGTAATTTCCGGGCGAGTAGCGCCAGTAGCGGCGGCCGCACTCGTCGTACAGATAGCCGGTGACCTGGACGTCCACGCCGCCCAGCGTGTTGACGATGGTCATGAAGCCGGCGAAATTCAGCTGGACCCAGTGCTGGATGGGGATGCCGTAGTTGTACAAGACGGTCTGAGCCGCCAGGTCGGGGCCGCCGCGGACGACAGCCGTGTTTATGCGGTCGACGCGCCACCCCGGAATGTAGACGTACAGATCGCGCGGGAACGAGATCAGGGTGACGGTCCCCTGGTTGGGGTCCAGGGACGCTACCATGAAGACATCCGAGCGCCCGATGAACTCATTGGGTCTTTCGTCAGATCCCATGATCAGCAGGTTGACCACGTTCGGCGCGAAGTTGATCAAAGGTGCCGGAGACGGCAACTCGATGGCCGACGGTTCGACCGGAGCCGGGAAATTCCCCCACGGCTTGGACGGATCCTGGGTGGGGGCCGCCGGGGGTACCGGGGTAGCGGTGATGGCCGAAGTGGCGGTGGGCGCCAGAGGCGAGAAGGGGGTCGGCGTCCAGGTCGCGCCCAGGCTGGGCGCGAGCAGGCCCGAACCGCTGCCCGTTCCGGCCGAGCCGGGCATGAAACCGCAACCCGTCAGAGCCGCCAGCAAGACACTCACCGCGGCGCGCTTAGTCCACATCACGACACACCCCCGGGGACCGAAGCGAGGTCCCCGACTGTAGACGCCAGATAGCCATCCAAGGTTCCCATTCTATCCCTCAGACCGGGCCATGTGTCCCACGCCTTGTGGTGGTTGCATAGAGTATGCCGCGGTTTTGTGAAGGAATTCACAAGAAGCTGAATGAGCACTTCGAGGCCGTCAAGCGTCCTGTGAGGCCTCTTCGGGGGCGGGCTCTAGCCGGGCCAGCGGGAGGAGCACGGTGAAGGTGCTGCCCACGCCGACTTCACTCTCGACCCAGACGCGCCCGCCCAGCGCCTCACTCAGGGCCTTGACCAGAGACAGGCCGATGCCCCCGTCACCGAGGCCCTGAATGATGACCCGGTCGCCGCGGTACAACCGCTGGAACACCCGGCCCAGGTCCTCGACCGGGATGCCTTCCCCATGATCGGTGACCGAGAGCATCAGGTAGCCGTGCTCATCGGACTGTTCGACCCGGGCCTCCAGCACGACCTGGTCGCTCTCAGGGGAGGCGGCGATGGAATTGTTGAGCAGATGTAACACCACCTGGGTCACGGCGTCGTCATCGCCCAGGATGGGCGGCACCTGTTCGGGAAACTCCATCCGCAGGGTCAGGTCCTTCTCGCGCAGGGCCGGGCCGACCTGGCTGACGGCTTCCTCGACGCACCGCAGCAGGTCGACGTGAGTGGGGGTCAAATCAAGGTGACCGCTTTCCAGGGCCGTCACCTGGATCAAATCGTTGAGCAGGGCGCCCATGCGCTCAATCCCGCTGCGGACGCGCTCGAGAAACTTGCGCTGCATAGCGCCCAGCAGACCGACTGATTCTCCCAACAGCAGATCGGTGTAGCCGAGAATGGACGACATCGGCTGGCGCAGCTCCTGGGCAATCGAGGCGATGGCCTCCGGGTCGATTTGCGCCTGGTCGAAACCGCCGCGCGCGTCGGCAGTCTCCGAGCGGAGCCGGGTGATCTCGACGCGGGCTTCGACCAAATCCTGCAGAGCGGATTGGAGCTCGGAGGTCAAATGGTCGAGTTCAGCCGAGGTCGGGACCTCGGGCGCGGGGGCGATGGCGTTCTTGAGGCGCTCGATCTCCGCCTCCAGGATCAGGATCGTTTCTTCCGCCTGGTCCAACCGCATGCGGGCTTCGAAGATCTCGTTGGCGTTTTCATCGCCGTTGGCCTCCGGCGTGTGGGCAGCCTGGAATAGGCGCAAATTCTCTTGTTCGAGGTCTTTGAGCCGGTCCTGTGCCTCGCGCAGTGCGGCGTACGCCTCCCCCTCGTCATCCGGCACCCCGGCCGGCGCCCCGGACAGTTCGAGCAGCCTGGCTCCCAGTTCCGAGGCAAAGATCTCGATCAGTTCACGCTGTTCATTGGTCCAACTCCGGCGGGCGAATGGCGACAACAGCACAAACCCGCCCATCAGCGTGCCGGACGCGGACATGGGGACGAAGAGCATCGGCCCCGTCGACGGAAGCTGCAGGATCGATTGAAGCGTAATGACATCCGGCGAACGGCTGCGGGTGGTCAGATTGAGGCTGCGCCTTTGGGTCAGCGTGGCCAGCAGCACCGGGCTGGTGTCGGCGTCGAGGGGCGCCCCGCCGAGGTACTGCTCGCGAATCAGGTCGTAGCCGTAGGCAACCGCAAAGCGGTCCTTCTCGTCGGGTGGCGTGACCAGCAGACAGTATTCGGCCCGCACCACCTCCGCCAGAGCGCGCACCGCCTGACGGCCAAGCCGCTCGGAGTCGCGGATGGCCAGCAGGTCGATCAAGGCCCGAACGGATTTGGCTTCATCCAGCCGGGGGTTGGCCACCTGCGCCACCTTGGCCTGGGCGGCCTGCTTGGCGGTTTCGAAGCGCGGCAGCTCGCCAACCAGCGAGCGGACCGCCGCCAACGCAATCAGCGGGTAGGCCAAGAGTTCGCCGGGGCGGACCCAGCCCGCAACCGGCACCTCGGGGCGGGACGTGAGCAGCTGCAGCCCGAAGGCTGCCGTGAGCACCACAAACGCCGCCGTGCCCAGCCCCCACTGTCTTGGGCGGCGAACGAGGAGCCAGATGGTCGTGCCAAGGGCCATCCCCAGCCCCAGGAGCAGCCAGGCGCTCTGCAAAGCGCTGATGGCGCCGGCGGGCAGGATGGGCGCCAGTTGGGCGCTCACCAGGCTGACGGCCAGGCTGCCCAGAGCTACGATCAGCATCGCCAGCAGCAGACGGTCGCCCACGGCGTGGGATCGGTCAAACAACAGCGCCCAGCCGAAGAGCACCAAACCGGCCAGGCTCAAGAAGGGTGCGAACGAGGAGATGATCGGGATTTGGGCCAGGCCGGCGGCCGGGCCAATAAACGCGATCGCCACGCCCAGCACGCGCAGCATCAGGAGCCAGCTCGCGGCCAACACCCAACGGGCTGCGCGAGGGCTCTCCGACCGGCCGCTGAAGGCACGGCTCAGGGTGTAGAGCAGCGCCAGGGTGACCAGCAGGATCGCATGATAGGACAACCCAAAGGCCGACGAGCTGAAGAAGTCGACAACAGCGGAAATCATCGTGGCATCCAGGCGCCCGGAGACATCGGCCGATTATAGCATGCGGGTCTAAAGCCGCCTGTTGGGCAGGACGGCCACGGCTGGGTCAGGGCGGCTTCAGCCTTTGGGCGCCGGGCCGGCCCGCCCGACCAGTCTGAATGCCAGCGCGCCGTAGGCCATCGGCAGCCAAAAGGTGATTCCCCGGTAGCCCAGGGTCACGATGGCGGCGGCCGCCAAGGGTACGCCCAGCGTGTTCAGCGCCAGGGTCATGGCGCCTTCGACAAAGCCGATGCCGGACGGCGTGGGAGATACGATCAGGGTCAGATAGCCGATGCTGAAGCCGGCAACCAGCGTCCCGACGGAGAAAGGCTGGCCGAAAGCCAGGAAGGTCAGGAAGAGAATCGAGATCAGCAAAGCCTTGTTGGAGAGCGCCAGAGCGGCCGGGAGCAGCAGCCCGCTCCCCGATCGACGCGCTTCATGCAGGCCCTCGGCCACTTCCGACGCGAAGTCATGCGCCCGGGCCATGCTCAGGTAGTCGCGCCTGAGCACCGGTCTGAGCAGGCGGTTGACCAGGTGGCCGAGAGCTGTCAGCAGGCTCTCGAGCCGGGTGGCTGAGCGCATTCCGGCGGCCATCAGCGCGCCCAGGACCCCCGCGGCCAAGATGAAGAATGCCGACGCAATCACCGCGGCCGCTCCAAGCTGGCCGCGGCGGGCGAGAATGCCCAGCCCGAGCACCAGGACAATCAAGAAACCGAAGTAGTCGTAGACCAAGTACAGTGCCACGGCCGTCGTGACCCGGCCGGGGGGAGGTCACGCCGCCGCCCGTCCATCACGAAGACAGCCATGCCGCCCATGCCCATCGCCGGCGCCACGACATTGACAAAGTTGGCGGCGGCGGCCAGCGGCACCAGCCGGCGGATCTGCTCTTCAACTCCGAGCAGGCGGTAGATGGCTCGAAAGGAGGCGGCCACGTTCAGGAGCCAGGCGGCTTGAACGGCTACCGCCAGCGCCAGCCAGCGCCAATCACCCTTGCGGAGCGTGCGCAGGACGTCGCTGACCTCGGTCAGGCGCGAAACTGCGAACACGAGACCGAGCAACAGCACCAGCGCGATCAGAAATCGGCGCATGTGTTGAATTCGGACAAGCTATGATCCAGTCGAACAGGACCCGCTGGGCTCACCGGGCCGGGGGCCGCCATCGGCCGGCGCGCCCACAGTTCGAACGGGTGTCAGGCTCTCAGCGCAGAGAAACTCTCAGGCTCGTCCAAGTTGATGCGTTCGAGGGTAGCGTCAATCCGGCGCACAAGGCCGGTGAGCACCGAACCTGGTCCCATCTCGATGACGGTTTTGACTCCGGAGGCGGCCATCGCCTGAACGCTCTCGGTCCAACGCACGCTGGAGGTAAGCTGAGCCTCGAGGTCGGCCTTGATGGCCCCGGCGCTGGTCATGGCCTGGGCACTCACATTGCCGAATACCGGTGCCAGCGGGTCGGACAGCCGGGCGGCCGCCAGCGCCTGGGTGAACTGGGCTTGCGCCGCCGCCATGTAAGGCGAGTGGGCGGCAATGCTAACCGCCAGGCGAATGACCTTGCGGGCGCCTATCTCAGTCAACTTCTGGCTGGCGCGCCCCGAGCGCGTCCTCGTCGCCGGAGATCACGACCTGGCCGGGACAGTTGTCGTTGGCAACCCACACCCCGCCCGGGCACGAATCGCTGGCCGCTTCGCAGGCCGACCGCACTTGATCGACCTCCAGCCCGAGCACGGCGGCCATGCCGCCCGGTTGGGCCTGGCCGGCAGTCTTCATGGCCAAACCGCGAGCGCGGACCAGCTTCAACGCGTCCTCAAACGACAGCGCGCCTGCGGCTGCCAGGGCGCTGAACTCCCCCAGGGAGTGTCCGGCCAACGCCGCCGGCGTGAATCCGGGATATTGGGTCTGGAAGACTTTCCAAACCGCCACGGCGTGAACCAGCAGTGCAGGTTGGGTATGCTCGGTGGCGTCCAAAGCTTCAGCCGGGCCTTCCCAGCAGAGCTTGGACAACGGGAAGCCCAGGACGGCATCGGCCAACTCAAAGATGGCCGCCGCCTCCGGCTCAGCCTGCGCCAGGGCGCGGCCCATGCCGACGGTCTGGGATCCTTGACCGGGGAAAAGAAAGGCCGTGGTCCGGGGTTCCGGGATCATCTCGGCCGCGGTCTAAGGCGCTGGTCCGGGAGCGCTAGCTGCGCTCGACCTCGATCACCTCTCGGCCGTTGTAATGCCCGCAGTTGGGGCACACTCGGTGCGGGAGGTGTTTCTCGCCGCAATTGGTGCAGGTGATCAGCGTGGTGGCTTCAAGGCTGTCGTGCGCCCGGCGGCGGTTGCGACGGCCCTTGGAGAACTTGCGCTTGGGAAGAGGGGGCATGCTTGGACTCCTCGGATCAGAGCATAAGAGCGCCTGCCCTCAGGGCAGGCGGGACCATTATAGAAGGCGGGCGCGGGGGTGTCAAGGCGGGGCCCTGCAGCGGCCAGCCGCCCCAAGAAGACGGCCGCCTTGCCCGCCTGGGAACCCGCTCAGTATAATGGGCCTATGACAAAGAAGTCGATCAGCCACCTGGATCAGGCCGGCAGGGCCCACATGGTCGATGTGGGCGCCAAGGCCGAAACCGAGCGTTGGGCCGTCGCCCGGGCGGACGTCGTGATGAGCCCTGCCACCCTGCAGGCCGCCCAACGCGGCGATCTGCGCAAGGGCGACCTGCGGGCGGTGGCCGAGCTGGCCGGCGTCATGGCCGCCAAGCAGACCGCCAACCTCATCCCGTTGTGCCACCCTCTGCCGTTGACCCACATCGACGTCGAGGTGGTCTTGACGGATGCGGTTCCCGGGGCCCAAATCGAGGCCCGGGTGCGAACAACCGCCAAGACGGGTGTAGAAATGGAAGCCATGACGGCTGCCTCGGTGGCCGCCTTGACCGTGTACGACATGGTCAAAGGGCTGGACCACGCCGTGCGCATCACCAACCTGCGTTTGGTCGAGAAGCACGGCGGCCGCAGTGGCGATATCGTGCTGGAGGACTGAATCGGTGCAGGTCAAGGTCTTGTACTTCTCCAGCCTCCGCGACCGGGCCGGGCTGAGCGCCGAAACGATCGATCTACCCGCGGCAGCCAGTGTGGCTGACCTCAAGCGGCGGCTGGCCGAGCTGCATGCCGGGTTGGCGGCTGCCCTGTCCAGTGTGTTGGTGGCCGTTAATCAGGAGTTTGCCTTTGCCGCCGACAGCCTGGCCGACGGAGACGAGGTGGCCTTGTTTCCGCCGGTCAGCGGCGGTGCGGATTCCGACTGGCCTTCGGTCTTTCTGGTCACCGAAGCCGAGATCGACATGAATGATCTGCTGGCCCAGCTGGTCCGGCCCACAACCGGCGCGGCCTGCGTGTTCACCGGAGTCGTCCGCGGAGAGACGGTCCACGGCGAGGCTCATCGGACCGAGGCGCTGGAGTATGAGGCCTATGTCCCCATGGCCGAGGCCAAGATGCGCCAGGTCGCTGAGGAGATCCGCCAGCGCTGGCCCTCGGTGGAAGGCATCGGTATCGTACAGCGCATCGGTCATTTGGCGGCTTCCACCCCAACGGTCCTGATCGCATGCACCGCCGCGCACCGGGACATGGGCGTATTCGAGGCCGCCCGTTACGGGATCGACCGGCTGAAAGAAATCGTGCCAATATGGAAGAAAGAAATCGGACCGAATGGCGAGCACTGGATCGAGGGCAAGTACGTCCCGAGTGAACGTGACAAACAAAGCTGACCTTCAGCCCCCGGAACTCGTCAGTCACGGCGGAACCAGTTCTCGCGTGCGGTCAATGCGGGCGGCCGTATCCATCCATCGGCCTTCCTTTTCGATGCTTGCACTGTGGCGGCCTGTTCGAGTTTGCCCGCCCGCTCGAAGCCCCCACCGACCTCGGTCCGACGCGCCGCGGGCTGGACCGGTTCCGCTCGGTCTTTTCGTGGTTGGGGCAGGCGCCGTTTGTCAGCCTGGGGGAGGGCGGAACCCCGCTCTTGCCGAACACATCGGCCGGCGACGGAAAGTTCTTCAAGTGTGAGCAGCTCAATCCAACCGGCTCCTTCAAGGATCGCGGCACGGCCGTACTGGTTAGCACCCTGGCGGCCGACGGGGTAGGGGAAGCAATTGAGGACTCCTCGGGCAACGCGGGCGCCTCCTTTGCGGCCTACGCCGCCCGTGCCGGGATCCGGGCTCGGGTGTTCGTGCCGGCCCATGCCTCCGGGCCCAAGCGAGCCCAGATCGAAGCCTATGGAGCCGAACTGGTGGCGGTCCCCGGCCCGCGCGCCAGGGCAACCGAAGCCGCCTTGCAGGCCGTCGAAGCCGGTGCGACCTATGCCAGTCACGCATATCTGCCCTACGGGCAGGCAGGCATGGCGACCCTGGCATTTGAGCTGGTTGACCAGTTGGGCCAGGCGCCGGGGACGGTCATCCTGCCGGTGGGGCAAGGCACCCTGTACCTCGGATTGTTCTTGGGGTTTCAAGCGCTGTTGAAAGCCGGCGCCATCCAGCAACTTCCTCGCCTGGTGGGGGTTCAAACGAAAGCCTGTCCACCGGTCTGGAGCGCGTGGAACGGGCAGGATTGGCCCCGCCAGGAAGCCGAGACCCTGGCCGAAGGGATCCGCATCACCGAGCCGCTGCGTCAGGGGCGCCTGCTCGAGGCCGCCCGTGCCAGCCGGGGAAGCTTTGAAGTCGTGGAAGAGGCGGATATCGTTCAGGGGCGACAGGCGCTGAGTGAAAAGGGCCTGTTTGTTGAGCCGACGTCGGCCGTGGTTTGGCCGATCCTTGAGACTGCTGAGGCGCGTTGGCCGGGACCGTGGGTGGCCGTCTTGACCGGCAGCGGGATGAAGGATCCTCGGCCAGACCTGGTTTCCAGCCGAGGACAGACGGGACAACATTGAGCGGCGGTTGGCCTGACTAAGACATCCGTCATTCAGGGAGGAACGACTCGATGACCCAGCGCGTGGTTGTCACCGGAATGGGCGCCGTGAGCCCGCTAGGAAACACTGCCGAGGCCTCCTGGAAGAGCGCTGTCGAAGGCGTTTCAGGAGTCGGCCGCATCACGCACTTCGACCCCTCTGAGCTCCTGGTCCAGATCGCGTGCGAGGTGAAGGATCTCCAACTGGAGGGCTACCTGGATCCAAAGGAAGCCCGCCGGCGAGACCGGTTTGAGGTCTTCGCCGCGGTGGCCGCCCAGCAGGCTTTGCGCCAATCGGGCCTGGAAATCACGGCCGAAAACGCGCCCCGGGTGGCGTCCATCATCTCCTCCGCGGTGGGCGGTATCGGAACTGTTCAAGGTGCGGTCGAGACCGTCATCGCCGAGGGCGCCAGGCGTTTGAGCCCGTTCATGATCCCGATGTTTATGGGCAACGGCGCGGCCGGTTCGATTGCCATTGACACCGGGGCCAGAGGTCCGAGCTTTTCGGTTGCGTCTGCCTGCGCCTCCGGCGCAGATGGGATCGGACAGGCGTGGATGCTGATCAGAACTGGGATCGTCGATGCGGCCATCACCGGTGGGGCCGAAGCCACGATCACCAAGGTCGGGGTGGGCGCCTTTGACCGGTTGGGCGCGCTGTCGCGCCGGAATGACGATTTCAGCTCGACACCCCAGCCTTTCGATCTACATCGCGATGGCCTGGTGATGGGGGAAGGCGCCGGGGCGCTCATCTTGGAGAGCCTCGACTCGGCCAAGGCTCGAGGGGCGGAGATCTTGGGCGAGATGGTTGGCTACGCCTCCACGGCCGATGCGTATCACATCACGGCCCCGTCCGAGGGCGGTGAGGGCGGCGCGGCTGCGATCCTGGGCGCGCTGTCAATCGCCGGCTTGAACCCGGACGACGTTGACTACATCAACGCCCACGGCACCGGAACCCAGCTCAACGATCTGTCCGAGACCAGGGCCATCAAACGCGCCTTGGGTGATGCGGCTTTCAAGGTGCCGATTTCGTCGACCAAGTCGATGACCGGCCACATGATGGGCGCCACCGGAGCCCTCGAAGCCGTCTTCTGCGTTCAGGCGATCCGAGACAATGTGGTCCCTCCCACCATCCACTTACATGATCCGGACCCCGAATGCGATCTGGATTACATCCCCAATCAGGCACACGATTGGCCGGTTGAAGTGGCGGCCAGTAACGCGTTCGGCTTTGGAGGCCACAACGCCGTCTTGGTGTTCCGCGCCTTCTCGGGTTAGAATGCGGCGCTCGGCGCCCGGGGGGTCTGGCTGGGCGGGAAAAAAGCCGGAGGGCTGATGCGTTCGCCCGATGAGTTTGGTCGTCATGCAGGCCTGCATTTCAAGGATTCCGGACTGCTGACGCGCGCCCTCACCCACCGCTCGTACTTGAATGAGCATTTCGACTCGGTCGAGGACAATGAACGGCTCGAATTCCTTGGGGATGCGGCGCTCGATTTCCTGTCGGGTGCGTATCTGTACAAACATTTCCCTGAGATGGATGAAGGGCAATTGACCAGGCTGCGATCAGCCCTGGTGCGGACGGAGCAGTTGGCTGAATTCGCGAAGCAAATCGAACTCGGTGAGAGCCTGTTCCTCGGTCATGGGGAGGAGCTCACTGGCGGAAGAGAGCGACTTGTCCTGCTGTGCGCGGGGTTTGAAGCCGTGATGGGCGCGCTGTATTTGGACCAGGGAATCGCCGGCGTGGAAGCCTACATGGAGCCGCGCTTTGATGCCGCCGTGGCGTCCGTCATGCAGGACGAATCTCTTTTTGACGCACGCAGCCAGCTTCAGATCTGGGCTCAAGCCGAGCGTGGCAAGACGCCGCAGTATGAGACGGTCGAGACATTGGGCCCAGAGCATGCCCGCGAGTTCGTGGTGGCGGTGCGAATTGGGCGCCAGCTGGTCGGCGAGGGCCGTGGACCCAGCAAGCAGGCCGCCGCCCAGGCGGCGGCGGCCCAAGCCCTGACCAATCTGAGCCCGGCGACCGCCGACTCCGAACCGGGGGATCCCGTGGCGTGACCACAACTCGAGCGCGTCTGCAGGCCCTGGAGCTCCAGGGCTATAAGACTTTCGCCACCCGCTCGGAGTTCGTCTTTGCACCGACGGTGACCGCCATTGTCGGCCCGAACGGGTCGGGCAAGTCGAACATCGCCGATGCCATGCGCTGGGTGCTGGGTGAGCAATCGTACAGCCTGCTGCGCGGCAAGAAGACCGAAGACATGATCTTCACCGGATCGGAAAGCCGCCCCCGCTCCAGCATGGCGGCGGCTTCGATCACCTTCGACAACACCACCGGGTGGCTCCCGATTGATTTCACCGAAGTCACGATTGGGCGCAGGGCGTATCGGGATGGCCAGAATGAGTACCTGATCAATGGCCAAAAGGTGCGGCTGCGTGAAGTCAGTGAGCTGCTGGCCCGGGCAGGGCTGGCCCAGCGCACCTACACCATCATCGGTCAGGGATTGGTTGACGCCGCCCTGTCGCTCAAGGCAGAAGAACGCCGGCGCCTGTTCGAGGAGGCCGCCGGCATCGGCCTGTATCGCAGCCGTCGAGAAGAGACACTGCGCAGGCTGGATACGACCCGGCGCAACCTCGAGCGGGTCCGGGACATCCTGGCCGAACTCCGGCCGAGGCTACGCAGCCTGGAACGGCAGGCGCAGCGTTCGAGAGACTACGAGCAGGTGAAGGAGGACCTGAAAGAGGCCCTCCGGGTGTGGTATGGGTTCCACTACCACCAGCTGCTCGAAACTGTCGCCCAGGCGCGCGAAGCCGCCGGCCTGCAAGCCCGGGCGCGAGATGACCTTCGCCAGGGGCAGATCGAAGGCGACCGGCTTATGGAGGAAACCCGATCGCAAATCCATGGCCTGCGCGCCGAGCTGCAGACCTGGTCGCAGGAATCCTCCGGGCTGTACGGCCGGCGAGAGCAGCTGGGCCGCCAGTTGGCCGTCGCCGGCGAGCGGCGTCGCTGGCTCGATGAACAAGCCCAATTGATGCAGGCGGAAGTAGCCGCCCTCGAGCTGAGCCGGTCCGAGCTGCAGATGCGGCTGACTGAGGCAGAATCCGGCCTCACGTCCGCCGCATCGGCCCTGGCCGAGATCGACACTGAGCGCCAATCCTTGAGAGCCGGCGGGACCGACCTGGCTGAGAGGCAGACGTGGATCAGCCGGTCCAGAAGCCTGAGAGAAGGCCTCGAATCCCTGGCCGCCAGACGGGCCGCCCTGGAAACCAGGCAATCGGGTCACGCGACACGCTCCGGCCAACTGAGCCAGCAGCTGGACGAATTGAAGGCTGCCGCCGCCCATTCGGCGTCCCTGAAATCTCAGGCTGCCCAAGCCGCCGCCGAGTCTGCCTCGGGCTTCGAGAGCGCCTCGGCCGAGCTAGATGCCGCTCAAGCCGACCGGCGCTCCGCCGAGACGGCCCTCGAAAGCGCCCGCTCGAGCCTGGAGTCGGCGCGTGAGACGCGGGCGTCCATCCAGACCGGGCTGGCCGAAGGGCGTGCCCGCTGGGAGGCGCTGCGGTCGTTCTCTGACGATGCCGGCGCGGCGGTCCGCTCACTGGTGGAGGCCGGTCATGCCGGACAGCTGAGCGGGGTCTTGTCCCAGATCGCTGGGCTGGCGGCGTACCGCGGGGAGCATGAAACCGCCATCCTGTCCGCCCTGGGCGCATTCGCCCAGGGGCTCAGCATGGAAAGCCCCTCGGATGTGCTTTCCGCCCTGGCATGGCTTGAGACCAACCCCGCCGGCGGCCAGATGGCCCTCGTGCAGCGCACCCCGGGCAGCCTGCCACCCCGCGTGGAGCTCCCGGATGGACCCGGCGTTGTCGGCCTGGCTCGTGATCTGGTGCGACCAGCCGCGGGCGCTGAGGGTATCTTTGACCTGCTTTTGGGCCGCAGCGTCATCGTCGAGAACCGCGGTGCCGTGTCGGTCATCCTGGCGCAATTGCCCCATGATGCTCGTGTGATCACCCTGGCCGGAGAGGTGTTTTATCCGGGAGGGGCGGTTCTGGCAGGTGTGACCACATCTTTCGTGAAACCGGAGACTCTGGGGCAGCTGGAGACAAGCCTGAAGGCGCTCGAGGCAAGGCTGTCAGCCGCAGACTCTCAGATCCGTGAAATGGAGACGGAGGCGGAGCGTGCCCGACGGGCGATCGAAGACAGCCAAAACCGCCTGGACCAGGCCAGAGCGCGACTGGAAGACGCCACCCTTCGTCACAGTCGGACCAAACAGGCCGCAGCCGAAGCTGACAGTCAGCATCAAGAGATCTCGGCCAAGATCCAGATTCTGGACGGTCAGCTTGCAGTCGAGCGCCGCGAACTGGAGGAGCTGAGCTCATCCGACGAAGATTTCGAGGCCGACCGGGCGCGTCTGGAAGGCGAGCTGGCCGGTCTGCAGCGCAGGCTGCAGGCCGGGGACGGTGATAGCGCCGCCGCCCAAGTTGAAAGTCGATGGGAGATGGCCCAGCGGAGCCTGGTGGATGCCGAGAGCCGGCGGGATGAGTTCAGGAACCGGCTGGAGGTAACTGAAGCGGAGCTTTCAAATTGGTCGCAGCGTGCGGAAGGCAACCGCGTCGAACGTGAGCGCTTGACCACAGAGTGGGCCGATCTGGAGGCGCAGGCAGCTGAAGCCGAACAGGCGCTCCAGTCTCGCTCAACCCAGATGGCGCCGAGTGAAACCGCCTTGCAAGAGGCGGAGCACCGGCGGAGCCAACTCGAGGCCGAAGAGAGCCGGCTGCGCGGGGACCTGCGTCTGGCCGAGCATCGTTACTCTGAAGCCCAAATCGAGCTCGCCCGGCGCGAAGAGGAATTCGCCAGCTTGAAACGACGGATCGAGGATGACTTCGGGCTTGTGTCGTATGAGACCCTTGATGATGCCGACGGTCAGGAACCGCTCCCGATTGAAGGTCTGGTCGAACGCCTGCCGAGAATTGAAAGCCTCCCGGCCGAGCAAGAGGCGGCTGTGATCCGTTTGCGCACGCAGCTTCGCCGCATGGGAGCGGTCAATCCGGAGGCCCAGCAAGAGCATCACGAAGTCAAGGAGCGGGTCGAGTTTCTCACCGCCCAGGTCGATGATCTTCGGGCGGCAGAGACGCAGCTGCAGGAGGTCATCGCGGAGCTGGATGTGTTGATGGAACGCGAGTTTCGCAAGACCTTCGAAGCCGTCGCCTCGGCCTTCAAAGACACTTTTCACCGTTTGTTCGGAGGCGGTTCCGCCAAGATAATGTTGACCGACCCGGCCGATCCCAACCAATCCGGCATCGAGATTGAAGCGCGGCTGCCAGGCAAGCGCGAGCAAGGCCTGGCCGTCCTCTCCGGCGGGGAACGCAGCCTGACGGCCTGCGCGCTGGTCTTCGCGCTCCTGAAGGTGTCGCCGACGCCTTTTTGCGTGCTCGATGA
This sequence comes from uncultured Chloroflexia bacterium, assembly GCA_963797485.1. GTDB lineage: Bacteria > Chloroflexota > Anaerolineae > Anaerolineales > E44-bin32 > CAWAND01. The sequence goes on from CAWCPF010000003.1 coordinate 886,327, forward strand.
GGTCGACGCCATGCTCGACGAAGCCAACGTCGAGCGTTTTCAAGAGATGTTGACCGAGCTCAGTCGAGACACGCAGTTCATTGTCATCACCCACAACCGTCAGACGGTGCAGGCCGCCAAGGCGGTCTATGGCATCAGCATGGGATCCGATTCGGCCAGCAAGGTGATCAGCCTCGATTTGGAACGCGCGACCCGTGAGGCGGCCGCCTAGGGGGTCCGGGCGGGGGTTGGTTTCAGAAGCCTGCGAAAGATCATAAAACCCAAACCGTCATGCAGGACGTGCGCCAAAACCACGGCCCCGAGCGATCCGCTGGCCAGGTAGAATAATCCCAGCAGCACCCCCTCCCACGCCGCCCAAAGCGAAAACATCCACAGCCGCCGCCGCGGGATGAGGTGCGCCGCCCCGAACACCAGGGCTGTGAGAGCCACCGACGCCGCCGGTGAGAGCGAAAGTACGGCTATGCCGGCCGTGAGCACGCCACCCCTGAAGAGGAGCTCCTCGCTGCCGGCGCTCAGCGCCCCCAGACCGAAGTCCCAGGGCGTTTGGGCGTCGAACAATCCAGCCAGCGTGGATAGGGCGGGCCGATACCAGCCCGGCATGAGGCCTGAAAACAGGCCGTGAAGACAGGCGTCGCTGGCCAGCATCACCGCCAATGCGAACAGAGCATCGGCCGCCAGATTCACAGGCGATTGAGCCACAGGCCAGATCAGGCCAAGGTCGGATTTGACCCACCAGGCTGCCGCCGCCAGGATGATCATGCTCAGCAGCGCAGGTCCAGCGCGGCGTTTGACCAGGAACAACATGCCAACCTCGTCGAGCCGAGCTTATTCCCATCAGTCTAGCATCAATGCCGTCTCGAGCCGCTGGTCGGACGACAGGCGAGCGTTGACAATCCGTTTGGATACGGTAGAATCACCCCACCTGAGCCGAAGTGGCGGAAATGGCAGACGCGCTACGTTCAGGGCGTAGTGGGCTTACGCTCGTGTGGGTTCGACTCCCACCTTCGGCACACAACCGGCCTCGCCTGTGGGGCCGGTTTCAATTCTGACGGCTTGCCTGGGATCGTTTGGGCGAGTAAGATCAGATTCATGAACGAGCCGGGCGGTGATCGCCCCCAAATCTCGCGTGTTTGGCTCTTGGTCGTGGTGGTGATTGCCGTATTGATCTTGGGCGATCTCAATCGGCGCATGTCCGATGCTCGCCGATTGCAGCGCGATGAAATCACCCTTCGGACCGAGGTAGCGTCGGTTGAATTGCAGAATGATGATCTGCGGACCCAGGCGGCCGAGGCCACCAATGACATTTTGGTGGAGGAGTGGGCCCGGGGTCAGGCCGGGATGGTGCGAGAGGGTGAGCACCTGATCCTGCCCCTTCCCGAAGGCGGCGCCACGCCGGTGCCTGTGGCCTCGGCCTCTAATACAACTCCCAATGCGAGCAACTGGGACATATGGTTGGCGCTGTTGTTCGGGAGCTGAACCTTGACGCCGCTCCTCTCCGGTGGGTATAATCCAATCTCGTCGGTGAACCAGCCGGCGACGCGCTGCGGGGTGGAGCAGTGGCAGCTCGTCAGGCTCATAACCTGAAGGTCCTGGGTTCGAATCCCAGCCCCGCTACCTGAGAGGGCCTCCAACACGGAGGCCCTTTGACTTATGACCTGCGCGGAGATCCTTCGCCCCGGCGGGCTCAGGACAGGTCCCAGCCCGGCTACCTTAAAGGCCTACATAGATTGTCGGGCTGCCCTTTTTCGGCCAGCCTGACGGTGTTAATTTGGGGGCCGTCGTCGGCTGCCCCGGCTAGACGGTTGTTCAGGATCGCTTCATGGCCTGGTCCTCGGATGGATTGATCCAAACCCCAAACAGGATCGGGACGATAGCCAGCGAGTGCCATGGGGTGGGGATCACCGCGGTCGTTGGAACGATCTAGTGCAAGGCCGAACAGAGCACGGTCGCGATGATGAGGCAGGTGGTCGGCATGGTTTTCACGAAGGGGTCTCTTTCGGAATGCCCTACGAGCCTACACGATAGCCGACGCGTAACATAAGACCGCCGCCCCTTGACAGTAACATCCAATGCAGGTCGAAAGCTGACCCGCCGGGCAGCGGGCCAGCGATCCGGCTCAGGCGGACGAGCGGGCCGCTCAGCGCCATTGTCACGCCCTAGCCAGGGCAATACAAAGCAAAGTTAGCTACAGCAGTCGGTGCCTAATAAGCAGAATCCGGCCTTTGGCCTCCGGCCGCCAAGTCTGCGTAGATGGACTTTCGCGCGCCGCAAGTCCTCTCGCGTGTTGATATTGAGAAAGCTAAGACCCTCCGGGTCCAGGCGGGCCACTTGCGACTCTTCCACGATATGCGGCTCAAGGCCTTCTCCCGAGTAACTCGCTTCACGCCCTTCAGCCGGCTCTCGAGCGATTTATTCGCCCTGGCTTCGATCCAACGGTGATGACGTCTTCCGCCGGGCCACCGTTCGGCGGGTTGTACTTGAACCCGCCATCATGGGGTGGATTATGCGAAGGGGTGATGACAATACCATCAGCAAGCCCACTCTTGCGCCGGCGGTTGTGGAGAAGGATGGCGAAAGAAACGGCAGGGGTCGGCGTATATTCGTCCCCTTCCGCGATCATCACTTCCACATCATTGGCGGCCAGAACTTCCAAGGCGCTGGCCAGCGCCGGGACTGAGAGGGCATGCGTATCCATGCCGAGATACAGTGGGCCATCAATTCCCTGCTGTTTTCTGTAGTTGCAAATCGCCTGGCTGATGGCAAGGATGTGCCATTCGTTGAAAGATCTCTCGAACGCCGATCCGCGATGCCCGGAGGTCCCAAAGGCAACCCGCTGTGACGGGACCGAGGGGTCAGGGGTGTCCGCGTAATAGGCTGTGACGAGTTTGGGCACATTGACCAGCGAGGCCGGATCGGCTGGCTTCCCCGCAAGAGGGCTGACATTCATTGCTTCATCTGCCGTTATGGACCTTCATCTTGCCGCTGTCCGTTTGATAACAGCTCGCTGGAATTCAGAATTGGGGCTTGGATCAGTTACGTTCGATGCATCATCGTAATGATTGGCCAGGAGTTTCCGCCGGCTTGTAGCCGGGCATCTTCGAGAAGTGTTACGGCCGCATGTCGCGATCAGCTTGCTCAGGGCGCTGCGCCGACTGATCGGAACTCTACATGCTGGCAAGTCGGCCTGGCAGCCTTCGTGGACAAGCCGGCAACGGCACGACCGGCGCCACCGGAGAAGGCGTGGACCCCTAGGTATCCCGGGTCGCCCCCAGGGGCCACGCCTTCGAGACGCTATAGGTCTCGCAGGAGTGTCGCCAACGCCAACAGAACGAATCCGGCTGCAACAAGCCAAAACGAGTACTGGCTCAACACGGCGATCGATCCGAAGTGACCGAGGAGCCCAAGCACCCCCAGGATAACCGCGATCCACCACGTAATGACTTTCGGAGCAGAGAGTTTCATATTCATCGTCGTATCTCCTTTTCTGTGGGTAACTCTTCAATCGGGATCCGACACTCGATCCGGGTGTGACAAGGTCGGACGGCCTGCCGGGAGCCTCCTTTGGCCGGGCTTCGTGCCCATTTCGGCCGAGGTGGCGTGATGGGTTCCGTCGTTTAGGACTGGGACAGGGCCTCGGCTTCAAGCTGATCCAAACGGGTGTAATAGTCGCCTATCTCCTTCAAGTGAGCCCAGGCGATTTTGCCGGTCAACAGCATGTCGTCATGGGTTACGTCGGTCTCCGGATCGTGGGCGCCGTGTTCAAGTTCCACCTCAAGACCCCGTCGGAACTGCTCCAGATCGATCTTCGCCCAATCCAGTCCCAATTGGGTACCGGTTGTCCGCGCCTCCTCAGTTGTGATCTTTCGTTTTTCGCTCATCTTGACCTCCTCGTCCTGTACCACTGTGCCTCGGCCGGGTGGTCTTGAACCGGCTCCCTGGCCGGCTCTAGGACCGAAATTGCTCTCGAACTTTGGCTGCGATCTGTCGATCGGTCATCTTGTCTTCGGTTTCCGTCTCAAGCACATGACCCTTGATTTCCTGCATGCTCAAGGCGCTTCCTTAGTTCTCCTTTGGCTTCGCCGGGTCCGAAGATCAGGAGGGTGTCTGCGTTGCGAACCACGGCCACGACTTCTTCGTAGTAGCGGTCGAGTTGGTTTGTGTGTTGCCGATCCCTGATATCCTCCGACGAGCTCTCTTCGGACCTCGACCGGCCTGGAGCGTGGACGTTTGCCTCCATGTTTGAGTCTATTTCTACGGTCTCCTCGCCCTCATCAGAAACCATCACGATGACGGCCTTGCGATGGTCGATCCACAGGCCCGCCTGTCTTTTCAACGGAGCTCTCCTTTGCTCAATTCGCCAACCGCTGCACGAGTTTAGGTCCTAATGCTTTGATGAACTGACCCTCTTGAAATCAATGAAGCCTCTCTGAACATCAATGGATGTCAATTGCACGCGGACTTGGGCGCCCACATCCAGGCCCTCAAACCCGTGAACCAGTTTTCCCTCGGCCGGCGTGTTGATAAGCCGAACCCAGGTCCCTTTCTCGGAAGCTCCCGTGACGATCGAATCAAATTGCTCCCCAATTCTCGATTGCAGCAGAAGGGCAGCTGCGGATTTACCAACCTGACGTTCGACCTTGTTGGCGGAATCTTCCGCTTGGGTGCAGTGAGCCGCCAGAACATCGAGCTCGCCCTTGCTATAGGGGGCAGGCTTGCTTTCCAGGGCGGCTCTCAACAACCGTTGGGTAAGCAGGTCGGGATAGCGGCGATTGGGAGCCGTCGAGTGAGCATAGTCCTTGACGGCCAGAGCAAAGTGACCAGGCGCATTCGCGTCAGGAAGTTCGGCAACGTATTCGCCAGCCCCCAAAAGCTTGATCACGGCCAAGGACAGATCGGGAAAGCGCAGCGGATCCGCCGTCTTCTGGCTGATCAGAAACCCCTCCAACGCCTTTGAATCCGGGAGCTCTGGAAGGATGGACCCCCGATCTTTGGCAATTTCGACGATCCGGTCCCAGCGCTTTGGCGTGCGAACCACGCGGCGGACTGAGGGATAGTTCCTGGCGGAGAGAAAACGGGCGGTCACACCATTGGCTGCGACCATGAAGTCCTCAATGATTTCTTTTGCTGCGTTCTTTTCTTCCAATTCCAGGGTTCGGATTTGGTCACCGTCGAACACGGCCTTGGCTTCAATGGTCTCCAGGCTCAGCGCCCCATGATCATGCCGGAGGGTCTTCATCCGTTGAGCTGTCCGATTCTGCAGGCGAATATTCTCGGCCAACTCCTTCACGGCAGTGATGGCTTCAGGAACATTGCCGCTCCCATCCAACCAGGCGGCCACGCTGTTGTAGGCGAGCTTGGCGTGGTTTGTCACTCGCGCCTGGTAGATTTCGGAATCGCTTATCTGTCCATCCTTTTCTATTACCATGTCAACCACGATCGATGGGCGCTCCTCTCCAGAATTCAATGAGGTGAGATCCGTCGAGAGCTCATTGGGAAGCATGGGAAAGACCCTGGCAGCCGTATATACGGAGGTTGTGTTGTGCTTGGCATGCTCGTCGATAGCCGAGCCATTTTCCACCAGCGAGGCCACGTCAGCTACGGCGACTAGGACTCTGACCTTGCTGCCTGGCAGCTCTTCGGCAACCGTGAGTTGATCGAGGTCGCGCGAGTCGTCGTTGTCAATCGATGCCCACACAAGGTTTCGCAGGTCATGCGTTTCCGGTGGGCGCTTGAAGCCAGTCTCTCTTGCGGACGCAGGCTGCCGCAGCCGCCCCAGCTCGGCCATGACCGCCGCCGAAAAATCAGGCAGCAGCCCATGCTCAAGCATGGCTCGGCGAGCAATGCCCTCAAGAATGACACGCTGGTTCTCTTGACTTGATTTCATGGCAGTTTCGGCAGGAAAAGCCACCCGATCGGATGGGTGGAAGGTTCCGCACACCTCCGCCTTGCTATGGCTGCCTGCGATGACAACGGCGCGCGCCCCCGTCTGCGGAGCAACGCGGAATGCCTAACCCTTGAGCGCAGTGTGGGCATCTGGACGAACCAAGCGCCACCTCGAGCTCTGGGAGGACAACTCCAACCTCGTCAACTTGCGTCCGAAGTTGGGCGCGTGCCGTTGTCAGGCCGCCTTGACGCCAAAGGCTCTGGGGTGTTCTCCAGACGGGCGACCTGGACCGGCCTTGTTTGGGCTGGGCCGCACGCGCGAGCCGTGGGGCGCGGCGCGCGGTTGTTGTTCCTAGATAACGCCCAGCAGCTTCAAGACCACCAGGATGATAGCGATCACGATCAGGACATGTATCACGTTTCCGGTGCGTGGAATGCTGGGGATGAAGCTCGGGCCAAAGGCGCCCAGCAGCCAGAGGACGATCAAAATGACGATGATCCAGGTCAACATGCGATTGCTCCTTTTGAGATTTCAAGATCCGGTTTGAGAGGTCGATAGGATGAAGGGCAATCTCCCTATCGCCCCAAGAGGATGAAGATGCCGGCGACGATGGCGATGATCGCCAGGATCAAACCCAGGCCGCCAATTCCGAGAAGCTGTACCAGACCCCAGGCAATCAGGAAGATGGCCAGCAAGAGCATACCAATGTTGCGGGTGAACCTCATGATGGTAAATCCCTTCTCAATGTGACGGTGAGTCGGCGAGCACCGCTTGTCTCGGCGCCCGCCGCCCACGGTGATCAAGGGTCTTGTCTTTCAGGCGTCCCTGACGGCCACTTTTCCAGCCTCAAGAACCGAAGACGCACGATCCATCCCCGCCACGAGTTTGTCCTGCCCCTGCTGCTTCAGCCGTCCGGCCGTCTTGCGAACCTCACTAGCGATCTCTTGCGATTCGGAGCGGGCTTGGGCCAGGGCATGGTCAACCATCTCGGTTGTCCGATCCCGCAATTCGACGCCCTTGAGCTGGATCAGAGCCCGGGTCTTCTCCCCCGATCGGGGTGCAAACAATAGCATCACCCCTGCGCCGGCCAGGCCACCAATCAGCATGCCGACTAAGACGTTCATTGCCTTATTCATGTAGGCTATGTCCTCCATCTAGGTTTTGTTATCGGTGATGCCCGTACCCGAGACTGTTCACTTGGCCGGAGATCAGATGGCGGGCCGCGAGGGGCGGAAGCTCCCACATGGATGCACGCACGTCGGCTGACCCGACCTTATCGGTCTCGTGCCTCGCCGCCCAGGAAGATGCCAGCTTCGCCTTTGGCCGTTTCAGAAAGTGTGAAGAGCTCGATCAGCCGTCTGATGGCTCCCATCACATCGTTTTGGATCAAAGCCGAAAAGGGCAGTCCCGGGTGAGTTGCATCCGCATCCAATTCGTGTTGTGCAACCGTAAGACTCATCCCGATGCCTCTCCTGCTATCACATCTGAGAGTGATGATCGGTGGTCGTCGTTCGGGTGACGCCTTCCACGGGTGCACTTGGGCGATAGAAGATCACCCAGATGATCCGTTCAAGCCCCCAGGCGATCAAGGCATACACCACCATCGCAATCACGGTTGAGACTTCCAGCACCATGCCGCCCGCCGACGGCGTTCCCGTCAACCCCGCAAAGGGGAGCAGGAAAAGGCTGGTAAATCCGTAGACGAAAGCAGCAATCGGGCTATCCGGGTTGGCGGCGATCAGCTTCAGCCCAACACGCAGCGCCAGCAATGCTTCCAGGAGCTCCGAACAGCAGCCAGACCAGCTGGGTCGCCTTGAAGGTGAAGATACGTCGTTCTCGTTCCGGTTGTCTTTGTGTCATCCGAACTTCTGAAACGCTGTTGTCTGTCATTTCGACCTCACGAAACCACATGTGATATGTTTCACAAAGTCAATGGGGTTCATCCCCATACTCATCAGCAGGGGTGCTGCGACGCACCCCTGCCTTGAACGTTCATCCACGACAGGCGGGGTGTTGGCTGTGGTTACACCCTGCGGCGGAGCAGATGGACAATCGCGATCACGATGACGGCGCCCAGGAGCGTCACCAGCATAGTGGGAAGGTTGATCGCATCGTTGATCGTTCCGACATGGAAAATCGGGCTGAGGAAGTAGCCGGCCAAAAACGCACCCACGACGGCCACCACGATGTTCATCAACAGGCTTGCCCGGTCGCGCATGATCTCGCTTGCCACCCATCCGATGATCGCCGCAACGACAAGGTAAATGAGGATATTCATGGTTTATCTCCTAAGACTTATGATTGAGTTGCGCGGCTTAGCACTTGTTCTCTTGCCGATCCTTACACGTCTTTGTCCATCGTTGCCCCCCGGATCGTCCTTGCAGCTGTCCCAATTTGCGCCGGCGCTCGGGGCAGCGGAGTGCGCCGGTATTTCGAACTCTTGCAAACAGCCATGTTTCATCAAATTATGGCGGGATTGGTGGCGAAGGTCCGCAAGTATTGGGCCACACGCTCAGGCGTCTCACCTTTGCTGATAAACGCATCCGCACCGGCTGATAGGGCGGCTTGCTGACGGGCGTCCATTTGACTGATGAGTACGATGACCAGCGCCGCCGGGCAAGCCTTGCGGAGCTCGGCCAGCGCGGCGTTGGGCGAGGTGGGAAGCAAATCCCAATCCACCAACAGCATGTCCGTCTGACTGACGGGTGCCTGTGCCAAAGCGGTTGGCCAGTCGGCTGCTTCGCCAGCCAACTCCAACTTCAGATCCTGGAGCAAGAGGCGCAAGGCGGAGCGCTCATCGGGTTTGGCATCGGCCAAGTAGACGCGGGTCACAGTGCTAGCGTACTGCATGGCGCCCCTGGGCACATCCATCGACGGGGGAGCATTTGCCTCCACCGCTTGGGGGAGGCGTCAGGCTTGATGTCGAAATGACAAGTGGCCAGATACCGGGGGAGCCTGAGGCGTGTCTTAGTCTCGGGAATTCTGACTTGCGACTATCACCCGTCCACGTCCCTCACGTTTCGCTCGATAGAGGGCCCTGTCGGCGGCTTTCAAGAGGGCCTCACTGTGTGACCCGTCTTCCGGGAAGGCCGCCACGCCGATGGAGAGTGTGACAGGATCCAGGACGCGCCCTTCGAACGGGATGTGGAACCTGCCTGCCCGGCGACCGAGCAGTTCCGCTCGTTGGCGGACGACCTCACGCGTAGCATCGGGCATGACGACCGTGAACTCATCGCCGCCATATCGACAGGGAATGTCCTCCCCGCGGACATTGGCACGCAGAAGACTTCCCAGTTCACGCAAGATCGTATCGCCAGCCGCGTGCCCGCTGACGTCGTTGAACTGTTTGAAGTGGTCCACATCCAGCAGAAGAATGCCAACCGGGGTGGCCTTGCGTGCGGCTCGAAGCAGCTCACGATCGAGCGTTTCCTCCAAATAGCGCCGATTGAACAGCCCCGTCAAGTGGTCCCGCACGGACTGCTCGCGCAGCTGGGCCTCGCTCTCGATCAAGCAGTCCTGGGCCCGTTTGCGCTCAGTGATGTCTCGGATATTGCATTGAATCACACGCTCGCTGCCCGCTGTGTACACATTGCTGACAAATTCCACTTGCATCAGCCGCCCGTCCTTTGCCCTCAGCGGCAAATCCTCATAGCGGATGTATTCATGCTTCTGCAAGGCCTGGAAAGCTTGCTTGCTGGCTTTGACATCTTTGAACGCGCCCACTTCCCAGAGCTTCTTTCGGATAAATTCCCGGCGCGAGTAGCCCAGCATATTGATCAGGAAAGGATTGACATCCGTGATTGCCCCCGACTTGGCGTCCAGGATCAAGATCCCATCCTGAGCGGCTTCAAAAAGCCGGCGATAGCGGATCTCCAACTCTATGGGTGACAATCTTTCACTTGCCTGGCTGCTTTTCTGAAGCTTGGTCATGATCCTCGGCGCCTATCCAAGTCCGTTGATGAGGGCCTGGAATAACCGGACCTGCTGCCCTGCACCGTAACTAAGATGAGCCTCGGCCGTAAGTGTCGACCGGGAAGCGATGGCATCCGCCATGTGGGAGATACTCCTTCATCAACCAAACGTCTGCATGAACTTATCCACCACCTCCGGATCAAAGTACGTTCCCGATGATTCACGGATGTGTTGGCGCGCTTTGTCTTGTGTCCAGGCGGCGCGGTAAGGGCGATCTGCGGTCAACGCATCCCAGACATCCACCACAGCAAAAATGCGTGCCGTCAGTGGGATCTGCTTGCCTTTCAGGCCGCGTGGGTAACCGCTGCCGTCCCACTTCTCGTGATGGCAGTAAGGAATATCCAGCGCCAGTCGCAGGTAACGAATAGGAGAGAGCAATTCATAGGCGAAGGTTGGGTGTCTTTTCATCTTCACCCATTCCTCGTCCGTCAGTGGCCCGGGTTTGAGCAAGATCATGTCCGGAACACCCATCTTGCCAATGTCGTGTAAGAGCGCCCCCCAGCGCGCATTGGCCAGTTCTACATCGTCCAAGCCGAACACGCGCCCAAGTTTGCCAGTCATGTCTGTCACTCGCAGCGTGTGCCCTTCGGTTTCCTTGTCGCGTAAATCGAGGGCGCGTGACCAACCTTCGATTGTGGCATCATAGGCCAGGCCCAGTTCCATGTTCGAGCGTTCCAGACCATGAAACAGCATGCTGTTCTCAATCGCAATCGCCGCTTGCCCGGCCAGAGACTCGAAGAAATCAAACCATTCCTGATCCGGATCAAGCGGGCTGCGATGGAAGACCTCGAGCACACCCAGCACCTTCCCCTTGGCGACCAGAGGACGGCCGTAGTAACAGACAAGTGCCTCTCCCGCGAAGGACTTTGCCAACAGCGGATTGTTGGGATCTTCATCTAAATTCGGAATCTGAACCAGCTGGCGCTCCAGTGCGGCGCGGCCGGCGTAGCTGTCCGACAAAAGGACTTGCCGATGGTTCGCACAGTTGGAGCGGAAGCCGCGGTCGACCGCGCTTTCTAAAACGTTCAAAACGGTATTCAGCAGCAAGATGTCCGCGGCATCAACATGAAGCTCTTGCATGACCTGGGCGAGAATCTCTGAAAGGGAAAAATCCAAATCAAAGTTGGATGAGATGACTTGGTCGATTCTCCTCAAGGCGCTGAGATGTTCAAACTGGCTTTGGATCTTCTCCCTCGCCTGATTTCTTTCTGTGATGTCCATATACGACCCGAGTACGCCGATGGTCTTGCCCTTTGAGTTTCGCAAAGGCACCCTGCTCGTAAGCGTGGTGATCCTGCCACCTTGGATGGTCGTGGAGGGCTCTTCGTAGTCTAGCTTGGGAAGACCGCTGGTGATGACCTCCAGATCAGCCGCGCGATAGCTTTCCGCCTGCTCACGCCACGCCATCTGGTAATCATCTTTCCCGATGACTTCCGATGGATCAGCAAATCCCGCGTTAATGGCGAAGGCTGTGTTGGAGCCCAAGTACTCGAGATTCATATTCTTCCAGAAGATCCTGGCGGGGAGCGCGTTGATAATGCCTTCGGTGATCAGGTACGAGTCTCGCAGAGCTGCCTCCGCGTCCTTGGCCTCCGTGACATCCGTTTTAATGGCAATGAAATGGCTGATGCTTCCGTCCGCATCTTTCAACGGAGTGATGGTCTGCTGTTCTGAGTAAAGACTCCCGTCTTTGCGGCGATTGATCAGTTCGCCGTGCCAGACTTCTCCGGCCAGGATGGTCTCCCATAGCTCTTTGTAAAACGCCTGATCCTGTTCGCCCGACTGAACCAGTTCGCGTGGATTCCTGCCGAGGGCTTCTTCGGGGGTGAAGCCGGTGAGGGTCGTGAAAGCCAGGTTGACCCATTCAATTTCACCGGCTGGGTTGGTGATAAGGATGGCATTGGCCGCCGCGTTCAGAGCCGTGCCTTGAAGGCGTAAAAGGTCTTCGGAACGCCGGCGCTGGCTGATGTCGCGATTGACGCTGACGTAACCTGTTATCTCCCCCTGGCCATTGCGAAGCACCAGGCTGGAGATCTCGACGGGGACTCGCGTGCCGTCCTTTCGAAGGTGGGTCGCTTCTCCGGACCAGTCCCCAGCCGCGGCAATCGAGGGTCGCATGTCCGCGGCCGCCGCGCCGGGCCATTCGGCGCGGATGAGCTCCATGAAGTTCCGCCCGAGGGCTTCGCCCGCCTTCCATCCATAGAGGGACTCGGCTGCCTTGTTCCAGACTGTTATCTGGTATTGAGCGTCGCTGGCCACGACCGCATCGCTCACACTTTCGAGTAGACCAGCCTGGTACCGCACCTGCGCTTCGGCGCGCTTGCGATCGGTAATGTCACGGATGTTGCACTGGATCACGCGTTCGTCACCCGCCTGATAGATATTGCTGACGAATTCGACCTTGATGAGCCTTCCGTCTTTGGCTCTAAGCGGCAAATCGTCATAGCGGATGTATTCGCGCTGCTGCAAAACCGCAAAGGCATCTTTGCTGGCCTCGATATCTCGAAATGCACCCACCTCCCACAGCCTCTTGTGGGTGAATTCTTCGCGTGTGTAGCCAAGCAGATTTGTCAAGAAGGGGTTGACGTCATCAATCATCCCCGTGTCGGCATTGAGGATCAGAATCCCATCCTGGGCCAATTCAAAGAGTCGGCGATAGCGAATCTCCGAGTCCTTCGGGGCAAGTCTTTTGAGGGTTCTAGGCTTTCTTTGGGAAACGGCCATGGCTCGCCGACCTCTCTCTGTCCTCCCTCATCTGGCCGGCGCCAGGAACTAAGACAAACAGTGGTACCTAGATGTTATCGAAGGTACTCCCCCGGCACATCCATCAACAGGGGAGCCTTTGCCTCGGTCATTTGGGGGAGGTGAAAGCGGGAATCAGGTGACAAGTCCCTGACGCAAGGCGAGGGTGACGGCCTCGGTGCGGCTGGCAACGCCGAGTTTGGTGAGGATATTGCTTACGTGGGACTTGATGGTGGATGGGCTGACGCTCAGTCTTGCGGCAATTTGATCATTGGTCAAACCCTCGACCAACAAGACCAGCACCTCACGCTCGCGGACGGTCAGGTCGAAGCCGGGCTCAGGCGGCTGGCCGGTGGCGCGGACGATGACCTGGGTGGCCTCGGCAGACAGGGTTGCCCGCCCGGCATGCGCCGCCCGGATCGCATGTGCGAGCTCCTCCGCCGAGACGTCTTTCAGCAGATAGCCGATTGCGCCGGCCTCCAACACGCTCTTAATAAGTTCCGGCTCTTTGTAACTGGTCAGCGCCACGACCTCTACCTGGGGTGACTGCCGGCGGATGGCGCGTGTCACTGTCGCTCCATCCATGTCCGGCAGCATCAGGTCCATCAAAATGACATCGGGAAGTACTTCAGCACAGAGCTTGATAGCCGCCTCCCCGGTGCTGGCTTCGCCTGCCAGCTCCAGATCGTCATAGACCTTTAAGAAGGTCGTCAGCCCTCGGCGGACCATCGTGTGGTCGTCAACCAGCATCACGCGGATTGGCTGAGATGAGGCGTCGCTCATGAACCCTCCTGCCCAACCCACCGGACGGTTATCACCGTGCCTTGACCCACTTGGCTGGCAATGGTCAGGTTTGCGCCGGCGGCTTCGGCGCGCTCACGCATCATGCTCAGGCCGTAGTGACCCGAGGCCGCCAGTTCCGACGTGACAAATCCGCGGCCATTGTCACGTACCTGCAGCTCGAGCCCATCCGGCGCAGGGTGCACCACAATTTCTACCTTGCTCGCCCCGGCGTGTTTGGAGATGTTGTTCAAGGCTTCCTGACAGATGCGGTAGAGGGCGACGTGCGTCTCATTCGGGAGTTTTCCACCGCCGCTGATGGTCACCGATACCGGAGTATTCGTGCGCCCGGTGAAAGCGTTGCCCAGCAGGCCCAGCAAATCTCCCAGCTCGGTGTCGGTCAGTGTGCTGGGGCGGAGCTCTGCGAGCAGACCGCGCATCTCGGCCTGTGCACCACGTGTTAGGCGGCGCAAATCCTTCAGCGCGCGGCGCGCTTCAGCCTGATCTTGCTCCCACAGGCGCGGCAGGACTTCGGCAATCAGCCCGGCAGAAAAGAGCGACTGGTTGACGGCGTCGTGCAGGTTGCGGGCAAGCCGCTGACGTTCTTGGAGCGCGGCCAGGCTTTGGGCGCGTTCATACAACTCAGCGTTGGCCATGGTCACGGCAGCATGGTTGGCGACGGTCATCGCCAAGCTTGCCAGGTGCGCGGTGAAGTAATCGCGTTCGGCGTGAGCGAGACCGATGCCACCGAGCAGGCAATTCCTGACCGCCAGCGGCACCCACATCCAGGAGCGTACGCCTTGCAGCATGCCGGCACGATCGTCCCCGAAAAGCTTGCGAAGCAGCTCGGCCGAGGGCTCAGACTCCCCAATATCCGGAATGCGGATAGGGTGGCGCCCCTCGAAAAGTGCCTCCATTGTGGCCTGGCCGTCATGCAAGATGTACGGGAGCTCGGTTGCCTCAGGTTGATCTATGCCTCGCACGGCCACTGCAACCACGGCCAACTCTTGCAGCATGAAAAGCCCTGCATGGGTGTATCTGATGAGCAAGCTAAGCTGGTCAAGGATCAGGCCCGGTTGAAGTTCCAGAGTGGAGGCCAGAGTCTGGGAAATCTCTAGTAGGATGGCGTTTTCGTCGGCGAGCGCGCCTTCCGACTGCTCAAGAAGATGTTCCGCTTCGACGCGTCGGCTGACATCGCGAATCACGCCAAGCAGGCACGGGCGGCCCCGATAGTTGAATTCAGTCCCGTGCCATTCCGCGTAGAAAGTCGAACCGTCCCGGCGCACGTGCCGCACGGGGCGGTCAGCCTGGATGCCGAGGCGATAGGCCTCGACATTGTGCTTGAATTGGTGCAGGCTTTCGGGGTGAACGTAGTCTTTCGGGAGGAGCCCGATGAATTCGTGGCGCGGGCAGCCGAGCATGGCGCAGGCTGCAGCATTGGTTTCTACCACGGCGCCGGTCTCTAGGTCTGTGACTATCAGCCCGTCAGCCGCGGAGTCAAAAATGCTGGCATACCCCGCCTCCCCTTCTTCAGGCAACGGTCGATCCGGCTGATGGTTCATGGGGGTGTTTTCATGCTTCGCATGGCGGCCCGGTCTGCCCCAAGGCCCCACCCCGGAGTGAGTGTGGGAGATAGGACGTGTGTCCGGTCTGACCTGTCGGCCGGGTCTCGGTAGGCGAGAATCTCCGGGCTCTCAGGGCCCGTCGTGCGATCAGTACGCCTCACGCCTCCCATTATCGTGATTCCATGGCAGGGGGCTATCATCCCATGTCCGCTGACATTTCCCGGTGCAGCATCATCTGGACAGGAAAGCCTTCCGTACCCTCGGTCAAAGAACCAGAGCTGGGAGCCGACGCCAAGGATTGCCTGTCCTGACTGCGGCAAAAGGAACCCGCTCAGTGGATTCGTAAGACCCTGGCGGTTGTGCCGACGACGAGAAGTAGTTGGGTCGGTCTGCTTTCCATCTCCCTTCAGAATCGGGGAAAGGATTGGAATTGCAGGCCGCTCACAATCAAGGAACGCCGGAGCCCCACAACCAACGATGATCACCAGGCCAGGCTTAGAAAGCCGGCGGCCCGATCCAGGGCCCATCCAGCAGGATTCGAACTCATAACCTGAAGGTCCTGGGTTCGCCTGCCCTGACCGGCCACGCCGGCGAATTTCAGCCCTGCCACCTGAAGGCACCCGGAAGGGCGCCTTTTCCTTTGCCAAACTCCCTTGTAAACCTGCCGGCGATCAACCCGCGCGTCAACCGCTTTGCAGCCGTACCCGCGGTCCGGTGCTGGCGTGCTTCCCCGCGTGCACACAGCCACACGGCAGGCACGACTTTGCTTGCTTGGGCACGCCCGTCGACTATCATTAGGAAACAATCTGTTTGGCGGGGAGGGTGGATTGGCAACACCCGAAATGGCCGTCGTCGGCCGCATGGCGACACAGATCCACGATTGGGAGGCAGCAGCAGACCGGCGTTCGGTCTTCCTCAGCTGCTACCTTCTCATGACACGCAACATCATCTCGGCCATTGACCACCAGGAGTTCCATGACTCGGCCTGGGTCAGCCGTCTTATGCAGCGCTTCGCTGACTACTATTTCGTGGCTCTCGAGGACTATGATCGCGAGCCAAGCTCAGCGCCTGCCGTCTGGCACTCCGCGCACGATGTTTCACGCGCCCCGCATACGCTCGTGCTTCAGAAACTACTGGCGGGTGTAAACGCTCATATCAATTACGACTTGGTCCTAAGCCTGGTCGACCTGCTCGGACCGGAGTGGGACGCCCTGGAAGCCGACCAACGGACAGCTCGGTACAACGACCACTGCCATGTGAACGAGGTCATTGGGCGCACGATTGATGCCGTCCAAGATCAGGTGTTGGACCCAATGATGCCCCTCATGGTGCTGATCGACGAACTGCTCGGCCCGGTCGATGAACTTCTGGTCTCTCATCTCATCACCCATTGGCGGGAAACCGTGTGGCGTGACACCATGCAGCTATTGGAAACCGGCGACCCAAGCGAACGAGCTCGGTTAATCCACGGGATAGAACAGGCTGCCCTCAAGACTGCCAGCCTAATCGGCTAATCGTCGAACGAATCTGGCTGGGCGCTTCCAGAGGCGGATCTGCTTTCCCCGCCCAAATCCGCATGATGTTGGCCAGGGGCGATGTCTTCATCCGGTGCGCCGTTGACGAAGTCCCTTTGGAGGCTGGTCTTGGCACGCAATAGTCGGGGCTCGCGAGCTGTCCGGATCGTTCCATTGGGCGGGTTAGACGTGATCACGGTTCTGTGAGATACTGCACAAGCAGTCGGTTGCCACGGCACGTCTCCAAACTCATCTCAACTAGGATCATGCGCCATCTTTCGCCAAGCGGCGGGCGTGACGCATGGCATAGGCAACCTGACTGACAAATCCGGTTTCAGAGGATGGGAGTTGAGTTGACAGCTTCAGAGATGGTCGCCAGAGACGCTGCTCACAAGAGTCTGCAGTTCACCGGGAGGCGCGGTTTCAGGACAGAGCTCAACGAACGGGTCACCGCCCATCTGCGGGACAACGGCCTCCCGGCACGCGATGTCCCCGCTATGATCGTCAAGACGGTGGGGGCCTTGGGATGGTGGCTAGGAACTTACCTGCTCTTGCTGCTGGGTCATTTCCCGCCGCTGATCAACGTCGGCCTGTGCGTACTGTGGGCGCTGGCCATCGCTTCGGTCGGATTCAACGTCATGCACGACTCCAACCATGGCAGCTATTCCGATAATCCGCGCATCAACAAGTTGATGAGCCTGAGCGCCGAGCTGCTTGGGATGAGCGGGTTCCGCTGGCGCACAAAGCACAATGTGTGGCACCATACCTACACCAACATCGCCGGCTTCGATGATGACGTCGAGACCTACGGGCTGATGCGCCTCACACCCCGTCTGCCTTGGAAGCCGTTGTTCAAATTCCAGGCCTGGTACTTCCCGTTCGTGTACAGCATGATCGGCATCGATTTCATCCTGCGCGATTTCATGATGGTGTTCTTCGGCCAGTCTGACGACAATCACGTTTATCCGAAATTGCGCGCAGCCGACAAGGCTATCTTCTGGGCCGGCAAATTCATCTTCTTCACACTCATGTTTGCTCTGCCGTTGCTGGTATACCCCTGGTGGCAGGTGCTGATTGGTTTCATGATCGTGATGATGACGGTCGGGGTGGTGATGGGGGTGGTCTTTCAGTTGGCCCACATCAGCGGCGCGGCCACATTCCCGGTGCCAGTTGGCGACCCTCTCCACATCGACGACGAGTGGGCAGTCCATCAGGTGGAGACGACGGTGGACTTCGCACCGCGTAATACGCTCCTGAATCTGTACATCGGCGGGCTAAACTATCAGATTGAACACCACCTCCTGCCGCATATCTGCCACCTGAACTATCCACGTCTCGCGCCGATTGTCCAGGCAACCTGTGAGGAGTTCGGCATCTCGTATACAAGTTATGCCACATGGCGGGAGGCCTTTGCCGCCCATCGGCGCGAGTTGCGTCTCTTCGGGCGCGAATCTGAACTGGCCTTCGAACCGGCGCCGGGGGACTGAGACTTCGGTCATCAGGGGCGAACCCGGAAGCAAAGACCCCTCGCCCAGACACGCCACGCCACGTCTGACGGGGTCAAATCACCGGGACCGAAGACCATTCTCAACGACAGCCTGGGTGTCTGGGCACCATCACGGACCTGTAAGGATGTGCGAAGGGATTGAGCCGTGCTCCCAGATATGGCGGCTGTTGTTCACAAGTCTGCCCGGATTCGAAGTAGGTGAGCTGGGCATTTCTCAATCGGACTCGTGTTTCAGCCAAGCCCAAGGAAGTAGTCCATGAAAGTAGAAGAATCGCAATCCAAACAGCAACCCCGGGTGCCGCTCGGTGGCGATTATTGGGAGGCTGATCCCGGAACACCCTTGTGGGGTTTCGCCGATCTGCATGCCCATCTCATGGCCCATTTGGCTTTCGGTGGAAAGGCGTTTTGGGGCGAGCCCTACGATCCCCAGCATCCGGGTCCTGAAGGCATCGAATATGCCCTTAGCTCGTGCGAACCGATTCACGGTGGACTGATCAACGTCAATCCGGAGTTTGGCCATCCCGCCGGTGGCGGCTGGCCAGAGTTTATCGTCTGGCCGCGCTTCACGACCCTGGTTCACCAACAGGCGTACATTGATTGGCTTCACCGTTCCTACTTAGGTGGTCTGCGTTTGATCACCTGCCTTGCAGTGAACAATGAGTTGTTGGCCACAAAAACCACCCCACACTTGGCGCACGATGACAAGAGCGCCATTCAGACCCAACTGGCCGCCATGCAGGCCATGGTCGCTCATGTCGATGCACAGAGCGGCGGGACTGGGAAAGGGTGGCTGCAGGTTGCTTACTCGCCTGAGGAAGCCCGTCAGATCATCACCCAAAACCGGCTTGCCGTGGTCCTCGGTGTAGAAGTCGAACTCGCTCGGAAACTGGCACAACGCGGACGACTTGGAGAAGCTGAGCCACGGGGATCTGGATCAGGCACGTGAACTGATCGGGCAGGAGTTGGATTGGCTGCACGAGCTTGGTGTGCGTCAAATCACCCCCATTCATCTCACCAACAACGCCTTCGGCGGTACGGCTATCTATCTGCGGTTTCTGGAGATGGTCAATCTGTTCGTCACCGGCGAGAGGTGGATGGTCGAGGACGCCTGGAGCACTGGCGTGCGCTATCGTATTGACCACGATGGCGCCGACTTGGTGGATGCTGCTGAACGCACGGTCATGGTTTCCGGAAAACACATGCGAGCCATGCACCGGCGCACACTGCTGGACCACATTCCCGGCATTCGCGAGCTTTTCGAGGCCGTGGAAGCCCCGAAAGTGGGCGGCGGACACGCCAATACCCTGGGACTGAACAAGTACGGCCGGATTTTGCTTCAAGAGTTGATGAAAAGGGGCTTCATCATTGACGTCGACCACATGTCCGAAAAGACGACTGATGCCGCGCTGGAGATAGCAGAACAACAGGCATACCCGGTCATATGCTCTCACACCTGGTTTCGTGATCTGTTGTTCAGCGCTCAGACCGAGTTTGACCCTCAGAAGCATGAGCATTACGGGACCAGCGATGTGCACAAAGTGGCACATGAAGCTGGAAAACGAGGGGACCAGATCGAACGCATCGGCCGCCTGGGCGGGATCGTGGCGCCCATCCTCAACCAAGGCGACATTGCGGGTCTGCGCCGAGGCTTGCCCGAGGAAGCCGGGAAGATCCCAGAGCCGTGCGCCGGAACGAGCACATCGTTTGCCCAGGCCTATGTGTACGCCCTTTCGAAAATGGGCGGCCACAGCGTGGCTATTGGCTCGGATATCAATGGAGCCGCTGGGCTACCCGGCCCGCGCTTCGGCACGTTTGCGGGTTTCGGCGCCCATAATGACGCCCGCCGCGTCTCTCAACGCCGAGGCGAAATCGAACGTCAGGTGAATGGCGTGGCCTATGCCACGCCACTGCTGGATCACCGCTGGCATCGGTTTGAATCCACGGGAGACGGCGCCTACGACGAAGAAGAATGTGATATCTGGCAGGCCGTGGCCCAATACAAAGCCGGCTTTAACCCGTTGGAGCAAGAACATCCTGAGACAGATTTTCCCGAACACACGCTGCGCGAAGCCTTGAAGCTGGCAGAGATCGTTCACGATCAGACGTGGGTTGACAATGCAACCCGCGGTTTCTGGCTGGCTGACCAGGACCCGGCTGCGGCCGAGGATCAAGCATCGAAATGGCCGCTGGAGCAGCAGGCGGCCTACTTCGCTCGCAGAGCTGCATCAACATTGCCCTCGGATCTCGATCAGCGCACGCTGGAATTGATCGGGAAGATTCGGCCAATCTGGGAAAAATGGGAGCAAATGGAGGGCGACAACCGGCCCTTGACACGTTCAACCGCCGGAGAGCGTCGCGACTTCGATCTGAACCTGGACGGGATGGCGCACTACGGAATGCTGCCTGACCTGCTGCAGGACATGTGCAACGTGGGCCTGACTGCCGAGGACCTGGCTCCCTTGTTCCGCTCAGCCAGCGACTACATCGAAACGTGGGACAAGTGCGAACATCGGGCGAAAGAGATTTCGGAGACTCAAGATAGGTCATGAGGCTTGCGGCTAGGCTGACTCGGCGACGGTTTGTGTAGAATTTCACAATCGGGACCAATTCTTCCCGCACCTGGCATGTGGGCGCTGAGGACAGCAGGTCTTCGCCGCTGCGTGGCCAAGAAGTACATCTAAGTCTTGCTGCAACAGAAGGATGGCATCCAAATGGAATCGAGCCCAGCCCCTTCGCGATCCCCCGGCGACGCGCTGCGGGTTCAAGGAGGGGCAACTCGTCGGGCCAAGGTCCCTGGTTCGCCGGCACTGGCCGGCCGAGCCAAGGCGCTCCCTGAAAGCACCCGAAAGGGTGCTTTTTGTTTCCCCCATGTGTCTTTATACCCGGGATCAGGATGGCGAAGGCGAACGCTGTTCTCAGGGGCAGGTTGCGAAATCCAGGCCGGACCGGCTAAGTCTGCACGTACTCAGCCTCTTGCGGCGTCTCGGGGGCGGGGTGTTGCCCACGACGATGCACAACCACGTGGATTCCAGGCCATGGTCTGAGCGAGAAAAGCGGCCATGGCTCGACGGCCTGGTCGGGGACAAGCGTCAGGTGAAACTTGGCGGCGATCATGGCGGTCACCAGGACAGCTTCGGTCATGCCAAAGGTGTGTCCAATGCATTGCCTCAGACCGCCTCCTAAGGGGAACTACGCAAACGCCGGAAGCTTGCGCGTGAAATCGGGTTGCCAGCGTTCCGGGCGGAACTCATCGGGGCGATCGAAGAAGTGGGGGTCGCGCTGCACCACCCACTGGCTGAGCGTTACCGAGGTGCCGGCCCGCAGCCGGTAGCCGCCTAGTTCGAAATCTCCCAACTCGAGTCTCGGCGTGGCTCAGGCCGTCGGATACAGGCTCAAACCTTCCAATGACCTTGAAGTGAGATTCTTTCCGGTGAAGCGCGGCCCAAGATGGCGCCTGACGGGGCAGTCAGTCGAATCATACGAGGAGTGTTTGAACCCGGAAGGCGCGCAGATCATACGATGGTTGCACACTGCGCCAACCCTGCTCCACGGCCGGGACAACGCGTGGGCAATCGGACTGATGCGATCATCCGCGCCCGCCAGCCTGGCACACGTGACCAGAAGATCTGAGCCAATCCGCCTGCGGTGACCAAAGACACTTGAGGAACCGCCAACTGCCCCCTATCATGGCTGTGGATTGTCCCGGCGGCACGCCCCGCGGTCTGGTAGGCTTGAAGCCGGGAATCGAAGCACGCAGGCGGACCAAGCCGCGGGCGCATACCCGGGCGGTCTCAGTCTGGCCAAGCATTGGGAGAAGACCTCCATGACGCAAGTGCTCGACGGTTCGTCGCTGACCATCGAATCCCTGGTCGCCATCGCTCGGGGCAATGAACCGGTCAGCCTGGCGCCTGAAGCCCTGGAACGAATCCGTGTCTGTCGCGCCATGGTCGAGGACAAGCTTGCCCACAAGGAAATCATGTATGGCACCAACACCGGTATCGGGGAGTTCTCGGAAGTGCTGCTCAGCGACGAGCAGGTCAAAGAGTTTCAGCGTTTCCTGATCTACAACCACGCAGCCGGGATCGGGGATCCGCTCCCGCTGGAGACGGTTCGGGCCGCGCTGGCGGGTCGAATCAACGTGCATGCGCACGGCAACTCCGGATGCCGGCCGGTGATCACTCAGACCCTGGTGGAGATGCTCAATCGCGGCGTGACCCCCGTGGTATGCGAGAAGGGCTCGGTCGGCGCCAGCGGTGACCTGGCCCCCATGGCCCAGGCCGCGCTGCTCCTGATGGGGGAAGGGGAAGCCTTCTTCGAAGGGGAGCGCCTCTCCGGCCGCGAGGCGATGGAGCAGGCCGGTATCGAGATACCCGGGCTGGAGGCCCGCGACGGACTGGCGGCCATCAACGGTGCCAACGTGCTGACCGCCATGTCGGCGCTGCAGATTCACGACATGGAACGGTGGTTGAATCAGGCCGAGATTGCCGCGGCTATGTCGATTGAGGCGCTGCTGGGCAACCTCAAGCCGTACACCGCCAGGCTCCACGAGCTGCGAGGCTTTAAGGGGGCGATCACGTCTGCCGACAACATCCGCAAGGTCATCGAAGGCTCGGATCTGATGACGGGCAAGATGAAGACCAAGGTGCAGGACGCCTACTCGATGCGCTCCACTCCTCAGGTGATCGGTGCGGCGCGCGATGCGGTGGCGTATGCGCGTTCCCAGGTGGAAATCGAGCTCAATGGCGTGGGTGACAATCCGGTATATGTCCCTGAGACGAAATCGACCCTCACCGGCGCCAATTTCCAGGGATCCCCGGTTTCGCTGCCGATGGACATGGCCGGTGCCGCCATCACCATGGTTTCGGTGCTCTCGGAGCGGCGCATGAACCGGCTGACAAATCCGGCTCTGTCCCAGGGCCTGCCCGATTTCCTGGCCCATGAGCCGGGGTTCTATTCTGGGATGATGCTGTCGCAGTACACCGCGGATCACTTGATCGTCGAACAGCGCATCCTGTCGGCCCCGGCAAGTATCCAGTCCATCCCGGCCGCCGCCGACCAGGAAGACTTCGTCTCCATGGGGATGAACACCGCCCTCAAGAACCGGCAAATCCTGGACAACGCCTACGGCGTGCTGGGGATCGAGTTCATGGCGGCGGCGCAGGCGCTGGACTTTCGCCAGTTCTCGCCGGGCAAAGGAACCCAGACGGCCCGGGAGGTCATTCGCAAGCATGTGGACCACCTCGACGTGGACCGCCCCTTGTATCCCGATCACAACCGCATGAAGGCGCTGGTGCAGTCGGGGGAGATTCTGGACGCAGTCGAGGCACTCATCGGCCCTCTGAACTGACACCCCGCATCCAAAACCGCTCTCCGGTTCGCGCGCCGGTCCACAGGTCACCATCCTGAGTCACTCAGGCCAACAGCCCCCCGTCATTTGCCGGCCAAGCTCCGGGCTAGGCTATCATGTTGGCTAGTATGTTGGCCAATATGCTAGAATATTGGCATGATTGGCGAACGGATAAGGCTGGCCAGGGAACGCCTTGGCTTGACTCAGCAGCAGCTGGCTGAACGGGCCGGGGTCAGTCGCCAGCTTGTGGGCGCCCTGGAGGCGGGGCGCCATTTGCCACGCGTGGATGCGGCCATGGCGCTGGCGGCGGCATTGGGGTTAGAGACCGAGCGTCTGTTTTCTTCGGGATCCGGGGTCACCGATGCGCTCACCGGCGCGCCGGCGCCCGAAGGCGCCTTGGTCCGGGCCGGGCAGGTCGGAGACAGACAGATCACTTCACCGGCGCGGTTGGGAGCCGTGGGTTGGGATGTCGTGGACGGCATCGTCCGCGACGGCGAGATCGAACGCTGGGCCCATCTCCCGCCTGGCCTGGTCATCGCCGGGTGTGAGCCGGGTCTCGAGCTGCTCGAACGGCTGCTCAGGCAAGCTGGGCTTGGCGCGCTGGCCGTGGCATGTTCAAGCGCGGCGGCGATTGAGGCTCTGAACGGGAGTCGGGTGCACGCGGCCGTGGTCCACGGCCTGGCGGCCGGTTTTCCCGCCGTGCCGGATGATCTCGAGGTGGCCCGGTTCCATCTGTGCGCCTGGCGAGTGGGCTTGGCCGGGCCGCGCGATGCCGCCTCCGACTGGATCGAAGTGGCGCTTCATGGGGACGGTCCGGTGGTACAGCGAGAGGCTGGCGCCGGTGCACAGCAGGCATTCCAGAAGGCGGTTGGCAGACCAAGGTCGGGTCCGCGCGCCGGGGGACACCTGGAGGCGGCGCGGCTGGCGGTCACTTCTGGTTTGCCGGCAGTCACGATCGAGCCGGCGGCACGCGCCATGCAGGCCGCTTTTCACCCCCTCGAGCTGCATCAGGCCGAGGTGTGGATCGCCAGGCGGTGGCAGCATGAAGCCTGCGTTGAGTCCGGGATGGCCGAGATCACGGGCGAGGCGTTTCAAAAACGGTTGGCGGCCATCGGCGGTTATGACCTATCGGGCAGTGGGCTGCCCGTATGACAAAGTTGAGGAGGAATCCTTTGCGTTTTCGTCCCTTTGCCGTTGTTCTTCTCGTCGCCGTGCTTGCCGCGGCTTGCGGGGGAGCAACGGGGACCACCACCGCCATCCAGGGCCAGGTCCTGGTTTCGGCGGCCGCTTCGCTGACCGACGCCTTCGGGGAACTCAAGACCGCCTTCGAGGCCGCCCATCCCGGGGTCGAAGTGGTGCTAAACTTCGGCGCGAGCTCGACGCTCCGCGAGCAAATTCTGGGTGGCGCCCCGGTGGACGTGTTTGCTTCGGCTAACACCTCGAACATGGACCAAGTGGTCAAAGCCGGGGCCGCCGCCGGAGAACCTCAGATCTTCATCCGCAATCGACTGCAGATCGCCGTCCCGGCCGGCAACCCGGCCGCCATCGCCAGCCTTCAGGATTTCGCCCGGCCGGAACTCCTGATCGGGTTGTGCGCTGAGGGTGTGCCGTGTGGTGATTTCGCCCGCCAGGCGCTGCAGAAAGCCGGGGTCACGCCGGAGATCGACACCAATGAACCCGACGTCCGCGCCCTGCTGACGAAGATCGAGGCCGGAGAGCTGGACGGCGGGATCACGTATGTCACCGATGTCGCCTCGACCGCGGGCAAGGTCGAGGGCATCGATATCCCGGACGAGCTGAACGTGATCGCCGACTATCCGATCGCGGTGATGGCCCTGGCGCCGAATCCGCAAGCCGCCCAAGAGTTCGTTGCCTATGTGCTCTCCAGCCAAGGGCAGGCGATCCTGGCCACGTACGGCTTCGCTGCACCTTGAGCTTGGCTAATCCCACAGGACGACGCCCACCCAGCAGAACGCCGTTGCCCCTGATCGGGCTGGCAGGGCTGGGCGTCGTCCTGTTCACCCTCCCACTGGTCGGCTTGCTCTCGAAAGCCCCCTGGTCGTGGGCGGCCGAGATCCTGAGCGCACCGGTTGTCACTGAAGCCCTCCAACTATCGCTGCTGGCTTCGATCGCCTCGATGGCCATTTCGGCGCTTCTGGGGGTCCCGCTGGCTTGGGTTCTTGCCCGGGTCGAGTTCCCCGGGCGGGGACTGGTACGCGGAATCGTCACCCTGCCTCTGGTCCTGCCGCCGGTCGTGGGGGGCGTGGCTCTGCTTTTCGCATTCGGCCGGCAGGGTCTGATTGGGGCGCCGGTGTACGCCTCAACCCACCTGCTGCTGCCCTTTTCGATCGGGGGGGTGGTGATGGCGACGACGTTTGTCGCCATGCCCTTCCTGGTCATTACCGTCGAAGGAGCCTTGCGCAACCTCGATCCGCGCTACGAAGGCGCAGCTTCCACATTGGGGGCTCACCCGTGGACGGTGTTTTGGCGCGTGACCCTGCCCATGATCGGCCCCTCCCTGGCCGCCGGGCTGGTTTTGGCCTGGGCGTGGGCGTTGGGCGAGTTTGGGGCCACGATCACCTTTGCTGGCAACCTGCAAGGCAGGACCCAGACTCTCCCGCTGGCGGTCTTCGTGGCCCTGGAAAGCGATCGTGAAACGGCCGTGGCGATCAGCCTGATGATGGTCGCCGTCTCGCTGCTTGTGCTGGTTGCCTTGCGCGATCGCTGGTGGAACGAGGTCCGATGACCGGTCACGGCCTTGAGGCCGACTTCCGGCTGCGGCGATCGCCAGGGTTCGAACTTGAGCTGAGGCTGTCCATTCCGCCTGGCCGGACGGTGGCTCTGTTGGGGCCCAACGGCGCCGGCAAGTCGACGGCGGTGGCGGCGATGGCGGGTCTGATTCCGATCGACCGCGGACGGATTGAAATCGGCGGACGGGTGATGGACGATCCGTCCGCCGGGACCTTCCTTCCGCCGGAAGCTCGCCGGATCGGCGTCGTCTTCCAGGACTTTCTGTTGTTTCCCCATTTGAGCGCCGTTGAAAATGTCGCCTTCGGTCTGAGGAGCCGGGGTGTGTCAAAGAGGCAGGCGCTCAGCCGGGCTGATGAATGGCTGAAGCGGGTGGGATTGGATGGACTCGGCCGGCGACTGCCCGGCTCGCTCTCCGGGGGTCAGAGCCAGCGGGTGGCGTTGGCGCGCGCCTTGATCACTGAGCCCGACCTCCTGCTGTTGGATGAGCCGTTGTCGGCTCTCGACGTGACCTCCCGAGTGCAGCTGCGGCGTGACCTGGCCCAGCACATGGCCGGTTTTCCAGGGGCGCGCTTGTTTATCACTCATGACCCAACCGAGGCCTTTCTCCTGGCCGACGACATCCACATCATCGAATCTGGGGCGGTGACTCAGGCCGGAACGCCCGATGACATCCGGCTGCGACCGCGGACGCGTTACGCCGCGGACCTGGCCGGCTCCAACCTGGTCACGGGACGGGCTCACGAGGGTCGGATCGACACGGGCACGCTCGAGGTCCACGTCGCCGACCACACGATTCATGGGGAAGTCTTGCTGAGCATCCCGGCTACGGCCATCTCGGTCTACATGCATCGTCCCGAGGGCAGCCCGCGCAACACCTGGCAAGCGCCGATCGATTTGTTGGAAGACCAGGGCGACCGGGTGCGCCTTAGAATCGGCGCGCCCTTGCCCCTGACGGTGGAGATCACCCACCAGTCTATGGTCGAGTTGGGGTTGCGGGTCGGTCTCGTCGTCTGGGTGTCGTTCAAGGCCACCGAAGTCCATGTCGAACCTGGGACGTGACCCTCTGACGCCAGGTCGCCGCCTTCACAGCCGGCCTTCCCCCCAAGTGACGTTCAGCCTTGCCGCCGGTGACATCTCTCATTGGAGTATGCTGTAGGCAAGACCTAACCTCTGACCGGATCAACCTGCTTCGCCCGCTGTGCGAATCGGGACACGGGTTCGAACGGGGGTAACCTATTCAAGCTACCTGCCCCGCTCTCCAGCCTCTCGGTCAGCACACGTTGGCACCGATGGCTGGGGAGTATTGCTGTCCGCCGTGGCCCCGGTCAAGGCTGTGGATTTTCAGGTCAGTCCACCAGGCTGGCGGGCAGGTGAGGACCGGGCTGAAAGGCCGTCTGACCGCCAAGGACTCTCGAAGGAAGGCTGCCCGAAATCATCCCAGGTTCGACTGATCACAGGCGGCATGAAGCCGCCACGCGAGGGCCGGCGCTTTGACTTGTGGCCCAACTCAATCCGATGCGCTCGAAGGTACCAGGCACGCCTCGCGCCTGGCACACGATCAACGGGCGGACATCCCGCCTCAAAGGAGAAGAAACATGGCGCTGATCGAAGATGTCATTGCAATGGTTCAGGAGAAGGATCCTGGCCAACCGGAATTCCATCAGGCCGTCAAAGAGGTGTTGACCACGCTGAAACCCACCGTGGACAAGCACCCTGAATTCACCAAGGCCAAAATCCTGGAGCGATTGGTTGTCCCAGACCGAGTGATCATGTTCCGGGTCCCCTGGGTGGCCGACAACGGGGACGTCCAGGTCAACCGCGGCTATCGTGTGCAGTTCAGCAATGCCATCGGCCCGTACAAGGGCGGATTGAGATTCCACCCCTCCGTCAACCTGGGGATCATCAAATTCCTGGGCTTCGAGCAGGTCTTCAAGAATTCGCTCACCACGCTGCCGATGGGCGGCGGCAAGGGCGGCTCCGACTTCGACCCGAAGGGCAAGTCGGACGGCGAGGTCATGCGCTTCTGCCAGGCCTTCATGTCGGAACTTTACCGGCACATCGGCCCGGACACGGACGTGCCCGCGGGCGACATCGGTGTGGGCGGACGTGAGATCGGTTACCTGTATGGGATGTACAAGAAGATCGTCAACGACAATGCCAGCGTGCTAACCGGGAAGGCTTTGGAGTACGGGGGAAGCCTGATCCGCCCCGAGGCCACCGGCTACGGGGCGGTTTATTTTGCGGCAGAAATGCTAGCCACCCGCAAGCAGGAGATTGCCGGCAAGACGGCCATCGTCAGCGCGTCGGGCAATGTCGCCCAGTACACGGTGGAGAAACTGCTCGAGCTTGGCGGCAAGCCCATCACGCTGTCCGACTCCTCCGGCACGATCGTGGACGACGCCGGCATCGATCACAAGAAACTGGAATTCGTGTTCGAGCTGAAGAATGTCCGGCGGGGACGGATCAAGGAATACGCAGACAAGTTCAAGGGTGCCGCGTATTTCGACGGCAAGAGCGTGTGGGAGGTGGTCAAGTCGGAAGGCCTCAAACACGATCTGGCGTTCCCGTCCGCCCACGAGAATGAAATCGATGCCGACTTGGCCCAGGCCCTGGTCGACAACGGCTGCTTCTGCGTCTCGGAGGGCGCCAACATGCCCTCCACACTGGACGCCATCAAGATCTATCAGGAGAACGACGTGCTGTACGGACCTGCCAAGGCGGCCAACGCCGGCGGCGTGGCCACTTCAGGTCTGGAGATGTCCCAGAACAGCATGCGCTTGTCCTGGTCTCGCGAGGAAGTGGATGCCCGGCTCCAAGGGATCATGAAGAGCATCCACAAGGCCGCCCTCGAGGCCGCCGGCGCTTATGGCAAGCCCGGCGACTACCTCACGGGCGCCAATATCGCCGGCTACCTCAAGGTTGCCAAGGCCATGTTGGCGTACGGGATCGTCTGATATCTAGAGAGCTGGCCAGGGCCTCCCAGGCGGGGCAGCTGGTCCTGAACATGCAAACATGAGCATGGGCCCCTGGTGAAAGCGGAGCGAGGCGCTGGCTGCCAAGCCCCGCCCCAGGGGCCCTGTCTCGTCAGGCAGGCGAAGATGCGCACCATTCCGGCAGACGAAATGGTCGCAGCGGCCATGGCCGGCTGTGCGGAAACCCACTTTGCAGGCGATGCGCGCCGCATGCGGCTGGCCCTGCTCCGGGCGGAGTGTCAGCACTGTCGATGCCTGAGCGATCACCTGGCTCATCACATCGCCGATTGGCTGAAGCACGAAGTGCCCAGCCTCAAAGGCATCTACCGTGTGCAGGTGCCAGCCGGCCAGCCCGCCATCGAGGCCAAGCTTGACCGCCGGGATTCCGAACTGCACCTGGTGGCGTGGGTGGATGCAAAAACTGAGACCCTAAACCAGCTTGCCAATGCGTTGGACGCGGAACTCGCCGCTCGCCGGCGCGCGCTTGGCTGCCCCAAAGCCAACGATGATTGCTTCGTACTCGATTTGCAGTTTGTCGATGATCGAGATATCCGACAGCACCGGGGAGCCGGCGGCTGGCTAAGCCAGACCGACAAACCCGAGACTCTCTGGGAGCGCCCGCTGGACTGGCCCGAGACTGGGCCCGAGCCGCCGGCCGCCGGAACGGAGGCCATGGCGCCGCTGAGCTTCGATCCTGATTTGGTCCCGGTTGGAAGACTGATCGATCATGCCCTGGCCATCGAACGAAGGCCGCCAGGCGAGCGCGCGCCTCTCGAGCACCACCTCACCGAACTCAAAGTCACGCTGATTCGCCGCCTCATCAGCGACCATCTCGACTACATCAACGTGGCCAAGCGCTGGCTGACGGTCGAAGATCTGGCGGACATTCAGCGGCACCGGATGGGGTTCGGGCGAATTGGGGGCAAGTCGGCCGGGATGCTCCTGGCAGGGCGCATCCTGCTTCAGACCGGTGACGAGGCCCTCGCCCAAAGTGTGCGAGTGCCCGAGTCCTATTTCCTGGGCTCGGACCTGATGTACGTGTTCATGGCCATGAACGGCCTTACCCACTGGAACGATCAAAAGTACAAGAGTGAAGACCAGATTCGGTCCGACTATCCAGTCATCCGTGAGCAGTTTGCCCACGGCGACTTCCCGCCGGAGATCCTGGACGAACTGGCCGAGATGCTGCGTGTCATTGGGCCAAGGCCGATCATCGTGCGCTCATCCAGCCAGTTGGAAGACAGCCTGGGTACGTCGTTTGCCGGGAAGTACGACAGCCATTTCTGTCCCAATCAAGCCTCTTCCGAGGCCAACCTCAAGTCGCTGGCGCGTGCGATTGCCCTGACCTACGCCAGCACCTTCAAGCCGGACCCGCTGCTGTATCGCAGGAGCAAGGGGCTGCAGGACTATGACGAACGGATGGCGGTCCTGATTCAAGCCGTCGAGGGACAATCATGGAACCAGGCCTATTTTCCCTTTGCAGCTGGGGTTGCCTTTAGCCGGAACCTGTACCGGTGGGCGCCGCAAATTCGGCGCGAAGCCGGTTTCGCCCGGCTGGTGTGGGGCTTGGGGACCCGCGCCGTCGAGCGGGTCGGGAACGACTACCCGAGGGTCGTGGCCCTGAGCCATCCGAGCCTGCACCCGGATGATTCCCCGGAGGCCATTCGGCGGTATTCGCAGCAGTACGTTGATGTGATCGACATGCCTTCCAACAGCCTGAAGTCGGTTCCTGTGCGGGAGCTGCTGTCATCCGGCTATCCAAACCTCAAGCTGCTGGCCGAGGTGGTCGAGGAAGGGGGCGTGCGACAGATCTCGGGATTGGTCCGGCCGGATGAGCAATCTCGGCTCAGCGTCACCTTTGACGGCCTGCTAAGAAACTCCCCCTTTCCCGACATGCTCGGCCGGATGCTCCGCATTCTCGAAACCCACTTTGGGGTGCCGGTCGACATCGAGTTCACGCTCGATCTGACCCTGGCCCACGGCCATCCCCTCGAGCTGCATATCGCCCTGCTGCAATGCCGGCCGCTGAGTCAAATGTCGTCTTCCGGACAAGCCCAACTTCCGAAAGACCTTGATGCGGACAGTATCATCTTGGCCACGACTTTCATGGTCCCACAGGGCAAGGCGGTGGGCATCCGCCGGGTCATTTACGTCGACCCAGCCGCCTATGCCGGACTGGCCAACTCCCAAGCCCGCACCGCGATCACGGCAGGCATTGCCCGCCTCAACGCTGAGCTCGAGCCTAAATCATTTATTTGTGTTGGACCGGGGAGGTGGGGCACAACCAATCCCGACCTGGGGGTGTGTGTCAACTACTCCGATATCTGTCACACGGCCGCCCTGGTCGAGCTTTCGGGGCCCGGGATTGGCGCCGCGGCGGATGCCTCGCTGGGCACACACTTCTTTCAGGATCTCATGGAGGCCGAGATCTATCCGCTCTCCATCCGGCTGGACTCTCCCGGCAGCGTCTTTCGCCAGGATTTCTTCCGCCAGACGATCCGGGACATCGAGGGGTCCGGCGGATCGGTTTCGGAACCTGGAGACGCGTTGCGGGTGATCGAGGTGGGGACTTTCCGCCCCGGTCACCATCTTGATCTGGTGATGGACAGCCAACAGGGCCGCGCCGCGGCCTACCTGGTGCCCGATCCCTAGACGCCAGCCCGGCGGCCAACCAGGGCCCGCAGGCGGTCGTCTGGCAGGTCCTCTAGGTCTGGTGGGTCAGGTAGTTCTCCACCCCGAGCTGGGCGATGAGCGCACGCTGCTTCTCGGCCCAATCCACGTGCCCTTCTTCCATCTTTAGGATTTCGGTGAGCAAATCTCCTGTGGCCTCATCCCCGGCCTCCGAGGCGGCTGCAATGCCCGCGTTGTAGGCTTTGACAGCGCCAAGCTCAGCGTCCTGGTCCCCGACAATGATCTCCTCAACCGTGCGGCCGATGGTCATGGGCCGCAATTTGGAGACCACGGGGACGCCCTCGAGAAACAGGATGCGCTGGATCAGCCACTCGGCATGGTGCATCTCGTCCTTGGCCTGAGACTCGATCGCCTCGTGAAGCCCGTCATATCCCCAGTGTTCACACATTTCGGAGTGAACCATGTACTGGCTGATGGCCGTGAGTTCGTCCGCCAGCAAGCCGTTCAAGATGTCGATCAGCTTTTGGGTGCCTTTCATCGTTGAAGCCTCCATGGGTTGTTTGGCCCCATTTTGACCGCCGCGAGGAAGTCCTGCTAGTGAGAAAAATCACAAACTATGCCATCGAACAACGGGTTGTCCACGATTCTGCGACTTAAGAGGGGTTAATTTGGCCTTCACCGGAGCTTAAAGCGGCCGGCTTATCATGCGAGCCATGATGAAGCTCGAAAAACACATCTTGGTCGCCGGCGTCCTTTTGGAGCTACCCATGGCCCAGCCGGATTTGTCGATGGGGGATCTTCAGGCCCGCATGGCCCTGTGCGCCATGGGGCTGAGCCCTGAGCCGTCCATGCCGGTGAAATCGTCCGCACACCCAACCAGTCGCGCCCGGCCGTCCGAGCCTGCATATTCGGGTCACCGCCCGGTCGATCAGCCAGTCTCGCCGCAACCACCCGTGGCGGACGGCCGGTGCCCCTACTGCCGAGGGACGAGTTTCCGGGGAGAACGAAGGCAGCTGGGAAATCTCGTTCGCCAAGAAGGCCAGTGCAATGTGTGCGGCACGCGGTTGATAAGCCTGACCGCCTGATCCTCCTGGTCCATCCAACGGCCAGAATTAAGGTCTTCGGTTCCCCGCCTGCCCGCAACGGCGGGCGGGGAACCGTTTCATTTCCACCAACTAAGGAACGCGCCACGGCCGGCATACACTTGACGGTCACCCCTCGGCATCGTAGACTTCCCTCCTTTCCGGAAAATTCCAGGAATGGGAATTTCGATGGCGAATGCCTCCGAAGCCTACGCTCCCCAGTTTGCGAAGCTCATCCGGCACCTGGTTCGCCTCAGGCACCGACTGCGCGCCGTGATGCCGGATGAGTTTGCCCAGGCCAAGGCCCGCCTGCAGGCGCTGCTCCCGAGGGGGGAATTCGTCGAAGCCGCCGACTACGACTTTCTGTATGGCATAGGTGTGCTGCTGGGCGCCGACCAGGCTCCGATGACCATGGGTGAGCTCGGGCAGGCGGCGGACGTGCCCCTGAGCACTGCCACACGGCTGGTCGACATGCTGGTGGACCATGGCTATGTGGAGCGCCTGTCGGATCCGCAGGATCGGCGCGTGGTGCGCGTCCGTCTGACCCGGGCGGGGACAGATCTGTTCCAGACCATCGAACACCTAATCCAGCGCCGAATCGCCTTGATCCTTGGCCGCTTCTCCGAAGACGAGTGCGAGACGCTGCTGCGCTTGATGAACAAGGCGCTGGACGCCCTGACCGAGGTGACGGGCTGAAAGGTTCGTGACGGCCGCAATACTTTGGCACGCGGCTTGAGCATCCACCAATCTGGCTTGATGCGGAAGGAGTCGAGATGAGACGGTTGAAAGCATTGATGCGCAAAGAACTGACCCACATGCGGCATGACCCCAGGACGGTGATGATGATCCTGATCATGCCCATTCTCCAACTGGCCCTGCTGGGGTACGCCGCCAACACCGATATCAAGAATGTCGTCACGGCCGTCTATGACCAGGACCAGTCGGCCGCCAGCCGCACGCTGTTGGACGCTTTCCGCAACACGGGCTTCTTCTCGATTGACTACGCCGCCCACAGCTCAGACGACATCAACCGGCTGATCCAGTCCGGCCGCGCCAGCGTGGGCATCGTCATTCCGCCTGACTACGGCCAAAACCTGATTGCCGGACGGACCGGGCAGGTCGGGGTCTTGATCGACGGCTCCGATCCCTCCGTGGCCGCGCCGGCCCTGTCGACCGCCACTCTGGTGGGGCAAACTCAGGGGACCCAGATGCGCCTGCAAGAACTTGCCAGTCTGGGGGCCAGCGCCGGGCCGTCGCCGATCGACGTGCGCACGCGCATCCTCTACAACCCGGACCTGGAGAGCAGCTACAACATGGTGCCCGGGCTGATCGCGCTGATTCTGATGATGACCACCATGACGCTGACGTCAGCCTCCATCGTCAAAGAGCGCGAGCGCGGGACGATTGAGCAGTTGATCGTGACCCCAATTCGGAGCTGGGAGCTGGTGCTGGCGAAGATCGCCCCCTATGTCCTGGTCTCGATGGTGGATGTCTTCATCATCCTGATCGTGGGCACTTTCTGGTTCGGCGTCCCCATTCGCGGCAGCCTGTTGCTGCTTCTCGCCCTGACCGGACTGTTCCTGCTACCCAACCTGGGGATTGGGTTGGTGGTCTCGACGATTGCCAAAACCCAGCAGCAGGCCCAGTTCATGGTCATGCCCATCATGCTTCCGACGTTCATGCTGTCGGGGTTCATCTTCCCGATTTCCACCCTGCCGATTGTGCTTCAGGCCATCAGCCGGGTCTTGCCGGTGACTTACTTCCTGATCATCGTGCGCAGCATTGTCGTCAAGGGAGCCGGGCTGGACCTGCTGCTGCCTCAGGTCGGCATGCTGACGCTTTTCTCCGTGGCCCTGATGGCCTTCGCCGCCATGCGGTTTCGCAAGACGTTGGACTAGTCGAAGAGAGATTCGAAGGAACGAGGCATCCTAATGACTACTCACGCACCTTCCCGAAGAGCTCGTGGTATCGTGATCGGCCTGGTCGTGGTGGCCGTTGCCGGGTTGGCCGCCTGGAAGCTGTTCGGTCAGGCATTGGTGCCCGCCGACCCGACCTTGACCGCCTCCGGCACTATCGAGGCCACGACGACCACGTTGTCGCCTCAGTTAGGCGGCAAGGTAGCCGACGTTCTGGTTATCGAGGGTCAGGCGGTGCAGGCCGGTGATGTGCTCCTGCGGCTGGATGATCAGGGCCTGAAGGCGCAGCGGACCAGCATTCAGGCGGCCACGCATGCCTCAGTCGCCGCGGCCCAGTCAGAGCTGGATGCCGCCCAGCAGGCGCTGGACGATCTGCGCCAAAACGCGCCCATGGTGACGGCCAATGCCCAACTGGCGCTGGCGCAGGCGCGCAAAGACCTGGACGACGCACAGAAGCGCAACACCTGGCAGCAGTCCGGCAACCGCGCTTCCCATGACACCATCGACGCCACCGAGGCGCGCCTGACTCTGGCCAAGGACGTGGTCGACAAGGCGCAGGCGGCCCTCAACCACGTCGAGGACAAGGACCCCACCGATCCCGTCCGTGCGCAAGCTGAGGCCAACCTTCAGGCGGCCAAGGAACAGCGCGACACGCTTGTCCGGCTCCTGAGTTGGTACAAGGGTTCGCCGACCGACATCGATCAGGCCATCCTTGACGCCAATCTCCGTGTGGCCGAGGCGGCGTTGGGCCACGCCCAGATCGACTACGAAAAGGTCAAGGATGGTCCAGACCCGGGGCTTCTGAAGCGGGCCCTGGATGCCGCCGCCCTGGCGCAGGCTCACCTGGCGAGCGCGCAGGCGCTGGGAGTCTCCCAACTCGAGAACATCGACCTGCAACTGGCCAAACTCGAA
The DNA here is from genome assembly GCA_963797485.1 of uncultured Chloroflexia bacterium. Classification (GTDB taxonomy): domain Bacteria; phylum Chloroflexota; class Anaerolineae; order Anaerolineales; family E44-bin32; genus CAWAND01. The sequence continues at coordinate 921,902 of CAWCPF010000003.1, forward strand.
ATCACGGCCCCCTCCGCAGGCGTGATCCTTCAGCGCAACGTCGAGCCTGGGGAGACGATCACGCCCGGAGGGCGCGCTGTTCGAGATGGGACAGCTGGCCTCCCTGCAGGTGACAGTCTATCTGCCCGAGGACCAGTACGGCCAGGTGACCCCAGGCGAGCAGGCCCAGGTCCATGTGGACGCTTATCCGGGACGATCCTTCACTGCCACCGTGCTCAACATCTCAGACCAGGCTGAGTTCACCCCACGCAACGTGCAGACGGTCGAGGGTCGGAAGGACACGGTCTACGCCATCCGTCTGAGCATCGCAAACCCGGGCATGGAGCTCAAGCCTGGGATGCCGTCCGATGTGACCTTCGGTCAGGGCTGAAATGGCCACCGACCTGCTTCTGGAAATTGAGGGCCTGCGCAAGACCTTTGGCGATCAGCTGGCCGTGGACGGACTTGACTTGCAGGTTCGCGCCGGCGAGATCGTCGGGCTGGTCGGGCCGGATGGCGCCGGGAAGACCACGACCATTCGGATGCTGTGCGGCGCCCTCAAACCAACCAGCGGCCGTATCCGAGTGGCCGGCTTCGAGGTTCCGGCCCAGGTCGAGCAGGCCCGGGAGCAGATCGGCTATCTGGCCCAGAATTTCAGTCTGTACGGGGATTTGACCGTCTCGGAGAACCTGAGAATTCTTCGGGTCGGTCTTCGACCTGACGGACGAGGAGATTGACCATCGGGAGGCCGAACTGCTCTCGTTTGCCGGGCTGAGCGCGCTTTGCCGACCGGCCGTGCGCAAGCACTCTCGGGCGGAATGCAGAAGAAGCTCGGGCTGGCCACCGCGCTCATCCACCGACCCAAGGTCCTGCTGTTGGACGAGCCCACCGGCGGGGTGGACCCGGTGGCTCGGCAGGAGTTTTGGCATCTGCTGATAGGGCTGCTTAGGACAGGTTCGGCCGTGCTGGTCAGCACCCCGTACATGGACGAGGCCATGCGCTTCAACCGCGTGGTTTTCATGAACCGCGGCAAAGCCATGCTGGAAGGCGCCCCTCGAAGCTTGATCGCGCGCCTGCAGGGTCGCATCCTCGAGCTGGCGGCCGAGCCCCAGGCATCCGCCCGGCCGATCGCCCTGGCCGACCCGGAGGTCGAAGATGTGCAGTCCTTCGGCGATCGCCTGCACCTGCGAGTCAAGCAGCAGGCCGGCCCACTCGAGCGGCTGCCCAAGGCGCTTTCAGGGGCTGGATTGAAGTTCCACGAAATCAAACTGGTCGAACCGTCCTTGGAGGATGTGTTCATCTATCTCCTGGAGGATACCGAAGATGGCCGTGTCCCCACCCCTGGCGATTAGCGTCCACAACCTGACCAAGAAGTTCGGGGATTTCACCGCCGTCGACGGGGTCAGTTTTGACGTCCAACCCGGGGAAGTGGTCGGGTACCTGGGGCCGAACGGGAGCGGGAAAACCACCACCATCCGCATGCTGTGCGGTCTGCTCAGCCCGACCGAAGGTTCGGCCGAGGTCATGGGGGTGGACGTGGTCAGAGACCCCGAGGGTGTCAAACGCAAGATCGGCTACATGTCGCAGAAGTTCTCGCTGTATGACGACCTCACCGTTCTGGAGAATTTGAGGTTCTATGCTGGTGTGTACGAGATCCCGGAAAACGCGGAAGCAGGGCGAATCCAAGAGGTCCTGGCGCTGGCCGGCCTCGAATCCCGCACGCGCAGCCCCACGCTGGATCTCTCAGGCGGGTGGCGCCAGCGGCTGGCGCTGGGATGCGCCATCATCCACCGGCCGCCGCTGTTGTTCCTGGATGAACCGACCAGCGGCGTCGACCCGGTCGCCCGGCGCGAATTCTGGGAGCTGATCTATACGCTGGCCGCCGGCGGGACGACGGTCTTCGTCACCACCCACTACATGGACGAGGCCGAACACTGTGGCCGGGTCGGGTTTATGCACGCCGGCCGGCTCCTGGCTTTTGACAAGCCGTACAAACTCAAGCGTGACTACCTGCAGGGCACGGCTTGGCTGCTGGAGGCCGATCCCCTGCTCGACGCGGTCGAGGCTTTGAGCGGAATGACCGGCGTCATCCAGGCTCGTATGCATGGCGATCGGGTGCTGGCGATTACCGAGTCCAACCAGTGGACGGCCAAGTCGCTGGCCAAGGCGCTCGGTGACAGGCGGATCGAGTGCCTGGGGGCGGTCGTCTCCGAGCCGACGCTCGAGGATGTATTCACCTTCCTCGCCCATGTCGGTGACGCCAGGGTTGCCCGGACAGCCTGACGACGGGCGCGTCACCTCTCAGGCGACTTCCCGGGCAGGTCTGGGTCCGGTTGGGCCAAGGGCAGCCGGATTTCAAACGTGGTTCCTTCCCCCACCCGGCTCTCCACGCGCACGCTGCCCCCATGCGCCTTGGCAATCCACTCCACGATCGACAGGCCCAGACCAGCCCCGGATGAGGTCGGGGGCAATTCGGTTTCAGTGGCGCCTCGCGTTCGTGACGGATCGACTTGATAGAAACGCTCAAACAGGTGGGGCAGATGCTCAGGCGGGATGCCGGGCCCGTTATCGCTGACCCGCAAATAGGCGCAGGAGTCCGGCTCCGCCAGGCCGGCACTGGCGTCAATTCTGACCACCGCGCGGTCCGCCGCGGCTGAATACTTGATGGCGTTTTCGATCAGATTGGCGATCAGGCCGCGATAGAAACGTCCGGTCGCCGAGCACGGTCAACTCCGGCAGGGTCCCGGCCACCAGCGTGACCCCGCGCCGGGCTGCCAGGGGCGCCAGCCGCTCGACTTCCTCCAGGGCCAGATCGCTGAGGTCGAGGCGCTCAAGCGTGAGCACGGTTTGGCCCGAATCCGTCCTCGACAGGGTCAGCAGATTGTCCACCAGACGAGTTCATCAAGTCGCCTTCGGATTGAATGACCGACAGGGCCTGGGCCAACTCTGCGGCCGAGTGGCCCGGGCCGGAGGCCCGCGCCGCCTCGAGCTCGATGATCGTCAGCGGCGTCCGCAGCTCATGGCTGGCATCGGCCGTGAAGCGCCGTTGGCGGTCAAAGGCGGCCTCGATCCGGTCGAGCATCCCGTCGAAGGTGTCGGCCAGCTGCCCGAGCTCGTCCGGGCGAGCGAGGTTGAGACGCAGGCTCAAATCGGTCTCACCCAGCCGCTGGGCGGTCTGGGTGATCGTCTTGACCGGCCGCATGGCCCGGTCCGCCAGCCAAAATCCCCCGCCCAGGGCGACCACCAGCGTGCCCAGCGAACCCAGAATGAGTGTCACCATCAGCCTTGCCAATTGGCCGTCCGGGTCAACCGGGCTGCCCATGACCAGGAAGGCCACCAGATTGTTGTCCAAAGTGATCGGCGCCAGCAAGAAGAAGTATTCTGACTGCACCCCGTCCGACCCGTTGGAGGCGGACGTGATGGTGTACGTCAGCGGGTTGGCGGGGCTGCCTCGGCTGATCTCGGACTGGGTGATGTCGGTAATTTCCTCGGCGCTCAGCGTGCCGGAGAACTGGACCACGCGGCCGGAGGGGTCGGTCAGGGCCATGACGTCGGTGTCCTGGAGCAGAGGCTGGGCGTTGTCGGGCATGCTGGGCAGGGAGAACCGCCCGGCGCGCTCGGCCTCACGACCAGGCAGCTGAACCAGCGCCTGAAGCCGGCCGAACTTGTTTTCGAGGCGGGCCAGACTGGCCTCGCGCAAGTCGTGCGACTGCTGGACAAAGATGAAGACGGAGAACGCCAGCAGGACAATGGCCAGGATGGCCACGAACCACATCGTCAGCCGGAAGCGGATGCTGGTCAGCACCTGGCGCGCTCGTTCGACCAGCCGGCGGCGGATCCTCATCGGGGGTCCTCAGGATCGACCAGGCGGTAGCCAACCCCCCGGACGGTTTCCAGCATGGGCGCCCCGAAGGGCTCGTCAATCTTCCGCCGCAGTCGCCTCACGTAGACATCGACCACATTCGAGCTTCCCTGAAAGTCATAGCTCCAGATGTGGTCCTCTGCCAGCTGCCGCGTGACCACCCGGTTGCGATTGCGCATGAGGTACTCCAGCAGGGCGAACTCCTTGGCCGTCAAGCGGATGGCGCAGCCGGCGCGCTCGACCCGGCGCGCCGCCGGATCGAGGCTCAAGTCGCCGACCCGCAGCTCCGGGAACTTGTCGTCCGCATCCCGCCGGAGCAGGGCCCGGAGCCTGGCCAAGAGCTCTTGGAGCGCAAACGGCTTCACCAGGTAGTCGTCGGCGCCGCTGTCCAGGCCAAGCACGCGGTCATCCACCGTGTCGCGCGCGGTCAGCATCAGGATCGGGCTGGTTACCCGCTGGCGCCTCAAATTGCGGCACACGGTCAAGCCATCCAGCCTGGGAAGCATGACGTCCAGGATAATGGCATCGAACTCAACCGTCAGCGCCCAGGCTTCGCCCTCCTCGCCATCAAAGGCGGCATCAACGGCATAGCCGTCATCCATCAGGCTGCGCCGAAGTGATTCGCTCAGGCGCCGGTTGTCTTCGACCAAGAGAATGCGCACGCTGGTTGAACCCTCGAGCCGATCGTCCGCTCTAAGAATACTCCACCACATCCAGATGACAGTTGGATGAACGCCGTCGGTATCTCCGGACACCTCATGTTTCATCTGGCTGTCATGTCGGCCTCCTAGACTGCGGGGTGTCTGAAGACAGGGCGGCAGGAGACCGCCGATTGTGAATTCTGTAACAAATCGTATCCGTTGAGTTGAATGGAGGAGGTTGGACATGTTGCTCCCAAAGAAAGCTCTTCTCGTGCTGGCCCTTCCAATTCTGGCATTGACCGGCTTCAGCGGGGCGGCCCTGGCCGACAGCCGCCTTGCCCAGACCACGCAAGTGCCCACAGTTTCGTCCCCGGTTCTGCCCGTGGACGTCGCCGGCTCCTCGGGCGCGCTGGCTTCCTACCAGAACCTGTTCGAGTCGATCTACACCCAGGTGAACCCGTCGGTGGTCAACGTGCGAGTCGCGTCCGGCGGGACCCAGGACTCGTCATTCGGCCCTAGCCAATCCAACCCGTTCGGTTTCTCGCAGCAGCAGCCCGTCCAGCAAGCGCTGGGTTCGGGTTTTGTGTGGGACAAACAGGGGGACATCGTGACCAACAATCATGTCATCGATGGCGCCTCCCAGATCGAAGTCCAGTTCTCCGACGGCACCTCCGTGCCGGCCACCGTGGTCGGGGCGGACCCCAACAGCGACCTGGCCGTCATCCGGGTCAAGGTGGACTCGAGCCTGCTCCGGCCCGTAAGCCTGGCCAATTCGAGCCAGGTTCAGGTGGGTCAGATTGACATCGCCATCGGCAACCCGTATGGGCTGTCGGGCACCATGACGCAGGGGATCGTCAGCGCCATCGGCCGATCGCTGCCGGTGCAGTCGCAAGACGGCAATCCCGGTCCGACTTACTCCATCCCCGACGTCATTCAAACGGATGCCGCCATCAATCCCGGCAACTCAGGCGGGGTGCTGCTCGACACGCAGGCGCGGGTTATCGGGGTCACAGCCGCCATACGGTCGCCGGTGGACGCCAATGCCGGGATCGGCTTTGCCATCCCGTCCAACATCGTCAAGAACGTCGTGGCATCCCTGATCCAGACCGGCCAATTCCAGCATCCGTGGATTGGAATCAGCGGCACGTCGATGACCTCGGACCTGGCCACGGCCATGGGTCTGAATGCCCAGCAGCGCGGGGCGCTGGTGGTGAGCGTCACCGCCAACAGCCCCGCCGCCGCGGCCGGGCTACAGGGCAGCCGGCAGCAAACCTCGATCAATGGCGAGGCCGCGCCGGTCGGAGGGGACATCATCACCGCCGTCAACGGGCAGCCGGTCAACAGCTTTGAAGATCTGTCCTCAATCCTGTTCAACAGCGCCCACGTCGGCCAGGCCATCTCCCTGAGCGTCTTGCGCGGCGGACATACCCAGACCGTCTCGCTCACTCTGGGCACGCTGCCCGACCAAATTGGAGGCTAAGCGTCATTCCATGGGGCGGAGACCGGCGGTCATGGCCGCCGGTCTCCGCCGGGGGGACGCCGGTCGCGTCGTCTGAAACAAGCAAGGAGGACTCTCGTGAAACAACTCCCGGCACTGGTGGCGGCCTTTGTCATGACGGGCATGGTCGGCGTGATCATGCTCGGGATTGGCGCCAACGCGCTGCTGAACAAGAACACCCAGCCGACGCTTGACTCGGCGGTAAGCGCCGCACCGGCCAGCACCGCCGGTGACGCTTCAGCCCAGGTTCAGCAGCTCGAGGCCCGGATCGCCGAGTACCAGGCGCGCGAACAGCAGTACCAATCGGTCGTCAACGGGCTGCAGCAGCAAGTCGCCCAGGAGCAGAACCAGGTCCAGGCGTTCGCCCAGCTTCTGGGTGAGCTGCAAAATCGCGGCGTGATCTCTATTCGGGGGGATGGGACCATTCTCATCCCCAGGAGGTAGTCGTATGAAAAAGACCAAGGCCATGATGAGGCTGTGGTTGGCGAGCGTTAGCCTGGGAGGGTTCCTTGGAGGCTGGGCCCTGTTGGCGCAGGCCCCCAAGCCGGCATCCGCCAGCAACGATAGCGCCATCGTCCAGCAACCGCTGCCGACCCTGGCGCCGCTGCCTGCGATCGGCAGCGACGCAGGCACCGCCAGTCTGGGCGCCTCGCTTCCCTCGTTCCGGTCAAGGGCTTTCATGCCGGTGTTTCGAACCGGCGGCTCATAAAGCCCTATGCATGCCTTGACCGGCGCCGGCTCGCAGGGGCAGGTGAAAGCGTCCATGCAGACATACGCATTTCGCGCCATGTCAACCGATATTGTTCTGGCGGCCGAGGGCCGGCCCGAGCTGCTCCGCCTGGGGTTTCGCGAGGCGGCTCGGGTCATCCGCGACGGCGCGGCGCGGTTTTCGCGTTTCTCTATGAGCAGCGAGCTATCCAACCTCAATCGTGCCTCAGGCTCATGGCAGGCGGTCTCCGAAGACATGCTGGATGTGCTTCTCCAGGCCCGCCGATGGGCAAACGAAACCGACGGGCTCTTCAATCCCGCCGTGCTTCCGGCACTCAATGCCAGCGGCTACGACCGAAGCTTCGAGCTTCTTGGAACCCCGGGGTCGGGGCCGCCGTTCCCGGAGTCGGTCCCCCCGGTGATGGATTTCAGGGCGGTGGAGTTCGACCGGAAGCGACAGCGCGTACGGCTGCCTGCCGGCATGCAAATCGACCTGGGCGGTGTAGCCAAGGGCTGGATCGCGGAGCAGGCGGCGCGTGTGTTGTCCGGCTATTCGGAAGGCTGCGGAGTGAACGCCGGGGGGGACATGGTCCTGGTCGGGCTGCCTGCCGGTCAGGCGGCCTGGCCCGTGGCTCTGGAAGATCCGCGTCGTCCGGACGCCGACCTGGCGCTTCTGCGAGTGCCGGCAGGCAGCCTGGCCACCTCCTCGGTGTCCAAACGGCAATGGCGCCGCGACGGGAAGCTCCAACACCACATCATCGATCCGCGCACCGGGGAGCCGGCGGAGACAGTCTGGCTGAGCGTGACGGCAATCATGCCCTCCGCCACCGGCGCCGAAGCCTTCGCCAAGGCCCTGCTTATCGGCGGCCCGGCAGCGTCGGACTCGCTCACCGCCGGCCATCCGGAGCTGGCGTTCATCGCCGTCGATCGACACGGCCGGTTATGGGGTTCGAAGCACAGTCAGGAGATCTGTCATGATGCCATCGCCTTGGCCTGAAAAGGCCCATTCGGACTCGGTCAGTGGGCTGCTGTGGGCTGGATTGGCCTCGTTGCTTGGGGGCGCCGGTCTCTTCCTGCTGCTCCACTCAAGCCTCGGCCTCCAGCTCTTGAGCAGCCTGGACGAGCTGTTTGCACTCAGCACCGTCCAGCTCATGTGGTACATCACACGTGCCTCGGGCCTGATGGCCTACGTGATGCTTTGGCTGTCCACAGCCTGGGGGCTGGCTGTGTCCAGCAAGATCCTCGACCGGCTGCTCCACCGCACCTTCACCTATGACTATCATCAGGTGCTGTCATTGCTGGCGGTCGGTTTCCTGCTCCTGCATATGGGCGTGCTGCTCTTCGATCGGTACATGCCTTACTCGCTGCCCCAAATCCTCGTGCCGCTTATCTCACCCTACCGCCCGGTGTGGGTCGGCGTGGGCGTGGTGGCGTTCTACTTGATTGGGCTGGTGACCGTGACCTTCTACTTCCGCGGCCGGATCGGGATGCGGACTTTCCGCGCCATCCATGTGCTCAGCCTGGTCGGATACCTGGGCGGATTGGCCCACTCTGTGATGGCCGGCACGGATTCGGTCCTGCTGTCCACCCAGTTGTTTTACGCTGGGACCTTCCTGGTGACCTTCTTCCTGTTGGCCTATTGGGTGCTGACAGCCCTCCAGCGGCGCCTGGCCGGGGCGCTTCAGCCGGCCCGGGTCAAGACCTCGCGGCGATAGCGCCTGTTCGTCGCCCGGCCAGAGCCACGGCTCCTGCCGGGAAACTCTCCTGAGTTCGACGGGTCCCCGACCGGATGACAGCCAAGGTCTCCACCTCTATAATGGGCTGACCGTTGCAGCGCACTCTGGCCCGGTCTGACCGGGAGGCGAGGGAGAGGGACCCATGAAGAACTTCGCGGCAAGTGCCTATGTCGTCATGATCTGGCTTTTCCTGTTGGGGCTGTTGGCCCAATTCATTTTGGCCGGGCTGGCGCTGTTCGACAGCGGGACGATCTGGGACGTCCACATAGGGGTCGGTTACAGCGTTGGCTACCCCCTGCTGCTGAACGTCATCTTCGGCCTGCTGGCCAGGCTGCCCAGATCAGCATGGGGGCGGCTGGGGCTGGTGTTCGGTCTGTACGTCATCCAGGTCTTTCTGCCCGGCCTGCGCACCAGCCTCCCGCTGGTGGCGGCCCTGCACCCGATCAACGCTCTGCTGATCTTCTGGGTCAGCGTGGCGACGCTGCGCCACGCCCGGCAGTTCGCGCCCCGGCCGATAGGAACGCTTGAACCCTCCGCGGCGCCGATGCCGGCCGGATCGCAGACCGCCTGATCGGGAGGGGGTCGCGGGGCGGTGGGGCCGCGCCGCCCCGAACAGGGCAGGCTTACAATGAAGGCGTCCGCTTGGCCAACCGGCCGGAGGAGGGCGCGATGACCTTCAAGGTCAGCACTCAAGGCAACCGAAAACTCGAACAGCTTCTGGCGCGGGTCAATGCCGATGAAGAGCTGCTTCAGCTGTGGGAGTGCGCCAACATCACGGCGACCGAACGCGCCGGGATCAGCGATCACGGCCCGGTGCACATCCAGATTGTGGCCAATGCCTGTGTCAAGTTGCTGAGGCTGCTTCGCGACGCCGATATCGTCCCTAGCATTGTTAAAGATTACGGCATGGCCTACGAAGATGCCGAAGTGGTCGTGGTCCTGGCGGCCTGCCTGCACGATATCGGGATCGCCGTTCACCGGGACAACCATGAGACCTACTCGCTCAATCTGGCTTATCCAAAGGCGCGCCAGCTGCTGGCGGAGTTGTACGATGAACCCCAGCGCACCAAGATCGTGGCCGAGGTGCTCCACGCCGTCATCGCCCACCGCTGGGACGTCACCTGCTTCACGATAGAGGCCGGGGCGCTCAAGGTGGCCGACGCGCTCGACATGACCGAGGGCCGGTCACGTATCCCCTTCGAAGCGGGTGAGATCAACATCCACTCGGTCTCCGCCCAGGCCATCGAGGAGGTCTCCATCCAGCGCGGCGAAGAACGCCCGATCCGCCTGGATATCGAGCTCAACAACTCCGCCGGGATTTTTCAGATCGATGAGCTGTTGAGACGTAAGCTCACCAACTCGACCTTGAGGCCGTACGTAGAGGTGTTTGCTCACATGGAGGGCGAGAGCGAACGCCATTTGCTGGAGATTTACCGGCTGTGACCCCTGGCCGGGGTTCAGACGGCGATCAAATCAACCGTTTTCGCCCGCGTGTCGGCGATCTGGGTCTCGGTGATCATGCCCACGAGTTGGTCGGGCGCCCCTGCGCCCCCCGCCTGCCTCACCAGGGCGATTGAGCCGTTATCCATCCGCAGATCTGCCAGCACACGCTGCAAGCGTGCATTCTCGTCCACGATCAAGAAATCGGTCCGCAGCATGTCGTCGATGGTTCGTGATTTCGCCCGCGGATCGAGGGCGGAGTAGGCGGCCGCGTGCGGCACGACGCCGTAAACCTCCCCGTCTCTCGCCACAAGATACAGGCTGATGTCCGGGCGGGACTTCACTTCACACGCAAAGGTTTTGAGGGTGGTGCCTGGTGAGACCAGGCAGCCTGTCCCACAAGTCTGGCAAACAATCTAAAGGTCGAGGCTCCCCGGCTGGGTGCGCGGGCCGGGAGGCCGGACGGTTCGTTCATGAATCGAACTCGGTGATGTCGATGCCTCCTTGGGCCGGGCCAGAGAAGGTCGCGCCCTGGCGGCAATGACGCACCCCAGCGCGAGCCCGCCGCCACCCAAGCACGGACGGCCGGATCACCAAGGCTTGGGCCAAACCGGCGCGATTTGTGAAGGCCTTCACAACCCCCGGCGCGCTTTCGCCGGGTCAGGGGGAGGGCGATTTGGGTGACCGAGCCGTCACCAGCTGGCGGACGGCTTCGGCGGAGTCCAAACGCATGGCCTCATCGGCCAGGGCACGGGCCTCGGGCACCGACCAGCGCCGGATGATCGCCTTGGCGCCAGGGATTGAATGGGGCGTCATGCTCAATTCGTCGAGACCCAGACCAAGCAGGAGCGGCAGGCCGGCAGGGTCGCCGCCCAGCTCCCCGCAAACGCCCACCCACTTGCCGTGGGCATGGGCGGCCTGGGAAACCGAGCGGATTTGCCTCAGGACGGCCGGGTGGCAGGCGTCGCCAAGACGGGCCACATGCGGATTGGTACGATCGGCCGCCATGGTGTACTGGGTCAAGTCATTCGTGCCCACGCTGAAGAAATCGACTTCCACCGCAAAAAGCTCCGCCAGCATGGCCACCGAGGGGATTTCGACCATGATCCCAAGCGGCACCGAGTCGGCCAGCGCGATTCCGGTTTCGGCTACTTCTTGCCGCGCCTCCAGCCACAGCTGACGCGCCAGCCGGAACTCGTCCAGGGTGGAGATCATCGGAAACATCACTCTCAAATCGTGTCCCGGGCCGGCGCGCCACAGCGCCCGAAGCTGAGTTTTGAAGAAGTCGGGACGATCCAGACACATGCGAATGGCGCGCCATCCCAAAAGGGCGTTTTTCTCTGGCGGCATGTCGAGGTAAGGAAGCGGTTTGTCACCGCCCACGTCCAGCGTGCGCACCACGACTGGCCGAGCCTGCATCACCTCCAGAATCGATCGATAGGCCTGCGTTTGCTCGGCCTCCGTCGGGGCAGCATCGCGATCGAGGTACAGAAACTCGGTCCGCAGCAGCCCGATGCCTTCGGCCCCCAGCTCCAGCGCCCGGCGGCTGTCGTCCACTGTTCCGACATTGGCAACGATCGCAACCTGGAGGCCGTCTTGGGTGATGGCCGGTTGGTGGGCCGCGTTGAGCTCCAGGGCGGCGGTGGCTTGATTCGACTGCCAGGCACGCGTGTAGCGCGCCTGGGTCGGTGCGTCCGGGTCGATCCACACCACCCCGCTGTCGCCATCCATGATGAGCAGCCTTCCTGGGGGGATGAACATGAGCGCTTCACCCGCGCCGACCACCGCCGGCAGCCCAAGGGCTTTGGCGAGAATGGCGGTGTGCGAGGTCGGGCCGCCTTCCGCCGTGCAGAATCCGAGGACCAGATCCTTCTCGAGGCGGACCGTATCGGAGGGGGCCAAGTCGCGCGCCAGGACGATCGAGGGGCGGGTGAGCGGCCGGCTTTCGGGGCCCTCCTTGTCCAACAGGAGGCGAAGCACACTGCGGCCGACATCGCGAATGTCGGCGGCGCGGGCCCTCAAATACTCGTCCTGCATGGCTTCCATCTGGCGGGCGTAGAACTCGGTCCCCTCCGACCAGGCCGCGGGGGCCGACAAGACCTTGTCGACGATCCCTTTTCGGACCCTCTCGAGCAGAGCCGGGTCGTCCAGGAACATGATGTGCGCTTCGAAGATGGCGGCCTCGGCCCGGTCCAGGCGCTCCCCGGCCGATTGAAGCAGCTTCCCCAGCTGGGCGCGGCCGGCGGCAAGGGCAAGGTCAAGGCGTTCAAGCTCGGGTTCGCTTCCGGACGAAGCCTGGTGCTCGAAGGTCAGCCGTTCTTCTTCGATCACGAAGGCCGGCCCGACGGCGGTACCGGGGGAGGCGGAGATGCCCTTCAACTGGTCCATGCGGTGGGGTGGCCTCCTGCTTCTGAGAGGGGGACAAGGCGCATCGCCAGCCCATGTCTTTGATGATAGCCGAACGCCATGCCGAGGTCGAGGTCTGGACAAGCGCAGGGTGAGCGAAGGGAAGGGGCCCAATGAGGGGCGAGGCGGCACGTGCGCTGGGGGGTTAAGCATGAAAACACGGCTCTCCGGCCGGGACGGCGGGGACGGCCAGACGGGCGAGCCAGGCTGGCGGCGGATGCGACGGGGGTTGTTTGACAGCCGCCTCAGGTTGGTATATTGTGCAGGCACGCGCGATTATACCGGTAAAGACTGGTACAACCAAACCGAGGCAAGCACTCGACCAAGGGGAATGACGTCAAGGCTGGGCCGATCAATTCAACGGTTTACCCTTTCGCCGGAGCGGCTCCATCCGTGCCGTTGAAGACCGCCGCCCTTGGGCGCCGCAAGTCCACTCAATCCGCCACACCCTCTTGTCGGACATTCGGCATCAGCCCAAGAGGCGCGCCCATTGTCTGACCTTGTGGCCGTACGGTCGATTGTCGTTGAACACGCCATGGGATTGCATGCGCGGTCCGCAGTAGACTTCGTGCGGACCGCGCAACGTTTTAAGGCGCGGGTCCGGGTGCGCAACGAACGCAGCGAACCCAACCAAGAAGATTGGGCCGACGCCGAGAGCATCCTCAGCATTCTCTCGCTGGAGGTCCATCAGGGCACCCGCATCACGATCCGGGCGGACGGCCCGGATGCCACCAAAGCCCTGGATGCCTTGTGTGATCTCGTGGCCAGCAACTTTGCAAAGGGGGTGAGTGGAGAGCATGATCGCCACAACCGGTAGCCGCTTGAAGGCCCTTGAGATATTCAACCTCGATCCGAACAGCATCACGCCGCACTATCAACAGTTGGTGGACCAAATCTTGGACGCCGTCACCGATGGAGACTTGAAGCCCGGCCAACCGCTGCCGTCCGAGCGCGAGCTTTCCAAAGCGCTGGGCATCAGCCGCATGACGGTGCGCCGAGCGCTCACCGATCTCGAAGCCCGCGGCCGTCTGCAGAGCCAGGTGGGTCGGGGATGGTTCGTAAGCAAGGCCAAGATTGAGCAGCGCTTGGAGCAGCTCAGCGGGTTCAGCGCCGACATGCGCGCCAAGCACCTGACCGTCGAGTCGCAGGTGCTGGTCTTTAAGGTCGAGCCGGCCGGGGCCACGCTGGCCGATTGGCTGCATCTCAGTTTGGGCGAGCCGGTCTATCGGCTTGACCGAATCCAACTCGTGAATGGTGAGCCGGTCGGCCTTGAATACCCGCGCCTCCCGGAGAAGTTCTGTCCCGGACTGGACCGTTTTGACTTCAACCGCGACTCGCTCTATCGCGTGCTGCGCGACGAATACCATCTTGTTCTTCATAACGCCCTTCAGACGATCGAGGCCCTCGCTGGTCGATTGGCACGAGGCCAACCTGCTGAAGGTAGATCCCGGTGCGCCGGCTTTGCGCGGCCGGCGGACGGTGTTCGATCCGGAGGGGGTGGTCCTCGAGTTCGAGCACCGGCATTTATCGCGGCGATCGCTACCGCTATCAACTTGAACTTTATGGCGACAGCAAGGCAGAGGGAGTCCTTCTATGAGCCCGGTGGGATTGGTTCTGGCAGCCCATGGTGGCCTGGCCGGCGAGCTGGTCAAAAGCGCCCGCATGATCGTCGGCGATCAGGTGCCGGTTCAGACCGTCCACCTGGACATGGACACCAACCTTGAGGCATTGTGCAGCCGCATGCTGGATGCGGTGGATGCTGCCGAGCAGGGCGCCGGGGTGCTGATCCTGATCGACTTGTTCGGCGGGACGCCGAGCAACGCCGCCGCCATGTGCTTGCAGCAGCGGCCCTGCGGTGTGGTGTCTGGAGTCAACCTGCCCATGCTGTTGGAAGTCCTGCTGGGAATCGAACAGGGCCAGGCGCTGGATGAACTGGCTCAAACGGCCGTCCGGGCCGGCTTGTCCGGCATTCTCGATGTGCGCGAACGCCATCAATCGCAGATTTCAAAGGAGCAGAATGGCGATGAGTAAATCTGCCAACGGCACCATGCGGCAATCGGTCATCAAAGGGCCGAAGACGCTCGAGATTCAATCCATCCCCATACCAGAACCTGAGCCGGATCAGGTGCTGGTCAAGGTGCATTCGTGTGCGTTGTGCACCTGGGAGCAGCGCATGTACACAGGTGATGAGCCGCACTATCCCATCACCGGCGGGCACGAGGTGGCCGGGGTGGTGGTCAAGACCGGGGAGCGCGTGTTCAGTGTCCAGGCGGGTGATCATGTGACTGTGTCGGGGCTGGTCCGCTGCGAACAGTGCCAGTCCTGCCGGCGTGGCCTGAACAACATTTGTGAAAACATGTATAAGATCCGCGACGCGCAACCGACCCCCGGGCCGGCCGGGCTGGGAGAGTATGTCCTGCGTTTGGGCGCCGACTGCTACAAGGTCGACCCATCCGTGCCGCTTGAACAGGCCGCGTTGACCGAGCCCTTGTCATGTGTGCTGCGCAGCGTCAAACACGCCGCGCTGGGGGCGGGCGAGCCTGTGGTGATCATCGGCGCCGGGATCATGGGGATGCTCCACCTGCTCCTGGCCAAGCGCGCCGGGGCGATCGTCTACCTGAGCGAACCCGATGCCGGTCGACGGAAAAAGGCGATGGAGCTCGGCGCCGCCGGAGCCTTTAACCCACTTGAAGAAGACTATGTGGAGAAGGTCCGTTCGCTGACCGGCGGTCATGGCGCGGCGGCGACGTTTGTCTGCGTGGCGCGTGCCTCGACCATCGAGCCGGCCGTGAACGCTTCGGCGCCAGGCGGGCGGGTGATGTTGTACTCGAGTTTCTTCCCCAAGGGGGAGAAGATCCAGCTCGATCCGAATGTCTTTCACAAGATCGAGATCGTGCTGACGGGGACCATGAGCCAGAGCCGCCAGGACTTCTTCGAGGCGGCGGAGATGATCTCCAACCGGGAGCTCGATCTGGAGCCGCTGGTGAGCGCTCGCTTCAGCCTTGACCAGCTGGAGCAGGCCTTTGAGGCGGCCTTGCAGGTCAACACGTACCGTGTGATCGTCAATCCGTGATCGGCTGCCCGAAGGCCAGAAGGGAGGCCCTGACCCATGCAGATTGCTCTGGCCCGCATCGATGACCGGCTGATCCATGGGCAGGTGGTCACCGCCTGGCTGCAAACCATCGGACCGTGCGACGAGATTCTGGTCTGCGACGACAGAGCCAGCAAGGACCAGTTACTCCAGCAGGTGCTGATGATGAGCAAGCCGCCCGACAAGAGTCTGCGCGTGCTGTCGACAGACGAAACAATCGCCGAATTCAAATCCAACGCCGACGATCCCCGGCGGGTGCTCTTGATCACCCGCGGGCCCGAGGCGATGCTCAACCTGGTTCAAAACGGTGTGACGATCGACCACCTCAACGTGGGAGGCATGGGGGGTGGTTCGGCGCGCAAGAAGCTGCATCGAAACGTCTCGGCCACGGATGAGGAGGTGGAAACCCTACGACAAATCCAGGCGCTGGGGGTGAGAGTTGAATTGAAGATGCTTCCGAGCAATTCTGCCGTGGATCTTGCCAGCATCGAGGGAAGGTGAGCGGAGAGACTTGTTGACCCAGAAAGGACGTCCCGAGTTATACAGCCTTAAGGCCAGTCGGAGGACGGATCCATGAAATTGTCACTTAAGAAGGCGTTTGCGGTCTTAGGCTTGGTGTGGTTGGCGGCCTTGCTGTTCCAGGTTTCGGCCTGGGCGGCGGCGTCACCCGGCTACGCGGTGGCCCAAGCCGCCGGCAGCCGTCTGACCTTGCTCCAAGCCATCCTGGTCGCAGCCGGGTACTGGTGGACAAATAGCGCCTTCACCCCCAATCTAGGTTTCAACTTCACCCGCTGGCCGATCATCGGCGGCACCTTTGTCGGACTGATCATGGGCAATCTGGAGCAGGGCATTCTGCTCGGCGCCAGCATCAACTTGGTCTTCCTGGGCGTTATCTCCGCCGGTGGTTCGACCCCGGCCGATCCCTCGTTGGCCGGCTGGCTGGGCACTGCCCTGGCCATGTCCGCTGGCCTGGGGACCGAGCAAGCGATCGCCATCGCCGCACCGCTCGGGGCGCTGGGCACGATCGCGTTCTACAGCCGCATGAGCGTCGATGTCGGCTTTGTGCGTTGGGCAAACGAAGCCGCCGAGCGTGGAGACATTGATGGGGTCGCCTTGATGAACTGGCTGCCGGGACAGATCTTCGTCTTTGTTACAACCTTCATCCCGGTGCTCATCCTGGCGCTGGTTGGCTCGTCTGCGTTGAACGCCCTGTTCGACGCTATCGACCCATTCCGCGGCGGTTCGGCGGATTGGCGCTGGATCCGTGACTGGTTCATCATCGCCGGTTCCGTGCTCCCTGCCGTCGGCATCGCGCTCAACTTGAGCCTGATCTTCAACCGCGCCGTGCTGGCTTACCTGCTGATCTTCTTCACGGTTGCTGCCATGGCGCACACGAACATCATCGCCATCGCCGTGATCGCTGCAGGCTTGGCACTCGTGCACGTCATGCTCAGCCGAGGGAGGGAGCAGCATGCACACACAAGCTGACATAGGCCCCAAGAAACTCATCACCCGGGGTGACGTCTTTGCTTCCTGGCTCCGCTGGTTGTTCTTCGCTCACGCGAACTACAACTGGGAGGTCTATCAGGGCACGGGATTTGCCCATGCCATGGCCCCCATCATCCGCAAGCTCTACAAGAATCCAGAGGACATCAAGGCGGCCCTCAAGCGGCACCTGGTGTTCTTCAACACCGAGCCCGATACGGGCGGCGTGATCCACGGCATGACCATCGCCCTGGAGGAGCAGCGGGCTCTGGGCAACACCGAGATCGACGACGAGACCATCACCAACGTCAAGTCCGGCCTGATGGGGCCCTTTGCCGGGCTAGGCGATACGCTTAAGCAGGGCACGTGGTTCCCCGTGTGGCAGTCGATCGCCATCGGTGTGGCTTTGGCTGCCAATGGAGCCGCTTCCGGCATCCTTGGCCCGATCATCTACTTCATCGCCGCGTGCGCTTACACGTTCGCCTTCGGCTGGTGGCTGTACTACGAAGGTTATCGGCAGGGTCAGGCACTGGTCACGCAGCTCCTTCAAACCGGACTGCTGGACGACGTCCGCATCGGCGCCTCGGTGCTCGGCGCCGCCGTCCTGGGCGCGCTGGCCGCCCAGTTCGTCACGGTCTCAACCGGGATCAAGTGGAACGTGATCGCTGGCACCGGCGACCAGGCCGTTACGCAGACGTTTTCTCTGCAAACCGACGTCTTTGACAAGCTGTATCCCTCCCTGCTGCCTTTGCTCCTGCTCTTGCTGGTGATCTGGCTGCTGAGACGGGGCGCCTCCGTCATCGATGTCATCCTGTATCTGTTTGGCACCACGCTCGCCGCAGCGCTCATAGAATCGGTATCTCGATTTGCAGTCCAAACACACAAAGCCTTCGGGGTCTTCAGCCAAAATGGCGTTCCATCCCTGATCGGGATCGCCCTGCTGATCATCTTTGCCCTGTTCTTCGGCCAGCGCCGTGGCAACATCCGCGCTGCTGTGAATTTCGTGGTCGGCTTCCTGGTGGTGGCCGTGGTCTTCGGCCTGCTGTCAGTGAATGCCGCCGAGCCGCTGCAGTTGTTATCTCACTTCTAGTCGGTCGGTAAGGACGTTGGGTAGATCGCTCATGCACGCATGATCGACAAGGCGGCCAGCTTTGGGCCGAGCACCTGAACGTGGCCGCCGCCATCATTTTGAATTGAACGCATCCCACCCAACCGCTGCAGGATATGGAGTTGAAATGTTCGCAAAACGTAGAATGAACCGGATCTTCAGAGCCGATGGGCGCTCGCTGATCGTGGCCATGGACCACGTTGGCTTCATGAACACGCCTTTGGAAGGCTTGATCCAACCCAAACCGACTGTGGCCGCCTGTGTGGCAGGCGGGGCCGACGCCATCATGACCACCGCCGGGACGGCCGAGGCCTGCCGCGACGAGATTGCCGCCGCGGGCTTGATACTGACCATCCCGTCCGCCGCCAAACCAGCCACCGACGGTGCCGTCGAATACGCCCTGCGCATCGGCGCCGATGCCGTCAAAGTCCTCGTGTACCCGTTCCAGGCTAATCCTGAGCCGACCATCCTGGCTCAAATCGCCCTGGGACAGGAATGCGCTGCGTGGGGCATGCCACTCCTCTCGGAGACCATCCCTGGCGGCTGGGAAGGTGGCGCCGACATGCGCACCCCCGAAGCCATCGCCGCAGGCGCTCGCGTGGGCGCCGAGGCCGGAGCGGACTTCGTCAAGACGCTTCCAACCGCCGACCTGACCCAATTCGACATCGTGGCCGAAAACTGCCCGGTGCCGGTGGTCATCCTGGGCGGGGCCAAGGCCGACTCGGACCGTGACCTGCTCGAATCGGTCAAGGTCGCCCTCGACCATGGTGCATCGGGTGTGGCCATCGGCCGAAACATCTTCAGCCACCCTGAGCCCGGTCGTCTCGTGGCCGCTCTGGCGGCCCTTATCCACGAGAGCGCCAGCGTGGACGAGGCGCTTAAGGAAATGGGCCGCGTGCCCGCCTGATGCAATTGGACGGACAACCTCGAAAACGCGCTCGCCGAGTCGCATTTGGACCCGGCGAGCTGCGGCGTCGGCCAGAGCCTTCGGGACGAACGAAGAGTCCGTCCAGGCGGCCGGCGCGGCGAGCCCCCTCGGCCACGCGCTCGACGGCGCGTCGAATGTAGTCCACGGACACGACGTAGTTGAGCACGACGCCATCGGCTATTTCGCCCGCCAGTTCCCACATGGTGCTCCAGGTGGCGGCAATCACCGCAGGGTTGCGGGTACATACCGGCAGGACCCCTGATCCGATGCGCAGGCTGCGCGTCGTGGCCAGAAAGGCGCTCATCAGCACCACGCAATCGCACGCCACGCGAGTGTCCGCCTGCCATATTTCGGAAAACCCGTGGGCTTCAGCATAACGCGTCATCTCGAGCTCGCAGGCGATCGGGTGGCGATCCTGCATATACAAGGCCATGCGTTGGGGCATAATAGGGACAGGCCCCCCGGGTTGAGGTGCAAGCTGGCCGAAGGTGGCCGGTGAGGCGATCGGATGACCGATTCTAGCCTCGGCCCGAGACGGGTCCAAGACCGGCGCCATGCGCCGGGACTTGCCAGGCGGGATGGTGGTGAACACCGGACAAGGAGCGGGCATGAACACTTCAACGGATGAAATCCTGCGCCCCAAGACGCCGGAAGAGGCCGGGGCTCTGCTGGAAAAGTTGGGCGACCGGGCGGGGCTGCTGTGGTGGGGGGCCCGCGTTGAAATCCCCGCGGCCTGGTCCCGCCCGACGATGATCGACCTGTCGGACCTGGACCTGCGGGGCATCCAGCTCCGCGAAGGCTGGCTGGCCATCGGCGGGCTGACCCGGCTGCAGGACCTGGTGGAATCGAGCGAGCTCCAGAGCCGCTTTGGGGGCATTGTGCATGCGGCCGCCCGGCGGATGGCCCACTACGGAATGCGCAATCTGGCCACGCTGGGGGGCGCGCTGTTCAGCCCGGGCGGCCCGCCCGAGCTGAGCCTGGCTTTGCTGGTCGTGGGCGGCGAAGTGGTTTTCGCCGGGGAGACCGAAAAGGTCGCCAAGCTGGAGACCGTTCTGACGGCTCCGGCCGGAACCGTGCGTGGTCTGGTCAAGGAGGTTAGGCTCCCGGTGGTCCCCGAGACCGGGACTGGTTGGGGCCTGGAGTGGGTGGCGCGATCGCCCATGGACATGGCGATAGCCGCCGCCGCGGCGATGGTCTCGCAAAGTTCGGGTCATGTGGCTGAGGTTCGGCTGGCGGTGGGCAGCCTTGGGCTTGCCCCGCGCCGGATCGAGTTGGGCGAAGCGGCCCTGGCGGGACAACCCTTGAAGAGCCTCGATTTGTCGGCCGTGACGTCGGCGGTCAAGGCCGCCGTCGCCCCGGAGGCGGATTTCCGGGCCACGGCTGAGTACCAGAGAGAGATGATGGCCCAGTTGGCGGCTCGCGCCGTCGCCTCGGCGCTGGAAAAGGCAGGTGCGGAATGAAGATACGATTCTCTCTCAACGGCCAGCCGGTCGAGGCTGAGGTCCTACCCGATGAGAAGCTGATGGACGCCCTGCGCCGGCTACAGGTGTGGAGCGTGAAGCATGGATGTGAGACCGGCGACTGCGGCGCTTGCAGCATCCTGCTGGACGGACGATTAACGCCGACCTGCATCGTGTTCGCCGCTCAGGCCGATGGTCGTGAAATCGAGACCGTGGAGGGCCTGTCCGACCGACACGAACTGCACCCAATCCAGCAGGCTTTTGTGGACACCGGGGCGATTCAATGCGGCTACTGCACGCCGGCCATGGTGCTGGCTACCCAGGACCTGCTCTCTCGCGTGCCTGATCCCAGTGAGGACGAATGCCGGGAGGCCCTCAGCGGCGTGCTGTGCCGCTGCACGGGCTATGTCAAGCCGGTGGAGGCCATGCTGCGGGCGGCGGCCGTACTGCGCGGCGAAGCTGTGGCCCCGATCGAAAGCGAGGGCATTCCCCTGATCTTCGATCCCGGACCGGGCATGTCGGCCGGCGAGGACCGGGCCCAGGTGGGCATCGGCGGGACCCAGGTGGCCGTCAAGCCACAAATCGACCTGCGCGCCACGTCCACGCGCCAGAACACGCAGGTCGTGGCCCACCCCGAGCCCAAGGTCGATGCCGTCAAGCTGGTGAAAGGCCGTCCGGTGTTCACCGACGATATGGACATGCCCGGGCTGCTTCACGGGGCGCTGTTGACCAGCCCACACGCGCATGCGCGTATCCGGTCGATCGACGTCTCCAAAGCCAAGGCCCTGCCGGGGGTCGAAGCGGTGCTCACCTACAAAGATGTCCCCCGGGTGCCATATGCCTCGGGGGGGCAGTCATATCCCAACCCGCACCCGTGGGACCAGGTCAGCCTGGACTCGAAAGTACGCTACGTGGGCGATCGTGTGGCTTTGGTGGCCGCCGAAACGCCGAACATCGCCCGCCGGGCTCTGAGCCTGATCGAGGTGGACTACGAAGTGCTGCCGGCGGTTTTCGACCCGATCACGGCCATGCAGGACGGCGCACCGGTGATCCACGATGAGACCGACTCGCCCGGCATCGAAGACGCCGCGCACAACCTGGCGGTCAAACTGACCACGAATGTCGGCGACGTCGAGCAGGCCCTGAGCGAGTTGGACGTGGTCATGGAGCGCACCTATCGCGTGCACCAGGTGCAGCAGGCCTCGATCGAGCCGCATGTGGTCATGACCTACTGGGACGAGGACGACCGGCTGGTGATCCGGACCAGCACCCAGGTGCCCTTCCACGTCCGGCGAATGGTGGCCCCGCTGCTGGGGCTGTCGGTCAAGCAGATTCGGGTGGTCAAGCCGCGCATCGGTGGCGGCTTTGGCGGCAAACAGGAAATGCTCATCGAGGACCTGTGTGCCCACCTGACCCTGGCGACCGGGCGCCCGGTGCGCCTGGAGTACACGCGCGAGCTCGAGTTCACCAGTTCCCGGTCGCGCCATGCGCAGATCCTGACCTACCGCGCCGGGGCCATGTCGGATGGGACGCTCAAGGCGCTGGACCTGCATGTGGTCGAAGACACCGGCGCGTTCGGCACGCACGGCATGACGGTGTGCGGCGTGACCGGCCAGCGTGGTCTGGCCACCTACCGCTGCGATGATCTGCGCTTTGTGGGCGATATCGTCTACACCAACAAACCGGTCGCCGGCGCATTCCGAGGATACGGGGCGCCGCAGGCAGAATTCGCCCTCGAGTGTCTGATGGAGGAGATGGCCGCCGAGTTGGGGTTTGACCCGGTCGAATTCCGGCTCAAGAACTCGCTTCGGGTGGGGGATCCCATCCCCATCACGGCCGCGCTGGGCGAAGGCGGTCACGTGACGGCGCAGAAGGTCACCAGCAGCACGCTGGCCGAGTGCGTGTCCCAGGGGGCAGCGGCCATCCATTGGGACCGGCGGTCGGATGCGTCGTGGCAGACCATCCCGGGCAAGCCCTATGTCCGGCGCGGCTTGGGGTTCGCCGTGGTCATGCACGGCACCGCCATCGCCGGCCTGGACATGGGGGCAGCCAGCCTGAAGATGAATGACGACGGCAGCTTCAACCTGCTGGTCGGGGCGACCGATCTTGGCACGGGCTCCGACACCGTCCTGGCTCAGATCGCCGCCGAAACCCTGGGCGTGCCGGTCGAGGACGTCCTGATCTACTCGTCGGACACGGATTTCACACCCTTCGACACCGGCGCGTACGCCTCGAGCACGACCTACATCTCCGGCGGCGCCGTCCAAAAGGCCGCCGCCGACGTCCGGCAGCAGATCTTCAAGCGCGCCGCGATGATGCTCAAGACCGAGACCGCCGGCATGAGTTTGCAGGGCCGGCAGGTCGTCACGTCAGACGGCAGGCAGGTCAGCCTGGCCGCCGTGGCCCTGCACAGCCTGCACGTTGAGGACCAACAGCAGATCATGGCCACCGCCTCGCACATGTCGATGGTGTCGCCGCCACCGTTTGGAGCGCAGTTTGCCGAGGTCGAAGTTGACATTGAGACGGGCGCCGTCACCGTCAAACGCCTGGTGATGGCGGTGGACTGCGGGACGCCCATCAATCCCCAGGGCGCCACCGGGCAGATCGAAGGCGGGCTGGTTCAGGCACTCGGCTATGCCGTGTCCGAGGAGATGGCTTACGACCAGAACGGCTCGATCCAGACCCGGCGCTTTGGCGATTACCGCATCTTCCAGGCGGACGAGGTCCCCGAGATCCAGGCCATCCTGGTGCCGTCTTACGAGCCCAACGGGCCTTACGGCGCCAAGGCGGTCGCCGAAATCCCGATGGATGGCGTGGCGCCGGCGGTGGCTAATGCCGTCCGGCATGCCATCGGGATTCAGATTCGGGAGCTGCCGCTGCTCCCCGAAAAGGTCTGGCGGGCCATCCAGGCGCGTGCGTGACGGGGAGTTGATCCCGGCATGACCGAAAACGGTCCGGGCATGCTGATCCTGCCCGATTATCTGATCGACCGGCCCGGGGAACTCGTGCGGCGGGGCTGGGGCGGTTGAGGGTTCAGCAGATGCGGGGTAACAGCTCGCTGGACAACACATCCACCACCCGGCGCGCGCCCAGGCCGGTGCGCATGAGCACCCGGCCGGCCGGCTCGGGCATGACCTGGCCGATGCGGCAGGCGTTTTGCCCATGGGGCGCCGCTCGCATGGCGTTCAACACCGCCTCGGCCTGCGCCCCGGGCACGATGGCCACCAGCTTGCCTTCGTTGGCCACGTAAAGCGGATCGAAACCCAGCATCTCGCAGGCCGCTTCCACAGCCGGGCCGATAGGTAGGCTGTGCTCATCGATTTCGATCCCGACCTGACTTTGGACGGCGATCTCGTTCAGGGTGGTGGCCAGACCGCCGCGGGTCGGATCTCGCAGCACATGCAGCTCGGCCCCGGAGGCGTGCATCGCCTCGACCAGGGCGGTCAACGGAGCCACGTCCGAGCGGACCTCGGCCTCGAATTCCAATTCGCCTCGGGCCGCCAGCACGGCGATCCCGTGGTCCCCCAGGCTGCCGGAAACCAGCACGGCATCCCCCGGCTTGGCGCCGGCGCCGCTGATAGCGCGGCCCTCGGGCACCACGCCCACGCCGCTGGTGTTGATGAACAGGGCGTCGCCTTTGCCGCGCGGCACGACCTTGGTGTCCCCGGCGACAATCTGAATCCCGGCCTCATCGGCGGCGGCGCGCATGGAAGCCGCCACTTGCTGGAGCGTCGAGAGCGCCAGGCCCTCCTCGAGAATGAAACCGGCGGTGAGCCACAGCGGACGCGCCCCGACCATGAGCAGGTCATTGACCGTGCCGGAGACCGCCAGCCGGCCGATATCCCCGCCGGGGAAGAAGAGCGGAGTGACGATGTGCGAGTTGGTCGAGAAGGCCAGCCGGCCGCCGCCCGGCCAATCCATGACCGCCGAGTCATCCCCCTGGCGCAGAAACGGGTTGTCAAACGGCGGATAGAACATCCGGGCAATCAGGTTCTGGGTCAGTTTGCCGCCGCTGCCATGGCCGAGCACCACCTGATCGTCGTGGCGCAGCGGCATCGGGCAGGCGGCGCCTTCGAACCCGCCGGCCGGCTGCTGGCTGGCGTCGGCGTCTTGAAGACGGGCCGGGCGGCCGGTAGTCTGGCTCATGCGTCGGCCGCCTTCTCGGACATCGGTTCAGCGAAACGGCCGTACTGATAGTAGGCCGCGCAGGCCCCTTCGGAGGAGACCATGGTCGCCCCCAGCGGGTGTTCGGGCGTGCACAGCGTGCCAAACGCCGGACAATCGACCGGGCGCTTCAAGCCCTGCAGAATTTGGCCGGCGATGCAAAGCGGCGACTCGGCCGGCTGGATGTGTCCGACATCGAACCGCTGCTCGGCATCGAACGCCGCATACTCCGGCCGCAGGCACCAGCCGCTCTGTGGGATCAGGCCCACGCCGCGCCACTTGCGATCGCACGACATGAAGACCCTGTCAATGATGGCCTGGCCGGGCAAGTTGCCATCGAAGGTCACGGCCCGAGCGTAGGCATTGCTCACCTCGGCCCGTCCGGCTTCGAGCAGGCGCACGGTCTCCCGGATCCCCTGCACGATATCCAGCGGTTCGAAGCCGGTCACCACGATCGGCACGCCGTATTTCTCGGCCAGGGGCGGGTACTCCCAATAACCCATCACGGCGCACACGTGGCCGGCGGCAAGGAATCCCTGCACCCGGTTCTGAGGCGAGCCGAGGATGGCGTGCATGGCCGGCGGGACGCGCACGTGTGAAACCAGAACGGAGAAGTTGGTCAGCCCGAACGCCTCGGCCTGGATGACACTCATGGCGTTGGCCGGTGCGGTGGTCTCGAACCCGATGGCGAAGAACACGACCTGTTTATCGGGGTTTTGGCGCGCGATTTTGACCGCGTCCAAAGGTGAGTAGACCGTGCGAACGTCGGCGCCCTGGGCGCGCACCGAGAACAGGTCCCGGCCGCTGCCGGGAACGCGCAGCATGTCGCCGTACGAGGTGAAGATGACATCCGGCCGAGAGGCGATCGCCAGGGCCTTGTCGATCAGCTCGAGTGGGGTGACGCACACCGGGCAGCCGGGTCCGTGCACCAGCTCGATCTCGGGTGGCAGGAGCTGGTCGATGCCGTGGCGCACAATGGCATGCGTTTGTCCGCCGCAGATCTCCATCAATACCCAGGGCTGGGTGACCTGCCGGCGGATATCGGCCAGCACCTTGGAGACTTTTTCTGCGTCGCGGTACTCGGTCACGTACTTCATGGCGACTGGGGGTCCGGGCCCAACTCGGCCGACAAATCGGCGATCTCGTTGAGGGTCTCGAGCGAGGCCTTGGCCTCCTCCTCGCTCAGCCGGCTGATGGCAAAGCCGACATGGATCACGGTGTAATCGCCCAGTTTAGCCTCAGGAACGTACTCAAGGCAGGCTTCGCGAACGACCCCCCCAAAGTCCACCTTGCCCATGCGCAGCCCGCCGGCGGAATAAATCTCGATGATCTTCCCAGGCACAGCCAGACACATGTTGCTTACCTCCCGATTTCCGGCACCAGTCCGGCGGCGGCCCGCGCGCCGGCAATGACCGCCTGGCCCAAAGCCAGGCCTCCGTCATTGGCCGGCACCTGCCGATGGACCACGACGTTAAATCCAGCCCCATCCAGACCCAGCCGGACGGCCTCCAGCAGGGTCAGGTTCTGCCACACGCCTCCGCTCAAGGCAATCGTTTCAATGGCGTGCGTTACTCGGACCCGCCGGCAGACTTCAATCACCATGGCTGCCGCCCCGCGGTGGAATCGGGCCGAGATGCGCGCCGGAGACGCACCGCGGCGCACATCGTGAAGAACGGAGGCGATCACGGGTGCCGGGTCCACCACGCCACCGGCTGTGAGCTCGAAATCGTAGGCACCGGTTTCGGCGGGATCGGCCAGCGCCTCGAGCTCGATGGCCGCCTGGCCTTCATAGTTGACCCGGTGGCACACCCCGGCCAGGGACGACACGCCGTCGAACAGTCGGCCGAAGCTGGTGGTCAACGGGCTGTTCAGCCCTTGATCAAGCTGCCGGGCCACAAGGCTCCGAGTCCGTTCCTCGGCTTGGGCCACCGACGGCAAGTCCGGGTCCCATGCCAACCCTGCCTGCCGCAACAGGCTGAGGGCCAAGCGCCAAGGCTCACGGACGGCGGCGTCGCCGCCGGGCATGGGGAAGGGAGCCAGATGGTACAGGCGATCGAAGGACAGGTAGTCGGCCGCCAGGAATTCCCCGCCCCAGATCAGCCCGTCGGTGCCATATCCCGTCCCATCGAATGCGACCCCCAGCACCGGGACCGACCCGTCCAGACCGGCATCGGCCATGGCGGCGGCGATGTGGGCGTGGTGATGTTGGATGCCAACCGCCGGCAGGCCGGCTTCGGCTTGGGCCAGCGCGTAACGCGTCGCCAGGTAGTCCGGATGCAGGTCGTACGCGACCAGCTCGGGCTTGATGCGAAACAGCCGGCGATAGTGCTCAATACCGCTCTCGTAGGCCTGAAGGGTCTCGTAATTTTCGAGATCTCCAATATGGTGGCTCAGGAACGCGTTGCGGTCGCGAGTGAGGCAGAAGGTGTTCTTGAGCTCCGCCCCGGTGGCCAGCACAGGCGGCATGTCGAACGGCAGCCGGATGGGGGCCGGCGCGTACCCGCGAGCCCGGCGGATGGGATAGACGCTTTCATGGACAACCCGCACCACCGAGTCATCGCAGCGGGTCTGGATGTCGCGGTCGTGCATCAGGAAGCCATCCGCCAGAGACTTCAACCGCTGCGTGGCGTCGTGATTGTCGGTGGCGATCGGCTCCTCACTCAGATTGCCGCTGGTCATCACCAGCGCGTCAGGGAAGCCGGCGGCCGGCTCGAGCAGCAGCACATGCAGGGGCGTGTAAGGCAGCATGACGCCGACCGTGGCCTGCCTGGGAGCCACCGCCTCGGCCAGTTCGGATTCGGGCCGGCGTTGGAGGATCACAACCGGGTGTTCCGGCGACTCCAGCAAACGCGCTTCGGCAGGGCTGAGGAAACA
This sequence comes from uncultured Chloroflexia bacterium, assembly GCA_963797485.1. Lineage (GTDB taxonomy): Bacteria > Chloroflexota > Anaerolineae > Anaerolineales > E44-bin32 > CAWAND01. The sequence continues at coordinate 949,282 of CAWCPF010000003.1, forward strand.
ATGCCGGCGGATGGCATCCAGATCGGGCATCATCAAGGCGAAGGGCTTGTCGACGCGGCCCTTGCGTTCCCGCAGGGTTTGCAGCGCGGACGGACTGGCGGCGTTGCAGGCGAGGTGGAAGCCCCCCAGCCCTTTGACGGCCAGGATGTGGCCGCCTGCCAATAAGGCCCTGGCCGCCCGCAGCCCAGCCTCGTGTTCGGCGCGCAGCTGTAAGTCGATCTCGAACCAGACGTGCGGTCCGCACGCGGGGCAGGCCACCGGCTGGGCGTGAAAACGCCGGTCGAGAGGGTCGTCGTATTCGGCCTGACACGCCGGGCACAGGTCGAATGCAGCCATGGTGGTCAACGGCCGATCATAGGGGATGTCCCGGATGATAGTGAAACGCGGCCCGCAGTTGGTGCAGTTGATGAAGGGGTAGCGGTAGCGGCGATCGTCAGGGTCAAGCAGCTCGCGCCGGCAGTCCGGACACAGGGCGACGTCGGGTGAAATCGGCTGATAGGCCGCTTCGACGGCCTGGGAAGCGATGATCTCGAAGGATCGGCAGCCATTGGGAGACAGCGGCCCGACAGTGAGAGCCTCGACGCGAGCCAGAGGAGGGGCTTCCTGCCGCAGGGCGTCCACAAAAGCCTGTAAGGCCGCCTCCGGGCCTTCAACCTCAACATCGACTCCGGCCGAGGTGTTGCGGACCCATCCATGCAGGTCCAGGCGCTTCGCCAGGCTGTACACGAACGGACGAAAGCCGACGCCCTGGACAATTCCGTCCACGTGAATGTGGACGGCCTGGTCATGGCTTGAATCCCTGGCCTCGAGGGCTGCGATCTGCGCGTCCATCATCGCTTGGGCTCAGCCGGCCGTGCGTACGGCCAGCAGCCCCTCCAGCCATTCGATCCAGGCCGGCAGACCTTCCCCGGTCCGACAGGAGAGCGGGAAGGTTGTCAGGCCCGGATTGAGAATCTCGACCCCGGTCTGGAAACGGCCCATATCGAACTCCACGTATGGTGCCAGGTCGATCTTGTTGATCACCAGCGCGTCGACGCCGCGGTACATCCCCGGATACTTGTACGGTTTGTCGTCACCTTCGGGCACCGAGGCCACCAGCACGCTTCGGTGCGTGCCGAGCTGAAATCCAGCCGGGCAGATGAGGTTGCCGACGTTTTCGACAATCAGCAGGTGCAGCGCTTGGAGGTCGAGTTCGTTCAACCCGCCGTTCAGCATGACGGCGTCCAGGTGGCATTCGCCCCCGGTGTTGATCTGGACCGCCGTAGCCCCCGCGGCGGCGGCGCGGTCGGCGTCGATGCTGGTGGCCACGTCCCCGTCGATCACCCCGATACGCCACTTGCGGTCGAGCCCCGCCAGCGTGCGCTCGATCAAGGACGTCTTGCCCGCCCCGGGTGAGGCCATGATGTTGATGCCAAACACGTGCGCCTCGTCCAGCCGGCGGCGGTTCTGCTCGGCCAGACGATCGTTGGCGCTGAGGATCTTCTCAACCACGGCTACACGTTGGCTCATGTCGACTCTTCCGCCTGGATCGGGAGCTCGGCCCCCTCGGTCTCGATATCGATGGCCTCCAGCCTGAACTCGTCCCCGGCCACCACCTTGACTTTGGACCCCCCGCACTCGGGGCAGTCGAAGCTCGTATCCGACATTCTGAAGCGCGTGCTGCAATCAAGGCACACAAGCTCAGCCGGCACGCGCTCGAAGTGCAGCTGAGCGCCCTCAGCGAGCGTGCCCTGGCTGATGACATCCCAATAGAACTGGATCGAAATCGTCGACGAAGCTCGAAAGCTGGCCGAGGACCAGGTATAGGTGGGTGATGCGCGAGGCATGCGCCTGGCGCGCCTGGCGCTGGGCGATTTCGAGGATGCTCTCAGCCACGGGCAGTTCGTGCATCTCCGACCTCTCGACCCACCCTAAAGGATAGGCGGGCGTGCCCGGCCGGTGGAGTGGGTTAAGTCATGCTTCCGTCATGAACTGATTCATGGCGGGAATGACGTTCGTCAGGCGATCATCGCCTCGGCACAGCGGCGCGGGGCTTCGGGGCCGCTGGTCAGGGTGATGAGGATCTCGTCATCCAGGAACCTTAAGCCCTTTCCAGCCGAACGGCCCTAGAACGACAACGTGATGGCGTTCTGTGACGCGAATTCAAGGAAGGTGGCCGCACCGCCGATTTCGATGTCGGTGATCAGGTCCTCGCGCTTGATGCCCATCACGTCCATGGTCATCTGGCAGGCGATCAGGCGCACCTTCATCTCGATGGCCACCTCGAGCAGTTCGCTCAGCTTGGCGACATTAGCCTTGTGCATCATGTCGTTCATCATGTAGGTGGCCATGGCGGTCATCCCCGGCAGGACACCGACCACATTGGGGACCGGCATGGGCATGGCCGGGTTGGCCAGAGGGGCAACCTGCAGCGAGTCGATGTGGCCCTCTTTGAGGATGTTCAGACCATAGAAGGTGAAGAAGATGGCCGCTTCCATATCCATGGCGGCGGCTGCGGTCGCCAGGATGAAGGGCGGGTAAGCCAGGTCCAGAGTTCCATGGGCGGCGATGATCGCCAATCGTTTGTCGCTTCCTTCTGACATTGCTGCCTCCTCGGCGGTCGTATGCCGCCGGTCTATGCCTTCGAGTCGGGGCTGGTCATGAGAATTGAGCCGTCGGGCCGGGCTGCCGTCCTGCCGGATCTTTTGGGCGAGGCGCCCGGCGGTTCTACTTAGCCTTCTTGATGTAGAAAATATGTTTGGACTCTTCTTCTTCGTGTCCAAGCAGTTCATGGCCGGTCTTGGCCGTCCAGGCGCTGATGTCCGGAACCGCTCCCGGATCGGTGGCGATCATTTTGAGCACCTGGCCGATTTGCATCGCATCCACGGCCTTTTTGGTCTTGAGGATCGGCATCGGGCACGACAGCCCGCTGCAGTCCAGGGTTTGATCAGCTTGCATACTCATGGTGGGGTGTCCTCCTGGGGGATTTGGGGTGGGTTAGAAGGCCGGGGTTCAGGCCAATTCAAGGTTGGCGCGCTGCTGGTTGACATCGCGCACGACGCCCCGCAACAGGTCCAGGGCTTCGATCATGCGCCGGTCTCGCAAGGCATAGATCACGCTGGTCCCCTCGCGTTCGGTCGTCACCAGATCGCGGTCGCGGAGCACTTTGAGATGGCGCGAGGCCGTGGGCTGCGGGATGCCCAGGCTCTTGGACATCTCGGTTACGTTGCACGACCGCTCGGCGAGGCAATACAACATGCGGATGCGGGTGGGGTCGGCCAGGGCGCTGCAGACTCCACTGTGGAGCAAGGAAATCTCCTGCTCGAGCCTGTTGTCCATGCGCACATCCCTATATTCGGATAAGCGAATAGATTTGTGAAAAATGTAACAATCTCTGGCCATCCGCGTCACTGCATGCTGTCACATTTGCGGAAGAAGAATGTCATGGGGAAAGGCGCGAACCAGGGCACGCAGCCTGGCGTGCCCTGGTAGTTTCATGCTCAAGGGCCCGCCAGCCTGGCGGGGTGTTTTAGCCGGTGGGGATGGCGCCTTTCAAAGAGGCCGGGTCCACCGGGCCCGGCTCGGCGATCAAGGCGCGGGCGGCGTCGACCTGGCCCCACACGTCCCAGAGCAGGACGCCGCGCACCCGGCCGGCCTCGAGGTAGTACACGGCGCCTTTCTTGAACGGCGTGTGCCAATCGGCCACGGTTTGCAGGCGGCTGTCCAGCTTGCCCACGGCTTCATAGCCCAGTTCGAACAGGTCGGAGTAGAAGAAGGGCAGGTGATCGTATTGGACGGCTTCGCCGGCCATGGCGCGGCCGGCCATTTGGCCCATCGTGTTGGCATTGTCCTCGTGCTCGACGCGCAGGCGCTCGCCCAGCGCCGGGTTGAAGAACGCGGCCACGTCGCCGGCGGCGAACACCTCGGGCTGGCTGGTTTGCAGGCCGGAGTCGACGACGATGCCGTTGTCCACAACCAACCCGGCCGCTTCGGCCATACCGGTGTTCGGGGTGATGCCGATGCCGGCCACCACGGCCTGCGTCTCGATGGCTTCGCCGAACTCGAGTTTGACGGACATGGCCCCCGGCTCGCCGGCCACATCGACCACATTGGCGCCCGATCGCACGTCCACCCCTTTGTCCCTGAAGAAGCCGGTGACCGACTTGGACAGGTCCGCCGGGTAGGCGCGCGCACCGATGCCTGGCTCCGGGAAAAGCATCGTGACCTGCCGGCCGTTCATCTGCAGTGCGGCGGCCAGCTCGGATCCTATGAAGCCGCCTCCGATGACGACGAATCGCTCCAGCTCGCCGGACAGACTGCGCAATCGGCGGTAGTCCCGCAGGCTTCGGAAGTAGACGATTGAATCCCCGCCGAACGCGAAGCGGCGCGGCCGTCCGCCGGTGGCCAGCAGGAGCTTCTGGTAGCCATAGGCGGTCCCTTGCTTGTCGAGCACACGCTGGTTCTTGAATTGAAGTTCGGTGACCGTGGTGCCCAGGTGCATGTCAACCTTGCGCTCGTCCGTCCGCCGCCAGATGGTGTCAAGGTCCTTACCTTTCCACAGGGCTTTGGTCAGGGGCGGACGGTTGTAAGGGGGGTCGGGTTCGGCTGAGACCAGCCCAATGCTCCCGTCCGAATCCAGCTCGCGGATCCCGCGCACGGCGGCGTCGGCCGCCATGCCCCCGCCGACGATCAGGTATTGGTAGTCCGGCATCCTGGTCTCCTTGGCAGTCCGGTCACCCCAAAAACTCTACCACGCCCGGCCGTGGCCGGATGGCTGGTCCGAGGCTTGGTTGGCTTGATTTAGCCTGGGGGTTCCTTTAGAATACCGTCGCCTGGTTTGAACCCAACGGCCAACGATTTGGCGACGTAGCTCAGTGGTAGAGCAGGGAACTCATAAGCCCTTGGTCACTGGTTCGAATCCAGTCGTCGCCACAGATCAGGCCCCGGATTGTCGGGGTCTGTTGTTTGACTATCCCCTCGTTTGGCGTGATGTACGATTGGTTGGCCCCACCCACATCTCAGGATCGTGCCCAATATTCCACCCATTCGGAGGCCCGACATGTCGCGCCCCCACGCTGTCGGACTTCGCCCCCAGGAGTCGGCTGCCAGCGAACCGTGTCTATGAGGAAGCAAAGCATGGACACCCTGGCGAGAAGAGGACATGGGTAAACTATCCAGGGACTGGTTCTGACAGCTTTCGAGGACTGAGCGACGACATGGCTAGGCGCTCACTCTGCACAATGGTTGAGCGCAAAGCAATTCTGGATCCGGAAGGCAAGGGCTCGCCTCGACGCTGCAGAACATGCGCGCGACTGATGGGCTACGGGGACATTGCCACCGCCTCCGCGACCTGAGGGGGACAGGCCGGGGAGGCGGCGGGACGGATTGTTGCCCGCCGGACTAGTGGACTTTCTCCCGAACACGGCTAATTCGATGCTGCGAGTGCTCTTGAGCAACTCGTGCCTGTTCAACAACGTGTTTCAGTTGGATAACTAGCCAAGAATTGAGGCTCATCTGAGCTTCCATTGCGTGTAAGAACGCCTCCTTGTGCAGCTCGCTGCCCATTCGTAAATTCAAGACGCCAGAGAACGGTCGCTCAGGCTCTTCTCCCCTTTCCGAACAGAAGTCAAGATAATCTTCCACCGAATCGTGAAACGCCTGTACCAGTTCAGATGGATTTTCTGCCTCGAACGTTATGACATCGCGGGTATTCGCCACGCTGCCGTGCAGAATACCGGCGTCTTCGTCTAGTTCAACGGTAGCCAGATAGCCCTTGTATTCCATGCTGCTACTCCTCTACCCCTGCTTCCTCTACAAACCTACGAATGTCTCTCACGGTGCTCCTTGAAATCTCCTTCTCAGGGTGGGGCTTGTGGAAGGTTGCCCGCACCCCATTCAGGGCAAACCGGACCCTGGAGCCTCTCCCCTGAGATGTTTCGGCGCCGAGCGCCATCAAAAGGGCTTCAACGTCATCCCATCGTAAGTTCGACGGCGCCGGTTCAGTCTGTATGGCATCAAGAAGCTTCCTGTGCTTGCGCCTCACTTTTGGATAGTACTACTTGATGGTACTAAATGTCAACAGGCAATTTCGGCGTGCTCAAGGTCCAAGTTCATAAGCTGCCAAGCGCAGGAGGGTCGGCAAGCGTTACTTGCCTTTTTACGCAACATCCGGCAAAGTAACCCACAGGCTCGCGCCGCCACATGCCTGCAGCGAAGCGAAAACTTGGCGACGTAGCTCAGTGGTAGAGCAGGGGACTCATAAGCCCTTGGTCACTGGTTCGAATCCAGTCGTCGCCACCATGCAGACCCCGGTCGGACCGGGGTTTGTTGTTTCTGGAACCCGTCCGCCGGCGCTATTGACGCTTACCCGTCCAACCGCTGTGCGTGCTCATCTTCCCACATGGCCTGCGAACAGCTTGATACCAGGGCTTCCTGAACGGCGCGGGCCGAGTTCAAACCATGGTCCCACCCGCCGGGGGACCGAGCAGAGGACGGTGATGAGATTCTCACGTCGATTGTCCGGGTTTGGCCGGCGGGGAAGACAAGCCAGAAGCCCCCGATCCGGGGGCTTCTGGCTGAGTGGCCTTGCCTCGCAGTGGGGGACGGTCTACTGCAGGAACATCGGCATCCCCAACGCCTGATCGATCCTGGGGACATAGTTCTCGGAATCGTAGAGCAGATCCAGGTTGGCATGCCTAGGGCTCTTCTCCACCAGCTCGAGCGGCACGTGCGTGTAGCGGCCCTCCTGGATGGCCATCATGCGACCGAACTCACCTTTCTCAAGCAGCACGATGGCGTTGCGGGCGAAGTTCTTGGCCACCATCAGGTCCAGCGTGTCGGGCTCGCCCGACCGCATCATGTACGACACCTGGTAGTAGGCCGTCCGGTGCCCCGTCAGCATTTCCAGTTTCTCGGCCACCAATGAGCCCACGCCTCCCAGACGTTTGTGGCCGTAAGGGTCTTCGATGGTGCGCTCGGTTTGCACCATCTCGCCCTCGATTTCGTGGGCGCTCTCAGAGATGGTCATGATCGCGTACCGGCTGGGGTTGGAGCGCAGGTCGCCCGTCAACAAGTCAGCCAGATGCTGCATACTGAAAGGGACTTCGGCCAGCAGGGCGCGGTCGGCGTCAGCCAGGTAGGCTGAGAAGAGTGCGGTCTCACCCGAATATCGGCCGAAGAGCTCAATGATGCCAAAGCGCTCATGCGAACCGATGGTCGAGCGCAGCTTCTGGATGGCGTCCACCGAGCGAGTGATGGCGGTCGAGAAGCCAATGCAGTAGTCCGTGCCGTAGACGTCATTGTCCATCGTTTTGGGGATGCCCAGGATGGGGAACCCCCGGCGGTGAAGCTGGCTGGCGTAACCGAGCGTGTCATCGCCACCGATCACCACCAATCCATCGATCTGAAGGTGCTGCAGATTGGCCAGGACCTCGTCTGTGAAGTCGAGGCGTGCATCCTCCTGCCCATCGTACGCCGACTGCAGAAACACGGGCGCGCCCGACCGCTTCACTTTGGCCGGGTTGACCCGGGATGTATGCAAGAAGGTGCCGCCGGTTCGGTCCACGGTTCGAACATCGTCCGGCTTGAGCGGCCGGATGTACTCACGCTCCGTGTTCGGATCGTCCGGATTGTAGAAAAGCAGTCCCTCCCAGCCGCGACGAATCCCGATAGTTTGCATACCCATCGCGTCCAGGCGGCGGACAAGCGTCTTGAGGCCGGCGTTGAGCCCTGGAACATCTCCACCGCCCGTCAGAATTCCTATGCGTTTCATGGCGCTTCCTATTTTTGAACTGAGCTGGGCACCGGGGTCAAGCCGCCGCCCCAGATCGGCGGGACCCACGAAGGTTACGCCGGGCCCACGTTATGCTCGATGTCGACCTCGCCGGCTGGCGAGCCCACCCCCAAAAGTTATCACACTTCAACCACTTTGGCGTCTCACTGGTGCCAGTAGGTCTCCCAGCCCAGGTAGGTGGTAAAGGCCTCGTTCAGGACCGCAGCCACCGGAGCAGCGGTCATGGCGGTGTGATGTTCGAATCCGTGCTTGCAAATGTATCGCAACAGCTCCTGCATGCGCGGCAGTTCAAGGACGGCCCGGGTGCCAAACGTGTCCAACGGATCATCCGTGAGCCTGCCCTGGCTCACGTAGGTTTTGATCCTCCCGTGGCGGTCGTCGGTGGTGATGCGGGCGACCGTGACCGGAGACGCCTTGGCCATCCCCGCCACGGTTCCGTAGGTGTGATCCTTGCCCAGGACTGTGGCCAGGATTTCGGCGTTGGCCATCTTGGACTCGTCCAAGAAGCTTGTGGCCCAGTTTCCGCAGTGGAACAGGACGCACTTGTCCGGTTCGTCGCCGTAATTGTTGTTCCAATCCACCAGAGCGGACGGTTTGCCCGAGGCCAGCTGCAGGGCGTACATGGCCAGCGCGCCGGCCATATCGACCTCGCACGCCGTGGGGATCAGGCTCTCGCTCATCATGGACATCAGCGTGCAGGCATTGACGCCGTAGTTCTTCTGGACCGACGTCCAGCACTGGAAGGACATCGCATCGACTTCGTTCTCGGCCGCCCAATCGTTCAGCACCACGCCGAGTTTGGCCATGCGGATGAGCGCCTCGCCTGGGGCGGCCGTGGTGTCGATGTAGGCCTGGATGGCTTCCAGCTGCCGGGCGACCTTGGGATCCTCGTTGCCCAGCTTGCCGGCGGCCGAGAAGATATCAGACAGGTCGACCGTGTTGACGGTGATGCCGGCTGCCTCGAACAGCTTCTCGCTGTAGCGCACGGTGTTGAAGATGGTCGGCCGCGCCCCGATGGCGCCCAGACGCGCCCTTTTCAGGCCGGCGACCACCCGGCAGACGGCCACAAACTGGGCCAGCTCCTGCTTGAACTTCGGGTGGGTGGGCGCAACGGTGTGGTCCTCAGTCACGCTGAACGGAATGCCGTACTGGTACAGGTTGTTGCACACCGAGAACTTGCCGCAGAAGGCGTCCCGGCGGAGCTCGACGTTGAGCTTGGCGGGATCGTCCGGATAGGCTTGAACCAGCACCGGAACGTTCAGGTCGCTTAAGCGGATGCTGTCGGCGATGGCGCGTTCGGGGCCGAAGACCGGCAGCATGACCAGAATCCCGATCATCTCGTCGCGGTGTTTTCGGAACAGGTCGGCGCAAATCTTCGCCTCCTGCCAGGTCTCAACCGCCCCCAGATGCGTGTCGGCCTGATCCAGTACAATGGCGCGGATCCCCATGCCTTCCAACAGGCTGAGGATTTCGCGCCGGGCATCTTGCACTGGATCGGCGGGGAAGAAGTCTCTGGCCCCCATCAAGAGTCCCAGCGTGGCTGGCTTGTCCATCAGCTCACCTCCGTCGGTGGAGAGCAAGGTCGATGTCGGATCCCGGCGCCTACACCACGGGCGGATGGCTTCGGGGCGCGGAGTCCGGCGCGGGAAAGGTCACGCTTCAAGATATCCTAACATTATAATATTATGATAATGGTGCGTCAACGAAACATCCGGGAAAGCAGCCGGCTGATCGGGACGCGACTAGGATCGATCATAGCGGGTCCGGGCCGCAAGGCGGAACGATGGACGTCATCAATCGGAACAGCAATCTTCCTCTTTATCAGCAGCTTTATCAGATCCTCAAGCATGACATCGTGCGCGGCGAGTATGCCCCGGGGACCTTGGTCCCGGCCAAGTCCGAGCTGATGGCGCACTACTCGGTCAGCCGAAGCACCGTCCGCAGTGTGATGGACATGCTGGTCAATGAGGGCCTGATCTATCGGGAACGGGGTCGCGGGACCTTTGTCGCCCGCCCCCGCCTCGAGCAGGGGCTGACCCGGATTGTCAGTTTCACCGAGGACATGCTTCAGCGCGGCATCCGACCCAGCTCGAGAGTGCTGGAGTCGACCCTGCTCCCGGCTCCCACGGATATCGCCGAGCGTTTGGAGGTCGGCGCGGGTGAAGAACTCGGCCTGCTCAAACGGCTCCGCATGGGCAATGGGGAAGCGATCAGCCTGGAAGAGTCCTATCTGGTTCACCGTTATTGCCCCGGCTTTTTGTCCAGGGTCGACTACAGCACCACGCCGCTGAGGCGGGCTTTGGAAGACGAATATGGGATTCGCTGGTCGCATGCCAAACAGGTGATCGATGCCGTCAACGCCGATCGCAGCCTGGCCGAGCTGCTCGGGGTCCCACCAAGAAGCGCGCTGCTGCGCCTCGAACGCGTGACCTGGTCGGACCGAAATGTGCCCGTGGAGTTCCTGAGGACGACCTATCGGGGGGACCGTTATTCCCTGTACGCCGAACTGATCGCCTGAGCTCTGCGGGCTACGGGCGGTTGGAAGCCCGCGGCGTGATGTGCGAGACCACGATATAGGCCAGCGTGCTGTAGAAGGCCAGCAAGAACCCGGGTTTGAACAGGTCCAGTGAGAAGGGCTGGATCATCCCCAACATCCCCAGGACCATCCCGGTCACAATTAGGCGCATCAGCAGGGTATGCACACGGCTGTTCATGAGGCTGTCCCCAGCGCCAGCCCCGTCTCGGCGTCGAAGGCGTGCTCGCGGCGAACGTTTAGTTCGAGCCAGATGGGCTGCCCAATGTCTCCCCTGAAGGTGGGTGGAGATTTGATCTTCACCCGGTGTTCACCCACCAGGGCGTCGACGATGGTTCGATCTCCAAGCATCTCGACCACGAAGATGCGGCCGGACAGGCGCTCGGGGCCGGCCTGCGTGTGCAAGGTGATGTCCTCGGGACGGATGCCCAGTGTGAAGTGCTTGGCCGAGGCGCCCGCCAGCCGCTGAGCTCGCGCTTCATTCAAAGGCAGTTGCTGCGGGGCCTCGGCGCTGGTAAGGGCGATCTGGTGATTGGCGGCCAGCTCAAAGGGTAGGAAGTTCATGCCTGGGAAGCCCAGAAACGCGGCCACCATCTGGTTGAGCGGCCGGTCGTAGACCTCGCGCGGCGTTCCGACCTGCTGCAGGCGGCCATGATCCAGCACGGCGATCCGGTCGGCCATGGTCATGGCTTCGACTTGATCGTTGGTGACATAGAAAAACGTGTATTCCAATTCATTGTGCAGGCGCTTGAGCTCGGTGCGCATTTCCACGCGCAGCTTGAAGTCCAGATTGGTCAGCGGTTCATCCATGAGAAACACATTTGCTCGGCGCACCAGTGCCCTGCCCAGGGCCACCCGCTGCTGTTCGCCTCCTGACAGCTGGGCGGGCCGGCGCTTGAGCAGGTGACCGATGTGCAGCAGGTCAGCCACTCGCCCGACCTCCGGCCGAATCACCGAACTGGACTGCCGACGTGCCCGCAGCGGTGAGGCCATGTTCTCAAATACGTTCCTGCGTGGATAGAGCGCATAGTTCTGGAAGACGAAGGCGACATTTCGTTCGGCGGTCGGTCGATCCGTCAAATCCGTGTCGCCGCAAACCACCCTGCCGGAGTCCGGCTTTTCCAGGCCGGCTACGCACCTCAAAGTCGTGGTCTTGCCGGCTCCATTAGGCCCCAGCATGACCAGGAATTCCCCGTCTTTGATCTCGAGCGAAACATCCTGAATGGCTGTGACCGATCCGAAATGCTTGGTCAAACCTGCCAGTTGCACTCTAGCCATGCCTCACCTCAACGCTCGGCCGCTGTCGACATCGAACACATGCATCCTTGACGGATCGAACTCCAGGCTAACGGGTGTGGACGCGGGCAGTTCGAGACTCGGTGGCGCCTTGGCCAGGATCACCTGACCACCGGGGATGCTCAAGCCGTAGATGATCTCGTCGCCCATGGGCTCGGCCACCGTGATCTCGGCCGGCGGTTCATTGGGCTGCGGGTTCGGATGGATGTGGACGTCCTCGGATCGGATGCCCAGTCTCAATGCGGCCTTGGCTTTGATGGCGCTGGCCATGGCCGGGGTGATGGGGACTCTGAACCCGGTGCCGTCAGCGGCCAGAGACGGCCCATCCGCCAGGCGGACATCGATGAAGTTCATCGGCGGAGAACCGATGAACCCGGCCACGAACAGAGTGGCCGGGTGGTCGTAGATTTCCAGCGGCGATCCGACCTGTTCGAGCTTCCCCATATTCATGACGGCGACCCGATGCCCCAGCGACATAGCTTCGGTCTGGTCGTGGGTAACGTACAGCGTGGTGGTTTGGATATCGGCATGCAGGCGCTTGAGTTCAGCGCGCATATCAACCCGCAGCGTGGCGTCCAGATTGGTGAGCGGCTCGTCCAGCAAAAAGACCTGGGGGCGCCGGATGATGGCCCGGCCCAGCGCCACCCGCTGCTGTTCACCCGCCGAAAGGCGCGTGGGCTTGTTGGCCAGCAGCGGGCGGATCTTGAGCAAGTCGGCCACTTGTGCGACCCGGGATTTGATTTCGTCTCTTTCCACGCCGGCGGCCTTGAGCGGAAAGGCAATGTTGTCGAAGGCTGAGAGATGCGGATACAGCGCGTAGAACTGGAACACGAACGCGATGTCCCGGTCCGCCGGCGGCAGGCTGTTGACCAATCGATCGCCGATATAGATGTCCCCAGACGTCTGCTGTTCGAGCCCGGCGACCGATCGCAGGGTCGTGGTCTTGCCGCACCCGGACGGACCCAGCAGAACCAGCAGCTCTCCGTCGGTGACATCCAGGCTGACGTCATCCACGGCCAGGGTGCCGCCTGGGAAAATCTTGACCAGATGTTGGATCCGGATGCCGGCCATCAGCGCCTCACCGCCCCGAAAGTCACTCCGCGGAGCAGATAATTGCGCACCACGAAGGTGAAGATCACAATCGGCAGAATGAAGATCATTGACGAAGCCGCCATGCGGGCCCACTCCACCCGCCCGAAGCCGATGATCTGGTACAAGAAGGGCGGCGTCGTCTTCCAACTCTCTGAATTCAGCAGCGTCACAAACACGAATTCATTCCAGGCGGTGATCAGGACGAAGACCGCCGTGGCAAGCATGGCCGGAAGCGCTTCCGGCAGCACCACCCTGGCGACCGCCTCGATGCGCGAATACCCATCCACCATGGCAGCCTCTTCGTATTCCTTGGGAATCTCATCGAAGAACCCCTTCATCATCCAGACCACGAACGGCAGGCCCATGGTGATGTACAAAAACGTGACCCCGATGAAGCTGTTACGCAGCCCCAAGCCGCTGAGCATGAGGAAGATCGGGATGATGACCACGACCGGCGGCAGCATGCGAGTGCTCAGGATGAAGAACAGCCAGTCGCCTTCGCCTCGGATCTTGAATTGTGAAAAAGCGTAGGCCGCCAGTGTGCCCAGCAAGACCGCCGTGCCGGTGGCGGCGCTGGAGATCACAATCGAGTTGAACAGTGCCTCCGGGAAGGATTGGCGTGCCCCCATGGCAGTCGTCGACAGAACGTCGCGATAGTTCGAGAGCGTGGGCTGGAACTGCAGGAAGGGGATGAATTTCGGCGGGACGCTGGTCACATCCCCCGGAATCTTGAGCGACGACACGAACAGCCAAAAAAGCGGGAACAGGAAAAAGAACAATACGGCCGACAGGGCCAGCCAGAAAAGCACCCGCTTGAGCCATACCATCAATGAACCTCGCGGATTCGAATTCATGGGCTGGATTCCCTTATGCTTAATGGGTTGGATCTGACTTCATTTGATTGAGCATCCGGATCAGCAAGTTCGACAGAGCGATGATTACGATGAGCATGATGTAGCCGACCGCCGAAGCCCTGCCTGTGTTGAACTCGCCGAAGGCCATCCTGTACAGGTAGAGCGGCAAGACCTTGGTGAAGTCTCCCGGTCCGCCGCCGGTCAGGACCCATGCGAGTTCGAAGAGCTTGTAGGTGTCCATGAGCCGAAACAGGATCCCGATCAGGAGCAGCGGCGAGACCATCGGCAGGGTGATGTTCCAAAACTTGAACCAGCCTGACGCCCGGTCCACATCCGCCGCCTCGTACAAGTACTTGGGCACCGCCGTTAGACCGGCCAGCGAAATCAGCATGATGAAGGGCGTCCACTGCCAGGCATCCACCAGGATCAGGGACACCACCGCCCAATGGCGATCCGTCAGCCACGTGATGGTGCTGCCCGCCATCACGTCCCGGATGAAGTAGTTCACGATGCCGATGTCGGCCTGGAGCATGAACCGCCAGAACAAGGCCACCACCACCGGCGTGAGCATCATGGGGATCAGGATCAACGTGGACAGCAACCCGCGCCCTCGCCGGAGCCGGTTCAGGAGCAGGGCCACACAGAAGCCCAACAAGAACTCGACCACGACGGTAGGGATAACAAAGCTAGCGGACAGCTGAAACCGGGACCACAGCTCATGGCTGGCCAGCAAGTTGTTGTAGTTGGCCAGCCCGATCCACTTCGCGTCCAGCCAGGTGGGATAGGCATTGACCGAATAGTCGGTGAAACTCAAGTAGAGCGACCAGACCATTGGGAAGAGGGTGATCAGGAGCAGGAGCACAATCGTCGGCATCAGGAAGAGCCTGGAAAGTCCCCGGTCACTGAGCCAGCCAAAGCGCGGCCGAACCGAGTCAAGAAGGAGACGAGCGAGTCACAGAGTTGGCCATGCGGTCCATCCTGATTGCCTTTGATCAACCTCTACCGTGCCAAGTTCCACGTTCGACGAGCCAGATAAGTCCGGGAGGGGGGCTGGGGACCAGCCCCCCTCGAAGTTCAGATTGAACGGAGCCTACTGTGACGGCGGGCCGTTGGGATAGGCTTCGTCGATGATCGCCTGCTGATCCTGGGCGAGCTTGTCCAGGGCTTCCTGCGGCGTCATCTGGCCCGTCACGGCCAGGTTCAGATACTCGCCTTGCTTGGTCATCAACCCATAGTACTCGGGCAGATTGTAGAAGTCCTTGACCAGCGGATAGGCTTCGGCGAACACGCCGTTGAACGGCGCGGCGTTCTTGAAGGCATCGGACGCCAGGACCTTGTTCTCGGCGCTGTAGCCGCCCATCGACACCCACTTGATTTGGGTGTCATAGGACTCCAGCCACTTGAGGAAAGCCAGGGCTGCCGGCTGATCCTCAGTGTAGGCGCTCACATTAATGCCCATGCCGCCGAGCTGCAGGATGTGCGCAGCCGGTCCGGCAGGGGGCACCATGAAGCCCATGTTCGGGAACTCAGTGCAGTTCGCCGGGTCGGTCCAGCCGGCCATGACGCCCACCCAAAGTGAGGTCATTGCCGCCTTGCCGTTGCACATGGCGTCCGAGATCTCGCCGTACGACCAGTTGCCCGCGCCCTCGGGGCCGGCCAGGTACAGGTCGCGCGCCAGTTGCAGCGCTTCAACGTTCTGGGGGCTATTGACCACACCCTCGAATGTGTAGGTCGCCGGATCCCACAGATCGCCGCCATACGACCAGGCGAGCTCGTTCCACGCCGACTGGATCTGGTCACCACTGCCGATCCAGAACCACGCGAAACCGTCGTACTTGCCGCCGGCCTTGATCGTCTGAGCGGCCTCGAGCAGCGCCGCCCAGGTGGTCAGGGTCGTCGGGTCGATGTTGTACTCGGCCAGGATGTTCTTGTTGAAAGCCACTTCCTGGACGTCGGCCATGATCGGGGCCCCGTAGTAGCGGCCGCTGTCTGGCGGATACTCGCCGTAGGCCTTCAGGGCGAGCGGGACATAGTCATCGAACGGGGTTTCCGTCTTGAGGAAATCGGTCAGGTCGATGATGTGCCCACCCTTCACCGCCTCGCCGGTCCACTGGCTGTCGACGATCGGGAGATCGACGCCGCCCTTGGCCGCAAAGTCGGTGAAGATTGAGTCATGCCACTGCTCATAGGGGACGCAGTTGACGCTGACATTCGCATCCGGGTAATCGGTCACCAGCTTGGCCAGCGCGTCGCACGGCGGCCAGGCGAACCAGGTGATTGACAGCTCGGGCTTGGCGGCGGGGGGTTGCGTGGGTTGGGTGGCGCCCGTCCCGCCGGGGGCCGGGGTTGCCGCCTGGCCGCACGCCGCCAGGAGCATGGACAGCAGCATCAAAATGCTGGCCGCCGTGATCAGGTTACGATTTCTAGGCATTGTATTCTCCTCCTGTTTTCACAGGACTGAGCGCTTTGCGCAGGGCGTCGCTCGGTTGGCACTTGCCCTGGCGCAGCTTGGCGGATCGGTACGATGGACTGAATAGGGTTGGACCGCCGGTCTTTCACCTCCTCCCTGCTGATGGGCTGGGTCTCATGCCCAGAACATCTCTCCAGGCGGCTCCAAAGCCACCGCCTCCTGCAAAGCTGCCAGTCCCTTGCGCAGCCCTTCGTCAAAGGACAACAGACCGTCCTCGTGTTCGATGGAAATGACGTGGTCATAGCCAACCACACGCAGGGCGCTCACGATGTCTTTCCAGACCTTGATGTCGTGCCCATATCCGATTGTGCGGAAAGTCCAGGCCCGATCCGGGATGCGAGTGTACGGTTTGCCATCGTTGCAGCCATTGACCTGGATGTTCAGCGGATCCAGGTAGCAGTCCTTGCCGTGCACGTGGACGATCGCCGATCCCAGCTTGCGGATGGCGGCCACCGGATCGACCCCGTTCCAAAACAGATGGCTGGGGTCGAAATTGCAGCCCAGGGCGTCGCCGCAAACCTCGCGCATACGCAGCAGGGTCTCCACGTTGTAGATCAGCATCCCTGGATGCATCTCGACCCCTATCTGGACCGCGTGCGCGCCGGCGTATTCGGCGGCTGAACGCCAGTAGGGGATGCCCACCTTCGTCCACTGGTAATCGAGGATCTCGAGGAAGTGCGGGGGCCAAGGACAGGTGACCCAGTTGGGGCGTGAATCTCCCGGCCCTCCGGCGGGCAGACCGGAGAGCACGTTGATGGCCGGGACGCCCAGCTTGGCGGCCAGGTCGACCGTCTTTCTAAACAAAACATCGCTCGGTCCGGCGATGGTCCGGTCCGGGCTGAGCGGGTCCCAATGACAGCTCAGCGCGCTGATGATCAGGCCGCGGCTTTCCACAGTCTTCAGATAGGCCTTGCGCTTTTCTGGGCTGGCGAGCAGGCCCTCCAAATCGCAGTGGTGGCTGCCGGGGTACCCGCCGGTGCCGATCTCGACGGCGGTCGCACCGGCGGCAGCGATCCGATCCAGGGCGTCTTCGAAGCCCAAGTCCTGGTACAAGACGGAGAACACACCTATCCGCATCGGAGGCTCCTTCCTTACAGCAGGTCCTGCTGGCGTCTCAACTGGACGACGGTTTGGCCTTCGTTAAGGGCGACATCTTCCCAGGTCAGCACCTGGCCCTGTGGGACGGGGTTGACCAGCTTGGCCCCGGGCGCCAACCCGACCGGCAGCGCGTTCAGCTGCATGGCTGTCTGGGCATTATCGAGGCTGCCATGGAAGGTGTAGCCTCCAAAGGCGTCGAGAGTTCTCACCGGCTTTCAGATCGCGCTTGGCGACGGTCAGGACTTCGGCCACCGGCCGGTCGAGGGGCACCAGAGTGGTCTGGCGGTGAATGAATGCCCGGGCGACCGACAAGGGCGCTTCAATGAACCACAAGTGGTAGGGGCGGAAGAAGGTGAAGTAGTGTCCGCTCCCGACTTTGAGGTAGGCCAGGTCGGCGCTCAAACGCGGATCGTCGATGCGAACCGTGATGAAGACCCCGCCTGACATGGCCGGCCCTTGCACAAAATCCACCGTGCCTGGCGAGCGGATCAGGCCCCCATCCGACTCAAGGGCGAACAACTGAGATACCGTGTTCAGATCGGCCTGCGGCCCGATCATGCCGCGTTGTTGGGGCAGACAACCGGTGGCGTTGGCCGAGCAGGCCATTTCGAACATGGTCTTGGTGCCGTCGACATATGAAGCCACCTGGAAGGCATCTTTGTCGGCGCGCCGGGCCGATTTCGGCCACATCGTCGGGTGTGGCCAGCGGGTTGAGCGGATTGTTCTTCCCCTTGCCGATGACGATGGGTTCGAATCCCAGACTGGTGACGAAATCCCACAGCTCCATCAAGCAGCCCGGTTCATCGCCGGACGAGACTGTATAGAGCACGCCGGCCCGCTCTGCCAGATGTTTCAAGATGCGCCCGACGGTCACATCGGCTTCGATGTTGACCATCACCACGTCTTTGCCGTGCTCGATGCAGCCCATGGCAGTTTCGGCCCCCGAGTCCGGCGAAGGGGTGACATCGGCCACGATGTCCACCGCCGGAACCTCGGCCGCCAGGCGGTACGAGCCCGTCACGACGCGCCGGCCCTGGCCGATGGCATCGGCTGCGGCGTCGCTGGATTCGGTTTCGACGATCTTTTCGGCAGGCACACCGCAGGCCTCGAAGGCCCGGCGAGCCAGGGCGATGTCAGGGTCGGCCAGGATGTCGACGCGCATGCCGGGCATACGTTCCACCTGGTACACGAAACCGCTGCCGATCCACCCGGCGCCGCTCACACCCAACCTGATGGGCATACCCTGGGCTTCGCGTTGAGAAAGCTCTTCGTGCAGCATGTCAGCTCGCAACCTGCTTGCCGGCATGGATATCGAGGCAGGCGTCGAAGATGTCTTGGGACGTTAAGTGGTACTTGACGAGCAGCTCATTCGGGTCGCCCGATTCGGCGTAACCGTCGGCGAGCCCGACAAAGCGCATGGGAACCGGATGCCGGCCGGCGACGATGCGGGCAACGTTGCTGCCCATGCCGCCAGTCAACAAGTGCTCCTCGGCGCACACGATGGCACCCGTCTCACGCGCCGCCGCCACCAGGGCGGCCTCATCGATCGGACGCAGGCTGTACAGATCGATCACCCGAGCCTGAATGGAGCGCTCCGCCAGCATGGCGGCGGCGTCCATGGCGGCCGGGACCATCAACCCGCAGGCGACGATGGTGAGATCGTCCCCTGGGCGGACGGTGTGGCTTCCGCCGAGGTGAAACTCCGGCCCGGGCTCAGGGTAAATTTCCGGCATCGGCGCGCGGCTGGAACGCAGCCAGACCGGTCCGACATGATCGGTGGCGGCTTTGACCAGGGCGTGCATGGAGGTCCGATCGCATGGCACCAGCATGGCTACCGTCGGCAGGCCGCCGACGAGGGCCAGGTCTTCAATCCCCATCTGGGTCACCCCGTCTTTGCCCAGGGTGATGCCACCGTGGCTGCCGAGGATCTTGGCGTTGACGTTCGAGATGGCGATCGAAAGACGGATCTGGTCGTAAGCATTGCACAACAAGAACGACGAGAAACTGGTGATCCACGGGATCAGCCCGCACGAGGCCATGCCGGCACCGATGGACGCCAGATTGCTCTCGGCGATGCCGATGTTGAAGAAACGGTCCGGAAACGCTTTGCGGACACTCTCGGCCTTGGTGGAGTTCCCCAGATCACCGTCCAGCACCACCACGCGCGGATTGTCGGTGGTCACCTTGAGCAACGCCTCGCCAAAGGCGTCCCGCAGCTGGCCGCCCGGTTTCAGGCCGGCGGCTTGTCCTAGTTCCATGCCAGCTCCTTCCGGGCTTCCTCAGCCTGCACAGGGGTCAGGGCCCGCCCATGAAATGTGAAATCCTGCTCGACAAAACTGACGCCTTTGCCCTTGACCGTGTGGGCGATCAAGATCTGGGGCTTGCCCGAGATGGTCTGAAGGGTGGTGAGCTTGGCTATGAGCTGTTCGGTTGAGTGCCCATCGCACTCATCGACGTGCCAGCCGAACGCCCGCCACTTGTCTGCCAGCGGCTCGAGCCCCATTTCGCGGCTGATGGGCCCGGTCTCCTGATAGCCGTTGTAGTCGAGGATAGCGGTCAGCCGGTCGCACTTGAAATGCGCCGCCGCCATGGCAGCCTCCCAAACCTGGCCGGCTTCGCACTCGCCGTCGCCAATCAGGACGTAAACGCGGTAGTCCTGTTGGTTGAGCCGCCCCGCCAGTACGTGACCAATCCCCAGGGAGAGACCCTGGCCGAGGGATCCCGAAGTGCACTCGACGCCCGGCATACATCCTTGAATTGGATGGCCCTGCATGGGGCTGCCGATTTTGCGCAGCTCCCCCAGCATCTCGAGGCTGAAGTAGCCTGCGCGGGCGAGGATGGCGTACAGCAGAGGCGCGGCATGACCCTTGCTCATCAGGAACCGATCACGCTCGGGCCACCAGGGATCCTCGGGTCGATAGCGGAGCAAGCCCCCAAAGTACAGCGCCACCATGATTTCGACGGCCGACCACGAGCTGGACGGATGACCGGAAGCGGCCCGAGTGGTGCTTTCCAGGATATCCAGCCGGATGGTATGGGCCAATTCATTGAGTTGTTTGAGATCAAGGGTTTTCGGATAATGCTCAGACATCATGACTCCCCAGAAAGGTTTGGACCTGTTCCAAAGTCGGCAGGGCCGGGATGACGCCCTGCCTTAACGCGGTCAGGGCGGCGACGGCGTTGGCGTAGCGCATATGGCCCGTCAGGCGCTCGGGGTCCAGCTCGGCGCGCCAATTCGATCCGGAGACTAATCGACACAGCAATCCCGCCATGAATGCATCCCCGCAGCCCGTGGCGTCAACGGTCTCGACCGGGTAAGCCGGAACCAGCCCGGCGCCTTGCGGGCTGAAGAACTGGCTCCCACCAGAGCCCCGCGTGAGCACCACCACGCTGGGGCCCAACTCAAAGAGCATGGCGGCGGTCGTCTCCGGCTTTTGCCCTCGGCCCAGTAGCTCCATCTCGGTTTCATTGACCTTGACCAGGTCGGAGCGGGCGGCGAACTCGAGCGCCATGCTTCTAGCGGCGGCGGGCGACGGCCAAAAAGTCGGGCGGTAGTTCACGTCGTATGAAATCAGGCTGCCTGCTTGGCGGGCTATTTCGATGGCGCTGGAGGTGGCGCTGCGGCTCGGTTCGTCGGTCAGGCTGAGCGAACCGAAATGGAATACCCGGGCGGAGTGGATCAATGATGAATCCAGCTCGGCGGGCTCAAGGCGAGTATCCGCGCCCGGGTTGCGATAAAAAACGCATTCATATGAGTTGGGGTCCGGCTGCGACAGCAACACCATGGTGGTTCGAGCATCGGGATCGAAACGCAGGCCCTGCACGTTGACGCCTTCATGCACAAGGATGGATTCGAGCCAGTGTCCATACGGATCGTCGCCGACCTTGCCTATGAACGCGCTCGAATAACCCAATCTGGAGGCGGCTACGGCCGCGTTGGCCATGGCCCCGCCCGGAGTCGGCTTCAGGGCGGTCACCTCGGTCAGAGGACGGCCGATCTCGACCGGAAACATGTCAACCAGCAGTTCACCCAGACAGATGAGGTCCATGCCAGCTCACTCGCGCACTTCCCCATACAAGGCGTACCGGTCCCCGCGGTAGTAAATGCGCAGGAACTCCGATGGGGCATTGGTTTGGGAATAGGAGACACGCTCGACGAACAGCAGGGGCGACCGGCTTGGTATGCCCAGCATTTTGGCCTGCGGCCGGGACGAGATGACGGCCCGGATGGTTTGATGGGCGCGCACAAACCGCAGTCCATACCTTTGAGTGAGCACGGACTTGAGGGACGCCTTCTCGAGATCCACCTCTAGGAGCCCAGGGCAGAGTTCGTGGACCAGGTGGGAATTCCTCGATGCTCATGGGTTCCCCATCCGCCAGCCTGAGGCGGTCAATGCGCGCCAGCGTGGTTCCGTCGGCAATCTGCAGGCGCTCGGCGATCTCATGCGGCGCCGGGATGAGGTCGGCGAACAGGACCTGCGTGGTAGGCGTGAAGCCGCGCTGGGTCATGTCTTCGGTGAAGCTCAGGATTCGGCTCAAGGCGTGTTCGAGGGTATGTTTGGACACAAAGGTGCCCCGGCCTTGCTGCCGGTAGATCAGGCCCTCGTTCACCAGCCGGTGCAGCACCTGCCGCACCACGATTCGACTGACTTTGTATTCCGCGGTGAGCTCAGATTCGGGCGGAATCATGCCCCCCTCGACCCATTGGCGGCTGAGAATCTTGCCGCGCAATATGTCGTAAAGCTGTTGGTGAAGGGGCAGTCTGCTCAGGCGGTTGACGGCGTCCATGGGGCCCCAGTCAGATTGATTCCGAGACGAATGGCAAACACTCTTACCCGGACGGCAGATCGATCCACCGGCCGGCGGCGGCGGACTGACCAACCGCATCCAGGACCTGCTGGCACTTCCAGCCATCGCGGAAATCCGGCATGACGGACGTGTGGCCGTCGATGGCGACCAGCAAGTCGTAGATTTCGTGAATAAACGTGTGCTCCCAGCCGATGATGTGCCCCGGCGGCCACCAGGCGCTGAGATATGGATGTGAGTGCTCGGTGACCATGATGGTATGGAAGCCCTGGACTTCGGGCGGATCTTCGGTGGAGAAGAACTCCAGCTCATTCATCCGCTCCAGGTTGAACACCAGGCCGCCCTTGCTCCCGAACAGTTCGAAGCGCAAGAAATTCTTGCGACCCGTCGCCAAACGCGTGGCCAAGAACGCTCCCTGGGCTCCGTTGACAAACCGCGCCAGAAAGGCTGTGGCGTCATCGGCGGTGACCTTTCCTTTTGAGCCGTCGGACTTGGTGCGCTCCTTGATGAACACCTCTTGGACACCATTCACGGCCTCAATGTCCCCGACCAGATATCGGGCCAGGTCAACCGTGTGGGCGTTCATGTCTCCGTGGGCGCCCGAGCCGGCTTCGGCGATGTCGTTCCGCCAGACGTAAGGGAAGGCGGGATCGAGGAGCCAATCCTGGTAGTACACGGCATTGAAGTGGTACACCGTGCCGATGCGTCCCTGATCGATGAGCTGCTTGGCGAGCACGATGGCGGGCACGCGGCGGTAGTTGAAAGCCACCATGTGGGTCACGCCGGCGGCTTCGGCGGCTTCATACATTTGGCGCGCCTCGTCGGCGTTCATGGCGATCGGTTTTTCGCACAAGATGTGCTTGCCACGCTTGGCGGCGTCCAGGGCCATCGGGAGATGGGTGGAATTGGAGGTGCAGATGTCGACCAGATCAATGTCGTCCCGGGCGGTGAGCCGCTCCCACGAGGTCTCGGTCGACTGATAGCCGAACTGCCCGGCGAAGCGGGCCAGCTGGGCCTGGTCCCGGCCGCAGGCGGCTGTCAGCACGGGGCGCAGGGGGGAAGGAAAAAAATAGCCCACATCGATGTAGGCATTCGAATGCGCCCGCCCCATAAAACGCGTGCCGATCATCCCGACCCGGATGTCCGTCATAAGGCCTCCGCGAGTGAGCCAGGAAGCCGAGCGTTGTCGCGCCCCGGCAGGCCGCACATTGCAAGGACATTATAACGTTATAACGTTATAATGTCGATCGGCAGGGCCTCGACAGTGCCTTGACAGTGCCTTGGCGGGGCCTCGGCGAGGCTGACGGCCGTGTGCCGCCGCGACCAGGGCTAGAATGGTGCTATGGCGTATGGACTGTACCTGCACATCCCCTTCTGCCGGCATCGCTGTGCCTACTGCGACTTCAATACGTATGCCGGGCTGGAGGACCTGATTCCGGCCTACACCCGGGCTCTGGGCGCGGAAATCCGGGGGGTCGGAGCGCAGGCGCGCCAGGGGGACAAGCCCGCCCAAGTAAGTACGGTCTTTTTCGGAGGCGGAACGCCGTCGCTTCTCCCCCCGACAACCGTCGGCGCGCTCCTGGACCACGTCCGCGCCAGCTTCCAACTTGCCGAAGCGGCCGAAATCACCCTGGAAGCCAATCCTGGCACGGTCCAGGCCGATCAATTCGAGGCCTTGCGGCGAGCCGGGGTCAATCGGCTTTCGTTTGGCATGCAATCCAGCCACCCGGATGAGCTGCGCCTGCTCGAGCGCCAGCACGGCATGGCCGAAGTGAGCCAGGCCGTGCGCTGGGCGCGTGAGGCCGGATTCGGTCAGGTCAACCTGGACTTGATCTATGGCCTTCCCAATCAGCCTATCGCCGCCTGGCAATCCAGCCTGCGAGCGGCGCTCGATTTGGAGCCGGACCATGTGTCTTTATATGCCCTGAGCCTCGAGTTTGGAACCCCGATGCGCAAATGGGTCGAGACCGGCACTTTGCCGGAACCCGATCCGGATTTGGCAGCCGACATGTACGAATGGGCATCTGAGACCCTGTCCGGCGGGGGTTTTCTGCAATACGAGCTCTCGAACTGGGCGCGCTCGGCGCCGGAAGGCGGTCCGCTCGCCTGCCAACACAATCTGCATGTTTGGCGTCACGGGGAGTATTTCGGGCTGGGCGCCGGCGCACACGGCTTTGCCAACGGATGGCGCGTCTCGGATGTTCGCTCACCCCGCGCCTACATTCAACGCTTGGATGGAGCTGCGTGGGATGGCCGACTCCCCTTTTCACCCGCGACGGAGTGGGCGGAAAAGCAGGACGCGGCCCGGCTCAAGAGCGACCGGATGATTCTGGGACTGAGGCTGACCTCGGAAGGGGTGTCCGAGGCTGGCTACGCCCAGTCCTTCGGCGCCGCCGTCGACACCGATTTCGGAGGCGCCATCGACCGGCTGTCTGAAGACGGATTGTTGACCCGGTCTGCCGGGCGAATATGTCTGACGCCTCGGGGCCGGCTGCTGGGTAACCGGGTGTTTGAGGCACTGCTCTCGCCGCAATCGGATCTGGCCCCGAGCTGAGGTTGCCGTCGAGGCTCAGGCGTCAGTTCCGGGCTGGTCGGTCCGGACCGGCCAGGGCCTCGGGCATCTCCAAAAGGCGATGCAGGTCGTCCAGAAACCGGGCCGCCATGGCGCCGTCCAGCACACGATGATCCACCGACAAGCTGAGCGTGCACATAGTCCGGACGACGATCTCATCGCCGGTGTCGGACGCCGGGATCGCCCGGCGAGCGAGGCGGCCGACGGCCAGGATGGCGCTCTCGGGCGGATTGATGATGGCCGAGAAGCGGTCGATCCCGTACATCCCCAGGTTGGAGATCGTAAAGGTGCCGCCCGATAAATCGTGCTGGCCCAGGCGACCCTGGCGCGCCCGCTCGGTGAGCTGGCGGAGCTCGCCGGCAATCGCCTGTAGGCTCTTGTCCTGCACCCTGTGGATGACCGGCACCACCAGTCCGTCCTGCAGGGCGACGGCCACGCCGACGTGAATCTCGGGATGCAATTGAATGACGTTTCCCTCGAGGCTGGCGTTGACCTCAGGGTGCCCGGCCAGCGCGGAGGCGACCGCTTTGACCAAGATGGCGGTCGCAGATATGCGCTCTGAACCCTCTTGGTTCAGCCTCTGCCGCAGCGCCTCCATGCGGGTGGCGTCTACGTCCACCTGAAGAGTGAAGTGCGGGGCGGTCCGGGCGCTGAAGGCCATTCGCTCAGCGATGGCCGCCCGCATGCCGACCAGCGGGATGGATTGGGCGCCTTCGGTCGCAAGACCTGGGTCCGTGGCAGACAAGACATCTTCGGCCTGGACGCGTCCCCGCGGCCCCGACCCGGAAAGGTCGCTCAAAGCGACATGGCGCTCGCCAGCCAGCCGGCGAGCAGCCGGCGTGGCCGCAATCCGGCTTGTGAGCGCCTGGCGGACGGCCTCAACGTCCCTGCGTGTGATCCGCCCGCCGGGTCCCGTTCCGGACAGCCGGTTCAGGTCGAGCCCGCGCTGGCCCGCTATTCTGGCTGCCAGGGGTGTGGCGCGTGCAGGCTTAGGTGAAGCCGGGTGCGGCCCGAGATGCGGCTCCGGAGCCGCCGGTTCTTTGGGCACCGGCGCGGACGGCGGCTCTTCGCCGGGTTGGACGACATAGGCCAGAATCTCGGTCGTGGCCAGCGTGTCCCCCTCGCGGGCCCGCAGGCCGGCCAGGATGCCGTCTTCAGGCGCCTCGACTTCCATGTTGATCTTATCGGTGGTGACCTCGACCACCGGCTCACCCTTCTCCACTCGATCGCCCTCATGCTTAAGCCAGCGGGCGATTTGGGATTGCTCGTGGGTGAACCCGAATTTCGGGAGGATGATCTCGGTGGCCACGTCAATATCGTCCTGAGTTTGCAAGTCGGCGGGAGGGGCAGGGCCGGGCCGGAGTCATCCGGCCCATCGGCTGCGAGACGATCACCGGCTAGACATCTCCCTGGACCATATGGCGCGCCACCCGGACCATGTCCTCGACCTGAGGCACGGCGTGCGCCTCCAACAGGCGGTTATACGGAATGGGGATGTCCAGACCTCCCAGCCTGCGAATAGGGGCGTCCAGGTAGTCGAACGCCTGGCTGGCGGCAAGCCGGGCGACCACCTCACCCCCAAAACCGCCGGTTTGAACGGCTTCATGAACCACGAGCGCGCGTCCCGTCTTGATCACCAATTCGATGATCGGTTGCTCGTCCAAAGGCTGGAGCGTGCGCGGATCGATGACCTCGAGCTCGATTCCCTCAGACGCCAGCTGTTGGGCGGCTTCGAGCGCGCGGGAGACCATCAGCGAGGTGGCGATGACGGTCAGGTCTCGCCCAGGGCGAACGATCTTGGTTTGAGAAAGCGGTACCAGATAGCGGCCTTCGGGGACCTCGGACTTCGTCTTATACAGAAGCTTGTGCTCGATGAAGACGACCGGATTGTCGTCGTCGATAGCGGCCAGCAGCAGACCCTTGGCGTCGTAGGCATTGCTGGGCATGACGACTTTCAGGCCGGGGACATGGACGAACCAGTTCTCCAGGCTCTCGGAGTGCTGGGCGGCGGCGCCGGTGCCGGAGCCGCCAGGCATCCGCAGCACGAATGGGACGGTGGCCTTACCCCCAAACATGAAGCGCACCTTGGCGGCCTGGAGCACAAGTTGTTCCATCGATAGGGTGACAAAATCCATGAACTGGATCTCGCCGACCGGGCGCATGCCGGTCAGCGATGCCCCCAGGCAGGCGCCGGCGATGGCGGCTTCAGAGATGGGTGTGTCTCGAGGACGCGACGATCGCCAAACTCGTCGATCAGCCCGGCGGTCACACCGAAGGCGCCGCCGTACACCCCGATGTCTTCGCCGATGAGGAACACACGCGGGTCTTCGTTCATCGCCAAGCTGGAGCGCTTCGCGCAGGGCCTCGGCGTAGGTCAGTTCCCGGTCCTCAGGCATAGACACCGTCCATGATGGTGGCCACGTCCGGGTCCGGGCTGGCTTCGGCGAATTCGACCGCGGCGGCGATAGCGGCCTCGGCGGCGAGTTTGTCATGTTCATTGTCGTCTGGGCCGATCAGTCCCTGTTTTTCCAGCAGGGCGGCAAAGCGCGGGATGGGATCCTTGGCCTGCCAGGCTTTGACCTCATCGCGGGTCCGGTAGAGCTGGCGATCGCTCTTGGAGTGGCCTTTCCACCGGTAGGTGAGGCCTTCGATCAGGGTCGGCCCCTCGCCTTGGCGCGCCCGCTCGGCTGCAGTTCCGACCGCATCGAGAACCGCCAGCGGATCGTTGCCATCCACGGTTACGCCGGGGATGCCATAGGCGTCTGCGCGCCGGCTGATGCGGTCGATGTTAAGGCTCGGCCGACGGGCATGGACATGGCGTACTGGTTGTTTTCGCAGTAGTAGACAATCGGCAGCTTCCAGATCGATGCCATGTTCAAGGCTTCATGGAAGGCGCCTTCGTTGGAGGCCCCATCGCCGAAGACGATCAGGCACACTTGGTCGGTTTCTCGGAGCTGGATGCTCAGACCGACCCCGACCGAAATCGGCAGGCCGCCGGCCACAATGCCATTGGCGCCGAGGTTGTTGCTGGCCACATCGGCGATATGCATTGAACCGCCACGGCCGCGGCAGTAGCCGGTCTCTTTTCCCATGAACTCGGCCATCACGCGGTTGACGTCGGCGCCCCAGGCGAGCAGATGGCCGTGGCCGCGGTGGTGGTTGAGCAGATAGTCGTGCCCTCGACGCATGGCCCAGCAGGCGCCCACAGCGCTGCCCTCTTGGCCCACAGACAAGTGCATCGTTCCGTGGACCTTCCCTAAGCCGTACAGGGCCTCGGCCTTCTCTTCGAAGGTTCGAATCAGCCACATGGTCTCCAACATCTTGCGGGCATCGTCTGCCCCGAGATCTTCCAAAACCCTCAGGTCATTCGGGACCTGTTTAACCCTTTCGCCATTTTTGCTTGCCATCTCAAACTCCACACTCTTGGAAACGAACCATCCAAATCAAAATAGTCGGGTTGCCAAAGCGGGAATCACTTCAACCCGGCATCTTGGCTAAAATTGCCTTCGACAAGATCTCTGAGAGCGTTCAAAGCCTGCTCGGCCTGTTCCCCCTCCGCCTGGACTGAGATGTCGTTGTCCTTCTGGACTCCGAGCAATAGCAGTTCGAGCGGGCTCTTCCCGTTAGAAGGCCCCTTGCCTGAGGTGAGATTTGTCACCCGGACATCGCACGGAAACTGTTTTGCAAGTTTGACAAACTGGGCCAAGGGTCGTGCATGAAGGCCAGCCTCGTGATGGATGGTGAGCTTGATTTCTGCCATCGGCATCCCATTCACCTCTCCGGAAAATTCTCCCTGCGGCGATGGCCGCACGCTTCAAGGCTTATCAAGGAGGGCAGACCATGCCCGATCTTGAAGGTGCGCGCCCAACTCACGGCCAAGACCTCCTCAGTCCGCAGGCGCCGAAGCCAACCGGGCTTGGTTTGGATGGCTGAATTTGTCCGCTTCGGCACCATCCAAGTCCAAAATACGTTCGACGGCCAGACTATCGGTCACCAAGATGTCGATGTAGTGACCGCGGAGTGCGCCCAAAATGGCAGGTGCCTTTCCCGCGCCGCCTGCCACGCCGATCACAACGCAGTTCGGGCGGCTTATGGTCTCCAGGGATACACCGATGGCGCGCTGATTGATATCGATGTCGAGAATGCGACCGTCTTTGTCGTAATGGCAGGCGCAGATATCCCCAATCGCGCCGGTCGCCTTGATGGCCATCATTTCTTTGGGCTGGGTATATCCAGCCCGAACCAGGCTTGAAATGTCGGGCTCGACGCTACCGATCCCCACCAGCGCCACGTCGGCCTGGCTGGCCAGCGCCAACGTCTCGCGAATGTTGCTTTCCTGCAGCAGAGCATGGCGGATGGAGGGGTCGTCAACGATCAGGGGGGCGTTGAGTGTGTAGTAGTCGGCGCCAAGGGTCTGGGCGAGACTGCGGGCGAGCTCCGGGCCATCAATGAGTGGGTCACCCCGCCCGGCCGCCCCGATCATTTGAACGACGCGGACCTTGCTCCACTCACGTGCGCGCAAGGCGTTGGCTACCTCATAGATCGCCGTTCCCCATGAAATGCCGAGGATACTCTCTTCGGTCAGCACCTTGTCCAAACAGGCTGCACCTAAACGGCCCAACTGTCGCAGCGCGCGTTGATCGCTGGCCGTGCCCCTGGCGACCACATACGCCTCCCGAAGCCCGTAGCGGTCGCGGAACTTGCGTTCCAACTCGACGGCTCGGTTCAAAGGGAAGTGGATACGAATTTCAACGAATTCCTCGCTGGTGGGCTTCGAGGAGCAGCCGGGAAACCGCCGAACGCGAATAGCCAATCTCGCGTGCAATCTCAGCCTGGGTCATGTGCTGCTCGTAGTACATGTTCGCGATGTTGGCCAGGAGCTGCGCCCGCTCTTCGATTGCCATCGAGCCTCCTGCCGCCGGCGGCATGCAGAGGGGAGTTTCCCTTTAGATTTGTTATACACCCGCCTCCGCTCTTTGTGAACATTATTCCACCGAAGTCACAAATGTGCAATGACGACCTACTGCTCGTTCCTCCTATCCTTGCGCCAGGATGCCCCACAAAGGGTTGGTGGATAGATGTCTGCCTTCACATATGTGAAACTCTATTGCAAATGATACCTTTTGAGAAAATCGGGGTTATATATAGTGTAAGTGTTTCCGGTCGAGAAACTGGAAGGCGAAAAGGGCTCAGAGTGGAGCACTTGTCGCCCAAGGTGCAGATCCATCCGTGGCGCATTCCAAGTCTGAATCGGAGGCGGGCTAATGTGTATAGCCGCGCAGCCAAAACCAAGGCCATGAAACGGCCGGTGCCGCGTTTGTTATCGGCTCCTTCGCTCCCCTGTATTCGATTTTGGATTTGGGATATCAGAAGCATGCGTCGCGCCTCACTCGAATATGAACCGCCGTCCAGGAAGTTCTGGATGGAATGTATTCGAACCACGGGCTCATCGAAGGGAAGTCGGGACAGGTCGGGCCGAAAGACGGCCGACCTGTTTTGTTTTTTCCAACTCGGGCAAAGGGCTGCCGCGCTCCTAACCCGGGGACTCCACCCGAGCCGTGTTACCCATGTTCACGGGATAGGTAGAACGCGATGCAGTCTACGGCTACCGCCATCATATTTTGCTCGCGGGGGCATGGTTCCTTCAGTACTTCATGGCCTTCCTTCAGCTGCGGCGCTTCTACAAGCGGGTGGCTCAGCTCCATCGTCTGGGCAGTGTGTGGATCGGTGTGGAGGGATCCGCATGGAGGCGGCGGACGTATGCCATCCTGGTGGTGGACAAGAAGGGGCGAGTGGCCAAAGTCGAACAGCTCTCCGGCTGGACGGTGTGGGCGAGCCCTAAACCCGTTCCCGGCCTGGAAGCCATTACGCTCGATACGTTGATGAATGATTTCCATCGATTTGCCGGTCAATAAGAAGCTTCGCCTGGCGCTGCAGAATGCTGTGGGGCACATACGTGCCGCGGAACAGAGAAAGAAATCGGAGTCCGTCCCCACAGATGAGACGACCTCAAACGAGGAGGTTCTGGGGGAGTCCGCCGGTTGAGGTCATCGCCGCGGCCAAACAGCTGCCTTGGGAAGGAGGCGATATTCGAGAGAAATCCTATCTAAAGACAGGACTCGTAGTCGGAGCTTTTCTCATCTGTTAGGGAGGAACTACCTATGGTCCAAGCAGCACTGTGGTTCATTGGCCTGTTCCAGGCTGGGGCCACCGTCTTCGTCGGCCTCGTCACGGGCATTATTCCGCTCGTGATCGTGCTGATGACGGCAGTCAACGCGCTGATCGCCCTCATTGGGCAGGAGCGCATTGAGGGCTTCGGCAAGTTCGCCGCCCGCCCGGGTTGGCTTTTCCTGCCCCTTCGATATCTGGCTCTGCCCGTTGTATCGGTGTTCTTCTTGCTGAACCCGATGGCCTACACGATGGGGCGGTTCTTGCCGGAGAAGTACAAGCCGGCGTTCTATGACGCGGCTGTCTCCTATGTTCACCCTCCACTGGGGATCTTCCCGCATATCAACCCGGGCGAGCTCTTCGTCTGGTTGGGGATTGCCCAGGGCGTTCAGACCGGCTACGGCACCGAGGCGATGACGGCGCTGGCCGTGCGCTATCTGCTGGTCGGCCTGATCGTTATCCTCATCCGCGGCATCTTGACTGAGCGAATCACGGCCTTCATGTGGAACCCTGTGGACGCCGGCGAAGTCGAGCCCGCGGTTGAAATGGCCTAGGAGGGATGAAATGAATGCAATTGCTAAGCCCCTTGAAAGAATTGGCCGAGGCGTCGGGCAAGTCGTAGGCATCCTGTATCAGGCCGGCCGCGATTGGATCGACCAGGTCGTCGTCAACATCCTGCCCTTCATGGCCTTCATCGCCTTCGTCATCGGCATTATCAATGCCACTGGCGTCGGCAGCGCCCTTGCCAATTTGTTGAAGCCACTGGCGGGCAACGTAATCGGCATGGTTATCATGTCGCTGATTGTGGGCTTGCCCGTGCTGTCGCCCCTACTGGGCCCCGGCGCGGTCGTTGCCCAAATCATCGGAACCCTACTCGGTTCAACCTTTTTCGCCAACAAGATCCTGCCCCTGTCGATGGCCCTGCCGGCGCTCTTTGCCATCAACCCGCAGGTAGGGTGTGACTTCATCCCCGTCGGGTTGGCACTCGGCGAGGCGGAACCGTATACCGTCGAAATTGGTGTGCCGGCTGTGTTGTTCTTCGCAATTCGTCACCGGTCCGGTGGCGGTTGTCATCGCCTGGGCCTTGAGCTTCGGTCTGTAGTCGTCTGACGGCCCAGCAGGGTAGTCATGTGTGGGTTGAATTGATCCTTGAGGGAGGGGCTGCCCCTCCCTCAAGGTGGCATAATTGGGGAGATGCATCTTTTTTTCCCGACAGGTGCGGGGGCAAACGACCCGGTTCGTCCTTATCAGAACAAATTGAAAGGAGGTCAATTCCAGATGGCAGAGAAGCAGTATCGCAAGGTCAAGGTTACTAAGGGACCCAAGGGGTGGGGTGGCCCGCTGGTGATCGAACCGAAACCCGGCAAGGACTTGATCTATTCGGTCACGGGAGGTGGAATTCACCCTTTGGCCCAGCACATCGCCGACCTGACCGGGGGAACCCCGTTCGATGGTTTCAAGTCGAAGGCGGCCTTCGAGGCCATCGCCTGCGCCGTGATTGACTGCGGCGGGACCGCCCGGGTGGGCGTGTACCCGATGAAGAAGGTGCCGACCATCGACATTTACCCAACCTCACCTTCGGGGCCGCTGTTCCGGTTCATCAAGGCCGACATTTTTGTCTCGGGTGTCCGTCCGGAGGACGTCGAACTCATCGACTAGCCGGGTGAACGGCGGCAAGCGCCGGTCCTGGCAAAGTTGGGGCGGTGCCTCCCCTTGAAGAGGGTGGATTTCGTGCCGCTCCTTGGAGCGAACTGCGGTGGTCAAATATTCAGCCCAAGTCACCCAGATTGGCCCGCTGGTGTCCGAGTTCATCGAGCATGGGATTTCTGGTTCTCTTTGGCGCCGACGCGCCTGAGGAATTGGCGGAGTTCTCCGTGCTCCACGACGGCGAAACCCTGGTTGCACCGGTCGAGCCTGGGGATGAAGTCTCGTTAGGCAGTCACACTTTCGATGTTTTGGCGGTCGGCGATGTGGCCAACAGCAATTTGGGCAGCGCTAGGCCATCTCATTCTCAAATTCAATGGACAATCTACAGTCGAGATGCCGGGCGACGTATGCCTGGAGGCGAAGCCGCTGCCGCCGGTAGAGATCGGCATGCATCTAACCATCCAGAACGGCGCTTAGAGACGCCAGGAGTCCAAACCAACATGTCGTTGAAAGAGCTTTTGTCTGAACATGAAAAGAAGACAGGATCACCGATCCGGGTCGGCCTGGTGGGGGCGGGGCAGATGGGGACGGGGCTCATCAGCCAGATCGAGAAAATGGTGGGCATGCGAGTGGTCGCCGTGGCGGACGTTTTGCCCGACCGTGCCAGGGCCGCCTACGTCGAGTCCGATGTGGATCCAATCCTCGTCGTACAAGAGGAGAGCGATCCGCAAGCTGCCGGGCGGCAGGTTCGGGACGGAAAGCGGGTCGCCAGTCATTCTTCCGAGCTGATCGCGCACATCCCCGACCTGGATGTGATCGTTGAATGTACCGGTATTCCCGAGGTCGGGGCGGTCGTGTGCAAGCATGCTATCTTGGCCCACAAGCACGTGGTCAACATGAACGTTGAAACGGACTGCACGGTCGGCTTTCGCCTGGCTGAGATGGCGCGTCAGGCTGGCGTCGTTTACACGCTGACTGCCGGCGATGAGCCCGGCACGATCAAAGAGATTTACGATTTCGCCGACGCGCTCGGCTTTGAGATCGTCACAATCGGCAAGGGGAAGAACAATCCGCTGGATCCCACCGCTACGCCGGAAACGGTTGCCGAAAAAGCCAAAGCTCAAAACATGAGCGCCAAGATGCTGGCCTCGTTCGTGGACGGCACCAAGACCATGGTGGAGATGACGGCCGTCGGCAACGCCACAGGATTCCCCCCTGAAGTTAGGGGAGCCCACGGACCCACGGTCAAAGTCGACGAGCTGGCGAAAGTCTTCGTTCCGAAGGAAG
Source organism: uncultured Chloroflexia bacterium (assembly GCA_963797485.1). Taxonomy (GTDB): domain Bacteria; phylum Chloroflexota; class Anaerolineae; order Anaerolineales; family E44-bin32; genus CAWAND01. Next base: position 982,876 of record CAWCPF010000003.1, read on the forward strand.
ATGGCGGCATCATGGAGGGGAAGGGCGCCGTGGATTACGCCCTAGGCTCGATCGCGCCAGGGGTGTTTGTGATCATCACCACCGACCAGCCAAAGATCATCGCGGACCTCAAGTACCTGCACCTGAACGGTCACGGCCAGTATTGGGCCCTGTACCGTCCTTACCACCTGGCCAATCTGGAAACGCCGATTGCCATTGCCAGGACGTGCCTTTACGAGGAAGCGACGATCAACACCCAGCGTCCACCGGTGGCTGAAACCCTGGCCATGGCCAAGCGGGATTTGAAAGCTGGAGAGAAGGTCGATGCCCTCGGCGGCTTCACCGTTTACGGTTGCATCGATCGGGCGGATGTGGCGAAGTCTGAAGGGATCGTGCCGCTGGGTATCTCGGTCGGGGCGACCCTCACCCGAGATGTAACGAAGGGTGAGCCGCTGCATTTCTCGGAGGTAGAACTGGACGAGAGTCTAAACCATCTTCAAACTGCGAATGGAGCAGGACGAGATGGTTGCCCCCGCGCAGCCGGCCTGACAAGTTGCAGGGGAAGCAGCCTGGCGGGGGAGCATGTTGGAGCCTGCCAGGCGATGATGGCGCAGAGCCGACCCACAAGGATCACAGTCCGTTCCGAGAGATCCGATGAACGCCCTGAAAAGACTGGCGCGTCTTTCGACCGATATTGTCACGCTGGTCAATGGCCAACGGCACGTCGACGACAAGACCCGCCACACGCTCGTCCCCCCAGGAATTCGAAAGCCGCTGTTAGACGCCGCCCGTAAAGCATCCGACCGCGGCCTTGTCGTCGCCCAGCTGTCGGAGATCAGCGCACGACTTCCCGGTGGAAGAATGGTCATCAATGGCGAAGGGACTTGGCTGGCTGATCTTTCCGACAAGGATTTGGCCGTCGTGACCGGCGAGGGGAGCCGAAGCATGCTAGACCTGGGTCCCAGCCGGCACACGGCATGGCACCGGTGGATTTATGAGGGCACACAGGCCGTCGCCACGTTGCTATGCCAGCCTGCGGCCGCGATCCGCCTGGCTCAGGCCGGCGCCTCTCCCCGAGCCACGGCCTTGCCCGACGCTGCCAGCCTTATGGGCAAGATCGCGGTCATAGAAGCGGATGCGGTTCAAATCAAGGGCGCCCTGGCCGGCCGCCATGCCTTGCTCATCCGCGAGCATGGGCTGCTGGTGTGGGGTAAGTCACCGATGTCCGTGGTCAAAATGGCCGAGACCGCCACGGCTTGGTGTGTGGCCTCGCTCAGGGACGAGGACCCAAGGGAATGAAGGGGAACTCCTAACGGATAAGTAGGCGGTCGTGCCGGCCCGCGGCCGCCATCGGATGGGCGCAGGAGAGGCCGGCAGGGCACTCGACCGAACCATCGAGAACAGGAGGTCGCTACGCGTCGCTTCAAAGGACTGCCCGTTTTCTCCGGGCCTGGCCATCGGGCCCGCCTGGATATACCATGCGGTCAAGGTCTCCGTGGTTGCGCATAAAATCACCGACCCCGAAAGCGAATGGATGCGGCTTCAATCGGCCGTCAATCTAGCCCGTGACCAACTTCAGGGGATCGAGGCCAAAGCCCGCAAGACGATTGGCGCCGACGAAGCTGATATCTTTGCTGCCCACCAGGCATTCTTGGATGACATTGAACTCATGGCCAAGGTCCGGACATCGATCCTCGACGAACATACCAATGCCGAGGCTGCGATCAAGGCCGCTTATGACGAGTACTCGGACACGTTGGCCAACATGGACGACCCGTACTTCAAGGCGCGGGCACAGGACCTGACGGATGTGTCCGAACGTGTATTGCGGTGTCTGAAGGGGGAAGCCGACGAAAACTCGGTCTTCTTGACTCAACCGTCGGTCATCTGTGGCCATGGACCTGACGCCGTCCGATACGGTGGGCTTCGATCGCGACAAGATCTTGGGGATCTGCATCGCCAAAGGAGGTCCTACCTCGCACACGGCGATCCTGGCCCGCAGCATTGGGGTCCCGGCCGTGGTGGGGGCTTCGTTCGAAATCGACGAACTTGAGAACGAAGTACTCACAGTCTTGGACGGGGGAGAGGGCTCGATCATTTTTGGGCCGACCTCAACGAATTGGAACTGGCCAAGGAAAAGAAAGCGGCATGGGAGTCCGCCCGGGCTGGGCAGCTCGCCGAAGCCGACAAGCCGGCCACGACGGTGGATGGCCGCAAGGTTGAGGTTGCCGCGAACATCGGCGGGGTCAGTGATGCGATCAAGGCCCTGGAGATGGGGGCTGAAGAAGTCGGTCTGTTCCGCACCGAGTTCCTCTACTTGGATCGAACTGAACTCCTCAACATCGAAGATCAAGTTTCGATTTACCACAATGTTTTCGATCTCATGGCGGGAAAACCTGTGGTGGTTCGAACCCTGGACATCGGGGGCGACAAAAACGTTCTTACTTGGGCCTTCGCCGAGGAGCAAATCCGTCTTGGGTTGGCGGGGGATGCTGGCATGGTCCGGGAGCGGGCCGATATGATTCGAGAACCAGTTTCGGGCCCTTCTGTTGGCCGGAACCCAATGCGACCTGAGGATCATGCTTCCGATGGTCTCCGGTGTCGGGGAAGTCGCTCGGTCCCGTGAGATCTTTGATCAGGTGCGCCAGGAGCTTGAGTCGGAGGGCCGTCTCGGCGGTTCCAAGGTCGAATTTGGCATCATGATCGAGGTCCCTTCCGCCGCTCTCTTGGCCGAGCATCTGGCCGAGCTTGTGGATTTCTTCAGCATCGGGACCAACAATTTAACTCAATACACGCTCGCGAGTGGACCGTACCAACGAACGCGTCGCCGTGCTCGCCAGCCCTTTCAACCCCGCGGTTTTGCGGCTAATCTCCATCACGATCGAGGCCGGCCACCGCCACGGGAAATGGGTTGGCATGTGTGGGGAGCTAGCTGGAGACCCAAAGGCGGTCCCGCTCCTGCTAGGGTTAGGGCTGGACGAATTCAGCATGGCGCCAAGCAGCATTCCAGAGGTCAAGCAGGCCATTCGAAGCTGGTCAATGGACGCGGTGCGAGAAGTGGCGCAGCGAGCCTTGGGCATGAGCGGATCGTCGGAAGTGATCCAGTATCTCGAAGAAAATTACGCCCGGCTAAGTCATCCGGCTCGTTCGTCCGAGGCCGACAACCTGCCTTGGGTCGTCCACCCCACCGCCGGGGATGGGGTCTATTGGACGCGTCTTCTGACCCTTGATGGTGGCGGGATCGTCGCCCTTCCATTTGTGAAGAATGGCATAAGACTGAAGACGTGGCCTCACCGGTGGAATTTGCCCGACCTCGGCGGGGAGGCGGTCGCATCGGCTCGTCACGTCCGGGGAATCGCCCTCAAGTGGGCAGAAAAGAAAAGACCGCCTGGCATGCCAGGCGGTCGAAGGTCGGGGCGGGCGGATTTGAACCTCCGACCCCCTGCACCCCATGCAGGTGCGCTAGCCGGGCTGCGCCACGCCCCGACGGTGGACGGATTATAGCCGACGGAACGCCGGGCCTCAAGCCAATTCGTCTCCCGCGCCAAAGCGTTGCACGATACGGGCTGTGTGCCGCACCCCGCGCACGAACTCGCTCACCAGGATGTGCTCATTCGGCGCGTGTATTCGCGCGCCGGGATAGCCAATTCCGGCCGTGGCGATGGGCACGTGCAAATTGGCGATGAAGGTGTGGACGGGACCCGAGCCGCCGACCAGAGGCTCAATCAATTGCGGCTGGCCATACACCTCGCGGGCCGTCTCCACCACCATTTGAAGAAAGGGGTTATCGGGGGGCGTGCGACCCGGCGGCTCCCCCGCCAGCCGGTGCACCTGGACGTCCCCAAAGCCTTGCGCCTGCAAATGGGTCTCGAGCTGCTCGAAGACCTCGTCCGGGTCTTGATCCGGGACCAGCCGGAAGTCCACTTTGGCCCTGGCTTCTGCCGGCAAGACCGTCTTGGTCCCCACGCCCTGATACCCGGAGGTCAGGCCGCAGATGGTGCAGGTGGGGGTGAAGACTTCCTCCCGGTGCAGGTCGAGCCCGCCTTCCAAACCCTTGATGAAGTGTTCGACTCCGTAGGTCTGCTTGTATTCATGCGAGACCTCCGGGAGCAGCTCCAAGAGTTCAAGATCCCGCCGCGCTCGGGGGCACCACCCGATCGTAGAAACCGGGAATGCGAATGCGCTCGTCGGGGCCCTTCAAGCTGGCAAGTGCCCACGTCAGGCGCCAGGCGGAGTTGGGGAAGATACCACCGCCCAGACCGGAATGGGCATCGAGGTCGGCCGTGTGGCTGGTCAACTCCACATACAGGATGCCGCGCAGCCCGGCAGACTGAACCGGCCGGCCGTCGTGATCGACGCCGCCGAATTCCCAGATGCACGCATCCGCCGCCAGCCGACCGGCATGCGTCTCGATGAACTCAGGCAGGTTCGGGCTGCCGATCTCTTCTTCGCCCTCGACGATGAACTTGACGCGGCAGGGCAGCTCGGGTTGGATCGCCAGGATGGCGTCCAGGGCGGCCAGGCGGCACACCAGGTGGCCCTTGTCGTCGCTGACTCCCCGGGCGTAAAGTTTGCCGTCCCGCAGGCTGGGTTCAAACGGGGGTGTCTCCCAAAGCTCCAATGGCTCGGGGGGTTGGACGTCATAGTGGTTGTAAAACAGCAATGTCCGTTCGGATGTGCCGGCCCGCTCAGCTACCACCACCGGCTGCCCGAGGCTGGGAAGGATCTCAACCTGGAAGCCGCGCGCCCTCGAGCATCTTGCCGACGAGCTCGGCACACGCGGACATGCCCAAATTCTGGGCGGCGATGCTCGGCTGTGCGCACAGGCGCTTGAGGCTTTCGAGCTGAGCCGGGAGCTGGGAATCGATGGCGGCGTCCAGAGGGGCGTTATCCATTACAGAAGCTCCAAAGGTGTCACGGGGAGAGGCGGGCCAAATTGCGCCAGGTTAATTCTAACGCTAAAATCCCGGCACTTGGAGACCGCATGCGCATACACGATATCTCCCTGAATGTGGAAGAGGGGCTGCCCCAGTGGCCGGGGGATCCGCCTTTGCGTGTTGAACGCTGGGCTTCGATCGCCAAGGGCCAGCCGGCCAACGTCTCCAAGTTGTCGGCCTGCGTGCACCTCGGAACGCATGTGGATGCGCCGCTGCATTTCATCAAAGATGGCGTCCCGGTTGAGCGACTGTCCTTGAAAGACCTGAATGGTCGAGCCTACGTGGTCCATCTGCCGCAGGCCAGCGTGCTCGACGAGGCCACCCTGACCCAGGCCGGCATCCCCGCCCGAACGCGCCGGGTGTTGTTCAAGACCCGCAACTCGAAGCTCTGGGCCCGGCGGGAGAAGCAGTTTCAGAGGGATTTTGTGGCCCTCGACCGGAGCGGGGCGCGCTGGCTGGTCAAGCGCGGCGTTCGCCTGGTGGGGATCGACTATCTCTCCGTGGCCACGTGGGACGATGCGGCCGAAACACACCGCATCTTGCTCGGCGCCGGGGTGGTGATCGTCGAGGGGCTCGACCTTTCGTCGGTGGGTCCAGGTCGTTATGAGCTGCACTGCCTGCCCCTCAAGCTGGTGGGATGCGAGGGTGCCCCTGCCCGGGCGATCCTGATTGGCGTGTGATATTCACTCGCGAGAGGCGAGGCCATGCCGGCCCCACGAGGTCTGATCTCGAGTTATATCGAAGGCGGTTCGGAAAGGAAACCAGACCATGACCGCATCACAACTCACCGTCCTGGCCATTGCCTTGGGAGTCATCCTGGGCGTGGTCGTGTTGATCTGGGCCCTGGCCTCCACACGGCGTATGGCCAAAGAGGACCACGCCCCGCCTGAATCGCTCGAGGCGCTGAAGGATGCTCGCATCGACCCTGGCGAAAGAGTCGCCAGCCCGATCGGCGAGGAAATCGAGTTGCTTGTCAACGCCGAGCTCAAGTCGCACCCGGATCTGGCCAACCATCAGGTTGATTTCGCCACCGCCGGGGACGAATCGCTGACGTTCTGGGTGGACGGTGTGGCATACCATCAACTCGCCGACATCCCGGACGAGCGCATTCGGAATGCCGTGCGAGCCAGCGTGGAGAAATTCAACAAATCCTCATGACCGCCGCCACCGGGGACCGGCTGCGGCTGGCAGGCATTTACCCGCCGATCCCAACTCCCTTTGACGAGGACGGCGAGCTGCATCTGAAGGCGCTCCAGGAGAACCTGGCTCGATGGGGGGCGGAACCGCTTCAAGGTCATGTCGTGGGCGGTTCGAATGGGGAGTTTGTGCTGCTCTCCCCCGATGAGCGCCTGGCGGTCGTCGGGGTGGCCCGCGAGGCAATCCCCGCCGACCGGCTTTTGATTGCCGGCGCGGGGGCCGAGTTGACCCGGCTGACCCTCGAACTGGCCGAACGGATGGCGGCTCTCGGCGCGGACGCCCTGCTGGTGGTCACGCCCAGCTACTACAAGGGCCATATGACGGCCGGCGCGCTGGTCGAGCATTTCGTCCAGGTGGCTGACCGCTCGCCGGTGCCGGTCGTGCTCTACAACGTCCCGGCCAACACCGGACTTAACATACCCATCGAGGCGGTCGTGGAGCTGGCCGGCCACCCCAATATCGCCGGGCTGAAGGACAGCGGAGGCGACATCGTCCGCATCGCCAGCCTGATCGCTGAGGCGCCGGATGGTTTTCAAGTGCTGGCCGGATCGGCCAGCTTCTTTCTGCCGGCCTTGAGTGTCGGGGCGGTCGGCTGTGTGCCGGCCCTGGGCAACCTGGCGGCGGCTCAACTCGCTCAATTGCTGTCTCACTTTCGCGCCGGGGAAGAGGCGGAAGCGGCGGCCATCCAGCACCGGCTGATGGCCCCCAATCGCGCCGTCACCAGCCAGTACGGAGTGGCAGGGCTCAAAGCGGGTTTGGAAATGCGCGGGTTCTATGGGGGACCGGTCCGGGGCCCGCTCCGGCCGCTCACTCCGCCGGAACGCGCCGACCTCGAACACACTCTGAGCCAAGCTGGTCTGATCTGAACCCCCCAGGGGGGGATTCACAACTGGCCGGACCTCTCCCAGGTTTCCAGCAGAGTTAGATACTCAGGGTCCTGATAACGATCCGGCGAGAACCAGCCGGCATACTCCGGCAGCGGACTGCGAGTGACGTGGGCGGCCACCAGCTCGCCGGCGGCCGGGGAAGACATCATCCCGTACCCCGAAAGCGCGCCGATCACGTACGCGCCCTCGACCGGCAGCGGGCCAGCCAGTAGCCGGTTCTCGGTCGTCTTCACATAATAGCCACCGTCGACGAACGGTCTGGGCATCTTGCCCACGTAACGCCTCAAGCCGGGGATCATGGTCGACAAACCGCGCAAAGTGACCTCCGGATACAGCACCTGATCGAAGGTCGGCGGAAATACCGGATGGACCGGATCCAGGTCGTAGGTCCACAACATCAGCACGATGGGGCTGCCTGACGAACCCTCCGGGCGCATGTGGACACCGGCCGGCATCGTCTCCAGCAGCCACGCCGTCTCGGGGTCCTCCGCCAGCGCCTGGTGCTCCTCCGGCGTCCAATCCAGCCGCTGGGCGTCGCCCCAGATGACCAAGGGGGCGTGGCGCGGGATGACGCCCTGCGGATCGGCCATCGCGACTTTGGCGTGCAGCTCGCAATAAATGGGCAGGTCCAGGCCGAGCATCGCCCCGACCTGGCCGGCTTTGGGACCTGCGGCAACCACGAAGCGCTCGGTGGACAGGGTGAGATCCTGGCCGCCGCCAATGTGCACGGCCTGGACGCGTGTGTCAATGTCGACGGATTCGACCCGGCCGCTCACCAGGCGCGCCCCATGGGCACGCGCTTGTGCCAGGAGCCACGCCCCGAGCTGTTGGCCGCTGAACCAGCCGCACCGCCTGGCGTGCAGGACGGCGATGGTCGAAGGAGTCAGATAGGGGAAATGTGCCTGGATCAAACCAGGGTCGAGCATCAGATCGGCGCCCGTCATGTGAGCGGGGTAGCCTTCGGACGGCGCAGGCTCGTAGGTGGGATCGCCGGCCTGGCCGCGATAAATGCGGAGCGGTCCGGCACCGTGAGCCTCGGCGTCGCGGCTGATGGCCAGGTACTCGTCAGCCTTGGCTGGATCTGCGGTGGCGAACAAATAGCCGCGGCGGTTAAGCTGGATGGCGTTGCGGGTCTCATCGGCCCAGCCCTCCAGCAAATCGATGCTGCGGTTCATCAGCGCCACCATGCCGTCGCCCGGGCCCGGCCACCAGTTGCGGTAGCACTCGGTCGATTTGTCGCTGGTCAGGCTCATGGAAGGCAGCTCATCGACCAGGACCACGTTCTTGACGCCGTGCCTGACGGTCAGGTGATACGCGGTGGAAATGCCGGCCATCCCGGCGCCGCAGATGACCACATCGGCCGATTCACGGCTCATGCGCTTGACCGATGGGGAGGCTCGAGCGCGCAAGCCGGGCCGGGAAGCGGTCGAGAAGGGGTCATGGCGCAGCCGTGTCCGAGGCAACCGCCTTGAGGGCCGCAGTCAGCTTGGGCCGCGGGGTGAGATCCGCCCCTCGTGCCAGGCGGCGGGCAATCGAGTCTAGCGGCTCTCCGGTCACCGGGTGGAGCGCTTCCGGGGCGGCCTCGGCTGCCACGACGGCCAGGTACGGTCGAAGAAGCAGGTCGGGATCCGGCAGGGGATGGGCGGGGTCATCTTCGATCACGGAATCCCATAGACACACGTCGAGATCGACCGTGCGCGGCGCGTACTCGTCATCGCCATGGCGCCGTCCAAGCCGGTCCTCAATAGCCCGCAAGGTTTGGCGCAGGTCGGCCAGGGCCAGGTCCGTCTCGAGCCTGATGGCGGCGTTGACGAAATTCGGCTGGCCCGACGGGCCGACGGCCGGATTCTCGTAGGCGGCCGACAGCCCGCGGATGCGACCCAGGTCGGCGAGCGCCTGGACGGCCAGGGGCAGATTGACCTCCGGCTCGACATTGGAGCCCAGGGCGATGATGGCCATCTCACTCAAAGTCGCCCGCCTGGCGCTCGATTTCAACCCCCACCGAGCGCGCAAACCGCACCGCGCCGGGCTTCTCGGCGCGGACGCGCACGCGCCAGACACGTGGGAATCCCAGGCACAATTGCGCAAGCTGGGCGGCCAGTGCCTCCAGGGTGAGAGGCTGGTGGTTCTTCACATGCTCAATGACCGCTTTAGCCACCGTCCGGTAGCTGACCGTGTCATCGATCTTGTCGCTGGCGCCGGCGGGTTTTAGGTCGGTGAACAGCGTCAGGTTGATGACGATGTTCTGTTCGATGTCGCGTTCCCAATCGTTGACGCCAATCACGCCGCGCACCAGCAGATCCACAATCTCGATTTTGTCTTCCGCCATCCTGGGACGCTCCTTAGACGAGGTGCCGCCCGCCGTCGACATACACGATTTGGCCGGTCATGTAGTCCGGTCCGGCGACCAAAAACATCAGCCCCTCGACGGCCTCAGCCACGCTGCCCCACCGGCCGGCGGGCACACCCTGGATGGGTTTGTCGGCTGCCTCCGGCCCGAGGTCGCTGGGAGGCAGAATGGCCCCCAGTGCCAACGCGTTGACGCGCAAGGAGGGAGCGTACGCCAGCGCCAGACTGCGCGTGGCGGCCGCCAGCCCGGCCTTGCTGATGGTGTAGGGCACGTGGTCCGCGCCGGGATGGAGCGCCCGCCAGTCGAGGACGTTGACCACTGAACCGGGACGGCCGGCCAGATGCCGGGCCAGGGCCTGGATCAGGAAGAAAGGCGCGGTCAGGTTGAGGCGCATGTGGCGCACCCAGGCGTCGAGGTCGGTGGTTTCGGCCGTGAGCGGCTCAAAGATCGAGGCGCTGTTGACCAGAATATCCAGGGCGTGCATCTCCCGGGCTACCCGGCTGATCAGGTCGATTGCCTGCTGGACGTCCCCCAGGTCGGCTTGAAAAAGCTCGGCGCGCCGGCCCAGCGCGCGCGCCTGTGAGGCGGTCTGCTGCGCGCCGGAGTCCGAGCCATGGTAGTGGACTGCCAGATCGGCGCCGGACTGGGCCAATCCGAGCGCAAAGGCCTGACCGAGCCGGCGTCCCGAACCCGTCACCAGCGCCGTCCGCCCCGCCAGCGGTTTGTGATCGTCCATAGGCTCCATTCTACAATCAACCGCCAGTCGTCGGCGGCAGCGCCTGTGGTAGGATGCGTGCACAAATTATCTGGAGGCCGGGATGCACGAAATTGAAGCCGCCGCCGAACTCCTGGGCGGCATCGGGGTCGCCAAGAAAGAAATCGCCGACGCGGTCACCAGCCTCATCCAGGCCTTTGGCGAGGAGGTCACTCGACCGGGGCTGGAAGACACGCCGCAGCGCGTGGCGCGCATGTATGACGAGCTGCTGGCCGGCTATCACGTCGATCCCAATGAGCTCATCAACGACGCCCTGTTCGACGTGGACTACTCCGATATGGTCGTGGTCAAGAATATCGAGTTCTACAGCCTGTGCGAGCATCACCTGATCCCGTTCATGGGGCGGGTCCATGTGGCCTACATCCCATCCGACAAGATCATCGGCTTGTCGAAGATCCCCCGGGTGGTCGACTTGTTCAGCAAGCGGCTCCAGGTGCAGGAGCGCATGACCCGACAGATCGCCGACTTCCTGGACGCCGTTCTGAAGCCCATCGGGGTCGGGGTGGTGGTTGAAGCCTGGCACTTGTGCGCCGCCATGCGCGGCGTCAAGAAGGCCCACGCCGTCATGGTCACTAGTGCGTTATGCGGGACATTCCGCGAGAACTCGAAGACACGCCAGGAATTCCTGGAGCACGTCAGCCGGTCGGGCCCCGAGTTCTCGATCTAGCCCGGGCCCCGCGCCCCCGGCCCCCGTCCCCATAGGTGACATTCGTTACTTGGCCGAGCAGAGCCCCCGGTCTACCCTGTTTGTGCCCTTTTTCACAAATAGAGCCTGTTGCCCATCTCCGTCGGGCGGGGAGGATTCCGCATGGATGCCCTCACACTGGCGCGCCTGCAGTTCGCCCTCACGGCCACCTTCCATTTCTTTTTGGTGCCACTTACGCTCGGCCTGTCGCTGCTGGTGGCGTTGATGGAGACCCTGTACGTCGCCAAGGGCGACGAGTTGTATCTGCGCATGACGCGCTTCTGGGGCAAGCTGTTCGTGATCAACTTCGCCGTCGGGGTGGTGACGGGAATCGTCCTCGAGTTCCAGTTCGGCATGAACTGGGCAGAGTACGCCCGGTTCATGGGCGACATCTTCGGGGCCCCCTTGGCGATCGAAGCCCTGCTGGCCTTCTTCCTGGAGTCCACATTTCTGGGCGTATGGATTTTCGGCTGGCAGCGGGTCTCCAAACGCGTCCACTTGATGTCGATCTGGCTTGTGGCCCTGGGATCGAATTTGTCGGCGTTGTGGATCCTGATCGCCAACTCCTTCATGCAGGAACCTGTCGGGTACGCGCTGCGGGGCGGCAGGGTCGAGATGGTGGATTTCTGGGCGCTGCTCACCAACCCCCATGTCTGGGTTCAGTTTCCACATGTCCTGGCGGCGGCTATGGCGACGGCCGCGTTTTTCGTCCTGGGCATCAGCGCCTATCACCTGTGGAAGCGGTCACCCCGGCTGGAAGTCTTCGACCGATCCTTTCGCTGGGCCGCCGTCTACGCCGTGCTGGCCACCTGCCTGGTGATCATCATCGGACACAGCCAGGCGCAGCACATGGTCAAAACCCAGCCGATGAAGATGGCGGCCGCCGAGGCTCTCTGGGAGAGCCAGGACCCGGCCTCATTCTCACTCATCACGATTGGCAATGAGCCTGAGCTGCGGGACGTCTTCGCCATCCGCATCCCGGCGCTGCTTAGCATTTTGGCCTACAACCAGCCGGAGGGAGAAGTCAAAGGAATCCGCAATCTTCAGGCCGAGTACGCGGCGACGTATGGCCCGGGCAACTACATCCCACCGGTGGCGGTCAGCTACTGGTCGTTCCGGCTGATGGCTGGAGCCGGGTTCTTGATGCTGGCGGCGGCCCTGTGGGCGCTGTCCCGAGTTCCTCCGGGGCAAGATGTCGGAACCCACCCGCTGGATGCGGTTCTTGTCGTTGGCCATCGCCTTGCCCTATCTGGCCAACACCATGGGCTGGATGTTCACCGAAGTGGCACGCCAGCCATGGATCGTGTTTGGGCTCCTTCGGACCGCCGATGGGGTGTCCAAGAGCGTGACCACCGGCGAGGTGCTGGTCTCGCTGGTCGTCTTCACCGGGATCTATCTGTCGCTCTTCGGAGCGGACGCCTTTCTGCTGGTCAAGTTTGCCCGGGCTGGCGCCGAGGCGGGGTCTCTCGCTGAGGCAGAGCCCGCGTAAGGCCCTCAAGGAGGCGTGGCATGGACCTCAACACTGTCTGGTTCGTGTTGATTGCGGTGCTGTTCATTGGGTTCTTCTTCCTTGAAGGTTTCGACTATGGCGTCGGGATTCTGCTGCCCGTGCTCGGCCGGACCGATCGTGAGCGGCGGACGATTATCAACACCATCGGGCCGTTCTGGGATGCCAACGAAGTGTGGCTGATCACCGCCGGCGGAGCCATGTTTGCCGCCTTTCCCAATTGGTATGCCACCATGTTCAGCGGGTTCTATCTTCCGCTGGTGTTAATGCTGGCGGCGCTCATCGTTCGGGGGGCGGCCTTTGAGTTCAGGTCCAAGCATGAGACGGCGAGCTGGCGGGGCACGTGGGACAGCCTGATCTTCGCCGGCAGCCTGGTGCCGGCCATCTTGTGGGGCGTGGCGCTGGGAAACCTGCTCCTCGGGGTGCCGATAGACTCGAGCATGACCTACACCGGCGGCGTCTTCAACCTGCTCAACCCCTATGCCCTGGCCTGGGGCCTCACGACCCTGATCGTTTTCACACTTCAGGGCGCTATCTTCCTCAGTTTGCGGACCGACGGTGAGCTGGCGGAATCGGCCGCGAGCTGGGCGCAGAGAATCTGGCCGGCGGCGGTCGTGGTGGGCGCGGTTTCCGTCGGCGCGGGCTACTTCGTGACCGATATGTTCGCCCGCCTGGGCGTGGATCCGGGCGTGGTCCCGCTGGGCGCGGGAGCGGCCATGCTGGCGGCCGGCTGGCTAATTCGCAATCGTCACATGGGCTGGGCGTTCGGTATGACCGGGCTGTCGATCGTATTGTCCACCTTGACCATCTTCATCGGCCTGTATCCGCGAGTCATGGTTTCGAGCCTCGGGGCCGACCTCAGTCTTACCATCTACAATGCCGCCTCCAGCGCCTACACACTCAAAGTCATGTCCTGGGTGGCGCTTGGGTTGCTGCCTTTTGTGCTTCTGTACCAGGGCTGGTCGTATTGGACCTTTCGGCGGCGCCTGACGTCGGAGACGCCTCTCGAGTACTGATCATCAGTTCTGGACGAGGATGCCCCGGGGTTTGGTGCAGCGGGCCGCCCACCCGGGGTGCTCCCCAACCATTGGTTCCGTCTCTCCTGCGGTTCTCCCGCGGGCAACCCATCTCTCCCATTCAGTTACCTGAGCCAAGTGTGCTAGTCTGCGGTCATTCGGGCTGTAACGAAGTGGAGCTGCCTTCGTTCTCATGAGTGACCAAGATCGCAGTGCGCAACCGGACGACGAGCTGGTCGCCCTGGCCAAGAAGGGTGATTGGCAGGCATTCGGGGTGCTTTACGAACGCTACGCGGATCAGCTCTACCGCTACGTGCGAACCCGCATCCAAGGCGATCAGGACGCCGAGGACCTAACCGAAAACGTCTTCGTGCGCTCGTTTAAGTCATTGGGCTCGTATGAAGAGCGCGGTTGGCCCTACTCGGCTTTTCTGTACAAAGTGGCCCGCAATCTGCTGGTCGACTACTATCGACAGGCTGTGAACCAGGAGTTGATAGATGAGCAAGGCGAGATGCAGACGTCCGAGCCCGGGTTGGAGGAGAGGCTGACTGACAGGGAAGAAGGACTCCGGGCGCAGCGGGCGCTCTCCAGGCTGCCTGCTGACTATCAGGAGATCATTCGGTTGCGAGTGTTGATGGATCTGCCGACCAGCACAGTGGCAATGTGGATGAATTCGAAGCGAGGGCGCCGTCAGGGTGCTGCTTCATCGAGCCCTGAAGGCGCTGCGACAGGAATCTCAGTTATGACTGCAGGGATGGACGAACTGCGGGCCGCGGCCGAGCTCGACCGGGTCCTGGGGGGCTCGGAACCCATAGCCGCAGGCTCCGCTATGGCGGAAGAGTTGGCGGCGCTGGTCGCCGCCGCGCAGAATGTTCGGACCCACTTGGCTCCGCCGCGACTTACCAAAGTCGCCGCGGCGCGGATGAGAGCCCGCGTGTTGGACCGCGTCTCCGGTTCCCCTGCCAGTGCCGGGCGGCGCGTGGCACGCAGGCCCAGCTTCGTCCGTCAATACGCATTCGCGCTGGCGAGTGCAGTGCTGGTCGTGGCCGTGGCCGCAAGCGGTGTCGGCGTGGCTTACGCGGCCGGTCCGTCTCTGCCGGGCGACGCGCTGTACGGGGTCAAACTAGGCCTTGAATCTGCCCGACTGGCGTTGACACTCGACCCCCATGCCAGGGGGGAGTATGTGCTGCAGTTGGCCGACCAGCGAGTGGGTGAAATCCAGGCTCTGATCGATACCGGCCGTAACCAGGATCTTGGTCCGGCCTACGACGGCTACCTCGGCGCCCTCTCGCAGGTCGAAGCTCTGGCCGCCGACGAAGATTTAACTGGGCGGGAACGGGCCCTGTCGGCCCTCCAGCATCATGTGGAGGTGCTGCAGTCGCTGATATCCCGCGTGCCCGAGTTCGGGCCTGACAGGCCTGCAAAACGCCCTCGAGCAATCCCAGCATGGCCTTCAGGTTCTGAACCAACTCGAGCAGGGACTGCCGCCCAATGAGATCGCGCCTGGCCAGCTTAACAAGACTCCCGGCCCCGACGATCAGGGTCAGAACCCCGGCCAGGGCAATGGCCACGGCCCGCCCCAGGGTACCCCCGGGCAAGGGAACAAGCCGGACACGCCTCCCGGACAGGGCGGAGGCTCTCCCGGACCCCCCGATGGGCATGGAAACGGCGCCTCGGGCGATCACCCAGGTAAGGGTGGATACTGACGGTCTGACCTTTGCTGCACGCGTCATCAGGACCGTGTTGCCCGTGAGCGTGTGTTAGCATCCCATGTGTGGCAGCCAATGAGCCTTCGGCGATTATCGCCCGCGAGTACGAGCTCGCTTGGGCAGCCCGGCGCGCCGGGAATGAGGGCCGGGCACGGGTGTGCGCCCGACGCGCCGCCGGCTGGGCCGTGAGGCTCTCCACCGACGGCCGTTCTCCGGGGCGAGTCTCCGGGAATGTGCTGCGCAGGCTTGAGGCATTCTCCCGAGATCCGGAGGCGGCCATCGAGCTTCGCCAGGCTGCGGCGCGCCTGACCACCCGCCTCAGCCCTGATCACCAACTCCCCCATTTGCAGGACCCGCTTGAGGATGCCCGCCTGATCATCGAGGCCTGCCTGCCCGGGGCGATACCCCCGGCCGCGGCATAGGGCCATGGCGGATCCTCGCCAATCGATGGACCCCGAGGAGTTCTTCGATCCCGTCTCGGGGATGACCTATCGGGTGCGGCCGGCGGCGATGGCCGCGCGCCCGGGGGACGTCCTGCTGCATGGCTACGGCGGGGACGAGAAGGTCCTGTGGGTGATCGAGTTGGCGCTGGTTTCAGGCGGCGTGGTGGCGGCCCCGCGCGGGCCGTTCCCGGCAAGCGCGGGTGGGTATGCGTGGACCGCGCAGGACTTGGGACCGGGCGGACATTTCGAGGATTTCGCTCCCACCTTTGAACCGCTGTCCCGCTGGTTTGAAACCCTCGAGGCCAAGCACGGCCTGGTCATGGCGGAGAGTTTTCTGGCCGGGTTCAGCCAGGGATCGGCGCTGGCCTTTGCCCTGACGGCGCTGGCGGGCGTCCGGCCCCGCGGCTTGATCGCGCTGGCGGCGTATCTGCCGGAGGGGGATCTCACCGGCCTGTCCGGCCTGCCTGTCTTCTGGGGGCACGGCACTCACGATGAACGCGTCCCCATCGAGCGGGCGAGGCGGGACGTGACGCGCCTGCGCGCCGCCGGGGCGGCCGTGGCCTATTGCGAGTCCGATGCCGGCCACAAAGTGGGCATGGCGTGTGTGCGCTCCCTGCGCGAGTGGCTCGCTTCGCCGCCAAACTGATGGCGCACCCGGCGGCCCGGCGCGGGTGGTCGTTTGAGGGGCCATGATAAGATGAGGTCAAGTCGTTCCGGCGGGCCGGCTCAGCCCGTCTGCTAGTCACCCTAACCCTTCCCCTGGAGCGCGGCATGTCCGACCAAGACATCGCCCAACGGGCGATCAACACCATCCGGTTCCTGTCCGCCGACGCGGTTCAGAAAGCCAACTCCGGCCATCCGGGGCTGCCCATGGGCGACGCGGCCATGGCCTATGTCCTGTGGACGCGGCATTTGCGTTTCGACCCGGCGCACCCACGCTGGCCTAACCGGGACCGGTTCGTCCTTTCGGCTGGGCACGGCTCGATGCTGCTGTACTCCCTGCTGCATCTGACGGGGTTCGACCTGCCCATGCGGGAGATCAAGCGCTTCCGGCAGCTCGGCAGCGTGACCGCCGGCCATCCCGAATACTGGGCGGCGCCTGGAATCGAGACCACCACCGGTCCGCTCGGCCAGGGTTTCTCAAACGGTGTGGGTATGGCGATCGCATGCCAGCATATGGCCGCCGTATACAACCGTGAAGGTTTCCCGCTGTTCGATCACCGCATCTATGGCATCGTCTCCGACGGCGACCTGATGGAAGGCATCTCGCACGAGGCGGCCAGCCTGGCTGGGAATCTGCGGCTCGGGAGCCTGATCTATCTGTATGACAACAACTACATAACCATCGATGGGAGCACCGATCTGGCCTTCACCGAAGATCGTGCCGCCCGTTTCGAGGCTTACGGCTGGCACGTTCAAACGGTCGCGGACGGCAACGAGCTGGAAGCGGTGGACCGGGCGCTCAGCCTGGCCGAGGCGGATCCGCGGCCGTCGCTGATCGTGGCCCGAACGCATATCGGCTTCGGGCTGCCGACGAAGCAGGACACGGCTCAAGCCCACGGCGAACCTCCCGGAGACGAGGAACTGGACGGCGCCAAACGCAATCTGGGTTGGCCGCTGGAGCCCCGGTTCCTGGTCCCCGACGATGTCCGAGCCCACTTTCTTGAGCCTGGCCGGCGCGGCAGCGGCCTGCGGGCGGCGTGGGACGCCATGCGCGAGGGCTACGCCCAGGCGGAGCCGGACCTGGCGGCCCAATTGGAGCGCACGCTGGCCGGGAGGCTGCCGGACGGATTGGAGGCCCAGCTTCCGGTTTTTCCACCCGACTCCAAGGGCATGGCCACCCGGATCTCCTTCGGCAAGTCGCTCAATGCCCTGGCGCCGGCGATCCCCGAGCTCATTGGCGGCTCGGCCGATCTGACCGGCTCGAACAAAACCGATGTCAAAGGCGAAGCGGCGTTCAGCGCACAAGATCGGCGAGCGCGCTACCTGCACTTCGGGGTGCGCGAGCACGCCATGGGAGGTGCCCTGAATGGGCTGGCCTTGTACGGCGGCCTGATCCCTTACGGGGGAACCTTCCTGGTCTTTTCCGATTACATGCGCCCGGCCATTCGTCTGGCGGCCATGATGCGCATCGGACCTATTTACATTTTCACGCATGACTCGATCGGGCTTGGCGAGGACGGTCCGACTCACCAGCCGATCGAACACCTGGCGGCGTTGCGGGCCATCCCCAATCTGATCGTCATTCGTCCGGCGGACGCCAATGAGACGGCTCAGGCGTGGCTGGCGGCGCTGCAGCAACGCCACGGGCCGACGGCCCTGGTGTTGACCCGTCAGAACGTCCCCACGTATGACCGGCAGGTCTTCGCTCCCGCCGCGGGACTCCACCAAGGCGCTTACGTCATGGCTGATCTGGGCGGAAGCCATCCTGAGGTTATCCTGATCGGCACGGGATCCGAAGTTCAACTGGCGGTCGCGGCGGCCCAGCAGCTGGCCGATGAGCATGTGGCCGTCCGCATCGTTTCGATGCCGTCCTGGGAACTGTTCGAGCGCCAGCCGCAGGCGTATCGTGATCAGGTCCTCCCGCCGGACATTCGGGCGCGGGTGGCGGTCGAGGCGGCGGCGCCCTTCGGGTGGGAACGCTGGATTGGAGACCACGGGGCTATGGTAGGCCTGCACACCTTTGGCGAGTCGGCACCCTATCAGGAAATCTACCTCGACCGCGGCCTGACCGCCGACCGGGTGGCAGAAGAGGCCAGGCGGGTCATGGCGGGCATTGGACACACGGAGATGCAGTCATGAGGATCGCTGTTGCCGCCGACCATGCCGGCTTTCCGCTGAAATCGGCCATCATCGCCCTGGTCCGGTCCGAGGGCCACGAAGTGCTGGATCTGGGGACCGACTCGACCGAACCGGTGGACTACCCGGACTATGCCGAGAAGGTGGGGCGCGCTCTGCAGGCGGGAGAAGCCGACCGGGCGGTGCTATTGTGCGGGTCGGGGGTCGGGGCGGCTGTGGCAGCCAACAAGCTGAAGGGGGTTCGGGCCGGGTTGTGCCACGACACGTACTCCGCCCATCAAGCCGTCGAACATGACAACGTCAATGTGCTGGCGCTGGGGGCAAGGGTCATCGGGCCGGCATTGGCTGAGGACCTGGTTCGGACGTATCTCCGGGCCGAGTACAGCGGCGAGGCCAGGCATGCGCGCCGGCTGGCCAAGATCGACGCCCTCGAGCGCACCGGCTGACGGCCCTGCCACCCAGCCTAGCGCCATGACACGACGCGCCTCGATCCGGCCGCTGCCCGGGCGGGTCATGCACGGGGCCGCGGAGCCCATCTTCGACCGCCTGCCGGATTCGGTCAGAGCCAATCTGCTGCATCCAACATCCGAGAACGCTCTGGTCTGGAACGCGCTTTACCCGCGCCTGTGGCCTGGCCGGCGGCTCGGTGAGTTGATGCAGTTACGGCCGCTGTGGGGGACTCCCGAGGTCGAATTCCAAGACGAGCTTGTGCGCCCGTATTTCTGGGGTTATGCCGTCGATGGTGCGCGCCTGCCGGGCTTGGATGACAGCCTTGAGGCGGTCGACGGGCCGGGGCCCAAAACGGAAGTCGACCTGTTCTTGCTCGGCGAAAGCCAGCTCGTACTGATCGAGGCCAAGCACACCAGCCAGTTTGGCCGCTGCCGGCGATTTGCCGCCGGCCGCTGTCCGCTGGCTCATCCCTCGCCGGACCAGGCCCTGGACGCCTGCCGCTACTGGGACGTCGCCGGGGCCCGCTTCGACCAGGACCTCCACATCCTGCCGCCGCAAGCTGGAGAACCGCGGCCCGAGTGCCATCGCCACTACCAGCTGGCGCGCACCTTGCGGGTCGGGCGCGAGCTTGCCGGCCGCCTGGGGCGCAGCCTGCACCTGTGGCTGCTGGCCCCGCAGACAGCCTGGCCGCGCGGCTTGCGATCGGACTGGCTTGATTTTTCCGAGAGGGTGACCGACCCAGATTTGTGGCGGCGACTGCGCGTCCTTTCCTGGGAGGCGCTGATCCAACTGCCGCCAATTCATGACCGCAGCGCAACTGACGATTGACCCGCTACGACATTTCTGGTACTTTATCGGCATGATTGCGCCTTTGGTCTTCGACGTTCTGCCGGTTCCACCGCAGGTCCCGGCCCCAGCTCCGCGTGGGGACGTCGATTGGCGCGCCGCAAAGGCTGCTTAGCAGCGAGCATCGGCAGGCCCTCTCGATGTCCCGACGCCCCACGTGTGTGGGGCGTTTGCATTGTGGAAGGCGGGGCGCCGAGCCCGTTTGAGTCATCGAGATCGAATTAACAGTTCCAGGAGGACGCCCGCATGCGACTGAGCCACCTCTTCAGCCAGACCCTCAGGGAAAAACCCTCGGATGCCGAAATCCCGAGCCATGAGCTCCTGGTGCGAGCCGGTTTCATCCGCCAGCTTGCAGCCGGGATCTTCAGCTATCTTCCCCTCGGCCGCCGGTCTCTCGACAAGATCGAGGACATCATGCGCTTGGAGATCAACGCCATCGGCGGGCAGGAAATCACCATGCCCGTGGTCAACCCGGCCGACATCTGGCAGGAGACCGGGCGCTGGTATCAGGTGGGGCCCGAGCTGACCCGGCTCAAGGACCGATCCGGGCGCGACATGGTCCTGGCGATGACCCACGAAGAGGTGGTTGCCGACTTGATCCGCAAGGAGATCAAATCCTACCGGCAGCTTCCTCAGCTTATCTATCACATTCAGACCAAGTGGCGTGACGATCCCCGGCCCCGGGCGGGTTTGATCCGGGTGCGCGAATTCACGATGAAGGACAGCTACAGCCTGGACGCCGATGAAGCCGGCCTCGACGCGCAGTATCGTGCCCACTACCAGGCCTACTTCAACATCTTCCACCGCTGTGGACTTGATGTGATCGCCGTCAAATCGGATGTCGGGATGATGGGCGGCGCTATGGCGCATGAGTTCATGTATTTGACGCCGGTGGGTGAGGACAGCCTGCTCTTATGCGACCATTGCGGCTACGCCGCCAACCGACAGATCGCCCGCTTCCGCAAGCCGAAGGCAAACGCGGAAGCGCTGGCGGATTTGGAGGAGGTGGACACACCGGATGCCACCACGATTGAAGCGCTGGCCAACTTCTTGGGCATCCCTGCCTCCAAGACGGCCAAGGCGATTTTCATGGTTGCCAGCCTGGCTGAGGGCCATGCCGAGATTGAGCGGCCGGTGTTTGCGGTGGTGCGGGGAGACATGGATCTGAACGAGACCAAGCTGTTGAATGCCCTGGGGGCGAAGGACCTGCGCCCGGCCAAAGAGGAAGAGATCGAGGCCCTCGGCGCCGTGCCGGGCTATGCCTCCCCCATGGGGATCCACGGGGCAGTCATCGTCGTGGACGACCTGATCACGCAATCACCCAACCTGGTGGCGGGTGCCAATCGTGAGGGCACCCATATGCGCAACGTGAACTACGGACGGGATTACGAAGCCGATATCGTGGCCGACATCGCCGCCGCGGAAGAGGGGTTTGCCTGCCCCGATTGCGGATCGGCTCTCCGGTTGGTGCGCGGCGTGGAAGCCGGCAACATCTTCAAGCTCGGCACGCGCTACAGCCAGGCGATGCACGCCATGTTCCTGGACCGGGATGGCAAGGCCCAGCCCGTCATCATGGGTTCGTACGGGATAGGCAGCGGCCGGCTGATGGCCTGCGCCGCGGAAGCCCACCATGATGAACTTGGTTTGGACTGGCCGGTGACGATTGCCCCGTTCCACGTGCACCTGGTGGCGCTGCGCGGCGGTGAGGAGCAGGCCGAGGCCGTGCTGGCCGAGCTCGAAAGCGCCGGGCTGGAGGTGCTGTTTGACGACCGCGACGAAACCCCAGGGGTCAAGTTCGCAGACGCCGATTTGATCGGGCTGCCGGTCCGGGTGACCGTCAGCCAACGATCGCTCGGAAAGGGCGGGGCCGAGATCAAGCTCCGGCGAAATGCGGATTCAGACATTGTGGCCCTGAGCGAACTGACCGCCGAAATCAAGAAACGCCTCGAGGCCCTGAAGGCCGAGATCGAGGCCAGAGTGATCGGGGTGCCTTTTAAGGCGTGAGCCGGCGTCTCTTGCCGCTGGAACCCGAACTGGGGATCACACGCCCAGATAGGCGGTGCGGACTTCCGGGTTGGCCGCCACCTGATCGGCCGGGCCGTGGATGAAGATTTCGCCTTCTCGCAGAACATAGGCATAGTCGCTGATCTTGAGAGCCAACTGGACGTTCTGCTCGACCAGCAGCATGGTCAACCCGGTCTCCTTCAGATCCAGGAGCTTCTCGAACAGGTTGACTGCCAGGAGCGGCGCCAGGCCCAGCGACAGCTCGTCGATCATCAGGATGGTGGGCTCGGCCATGATGCCCCGCGCCACGGCCAGCATCTGTTGTTCTCCGCCGCTCAACGTCCCCGCCGCCTGGCCGCGGCGCTCTTTCAAGCGAGGGAACATCTCGAACACCCGCTCGAGGTTCCTGGGGATCTGCCCGCGCGCTCTGGAATTGGTGGCCCCCATCTCGAGATTTTCCTCGACGCTCATCGACGAAAAGAGCTGCCGGCCTTCGGGGACCAGCACCATGCCCAGCTCCGGCCGGCGGTAGGAGGGGATCGAGGTGATCTCGTGGCCGGCCGAAAGAACCTGGCCGGACCAGGCCTTGAGCGCGCCGACGATGGTGTACAGCAGGGTCGTCTTGCCAGCCCCATTCGATCCGACCAGCGAGGTCAGCTTGCCGGCCTCCAGGGCCAGGCTGACGCCCCACAAGACCTGCTGCTCACCATAGCCTGACGCCAGCTCGCGAACTTCGAGTGTAGGCACGCGCCGCCTCTTTTCAGGCTCTCGAACCGAGAGCCTCGGCGATCTTGGGATCGCCCAGATAGGCTTCGATCACCCGCGGATCATTCGAGACCGCCTCCGGCGTTCCTTGGGCAATGACCTCGCCATAGTCGAGCACCGTGACCCGGTCCGACACTTTCATCAGCGCCCGCATGACGTGCTCGATCATCAAAATCGTCACGCCTTTGTGACGAATTTCACGAATAGTCTCTACCATCCGGGTGATTTCGGTCAGGTTCAAACCGGCCAAGACCTCGTCGAGCAGCAGCAAGTGCGGTTGCGCCGCCAGGGCCCGGGCCAATTCAAGGCGCTTCTTTTGAGCCACATTCAGTGTGCCCGCCAGCGCGTCGGCTTTTGGCAGCAGGCCCACAAACTCGAGTGTCTGCATCGCAATCTCGGCGGCTTCGGCCAGGCTGCGATTTTCTCGGCCGAAACACGAGCCCGCCATGACGTTGCGCACCACGCTCAAATCGCTTAACGGTCGCGCAATTTGGAAGGTTCGGGCCATTCCCAGCCTGGACAGGCGGTAGGGAGGGGTGCCGGTCACCCGCTTATCCTGGAAGAAGATGTCGCCATGGTCGGGTGCGTACACCCCGTTGATCACGTTGAACAAGGTGGTCTTGCCGGCGCCGTTGGGCCCGATCAGTCCGACGATCTCGCCCTGGTCGATTGACAGATCGACATCCTTGAGGGCGATCAAGCCGCCGAAAGTCTTGCGCACGCGCTCGATTTTCAGGATCATTCGAGCAAGCTCCTGAAGGGGGGAAACGCTTCCGAAGCCAGCCGACGACCCCCGATGGCACGAACAGCACGATGGCCAGCAGCAGCGTGCCGGCGACGGCCAGCTGAACGTTCTTGAACAGCGGGCTGACGATCAGGAAACCGCGCAGGCCGTTGTATCCGGCGCCGCCCAGCACAGGCCCCAGCACCGTGCCCAAACCACCCAGCATCACCATGACGATCATCTCAATCGAACGCTGAAGCTGGAAGGCGTCCCCGGGCTCGATGTTGGCATTCTTAAAGAAGAACAGGGCACCCAGCATGCCGGGGAAGATGGCCGAGGCGACATAGGCCCAGGTCTTGACCGACGGGGCATCCACGCCCATCACCTCGGCCGCGCCTTCGTCTTCCCGAATCGACATCAAGCCGAGTCCGAATTTGGAATCTTTGATCCACGCACTGGCCAGCAGGACCAACACCCCCAGTCCCAAAGTGACATAAAAAGTAAGCCACAAAGCCTTGCCTGCGCCGCCGTAGGCGTCGTAGATGTGGAAATTGAGCGTCATGCCCACCGGACCGCCGAACGGCTCGAAGGCATTTGCAAACGCGCGGGCGGCCTCGTTGATGCCGATCGTGGCCAGCGCGAAGTAAGCGCCCCGGAGGCGCAAGATCGCCTTTCCAAGCAAGAAAGCCAGCAGTGCGGAAGAGGCGCCGCCGGCGACGACGGCCGGAGCCAAGCTCCAGCCCAGGGCCTGCAAGGCGTACATCCCGATGTAGCCCCCGATGCCGAAAAAGACCACATGGCCGAAACTGACATACCCGGTATACCCCAGCAGAATGTTCAGGCTCGAGGCCAGGATGATGGCCGTCAACAAGCTGGAAACCATCTCGCGGCGGGCCTCGTCGCCCGTCAGGATGGGCCAGGCTCCGAGGGCCACCACCAGCACGATCGGCAGCCAGAACGAAACGTGGCGCAGGCGGCTCATGGCTTTCGGCTTCCCATGAGGCCGGAGGGCTTGATCAGCAGAATGGTGACAAACAGGACGAACTCGATCACGGGCAGCCACGAGTTTGGCATGAAGGCCGGGATCAACCCCTCGAGCGCGCCCAGGATCAAACCTCCCAGCAGCGCGCCGACCGGATTGCCCAGGCCCCCCAGCACGACGATGACGAAGCTCTTGAGCTGGTAGCTGCCGCCCGAAAGGATGCTGAAGGGGAACAGCGTCGCCAAAAGGCCGCCGGATATGGCCGCCAGCATAACCCCGATGGCGAATGCCAGGGCCAGAACTCGAGTGGCCGGGATGCCCATCAAAGCCGATGCCTGGCGGTTGTCGGATACGGCCCGGATATATTTGCCCGGGCGGGTTCGATAAAGGAACAGGTACAACAGGCCGGTGACCGCCACTGCCGCCAGGGCGGCGGCTACGCGCGTCCACAGCAGCGTGACCGGCCCGAGGTCCTGGCTGCCAAGCGAGAAATCAACGTTGTAAGGCGAGGTGCTGAAGGCGGCCGTGCTCAGCCCCAGGATGATCATGCTCACCCCGAACGTGGCCAGCAGGGTCGACAGCGGAGGCGCATTCACGATTCGGTGCAGCGAGATGAAGTACATCACCGCGCCGAAGATCAGGCCGGCGGCGGCGACAAAGACCAATGCCAGATATGGGTTCATGCCAAAAGCGCTGAAAAGGAAATAGACGCCGAACATGCCCAGGGCGATGATGGCCCCGTGGGCCAGGTTGATGACGTTCATCACGCCCCAGATCAGGCTCAATCCCATGGCGGCCAGGCCGTACAAGAATCCCAGGAGCACGCCGTCTACCAATGAAGGGATCAGCGTTCGGATCAAGCCAGCCTCCTAGCGATTGAGCTCCCCCCGCAGGACAACCTGCGGGGGGAGCAGCGTGGTTAGGGGGTTATGGTTTGGGATACACGGCACTGGCTGTGGCGGCCCCGGCTGGCCACACGATCTCCTTGACCAGGGCGCCCGAGGCGTCTGTCTGCCACTGGATGTAAACCATCTCATGCCCGATTTGCAGACCATGGGCCTCGGCGCTGATATCGAATTTCTCCACGCCAAAGAAGGTCATGACATCCAGTTGCTCGAGCGCCGCCTTGACGGCATCGGTGTCGGTCGAGCCGGCGTTCTCGATGGCCGTCTGCAGCAGCAGCCCGGCGGCATATCCGCCCGCCGAGTGGTAGGACGGATCTTCATTGTACGCGGCCTTGTAGGCTGAGACAAAGTCCGCCACGCTCGGGCCGACATACGGGATGCCCATCGAAGAAGCGGCATCGGCGGAGTAGGCAGCGTCCGGTTCCCACTGGCTGGGGCCGACAACTCCGTTGGCGGCGTCGCCCAACTGCGCAAAGTCAGGTTCGGGCGGGGCCACGAGCAGCGCCAGATACTTCACGCTGATGTTCTTCTCACCCAGCTGCCGGGCCAGGGTGCTGCCATCGGCGAAGTGTCCCCCGCCGAGGATGGCGTCCGGCGCAGGCGATAAGCCGGACAGCTTGTTGAGCAGCGCCGAGAAGTCGGTCGTGGTCGGGTCATAGCCCTCGAACATGGCCGTGGTCAGACCCTTGAACTCGGCATAGTCCTTGGCGGCATTGACCACCGTGGTTGAGAAGCTGTCGGTCGAGTAAATGTAGGCGATGTTCTTGATCGACGGATCCAGACTGGTGGCCTGATCGATGGCGCCCGCCAAGTACTTCGAGGCCGGGGTATAAGCCTGAAAGACCAGGGTATAGCCCTGTTTGTAGGTGTTGTCGTCGGCGGCACCGGTGGTGATCATGATCTTCCCGTTCTGCTCGGCGATCACGGCCGCCGCCGCGGCTAAGCCGCTCGAGTAGGGGCTGATCATGAAATCGACCTGGTCTTGGGTGGCCAGACGTGTGTACAGCTCTTGAACGCGATCCTTGGTGCTCTCGTCGTCATAGGAAACGGCCTCGAACTTCACTATCGAGTTCCCGACTTGCAGGCCGCCTCCGTTGTTCACCTGGTCCATCCACAGTTTCAAGCCGTTGGCCTGGCGGGTCAACTTCTACGTTCAGGCTGCCCGTCTGCGACGTCGTGAAGCCGATCTTCAGTGTGGTCTCCGTCATCGGCTCGGCAGTCGGAGCGGTCGTCGCCTGCGTTTCGGTCGTGGCTTGGGGGGCCTGTGTCGCAGGGGCGGTCGTCGGCGTGGCCGCGCCTCCGCAGGCCGCAAGGATAAGGGACACGACGGTGAGTAACGTTCCCAGCTTGAGAGACGAACTCTTCATGGCTTACGTACCTCCTTAGGTATTGTGTGTATCGCGAAACCAGAGTAGATGCGCTGCGCATCGCCTCCTCTCATGTGCGGCCTGCACCTTCAACTATGGCCACCATGTTTCATTACTATATCATCCGCAATCAGACGGCCCCGGCGAATGGCCGGTCACGCCGAAAGCGGAATCCCCAATGGGTCGTGAGCGCCACCTTGTCGTTCGGAAAGACACCGTTTTCGTGGCCCATCGTCAAACAAAAGCTGGCGGGTGGCTGAAGCGGAGTTGATGAGGAGGATTGGGTCGGCCGCCAATCCCGAACCAGCATACTGAACCACACAAGTATGACACAAGTGACGATTATCCGAGATGCCAATGAGCATACTCCCAAAACAGACCATCGTATTGACACCTAGAACGCATGTGCTATACTGCATTTGAGTCTCCCCCGTAGGGGGGATTGAGCGAACAAGGAAGGAGCGCATGATGAGCAAACCGAGCCAAGGGGAGGCCATGGAAGTTGATCAGTCACGGACGGCCGTGTTGGAGAAGGCCTTGAGCGAGATCACCAAGCGCTACGGTGACGGTGCGGTGATGAGGCTGGGGGAGAGTGCGAACCAGGCGGTGTCGGTGATTCCGACGGGGTCGCTGGCGCTGGATCTGGCTTTGGGGGTGGGGGGATTCCGCGAGGGCGGGTGACGGAGATCTACGGGCCGGAGGCGTCGGGGAAGACGACGCTGTGCCAGCACATTGTGGCCGAGGCGCAGCGAGCCGGGGGAGTGTGTGCGTACATAGACATGGAGCATGCGCTGGACCCGGCGTATGCGAGGCGGTGCGGGGTGGATGTGGACAATCTGTACATCTCGCAGCCGGACATGGGGGAGCAGGCGCTGGAGATCGCCGAGACGCTGGTAAGGAGCGGGGCGGTGGACGTGGTGGTGGTGGACTCGGTGGCGGCTTTGGTGCCGCGGGCCGAGATAGAGGGGGACATGGGGGATGCCACGATGGGGGCGCAGGCGCGGCTGATGAGCCAGGCGCTGAGGAAGCTATCGGGGGCGATCAAGCAGACGAACACGGCGATGGTGTTCACGAACCAGTTGAGGCAGAAGATCGGGGTGATGTTTGGGAACCCGGAGACGACGACGGGTGGGGTGGCGTTGAAATACTATGCGTCGGTGAGGCTGGACGTGAGGCGGATCGAGAGCATCAAGGTGGGGCAGGAGATCATTGGGAACCGGGCGCGGGTGCGGGTGGTGAAGAACAAAGTAGCGCCGCCGTTTCGGGTGGCGGAATTCGACATCATGTACAACGAGGGGATCTCGAAGGTGGGGGACCTGTTGGACATCGGGGTGGAGACGGGGTTGATCGAGAAACGCGGGTCGTTCTACACCTATGGGGAGACACGCCTGGGGCAGGGGCGGGAGAACGCCAAGGGGTACCTGAAGGACAACCCGGAACTGGCCGACGCCATCGAGTTCGGAAGTCCGGCGCGCCGCCGCGCTCAAGCCCGGCGCATCAACTGATGACGGCAACGACGAGCCGGAGCTGGAGGCGATCGAGCCCGCCGTGGCTGAGGCGGCCCTGGAGGCCTGATCCGTTTCTGGCCGGCGGCCGGTATGGCTCCCGCCAGTCATGGCGATTTTCTTGAGAGCTTCTGAAAGCCCCTTCGGCCCATCATGCTGGAGTATGTGGCCGGAGGGGCGAGTTCGTTCAGGAGGCGGGCAGATGAGCGCTCGTTGGTTCAGACGGTGGGGGTGGTTCCACTGGCCGGTGTCGTGGCAGGCCGTGCTGGTCCTGCTGGTGGCTTTGGCTTTCTGCGTCCAGGTCTTCGTGGCCGTCGATGGCCATTCGCACTCGGTCAGCGACACGCTGTACGGGATCTTCCCGTATTTCGTTTGCACGGCGTTGTTGGTGGATTGGATTGCCTCCCGAACCGCTGGCCAGCCTGCAAACTGAGCGCCCCACCGCAAAGACTGGCTCTCGGACCCCGCCGCCCTGAGCCCTTCGGCTTCGCTCAGGGCAAGCTCCGCCGCGCTTCGACCAGGTGGGGGCAATCCCGGGCTGCGGCGATGTCGAAGGGCGACCTTGCGTGAGACAGGCCGCCCTTCGATTGCGGCGGAGGGGACCGAGAATGAGCTTTTGGGGAAGATTGCCGCCTCCGCTCAGGGAGGCCAGAACGAGCAGGGCTGAGGGGGGCCGGAACGAACAGGGCTGAGGGAGGCCGGAACAGGAAGCGCTCGGGGAGAAGAGAGGAGGGGGGATTGGAACACACCATCTACATCCTGGAATGCAGCGACGGTTCTTTCTACACAGGCGTGACAACCAGCCTTTCCCAGCGTGTCTACCAACATCAAGAGGGGCTCGAGCCCCGGGCTTACACCTACTCGCGTCGTCCGGTACGTCTGTGCTGGTCCGAAATCATTCTCTAACGAGCGCGACGCCAAGGCAGCGGAGCGGCAAATCAAGGGCTGGTCGAGGTCAAAGAAGATTGCCTTAATCGAAGGGGGTCTTTGCGCAGTGCACGCACTTGGCCGGAAGCGCAATGATTCCAACGACGGGCAGGAACGCAGGGGATTCTCCGCCGCCCTGAGCCCTTCGGCTTCGCTCAGGGCAAGCTCCGCCGCGCTTCGACCAGGTGGGGGCAATCCCGGGCTGCGGCGAAGTCGAAGGGCGACCTTGCGTGAGACAAGCCGCCCTTCGACTGCGGCGGAGGGGACCGTGAATGAGCTTTTGGGGAAGATTGCCGCCTCCGCTCAGGGAGGCCAGAACAAGCAGGGCTGAGGGGGGCAGGAACGAGCAGGGCTCAGGGAGACCAGAACGACCAGGGCACAGGGATGCCAGAACGAGCAGGGCTTGAGGGGGGCCGGAACGAACAGGGCTGAGGGAGGCCAGAACGAACAGAGGTTGGGGGGGCCGACCTATTCGCAGAACTTCTAACAACCCGGAAAGCAACCGGCTGGTAATTGGCCCTGGGCTCGGTTGCCTCGACACCCCGCCGCCCTGAGCCCTTCGGCTTCGCTCAGGGCAAGCTCCGCCGCGCTTCGACCAGGTGGGGGCAATCCCGGGCTGCGGCGAAGTCGAAGGGCGACCTTGCGTGAGACAAGCCGCCCTTCGACTGCGGCGGAGGGGACCGTGAATGAGCTTTTGGGGAAGATTGCCGCCTCCGCTCAGGGCGGTGTGGAGAGGGACCACGGCGAGGTCTAAGGGCGGGGATTCGAATCGCAGGGCGTCTTCGGATGCGGCGGCTATAATCGGGCCGTGCGCGGGCTAGGCTGGTTGGGTCTTAGTCTCACGGTTTTGAGCGCGGCGGCGTGTGCCCCGGCTTCTTTGACGCCTGCGCCTGTTCTGCTTCCGACCCCCGAACAAGCTACTGTGCTGGGCCCCCCGACCCCCGTCTTCGGGTTCACGCCAGAGGGCGTGTGCTCTGACGCGGCCGTCTTCCTCGAGGACCTCACCCTGCCAGATGGGACCACTGTAGAGCCCGCGCAGGCCGTGACCAAGCAATGGTCGGTGCGCAATACCGGCACTTGCGACTGGGGGACGGGATACCGTCTGGTGCCGATTCTCCCCAACCCACTGGCCACCAGCCAGGAGGTGGCGCTCTTTCCGGCGCGGGCAGGCACTCAGGCTATCTGGGAGGTGGACCTGGTGATCCCGAACACCCCCGGTGAAGTCATCGGCCGCTGGGAGGCGCAAAACCCATCCGGCCAGGTTTTCGGCGAAGAGGTGTATGTCGTCCTTGAGGTCGCCTCTCCCACCGCGTTCCCCTCATCCGAAGCTTCTCCTACGCCCTGATCTACCCCCTAATTGTGAAAACTGTCACAAACCGGGTTGCCTCCCAGGGTTTGCCGGGCCCGGCCGAAAAGAAAGCGGGCCCGAGGGCCCGCCATCGGTCCAACGCCTTTCAGGTGAATGACCAGGCTAGGTTCCCTCTTGCCACGAGTGCAGATAGCGATCCTGCTCGGCCGTCAACTGGTCGATCCGAACGCCCATGGCTTCCAGCTTCAGGCGGGCGATCTCGCGGTCGAGAGCCTCGGGAAGCACATACACCTGGTTTTCCAATGTGTCGTGATTCTCAAGGATGTACTGTAGCCCGAGCGCCTGGTTGGCGAACGACATGTCCATGACGCTGGCCGGATGGCCCTCGGCCGCCGCCAGGTTCACCAACCGGCCCTCGCCGAGCAAGTTGATGCGCCGCCCATCGGGGAGCAGATACTGGTCCACGAACGGCCGGACACGCCGCTTTTCGGTGGCCATGGCCTCCAGCGCCGGGATGTTAATCTCGACGTTGAAATGCCCGGAGTTGGAGACAATCGCGCCGTCGTGCATGGCCTCGAAATGCGATTGGTCCAGCACATTCAGGTCGCCGGTCAGCGTGCAAAAGATGTCGCCAAGGGGCGCGGCGTCGGCCATGGGCATGACGCGGAAACCATCCATGACGGCTTCCAGGGCGGACAACGGATCGATTTCGGTGACCACCACATTGGAGCCCATCCCGCGGGCCCGATTGGCGAGGCCGCGGCCGCACCAGCCGTAACCGGCCACGACGAAGGTCTTGCCGGCCAGCAGGATGTTGGTCGCCCGCACGATCCCATCGATGGTCGATTGGCCGGTTCCGTAGCGATTGTCGAAGAAGTGCTTGGTCATCGAGTCGTTTACAGCCAGGACCGGGAATTTGAGCGCTCCCTCGGCGGCCATGGCGCGCAAGCGAATGACCCCGGTGGTGGTCTCCTCCGTCCCGCCCCAGATCTCGGGGAGCTGGTCGACGCGTTCCTTGTGCAGCGTGCCTACCAGGTCCGCGCCGTCGTCCATGGTCACCTGGGGGTGGTGGTCGAGGGCGCGGTGGATGTGCTGGTAGTACGTCGGGTTGTCCTCGCCCTTGATGGCGAACACCGGGATCTCATCGTGGGCCACCAAAGAGGCGGCCACATCGTCCTGGGTGGAAAGCGGATTCGACGCGCATAGCACCACATCCGCGCCTCCGGCCTGGAGCGCGCGCATGAGGTTGCCCGTCTCCGCGGTCACATGCAGGCAGGCCGACACCTTGGTCCCTTTAAGGGGCTGCTCCTTCGAAAACCGCTCGCGGAGCTGGCTGAGGACCGGCATCTCCTGCTCGGCCCACTGGATGCGGTGCCGTCCGCCATCCGCCAGTTTTAGATCCTTCACATCGTAGTCAGTCGTCATCGATAAGGCTCCGTTGGGTGCTTCCTATGGATCCGGCTAGCCGGGCAATTCCCTCATAATAACCGCGATAGGGCCAGAAACCGAGCCGGCGGTACACGCCCATCGCGGTTCGATTGTCCATGGACACATTTAGGACGATGGTAGGCAGTTGGCGCGCCAGCAAATCGGCGACCAGCATGGCGGTGGCCTGCGTCCCCAAACCTCGGCCCCGGTGGTCGGGCCGGGTGAAGACGTTGCCGATGGCGGCCACACCCACGCTCGGCGCAAACACATGCGTGCCGGCCATGGCGACGAGATCGTTCTGCTCCCAGACTCCGAAAAACACCCCCTGTGACAACTGCGCCTCGGAAAACGCATCCGGCCGGTCCGGGTGATCGGCCATCAGAGCCTGCACGGCGGACAAATGGTCGGCCGAGAGGCGCTCGGCCCGGCCTTCCCCTTGCGGTGGAAACGCGGAGGCCTTGAGCACCATCCGCCACATGGCATGCTCGATCTCAGGCTGGAGCCGCGCACCCAGCAGGTCGCGATGCACGCCCATGAGAGCATACTGATAGCGCCCGGCTGGGATTTGATCCAGCAATTCGGCGGCGGCGGCCGGCTCGCCGTGGACGAAAAGCACGGGGGGCTCAAGGCCTCGGTAGATAAGGACCGTCGCTTCGGGGAGCAGGGACCAGGCACAATCGGGTGCGTATGCGGGGTCCAGATCCGCCAGCGCGTAGGCGCACCAGTTACGGTCGGTCTCGAGCAGGGGCCGTAAACCGTCCATGGGCACCGTGGCGGACATCAGAGCTGATCGAGTTCGCCTGCGTCGTCGAAATGGTCGCGGAAGCGCGCCACGAAGTCAGCCTGAGCAAACGTGTGGGCCTGTGGCCCGGTGTTTTCGAGACAGTAGGCCGCCGCAACCGAACCCATCTGGCCGCATCGCTCCAGGCTCCTGCCTCGGAGCAGCCCCTTGAGAAAGCCGGCGCGGAAAGCATCCCCCACGCCGGTCGGATCGGCGATTTGCTCCGGCTCGACGGCGGGGATGTGGATGATCGCTTTCGGCGTGTGGATGTCGGCGCCATCGGCGCCGCTGGTGACGACCACGAACTCCGATCCGGCCTGGATGTCGGCCATGGTCAAGCCGGTCTTCTCCTCGATCAGCCGGAACTCGTACACGTTGACAAACAGGGCTTTGCAGCCCCGAATGCCCTCGGCCAGGGTGGCGGCCTCGGCGCGCACGGTTTGCTGGCTGGGGTCGTAGATGTACGGAATCCCAAGCTGGCGGCACTCGTGGACGTAGCGGTCCATGCCCTGCGGGTCGTTGGCCGAGATCATGACCAGGTCCGGCCTGGCTTCCAGACCCTGGAAGGACAGCTCGCGAGCGTGCGACATAGCGCCGGTGTAAAAACTGGCAATTTGGGCGTTGTTTTGGTCGGTGTTAACAAAGAAGGACGCCGTGAACTGATCAGGGACGACCTGCACGCCTGATAGGTCGACCCCCAGGCTGCTCAGGAAGTCGCCGTACTCGGTGAAATCCTCGCCCACGGTGGCCATCACCGTCGGGTGCTCGCCGAGCAGCGCCAGGGTATAGGCGATGTTGGCGGCGATCCCACCGCGCCGGCGCACCAGGCTGTCCACCAGAAAAGACAGGCTGATATGGTCCAGGTGATCGACCAGGATGTGATCCCGGAATAGGCCCGGGAACGTCATCAAGTAGTCGAAGGCGATCGAGCCCGTCAGGACCAGGCGCATGGCGTCGAGTTAGCCGTCCTGTGTGATGACGGCCCGCTTCGGCCGCCCGAAATCCGGCACAAAAAGGCGCCCTCCTGTGAGAGCGCAGCGTGGTGACGGTCAGAGTTTAGCATGTCGTGCGCGGGGCCGCAAGGCGTGGCCCATCCCAAGCTGGGTTCAAGCACCGGGCCCATGCCATGCCTGGCAAGCCTCCGGCGAACGAGCGCGTGGGTTGGTTGACACCCCCTCATCCGGCCTTTATGATGGCCCACATGCGCGCTCACGCCAGGGCCTTCATGCCGGCCCTGACTTCCCTCCTGGCCGCCATGCTGGCCTGCAGTGCCCCCGGGCTGGCAACCCCTGGACCGACTGCCACCCCGACGTCTACGGCCACGCCCACCGCCACCGCCTCACCAACCCCGACACCGACCTTGGCACCATCTGAGGAGCTCGGCAACGGCGACCGGGCGCGTTTCGAAGGCGATTGGGACTCTGCCATTGCCCGTTACACCGACGTTTTGAACAGCGGGGGGACGAGTGAGCTGGCGGCAAGCGCCGAGCTGGGCCTGGGCCTCACCCTGCTCCAGTCCGAGGACTACGCCGAGGCCGAAGCGCGTCTTTCCGGTTACCTTGATAGATACCCGCAAGATCCCAATCGGGGGCAGGCGTTCTTTCTCCGCGCTCAAGCCCGCCAGGCTCAGGGACGCCCGGCCGAAGCCGTCGACGATTACCGCCAATACCTCGAGCTGAGGCCCGGGAAAATCGACTCCCGGGTGCATGAGGCCATCGGGGACGCCTTGCGCGCCGCCGGCCAACCGGCCGCCGCGGTGCAGGACTACCAGGACGCCCTGGCGCAACCTCACCTGGCGGGTGATGTCGGCTTGCAGATGAAAATCGGCCTGTCGCTGTATGAGGCCGGCGATCTCTCGGGGGCGCTGGACAAGTTCGATGAGGTCTACCGATTCGCTTCGGACGACGCCACGCGGGCCAGCGCCAACCTGTTGGCCGGCCAGGTCCTGGAGGACATGGGAGATGCCTCGTCGGCCTACGCTCGCTACCAGGATTCAGTCGACCAGTTCCCGGAGGCGTATGACGCGTATGTCGGGTTGGTGCGTTTGGTGAACGCCGAGGTGCCTGTGGACGATTTCCAACGCGGCCTGGTTGACTACAATGCCGCCGCATACGAACCAGCTCTCCCGGCCCTTGAGCGCGCCGTGCAGTCCGAACCGACTGGGACAGCCTGGTACTACCTGGGCCTGAACCGCCGCGCCCTGGGCAATTCAGAGGGTGCGCTGGCGGCCTTTCGGGAGTCGCTGCAGGCCTATCCGGATGACCCCCATTTTGAAGATGCTTGGTTCGAGGCGGCCTATACGGAATGGGCCTACCTCGATCGCTACACCGATGCGGTCCAAACTTACCTTGATTTCGCCACCGGCTACCCCCAGAGCGCCCAGGCCGCCCAGGCGATTTTTAACGCCGGCCGCACGGCGGAGCGCAATCAGGATCTGCGGCGCGCGGCCGAGATCTGGCTCGGATTGCCCGAGTTGTTCCCCGGTTCGCCCCTCGGCTATGAGGCAGCCTTCCAGGCCGCCATTGTCCTATATCGCGCCGCCGATTTCGGAGCCGCGCAGGGTGCCTTGAACCAGGCGGTTGAATTGGCAGCCACCCCGGGGGACCGAGCGGCGGTGGATCTGTGGCTGGGCAAGACCGCTCTGGCCCGCGGCGACTCGGACGGCGCGCGGGCAGCGTGGCAGGCTGCGGCCGGCCTGGATCCGACCGGGTACTACTCCGAACGCGCCTCAGACCTGCTGGCCGGGGGTCAGCCCTTTGAGCCGACCGGCGTGTTCAATTTCTCGACCGATCCGGCGGCCGAGCGCGCCGAAGCCGAAGCCTGGATGCGCACGACTTTCAGCCTGCCGGATGAGGTCACGCTGGACGGCCTGGGCCAGTCCCTGGCGAGCGACCCGCGCTGGACACGCGGGCGTGAACTCTGGCAGCTCGGACAGACCGGACCGGCCAAGGACGAGCTCGAAGCGCTGCGGCATGTGATTGAAAACGATCCGGTTGCGACCTATCAGCTGATGCATGCACTCCTCGATCTCGGCCTGTACCAGCCGGCGATCTACGCTGCCCGCCAGGTCCTGAATCTGGCCGGCCTGGACGATGCCGGCACGATGCAGGCGCCGGTGTACTTCAACCATATTCGGTTTGGGCCCTACTTCGGTGACCTCATCCTTCCCGAGGCGCTCCACGATGAGCTGGATGGGTTGTTCTTACTGTCGGTGGTCCGGCAGGAGAGCTTGTTCGAAGGTTTCATTACCTCGTACGCCGCCGCGCGTGGCCTGATGCAGATCATCCCGTCCACGGGCCAATCCATCGCCGACCAAATGGGCTGGCCGCCTGGCTACACCGACGATGACCTCTTCCGGCCGATTGTCAGTGTGAAATTCGGGGCGTTCTACCTGTCGCAGCAGCGCGACCGGTTCGACGGCGATTTGTTCGCCGGCCTGGCGGCTTACAACGCCGGACCTGGCAACGCCAGCCTGTGGAAGGACCTGGCGCCCGATGACCCGGACCTGTATCTTGAAGTCATCCGCATCGATCAGACCCACCAGTATCTGACGACGATCTACGAAGTGTTCGACATCTACCGCAACCTGTACGCGCAAGCCCCATCGAACTGACTCCCCCCGGACCGATGACCGGTCCCGACTAAATGGAAAGCGCAAGGAGGACATGGGCCAACCGAACTTTGTACCCCTGCTGCTAATCACCGTTCTGGCGGTGGTCGTGCCCCTGGTAACCAGCCGGCTCAAGCGAATTCAACTGCCCATAGTGGTAGGTGAGATTCTGGCCGGCGTGATCATCGGGCGGAGCGGGCTGGATCTGGTCAGCAGCTCGCCGATCCTCGACTTCCTGAAAGAATTTGGCTTCGCCTTCTTGATGTTTCTGTCGGGATTGGAGCTTGATTTCAATCTACTCACAGGCGGCGCAGCTCCGAATTCCGGCCCCAGTCGGTGGAGACGGCCGCTGCCTCTGGCGGGGTTGGTGTTCGCCGGGACTTTGGCTCTCGGCATTCTGGGGGGGCAGCTTCTCAGCCGGCTGGGGGTCACGGATCATCCCCTGCTCATGGGGTTGATCCTGAGTACGACGTCCCTGGGCGTCGTCGTCCCCGTGTTGAAGGAGCGCGGCCAGCTTCGTCTGCCGTTCGGGCAAGTGGTCCTGATTGAAGCTTCCCTGTCCGATTTCCTCACCCTGGTGCTGCTGGCGGTTGTGTTTGCCGTGGGGCGCCCCGGGCCGACGCTAAACCTGCTGCTCATACCGCTTCTGCTGGTGGTCTTTCTCGCCAGCGTGCGTGCCGTCCAGCGCCTGGCCCGGCAGCCCTTGTTGGTTCGCTTGCTCGGCGAGGTTACCCAGGCCACGGCCCAAATACGCGTCCGGGCCGCGCTGGCCTTTATGGTGGCCTGGGTCGTGCTGGCGCAGACTTTGGGGGTGGAGCTTATCCTGGGGGCCTTCCTGGCTGGCGCAGTGGCCGGCTTATTGGCCCCGTCAGAAGACTCGGCTTCGCGGTCCAAACTGGACGCCATCGGCTACGGCTTCTTTATCCCCATCTTCTTCATCATGATCGGGGTGCAGTTCAACCTGGGCGCGCTGGCTGGCTCACCGTCGGCTCTGATTCTCTTCCTGCTGCTGTTGCTGCTCTCGTACCTGGTCAAAGTCGTGCCGGCCATGGCCTTGCGCGCCCTGTTTGGTGCCCGAGAGGCGCTGGCAGCCGGTGTGCTGTTGTCATCCCGGCTTTCCTTGATTATTGCCGCCAGCGCAGTTGCCCTTGACCTGGGCATGATCACCGACGCGGCCAACTCCGGCATCATCCTGCTGGCCGTGGTCACGACCAGCCTGTCGCCGCTGGTCTTCAGCCGGCTCATCGCTCCCGCCGTCTCTCAAGCCAGGCGGGGGATCATCCTGGTTGGCTCCGACCACATGACCGAATTCCTGGCCCGGCGCCTGGGTCAGCATGAGGAACCGGTGCGGGTTTCTGCGGGGACGGCTACCGACACACAAGCCCTCACGGCAGCCGGCGCGCCGAGCGCACGCGCCCTGATCGACATGACCCAGTCCGGTTCCGCCAGCCTGGCGCTCTGCCGCCTGGCCCGGGAGCAATTTGAGATCCCGCTCGTGATCAGCCTGATCGGCGATGTCGACCTGGCCGCACGCCTGCAGACCCTGGGGGTCAAGGTGGTCCAACCGGCCCTGGCAACCGCCATGGCCCTAGAGGGGGCGCTGCGCTATCCAACTGTCTTCGATGTGCTGGTTCACGAGGCGGAGGGTGTGGAGGTTGGCGAAGTAATCGTCGGAAACCCCGGCCTGGCCGGCCTAAAGGTCAGGGAAATCAGACTGCCGGGGAACGCGCTGATCATAAGCCTGGAGCGGGACGCCACGATCATGGTCCCACATGGGGAGACGGTTCTCAAGCTGGGCGACCGAGTCGATCTAATCGGGAGCCCAGACGCGGTCGAAAAGGCGGCGGACCGCCTGAGGGGTTGAGGCCGAACTCAGCTCCCCGGTTGCTCGGGAAGATCTACGCGGATGTCCCACACGCCGGCTTCGAGGCGTTTGTGGGTTGGCAGGCCGCTCCTCTCAATGAAGCTCAAAATGCGCTGGTTGTTGGCGTGGACCGTGGCTTGAAAAGCCCGTATGCCGTGGTCGGCCGCGTAGTCCGCCAGGGCGGTCAGCAGAACCGTCCCCAGGCCTTGGCTTTGAAAGGTATCCTCGACCACGATGGCGGCCTCGGCCACAGCGTCCTGGGGATCGCCGATGGCGGCGTAGCGCGCTACGCCGATGATCGCTTCGCCTTCGGGGCGCGGCGCCGTGGCCACGATCGCCATACTCGACGCGTAGTCAACACGGGCAAAGGCCTCCGCCTGGGGACGAGGCAGGGACGGTCGGCTCTCCAGGAACCGGAAGTAGACGCTCTCCGGCGACAAGCGTGAGAACAGATCGATCAGCCGGTCGGCATCGTCCGGCCGGATCGGCCTGAGGCGGGCCATCTGTCCGTCTTTCATCCGGTGTTCAATGACCACGAATGTTGGATCCTGCACGGCCACCCCGAACGAGGCATGGGCGGGCGCGGCACAACCGCCCGCGGTCCATCCCAACCGATCCTTTGTGACGCATTTCACAAGTCTACCTCCACCCGAGATCAACGGCCGGAGCCCTGACCCCCGGGTTGGCCCGGCCAGTATACATTCGTATGAGACCTGCCCGGCTGCCTTGACCACCGCCGGTCTCGGTGGTATGCTTTGAGTTCATCTTTTGCGAAGGGCATTGTCTGGCCTTTTGGAAGGGGATACCCAACTAACTTGAAAGCCTCGTGCGGGAACCGGCCATGGCAGCCGGTGTGTTCCCGCGTTTTGTCGTCGGGTGCACACGGCGCGGCATCCGTCGGGCGGCTTTTGCCTCGCGGCAACAGGAGCAGCTGAATGGCAACCAGGCAGACTGAAAAATGGTACTCCCGCATTCCGGATGTGTATGCACTGCCAAACCTGATCGAGGTGCAGCTCGATTCGTTCAAGTGGTTAATGGACGAAGGTCTGGCCGAACTCTTCGATGAGATTTCCCCCATCGAGTTGTACAACGGGGGGATGAAACTCTTCTTCCCCGGGAAGAGTCCCGAGGCCAGGGAATTCAAGCTCAAGTACTGGTTCGACGACCCCAAGCACGATATTGAGGAGTGCGTCGAACGCGACCTGACGTATTCGGCGCCCATGTACGTGTCGGTCTTGCTGGCTGGTTCGGAGGTCCCCGAACCGGTGAAGCAGGACATCTTCTTGGGCGACTTCCCCATCATGACCGAGAAGGGCACCTTCATTATTAACGGCACCGAGCGGGTCGTGGTGTCTCAGCTCATCCGCTCGCCGGGTGTGTACTTCGAGGCCCCGGAAGACCGCGCCACGGGGCGGCGGTTGGCGGCAGCCAAACTGATCCCGGACCGCGGGGCCTGGATGGAATTCGAAACCCGCAAGAGCGACTATTTGACCCTGAAGTTCAATCGCAAACGCACTATTCCAGTCACGATCCTGCTCCGAGCGTTGGCGGCGGTGGATGACGGCCTGGGGGATTCCCCCATCAAGGAAGGTTCGGACGAAGAGCTCTTGGCCCTGTTTGCCGAGGCCGACACGCATCCGGATCATCCTTACATCGCCACGACCATCCGCCAGGAGCCTGATTGGGAGATCAAGGAGGGCCGCACGCTTGCCCAAGAGGCCTTGATCGAGTTCTATCGGCGCATGCGGCCCGGCGACCCGCCCACTCTGGACAACGCGCGCGAGTACCTTCACGAGCAGCTTTTCGACTCGCGCCGCTACGATCTGGAGCGCGTGGGCCGCTACAAGCTTGATCAAAAGCTCGATCTGAAGGACACCATCCCGCTCGAGCACCGCCAGGTGACCGGCTGGGACATCTACCGCCTGGTCGAGCGACTGATTCTGATTGACAACGGTGTCCAGGAACCGGATGACATCGACCACCTGGGCAATCGTCGGGTCAAGACCGTCGGTGAGCTGATTCAGGCCAAGCTCCGGGTCGGCCTGCGCCGGATGGAGCGCGTCATTCTGGAGCGCATGTCGATCCGTGACCAGGACCAACTCTCGCCGGTGTCGCTGGTGAACATTCGCCCGGTGGTGGCGGCGGTGCGCGAGTTCTTTGGCTCCAGCCAGCTATCGCAATTCATGGAACAGACCAACCCGCTTGCGGAACTGCGCCACAAGCGGACCCTGTCGGCACTTGGCCCTGGCGGTCTGCGGCGCGAGCGCGCCGGTTTTGATGTGCGCGACGTGCATCATTCGCATTACGGCCGTATTTGCCCCATTGAGACGCCAGAAGGCCCGAACATCGGTCTAATCGGCCGCCTGGCGTCGTATGCCCGGGTCAACCGCTTCGGTTTCATCGAAACCCCCTATCGCAAGGTCATCAACGAGATGACCCCCAAGGACAAGCGCCTGTCCGGGCGCACCCTGCGTGGCGACGCCGTGGATGCCAAATCGGGCAAGTTGATCGCCAAGGACGGCGCCCTGGTCACCGAGAAGAACATCAAGGATCTGGCCAAGGTGGGCGGGCCGATCGCCATCGTGCCGTATGTTTCCGAAGAGGTCTCATACCTCACGGCGGATGAGGAAGACCGCTGGGTGATCGCCCAGGCCAATGCGCCCTTGACGGAGAAGATGGAGTTCGTCCGGCAGCGGGCTTCCTGCCGCCACCACGGTGATTTCTTGTTCAGCCCGACCGAAGACATCGACTACATGGACGTCGCCCCGCGTCAGATCGTCGGCGTGAGCGCGGCCCTGATCCCGTTCCTCGAGCATGACGACGCCAACCGCGCCCTGATGGGCTCGAACATGCAGACCCAGGCCGTGCCGCTGATCCGCCCCGAGGTCCCGCTGGTGTCCACAGGCATGGAGCGCCATGCGGCCGCCGAATTCATGGCAGGTGATCCTGTCGGATGTCGAAGGCGAAGTCGAGTCGGTCAGCAGCAGCCGGGTGGTCATCAAGGCCGGGTCCGATCGCCGGATCTACAACCTGCGGCGCTTCAACCGGTCCAACCAGGGGACCTGCATCGACCAGCGCCCGGCGGTAATCAAGGGCCAGCGGATCAAGAAGGGCGATGTGATCGCCGATTTCATCTTCCACCGAAGGCGGAGAGCTGGCGTTGGGCCAGAACGTGCTGTGTGCGTTCCTCTCCTGGGAAGGCGGCGATTTCGAGGACGCCATTCTGATTTCTGAGCGCCTGGTGCGCGAGGACATTTTCACCTCGGTGCACATTGAGAAGCATGAGGTCGAGGCGCGCGACACCAAGCTCGGTCCGGAAGAGATCACCTACGATATCCCGAACGTCGGCGATGAGGCGCTGCGGGATCTGAACGAGGATGGGATCATCCGCGTCGGCGCCGAGGTCGGCCCGAACGACATCCTGGTGGGTAAGATCACCCCCAAGGGCGAGAAAGAGCTCACCCCCGAAGAGAAGCTGCTGCGGGCCATCTTCGGCGAGAAGGCCCGTGAAGTGAAGGACACGTCGCTTCGCATGCCCCATGGCGAGCGCGGCAAAGTGGTAGACGTCAAAGTCTTCACCCGCGAAGAGCACCGCGACCTGCCGGCCGGGGTCGAGAAGATGGTCCGTGTCTCGGTGGCCCAGAAACGGAAGGCGACCGAGGGGGACAAGATGGCCGGCCGCCACGGCAACAAGGGCGTGATCTCCAAGGTCGTGCCGATCGAGGATATGCCCTTCCTGGAAGACGGCACGCCGGTGGATCTGATCCTGAACCCGCTGGGTGTTCCGGGCCGCATGAACATTGGCCAGGTGCTCGAAACCCACCTCGGATGGGCGTGTGACCGGCTGAATTTCCGGGCCGTCACGCCTGCGTTCGATGGGGCGGACGAAATCGAAATTGAAGGCGAACTCGCCCGCGCCTGGATGATCGACCGGGCCTGGGACGATATCGGCACTCGCGCCTGGGGCTGGCTGAAGGAACAGGGCTATTACGAGGAGGACGCGTTCCAGGATGATGGCGAGGTCCGCCGCCTGTACCTGGAAAGCTGGCTGGGCAAGAAGAAAGCCTACGACTCGGAACTGCTGGCCACCGATCAAACCTACGCCAGGCACTCGGCTCTCAGGGAGTGGCTGCGCGAAAACGGATTCAACCCGGAGCAGATTTTGTTCTCGTCCGACGCAGTGCCGGCGAGCGACCGTGCCGCTTATGACGAGGCGGCCTTGGACGCGTGCTTGCGGCTCTGGCTGGAGTTGACCGGAAATAAAGTGCCGTCGAATTCACGCCCGGAGACGGTGCTCGCTCGAGCGGTCGAGGTTATGAACGAGACCGGCCGGCCATACCCGACGCTGGGCAAGCAGATCCTGATTGACGGCAAATCGGGTGAGGCCTATGACAACCCGGTGACGGTCGGCAAGGTGATGATGATGAAACTGCACCACCTGGTCGAGGACAAGGTCCACGCGCGCTCCACCGGCCCATACTCCTTGGTCACTCAGCAGCCATTGGGCGGCAAGGCCCAGTTCGGCGGGCAGCGCTTCGGCGAGATGGAGGTTTGGGCGCTGGAAGCCTATGGCGCGGCCCACACCCTGCAGGAAATGCTGACGGTCAAGTCGGACGATGTGCAGGGGCGGGTAAAGACCTACGAGGCGATCGTCAAGGGCGAGGCCATCGAGGAACCGGGAATCCCGGCCTCGTTCAGGGTGCTGGTCAAAGAACTTCAGAGCCTTGGTTTGGCTGTCGAAGCCATCAGCGACGACGGCGAGATCATCCGCTTTGGCAAGCAGCAGGAGCGCATGCGGGCGCCGCGCCTGGGCCTTGGATTGCTGGACGTTAACCCGAGGCTGTAGGCCCCGCCGGCGGTCCGGACCAGGCTGACTTGAGCCTGACTCAGCTTGACGGAGCCCAACCCGCATGGTAAAATAGCTTCCCGTTGCCTGTAAGCACCGAGCAGGCGGTGTGGTGTGCGCCTGCGCGAGCCGAATATTGGTGAACTCAAAGGCGAGGCCATCGTGCAGAATCGATGGCCTCCCTTACTGGAAACGTCTCCCGGGGCGCAGGCCCCGGGTTTATCTGGAAGGTTGAGACGATGCCGACTATCAACCAGCTTGTTCGCAAGGGCCGAACCTCCAAGCGCGGCAAGACCAAGGCGCCGGCGCTTCAATACACCTTTAATTCCATGCTGCAGCGGCGGATTCGCCAGCCCAAGGGCGCGCCCCAGAAGCGCGGCGTCTGTACACAGGTACGGACGCAGACGCCCAAGAAACCCAACTCGGCCCTGCGCAAGGTCGCCCGTGTACGCCTCACCAACGGCATGGAAGTAACGGCGTACATACCGGGCGAAGGCCACTCCCTTCAGGAGCACTCGGTGGTCCTGGTGCGGGGTGGGCGTGTAAAGGACCTGCCGGGTGTCCGTTACCACATCGTCCGCGGCACCCTGGACAGTCTCGGGGTCGAAGGACGCAAGCAGGGACGCTCCAAGTACGGCCAGAAGCGCCCTCGAGAATAGAAACCAACGAAGTCGGCCGACAGCAACAGCGATCAAGCGGCCGACTTATATCGTGAAAGGGACACACTCGGACCATGCGACGCACGAAGCCTGAGAAGCGACAGATCGAACCGGACGTCCGCTACAACAACGTCCAGGTCTCCAGCTTCATCAACCGGTTGATGCAGCGCGGAAAGCGCAGCACGGCCACCCGCATCCTATACGATGCCTTCAAGTTGATGGAAGACAAGACCCATCAGGCGCCGGTGGATCTGTTCGAACAGGCCCTCCAGAATGCCGGTCCGGTGCTCGAGGTGAAGCCCAGGCGCGTCGGGGGTGCAACCTACCAGGTGCCGGTCGAGGTCGGCGCCGAACGCCGGGTGTCGCTGGCCATGCGCTGGATCCTGGCCGCCGCCCGGACCCGGGGCGGGAAATCTATGGCCGAGAAACTGGCCGGTGAGTTGATGGATGCGGCCAACAACACCGGTGCCGCCGTGCGGCGGCGGGAAGAGACACACCGAATGGCGGAGGCCAATCGCGCCTTCGCTCACTATCGCTGGTAAATCTGGAGGAAGTCGCCCCAATTTGGATGCGACATTGAGAAATGGCTCGCCAATACCCACTGGAACGTTATCGCAACATCGGCATTATTGCCCACATCGACGCCGGCAAGACGACGACGACCGAGCGCGTCTTGTTCTACACCGGCCGCACGCACCGCTTGGGTTCAGTCGACGAAGGCACGACGGTCACCGACTGGATGGAGCAGGAGCCGAGCGCGGCATCACGATCGTGTCTGCGGCTGTGACGGCCATGTGGAAGGACACGATCATCAACCTGATCGACA
The DNA here is from genome assembly GCA_963797485.1 of uncultured Chloroflexia bacterium. GTDB lineage: Bacteria > Chloroflexota > Anaerolineae > Anaerolineales > E44-bin32 > CAWAND01. The sequence continues at coordinate 1,026,958 of CAWCPF010000003.1, forward strand.
CGCCGGGTCACATCGACTTCACCGCCGAGGTACAGCGCTCTCTGCGCGTGCTGGATGGCGGGATCGTGGTCTTCGACGCGGTGCAGGGGGTCGAACCTCAGTCGGAGACCGTGTGGCGCCAGGCTGACCGCTACGGCGTTCCCCGTCTGTGCTTTATCAACAAGATGGATCGGGTTGGGGCCTCCTTCGAGCGCACTCTGGACATGATCCGCGAGCGCCTGGGAGCCAATCCGATCGCCATTCAGATGCCGGTTGGCGCCGAGTCTCGGTTCCGGGGAGCGATAGATCTGATTGAGCAGCAAGCCATCCTGTGGTCTGACGAAACCGGTGCCAAGCCGGATCTGAGCGCCATTCCGGATGAACTGCTCTCGGAAGCCGAGCAGTGGCGCGAGCGGATGATCGAGCAGATTGTCGAGACCGATGACCAGCTCACCGCCCGCTACCTCGACGGCCATGAGCTCAGTGTTGAAGATCTAAAAGCCGGCCTGCGCAGGGCCGTTTTGGGCAATCTGGCAACCCCGGTCCTGTGCGGCTCAGCGCTACGCAACAAGGGCGTGCAACCGGTGCTTGACGCGGTGGTCGATCTTCTGCCCTCGCCCCTCGACGTACCCCCGGTGGCGGGCACCAACCCCAACAACAGCGAGATCGAAACCCGCCTGACCGAGGACGATGCGCCCTTGAGCGCGTTGGTGTTCAAGATTGTCACCGATCCATATGTCGGTCGTCTGGCTTACTTCCGCGTGTATTCCGGCAAGATCACCCAGGGCTCCACCGTTTACAACTCCACCAAAGGCAAGCGCGAGCGCGTCGGGCGCCTGATCCGCATGTACGCCGACCGGCGCGAGGATATGGACGAGGTGCTGGCGGGGGACATCGCGGCTGTGCTGGGGATGAAGGAGACCTTCACCGGCGACACGCTGTGCGACGCCGGCAATCCGATCATCCTCGAGAATATCACCTTCCCCGATCCGGTTATCTCGGTGGCCATTGAACCCAAGACGACCGCCGATCAAGACAAGATGGGCGAGGCGCTCAAGAAGCTGTCCGAAGAAGACCCCACCTTCCGGGTGAGCTCCGACAATGAGACCGGCCAAACGGTGATTTCCGGGATGGGCGAGCTCCACCTGGAAGTACTGGTCGACCGCATGATGCGCGAATTCAGGGTCCAGGCCAACATCGGCCGGCCACGCGTCGCTTACCGTGAATCGATTACGCGTGCCGTGGCCAAGGCCGAAGCCCGCTACATCAAGCAGACCGGCGGCCACGGCCAATACGGGCATGTCGTCCTGGCGCTCGAGCCCACCGAGCCCTCAACCGGCGTGACCTTCGAGAACAAGATTGTCGGCGGGTCGATCCCCGCGAGTACATCTCGGCCGTGGAGAAGGGTGTCCGCGAAGCCGCCGAAGGTGGTGTGCTGGCCGGCTATCCCGTTACCGATATTCACATTCGCTTGTACGACGGCTCGTATCACGAGGTCGACTCCAGCGAGATGGCCTTCAAGGTGGCCGGCTCGATGGCTTTCAAGGAAGGCTTCGGGAAGGGTCGCCCGGTGCTGCTCGAGCCGATGATGAAAGCGGAAGTTGTCGTACCGGAGGACTACGTCGGTGACGTCACCGGCGACCTGGCCGCCCGCCGCGCGACCATTGAGGGAATTGAGAGGCGCGCCGGAAACGCCCAGGCGGTCCAGGCCAAAGTCCCCCTGGCTGAAATGTTCGGTTACGCCACAGCCTTGCGTTCCATGACCCAGGGCCGGGGCGTATTTACGATGGAGTTTGACCACTACGCCCAGGTGACCGAGAAGGTCACCGAGACCATTTTGGCCGGCGCGCACTGAGCCGACGGCCCCGGGTCGAACTCTGAAGTCTTCAAGAAGAGGAGCGAGAAGCCATTATGTCCAAGCAGAAATATGAGCGGACGAAGCCGCATGTGAATGTAGGGACGATGGGGCACATCGACCACGGGAAGACGACGTTGACGGCGGCGATCACGAAGTGGTGCCAGTTGAAGGGGATGGCGGACTTTCGTCCGTTTGATTCGATCGACAATGCGCCGGAGGAGAAGCAGCGGGGGATCACGATAGCGATAGCGCATGTGGAATACGAGACGGAGAAGCGGCACTATGCGCACGTGGATATGCCCGGGCACCGGGACTATATCAAGAACATGATCACGGGGGCGGCGCAGGTGGACGGGGCGATCCTGGTGGTGGCGGCGCCGGACGGGCCGATGCCGCAGACGCGTGAGCACGTGCTGCTGGCGCGGCAGGTGGAAGTGCCGGCGATAGTGGTGTATTTGAACAAAGTGGACATGATGGAGGATGAGGAGCTTCTGGAGCTGGTGGAGTTGGAGCTGCGGGAGCTGTTGAACGAGTACGAGTTTCCTGGGGACGAGACGCCGATTGTGAGGGGGAGTGCGCTGAGGGCGTTGGAGAGCACGAGCACGGACCCGGACTCAGACGACTATGCGAGCATCAAAGAGCTGTTGCGGGTGGTGGATGAGTACATACCGGAACCGGTGAGAGAGATGGACAAGCCGTTCATGATGTCGGTCGAGGATGTATTCTCGATCAAAGGACGCGGGACGGTGGTGACGGGGCGGGTGGAGCGAGGGAAGGCGAAGATCGGGGAAGAGGTAGAGATAGTTGGTTTGCGGGACAAGGCGTTCAAGACGGTGATCACAGGGACGGAGATGTTCCACAAGACGCTGGACGAGGTGGTGGCCGGGGACAATGCGGGGCTGCTGCTGAGGGGGGTGGAACGGACGGATGTAGAACGGGGGATGGTGGTGGCGGCGCCGGGGTCGATCACGCCGCACAAGAAGTTTCTAGGGGAAGTGTACGTGTTGAAGAAGGAAGAGGGGGGACGGCACAAGGCGTTCTTCACGGGGTACCGGCCGCAGTTCTACATACGGACGATGGATGTGACCGGGAACATCTCGCTGCCGGAGGGGGTGGAGATGGTGATGCCGGGAGACAATGTGAATCTGACGGTGGAGCTGATCACGCCGGTGGCGCTTGAGAAGGGATCGAAGTTCGCCATACGCGAAGGCGGGCTGACGGTCGGGGCCGGCGTCATCACCGAGATCCTGGAGTAGGCTGAATGGCCAAGCAGAAGATTCGAATCCGGCTCAAGGCTTACGACCATCGTGTGCTCGACCAGTCGGCCAAGCGCATCGTGGAGACGGCTGAGCGCACAGGAGCCAAAGTGGTGGGTCCGGTCCCGCTTCCAACCCGGAAAGAACGGTTCACCGTCCGGCGCTCGACCTTTATCGACAAGGATTCACACGAGCATTTCGAGATTCGGACGCACAAGCGCTTGATCGACGTATTGGAGCCAGAATTCGAAGACCATCGATACTCTGATGAGGCTGAACCTGCCCGCAGGGGTGGACATCGAGATCAAAATCTAGCCGCTAGCCGCCAGCTTCTGGCTAGGAGCTAGAGGCTAGCTGCTGGATGAGTGGCGAGGCAAGAGCCCTTCGGCAAGCGGACGCTTACGAAGGCCTCTGCAGGCGAAGGACTGACTGCCTCGCGTTCGGGGATGATGCGGCCTGCCCTGGCCGACAGTCCCGTCAAGGGGCAACAGGAGACAACGGATGAAAGGGCTTATTGGCAAGAAAATCGGCATGACCCAGATTTTCGACGAAGTCGGGAGCGGCTTTACCCGTCACTCTGATCGAAGCTGGGCCTTGTTACGTCACCCAGATCCGCCTCCCCGAACGAGACGGCTACAGCGCTGTTCAGCTTGGGTTCAGCGAGGCCCCGGCCAAGCGGCTGACCTCGGGCAGGATCGGGCATCTCAAGCGGCTCAACCTACCGCCATTGCGATACCTGCGTGAGTTCCGGCTCAAGGACCCGGGCGTGTCGGAAGGTGAGAAGCTCACCGTGGACGCGTTTGCCGTCGGCGACCGTGTGGACGTGGTCGGAACGGGCAAAGGCAAAGGCTTTCAAGGCGGGGTCAAGCGGCACGGCTTCAGCGGCGGCCCCAAGACCCATGGGCAGTCGGATCGTCAGCGGGCGCCGGGCTCCATTGGATCGACCACCACACCAGGCCGTGTATTCAAGGGCAAGCGAATGGCCGGGCACATGGGGACAGACCGGGTCACGGCGCAAAACCTGCGCGTCGAGATGGTCGACCCGGAGCGAAACCTGCTGGCCGTCCGCGGGAGCGTCCCTGGAGGTCACGGAGGTTTGGTGGTGATTACTGAGGCCCGCAAGCAATCGAAGGGCGGAGCGCAGTCAGCATGAAAGTCGATGTTCTGAACGTGCAGGGAGAGAAGGTCAAGACGGTGGAGCTGCCGCCGGCGATCTTCGAAGCTCCCATCAAACCCGACCTGATGCATCAGGCGCTCCAGCGACAGCTGGCCAATGCCCGTCTGGGCACGCATTCCACCAAGACCCGCGGCGAGGTCAGCGGCGGTGGCCGCAAGCCGTGGCGCCAAAAGGGGACCGGGCGCGCCCGGCAAGGTTCCACCCGCGCCCCGCAGTGGGTGGGGGGTGGCAAAGTCCACACCCCCAAGCCGAGGGACTACTCGAAACGGATGCCGCGCAAGATGCGCCGGGCGGCGCTGCGTTCGGCACTGTCGGTCAAGGCCGCCGGGTCGCAAATTGTCGTGCTGGACGAGCTCAAGGTGGATCAGCCGCGCACACACGACATGGCCAAGGTGCTGCATACCCTGGTGGGGGACGACACCGCCCTGATCCTGATGCCGGCCGCCGATGAAGTGATCGAGAGATCGCTCAACAACCTGGCCAGCGCCAAGATCCTGCGGGCCAACTATTTGAATGTCCGCGACCTGCTGGGTTTCGAAAAGGTGATCATGCCGCTGGGCGCCCTGGACGTGATCCAGTCTGTGCTGGGTGAGTGAGGAGCCGACATCATGCCCAACGTTTACACCGTCATTCGCCGGCCGATCGTCACGGAGAAATCCAATTACCAGAGCTCCAACCTGGGCCAGTATGCGTTCGAGGTCGACCGCAAAGCCACCAAGGCGCAGGTGCGCGAAGCCATTGAGTTGTTGTTCAACGTCTCCGTCGAGCGGGTGAATCTGATGGTGATGCCGGCCAAGCGTTCGCGCCGGGGGCGCAGCCGCCGGGTGCTGGTTCGCCGGCCGAGCTATAAGAAGGCCATTGTGACCCTGGCCGAAGGCCAGACCATCGACGTCTTCGAAGGGGTTTCGTGATGCCAGTCAAGAAATACAAACCCACCTCGCCGGGCCGCCGGGGCATGTCCGGCCACTCCTTCGAGGAGATTACCAAGTCGACGCCCGAGCGTTCGCTGCTGCGCCACAAACGCTCCCATGGCGGACGAAATGCCCAAGGGCGGATAACGGTTCGCCACCAAGGCGGCGGCCACAAGCAGCACTATCGCATGGTGGATTTCAAGCGCAACAAGCGCGCCATCCCGGCCAACGTGGCTGCCATCGAGTACGACCCGAACCGGTCGGCGCGCTTGGCGCTGCTTCACTATGCCGACGGCGAGAAGCGCTACATCCTGGCCCCGCTTGGCCTGCAGGTCGGCGACCCGGTCATGGCCGGCGCTGACGCCGAGATCCGTCCCGGCAACAGCCTGCCGCTGTCGATTATCCCGGTCGGCACGGTGGTTCACAACATCGAGCTGTATGAGGGCCACGGTGGGCAGCTGGTCCGCTCGGCGGGCACCTCGGCGCAGGTGTTGGCCAAAGAAGGGGCGTACGTGGCCATCCGGCTGCCTTCAGGGGAAGTCCGGCAGGTCCGCCAGAGCTGCTACGCCACCATCGGCGAGGTCGGCAACCCCGACCACGGCAACGTCAAGCTGGGCAAGGCCGGCCGCTCACGCCATCGCGGCATCCGGCCCACCGTCCGCGGTTCAGCCATGAGCCCGCGCGACCATCCGCACGGCGGAGGCGAAGGCCGCCAGCCGATCGGGCTGCCCGGGCCGAAGAGCCCGTGGGGCAAGCCGACGCTGGGCAAACTGACCCGGCGCAACAAGAAGACCAGCAAGTACATCATCCGCCGGCGAGCTAAGAAGCGTCGCTGACCGAGCGAGTGACGGTCGGAGGATTGTGAAAAATGTCACGATCACTTAAGAAGGGGCCGTTCATCAGCCCCAAGCTGCTGAAGAAAGTGGAAGACATGAACCAGCGCGGTGACAAGAAGGTCATCCGGACGTGGAGCCGCGCCAGCACCATCTTCCCGCAGATGGTCGGCCACACCGTGGCGGTCCACGATGGCCGCAGGCACGTGCCGATCTACATCACCGAGAACATGGTGGGTCACAAGCTGGGCGAGTTTCGCGCCGACGCGCACCTTCCGCGGCCATATGCGTGGGGATCGAGTGACCAAGGTGCGCGAGGCGGAGCCGGAGGAATAGGATGGCCGAGGCTCAAGGCATCCGGGCAACGGCGCGCTACGTAAGCGTCTCGCCGCAGAAAGTCCGCCTGGTTCTCGACCTGGTGCGCGGACGGGGCGCGGTCGAAGCGCTCGACCTGTTGAAATTCACCCCCAAGGCAGCCGCGCACCAGGTGGCCAAGCTGCTCCGGTCGGCGATCGCCAACGCCGAAGAGAATTATGGATTCAGTCGGGATGAACTCATTGTGTCGGAGGTCTTTGCCGACCAGGGGCCGACCCGGCGCTGGCGCCGATTTGGTGCCCGCGGACGTTTCAAGCCGATATTGCATCGCTCATCCCACATCACGCTGATCTTGCGTGAGCGGGAAGCCACGCTGAGCGCATAGGGCGGTAGGAGAGGAGACGAGATGGGGCGCAAAGTCCATCCCATCGGTTTTCGACTGGGCATCAACAAGACCTGGCAGTCGCGCTGGTTCGCCGAGAAGGGCCAGTACAGGCGGCAGCTGCAAGAAGACCGGGCGATCCGCGAGCTGATCTTCAGCGCCAATCCCCCCGGCAGCATTTCCCGGGTGGACATCGAGCGCTTTCCGAACAGCGTGAATATCACCGTGCACACGGCCAAGCCGGGCATTGTCATCGGACGCAAGGGCGCCAACGTCAAGGAGCTCCGCACCAAGCTCCAGACGCTGACGGGCACAAACGTCAAGCTCGATATCGCCGAGATCGAGCAGCCCGATTTGGACGCCCGCTTGGTGGCGGAGAACATCGCCCACCAGCTCGAACGCCGGATCAGCCATCGCCGCGCTATGCAGCGGGCGGTGTCGCAGAGCATGCGCGCCGGCGCGCTGGGGGTCAAGGTCATGTGCGCCGGGCGTTTGTCGGGGATGGAAATGGCTCGCCGCGAGTGGATGCGTGAGGGCCGTGTCCCCGCCCAGACCCTGCGGGCGGATATCGACTTCGCCCGGGCCGAGGCGCTGACCACCTATGGCAAGATCGGGGTCAAAGTGTGGATTTATCGAGGCGAGATTCTGCCCGAGGCCGAACAAGAGGCCGAGGCCATGGACGTGTACGTCAGCGAATAGGCCTGCCGGGCCTGCTGACGTGAGTTGAGGTGGAACCATGTTGATGCCAAAGCGAGTTAAGTGGCGCAAGCAGATGCGCGGCCGGATGAAAGGCAAGGCCAGCCGGGGCACGGAAGTGACCTTCGGCGACTTTGGCCTGCAGGCTCTCGAGCCCGGCTGGGTCACCGCCCGCCAGATCGAGGCCGCCCGGCGCACGTTGGTGCGTTTCATGCGCCGGCGAGGCAAGGTGTGGATCCGCATTTTCCCGGATAAGCCGGTCACCCAGCGCGCCGCCGAGACTCGCATGGGCAAAGGCAAGGGCGCCGTGGACCACTATGTGGCCGTCGTCCGCCCCGGCCGGATCCTGTTCGAGTTGTCCGGCCTGCCCGAAGACGGGGCGCGTCAGGCCCTCAGGCTGGCGGCTCACAAGCTGGCCATCAAGACCAAATTCACCGAGCGTTACGACACCCTGGGAGGCGAATAGCCCATGAAGACGAGTGAGATTCGCGCCCTGGACACGCCCGAAATTCAAGCCCGCCTGTCCGACGCCCGCGAAGAGTATTTCCGGCTGCGGATGCAGTTCACGACGGGCCAGCTTCACGATCATGCCCGCCTGCATCTGGTCCGGCGGGATATCGCCCGGCTGTCCACGATTTGGCGCGAACGCGAGCTGGCCGCCGCCATGCAGGGGAGTAGGTCATGACCAATCAACGCCGCCGGATGACCGGCGTGGTAACCCGCTTGAGCTCAGCCAAGACGGTCACCGTCAAAGTGGACCGCGACTACCGCCACCCCCTGTACGGCAAGGTCGTGCGCACCTCTAAGCGCTACCTGGTGCACGACGAGATCGGCTGCCGCCAGGGCGACAAGGTGCTTATCGTCGAAAGCCGGCCGATCTCCAAGCGCAAGCGATTTGTGGTCCAGGAGGTCCTGAGCCACGTGTCCGAGCTTGAGCTTGCGGCTGAGGTGGGCGAGCTGATTGACGAGGCCAAGCTGCTCAAGGAGACCGCCGAAGGAGAGTCCGAGGCATGATCCAGCAGGAGAGCCGCATCAAGGTCGCCGACAACACCGGCGGCCGGGAGCTCCTCGTCATCCGCGTCTTGGGCGGGTCGAGGCGTCGCTATGGTCACATTGGCGATGTGGTCGTGGCCACGGTTAAGTCGGCGACGCCCCATAGCGCCGTGAGCAAGAGCGATGTGGTCAAAGCCGTTATTGTGCGCACGGCCAAGGAATTCCGGCGCGAGGACGGTTCGTACATCAAGTTCGACGAAAACGCGGCCGTCATCTTGGACGCCGACGGGGTCAACCCGAAGGGCACGCGCATCTTTGGTCCTGTGGCGAGGGAGTTGCGCGATCGAGGCTACACCAAGATTGCCTCGCTGGCGCCGGAAGTGCTTTAGGAGGGTGAAGTGACGGTCAAGGCCAGAATTCGACGCGGCGACACGGTGGAGATCATCAGCGGCCGCGACAAGGGGATCCAGGGCCAGGTGATGCGGGTCCTGCCGCTCGAACACAAGATCGTGGTGCAGGGCGCCAACGTTCGCAAGAAGCATCAGCGCCAGGTGCAGGCGGCCGGGCGCACGATGTCGCCGGGGATCATTCAATTCGAAGCCCCGGTGGATATCTCGCATGTGATGCTGGTGTGCCCGAAGTGCGGTGAGTTGACACGCGTGGCGTTTCAGCGCGACGCAGATGGTGGCCGGTCGCGGGTGTGCAAGCACTGCCAGTCGGTCGTGGATGCCTAGGGCGGAGGAGCGTTAGGTCGATATGGGGCATTACCTGAAAGAGCGGTATCTGAATGAGGTTGTGCCGAGCCTGATGAAGGAGTTTGGCTTCGACAACCCCATGCAGGTGCCCAGGCTTGACAAAATCGTAGTCAATGTGGGAGTGGGCGAGGCTCTGGACGAAGCCAAGTCGCTGGACGCCGCCGTCGGAGACATCCGCATCATCACCGGTCAAGCTCCGGTCGTCACCCTGGCCAAGAAGAGCATCGCCAACTTCAAGCTCCGTGAAGGGCACGCCATCGGGGTGAAGGTGACCCTCCGCGGCGAGCGCATGTGGTCCTTCTTGGACCGCCTGCTCAACATCGCCCTGCCTCGGACGCGCGACTTCCGCGGCTTGCCACCGGACAGCTTCGACGGCCGCGGCAACTACACCATGGGTGTCCGCGAGCAGCTGATCTTCCCCGAGATCCAGTACGACAAGATCGACAAGATCCGAGGTTTCGAAGTCACCGTCGTCACAACTGCCCCTAACGACGAACAAGGCCGGCACCTCCTGGCTCTGCTCGGGATGCCGTTCGGAGGAAAGGAATAAGATGGCCAGAAAGTGTCTTCCTATCCGGGAAACCCGCCGCAAGTTCGCAGTGCGAGTTCGAAATCGATGCCAGCGCTGCGGTCGTCCGCGCGGCTATTATCGGCGTTTTGGGTTGTGCCGGATTTGCTTCCGGGAGATGGCCCTGGTAGGGCACATCCCGGGTGTGACCAAGTCATCCTGGTAATCCGGGAGCGGTGGAGTAGCAGCTATGACCATGACTGACCCGATTGCCGACATGCTGACCCGCATCCGAAATGGAATGGCCGCGGGACACAGCCAGGTGTCGATGCCGAGCTCCAAGATCAAAGCGGCGTTGGCCAAGATACTGGCGGAAGAGGGATTCATCGAGGGGCATGAAGTCGCCCCAGTCGAGGGGCGCCCTCAGCCTGTGCTACGCTTGCGCCTCAAGTATGTCGGAGAACGCAGAGAACGGCACCCGGTGATTGCCGGGCTGGAGCGGGTGAGCCGGCCGGGCCGGCGCGTCTATGTTGGCAAACGCGAAATCCCCTGGGTGCTCTCGGGGATGGGGATCGCCATCTTGAGCACGCCAAAGGGCGTGATGACCGGTGTCCAGGCACGCCAGCAAGGTGTCGGCGGCGAGCTTATCTGCAAAGTGTGGTGAGCGAGGGGCGCAGCCGCCCCGCCGGATCGATCCGGGTGAACGCAGCCCGGTGGCCGGCTGAAGGAGGAATGGTCTGTGTCAAGAATAGGACGAATGCCCGTCATCCTGCCTGACAAGGTCCAGGTTGAGATGAAGGGCCAGCAGGTGCGGGTCAAAGGGCCGCTCGGAGAATTGGAGCGGACCTTCCACCCGGACATCAGCATCAAATCGGAGGATGGCCAGCTCCGTGTCGAGCGGCCGTCGGACGAGCCGCGTATGCGAGCCCTGCATGGCTTGAGCCGGGCGCTATTGAACAACATGGTCGTCGGCGTGTCGGAAGGTTTTTCGAAGACGCTGGAAGTCCAGGGCGTCGGCTACCGGCCGGAGCTCCAGGGTCGGACCCTGATCTTGAACGTGGGCTTCTCGCACCAGGTCAAAGTCGAACCGCCCGACGGGATCACCTTCGAGGTCGACGATCGCGCCCGGACCATCACCATCAAGGGCGCCGACAAGGAGCTGGTCGGCCGGATGGCGGCGGACATCCGCAAAATCCGGCCGCCGGAACCCTACAAGGGCAAAGGCATTCGCTATCTGGGCGAATACGTTCGCCGCAAGGCCGGCAAGGCCGGCAAGGTAGGCTAGCCGAGATGAGCACCAAGAACCGCAACGAGATGCGCAAACGCCGCCACCTCCGGCTGCGCCGGAAGATTGACGGGACCCAGGGGCGGCCGCGGCTGAATGTCTTTCGCAGCCTGACCCACATCTATGCCCAGCTGATCGACGATGCCAAAGGAGAGACGCTGGCTTCGGCCTCGACCCTGGATCCGGATCTGCGTGGCCAGGTCAAGGGCAAGTCGAAGACAGACCAGGCAGCCATGGTGGGCGAGTTGATTGCCAAACGCGGCGGCGCCAAAGGGGTCAAATTGGTTTTATTCGACCGGGGCGGCTACCGCTATCACGGCCGGGTGAAGGCCCTGGCTGAGGCGGCCCGCAAAGCCGGGCTGGAGTTCTAGCTTTGACGCCCAAGCGGCCGTCGAATGGAGAGTGGCTGTGAGAAGAGAATTTCGCACACGTGAGGACCGGGAAGAGCTTGACGAGCGCGTGATCGATATCTCCCGCGTGGCCAAGGTCGTCAAAGGCGGGCGGCGATTTGCCTTTCGGGTGACCGTGGTCGTGGGTGACAACCGCGGCCGGGTCGGCCTGGGGGTGGGCAAGGCGCGCGGAGTACCCGATGCGATCCACAAAGCCTCCGATCGAGCGCGCAAGGACATGCGCCACATCCCGCTGGTCGGCACCACAGTGCCCCATGAGGTGATCTCCAAGCACGGCGGCGCTCTGGTGATGCTCAAGCCGGCCTCGCCCGGCACCGGGGTCATCGCCGGCGGCGGGGTCCGGGCCGTCCTTGAGGCGGCCGGCGTGCACGACATCCTGACCAAGTCGCTGGGCAGCGCCAATGTCTTGAACGTCGCCCGGGCTACGCTCAAGGGCTTGAGGGGCATGCAACAGGTGCACCAGGTGGCCGCCAATCGCGGCAAGAGCGCCGAGAGCTTGAAGCCGTTCTGGGAGCGCTAGCTATGGCCAAGAAAGCAGGCAAGACCCTCAAAGTTACCCTGGTGCGCAGTCCGATTGGCTATCCCGAGCGACAAAAGCGGACTGTCCGGGCGCTCGGGTTGAGGCACATGAGGCAGACGGTGGAACACACGGATGGCCCCGAACTGCGCGGGATGCTGTACAAAGTGCGCCATCTTGTAGAAGTTGAGGAGTGAGGTCGGCATGAAACTGCATGAACTCAAGCCCCGTCGAGGCGCAACGCATGCGCGCAAGCGCGTTGGGCGCGGCATTGCTGCCGGGCAGGGCAAGACCGCCGGGCGCGGCACGAAGGGCGAGGGAGCCCGCGCCGGTTCGGGCGGCCACCTGTACCGCCAGGGCGGCAATCTGCCCTTCTTCCGCATGCTGCCTTTCAAGCGCGGCTTCACCAACATCAACCGGGTGAAATGGAGCGAGATCAACCTGGATCAGCTGGATGGGTTCAAAGCCGATCAGGAAGTCTCGCCGGAAGAGTTGCTGGGGGCCGGGCTGTTGGATAACCTGGATCGCCCGGTGGTGCTGTTGGGGCGGGGCAACCTGAGTCGGGCGCTCAAGCTCCGCGTGAACCGTGTGTCGGCCTCGGCGCGCAAGAAGGTCGAAGCCGCCGGCGGCTCGATCGAATTGATTGACGGCTAGCGATTTGACGGAGGGCGTGCGACGATGAGGAAAGGTTCCGTCTGGCGGTTCCTGTTCATCTCAGAAGAAATCCGCAACCGGCTGCTCATCTCGCTGGCCCTGCTGATCATCTACCGCCTGGCGGCTCACGTCCCCGTCCCGGGCGTCGACCGGACGGTGATATCCGGGATTCTGAACCAGACCGGCGGGGGGGCGCTCATCAACCTGCTCGACCTGCTCTCGGGCGGGACGGTCTCCAATTTCTCCGTCCTGGCCATGGGCGTGTACCCGTACATCACGGCTCAGATCATCCTGCAGCTCCTGGTGCCGATCATCCCGGCGCTCGCAGGCGCGGATGGAGGAGGACCCGCGAAGGCCGTAAATGGATGGAAAAGTGGACTTACTACCTGGCGGTGCCCATGGCGGCCCTGCAAGCGGTGGGCCAAATCCGGCTCTTCCAGCAGTTTGCCCAGGGGCAGAACGTGCTCAGTTTCTCCCTGGGAGCCAATCTGCCCACTTTGACCACCATCGTCACCATGACCGCCGGGACGATGTTTGCCATTTGGCTCGGCGAGCAGATCTCCGAGCACGGCATCCGCAACCAGGGATTGTCGCTGATCATCTTCGCCGGGATCGTGGCTCGCATCCCGGCCAACGTCAGCCGTCTGATGACCGATGAAGCGGTGCGCGTCCCGCTAAGTATCTTCCTGTTGGTCCTGACGGCGGCGACCATCTTCGTCATCGTCTACGTCCAAGAGGGCCGCCGCAACGTGCCGGTGATGTATCCCGGCCGCCGCGTGGGCAACCGCATGTCCATGCCCGTCAAGGGCTCCCTGCCGCTGATGGTCAACATGGCGGGCATGATCCCGCTGATCTTCGCCCAGTCGCTGCTGACCTTTCCGGCGGTGGTGGCCCAGTTCTTCATCGGCTCGAGCAACGCCATCATCCAAAGTGTGGCGCTGTGGCTGCAAACCAACTTCGGCGGCATCGGCTCGACGTATTGGATCATGTATTTCGTGATGGTGGTCGGATTCACGTTCTTTTACACCGACGTGCTGTTCACCCAGCAGAACTACGGTGAGAACCTCAAGCGCTCCGGCGCGCAGGTTCCCGGCGTGACCAAGGGCGCGCCCACCCAGCGCTATCTGACGCGCGTGCTGCGCCGGATCACGCTGCCGGGGGCGTTGCTGCTGGGCATGGTGGCGATTATGCCCTTCCTGGTGGGGGTGATTTACCCAATTGCCGGCAGCCAAACCAGCCTGCTGCTGGTCTCGTCGGCCGGGTTGCTGATCGTGGTGGGCGTCGTGCGCGACACCTATCGTTCGATCGAGGCCGAGCTGAAGCTCAAGAGGCTACGACTCAGCCCTGCTGGTCCGCTAGTCGATCGGCCGCGGATCAGGCCGGGAGGGGCGGTGTGCCTCCTCGGAGAAGGCGATGTCGACTTACATCCTGCTGATCGGGCCGCCCGGAGCGGGCAAGGGCACCCAGGCGAAGGAGTTGAGCCAGCGTCTCGGACTGCCGCACATCTCGAGTGGAGATATCTTTCGTGAAAATCTTCACAATGCAACCGAGCTTGGCAAGCTGGCGCAAACCTACATGACCCGGGGTGAGCTTGTGCCTGACGATGTGACCATCGCCATGATTTCCGACCGCCTGGGACGCCCGGATTGCGAGCCGGGGGCGCTGTTGGACGGGTTTCCGCGGACCCCGGCCCAGGCCGACGGGCTGGCGGACATGCTGGCCGAACGCGGCGGGCGCGTCGAGGCGGCGTTGTACTTGAAGTTGAGCGAACCGACCCTCATCCGGCGCCTCACCGGGCGGTGGATGTGCAAGGCCAACGGCCACATCTATCACCAGGAATTCAACCCGCCCCGCGAGCTGGGCGTGTGTGATCTGGACGGTTCGGAGCTGTACCAGCGCGATGACGACAAGGCCGACACGGTGCGCAATCGCATCCGCATCTACTTTGAACAGACGGCGCCGCTCAGCCTGTACTACCGTGAGCGCGAATTGCTGGTCGAGATTGACGGAGACCAGCCGATCGACGCCGTGACCCGGTCGATGCTCGAAGCCATTGGCCAGGAGGCCGAACTCGTGAATTGCCGCCAGGGGGTGGTGGTGAAGAGCTCACGTGAGCTCGAAACCATGCGCCGGGCCGGACGGGTGAACGCGCTGGCGCTGGCGGCCTGCGTGGCGGCGTTGAAGCCCGGCGTAACGACGGCCGAGATCGATGGGATCGCCTCAGACGTGCTCCGCCAGCATGGGGCCCGGTCGGCCTTCATGGGCTATCCGGGGCCGTATCCGTATCCGGCGGTGATCAACATCTCGGTCAACGATGAGCTGGTGCACGGCATTCCGGGCCAGCGGCAGCTGCAGAACGGGGACATCGTGAGCATTGACTGTGGCAGCGTGGTTGACGGTTTCGTGGCCGACTCGGCGCTAACGGTGGGCGTCGGGTCGATCTCAGAGCCAGCCCAGCGCCTGATCGACGCCACCCGCGAGTCCCTGTTCGCCGGCATCGACCAGATGCGGCCCGGCCGGCGCACGGGTGACGTCTCGGCGGCCATCCAGGCATGCGTCGAGTCGCACGGGCTCGAAGTCGTGCGCGAATACACCGGACACGGAGTGGGCCGAAACATGCACGAGATGCCCCAGGTGCCGAACTACGGGCGAGCGGGGACCGGTTTGATCCTGCGGCGCGGCGTCACGGTGGCGCTCGAGCCGATGGTGCTGGCCGGGAAGCCGGAAACCCGGGTGTTGGATGACGAGTGGACCGTGGCCTCGCTGGATGGACACCTGACGGCGCATTTTGAACACAGCGTGGCCGTGACCGATAGCGACCCCCTCATCCTGACCGCCCTGGATCCGTCCGACCTAGACGCGGTGGACCCGATCCTTTATAATCAATACTTTGCCGACCCATATAAGATGGGCGTCGAGCAAGAGCAAGGAGATACACGATGAAGGTCTCGTCTTCAGTCAGAAGACGTTGCCCGAAGTGCAAGATTGTCAAGCGGCGGGGCAAGGTCTATGTGATCTGCGAGAACCCGCGCCACAAGCAGCGTCAAGGATGACCCCATGGCACGTATAGAAGGCGTCGATCTCCCCCGCGACAAGCGGGTCGAAATCGGACTGACGTACATTCACGGTATCGGCCGCCCGACGGCCAACAAGGTGGTTGCCACGGTTGGCATCGACCCGCAAACGCGGGTGCGCGATCTCACGGAAGAAGAGATCACCTCGCTGCGTGACTACATCAATGCCAACTTGATGGTCGAAGGCGACCTGCGCCGAGAGGTGCAGTTGAACATCAAGCGGCTGATTGAAATCGGCTGCTATCGGGGCCTGCGCCACCGCCGGAATTTGCCGGTGCGGGGCCAGCGCACGCGCACCAACGCGCGCACGCGCAAGGGTACCAAGAAGACGGTCGCCGGCCGTGGCCGGCGGCGCGGAGCCAAGAAGAAGTAGAGCCGGCGGGTCCGCTCGGCGGCGCCATTTCCCCCCTGGGACCTTCCTCCCAGCGGCTGGGGCGAAACCGGCGTCATCGAAAATGGACCTGCTCGGGTAGGCACATGAGGGCGATCAAGCGATGACAAAACGAGCCAGCAAAGCCTCCGGCGCCAAGACAGTTCGACGAACCCTGTCGCACGGTCACGCGCACGTCCATGCCACGTTCAACAACACCATCATCACCATCACCGATCAACAGGGCAACACGGTGGCATGGGGAAGCGCCGGCCAGGCGGGGTTCAAGGGGTCGCGGAAGAGTACGCCGTTTGCGGCGCGCCAGGCGGCCGAGCAGGTCATCGCCGCCGCGCAGCAGCTTGGGCTTCAGGAAGTCGATGTGTATGTGAAAGGTCCTGGCCCGGGCCGCGAGGCTGCCATTCGCGCCCTGCAGGGGACGGGTGTGAAAGTGCGCTCGATCAGCGATGTCACGCCGATCCCCCACAACGGCTGCCGCCCCCCCAAGAAACGCCGCGTATAGACACCTGGAAGGATAACTAACCGGAATGGCAAGATACCTCGGTTCTGTCTGCAAACAATGCCGCCGCGAGGGCGAGAAGCTCTTTCTGAAGGGCCAGAAGTGCTTCTCTCCGAAGTGTCCCATCGAACGCCGCGGCTATCCCCCCGGTGAGCACGGCCGCGAGGCTCAGTTCCGCCGCCGGCGGGTCTCCGACTATCAACGCCAGCTTCGCGAAAAGCAGAAGATGCGCCGCACGTACGGTGTGCTCGAAAGACAGTTCCGGCGCTATTACCGGACCGCTCTGCACAAGCGCGGCTTGACCGGTGAAACGCTGCTGCAGCAATTGGAAACCCGGCTGGACAATGTCGTCTTCCGGCTGGGGTATGCCGAAAATCGGGCACATGGGCGCCAAATGGTGACGCACGGCCATTTCAACGTGAACGGCCGCCGCACCAATGTGCCTTCGATGCTGGTCAAGGTCGGGGATGAGATTTCGGTGCGCGAAGGTTCGCGCAAACGCACCTACTTCAAGGATCTGGCGCCTCTGGCCGAGACGCGCACGCCGCCGCGCTGGTTGGAACGCGATCTGAGCGCGCTGTCGGGAAAGGTGCTGGCGCTGCCGGAGAGGCAGGACGTGGACGCCAACTTGAATGAGCAGTTGGTCGTCGAGTACTACTCTCGATAGGCTGGCAGACCCGGTCATCGACCCGTCCTGGGTTTTGGAGGATTGACGTGCCCGTATCAACCAACATGGTGATGCCCAAGATCGAACGTGAAGCCGTGGCGCGCAATTACGGCAAGTTCGTCATCTCCCCGCTCGAGAGCGGGTATGGGATCACGATCGGCAACGCCCTGCGGCGCGTGCTGCTTTCGTCCCTCGAGGGGGCGGCCGTGTCATCCGTCCGCATCACCGATGTTTCCCACGAGTTCATGGCCATCCCCGGGGTGCGCGAGGACGTGCTGCAGGTCATGCTCAACATCAAGCAGCTGCGTTTGAAGCTGTTTGACGTTGATTCGGCCCGCCTGCGCATCGAGGTCCAGGGCGAAGGCGTGGTGACGGCGGCGGATGTTGCCGCTCCGGGTGAGGTCGAGATTGTCAACCCGGAGCTGTATTTGTTCACCGTCGATGATGACAAGGCCCGCCTGGAGATCGAGATGAACGTCGAGCGCGGGCGGGGCTACTCGCCTTCGGACGAGCGCGGCCGGCTTCCAATCGGGGAACTCCCCACCGACGCCATATTCAGCCCAGTCACCCGCGTGCGCTATGAGGTCGGTCAGGCCCGCGTCGGCCAAGACACCAGCTTTGACCGGCTGGTGATCGAGATCTGGACCGACGGCACGATCAAGCCGGAGGAGGCCTTGAGCCGCAGTTCTCAAATCGTCATGGCCCACATGCGCGACCTGGCGGGCGTGACCGAAGAGAGCTTGATGCTGGCGGCGGCGGAAGAAGAAGAGCCCAAGCTGGCCAGCGAGGTCTACGAAACCCCCATCGAGAACCTTGACCTTTCCGTGCGCGTGTTCAATTCGCTCAAGCGCACGGGCATCACCAATGTGGGCGAGGTGCTCGACATGCTGGACAAGGGCTCGGAGGCCATGCTCTCCATCCGCAATTTCGGGGAGAAGAGCCTGGATGAACTGCGAGAACGGCTCGCTGAAAAGGGTTATCTCGAGACGGCCGACCACGTCGAAGGCGAGCCGGCGGCAGAGGTGGAGTAGGTCGACATGAGACACGGCGTCAGCGGAAAACACCTCGGCCGGTCTTCGGCCCAACGAACGGCGCTGCGGCGCAACCTGGTGACCGAGCTGTTCCGGCACGAGCGGATTAAGACCACCAAGGCCAAAGCACAGGCCATTCGGGGCCAGGCCGAGAAGCTCATCAGCCTGGCCAAACGCGGCAACGCCGCCGGGGAAGCCGTGGCGGTGAATGCCCGGCGGCAGGCTGCGGCCGGCTTGAACGATCGGGAAATCGTCAAGAAGCTCTTCGACGACATTGCGCCGCGCTATTCGGAGCGCGCCGGCGGCTACACCCGGATGTTGAAGATGGGCCCCAGACTTGGGGATGCCGCTGAGATGGTGCTCTTGGAGCTGGTCGAGGAATAGCCGCCCGGGCCGAGTCACGCCCTGGGCGGAAGCCCGGCCGCGGACCCATGGTCGGCGGTTCGGGGGTCAGACCGAAACGTGGCACTTTACAAATCGATCGTCGCCTATGACGGAACCTTGTTTCAGGGATTCCAGCGGCAAGCCGATGGCATCCGCACGGTCCAGAGCGTCCTCGAGGACGGCCTGCGATCGATGGGGTGGCGCGGGGCCAGCCTGCAGGCGGCCGGGCGGACCGACAGCGGGGTTCACGCTCGCGGACAGGTGATCTCGTACGAGCTGGATTGGGCGCACGGTGAGGAAACGCTCACGCGGGCCTTCAATGCCCACCTGCCCAAGGACGTGGCCGTGTGGAGCAGCCAGCCTGCGCCCGAGGGTTTCCACCCCCGGTTCTCAGCCGCCAGCCGGTGTTACGAGTACCGTCTGATCGTCGGCCGCTGGCCCGACCCGCTCCGCGAGCGCTTTGCGCTCAGGGTATGGCCCGAGCCGGATGTGCTTGCCATGCAGGCGCTGGCGGAGGCTTTCGTCGGACAGCGCGATTTTGGAGCCTTCGGCCAGGCGCCTATCGAGGGCGGCCACACGCTGCGGCGGGTCTTGCGGGCCGGCTGGAAGAGCCAGGGCGACGAACGGTCGTTTACAATTGAAGCCGATGCCTTTCTCAAGCATATGGTGCGCCGCCTGGTGGCCGCATGCCTGGCCGTGGGGCAGGGTGAACTGGACACGAAAGTCGTGACCGACATGCTCGACCGTCCGGAGCCGCGCTGGGAAGGCCGGTTGGCTGATCCGCACGGGCTCAGCCTGATCGAGGTCCGCTATCAGGGCGGGCCGGCGGCGATCACAAGCGAGGATGAATAAACCTGGGCAGGCTCGTGCCGCCCAGGCTAGGAAGTAGGAGATCTGGCGTGCAGAAAACGTACTATCCCAAACCAGGCGATGTGACCCGAGAGTGGTTCATCGTCGACGCCAAGGACAAAATCTTGGCCGGCTGGCCAGCCGGGTGGCGCGCACTTTGCTGGGCAAAGACAAGCCTCAATTTACACCCGGCGTGGATATCGGCGATTTCGTGATCGTCACCAACGCCAGGCACGTGGCGGTCACCGGCCGAAAGCTCGATCAGAAGATCTACTATCGCCACTCCGGGTACCCGGGCGGGCTGAAACAGATCAGCCTGCGCGAGCAGCTGGAGCGTTTTCCTGAGCGCGCCATTCACGCGGCGGTTCGGGGCATGCTGCCCCACAACCGCTACGGCCGCAAATTGATGACCAAGCTACGGGTGTATCCCGAGTCCGAGCATCCCCATGAGGCTCAGCATCCCAAGCCTCTCGGGGACTGACGGGCGGATGTGAGGAAACAAGATGATGGCTGAGAAATTCCACGAGGGCGTTGGCCGGCGCAAGACGAGCACAGCCCGGGTTCGGATTGCCATGGGCACCGGCGCCGTGGTTGTCAATGACAAGCCGCTGGCGGACTACTTCCCACGCACCGGCGACATGGACGCTATCCTGGCGCCGATGCGAGACACGGGCTTTGAGGGCAAGCTGGACGTCTCCGCCCGCGTCAATGGGGGCGGGGTCACCGGGCAAACCGGCGCTGTGCGGCACGGGCTGGCGCGTGCCCTGGTCAAGATGGACCCTGAACTGCGGCCCACCCTCCGGCGCGGCGGCTACCTGACGCCGCGATGCCCGGATGAAGGAACGCAAGAAGCCGGGCCTCAAGCGGGCGCGCAAAGCGCCGACGTACACCAAGCGCTGAGACGCCCACGCCGAGCGAAAGCCGGCATCCTTTGTTACACTCGGCCGGGGAAGAATTCCCCGGCCGTTTGACTTCTACCAGGGAGACCGACATGCCGTCTGGGATAACGGTGGTGGGATTGGGGCCGGGCGGTCCGGGCCAGATCACGCGCGAAGCTTGGGACTTGCTCTCCCGAACGGCTGAGGTTTACGTCCTGGGCGATAACCTGGCCGGCCTGGCCGAATTTCTCGAAGGCCCGGCGGTCTACACCCTGGACGATCTCTCCCAGACCGGCGAGCTTGACGCAGCGGTTCGGCCGGCGATCGCCCAGCGGCTGGTGGAACTCGGGCGGCGAGACGCCGGCGTGGTGTACGCGGTGCCTGGGGACCCGTCCGTCGGCGCGGCCTTCATCCGTGACCTGCGGGAGGCGGCCCGAGTGGCCGGTCTGCCCCTGCGGTTGGTCCATGGCGTCAGTTTGGTAGGGGCCTGTCTCAGGCTGGCCGAACGCGATGGGCTCGACGGACTGTTTCTGGCCGATGCGTTCGATCTGGCCCAGCGGCACCACCCTCCTTTTCCGCCAGACGTGCCAGCACTGGTCGGGCGGCTTGATAGCCGCGAGCGGGCTTCGGCTGTGATGGCCTGCCTGCTTAACCAGTATCCGGGCGACCATCCGGTCTTGATCCTTCACAACCCCGGCGCCCAGGACGAACGCGCGGAGTCGATACTCCTTGAAGACCTGGGTCAGGCTCCCGACTTAGGCCAGGGGACCTTTCTCCTTGTTGAATCGGCGGCGGCCGGGACGTCCTTTGAGAGTTTCCAGGAAACCGTGGCCCATCTTCGCGCGCCGGAGGGCTGCCCGTGGGACCGCGAGCAAACGCACCTCTCGCTTCGTCCGCATCTGCTCGAGGAGAGTTTTGAGGCCCTGGATGCGCTCGATCGGCAGGATCAAGACGCGCTTCGCGAAGAACTTGGCGATCTGCTGCTTCAGCTCGTCATTCAAGGACAAATCGCCACCGAGAGTCATGAGTTTCAACTGGGCGACATCATTGCCGGGATTAATGCCAAGCTGATCCGGCGCCACCCGCATGTCTTTGGCGACCTTAAGGTGGCCGGGGTTAGTGAAGTTCTTCACAATTGGGAGACCCTGAAGGCGGAAGAACGCCGGTCCAGCGGCAATTCGAAGGGAAGCCTGGATGGGGTTCCGGGCAGTCTGCCGGCCCTGGCGCAGGCACTCGAGTACCAAGCGCGTGCGGCCCGTGTGGGCTTTGATTGGCCGGGGGTCGAAGGGGTGCTGGACAAGATCGCCGAGGAGGTGCGCGAGGTGCAGGCCGAATCGACTCCCGAGGCACGCGGCTCTGAGTTGGGGGATTTGCTGTTCGCGCTGGTCAACCTGGCGCGCTGGATGGAGATCGATCCCGAGGCGGCCCTCCGCGAAGCCAACCGCCGCTTCAAGACGCGCTTTGGCCGGGTAGAGGCTGCGGCCGCGGCTCAAGGTGCGACCCTCAACGACAAGACCCTGGATGAACTTAACGCCCTGTGGGAGGCCGCCAAGAAGGACACCCGATGACCCGAAGGTGGATCCTGACCGGCGCGGCGTTGGTGATGCTGGCAGCTTGCGCGCCGGCCAACGCCCCGACCCCCCAGGCAAACTCGCCGACACCCTCGCCGGCTTCGACCCAAGCGACCCGGCCACCCACGCCGACCGCACAATCCCCGACCACCTTGCCCGTCCCTTCAGCAACGGCGGCCGACCTGGCGCCGATCCTGAATGCGCCCCTGGCCGACATCGGCTACGCCGTCCCGCTGATCATCCGGCATGTGACCACGCACACTGCCATTCTGGAGTTTCGACTTGAGGCGTCCGCACAGGGACGCCTGTATGTTGTCCCCGACCAGCCCGGCGAAGCCATCCAGGAGATTCCGTTCGACGAGGCGGGGGGCGAGTTCGAGGTGGGAGGGCCTGGCGCCGGCCGCCGGCTATCGGGCAGCGGTCGTGCTCGGGTCGCAAAACTCGCCGCGGCAGCCAGGCTTTCTCGGTCAGCCGTGGGGGCAGGTGCGTTTCAAGACCCAGCCGGACACCCCTGACACGTTTCGCGTGGCGGTGGTGGGCGATTCGGGTTTTGGCGAGGAGGTGACCCGCCGGTTGGGGGCTCTCATGGCCACCTACGCGCCGGATTTTGTGATCCACACCGGCGATTTGGTCTACAACCTGCAGGAGAACAGCTCGCCCGAAGCCGGCTTCCAAACCAAGCTATTCCTGCCCTTTGGACAGGTCATGCGGCTGGGTCCGTTCTATCCAACCCTGGGCAATCACGATCTGGAAGATGCCGCCATGGCGGAAGGAGAACCTTACGGCCTGACGGCATTCGAGCCTTTCATAGACCCGGCGCTTCCGGGCGCGGTGCCCGACAGCCGCGGCTGGTATGCCTTTGTTCAGCGCGGTATCCAGTTCGTGTTTCTCAACAGCCAGGTGGCTTTTGGCTATCCTGGCAAGAGTGAGGAAACCGCCTGGCTGGAAGCGCGGCTGGCGGATCCGAGCGTGCGCGCCAGCATCGTCGTGCTGCACGTGCCGCTCTTCAATTCAGGCCGGCACACGCTCGAAAGCGTGCCAGTGCGCCAGGCCTGGGGTGAGGTTATCCAGTCCGCCAATGTCCCACTCGTGCTCTCCGGTCATGACCACAACTACCAGCGGTTCGAAGAGCAGGGCAAGACTTACCTGATTTCAGGCGGCGGATCCAGCCATCTGTACCAGGTGGTCATTCCGAACCGGAACCTGCAGGCATGGGCCGTGAAGCACTCATTTCGTGCTGCTCACTTTCAACCTCGACTCGATCGACATCCAGGCAATCGGTTTGGATGGTGCCGTCTTCGACCAGGCAACCATCCCCTTGCCGGCATCCAGCGGGCTGATGCCGGCGGGCGCCGATTTGGCACACCTGCAGCCCGTCCAGGCGGCAGCCATCCCTTGACCATGTTAGACTCGAGAATCCCTGCGTTTGTGGAGGGCGATCACTACCCCACCGGCACTTCTCTCCATCCTCCCCCCATCACCTCGCCATGAAAGGGCCCGGTTGTGATGGCAGAAAAGGTCATTGAACACGCGCAGTCGGACCTCGGTGGCGATCTGGTCGGCGCTTTGGGGACCCCGCACTTCAACCTGCCCGTGCCGATCCTCGTGGAGCACGCCATCCGGCGCGGTGAGGTCAGGCTCGGGCCGGAAGGCATGATCCTGGCCGAAACAGGCAAGTTCACCGGCCGTTCACCCCAAGACAAATTCACGGTGGAGGAACCTTCCAGCCGGGATGACATTGCCTGGGGGAAGCTCAACCAACCGTTGTCCGAACGCCATTTCGACCGTCTGTACGCCCGGATGAGGGAGCATTTCAAAGGTGGCGAGGCCTACGTTCTGGATGCCGCCGCCGCCGCCGACCCGGACTATCGGCTCCCAATCCGGGTGATCACCCATGACGCCTGGCACAGCCTGTTTTCCCGCCACATCTTTCTACGGCTCGATCCCGAGGCGCTCGAAGAGCACATCCCGGAATTCACTCTGATCCAGGCGCCGGAAGTCAAAGCCGATCCGGCGTCCGACGGGACGCAGTCCGATGCGTTCATTGTCATCAACTTTGCGCGCCGGATGGCCTTGATCGGGGGTACGGCCTACGCCGGCGAAATCAAGAAGACCATCTTCAGCGTGCTCAACTACCTGCTCCCCAAGCAGGGTGTGGGCACGATGCACTGTTCCGCCAACCAGGGCGAAGGCGAGGACGTGGCGCTGTTCTTCGGCCTCTCGGGAACCGGCAAGACCAGCCTGTCGTCCGATCTGGAGCGTAAGCTCATCGGCGACGACGAACATGCTTGGGGGGAACGGGGTGTCTTCAACATCGAAGGCGGCTGCTATGCCAAGATGATCCGCTTGCAGGAGTCAGCCGAGCCCGTCATCTGGCATGCGGTCCATCATTTCGGCAACGTGCTCGAGAACGTGGTTTACGATCCAGCCTCCCGCCAACTCGACTTCGATGATGATCGCATGACTGAGAACACCCGCGGGGCTTACCCCATCGAGCATGTCACCAACTACGTCCCAGGAGGCATGGGCGCCCATCCGGCCAACATCTTCTTCCTGGCGGCGGATGCGTTCGGCGTTCTGCCGCCTATTTCGAGGCTGGATCCGGATCAGGCCATGTATTACTTCCTCTCCGGCTACACCTCCAAGCTGGCCGGAACCGAGAAGGGCGTCGGCAGCGAGCCGCAAGCCACTTTTTCAACCTGCTTTGCGGCGCCGTTCCTGCCCCTCAGTCCGATTGCCTACGCACGCCTGCTTCGGGACAAGATCGACCGGCATGCGACCCGCGTCTGGCTACTCAACACGGGCTGGACCGGGGGCCCATTCGGGACCGGCCACCGCATCTCAATCGACCACACTCGCGCCATGGTCCGCGCCGCGCTCAGGGGCCGGTTCGAGACGCTCGGGTTCGGGCGAGATCCCTTCTTTGGGCTGTCCGTGCCCAATGCCTGTCCTGGCGTTCCATCGGAGCTGCTGATGCCCCGCCTGACGTGGGACGATAGGGGCGCGTATGATGAGCGTGCCCGGGAGCTGGCGCAGAGCTTTCGCCAGAATTTCGACCTTCACGCCGACCAGGTTCCCGACGCCGTTCGCCAGGCCGGCCCGCCGGCTTGAGACGCCCTGGTCCAGCCGCTGTTCCATCCGCATGCCTGACCTCATCCAACTCAAACAACTGACCAAGACTTTCGGCGCCGGGGACCGGACGCGGGTTGTGCTCGACGCGCTCGAAGCCGGCTTTCCCGAGGGCCAGGTGACCGCCATTCGCGGCCGGAGCGGGAGCGGAAAGACCACGCTGCTCAACCTTATGTCCGGGCTGGATGTCCCCGACAGCGGTCACATCTTCGTGGCGGGCCAGGACCTGGCGGAGATGACCTCGGCCGAGCGGACGGTGTTCCGTCGCGGCACCATCGGGATGGTCTTTCAGTTTTTCAATCTCATCCCCAGCCTGACGGTGCTGGAGAACGTCATGCTCCCGGCGGAGCTGGGGGGAGGTCGAAACCGGCTCAAAGATATCGCCGGCTTCGCCCGCGAGCTGCTCTCCGAGGTCCACCTCGGCGATCGGGAGAAGGAGTTTCCCGACTCACTGTCGGGCGGGGAGCAGCAACGCGTGGCCATTGCGCGCGCCCTGGTGACCAGTCCACCGGTGCTGCTGGCCGACGAGCCGACCGGCAATCTGGACCAGGAGACCGGCGAGGAAGTCCTTCGACTGCTGCTCGACCTGGTCCGAACCAAGGGTGGAACCTTGATTGTCGTGACCCACAGCCACCGGCTGGCGGCTCGGGCGGATTGTGTGTTGGTGATCGATCGCGGCAAGCTCCTCCCCGAATCGCCTGCCGGTGTGACCGGTTGAGGGACGGGCTCATGTCGTCTGGCCCGTTGTTGAGAGCCGGCTTGAAGGATCTGGGCCGCCGGGGCTGGCAGTTCGGGCTGATGGTGCTGGGTGTATCGCTCGGGGTGGCTGTGGTGATGGCCATTGACCTGGCCAATCAAGCCGCGGCGGCGGGATTTGACTTGAGCCGCCAGGCTGTTGTCGGCCGCGCCACACACCAGATCGTCGGCGGCCCGGACGGGATCTCGACAGCTATCTACGCCCAGGTGCGCCGAGAGTTCCCTGACATGCCCAGCGCGCCGGTGATCGGAGGCCAGGCCGTGGCCGGCCCCGACCGCCAGCCGGTGAGGCTGTTGGGGGTCGACCCGTTGGCAGATCGGGACTTCCGGCCGCTTTTCGACCGGGCCAGCCTGACCGGGGAGGCGATTGCGCCTTTTTTCACAAGCTCCGATGGCGTGCTTGTGCCGCGAGCGCTGGCCGACGCCGCCGGATTGAGCCCGGGGAGCCGGCTGGAGCTTGAGATCGCTGGCCAGACACGGTCGGCCACTCGTCCTGGGGGTGATGCGGGCCGGCGGTCCGAGCACGCCCGGCATCCCCGACGATCTGCTGATCATGGACGTGGCATCAGCGCAGGAACTGCTCGGGATGGACGATCGCCTGACCCGGATTGATCTGATCGCCAAGCCAGGCGAGGCGAGCCGGCTTCGGGACATGCTCCCCGTCGGCGCCGCCATCATCGACGTCGGCCAGCAATCGGCCACCGCCGCAGCAGCTGGCTTCGGCATTCCAGCTCAACCTGACCGCCCTGAGCTTGCTGGCGCTCGTGGTGGGCATGTTCCTGATCTACAACACGGTCATGTTTTCGGTCGTACAGCGTCGGACCGTCCTCGCCACCCTGCGCGCCCTTGGCGCCACACCGGCACAGGTGGTCATGATGGTGGGGATCGAAGCCGCGGCAGTCGGTTTGCTGGGAGCCGTCATCGGCCTTGGGCTGGGCTGGGCGATGGCTCAGGTGGCCGTTCGCCTTGAGGCTCAGACGATCAATGATTTCTACTTCGCCGTGAGCGTCCAGCGCGCCGCCCTGCAGGGCGGCTCAGCCGTCAAAGGGCTGCTGCTGGGTCCGCTGGCCAGCCTGGTGGCGGCGGCGGGTCCGGCGGTCGAAGCTGCCAGAGTGCAGCCGGCCGAGGCCCTGCGGCCGAGCGCGCTCGAGAGCCGGGTCCGGGGCTGGCTGATGCCTGTCAGCCTGACCGGCGTCGCCCTGACGGGCTTGGGAACGGCCGGATTGGTCTGGGTGACCCATCCCGTGACGGCCAGTTTTGCGGCCATGTTCGCCGTGCTATTTGGTCTGGCCCTGCTCACCCCTGCGGCCACCGTCTTCGCCTGCCGCCTGGCGCGCCCGGTCTTGAAGCTGGCGGCTGGACAGCTCGGTGCCATGGCGGCGCGCACGATCGATCGAGCTCTCAGCCGCACCAGCGTGGCCATCGCCGCGCTCATGGTGGCGCTTGCGGTCACCATCGGCGTTGGTCTCATGGTCGACAGCTTTCGCAGCACCGTCGTCAACTGGCTGGACCTCACCCTGCCGGCGGATATTTACCTCTCGGCCCCGGCCGCCGGGGGCACGCGCCCAACCGCCAGCCTGCCGGCCGAATTGGCAGAGCGGCTGAAGATAATCCCCGGCATCCAGACGGTGGAGACCTTTCGAGGCGTGACCGTGCCAGGCGGGGAGGGCCCCATTCAACTCTCCGTGGCCGATGCCCGTCGGGAGCGAGCCGCAGGCTTGTACCGCTTCTCGAGCGGATCGCCGCGGGCGACGTGGGACCGGGTGCTGCAGGGTGCCGTGATCGTGAACGAGCCGTTCGCCGTGCGGCACGCCATCGACGGCGCCGGTGGGACGGTGGAGCTTCTGACCGATCGTGGCTGGCACACGTTTCCTGTCGCCGGGGTTTACTACGACTACGCCACCGACCAGGATGGCGTGCTGATGGCGGACAGCGTGTACCGCCAATATTGGAACGACCGCTCGATTTCGTCCATGTCGGTCTTCGTGGCTCCAGGCGCGGACGTAGCTGTCGTTGCCCAGGCGGCACGGGAGGCGATGCAAGGCGCCGGCCTGGAGATTTAAACCAACCGTTCGCTGCGCGAGCAAGCGTTGGCGATCTTCGATCGGACCTTCGCCATCACGGCCGCCCTCCGGCTTCTGGCCATCTTGGTTGCCTTCGTGGGCGTCCTGAGCGCCTTGTTGGCGCTGCAGCTGGAACGGCGCCAGGAGCTGGCCACGCTCGTTGCGCTCGGCCTGACCGAAAGAGGCTTGTGGACGCTAAACCTGATGGAAACCGGATTGATCGGCCTCATCGCCGGGGTTTGCTCCATCCCGGTCGGACTGGTGCTGGCGGCCGTTCTGGCCTACGTGATCAACGTGCGCTCGTTCGGGTGGACGATCGAGCTTCAGGTTGACCCCTGGATCCTGGCGCAAGCCGTGCTGCTGGGGGTGGTGGCGTCTTTGCTGGCCGGTGTTTACCCGGTGATCCGCTTGACCCGGATGCCGGCGGCCGAAGGTCTCAGACGTGAGTGATGGATTGAGCGCCGCGAGCGCGCTGGGGTTGGAGATGAGATATCAATCCGAGCCGGATGAGGGACACTGTGCGTAGAGTCGTGATCGGAAT
The DNA here is from genome assembly GCA_963797485.1 of uncultured Chloroflexia bacterium. Lineage (GTDB taxonomy): Bacteria > Chloroflexota > Anaerolineae > Anaerolineales > E44-bin32 > CAWAND01. Next base: position 1,055,317 of record CAWCPF010000003.1, read on the forward strand.
GGGTCTGGGTATTCTCGCCCTGGCCGGGATGTGGTGGTGGCTGAGGCCGGCCGGCGCGCCGGCGGCTGGGCCGGATATTGAATGGGCGCCCATGGCCCCGCCGGTGTTTGCACGCGGGTAGCCCCGCGCCCCTTTGTGTACCCGATCGACCTGGGGCCGCATCTCGAATATCAGACCGAGTGGTGGTACTACACCGGCAATCTCGAGACCGCTGACGGCCGGCACTTTGGCTATCAGCTGACGTTCTTCCGGCGCGGCCTGAGTTCCTGACGCAAACAACCGAGGCGGAGACCTGGCGACACGTGAGATCTACTTCGCCCACCTGGCGCTGACCGACGTGTCGGCCGGCCGGCATCTCAACTGGGAGCGGTTCAGCCGCGGGGCCCTGGGGCTGGCGGGCGCCACGGGCGAGCCGTACCGCGTGTGGCTCGAAGACTGGCAGGTGCAATCCCCCGATAGGGAAGGGCGGTTCCTGGAGCTTGCGGCCGGGGCCGAAGGCGATCAACTTGAATCTTAATTTGGAGTCAACCAAACCGTATGTCCCCAATGGCGATCGCGGGCTGAGTCCCAAAGGGCTCGAGGCCGGCAATGCCTCGTACTACTTGAGCGGGACACGCCTGGCGACAAACGGGCAGATCCGTCTGGGGGACGAGGTGCTGGACGTCCACGGTTTGAGCTGGTTCGACCATGAGTGGAGCACCAGTGCGCTCGACGCCCAGGCCGTCGGTTGGGACTGGTTCAGCCTGCAGCTCTCGGACGGACGTGACTTGATGCTGTTCCAGGTCCGCCAGGCGGATGGGACGCTGTCGCCGGTGTCATCCGGCACGCTGGTGGAAGCCGACGGGGCCGCCATCCCGCTCACCGCCGGCCAGATGCGCGTCACGGCCGACGGCGAGTGGCACAGCCCCGAATCCGGTGCCGATTATCCGTCCGGTTGGCAGATCTCGATCCCTGAGTATGACCTCGACTTGCATGTCGACGCGTGGCTCGACGACCAGGAGATGCGTGTCAGCCTCACCTACTGGGAAGGCGCCGTTCGAATCACCGGTGCCAGCCGGGGGGCCGCAGTTTCGGGCAACGGCTATGTCGAGCTGACGGGATACGCTGGGAGTTTGCAGGGGGCCTTCTGACCTACAGCAGAATCCACCCGAGCGCGACGGCGGCGGCGGTGATGGTCAGGTTGTCCACATCGTCCAGCGGCAGCGATTTGACCATCGTCCCCGCCAGCGCGATCAGGGCCACGCTTCCCGCCAGGCGCGCGGTTGAGACCGGCTCGGCGTAAGTCCCGGCCCACTGGAAGAGGCCGGTGAACACCAGACCGAAAACCAGGCCGCCCGCCAGCATGGCCGCCGATCCGGCCCAGGTCTTGCGCGAATTGTAGGGCAGGGGGGCACCGGCGACGCGCCGGCCGACCACGTCCGCCAGCCCATCTCCTCCGCACATCAACATCAGGGCCAGGATCCCAATCGGCGAGGTGCGCCAGAAGATCAGCGTGCAGGCAACGAAGACCAGGCCGTAGAAGAGGGGGCCGCGCAGGATCTCACGCCGGTCTCCGTGACGCGTCATGGCCGCCACTGCCTGCGGATCGGCGATCAGGCCCATCCCGACCAGCACGAATTGGGCGGTGATCAGCAGCGGCACGAGCGCCGCCAGGACACGCGCCGTTGGCTGGGGGCTGAACAGCAGCCAGCACATCACGAAGAGCGGACCGGTGCCGATGTGGATGATTTTGCGACTGAGCCGTGGTTCCAACTTGCCTCGTCCCGCCAGTCCATCGATGAGACGCAGCCACGCCAGGGCGACCGCCAATGTGATGATGGTCGCCAGGATGTCTCTCAGCCAGGCTGGGGTCATAAGGGCCTCGATTATGATGAAATCGGACGGTGCCAGCGGTCGCTTTTGAGCGTAGGCCGAACCCGATGGTGCGTCAAGCCCAGGCAGATGTGACTGGGCTCACGATGAAGAACGGTCGTTGGAGGGTGTGCGTGGAAGCAGGCAAGCTAGATCCGCGGACCAGGTTGGGCCCGGTCGAACTGAGCGTTTCGAATTCGAGCGGGCCCTGTTCTTCTATCAGCGCGTGCTTGGTCTGGTCGAGTGCAGCCGCGCCGACGGGCAGGTGGCCCTGGGCGTGCCCGGATCCGGGACCCTGATCGGGCTGCAGGAAAAGCCCACGGCGGTTCGCAAGCCGGCGCACAGCACCGGCTTGTATCACTATGCCATTCTTGTGCCGTCACGCCCGGCGCTGGCGGGCGTGCTGCAGCGGCTGGTCGCCAGGGGCTACCCGCTCCAGGGCGCCGCCGACCACCTGGTGAGCGAAGCGCTCTACCTGGCTGATCCGGACGGCAACGGGATCGAGATCTACCGCGACCGGCCGAGGCAGGATTGGCCCCGGATGGGGGAGCAGATTTCAGATGGCCACCGACCCGCTGGACTTCGACGGATTGCTGGCGGAGGCGCCCGAACCGCAAGGCGATGGAAGCGATTTGCCGGGGGGCACGGTCATCGGCCATGTGCATCTGCACGTGGCCGATCTGGCGGCGGCGGTTGACTTCTACGAAAACAAGGTGGGTTTTGAGCGCATGATGGTTCTGGGTGATCACGCCGCGTTCCTGTCGGTCGGGGGCTACCACCATCACATCGGCCTCAACACCTGGGCGGGCGTGGGTGCTCCGCCGCCCCCGGAAAATGCCGTCGGATTGGAGCGCTGGACGCTGGTGGTTCCGGATGAGGCCGCCGAGAGGGCCCTGGCGGAGCGGCTGAGAACTAACGCCGGCGCGCCGAACGGGCATACTGCCCAGGACCCGTCGGGCAACCGGGTTCATTTCGTTACGGGCTGATTATGTGGCTCGGCGGCCGCGCTCAGCCGCTGGGATGGCCGGCCAGGTAAGCCTGGAGGGGCTTGAAATAGTAGTCGACCCACCCCTCACGGTACTGTTCGGCCTGGCCATCAGGGATGTCGGTGTGGTGGAGGCTGCAGCCGCGTGCCGTCGTCCTCCGGGACCAACTCGATCTCCACCTTTGAGTTGGGTGCGTCGTCCGGGAACTCGGTTGTGCGCCAGGATTGGACGATCTTGCGATCCGGTTCGAGGGCGAGGAATTGCCCGGCGATGTAGCCGTCCCAGGCCGTGTGCTGCCCGCCGACGCGGGCATCAACCGAGGCCTGGGCTCCGGTGAACACGCTGTGGGCCTCCGAATCCAGCCACGCTGTGTACACTTCGTGTGGTTCGGCGGGAAAGAACTCGCTGACCTCGATCGATTCGGTCATGGCAGCACCTATCAGTCTCGGTTTCGCGTTAGGGTGGATTGGCGGCGGCGGGGGGTCGTCGCGCCGGTGGTTGGGCTGGCTTCTAGACTACCACAGGTCGGGCGCCCGCAACCGGGCAACCTGGTTGACTCCGCCGCTTGAGCCGTGATAGGATGGCGTCAAACCCCTACCGACCGGTCGGTAGGGAAGTGACGCAGGGACAATATGCGGCGAGAAGAGATCCTGCAGGCGGCAGCTCAGATCTTCCGTGAGAAGGGCTACGCCGCTGCCTCGATGCAGGATATCGCCGACGCGGTTGGGCTTAAGAAAGCCAGCCTGTATCATCACGTCGCCGGCAAACAGGCCATCCTGCTCGCCCTGCTCGATCACGCGCTCGATCTGCTCCTGGAAGACATCGAAAGGGTTCAAAGGACCGACCTTGAGCCGGCGGAGATGCTGTGCGCCGCGATCCGCGCCTATGTGGCTCGGCTGGCCGGCCAGGCGGATCTGGCGGCGGTCCTGCTGCTCGAGTACCGCCGTCTGGCCCCCGAACTGAGAACGCAGCACATCGAACGGCGGGACCGCGTGGAAGCCGCCTGGCGGGACATCCTCCGCCGGGGGATGGCCGCCGGCCAGCTCAGGCAGGTCGACCCGGACCTGGCCGGGTTTGCGCTGCTGGGGGTGCAGAACTGGATGATCACCTGGTACCGCCCGGAAGGCCGCCTCACTCCGGAGCAACTGGCCGGGGCATTTTGTGACCTGTTTCTGGATGGACTCCGGCCAAGGCCGGGTTCCAGCGACCCCGTCAAGACCTGAATTAGCCGCAGCCGCAAGACCGGGCAGGCCGCCGGGAGGAACAGAGATGTACGGCTTTGAACCCACCGAAGACCAGCAGCGTCTCATCGAAGCCGTGAGTTGATTCGCCGCCAACGACCTGCGACCGGCGGCGCATGAGGCTGACGAAGCTGAAAGCTGGCCGCGCCCGGCGATCGAGAAAGGCTGGGGACTGGGCGTCCTGCAGTCCAGCTTGCCTGAAGCCATGGGCGGGCTTGGCGAGCGTTCCGCGGTGACCGGCGCGCTGGCCGCCGAGTTCCTGGCGTATGGCGATCCATCGGCTGCCATAGCCATTATGGCGCCCTCCGGTTTTGCCCTTCCGCTGCTGGAGTTCGGCGCTCCGGAGCAAATTCAAACCTGGCTGCCGGGCCTGGCCGAGGGAGCCTGGCCCCATCTGGCAGCCGCCTGGGTCGAGCCGTCCTTTGATTTCACGCCCACCGCGCTCAAGACCGTGGCTGCCCCTGACCCCGGCGGTTACCGCCTTGATGGCGAGAAGATCTTCGTCCCCTTCGCCGATCAGGCTGACGCCCTGCTGGTCTACGCCGACCTGGACGGTTGTGCGCAGGGCTTTGTGGTCCCGGCCGGCGCGGCTGGATTAGAAATCGGCGCAAGCGACCGGCGGCTGGGCTTGCGCGCCCTGCCTACATTTGGGCTGCGGTTGAACGGAGTCCATGTGGAGTTGTCCGCCCGGCTGGAAGGCGCCCAAGCCAGCCTCGACCGATGCCTTGGCGCCACCCGAACGGCGACGGCCGGTGTGGCGATTGGGCTGGCCCAGGCGGCGCATGACTACGCCCTGAATTACGCCAAAGAGCGCCAGGCTTTCGGCAAGCCCATCGCCCAGAAGCAATCCATCGCCTTCATGCTGGCTGAGATGGCCATCGAAATCGAGGCCATCCGCCTTTTGACCTGGGAGGCCGCCTGGCAACTGGATCAATCCAAGCCGGAAGCGGCCCACACTGCGTACCTGGCGCTCACCGGGGCGGCCGACATGGCTATGATGGTCACCGACCGGGCGGTGCAAATCCTTGGCGGCCACGGTTACATCCGCGAGCATCCGGTCGAGCGTTGGATGCGAGATGCGCGCAGCCTGGCCAACCTGGTTGGCCTGGTGATGGTTTGAAAGCGGGGAGAGGCCGATGATCGAATTCGAGTGTCCCGACACCATCCAGAAGACCGTCACCATGGTCCAGACCGTGGCTGAGAACATGATGCGGCCCCAGTCGCGCACGTTCGATGAGCACGAGCATGACATTCCGTGGGACTACATCAACTTCATCCACCAGGCGATGCGGTCGCTTGGCTCGGGCTCGCTGGCGCCCCAGCCGAGCCGCGGCGAAGGACCCAACCTGGCCTACCAGCGATTGGCGTTCATGATCGAGAGCCTCTCCTGGGGAGACGCCGGGATGTACCTGTGCACGCCGGGCGGCGGTCTGGGCGCGGCGGCGGTGGAGGCTACCGGAACCACTGAACAGCGGCAGCGGTTCCTGGCCCGCTTCCAGCAGGAGAATCCCGTCTTCGCCGCCATGGCCATGACCGAACCCCAGGCGGGGTCAGATACCTCGGCCATCCGCACGACCGCCGTGCGCGACGGGGACGAGTGGGTGCTCAACGGGGAGAAGATCTTCATCACCGCCGGGCACAAGTCGATGGTCGACACACCCGGTTTCATCGTGGTGTGGGCGACCATCGAGCCGGGCGCGGGCCGGCGGGGGATGCGGCCCTTTGTGGTCGAGGCCGGTACGCCGGGTGCGACGATCACCAAAGTCGAACACAAACTCGGCATCCGCGTCAGCGACACCGCCTCGCTGGTGCTCGCCGACTGCCGCATTCCCTTGGACCACGTCCTGGGCAGCCCGGAAGTCGAGGCCGAAAACACGGGTGGGTTCAAGGGGGCCATGGCGACTTTCGACGCCACCCGCCCGCTGGTGGCCGCCTCGGCGCTCGGGATCGCCCGGGCCACTCTCGAGCTGTTCAAAGACCTGGCGGTTCAACAGGGGATTGAGCTCCGCGACGGGCTTCCCCGGAGCCGGATGACCAACCTCGAGCGGGAGCTTGTGGACATGGAAGTGCTGCTTCGCTCCGCCTGGCTGCTGGTGCTTAAGGCGGTGTGGATGGCCGACCAGCGCAAGCCCAATGCGCTGGCCTCGTCCATGGCCAAGGTCCGCGCCGGGGACGCCGTGGTCAAGATCACCCAGCGGGCCGTCGAGCTGATGGGGCCGCTTGGCATCAGCCGAGACCAGCTGCTGGAGAAATGGTTCCGTGACGCCAAAATCAACGATCTGTACGAGGGCACCGGCCAGATCAACCGGCTGATTGTCGCCCGCCGCATTTTGGGCTACACGCGGCGCGAGCTGGATTGAGGATGGGAGCGAACACATGACCCGCGCCGACCAAGGTTCGAGCCGTCTGCCGCCGGCGATTCGCCGCGCCGTGGTTATTGGCGCCGGAACGATGGGGGCCCAGATTGCGGCGCACCTGGCCAATGCCGGCGTGCGCGCCACGCTGCTGGATGTGATCCCGCAATCGTTGACCGAAGCCGAAACCGCCGCCGGCCAGAGTCTCGACGACCGGCCGGTGCGGGACCGCATCGTGCGCGCCGGGCTTGAGCGGGCGCGCCGGGCGCGCCCGGCAGCGTTCTTCTCTCCTCGCGCCGAGACCTGGATCACGATCGGCAACCTGGACGACGATTTTGAAGCCGTGGCAGAGGCCGACTGGATCGTCGAGGCGGTCATCGAGCAGCTCGAGCCCAAGCGGGCACTGATGGCCCGCATCGACGCCCTGCGCCGCGACGACGCGCTGGTGAGCACCAACACCTCCGGCATCCCGGTAAGCCAAATTGCCGATGGCCGATCGGCCTCGTTTCGAAGCCACTTTCTGGGGACGCATTTCTTCAATCCGCCGCGCTATCTCAAGCTGCTTGAACTCATCCCCACGCCTGACACGGAGCCCGAAGTGATGGACTTCTTCGAACGCTTCGGGCAACACCGCCTGGGCAAAGGCGTGGTGCGCTGCAAAGACACGCCCAACTTCATCGCCAACCGGCTGGGATCGGTGGGCGGCGCGTTCGTGCTCGACTTTGCGCTCCAGCATGGCTACAGCGTGGAGGAGGTCGACGCGCTCACCGGCCCGCTGATCGGCCGGCCCAAAACAGCCACATTTCGGCTGCTGGACCTGGTCGGATCGGACGTGTCCATGGGCGTGCGCCGGAACCTGGCCCAGGCGCTGCCGCAGGATGAGGCCATCCCATATCTGAGCGCACCCGAGGCCGACCGGCTGGCGCAAACCATGCTCGACCGGGGCTGGCTGGGGAACAAGACCGGACAGGGTTTCTACAAGACCGTGCCGACCGAAGACGGAAAAGAATTCTGGCCCTTGAATCTCAAAAGCCTCGAGTATGAAGCGCCAGCCCATCCGCGCTTTGAGGGCGTGGCCGCCGTCAAGGATCTGCCCACGCCGACGGAGCGAATCCAGGCCCTGCTGGCACAAGACGACCGGGCGGGCGAGTTTGTGAAAAATGTCACATATTTCAGCCTGGCGTATGCCTCGAATCGGGTGCCTGAAATCGCCGACACACCCGCCCCGATTGATGATGCTGTTCGCTGGGGGTTCAACCATGAGCTTGGGCCGTTCGAGCTCTGGGACGCACTCGGCGTGGCCAAGACTTCGGCCGCCATGCGCGACGCGGGGTATGAGCCGGCGGCGTGGGTGACGGCGATGCTCAGCCGCGGGGTCGAGTCGTTCTACAAGCTCGAAAACGACATCCCGGTGGCCGTCTACGACCCGAAATCCGGAACCCTGCAATCGCGGCTGGGGCGCCACGGCTCTGGCTCACGCAGCCCGCACGTGAGCCAGGACCAGGTCATGGAGTCCAACGCCGGCGCCAGTCTGCTGGACTTGGGCGATGGCGTGGCCGGCCTGCGCATGCACGCGCAGGGCAATGCCCTGGATGAGGACGTGCTCACGATGCTCGATCGCAGCCTGGCACGCGTCGAGGCAGGGTTTGCCGGGCTGGTGATCGACAGCCAGGCGGATGATTTCTCGTTCGGGGCGAATCTGATGGTGGTCGCCCTGGCGGCGCAAAATGGCTTGTGGGACCAGCTCGAGACCGCCATTCGGACCCTCCAGGCGCTTACCCAACGCCTGCAATCGAGTTCGTTCCCGGTGGTGGTGGCGGCCGCCGGCCGGGCGTTGGGCGGGGGCTGCGAGATCATCATGCATGCTTCCCGGGTGGTGGCCGCCGCCGAAACCTACATCGGCTTGGTGGAGGTCGGCGCCGGCCTGATCCCAGCCGGCGGAGGCTGCAAAGAGGTGCTGCGCCGGCGGTTGAACCCGTTCATGAGCGTGCCTGGAGCCCAGCCGCTGCCCGCTCTTCAAGCCATCTTCGAGACGGTTGGCCAGGCGAAAGTCGGCACGAGCGCCGAGGAATCCGCCGACCTGGGCTATCTGGGGCCCGCCGACCGGGTGGTGATGAACCGGGATGAGCTGCTGGCCGAAGCCAAGCAGGAGGTCCTGCACCTGGCGCGAGACTACCGGCCGCCGGCGCCGGTCAAGATCTACGCCGCCGGGCGGGACGCGCTGGCGGCTCTGCAGGTTGGGGTGTTCATGTTCCGGGAGGCGGGGGCGCTCAGCGAGTATGATGCGCATATCGGGCACAAGTTGGCCGGCGTGCTGACCGGGGGTGAGTTGAGCCAGCCGGCCTGGGTCGAGCCGGCCTGGATCCTGGATCTCGAACGCGAGGCGTTCCTGTCCCTGGCAGGAGAGGCCAAAACCCAGGCGCGGATGTGGCATGTGCTGCAGACGGGGAAGGCGCTCAGGAACTAGCGCCAAGCGCTGAGCTCTGAGCTCTGAGCGCTGAGCTCCGAGCACCAGGCACTAAGCTCTGTGCCCAGAGCGTTGATCAAATGCCTCATTGATGGGAGGCGAGTTGGATACCTGATTACGTCGTGATAAGGCAAGAATCCGGCTCATCGGCCCTATCGCGGGCACAGAGGGGGAGCTATGCGAGACTTTAGAAGACTGACAGTATGGAGAAAGGCCCACAGACTGGTGCTTGAGCTCTATACCCATACGAACAACTTTCCACGGTCAGAAATGTATGGCCTCACGGCGCAGATCAGAAGGGCAGCCGTTTCTGTCCCGGCCAACATTGCCGAAGGATATGGCCATCAAGGGGACAAGGAACTGGCGAGGTACCTGAGGATCGCTCAGTCCTCATCGAGCGAGTTTTCATACCACCTGCTCCTGAGCCGAGATCTCGGCTATTTGAATCGCGATGTCTATGAGCGCCTGGCGGCGAGTCTAAAAGAGGTTCAGAGTATGCTGATCGGGCTCGCGAACAAGGTCGGGGGAAGGACAAACTGAGCTCGGCGCTCAGCGTCTAGCGCGCTCAGCGCTCAGTGCTCGGCGCTCAGCGCCGGCATGTTCTTGGGAAGCGAAAGATGCGTGGAGAAAGCCTGAGGGAGTCAAGCAAATGAGCAATGCTGCTGTCATCGTCGCCGCCGCCCGAACGGCCGTGGGCAAGGCCAAGCGCGGCGCGCTGGCCAGCGTGCGCCCGGACGACCTCATGGCGCGGGTCATCCGCGCTTTGGTGGAACGATCGGCTCCCCTGGAGGCCGGGGACATCGATGACGTTATCGTCGGCTGCGCCATGCCCGAAGGCGAGCAGGGTCTCAACTTGGGACGAATCGCCGCCCTGCGGGCGGGTCTTCCGGTCGAAGTCCCCGGCCAAACCGTCAATCGGTTCTGCTCGTCGGGTTTGCAGACCATCGCCAACGCCGCCATGGCCATTCAGGCCGGGATGGCGGACGTGATCATCGCCGGCGGGGCCAAGTCCATGAGCATGGTCCCGATGATCGGCAACAAGTTCAGCCCGAACCCCGTCATGGCCCTGGAGGCTCCCCAGGTCTACATGAACATGGGTCTGACCGCCGAGCACGTGGCTGACGCCTACGCCGTCTCGCGAGAAGCCCAGGACGAGTATGCGCTATCCAGCCATCAAAAGGCCGCCGAGGCTCTTCGCGCCGGCCGGTTTTCGGACCAGATTGTGCCGATCGAGGTCGAGACGGTCGAAGCCGGCCCGGACGGACCCGAGTCGCACACCTATCGATTTGAGGTCGACGAGGGTGTTCGCCAGGACACCAATCTCGAGGCCTTGTCCCGGCTCAAGCCGGTTTTCAAGCAAGGCGGGACGGTCACGGCCGGCAATGCCTCGCAGATGTCGGACGGTGCCGCCGGCGTGGTGATCATGTCCGAGGCACGAGCGGCGGAGCTCGGCTTGACGCCTCTGGCGCGGTTTGTGGCTTACGGCGTGGGAGGTGTGGCACCGGAGGTGATGGGCATCGGTCCGCTGGCGGCTGTGCCCAAGGCGCTGCGCCTGGCCGGGCTCAAACTGGATGAGATCGACCTGATCGAACTCAATGAAGCCTTCGCCTCCCAGGCGGTGGCGGTCGTGCGCGGCCTGGAGATGGACCCCGACCGGTTGAACGTCAACGGAGGAGCCATCGCGCTCGGCCATCCTTTGGGCTGCACCGGGGCCAAACTGACCGTCCAGATGGTGTACGAACTCAAACGCCGCCGAGCGCGATTTGGACTGGTCACAATGTGTATTGGCGGCGGCATGGGCGCCGCAGGTATATTCGAGAACCTAAACTGAAATGAGGCCACCGATGAGTGACGAATGGACCATCGAAGACGTGATGAGCCGCATGCCGGCCGCCTTTCAGCCCGAGAAAGCCGCCGGCGTCCACGCCCTGGTGCAGTACCACCTGACCGGCGATCAGGCCGGTGACTGGGTGATCCGCATCGACGAAAGCGGCTGTCAGGTCGAGCGAGGCATGGTCGAGTCGCCCAATCTGACCCTGACGGCCGATGCCTCCGACTATCTGGCGATCATCACCGGCAAGCTCAATGCCATGAGCGCCTTTGCCGAGGCCAAGCTCAAACTCCAGGGCGACCTGGGGTTGGCCATGAAGCTGATGGGGTTCTTCAAGCTGCCGGCGTGAGACAAGCGCTGAGCACTGAGCTCTGAGCGCTTGGCAGCGAAACCGACAATCAGTGCTCGGGGCTCAGTGCTCAATGCTTATGTTACAATCTCCCCCGCTCGCCCCCATCGTCTAGTGGCCCAGGACGTGGCCCTCTCAAGGCCAAAACCGGGGTTCGAATCCCCGTGGGGGCACCACCGGCAGGCAAAACGACCGCCCGGCATCCGGGCGGTTTTTGATTCCAGGCGCAACCGAAGGCCCTGAGGCTGGGGTCACCACCAGCCAGCCGCTCGTCGAGCAGCAGGCGCAAAGGCTCGTCGGCGTCGACGCGCCCGGAACAGCATCGAGATCTTCCTGGAATTCAGACCTCCAAACAACGATCCGGAACACGCCCGCCAAACGGCCGAGTTGTAGTTTGGTGCCACGGATCGACGCCAAACTGGGAGGGCTGTGATGAAACATTTGAGCAGAGAGACACGACTTTGCGCCATCATCGATCACAGAGTCAGCGGGGCCGGGCAGGGCCTACAGGCCCTGGAGCAGAGCGGACTGTGGGTCACCCGCCGTCAGGGTCAGCGGGTGAAGGTGCTCACCGGCCAGGCCTGGGTCAGCTTTGATGGCCGGGACCACATCTTGAGGAAGGGCGATGGCCTGGACCTCGGGCGAGGCTCGGATCTGGCAATCGTCACGGGCCTGAAACGAGGCCTGATGGTGCTGGAAGTCGAGCAGGGGGAGCAAATTCAGGACCCTGTGGATCATCCGGCCAGGAAATAGCCGTTGAATCAGCCAGATCTGGAAGAAATCCATGAACGGCATGCAGGAAACACGCTGCAGGAACGGTGAGAACACGGTCGGTTGGTAATCTGGTGCCAGAAACGAACGCTGAGCGGATATCAGACGCAGGAGGCAGACATGTTCCCCAACCCGTACGTAGTGCAGCAGATGGCAGACATGAAGATCGCGGATGCCCACCGGGAAGCAGACAAGCAGAGATTGCTGGGCTCGCTGCCCAAGGCGAAGACGAACCGTCAAGGTGGGTGGGCCATGGCGGCAGTGGCCGCCTGCGCCATCACCCTGATCTTGATCGCCTTCTAACTCAGCACAAGCTGCCACGCAAAGGAGCCGGCGAAGCCGGCTCCTGGCGTTTATGCGCTTGGAGGGCTGACTGCGGCTTACGCGGCCAGCGCCTGCGTGCGAACCGGGGCCTCGCCGAAGTAGGTTGAGGCCGAATTCTGGAGCAGCACAAAGAAGGTGTACAAGCCGATCAGGGTCCCGACGGGGAAAGCCGCCAGGCCCAGGATGCCGAGGACCAGGGCCAGGACACGTCCCCAAACCCGTCGCTCCAGCAGCCCGACACCGGCGATGATGCCTGGGAGTCCGAGGATCGTGAACAAGACCAGGCCCAGCGTTCCAATCACGCCCAAGACTTGGAAGGACGTCAGGTCCTGCGCCAGAATCCCGATTCCGAACATGAGAAACAGACCGACCACACCGATACTCAACAGCAACGCATTGGTCACAATGAAGAGCCAGCCAACCACTTTGACGTGCACATCGAGCGCGGTTTCATCAAGATGGTTCATGAGGGCTTCCTCCGGCCCATGGGCCTTTGTGCAGGTGGCCGACGTGACTTTAAATGGGCCGAGCCGGCGCCAATAGTGACAGAAATCACAAGCGCGGGCCACCGTCTGGCGATTTGCCGGCGCTGGAATGCTAAGGCGATTCGTGCTATCTTTCAGGTCCCGAATCGAAGCCCCTGAGAAGCTTCTCACAAGGTGAGACTCCCGCCAGGGGTCGAGTTCAACGGGCGCACGAGTTCAGCGAATGGAGGCAAGCTGAGATGGCCATACGGCCGGGTCAGCAGCTAGGTCAATACGTCGTCGAAAAGAAAATCGGCCAAGGCGGGATGGGCGCCGTGTACCTGGCCGAGCAGCCCGCCATCCACCGCCGGGTCGTGCTCAAGGTCCTGTCGACCGGGCTGTCGGGGGACCAGGAGATGCTGCAGCGTTTCAAGCGCGAAGTCGACATCATCGCGCAGCTTGAGCATCCCCACATCCTGCCGGTCTATGACTTCGGCGTGGTCGAAGGGGACCCCTATATTGTGATGCGCTACATGGCCGGCGGGTCGCTGCTGGATGCGCTGCAGCATGGGACCTTGAATCGCGACCAAATGCTGGCCATCCTAGGCCAGGTCGCCGAAGCCCTCGACTATGCCCACGAGCGGGACATCATTCATCGCGACCTCAAGCCGGCCAACGTAATGATGGATGACTCAAACAACGGTTACCTGGGCGATTTTGGGCTGGCCAAGACCATGGAAGGCTCGCACGATCTGACCAAGACGGGCAGCGTGCTGGGGACGCCTGCGTACATGTCTCCCGAGCAGGCTCGAGGCGAGCATTTGGATGGCCGTAGCGATGTGTATTCCTTTGCCATCATGGCCTTCGAAGCCCTGTCCGGGTCGCGACCCTTCGAAGCCAAGAGCCCCATGGAATACATCCGCATGCAATTGAGCGAGCCCCCGCGCTCGATCCTTGGCCTGGTAGGGGATCTGCCGCCGCAAGTTGACAGCACCCTGAGCCGGGCGCTGGCGAAAGACCCGGATCAGCGCCCGACGCATGTCACCGAATTCATGCAAGAACTCAGGGCCTCATTGGAAGGCCGGGACTTGTTGTCCGAGTTGGGTCGTCCGGCGGTGCCGATCCGAATCCACGGTCCAGCCGGCTCAGCCGCCCTGCCAGGCCGGCGCGCCGAGGCTGGGCGCTCCCGGCGCTGGCCATGGGCGTGATTGGATTGGGCGGCGTCGGAGTGCTGGCCGTGATCGCCCTGTTCCTGGTGTTCAGAGGCCCGTTGGCCGGCCCGCAGGTGCACACCTATCCAGTCGGAGACTCCCCGCGGGCCATCGCGTTCGCCGGCGACAGCATTTGGGTGACGAACGGCCTCGACAGCACCCTGGTCCAGCTCCGGGCCAAAGACTGCCAGGAGGCCAACGATGCGTGCGGGCACGCGATCCGCACGCTGTCGGTGGATACCCTGCCGGTTGGATTGGCCGAAATGGGCGGGCAATTGTGGGTGGCCGGCGCCCTTCACCAGACCCTGACGCCCATCGACCTGACGACCGACCAGCCAGGCAGCTCGGTCCAGCTCCCGAGCGTCCCAAGTTCCTTAGTGTCGGCAGCCGGGTGGTTGTGGACGCCCAACGCGCTGGCGGGGACGCTGACCAAGGTTGATCAGCATGGCACGGTGGTGGGAGAGTACCCGGTGGCCAAGGGCGCGCAGGCGCTGGCGGAGGTCGGGGATTCCCTGTGGGTCGCCAATGGCAATTCCAACAGCCTGATGGAGATCGACCCGGCCACGGGCCTGGTGAAGCGCACCATCCAGGTTGAGGGAGCGCCAAGCAGCCTAGCTTGGGATGGAAGCTTGTTGTGGGTTGCCCTGCCGGATGCCAACGCCGTGGGCGCCATCGACACCGGCAACGGCGCGTTGTTGAAGAGCATTCCCATCGACGGCCGCCCGATCGCGCTGACGTTTGACGGCCAGGCGATCTGGGCGGCCCTGCAGCGCGGCAATCAGATCGCCCGCATTGCCATCGATTCAGCCAGTGTTGTGCAGACCCTGGACGTGCCCGGCGGGCCTTACGCCCTGACCTCGGTGGGCTGCGGGACCGGCTGCCGGGATATCTGGGTGGTGGATGAAGCCGGCGACACCGTCAGCCGCCTGCGAGTCAAATAGCCCATGTCCGACCCCACGCCAACTCTGCTCCCGGAGAGCTTCCCCCAAATCCCCGGTTTCCTGGTGACCGGGCAAGCCGGGCGTGGCGGCATGGGAGCCGTCTATCGCGCCCAACAGACCTCGACCAGCCGGACCGTGGCTCTCAAAGTGTTGAGCCGCGGCTCGCAGACGGATGCGGGTGGATTGCAGCAGTTTCGGGGAGAGGCGGAGATGGTCGCCCGCCTTGAGCATCCCCGGATTGTGCCCCTGTATGACTACGGTGAATACAATGGCGCGCCGTATCTGGCGATGCGGTTCCTCTCGGGCGGCACGGTTGCCGACCTGATTTCGGCGGGGCCGATCGCGCCGGCGCAGGCGGTGCGCTGGCTGGGAGCGGTCGCCGAGGCCATCGACTACGCCCACATGCAGGGGGTGATCCACCGCGACATCAAGCCCAGCAATATGCTGCTCGACGAGGCCAAGAATGCGTACCTGGCGGACTTCGGCATCGCCGGGGCGCTGCAGGAAGTGGGCGAGGGCATGCCCACGGGCAGCGCGGCTTACATGTCCCCCGAGCAGGCGCGCGGCGAGCCGGCCGGACCGGGTTCGGACACTTACGCATTGGCCGTTTCGGCGTTTGAAATGCTGACCGGGCGCAAACCCTACGTCAGCGAGACCGCCTTGGGCACGCTGGTTCGGCACATGCAGGACCCGATCCCGTCGGCGCATGCCATTTATGCGCCCCTGCCGCAAGCGGTCGACGGCGCGCTGGCGCATGGGATGGCCAAGAACCCGGACGAGCGTCCCGAATCGGCCGCGGCGCTGATCAAAGAGCTGGCCTGGGCGGTTGCCCAGCCGGTGCAAATCGAGATCCCCGCCGAGGCACCCCGGAGGCGGGGTCTATCGCCCTGGCTGGTCCTGGGCGTGCTGGCCGTCCTGGGAGTGGGCATGTTGGTACTGCTGGGCGCCGGGGTGGCGGGCTATGCGTTTCTCTCCAAACCGGGGACGGCGACGCCGACCTCGACCCTCCCGCCGACTCTGGAACCGCAGGCCACGGCCGTGGCAGCGGCGGTAGCCCTCCCGTTTACAGACGATTTCTCGGACCCAGAGAGCGGCTTCGCCCTCCGA
This sequence comes from uncultured Chloroflexia bacterium, assembly GCA_963797485.1. Classification (GTDB taxonomy): domain Bacteria; phylum Chloroflexota; class Anaerolineae; order Anaerolineales; family E44-bin32; genus CAWAND01. The sequence goes on from CAWCPF010000003.1 coordinate 1,071,214, forward strand.
TCAGCCGACGACGGCTCGATCGGTTATCAGGCCGGACAACTGCAGTTCAATGTTGAACAAACCGGGTCGGAGTTCGTTTCGAAATCGGGGCGGGTGTCCGATGCGGACGTGTTCATCCAGGTCACTTACGAGCAGGTGAACGGGCCCCTGGCTTCGGAAATCGGGTTGGTGTGCCGGCTCGTTAAAGCCGAAAACAGTTATGTTGCAGCCGCCATCAGCGCGTCGGGGAACTATCGCCTGTGGCAGGTCCGCGGCGGAGAGACCCAGGTGCTGGTCGATTGGACCGCGTTCAACCCCCTGGATGCGCCCAACCAGGGTCGGCACACGCTGAGCCTGACCTGCCGCGGCGCGGATGTGGCGCTGGCATTTGACGGCAATGAGATTGGGCGGGCGACAGATGGAGACCCCCAGCCCGGCGATGTCGGATTGCTGGCCGGGTTATCCGGCGATCCGCCGCTTACGGTCAACTTCGACGACCTGCTGGTCACGCGTTAGTCCGACCACACCACAACCCAGGCCGTGTACCGCCCGCAAAACAGACCGGCCGGAGGCGGCCGCCTCCGGCCGGTTGAGTTTGCACCCAGCGGATGGGCTTCAGGGAACGCTGTAGCTTGAAAGTTCGAAGGTGACCGTCTCTCCGGCGGCACTGGATTCGATCCGTACGATCCCGATCCCCCGCGCGTACCACACCGTGCTGGAGAAATCCGTGCTGAAGTCCCCCAGCCCGGTGGTGGTAACCGTGCCGGTAGACGTCACCGGGATGGCGTCAAACGTGCCCGCGGCGGTGCTCACAGACGTCTCCGACCCAGCCGTGGAGGTTTCCGTGGTTTGGGAGGTGAACGTATCCGTGAATCCGGGGATGTCCACGCCCATGCCGATGGTATAGCTGCTATCCCATGAACCGCCGGATGTCAGGACGCTTTCCTTGGGCAGCGTGACCCCGTCGGCCGAAGACACATTGAATGAGACCACGCCCGGAACATCGCCCGAGGACAAGTCGGCCATCTGATAGTACAAGATGCCGTCCGGGCTGCAGTTCCAATCAAGACTGAAAGAACCGCTTCCGAAATCGATTGACAGGTGAGCCGTGGCGCTCTGCCGATCGCCCGAAACCGAGTCAACCGCCCAGGTGTACGGAGCGATGCCTGAGTAGGACCAGGTGGCACCGGCGCGAAGCGGCAAGTAGGGATGGTCGCAGGCCGTTTCACCGGACGCCTGGCCACTGGCGGTGGCATCCACCTTGCGCTGGATCGAAGCCAGGACCGTTCGCAGGCCGTCGGCATCCTCGGCGGTCTGGAGTTCGCCCCCGGGGATCGAACCCACCTGGTTCTTGAGGGCCTGGGAGTCGTCGGCGGAGACCTGAAACCCGACCACGTAGGTCTTCAGATCGACTCCGGCTCGCTGCGCTTCCTGAGCGATGAGCTCCCCGGCCTGGGGATTACAGGCGTCGGCCCCGCCGGTGACCACCACCAGGGAATGCGGGCCGCCCTTAGCGGCCAGGTCGCGGATAGCCGAGATCATGGCCTCGCTGAGGTCCGAGTTTGAATCGGAACCGGCCTTTACGCCCTCGAGTTGGGTGGCGATCTTGTCCTGATTGGAGGTGGCGAAGGGCACCACGAGCTGCGTGTCCTGGCAAGCTTGGGCGACGGCGCCGCTGCCGAAGAGGCGCAGCCCCGAATTCAGATCCGGGTTGGCGGGCCTGACGATCTCGGCCAAGACGCCTCGGGCGACCTCGATGCGTGTGCCGCCCTCAGTGGACTCGTTCATGCGGGGCGAGGCATCCAGAACGTATTCGACGGCGGGTTCCCCGCCGGCGTTGTTGGGTCTGAGATAGAAGTACGCGCCCACGGCGGCCGAAGTGCAGCACGTCAGCAGCAGCAGCAAGCCGCATCCGGCGCCGACCCATACGGTCCACGAACGTTTCTTGGCTGGGGGATTCGAGCTCGTCATACACATGCCTCACGCGAAATGATGGGGGCTGCGGGCGCAACCCGGAAGATGAGGATACACGGAATGAGCGCCGAGGCAAGCCCCTGGAAGTGTTTTAACCAGGGTCCGGGCTCAAGCCCGTGAGCGCCTCGTCGAGCGGACTGCGGACCGCAAGGGGCCCCCGGTTGAGGACGTGGGTGTAGATCATGGTTGTCGACACATGCCGATGCCCGAGCAGGTCCTGCACCGTGCGGATGTCGTAGCCGTTCTCGAGCATGTGGGTGGCGAAGGAGTGGCGCAGGGTGTGCGGGGAGACATGCTTGGCGATTCCGGCCAGGTCGGCGGCGTGGGTGATGGCTTTGCGGAGCGCACTGGGGCTGATGTGATGGCGGCGGGTGAGCCCGGCGCGCGGATCGGTTGACAAACGGTTGGAGGGGAAGACCCATTGCCACGCCCAATCCCGGCTGGCGTGCGGGTACTTCCTTTCCAGGGCATCGGGCAGGTAGACGCCGGCGGCCCCCGCCTTGAGGTCCTGCTCATGGATGCGCTTGGTCCTCAGGAGCTGAGTGCGGAGGAGGGGAGCCAGGCGATCGGGGAGGATGGCGGGCCGGTCCTTGGCGCCTTTGCCGTCCCGGACCATGATCTGATGTTGGGCGAAGTCGAGGTCTTTGACCCTCAGGCGGACGCACTCACTGACGCGCAGGCCGCTGCCGTAGAGCAGCTCGGCCATGAGCTTGTTGGTGCCGGTCAGGCAGGCGAGCAGGCCCCGCACTTCCTGCTTGGATAGGACCGTGGGGAGGCGTTTGGGGCGGCGGGCGCGGACGGACTGGAGGTCAAAATCGAGCGGTTGGTCGAGCACGTGGTTATAGAAGAAGGCGATGGCGTTGAGAGCCTGGTTCTGGGTGGCGGCTGAGACGTGTTGGTGGACGGCCAGGTAGGTGAGGTAGGCCTCGATTTCAGCCTGGCCGAGGCGCGATGGGTGGCGGAGTTTGTGGAAAATGATGAAGCGCCTGACCCAGCCCAGGTAAGCCTGTTCGGTCTTGTATGCGTAGTGTTTTCGGCGAAGGATTTGGCGCAGTTGATCGAGGAGTTTCGGTTGGGGCTAACTCATGGCAATCCCCCTGGTTGTCATGGAGCTCGGAAGTGAGTATGCTTGGGTCGCATAAAGGGGGACTACTTCTTTCCAGCTAACCCCCCCGCACACGAGATGATAGAACCTTTTGGCCCGCTTTTCCAGCGCGTGGCCCCTTTTCAAGCCTGTTCAGCCGCAAGAATCCCCCTGTGGGGGGAATTCGAGCCGCGTTTCAGACTAAGATGATGTTAGAGAAGGCCGCGAAGATCTTCTTTTTGCATGGGACGAGTGGCACGTGGCGTCTCGAAAAGCTGCCCAGGCGCCATATCGAGGCGAAGCGGTTGGGAAGAGCTGGGAGGCTGCTGGGCCGGCTCCGTCGAATTGATCCAATGCGCTCACCGGAACCGTGGCATCGTTCCGGCGATTGTGAAGGAATTCACAAATGGCCAAGCGCATCGAAGACGCCGGCCTGGGGCCGGCCAAGGTTCCGAGCACGATTGCTGCCTGGTTCATCAGGCTGGGGTCTTGCCGGTCAACGCTGTGGGGGAGCGCACGTGCCTGAGTTTCGGGGCTTGCCAGCCAGGAACGATAGAATCGGGCTCCGCCAGGTGTCTTCCGGCTCCAGGTTGATCTGAATTTGGGCTTGTGGCGTAGGAAGTCAAAGCTCCTTGGCCCGAAGGGTTAGGCCAGGCGGGTTGAGGCGGACCCAAGCAGGGCGCCGAGTTAGTTCTCGCCAAGCGTCCCAGGCTTGCGGCCTTCTAACATATCGCTGATGCGGACCGACATCTGGGGCGAATTTGGGGTTAATTCGGGGCCAGGGTCGGTTGAAAATGGAAGAGCGGTCTGATACAAGGGCCACGAGTAGCTCGTCGTTCAAAGAGCCACGAACTTCTTTTTGCTTCGGACAGAGTCGCATCTGGCGCCTGGAAAGCCGCGCATATCGAGCAAAGCAGGTGGGCAAAAAGCTGGGAGTTTCTCGGCAGGCTGTTCGAATTCGATCCAATGCGCTCGCCGGAACCGTCGCATCTTTCCGGCGATTGTGAAAGGAATTCACAAATATCGGGGAAATCGGCAGAACCTGGCTGGGCCGGCCAAGCTGCGAGCACGTTGCTGCCTCCTCCATCAGGCCGGGGCCTGGCCGGTAACGCTGTGGGGGAACACGTGCCTGAGTTTCGGGGCTGGCCAGCCAGCGCACAAAATCGGGCTCCGCTCAGGTGTCTTCCGGCTCCAGGGTGATCTCACTTTGGGCTTGTGGCGTAGGAAGTCAATGCTCCTTGGCCCGATGGGTTTGGCAGGCGGCCTGAGGCGGTTCCGAGCAGGGCACCGAGTTAGGTCCGCGGCCAAGCGCCGCCCAGGTTTGCGGCCTTCTAACATATCGCTGATGCGGACCGACATCTGGGGCGAATTTGGGGTCAATTCGGGGCCAGGGCGGGTTGAGAATGGAAGAGCGGTCCGATGCCGGGGCCACGTAGCTCAAGCGTTAGAAGGCCGCGAAGAACTTCATTTTGCCAGGAGGGGAGTCGCACTTGGCGTCTCGGCAGGCCGGGCGTCGCATCGAGGGGAAGGGGTTGGCGGAAGAAGCTGGGAGGTTGCTGGGCCGGCTCCTTCGAATTCGATCCAATGCGCTCACCGGAACCGTGGCATCATTCCGGCGATTGTGAAGGAATTCACAAATAACCGGGAAATCGGCAGAACCTGGCTGGGCCGGCCAAGCTGCGAGCACATTGCCTCCTCCATCAGGCCGGGGCCTGGCCGGTCAACGCTGTGGGGGAGCGCGTGCCTGAGTATCGGGCATGGCCAGCCAGCGACAGGGATGAGGCTCCGCTCAGGTGTCTTCCGGCTCCAAGCTGATCTCACTTTGGGCTTGTGGCGTAGGAAGTCAAAGCTCCTTGACCCGAAGGGTTGGGCCAGAGGCTTGAGACGGATCGAAGCATGGGGGCCGAGTTGGCTGCTGACCCAGCACGGCCCAGGCTTGCGGCCTTCTAACATATCGCTGATGCGGACCGAAATCTGGGGCGAGTTTGGGGTTGATTCGGGGCAGGGTGGGTTGAAAATGAAAGAGTGGTCCGATGCCGGGGCCACGTAGCTCAAGTGTTAGGCGCACTGATCGTGCTGCCAATACTTGCTATGAGATGCAGTTGTAGCTGTCCCCAACACCGCTTTCCGCGTGCGCGAAGCCGTTCCGTCCAACGTAGACGAAAGGAACCGATCATGACCATCCCGCCTTCCGACACTCCATCCAAGAGCAGATTTCCTAGGATCATCATCGTCGTTCTAGGGCTGTTCGGCGTCTGCATGCTGGCAAGCATTGCCGTCATTGTTGTCTTGGCACTGCTTGGCCCCGCCATCGGGACTGTATTCTCCAACATCATCACAAACCTGCCCACGCCGACGCCTACTGATGAGGCGAGCGCTCGGCAGAACCCATTCCAGGAGGAGAGTCATTCGCAAGCTGTCGCGCACGATGCGATCCTTTGCCTAAGCGGTCATCCTCCATTTGAACGACTGCCAGCAACTTGTGCAGCCTTCTCCTTCTGCCTTGCCGAGGCTCAAGAATCCATTCGGCTGTGCGCCTAACATCTCGCTGGATGGGACCGGGGATGGGCGATTTTGGAGCAGACGTGTATGATCGGGGTGGGTCTGGAGAAGCGGCGTTGATCAACCCCGGCCCATCAGCTGGAGGCGTAGGAGACCCAGTGCTTGGACTTTCAGCCTATCAAGTCAATCACAGGTAGCATCCAGGCAAACTGCACATAGACTTTCCCCCTGTGCTTGAGGGCTTAACTCTATGTGTTTCTATCAGGTTGATTCAGGATACGAGAAGCAGATTTAAGCACCTCGCAGCGACAACCATGAATGTAAGTTCAAGGATACTGTTCGTCTTGCTCGCTTTTGCTGCCCTCACGACCAGTTGCGCTGGCCTTTTCACTTCGCAGGATAGTGCTTGTATCCCGCCAGACGTAACATCGCCTCACCACCAACCCATCTTTCGTGAAGATCAGTTTCACATTCCCAGGCGAAAGTCAATGCCTCGATGGTGGCAGCCTCAATTGGGCATACTCCAAAAGAACCCCGATCTGCTCCGTGACGTTCGTGATATCGTTGCACTATCGCCAAGCGAGATATGGATCGCCTCGGGATCCCCGATGTGTCTGGCGCTTCCATCTTCCGGTTCGATTCCCAGACCGACGAATTCACCCCATTCCCGGTATCAGACCCGCACGGCAATAAACTCTTCATTTGACGACTTGCTACTCACCAGAGCAGGATCTCTTTGGGCGCTGTTCGGAACTCGTACATACTCTCTCTTAGCTAAACTCGACCCAGCCAAAGACCGGTTTGAGGTTGTAACTGACAAGCACCACCTTTTCGATCCGGCGCTGACGGAACAGCCTCCTTATTTCACAAGCTCGAATTCGCTTCTTGCTGAGGAGCCCGACGGCACAATCATTGTTGTCCTGAACGGCCAGATCTATCACTACGACCCAGCCACGAATTCGGCCAGGCTATTGTTGAGGACCAACTCGGGGCTCGAGGTTAAATCAATTGCCGTTTCGAAAGATGGCAACGTCTGGTTCACAAGTCGACAGGACCTGGCTGTCCGCGAACTCGACCTCTCCGACGGCTTGATTTGGTACTATGGACCCCCGCCGGGCATGACCGAGTTGGACGCTGGCTACTACGCCGTGAATTGGATGAGAAAGCCGTTTGAGGTAGACAGCGCTGGGAGAGTTCGGTATTCGACTTCGGGTGGCTGCAACGAATCGATGGTTCCAAGAGGTATTCCTGGAACGCTAATCACGCTCCGCAGTCTTCATAAGCATCTATAACTTAGAGTTCCTTTATATGTATGACCGTCCACTCGCCACGTACCAGTTTTCCGATGGGGATCTCTGGTTCACGACCGGCCATACCACTGTCCGACATGATCCCGATACTAGCAAATGGTGCTGGACCGCCCCGGCCGAGGGCCACTTGCCGAGGATGCGCTCGGCAACGTCTGGCTGATTGACCAAGTTGGCCGTCAAATCTATCGATACGCCTTCAATCTAGTAAGTTCGCCTCCGGACAAGTGAGCGAGGGACTTCCTAACATCTCGCTGGATCGGACCGGGGATGCGGGGCGAGTTTGGCAAAGTTGTTGTATGCTCAGGATGGCCCGGGGCAGGGTGGAGCGTGGCCCCGGCCGATCAGCTCGAGGGCGTTAGGCTGATGCCCATTAAGGGCTAGGAACATCCAGCTTGATGTTGCGACCCAGGCTACTTTTCTCCTCATCGGAATCCTCATGGTCTCTTGCGGGCCTGAGGCACCTCCACACTTTGCGTCCTCGTCCACGGTTGCCCCATCCGTTGGGCCGCAACCGCAGCTGTTGTCCCCAACTCCTTCATAGACCGCTAAGCTGCAGCCGCCGACTAGAACCCCCGACCCTATGCTCATTCCTTCAGCCACCGCTCCAAACATTCCTACCTGGGTTCTTCCGCCTAGGTGCCGACAGAAGGATCCAGGCATGTTGGCAGAGTATGCGATGAGAACATACGAGTTTGGAGATCTGGCGTACGCCCACATCACGTTCTCGCCCAACCGCAGATATGTCGCTTTCTCCACTCTTGAGAAATCTGCTGAACAATTCGACACTGGGGAATCTTTCGAGGTCGCCTATCTGTTCAACAGAAGCACAGGGTCAGAGGAGAGACTGTACCCCAGCAAGTACGGCTTCATTACTGAGTTTCAGTGGAGCGCGAACGGGCTTCTCGTTGTGTCAGATACCAACATAGACGGGTGCGGAGGTGTCTCCCCCTCGTGCTCGATCCGGCTTCGGGGCAGGTCCTTGAAACCGTGAATGGGGCTATTTGCGGAAATTCGTGGAATCATTCGAGGACTGCGAGCATTCTTTGTCAGCCATTGCTGGGGTGCAGAACCAGCCACCGACGAACTTGCAGTCTACGATTTTGCCCTTAGGCGAGTCCTATCTCATCTAACGCATGAGGGCGAAATGACCGGCATGAGGTTCACCCAGAGGCCCGACCTGGTACAGCGGGAACTCTAGGCTTGCGGTCACAATTCGCGAAGGTCACTGGGAAGACGACTTCATGAACTATCCGCTAACCAACGCATATGTCGTTACGGTGGAACTTAGCTCGTCAGGTCCGAAGGCTGAGAGCAAGTACTTCGACCCGAACCTGGATTACTCGTTTTCAGTCAGCCCAGACGGCGAAATCTCTGTCAGTTCGGTTCCCACTCAGACGATCGACGGGGTCACCACGTGGTACGAAATCAAGTCATCAGCCTAACATCTCGCTCGATGGGACCGGGGATACAGGGCAATTCTGGAGCAGGCGTCATATGATCGGGCTGGGCATGGGAGCAAGACGTAGTGACCCCGGCCCATCAGCTCGGAGGCGTTAGCTCGCCTCTCCAAGGGGGTTAGTTTGCCAATCTGCTCTTACTGCGGAAATGAGGCGCCAAAGCCTCAAAGGGAACACGTCTTTCCTTCATGCCTGTATCCAAACTCGAAAGCCAACTCCACCGTCCAACGCCTTACCATATCAAGCTGTGGTGAATGCAACCAGGGCTGGTCCGACGACGAAGCCCATTTTCGGAATGTCTTGCTGATGTCAGGCGACAACCCCATTCCCACCAGATCCGAATTGTGGGAAAGCACTCTAAAACGCAGCCTCAAACAGCCAGACGCGAAAAGACGTATCGACGACCTCCTTTCGATAATCCGCCAAGACCAGGCAACCGCGGGTCGCTACTTGATTTACCCAGCCGAAGACCTAAGGGTCCTTCGCGTTGTGAAGAAGGTGATTCGAGGACTCGCTTCGTACCACAAACTGGTTCCACACGTTCCGGAGGACAGAGTTTGGGCGGACGTCCTTCGGTTCCAATTCCCTGAGGAATTCCTTCCCATGATGGCCTATGGACACCGCGAGCCTGACATTGCGGAATACTGGTACGACCAGCTTGACCATGAGGACATCCATTCCTTCTGGCTCCTAAAATTCTTCGAATCGGCCGCTTTCGTCGGAGTCATTTATCGGCCGAAAGTACGCTCAAAGATGTAAGTGAACCAAATCAAGACATAGGTAACAAAATCTTCTCAAGACATGGGTAACACTTCTTATCAGGACATGGGTAACACTTTCTCGGGAGAGGAGGTGGCGCCGATGACCTGGGAGGGTGTTACCGTGAGCGAGCAGAAGCAGCAATTCATCGAAGACTTCTTGTTGAACTGCTACAGCGTGACGGACTTGGCTGAGCAGTTCAGCGTGTCGCGCAAGACAGCGCATAAGTGGATCAATCGATACTTGGAGCATGGCCCGGCGGGTCTTGAAGAGCGCTCGCGTCGGCCGAGGAGCTGCCCCTGGCAGGCGGATCTGGCTGCTCAAGCCGAGATCATTGAGCTGCGTCTGAAGCATCCGAAGTGGGGTCCGAAGAAGCTGCTGGACATCCTGGAGCGGCGGGAGCCGAAGCGGCCCTGGCCATCGATTCCGACGGCGGCCCGGATCCTGGGCCGGGCGGGTCTGGTGAAGCCGCGGCGCCGGTACCGGCGGGCGCATCCGGGCTGTCCTAAGACGCAGCCGGCCGGACCGAACGACATTTGGGCAGCCGACTACAAGGGCCAGTTCCGGCTGAAGAACATGCGGTACTGCTTTCCGCTGACGGTGAGCGACCTTTCGAGCCGGTATCTCCTGGGCTGCGACGCCCATCCGGCGATCTCCTTGGAGCGAACGCAGGCACATTTCAAGCGTCTTTTCGAGACCTACGGGTTGCCCAATCGCATCCGGACCGACAACGGGGTGCCGTTCGCTTCGAATGCTCTGGCCCGGCTGTCGCAGCTGTCGGTGTGGTTCATCCGATTGGGGATCTATCCGGAGCTGATCGAACCGGGAAAGCCGCAGCAAAATGGCGTGCACGAGCGGATGCACAAGACGCTGAAGGAGGAAGCGACAATTCCGCCGGCGAGCAACCTGAAAGGGCAGCAGCGCAAGTTCGACGGCTTCCGGCACGAGTTCAACGAAGACCGCCCCCACGAAGCCATCGACATGAAACGGCCGGCGGAGCTCTACCGGCCGTCACACCGACCGATGCCCCAGAAGATCGACCGCTATGACTATCCCGGGCACTATCTGGTGCGACGGGTGAGCCGGGCAGGCACCATCCGGGCTTTCGGGCGGCAGCTGTTTGTGAGCAACACCCTGATTGAAGACTACGTAGGGTTGGAGGAGGTGGCCGACGGAGTCTATGACCTGTACTTTTGCTTCTACCAGATCGGGCGCTATGATGGGAGGCGAAACAGAATCCAGGACATCATTTCGAAGGTGGCCGTAAGTCGCCGGCAGATCGATCGGGCCGAGCGAGTGTAACCTATGTCCTGATAATAATCTGTAACCCATGTCTTGATACTGTACCAAGAGGCGAGCTAACATCTCGCTGGATGGGACCGGGGATGCGGGGCGATTTTGGCCTTTTGTTGTATGCTCAGGGCGGGCTGGGGGCGAGGTGGTGGTTGGCCCCGGCCCATCAGCTCGGAGGCGTTAGGCATCGCTTGCAAGGAATAAATGGATGGCAGACCAAGAAGACAAGGGGCTCGTCGCAGAGTATTGGCAATCCTACTTGCATTCGTTGCCCGGAGACGTGGGGGACCTTTCTGACGAGTATCAAGCCTGGAGCTTCGGCAACACTCCTCAAATGGCCGATGAGCTGGCAAAGCTTGTGCTCGACGGCATCAAGACAGCCACTGCGTCGCTCGCTTGGTCCTACGAGCAGGAGGCTGAGCCTTATCCCGTGGTTAGTGGCTACAGTGTGATTCTTGACGGAAAGGGTTGCCCCATCGGCATCATCCAAACAACAGAACTGGCTGTGGTCCCATTCAACGAAGTAGACGATGATCATGCTTATCAGGAGGGCGAAGGAGATCGCTCGCTTGCCTTTTGGCGCGCAGTCCACTGGAAGTTCTTCGCCGCCGAATGCGAAAGCCTGGGCAAGGCGCCAGCCAAGGAAATGCCCATCGTGTGTGAAAAGTTCAAACTCGTTTATCGATGAACGAAGCAGCGATGCCTAACATTTCGCTGGATGGGACCGGGGATGTGGGGCAATTCTGGCGAGATTGTTGTATGCTCAGGAAGGCTAGGGGGCGAGGCGGAGGTTGGCCTCGGCCCATCAGCTCGGAGGCGTTAGGCTGCCTGTAGGAGGGCTCAATGATGAGAACCTGGCGGATGGCAACATACATCTCATTGGGAGCGCTGATCCTCGGCCTGGGTGTGATATTCTCACTTCCATTCCGATCCCCGGCTACTACGTCCTCCCCTATGGCCCAGTTTTGATCTTTCTCATACCGGCGGCAATGATTTGCGCCCTCCTGATCGCCCGACTCCTGGTGGCCCACCGGCAATTTTCAATGCTGCTCGTCTCCACGGCAGTCCTCTTCCTCGCCCTGACACTTTCCCGTCGGATGGCCCCCCTCGTTTTCGCCCTCTCGCTGCATCGAAAGTTTCCCTTGTCAGCACTGTTCGCAGTATCCAGATCGATTGAGTTGTCTTCATCTGTAGATGGGACTCACCGATGGCCTCATAGCCATGTGCTGTCGAAGGCTACTGGCGTACTTGCCCTATCCGCAAAGTCCTAATGGGCACGAAAATCGCCGTGACGCCTACGGGCTGGAAAAAAAAGCCAGCACCCCCTGAACCGGGGAGGGCAGTTTCGTTGATTTTTGTATCTCCGGGGGCCAGGGGAGGGAGACCCGGCGGCCACAATTGGCGGCCTAACATCTCGCTGGATGGGACCGGGGATGCGGGGGGATTTTGGCCCGATTGTTGTATGCTCAGGACGGGTCGGAGGCGAGGTGGCGAGTGGCCCCGGCCCATCAGCTCGGAGGCGTTAGGCGTCCAACCTGTTGCCTTGAGGAGGAACCTTCAGAGTGACACATCCCCTAGCAAGGCGTCTGGGTTTCTGGTCAGCCATCATCGTGGCCATTCTGGGCGCGATCTATCTTGCGCTTCTGATCGGCTACTTCGCAACCGAGGGCTTCGCCTTTCCCCCTACGCCCTTTGTCCAACTAGTCGGTGGGCTCGTGACGATCCTCACGGCTCCCGCACTGGTCGTTCTCTTTGCTGCGATCAGGCACCTTGCAGGCGACGACGAGAGCATTCTCGGCACAGTCGGCCTCTCTTTCACCCTGTTGTTTGCGGCATCGGTCAGCATCAACCGATTCGTTCAACTCACCGTGGTGCGACTCAGTCCTCCTGGACCTGCTAGCGCGGACCTCGCCCGGTTCCTTCCATACTCCACAGGTTCCGTGATGTTCGCCCTCGAGATCCTAGGGTGGGGCTTCTTCCTCTCCTTGGCGGCTCTCTTTGTCGCACCTCTCTTCCGCGGCTCTCGGCTTCAGATGTGGATCCGATGGCTCTTTGTACTCTTCGCACTCTTCTCGTTCATGAGCGTCCTCGGCCTGGTAAGCGCAACGCCCATAACTGCAGGCGCTTTTGTGGCCTGGGGGCCCATCCTTCTTGCTCTGGCCATGCTACTTTCATTGTTCTTCCGCGGGAAAGAGCAGCTTCCAGCTAGATGAAGCGGTTGGCCGCCTAACAACTCGCTGGAGCCGACCCGGCCAGCCGAGCGGTAGGATTGTGTGCGATACTAGTTCTCGGCCGGCCGGGCGGCTCATCTCGAGGGCGTTAGGCCGCATCGACAACCTGGCCATATCTCGGCGCGGGCCGTCACTGGACCTATGGCGGCGGGAGTATTCTCGGATCTCAAGCCTTCCGGACCCTTGTCATGCTGTTCTTGGGGTCGCCGCCGGCGTAGCTCTCAGTCTGCTTGCGGCGCATTGTGCAGTTAATGAGATGTAGCTATTATGAGCGCCGGATCGTAGCTGCTGGGTTCGGCGGGGTGCTCGGAGCAGTTGTCGACATTGCGGTGCTCGCCTTTCGGGGTCCAGACACATGGGCTTGGAGATGTGTTGGCCGAGCCGGCGACAGAAGGCCAGCGTTTCGTTCGAAATTGGAGCTGAGGCGCACGTCGAGAGCTGATGGGGTGGCCGTGCAGAGTGATGTGCCTCCTACATCACCTTCGTCGCAATGGGATTCACGCAATCACGACATCGGCAAGTTGGCTTGGGCTCCGTGGGGAATACTGATGCTCGATGCAACCTGCTTCGTCAGATGGAGCTAAGACCTGAATGCACGACCGGTTGCTTGGCCTAAGGCAAAATACGCTGGGTGCAACTTTGGCAGTGGTGGGGGTCGCTCCGATTCGGATGCGGCCTAACATCTCGCTGGATGGGACCGGGGATGCGGGGCGAATTTGGCGAGATTGTTGTATGCTCAGGACGGGTTGGAGGCGGGGCGGGTTGGCCCCGGCCCATCAGCTCGGAGGCGTTAGGCGTGCGCAGTGCCGAATGTTGGGGGATGCATGTCGAAAGTAAGCAAGCCTGAATCTCGGACTGTTTCTCTGGAAGCGTTGCTGAATTGGGTGGGGATATGGTTGCCAGGGTTTGTCCGACCAAGCCGTTCAGCTTTCAGAGACGTATTGTCCGCACCTTGGGCCAATTCGAAGGCAGCACTCTCGATTGCCGGGCTCGCGGGCCTTCTGACGACCTCTACCTGGGAGGTCTGGAACGCCTCACACCCGGGATCCACTGAAGCAGGTTTTGTGCTGTCCAATTCACCCATTGTGCGCACGGGAATCCTGGCTTTTGCGTACTTGGTTTCGTTTGTCATCGAGATTGCCGTCATGCAAGTAATCGCGTATCTGCTTGGGGGGAGGGGATCCTTCACCCAACTTTCGTTTTTGGTCGCGGTTTATGGCACGCCGCTTGACGTGCTTGCTTCTCTCACCTCAACCAGCCTTGGCAGGGCGTTCTATGCATTGCCGGCGCTGTGCCTTCTCCCCCTTTACTCCTTCTTATTGAGGTACGTTGCGGTCCGGTCTGTTCACAACCTGGCAAAGTGGCCAACCCTTGCCGTCATGATTCCCGGCATGTTGGTATCAACATGTGCAACATTGACGTTTTACCTCGCCATCTATCCTTGGCCACACAACCTTGTCCGCCCTCCGCTATAGAAGCCATTGGATGTCTAGGCGCCCGCCTAACATCTCGCTGGATGGGACCGGGGATGCGGGGCGATTTTGGCGAGATTGTTGTATGCTCAGGAAGGGTTAGAGGCGGGGTGGTGAGTGGCCCCGGCCCATCAGCTCGGAGGCGTTAGGCGTCGCAGTGGACCGCGGCTGCGTGACGATTGGCGGAGACCTGAAGGAGGAACTGCAAGTGACAGCAGCTACGGCTGGTCACAGAATGTACAGGCCGAATTTCATCCACGCCTTCTACAACTGGCTAGACCGCTTACCCATTGCCGACTGGCTCTCTATCGTATTGCTCTTCCCGGCTGTTGGCATCGTTCAGCATCTGGTGGCCTGGAGCAGAGGGATGCTTTCCCGGGGGAATTCAGCTACGACCTTGGCACAGCCGCTCTCTATCTGACCCCGCCCCTCCTGCTCGGCATCTATATGCTGAAGGGCGCCCCCAAAGCACTTGAGGAGTATCGCCCTCTCCTGGGTGCCACCGACGAAGAGTACGCACACCTCAAGTATCGGTTCGTAACGATCCCCAGTGGGTTGGGAACACTGTTCTTCCTGATTGGGGTAGTGGGTGGGGCTGCCACTGGGTTCTCCGACATGGCCGTCGCTCCAGCCGTCGACTACGCATTCCCGCAAATGAGAATTGGTATCTGGATGATGGGCGGTGGATTGGCCTTTCTATTTGGATATCAAGGAGTCCGTCAATTGCGTCAGATTGGGGCCTTCTACGCCATGCCCGATCGAATTGACCCCTTCAACCGACGCCCACTTTACGGGTTTTCCCGGTACACCGCGACACTCGCGGTACTCGTACTTGTCGTGATTCTGTCTTCATTTGCTGATCCCACTGCTTATGCCGCCTACTCAAACACAGCGCTAATCGCCACCTTCTTAGCTTTTGCTGTGCTCACCCTTCTCTTGTTCTATCTCCCCTTGGCGGGGGCACACCGGCGTCTTCTTTCCGAAAAGGATACGCTCTTGCAGGAGGTAAACTCCCGTATCGCGATGATCTTGGCGCGAATTCACTCCGCCGCATTCGAAAAGCAGGATTACGAAGATGTGGGGGGAATGCGCACAGTGCTCTCGACCTTGAGAGAAGAAGAGCAGGCCATCCAAGCCTTGAGTACATGGCCGTGGCGGCCCGGCACACTTACCGGCTTGCTTTCTGCTCTCTTCCTGCCTGTTTTGCTTCTGCTCATAAGGGAGGTCATCACAAGGCTCTTGGGTTCATAGAGTGGGATACCGGCTTTAGTGATGGCTCGTTTGGAGCCGAGCCACGTTCGCCCTTTAGGACGAACTTCACGCCTGCGCCGCCTAACAACTCGATGGAGCCGACCCGGCCAGCCGAGCGGTAGCCATTTGTGCGATACAAGTCTTCGGCTGGCCGGGCGGCTCATCTCGAGGCCGTTAGCCGGAGCACAACAAGTGCGTGGAGGGAAGTCATGATCACCAATGCGAATGAACGCATAGCGCCGATCGATGAAAGGGCTGCGTGGACGAGGATCGGCATCGTCTCTGGCCTCGTTGCTTGTTTAGTCTACGCCATGTCGATCTTGGTAGATATGCCGCGCATTCGACAGGTCATCTTGGGGGCCAGTTTTGGCCCTGCCCTGGTCGTCGCGAGCGTAGCTCTCAAGCACATACTGGAGGGCCGGGGATGCGCACTGTCGATCGAATTGGCTGAGATATGCAACTCCCTTGCCGGAGGGACTGGTCACCGCCGAAATCACGGTACAACTGGCGATCAACTATTCGATTAAGCCGGCAGTTGACGAAACACTGGCCGCTCTGATGAGGACGAAGTCTGGGACATCCCCCTCGGGCTCGACGTTTCCTTCGATATGTTCAGTGGCCTCGCCACTCTGCTCTTCGCAATCAACATGATGCGTTGATCCGCGCTTCGGTCAAATCATCGGCTGGGCAGGAGTCCTTGTATCGATTGTCATGCTTTTTGGAGCGACCATCTTCTATTTCCCCGATCCACCTTATACGCACGGATTTCCCCATGTCGGGATCTTCACTGGGCTATGGTACTTTGCCGTGGTCTTGATGCTTGCGTGGTCTTTGCGCAAGGGTAAAGAACTACGACTTAGTGTACGGCGAATGAGCTCGGGGCGAACATGACCTGCTGCGAACAAGAGGGACTTGCTCATGACTTAGCCCTGGGAACGGCCATTGAACTGACCACTCCGGTACATCTCTTTGGATCCCCGACTGGAAAGGGCTCCGGCTAACATCTCGCTGGATGGGACCGGGGATGCGGGGCGAATTTGGAGCGGTGCGTTGTATGATCTGGTTGGGCTT
The DNA here is from genome assembly GCA_963797485.1 of uncultured Chloroflexia bacterium. Taxonomy (GTDB): domain Bacteria; phylum Chloroflexota; class Anaerolineae; order Anaerolineales; family E44-bin32; genus CAWAND01. The sequence goes on from CAWCPF010000003.1 coordinate 1,087,597, forward strand.
GGGGAGTATGGCGTTGATTGACCCCGGCCCATCAGCTCGGAGGCGTTAGATCGCCATCCTTTCAGAACTTACGTCCTTGACAATTCCTCAAGTATCATATACATTATAGATATACATCATAGGTCGGCAACTGTTACCGAGGTGAACGATGAAACGAACGCAGATCTACCTGACGGAAGAAGAGCATAAGGCCGTCAAGGCCATTGCCAAGCGCCGCGGTCGAACGCAAAGCGAGGTGATCCGCGCTGCAGTCGACCATTATGTCGAGCAGCATCGCGGAGGCAGCCGGAGAGATCTCTTGAGGCAGGCAAGGGGCATGTGGGCGGATCGGAATGATCTGCCTGATTTCGACCGCCTGCGCGGAGAGTTCGATCGTGCCTGACCAATCCCTCTTGGATACCGATATTGTCGTCGAGTACCTGAGAGGATCAGACCGTGCAGCGCAGTTTCTTGAAGAATTGAAAGGGGATCTTCTGATCTCAGCTATTAGTGTGGCTGAGCTCTGGGCAGGGGTCAAAGGCAAAGACGAAGAACAGGCACTTGACCAGTTTCTGGTGGCGTTTCGAATTGTTTCCATCGATGATGAAGTGGGCAAGCAGGCAGGATTGCTCCGACGGCAATTTGGTCCGAGTCACGGGACGGGATTGGCCGACGCCCTGGTCGCAGCGAGTGCGATGCGTGAAGGTGCAAACTTGGTTACGTTCAACACAAAGCACTATCCAATGGACGTGAAGCTACGCGTTCCCTATCATCGCTAATTGATCGGCGATCTAACATCTCGCTGGATGGGACCGGGGATGCGGGGCGGATCTGGCGAGATTGTTGTATGCTCAGGAAGGCTGAGAGGCGGGACGGAGGCGGGCCCCGGCCCATCAGCTCGGAGGCGTTAGGCGGCAACTAGCTATCGGGGGAATCATAAGTTCTCGTCTAGCATTGAGCCCAATGTCACACGAAGGAGATGTCCCAGGAATGAAAGAAAAGACGGTGGATCCCGATGCTAGAGTGAAAATGACATTCGACTACTACAAGCAGGAACGGGAGGAATTTGCAAACCTCTCACGTGAACGCACTTCACTCTCGCTCCAGCTCCTCGTTATCCTGGGTGCTCTCAGCTACGCATTCTTTCAGGCTGGTTCGATCGTCGTCAAATGGGGGATCAGCGGAGTTGTTGTGACTCTCGGCCTGATTGGCTTGGTCACAAACATGAGCCTGGAGAGCGAGATGCGCATACACGTCGCGCGTGCGAGGGCGGCCAGGAAGAGTATCACCTTTCTCCGAGAATTCGTCGATGCAAAGCCGAGGGACCATCAAAGCTCAAAAGGGATCCGCCAAGACAAACTCTACATAGCTCTCATGGTAGTCATAATGCTCGTTGGATTGTCGTATGCCCTCACCATCATACTCAAATAGGGTTTTTCGGAACGGATAGGTCTGCACTTGGATCGTTCAAATGGCTGTTCGCTTGTGATGGCCCAGCGGGCTTTCCGCTGACAACGGAGGGAAATGTAGCCGCCTAACATCTCGCTGGATCCCTGGAAGGTCACCAGGATCTGCGAGGGACCGGGGATGCAGGGCGATTTTGGCGAGATTGTTGTATGCTCAGGAAAGCCTCAGGGCTGGGCGGAGGTTGTCCCCGGCCCATCCCCACACAGAACGTGGGACTTCGCAGCTCGGAGGCGTTAGGCCGCACAACCCACCGATGCCTGCAGTTTTCAACGCCCTCAAAACACTGCGGGGCTGTTGCACGTGAGGAAAGGAAGTGGGATGGCTAAGCTCGTGTTCGGAATGAACCAGTCCCTGGACGGCTACGTCGACCATACTGGAGTTTGCGCCAAGCCCCACGCTCTTCCGCCACTTCATCGAGCAAGCTCAGGGGCAGGCGGGCAGCGTCTACGGTCGCCAAATGTATGAAATCATGCGCTACTGGGACGACGATCATCCTGAATGGGACGCTGAGGAACAAGCATTCGCGGCGGCGTGGCGGGTCCAGCCGAAATGGGTCGTCTCGCGCTCGTTGAGGTCGGTCGGCCCCAACGCCAGGCTTGTTGCGGATGATCTTGAGCGCGCAATCCGCGAGCTGAAGGCCGAGCACGACGGGGAGATCGAAGTCGCTGGCCCGACCTTGGCGCAAAGCCTCACCGAACTTGGCCTGATCGATGAGTATCGAATCTACCTGCACCCCGTTGTGCTTGGTCACGGCACAGCCATATTTCGCCGGACCCCGGCCGCCGCTCCATCTTATTGCCAGTGACCGGATTGGCGAGGATGTGATCAGGTTGACCTACGTTCCTGAGTAATCTCGCGACACGCCGCATGCTGCAAGTCGCCGTAGAACCGTGCAGCGTGCGGCCTAACATCTCGCTGGATGGGACCGGGGATGCGGGGCGAATTTGGGGTAGATTGTTGTATGCTCAGGAGGGGCCCGAGGCGAGGCGGCGAGTGGCCCCGGCCCATCAGCTCGGAGGCGTTAGGCACCGCACTCATTCAACTGGAGATACTACTTGACGAAAAGACGAACCGCCGACCTCGTTCTACCCTCAACAATCGAGAATCAAGCCGCCTGGTATCCTCCGAGCTGGTTCGACCGTCTCGCCGACTGGATAGACGTTCTGCCCGGACCGCCGTGGGTCTTCTACTTGGTAATCGGGATAGCCGTGGGCATCGCGGGGTCGGCCATTGAATGGATCGAGGGCGCTTATCCTCCTGGCAACTTCAATGCTTTGCACGTTTGGACGCTAGCGAATTTCGCCTACCTGCTCGCGCTCATTCACTACCTGGACAAATCTGCTGCCTCGGCCATTGCCTCGTTCCGTCTTATCATCGCTCCTGCGGCGAGCGATGGCCAGCCTACCGAGGAAGGCAAATCCACATATGCCAGGCTCGCCTTCCAATTGACCACACTGCCTTCCCGCCCGGCGCTGTTAGCTGCAATTATCGGAATGGGTTTTGCCATCGTCGTTTCAGCCCTGCAGTTCTCGGCTGGATCCGTTCCGTCCTACCTGGTCGGAACTGCCGGCACAGCCCTTTCAAATGCATCAATGCTGGTCATGCTTACCGTAGGGAACGCGGTTTCGGGATTGTTGGTCTACCACACAATTCATCAGCTTGCCTTGATCAGCCAGATCTACACGCGCTACGCTCGAAATCAACATCTATCACCTTCAGCCTCTGTACGCCCTTTCCCTCCCTGGTGCATTCACCGCCATCGGTATCATCGTGTACATCTACGTTTGGGTAGCTGTGTCAGGGTCAACGCTGCAAGGCCTGGGCCCGGTTGAGCTTGGACTTTCGGTGTCATTTGCCGCCATCGCCGTGACGACGTTCGCCTTGCCACTCTTGGGGGCCCACCGTCGTCTAGTCTCCGAGAAGGAAGAGCGCCTGGGAGAGGTATCTTCTCGTTTCGAAATCAGCAGCCGAAGAGCTCCTTCGAGACCTCGACGCCGGGCATCTGGATAAGATGGACCATCTGAACAAGGCCCTAGCGAATCTCGAGATTGTGCGGACCAGCTTCCGCCGCGGTTCCCACCTGGCCGTGGCGTCCAGGAGCAATCAGTGCCTTGCTTGTCACTCTTCTCCTGCCTATCGTTGTCTGGGTAATTCAGGTCCTCCTCGGGCGATTTCTTGGCCCGTAGGCGGCTATCTTGGTGTTCACCGGTGCGGCGCCCAACATCTCGCTCGATCGGACCGGGGATGCTGGGCGAGTTTGGCGTGATTGTTGTATGCTCAGGGCAGCTCGGGGGCAGGGCGGAGCGTGGCCCCGGCCGATCAGCTCGGAGGCGTTATGCAGCCGCCCCAATCACAGAATGCCATTGTAGGCCGAGCTCCCAATCCAGGAAGTTACGGGTTCTCCCTTGATTTCGCCGTCTTCTTGACTGAGCGTGCGCTCGGCGCGTGCGCACTAGTGTTAATCCCCCAACTCACGACGCGCTGTGGGGTAATGCGAAACATCTCGGAGTCAAAGCCGCCTAACACAGTCTGACCACCGGCCGTCAGGATCTCGGCCTCACCGCGAACCTCTATCCCGCGAACAATCCAAGGATTGACGGATGCGATATCGTCAATGACCACGGCTACGAGAGGATTCTGCTGTACATCGCGCCATTTCTTTCGCTTCGCGAAATTGTGGCCGCCGATGTCAATTGTGTCTGCCTCCGGGTTGTAGCGGAAACCTACTGGTACGACATGGGGCTGACGGTTTCGACCAACAGTGGCAATACGAGCCAATCGTTGACTTTCCAGATAGTTGATCTCTTCCGGGGTGAACACGCTCATCAAGTGATCTCCTGGTTGCCAGCGTTGCGAACTGAGCGGATATCTGCCAGATCGAAAGGAAAACCGCCGTCACCTCGGTGACCCTTCACCATTGGTCTGAAACCCAATCCGGTTCCCGGGCAATATCCAGCTTGTCCAATCCATCTCAAGGTAGCACACTGGCGTCAAATGTTCCTCCCCCGTTCGACTAGTAGCTGCCTCGCCTTTCGGTGAGCTTGGCGTACGCGATTCGCAACGCCTGCGGCTGCATAACATCTCGCTGGATGGGACCGCACTTGCAGTGTGCTCGGCGAGGGATGCGGGGCGATTCTGGCAAGATTGTTGTCTGCTCAGGAAGGCTCAGAGGCGGGTCGGAGACTTGCCCCAGCCCATCAGCTCAGAGGCGTTAGGCGCACCAATCGAATCTTGCACAGGCACATCAGCAAGACACTTGAGGAGGAACGGTGAATTCTCGTTGGAGCTTGAGAGACGTCGTCTGCGCGCTGTACGCATGGTCGGCCGCGCTATTCTTCGGCGCAGTCCTCATCGATGTTGTCTATTCGTCCATCCTCGGAGACGCCGGAGCAGCGGCGTACGGCGGGGTGTCCGACTTCCTCCTACTGATCGGAGCACCGATGGCCCTCTTGGCCGTGGCTGCACTGGCTCTTTCCTGGAGCACTTCTGCCTCCAGGATTCTCGTTGTACTGTCCTTCCTGTTCCTTTCCCTGGAGTTCGTGGCTCCCTTCCTGTTCCCCCTTCTCCGAACTTCCACCGACTTGTCCTCCATGGCGATCACTCCCTACATTCGTCTAACCCCCCTTGCATTGGCATCACTCCTGGCCATTGCAGCCTTTCGCGCCCTCTTCACTGAGCAGCAGGCACCAAACACCTAGAGCTGTTTCCCAAGGCCAACCTGCCGTACGCCCCTCCCTATTGCCCCCACCGGTGCGCATAACATCTCGCTGGATGGGACCGCACTTTAAGTGTGCTCCGCGAGGAATGCGGGGCGATTTTGGTGCGGGCGTTGTATGATCGAGTGGGCATGAAGAGGCGACGTTGATCAACCCCGGCCCATCCCTGCAAAGAATGCAGGACTTCGCAGCTCGAGCGCGTTCAGACGCGCACAAGACCGCTTGCCCGCCCGGCAGCCTAGGTTGGAGTGTGAAATGATTGACACAAGCGCAGGCAGGGCGGCTCCAATCGCATGGAAGAGAAAGGGCGTGCTCACCGCGATCACGCTCTTGTTTCTCATCTGGGCGGCTGCCTTTGTATACCATGCATCCTTCGTGGCAATTGACGGCCAAAGGTACTTCTCGCTATTTGACGACGCAATGATCTCGATGCGATACGCCTGGAATCTTGCCCACGGAAGCGGCCTTGTGTGGAACGAGGGCCAGCGGGTCGAAGGCTACACGAATCTTCTGATGGTCATGTTCATGGCCATTCCGAACCTCCTGTTCGAGAAGAGGATCTCGGCCCTCGCGGTCCAGCTTCTCGGGATCATCCTCATGGTGGGCAACGCCTACCTGGCCGCGAGCATCGCAGCAGTGCTCAATGAAGTGCGAAGCCAGTATGAGGACAATCTCTCAGGGCTTCTGGTTTTTGCCGGAACTCTCGCCTACTATCCCCTTGCCTTCTGGTCCCTGATGGGGATGGAGACAGGCCTGCTCACGTTCCTAATCCTCCTCGCGGTACTGGCTGCTGTTCGGTACTCCATAAGCCCCCGAACGAAGTACATGCTGACAACGGCGGTCGTCCTTGGTCTGGGCTTTCTGGCCCGACCAGACTCGCTTGTTGCTTCCCTCGTTATCATTGCATTCACCGCAACGATCCCGCGCGGCGGCCGGCACAACATGAGGCTAGCCATGCTGCGTGCGCTCACGATGATTGGAGCGCTGTCCATCTTCATTGTCGCCCAGCTGGTATTCCGGGTTGCCTACTATCAGGAGTGGCTCCCGAACACCTATGTCCTCAAACTCGTTGGGATGCCCCTATCCCTGCGGTTGGAAAACGGGCTTGGCTTCATCAAGCCGCTGCTCTACTCCGCAATCCCCGCCGCTCTGCTCCTAGTCGCTGGCGCAATTGCCAGGCCAGATCGATGGACAATCATGTTCGTAACGTTGGCAGCGTCCCTTCTGGGCTACCAGCTCTGGATTGGGGGCGAACCATGGCCATATTGGCGAATCCTAGCCCCGTCCTTTCCCCTCATCCTCATAGTAATGGTCAATGGCAGCTCCTTCCTCGCCAAGCTCCTGCGGCAGCCATCGAGAGCCTCAATCGCGCCTCGCGCAGTACTTGCCCTCTTCGGTCTCTACCTCATGAGTTGGCCGTTCCTTACGGTCAATCCTAGGCTAAGCACGGGCATCGGGCCTGCCGATCTGGTAGTCATCGTCTTTGGAGCCGCCTCACTAGGTCTCGGGGTCATACTCCATGGGACAGCCTTTATACGCAGCCGTGCATGCGTGCCCGTAGTGACGACCGTGCTCACTGCTCTAGCCCTTGTCTCCTTCAATCTTGACTTCCTCCCCGAAGTCATATTCCGAGTCCGCCCATACACAGTTGCAGAGAACATAGAGATGGTGAATCGAGCGATTGCCATAAGTGAGGTCACAACTCCTGAAGCCAGTGTGGGTGTCTTCTACGCTGGAGCGATTCCCTATTACACTGGGTTGCTGGCAATAGACTTCCTCGGGAGATCAGATGAGTATGTTGCACGGCTGTCCCCTGACATCACCGGCGCGACTGGCTGGTACGGCATGACTAGTGTCCCCGGACACAACAAGTACGACCTCTGGTACTCGATTGCGCGTCTAACACCGACATACATCCAGGGTGCTAGGTGGGGGCGACAGAATCTTACTGGCTGGGTCGAGCGCGCGTACGTAACAAAAGAGTACAGTGGTGTCCAGCTAACACTCAAGAGGAACGACCCAAGCGTCTTATGGCGGCTACTACCCCCCGACTAGACCATTGCTCGCCCGAGCAGACTTCCTCCCTGTTCTTTCCGCTTGTTGGCGTCTAACAACACGATGGAGCCTTGGAAGAACAACAGGATCTCCGACCGAGCCCCCGGGAGAATACCGGGGACCTGCGGCCGGCCAGCCGGGTGTTTGGCTTTGGCACGATACTAGCTTGGGCTGGCCGGGCGGCTCCCTGCAAAGAACGCAGCACTTCGCAGCTCGAGGGCGTTCGGCGACCGAGGAGCAAGGGGGGACGACGTGGATACCATGCCGACGAGCGATGTCGTGCTGCGGGAGGTCATGGAAGACGACCTCCCCATTCTCTTCGAGCAGCAGCAAGACCCCGCAGCCAACTGGATGGCCGCCTTCACGGCCAAGGATCCGACGGACTGGCCTGCCTTTGCCGCCAAGTGGGCCAAGATCCTCGGTGACAGCACGGTCACCGCGAGGGCCATCGTGTGTTGCGGGCATGTGGTGGGCAACGTCGGCGCCTTCGTCGCCCCGTGGTCGGGCCAGCGCGAGGTCACCTACTGGATCGGGCGCGAGTATTGGGGGCGGGGCTTGGCCACCAAGGCGCTCACCGCGTTCGTCGGTCTGCTGGCAGAGCGGCCTCTCTATGCCCGCGCCGCCGCGGACAACAGTGCCTCGATCCGGGTGCTCGAGAAGTGCGGCTTCATACCCGTTGGTCGTGACAGGGGTTTCGCTGAAGCGCGCAGGGAGGAGATCGAAGAAGTGGTAATGGAGCTGCGTGCAGGCGCGCCGAACTAGGCGCTGCAGCAGACCGCGGCCGCATGTTCGCCCGCTGGGGTTCATAGGTCACTCAACGGCCCCGGCTGGTGAGCTATTTCGTTAGGCATTGGCGGCATGTCACCATCTTGTGGGAGGGTACGGTGCGAATACTGGCCCTGGAGATCGAAACGGCGGGCGCCTCTGCAGCGGAGTTCCAGCCCCACCTGCTAGAGGAAGCGAAAGGGGTATGGCGCTTGTATCACGATGAGGTCATCAGAGAAGCCTACTTTCGCTCTGATCGGCACACAGCTGTCCTGGTACTTGAGTGCGCGGATCCTGAAGAGGCGGCGCAGCAGCTTTCGGACTTGCCTCTTGTGACCGCCGGTTTGATCGAATTCGAGCTGATCCCTCTATCTCCGTACTCGGGCTTCTCTAGGCTATTTGCGAGTTGAATTGCTCAACCGCAACCCGACAGCGGGCCAAGAACGGTCGATGTATAACAACTCGGTTAAGCTGACCCGACGGGCGGCGCTTTCGGCGCGGCTTGCCCGGCCCGCTGGCGTGCCGTAGAGTAAGTAAGGTCTGCCCGGTTCCGCCGGGCAGCTTAGCTCGAGGGCGTTAGGCAGATTCAGGCACAGGAGCGGAGTGACAATCCCAGCGCCCCTCTTCTTTGTAGCTGCGATGATTTTGGGATTCTGGCTTGGCACAATTGCGTCCCTGGATATCGGCTTTCTCCCCGAGGCAATCTCGAGCCTCGCTGGCAATACCCTTTTGGCCTTGGCGATCGTTCTCGCCATGCTTTCTCAGAGGCAACTCAGGCAGGCGAAGACAGGTCAGCTCCCAGGCACGCCCACCATCTCCCTCGTGACAACCGGCCCATATGCGATCAGCAGAAACCCAATCTACTTGGCTTGGGCAGTCTTCCAACTTGGGTTAGGGATCTGGCTTCGAAACGGATGGATCGTCGCTATGCTAGCTCCTGCAATCTTCATCGTGAATGTACTGGCGATCATCCCGGAGGAACAGTACCTCGAAAAGAAGTTTGGCCAGAGCTACCGCGACTATCGGAGTCGAGTTAGGCGATGGTTGTGAAGTACCGCCCTAGGGTCAACCTGAATCTGCCTGACATCTCGCTGGATCGGACCGCACTTGCAGCGTGCTCCGCGAGGGATGCTGGGCGAGTTTGGCGTGGTTGTTGTATGCTCAAGATGGGTCGAAGGCGAGGCGGTGGTTGGCCCCGGCCGATCCCTGCAGAGAACGCAGGACTTCGCAGCTCGAGGGCGTTAGCAAGCCGCCGCAATTCCATTGCTCCTAGCACCACCTTGACATTTAGGCAGCAAGCGTCTACTATACGTATAGGATACGTACACAGGTGAGGGCAGGCCATGAGAAAGAAATTGACCATCACGCTTGATGAGCAGGTCTACGAGGGACTCCACCAGGTGATAGGGGACCGTCGCATAAGTCGCTTTATTGAGGATCTTGTTCGACCGCATGTAATCTCGGCTGATCTCGAGATCGCCTATATGGAAATGGCGGCGGATGAATCGCGGGAGGCTGAGGCGCTGGACTGGGCCGAGGCGACCATTGGAGACATAGCGGATGATGCGCGGTGAGGTTTGGTGGGTGAACTTCGACCCGTCTGTTGGCGGCGAGATTCGGAAGCAGCGCCCGGCAGTCATTGTGAGCAATGACGCCGCCAATCGGCATTTGAACCGATTGCAGGTTGTGCCGATGACTTCCCGTGTCGACCGTGTATATCCGAGCGAGGCAGTCGTCAGAGTGGGCCGGCGCCAATCCAAGGCAATGGCTGATCAGTTGACGACGGTGAGCAAACAACGGCTGACGAGCCGGATGGGAAAGCTAACCTCGCCCGAACTTGCCAAAGTTGAGCACGCTATCATGATCCAGCTTGGGCTGGAAGAGATTGCCCATTAGGTCATGTGCAGGCACAACTGGGCTTGCTAACAGCTCGCTGGATCGGACCGCACTTGCAGTGTGCTCCGCGAGGGATGCTGGGCGAGTTTGGCGTGGTTGTTGTGTGCTCAGGAAAGCCCAGGGGCAGGGCGGACCGTGACCCCGGCCGATCCCTGCAGTGAACGCAGGACTTCGCAGCTCGAGGGCGTTAGGCGTCAGACTTGCTCCACGACCCGGCCCATGGTGGCCGGCCTCTTCAACGATGAAACGGAACATTGAGAGATTTAAGCCCCCACCATTGGTCAACTCCGCGTGCGCCGAGTGCCGCGGAGTTGTCCCTGCTGAATTCGATACTTGTGATGGTTTCTTTCTATCCGTGCAGGTCAGAACCCACGAAGCCACCACTAGGGGCACGATCCATCCACTGCTCTACCGGCTCGTTGTCGACGCTTTCGCAATGCAGCACCCTGCGCGGAGTTGTCTCTCCGCCAAGTCCTATGCAGGGCACTTCACGGGGCTTTGCTGCGCCTCCGAGTACAGTATGTCCGAGCTCACGTACGCAGCTCTTCAGAGATGGCTCAATGGGCCTGCCGCTCGCATCGGCCTGGTCCGTCCGTCCAACCTACCCTTCTTTGGTACGATAACAGTTGGCCATCCCACGACGGCAGCAACCGACGAGGAGTTCGAGGCCCGAGTGCGGGAATGGGGAGACGAAGTATGGCGTGCCTATCGACCGCAGCACGAGATCGCACGGGCTTCGAATTCGAGATGCAATTCGGGGCCGGCGAATTTGACAGGCGACCTAGTGCCTCCTCGGTGCTCTATGCCGCCCAACAACACGATGGAGCCCTGGAAGAACACCAGGATCTCCGACCGACCCCCCGGAAGACCACCGGGGACCTGCGCCCGGCCAGTTGAGACGAATCGGATCTAAGATGGGTTCCAAGCGCTGGCCGGGCGGCTCCCTGCAAAGAACGCAGGACTTCGCAGCTCGAGGCCGTTAGGCGGCGCCGCGTTGCCCAATATCGGGAGCATGCATGGCGAGGGGCGCTGCCCCTAGGCTTTGCAGGCCAGAGGACTTGCTGAAGAGGTTGGTTCGTGAAGATCAAATGCTTCGAGTGCGATGCAGTGATCGAGGCGGACGATCCCGACGCCATCGCCAATGCGTTTGTGGCACACGGGCACGCAAGACACACCTGGTCTCATCCTGAAGAGGCCATCCGTAACTATGCGCGCAACTACGCCGAGGCGACCCAGCAACTCACCGGCGACACCGGGCGACTACCCGAGATTGGCGACGTCACGCTCCATCCGGTTTCCGCGGATCGCGTCGACGACTGGCTCACGTTCTTTGACCATGACGGCTTCGCGGGCAACCCCGATTGGGCATCGTGCTATTGTCTTGAGCCCCACGTACCAGCGACACCTGAGCTGCCTGAGCGCCCCTGGCGCGAGAGACGGGCGAACATGGCCGATCAACTCCGCCACAGCGCGACCTTCGGGTATCTCGCTTATGTCGAAGGCCGACCGGTCGGCTGGGTCAACGCCTCTCTGCGTTCCAGCTACGGCCTTTACCAGTCGGTCGATCGCGGCGGACCCGCCCCATCATCCGTGATCGGGATATCGTGCTTTGTCATTGCTCCACCGTTCCGGCGCCACGGCATCGCCACCGCGCTACTTGATCGCGTCATCGCCGACGCGGCCAGCCGCGGCGCGTCGTGGATCGAGGCATACCCTCACAACGAACCCGAAGCCAACGACGCCGGCCACTTCCGAGGCCCACGGTCGATGTACGAAGCGCGCGGATTCGAGGTGATCGAGGTGCGGGACCGCTACACGGTGGTCCGGCGGCGCGTCGGCTAGCGTTGCACGAGGATGGAACGTTCCGATTCCTCCCCCACCTAGGCCTCCGCCGCCGGCAGAGTTATCATCAGGAACCTTGCCCCAAACCAAACAGCGCCGTCTAACAACACGATGGAGCCCTGGAAGAACACCAGGATCTCCGACCGACCCCCCAGGAGAATACCGGGGACCTGCGGCCGGCCAATCTCGGCGAATCGGGTCTAAGATAGGTACGAAGCGCTGGCCGGGCGGATCCCTGCAAATAGCGCAAGACTTCGCATCTCGAGGTCGTTAGGCAGCCCGACGGATCTCCCCGTCGAAGGTGGGCGATATGCGCAGACTCGTGTACGCGACCTCCCTCTCTCTCGACGGCTACATCGATGCCGAAGCCGGAGACCCGAGTTGGGTCGTTCCCGATGAGGAGCTTCACAGGCACTTCAACGATGTTGAGCGGGAGATCGATACCCTACTGTACGGCCGCCGCATGTACGAACTCATGGCTGGATTTTGGCCCACGGCCGACCAGGAGCCTTCGGCGCCTGCCGTCATCGTCGAGTACGCCCAGATCTGGAAGCCCATCCCCAAAGTCGTCTTCTCGTCAACACTCGAAAGCGTCGACTGGAACTCCCTGCTAGTAAGAGGCGATGCGGTCACCGAAGTCGCTAGGCTGAAGGCGCAACCCGGGAGGGCTATGGGCGTCGGCGGCCTCATGCTCGCTTCAAGCTTGGCATCTGCTGGCCTAATCGACGAGTACCGTCTCTACTATGTCCCGATTTTCCTGGGTTCGGGTAAGGCAGCCTTCTCCCGCATTCAGAACAGGGTCAGCCTCAAGCCGGTGGAGACCCGCACCTTCTCCTCTGGCACGGTCCTCCTAAGATGCGTCCCCGTCAACGCCTAGGATGTGTCAGAAGGAAGGCTAACACCTCGATGGAGCCCGGGAAGAACACCAGGATCTCCGACCGATCCCCCAGGAGAATACCGGGGACCTGCGGCCGGCCGGCCTCGGCAAATCGGGTCTAAGATGGGTTCCAAGCGCTGGCCGGGCGGCTCCCTGCAAAAAACGCAGGACTTCGCATCCCGAGGCCGTTAGGCGCTTGATCTCGAAGTAAAATGCGGCTCTCATTGAGGTCATGAAGAGAAAGGGAAAACAACAACATGTTACGTTGTACTCCGTTTCTTCTCTTTGATGGTAATTGTGCAGAGGCGATGACCTTCTATCACAATTGCCTTGGTGGAGAACTTACTCTTACAAAGCTCGGTGATACTCAAATGAAAGCTCAGTTTCCACCAGAAAAACATAGCCGCCTTATCAATGCTCAATTAAAAAGCGGGGCCATTGAAATTTCAGCAACAGATTGGATGGCTTCTCCTGCATTTGAACCAAAACAAGGCAATACATATGCGATTTTTGTTATTGGTGGAACATACGACGAGCTAAAGACAGTCTTTGACAAACTCAAGGACGGAGCAGAAAGAGATAGACTTCAAGAGTTGCATGATATGCCTTTTGGGACGTATGGCCAGTTCTATGACAGATTTGGTGTTCAGTGGATCTTCAAAGGAGATTAGAAAGATGGGGCCCATGGAGGGAATCGAATAAAGGATAGGTTTAGATCCGTGGCTGGAAACAAAAAACCCTCTTTCGCGAGACTGGTTGCTGTTGTCAGTCCAGAGTGTGTTGACAATCGCCTCAAGATGGATTTGGGGGAGTTGCCGGAACAAGAGTGCCGCGCCTAACAACCGCATGCAGGCAACTCGCTTCGCTGGCGCTCGCGAGCGCCTGATGCGGAACGTTAGTCGGCTCGCATTGACGCCCTCTGACAGCGACCTGAGAGGGATTGAAGCTTCTACGATCCTATATTTGGGATCATGCGCAGGATGCGCCGTTTCAGAAAGGGGCACAGCACCCTGGGCCCACCCATCTCAGCGCTGGCTCCTACCGAGGATGGGCCTTCACACGATGGCCGGATCCTCCTTCCGGCCAATGACCGCTCGCCCGCGAGGAGAACACAATGAGGCTCCGCCCCATCCGAGGATCCTGATAGGCTTAGCTACCGGCTCCCCGCTCCTCATGATGCTCCTACCTTGGAGTTGACCCGGTAAGGTGGACACTCTTAGACTACCGTAGGAGGAGTTCACAATGCCTGGAACACGATCCCGATATCCGGTGGAATACCGCCAGCAGATGGTCGAGCTGGTTAGGGCAGGCCGCACGCCCCATGAGCTGTCCAAAGAGTTCGAGCCCACAGCCAAGACCATTCGAGAACTGGGTGAAGCAGGCCGATCGCGACGACGGTCTGCGCCATGAGGGCCTGACAACGGTCGAGAGGGATGAGTTGGCCCGCTTGCGACGGGAAGTCCGGCGGCTGCGCCAGGAACGGGAAATTCTGGCAAAAGCCGCGGCCTGGTTCGCTCGGGAGACCGGCTCGGTGCCACCCGGATCTTCGAATTCGTGAAGGCCAACCAGGCACGCTACCCCGATGGCCACGATGTGCCGAGTGCTGGGTGTCTCCACCAGCGGATACTACGCGTGGCTCAAGCGACCGCGTCGAAGCGGGCGCTCGGAAGACGCTGTCCTGGGCGGACGCATCCGCACAGATCTCATCTGACGCTCGCGGCGAACCTATGGCGCGCCGCGGGTGCATGCCGAACTGGCCGATGAGGGTATCGTATGTAGGCCGCAAGCGGGTCGCCCGTCTGATGCGAATGGCAGGTCTGCAGGGGGTGAGTCGGCGCAAGCGGCCTTCCACCACCGTGCGTGAGCCGAGGCAGCGGCCGGCGCCGGACCTGGTCGATCGGGACTTCACGGTGGACGGACCGAACAAGCTCTGGGTCGCCGACATCACCTATGTCCCGACCTGGGCCGGTTTCCTGTATCTGGCCGTCGTGGTCGATGCCTGGAGTCGACGCGTGGTCGGTTGGTCGATGGCGAACTCATCTGCGGACCGAACTCGTCCTGGATGCCCTGGACATGGCCATCCGGCAACGATATCCGTTGGGGGTGATCCACCACTCCGACCAGGGCAGCCAATACACTTCCCTCGAGTTCGGTCGGCGCTGCCGGGAGGCAGGTGTGCGTCCTTCGATGGGTTCCGTCGGCGACGCCTATGACAATGCCCTGTGCGAGAGCTTCTTTGCCACGCTCGAATGCGAACTGATCGACCGTCACCATTTCCAGACTTAGCGCGGAAGCCAGAGTTGCCGCTTTTGAATTCATCGAAGGCTGGTACAACCTACACCGACGCCATTCTTCCCTGGGGTACAAGTCGCCGATGCGCTACGAAAGGAGCTATGCCACAGCAGCATGATGCGGAAGCACTCTACTGTCCACTAAAGCGGGGCAACTCCACATCCTGAGGATCCTGATAGGCTTAGCTACCGGCTCCCCGCTCCTCATGATGCTCCTACCTGTTGCTTTCATGACATTTGTGGCCATTGGTCTCTGGGACCCAGCCGCCCAATTCCTTCTCACGCAGGTCCCCTCCCGCCCTCTGGAGTCCATAGGCTGGAACGTCGCGCTAGCACTTGGGTTCCTCTTCACCGTACTCAACTTTGCAATAGTCGTCTTCTACCTCTCCCATATCATCACCAACCAGTCCGCACCGGGCATAGTGCGAGTTGGCTTCGCCGTGAGCCTCCTCATCATTCCCTTCGTCGCCATGACCGCGTACTGGTTCATTTACGTCCTCCCCGAGAAGCCTCCTACATGGGCATTGAAGGCATCCAGACCCATTCCAGGCCCAACGTGACTCCTGACCTCTGAACCGGAGGCCACCTATTCGAGCCGGCTAACAACTCTATGGAGCCCTGGAAGAACACCAGGATCTCCGACAGACCCCCCGGAAGACCACCGGGGACCTGCGGCCGGCCACTGCGAATCGGGTCTAAGATAGGGTCCAAATGCTGGCTAGGCGGCTCCCTGCAATGAACGCAGGACCTCGCATCTCGAGGCCGTTAGGCCTCACAACCAACGCCGAGCTCGCACCCGGAGGACATAACGATGACGAAGTACCTGATCTCCTTCCCCGGACCGGCGATGGACATCCCCCACGAGGACTGGGGCGCCGTCGGGGAAGCGTCGCATGCGGTCATACGCGAGGCGAAGGATGCCGGCGTCTACGTGTTCGGTGGTGGGATCAACGAGGACGTCGCGCCGCTGATGGTTGCCGGCGACGGTACCGTCACGAACGAGACCTACCCGCAGACCAAGGAGTTCGACGGCGGCTTCTGCGTCCTGGAACTCCCGTCGCGCGAAGCCGCCGTCGAGTGGGCCGCCAAGATCGCCAAATCATGCCGCTGCTCGCAGGAACTCCGCGAGTTCCAGTACGACCCCGAGAGCTGACCGGCGAGGTCGCAATTCGATGGAGTACTACACATCCAACCAAACCTATGGTCCGTACAGGCAACACGCCCAAGCGCCTCGCTACATCCGTGAGACCTGACCACTGCATGCAGCCGACTCCCCTGACAGTCATCAAATTTGCATACGCAAATTTGCCGCCTGCCTGGCGCGCGGCTGATGCTGGCTGTTAGTTCGCCCTAGAGAGGCTCCTTCTCGCAAAAATGAGCAATTCCAGCATCCACACGCTCACCATCCGCCTGGCCACACCCAGCGATAACGTCCTGCTCGCTCAGCTTGGAGCTGAGACGTTCTCCGATGCCTTCGCCGCAGAGAATGCACCAGAGGATATGGAGCTCTACCTCAAGCGGTCGTTCTCCCGTGAGATTCAGGCTTCCGAGCTAGCAGATCAATCCTCGGCGTTCCTCATTGCACAGCGCGACGGAGAGGCGGTCGGCTACTCCCGCATTCGCAACTCCAGGCCGGCCGGTGGCATCACCGCAGACCGTCCTGTGGAGATTGTCCGCATCTACGCCCGAACCGCCTGGATCGGGCGTGGCGTCGGCTCAGCCCTCATCCAAGGCTGCCTACAACAGGCCAGGACTAGGGGCTCCGACGTCATCTGGCTCGATGTATGGGAAGAGAACGCGAGGGCGATCAAGTTCTATGAGAAGTGGGGGTTCGCCCAGATCGGCACCCAACCATTCCGTCTGGGAAACGATATCCAGAACGATCTTTTGATGGCTCGTCCCGTCGCGACCCTGGGGGCGGCCTAACATCTCGCTGGATTGGACGCAGGGGCCAAGGATGCTGGGCGAATTTGGCGAGATTGTTGTATGCTCAGGATAGGCCAGGGCAGGGGGTTGAGTGGCCCCGGCCGATCCCTGCCAAGAACGCAGGACTTCGCAGCTCGAGGGCGTTAGGCGGGGAAACTAATCATTGAGGAATACAAAATGAATAGAAAAACAGCAATCGTTTCGTCTTAGCCGTCTGCATAGCCCTCCCTGTGCTACTTCTTACCCAAATTGTTACTCCTGTTATTGGCAGCGCCATTCTCGCGATTGCATTAGTACTGTCTGGCGGATTTTCAAGAGGTCTTCGAGCAAACAATAATGCATCAAAGCTAGGCCAAAAAGAGCAAAAGTAGATAAGCGGCTTGAGCCTGAAATTCTCACTAAAACAGATACTTTCGCCGCCTTACCAGTCGCTCAACCTGACGTGGTAACCGCGGACGCAATTTATGCATTCAAAGTTGAAATATCTAAACACGAAATACGACAGAATCGGTTGTCACAGATTGATCGAGCTTGCGTCCGCGCAAAAACGTTGCCACGCAAGTTAGCTCCAGCCCATTAGGCGCACACAACCAGAAATCCATGACAAGGCGAAACACCCTTCTGATGTCCGCCACATATGTCAAGGACTCCTCTAGCATCCCCACCCAACATGTGCCGCCAGATGCAAGCCAAGAAAGAGGTAACATGGAATTCAGCACTCTTTATCAGGAACTTCAAAATAGCACAGAGATGATCCGTGCTTTATTGGCAGGAGTCGCACCAGAGGCAGCACGCCTCAAACCGAGTGCGGAGTCGTGGTCGATTCTCGAAGTGGTGTGTCACTTATACGATGAAGAGCGCGAAGATTTTCGAGAACATCTCGATTTTCATTCGCTTCTCACCGCCAAAATGAAGAATGGCATGTCGATCGACACCGAAGGTTGGGTAACAGAACGAAAATATAACGAGCAGAACTTCGCTGAGATGCAGGAAAAATTCTTTGTCGAACGTGAAAAATCATTTGCATGGCTCAATGGATTACAGAATCCAGATTGGGAGAAAACCTATACAACGGAGTACCGCACCATCAGCGCGGGAGAGATGTTCGCCTGTTGGGTCGCGCATGACAATCTCCACATCCGCCAATTGGTGGAACTCAGGCGCATGAGGCTGGAAAATATCACAAAACCTTACAATCTCGAATACGCAGGTGATTGGTAACTGAATAGACACAAATCAGATGACCAATGCAGAATATGTAGTTCGCCATCGAGCAAGCTGGTTGGTGCTTCAATAGTGCGCCTAACATCTCGATGGATGGGACGCACTTGCAGTGTGCTCCACGAGGGATGCGGCGCGATTTCGGCGGGAGATTGTTGATGCAGGATGGCTTGGGGCAAGGCGGTGAACGCCCCGGCCGATCCCGGCCAAACCGCAGGACTTAGCAGCTCGAGGCACGCTGCAACGCGACTCAGCCGACAGAGGTACCGTATCGACAGGGAATCCCGCCCATCAAAGTTGTCATCACAGCCACGTCTTTCGCAGCCCTCTTACTGGCCACCACAGGGTGCGCCGCGAGCCCCACAGAGGAGGCGGTCGGCGCTCCTGTCATAGAGATAGGTGGCGCCCGCTTCGAGATATCGGACGCCGCAGTCTATTCCAACTGCCTCAACTTGGCGTTCGCGGTCAGGGCATTCGAAGTACCCCCAGGCGCGGATCCCCAATCGTTCTTCCCCTCCTGCAAAGAGCATCGATGTTGCGATCACACCCGTCGACGGTGAGCTAGCTGCCAGGGCTTGGGAGGCGAGAGGCGACGAGGAAGACGGCCGCTTTTGGATGGAGCAGCGGGCTATCGTCTCGCTCTCACTCCCGGTGCCCGAGGGCGAAGAAGTCACCCTGCACATCACCGCAACCCTCGACGACGATTTCGGACACTCCGAACCCATGCAATAGAATGCCGCCATTTCACGGAAGTGCTGGGGTTGGTCTAGACGTTCACCAGCCACCGCCCAACTGGCCGGCTCACAACACGCTGAAGCTGACCCGGCGGGCGGGGCCTTGATTGGCGCTTGTCTAGGCCGCGGGCCAAGCGGACAATCATGGGGAGTTGGCAGCTTGAGACTGGAAGCTTAGCTCGAGGCCGTTAGGCGGCACGGAAGGGTTACTCGATGAAGAAACTCCTCTTGATTGCCCTCGCAGTAGTTCTCTTGGCTGTAGTTCGCGAGGGCCCTCCACGCGCTTGTAGCTGCCGCGATCGCCAGACGATGTTCCGGGTAGGCCTTCGGCTTTGAAGTTGTCTACAGGAACTCCTGTTCCTGAAAGGCATGGCCTGCAATGGGCCGCCATATCCGGCGTGCCCAATGCTGCGACGATCGTACTTGGCTACCTCCTTCTTGCATTGCGTCAGCCACTCGCTTCCAGCCAGAACCGTCTGGTCAGGAGCACAGCCTATTGGCTGTGCCTCCTTCTACTCATCGGCGATCCTCTGAACATGTCGCTGGGCCCTTTCATCTATGGCTCGGATACCTTGGGGATCGTAGTTGGGCTGCAAACAGGCGTCTGGGTCATTCAAGCCCTAGCATTTGCCTTCGTAGTCAACAGGGAGTTGGTCGCCCAGATCCAATGGCCTTCCTTTGGCGTCACTTCAACCCATCCGCTGTTCAAGCCGCTGGAGCCCAGTCCAAAGGCCACCAGGGGCTGCCTAACAACCCGCTGAAGCCCGGCGGGCTGGGCCAAGGCAGGTCCTTGTTTCGCCGGCGAACAAGCCGTAGAGTAGGGAAAACTGCCGATTTCCGCCTGGCAGCCTAGCTCGAGGGGGTCAGGCGGCCAAGGAAAGATGGGGCTCGCCATTTACCTGGGTAACAATTGCCGTGGGAGGTAACGGATTAATGGTTGGAACCACCCTGACTGAGTTCATCCGATACAACAGCTGGGCCAATCATCGGGTTCTGGATGCATGTGTCCAGTTAAGTGAGGAGAAGCTCGCAACCCCAATACCAGGCGCGTATGGCACCATTCGAGAGACTCTGGTGCACCTTGTAGAGGCCGAGGCATTCTACATTTCGCTGCTTACTGGCGGTGAACCAAAGCCGCCATATGAATCGGATGAAGCCCCAACTGTGGAACAGATGAGGGTGTTTTCGGATGAACTGGGCCTAGCTCTCGTTAATCTTGCTAATCAATTCAATCCCAGGGATATGGTGGACGAAGAAGGCGATGGGTGGGAGCTTCACTACCAGGCCGTCGCTCTGTTTATCCAAATCGTCGACCACGGGATTGAGCATCGCACTAATATCACGACTGCTCTCAATGCGGGGCTTCAGGATCCACCTGAGGTGGACGGGTGGGCCTACCTCTGGGCGCATCCTGACCGATTTGACGTGAAGCGGATTGGCGAGGAGTGAGCCACCCCTTGGGGCGTCGGCGCAAGGACGTCAGCCGTCTGATATCTCGCTAGATCGGATCGCACTTGCAGTGTGCTCCGCGAGGGATGCGGGGCGAGTTTGGCGAGATTGTTGTCTGCTCAGGAAGGTCCAGGGGCAGGGCGGTGGTTGGCCCCGGCCGATCCTCGCAAAGAACGCAGGAGTTCGCATCTCGAGGGCGTTGGGCTGATCTGTGTTGGTGGCTTTTTGGGCTCTTTGCGCTTAATATCTTCTCTCATTCACTCGGATCCTCACGGAGCGACAATCATGCTCTACCAGATAATAAAATGGATCCATATTCTTTCAGCGATCACGGCCCTCGGAGCAAACATAACCTACGAAGTATGGATCAGTCGGGCAACGAAGAAGCCCGAAGTCCTGCCTTTCACCTTGCGGACTGTCAAGTTGATCGACGACTGGCTAGCGAATCCTGCATACGTCCTCCTTCTCATTACTGGTTTCTTGATGGTGTGGATCACAAAGTTCCCGTTGACGACCCCTTGGTTATTGACCTCACTAGTTTTGTATGCCCTATTGGCTTTAATGGGTCTCCTTATCTACACGCCCACCTTGAAGCGACAGATCGAGCTCGCTCAGGAGGTTGGGCCCAGTTCTCCCGTATATCTGCAGATTGCCCGACGAGCAACAATCGTCGGTGCCGCACTTGCAGTCTTCGCGGTGGCAATTGTCTTCTTGATGGTCGTCAAGCCACCGCTTTGGGCTTGAGTTTGCTGGCCATCCTGCCATCGGGAGCGGACCAAAGATCAGCCTTACATCTCGCTCGATGGGACCGTACTTGCAGTGTGCTCCGCGAGGGATGCGGGGTGAGTTTGGAGCGAACGTTGTATGCTCAGGATGGTCCAGGGGCGGGCGGAGAATGGCCCCTGCCGATCCCCACAAGGAACATGGGACTTTGCAGCTCGAAGGGGTTGGGCAGCCCGTTGAGCATCGACCTGGAGAAGCTCATCGTGTCGAAACCGGCCACGAAACCGTCTGAGACGCCTCTTGACGCCATCTCTCGCGACTTGCTTCCTGATACACGGGCCGTCCTCACAGGACTCAGATCGCTCATCATGGCCACAATCCCTGAAGCAACCGAGAAGGTCAGCCTCCCCCGGCGGAAAGTCAACTTCAGCCATCCCAACGTCGGCTACTTCTGCGGTCTGTCTCCAGAAGATGGCCGGGTGACTGTCGAATTCGAGTTCGGTGTCCTCCTCCCCGACCCTGACCGGATCCTCGTCGGCAACAGCTGCGCCAAGCAGGTTCGATACACGCGAATCAGTTCTCTCAAAGCGCTTCCGCGTGCGGCCTTCAGACGCCTTCTCCGGGCGGCAGTCTCTCTTCCCCGGGAACACTCCACCCGATTGGCACTTGTCAGGTCTGGGGCCAAGCTGGTTCATCCGAAGCCGCGCGCGAGGAAGCGCACCCATTCCTAGTTCCATCGGGCGCCCAAAACTCGATGAGCCCCGGAAGAAACCCAGGATCTCCGACCGACCTCCCGGAAGACCGCCGGGGGCCTGCGGCCGGCCAGCTGCGGCGAATCGGGCCTAAGATAGTTTTCTAGCGCTGGCCGACGGCTTCCTGTAAAGAACGCAGGACTTCGCATCTCGAGGGCATTAGGCGGCCGCCTCAAAGCCAGCGACACAGCATTCGGTCCCTCAGCACATGCAGCCACGGGAGCGGTAGTTGAGGTATCACTGGAAAGGAGTCAGCGAAGATGAGCAACAGTCAAAGGATCGTGCCATCCCTATGGTTCGACAAGGAAACTGAGGAGGCGGTCAACTTCTACATCTCGGTTTTCAACAGTTCGCCTCACAAGCGGGGCGATTCCATGATCGTCAGCATCACACGCTACGAGAAGGGCATGGAAGTCCCCGGGGCAGACGAGATGATCGGAAAGATCATTACCGCCATCTTCGAGCTTGACGGCCAGAAGTTTATGGCCTTGGATGGGGGTCCGATCTTCCACTTCAATGAAGCCGTGTCGTTTTACGTAGAGTGCGACGACCAGGATGAGGTCGATCACTTCTGGAATCGCCTCTCCGCCGTTCCTGAGTCCGAGCAGTGTGGCTGGCTCAAGGACAAGTATGGTCTTTCTTGGCAAATCATCCCAAAGCAAATGGGCGCCCTCCTGACCGCCCCCAACAAGACGAAGTCGCTGGCCGCCACCAACGCCATGCTCAAGATGAAGAAGATCGTTATCGCCGACCTCCAGAAAGCATTTGACGAAGCCTGACGGTCTGGATCATCGCTCTACTGGGGAGCCTTCCGCCAACATCAAACCTGGTGCTGAGGGAGCCTTCTTCGTCCTCCTAACCACTCGCTAGATCGGACCGCGCTTGCAGTGTGCTCCGCGAGGGATGCGGGGCGAGTTTGACGAGATAGTTGCATGCTCAGGATGGTCGAAGGGCAGGGGGGTGGCTGGCCGCGGCCGATCCCTGCAGAGAACGCAGGACTTCGCAGCTCGAGGGCGTTAGGCCGCCGAACGTTGAGTGCATCGTGGAGGTAGATCAGTGGCGAAGAAGCCCATGTTATGGAAGAAGGGTAGAGGCAAACTCGGGGTGATGACACCCTTGATTGGGACCTGGCGGGCGGTGTCGGCCTCCCCTATGGGTCGTGTAACCTGCACAAGGACCTTCACTCCGATCTTGGGCGGCGCCTTCATTCAACTCGACGCCGAGTGGAAGTTAGCAAAGGGTAGCTATAGGGAGCTGGCGATCTATGGCCTTGATGAGGATCGACGAGTGAGCTTCTCGTCGTTCACCTCGGATGGCAAGAGCTCCCTTGGCAAGCTTGCCGACGTGAGTGACATTCACCCCCAGGCGCTTGGATTCGAAGCCGAGATGCCCGCCGGCGTGGCGCGCATGGCCTACTGGCCCGACGAGACAGAAGGCCTACGGTGGGCAGTAGAAGCCAAGACGAAGAAAGGCTGGAAACGCTTCAGTGAGCATCACTACCTCGCCAAGTAGTTCAAGCGATTGGCTAACAACTCGCTGAACCTGACCCGGCGGGCTGGGCCTTCGGGGAGGCTTAAATCACCCGCCGGCCTAGCATAGAGTTGTAGAGGGTCTGCCCGCTTCCGCCGGGCGAATACGCAGGACTTCGCTTCTCGAGGGCGTTAGGCAGAAACGAATGGAGGCTTGCACAAGTGACGAATGATGACCTCTCACTGCAGGCTCGCGCGCTTGCTGATCTCGTGGATTATCAGCGCGGGTCAGTTGTGAGCCGCACTCTGTTGAACAAACCTGCCGGCACTATCACCGTATTCGCCTTCGACCAGGATCAGGGCCTTAGCGAACACACTACACCGCACGATGCCTTCGTTCTCACGGTCGAAGGCGACCTTCAGATCACCCTCGCGGGGAATGCTAAGCGTGTCGGTCGGGGGAATATCCTTCTGATGCCAGCTGGGATGCCGCACGCAGTCCTTGCGAAAGAGCGAAGCAAGATGCTTTTGGTGATGCTGCGGAAGTAGCACGGAACAGGATAAGGGGAACGTCGGTTACGGAATGTCCAAATCTCGAGTTCAACTTGAGCGGCAAGGTTCCCCGAAAGAAGATGCACCCTACCTGGATTCCGTCTCCCTGACTATTCCGGGTCGTCCCGGATACAGGGTGCGCCCCGGCCGTTCCGGCCTTGACTATCTCGACAATGAGTTCGAGCTTGCCTATATGGAAGGCTTGTTCATCAGGCGGCTCATTACGGGACGGCTGCGAACCACGGAGGTCGTCTATCTTGTAGTCATGGCTGGCGCAGGTCTATTCTGCCTCCTCTTGGGGCTCCTTCCTGTTGCCGAGGCTGTCACTGGGGGTCAGGTCTTCCCGCTGGCATGGTGCTACTCGGCGATGCCTGGGGTACTGGGCAGCTTGCTTCTTTGGAATCTGGCGCTTAATCTTGTGAAGAGGTAGGCATCCCATGGCTTGATTCTGCCCAACATCTCGCTGGATCGGGCCGCACTTGCAGTGTGCACCGCGAGGGGTGCTGGGCGAGTTTGGCGTGATGGTTGTATGCTCAGGGCGGGCCGGGAGCAGGGAGGGGCTGTCCCCAGCCGCTGAGCTCGAGGCCGTTGGGCGGCTAGATCCGAAAACCTCAAGCCAGGAGAAACCTATGACGACTACCAAATCACTGATTGGTCGAGCTCCACGAATATTGGAAACAGCTATTCTCGCCAACCTCCTTGGGAGTGTCATTATCGGTCTGCTGGCTCGCCTAGTAATGACAGCGCTGACCTTGGGCGGAGGCAGGTCAGACCAGTTTTCACCGCTCAACTTCACGCTGCTCGGCACCATCAGGATTGTGACCTTCCCCATGCTTTTCGGCATCCCCATGGCCCTGCTGCTTGTTGCCCTCTGGCGATACTTGCCTGGTTCAGGGTGGGCCAAGGCGATCTCAGCCGGCGTCTTCACCCTCGTCTTCCCCGGCCTGCCGCTCTTGACGGACAGTTCATTCAACATCAACAATGTCAACCGCTACCTGGGCAGAACGCTCTTTGTGCCACTATATTTGTGCTACGGATTCTTGGTGGGAGGCGTCATCAACTATTTGAACAACCACAATGAAACAGATACAAGCATCGCAAGCGACACGTGGAGGCGGTGGAAGAAGATCCTCTTGCCGGCGTTGCTGGTGATGCTTGCCATCCTGTATGTGTGGTCGGATTCTGTTGCGTTCAATAGATAGGCCAAAGTAGCCAAGCCGCCACCCCTTTTCAGGAAGTCAATGCCAATGAGATCGACCCACCGCTCTGACGGCCTCATGATCTCAGACGCGCCCGGGTGCTTCTGGGTCTTTGGTGGCTTCTTTCTTCTGATCGGGGGCGTTGCAGGCGCCGCTGTCTTCGCCTCTCGAATCACAGCTCACCCGCTATCGCAGCTTCTCCTGGGGTCGGTCATGGGTCTACTTGCCATTGGAGCCGGCCTCTACTTCATCTACCGATCTCCAGCAAGCCGGGTCGTTATCAAGACCTCAGAGGGGAGCATCACGATTAGTAGGCGCGGCCTCCTCCGCCGACAGCAGGAGCGCTATGATCTAAGCACCATTCACAGCGTGTATCTTGTGCAGAAAGAAGACATCGACGGCGATCCGGTGTTCTCCATTCGAATCCAGCTTCAGGACGGCCGCGAGGTTCCCCTCACTCTCCTCTGGATACACGCAAGAGGTCCACTCACGGACACTCTCCAACAACTCTCTAAGTACATTCCCCAGGCTGGGATGCGGGTCTTAGAGTAAGCCCTATCCGAACTTATCTGGACCGATGGAGCCGCCCAACAACTCGATGGAGCCCTGGAAGAACACCAGGATCTCCGACCAACCCCCCGGAAGACCACCGGGGACCTGCGGCCGGCAAGCTGCGGCGAATTGGGTTTCGAGGTGAGTATCGGAGGGCTGCCCGGGCGGCTCCCTGCAAAGAACGCAGGACTTCGCATCTCGAGGCCGTTGGGCGGATACTGGGTGAGGGCGGTGGGCACGCATGCAATCCAAGTTGTCGCCACTGACAGCGGAAACCTACCAGAAAGCCATCCTCGAGCTCGCGTCTCAAGATCGCGACCTCGAGAGCATTCTTGCTGACTGGGGGCCTCCACCGTTTTGGACCCATGAGGCCGGCTTTCCAGGCATCGTCATCAGTATCCTCGCACAGCAGGTCTCTTTGGAGTCGGCAGGTGCCACGTTCCGCAAGCTCGAGGCATCGGCAGACGTGACTCCTGAGCAGTTCCTAACCCTCGACGACAGATCCCTCAAAGCAATTGGTTTCAGCCGACAGAAAGCTTCCTATGTTCGCCAAATCGCCCGCGGCATCCTTGACGGCGAGGTCGATCTACAGCTCCTGGAGACAATGGACGATGATCAAGCTCGGACGGCCCTCATCGGGCTCAGGGGGATCGGCCAGTGGACCGCCGCGGCGTATCTCCTATTCGCGCTGCGCAGACCCGACGCCTGGCCATCCGGGGATCTTGCTTTGATTAAGACTATCCAGGAGATAAGAAGGCTCCCTGCCCCGCTTTCCGCGGAGGGGGCCGACGCTATCGCGAGCTATTGGAGGCCATGGCGAGCAGTGGCCACGCGAATGCTCTGGCATCACTACCTCTGCTCAGGTGGCCGAGCCGCATCCGAATAGCAACTCAATCGGCCCGATCCCCCGGAAGACCACCGGGGGCCTGCGGCCGGCCAGCTACGGCAAGACGGGTCTAAGATAAATTCCAAACGCTGGCCGGCCGATCCCTGCAAAGAACGCAGGGCTTCTCGCGTATCGAGGCCACTAGGCACAGCCCATTTCGTCGTCCCCCCAGGTGCCAGCTAGTCCTTGAGGGCCAAAATGACCACATCAAGCTCAACTCAAGAAACCAAGCCTCGATCAACAGGCGTTCCATTTCTGATCTTGATATCCGTTGGCTTGGTCGTCTTCTGTCTGTTGTTCCTTCTGGTCGACCAATTGTATTTCCAACTCATCTCTACCCGCTTCCCCAATGTAGGAACTTCGTTCTGGCTAGCCACAGCTTGGGGTCTAGCTTCCCGAGCGCATTGGATCGTGGTGATCATCGCTATCGTTCTTCTCCGGCCACGTCTTCTGGCAATGCAAGTGGGCGAGACCAAAGCCCATTGGCGATGGCTGCTAGTCATGCTCCTCATCAACTGCGGTGTCGTGGCCGCGTATCTGATTTTGAGTGGCAGCACTACCCCGTATAGCGGCAGTCAGTGGCTTCTCACCGAGGTTGTGACAGTTCCTCTGGTCGAGGAGTTGTTCTGGCGAGGCCTGGTCTTCTCAATCCTACTGAAGCTCCTTCAGTTCCGCTCAAATGGAGCGGCCAGCCTGAGTCTGGCCGCCTGGTTGAGTGGCCTTGCTTTCGGGTTTCTGCATGCCGGAAACGCGCTCGCTGGGGTTCCGGTTCTATTCGTCGCAATCCAAACCCTGAACGCAGCCATATGGGGTGTGCTATATGGATACGCTCGGGCAAGAACAGGAAGCGTGTATCCTTCTATCTTCTTGCATGCGGCGATGAATCTCGTCGTAGTCGCGGCGTAGCGTGAACTGGCATCATCTCTCGTTTGAGCTGACCCGGAGGGCTGGGCAACAGTTTCAGCTTGCTCGCCCGGCTTGCCCGCCGCACAATCGTGAGGTGAACGTCCGTTTCCACCGGGCGGCTCCCTGCAAAGAACGCATGACTTCGCATCTCGAGGCCGTTAGGCGGCCGCGGAGGTTCTTTGAGCAACAAGGTAACAACGATCGCCAAGATGCTTGAGGCGCTCATCTGGAAGGTCTTTCCTGATGCAGTCAGATCCAAAGACAAAACCGACGTCGGCTTTGGATTTACCAAGGGATACAAGGGCCTGGTCTTCGTCGTCTCTCGTCAGAAGAAGCATGTCAATCTTGGGATCGCCCGAGGTGCCGACCTCCAGTCGTCTTTCCAGCTCTTGCAGGGATCGGGCAAGGTCCACCGCCATGTCAAGGTCGCCAACGTCGAGGATCTAGAAGCTCCCGAGCTCAAACGGCTTATGATTGCAGCTTTGAAGGCCGCCCGCGCAAGGTACTATGCGGGCGATTAACAACTTGATGGTGCCCTGGAAGAACACCAGGATCTCCGACCGACCACCCGGAACACCACCGGGGACCTGCGGCCGGCCAGCGGAGAAGAATCAGGTCAAGAATAGGGTCCAAGCGTTGGCCGGGAGGCTCCTTGCAAAGAACGCAGGACTTCGCTTCTCGAGGCCGTTAGGCATCCACTCATGCCCGAAGGCGACGTATCTTCGCAGCATGCAGAGGGTTCTCACTCCAGGACAGTCTCAAATCCCGCCGAGCTCTCGCCGAACGCAGTCTGGAGATTCGCATGACAAACCAGCCCCTTGTCCCCCTCATTCTTAAAGGCTTCGCCGTGGCAATGGGAGTCGCGGCTGTCGTACTCAGCATCTTGGGTGCAGCGTCCCCTGACACACTCGTCACCTTGCTTGGCCTCGGGCTCTTCTCTCTGGCCGCTTGGGCGCTCCAAGTAGGTCATTGACTTCCTAGGCACATCAGTTCCCTGCGCTCGCTCGCGGCCGGCCTCAGCCTCGTCTCCGTATCGCATCGTAGCCGGCTAACAACGCGAAGGAGCCCTGGAAGAACACCAGGATCTCCGATCGACCCCCTGGAAGATCACCGGCGACCCGGGGCCGGCTAGCTGCGGCGAATCCGGTTCGTGTTTGGTTCTGAGTGCTTGCCGGGCGGCTTCCCGCAAAGAACGCAGGACTTCGCATCTCGAGGCCGTCTGGCAGCAAAAGCGGGAAAGGCGAGAAAGATGTCGGGTCTGAATGCCCCCGCTGATTTCGTGCGATTGGCTCTCATGATCGACCGTCATTTTCCCGGCTACGTGGATGCCTACTTCGGGCCACAGGAATTGAGGGCTGAGGCCATGGAGGGCGGCATGCCCCCACTCGCCCTTCTCCAGGATTCTGCCGTCTCTATCGCCAAGTCAATCTCCGCCGACCCCAATCTCTCGCACGATCGCCGCGCCTTTCTGGAGGAGGAACTGCGCTCAATGCGCACGACCCTCCGAATCCTGGCAGGCGACGCCCCGGCCTTCGTTGACGAGGTGCGCCTGCTCTACGGCGTGACCCCTGCATGGGTTGACGAGCGTGTCTTCGAGGAGGCACACAGGACTTCTAGAGGACATCCTCCCTGGCACCGAGCCGCTGGCCGCGCGGGTCCAGAGCTTTCGGGAGAGATCGCGCGTTCCAGTGGAAGTCGCCTTTTCCGTCATCCGCGAGTTGCTCCAGGAATTCCGCAGTCGCACCATGCGCCTATTCGGCCTTCCCTCTCAGGAGCGCGTTGAGCTCTCAGTCGTCAGCGATAAGCCATGGATGGCCTTCAACCACTACCTTGGGCGTGGAAGGTCTCGCATTGAGTTCAATGACGACTTTCCGATGGAAATATGGGACATGCCCACGACGGTGGCCCATGAGGCGTATCCAGGACATCATACCGAGTATGCGATCAAGGAAAGCAGACTCTTTGTCGGAGAGGGTCGAACTCGAGCACTCAATCGCTCTCAGCAACAACCCCTCCTCCCTGATCTCCGAAGGCATCGCATCGAACGCGCTCCTGGCCGTCGCCTCCGAAACTGAAATCGCGGCGACATTAACTGATTGTTACATTCGGGCAGGGCTCTCCGCGAGTGATTCGCTGCGCGCAACGACCTTCATCTATGCCTGGCGCCGTCTTAAGAGCGTGGCGGACAATCAACTGTTGATGCTTCATCGCGATCAGGCGCCCGAGAATGAGGTAGTTGACTACGGAATTCGGCACGGCCTCAGTACCCACGAGGACGAGGCCCGCTATCTTCGATTCTTCATGGACCCCCTTTCGAGATCCTACGCCTACAACTACACACTTGGGAGCGAGCTCATAGCTACGTTCCTCGATCGGGCGCCGGACAGGACGCGGGCCTTTCGGCACTTGCTCTCGGAGCCAGTGACACCTGCGCAGCTGCGCGAGCTCGGCTCGACGCCGATCTAAGGCAAAGTCCCGGGACTCCTGCTGAGTATCAGCCCGATTTAGCCCTGGAAGACCACCGGGGACCTGCGGCCGGCCAGCCGCGGCGAATCGGGCCTGACATAGGTTCCAAGCGCTGGCCGGGCGGCGCCCTGCATAGAACGCAGGACTTCACATCTCGACGCCGTTATGCGGACCCATCGGGCGGGGGAGAAGTATATGGAGCCAGAGCCACTTACGGCCGAAGGAATTGAAGCCCCCCTTTTCGACGACCCCAAGTCGAGATATGATGACCATATCATTTCCAGCACTTCGGAGGTTTGATGAAGCGAGTCACGGGTATTGGCGGCATCTTCTTCAAAGCCAAAGACGCTCCGGCGCTACAGGCTTGGTATAAGCAGCACTTGGGAATCGATGTACAAGTCTGGGGCGGAGCCGCCTTCGATTGGACCGATGCCGAGGGCAAGCCGGTTGCAGGCACAACTGCCTGGTTGATCGATCCGCAAGAGAGTGATCACTTTGCTCCGAGCTCTGCTCCTTTCATGGTCAACTACCGAGTGGAAGACCTCCACGCCTTGGTCAAGGCCTTGAAGGAAGAAGGCTGCACGGTGCTCGAGAAGATTGACGAATCCGAGTATGGGAAGTTTGCCTGGGTCATCGATCCAGAAGGAAACAAGGTAGAGCTCTGGCAACCGGCCGAAGGGCAGTGAGTCACGTAGGGCCTCGCACGAACTGAACGACGCTTAACCCCTCGTTGCAGCGGACTCGCTTGCGCTTGCCGCTGAAATCAATACGACCAGCCGCAGCCATGCTTGTCTCGTTAGCCAGTGAAACCCAGGTCGGAGGCTAGGCCATCATCCAATCAAGCGCTTGGTTGGGGAGAGGTCTTGACAACAATCCAGGAGGCATCATCATGTTGAAGGAATTCAGAGACTTCGTCATGCGCGGGAACGTTCTGGACCTTGCGGTCGCTGTGGTCACCGGGGCGGCCTTCGGCAAGATTGTCAGTTCCCTCGTAAACGATGTAATCATGCCGCCCGTCGGCCAACTCCTCGGGAATGTCGACTTCAGTTCACTCTATCTCAACCTATCACGGACGTCGTACGCCACTCTAGCCGATGCCCAGGCAGCAGGCGCACCTACCTTGAATTATGGTCTCTTCATCAATAGCGTTGTCGATTTCCTGATTGTCGCGTTGGTGATCTTTTTCATTGTGAGAATGGCGAGGCGCCTTCAAAAACCAAGTGCCCAAGAGATCCCAACGCCTTCGACAAAGGAATGTCCCTATTGCCTGTCCACAATCGCCCTTCAGGCAACAAGGTGCGCCTATTGCACCTCCCAACTCAAGGAGGTTGTCGCTGCGCCAAACAACGCGATGTAGCCCTGGAAGAACACCAGGATCTCCGACCGATCCCCCGGAAGACCGCCGGGGACCAGCGGCCGGCCAGATGCGGCGAATTGGGGCTAAGATAGCATCCAAGTGCTGGCCGGGCGGCTCCCTGCAACCAACGCAGGACTTCGCATCTCAAGGCCGTTAGGCGCCGCAATCCATTGCATGCGGAGTACTGACGATGGCTGAAAACAAGACGAGGGCGACGGACGCGAGCGTCCAGGGCTATTTCGACGCGATCGATGACGACACACGACGCAAGGACTGCGAGGCCCTGGCGAAGCTCATGACCAAGGCCACGAAACAGCCTCCGAAGATGTGGGGCTCAAGCATCGTCGGCTTCGGCAGCTATCATTACCGGTACGAAAGCGGTCGAGAAGGAGACTCGTGCCTTGTGGGCTTCTCATCGCGGAAGGGCGACATCAGCGTTTACGGTCTGAAAGCGGCGGCCAATGCCACGGAGCTCCTCGCAAGGCTCGGCAAGGCCAAAGCCGGGAAAGGTTGCGTCTACATTAAGACGCTCTCCGATATCGACCTGAAGGTTCTTGAGAAGCTCGTCGCCAGCGCTACCGCGGAAAGGAAGCGTCAGCATGCGTTGGGCGACGCCTAACCCCGCGTTGTTGCGGACTTGCTGCGCCCGCCCCTGAACGTGATATCGTTAGGCGCCCGCATCTTCGTGCGTCCGGAAGGAGGTCATTCCCAAGTGAAATCGGCACGCAACCCCGACAACATTCATCCGCCTCTCGCGGCCTACTCCCACCAGATCGAGATCACAAGTCCTGAGAGGCTCCTCGTCATCTCCGGCCAGGTAGGGATCATGTCTGACGGAACTCTGCCGTCTGATCCGATCGCTCAGGTAGATCAAGCGCTTGCCAACATAGAGGCCAATTTCACCGCCGCCAAGATGGTGATGGCGGATGTTGTCAAATTCACGATCTACCTCGTAGGCGAAATGAGTGGCCCTCTTCGCCGCGAAGTCCTCGCCAAGCACCTCCGAGGTCACAAACCGTGCATGACCCTGATCTATGTGGCTTCTCTCGCATCCCCTGAGTACCGCGTTGAGATCGAAGCTTGGGCGAGCGCCTCATCATAGATCACCTCGCGCCTCTCAGTGGGTCCCTAACCACACGATGGAGCCCCGGAAGAACACCAGGATCTCCGACCGACCCCCCGGGAGAATACCGGGGACCTGCGGCCGGCCAGCTGCGGGGAATCGGGTCTAAGATAGTATCCAAACGCTGGCTGGGCGGCTCCCTGCAAAGAACGCAGGACCGCGCATCTCGAGGGCGTTAGGCGCACGCGAATTTGTCGCCGGATTTGAGGAGGCCGTGCCAAAGACCGCGATCGAGGCGTTCGTCTGGATGAGTAACCAGGCCTACCGAGGCGACGAAGGCCAGTCCCTGTTCGGCAGCCTCCGAGACCTCCGCGCCCATGACTGGACTGCCCTACTGCCTGGCGCCGGCCGTTCAATCTCCGACATACTTGAGCATGTTGGATGGGCCAAGTGGATGTACGAAGACTACGCATTCGGTCCAGGCACGCTTCAAGGGGATGAGCCTCCCCAAATCCCGCTGCCCGGCGTGCGCGCTCGGCCGCGTGCGGAGCTCCTAGAGTGGCTGGCGCAAGGCCATCTCCGATGGGTTGCCTCCGTTGCAGCCCTTCCCGACGACGGCGAACTCGATCGCCCGCGCTTGACAAACTGGGGCGAACGCCTGCCAACAAGGGCTTTGATCCAGATCCTCATCGGCCATGACTTCTATCATGCGGGCGAACTCAACCACATCCGAGCCCTTCTTCAGGACACAGACCGTTGGCCCTACTGAGCCCAAACTCTTGCGTGCGTGTAACAGGTCAATGGAGCCCCGGAAGTACACCAGGATCTCCGACCGACCCCCCGGAAGACCACCGGGGACCTGCGGCCGGCCAACTGCGGCCGGAGCTTGTCCGATACCATCCTAGAGTCTGCCTGGCGGCTTCCTGCAAAGAACGCAGGACTTCGCATCTCGAGGCCTTCGGGCGGCTACCATTGCCGATCCTTCAAGATAAGAAGTGGTTTCTCATGCGGCGGATACCGATTCACGACCGTCGATGGAACGTCGGGACGAAGTTCTACATGTTAGCAACGCACCCGTCATGGGCTCCCAGGCGACGGAGGTGCCAAGAATGAAATCATTGGCCATGCTGAAACACCCTAGCGGATTCTTCCCGGTGATCATGTCGCTAGGCGCCCTCACTTCTGTGCTGATATTCCTCGCCGTGCACGGACCTGCACCCCAGGCTGACGAGGGTGCCACGGCACATATTTGGCAGCTCCTCATGGCCATCCAGGTGCCAATTGTTGTGTTCTTCGCGCTCAAATGGGTCCCCAGATCCCCTAGACAGGCCGCCCCTATCCTCGGCTTGCAGTTTTTTGCGGCGCTCCTGGCATTGACGCCAGTTTATTTGCTCCACTGGTAAAGTTCGCTCCGCTGGGAAACCGGCGGGCAAGGGAACGCAAACCCGAATGCCTGCCACACTCCCCACGCCGCCCAACAAAGCGATGGAGCCCAGGAAGAACACCAGGATCTCCGACCGATCCCCCGGAAGACCACAGGGACCTGCGGCCGGCCAGCGACGGCGAAACGGATTTGGGCGATCTTCGGCCGCACTCGGCGCCACTGAGCTCAGGGGGTATGCAGCCTGGCAGCATCCTATCGACTGGGCGATTCACACCTGGTTCTTGTGACCCGGTCTCCCCCGCGGCCCCAGGAACTGGTGCCAACCCTGGATTACAATATCCGAGACAAGGGAGGGACAAATGACCATAGAACAGATCGTCCTCTGGATCATCGTCGGCGGAATCGCCGGCCTCTTGGCAGACGCGCTCATTTCGGGCATCCGCGTCGGCCTTGTCGGCGCGATTCTCGTCGGCATCCTTGGAGCCTTCATCGGCGGATGGCTCTTTGGGGTGCTCAACATTAGCATTGGGGTTGGATTCATCAGCGACGTAATAACCGCCTTCATCGGCGCCGCCCTTCTCCTTCTTATACTCAGGGTCTTAAGAAGGCTCTAAGTCAACCCAATCATCTCCCAATAACGTCTTCGGACTGGGCCTGCTCGCAGGCTACGGGTCCTCCTGGGCCAGGTGGCACAACAACTCGAGGCCGTTAGTCGTCACGCGGAGGCTCTCGTCTTGAACCAACCACTTGACAAATGGGCCGCCGGCGACGCGTACGAAGCCTTCATGGGAAGATGGAGCCGACAAGTCGCCATTGAGTTTGTGAAATGGCTCGCGCCTGTCTCCAGCTCCAATTGGCTCGAAATCGGTTGCGGCACGGGCGGTCTGACCCAGGCGATCTGCCAGGGCACACACCCCACCTCTGTGCTTGCCTGCGACCCTTCGCCGGCGTTTGTGTCTTATGCCCGCAGCTCCACGCTGAATTGTCCAGCGCAATTCCTCCTCGCAGGTGCCGACGACCCGCCTCGCCGAGACGGCGGCTTCGACGTCATCGTGTCTGGCCTGGTCCTGAACTTCCTCCCTCAGCCACTTAATGCACTTCGGATGATGATGGATAGGGTCCGCCCAAGGGGCTTGTTAGCAGCCTATGTTTGGGACTACGCGGAGGGGATGCAGTTCCTGCGGATATTCTGGGATGAGGCTGTGGCATTGGATCCGTCTGCGGCGCAGCTCGACGAAGCACGACGGTTCTCTATTTGCCAGCCTGATGCCTTGATTCAGCTCTTCAAACAGGCGGGACTGGATGCG
Organism: uncultured Chloroflexia bacterium; assembly: GCA_963797485.1. GTDB lineage: Bacteria > Chloroflexota > Anaerolineae > Anaerolineales > E44-bin32 > CAWAND01. The sequence goes on from CAWCPF010000003.1 coordinate 1,122,431, forward strand.
GTGGAGACAGCGGAACTTCAAATCACCACCGTCTTTCCCGATTTCGACGCGTACTGGACGCCCTTTCTGGGAGGTACCGGTGCGGCACCATCCTACGTCGCTTCCCTCGATCTGGACACACAGCAAGAATTGAGGCGGCGCTTAGAGCGGCGATTGACCCGATCTCCCCAAGGCTCTATTAGACTGACCGCCCGCGCATTCGCCGTCCGAGGCTTGGCTATGCTCGGTAAAGCCCAGCGTGCCGCCGATTAACTCGATGGAGCCCTGGAAGAATAGCAGGATCTCCGACCGACCCCCGGAAGACCACCGGTGACCTGCGGCCGGCTCGCCGCGGCGAATCGGGTCTAGGATAGGTTCTAAGGGCTGGCCGGGGGGCTCCCTGCAAAGTACGCAGAACTTTGCATCTCGAGGCCGTTAGGCGTCTAGGAGCGGCAGTGCCATCTGAAGCCGTAAACGAAGCAACCCGTCGAGAGTGGCGCGATCTCGGCTTTTTCTACGCCCGAGACGATAACTCCAGAGCCTGGCGCATAGTCGGAACTGCGCGGGGCTTGTCGCATTTAGCAATGCCCTCTCGCACTATGCGTTAAATCCAAAGAACGAGACCGTGTCTGAGCACCAGCATCTCGGACCCTACATGTATCTTGAGATCGGTACTTGGGCAGAGCCCGAGATCACCGATCATTGGATCGCTGGCCCACTTCCGAACCTTGCGTCTTTGGCCTCGCTAGTCGAGAGTGGCGTGCGGGAGCTCGAGGTCGGTGCTACTTTGTCGCTTCGCTCGGCGTATGCGGCTCGATCGCCCTACGACCTTGTGCTTGAGCTCCGCGCCGATGACTTTGATCCGGCCGAGGAGGACGCTGCGTGCTGGTGAGAACGCCCAACCAGGCACTCGAGCCGACCGCCGTCAGCCGGCAAAGCCCGATGGCGGCGTCTTCGTCACTGGGCGCCTCGGCGGCGGCTCAGCGTGAGCGGTAGGCACAGTCGGAATGTGTAAACCCCATCGTCAAGGGGAGGAAACCAATGATGGGTGAGACTGCGATTGTCACGGGCGCGACCGGTGCCTTGGGCGAGGCCACCGCAACCGCCCTTGCCCGCCTGGGTTGGTCGGTCGTTCTTGGCTGCCGCGATGAGACACGTGGGAACCAGGCGCGATCGCGCATCGCAGCCAGCGTCCCCGACGCCGGAATCGCTGTCCTCCCCCTTGACCTGTCTTCACCCGTGTCGATCCGGGCTATGGTGGCGGGCTTCGCCGACCAAAACGACCGGCTGGACGCCCTTATCCACACCGCCGCGGTGTTTTCATCCAGCCGGAAAGTCACGCCAGAGGGCTGGGAGCTAATGTTCGCCACCAACCATCTCGGTCCCTTTCTTCTCACGCGGCTCCTACTCGAGACGCAAGAAGGAACCAAGCCCCGCAGGATCCTTGTGGTCACCGCCCCGTCTACCACCCAAGTCGACTTCGACGATCCCCAAGGCGAAAGGCGATTCCGAGCGCTCTGGGCATTCGGCGCGTCCAAGATGTGCAACCTGCTCTTCACCTACGCGCTGGCACGCCGTCTCCAGGGCAGCAGTACAACGGTCAATGCCTTCCATCCAGGATTGGTCAAGTCAAGTCTCATGAGGGAAGCTCCAGCCCCTATGCGCCTCATGACCAACATAATCTCAACGCCACCTCAGAGAGCGGCGGCTAGTCTTGTCACCCTCGCCACGAGTCCCCGGTATGCATCCGTCTCGGGCAAGTTCTTCAAGGGGGAGCAAGTGATCCATTCGAGCGCATATTCCCTTGACTTGACCGTTCAGGAGAGGCTTTGGGACCTGAGCTCAAGCCTCCTGGGGATCACACCGTAGGTCTCACACGGCTGCGCCCAAAAGCTGGATGGAGCCGAACCGGCCAGGCCGCATGCGGAGTTGATTTCCATGGCAGAACTTAAGACGCAGCCCACTGACCAGGCAGTCGCAAGTTTCCTTGCCGCCATCATGGATGAAACTACCCGCAGGGACTGCCTCGCGCTGTCAAAGATCATGGGCAAAGCCACTAGCTCCAAACCCAAGATGTGGGGATCCAGTATCGTAGGGTTCGGGTCTTACCACTATCGCTACGCTAGCGGCCGCGAAGGCGACTGGTTCACGACCGGATTCTCGCCCAGGAAGCAGAACCTCACGCTGTATGTGATGGGCGGCTACGCTGGCTACAAGGCCCTACTGATGAAGCTGGGAAAACATAGTCTCGGGAAAGGATGTCTCTATATCAAGAGGCTCGACGAGATCCACTTGCCGACCCTTCGAATGCTCATTAATAAATCAGTTAAGGACGCAGCAAAGTATCAGGAACGCCCCAAGTAGCATCTAGGCGGTGCCGCTCAAGAGCTCGATGGAGCCCTGGAAGAACACCAGGATCTCCGACCGACCTCCCGGAAGACCAGCAGGGACCTGCGGCCGGGCAGCTAGGCGTTTGGCTTTGGCGCGATACTAGCCTACGACTGGCCGGGCGGCTCCCTGCAAAGAACCCAGGACTTCGCAGCTCGAAGGCGTTAGGCGTCCGTGGCAAGGCGATTGATCTTCCTTTTCTCGATTGAGGTGTGGCGAATTCGCGTTTCTGGAAGCCTCATCCTGCCGACTCCGTCCTGCAGGTGCCGTTGTGCAGGGCGTGGTACGCAGGCCCGTTGTGCTGGAAGTTCGTTCTGGGGAGCGTGATTCCTGATGGGCGTAGTTGAGATTGAAGCTCGTTGTGCAGCGCGTGATCTCCCATGTGCGTGATCCCGACCGATCGCCTGTCGTGCCGGTTTGGTCGGCGAATACAATCGGCAGCCTGGAGCGACGCCTCGGGTCGCCGAACACGCCGCTGTAGCCATAGTAGATCCTGTTCAGAACTTGGCAGGCTTGTGGGATAGGGCGGCAATCACCGCGCTCCCTCCAGGGTGTGCGATCGAAGGAACTATATGTGGCAGGAGGAGCTGTGGCTGACCCTATCCGGGTGACGCTGGAAATTGGACCGAAGGGCAAGAAGGTGGCGGCGGTGGCACCGGACTGGCCCGGTCTCGAGCGCGGGGCAAAGACCGAGGAGGCGGCGATCGAACGCTTACTCTCCTACATTCCACGTTATGCAACGGTGGCGAAGCTGGCCGGGATTGAGGCTGCGTTTGCGACCGTACCCCTCGTCGACGTGGTCGAGCACTATCCGGGCACAGGCTCAACCGACTTCTGGGGTATCTCGTTCGCGTTTTCGGGCATCGACCAGCAAGCCATGTCAGGCGAAGCATTGGAGCGCGAATTGGCGCTGATGCGGGCGTGCTGGGCGTTTTTCGACGACGTGCGTTCGCGCGTGTCGGCTGAGATGCAGCGGGGTCCGCGCGGCGGAGGGCGAGATCGGGACCGCATCGTCCGTCATACGTTTGCCGCGGAGCAGGACTGGGCGAAGAAGCTCGGGGTGCTCACGCCTGAGGACGCAATGCTGACCGACGAGGGTTTGCACGCGCATCGCGGCGCCTATTGCAGCGCAATTCAGGCGTTGCATTCCCAAGGCAAAATGGCCCGCACTTGGCCGCTTCGGTACCTGATTCGGCACACCGCGTATCACACACTCGATCACGCCTGGGAAATGGAAGACAAGGATCTGACTGCTCAACACAGCGTGAGGCCGAGCGCCATATCAGCGTCGAAAGTGCGTGTCATTGTCGCTTCTGTGTGTACAAGGCGTTCGCGAACGCGGAAAATGAGGAGCTGGATAATTGGGTTGTGGAATAACGACATCCGCGTACCGACGCGATGGAGCCCTGGAGGAACACCAGGATCTCCGACCGGCCCGGGCTGCCCGGTGTTGCCTGTGGCGCGATACTGGTCTTGGCTGGCCGGGAAGCTACCTGCAAAGAACGCAGGACTTCGCATCTCGAGCCCGTTAGCCGTCGGCGACCCGGTCCGCCGAATACTCAACCACAGGGGGTGTCAAACATGAAGGCGCTGCTCACCATTGAAGGCCTCGAAGGTCACTCCGTGGAAGTCTACTCGCCGGGATTTCTTCAAGGGCCCAGACTCACCATTGATGCCGGTCCAGCCCCCAAAGGCAAAGGCCGCAACGTCTACACGTTACAAGGCGGTAACGGCCAGCCGATCACGATTCGATTGAAGCCCTCGCTTGTCTACGACTTGCCATCCGTTGAAGTGAATGGCACTCGGCGCGAACTCGTCCCTCCGCTCAAGTGGTATCAGTATCTCCTCAGCCTATTCCCCCTAGTCCTAATCCTGGGGGGCATCCCCGGGATCATCTTCGCCTTGATACTCTTCCTGGTGAATATTAGGGTTTGGCGGTCGGGCTTGCCCGCCGTTGCCAAGTATGTTCTCGTCCTGGCGCTTTCACTCGGTCTGCCACTCCTATACTACATAGTGTTGTTCCTGCTTGCCTTCTACGTGCAGGCAGGTTAGCGGCAGGCCCGGCGGTATGCCGCCGCCCGGGAACTCGATGAAGCCCTGGAAGAACACCAGGATCCCCGACTGAGCCGGAGGGCTGCTGGATCTGGCTTGCAGTTTATCCTGCCTGCTGGCGTGCCATAGGGCGGGGGTTGCTCGGTTCCGCCGGGCAGCCTAGCTCGAGGCCGTTGGGCCGTTCGAGAAAGGTCCATTCTGACTGCCGCCTTAAGCGAAGGAGACTATCTTGTCTCAGAATATGGGTCTAACCTCACCTCACGCAACAGGGAGGACGGCACATTCCCTCGCCACCGCCTACGTCTCAGCTTATCAAGCCAAGGACGTTGCAGAGTACCTCTCGCTCTTCTCAATGGACGCCGATTACGTTGACTATGGTGTTCAAGTCCACAAAAAGATCCGGCAGCTCAAGGAAGAGCTTCAGCTCTCATTCGAAAGGGAGGAGTTTCGCCTGGAAGTTCACTCATCCTTTGTCTCCGAAGATGGTCGGTTTGCCGCTCTTATGGGTTCATACACGGATACTGAAAGAAGGGGACGGGATATCTCCGTTCCGATTGTCTCGATTCTCGAGTTTCACAATGGAGAGATAGTCAAGGAATCGCTCTACTATGATGGGAGCGATTTCAAGCGTCGTTTCTTGGTGGCGGACCGTTACGCTGAATAGGCTCAGGGGTGTAGTTCGAATTGGGAGTGATTGATGGATGCTAACGACGTGCTAGGGGCGGGTTGGAGGTTGGACACCGGGCCCAACCCTGCATAAACCGTGTGGCTGCGCAGGTCAGGGGCGCGTGGCAACGAATGCTAGCATAGAGGCGATCCGCACTCGAACGGCGGTGAGGTTTGCACCCAAGGTGGGTACGAGGAGGTTTCTATGAGCCCCAAGAAGGACACGCAGAAATCCGCCAAGAGCGCCACCGGGCTCAACAAAAAGTCCAAGGGATTCACGAACGAGGAACGAGCCGCGATGAAGGACCGCGCGCGAGAGCTGAAGGTGGCCGCGCGCCCGAAGAAGGACTAGGCGGACGGGGAAAGCGACGTGCTTGCGGCGATCAGTGTGATGCATGAACCGGATCGCGCCATGGCCAAGCGGCTTCATGCGTTCATCAAGGCCAGCGCGCCGGGCGTTTCGCCGAAAACCTGGTACGGGATGCCCGCGTATGCCAAGGAAGGCAAGCTGGTCTGCTTCTTCCAACCCGCGCAGAGGTTCAAGACGCGGTACGCGACCTTCGGCTTCAGCGACGCGGCGAACCTCGACGAAGGCGCCATGTGGCCGGTCTATTTCGCGCTGAAGGAGCTGACCGCCGCCACAGAAGCCAGGATCGGCGCGCTTGTGAAGCAGCGATGATTTCGGACTGATCTCGCCACGGACTTTGTCTGAGCGAGCCTAGCCGTCCCTTTGGCCAGCATCACCCGGAGCAGCGCCCACCATCTACCATGCTCCCATTGCAGGGCAACCGAAACTTGGCTGCATTTGTGAAGCTCATCACAATCTAGCCCTCGCGGCTGGTCCCAGCGCGACCGAGATCGGAGGTAGACAACACCACGGAAGAGAGCTCCGCGAGGCATGCGGTGCGAATTCGGCGTGAGTGTTGTATGCTCGGCACACCCAGGGCGCGGGGTGGAGGTCGTACCCGGCCAATGCCTACATACAGCATGCGAGTTCGAAATCTCCAAGGCATCAGGATGGGTCCATTGTGAAGTCTGAGAAAGACAAGATGCTGGCAGGGGAGCTGTACACGGCAAGCGACCCAGAGCTTGTCTCAGCGCACCTTTCCGCGCAAGCCATCCTGGCCAAATTCAACATCTCTCCGGCAGACGACGAAAAAGGGCGCCGCGCCCTCCTCGAAGAGCTTCTCGGCCAATTTGCAGACGGAACTGTGATCAAGCCGGTGTTCCGATGCGACTATGGATTCAACATCCATATCGGCGAGCGCACATTCGTTAACTATGACTGCACCTTCCTGGACTGCAGTCAAATCACAATTGGCCAGGAAGTCCAGATTGCGCCTGGGGTGCACATCTATACCGCCACGCATCCCGTCGACGCCCAGACCCGGCGTTCCGGTCTTGAGCTCGCGCAGGCGGTCTCAATTGAAGATGGTGTTTGGCTGGGGGGCGGTACCATCATCTGTCCCGGAGTCTCGATTGGGGAGAACACAGTCGTCGGCGCGGGTAGCGTGGTCACGCGCAGTCTGCCCCCCAATGTGGTAGCTGTCGGCAATCCGTGCAGGACCATTCGGGAGCTCTGATCCGCGTTGGCCGGCACTGAACGTATGACTATCCAAACTGCTAACCAGGATGGGCAAAGGCTGCTTGCACATTCCCAGGCTGGGCGACGTTGATTGAAAACCCCTTCAAAACGGGTCATTGGGACCGTTGCACGCTGGAAGCATCGGATCGATAGGACACAGCCGCGGCGCGAGAACTGGCGGTATCCTTGGAAAAATGCCGAGATTTCCCACGGGCCGGGGATGGGATGACATGGGTGCGACTGTTCAATTCCTAAGACGAGTCAGGGGCAGGGGGAGGCGTTGCCCCCCAAAAACCCAAAGAAGCACATGGGACTTCGCAACTCAAAGGTCTTCAAGCAACCATACGACCAAGGATCGTGCGAGTTGATCGCCACCATTCAGAGGCTTCGATCCGACATCGAAGCTATCCAGAGGGACAAGGCCCTTTTTGAGGACGAAAACTTCCATGTCAGGGCGGAGGCCTTGGATTTCTTGGAGTTTGACGTCCTAGGCCAGGTTGACAGGTTTCTACTTTCGACCGGCCAGACCGAGGAACTCATCGGCTTGAGGCAACAAACACAGGTAGTGAAAACACGCCTGGAAGAGGTTGACGAAAGACTCTTCCAAAGGATTCGAGACAACATAAGATCCCAAAACTACACCCTCGCAGAGCTAAGACAGCAGCTCGTCGATTGTGCCGGGGTTGGACCAAATCACGGGAATGAAGCCTATGAGGGCTATGACAACCTCGACGCGCTTGTCAACGGTCTGCTGCTTACCGGGGCCGCACCCGAAGAGACCAGGGAACGGGAACCGGAAATGGTTTTCTACCAGCCAACCCCAGCCAGAATCGTCTTGGAGTTGGTTGAGAAAGCTGGATTTCAGCCAAACGACGTCTTCTATGACATAGGTTCTGGCTTGGGGCAAGTCGCGATCTTAGTGCATTTGCTCAGCGGAGTGTGTACTAAGGGTGTCGAGTTTGAGCCTGCCTACTGCGAATTTGCCAGACGATGCTCGAGAGAACTGAACTTGTCAGACGTTGAGTTTATCAACGCGGATGCTCGCGAGGCGGCCTATATAGGTGGGACAGCCTTCTTTCTGTACACCCCGTTCGAGGGCGAGATGCTGGAACAGGTATTGAAAAGGCTCAGAGACGAATCGGGGACCAGAGGCATCCGATTGTTCACGCACGGATCCTGTACACTTCAAGTAGCACGACAAACATGGCTAGAACGTGTGGATCACAACGGCAGCGACGTGAACGGGTTGGCGATCTTCAGGGCGCCTAGGAAACACTAGCACCTGACAAGCAACTCACTGGTGTGGCCAGAGGCGCTGGCATATCAGCAGTTGCATGTGCAGGCGGGGGTGGGACAACGCGACTGCGGAGGTGGTGAACCCGTCCGAGCCCGACAGGAACGGGGGGATCTTCCGATCGTGGACGTCGGGCAGCATAGATTGCGTACTCCTTGGGGAGGGACCTTGAACCTGTACGGCCTGCTCAGGTTTCTGCATGTTTCGAGCGCAATACTCTTTGTGGGCGGCCTCTTTGCCCGGCAGGCTGTGCGCTCATTGACGGCTGGCGCCAGGAACGTTGAGACGATTGTGACCATCACCCAGGCAGCCGGCAAGATCGAACGGCTCATGGTCATCCCAGGAAACCTCCTGGTGATTGTATTCGGCGTGCTGCTGGCCATATCCATCCGTGCTCCGATTCTCGGAATGCTGCTCGGGGCCGACCGGAACTGGCTGCTGGTCTCAATCATCATCCTGGTGCTCTTGCTGCCGCTTGTTCCACTCGTGTTTCTCCCACGCGGACGGCTGTTTGAGGCAGCCCTTCGCGAAGCCTCCTCGAAAGGAGAAATCACGCAAGAACTTCAGATGCAGATTGGCGATCCAGTTGTGCGATTGGCGCATGTAGCTGAGATGCTTGGCGTGACCATTGTGATGGCCCTCATGATCTTCAGGCCGTTCTAAACCAGATGGACTTCTTACCGGTCCCCGCAAGAACGCGCGTGCCACCCGCGGAACGTTGATGAAGGGCGCATGGCGTGATAGCTGGATGCTCGAGAGGCGGCACAACCGGGGTGATGAATGGGTCCGTCCTACCCACCCAAGAGACCTAGCATCTGTCCGCTTGGGGCGCGGGCCCCTTCGATTCTGGTCCGGGAGGCATGATGCTGTCCATATCGGCTTCGGACGCCTGGAGAAGGATCCACATCGGCGCAACGATTGGCCTGCTTGAGATTCAAATCTCGATAACTCCGTACCGGCGCCGGAGTTAGGAGCCGCAAAGCACGCACTCGAAACCCGGCTGAGGGCTGCCTACGGGGTTCTCGAGCGGGGTGAGCTCCTCGGCAATCCAACCCTGGCCGCCTACAAGGAATACTACCGACAATTCCGGAAGTCTTACCACGTCCAGCTCCAGCTCGAGTCCATCGCGCTGCGCGGCAAGGACTTCCCGACAGTCTCACCCCTGGTGGAACTCGAATTTCATGGCTGAAATGGAAACCTTTATCCTCACGGCCGCTCATGACGCTGACAAGCTTATCGAGCCAATTCTGATGGACGTTTCACACGAAGGCGAGATCCTCAAGCTCATGAGCGGCGGGTCCAAGGCCATCCATGAAGGCGACATGATCATGAGAGACAGCCAGGGAATCAGCTGCTCGATCATCTATGGTCAGGACGATCGGTCGCCCATAAGTGGCAACACCACTCATGCTTTCTTTGTGAGCTACGCTCCACCGGGTGTCTCGCCCGAGACAGTCACGGCTCAGCTTGAAGCGATCGAACGCAACGTGCGCATGTTCAGTCCGATGGCCGTTCTCGAACAGCGGCAACTGATCTCCTCAAAGTAAACTCCGAAATCTCATCAGTGGCTGGATTCCGGGGAGCATGCCGGGGTCCCCTGCCAACGGGAGAGACGGGCGAAGTCCGTGTCGCGGTTGTATGCTCGGCGCGGGCCAGGCACAGGCAGGTATTCGTCCCCGGCCAACTCACATACCGACCTTGGAGCTACGCAGCTGGAAATCGTAGGCTGCGCCGGACGTGAACCCATACACCAGCTGCCGGGCGCCGAGGTCTGTTCGCAGACCGATCGGGTTTGACCCTGTTCTCAGACGTAGCCGAATACAGAAAGGATGATGTATCCTCTTTGGAGCGAGATTGTTGACTGGAAACGTCTGAACACGCTCGGTCAGAGTGAGTGGGGAGCGCAACGGTCGTCTTTGGAGTCTGTCCATGTCTTCTGCGCCGGTCAGTGGACACATTGTGGCTATGGGGGGAGGTGGATTTTCGGAGGAACCAGACAACCCTCGTCTGGATGATTTCATCCTTTCTCTTTCCCGGCGTCAGCCTGCCCGCATCTGCTTCGTCCCGACAGCCAGCGCCAACTCGGCCACGTATCTGGTCAAGTTCTATCGGGCTTTCACCGGGCGTGGGATTCCCACGGATCTCACGCTCTTCGACCCGCCGGTTTTGCCCCGCAGGCCGGCCCGGACATCCGATATGGCCGGGTACTTGATGGACCAGGACGTGATTTATGTCGGCGGAGGCAGCACCGCCAACCTTCTGGCGATGTGGCGCATGCACGGGGTCGACGCGTGCCTCAGGCAAGCGTGGCAAGCAGGCGCGGTTTTGTGCGGTGTGAGCGCGGGCATGCTGTGCTGGTTTCTGGGCGGAGTCAGCGATTCCTTTGGGGGGCTCGAGGCCCTAAATGACGGTCTGGGGTTCGTTGATGCGACAGCCTGCCCACACTATGACAGTGAGCCCGAGCGTCGCCCAACCTATCATCGATTGATCGGCGAAGGCTTTCACTGGGGCTATGCCGCCGATGACGGAGCGGCGCTCCATTTTCGGGGAGCCGACTTGGTGGAGGTCGTCAGTTCGCGGAACGGAGCTTCGGTCTTCAAGGTGGAGTTGGCGGGTGGACAGGTCGTGGAGACTCGATTGAACGCCAGATGGCTGGGATCTTAGGGAGAGTCTGACTTCAGCCGAAACAACCACGGCTTGCACCGAGCGCGAACATGCAGGAACCTTGGTGGGCGCTTGGGCGATTGACCCGTGGCGTGAATTCATCGCTGAGCCGGAACAATATAATTCAATAACCGTCTTCATGGAAATCGATTGTTGAGGGCCCGGCGGAGTTTCGGGGGTCCTCGATGGCGGAATTCGGAGACATACGTCGTCATGCTCGAAATTCGAGACGAGAGATTGGGAACGGACCGGGAAGCGGCGTCCATGGCGTGCAGGGTAGGATGCGGCGCGTGCTGCATCGCCGCCTCGATTTCATCTCCCATACCGGGCATGCGGGATGGCAAGCCCAGCGGCGTTCGCTGTGTCCAGCTCACGCCGGACAATCGATGCAGGCTCTACGGCAGGCCGGAGCGGCCCGCCGTATGCGTACACCTGCGGCCCGAGCAGGCTATGTGCGGCGATAGCTTCGAGCAAGCCATGTCTACATTGTCTGAGCTCGAGTTGGCCACAAGGCCGGAGTAAAACCGGACAATGGATGGGTTCGCCGAACAGGCCAGGGAGGCTGAGGAGCCACCCCGAGGCGGGTTGGGCGTATCAGGTCCGGGTTGGAGCCGGAGGCCTGGCCGGCGGAATTCGGGGCGATGGGCGAAGGCCCGAGGAGGAGAGTACGCATGGGCACTCTAGATCAGGCTCGGGAGACGCAACTAAAGAACATCGAAGCCAAGACGGGTAAGAATCTCAATGAACTGCGGGAACTCATTGACGAGCGAGGTCCAAGCCGTTGTTGCCTCGATTGACGACGTGACCGAGGCGTTGTATGCGGGGGCCAGGGCGGGCTTGCGGCCGATAAACTCTCGAGCCTGCAAAAACTCAGCGTCTCTGCTGTGAACCAGGAGGATCCCATGGATGGCATACCCGGGCCACAGAGCCTGAGAACTCTGGGCGGTCAGCCTTCTCAACTCGGTCGTGCCGGCGGAACTCGAGGCGCTGCAAAGGCACGCGGCCGCCTGGGAAGCCGAGCGCCTCGAGCGCAGCCAGATTGCCCAGAAACTGAAAGTTGTGGAGCAAAAGCTTGAGGTCCTGGAGCGGGACCGAAAGTGGTGGCAGGACAACGCCATCAAACGCCGGAAAAGGGCCGAGAAGCGCCGCGGCGGCCAAACCCCAGACGAGCCCTAGGCCCGGCCGCCGTCCCCGCCAGCCTGGATTGAGCCGCCGTGTTCATCGTTGTGGTTGGAGTTGCCGGGTCAGGGAAGACCACGCTAGGGAGCCTGTTGGCGACCTCCCTCGGATGGACGTTCTTTGAAGGGGATGAATACCACCCAGACGAGAACATCACCAAGATGGCGGCCGGCGTGGCGCTCAACGATGCCGACCGGTTGCCATGGCTCCAGGCGCTCGGCCGCCTGATCCACGAGCACCGTTTGGCCGGCCGGAACGGCGTGCTGGCATGTTCGGCGCTCAAGGCCAGGTACCGTCGGGTCCTGGATGCCAGTGGAGGCGTCACCTTCGTTTACCTCAGGGTCACTCCCGAGCTGGCGCGCCAACGGCTGCAAGCCCACGGCGGGCACTTCATGCCCGCGGCACTGGTTGAGAGCCAGTTCGACGACCTGCAGGAGCCCAAGCGGGGCCTGAAACTGGATGCCAGCCAGCCGGCAGAAGAGCTGGTGGCCCTGGTGCGGTCGGCGCTGGGGCTTTGAACTGTGGGCTGGCTGGGCCCATGGAGGCAGGCATGAAGGTCGACGTGACCAAGATGATCACTCGCCCGCGTCATCATGGGCAACACGGCCTTGGGGGCTGATGGAAAGCGGCATCATGAGGCGGGAAGGAGGCGATTGATGCAATTCGCCAGAGCAGGTGCCGTGTTCTACATCCTGTGGGGCTTGCTTCACATTGGGGCGGCGGTTGAGCAGTTCTCGTTGGCCGGGACTTTGGGTGACGGCTTGATCAAAGGCAAGATCGCCCAGGGAGCCTGGGATCTGCTCTTCTTCGCACTGGCCGCTATCTTCATCGCCGGACTCTTGAACTGGAAGAACAGCCCGTTGGGGTACTGGCTGAATCTGGGGATTGTCAGCATCGCCGATGTCGGATTCCTGGTCTTTGTCTTTCTGCCAGGCTACGCCGAAATCATCCCGGGCATCTTCGGCCCGGTTCTGTGGGTGTCGGCTGCACTCTGCACGTCCATCGCCCATTGGGGGGATCGACCTCCCAGGCCTGGTTCGGGATCGCGCTAGGAGGCGCCGGAGCGTCGTCATGGGAATTCGAATCGTACGGCTAGGCGACCCCCGCAAACGCAACGAGGGACTTCGGATCGGCACCGTCCGGCGCCCGCCTCGCGGGGTTCCCAGGGCCGAGTTCGCTTCGCGAGACTTCTATGATGTCTGGCTCCCCGAGCTGGCGCCCAGCGAGAATTTCTGGTCAAGCAGGCCCGTCAAGCCCAGGACGACCGCGCCTGGAATGCCTTCGTCCGCCGATACCGGGGGGAGATGGCCCAGCCTGGGCCATCCAGGCTGCTCGACCTTTTGAGCGCCTTGTCGCGCCAAACCAATCTGTCGGTCGGCTGCTACTGCGAAGACGAGGGCCATTGTCACCGATCTGTACTGCGTTCGTTGTTGGTGGAACGCGGGGCCGAGGTTCTTCCAGATGAGTCGGCCTAATTGCCGCCTTCGGGTGATGGTGCTGGTTCGGAGCAAGGCCGGTCCTGCATGGCGTGGCGGCCTCGATCCAGCGGCCCGCCCTTTCCGGGCCGTCGGCGCGAACATGCCGGATGATACCCATGCATCCGGATCGGGACACGGCCGCAATGAGATAGGAGCATCCGCATGGACAAACGACAAACCTATGCTTCGGCGGACGAATACATCGCCACGTTTCCGCCTGGGGTCCAAAAGAAGCTCAAGGAGATGAGGAGGCTGATCAAGGCAAATGCCCCAGGTGCGAGCGAGCGCATCAGTTACCAGATGCCGTCGTTTTACTTGAACGGAAACCTGGTCTATTTCGGCGCGCACACAAACCACATTGGTTTCTATCCCACCAGCAGTGGCATCGCCCATTTCAGCCAGGAGTTGAAGCCGTACAAGCACTCCAAGGGCGCGGTGCAGTTCCCGCTGGACGCACCGCTGCCGAGCGCGCTGATCAAGAAGATCGTGAAATTCCGGGTCAAGGAAAACTTGGCTCGGGCCAAGAAACCACCCGGCCGCCGCAGGATGTGAGCGCTTGAGCGCGCCCAGCCCCACAACTCCCAACTGGGTATGATGGGCGAAACCTCGTCGATATACCTTGAGATACTTTGGCCCCAAAGGAGGCAGACTGTGACACCGGCTAATCAAGGCAATGGCACCAAAGCGGACCCCTGGGTCCTGAAAACTCCTCCGGGCAAGTCCGAATACAAGATGTACCGCGACGACACGACCAACCCGCCCAGCCTGGTGTGCATCGTGGGTTCGACCGTGCTCAGCTACCAGGCCCGCTGCCTGGATGACTTGCGTGCGATGCTCAAGGCGCATGGCGATTGGATGCCGCTCGGCAGCGCCGATGAGCAGAAGGAAGCGCCCGAAGGCAGCGTCGAAGCCTGGGCAAGGTCGGCCGACAACCCGGTGGGTGGCTGGTATGGACTTAAGAAAGGGTTTCGCGGGCGTTTCGCCAACTATGTCCCGCCACTCATGGAAGTCCTCGGCCTGGCTGAGGTTGAGCACAATCCCAGGAACAACCGGATGCGGGCTGTCTAGCAGACGGCGGCCGATGAGGCCCCGGGTGGCTGCAGAGCGATCACCCGACCCCCGCGTTTGTGCGGTCATGCTGGCCCTGGCGAACCAAGCCGCTGCTTCCAGCGTCTGAGTTGTGAAACACTTCACAAATTGGCCATTCCCGAGGACTCTCTGAATGGCCCCGGCCAGCCGGGGCCGAGCCGGGGTGGACTGTTCGTCCAGCCTTTGGCATACTGGAAGCTGCCACTTCGGTCGGGGGATCCGGCCGGCCCATCCAGGATCGCGCCCAGCATGCCCCACGCCCCCCATGAACGCCGGTTCCACGGCGACCCGGATCGTCTGCGGTCCCCCGAGCGGCTCGAGCTGCTCGAGGTAGACCGAGTCGTGGAGCTGAGCCTTGAGGGGCTGGAGGCAGGGCGCATGCTGGACATCGGCACGGGGACCGGCGTGTTCGCTCAGGCTTTTGCCGCCCACGGCCTTCAGGTGTGCGGGATCGACCTGAGCGAAGAGCTCCTGCAGATCGCCCGCCAGTTCGTGCCGCAGGCTGAGTTCAGGTTGGCCCCGGCGGAAGACATCCCCTATCCGGCGGGGGCCTTCGATATGGCTTTCCTGGGCCACGTGCTGCATGAGGTCGATGATGCCGTACAAGCGCTCGAGGAAGCCCGGCGTGTGGCGACGTCCCAAATCGTCGTGCTCGAGTGGCCCTATCGAGAGGAGCCCCACGGGCCGCCCCTCGAACACCGCCTCAAACCCGATACCGTCCGGGAGTTGGCCCGCGTCGCGGGACTTGGTCCCGTCGATCACATCGAGCTCACGCATATGGACATGTATTGGATGACCCCGTCCGTCGGGCGGGGGCAAGGCGAGGCGGCATGACGGAGCTGTCTGAGGTGTTGGCCGGGCTTGAAGAACATGCGGCCCCCGAAGCGCTCGAGGGCATGGCCAGGTTCGGCATGACCACCGACCGCCGCCTGGGGGTGAAAATGCCCGAGATACGCCGCCTGGCCAAATCGGTCGGCCGGGATCACCGCCTGGCCGTGCAGCTATGGGACACCGGCATTGCCGAGGCCAGGATCCTGGCCTCGATGCTGGCCGAGCCGGACCAGTTGACCGATGTGGAGATCGAGGCCTGGGTGGCAGATTTCAACTCGTGGGACGTGTGCGACCAGGTGTGCATGAACTTGTTTGAGAAGTCACCCTTGGCTCGGGCCCAAATCGAAAGCTGGGCGGGCCGGGACGAGGCGTTTGTCAAACGAGCCGCGTACGCCCTGATAGCCTGCCTGGCCTGGCACGACAAGCAGGCGCCGGATGAGGTCTTCGTGGCCTACTTCCCGGTGATCGAGGCCGGCGCGACCGACGACCGCAACTTCGTCAAGAAGGCCGTCAGCTGGGCGCTGCGGAACATCGGAAAGCGCGGGCGGGCGCTCAACCGCCAAGCAATCCAGGAGGCCGAACGTCTCTCACATTTGCCCTCCAAATCCGCCCGCTGGATCGCCGCCGACGTGCTGCGCGAGCTCCAGGGGAAGGCCGTCCAAGCGCGCTTGGCGCAAAAGAGCCTGAATGGCCGTTCAGCAGGTCATGGGCCCGCCACGAAAAAGTCAGTCTATGATGGAGACGAAACGGACCCGCAGGTGACCCACGACCGGCCAACCACGGGAGGGCTCAAGATGTCGAAGAAGACCGACAAGTTCCACGATCCATCCATGTACGGAAAGAGTGGCAAGCTGAAGGCTGAGATTTACGAGGCCGAGCTGGCCCGGCTCCAGGAGGAGTTGGTCAAACAGCAATACTGGATCAAAGAGAAGGGACTACGGGTTTGCGTTGTCTTCGAGGGGCGGGACGCCGCAGGCAAAGGGGGGGTGATCAAGCGCATCACCCAACGCCTGAACCCCCGCATTGTTCGCGTCGTCGCCCTGGCCACCCCGACCGAGCGCGAAAAGACAGAGTGGTATTTCCAGCGCTACGTGGGCCATCTTCCAGCTGCAGGCGAGATGGTGCTGTTCGACCGCAGTTGGTACAACCGGGCCGGGGTCGAGCGCGTCATGGGGTTTTGCACCGATGACGAGTACCGGGAGTTCATGCGCTCATGCCCCGAGTTCGAGCGCATGCTGGTCCGTTCCGGCATCATCTTGATCAAGTACTGGTTCTCGATCAGCGATGAGGAGCAGGAACGCCGGTTCCAACAGCGCAATCACGACCCGATGCGGCGTTGGAAACTCAGCCCGATGGACGTGACCGCGAGATCCCGGTGGGTCGACTACTCGCGGGCCAAGGATTCCATGCTCATGTACACCGACATCAAGGAAGCCCGCTGGTATGTGGTCGATGCGGACATCAAGCAGCATGCCGCGCCTCAACTGCATCAGCCACTTGCTGAGCCTGATCCCCTACAAGGACCTAACCCCCGAGCCGGCCGACCTGCCTGCACGCCAGGCCGACACCGGGTATCAGCGCCCGCCGATGTCCGATCAGTTGTGGGTTCCGGCGGTGTACGGGGTTAACCCGGAAGGGGCCGTGAGCGGGTAATCCGCCGAGGCGCAGGCAGCATGCGGAGACAGGCTGCCCACCCGACTTCGGAAGATCAGGCGGCTGGCTGATTCGCCCGCCCTCAGGGGTCGCGTGTTCGGTGAGGCTGAAGGAGTCCAGGCATGACCCATCCGGTGGTCGAGCAACTGCGGTTCACACGCCTCGAATGGCTGCGCGGGCTGGAGGGGGTGGGGGAGGCTGACGCCGCCCGCCACCTGGGCCCCATGAACTGCATCAGCTGGACGATCGGGCACCTGGCCTGGCAAGAGCAGCGCTACGGCCTGTATCGGGCGCAGGGGTTGCTCCCGCATCCCGAACTGAATGAGGTCTACGCCTACGGCGCGCCGATGAGCACGCCGGCGCTCTCCGAACTCACTTCGGATATGGCGCGAGATCACCCAGGCCACCGATCCGTTCCTTGAGAGCCTGACCACCGAGACGCTCCAGGCAGAACTGCTGCTTGACGGCCAGCCGGTCGGCCAAACCCTGGGCTCGGCTCTGCTGCGCATGATCTACCATTACTGGTATCACATCGGCGAGATGCAGGCGATGCGGCAGATGCTCGGCCACACCGGCCTGCCGGAGTATGTGGGGGACCTGGAGGAGCTCGCCCCGTATCGGGCGGAGGCCTAGCCCGATCAAGGCCGCCTGACCTCCTCCGAACATCCGACGGTCCCTTCTGTTTGTGACGAATTTCACAAAACGAACCTGAACGAGACGATGGGAGTGCGGAGCATGGGTCCATCAAGGTTCTGGCAAGGCTGGCTGCTGGCCGTGTGCTTGCTGACCGCCCTGTTTGGGCTGGTGATACTGCTGCTGATCCGAAGTCCTATTCTCATGGGGCTGTCGAACCAGATCGACCAAGTGTTCTGGGGCCAGGGCGTACCCCCTGAGGGGGTGGCGGCGTTCGAGCGCTGGGTCTACGGCGCGTGGGGCGCCACGGTGGTCGGATTGGGCCTGTTGGCGGCGACGGTGGGCGTGCATGGGTTCAACCGGGGCCAAACCTGGGCGCGGAACGCCCTGGCGCTGTCCATCGGCGCCTGGTTTGTGCTCGACACAGCGGTTTCGGTCGCCTCGGGTGTCTGGGCCAATGTCGGGCTCAATCTCGCCGTCTTGATCCTGTTTCTGCCCCCCCTGTTGGCGACGTGGCATGATTTCCCTTTCCTAGGGCAGGGCGAGAGCAGGGGATGAATCCGCCGGCTGGCCCGGAGGGCCAGGCTTGAGCAGCGAGGCGGGGGTTCGGCTGCGGGGGGTCCGGCCGGACGACCTGCCTATCTTCTACGAGCACCAGCGCCAGCCCGCCGCCAACCGCATGGCCGGCTTTCCTCCGCGGGAGCGGGCGGACTTCGACGTGCATTGGGCGCGCATCCGGGCCGACGAGGCGAACATCTTGAAGACGATCGAATTCAACGGCCAGGTCGCCGGAAATGCCGTCAGCTATGTGCAGGGGGACCGGCGTTTCGTGGGTTACTGGCTCGGCCAGGAATACTGGGGGCGCGGCCTGGCCACTCAGGCGCTACGCCTGCTGGTGGGCCAAATCGTCGAACGGCCCTTGTACGCCTTCGTGGCTCTCCATAACCCAGCCTCCCTCCGGGTGCTCGAGAAATGCGGGTTCACCCCCACTGGGGCAACCCAGCCGGGGCAGGTTGGCAATCAGATCGAGGACATGCTCCTGATGCTCGAGTGAGGCGCCGCGGGCTCATCCGCCCGAGCCAGGCTTGGCACAAGCCCGGGGCGCACGCAGCCGGCGGGGGAAGGGGCACAACCGCCGTCCGGGCCCGCAAAACGACCTGGTTGCCCCAACGCCGCCGGTCCCATGCCGGTCATGCCGCAGTCGTTACTCGAGGACGAACGGCTCACTTGTCGCCATTTCGTTCCGGGCGTACAGTGGATTCGGCCCGGAAGGAACGAGGGGCCAATAATAAATCATGGCAACGCGCCTGGGCTTTGCGGCACGTGCCGATTGGGGGTCGCAAGTTCATGACAAAGGTTGCTTCGCTTCTCGATGTTTGCCGGGCCCTCTCCAACAACGAATTCGTCTACTATTATCAACCGGTCATCTCGCTGGTCACCGGTCGGATTGCCGGGGCCGAGGCTCTGATCCGCTGGATTCGATCCGATGGCAGCGTGAGCCGGCCGGCGGAGTTCATCCCCCTCGCCACGCAAAACGGCTTCATCACTGAGATGACCCGCGAGCTGTTCCCCAGCGCGGCCGCCGGCCTGGCCGAGATCAATGCCGTCGATCCGAGTCTCAACTCTTGCCTACAATCTGACTGGACCTGATTTGGCCAGCGATGGTCTTGCCGAGTGGATGGCTGCCACCGTGGCAAATCATCGAATTCAGCCTGGTCATCTCACCATCGAGATCGTCGAAGACGTCCTCGTTCCGCCCGATGCAAAGGTGAGCGAATCCATCCGCGCCCTGGCGGAGGCTCACATACCCCTGACCCTCGACGATTTCAGCGCCGGGCATACCTCTGTTGGCCACCTTACAGGCCTTCCGATAAGCATGTTAAAGTTGGCGATGGGTGTCGTCAAGAACGCGGCGAGCTCCAGCCTGGATTTCCGGATCCTGCGCCACCTGATCAGCCTGGGGCATCAACTCCGCCTGGATGTGGTCGCCGAGGGTGTCGAGAACAACGAAGTCTACGACCTGGTGCTGTCCACCGGCGCGACCTATGCTCAGGGTTACTACTTCGCGCAAGCCCTGCCGTTGCCCGAGTTTGTCGCCATGGTCAAAAAGTCCCCCCGCTGGACGAGCTACCCCTTTGGCCTGGAGTACCTGGCCCAGATCGATCACATTGATGTTCGGCGAGACGTCATCCGTGAGGCGCTGCTCATATACACACATCCGGATCCGGAGATCAGGGCCCGCGCCCGAGCCCGGCTGCCGCTGCTTGGAGAGAAAGACTGCCTGCTGGGGAAGTGGTACGAAAGCATCGCCGATGAGTACCACGAATCGCCGGAGTTTCGACGCCTGGGGAAGGTGCACGTTGAGTTTCATGCCTGCGCGCGGTCGGTCTTGGAAGCGGTAGACGCCGGCAACGGATGGGACAAGATCGAGATCCTTATCGAGGATCTCTCGGAACTCTCCAGCCAAATCATGCGGCTGTTGCAGAGGCTGTCAAAGGGCAAACTGGTCGAAAACTACCTCCCCTAAGGTCGGGGTGCAGCAAGGATGGTCGTCGGCGCACTCATGCGCTGCCGGCCTGACCGCCCCATGATCGGATTAGGTGCCCGCTCCGTCGGTGCTCTCCATACGCTATCTCACGCCGGCCGACCAAGACTTCCTGTGGGAGATGGTCTATCAGGCCATCTTTGTGCCTCCCGGGAAAGAGCCGCCCCCGCGGGCCGTGCTTGATCGTCCCGAGATCGCCCGTTATGCCCGGGATTGGGGCCGTGTGGACGACATCGGTTTCGCCGCCGTTGAGGACCTGACCCACCGGCCGGTCGGAGCCGCCTGGTGCAGACGGCTGGCGGGCGAGGACCGGGGCTACGGCTGGATCGATGACCGCGTTCCCGAGCTCTCGATCGCCGTTCGGCCGGAACACTGCGGACTTGGAATTGGCACCCGCCTGATGACCCGTCTCCTCGAACTTTGAGAACTCGAAGTCCAGCGGTCTCGCTGAGCGTGGCACAGGCGAGCCCCGCCGTGAGCCTGTATGCTCGGCTGGGCTTCGTCCCGGTCGATTCGGCGAACGGATCCTTGACCATGGTTCTGAGGTTCTCAGGGGCGGAGCTGCGGTAGGCGGATTGCGAGCCGAGGAGGTCACATGACCGGACACACGGTCCTGATTCTGGGGGGCACCGGGAACTCCGGCCGCCGGATCGCCGAGCTGTTGCTGAGTGAGACCGATGTCCAAGTGGTTCTTGCCGGCCGCAATGAGCATAGGGCCGTGTCAGCCGCCTATGAATTGAATGACCGGGTCGGGTCCATGCGGGCCAAGGGTGTTCGGGTGGACGCGGCAACCCCAGACAATCTTAGGGACACGCTGCGTGGGATCGATTTGCTGGTGGTGGCCTCCAGCACAACAGACCTGGCCGGGCAGGTGGCCAGGACGGCGCTCGAAGCCGGCTGCGACTACATGGACATCCAGTTGTCGGCGCGGAAGACCGAGACGCTGATGGCGATGGCCGGGGAGATCGAGCGCGCCGGCCGCTGTTTTATCACCGACGGTGGATTTCACCCCGGCCTGCCGGCGGCGCTGATCCGTATGGCGGCGACGCACTTCGACGCCATGCAGCTTGCCCGAGTGGGGAGCGTCATCCGGGAGGATTGGAGACAGCTCAGGTTTTCGCAAAACACCGTGGACGAGTTCGTGACGTTGATGACCGACTTCGAGCCCGTGGTGCTTAAGAATCGCGGATGGCGGCTCTCCGGCCTGATGGGGATGCGTGACACACGCGTCATGGACTTCGGAGGCACGTTCGGCCGCAAAGCCTGTGTGCCCATGTTTCTGGAAGAGCTGCGGAGCCTGCCGGAGTTGTATCCAAGCCTCGAAGACACCGGCTTCTACGTCGCCGGCTTCAACTGGTTTGTCGATTGGGTTGTGATGCCGGCCTCCCTGATAGCGCTCAAGCTCTGGCCAAACCACGGCGTTGGCGTCATGGCCCGATGGATGGCGTGGGGCCTGAGGGCCTTCAGCCGGCCGCCTTTTGGAACGCGCCTAAGGCTGGAGGCCCGCGGCCTAAAGGACGGCCGTCGGCTGGCCCTCGAATGGACGGTCTCGCACCCCGACGCGTATCAGCTGACCGCCATCCCGGCGGCCGCCTGCCTGTTGCAGGTCCTGGATGGGACCATCCGCAAACCCGGACTTTGGCTCCAGGCGTTGGCCGTGGAACCGGCCCGGTTTGTGTCTGACCTGGAGCGTCTGGGTGTCGAGATCACCCTGCGGGAAACAACCGGGGCGACCGTCGAGGGCGATTGAAGGGGCGGGTTTCCACCAGTCCTTGGCTTCGGCCAGGGGAAGGGCCGGCGGCCACAGGCTGGCGAACCGCCCGCAGACAACCTCACGCATCCCTCTCGGACCGCTTGCTTCTTGGCTTTCTGGCGGCCGTGCTCGGCGACTTCTCGACCCCAGGACCGGGGATCAGGCGACCTAACCAGCCGTCTTTGGCGGTAACATGGGGCAGCGGAGGTCGAGCCTAGGGATCGCACGAACGAACACCGCCTTCCCCCACACCCAAGCCGGAGGTGACAGCATGACCCATCCGGATCCGCTGGACTGGCTCCTTGAAGAAGATCCGGTCAATCCCGGCGCGCGCTACTTCGCACTGAAGGACCTGCTCGACCTGCCCGAGACCGACACACGCGTCCGCCAGGCCAGGAAGCGTGTGATGCTCGACGGTCCGGTCCCCGCCATCCTGGCGGCCCAACACCCCGAAGGCTACTGGGAAAAGCCGGGTGGTGGCTACTCACCCAAGTACCGCGCCACAACCTGGTCGCTTCTGGCCCTGGCGGAGCTGGGGGCCGATGGGGACCACGATCAGGTGCGCGCCGGCTGCCGTTATGTGCTCGAGCACAGCCTGGCCGGCAACGGCGCGTTTGCGGCGCAGCAGAAACCCACCCCCTCCGGGGCGGTGCATTGTCTGAATGGCAACCTGCTGTTTGCCTTCACGCGTCTGGGTTTCGGAGACGATCCGCGCATCACCCAAGCCTACGCATGGCTGGCGCGTTCGATCGTGGGTGAGCCGCCCATCACCTACTTCGCCTCAGGGCTCGCCGGTCCGGGGTTTGCGTGCGGCGTGAATCTGGGCCAGGGGTGTGGCTGGGGCGCCAATAAGGCCATCCGCGCTCTGCTGGAAATGCCACAGGCGGCCCGGACGCCGCTGGTCGAGCGGGCGCTGGAGGCCGGGGCTGGCCTGCTGTTGAGCCGGGATCCGGCTGTGGCAGACTACCCGTTCACCGTTCGAGTAAGCTCCACCTGGTTCAAGCTTGGCTTCCCATTGAGCTACTGGAGCGATGTGCTCGAAACGACCTCCAATCTGGTCAGGATGGGGCTGGGCCGGGACCCACGCGTGCAGACTGCCGTGGATTGGGTCGAGAGCAAGCGTTCGGCCGACGGCCGCTGGAAGCTCGAAAACAGTCTCAACGGCAAGATGTGGGTGGACATCGAGCGCAAGGGGCAGCCCAGCAAATGGGTCACTTTGCGGGCGTTGAGGGCTCTAAAGGGCGCCGGCCGCTACAGCCCATAAGTCTGAACGGTCTAACCCCCCGCCATCGCCCGCCGATCAGCGGCCTGAGGCTGACTCTCGGCCGCCCTTGAGGGGGATTCACCTCCGCGGGGGTCGATAGGCGGAGGTTCCATGGGATAATGGGCTGGCCGAGTCAAGTTTGTGTGAAAGGAGCCCTTGGATGGCTGCCCCGGTTGTCCACTTTGAGATCATCGGCGACGATGCCCCGGCCTTGCATAAGTTCTATGCCGACGTCTTCGGCTGGAAGCTTGGACCGCCTGCGGCCGAAATGGGCAACTACAGCATGGTGGAGCAGGAGCCGGGGGGGATTGCCGGCGGCATCGGCGCCGGCGGCGATGGGGGGAAGCGGGTCACAATCTACGTCGAGGTTGACGACCCGGAAGCCTATGTCGAGAAGGTCAAGCAGGCTGGCGGGACGATCATCATGCCGGTGACGCAGATCACCGAGTTCACCACCATTGCCATGTTCACTGATCCGGCGGGAAACATCACTGGATTGATGAAAGCTAATCCGGGCTGATTACGCTCGGCTCGAATTCAACCCATGACAAATGTGACCGGGCTCCTCACGGACGTCGTTGAGTGGGCCCGGTTTAATTCGCCGATCGAGGCTGTGGCCCTCGTCGGTTCCCATGCCCGCGGCCGGGCCAGGCCCGAGTCGGACATTGACCTGGTGTTGATCTGCCACTCACCGCAGTACTGGCTGAGAGACTTGATCTGGCTGGCGACCTTTGGACGGCCAGAGAGGCATTCGGTCGAGGGATGGGGGAAGGTCACCTCGGTTCGGGTGTGGTATGAGGGCGGACAAGAAGTCGAGTTTGGTTGGGCGCCTTTGGACTGGGCGGCTGACCCGGAAGACGCCGGAGACCGGGCGGTCGTGTCCGCTGGAATCGATGTCCTGTTCGATCGGCATGGCGAGCTGGGGCGTCGGGTGAAGGCGATCCGGGCCCGCCGGTGGAGGGATACCGATGCGCCTGAGTAACCGTCCGCACCCGGGTGCCGCAGGGGGGTTGGAGGTCGGCCATGGCTGACCGGGCAAGGCAGATTCCCATCGGCTCCGTGGCCGTGATGCTCATCGTGGTGGCGGGTGTGCCCTTCCTGCCACTGCTGATCACCGGCCGCTGGACCTGGTGGCAGGCGTGGTTCTTTGCCTTGTTCTCGATCGTCTCCTTCGCCGTCAGTCGGCTGTTGGCCGGTCGCCGGAACCCCGGTCTGCTCGTGGAGCGTGCCCAGTTCCTGCGCCACGCCGACGCCAAGCCCTGGGATCGACTGCTGGCACGTCTGGTGGGCCTGGGCGGCGGTCTCGTGCCTCTAGTAGCTGGACTTGACGTCGAGTACGGCTGGTCATCCGGTGTGGCCCCCGCCGTTCCCTGGATTGGGCTGGCTGCGCTTGTCGCCGGGCATGGGTTGGGCGGGTATGCCCTGATCGAGAACCGGTTCTTCTCGGGCATGGTCAGGCTCCAGTTCGACCGCGGTCACCAGGTTGTCACCACTGGGCCCTACGGCTGGGTCCGACATCCCGGCTATGCAGGGGCGGTGCTGGCGTACCTGGGAACCCCGCTGCTGCTGGGATCGGTCTGGGCGCTGGTTCCGGCGTGCCTGTTCGGCCTGGTCCTGCTGGTCAGGACCGCGCTCGAAGATCGAACCCTGCAGGCCGAACTCCCAGGCTATTCCTCTTACGCTGCCCGGGTGCGCTACCGCTGGGTGCCGGGGATTTGGTGACCCAGGACCAGCCAGCGCCAGACGTCCGTCCAGGGCCCGATCACCGCTTGTGGGAGGTCGCCCGGCTGTTCCTCAAACTCGGGGTGACGGCCTTTGGCGGGCCGGCGGCCCACATCGCCATCATGCACGATGAGGTTGTCCGCCGGCGCGGCTGGCTGTCGGACGATGCCTTTCTCGACCTGGTGGGCGCCACCAACCTGATCCCGGGTCCCAATTCGACCGAGATGGCCATCCACCTTGGATACCTTCGGGCCGGCTGGCCGGGCCTGGTTGTCGGCGGGCTGTGCTTCATCGTGCCGGCGATGATGATGGTGATGGGCTTGGCCCGGGCCTATGTGGCCTACGGCTCAAGCCCCCAGGCCGGCTGGCTCCTGTACGGGGTGAAGCCGGTGGTGATCGCCATCATTGCCCAGGCCCTATGGACCCTGGGGCGGAAGGCGGTCAAGACCCCCTGGCTGGCGGTGGTGGGATTGGCCGTGCTGGCCTTGTCGTTTGCCGGGGTCAACGAACTCGGGCTGCTGTTCGGCGGTGGGTTGTTGGTCATGTTAATCGCCAATTTCCGGCGCTGGCGGCTTGGGGCAGCCGGAGCCATCGGCCTGCTGCGCGCCGGCTACTGGCCATACCTGACCCCGCCGGCCCTGGCCGCATCTTTCAGTCTGCCGGTGCTGTTTTTAACCTTCCTGAAGATTGGAGCCGTGTTGTACGGCGGCGGGTACGTCCTGCTGGCCTTCCTGAGGGCCGACTTTGTGGTGCGGCTGGGATGGCTCACCGACCGCCAGTTGATCGACGCGGTGGCTGTTGGCCAACTGACCCCCGGGCCACTGTTCACGACAGCCACGTTCATCGGATTCCTGCTGGATGGGACCCGCGGGGCGTTGGCGTCCACCGTAGGGATTTTTCTGCCGTCTTTCATCTTTGTGGCGTTGTCCAACCCGCTCATTCCCCGCATCCGAGGATCGCCCGTTATCAGCAGCCTGCTCGACGGTGTCAATGTGTCTGCCCTTGGCTTGATGGCCGCTGTGAGCTGGCAGCTTGGACGGTCGTCGCTCGTTGATCCGCTCACGGGGGCCGTCGGACTGGTCGCGCTGGCGCTGCTGGTGTGCTTCAGGCTGAATTCAACCTGGCTCATCCTGGCGGGTGCCGGGATAGGGTGGCTGGCCTCGGCGTTCGCTTGAGCCGGCCGTGGCTAGCCTGGGGCGGGCGCAATGCCGTCGTCTACGATCCTCCGGCGGGCACCTTCATAAGCGTCCCCGGGCAGCTGGGCACCGATCGCCTGTCCCGGCTGTATTCCACGGCCACCCTGCGGGAGTCGGGGAACGTTCTGATCACCGGCGGGTATGGGTTGGGCCAAGACGTCAGCCCCGGCGCGAGGCTGTAGCGGCCATGGCCGCACGCAGGGGTATCATCGGCTCATGACAGGCTATGCCGGCAAACCGTTGGCGTCCAAGCTCGGGCTCAAACCGGGCACGCGAGTGGCGATTGTCGGCGCGCCGGCCGGCTATTCACCGCTGCTGGGCCCCGGTCTGAATGACGTTAGCCTGCTGAGCCTGCGCGCCCGCGAGCTTGACCTGGTGCATCTGTTCGCCCGGGACCGCCGCCGCCTCGAGCGACAGCTTCCCAGGGCTCAAAGAGCCATCAGACAGGACGGCGTGCTGTGGATCTCGTGGCCCAAGAAGACCTCGCGGCTGCATGCCGACCTGGATGAAAGCCAGGTCAGGGCCATGGGTTTGGCAGCCGGACTGGTGGATGTCAAAGTGGCCGCCATCGATGAGGATTGGTCCGGCCTGAAGTTCGTGTACCGCCTGAAGGACCGTGACCGGGGGGCATGAGTGGCGTGCAGCGGCTGTGCTAGACTCGGTTGAGGACATCCACATGGACCCCCAAATTCGAAGCCTGAGCAAATCACTCATCGACGAAGTGTTCATGGCGCTTGGCCTATCTGCGTCAGGCCGGGCCCGCCGCAGGCTGGGTTGGGTGTTTCAGGCGGCGAGCCGGCGGCTGGCGGACATCGGTGTGACATTCGATCGCATCATCGCCCGAGAGGATTTTCCGGCGGCGGCAGCCTGGGCATTGACCAACTGGTGCCGAGATATTCGCGCCCGCGGCGATCCGGATTTGCCGGCGCGAAATCCGCTTCTGGTGGTGTCCAACCATCCCGGGACCTATGATGCGCTGGTCATTGCCTCGCGCTTGCGCCGGCCGGACCTGCGCATCCTGGTCAGTCAGATCCCGTTTTTGCAGCGCCTGCCTCACGCCAGCCGGCACTTCTTCTTCATCACCATGGACCCGGCCGTGCGCGCCCAGGCGCTTCGGCGGGCGCTGGCGCACCTGAAACGCGGTGGCGCCGTGCTCCTGTACGGCTCCGGCATCATCGACCCGGATCCGGCGCTCTACCCTCGCCAGGCGGCCGATTTTGGCAACTGGTCACGATCCATCGAGCTGTTTGCCAGGTCCATCCCTGGGCTGTCGGTCCTGCTCAGTGTCGTCAGCCATGCCGTCTCGCCCGCCTGGGCGCACAACCCCATCCAATGGATTCGGCAAACGCCGCTCGACCGAAGGCGGTTGGTCGAATTTGGCCAGGTAATCCAGCAGCTGCTCTTTCCGGGGAGTCTGTACCTGGCCCCGCGGGTGTCCTTCAGCCAGCCGATCGCGGCGGGCGACCTCGACTGCCGCGGGCACAAAGGGGACTTGGTGTTGGCCCTGGCATGTCTCGAGCAGCGGCTGCTGGCCCAGCATTTGGCGGCGTTTGGCGTCCGTGCCGAACCGGTCCCGGCCGGAGCCGGACCGGGCGGCGGCTGAGCCGCATCCACTCGGAGCATGGCCGAATTCCCGCTTCTCACCACCGAGCGCCTGGCGCTGCGCGCCTTCGAGGCCGATGACGCGGAGGCGGTCACCGAACTGTGCAACGAATGGGAGATCGCCCGCACCACACTCAACATCCCCCATCCCTATGAGCGCTGGATGGCCGAGGCCTGGATCGAAAACCACCGGCCCGGCTTTGAACGCGGCGACTCGGTTATCTTCGCCATCACGTTCCGGCCGGATGGCCGCCTGGTTGGGGCAGTGGGTCTGCACCTTGATCCAGCCAGCCACGCCGGCGAACTGGGCTATTGGGTGGGAAAGGACTTTTGGAACCAGGGAATTGCCACCGAGGCCGCCAGGGCCGTGGTTGCGCATGCCTTTGACCGCATGGGGTTGAACCGCATCGCGGCCCGCCACATGACCAAGAACCCCGCCTCCGGGCGTGTGATGCAGAAGGTCGGCATGACCTTCGAGGGGGTCCTGCGCCAATCCATCTTCCGCTGGGGGAGCTATGAGGACTCAGCCATCTACTCGCTCCTGAGGTCCGAGTTCCGCCCGGCCGCTCCCCAGGTAGTGGAATAGCGGCTTCACCGAACTCCGCCTTCACATCAGGTTCAAAGACCCCTGGAGCACGCCGCCAAACCCGCATGTGCCCAGGGCAGGGGCAGCCTAAGTTCGGGCTTGACAGACACGGATTCCTGGGCGAAAATGGTGTTCTTTTA
The DNA here is from genome assembly GCA_963797485.1 of uncultured Chloroflexia bacterium. Classification (GTDB taxonomy): domain Bacteria; phylum Chloroflexota; class Anaerolineae; order Anaerolineales; family E44-bin32; genus CAWAND01. Next base: position 1,150,730 of record CAWCPF010000003.1, read on the forward strand.
GGCGAACCTAAACTGGGATTTAGGCATGCTCGTAACCGAAGCCGATCAAAACTACCTGAAAGAAATCTACTTGCTGGAACAGGATCAGCCGCTGGTCTCGACATCAATGCTGGCCAGCCGGTTTTCGGTCTCCCCGGCCACCGTTACCGGGATGCTCAAGAAGCTGGCCGGGCGGGGGTGGGTGGCGTATCGGCCGTACAAGGGCGTGCGCTTGTCGGACGCCGGGCGCGCCATCGCGCTGGACGTCGTCCGGCACCACCGCCTGATCGAGACCTATCTGGCGCGCGGCCTCGACATCCCGTGGGACCGCCTGCATGACGAAGCCGAGAAACTCGAGCACGTCTTATCGGACTATCTGGAAGAACGCATAGACGCCTCGCTCGGTCATCCGACCTCCGACCCGCACGGCTCGCCGATCCCCGGTCCGGATGGGAGCGTGCCGGAAGCGGCGCGCCTGCGCCTGGCTGATCTGGAGCCCGGCGCCGAAGCCGAGATTTCCGAAGTCGACGACCGGAACCCCGACGTATTATCACGGATCGATTCCATGGGGCTTTATCCCGGGACCCGGGTCAAAGTCCTTGGGACCGATCCCGTAGATGCCCTAATCACCTTGTCGGTCGCCGGTCAATCGTTTGTGCTCGGCCCGACGACCGCCAACCACATTTATGTCAAACCTATCGAACAGCCTTCGAGAGTGCCTTCGGATTCGAGGTAACCCCATGACTCGGTCAAGGTCAACCCGCCTGGAGTTCGCACGCCTACCCGCACCCCGACACCAAACACGGGCCGGCCGACACGGGCACGCTCGCGGCGGCCCATGACATTCTGGGTGGCAAGCAGGAGAAGAACCTACTCAAGCGCATGTGGCCCTTCATGGGTCCGGCGTTCATCGCCGCCGTGGCCTACGTTGACCCGGGAAACTATGCCACCAACATCCAATCCGGGGCCAAATTCGGTTACACCCTGGTGTGGGTGGTCTTCGCCAGCAATCTGATGGCGATGCTGATTCAATCCATGTCGGCCAAGTTGGGCATCGCCACCGGCCGCAACCTGGCCGAGATGATGCGCGACCACTATCCCCGCTGGGGATCGATCGTCATGTGGCTGATGATGGAACTGGTCGCCATGGCCACCGACCTGGCCGAGTTTCTCGGCGCGGCGCTGGGTGTCTACTTGCTGTTCCCCGGACTGTGGCTGACCGTGGGCAGTCTGACCGGTTTGCCCGAGCTCCTGATTCCGGCGCTGTTGATAGGTGTGCTCACCCTGTTGGTCCTGCTGCTCGAGCACGGGGGTTTTCGTCCCCTGGAGGCCCTGATCACCTCGCTGGTGGGGGTGATCGCCGTGTGCTACATCCTCGAGACCATCCTCGATCGGCCCGATTGGGGCGCCATCGCCCACAGCACCCTGGTGCCGAGCTTCGCCGGACCCGAGAGCCTCGTTTTGGCCACCGGCATCCTGGGGGCCACGGTCATGCCGCATGCCATCTTCCTGCATTCAAGCCTGACCCAGGGCCGCATTGTCACGCGTGAGCCGAAACAGCTTCGACGCCTGTTCAAGTTCGAAGTGGCGGATATCTTGATCGCCATGACCATCGCCGGTCTGGTCAACGCCGCCATGCTGGTCATGGCGGCCTCGACCTTCTTTGCCCACGGCTTGAGCGACATCGGCACGATTGAGGAGGCCCACCGGACCCTGGAGCCGCTCCTGGGCGGCGCCGCCAGCCTGGTATTCGCCATCTCGCTCCTCGCCTCGGGGCTTTCGTCGTCCACCGTGGGCACCATGGCCGGGCAGGTCATCATGCAGGGGTTCGTTCACCGCCGGATCCCGATGTGGATTCGGCGTGTCATGACCATGTTCCCTTCGTTCATCGTGATTGGTCTGCGGCTGGATCCGACCAGTACCCTGGTGCTGAGCCAGGTCGTCCTGAGCTTCGGGCTCCCGTTTGCCATCATCCCACTGGTGGTGTTCGCTTCCAACAAGAAGCTGATGGGGGTGCTGGTCAACCGCCGCATTACCACCATCGTCGCCTGGCTGGTGGCGGCGCTGATTGTGGCCCTTAACATCTTCCTGCTCGTCCAGACCTTCTCTGGGGCTGGTTGAGAACGGGCTCCAGAAGCGAAGCCGAAATCCTGAATAGCGGGCGGGCGGGGAGCAGCCGTCATGGAGCTTGAATCCTTCTGGGAGTACGACGATCCGGCGGCCAGCGCGGCCCGCTTCAGGGCCGCCCTGGAAACCGCTCAAGGCGATGACCGTCTTGAGCTCATGACCCAGCTCGCACGTACTTACAGCCTTCGAGATCAGATGGACGAGGCCCATCGCCTCTTGGATGAGGTCGAAGGCCAGCTCGACGGGACGGGCGCCGCGGCCCAAGTGCGTTACGCGCTCGAGCGCGGGCGGACCTTGAATTCATCCGGCGATGCGGTTCGAGCTGCGGGCCTGTTTCAGCAGGCTTGGGGACGGGCGGACTCGGCGGGGCTCGAGGGCCTGGCCGTCGATGCCGCACACATGCTCGCCATCGCCCTCTCGGGTCAGCCAGAAAGCCGGCAGTGGGTGCAACGCGGGCTGGCGCTGGCGCGCCCGTCCACCGATCCTAAAGCCCAGGCCTTGATCCCGGCCCTGCTCAACAACTACGCCTGGGACCTGCACGCTGCGGGCCAGTTCGACCAGGCGCTGCCCGTCTTCGAGGAGGCCCTGGCCGCCTGGTCGGCCCGCAGCCACCCGGCGCGCGTTCACATTGCCCGCTGGTCGGTCGCCCGCTGCCTGCGCTCGCTCGGGCGTCTTGAAGACGCGCTGGCGATCCAGCAGAATCTCGAGGCATCTGATCCGCCGGACTCCTTTGTGCTCGAAGAGATCGCCGAAAACCTGGCCGCCCTTGGGCAGCCGGAGCGGTCCGGCGAATATGCTCGCCGCGCCCAGGCCCAGCGAGCGGCCGAAGGCTGAGCCAAACGCCCCGGAGCCATCGCCTCGTGCTCGTCCCGGCCCAGCAAATCCGCCCGGACCCGCTCCCGGCCGGCAGCCCCCCATGACCAAACCCCTCGATCCAATTTGTGATTTCTTTCACAAACCGAGCGGCCGATCCCGGCTTGCAATAGAACGGATGTGCTGATATGATAGGCTCATTCTCACTCAACCGCCTAGTAGGAGCGATGCGAGATGGACAAAGGCGTGCTGGCGAGGGCCGAGACCCTCATCCGGGTGTCTCCCGCTGAGGTGTGGAAAGCCCTCACCGATCCGGACTTGATCAAAGACTATCTGTTTGGCACCCAGGTGGAAAGCACCTGGCAGGTTGGCGGCGCCATCGTCTATCGCGGGGAATGGCAGGGGAAGTCGTACGAGGACAAGGGCAAGATCCTCGAGTTGGTTCCCGAACAGCGTTTTGTGTCGACCTATTGGAGCTCTCTTTCCGGCGTTCCCGATGTGCCCGAGAACTACCAGACCGTGCGTTACGAACTGGAGCCCGAGGGCGATCAAACCCGCGTCACCGTGATCCAGGATAACAACGCTACTCAGGAAGCGGCCGACCACTCGAGCGAGAACTGGGCCATCGTGCTGCAGACCATGAAGCAGCTCCTCGAGACCTGAGTTGACTGACACCCAGGCTGCGTCTGTCCGGCACCCACGGGCGGGCAGGCGGGTTCCAAGAACCAGAGGACCGGATGAAGCCCCGAATCAGCATGATCACGCTTGGCACACGCAACCTGGCTGAAGCCACCCGTTTCTACGAGGAGGGGCTTGGTCTGCCGCGCCTGCCCATGGACGCTGACATTGCCTTCTTCGATCTTCGAGGGACATGGCTTGCCCTTTATCCGTGGGACATGCTCGCCCAAGATGTTGGCACTCCGCCAGATGGCCAGGGATTTCGCGGAACGACGCTGGCCCACAACGTGGCCTCACACGACCAGGTCGACCAGGTGCTCACCCAGGCGGTGAGAGCCGGGGCCCGGCTCGTCAAGCCGGCGGCCAAGGCCGATTGGGGCGGATATTCCGGCTACTTCGCCGACCTGGATGGTCACTTATGGGAGGTGGCCTGGAATCCGCATATGACGGTCGGGCCACAGGATGGCTGACGCTTAGCCCGGCTGCCGTGGCCGGGCCTTAGATTGAATGAGGGCATCGAGCCTTGGCCTCGTCGCGCGCTAGCCCCAATCAGAATCGATAAGTTTTGGTTGACTGGACCTACGTTGGCGGGAGGGTTGAAGGGCCTCGGTGTTCTTCCGAAGGCTTGGACGATCGTAGCGGGGTGGTTGTGGTTGGCGCGAATCTTCGGTGAAGACCTGTGTCTGCGAGCCATAAGTCGATCCCAAGCGCCAAGCCTGAGGTGTTGAATGTACAATGGGTGCGAGTTCGGAAAAAGCAAGTCACAGATGCCAAGTCCCTGGCGCCGGGCGCGACTGGGCTGGTGACAAAATCCGCGCCGATGCTTGGGCCGCTCCCTTGATCTCTCGCTGGAACCCACTCGCCCATCAGGAGTCCGCGCATGAAAAGGTACCTGATTGAGACACCCCACTCGCCGGAAAACTGCACGCTGGTGATTTACGAGGTCCATGCCATGGGGTACCTGAACTACTTCGAGTGGGGTTGCGAGGCCGGAGTGCATTGCGGATGGGGTTTTGTCGAGGCTGAAGACGAACAACAGGCCACAATGACAGTGCCTTCGGTCGTGCGCCGAGACGCCCGCGCCGTGGAAGTCACCAAGTTTGGCCCGGCGCGTGCGGCCGGCATTCATTCCGGCTGAGAGAGGGCTTCCATGGTCAAGAGCGCCGCCAAGACGGTCAAGGCATACCTGGCTGAGCTGCCCAAGGAGAAGCGCGACGTCATTTCGGCCGTGCGCAAGATGGTCCTGGACCATCTTCCCAAGGGTTACCAGGAAGCCATGGGTTTTGGGATGATCAACTATCAGATCCCGCTCGAACGCTACCCGGATACCTACAATGGCCAGCCTTTGATGGCCGTCGCGCTGGCCGCCCAAAAACATTACTTCTCACTCTACCTGATGTCTGTCTATGCAGATCCCAGGCAGGAAGCTGCCCTGGTCAAAGGGTTTAAGCAAGCCGGCAAGAGGCTGGACATGGGCAAATCGTGCGTTCGCTTCAAGTCGCTGGACGACCTGCCCATGGACGTGTTGGGCCGGGCGATCGCGGCCATGCCTCCCAGCGCGCTGATCGAACGCTATGAGAGCGTCAAGCGCAAACGCTGACGCCAGCCGTCATTGGCGAAAACAACTTGGCTTGAACAGCCGAATGGCGATCCAGAATGACATCCCAAATTGAGACCTGGTTGTCCGAGGGAGACCTGCGCTCGGACGGCGATGCCAACCTTGTGGCCGAGTTCGTCCGCCTTCGCCTCGAGGTTCTTCCCGATCTGGTGCAGGCTCTGGCCTTCGGATCCCCGGTGGTCCGAGGCCACGCGGCGGATGCCCTGGAAAAAGTCGCCCGGTCCGAACCCGAAGCCGTCGCCGCCCACATCGATCAGGTCTCGACGGCCGCGGCGACGGATCCATTGCCCATGGTTCGTTGGCACATGGCCATGGCCCTGGGGCATCTTTGCGCCCTGGAGCGGCTCCGCAGCCGCACACGCCAGTCTTTGCTCAGCCTGCTCGAAGATGACAGCCCTTTCGTCGCCAGCTGGACCATCGCAAGCCTGACCCTCCTCGCCCTGCTGGAGCCTGACCAGGCGAGCTCGATTGTCGAGGCTGTCGGACGGCTGAGATCACATGCCAGCGTCGCAGTCCGGACGCGGGTCGCAAAGTCCGTCGCCGTTCTGACCCGGCCTGGGGGTCGACTTCCCGAAACGTGGGTGAAGAGCGAGCGCGTGAAACGGCAGATCTCCACGGGGGTCTTCCGCTCTTAGCCAGGTCCACTCCGGCGAGATCGTGCCACGTCAGATGGCGACGGTTCCCCAACAGAGTTTGCCTGCCTGAGCTGCGTGTGAGAAACTCAGTCAGTCGAGGCTACGGGTAGGTGTGCGGTTGGACCGGACCTGTAACGGGAGTCTTTCTTGGCCTACGGAGTTCAGCTTAAGCCGGATGAGCGTGTCGAGCGCCATCCGTTCTCCGATCCCGAGCACACCGGGCAGGATCGAGCCACCATGCGAGGCATGGCCCGTCAGCTGGTTGACACCTACCGGGATCCCCAGGCGTGTGATTTCTCCGTGCGGTCGGGTCCGGTATGCCTGTCCGATCCCCACGGCCGGCACTTCCGAATCTACTACATTGCGCCGGAGCGCCTGTTCCGCCTCACAGGCCTGGCCGTGGTGGGCTTCTTTGGACACAAGCGGCCCAAGGCGGACCTCCAGCCGCTCATCCGGGCGGACAAGCGGTTTGAAGCCGAATTTCACAATCACCCCGGCCTGCTCAGTCTGTCCACCGTCCGAGTGGCCAATGGGAACTTCGGCAATCTGGTGGTGTTTTCGGATCCCGATTCTGTGGCCACCTGGAACCACGGTCCGGTCCATCAGGATTTGGTGGCCAGGATCTCTCCGCCGTATTACCGCTCGGTCCGCATCAACAACGGCTGGCTGCCCGCAGGGCTGGCCGAGCCCGATCGGTTGTGGATCGAGCGCGTCAAATACATTGACTACTCGGTTACCCCCATCTGGCGCGCCGAGCGCCGGCTGCCCGGAACTGCCGATTGAGGCCACGCCCGGCTGCAAACGCCGGCGCGCCCCGGCCACATTCGGAGGCGGACATCAAGCGTAAGGTAACGACCACCGAACCCGCAGGGGACTTCCCCGAGCGGCGGCTGCTCCCGATCTCGGCCGTCGAAGCGTGGCTCCGCAGCAAGCCAGCGGAGCAGGCTGAGATCGTTCTCGGACTGCGGGATCTGGTCATCGCCGCCGTGCCGCACGCGCAGGAACGCATCCTGCGCCGCGGCCTGGGTTATCACGACCCCCGGCGGGGAGGCCCGGTGAAAGGCAGTCTGTGCCTGATCGAGTTCTACCCGGGGCAGCTTCGGCTGAGCTTCGTGCATGGCGCCTTCTTGAACGATCCCGAGTGTCTTCTCCAAGGCGATAGGCGGGCCAAGCGGTTTGTGAAACTGTTCACTTATCAAACCGTACCATGGGCCGCGCTTGATGGTCTGATTCGTCAGGCAGCCTGCCTGGACACGGTTCACCTGCATCTCCCAGACGAGCCGGACGCCGAGCCATGAGTGATGTCGCTGGCGTTTGGGTACTAGGTACACCTTGCACCGGACGGCAGCCCCGATTAGATTAGGGCCATGCGCCGCTGGTTGCTGCTCCAGATTCCGATTGCCGCTGTGCTGCTTGGCCTGGGATTCAGCGGCGGGATGGCCTTCACCCGGTTTAGCCAGCCCACCGAAGCGCCGGCAGCCTCGGCGATGCCCACAGCCAGCCTGACCGCCAGCCTGACTCCCAGCGCCACCTGGACCGCCACGCCGAGCGCCACAGCCAGCCGGACGCCAACCATCACCGACACGCCCACGGTCTCCCTGACCCCAAGCACAACCCTGACCCCCAGTCGAACGCCAACCGCGAGCCGAACACCGACCATCACGCCGACGCCGACCTACAGCCCGCCACAGGCGCATGTGCTCCAACAATCCAACTGTCGTTACGGGCCGGGGGCAGCTTATCTGTACGAATGGGGCCTTTATCAGGGCGACCGAGTTCGAGATCTTCGGCCGCAACCCGGATGCCTCGTGGGCTTATGTGGACCCCTGGACCTATGACGGTCTGTGCTGGATCAAGGCCGATCTGTTGGACATCTTCCGGGGCGCGCTGTTGGATGCGCCGATCTACTACGGCCGGCTGCCTCTTTCCGACCTGTACCTGCCTCCCACCAACGTGGGCGCGACACGCGATGGCAACCGGGTCAGCATCAACTGGACGCCGGTCTGGATGACCGAGGACGACGATCGCGGTTATCTGCTCGAAACCTGGGTGTGCAAGGAAAACCAGCTGGTGTTCACGCCCATCCATGTCAACTCGCCGCCCGCGTATGTGGACGATGAGCCCGGCTGTCTGCAGGCGTCGTCAGGCCGCCTTTACACAGCCGAGAAGCATGGCTACACCCAATGGGTGAAGATCCCATGGCCGGCATTTCCGGGCGCCACGCCCACCCCGGTGGGCGGCTTCTGATCCTTTGGCCGCCGGCCGCCCGGGCGTAAAATGGCCGGTGTCTGCATGGTGACGAGGCATAATCAAGTGGGCCGGGTTTCCATCCAATTACGGCAGCCGGTGAGCGGTTTGACCCATCTGGCTGCGGCCGCTCTGGCCGCGGCAGGACTGGTCGTCCTGCTGGCGGTCGGACAGACCGTCTGGTGGATGCGCGTGGCCCTGGCCGTTTACGGCGCCGCCCTGGTTGGCATGTTCGCCGCCAGCTCAGCCTACCACCTGATCGTTGCCCGGCCCGAAGTCATCGGCTTCCTAAGGAAGCTGGACCATACCGCCATCTACTTCCTGATTGCCGGAACTTATACCCCCGTGTGCCTTCATTTCTTCACTGGAACCTGGCGCTGGGGCCTGCCGCTGGTGGTCTGGTGTCTGGCGCTCCTCGGCGCCGGCTTCAAGCTGCTTTTCGTTCATGCCCCGAGACGGCTGTCGGCAGGAATTTACCTGGCCATGGGCTGGTTGTCGGTTGCGGCCATCGGCGAGATGGTGTCCACCATGCCCCCTGGTGCGCTCGCCTGGCTGTTTGCGGGAGGTGCGTTCTTCACCCTCGGCGCCCTGATCTACATCTTCCAGAAACCCGATTTTGTCCCCGGGGTGTTTGGTTTTCACGAGGTCTGGCACCTGTTTGTCATCTTGGGCTGCCTGAGCCACTATGTGCTCATCGCCACCTACGTGGCGGGTGCCCAGCCGGGCCTGTAGTCTGCCGCGGCGGTCCCAGCTGGACCGGATTCAGCTTGCTTTCATCCCCCAAAAGGTCGAAAATCGTGGCCTCTGCCGCCAGGACTGCGGTCCCAGCGCGCGTGCGCGTTGGCGACTTCGGCCGGAACGATGCCATGCCGAGCCTGGATACAAAAACCCAACGCTTGCAGTCGTGCAGCCATTGTGGCGCCCAGCTCGTCGGCGGAACGGCGGGCTGCGGTCTGTTGTTCAAAGAATTAATGGGGCTGGATTTCTCCGGCGGCTCAAATCGGCGCCTGCACCATCTGGTCCACGACGCATACGTTCTTCAGCACCCCAAGGGCCAGCCCAACCATTCGGTTGCCATTCATCTCGCCAGCCTGTGCTGGCTGGTTGAACAGGGCGGGCGACCCGGTTGGGACCTGCTGCCCGCATCGGTGTTGGCGCGTCTGTCACTGGCCAATGGCCTGCCGTCGCTTGCCACGCCGCGCGGACCATGGAGGCTCAACATCTCGCACGTATGGGGGTTTCAGCCGGCTGAGGTTCCCGGGCGAGTGGAAGCCTGGGCCAAATCGGTCTGGGAGGCGTGGCAGCCGTACCACAGTCTGGCCCGCACGTGGCTGAATGGCGCCGGGCACTGACCTCCGTTCGCCCGCCGCTCCTGCCCCATCCAATCCGTTATCCCGGAGCGAGCCCGCTTGTCCCTGCTGAAGCCGATGAAACCAGGGGGCTTTCGGGTCTACGTCGAGCGGCTCAGCCGGGAATATGCTGAAGACAAAATCGCCGCCGGCGCCTGGCCGGCGGGCGGGGCCATCGAACGGGCGCGGGCATCGATCCACGCGCTGCTCCCGGACGGCTTGAACACCCCAGGGCATGCCTTGTTCGACGTCCAGTCCCCCGACGGTGCCGAGCCATGCGGCGTGCTTTGGCTGGCGGTCGTACAGCAAGAGGGCGTCCGGCGAGGCTTTGTGTACGATCTGTGGATCGATCCCGAACACCGGCGAAAGGGCCTCGGGACCCTGGCCATGCGCGAGGCCGAGGCCTGGACGCGGCACCAAGGATTGAGCCGGCTCTCGCTGCATGTGTTTGGCCAAAACCTGGCGGCCCAGGGGTTGTATGCGAAGCTTGGGTTTCAGGTGACGGACGTGAGCATGAGCAAAGACCTCGATTGAACGCCTGCACGCCCGCAGGCAATGAACCCGGGCCGGTGCCCCATGGGTAGACTCCAAGCCCGCGGCAACACCCGATCCCCCCTCAGGGTGATTCTGTAGAATCGGCGCCATATCGCGGCCAGAATGCGGGATAATCAAACCGCCCGATTGGCCGAACGGCCAGATGACTGTCTGCCATCCACCTGAAAAGGTCGCCAACCACATGACGGTGCAAGGCTACAAACAGCCCACGTTTCTCGGCATCATGGCCGGGATCATCTTGTTTTTGCTCCTGGTCGGGCTGGCGTGCTCGCTGTCGACCACGGTCAAGACGCTGGGCTACGCCATGCTCTACGTGCCCTCTCGTCTCGGCTTGATCCAGGTTGCTCACCCGGAGGACATCCGGGGGTTGGATTTGGTCCACACCCCGGTGATCGCCAGCTTCCCCGAGTTGGGGACGTTCTTGGTGTACACGTCCAATTTGGATTTGTTGACCATCAGCCTGCAGCTTGAAAGCTCGACCAGCCGCTCCTGGCTGAAAGTCACCAGCCAGGCAACCGGGGAGCCGATCGATGTGCAGTTGGTGACCCGCGGGCTGCTCCCCTACGACTCGCCCTTCGCCGAGGGTCGGCCCGTCTTGCGGGTCAACCTGCCCGAGCCCGGTCTGTACCGGCTGAACTTCCCCACGCCTCCCGCGGCCAGGATCTACTTCGTGCCCGACAACGTCACCGGTAAGGAATGGTTAATCTGGCTGTTGTATGCTCTTGAAATCGCCATTCTCGTGGGGGTGCCGGCCTGGTTCTATGTCAGTCGCTGGCGCCGAGAGGTCGAGGATTTGGCCGCATGGCGGCGTGCCAAGCGGCAGCAGGCTGAGGACTTCTGGGCCAAAGAACGCCAGCTCAAATGAACTGGGAGCGGCCGTCCCCGCAAGGGCTGCCAGCCTGAAAGCGTACAAGCCTCGGACCTCGTTCCCCACAGACCCTTGACCATCCCAACGGAGGTAGACATGTCTCAAGAGATAAACCGTCGCGCCGCTACCCTTGAACTGGCCACGCTGGGAGGCGGGTGTTTCTGGTGCCTTCAGCCGCCCTTGCAGGAACTGCAGGGCGTCGATCATGTGACCGTGGGCTATGCCGGTGGGGAGGTGGTCCGGCCGAGTTACGAACAGGTTTGCACCGGCCGGACAGGCCATGCCGAGGTCGTGCAGGTGGCCTACGATCCCTCGGTGATCAGCTATGCCGACATTCTGCGGATCTTCTTCACGCTTCACGATCCCACGACGCTCAATCGACAGGGAAACGACGCCGGCCCCCAGTATCGGTCGATCATCCTGACGCAGGATGCGGCTCAGGAAGCCACGGCCCGCCAGGTGCTTCGAGAGCTCGAGGCGCAGTCCGTCTGGGATCGCCCGATCGTGACCCAGGTCGAGCCCCTTAAGGCGTTCTATCCTGCCGAGGCTTATCACCAGGATTACTACACCAAGAACCCCGGCCAGGGCTATTGCCGGGCCATCATCGCCCCCAAGGTGGCCAAATTCCGCCAGCATTATGTCGATAGGCTGAAGCAGCCCGTCGGTTAGGGCCCGAGGCAGCCGCCAGCCCCATGGGACGCAAAGCCGAGTACATTCAACTGCTCGAGAGCCTGAGCCCGGCCGACTGGGAACCGTTTCTGAAATCGGAGTCCGGCCTACCAGGCCCGCGTGGCAACCTCGAGCTGGCAGCGGCTTTTTTCGAAATCGCGCCCCGCGACCTGATCACGCGCTATGCCGGGCTGGAAGTGGCGCAGGCGCCCGGAGACTCCCCCGAGGGATTTCTCGCCTTCTGCGGAGTTTTCGGCCTTGGGCGCCTGGTGGTCGAGGGTGAAACCGGTTGGTTGGGGGCCCTGCGGAGCCGCGCTCACGACCCGCGCTGGCGCTTGCGTGAAGCCGTGGCCATGGCGCTCCAGGCGATTGGCGATGACAGCATGGATGGGATGCTGGGGGCGGTCGAAGACTGGCGCGCCGACCCCTACGAGCGCCGTGCGGCCATTGCCGGCCTGTGCGAACCCCGCCTGCTCAAACGGCCCCAGGACGCGGCGCAGGTCCTCGATCACCTGAGCCAGGCCACGGCCTGGCTTGAATCGGGCGTGCCCGCCCGTGACGAAGGCGTGAAGGTCCTATTGAAAGGGCTGGCGTATGCCTGGAGCGTGGCCGTTTGCGCCTTCCCGAAGCAGGGCCAGCCGGCCATGGAGCGCTGGCTGGAGACCGACTCGCCGATGGTGCGGCGCATCATGAAGGAGAACTTGGGCAAGTCGCGGCTGACGCGCATGGATGCCGGGTGGGTGGAACGCGCCAGGGCCAAACTCGAAGCCAACCAGGCCTCGGACTGAACCCTCATCCGCCACGCCAATCGGCCCCATCCACGATCACGTCCCAACTTGTGAACGAATTCACAATCCGCGGCGCGGAGGCACACGGTTCGGATTGGCGGCTGCGGGTTGGTGAGCGTGAGCTAGAACGGGCTGGGGGCGAGTCTCAGAGGCGGTTTGGCCGGTTCGCGGGTGCGGCGGTTCAACAGCCAGTAGTAGAAACGCAGCCAATGGTTCGACCAGCCCAGCAGCCGCGTGCTGGCCATGATCTCCATCACCTGCTGGCGGCCGAGCTTGGCCTCGCTCGAGAGCACGCTGGCGTTGTTGCGAACTCACGGCCAGAGTGCCGACGGCGAAATACACCGGCCACATGCAAGCCAGGCGAACACTGTGCAAACGTCGGGGGAGGTGGATGACATATTCCATCCCACCCCACAGATGCCGCTCGGCCTTTTGGGCCAGCAGCTCGACGACCTGAAGGGATTGGTCGAAGTTTTGGGGGTCGAACATAGAATTGCGCGTCAATCCGACACGCTCGTAGTAGCTCTGGGGCACGTAGACCCAGCCGCGCTCGTAGTCTTTGCGCATGCCGCGTATGATGTTGACGGTCTGGAGCGCCAGGCCGCATTCGCGTGACAACGGCATAAGCATGGACTTTCGCTCGCGCACGATCGGCGAATACCAGGCAAAGATATCGGTCAGCAAATACCCGACCCGGCCGGCCACCTGGTGCATGTAGTCGTCCAGGGCATCCTCGTTTTCGACATACGGCCCATGATCCTGCCAGCGCGCCATCCCCAGCGAGCTGCGAGCCAGACGCTGAAGGATGGCCTGCTCTACCTCTTCGGGGAGCGCATGCAGGGCCTGCAGGATGTCCCCCGCGGACTGGGCGACGTGCATCTCCGGGTCGGCGGCATCCAGCCCCGACAAAGCCGTCGCCAGGCGCTGGACCGGCTGCCGGCCCTCCAGAATGTCGACCCACAGCCTCAGCAGACTTGATTTTTCGCGTGCCGGCATCTCGGGCTGGTCCTCGAGGGCGTCCGACACACGAAAGAGCAAGTAGGCGATCGTGATTGAGTTGCGCAGACCCGCCGGAAGCTGTTCAATCGACAGCGCAAACGTCCGGCTCACGTCGCGCAGGCTCTGATAGTGCGGGCGCATGTCGACGGCTGGTCTGGTCGTGTCCGAAAAGCTCAACATAGGACTGGAGAATCACCCCTCGGCCGCGTATGGAAACACCTCACGCTCGAGTGAGGCAGGTTCAAAGTATAGCCCAAAACAAAGTCGGAACCAATGGGTCCTCGGGTTCAGGACTTCGTCCTGGGCGCCGGCCGCTCGCCCGCGGCCGACCCGCGTTCGGCCCTCACCAAATCCCACCGTCTTTCAGCCCCCACCCCTTGCCCCTCCCCCTGGGTTGACGGCCGTCTACGCTTGACCCTGCCGCTCCCAGGGGGAGGGGAAAGATTTGAAGAGGGGGATGGGGGCTTTGCCCCCATCCCCCTCTTCCATGGATCACCCCCTCTCCGCCAAGTCACGTTCAGCTGCTCAACCGGCGGCCGGCGGAGAGGGGGTAGGGGGAGAGGTGAATAGCCGCCTCGGGTATAGAGGCAGGTCGACGGGCCGACCGTCGTCGAAAACCCATTCGCTCGGCCAAACCCAGGGGGGAACCCCTTGCGGCACAAGGGAGGAGCCATGGGTGGGGGTTGCACGAGAAGCCAACCCGGTGACGACGCCGAGGTTCTTGGCGGGGGAGGGGGCATCACTCGAGGCCGAAGCAAGCCCTCGGATGCATTTTTGGCGTGTCGGGGCTAAAATGCGGGCGCCTCCGGCCCATCCGATGAGCCCGCCGGAGGCCGGTGCGGCCGAATGGCCGATGGGAGGCGTTCATGCGTTGGATCAGCTTGGGGCGGATTGGCTGGACGGTGATGATCGGCCTGGCTGTGCTGGCAGGCGGCTGCAACCTTCCCGCGGAATCCACGGCGGCGGGGGGCACCACGCCCACAGCTTTCATCTTCCCGAGCGCCACCCCGGTCCCGCCCTCCGGCAGCCTTTCAGGCTCGGTCTGGTCCGATCAGTGCGCGCCCGGAACAGACGCAAACGCCTCGCCCGCCGGCTGCGTGCCCAATACACAGGCGGCATCCGGGCAGGCGGCCGATGGGGTCCGTCAAGCGGAGGAAGCCGCCATCGAAGGCCTGGTCGTTCGGCTGGGGACCGGTGAATGTCCGGCCTTCGGCCTGGCCACCGCCACCACGGACGCCGACGGCCAATACGGCTTCTCAGATCTGCCGCCCGGGACCTACTGCGTCTCGGTGGATGCCGCTCAGGCCGAGAACGCGGCTGCGCTGGCGCCCGGCGGTTGGACCCATCCGGCCGAGGCCGGGGGCAGCAGCGTGGCCTCACAAACCATCAGCCTGGCGGCTGGAAATTCGATCGACAGCGTTGAATTCGCCTGGGACTTTGATTTCGGATCTCCCGCAGCAGCCACCGCCACGGCGGCCGCCTCAACTACCCCGACCCTCGAGCTCACCGCCACGCCCACCCCGCAAGCCACGGCGACTTTCAGCCCCGAAGATCCCAAAGCCAATCTCGGGGCGCCGACCTTCACGGACAGTTTCGACGATCCGTCCACCTGGCCGACCTATTTGGACGACCATGTCGGATTCTCGATCGAGAACAGCAGCCTGCAAATGTCGGCCGCCAACCCTGATTTTTATGATGGCTGGCTCCTGCATACGCCCAGCGTGGGCAACGTCTACATCGAGGCCCAGGGCCAGCTGCTCTCGCCGTGCGCTGAGCGCGACCACTTCGGCATTGTGGCCCGGGGGACGTGCTCCGGCGGCAACTGCAGCGGCTATCTTTTCTCGGTGACCTGCGATGGACGCTACCGGCTGAGCATCTGGGACGGGGGAGCCAACCAAACCACCTATCTGACTCCCTGGACGGTGAGCAGCGCCATCAAGACCGGGGCAGGCCAGATCAACGTCCTCGGCTTCCGCGGCGATGAGAACACGCTCTCGCTGTATGTCAACGGACAGCTTCTGCAGGAAGTTTCCGACTCGACCTTCGACACCGGCCTGTTTGGTGTGTTCATTGGGTCGGCCCAAACCGCCGACCTGAAGGCGGAGGTCGATCAGATCAGCATGTGGACTTTGCCCTGAACGCCTCATCCCCCAAGGGACACCCAGGGGCCGTCTCACATGCTATTGAGACGGCCCCTTCTCTTTGTTGAAGGCTCACTCTCCGGATAGGCCCCGACCTGGGTAGAACGTCCACCCCGATCCCCTTCGCCTCCCCCTGGCATGAGGACGATCCCACAGGCTCGCATCCAACCTGGGGGGAGGGGAGCTGGGGGGCGAGGCCGAAGGCGCCCGCCTTGAAGCCGCGCTGTCGGCCGTGGACATCCGGTCCATCTGTGCCAGCCCGCTCCACGCCGGCGGGCGGAGCAGGGCGGTGTGCTTTGCCACACCGGCGGTGTTGTCCCTCGATGCCCGCGCCGATGTAGATTGGGCTGTTAGTCTGCGTTACGTGGAAGTGATGCCGGGTCGTCAGGGGTAGGTGCAGCATATTGTGAAGACAATCACAAACTAGCCATCTCGATCAAGCGCCGGATTCCCGTTGGAAGAGTTTTCAATGAAGAGGGCGCCCCTCAAAGGGCGCCCTCTTTATGTGCCTATGTCTTACCGTTGGAACAAATGCTTATGGGCAGCTATCCTGGGAGACGGCGCCGCTGGCAGCCACAGTGTAGTGCCCAAGGCTCGTGGCGGATCTGAGATAGGCCTCCCAGCCTGCAGCGCCGCCTGAACCAACGGTAGCGTTGGTGACCAAATCTGGGGCGACCAGAGTCGACAGATTGCCGACGGCCATATACACATCGACGGCGGACTGGACCACCCCAAGTTCGGCCGTGCAGGTCGTGGCCTGGGCATTCGAGCCGACACCCGACAAAGTCAAGGTGACGATCCCGAACAGCACGCCCAAGATAGCGATCGTGACCAGGAGCTCGATCAGGGTGAAACCGGTTTCCTCTTTCATAAGCTTGCTGAACAACTTCTTGAACATTGCTGGGTCCTCCTTCAAGGACGGGCGGGAGCGCCAACTCGCCGCATGATTGAGTTATCTCGTGCCAATTCTTTGCATTGTTTCGGCCCGACGTCAGGCCTCGACAACCACGCTCAGTATGTCACACAGCGGCCGGTATTCGACTTACAACGGCCTTACAGTAAAATGGGCGAGTTCACACGGATTGCGATGGATTCACAGGGCGAGGCGACGTTCAGCTTCGAAGCAGCGAAAGAAACGTGTCCACGTCGCTGGCGTGGGCCTGGGCATCCTGCAGCTCTATGCGGCCCGACCGGGTCAGGTCGGCCAGGGCTTGGTCCATGGTCTGCATGCCGGCGTTTCGGCCCGTTTGGATGACGTTGAGCATCTGATGGGTCTTGCCCTCTCGGATCAGGTTGCGAATGGCGGTGTTGGCCAGCATGAGTTCGACGGCCGCAACGCGGCCGGCGCCGTCCGCTCTGGCAAACAGATGCTGCGAGATAACCGCCGCCAGGGTCAGGGAGAGCTGCATGCGGACCTGGCTTTGCTGGTACGGTGGAAACGCGTCCACAATCCGGTCTATGGTCTGGGGCCCACTGTTGGTGTGCAGGGTGGACAATACCAGATGGCCGGTCTCGGCCGCCGTCAGGCAGGCGGCCATGGTCTCCAGGTCGCGCATTTCGCCCACCAGGATGACATCCGGATCCTGGCGCAAGGCCTGGCGGGTGGCGCCTGAAAAAGACAGCGTGTCGCGCCCGATTTCCCGTTGAGTGATGACCGACAGCTGGTCCTGGTAGATGTACTCCACGGGATCTTCAACGGTCACGATCCGGCGGCGCTGCGTCTGGTTGATGTGATCGATCATGGCCGCCAGGGTCGTCGATTTGCCGCTGCCGGTCGGGCCGGTCACAAGCACCAACCCCTGCGGACGCTCGGCGAGCTCGCCGCACAGGGCCGGGAGCCCAAGCGCCTCGAGCGCCGGGATCTGGAGCGCGATCCGTCGGAACGACAGGCTCAGGCTGCCCATCTGCCGCGGCGGCGTTGATGCGATAGCGGCTGAGATCGCCATCCTGGTAGGAGAAATCCAGCTCCTGGGTCGCCTCGAACGTCTCCCGCTGCTCAGCCGTCGCCAGCTCGCTAAAGATCGAAGCCAGTTGATCGGCCTCCAGGCTGGGGTGATCGGACACCGGCTCAAGGCGGCCGTCGACGCGCAGGATGGGAGGAGAACCGACCTTGAGGTGAAGGTCGGACGCCCCCCGGGTTTCGGCTCGTTGGAGCAGATCGGCAAGCACTTAGACCAGCCTCCGCATCCAGGCGGCCACCAGGTCGGAGCCGTAGATCATGCCCACCAAGGCGGCGGCTGAGAGAAACGGTCCAAACGCCATCGTCTGGTCCCGAGTGACGCGGCGGCCCAGCAGCAAAGCGCCTGAGACGGTTCCACCCAGGATGAACGCCGCCACCAGAACGAAAGCGATGAGAGGGTAGCCGACGATGAGTCCGACGAAAGCGCCCAGCTTGACGTCGCCCATCCCCATGCCATTAGGAATGACGAGCGCCAGCAGGAAGAGGGCTCCGAATCCGATCGCGCCGCCCAATAGCAAATCTACCGGCTTGTGATCCGGCATGAAGGGGATCAGGATCAGCGCCATGGCCAACCCAGGCAGGATCACGGCGTTGAGAATTCGCTGGCGCTCGAGATCGGTGACAAAAGTGACCATCAGGAACGCGGCAAAGACCGACAGCTGCACCGTCCGGAAAGTCGGGCCAAACCGGAAAAAGATCAGGCTGAACAAAACACCCGCCGCCAGCTCGACCACCGGTGACCGCCACCCAATGGCGGCGCCGCAGGTCCGGCAGCGGCCTCTCAAGAAGAGAAAGCTCACGACGGGGATGAGCTCCATCGGGGTCAGCCGGCGCCCGCATGCCGGGCAATGGGAAGGCGGAGAGACCACGGACTGGCCCAGCGGCAGCCGATCGGCGCACACGTTGATGAAACTGCCGACGAGCACGCCCAGCACCCCCCAACCGATCAGACCCGGCAGGCTCATTGGGCTCTGAGCGCCAACCCGAGATTGACGCTGAACTCAGGGATGGATAGATTCGGAGGGCAGGCCAGCGGCGGCTGGATGGCCGTGACCCGGTACGGGCTGCGCGTGCGCATGCGTTCGACCATCTCGACCAGGTTGAAACTCGAGCCTGCCAGATAAAGCGCCGTGCCTTCCGGCAGCGGCTGGGACTTGTGGCTCTCGTTGTAGAACTTGGTTGTGCGGGTGAGTTCCTGGGCGGCCAGTTCGAGCCGCCCATCGGGCCCCGGCGCCGAAGCGCCCAGCGGGACTGTGCGCACGACCTGTGGCACCCCATCCACGATCACAACGATGGTAAGGGTCAAGTCTTCCAGGCATACGACCAGCCCGGTACTTTGATTGACAGCCCGTATCAGCGCCAAAGGCTTGACGTCCATGCCGATGGGCCGCACATTCGCCGCCCGCAGGATCTCCATCTGGTAGTCGATTTCCTCGCGGGGATGGCGACGACATAGACCTCAAGCTCGTCATCTGTTTCGCGGATGATGGTCCAGGACAAATCCGTCTCTTGAGGCTGCAGCGGAATCTCCTGCCGCAGTTTGCGCTGCACGGCAGAGTCCAGCAGCGACCGGTTGAGGCTCGGCAGGCTGAGGCTGCGGAAGATGGCGCGTTGGGCACTGACGGACGCCACCACCCGGTTCTTCGGCAGCGATTCTTGCTCGATGACCTTGGCGATCTCGGACCCCAGCATGCCTGGGTCGAGGCGCACGTCGGGTGAGGGGGTGCCAGCCAGGACGACGCGGCCCCAACGTTTGACCTGGCCACGGCTCACCGTCAGCCAGCGCAGGCAGGTGCCTTCCATGTCGAGGGTGAGTGTTTCACGCGAGAACAACATCATGCTCCAGTCCACTCACGGTGAATTTCCCGTTGAGTTTCACGGCGAGCTCGGCCTTCCCGAGGTGTCGGTCCCCAGCACAATGACGCTGAAGCTGCATGAAAGCGGATCAGCCACAAAGCTGAAATGGTCGGTCGCCAGGAAGGGGCGGCCCTCACGCTCCAGGCTGGCCAGATAGGCCAGGCAAGCAGGCATTTCGCCTGAAAGATCGATGACGTAGGTTTGGATAGCGAGGTCACCCAGCGCCGTGTGCTCGATATCGTCGCCGCCGCGTTCGATGCGCGTGACGTCTACGCCCGAAGTCGAGCCGAGGACAAAGCCGCGCTCGAAAAGTTCGTACGGTGCACCCAGCTTCGGCGTGCCGGCCTCGGCCTGAGCCAACTCGCTGCGGGCATCGGAAAGTTGGACCTGCAAGGCGTCCAGGCCCGCCTGCCGGTTTTGTTGGAGCCGGGCCAGGTTGACTTCCAGGTTGGCTACCTGCTGGTTGACCGAGCGCGCCGACAGGCCGCGCGCCAGGCTGGTCGCCATCAACACGGCCAGCAGGGCCACGACAAACAGGTTCAAAAAAACCACCACTCGCGTAAGAGTCAATCTCCGCGGGCGCCGGGCGGCCAGGCTCATCGGGCCTCCTTTCGGCCATGCTCTCGCGTGACTCTTCGGGCGCCCATGTGGCGGCGCAGGCTAGGGAGCATCGGTCACCTCCGGCACAGGCGTCGCCAGATTGGACAGGTGGGTGGTCAGCGTGATCCGAAAGCCAAACAAACCGCTGGCGGCAGGTGTCGCCGTCGGGGTTGGCGTTCGGGCGGTGCGTCCGGCGGTCGGAGCGGCAGTGGGTGTCGATTCCACCAAATGCGAAATGACTTCAACCTGAACCGAGGCGAAGCGGCCGGTGGCTTCCAAACGACGGGCATAGTCCAGGGCCTGGTCGTAGGCTGGCGACGTGCCGGTGAGCATCAGGCTGTCGGCCGCCTGATCGATCTGGTTGATGGCCGAGCCGTCCGGCGCCAGGCTGATGGCGAATTGGATCGTCTCGCCCCAGGCGACTTGTTGCAGGGTGACGCTTTCGGCGGCCTGATTGAGCTGTCCGGCCTGATCGTGGATGGCGGAAATCTGGGTTTGCAGGGCGGCTTCGGTGCCGGAAGGCGCCGCGCCCGCCGTGAGGGTCTGCTGCTGTTCGGCGAGATGTCGCGAGGCGAGATCGAATTCGTCCCTGGCGGCGGCGAACCACTGAGCCGTCGGATAAAGTAGGGCCAGCAGGGCAACAAGAGCCAGCCACGCGGCGATCGTTGACCACGACGGCCGTGATCTGCGGTAGCGCGCCGGCAGGACATTCAGGCTAACCAATCCGGCCGTGCGGGCGGGGGGCCGTTGGATGGGGGTCTGTGGCGCGTCTTGCTGCTCGGGATCCATTTTGAATGCCTTCTCCAAACTAGCTGCAGGGCAGGGCCGTCTCGGACATCATCCAAAACAGCACCGTGCTCACGCTGCCGTCGATTTGCAGGCGGATGCGCGTGACGGCGCAGGCGTCTGAAGTGGCAGCCTTCGATTCAATGTCGTATTGCGGCGGGACGGCCAGGTAGCGCCAGAAATGCTGGGTGCTGTTACCTTGCAGGGCATAGAAATAGGAACCGCCGTTGTAAACGATCCCCCCGCCGTCCTGCACCGTCCCGGGCGTGGGATCGCTGGTGAGATCGGTCCAGACGTTTCCGGAGATGCTGTAGCGCCAAAACTTGGTGGAGTTCCCGGCCATGGCATAGATCCAGTCACCGCCGGCATAGGCGATCCCGGCGCCCAAACCGACCGTCCCCGGAGTCGTGTCGAGCGCCGTCCAGGAGTTTCCGCTGATGCTGTAGCGCCAGAACAGGCCCTCGTTGTGGCTCTCCTTACCGGAAATGACGTAAATGTAGTTGCCGCCGTTGTAGAGCATCGAGCTGCCGTTGACGGTCGTGTTGGGCGCATCCGCCAACTGGGTCCAGGTGTTGGAGCCGATGTTGTACCGCCAGAACAGCTTGCTGCGCCCGGTGAACCCGTACACCGCCGTCCCGCCGGTATAGACCAGCGAGGCGCCCTGATCGACGGACTCCTCCGCGTCGGCCAGCGCAGTCCACGTGTTGCTGCCCGTGTTGTAGCGCCAGAAGTGCTTGCCCTTGCCGGTGAAAGCATACACGCCGTAGGCGGGAGCGTAGGTCAGGGCGCCACCATTGTCGGGTTTCTCCGGCACATCGGCGCGCGCCACCCACTGGTTGGCCGAAACGCTGTAGCGCCAGAAGTTGGTCGTTGCTTTGCCCTGGAACGCATACAGGAAGTCCCCGCCGGTGGCAGCCAGGTTTCCGCCTCGGTCCACCTGGCCGGGGATCTGGGCCAGGCTGGTTGAATCCCAGCCTCGAACCAACACGGCCGTGACCTCGGTGTTGACCGTCAGCCCGTTGGAGGCAATGGCGGGTGTGAGCGCGACCGGCACCAGCGGCGTGGCATCCACGCTGGCCCGGAAGGCTGCATTGTGGAGCAGGCTCCAGGCGCCCCACTCGACGCCCGCATCGGTGGCGTACTGGCCGACGCCGCTGTTTTCGGCGGCAGCGCGCCCAGCATACGCGTGCTCACCCCGGCCAGGAAGGGGGACATCAACAAGACGCCCACGCCCAGCACGATGAGCACCGGGGCCAACGAGCCTCCGGCTTCGTCGGACCAACACGGGCGAGACAGCCGGCCGGGCGTCATGGCACCCTCATGAAGTAGTACAGGCTGGCCGCAGTGCTCAGCCCGGCCCGGTTGGCCGTGATCGAAACCATGACAAGATTGGCGGTGGTGCTGAAGGTCACGTCGGTTTGGGCAGCGATGTCGCGGGCGGCGACGACCGATTGGCTCGTAGCCAGGTCGGTGCGTACCAGCGTGTGGTTGGCAGAGTCATAGCTGTAGCGGATCTGGCGAGTGGTCGAATCCGTCGGCAGGCTGAAGACCCCGTAGTTGGGTGCGCCGGCGGGTGTGAAGCTGGTGGCCTGCACCGTGTCCCGGCCAAGCCAGAGCTGGGCGGATTGCACGTCGGCCGCCAGGAGCATGCGGTTATTGCCCCACACGCTGGCGCGGTAGAGCTGGAACAACACCGTGCCGACGAACCCAATCAGCAAGGCCGAAATGCCCAGTCCGGTGAGCACTTCGACCAGGGTAGTGCCAGCCTGCTCGCTGAGCAGTCTGGGCGGTCTCGACCAAAGGCCGGCGACAATCCGTCCCGGAGCGCTCATCGATCCACCTTGTAATCCTCGACTTGCAGGATCACGGTCGTGCCCTGGCTGATGGAGACAGTCACCTTCTGCAAGCCGTCGTTCCGGACGGTGTTGGTAAAGGGGCCGCTTGGCGCCGTCCAGTACAGCACGGAGGTCGTGACCGAATAGGGCGCCGGGGCGGGCACGGTGGGGTAAGGGATGGAGGTCGGGTTGGCCCGGTATGGGGCGGCCTTGATGCTCTCCAGCTGAGACCGAGCCAATCCCTCGGCCGCCACACGCTCGCCGGCGGTGGTGACGCCGGCGGCGCCGGTGCTCAACATGCCGATCAGCAGCGTCAGCCCCAAGCCCAGAATTCCCAGCGCCACCAGCTCCTCCACCAGGGAGAACCCGGCCTCGCTTCGGCCAATTCGGCCCACTTGATTTGTGATGGATTTCACAAACGTCAGCATACGACCTTTTGTCCGAACTCACTTAATAGATTGAAGAAGCGTGTACATCGGCATGATGACCGAGACGGCCACGAAGCCCACGATCACACCCACGAAGATCACCAGGCCGGGCTCGAGCAGCCCCGTGATCGACTTCACGGAGCGATCGACCTCCTCATCGTAGAAATTGGCCAGAGTCTGCAGATTGGTGTCCAATGTGCCTGTCTCCTCCCCGACGCGCACCATTTGGGCAAGCATACGAGGGAAGATGCCGGCCCGCGAAATTGGCTCCGACAGGCCACGGCCTTGAAGCAATTCTCGGCGTAGATCCTCCAACGCCTGGCCGATGATCCGGTTGCCGACCGTCGAACGCGTCAACTGCAGCGCCTCAGGCAGCGCCACCCCGGCGTGAAGCAGAGTGGCCAGCGTCCGGCTGAGGCGCGACACCGACCCGTGCATGATGACCGTCCCAATCACCGGGATCTTGAGCAGCAGGCTGTCCAGCTGGCGCCGGCCGCGTGGCCGGCTGAAATAGATGAAAGCCAGAATGGCCAGCGCCGCCAGGCCGACAAACAAGTGGACGCGGTAGGCGGCGAAGAAATTGGCGAAAGCAATCAGGATTTCGCGTCGGCAGGGGGAGCTGGGCGTTGAACTCGCGGTACAGGCCCAACATAGCCGGCAGGGTGAAATTCATGATAAGGATGACCACGCCGAAGGCCACCAACAGCAAGAAGGCCGGATAGGACGATGCCTCACGGATCTTGCGCGTCACCGCCAATTCCTTTTCCAAATAGATCGAGAGCTGGCGCAGGACGAAAGCCATATTGCCGGTGCGCTCGCCGACCTCCACCATCCGGCAGTAAATCTCAGGAAAGATTGTGTTGTGCCTGGCCAGTGCCTGCGACAGGGCCGAGCCCTGCTGTACGTCTTCCACGATCTTGACCAGGATCCGTCGCAGGGGGCCGCTGGCGACTTCCTCGGCCAACAACTGGAGCGCCGGGACGATGGCGACGCCTGATTCGATCAGATTGGCCAACTGTTGCGAGAACACGACCAAGTGCTCACGCTTGGGTCCCAGCAGGCTGGGGAACCACTGCGCCAGGTCCATGGGCGCTCGAGCTGGCGCCAGTTCGACAATGGTCAGGTTCCGCTCCCACAGGGCGCGCTCGGCGGCGACTTCGGTGTCGACGTCCACGGTGCCGCGTGACGGCTTACCCTCGTGATCGTAGGCCAGATAACGGTAGGCCATGCAGTCACTACTCCGTGTCTCGGCCGGCCGCGGCCGGAACGATGTCTGCCCTCAAGCGATCCACGCCACGTTGCGGACGACCTCTTCCGGCGTGGTGATGCCTTGCTGAACCTTGGCCATGCCGTCTTGGCGCATGGTGGTCATGCCGCGCCCGATCGCGGCCGCCTTGAGCTCGCCGGCGCTGGCGCCTCCGACGAACAGCCGGCGCAGATCCGCGTCCACCGTGAGCACCTCGAACACTCCCGTGCGCCCCAGATAACCCGTGTGGCTGCAGTAGGCGCAGCCCTCGCCCCGGAAGACCTGGCTCAGGCTCGCATTCATTTCGGATTCGAAAGCCGCCTGTTCGGCCGGGGTAGGTTGGAGGGCTGCCTTGCAGTGTGGGCACACCCGGCGGACCAAGCGCTGGGCGACCACGCCAAGGATGGCTGATGAGACCATGTAGGGCTCAACCCCAAGGTGTACCAGCCGAAGCAGTGCGCTCGGCGCGTCGTTGGCATGAATTGACGACAGCACCAGGTGCCCCGTCAGGGCCGCCTGGGTGGCCGAATTGGCGGTCTCGCCGTCCCGGACCTCGCCGACCATGACCACGTCAGGGTCAAGGCGCATCACTCCGCGCAGCCCGGAGGCGAACGTGATGTCGGCGGCGCGATTGACCTGAATTTGGTTGATGCCGGTGAAGTTGTACTCGACTGGATCCTCAATCGTCATGATGTTTGAGTGCAGACGGTCGAGCTGGTTCAGCACAGCGTAAAGAGTGGTGGTCTTGCCCGAACCAGTCGGACCGCTCACGAGCAGCATGCCAAAAGGCAGATGAATCAGGCGGTCAAGATCTTCGATCTGAGCCTCCATCAGGCCCAGGCCGGGCGGATCCAAGATCGCTTCCGAGCGGCCCAACACACGCAGAGTGGCCATTTCCCCCTGCGTCGTATCAGTGGTGGCAACCCGGAAATGGATGTCTTCGCCTTCCACGTGGGTGGAGAACTGGCCGTCCTGCGTTCGGCGTCGTTCAGCGATGTTCATTCCGGCCAGGATCTTTATCCGGGAGAGCAGCGGGTCGTGGCTGCCGCGAGGCAGCCTCAGGCTGTCCTGCAGCACCCCGTCGACACGGTAGCGGATGCGCACGCTGCCATGGTCGGGCACAATGTGAATGTCAGACGCCCGGTCGCGGACGGCCTGCTCGAGGATCAGATCCACCGCTCGGACGACTGGATCGGTGACCAAGGGTTCGGCGCCAGGCAGGGTCCCGGCCGGCGCCACCCCGTCTCCCGAGACGATGAACTCGGCCATCTCGCGCTCAATCTGTTGGTGCGACTTGTAGTTGAGGTCGATGGCCGCTTCGATATCCGGAGCGACGCCGACCATCGGCCGGATGGTGCGGCCCGCCAGCGCCTCTAATTCCTCGATCACCTGGATATCGGTGGGATCTTTCATCACCACGGCCAACGACCCGTCAACCATGTCTAGCGGGACGAGGTGGTTGCGGCGAGCGGTCTCTTCGGGCAGAAGCTGCAGGACATCGGGCTGTATGCGGTGGCGCTTCAGATCAATGAAGGGCAGGTTCAAGTGGACACTGAGGGCCATGGCCAGGCTTTCAGGCTGCAGCCATCCGTTGCCAATCAAGATGTCTCCCAGACGTCGAGGATCCCCTTTTGCCTGCTGGCTCAGCGCCTGGTCTAGCTTCTCCTGACTTACCAGGCCGGCTTGGATGAGGACCTGTCCCAGCGTAGGGCGCGGCTGGGCAATCTGTGGGGCGGGGCGATCAGCCATGCGTACCTTCTTCAACCTGAGTCACGAGGCTTTGCACCGTTTGGATAACATCGTTCAAATGCAGAGGCTTGGTCATGTAGACATTGGCGCCGACTTTCTCACCCATGGCCCGGTCTTCTTCCCTGGCCTTTGCCGAGATCATGACGATGGGGAGTCGCGCCGTGGCGGCATCGCCCCGCAGCCGGTGACAGATCTCATAGCCGTCTATGCCAGGGAGCATCACATCCAGCAGGACCAAAGCGATGCCCTGGCGTCTGGCCATCTCCAGACCCTCCAGGCCGTTGTGGGCGATCTCAACCTCGAAGTTTGCCTTCGCCAAGACCTGCTCGAGCAGGAAGGCACCGTCGGGGTCGTCATCGACGATCAAGATCTTGCCGGCTGCGGTTGACGACGAAGGCGTGGCCGCCGCCAGGCTGATCTTGATCGCCAGTCCGTCTTTTGATTCAGGCTCGGGTGCAAGCTCGGCATGGAGATGCTCGGCCAGCGGAGCCAGTTCGTCGAGCAAGCGCCCAGACAGGGCTGAGTCGAGAACCGGCGGCTTTCGGTCCATTTCGGTAGCGCGGGTTGGACCGCCTCCTGTGGACTTCACAAGGATCTCGACGCGGTCAGCACGCTGAGACACGCTGAGCAAGGGGGGACCGTCGTCATGGCTGGCCAACAGGGTCATCCCCATACAGGCCTTAAGAAGCTGCTCGAGGGCGCTCCGGTCCGCATTTGCCTCGGAGAGCGCTTCGACAGGGATCTCCGGGTGGATCGTCCGAGTACCGGCAGCCTGTTCAAAGCCTCTGGCCACTTCCCTGGCCAACGCCCCAATGTCGACGCTCACAGGTCGCGCCGAAGACCTGACTCGTTTGCGGGCGAACTGCCCGTCTGAGGCCTTCCAGCAGCGGAAGAAGGCCTGTGATCTGTTGATGCACGCGGTCGAGCAAGGCCAGCCGCGCGCCGCCTTCCGTCTCGCCATGACCAGGCGCCTGGCTGGCTTGCGTCGAGATGAGCTCAAGCAGATCCACCAGCGCGCTCATCCCAGCCGGAGTTGCCGCGGCGGCCTTTGCGCGCGATCGCCTGGCGGGACGGGAAGTGGCTTCCGCCTGGGCGTTGCCGGTCAGCGCGGGCTCTGGTCCCGGGCCCGGGACTTCAGCGGGCATCGCCCAGTCTTCCTTGATGAACATGGATCAGCATACGATGTACCCCCAAATCCTGTGCAGGCGTTGGCGTGTCTGTGTGTCCTAAACCATGCGCTCGTGGTGATGGCGTGAGGCCTGCAGGTAGTCGTCAAGCATGGTCCGGTCGTACCGCCGGTGTCCCCCTGGGGTACGGAAGGGGAGGAGCAGCCCCTCTTTCTCCACCTTGTGGAGGGTGCTCAAACTAATCCCCAGGTACGACACGGCTTCCTTGGCTGTCAGCAGTCTCTCGTCGTGAGTGGCCATCCTTGCCCTTCCTCAGTCACCAGCCTTGTGGTCCGTTCCCTCGGCTCCGGGCACACCGGCCTATAATGGGCCAGAACCGGCAGCGCGCTCAAGGGACATGGTTTTACATGGTTTTGGTCCATTTACCGCTGAACCTACTATACGTCACAAAGGGGCCGGATTCCCGCCGCCGGACACGCTGTAAGCCGAATGTAAGGGCCGGTTGAACCTGGCTGGCCCAACCACGCACGGGCTTGCGGGCGACGCACAAACGGAGGGCCGTCATGACCAAGAAGCTTGGCTTGCTGACCGGTGGGGGGGATGCCCCGGGATTGAATGCCGTCATCCGAACGGTGGTCAAGACGGCGCCCCATTACGATTTCCGGGTGATTGGCATCCGGGATGGCTTCGACGGCTTGCTGGATCCTGAGGGAATCGTGGCCCTGGGACCCGAGCATGTGCGCGGCATTCTGCCCCTGGGAGGCACGATCCTGGGAACCGCCAATCGAGGTAACCCATTTGCCCGGAAAGTGGAGACCGACGGAAAGACCGAGATCGTGGATGTCTCGGACGATGTGGTTGCCCGCGCCCTTGAACTGGATTTGGAAGGTATCGTCGTGGTGGGGGGAGACGGGACCCTGCACATCGGCCTCGAGCTGAAGGACAAGGGCTGCCCCATTGTGGGGGTTCCCAAAACCATCGACAACGACATCGGGGGCACCGACATCAGCTTTGAATTCGATACGGCCGTCAACACGGCCATGGAAGCCCTCGACCGGCTGCACACCACAGCTAAATCACATCATCGCGTGATGGTCCTCGAGCTGATGGGCCGCGATGCCGGGTTCATTGCCCTGCATGCAGGGCTGGCCGGCGGAGCGGACGTGATCCTCATCCCCGAGATCCCTTTCAGGTTTGACCAGATCTGTGAGAAAGTGGCGGCACGGGCGCGAGCCGGGAGGCACTTTAGCATCATTGCCGCCGCAGAAGGTGCGCATCCGGAGGGCGGCCAGCCGGTTTACTCCCGCGGCGCAGACGAGCTTCGAGTTGGGCGGCTTGGCGGGATCGGACAGATCGTGGCCGAGCACGTAGAGCAGGCGTGCCAGATGGAAACCCGGGTCACGGTCCTTGGCCATCTCCAACACGGCGGTTCGCCGACCGCGTTTGACCGCTGGTTGTGCACCCGGCTTGGGGGGGAAGCCGTCCGTTTGGCGGCCGATGGCCAGTGGGGAAGGATGGCCGCTTTGCACGGCTCCAAGGTCGAGTCGGTGGATATGCGTCAGGCTTTGGATTCCCCCAAGCGCGTCGATCTGGCCGGCGACGCCGTCCGGACGGCGCGCGAGATTGGCATCTCGTTTGGGGACTGAAGGAGTCAGCCCAGCGAATCAAAGAGCTGGGCGATGGCATCCCGCCCCGGTTGAGCCAGAGGTTTGACCCCGTCGGCCGTGTGCAATCGGACCCCCCAACTCTCGGCCACCCGGCCGATGCGCGCCGCCGGGATCCCGACGGCCGACAGCGCCTCAACAATGCCTGGGCTCGCCTCAGGGCGCGCCGTGATGAGCAAGGCGCCCGAAGCCAGCGATGCCAGCGGATCAACCCCCAAGGCCCGGCAGAGCTGACGAGCTTCTCCCGGGATGGGGATGGCGTCCAGCTCGATCTCCAAACCCACCGAGGCGGCCTCGGCCATTTCCCACAGGCCGCCCGCCAGGCCGCCCTCAGTCGGGTCGTGCATGGCGGTCACGCCGCCACTTTCCGCCGCCACCAGCGCGTCCTGCACAACGCTGATGCCTGGATCCTCGAGTGCGCGCTGTCCCCAATCGATCGTCCCAGGTTGCATGCCCTCCAGCTTCCCGGCAAAATCCGTGGCCAAGATGCTCACGGCTTCGATGGGGATCCACTTGGTGAGCAAGATATCGTCGCCGGGACGCGCCCCGCGGGGGGTGATGAGCCGATCGCGGGCCACCTCGCCCAGCATGGTCCCCACCAAGATGGGCCGATTGAGATCACGCGTGATCTCGGTATGACCGCCGACGAAGGTCGCCCCGATGGAACGGCATGCGGCCTCGATGTGTTCGAAAATCTCATCCACCAGGCGCCGGTCGGTGCGGCCCTCGGGGAGCAGGGCGGTGACCAAAAACCAGCCCGGGCGCGCGCCGGTGGTGGCGACGTCGTTGGCGTTAACCTGCACCGCGTACCAGCCGATGCGGCCGGAGGTGATGGTGATGGGATCGGTCTTGGCCACCAGCATGCGATCGCCGAAATCGATCACGGCGCAGTCCAGGCCGACCCCCGGGCCGAGCAGCACGCGGGGATCCGTCGGGGCGAAGCGCCGGGCGAACTCGGCAATCACTTCGGGGGGCAGTTTGCCCAACGGGTAGGTCATCAAGGCCCTTCGGGAAGCAAAGGGCCGTCCACTCGGGACGGCCCTTTGGTGCGCTGCGGCAACCTATCCAATCACAAGGAGGGATGCCGCAGCGCGTCGTTGTTCACTCTTACTCATTGGCATCACCTCCTCTTTGCATAGGATAGCAAAGGAAGGTGCTCTTGCTGAGCACGCCGCTCAGTATCGCACACGCCTCGGTGATTGTCAATCAAAGGATCAACATGGCGTCGCCAAACGAGTAGAACCGGTAGCCGCGGGCTTTGGCCGCTTCGTAAGCCTTCAGAATGGTCTCGCGCCCGGCAAACGCCGACACCAACATCAACAGGGTCGAGCGTGGCAGGTGGAAATTGGTGATCAGGGCATCCACGGCCCGGAACGTGTGTCCGGGCAGGATGAATAGGTCGGTCGCGCCTTCGAAGCTCGAGACGGCCAGATCGGCGGCCGCCGTTCGGGCAGCCGACTCGAGTGTGCGCGTCGAGGTTGTCCCCACGGCCGCAATGCGCCCACCTCGGGCGCGGACCGAGTTGATCTGGTCGGCGGCAGCTGGATCCAGCCGGCACCACTCGGTGTGGATGGCGTGCCGGCGAGGGTCGGCTTCACGCACCGGGGCGAACGTGTCCAACCCGATGTGGAGCGTGACCTCGATGGTCTCGATGCCCTTGGTCTCCAGGCGAGACAGCAGCCCGGGCGTGAAATGCAGCCCGGCCGTGGGGGCGGCGGCCGACCCCTCTTCGCGAGCGAACACGGTTTGATAATCGTCGGTACGACGAAGCGGCTCGGTGATGTAGGGCGGGAGCGGCATGACGCCCAGCCGCTCCAGGTCTCCACCCAGCGGAGGGTCGAATCGGACGCGACGCCGGCTGCCGCCGAGATCGTCTTCGACCACGGCCTTACGCCCGTCGGCCAGGCTCAGCCGGCGGCCGGGGCCAAGGCCTCTGCCTCCCACCATAGCTTCCCAGAGACCAGGCTCGATTCGCCTCAGCAGCAGGATTTCAGCCTTCCCGCCCCCCGGCTGTTTCAGGGCTTCCAGCCTGGCGGGCAGCACACGTGTCCGATTGATAACCAGCCCGTCACCGGGCCGAAGCAGATCAGGTAGGTCCCGAAAAACGTGATCAACGAGCTGGCCGGTTCGCCGGTCGAGCACAAGCAGACGGGCGGCGTCGCGAGGCTCGACGGGGTGCTGGGCAATGAATGATCGGGGAAGGTCGTAGTCGAAATCGGAGGTATGCACGCCCTATTTGGCCAACCAGCGGGCGATCAGGTTGACGACCACGGTCAGCACCAGGCTGATGACGATCATGCTGGCAAGCGGCACGAAACAGGTGACCGGGCCGGATTGAAAACGCAGGTCGCCGGGAAGCTGCCCAAGGTGCACGCCTGACCGGCCGAGAAGCCAGATCAAACCCCCCAGGCCGGCGACGGCCAGCCCCAACACCATCATCCAGCGCGCCAGAGCCGTCCACTCGGGCACGGGGAGCTCAGAAGTCGGGCAGCACCGGCTGAGCGCCGGGGGCCGGGTCGAGGCCAAGATGTCGGTAGGCCAGCGCCGTCGCCACCCGGCCTTGCGGCGTGCGATCGATGAACCCGAGTTGGAGCAGGTACGGTTCAACCACATCCATCACCGTGTCCGGCTCTTCGCTGATGGAAGCGGCAATGGTTTGCAGCCCCACCGGCCCGCCAGCGAATTTGACAATGATCGTGTTGAGCACGCGCCGATCGGCGTCGTCCAGACCCAGATCGTCAATCTCGAGCAGGCGCAGGGCATCGGCGGCCACGTCACGCGTAATGTTCCCATCGGCGCGCACGTCGGCAAAATCGCGCACCCGGCGCAGCAGCCTGAGGGCCACCCGCGGCGTGCCGCGCGCCCGGCAGGCGATCTCCGACACCCCCTCGGGCTGCATCTCGACGCCCAGAATCTGGCTGGCGCGGCGCACGATCTCGCCCATGAACTCATTGTCGTAGAAGTCCAGGCGATAAATGGCCCCGAACCGGGCGCGGAGAGGGGAGGTCAGCAGGGCCAGCCGGGTGGTGGCCCCGATGATGGTGAAGCGCGGGAGCTGCAGGCGCAGGGAACGGGCGCTGGGCCCCTTTCCGATGGTGATGTCGAGCGCGTACTCTTCCATGGCCGGATACAGGATTTCCTCGACCGCCCGGCCCAGGCGGTGAATCTCATCAATGAAAAGGACATCCCCCGACTGCAGATTGGAGAGGATGGCGGCCAGATCGCCGGCGCGTTCGATGGCCGGGCCGGAGGTCATTTTCAACCGGGCCCCCATCTCGTTGGCCAGTATGTGCGCCAGGGTGGTCTTGCCCAGGCCCGGTGGACCATAGAACAACACATGGTCCAGCGCCTCAGAGCGCGCCCGGGCCGCCTCTATCAGAATCGCCAGGTTCTCTTTGACCCACGACTGCCCGATCATCTCGGCCAGGCGCTGGGGCCGAAGGCTGGGTTCGGACCAGTCCTCGCCCCTGAACTCGGGCGAAACGGTGCGTGGGTTGGCGCGTTCAGCCATGCCGGCGATTATACAAGAAGCCCGCGTGGTTGATAGCCCCGGCCGTCTTGACACACCCGCTGGGTTCGACTAACATGGCCGCGAAGGTTGCATGCGAGTTCACTCCATCCGTCGAAGGATCCAGGCCTGAGCCGCACCATCCGCTCGGGCCTGCTTGGTCAGTCGGATCCTTCCGGACGAACCCGACCGTTGGAGAACGCGCGAGGCACCTGATGGTCCGATTGCTTTGGGAGGCTGGAAAGATGTCCGAACGTGTGACCGGGACGGTCAAGTGGTTCAACGCAGGCAAGGGGTACGGCTTCATCGAACGTGAAGGCGGGCCGGACGTATTCGTCCACTACTCTGCCATCCAGGCCGACGGATTCCGTGAGTTACAGGAGGGTCAGCAGGTCGAGTTCAGCATCGAACAGGGCCCCAAAGGGCTGCAGGCTGCAAGCGTGGTCCCCCTGTAGCCGCCATCTCGGTATCCATGGCCCTCCGGTCCCCCGGAGGGCCTTTTTTTGTTGACTCGCATCGGTCCTTGGAACTGGTCACCGCGTACCCTTGACAGGTACCTAAGCGGCTTTTATATTTAGCTCTGCTAAACAATAAGATGGCTGGATACGCGAGCGCTGACTTGGACGGGCTGGCGAGGGACATTGTCGAGATTGTCCCGCTGGTCATGCGCGTCCTGGCGGCTGAACTCAGGAAGAGCGGGGACAACTTGTCGCCGGCTCACTTGCGCACACTGACACTGCTCCACAGCCAGGACTGCAGCCTGGGCGAACTGGCGGAGCTTGAGCAGGTTACCTCGGCCACGATCTCGCGTTCGGTGGCGACCTTGGTGGAGCGGGGATGGGTGCGCAGGGTTCGATCCCAATCTGACCGGCGCGTGGTGTTGGCGGAGCTCACACCGCGCGGCGAATCCGTCCTCAAGGATCTGCAGAACCGGGCCCGGGCGCGCGTACATCAAATCCTGGGTCCGCTGAGTGACCAGGAGGTACGCGACTTGCAGCAAGCCCTTCCGGTGTTGCTGCGGGTCTTCGAGCGAGGTCTGCAGGAGGCCGAGCGGCAGGTTGGCTTGGTCAAGGTCTGACGTCCGGGGTTTCCGGCCCGGCAAACTAGAGAAGAGATCCTTGGCCGGATGGGGTGCGGATCACCCGGCCGAGGCAAGTCCATCGGGGGCAGACAGGCGGTGAGGCCGCCGTCAGGTTGTGGTCGAGCGAAAGGCCGCGACCGGGACTAGTCTGTCCAAAAAGGAGAAACGATCGTGTCTAGGAGAACGTGGATCTTTGGGATTCTGGGTGTGCTTGTGGTCCTCATTGTTGGCGTGGGCTTGTTGCGCCGGGCGGCCGCGGCCGGGCTCCCGGCCGCCAGCTCGCAGCGCACTGCCAACGTCGAACCAGGGCCTATCGAAGTGAGCGTGTCGGGAACGGGATCGATTGAACCCTTGGCCCAGGCTGGCCTGCCTTTCAATGTCAGCGGCAACATCGGGCACATTTACGTCAAAGTCGGCGACCAGGTGCAGGCGGGCGAGGTCCTCATGGATCTCGATATCGCCTCGCTGGACGTGAGCCTGATTAACGCTGAGTCCGATCTGCTCACGACCCAAAAAGCCCTGGACGATCTCCTCGACCAGAACAACTGGAAACTCAGTCTGGCACAAGCGCAGGTAGACCTGGCGGCGGCACGTGATGAGCTGCACACGGCAGAATACACGCAGTCGGTGCGGGCGCAAGGGAACCGAGCCAGTGCGCAGTCGATCGCTGCGGCACAGGCGAACGTGTATCTGACCAAGCAGGCGCTCGATCAGGCGAAGCGACGGTCGAACGGTGATCCCCCCGACAGCGCCCGGACAGCGGAAAACGCCATCAACTTGAGCAATGCTCAAATTGCCTATAACTCGGCCGTACGCACTCTCAACTGGTACACGGGGCATCCGACCGACATCGAACAGGCCCAGTTGGATTCGGCCGTGGCCGTGGCTCAGGCCAAGGTCGACCAGGCGCAGAAGCAGGCCGATATTCTGGCCAACGGCCCCGATCCGGATCAGGTGAGGGCGGCCCAAGCCCAAGTTGAAGCCGCCCAGGCCCGGGTCAACCAGGGCAAGCTGATCGCCCCATTCGGTGGCCGGGTGACGGCAATCTATTACCAGGTGGGTGACAAGGTCATTCC
Organism: uncultured Chloroflexia bacterium; assembly: GCA_963797485.1. Taxonomy (GTDB): domain Bacteria; phylum Chloroflexota; class Anaerolineae; order Anaerolineales; family E44-bin32; genus CAWAND01. The sequence continues at coordinate 1,185,113 of CAWCPF010000003.1, forward strand.
CGGCACGTCTGGAATCGCGCTGGCGGACTACTCCAGCTTCCACATCCAGACCACGGTGGACGAACTCGACATCGCCTCGGTGCAGCTCGGCCAGCCGGTCAGCGTGACCCTGGACGCACTGCCGGGGATCGAGCTGGAAGGCAGCGTGGCCGAGATCGATCTGGCGCCGGATCCCGGCGCGAACACGACCGAGTACCCGGTGGTGGTTGATTTGAAAGACCCTGGCGACCAAGCCCGCATCGGAATGACCGCCGCCCTGGAGATCCTGGTGGCCAAGAAGGACGACGCGTTGCTGGTGCCCAACTGGGCGCTGCGTTTTGACGATGTGACCGGCCAGGTGTACGTCATGGTTCAGCAAGGGGGCATCCTGGCGCGCCAGGATGTCCAGCTTGGGCTGCGAAACGAGAGCGTCAGTGAAGTCGTCTCCGGACTCCAGGCCGGCCAGGTTGTGGGCGTGCCGGCTTCCGCGCCAACCCCGCCGTTTGGTGGTGATGGCGGCGGCGTCCAATTCGGAGGTTAGTCGGTGTCAAGCGTAATCCAAGTCCAAGACCTTGCGCGGACATACGACCTTGGGGAAGTCCAGGTGAAGGCCCTGTGCGGAGTGAGCTTCGACGTCCCTTCGGGTCAGCTCCTGACCGTGATGGGACCGTCGGGGTCGGGCAAGTCAACCTTGATGAACATTCTGGGCTGTCTGGATCGCCCGACTGAGGGCTCGTACGTACTCGACGGCGAAGATGTCAGCGACCTCGACGACGACCAGCTGGCTGTTATCCGCAATCGCAAAATCGGCTTTGTCTTCCAGACGTTCAACCTTCTGCCGCGCACCAGCGCGCTCGAAAACGTCGAGCTGCCCTTGATCTACGGCGGCGCCTCGATGGGGGGCCGCCGCGACCAAGCGCGTCAGGCACTGGAGGCGGTTGGCCTGGGAGAGCGGATCCATCATCACCCCAACGAACTATCGGGCGGTCAGCAACAGCGTGTCGCCATAGCCCGCGCCCTAGTCAACCGCCCGTCGATCATCCTGGCCGACGAACCCACAGGCAACCTGGATAGCAAAGCCGGGGTTGAGGTTATGAGGCTGCTCCAGGACCTCAACACCCGCGAGCAGATCACAATCTTGATTGTCACCCACGACCCGTTCATCGCCCGCCACACGCAACGGATTATCCGCATCCAGGACGGTTTGCTGTTTGGCGACGACGTCGTTGACCACCCGCTGAAGGCGGGCGAGACGGCCCGGCCGTCCGAGCTGCACTTGCAGGAGCCGGCCGAGAGCGCGGGAGGCCAGGCGGCATGAAACTGTTTGAGAGCGTCCGTATCGCCATGCGCGCGCTGCTGGCCAATAAGCTGCGCGCCATCCTGACCATGCTGGGGATCATCATCGGGGTGGGTGCGGTCATCACCCTGATGTCGGCCGGATCGGCCGTCCAAACGTACGTGACCGATCAGTTCCAGGCCATTGGCTCGAACCTGCTCTTTGTGGTCCCGGGGAACTTCAGCGGCCAACACGGCGGCGCGTCTTCGGCGTCGACCGGAGGCAAGCCGCTGACCAATGGCGACGTGGCGGCGCTTGCCGATCCGCTGCAGGCCCCGGATGTCGCCGCGGTGGCGGCCGAGCTTGCCGGAGGCGCACAGGTGACGTACGCGCGTGAAAACGGCAGCTACTCGATTTCGGGGGTGACGCCGGTTTACCTGAGAGTTCGGGCGGCGGAGGTGGCTATCGGGCGGTTTATCGACGACAGCGACCAGGCCGCCGGTTCACGCGTGGCCGTCCTCGGCCCCGATGTGGTTACGGACCTATTTCCCGAAAACGCCCTGCCGCTCGGCGAGACCGTGCGGATCAACGACACCGCTTTTCGGGTCATCGGCGTGATGCAGAGCCGCGGCGGAACCGGGTTCGGCAGCGAGGACAATGTCATTTACATCCCGCTGTCGACGGCTCAGACGCGCGTGTTCCCGGCCCGCGCCTCTGGCGGAGATCTGGGTGTGTCGGTGATTTACGCCTCGGCCGTATCCGAGGATCGGATGCAGAGCGCTCAGGACGAGATCCGCCAGGTGCTCCGCCAGCGTCACAAGATCCTGCCGGAGGACAAGAACGACTTCACCGTCATCAGCCAGCAGGACATCCTGACCTCGGCCGGGAGCGTGCTGGGCGCGCTGACGGTCTTCTTGGGCGCCATCGCCGCCATCTCGCTGCTGGTTGGCGGCATCGGCATTATGAACATCATGCTGGTGTCGGTGACCGAGCGCACGCGGGAGATAGGGCTGCGCAAAGCGGTCGGGGCGCGCCGGCGCGACATCATGCTTCAGTTCCTGGTCGAAAGCGTCGTGCTGGCGGTGATCGGCGGAAGCGTGGGGATCATGCTCGGCGCCGCCGGGTCGAGTCTGGTGGGCTTGCTGGCCCCCGAAATCCACCCCGGGCTGTCGCTTCAGGCCGTGATCCTGGCCACCGGTTTCTCCGCCGGCGTGGGTTTGTTCTTCGGCATCTACCCCGCCACGCGGGCCGCCAGCCTCAACCCGATCGAGGCACTGCGTTACGAGTGAGGCAGGGACTATTCTTCCTTGACGGCGTGGCCGCCGAACTGATGCCGCATGGCCGCCAGCAGTTTATCCGCGTAGTTGTCGGCCTGGCGCGACCGAAAACGGGCATACAAGGACTGGCTGATCACCGGCGCCGGAACCGACAACTGGATCAATTCCTCGACGGTCCAGCGGCCTTCACCTGAGTCATCCACCCAGGCGGCGATGTCGGGCAGGTCGGGGTCTTCTTCGAGCGCCAGTGAGACCAGATCCAGCAGCCACGAGCGGATGACGGTGCCGTAGCGCCAAGCCTCGGCCACCTGGTGCAGATCGAACTTAAAAGCCTCTTTGGCGCGCAGGATGGCAAACCCCTCGGCATAGGCCTGCATCAGCCCATACTCGATTCCGTTGTGGACCATCTTGGCGTAGTGTCCCGCGCCGCGGGGGCCCATGTGCCCCCAGCCCTGCTCAGGCCCGGGCGCCAGCGCCTCGAGCGCCGGGCGAAGCCCCTCGACGGCCTTGGGGGAGCCTCCAACCATCATCCCGTAACCGACCTTGAGACCCCACACGCCGCCGCTGACTCCAACGTCGACGAATTCGATACCGCGTGAACTCGAGTTCGTCACCCCGCCTGAGGGTGTCGGTGTAGTGGCTGTTGCCCCCGTCGACGATGATGTCCCCCTTCTCCACGAGCTGGCCAAGGGCCCGCAGAGTGGTCTCGGTCACCTCCCCGGCCGGCAGCATGACCCACACCACGCGGGGCGGCTCGAGCGCCTGGACGACGGCCTTCAAGTTGGACGCAGCTTTGGCGCCCTCGGCCTCGGCCTTGGCCATCGGCCCCTGGCTGCGGTTGAACACCACCATCTCGTGCCCGGCGTTCAACAGACGTGTGGTCATGTTGCCACCCATCCGCCCCAATCCAATCATGGCCAGTTTCATGCTGTGCACGCCTCCCGCGTCTTCATTCCGAGGTGCCAGGCGAGCTTGTGAGAAAAATCACAAGCCAACCTCCCGGCACAAATCTTAGGCAATCATCCGAGTGGAGAAGGAAATTGAAGCCTTCAGTCGGAGCCCTGAGGCACCAGCGCTCGGCGCTTGGCCTCCAGGCTGTCCAGCAAGTTCTGGAAGGAACGCTCGAATTTCTCCACGCCTTCATCAAGGAGACGGTCAGTGACCGAGTTCAGAGCGATGCCCGCATTAGCCAGCGCCGAGACCGAGGCTCTGGCCTGATCCAGGTCGCGGTCGACGCGCCGTTCGACTCGGCCGTGATCGAGGAACGCCTGCAGTGTCTCCGGCGGGATGGTGTTGACCGTGTCCGGGCCTATGAGCTCATCCACGTACATGGTGTCGGGGTAGGCCGGATTCTTGGTGCTGGTGCTTCCCCACAGGACACGCTGGATCCGAGCTCCGCGAGCGCTCAAGCTTTCCCAGCGTGGCCCGGCAAAGAGCTCGCGGAACCGCTGATAAGCCAGGCGTGCGTTGGCGATGCCCAGCTTGCCCAACAGCCCCCGCTCGCCCTTGACCTCGAGCATCGGGTCGATCATCGAATCGACCCGGCTGACGAAGAAGGACGAAACCGAGCTCACGTGAGATAGATCGCCGTCTTGGGACGCGTACTGCTCCAGGCCGCTCATGAAGGCCTCGGCGACCTGGTTGAGCTGTTCGATCGAGAACATCAACGTGACATTGATGTTGATGCCTTCGCCCAGCGTGCGTTCGATCGCCGGTATGCCTTCCCGGGTGGCCGGGATCTTGATCATCAGGTTCGGCCGATCCACCGCGCCGAAGTACGTCCGGACTTGCTCGATGGTGCCTGGCGTGTTGTGCGAAAGCAGCGGGCTGACCTCCAGGCTGACGTAACCGTCAAGGCGGTCGGTTCGGTCGTAGACCGGGCGCAGAAGATCGCACGCCCGTCGGATGTCGGAAAAGGCCAGCGTCTCGTAGATCTGCTGCACCGTTTGGCCCTGCTCGGCCAATTGCTCGAATGCTCTCGTCATAGGTCGTGCTCTTGGAGATGGCCTGGTCGAAGATGGTTGGATTCGAGGTCATGCCCCGCAAACCCTGCTCAACCAGCCTGGAAAGGTCCCCCGAGTCAAGCAGGTCGCGGTGAATGAAATCCAGCCACGCCGATTGACCTAACGCCGCAAGGTCATCCAGTTTGGTCATCTAATTTGCTCCTTCTCCAGCGTTTCTCGCCTAAAGCGTATCACAAGCCTGTTCACATGCGTGTTCAGCACGCGATCCTAGGTCAGATTGAATACCGGCAGACCGACGCCGTGGACGGCGCGGGCAGCATCCGATGAGAGGAATAAAATGACATCTGCGAGCGCGTCCAGCTGCACCCAACCGGAGGTGTCCGCTTCGGGCCTGCCCCGCTGGTTCTGGGGCGTGTCCAGCGTCCCTGGAAGCACACAGTTGACGTTGATGCCCTCGTTTTTGACTTCGTCGGACAGGCTCTCGGTCAGTCGCAGGACGGCGGCTTTGGCGGCCGAGTAGAGTGCTGCCCCGGCGAGACCTCGGATGGCCGTTCGAGCCGCCACATTGACGATTTTCCCCCGGCCCTGGGCGCGCATCTGGGGGATCACGCTCCGACAGGCCAGGAAGACGGTTCGCGCGTTGAGGTCCATCACTCGATCCCACATCTCCGGGTCGGTGGCCTCGAGCGTGGCCGGGCCGAGATAACCCCCTACGGTATTGACCAGAATATCGATCCGGCCCAGACCGTCTAGGACGGATTGGGCCATGTGATCGGCAGCCTCGGGCGCGGTCAGATCAACGCCGGAGATCAAGAGCCGGCGCTCGTCCTCGTTGGGGTAAGCACGGTGCAGATCTTCCGCGCTCCGGCCGGCCAGTGCCAGCGAAGCCCCCGCCTGGTGAAACCTCGCCGCAACAGCCTGGCCCAGATTGCCGGTGGCGCCGGTGACGAGCGCCACCTGATCGGATAAGTCGCGCGTCATCGGATGCCTCCCTGGCAGGCGACCCTGCCTGGTCATCGAACGCCGGCGCGGATTTGATTGCCCGGCCAGCCGGTCCCGTCTACTATATCAACATCGTACCGGAGCCGGTCCAGGCGCTCAGCCCGATACGGGAAGAGTTCAATCCGCCAGCGCGGCCGAAAATGGCAGCCGGAGGTCCCGGCACTTGCCCCGTTCAAGTCGCGATTCACTAGATTGCTGAATGCGGTCATTCCAGATAGGAGGCAGCATGAGCACATTCGGTCTTCAACCGGACCAGTGGCTGGATATCGGCATCGGGCTCGTAGGTGTTTTGGCGGCGTTCACCCTGGGACGCTGGGTCATCAACCTGATTGTGCGCCGGTGGCTCGAGTCCTTGGCAAGACGAACCAAGACCACGCTGGACAATGCGTTCGTCGAATCCCTGCCCGGGCCGCTGACCTGGTACCTTGTCGTCATGGTAACCCAGTGGGCCATCTATCGGCTGGATTTCATCCCCATTGGCTATGACCTGACGATTGAACGCGCCTTCTTCATGGCCAAAGCCACCACCGTGTTTGTGTTCCTCTGGGCGTTGATCAGAAGGCTCTTCGAGTGGTATGCCGTCGACCTCGGGTCCCGCTCTCAGGCGCACCTCAACGAACAACTGCTGCCGATTCTGCGCCGGATCAGCTTGATTATCCTAAGCCTGGTTACCATCACATCGGTTCTGCAGCACTTCAGCATCGAAATCGGCGGCCTGTTGGCAACGCTGGGGGTCGGGTCACTGGCGATCGCCCTGGCGGCCCAAGCCTCGCTTTCGGACATCTTCAGCGGCTTCGTGATCATGGTTGATCGTCCATACCGGATCGGCGATCGCATTGAGCTCCAGGATCTGTCGACTTGGGGAGACGTCGACGACATTGGACTGCGAAGCACTCGCGTGCGCACACACGATAACCGGATGGTGATCATCCCCAACTCGGTGATTGGTAAGAGTTTGATCATCAATCACTCCTACCCCAATTCCCATTACCGGATCGAGATTAGTCTTGGCGTGGCGTACGGATCAGACATCGAACGCGCCAGGCAGGTAATGATCGAGGCGGCACGCGAGGTTGAGGGAGTCCGTCGAGAAGATCCCGTCGAGGCCCTGTTCATGGAAATGGGGGATTCGGCGCTCAATTTCCGGGTGCGGGTGTGGATCGAATCCTACATCGATGCCCGCCGCGTCGTGGACCGTGTCAACACCGCCGTGTACGGTGCGCTGAGAACGGCCGGCATCACCGTTCCCTTCCCACAACGCGACCTCCATCACCACCTGGCTCCCGAGATGGCAGATGCGCTCGGCGGACGGCAAGGCGGGGAGAGCTCAAGGTGAGGCTCCGGAGTTTATTCCTTGACGCTGGGCTGAATCTGCCGTGCCCTGGCGATCCAATTCTCGATCTGCAGCCTGGGAGGCAGCCGGCGGATCTTGCGACGGGGCGTATTCAGGGCGGCCAGCTCGCGGTAAAGCTGGTCCGGCTTCTGGCGTCTCAGATCGGAGATCGATTCGATACCCAGGCGGCTGAGCAAGTCGACATAGGCTGGGCCGATGCCTGGGATACGCAGGATGTCCGCCAGCCTGGCCCAACGCAGGACTTGTTCTTCAGGCAGTCCGGCCTGGTGGGCCAGGTCGGTGCGACCCGTCTTGCGGCCCGCCAGCATCAACAGCCGCTCGGTTGTGTTGACCCCAATGGCCTGCAGCTGGCGACGGTTGGCAGCCGGGATCGGGCGAACTTGACTGAGTTGAACCATGAATTGTCCGGGGTGGGCGCTGGTAGTTTTCGGATTGTAATCGGAGTCACCCCCCGGGGCAAATCCATGCCCGTTTCGAGGTTTGACCCGAGACGGAGGCAAAATTATACTCACGTCGAATAGTCTCCCATAACGACGCGCCGGCCGGATTGGCACGCAGGCTCGGCTCGACCACCAGGGACAGGAGAACGACGGATTGCTAGGACTCGGGTTGCGCCAACTCCAAGAAGCCATTGATCACAAGGCCGACGAGGTCCAGCGGGAGTTTGTCTCGCTGAGCGAAGAGCTGGCTGTGCTGAACGCCCAGCTGCTTGAGCTCGATGGCGATGCGCGCCGGGGACACCTGGCCAAGATCAAGACGCTCAAGGCACGCCAGGGGTCGGTGGCGGAGGAGATCAACACCTGGCGCGAGCGCGCCCGCAACGTCGTGCAAACGCGCGGGGGCCAGTCGCTGCGGACGTATATCGAGTCTCTTAAGCAGCTCGAGGACGAACGGATAACGGCCGCCGCGGAGCATGCCTTGTGGGCGATCAACTCCCCCGAGGAAGCCGCCGAGGCCATGGCCCTACGGTTATCCCAGCCGGAAAGCAAAACTCCGGCCGGGCGGCTGATCGAGCGCGCTCGCAAGGAATACGACCTCCGGCTCGGGGACCGGGCGGCTCGTGTCCGGGCGGCGGTCGAGTTTGCCAATCGTTCCGGCAGCTCCCAGGACGAAGCCGCCATCCAAGAGATCGAGGCGGCCATGGGCGATTCCGATCCGCTTGTGCGCGACCTGGCGACTTTGACGGTCATCCAGCTTCACCGGGTGCGAGCCGCCAGCCTGGCCGATCTGGATCAGGCCTTCGATTCGGTCAAGCGGCTGTCGCGTGTTGACGACCCGGCTATAATCCCGGCTCTGTCCGAGATTGTCAACCATCCCCGCAGCGGTTTCACGCTGGACGAAACTGGGGAGGCGCATGATGCGGACAACAGTCGCGCGCGTCTGGTAGCGCTGCTGCGGCTGGTGGAACTGCACACTGAGGAAGCCAAGTCGGCCGTCCACGCCCGCCAGTTTGACCGGAATGCCGAGATCGCCTCCACCGCCAAGCGGGCGCTGGAACTCTTTCCCGGGGCGTGGTCGGGGCCGTTGAAGCGTAAGGGCAAGCCGGGCGCCGACGGTTGATGGGCGGCGGGGTTCTTGTTATAATCCCGGCACAATCGAACCTGAACATCGCGAAGCCGTGAGGAGTAGGCGGGAAACGGGCTGCAAGAGAGAGGGAGTCAAAGGCTGAGAGCTTCCTTCAGCACCCACCGCCCAAGGTCGCACGGCGAGCACGCCGAAGAAAGCCGGATCCCAGGCGAGTAGAACGGCGCGGGTGAGCCCGTTACAGCGAAAGCCCGATGTCGGTCGGGCAAGCGAGCGCGAGCGCGCCTGAGCGCGCGTCGAAGCGAGGTGGTACCGCGGAGGCCATGGCCCTTCGTCCTCGAGGACGAGGGGTTTTTTGCGTCTGGGGCGAGCCGGTCCCACAAGACGGGTCAATCCGGCGGCGGAGATTCAGGTCAGAGGAGATTGGCATGAGCGAGGCGTCCTTACCCAAAACGTACGATTTCTCGGCCATTGAGTCCGAGATCTACGCCATGTGGGAATCCCGGGGGTACTTCAAACCGGCGGAAGGGGGCTCTGAAAGGCCATTCGTCATCTCCATGCCGCCGCCCAATGTGACCGGTGAGCTCCACCTGGGACACGCCATGTTTGTGGCCGTCGAAGATCTCATGATCCGCCACAGCCGGATGAGAGGCGTGCCTGCGCTGTGGGTCCCGGGCACCGATCACGCCGGGATCGCCACGCAGCTCCAGGTCGAACGTCATTTGCTGGCCACCGAGGAAGTTACACGCGAGGAGATCGGACGCGAGGCTTTCGAAGCTCGCGTGTGGGAGTGGAAGCGCAAGTACGGACCGATCATCGGCCAACAGATCCGCCGTCTGGGCGCCTCGTGCGATTGGTCGCGCGAACGCTTCACCCTGGATGCCGGCCTGTCGCGCGCCGTCCGAGAAGCCTTTGTAAGCCTGTATGAAAAGGGCCTGATCTACCGCGGCACGTACCTGATCAACTGGTCGCCCGAACTCAAGACCGCCGTCAGCGACCTGGAAGTGGAATACGACGAGGAAAAGGGGACGCTGTACACGTTCAAGTACCCGCTGACCGACGGCGAAGGTTTCATCCCGGTGGCCACCACCCGGCCCGAGACCATCCTGGGAGACACGGCCGTGGCCGTGCACCCGGAGGATGAACGTTACGCCTCCCTGGTGGGCCAGAGCTGCCGGGTGCCGATTCTCGACCGGGCCATCCCGGTCGTCGCCGATGAAGGTGTGGATATGGCCTTCGGCACGGGGGCGCTCAAGGTGACTCCCGGCCACGACGCGCACGACTATGAAATCGCCCAGCGGCACGGGCTCGAGATCATCAGCCTCCTCAACCCGGACGCCACCATGAATGAACACGCCGGACCGTATGCCGGACTCGACCGCTATGCGTGCCGGGAGAAGCTCTGGCAGGACATGGCCAAGGCCCAACTCACGATCAAGACCGAGCCCTACACGATGCAGGTCCCTCGCAGCCAGCGGGGAGGCGAGGTCATCGAGCCCATGATCTCCACGCAATGGTTCGTCAAGATGGCCCCCCTGGCCGGCCCGGCGCTTGAGGCCGTGCGGTCGGGACAAATCCGGATTGTCCCCGAGCGTTTCACCAAGGTGTATTTCAACTGGCTCGAGAACATCCGGGATTGGTGCATTTCTCGTCAATTGTGGTGGGGCCACCGCATTCCCGCCTGGCATTGTGCCGCGTGCGGCCAGATTACCGTCGCCCGGGAAGACCCCGACGTGTGCGCGCATTGCGGATCCACCGATATCCACCAAGACCCCGACGTGCTCGACACATGGTTTTCCTCAGGGCTGTGGCCGTTTTCCACGCTCGGCTGGCCCGAGGACACGCCGGACCTGCGCACGTATTACCCGACGACGATCATGGAAACCGGTTATGACATCCTGTTTTTCTGGGTGGCGCGCATGATCATGCTGGGGCTCGAATTCACCGGCCAGGTGCCGTTCGCCACGGTCTACCTGCATGGGTTGATCCGGGATGAGCGCGGCCGCAAGATGAGCAAGACGCTGGGCAATTTCATCGACCCTCTGGTGATCATGGACGAGTACGGGACCGATGCGCTGCGGTTCTACCTGCTCACCAGTTCGAACTCCGGGCAGCGATATCAATGTCAGCGCCGAGCGCGTCGAGGCCAGCCGGAACTTCGCCAACAAAATCTGGAACGCCGGCCGGCTGGTGTTGATGGCCATCGATCGCGCCCCGGACAAGCCGTCCGAAACCCCACAACCCACTCAGTCCGATCGTTGGATCATGAGCCGGCTCAGCCGGCTGCAGCGGGAGGTGGACCGGCTGTTTGACCACTACCAGTACGGTGAAGCCGGCCGGCAGGTGTACGAATTCTTCTGGAGCGAGTTCGCCGACTGGTATCTCGAGATCGGCAAGCTCCAACTGGACCAGGGCGGCGGACACGCGTGGGCGACGGCCAGGACCATGGTGGATATCCTGGATACCTGCCTGCGTTGGCTGCATCCGTTCACGCCGTATGTGACCGAGAGCTTGTGGGGACACCTGAAGCTGGCGTGCGAAGCGCGCCTCTCCGGATTTGGGCCGGCGGCCGGATGGGAGCCGGCGCTGATTGTGGCACGTTGGCCGGCGCCGCCGAAGGATTCGCCCGAAGATCGGAAAGCCGAAGCAGCCTTCAACGGGCTGATGGACCTCGTGCGGGCGATCCGCAACCTGCGATCTGAGCGCGGGGTGGAACCTTCCCGGCGGATCGCCGCCATCATCCACGCCGGCGAGCTGGCGGAGTGGTATGAGGGCCAGCGAGACATCCTGGCCGCGCTGGCGCGCGCATCGACCCTGATCGCCTGCAGATCGAAGCTCATATCACGGCCCCGCCGGATCAAGCCGTACCCCTCGTAGTGGGCTCAATTGAAGCTTATCTGCCGCTCGCCGATCTGTTTGATGTAGACCTTGAGCGCCGGCGCCTGCAGGCCGATCAGGCCGAAGTCCAGGCTCAAATTGACCGCCTGGAGACGCTGCTCGGAGGCCCGTTTGCCGAGCGAGCCCCGGCGGCCGTGGTAGATAAGGAGCGCGCCCGGCTGGAAGATTACCGGGTCACGCTAGTCAAGCTGGGGCACCAACTCGAAACGCTGGACCAGGGCTGAGGACCGAGCCCGGAGGCACGCCGCCGCGGGGCCCGCGGACAGGGCATGCAGAGCCGTATGATATACTGCCCGACCGTGATGCCGTATGGGTAGACGAACTCCCAACCTGCTCCGTTGGGTCTCCATCGGTATGCTGCTGGCGGCCGTGGTGTTCTTCTTTGTGGAGCTCGTGCTCTACAGCCGCCAACGTGCCGCCATGCCCGCCGGCCTGTCCGTGGCCGGCGTACCGGTGGGAGGCCTGGATCAATCCGCAGCTCTCGAGCGGCTGGCTCAGACTTACAGCACGCCGGTTCAGCTCTTCTACGGCGATCAGATCATCCTGCTCAACCCTTCCCAAATAGGTTTTCGGCTCGATACGGAAGCCATGATGGCCGCCGCCGAGCTCGATCGGACCGGCCCGGCATTTTGGTCCGGTTTCTGGGACTACCTGTGGAACCGTCCCGGAAGCTCCAGCGGTGTTCCCATCCGATCTGAGTTCTCCGAACCTCAGCTTGAGGCCTTTCTCAAGGACATCGGGGCGCGCTATGACCAGCCCCCGCTGCCCCCGCACCCCGTCCCCGGCACGACCGAATTCCAGCCTGGCAGCGCGGGCAAGGTCTTGGACGTCGCCCGGGCGGCGGAGTTAGTTGGCGGGGCCTTGAACCAGCCGATAAGTCGACAGGTCAGCCTGCCGGTCGTGGACAGCCAACCGGGAAGGCCCGGGCTGGCCACCCTCGAGACGCTGCTCAAGCAACTGATGCAGTTGCAAGGCTTCACCGGTCTGGCGGACATCTATGTGATGGATCTCCACACTGGGGACGACCTGCACATTCTGACCTTGAACGGGTCCGATCTGCAAGCGGAACCCGATGTGGCTATCACCGCCGGTTCGACGATCAAGGTTCCCATCGCCGTCAGCTACTTCCGCTATTTCGATCAGCCCGTGGACAACAATGCCCAGGCCTGGCTCAAGGACATGCTCACTCTGTCCGGCAACGACAGCGCTGATCTGCTGATGGAGCAGATCGATCGTTTCCAGGGGCCGCTCAAGGTCGCCGATACCATGCAGCAGCTAGGCCTGGAGAACACTTTCATCGCCGGCTACTTCCATCTGGGTTCTGAGTTGTTGAAACGATTCCAGACCCCCGGCAATACGCGCAGCGACATCAACACGCGGCCTGATCCGTACAATCAGACCAGCGCCACCGACATGGGGGTACTGCTTACCGATCTGTATCGCTGCACCCAAGGAGGGGGCGCCCTGGTGGCGGCATTCCCCGGCCAAGTCAAACCCGAGGAGTGCCAGACGGTTCTGGACCTGATGGCCCAGAACAAGATCGGCGTTCTGATTGAAGCCGGGGTCCCCGACGGCACCCGGGTGGCTCACAAACACGGCTGGACGGATTCGCCGCTTCAGTGGCTGGGTGATTCGGGCATCGTGTATTCCCCGGCCGGGGATTATGTCCTCAGCGTGTATATGTGGGACTCACAGGAGATGATCTGGCTGCCGGCCTCCCAGCTTGTGGCCGATCTCTCCCGCGCCACGTTCAACTTCTTCAATTCCCCAACCGCCGGCGCGCCCGCCGCTCCCTGAGGCGGGTCAACGACGACCTAGAGAACCGACCCAAGCCTTGTGAATTTCTTCACAAGGACGTGACTCGTCGAGCTGGTTTGCAGCTTCAGATTGGGTTCAGGCGGCCAGGGGCGTGCCGCATTTGGGGCAACGTGCCTCGCCGGCCGGGACCACGAAACCGCATTTTCGGCAGGCAACCGGCTGGGCCGCGCCCAGTGGGGCACCACAGGCCACACAGGTTGGACCTCCGACCGGATTGGCGCTGCCGCAGTAGGCACATGTCAATCGGCGCAGGGCCTCGGAGATCTCGTGGGAGGCGCCCAGGCTCTCGGCAGTTCTTTCAATGCAGGCCCAAATCCGATCGGTCAGCTGGATGGAAGTCAAATCCTGGGCTAGGTCATCCAGACGGCCGATGAGCGAAAATGGATTCCTCAACGCAGCCAGGGCGGTCATGCCCAGGCTGGCGGCGACGCCAAACCAGGCCTGTTGGCCCAGCCGCACCAGCACGCCGTCCTCGACCTCAATCAAGTGCACCGTGATCGAGGTTTGACCCCCTAAGTGCATGCCGCCGGTGCTGGCGATCTGGATGACCGTGTGATCGGGATCACCCAGGGTCTGAACCTGATATCCGGCCTGGTCGAACTCGGCCAGCACAGCCCGGGTGAGGACTTCCGGGTTCACTTCGCCATGATAGATGCGCTGTTCCATCGTCATCGTCCCCGGCTCCCCCATTGGGCCCTGAACCCACATAGTATAATGCCTGCCGTGTCGTTGACCGAGGCTATGGAGCACGCCGCCGCTTGCACCGAGTCGTTTGGATCTTGCCGATCATGGCCGTCACCGGGCTGACCGCCTTCAGCCAGCCGGCGCCTGCGATCCCGCCCCTTCAAGCCACCGTCACCGGCACGCCTACAGGACCTGTGATCCTGGTTCCGGGTGATTTCGTCAACGTTCGTTCCGGTCCTGGCACGTCGCCTTACGAGCTGATTGGGGTTCTGCTTCAGGGGCAGACCGCGCCCGCGCTGGGGCGATCCGAAGGCGGTGATTGGATCCAGATTGTGTACGCCGGGGTGCCTGGTAATGTCGGCTGGGTTTACGCCACCCTGGTCGTTCTGCAAGGGCAGGGGTTTCTGCCGGTCGTAGAGCCTCCGCCGACGCCCACGCCTCAAACGACGGCCACTATCGACCCCACGCTGGCCGCCCAATTCAACCTTCTGAACGTCACCCCCACGCAGTTGCCGACCTTCACGCCGGCGCCGCCCGTTGTTCAGCCGACCTTTGCCCCCGAGAACCCGTCTGCGAGCACCGGTTTTCCGCCGGCGCTGGCCATCGCGGGTCTGTTGGTGATCGGCGTCCTAGGCACGCTGGTTTCGTTCCTGCGAGGGGGTTAGGTGAGAGCGGCTCCCGGACGCGCTCGGCTGGCTGGGAGGCAGGCGCAGGACTAGAGGGGCTGGCGACCGGCGAAACCGGTGTCCAGGTCATGCCAGAAAGCCACCTTGGGTTCGTCGAACCGCCAGCACAGGAAAATCACCCGCCCGTCCCGCTCCGAGGGGAAATCCACCAGCCCTGAGCCGATATCCTTGATCAGCACCCCCCGCGCCTGAATGTCAACCATGGCGTCCCGCAGACGTCCGAATGCCGTCAGCAGGGCCATGGATTCATAGCTATGTCCGTTCCCCATGGCGAGTTCCAAATCCTTCTCCAGGTCGGGTCGCAGCCTGAGGATCTCGTCACGTGCCTCCATGGCGATGGCAAGCAGGGGCCGGATGGCATCCAGCTCGGCATTGGCTTCATCGGCGGTGAACAATCGGCTGAAGGAGCTCATAAATCTCCCTTGGAACGGGACACGCCAGCATCAAACAAAAAGCAGGCCAACCATGGCCTGCTGGACTTGACAGATTTCAGGCCAGGTTCCCGGCCCGCAGGAAGCTAGCAGTTGCAGCCTGCGGCAGCCCCGGCCTCGGTGGTCCCGCCGCTGGTTTGTGCCGTGCGAAAGGAGTGCCCGCAGCCGCAGGACGACACGGCATTGGGGTTGTCGATCTTGAAGCCCCCGCCCATCAGATCATCGATGTAGTCGATTGTGGCGCCTTCAAGGTAGCCGATCGAGACGGGGTCCACCACCACGTCTACGCCGTTGAAGGTGAACCGCAGGTCACTCGGGCGTGGCTGGCCCTCGAGCGCCATGCCGTACTGCATCCCCGAGCACCCGCCGCCAGACACGAACACCCGCAGCGCATGATCCGGCACGTTCTTCTCTTCGATGAGCGAACGCACGCGGCCGGCAGCCGCGTCGGTGAGATGGATGGCGATGTCGACACGGGGGGTATCGTCTTCGATGCGAACCGATTGAAGCGTCATGGGATGTCACCTCAACACGAAAATAGCCACGAAATGCCAATAGATAGGCGAAAGTCTATCAGCATTCCCCCCGCCTGTCAATTTGGCGCTACACGCCAGGTCCGGAAACCATCCGAGCCTGGCGCCCGGGCGGCGCGATGAGCCAGATGGTATAATCACTCTCGTTTGACCCAGGTCGGGCATCCCCGAACGGCATGCAGGCGCTTACGGGCTGACCCGATATGGGGAGGGGCGAAACTCGACCGCTGGTAGCTCTCAAGACCCAAACCCGGCGCGCAACCTGGAAGCCGCTCATCACCAGCCGTGGGGACAGGAGGACGGGTTCGGATGACCGAAGCCAAGTTCCATTCGGACATCCCGGTTCCGGAAGACCTCCGGGGCCAAGTCACGATTACCACCCTGGACCGTATCTACAACTGGGGGCGCCGTTCTTCGGTGTGGCCCATGATGTTCGGGCTGGCCTGCTGCGCCATCGAGATGATCTGCACCGCGGCCAGCCGCTACGACACGGCCCGGTTTGGGATGGAGGTCATGCGTCCCAGCCCGCGGCAGTCGGACCTGATGATCGTCTCTGGAACGGTCACCAAGAAGATGGTCCCCCAGATCGTCAGGCTCTACAACCAGATGCCGGAGCCCAAGTACGTGATGGCCATGGGCGCCTGCGCCTCGGGCGGCGGGCCGTTCAAAGAGGGCTACAACGTGGTGTCGGGCATCGACAAGTTCCTTCCCGTGGATGTATACGTGCCTGGCTGCCCGCCCACCCCTCAGGCGTTGCTGCACGGTCTGATCAGCCTGCAAGAGAGAATCGACCGCCAGCCGATTGGGCAGACACGCTGGTACAGTCGCCAGCCGTCGGAACCGGTCCCGGTTCCGATACTCGGCCCTGACCTGATCAATCCACGCGATTTGCCAAAGCTCCGTATGGCCGACCGAAACGAGCTCCCGGCGGAGCCAGGGGCCATGGCGAATCGATCTTGACACCGACGTCCCTCCGCCCCTCCAGGATCCTTGCCTGCATGACTGACCAGCCAACCCGCGTCCTTGACGAGCTCGAACAACGCTTTCCGGGAACGGTCAGGGCCGATGAGCGGCCGGGCTACGCCGGTTACCTGATCGAGCCGGCCGGCCTGGTGGCCTTCGCACGCGCCTTGCGAGACGAGCTCGGCTATGGCTATCTGTCTTGTGTGACCGCGGTGGACTACCTGCCCGAAAACAAGATGGAGGTCGTCTACCATGCCTACAGGCTGGCCGGCGGGCCGGCACTCGTCTTCAAAGTTCAGGTGCCGCGAAGTGAGCCGGTGGTGGACACCCTGGTCGATGTGTACCCGGGCGCCGATTTGCAGGAACGCGAAGCCTGGGATCTATTCGGCGTGCGTTTCAAAGGGCATCCCAATCTCCGAAGGATCCTGATGTGGGAGGGCTTTGAGGGCCATCCCATGCGCAAGGATTACCACGAACCCTATTACGTCGAGGATGCCAAACCGTTTGGCAACCGTTGGCCCGAGGGGAAGGTTTTCCGGTCCGAAGACCGGCTAACCTACTTCAAGAACGTCCAGTATCCGGCCGGCTTTTCTGCCGACAGTTGGATCCCCGAGGGGGATTCACAGATGTATGTCAGTCTGGGCAGTGAGGCCGGCAACGGGGACGGCGCCAGCCACGGTGAACTGCACACCGGGCGCATGATCGTCAATCTCGGGCCCCAGCACCCATCGACCCATGGCGTGTTCCGGATGGTCGTCACACTTGATGGCGAAACGATCGTTGATCTCGAGCCGGTCGTGGGCTACTTGCATCGAAACCATGAAAAGATCGGCGAACGCAATACCTATATCATGAACATGCCTTTCACGGATCGGCTGGATTACGTCACCTCGATGAGCAATAACTTCGGCTACGCCCTGGCGGTGGAGAAGCTCATGGGCATCACGCCGCCCGAGCGCGCCGACTACATCCGCGTTATGATGGCCGAACTCACACGGGTCGTCAGCCACATGTGGTCGATCGGCTTTCTGCTCAACGACCTGGGGGCGTTCTTCACCCCGGCTCTGTATGCCATCAAAGAGCGCGAGATCATCCTCGACATCTTCGAGGCCACCGCCGGCTCTCGCATGATGTGCAACTACTTCCGCTTCGGAGGCGTGGCGCGTGACCTGCCTGAGGGCGTGTTGGACACCCTGCGAGATCTGGTCTTCGAACGCCTGCCGCGCCAAGTCGATGACCTTGACCGCTATCTGACGGACAACGAGATCGTTCGCTCGCGCTGCATTGGCGCCGGCGTCCTGCCCCCTGAGCGCGCCGTGGCCCTGTCGGCCGCCGGGCCCGTGCTCCGGGCCTCGGGAATCCCCTACGACGTCCGCCGCGCCGATCCGTACTCGATCTACGAGCGCTTTGATTTCAAGGTTGCCGTTCGTGACGGCGGCGACGTGTATGATCGCTACCTCATCCGATTGGACGAGATCCGGGAAAGCCTCCGCATCCTGGAGCAGGTGTTGGATCAATTCCCCTCGGGTGAGATCTTCACCGGAAAACCCGTGTACCAAGTTCGGGTGCCGGCGGGTAAGTCCTACGGGCGCGTCGAGGGCCCGAAGGGAGAGCTCGGCTTCTACCTGGTCTCGGACGGCTCGCCCAATCCATGGCGCTATCACGTCCGGCCTCCATCGTTCATCAACTTGACGGCCCTGGCCGAGATGTGCAAGGGGCAGAAAATCGCCGACGCCGTGGCCGTACTCGGCTCGATCGACATCGTGCTGGGAGAGGTCGACCGTTGATGGACCTGCGGATACGCCGCCTAAGCGGGGAGGCTGGATAGCGCCATGTATGGCCTGGGAATTGTCAAGGGGCTGGGGGTTACCCTAAGGCACTTCATCGAGACCTACCTGGATGATCTGCGTTGGCTGGGTCGGCGTTACTACAATCCGAAAGCCCTGGCTGTTCGGCAGGGGCCAGATGCTCGGGGCGTGTTCACTGTCCAGTACCCTGAGGAGAAGCTTCCCATCCCGGAAGAGTTCCGGGTGCTGCCGTTTCTGATCTATGAGGTTGACGAGCAGGGCAACCGGCAGGACCGCTGCACTTCATGCGGGATTTGCGCCAAGGTTTGCCCGCCTCAGTGTATCTGGATCGTCCGCTCCGACGACCCCGAAACGGGGCGCCCAGTTCCCCAGCCGGCGGAGTTCTACATCGACATCGACATCTGCATGAACTGCGGGTTGTGCGCCGAGTTTTGCCCGTTCGACGCCATCAAGATGGACCACAATTTCGAGCTCGCCAGCTATGATCGGTTCAGCGGTCATATTCTCAACAAAGACAAGCTGTCGAAGCCCGTAGACTACTACGCCTCGATCCGGCCCTCCAATTACGCGAAAGAAGAGGTCAACCGGGCCGAGAAGGAAGCCAAGAAGTCGCGCCGGGGGCGTTGATCCCCGGACGCCTGCCGCTCAGTCGGCAGCCCAAACTGAACCCGCTTGCGAAATCCCGTCAGGGAGAAACACAGAGTTATGCTAAAGCCAACCGGCGGTTGGGGCTATCACAGTGACACAGAGATCCTGTTCCCGATGCGCGTCGCTCCCGTGCTTGAGTCCCTGCGCGGGGACGTGTGGCGGCGCGTGGTGGACCGGGCCTCTCGGGCGGTTGAGGGGTCGGTGGACCAACTGGCGTTCAGCCTGTTGATGATCCGCCTGGATGGCTGCCTGACGTGCCATACCGATTGTTACCGGGCGATGCGTGGATGCAGCCTGTGCGCTACCCTGGCCGTGCGCCGATTTCGGGGCACCGATGACGAGCTGGCAGCAATGTATGAGGCCGCCCGGATCGAAATCGGGGACTATCTCGAATACGATCGGCACGAATCTTCCACAGTGGCAGGCTGACGATTGACCATGGCCGAAGCCGATCAACTGCGCCAATCTATCCTGGCTGCCCTTGAGACTGTCCAAGATCCTGTGCTCAAGCAGGATCTTGTCCGCTTGGGAGCGATCCGGAATATCACCTATGAAGGATCGCGCGTGGCCTTCGATCTTGTGCTCTGCACCCCGGCTCACCCGGCGCGGGCCGAGATTGAAGCGCGCGCCCGCGAGGCGGTATCCCAACTCGATGGCATCGAAGCGGTGGAGATTCGCGTCGGCGCCGAGGTGCCACCTGACGGGAGGAATTGGAGCCTGGCCGACAAACTCATCAAGAATGCCGTGGCCATTGCCTCGGGCAAGGGCGGTGTGGGCAAATCAACGGTGGCGGTCAATGTGGCGGTTGCCTTGGCCCAGGCGGGGGCCCGAGTTGGATTGCTCGATGCCGATGTATACGGCCCCAATGTCCCGACCATGCTGGGTGTCGAACGTATGCCCAACCCAACCTCCAACAAAATGCTTCCCGCCGAAGCATTTGGCGTGCGCATCGTCTCGATAGGTTTTCTGGTCGAACCGGGTCAGCCCCTCATCTGGCGGGGGCCGATGCTGCACTCCGCCATCCGCCAGTTCATCGGGGACGTCGAGTGGGGCGAGCTTGACTACTTGATCATCGACCTCCCGCCCGGAACGGGAGATGCGCCCCTCAGCCTGGCCCAGTCCATGCCCCTTTCGGGCGCCGTCGTGGTGACCATGCCGCAGAAGGTTTCACTGGAAGACGCTCGCCGGGGCCTGGAGATGTTCCGAACCATGGACGTACCAATCCTGGGTGTGGTCGAAAACATGAGCTATCTGGAGCTTCCCGACGGTTCCCAGATGGACGTCTTCGGGCAGGGAGGGGGACGTCTGCTGGCAGAGCAGAGCGGGACGCGCTTCATCGGGGCTGTGCCTCTGGCCCCCAGCGTCCGCCAGGCCGGGGATAGCGGTGTGCCAGTCGTCATCTCGCAGCCAGATTCGCCCGTGGGCCGGGCATTGAGAGCCATCGCCGAGGATGTCTCGGCTCAGGTCGGCTTGCTGGCCCTGCAGGGCGGACATGTCATCCCCCTGGAAATCCTGGATTAGTTGCCCCCCGTTCGGGTGAGCCGCAAACGGGCATTCTCAGGGCGATGCTTGGTCATGGCCCTTCCCCAGTCACCGTCACAATGGTTGAGTTTTGCCCAGCTTGGGCGAACGGGGTATGATTCTGCCCGAGGCACTTGGCCAAAATCACCCTGGATGAGGTATTGATGACAGAACAAACACAGACATCGCCCGTGGCGGGCGTTCGATTTCAGAAGCTCGGGAAGCTCTACCATTTCGACGCCTCCAGCGTGCCCGATCTCAGGCTCGGGGACCAGGTCATCGTGTCCACGAGCCGCGGGCGTGAGATGGCGGAGGTGGTGGCGCTTCAAGTCACCCCGCCCAACGGCCAACGCGAGGGCGTCAAGCCGATTGAACGGCTGGCGACACCCCAAGAACTGGCGGTGCGAAATCAATGGAAGCGCAAAGAGCTCGAGGTCATGATTGAGTGCCGCGCCAAGGCGGCTGAAACCGGCCTGCAGGGGGTCAAGATTGCCAAGGCCGAGTATTCGTATGACGGGACGCGTTTGGCCTTCTTGTACTCGACGGACGGTGACGAAAAGGTCAATCTTAATGAACTCCGTCGGGCCATGCAGCGCCAGTATCGAGGCGTGAAGATCGAGTTCCGTTCGATCGGTCCGCGCGACGTGGCCAAGATCATCGGCGGCATGGGGGCCTGCGGGCTGGAAGAGCGCTGCTGCTCCAAGTTCCTCACCGAGTTCTCGCCCATCTCGATCAAGATGGCTAAGGCCCAGGGCATCTCACTCAACCCTAACGAGATCACAGGCATGTGCGGCCGGCTGAGATGCTGTCTGGTCTACGAATACGAACAGTACGTTGAGGCGCGCAAGTCGCTTCCCAAGGTCAAGAAGAGGGTCGTCACGCCCATGGGCGAGGGCAAAGTCGTGGATGTGCTTCCCCTCAAACAGGCTGTCGTGGTGCGCTTCGAGGATGGCAAACGCGCCGAGTTCCTCAAGCATGAGGTCGAGCCCTACGATGAATTGAAGGCTCTTGAAGAGAAAGCCAATGGTCCCTGCGACAAACACGAGAACGGTGAGTGCGACTGCGGGAAGGACAAGGAGTGAGTCCCGCCAACCCCGAGGCGTTGGAGCCGGGTCATGAAGAGCCTCGGACAATCCTAGTAGTGATGGCACACCCCGACGACCCTGAATTCTTCTGCGGGGGAAGCATCGCCGCCTGGGTCCACCAGGGCCACAGCGTGGTCTATGGCCTGCTGACCCGGGGCGACAAAGGGTCGGATGATCCAGGCGTTAACCCTAAGTCACTGGCCGAGAAGCGTGTGGCTGAGCAGCGGGCCGCCGCCGCCGTTCTGGGTGTCGAGGAAGTGCGCTTTCTTGATTACCGGGACGGCGAGTTGGCGGTTTCCTACGAGCTCAAGCGAGACGTCGTCAGGATGGTCCGCCAGGTCCGTCCGCAGCGCGTGGTTACCTGCGATCCCAGCGTGTACTACGCCAGCTTCATCAACCACTCGGACCACCGCGTCGCCGGAGAGGTCGCCCTGGATGCCGTTTGGCCCGGGACGCGGTCTCCTTTGTATTACCCGGAACTCCTGGCCGACGAGGGCCTGGCGCCGCACAAGGTGCCCGAGGTGTACATCGCCGGTTCTCCGAATTCGAACCTTGCTATCGATGTCACGGCCACGTTCGAGATCAAGGTGCGCGCCGTCAGCCAGCACAAGAGCCAGATCGAGGACCCGGCCGAGCTGGAAGATCGCCTGCGGACTCGTATGCTCGATCCGACCAGTCCACCGGATGCGCCTCGATATGTCGAGCGTTTCAAAACCATCCAGCTTCGATAGGTAGAGCGTCGTCTGGGGTGGGGGGCCGGCGTGTTTGGGGGTCACGCGCTTGCGTTACATCCTCCAAGCCTGCCGGCGGTGACCAGGCGAGCGTGGTTAATGGGGTCCTGAATTGGCCAGTCCGCAAGAGATCTTCCATCGCGACACGGCCTCGGGTTGGATCGTCGCCAGCCGCGACATCCCGCGTCTGGGTGGAGCCTACGCGCACCTGGCGGAGAGGCTGCTGGGGAAAATGGACCTGTCGCGCCCCAGCGTGTGTCTGGCAGCCGAAGACGTGTTGACGCCGGAGCTGGAAGGCTTCCTCGAAGATCTGGAAACCCTATTCGATGTGCCAGTGGGGCTGTGGCGGCTCGAAGAAGAGGCCCCGGTGGAGTTGGCCGGGGCGGGCCTGGTGATTCTGGTGGGGGGAGCCCTTGAAGATTGGACCAACGGGCTCGAAAGCACGCAGCTCGGCGAACTGGTGCTGCAGGCTTTGAATCAGGGGGGCGTCATCCTGGCGGTCGGGTTGGCGGCCGCCGCCATGGGGACCTGGGCCTTCTCCACCGAAAACGGCGAGCTGGTCTCGGGCTTGGCCTGGCTGCCTGGGGCATTGATTTTGACGGAAACGCTCGTGGACGAAGAAATGGAGCTTGTCAAGGCTCTGCTCGAGCGCCAACCCAAGGCGTATGCTCTGGGTCTGGGAGCGTCGTCCATGATAGCTTTCGGGCCGGCAGGCGAGGTCGAGGTCTGGGGAGATGAACAGCCGCGCTTGATCCTGGGCGCGGGTTGGAGCGGCGCGTGACGTCTGGCAACGGGCATGTCGAGCTCTTGAGCTTCGAGAGGGCGCCGGCTCGAGTTGTGAGCCTGGTGCCCTCGATGACCGACAGCCTGTACGAACTGGGGCTGGGAGACCGCCTGGTTGGGGTGACCGATTATTGCCAACCGCCGGCGGCGGCCAGCCAGGGCCTGGGTCGGGTAGGCGGGACCCGGGCGCCCGATGTCCACACCGTGGTTAGCCTGAAACCCGATCTGGTCCTTGCGAACCAGGAGGAAAACAGCCGCCCCACGATCGAAAGAACTCGAAGCCGAGGGCCTCAAAGTATGGACGACGTTTCCGCGTTCGGTCGACAGCGCCCTGCAGGTTCTGTGGGCGCTGCTGGGGATCTTTCGCGCCCCGGAGGCGGCACCCAAAGTGGCGACCCTGGAGATGACGCTTGCCTGGACCCGGCGGGCTTCCGAGGCCGCGCGGCCCAGCCCGTATTTCTGCCCCATCTGGCGCGCCGAGTTGAAGGCCCTGGGTCCATGGTGGATGACATTCAATGATGATACCTATGCTGGGGATCTGCTTCGCATCTGCGGCGGCCGTAACGTGTTTTCGGAACGCCTTCGGCGCTACCCGCTGGCCGCCGATCTGGGCCACGCACAGCCGCAACCGCCGGGCGACAATGACACCCGCTACCCGAGGGTGACGGTGAACGAAATCATAGAAGCACAGCCGGAGCTCATTCTCCTGCCCGACGAGCCGTTTGCGTTTGGCTCGGATGATGTGTCCGCCATTCGGGAGGCTTTCGCCGAAACACCGGCCGTTCGGGCCGGCCGCGTCCACAGGCTCGATGGCCGGCTGGTGACCTGGCACGGGACCCGGCTGGCCAGTGCGCTGGCCGAGCTCCCGGGGCTGATCCAAACCTCCGAGACCTGGCCCGATCAGAGCCGTCCCCAGGGCGAAGCCTGAGCGCAGGGCGACCCAGGCGGGAGTGCGTTGACAGTCCCCAAGCCAACGCCTAGAATCCTCGACGTGAAAGAATTGAACCAGGCGCGCGGCAGGGGCGACCCCGCCGATATCCGCGCCACCTCCGGCCGCCAGGTCCGCCTGACGTCGCTGTCATCCTGCGCAGGTTGAGCGTCTAAGCTCAACGCGGAGACGCTGGCGCAGGTTCTGCGCCCCCTGCAGACGCTCTTCGATCCTCAGGCGTTCCCGGCCCTGATGGTTGGACTTGGCGCGCCGGATGACGCCGCCGTGTGGCGCCTGGACGACGACCGGGCGCTGGTGGTCACGGTCGATTTCTTCACGCCCGTCGTGGATGACCCCTATGACTATGGCGCCGTGGCGGCCGCCAACGCGCTCTCCGATGTGTACGCCATGGGCGCCACTCCCATCCTGGCGCTCAACGTCGCCTGCCTGCCGCCGAACCTGCCTGAAGACGTCATATCCGAGATCATCCGCGGGGCAGCCGAAAAGGTGCTCGAGGCCGGGGCGGTCGTCGCCGGCGGTCATAGCATTCAGGATAAAGAGCCGAAGGTTGGACTGGTGGCCGTCGGTCTGGCGCACCCGGATCGGCTGTTGACCAAGGCGGGGGCCAAGCCCGGCGACAACCTGATCCTGACCAAGCCGATTGGGAGCGGCGTGACGGCCACGGCGCTCAAATCGGACCAGGCCGATCCGGCGCACGTGCGCCAGATGACGGATTGGATGAAGACCCTCAACCGCCGCGCGGCGGAGGTGTCCGTCTTGCTCGGGGCCCGGGGGGCCACCGACGTGACCGGCTTCAGCCTGCTTGGCCATGGCTCGGAAATGGCGGACGCCTCCCGCGTCCGGCTCCATCTCTACGCCGGCTCCGTGCCTGCTCTGGTTGGTGCCCGGTCGTATGCCGAACGGCATTTGGTCCCCGGGGGAACGTACGACAACCGGCTGCATTTCGGCCCCAAGATCACATTCGAGGATACGATCGACGAAGTGACCCAGAACTCTGCTTTTCGATGCCCAGACGTCGGGAGGCTTGCTGATTGCCTTGAACGACGACCAGCTTCGAGGCTTCCAGGCGGAGAGCCAGGAGGGCCATCTGACCGGCTGGGTGGTCGGCAGAGTCGAGCCGGGCGCGGGGATCATGGTCTCGAGTGGAAACGTCCCGGGTGCCCCATCACCGGCTGTTGAAGACCGCTGGACCGGGAGTTATGTGACCTTGACCGACTGAAGCCGGAGCAGCCCATGCGGTTCGTTTGAGCTTGTCAATTCAGTCCCGGATTGAACCCCGGTGACACAACCAGGAGGCAGCAGATCGATGTCTAAAGTGACCATTGTCGGGGCCGGTCAGACGGGCGCCACCACCGCTCACTGGCTGGCGGAACGCGAGCTGGCCGATCTGGTATTGGTCGACATCGTCGAGGGCATGCCGCAGGGCAAGGCGCTTGACCTGACCGAAGCGATGCCGGTCATCGGCTCGGACGTGTCCGTGGTGGGCAGCAATGACTATGCGGACACGGCCGGGTCGGATATTGTGGTCATCACGGCCGGCCTGCCGCGCAAGCCGGGCATGAGCCGCGACGATCTGCTCGCCATGAACAGCGAGATTGTGCGCGCCGCCGTCGACGGCGCACTGAAATACTCCCCCGACGCCATCCTGATTGTGCTGACCAATCCCCTGGATGCCATGGCCTACTTGGCGATGAAGGCCGGAGACCTGCCGCGAGAGCGCGTCATCGGCCAGGCGGGGATCCTGGAACTCGGCGCGCATGCGCGCCTTCGTCGCCATGGAAGCCGGGGTCAGCGTCCAGAACGTGCACTGCTACGTGTTGGGCGGCCACGGGGATGACATGGTCCCGCTGACACGCCATTCCAACGTCGCCGGCGTTCCGCTGGCGGACTTCTTCAAGCCGGCCACCCTCGACGCCATCGTCGAGCGCACCCGCAAGGGCGGGGGGGAAATCGTCGGCTTGCTCAAGACCGGCAGCGCGTTTTATGCGCCTTCGGCGGCCCTGGCTCAGATGGTCGACGCCATCCTGCGCGACCGCCATCTGATCGTGCCGGCATCGGTGCTCCTGGACGGCGAATATGGCCAGAAGGGGATCTTCTTCGGGGTGCCGGCCCAGCTTGGGCGCAGCGGCCTGGAAAAAGTCATCGAGTACGATCTGGATGACTCCGAACGGACAGCCCTCGAAGCCTCGGCCGGGCGCGTGCACGAGATCACCCAGGCTCTGGGGCTCTAACCCGACCATCTTGTGAAGGATTTCACAAACCGAATGGGGCGGTCTCGAGAGGGCGCCGAGGTGGGTCAGGCCGCGGCCACTGGCTGGCAAGCCACGCGCCGGCGGTCGTCGCCCGCATGGATCCAAGCCCTGCGGCGACTCTGCGCCCGCCATCAATCTGGAGTAGGGGATTGAGATGAAAGGAGAGGGGGCGGCCCCTTGTGAGGCCGCCTGTCTTGTGTTGTGCGGTCGGACGCCTCAGGGGGTCGGCGTGGCGCCGGTGGCGGCGCCGGACCAGGAGAACACGCGCTTGTCGCTGGCCGCGCCGGCCGATTCGTAAACCGGCTCACCGTTGCTGTTGGATCCGGTCTGGCGGACCGTCTCTACCCACCAACGCATGATATGTGGCCTCGACTCGCCTGGCCGGAACGAAGTCGGCACCAGGTACTTTGAATCCTGGACGACGTCGACGATGGCCCGCGTGCCGGTCCCGTCGGTCAGGTCGACCACATGGACCTGGTAGAACTCGTTCTCACGCAATTGCCCAACGGAGGCCCACTGCAGAGTCACGCTGTCTTCGGCCAGGCTGAAGGCCTGTCCGTCCTGGGGGAGGAGCAGGTTGGGGGCAGGATAGGGCGGCGGGAGGGTCGGCGTGGCGGTCGGCCCGCTGGCGGTCAGGCGGTGGCACAGGGGGATGCTCAGATTTTGACCTTCAAACACCGTGTCGCCGGTGAGGCCGTTCCAGTCGCGGATCTCCTGCATATCCACGTTGTAGTTGGAGGCAATCCCAAACAGCGTGTCGTTGGCCTGCACTTCGTAGTCAACCGTGGGGCAGGCCTGGCGTGTGGCCTCCTCGGGCAGGGGGGTTGGGGAGGGCTGTGGTGACGCCGTCGCGGTGGGCTGGGGCACCAGGACCTTCTGGCCCACCGACAGTGGGCAGCTGATCGGCAGCTGATTGAGCTCGATGATGGACTGGATGGAGACGTCATAGAAGGCGGCGATTTGCAGGCAGGTGTCGTTCTGGCCGACCACGTGCGTCAAGGGCGTGGGCGATGGTACAGGTGTGAAGGTTTGGCTCGGCTGGGGCGACACGCTCGGGGTAGACGTCAGGCTGGCCGTGGGTGTGACCGTGGCTGGCGCCGGGGCGGCGCTGCCCCCCGTCAGGCGGACGGCCAGAAAGGTCGCGCCGGCTGAAAGCAGTACGAAGACCGCCAGGATGGCGATCGCCAAGGGCAGGGAAAGAGTGATCCCGCTGGAGGCCTGGCGGCGCATCCGACCGCCCGGCCGGAGTTCCGCTCCACATACCACGCAGCGACTGGCCCCTTGCGCCACTTTAGTGCCGCAGCGCGGGCAGATTTGAGGGGGGGTCGAGGGCAAATTGGTCATAGGGTGTGGGGTCCGCCAGAGCGAAGGTGGCCATTATACCAGCCGGCACCGCCAGCCAGGCTCATGGGTTCACCCGGCCAAATCCAGTGCGGGCGCAATCCGCTTCATCGATTCGAGCACACGGCCGATGTGTTCTTCCAGGGGAACCCCCAGTACCTGGGCGGCAAGTTCAATGTCATGTCGGTCTACCCCGGCCGCAAACCGGGCATCCTTCCACTTCTTGCGAACCGATTTGACTTCAACATCGGCCAGCAATCGGGAAGGCCGGACCAGTGCCACGGCTGTGATCAGGCCGGTGAGTTCGTCGCAGGCGTACAGGGCCCTCTGCATGGGGGTTTCACGCGCCACGCCGGTGTGGTCGGCGTGGCTCAGGATGCATTTCACCACGACTTCCGGCACCCCGCGCGCCAGGAGCAGCGGAGCCCCATCCTGAGGGTGTTGGTCGAGAGTCGGATGAATCTCCCAATCGTAATCATGCAGCAGGCCCGCCATCCCCCACAGCTCGGGGTCTTCGCCAAACTTATGGGCGTAATCGCGCATGGCGGCTTCGACCGCAAGCATGTGATGGACCAGCCCGTCCTGGCGGACGTGATCGCGAACGAGTCGGTAAGCCGTCTCACGATCCATGCAGATCCTGGCCCTCGGCATGCTGGTCTTGACCATCCGGCGCGGGCAAGGGCACCAGGTAGGTGTCCACCAGGGCCACAAGTGTGGCCGGGTACTCGCGCAGCACCCAGAAAGCCTGGGTGAAGGTGCGGTATGCCCGCCGGTCAGCCGCCACACCGCGGGCGTCCACCCCTAATCCAGAACACGTGACCAGGGCGCGCGGCAGGTGGTAGGCCTGGCTGACAAGGAGCACCGGCGCTGAGCCGTAGTGCTGGCGCACGTGTAGGCAGGTTTCAAAGGTCCTGCTCCCGGCTGGGTCAAGCGAAATAGCCTCGTCGGGGACCCCCAGCTGCAGGGCCAACGCGCGCATCGACCCCGGCTCGTCGTAGTTCTCACGCACCGTTCCACTGAGCACCAGACGGGATACCCGGCCAAGCTTGTACAATTCGACCGCCGTCGCGACCCGGTCAGCCAGAACGGTCGTTGGCTGGCCGTCACGCCGCAATCCGGCGCCAAACACCACGGCTGAAGAGCTCAAAGGCGCGTCAGCCGGCGGCACGATCAGGCTTGCGGTTCGCCACAGTGCCCACCAACGGGGCAGCACGAGCAGCAGAATGGGCAACACCACGAGCAAGAGGATCATCAGGCGCCTGGGGCGTGGATTCCACCGAAACAGAGCGGGCATCGCCGCATTCTACCAGAGCCGCCCGGGGGCTCTGTGGAGGACGGACCCCGTCTGAATCAGGCATGCCGCCGGCTTGACTCCATGGCATTTCCAATGCTATACTCCCAAACATCGTATTGATTGGATGAATTAGACGATTTAGGGTTAGAGCAGCGCCGGTGGCCATCGATCTGAGATCTGAGTTGCTGAATTATCTGGCCGGGGAGGGCATGAAGCCGGGGGACCGGCTGCCGGCCATTTCAGACCTGGCCCGGCGCCTCGGCATCAGCACCGGCAAGCTCAGGGAACAGCTGGAAGTGGCGCGCACCCTGGGGCTAGTCGAGGTGAGGCCCAAGACGGGCACGCGAGTGCTCGGCTACCACTTCCTCGACAGCCTGCGCACCGGGCTCATGTACGCCCTGGCCACCGACCCCGACGCATTCAAGTCGTTTGGCGAAGTGCGCAATCATCTCGAAGCCGCTTTTTGGCATGAGGCCGTCAGCCGGCTGACGGCCGAGGATTTGGTGGAGCTGAGCAGCCTGGTGGACCAGGCCTGGGCCAAGCTTCAAGGGGAACCGGTTCAAATTCCGCATGCTGAGCACAGGCAGCTTCATCTCACCATCTATCGCCGGCTTGACAATGAATTCGTTCGGGGCCTGCTGGAGGCCTACTGGGAGGCCTACGAAGCCGTTGGCTTGGCGGTCTACAATGATTACCAATACTTGGAACAGGTTTGGCATTTTCATGAGGCGATGGTCCGCGCGCTCGTGGATGGCGACATCGAGGCGGGATATCGAGCGCTCATCGAACATACATCGCTTCTTGCCCGCCGCCCAGAGTTGAATCGACAGTCCCCGGAGCCCGGCCTGGTCTCGGCCAATCCACAGACTGTAGGGAGTGAGATCTCATGACACACGCGGCAAGTCAGGTGAAGGACGCTCCAATCTCGGCCGGCAAGCCGGCCTGCATCAACGACTTTTCGATGGTCGTAGCGACGGTGAACGGCACCGGCAGCGCCACCTCCAACATGGCCCTGATTTCGGGCCCTCTTTCGAATGGGCATCCCGGTCAGCGGCAAGAACCTGTTTCCATCCAACATCCAGGGCCTGCCGACCTGGTTCACCATCCGGGCCAGCGGCGAAGGCTTCACTGCCCGCCGGGAGGCGGTGGAAATCCTGGTGGCCATGAATGAAACCACATTCAAGGAGGATTTGGCCGGCGTGGTGCCCGGAGGCGTGTGCTTCTATCCCGGTCACTGGACCCAGCCGCGAGGGCGCACAGACGTCGTTTACTATGAGATGCCCGTTCAGGAGTTGGTCAAGGAGCAGGCTCCGCCGCGGGAACTCAAGGACTACATCGCCAACATGGTGTACGTCGGGGTTGTCTGCCAGATGTTGGGGATTGAGATGGCCGAGATACGATCGGCCCTCGAGACTCACTTTCAGGGCAAGACGAAACCGATCGAGATAAACATGGCCATGGTCGAGGCCGCCGCAGCTTGGGCCGAGTCGAATTTGACCAAGCAGGATATCTATCAGGTTCAGCGGGACCATCAGACCAACGGCCGAATCCTGATCGAAGGCAACACCGCCTCAGCCCTGGGAGCCGTCTATGGCGGGGTGGGGTTCGCGGCGTGGTACCCAATCACACCCGCCTCCAGCCTGGCCGATGCCCTGCAGACGTATCTGGCTCAATTGAGGACAGACCCCGAGACCGGGAAGGCGACCTACTCCGTGATACAGGCGGAGGACGAAATGGCCGCCATCGGGATGGCCATAGGGGCAGGCTGGGCCGGAGCCCGATCGATGACTTCGACCTCGGGTCCGGGAATCTCGCTTATGGCCGAATTCACCGGGTTGGCGTTCTTCGCCGAAATCCCGGTGGTGATTTGGGATGTGCAACGCATGGGGCCAAGCACCGGCCTGCCAACGCGCACGTCACAGGGAGACCTGCTCTTCGTGCGATTCCCAGGACACGGGGACACCAAACATGTCATCTTGCTGCCTGGTTCGGTGGCCGAGTGTTTCGAGTTTGGCTGGCGGTCCTTTGATCTTTCCGAGCGCCTGCAGACTCCGGTGTTTGTGCTGAGTGACCTGGATCTCGGCATGAACATGTGGATGTCCGAGCCATTTACCTACCCGGACAAGCCGATGGATCGAGGGAAGGTTCTGTCGGAGGAGGATCTGGCCAGCGTCGAAGAATTCGCCCGCTATCGCGACGTGGACGGAGACGGTATTCCCTACCGGACGCTGCCCGGCAATGGCCACCCGCAGGCGGCATGGTTCGGTCGTGGCACCGGCCACAATGATCGGGCAGTCTACAGCGAGCGGCCGGAGGATTGGACTGCGAACATGGCCCGCCTGTGGCGAAAGCTGGAGACCGCACGGGACTATGTCCCGGAGCCGGTCATTGACCAGAGCCAGCAGGCTGAGATCGGGCTAATCTCCTTCGGCTCCACGCTGCCCGCCATCGACGAAGCTCGTGCTCGCCTGAGCAAAGACGGAGTGGCCACGGATTTCATGCGACTGCGGGCGGTGCCATTCTCGGCCAGTGTGGCGGATTTCATTCGCAGCCA
Organism: uncultured Chloroflexia bacterium; assembly: GCA_963797485.1. GTDB lineage: Bacteria > Chloroflexota > Anaerolineae > Anaerolineales > E44-bin32 > CAWAND01. The sequence continues at coordinate 1,216,468 of CAWCPF010000003.1, forward strand.
CGATCGGGTTTACGTCATCGAGATGAACACGGACGGCCAGATGCGCCAGCTGCTCCAGCTTGAGGTCCCGGATCAGGCGGCCAAACTCCAATCTCTGAATTTCAACGACGGCATCCCTCTGTCGGCGCGCTGGATCAAAGACAATCTGATGGCACGGGAGGGTGCGTGATGGCCACAGCGACGGTCAACCTGGTTGGGCTCGACAAATCGGACTACAAGGGCCGGCCCACCACCCTGTGTCAGGGCTGCGGGCACAACTCCATCTCGAGCCAGATCATGGCAGCCTGCTACGAGCTCTCTCTTCGCCCTGAGGAGATCATCAAGCTCTCCGGCATAGGCTGTTCGAGCAAGAGCCCGGCCTATTTTCTGGGCCGATCGCATGGCTTCAACAGCCTGCACGGTCGCATGCCAAGCCTTGGCACCGGCGCGGCAGTGGCGAACCGCAGCCTGAAGGCAATCGGGGTGAGCGGGGATGGGGACACGGCGAGCATCGGCATCGGACAGTTCATTCACATGATGCGCCGGAACACGCCCATCGTCTACATCATCGAAAACAATGGGGTGTACGGGCTGACCAAGGGCCAGTTTTCGGCCACAGCCGACAAGGGGCAATCCCTGAAATACCAAGGGATCAATCCCTTTATGCCGATCGATCTGTGTCTGCAGGCGCTGGCGGCCAATTGTGGCTTTGTGGCGCGTTCCTTCGCTGGGGATCCAAAACAGGTGAAGGAGCTGATCAAAGCCGCGCTGGCCTTCGAGGGGACGGCCGTGCTCGACATCATCAGCCCATGCGTGACCTTCAACAATCGCGATGAGTTGACCAAGAGCTACAGTTGGGGCAAGGAGCACGAGACTCCCATCCACGATGTGACCTTCGTGCCGGCAAAAGAGGAGATCCGGGTCGACTACGATGCCGGCGAGACGACGACGGTCAGCATGCACGACGGATCCAAGCTGGTGCTGCGCAAACTTCACCGCGATTACGATCCCACCGACCGCCAGCAAGCCATCAACCTGCTCGAAGAATCCCGCCTCAATCAGATCCTGGTGACAGGTCTGCTGTACCTCAACCGCGACCAGGCGCCGCTGCCCGAAGCTGAGAATTTGCCGGACGAGCCTCTCGCCAGCCTGACCGAAGAGCAACTCCGACCCGCCAAGTCGACCCTGGCCGAAGTCTTGGCCGAGTTCGCCTAGCCCTCTTGATGGCACCCATGCGGGCTGCGGCACAGGTCATCCTGTGCCGCAGCCCATTTATGGGGGAAAGTCCCGCGGCGCATGCGCCCTCCGCGTGACCAGGCCCGCCTGCTGGCGGTTGCGGCAGGGCTGGCGGCGGCGGCCATTTGGGGCGGCATGTATGCAGTGAGCAAGCTGGTGCTGGCCGTGGTGCCGCCGTTCAGCCTGTTGAGCCTGCGGCTGCTGCTCGGGGCCATGGCGCTGGCTCTGTTCTGGACGCGGCGGCCTTGGCCGGCTGTGACTCGGCGCGAGCTGGCGGCAGTCATCGGCATCGGCGCGCTGGGGTTTGGGGTGTCCCTGGGGCTGCAGTTCATGGGTACGTCCCTTTCGAGCGCTTCAAACGCCGCGCTGGTCACATCCGCCTCACCGGCCTTCATGGTCATGTTCGCGGCCTGGCTGCTGCGCGAGAAGGTGACCGCTCGCCGGTTGGGCGCTCTGGCCCTGGCCAGCCTCGGGGTTTTGGTCGTGATTGATCCGCAGACCACGCGCCTGGATTTGGGAGCCTTCGCCGGCAACCTGTCCTTGCTGGGAGCGGCCCTATCGTGGGCGCTCTTTTCGGTCCTGGTGAAGTGGGCTACGCAGAGGCTGTCGGTTCTCACCGTAAGCCTTCTTGGCGTTATCGGCGGATTGTTGGTAGCTCTTCCGGCCGCCGCATGGGAACTGCGCGTCTCACCCATGGGTCCCGTCGGCCCGCCGGTCGTGGCCGGCATTCTCTACCTGGGTTGGGTATCAACCGCCGTGGCGGTCGTGCTGTGGAATCACGCCCTCGAGGCACTCGACGCGGGGACGGTGTCGATCCTGTTCTTCGCGCAGCCCGTTGTCGGCGTCGGTCTGGGCGCGCTGTGGCTTGGCGACTCGCTGGCTGGTACCTTCTGGCTGGGTGGAGCGCTGGTTGTCCTGGGTGTATTGTTGGTGGGACGCGAACCGGCCCACGAAACAAATCCAACCGGGTCGGTGTGATGGGAGAGGACTGGCCGCTTGCAAACGAGGACTTTGGGGTGCCGCGGCAGGCTGGCTCGCTGGCTGGCATACCTGCTGGGAGCCATCGTGGTCCTCAGTCTGCCACTGACCCTTCTGGCGCGCGCCTCCAGCCAGGTGCTGTTCGATCCGCAGGCCATGACCACCATCTTGGACCAGCACTTGATTCAATCGGGTCTGCTCAAGCAGGTTGTTGTGCAGGGGTTGTTTTCTCGCTAAACGGACGGCGAACTCACCGCCTCGGACCTTGGCCGCCTCATGACCTACGCCGATGAGCAAGACCGGCAGGCCGTGGCCGAGCTGATCGTGCCGCCGGATTGGGCGCAAGCCCAGCTGGGGCAGGTCGTTCAGGGGTTCTATGCCTGGCTCAACAGTGACGCGCCGGCGCCGGAATTCAATCTCGACCTGGCGGCGATCCGTGAACACTTGAGCTCCGGTGGCGTGGATCAGATCGTCGACCTGGCCACGGCCAGCTGGCCCGCCTGCACATCGGACCAAATCGCTCAGATGTATGCCGAGTTCACCGATTTGGGCGTCTTTCCGTCGATGATGTGTGTGCCGCCCGGGCTCGAGGCGGGCCTGATGATGGCGCAGCTGAAGGGCGATCTACACGCCATGGTCGGAACCATGCCGGACCGCCTCCCGGCCGGGTCTCAAGTCGACCCTGAGACCGTGTCGCAACTGGTTCAGGCCAGGCGCATCCTGAACACGATCCAGCTTGTGTCCAGTTGGGCATGGCTGGTCCCGGGTGCCTTGCTTGGCTTGATCGTTGCCCTCGTCGCCCGATCGTGGACGGCGGTGTTCAAGTGGTGTGGAACGCCCCTCTTAGTTGGGGGGTTGGCGGGCATGGCCATGGCGGCCGCCGGGTCCTGGTATGGCTTGCCGCAGGCCCGCGCTCTGATCGAAGCCCAGCTTGTGAGCATGCCGCCTCCCGTCCAGACGGCTATGCTTGAGATCGCCATGGACCTGGTGCGGCAGATCAACGGGACCTTTTTTGTGCTCTCGGTCCTGGCTGCCGGATTGGCGGGGATCTTCGTCCTGGCCGGGGTCCTGCGGACTCCCTCCTCGGCGCCTCCGGCCGACTGATCAATACCGGCCCGCTCACAAGCAGAATCTTCCTTGGACCATGCCTCCGGGCTGTTTGGTTGAACCGGGATCGTTCATGTGCGTGTGAGTGAGAGCTAGGGGTCGAAAGGGCCTCCCATCGTGTGGAGGTAGGTGAGGTTGGCGGGGCCGAGCGCGCCCACGGGCAAGCTCGCAACCAGCACCACCCGGTCCCCATCTTTGGCCCAATCAGTCTGCCGCACGGCGGCCTCCATCCGGGCCACCATGTCTTCCACCGAGTTGGCCATCGGAATCAACCTGGGTTCGACGCCCCAGTACAGGGCCATGCGGTTGTACGTGCTGGACTCGGGGGTGAGCCCCAAAACCGGCGTGCTCGGCCGAGCCTTGGACATGAGCAACGCCGTCCGGCCGGAGCGTGTGAACACGGCGATGGCGCGCGCATCTCTGTCCTGGGCGAGATCCCTGGCCGCCTGGGTCGTGGCCACGGCGTCGTCGGAGGTGGTCCGGTCGATCCCGAGGTATGGCGCCCCCCACTCGGTCGCATGCGCTTCGGCGTCCACGATGATGCGTGCCATGGTCTCCACCGACTCGACGGGATAGTCACCGATGGCGGTCTCGCCCGACAGCATCAGGACATCCGAACCGTCAAACACGGCGTTGGCGACGTCGGAGGCCTCGGCACGGGTCGGGCGAGGCTGGTGGATCATCAACTCAAGCATCTGGGTGGCGGTGATCACCAGGCGCTGACGGGCGTGGGCGCGGGCGATGATCGTCTTTTGCAGCGACGGCACCCGCTCGGGGGCCACCTCGACCCCCAAGTCGCCGCGAGCCACCATCACGCCGTCTGATGCAGCCAGGATGCTGTCAAGATTAGCGATCGCCTCCCGACGCTCCAGCTTGCTGATGATCAGGGACGGCGTGGCCGGGTTCTGATGCTTTTGGAGCGTTTGACGCAGGCCATCCACATCTTGGGATCGGCGGATGAACGACATGGCCACCATGTCGACACCCTGCTTAAGTCCAAACTCCAGGTCGGCTTGATCTTTCTCGGTTAGGGGTGGGGCGGACAGCTCCACCCCAGGCAGGTTAACGCCCTTGTGCTCGCCGAGCCGTCCGCCGACCACAACCTCGGTCTTCACCTCAGGGGAGTTGACGGCGGTTACTTTGAGTTCAATGTGGCCGTCATCCAGCAGCACCAAATCGCCCGGGTGGACGTCCTCCGGCAGATGCTCGTAGTTGACGGTGATCCGCTCGGCGGAACCCAGGCCGGGCTGGGTTGTGAGGACGAGAGCCCGGCCCTTGTGAAGCTCAACCGGCTGATGATCGGGGAGCTCCCCTGTGCGGAGCTTCGGCCCCTGCAAATCCTGAACCACCGCCACCGGCCGCCCGACGGATTGCGCCACTCGACGCACCCGCTCGATGACCTCGGCATGTTCGGCATGTGTCCCATGCGAGAAGTTAAGCCGGGCGCCATTCATGCCGGCCTCGATCAGCAGGCGGATTCGCTCCTCAGATGAGCACGCCGGACCCAGCGTGGCCAGGATCTTGGCGCGGCGCTCGGTCATGGAGACCTCCTTGTGAAGAGTTTCACAATAGGGATGGCCTTGCGGCAGGGGGGTGCGGGAATGAGCAGGGCGGGGACAACCCGCCGATAAGATCCGGCCCTTCGCCGTTCGGCGTTCAGGTCAGCAGATGAACCAGAATGGCCTTCTGTGCGTGGAGACGGTTCTCCGCCTGCTGGAAGATGACCGAATGGGGCCCATCGGCCACTTGATCCGTGATCTCCTCGCCTCGATGGGCCGGCAAACAGTGCATCACAATCACCGAGGCGTCCGCCCTGTCGACCAGCCGGGTGGTGACTTGAAAAGCCGGGAACTTGTCCCGCCGCCGGGCGGCGTCCTCTTCCTGGCCCATGCTGACCCACGTGTCGGTGTAAATCACATGGGCGCCTTCCACGGCGGCTTGCGGATCGTGAACCTGGTGCAGGCGGGCGCCGCTGTCCTGAGACATCTGTTCGGCCATGGCCACCGCCTGGGCGGGAAGCTGGTACCCCTCAGGAGAGGCAAGTGTGAAATCGACGCCCAGCCGCATGCAAGCGAAGGCCAAGGACACGGCCACGTTGTTGCCATCACCGCAGAAGACGAATTTGAGGCCCTTGAACTGGCCAAACCGCTCCTGGACGGTCAGCATGTCGGCCATCGCCTGGCAGGGATGATTGAAGTTGCTCAGCCCGTTGATCACCGGGACCGTCGCATAGCGCGCCAGTTCGAGAATGTGCTCGTGGTCGAAGACCCGTGCCATGATCGCCTGGACATAACCCGAGAGCACGCGGCTGACATCGGCGATCGAACTCACGCTGGCCCAACCCGACCTCGCTGGGCGACAGGTAAAGAGCATCACCGCCCAGATGGCGCATGGCCATATCGAACGAGACCCGCGTTCTCAAGCTGGGCTTCTGGAAAAGCATGGCCAGCACTTTGCCTTGCAGGAGCGGGGGGTTTCCTTCCCGGCGCCACTCGTCTTTCAGCCGGATCGCCAGGTTGAGAAGATCGGTCAGCTCCTCGGTGGAGTAGTCCGCCAGCGAAAGAAAATGACGCATGCATGCTCTCCGCGGATCGGCTTCCACGCGCACGCTTTGCATGGCGTACGGGCCGGCCCGATCAATTAACTCACAGGTGGATATTGCTTTGCAGACAGCCTTTGGCGGCTGGCCGACGGGAGTATAGCATAGGCTTGAGTTCATTCGACCGGGGGCCGGTCTGCGTGGCGATTATCTTCAACTAGGGGCGACTCCGAAGCGAACTCGACCTCCGGCACGGCGGCCATGCCTTGGGCCGTGGGAGGCAGCAGCCAGTGCAGCCAGCCTCGGCTTACGCGAGCATGCGGGCTCAGCGGCCGCCGGTCACGCAAAGCCAGAAGCAGAAACTCCGGCGAGCAGCGCCGCCCCGACCCACTGGGAAGCCGTCAGAACTCTCCCCCAGCCACCATCCAGCCACGACCAGCGTCACCAACAGCTCACCCAAGCCGATCAGCGAGGTCTCCAGGCCACCGATGTGCTTGACGCCTGCGAAAAGGGTGGCCCGGCTCAGGAAGGTCACCCCGGTCAGGGCGAGTACCGGGAGCAAGGCGGCCTGGGAGGCTGCTTGCGAATGCGGAGAGATAAACACCAGGGCCAGGACGACGGTCAAGGTCATGGCCAGCAGGGTGTATAAGGTGACCGTGGGCGCGGGTGCTTCGTACAATACTCGCTGATTGATTGGGATGTGCACAGCATAGAGCAGGCTGGCACCCAGCATCATGGCCACACCGATTCGGTCGACTTGCTCGGCGGGGGACCAAGACAAGAGCAGCACGGCCGGCACGCTCAGCCCCAACCGAAGAAGCGTACGCGGCGTGTAGCGCAGTCCGTCCATGTAGAGCAGAAAGGCCACGAACATCGGGTAGAGGGAGTAAAGCAGCTGGCCCAGGCTGGCGTCCAGGCGGCCTAGAGCCGAGTAATACAGAATAGAGCCGATTCCGTTCAGCCCCCCTGCGATCATGCATCCGACCAACCCCAGCGGATAAATGGTCAGGAGCCGGCGGCGGAAAGCCACCAGGAAAATGGCCAGCACGCCGGCGGCGCCCGCCGTCCGGATGGCTACCACGGCAAGCGGGGACATCCCGGCCAGTATGGCTTGCTTGCCGAAGATGGGAGCGAGGCCAAGGAACACCGCGGATGCGGCGGCCAGGCTCAGACCGCGGGGAGTCGATTGCAGATCAGTCATTCGGTGCCCCGGGGATCAGTTGAGCGCCTTGCTGATTTCCTCCAGCAAGTCTTCGTTCAAGAAATCCCCCTTGGTCATAAGGCGGGAGATGTGACCTTCGAGCCGCTTCTTCTCTGCGGCCGTGAGTTCCTTGGCCGTGACCACGATCACCGGGACATGTTCAGTGGCGGCCTCAGCCTTGAGCTGGCCCAACACCTCAAAACCGTCCATGCCGGGCATCATCAAGTCCAGGATCACCAGATCCGGAGGATGCTGGCGTGCCTGGTTGAGCGCCTGCGGGCCGGAGGCGGCTTCGCTGATGCTGAAGCTCCCCTGGGACTGCAAAATGCGCCGGATCAGGCGGCGTGCGTCGGCATGGTCGTCGACGACAAGCACACTTCTCGTCAGGCGCTCGTCCAGGCGCGCCAAGGCGGCCAGCAGGCCCTCCTCCGGCGACTGGGGCAGCTCGCCGGCCGGCCAGTCAATAGTCTGGTCCGATCCTTCCTGCAGCAGCTCCCCTTCGATCGGCTGAGTGTGACCGGATAAATTCACGACCACAACTTCATCCCGGCCAATCACGCCTTGTTGGGCCAGCTTGATCAGTCCGGCGAATGCGACGCCGGCCGCCGGCTCCACCGACAGGCCCTCCATCTTGGCCACAAGATGCATGGCCCGGAAAGCTTCTTCATCAGAGACGCTTTCCATCGTCCCGCCGTTGTCAATCAGGGTCTTCCGGAGGCGCGTGTAAGTCCGTCCAGGATTGCCAGTGCTCAAAGTCGAAATGTGGGTCGTGGGCGAGGTGATCGGGTCGGCCGTCTCCGCCCCGGCCTTCCAGGCGCGCACCATGGGCGCGCAGCCCGAGGCCTGGATGATCCCCAGCTTCGGAAGCTGGGCGGTGTACCCAAGAGACAACAGCTCAGAGAAGCCCTTGGAGACCCCGATCGGCCCAATGCCTCCGCTGACAGCTTGCAGGTACCAATCAGGCGCAACCCAGGCGCTGCGGGGCTCCTGAAGGCCCCCCAGCTGCTCGCTGATTTCGTAGGCCAGCGTCTTCATGGCCTCTATGTTGAGCATGCTTCGGGCGCTTCGATCCAGATACAAGCCTCGCTGGCGGGCAAACTCGGCCGCCAAAGCCTTGGCTTGATCATACGTGCTGGTGACCTTCACCACCTGAGTGCCGTACAGAGCGACTTCATGCATCTTGGCCGCCGGTACGAGGCTGGTGAGAAAGGCCCAGATCTGGATGCCGGCTCGGGCGCCATAGGCTGAGTAGGCGATGGCCACATTGCCGGTCGAGGCCACCACGGCCTCGTTAATGCCCGCCTCTTTCAAGGCGGCTATGGCCACGGCCGCCTGCCGATCTTTGAAAGACGCCGTCGGTCCTTGGCGTTCATCCTTGATGTAGAGCTGGTCCAAACCAAGCATCATCCCCAGGTTGGTGGCGGGAAACAGGGGTGTGCCGCCATCGCCCATGACCAATCTGGGATTGAAGGTCCTTAGAGGCAGGACCTCGCGGTAGCGCCACAAATCGAACGGTCGCTGAGGCAAGGCCGCTTGCAGCACCGGCGCGATCGCCGCCAGGTCGTAGCGGGCCACAAGCCATTCGCTGCCGCAATGAGGACAGGTGACGGCCAGCGGCTCGCCGGGCGAGCGCTGCCCACAATCCAAGCACTCCATCTCGAAAGTCGTCATGCTGGTTCGGACCGACGATTACTGGCCCGCATGGGGTTCAGCTCCGCCGTCGTCCTCGCCGGCCCTGGATGGATCGTCCAGGGCAGGGGGTTCGGTCGGTAGCGTGAACGCGAACGTGCTGCCTTCATTGACAGCGCTTTCCACCCAGATCCGCCCGCCATGGAGCTCAACCAGATGTCTGGCGATGGATAGACCCAGGCCCGTGCCCCCCGATTTTCGAGTTGGAGACGGGTCCACCTGGGAGAAGGGCACGAACAACTTCTCCTGATCCTCGGGCGTGATGCCGATCCCAGTGTCAGCCACGGCGACAAGGATTTCGCTGCCTTCATCGCGGACCAGGTGGCGCGCCGAGACGGCGATCTGGCCTCGTTCGGTGAACTTGGCGGCGTTGGAGACTAGGTTGAGCAGGACCTGCCGGATGCGGATGCTGTCGGCCCGCAAGCCCGGCAGATCGTCGGCGAGGTCGGTCACCAGCTCGATCGGCTTGTCCTTGACCAGGCCAATGGCAGTCGTCATCACGCCATGGATGACTTCGGCCAAGTCGACTTCGCCGAAGGTGAGATCGAGCTTGCCGGCCTCGATCCGCGAGATGTCGAGCATGTCACTGATCAGGCCCAGGAGATGCTGCCCGGCGTTGTAGATGGCGCTCAGATCCTCGCGCTGGGTATCGGTGATCGGCCCGTCGATGCCCTTCAGAATGACGCGCGAGAAGCCGATGATGGAATTCAACGGCGTCCGGAGCTCATGGCTCATGTTGGCCAGGAATTGGCTCTTAAGCTGGTCGGCTTCGCGCATCTCCTCCAGAGCTTGCTGGGTGAGGTGATACGAGCGCATGTCCTGCAGCGCGGAGCCCAACTGCAAGGCGACCGCTTCGATAAGCTGGCGATCGTCCTCGGACCATGGTTGGCCGGCCTCAGGCGCGTCGAACTCGAGCACGCCCAATCGGCCGTCGGCCCCGGCGATGGGGACCGTCAGGCGGCCGTCGCGCACCGACGTGGGCGCATCCGCGGCTCCGTCGGGGGCTGCGGACACCGGACGCAGGTTGGTGCCATCGTCCACATAGCCGGGGACGCTTCCCCAACCGGCAAGCAGCGGCGGCGGTGCCGTGGCATCCACTTCCTCCGGCACGTGCGGAAGACTGATCGCCAGACGACCAGTGGCAGCCGTCTCAAGATCGAGAACCTGAGCCACGCCCCGGTAGCCCACCTGGCGACCGGAGGAGTCATTGCGGACCAGCCCGTGAAGCAGCAGGGTGAAGGGACGGCCGGAACGGGCTTTGACCTGCACCTTTTGGTTGGTGATGGGTTGGATGGCAGCCACCGTCATCTGGAGCCGCTCAATCCCCGCTCCGAACATCGGCTCCTGATACACCGCTTTCCCGATCAGTTCGCGGGGAGAGATGCCGAGAATGCGCTCGACCTCGGGACTGCACCAGGTGTAGTGGCCGGCGATGTCGGTTTCCCAGACCCAGCCTGTGGGCAGCTCACGGCGCTGCGCCAAACGACGCCCAGTCTCGGCGCTGGCGCCCGGTTTTGGATCCTCGGCGACATCCTTGAACAATGTCTCGAGCCGGTTATGCAGGTGATCGAACAGCTTCTTGCGCATAAGTCCTGAGTTCCTTGGCTAGCTGGCGGTATTGCTCGGCGCCCCGCGAACGGGGTGCATAGACAGTGATGGGCTGAGCGAAGATCGGGCTTTCCCGTAAGCGGGTGTCGACCTCGATCACGGTTTCGAACACGGCTGCGCCAAAGGCTTTGCGAACCTGGTCGTGCAGGCTTTGATGGATTCGGTTCCGACGGTCGAACATGGTCAGAAGCAGACGGTAGCGAAGTCGAGGGTTGGAGAGGCGTCGGATCTCACGTACCAGCTCAAGCACATCCTGCAGGGCGTGGGCGGAGAAGAACTCGCACTGCGTGGGGATGATGAGCAAATCGGCGGCGCTGAGCGCGCAGCGCGTGATTGTCCCGAGCGCCGGGGGGCAATCGAGCAAGATGACGTCATACTCGTCAACTGCCCTCAAACTGCGCCTGAGTATCTGATCAAAGTCGTCGCGCACGTCGAGGAAGCGTTCGGCCATGAGGAGCGCATGGTTGGCCGGGGCAAGATCGAGGCCCGGCAGACCGGTTTCGTGGGTAATGGCGGTCACGTCGCCGCTTCCAAGCAGGATGTCGGAGACCGTGCCGTTGAGATCCGTCGGTTTAAGGCCCAGGCTCAAGGTTAGGTTGGCCTGCGGATCCAGGTCGACCAGCAGGGCCTTCTGGTGGGATTCGACCATCGTCGCGCCCAACGACAGAGCCGTGGTCGTCTTGGCCACACCGCCTTTTTCGTTGGCGATGGCGATGATAAAAGTCATGCCTTGGCCCCATTCCCGTCCGCCACCGAGCCGTTTGAATCATGTTCTTCCGCCACCGCTGGCGGCGCAGGCACTGGCTCAATGTCGGCCGGGGCCGCGGATAGCCGGATGGCGGCCCGGCTGGCGCCCACGGCTTGGCGGAGCTCGCGGACGGCGGTCTTCAGCATGCTGTCGATGTCCGTGCTGGCTCGGATTCGGCTGGTGATCTCCAGGACCTTCTGTTCGCGTTCGGCCTGACGGAGGGCTTGCTCGTACGAACGGGCGTTCTGGACGGCCACGGCCAGCTGGTCGGCCAGCGTCGCCAAGACCGAGATGTCGTCTTCGGAGAAGGCGTAGGGCCTGGAATCCTGCACATCCAACGCGCCAATCACGTTCTCACCGACGCGCAGAGGCACGGCCAATTCAGACTTCGTGTCTGGGAGCAGGCTTGCGGGTCGGAAATAGGGATCTGTGCCGACATCGTGGGCCACGTAGTATTCGCCCGAACTCAGCCACAAAGCCTAGGATGGACCGACCCCCGACCGGTTCGGCGGCTTTCTGGTCCAACATCGTCTGGGCGGCGTGGCCGGCCGACTGACGGAGTACAGCCGATTCACCGGCGGCGTCCAGGAGGTACAGTGAGACGTTGTAGTAGCCAAAGCGTTCTCGGATCAGGCCGACGGCGCGCTCAAGCAGCCCATCGAGGTCCAACAAGCCCGTGGCCACGCGCGCGATCTCAGCCGCGGTCTCCATTTGGGTGGCGCGGCGTTGAATCTCTTCCATCAACCGCAGCTGTTCCAGCTGGCCGGCGACTTCTTCAGCCACGGCAGTCAGTATTTCACGATCTTCCTCCGACCACTTCGTCGGGTCGTGTGGCAGGACATCCAGCCTTCCGATGATCTCGCCTCTCAGCGCAATCGGCATTTCAATCGGCGGCGCCGTGTCGGCGCTTTCGGCGTCACCAAACGCGGCGGTGTTTTCCTGTCCCTGTGTGCGCCGGTTGCTCAGAAGAGAGTTCCCACGCTTCCGAGGTCTGGCGCCGATAGAGCAGGTCCACCTGGTGCAGACTCTGTTGTGTCTCTTCGAACAGACGCGCATTTTCAATCGAGACGGCAACCTGCCCGGCCAAGAGTTCAATAAGCTCGACTTCATCGTCCGAGGGCGTCCGGTCGTCGAGCACCTCCGCCGCCAGCACACCCACCACCTGGCCGCGGCTGATCAGGGGAACCGCCAGGGCTGATCCGAGATTGCCCAGGGCCGGGTCATCCGCAACGCTCTCCTGGAGTCGGCTGCGGCTCATGCGCACGACCTTTCGCTGCTCGGCCGCCATGCCAAGCAGCCCCTGCCCGATGGGCGCGCCCTGGCCCAGGCGGGGCAGGCGATCTTGGGTGCGGGCGGAGGCGCTGCGAACGATGACCTCGTTGCCTTCCACCATCCCCAGGGTCACCCGGTCGTAACCGTAGGCGCCGCGAATCAGGCGGGTGACATCGGCAATGATCTGGTCGTATCCAAGATGCTGTGAGAGCTGGCGGAAGATGTCCAGCGCCCTGCGCCTTTGGGCGGCCAGATCCATTTCGCGCGAGAGCAGGCCGGCGTTCTGGATCGCAATGGCCAGCTGGTCGGCCATGGTCTGGAGCGCCACCAGATCCTGCTGGTCGAACGCGTTCGGCTCAACGCTCTGGACGTCGAGCGCCCCGATGACTCGATCGCCAGCCAGCAGCGGCAAGGCCATCTCCGAGCGCGTCTTGGGCAGATCCGGGTTGGCGAAATGGACCGCATCCTCACCCACGTCAAGGGCGATGCGAGATTTGCCCGTGCCTGTGACGTAGCCTACGATGCCGACCTTGCCGACGGCCAGGCTATGCCCGCGGGCGAGCATGCGGCGGCCGCCTTCGGAAGATGCCGCCCGGAGGACGGCATGGTCGCCGTTTGAGTCGATCAGGAACACCCCGGCGTGATAGTAGCCGAACCGATCCGAAATCAGCCGCATGGTTTCGTTCAGGAGCTGGTCGATCTCCCGAAAGCCGGCTGCATCTCGAGCGACCTCGGCCGAAGCTTGAAGCTGACGCGCTCGACGTTGCAGATCGCTGGTGCGTTCGGCCACACGTTCCTCGAGACCCGCCACCAGTTCCTGCATCTGCTGCGACATGGCGTTGAAAGTGCGACCGAGCACGCCGATCTCGTCCTTGGCGGAGACGGTCACGTGTGCCGTGAGTTCACCCTCACCCAGGCGGCGAGCCACCTGGGTCAGCTCGACAATGGGGCCGGCCAAGAACCGCGAAATGATGACCGCAGCCAGCGTCACGCCGGCAGCTACCAGAACCGACAGCAGCAGGCCATTGCGGGTCTGGGCCTGCGCCGGGGCGAAGAGGATGGACTGTGGCTGGAAGAAGGCCACCTGCCAGGGGCGGGTGTTCATGCGGGTCACCGCCACCTGGTCCTTCGACTCGGGCTGCGCCGGATCGCTGGACTCGAAATACGGTTGTGTGTCGGCGGACAGCAGTGCGGGAACAATGGCCGGTTGGAGACCCGGCATGCCGCCTTCGGCCGACACGAAACTCGGCAGGCGGTGTGCGGCCACCAGCTCCCCCGCGACGGTCGGCGAGATCGGGCCCACCGGGTTGAGCATCATGTCCGGCTCATTGCTGTGGGCGATGTTCAAGTGGTACTCGTCGAAAACTACGGCGAAGGATCCTGGACCGGCCAGACCGGCGGCGTGATCGATGATGTTTTGGATCACGTCGGCGCTGATGCCCACACGCAGCACGCCGGCAACCTGCGATCGATTGTCAAAAACGGGGGTGCTGAAGAAGATGGCCGGTCGGCCGTCCGAAGGCGAGAACTCGATCGGTGACACGTAGGCTCGGCGGGTGTTGAGAGCCTGCACGAAATAGTCCCGACTGGATTTATCTTCGCCCACCATCGGCGCCGATACATCCAGCAAGTTGTGGCCATCGGCGTCCAGCAGGCCCAGCACACGCAAGTTGATTGGATCGCGCTTGGCCAATAGAATCAGCAAACGCTGGACCTCGTCGCGCTGGGCCGGATCCGACTGCTGATCAGAGCTGGCGGAGACAAAATCCACCAGAGTTCGCGATCTGAGCTTCGGTGTTGATGCTGGTCAAGTTGTCCTGGATGTAGGCGTCCAGAACGGCGGCTGTTTGCGAGGCGGCACCGCCCAGCTTCTGGTTGGCCTCGTTGCGCAAGGCCGATTGGGTCGATTGGCTGCTGAGCAAAGTCAGCAGACCGACCGGCACAAGGGCCATCACCAGAAAGGTCAGGATGAGTTTGGTTCGCAGGCTGTAAGTCTGAAACGGCCGGGCCACAATTAAGACCAGGGCCCCAGCGGCCAACCCGTCGATGACCAGCAGGACGATTGTGCTTACGGGCTGAGGCAAGGTCGGGAAGGCGTCGAACAGATCGATCAGCAAAGCCGCGGCGGCGACGCCCACTGCGACATAGATGGCCATCTGTGCCTGGCGCTCCGGCAGCCGCTCGCGGGCCAGTGCCGGGAAGAGGATCAGCACTCCAATCCCGGTCAACAAGCCAAGCTGATTGATGGCCACGGCCAGGCATAGGCTTAGCGCGGCCGCGCCGGCCATCAGGAGCCACACGCCGATGTTCTTGCGGCCAAAACGAGATGCCAGCCACGATCCGAGCCCAGCCAGGGCCAGCAGGGCAAACCCGGCCCCGACCACCGCATACTGCCAGCCTCGACCGGCCATGGCTGAAAGCAGCGGTGCAGGGAACCCGAGCACGCCAACGGCCAGGCTGATGATTGTCACCGGATCCACGGCCGCCCGTTCAAGATGAAGCTTGGGGAGGCGGGCCTGAGTCGGGGTGGGGTCAGGAGGAAAGGTCATTCAAGACCTCCCAAACGCGGAACTCGTCCCATTCCGGTCATTCCTCGACCACCTCAACCGGTGGTTGGGCATCCGGAGGTAGGTGCTCCGGAGGCGCCTCGCCCAGGCGGATCGTAGCGCGAGTTGCGTTCAGGGCCCGGCCAACCTCACGGGCGGTGGTCTCCAACACGGTCTGGATGTCAGGCGAACGCCGGACTTTGCTGGTGATCTCGTGGATCAGGCGCTCTCGCCGTGCCGCTTGCTGAACCTGTTCAAGCAAGCGTGCATTCTGCAGGGCTGTGGCCACCTGGCCGGCTACCGTCGAGAGCAGGGCTACGTCGTCTTCGCTGAACCGCCATTCACGACTCTTGTCCTGGGCCACCAGCACACCGATGGTCTGATTGCCGGCCAGCAACGGGACGCCCAGCCAGGACTTGATCGCCGGATCGTCAACCTGAACCCCCAGTTCGGCCGCCTGCCTCTGAAGGGAGTCGGTGATCACCAGTGGCTGTTGGCTCCGAATGACGTGCGACACGAGGCCTTGGCCGATGTTCAATTCAGGCAGATCAACAGGCTCGAGCTGGTCCGTAGCATAGGGGAATGTGATGCGGCCATGGGCGGCATCGTACAGTGCCACCTGGACGTCGGTTTCTCCCATCACCTGGATGAGCTGACGCCCGACCATCCGCAACAGGCTGTCGACGCGCAGCAGCTGGGAGGCTGCCTGACTGACGCGGTTGACGGCTTCCAGCTCGGCCACACGTCGCTGCTCTTCGGCGTACTGGCGAGCGGTCTCCATGGCTAAGGCGGCCTGGCCGGCGACGGCCTCAATCAGGACGATGTCCTCTTGCGACCATGCCTCGTCGGTCTCGGGCTTGCGGGCGGCGATGGCGGCGATGGTCTCGCCACGGACCCGTACCGGCACCACGACTTCCCGCCGGTCTTCGGATAGAGACGTTCGGCCCGTCCGCGAGGCCTTGTCCAGGCCCGTGAAAGGCGCCGGGGTGCCTTCCGGCTCGCCCGCCGCACCGAGATGAATGACCGAGGGCGTACCGGTCCGGGAGAAGCGCGTCCATGACTGCCGTGTTCGCTCCTGGACCTCGCCCTCCATTTCGTACAGCCGGGTCTTTTGCTCCTGGGACAGCCGGGCATGGTCAATGGCAAAGGCCAGGTCGCTGGCGATGGCTTCAACCAAACGGATATCGCTTTCGCCAAATGCCGATGTGCGCGAACTTTGGACATCGAGCGCCCCGATCAGACGCTGGCCGATCATGAGGGGGACGGCCATCTCGGAGCGCGTATCGGGCAGGGAGGGGTTTTTGAAGTAGAAAGGGTCTGCGGCCACATCCGGACTGACGCGCGGCATGCGGTTTGCGGTCACCCAGCCGACAATGCTGGCGCTGCCGACCGCCAGCTTGTGGCGGCGGGCGAGCAGACTGCGCCCAGCCGTTCCAGAGCTGGCGGCGAGCTCCGCCCAAGCACTGGTGTTGTCCAGCAGGAAAATCGAGACATGGTAGAAGTCGAAGCGGTCCCGGATGAGCTCAACGGCTTCGGTGAGCAAGCCCTCCGAACCCCGGGCTTCGGCACTTAGCTTGGCGATTTCAGCCGCCGCCTGAAGCTGGCGGCCCTGCCGTTCCAACTCGGATGTGCGCAACGATACATTGGCCTCCAACTCGTTGCGCTGAACATCGAGTTGGCGTGCCGTTTCTCCCTCGCGCGTGACCGACAATTCCAAACCCTGCAGCACCATAGCCAGCGAACGTATCAGGATGAACCCCAGCAGGGCAAAGGCCGCCCCGCCGGCCAGCCAACCAAGCGGATCGGCGCTGGAGGCCGCCAGTCGGGAGGGGGCCGGCAGCACGCCGGACGATAGGGCAGCCCCGATCGCGGCCACGCCTACAAGGCTCAATCCCAGGGCGAGCCACCCCGACCTGGAGCCGAAAAGCAGACTGGCGAGCACCAGGAACGCCATCAGGAACACCCGCCCGCTTCCGGGCAGGCCCGAGGCAAGCAACGAATCCAGTCCGATGCCCAGCGCGACGATCAGCAGGAGCAAAGCCCGCAGGTTGTACGGTATGATCCGCCGACCAAATGCCAGTAGCAGGACGAAACTGTATGCTACGGCAAATGCGACCACGCGGTTGGGCTGGCCGGCTCTAAGCGCCGCAATCGAGCCGGCGACAATCGCGGGCAGACCCAACACGGCGGCGGCGGTCGACAGACTGTTGAGCAGCCGCTCGCGCCAGCTCAGGACAGACTTGGACTGCGCAGGAGCGCGTCCAGCGGCTGGCTCCACGGGCACCGGCTCGGCTCGCAAATCGGCGTGTGTCGTTTCGGCGCTCGGGTCCGGGAACATGGGGTTTGCCTCACCGGCCATTGCCGGGCTCCTCGAAGAAGAATCCCTGGCCTTCCGGGCTGTCCGAGGCGGTCAGGCGGATCATGATCTCGGGCTGGCCCAAGGCTCGGTGCAGGGATTGAGCGGCGGTGGAGAGTACCTGGTCAACGTCCAACAAGCCGCTCAACTGGCCGGTGACTTCACTGATGAGCCGAGAACGCTCGGCGGCTTCCATGGATACCTGGGCCAAGCGGGCGTTCTGAATGGCGGCGCTCAACTGGTCGGCCAGAGTTTGAAGGATCTCAAGGTCCTCAGTCTGGAAAGCTTCGCCCGACGTGCTCTGAACGTCGAGCGCGCCCAGGACGGTGCCGCCGACTTGCAGCGGAACCGCCAGTTCAGCCCGAGTTTCAGGCAGCAGCTCATTACGGAAGTGAACTGGATCGCCGCTGACCTCAGAGGCAATTCTCGGCTGGTTGTTGGCTGTGACCCAGCCGATCATGGATTGCGAACCCACCGCCAGCCGATGGCCGCGGGCCTTGAGCGCTTGGCCGACCTCGCCGGTCGCCTCGCGGAATACGGCATCTTTGCCGTCCCGGCTGATCAGGAAGATCGATACGTGATAGTAGCCAAAGCGCTCGCTGATCAAGTTGACGGCCTGGCGCAGCAGGTCATCCAGGGTGGGGATGGATGTGACGGCGCGAGCCACTTCGGCCGCCGTTCGAATCTGCTGGGTGCGCGACGTGACGCGGATCTCCAGAGTGGTGTAGATCTGGCTAAGCTCCTCGGCCATGCGGTTCAGGGACCCTGAAACCAGTCCGATCTCATCATCGCGGTCTTCCGGCACCCGATAGGTCCAGTCGCCTCGGGAAATCCGATGGGCGAACTCGGCCAGGCGTGCGAGCGGTCGGAGCATGCGGCCGGTCGCCACGGCAATCACAATCAGGGACAGCGCCGCCGCCAGCACAACCGACGTGACGGTGAACGGGAGCAGGCTGTTCAGGTCGGCGAAGACGGTGGATTGGGGAACCTCGGTCACGACGGCCATGTTCCATCCCGGCACCCATTGAAACGCCGAAAGGACCGGAATGCCGTCGAAATTGGAGTATTCGACCGTGGCCGGCGAATTCTGTTTGGGAGACGTCGAAGATCGGGATCATGCCCCCTTCAACGGCCTCCGGAGTCAAGGCGTACAGGGTCAACCGGAAGATCTTGCTGGGGGGTATGGCCAGGTATGTGCTGCCGATCTCCTGGCGATACACGCCGCGCTGCTGCCAGTAGACCTGCAGCTGCTGCATCAATGTCCCCACCCGGGTGTCCAGATTGACCCCCACCAAGGCGGCATCGACTTCGGTCATTTGTCCGCTGCGGAGGGGGAGAGGGAAATCAGGGTCAGGCCGCCGGGGGCCAGAATTGGGTCGTCATACAGCGGATGGGTCCCGGGTTGATCGGCAGTCAGCATTCCCTCGGACAAAGCGGACAGGGACCCGCCCTCCCAAGCGGTGTTGGTGGCGGCCAGGATCGTCCCATCCGGCCGGGCGACGATCAAATCGCTGAACAGAGTTTGACCCTCGTTGGATTTGAGGTCGTTCAACTCGGTGCGGGTCAGCGTTCTGAGATCATCCAGGGGTTGGCCGGAAAGCGAGCCGTACAGCAGGCTGCCGACTTCGTCGCGCAACGTGCTTCGCTGGGCACCCAGCTGGAGGCGTTGCTCACGGACCTGGGACCAACTCTGCAGGCTGCTGATCTGGCTGGCCGTCGCCGAACTGAGTTGGTTAGAGGCCTGGTCGCGGAGGATGGCGCGTGTCCGGAAGTAGACGGTGGTTCCCATCAATGCCAGGGGGATCACCATCAGGGGAAGAAGCACAAGGGCCAACTTTCGGCCCAGGCTGCTTCGCGTTCTCAGCGGTGCGCTTGTCTCACGCGTGGCGGATTGAAACATAGGCCTATAACTCCCACACCTGATCGCCGTTGAGCAGGCTCTTCACCTGCTCGGGAAACCGATCTGGATCCAAAGGCTTTCCCAAGAAACCATCGAACCCGGCTGCGCGTGCTCGATCCATTTGTTCTTCGCTCGCGTAAGCCGTCACCGCCACGACCGGTAGGCTCATGAGCTTACTGGACGCCCGAATTTTCCGCAGCGCCTGGTAACCATCTTCATACGGCAGGCGGATGTCCATCAAGATCAAATCCACCCTGGGAAGCGTGTCGGCGTACTCGACCACCTCGTACCCGGACGTCTTCCATTCGCAGTGCAGTCCCAAATACCCCAGCATGCGGGCCATGAGGACGAAATTCGAGACGTTGTCTTCGACGATGAGGACCGTGGCGTCCTTGATTTCGGCGGTCACAGCCGGTCTCCTTGACGGGTTACCCCCTCGGCTCCGTCTGTTGCAAGTAGCGTGCGATTTGCCCGGGAAAGGTGTCGACGTCGATGGGCTTTTGGATGTAACCGTCACATCCGGCCGCCATGGTTCGTTCTCGGTCCCCGTGCATGACATTGGCGGTCAGGGCCACCACGGGTATGTCGTTTAAGCCGGCGTCGGCCTTCATGATCGACGCCAGGCTCAAACCGTCAAGCAAGGGCATGTTGATGTCGACCAGCACCAGATCGGGACGCTGGCGTTGAGCCAGATCGAGTTCCATCAGAGGCGTTCCCGGCCTCAAGGACCTCAAAGCCTTCAGCCATCAAGACGCGTCGCACCAGTATCCGGTTCTCGGGGTTGTCCTCGATGTAAAGCACGGTCCCGAACGGCTGATCCATGCCGGCTCCCGGTTAAACGTTAAAGAATTGGCGAATTTGACTTCATATTATATGCGATTTGTCAGGCTGGCCGCCTTACAAGTGCGTTTCCGCCCTGGCGGTTGGGGCAGCGGGGTTTCAGGCGGAGCTCAGGGATTAGCCTGTGTCGCCGTCCGGCGAAAAAGCATCAGCGCCGACCCCGGATCGCACGGGTTGGTGGGAGGCGATGGAGCGGCCTGGTCGTAAGCCAACGGGGTGAGTTGCCTTGCGATCCAGCCCGTGTAGGCGTCCTGCGACACCAGGACGTAGTCGGCCGACGCCAGCCAGTCTTCCGCCAATGCCTGATTCCAGTAGCCATTGCGGACCAGACTGGCCGCGTCACCCCCGTAGCGATAGGTGTAAATGCCGTTCAGCTGCGGCGGGTACAGTGAGGGACGGTCAAGGTACAAGAGCGGGACGGGGGATTGGTCGCCGCTCCAGTAGATGTGGGCGCCGGATGGGATCAGGCCTTTCAGGTAGGTTCCAGCGGCCTGCTCGGCCGCCACGACGTCGGCCCCGCAGTCGTAACCGTGATAGCCGGAGCCGAACGCAAAGGTGGCCGATCCAATAGTAATGGCGGCCACGACGGCCAGGCCGCGATTGGCGGCGGTTGCCAAACCCGGGCCGCCCCGTCTGGCAGCCGCCCGTGCCGCCGAGCCCAGAATGATGAGCAACACCACGGCCACGCCTACGGCCTGGAGGGAATCCGCTGCTACCAGGCTGCTGTCCAGGCTCAGGCCAAACCTGCCCTGGATCATAGCCCCCGTCGGGGCGGTTCCTGGCAGCAGGTGGCCGCCGGAGAACCTGGGCAGCTGCCAGTCCATCAGCTGTTCGCTCAGCCGGTGGCCGAGCGAGAGGCCGAATGCCCAGGCCGCGGCAGCCAACAGGAGCAAACCGGCCCCACGCCGCCGCTGGCTGACAACCGGCAGCCAATGCGCGCCGGCCATGGCGGCGATGATCAGCCCCAACGGGGAAAAGAATGCCAAATAATTCTTAAGGCAGAATGGGCAGTACGTCAGCCCGAGCGATGCCCACGTGTGCAGCGCGAATAGGACCAGAAACAGGCCCGAAAGAAACGCCAGCGCCTTGAAATGTTGTCGAGCGTCATCATCCCGGCTCCGTCCGGGCCAGGCCAACCATGCCCATAGGACGCCGATCGTGGAGGCGAAATGCAGGCGCAGGCTGTCGACCAGGATGCCGAGTTTCGAGCCGAAGACGAGTTCCACCTGCCAGGCATCGCGCCCGCCCCCGGTGGCTCGAAAGGCATTCAAGAACGGGGTCGGCCCCGCCGGAAGCCATTTGGCCCATAGTTTGAGGATGCCGGGCAGGAAGAGGGCTTGGCCGACGAATAACACACCGCCCCCCGTGGCCAGCGCCAGATGACCCGCGCTCCGGCCATGAGCCCAATAGATGTATGCCACCAGCAGGATGACCACGGGCAGCATGTTGATGCGGGTGAGGCCCATCACGGCCGCCAGCCCGGCCGCCAGGGTGGTATGCCAGATGCGCCGATCCGGGCCGACCCCCAAAGCCACGCTCCATACCAACATGCAGGCGATCAAACCTTCCGAGATCGCCTGGCTGTAGATCTTGATCAGGCCGGCGTTGAGGGCCACGGTCCACACCGCTGCAGCCGCCCACCACGCGCCGGCCAGGCGCCGCGTGGCCAGCCACAGCCCGAGCAGCATAAGGCCTCCGGTCACGAGCGCGAAAGCCCGGCCAGCTGCCAGCCCGGGACCGGCCAGCGCCTGCACCAGCCCTGGGATCAAAAACGACAGGGGCATGTGGTTGGTCAATGGCCCAAAATCCTGGAAGGGCCAGTAGACGCCGCGCACATAGAGCAGTCCCTTGACCAGGTACAGGCCCTCATCAATGACCGAGACCTGTCCGTGGGTATGCCCATAGGCCAACAGTCCGTAGACTCCCACGCCCAGCCCGGCGGCGAGCATAGCCGCGGGCTGGGAACGCAACCAGCGCCAGGCCGCATGCGGGCGATCAGTCCAGGCTGAAGCAGTCATCGGTGGGCTGGCGTGCGTAGGCAGGAAAACGCCGCCCGAGGGCGGCTAGCAGACTGGTGAGCGTTCGCAGTAACTGGGGCCGCGGCCTTCGACGTCATGGGAACATCGACCTCGGCGGTCCTGTCAGGCAGACTGGCGTGGACAAGGAGCGGGTGAAGGGATTCGAACCCTCGAATGCTAGCTTGGGAAGCTAGTGCCTTACCGCTTGGCGACACCCGCATCGCGAGCAAAACTCGATCAAAGCCATTATACCGGCTCGAATTCGCGGCTGAGAAGTGGCCCACCCCCAGGCAGGGTTGTGAAAGTTGTCACAAACCGACCTGGCCCGGTCAGCCAGCCTGGGACGGCCGGAGCAAGCAGCGCCGGGCCCAATCGAGCGCCAGGCTGGAGGCGCGCTCAGACGCATTGACGCTCGACCCACGTTGATGAAACGTCATCTCTTGGCTTGAATCAATGAACTGCAGAATGGCACGGGCCCGGCCCTCGGCCTCGTCTTGTCTGAGGAGCAATCCCAGGACCACGTCACAACTGGCCTGCGCCATCAAATCGCGAAGAGCGGCCTCGAAGACTTCTTGCGGAGTTTCGGCCGATCGGACCACGCCCTGGGTGAAGTTGGCCCGCCTGGCTGACGCCAATCCGGCGGCGAGCATCCCGTCCGTGCCGACCTCGAGCGAACCCACCGTCCAGCCTCGAGCCGCGGCGGCTTCCAACAGCGCGCCCTCCAGCGTTTGCTGGCCGATTCCATAAACATCCTCGCCCAAGCGTTGCATCAGGTCGGCGACGACGGGCTCGAGCAGCGCCTCGGCGGCTTCTGCGGACGCGGCCCTGGCCGTCACGCGGATATCCACCCGGCCGGGATGGGCGGACACACCGACCGTAGGATTGGCCAGGCGCTCGAGATCGTCAATCAACTCATCCAGCTTCGATTCCCCAAGACCAGCGGTTCGTATCAAGCCCGCCTTGAGCACCTCGGGCAGACCGAACTTCTCATGGATAAGAGGAATGACGGAGTGGTGGAGCAGATAGTTCATCTCGGCCGGAACCCCCGGCAGGCTGACCACGAGCGTCCCTTTGAACTCGACCCAGAGGGCCGGCGCCGTTCCGACCGGGTTCTCAATAGCGGTCGCGCCCGCCGGCAGAAAGGCCTGGCGGCGATTGTTGTCGGCCGGCCGGGACCCGAAGCCTGCAAAGCGAAGCTTGATCTGCTCCCACAGCTCGGGAACGAACTCGAGCTCGGCGCCAATCGCCATGGCCACGGCCTCGCGGGTCGGATCATCGACGGTCGGGCCCAGTCCCCCGGTGGAAATCAGGACCTGGCAGGCGCCGCAGCGTTCGCGGATGAGCTGGGCGATGCGGCTGGCATTGTCCCCAACCGTGGCCGTGCGAAAGAGATTCACCCCTGCTTCGCGGAGCGCCCGCGCGATATCGGCGGTGTTGGTGTCCGTGATTTGACCCAACAGCAATTCGGTGCCTATGGTGAGGATTTCTGCCTCGGGTGAGGTCATACGACATTTGACTCCATCACGAGCCTCCCCTGGTCAAAGCGCGCCAGGTCAAGCATGCTCACGTCAACCGTGGCGGCGGCGCCCTGGGTGAGGAATTCGGCCATCAGCTTGCCGGCCACCGGCCCATGCATGAAACCATGCCCCGAAAACCCCGCCACCAACCAGAACCCCTCGACCGGCGTGGGGCCGAAAATGGGATGCGCATCCGGTGTGACCTCATACAGCCCTGCCCAGCCCCCGAGCCGCCCGGCCCGTGCCAACAGCGGCATGCGCTCCATGGCGGCTTCCAGGGCGATCAGTTCCCACTCCGCGTCCAGAGTCTGGTCGAAGCTCGCGGATTGATCGGGATTTGACATCCCGGTCAACAGGCCTTCGCCTTCGCGGTGGAAATACAGCGAGCGGTCAAAATCGATCGTGAACGGAAACGCCGGGTCCAATTCGGGGAGCGGGGTGGTGGTCATCATCTGGCGACGGATCGGCTCAATCGGCACGTGGACGCCGGCGAGGGCCGCAACCTGGCCGGCCCACGGACCGGCGGCATCGATCACCTGGCCGGCCGCAATCTCGCCGGCGGGGGTCTCAACCGCCGTAACCCGATCTCCGGTCAGTTTCAATCCCGTGACCTCGACCCCGGTGAACACCCTGGCACCCAGTTGGCGGGCGCGCTGCAGGTAGCCCATCAGGACGCTGTTGGGATCGGCCAGCCCGTCCTTGGCGTGAAATGTCGCCCCCAAGGCATCATCGAACCGCATGCCGGGCAGCCGCTGCCGAACCTCATCTCCAGTGAGCCATTGCGTATTTACACCCAAACGATGTTGAAGCTCGACGTTTCTTCGAAAGATGTCCAACGTTTCGGGCCGGGTGACCACCAACATATAGCCGCACGGCCGGTACTGAGGGTCGACACCGATTTCTTCCTTGAAGTGCTCGAGCATGGGAAGACTGGCGAGCGAGAGGCGGATGTTGACCTCCGTTCCAAACTGATATCGAACGCCTCCGGCACATCGGTTTGTGGCCCCGTCTTCGAAGTGCTCGGTTCGTTCGAGCACGACGATATCCCGGACGCCGCTCGCCGCCAGGTGATAGGCGGCGCTGGCGCCCATGACACCAGCGCCTATGATGACCACGTCGGTTGAGGATGGCAGCTCACTTTGCATGCTTCCAGGATCCGTCCCACAAGGCTCGATCCTACGGATCGTTCGAGCTCAGATTTCGACTTGACGGCCGAGGTCCAACTCTTGGGCACGCGCCAGCGCAACACCCGCCGCGGCTGCGTCCTGTACCGCCACGCCCACCGATTTGAAAAAGGTGATCTCGTCCTCCGCCGTTCGGCCGGGTTTCGTCCCCAAAACGATCTCGCCTAGCTCGGCGTGAATATCATCCGCCCGGTAGTCTCCCGATTGAATGGGCCGGATGAGCTCTCCGGCTTCTTCGAGCACGGCGTGCCTCGAGTTCTACGACCACCTTCGACCGCCGCAAAGTCTCCAGATCGACCTCGGCCATGGCCGGGGTGTACGAGCCGACGGCGTTGATGTGAGCACCGGCGCGCACGTCTCGTCCATCAAACACCGGCTGCTCGGCCGTCGTGGCGGTGCAGATGATATCGGCGGCCTCCACGGCCTGCTCGGCCGTTTGGGAGACGTGTACTCCGCCCTCAAACCCTGAGTGTTCGGTCCATTCCTGGGCAAAGCGACGGGCGTGGTCTTGGTGGGGGCTGTAGATCCACACCTGGTCGATGGTCCGGACGGCGCAGACCGCATCGAGCTGAGTGTGGGCCTGGGCGCCGCTGCCGATCATGGCCACGACATGCGCCTGCGATCGGGCGAGCAAATCGGTGGCGGCGCCGGAGCCGGCCCCCGTGCGAATGGCGGTTAAACTGCCGCCCTCGAATATGGCCATCGGCTGTCCGGTGGCCGGATCGAGGGCGATCACCAAGGCATGGACGGTCGGCAGATCCCGTTGAGCGTTGTTTGGAAAGACGGAGACAATCTTGATGGCCAGGCTGCCGTCCTGCGGAAGATACGCCGGCATAAAGAGCGACACGCCGCCGTGTCCTGGCGGCCCGATCCGGCTGCGGAGAGGCATGATGGCATCGCCTGAGGACAGCTGGGCGTAAGCCCGCTTCATCGCCTCGATGGCGGATGACATGGGGAGAGCTTGGCGGACTTCCTCAGCGTTCAAGAACCGGATACGCATGGGCCACCTCGGCGTGAAACGGAGCGGATCGGCCGACCCGCCCCGCTAAATCCATCCCCGCTGGTTCGGCGCACGACGGAGGTCTAGTCGATCCCCAGGTAGGCTTTCTGGACCATGGCGTTGTTGCGCAGGCCCTCGGCCGAATCCGACAGCACAATCTCGCCCGTCTGCAGGACATAGCCTCGGCTGGCGACCCGCAGAGCCATTTGGGCATTCTGTTCGACGAGCAGGATGGTTGTGCCCTCGCGATTGATGTCCACGACGGTGTCGAACACGTTCTCCACCAGAACAGGTGCCAGCCCCATGGAGGGCTCATCCAGGAGGAGCAGACTGGGGCGGGCCATCAGCGCCCGGGCCGTGGCCAGCATCTGCTGCTCCCCACCGCTGAGCGTCCCTGAGACCTGGTTTTCGCGCTCCTTCAGGCGAGGGAAGAGCGTGTACACGCGTTCGCGGTCCTGCTGGATGCCCTTGCGGTCCCGACGGTTGAAGGCTCCCATGTCCAGATTCTCACTGACCGTCAGCTTGGCGAAAACGCCGCGGCCCTCAGGGACCATGCAGACACCCTTGAAGACGATCTCGTGCGGTTTGTAAGCCGCCAGGTCCTCGCCACGCAATTGGACCGACCCGTGCTGAGGCTTGATCAGCCCGGTGATGGTCTTGAGGGTGGTGCTCTTCCCGGCGCCATTGGCCCCGATCAAGGTCACGATTTCTCCCTGTTCGACTTCGATGGAGATGCCCCTCAGGGCATGGATATTGCCATAGTAAGCGTGGACGTCATTGAGTTGAAGCATGGCCATGGTCGTCACCCCGCCGTCGGGGAAGCGTCCCCGACATCCAGTCCTGAGGCCGCCCCTCGACCCAGGTAGGCTTCGATGACGCGCGGGTTGCGCTGGATCTCGGCCGGAGAGCCTTCGGCGATCTTGGTGCCGTAATCCAGCACGGTGACACGCTCCGATATCCCCATCACCACGCGCATGTCATGCTCGATCAGCAGAATGGTCACCCCGAGCTCGTCGCGCAGGCGGCGGATGAAATGCATGGTTGTGGCCGATTCGTGCGGGTTCATCCCCGCCGTCGGCTCGTCAAGCAGCAAGATCTCAGGCTGGTTGCCAAGCGCACGCGCAATCTCCAGCCTTCTCTGATCGCCGTAGGGCAGATTCTTCGCCAGGAAGTCCCCCTTTCCGGACAACCCGGCAAACTGCAGCAGACGGCGGGCTTCTTCAACGGCCCAGTTCTCCTCGTCGCGCGTCTTCTTGGAACCAATCACGAAGCTGTACCAGTGAGAACGCAGCCGCGGTTCCATCCCTACGAGCACGTTTTCGATGGCGGTCATGTTCGAAAACAGGCGGATGTTCTGATACGTCCGGGCAATGTGCATTCGGGCGATCTGGTCTGGCGAATGGCCCTCAATGTGATGGCCTTTGAACTCGATGCTCCCCTCATCAATGTCATAGAACCCGGTAATGCAGTTGAAAAAGGTCGACTTGCCGGCGCCGTTGGGGCCGATGATGCTGACAATGGAGTCTTTGGGTAGGTCAAAGGTGAGATCGCTGACCGCCACCAACCCGCCAAAGTGTTTGGTGACTGAGTGGGCGGTCAGCAAGGAAGGATTGGAAGCCATGCGCTAGTCTCCTGCCTCGGAGGGGGCGCGTTTCTGCATCTCCAGGACATCGGCGTCGGCCTTAAGTTCGCGTTGGCGGACGGCCGATGGGATGAAGCCCTCGGGTCTGGACAGCATCATGACCACCAGAAGGGCACCATACATCAGCAGGCGGTACTCGGCGAACTCACGCAGCAGCTCGGGCAGGCCGACCAGGATCAGAGCACCGACCACCACGCCTGGCAGGCTCCCCATCCCGCCGATGATGATCAGGCTGAGCACGTTGATGGAGATGGTCAGGCTGAAACTGTGGGGGAAGATCGAGGTGAGTTTGGCGGCGAACAGGGCGCCGCCGAGTTCCGCGAATGCGGCGCCGGTGGCGAATGCCAGCAGTTTCGCGCTCACCAGTTTGATGCCCATGGCCTCGGCCACGTCTTCGTCTTCCCGCATCGCCATCCACTGTCGGCCGAGGCGCGATTCAGCCAGACGGTAGGAGACGAACACGGCGATGAGACAGCCGCCCAAGACCACGTAATAGAACTGCTCCGGTTTGACCAGACTGAGCCCGAAAAGATCGGGCTTGGGAATTCTCAGCACCCCCTGGGCGCCTCCGATGAAAGGCTTGAGCAGGTCGGACAGAGCCAGGATGCGGATGATCTCTCCAAAGCCCAGGGTGACAATCGCCAGGTAGTCCCCGCGCATCCTTAAGACCGGGATGCCGAGGAAAATCCCCGCCCCAGCCGCGAGCAGGACGCAAAACGGGATGGCCTCCCAGAAGGTCAGGTTGCCAATCCCCAGCGGGCCCTCCGTGGTGAGCACGGCCATCGAGTACGCTCCAATGGCG
Source organism: uncultured Chloroflexia bacterium (assembly GCA_963797485.1). Lineage (GTDB taxonomy): Bacteria > Chloroflexota > Anaerolineae > Anaerolineales > E44-bin32 > CAWAND01. Next base: position 1,244,630 of record CAWCPF010000003.1, read on the forward strand.
AAAAAGGCCACATACCCGAGATCGAGCAAGCCGGCGAAGCCAACCACAATGTTGAGCCCGAGCCCCATGAGGATGAAAATGCCGACATTGTTAGCCACCTCGGAGAGATACGTGCCGAGGAGCAACGGCAAGATGACCATAAACACGAACGCGGCGGCAACGCTTGCCAATTGGAGCCGCCGTCTCTGCGAAGGCTCAAGCGAGGTGATCCGGCTCTGAACCCCGGCACCACGCACGGCCCAGAGGCGATTGCCGGCGGCGATCAAGACAAATACACCGCCGGCGAAGATCGGCGCCAGCGCCTTGCCTGCATAGAAGAAGGAGGCAACCGAGGCGCCGAAGAAATCCCTGGTCCGGTTGGCGAAATTCTCGGAGAACAAACCGAGCACGAGGGTCCACGCGGCAGCTGTCAGGAGCGGCCGGCGGATAGATCGGGGCATGGTTTCCACCCCGGCCGACAACAAGCCCACCATCCCCATGGCGCCTACAAAGAGCAAGCTGCCCAGTCCGGCCCCCTGATCGAAGGTCAGGATCTTCAGCAGGGTCGGCGAGACGGCCGGAAGGAATTGGCGCAAATCGAAGGCCGTCGCCAGCAGGATCAGCGCCACGGTCGGCAGTGCCGACGCGGCGCCGGTCACGAGGCCGGTTAACAACATGCCGGCCCGACCGACTTTGAGGTTACGAATGGCCAAATGGGCCATGAGCGCCGGCGAGGTGAAGATCAAGATCTGGCCCAGGGTGACGACCCCGGAGACCAGTTCCCTGGGGGCGAACAACTCCACCAGCCCGATCGCCGACACCGAAAGCGTCAAACAGCCGGCGATCAGCCCTTGGCGGACGGCATTGCGGAAGTCGAGCTGGGTAGCATCGCGCATCGGTCCGCCTACGCTTTCACTTCAGATAGCCGCTCGCCGAGTAGGCCTTGGGGCCGGAAGATCAAGATTAAGACCAGAACTGTGAAGGCAATCACATCCTTGAGTTGGTTAAAGGCCGGAATGTTCAAACCCTGCAGGAACAAGCTTGGCCCAACGGATTCGATCATGCCCAGAACCAGGCCGCCCAGAGCGGCACCGGGAATGCTGCCAATCCCACCCAGCACGGCGGCCGTGAAGGCCTTCAGGCCGGGGAAGAAACCCATGTAGAAGTGGACCTGACGAAAGACGATGGCATACAAGACTCCGGCGATCGCCGCCATGGCGGCGCCGACGATGAAAGTGATGGTGATCATGCGGTCGACGTCAATCCCCATCAGGGAGGCTACATCGCGATTTTCGGCCACCGCCCGAATGGCCTTTCCGGTCCGCGTCCGAAGGATGAAGAAATTCAGCGCGATCAGCATGATGATCGTAACCACGATCACGGCCACGTGGACCTTGAGAATGTTCACTCCCAGAATGGAGACCTTGCCGCTGAGCACGGTCAGCAGGGGGAAGGGCTTGTTCTCTGAGCCCAGCAGCCCGCGGAAGAAGTTCTGCCAGAAGATCGACGCGCCGATGGCCGTGATCAGGGGAACCAGTCGCGGCGCCTTGCGCAGTGGCCGATAAGCGACGCGTTCTGTCAGCACCGCCACCCCGACCGAGACGAGAATGGACAAGGCCGCCACGGCCAGCAGCGATATCACCGGGTGGGATTCCATGTAGCCTGATTCGGACAGTGGGCCGGCGACAAAAACCGTCGCCGTCATGATGCCGGACATGAAAAACTCGCCATGCGCGAAGTTGATCATGAACAGCACGCCGTACACGAGCGTGTAGCCAATGGCAATCAGCGCGTACATCGAGCCTTGGGCGATGCCGAAAACTACGAAGTCGGTCCATTGCGCAGCAGTATAGGGATTGTGGAGCAGGGTGGCAGTCGTACCCCAGATGACCAGCAGAATAATGACGGCACGAACGATCCACAAGAAGAGTCCAAGAATATCAAGATTACCTAAGCGCTCACGCATGGACGCTCTCTCCGACGAGGGGGGATGGGCTCGAAAGGATCTCTTTCGAGCCCATCCCAGTCAGTGACCTTTCTCTTCAGACGGCGTCGACCGTCCGAAAAGATCAGTGCTGATTACGGCCAGATCTTCACGTACTTGCCGTCTGTCAGTTGCGAGACGGAGATCTTAGGATCCGCACAGTCGCCGTATTGGTCGCAGGTCAGGTTGCCAGTGATGCCCTGGAAGTCCTTGGTGGCATACAGGCAGTCCCGCATGGCCTGGCGGCCGATGTGCAGCGTGCCGTCCGAGTCAACCGCACCCACCTGCTCGATGCAGGCGAAGATCATGTTGGTGGCGTCGAAAGCATGGGCATGGAAGACGGAGATCGGGTCGGTGCCGTACTTGTCGTTGTAGGCGGCCTTGAACCTGTCGTACAGGTCGCCCGAGAACGAGATGTCCGGGCCGGAGAAGTACATCCCCTCACCGGCCGAACCGATAGCTGCGGCGGCAGCGTCTGAAAAACAGCCATCAGCCGCGGCCACGACGGTATTCTCCAGGCCAGCAACTTCCTTCGACTGTTTGGCCAGGAAGGCGCATTCAGCCGTGAAGACCGGGAAGTAGATGAACTCGGGCGGACCGGCAGCCGAGACGGCGCTCAGGACGGGGTGCATGTCCGTGTCGCCGACGTTGATGGCCGTGAAGGCCACGACGGTACCGCCAAGGGCGGTAAAGGACTCGCGGAAGGCGTTGGCCAGGCCCTCGGTGTAGGGGTCGCCGTCATGGATGGCGGCAGCCGTCTTCAGACCGAGGGTGTTGAAAACGAAGTCGGCCATAGCCGCGCCCTGGACCTTGTCGTTGTGGGCCGTGCGCAGGTAGCCGGGATTCCAGGCCTGTGCCGGGTCGGTCAACACCGGGGAGGTGTTGGATGGCGACACCATGAAGTACCCGGCGTCCGAGACAACCTTGGACATGGGCACGCCAGCGCCGGAGCAGCTGGTGCCGATGACGCCCAGGATGGTCGGGTCAGACACGATCTTCTGTCCCGCCGCCTGCCCGCCTTCAGCATTGCAGCCGTCATCTTCGGCCTGAAGGGTCACATCATGGCCGTCAACCTGGCCCTTGAAGTCGATGGCGATTTCCACACCGTGCTGTGAGTCGGTCCCGAGGTCGGCGTTGGGACCCGAGATCACCAGGGCCGAGGCCAGCTTGATCGGATCACTCGGCCCGTAGGTTACGCAGCCGATGGCATCCGTACATTCGAAGGCCTGGGCGCCACCGCAGGCCGTGAGCAGCATGCCAGCGATGACGATGAACGAAAAAGCGAACAGGGTTCGTCTCATTGCGTTTCTCTCCTCCATTGAAGTTTGCCCAGCGAGCGCGCCGGGTATTGGTCGGGGGACCAGTGCTTGGTTCCGCAAAGAACGACAAAGGGTCCGGGCCGCCTCCTTTCCTGGGGTTGTCGTTCGAGGACTGCAATGCACACGGCCGGAGCTGCACCGCAAGCCTCAGGCGCAGGCATAGCCAGTCGTGCCTGCGAGTGAATGACGAATTCTATATCGGGCCCAGCAAGCGTGTCAACCATCGTGCAAACGCAGAACAACCGGACGGACCTTCATACCGCGACCCCGATGAGCACCTGCCGTACGCGTCGTCGCCCGCAGCCGCCCGATTCGAATTCGCTGGCAAGCGCCCCGCGCATCGGGCCGGGGTAAATCGATGTCCGCTTAAGACAACGCCGGCAAAGGGTGGGCCACCCCGAGCAGCCGTTCAACGGGCATCACACGGGCTGAGCCTCCGGCAAGGAAAATCGCGCTCAGCGCTGGGATGACAGACTCGAGTTCAGCAAGCCGGCCCTGAGCTGCAAGTCGGTATTGCGTAGCTTTGCGGCCAGGTCGGCAGCCAAGTTGCGCATCAAACGAAAACCCAGGATCGGGTCGCTCTCGCACAATAGAACAAGCCGGCTCCTGGGGATCACGACCAGCTGCGTGTCGTCTCGGGCGCTGCGGGCCGAAGCCGAACGCAGACCCTGGTCGACCAGGGCGATCTCTCCGAAAGATTGACCCCGCCGCAGCCTAGCAATGGGTGCGGGATCGGCCGTCGGACCACCAGGGGCTCGGATCAGCGCCGGGTCGACTAGAATGTCAATCTCGCCCTCGGCGATCACATACAGCTCATCGCTGGAGGCGCTCTCTTCGAAAACCAACTCCCCGGCGGCCAGGGGCCTCACCTGACACAGCGACGCCACCAACTCCAGCTGCGCCGGGCTGAAATCCGAAAAGATGTCCGCTTGGCGCAGAATACTGACGACGTTCATGCAACCTCGACTTGGTCAGTGAGTGACTTAGTCTAGCATAGAACCTGACCGCCTCCAAACCCTCGTCCTGCGTCGAGGCTTGGTGGGGCGGCCTCGCCTGACCGGGCCCTCGCCTTGCTTCGGCCCGGATTGGGGTGCTAGGATGAGAGCGGAAGGGGACGGACATGCGCATTGGACTCCTGGCCGACATCTACACGCCGCACGTCAGCGGCGTTACTCACTACATCAGCCTGAACAAGCAGATTCTAGAATCGCGTGGCCACGAGGTCTTCGTTTTCACCTTCGGAGATGTCGATCATCCCGATGAAGAATCCAATGTCATCCGGTCGCCAGGCGTGCCGGTGGCCGATACCGGCTATACCCTCGGGTTCCGCTACTCACGGGCTGCCCAGCGGCTGGTCGAGAGCATGGATATTGCTCACGTGCAGCATCCATTCCTGAGCGGGCGTCTGGCGCTGCGGTACTGCCGGCCCAAGGACATCCCGATTGTGTTCACCAACCACACCCGCTATGACCTGTACGCGGAGGCCTATCTACCCATGCTTCCGGATGTGGTCGGCACCTCCTTTCTCCAGGCGTATCTGCCGTCCTTCTGCCGGGAGGTCGATCTGGTGATTGCGCCTTCCGAGGGATTGAAGAAGGTGCTGCGGGAGATGGACGTCGAGGTCCCAATTGCCGTGATCCCTAACGGTGTGGACCTGGCGCGCTTCAAGGACGCCAACCAGGTCAGCCAGCGGGCGGCCTTGGGGCTGGCCGCCGGGGATGTGGTTTTGGTGTACAGCGGACGGCTAGGTCCTGAGAAGAACCTGACCTTCCTGTTGCGCGCCTTCGCCGGGGCGCAATCTGCCTATCCCGGCACGGTGCTTCTTCTGGTCGGCGACGGGCCCGAACGTGACAATCTGGAAGACCTGGCAGCGCGCAGTGGTCTCGCAGACCGGGTCCTATTCGCCGGCATGGTGCCTCACGACGAAGTGGTGGGCTATTTGACGGCCGCCGATGTGTTTGTGACCGCGTCGGTGACCGAGGTCCATCCCCTATCGCTGATCGAGGCCCTCGCGTGTGGGCTCCCCTTGGTCGGGATCGATTCGCCCGGGGTGGGGGACACGATCATCGACGGGGAGAACGGCATCCTGTGCCGCAACGATTTGGCCGCCTTCACCGCCAATCTCACCCGGTTGATCGCCGACCGAGACCTGCGCCTGGCCATGGCGGGCCGGGCAAGGGAGTCAGCCGCGAAGTATGACATCCAAAGGACCAGCCGGCTGGTTGAAGAGCAGTACCTCGAGCTGATCAACCGGCCGCGGTCCGATGAGGCGCGCTTTCTGCGCCAGCTCTGGGACCGCTTGCGGGGGGCGGCTTGATGCCGGTTTCACACCTTGGGCGATGGGGCGAGGAGACTGCGGCGCGCTATCTGGTCGGCCGGGGATACGAGATCGTGGTGCGCAACTGGCGCTGCCCGGAAGGCGAGCTGGACTTGGTGGCCAAGCAGGGGGATACCTGGGTCTTCGTCGAGGTCAAGGCGCGCCGCCAGCATGCCTTCGGTGCGCCGGAGGATTCACTGACGGCTGCCAAGCGCCTGAAACTTCAGCGCGCCGCCTGGGCGTTTCTTGGAGCTCACCAGGCGCTTGAAGCGGATTGGCGCATCGATGTGATTGCCATCGATCAGGCTTCGGGCGGCGATCTTGCCCGGCTTGACCACTACCTGAACGCCATCGACGAACAGCCGCTTGACGGTGCCTGACGCATGACCGATCGACCGCGTCTCGTAGCCATCGTTGGTCCTACGGCTGTCGGGAAGACCGGTGTTTCCATCCGCCTGGCGGAAAAACTCGGTGGTGAGATTGTATCGGCCGATTCACGCCTGGTCTATCGTGGGCTGGACGTCGGAACGGCCAAACCCAGCCCCGATGACCGGCGGCGTGTGCCTCATCATGTGATCGATGTCGTCAACCCCGACCAGGCGTTCAGCTTGGGCGCGTACCGCCGCGCTGCGCTGGGGGCGATCAACTCGATCCTGGACCGTGGGCGAACCCCATTCCTGGTGGGCGGCACCGGGCAGTACGTCACCGCCGTGCTGCAGGGGTGGGCGCCGCCTCCGGCGCCGGAAGATCGGTCGCTCCGGGACGAGCTGGAAGCCTTTGCCGCCCAACAGGGCGCAAACGCGCTGCACGCGCGCCTGGCGGCCGTCGATCCCGACCGCGCCCGAGCCATCGATGCACGCAATGTCCGGCGCGTGGTGCGGGCCCTGGAGATCTACCACACCACCGGCGAGCTTCCGAGCCGGGCGCGCCGGCGCGAGCCACCCCCATTCGACGTTGTGCAGCTCGGCTTGTGCCTGCCCCGCTCCGAGCTCTACGCCCGCATCGATGCTCGCATCGAGTCCATGCTGGCGTCCGGTTGGCTGGCTGAAGTCGAGTGGCTGGTCCACTCAGGGCTGCCCCCGACGCGCCGGCCTTTTCGGCTATTGGTTACCGGCCGCTGGCCGATGTCGTCAGCGGTCAGCGCTCTTTGGCCGAGGCGCGGGCCCTGATCCGACGGGCCAGCCGGCAATTCGTCCGCCGCCAGGCCAACTGGTTCAAGGCCGACGATCCTGCTATCCGCTGGTTCGAGGCGAGGGAAGGTGTCGAGGATGAGATGACCGCGCTCATCCTCTCGGTCAAGTAGATCTCGACCCAGCCGGATTGGTGAAGAAAATCACAAGCGGGACGTACTCGAGGCCCCGGCCGGAGCCGGGCCAACGCCGACTCCCCTCGGGGGCGGTTAGCGACGTGTGCCGGAAGCGGCCAGGGCCATGGCCCCGACCAGGCCGGCATCGTCGCCCAGAGCCGCGGGGCGCAGACTGACTCCCATCAGGTAAGCAGGGTGCAGGATGTGTTCGTGCAGGCTGGCCTCGACCGGCTCCAGAAAAGCCGGCCCGATCATCGACACCCCGCCGCCAAGCACAATCGTCTGCGCATTGAAGATGTGGAGCAGGTTGGCAAGGGCCAGCCCGACCACGCCCCCGGCCTTGCGAATGAGATCCAGCCCCAGAGCATCGTCTTCATTGGCCGCCTGACCAATCTCCACGGCGGTGATCCGGCGGCCGGATTGGCGCAGGGACTGCAGGCTGGAGGCCTCGCCCGCCTCGAGCCTGGCCAGGCCATCCCGAGCGATGGCCGGGCCGGCGGCGATGGCCTCCAGATGGCCTCGCTGGCCGCATCCGCACATCGGCCCATTGGGGTCGATGGTCATGTGGCCGAACTCGCCCGCCAAGCCTTGCTTGCCCAGCAGAATCTCTCCACCCAGGATGACACCGCCGCCGATGCCGGTGCTGACGGTGAGGTAGAGCATGGGATCGGCCCGCTCACCGGCGCCGTAGCGCCACTCGCCCAGCGCCGCCACGTTGCCATCATTGCCCAGCCGAACCGGGCAGCCAAAGTGGCTCTCGAGCTTGGCCTGGAGCGGCACATCTTTCCAACCGGGCAGGTTGGGGGCTTCCAGGATGACGCCCTGGTAGGGATCGACCGGCCCGGGCGTGCCCACACCGATCCGCAAGCCTTTGGATGATTTGGGGAGCACCGATTCGATGGACTTGATCATGCGCCGGATGACCGCATCGGGACCGTCTGCGGCTTTGGTGGGGATCTTCTTATGGCGGGTCGGGCGGGGCGAGTCCTGCTCGAACAACGCCGCCCGCATGGAAGTCCCGCCGAAATCGACGCCGATGAGCGGCTGGGACATGGGCGCATTCTAGCACGCCTTCTTGCTGTTTCATGGGGCCTCTCTTAGAATGCTCTCACGATGGCCAAGCACGAAGACCTGACCCCCATCCGCCAACAATATCTCGAGATCAAACGCCAATACCCTGACGCGATCTTGTTCTTCCGTCTGGGCGATTTTTATGAGACCTTTGACGACGATGCGCGCCTGACGGCGCGCACGCTCGACATTGTGCTCACGTCGCGCAACGTGGCCAAGGGCACGCGTATTCCGATGGCCGGCATCCCGCATCACGCCGCGGAAGGCTACATCGCCCGCCTCATCGAGTCGGGCCATCACGTGGCGATCTGCGAGCAGGTCGGAGACGGGCCGGTGAAGGGCCTGTTTCCGCGCCAGGTGGTCCGGGTGGTCACCCCGGGCACGGTCCTGGAACCGGGCATGCTGCCGGGCGACGGCAACAACTACTTGCTGGCGGCGATCCGCGGCGATGGCGGTATGGGCGTGGCCTACGTGGACGTGACCACCGGCGAATTCGCTGCGGCCCAATTCGAGGCGGTCGATTTCGAGGCCGGGCTGCGCCAGGAGATGGCCCGTATCGAGCCGGCCGAGGTGTTGCTGGCCGAGGCTGACCTCGACCTGCAGGCGTTGGACGGGCACGTCACCCCCATGGCAGACTGGAGGCTGGCGGCGGAGCGTGCCGAGGAGCGCCTGCGCAACCATTTCGGTGTGGCCAGCCTGGAAGGTTTCGGCCTGGGACACAAGCCCCTGGCGGTGCAAGCCGCCGGTGCCATTCTCGAGTATCTATCCGACACCCAGCCGGCGGCGCTGAGTTTGCTGACCGGGTTGTCCACCTACAGTCTTGCCGATTTCATGGTGCTGGATGGCGCCACCCGGCGCAACCTGGAGCTCACCCAGACTCTGCGGAGCGGCGAAACCCACGGCTCGCTGTTGTCGGTGATCGACGCCACAGTCACGCCCATGGGCCGCCGAATGATCCGCCAATGGATCCAGCAGCCCCTGCTTGAGCTCGAACGCATCCAACGGCGCTTGGGCGAAGTGCAAGCCTTTTTCGATCATGGCTTGTGGCGATCCGAAGTCCGTCAGGCGCTGGACGCCATGGGTGACCTGGAGCGTCTGACCAACCGGGTGGTCTCCGGCGCGGCCGGGCCACGCGATCTGGCCGCCCTGCGCCAGAGCCTGCAAGACCTCCCGGGGTTGATGGCGATTGCCGGACGAGCTGCACCGGCACCCCTCAAACCCACCCTCGATTCACTGGATGCCTGCCCTGAGGTTCAAGACCTGCTCAAGCATGCCCTCGCCGATGAACCGCCTCCCAGCCTGGCGCAGCGAGGCGTGATCCGACCCGGCTACAGCCAGGAGCTCGACGCCGTGCTGGACGGATCACGGCGCGCCCGGGATTGGATCGCCGGATTGGAGGCCAGCGAACGCGAGCGCACCGGCATCAAGAGCTTGAAGGTCGGATACAACAAGGTGTTCGGTTACTACCTGGAAGTCACCAAAGCGCAAGCCGACCGGGTGCCCGAGACCTACATTCGCAAGCAGACGCTGGTCAACGCCGAGCGGTACATCACGCCCGAGATGAAGGACTATGAGGCGCGCGTGTTGTCGGCCGAAGACGAGATGCGCCGCATTGAGGCCGAGGTCTTCCGCCAGGTGTGCGCCGCCGTGGCGGTGCATGCCAGCCGCCTGCTGGCGACGGCGCGCGCCCTGGCGCGCCTGGATGTCGTCGCTGGGCTGGCCGAAGTGGCGGCCACCAAGGGCTATGTTCGGCCCGAGGTGGTCGAAGAGCCAGTGCTGGCAGTTCGCGATGGGCGCCATCCGGTGGTGGAGCAGTTCATGGACGCCGGCCGGTTTGTGCCCAATGACGTCATGTTCGAAGACGGCGAGTGCGTGCGGGTCATCACAGGCCCGAATATGTCCGGCAAGTCCACCTACCTGCGCCAGACGGCGCTGCTGGCACTGCTGGCCCAAATCGGCAGTTTCGTGCCGGCCGCGTCGGCCCGCATAGGCCTGACCGACCGCATTTTCACCCGCATTGGCGCCCAGGATGAGATCCATGCCGGGCAGTCGACCTTCATGGTCGAGATGATCGAGACCGCCCATCTGCTGCACCATGCCACCCGGCGGAGCCTGCTCATCCTGGACGAAATCGGCCGCGGGACAAGCACGTATGACGGGGTGTCGATTGCGTGGGCGGTCGTGGAGCACATCCACAATCATCCCGGACTGCGCTGTCGCAGCCTGTTCGCCACGCACTATCATGAACTCACGCGTCTGGCGGGGCTGCTGCCGGGGGTGCGCAACTACAACGTGGCGGTGGCCGATGAGGGCGGCAAGCTGGTGTTCCTGCACAAGATCGTGCCGGGCGGGGCCGATCGGTCGTACGGAATCCACGTCGGCGAGCTGGCGGGCCTGCCGCTTCCGGTCATTCGCCGGGCCCAAGAGATCCTGGTCGAACTCGAGCGCGACGCCAGCCAGCCCCGGGCCGGGGAGGCGCACCCCAGCGAGCAACTGTCTTTCCTCACCGAAAGGCACCCGGTCATCCGTGAGCTCAGGTCGCTCGACGTCAACGGGCTGACGCCGCTCGAGGCGCTCAATAAGCTGTTTGAGTGGCAGCGCCGCCTGTCGGATCGAGATCAGGCGGAGGAACTCACGCGAATGATTGGTTCCGGGGTTTAGCCGGTCCAGCCCTCCTCGACCAGCCTGCGTCCAATCTCAGACGTGCTGTCCAGCAGACGATCAAAATCCTGGTTGCGCGAGCGGTGGTTGGTGATGGCGCAGCGCAGCGCGAACCGGCCGTTTAAGTGCGTGCCTGACGGCACGGCTACGCCCGACTCCTGCAGACGGATGAGCAGCTCCTCGTTGAATGCGTTTAGCCGAGCCTCGGGCACAGCCGGATCGATGAATCGGAAGCACACGATGTTCAACTCGACCGGGGCCAGCAGTTCAAATTCCGGGCGCGCCTCAACTTCTTGGGCCAGATACACCGCCTGATTGAGATTCTGCTCGATCAGGCGCCCGATTCGATCCACCCCGTAGGTCGAGAATGCCATCCAGGCCTTCAGGGCTCTGAACCCTCGCGTCAGTTGGATGCCGAAGTCGCCATACCAAACCTCGCCGGCGGCCAGGCCGCGGGTGGCCTGCTCCAGGTAGTCGGGGTGGGCGGCAAAGGTACGGCGGTGGGCATCAGCGTCGCGAACCAGCACACAGCCGATCTCGAACGGCAGGTAGAACCACTTGTGCAGATCGAAGGCCAGCGAGTCGGCCCGTTCCAGCCCTTTGAGTTTGTCGCGCCCCGAGGGCGCCAGGCGCGCCAGCGCGCCGAACGCGCCGTCGATGTGGAACCACAGGCCATGGCGGCCGGCCATCTCGGCCATTTCATCGAGAGGGTCCACCGCGCCGGTGTTGACCGTGCCGGCGCAGCCAATCAGGGCGATGGGCTGCAGGCCGACCTGGACGTCGGCCTGAATTTGAGTTTCGAGTGCCGCCAGGTCGATCCGGAAGGCGTCGTCGACCGGGATCTTGCGCAGCGCCGCCTCTCCCAGGCCCATCAGCTCAACCGCTTTCTCGACCGATGAGTGGACTTCAGACGAGGCATACATGCTGAGTTGAGGATGGCCGCTCATCAAGCCCTGGCGGCGCACGTCGAAACCGGCCTGGCGGTTGCGGGCCACGGCCAGGCCGATCAGGTTGGCGACCGAGCCCCCCGAGGTCAGCAGGCCGGAGGCGTCTTGCGGCAGGTCAAACATGGCCTTGCACCAGTTAATGACCTGATGTTCGACCATGACGCCGGCGTGGTCGCCGCCACCCATGTTGGGGTTCAACCCCGAAGCCAGCATGTCCGCCAGCATGCCCAGCGGGCTGCCGTTGCCCATCACCCAGCCCCAGAAGCGGGGGTGGTCGTTGCCCATGCTGTACGGCACGATGCTGTCCAAGAACGTCTGGTAGACGTCGGCGGCGGGCTGGCCCTGGCGCGGCAGGGGGGCACGAAAACGGCCGCGTATCTCGTCGGTCATCGGCTGCCACACCGGCCGCTCGCGCAGGCTCTCAAAGTGGGCAAACATGTCATCCAGCATGCGGTGGCCCAGAGCCCTGAGTTCGGACCAATCCTGGGGATCGAGCGACTCCCAGGCCTCGATGCTTGGCTGTGTCCCCATGGCGCCTCCCAACTCGAATAACCCCATGGACCCTGGCCGGAAAGGGCATCAGGCGATGGGGGCGTGCGGCTAGTCGGTGATCAAATCCAGGTATTCGTGGCGAAGGATTTCGGCCGACCCAAGGCCGAGGGTGTCGAGCAGGTCGGTGATGAGCTCGGCTTTCTCCTCGGCATCTCCGCGGGACCAGGTCCGGCTCTTGATCTCCAGGTAGGATCCCGGCAGGTCGGGCTCGAGCACCCGATCGGTATTAATGAAGAACTCGATCCCGTTGAAGCGGGCCAGCCAGCGTAGCCGGTCCTTGTGGATGGTGGACTCGCCGCGCGGCTTGAAGTACTCGCGGTAGAAGCGCAGGCCGTGGGGGGCCGGGGCGATGAAGCGCGACCGGGACAGCAGCACCGAATTGGGGAACTCGCGTTCGGCGGCCGGGCCGATCAGCGTCAGCCGGTAGCGCACGTTGGTGACCTCGCCATTGTCGTCCAGGAAATCGTCCTCCCGGTGGCGGAGCCGGCCCTCGTCGTCGCCCTCGAACACAAAGTAAGTGTCGTATTCCAAATAGTGGGCGCGACGGATGAGCTCGAGCGGCCCGTCCGTGATGGCCGACATGGTGCGCTCCGGGTCTTCCAGCCGGACCTTGATCTGGACCTCGTAGCTCTCCTGTTGTTCGGCACCGCCGATGGCCACCAGTTTGGAAAGGACCGAGCCTTCGCGCTCGACCAAGAAGGCATCGATCCGCCGCGCGTAGTCGGCGGCGGCCTCAAGCAGCGGCGGCAGATCGATGGTCTTCAGCTCGCCAGCGCGCATCAGCCAGCGCCCGTTGACCATCACATCCCGAACATCGGTGGATTTGGCGGCGTAGATCAGGCGAGCGTACACGGCCCCCGGGTCGCGATCGAAATGGGGCAGGTTGTGCACCGTATTCAGGTCCACCAACGCCAGGTCGGCCCGTTTGCCGGGTTCCAACGAACCGACCAGATGGCCGATGTGCAGGGCGCGGGCGCCCATGCTGGTCGCCATCTCGAAGACTTTGCGCGCCGGCAGCGTGGTTGGGTCACGCGTGACCGCTTTGGCCACAAAAGACGCCAGTCGGATCTCCTCGAACATGTCAAGATCATTGTTGGACGACGGGCCGTCCGTTCCGATGCCGACGTTCAGCCCGGCCTCCAGCATCTGGTTGACAGGGGCGAAACCGGAGGCCAGCTTGAGGTTGCTAGTCGGGTTGTGAGCCACCCCGGCGTGGGCGTGCTCGAGCGTGTGCATCTCGCCCGTGTCGATGTGCACGCAATGGGCAGCGATGACCTTGGCTTCCAGCAGCCCCTGCTTCTTAACCCAAGGCACGACGGGCATGTCGTAGGTCTCGCGCCACAGTTCGACCTCCTGGGAGGTCTCGGAAATGTGGGTGTGAAGCGGGACGTCGTACTCCTTGGCCAGCGCTGCACATGCCTGCAGGATCTCGGCCGTGCAGGTGTAGGGGGCATGGGGCGACACCGCCGGGACGATCAGCGGGTGATCCTTCCAGCGCTCGATGAAGCCGCGGGCGGAGTCCAGGGCGTCTTCGTAGGACTCGGCGTCCGGTGACGGGAATTTGAGGATTGTTTGCCCGCAGACAGCCCGCATCCCGACTTCGGCCACCGCCTCGGCCACGGCTTCCTCAAAGTAGTACATATCGGCGAAGGCCGTAATGCCTGAGCGGATCATCTCGGCGCAGGCCAGCTTGGCGCCCAGCCGGCAGAACTCCGGGGAGACGAATTGGCGCTCCACCGGCATCATGTAACCCATCAGCCACACATCCAGGCGACGGTCGTCCTCGAGGCCGCGCAGCAAAGTCATCGAGGCGTGTGTGTGGGCGTTGATCAAGCCGGGAGTCAGGGCCATGCCGCCGCAGTCGATGACCTCCTTCGCCTGATACTCGGCCTCCAGGGCCTGGGACTCGCCGACGGCGGCGATGACCTGGCCGTCCACGGCCAGCGCGCCGTCGCTGAAGACCCGAAAATCGGGATCCATGGTTATCAGGATGGCATGGGTCAGCAGGGTATCGACTTTGGGCATACGCAACCTCGAGCGGGGCAGATTTGACGGATTATAGCAGGCTTACCGCAGGCAAGTCCCTAGATGACCTTGCGGCTTCACATTCGGCTGACATGGGCCCATCATTCCCCGTCGCTTGCTTTGAGCCTTGGGGCGGGCGTGCGCATTGCAGGAGCTGCGCAGGGTGAGCCTCTTCGGAACAGGTCAAGCTTGGGAGGTGATAGGGATCGGTCCGGTGTGCCCTCGAGCTGGAGCCCACTACGCAAACCGTGGTGAGGCCGAAAAGCGGCCGGCGAATTTGGCGCGCTGCTTGAAAACTCACCCTGGCCGAAGGGCGGGGTGCTGCGCTGCCTCGGCCGACTCCCAACAAGACCATGGGCCCTTACAGCCCGAGGGCGAACTCAGAGTGACCCCATTTCCCCGCGTGTCGGTTCCAGCTCGGCGTGGAGTGCCTCACCCAGTGTCACCAAAGACGAGGCTGTCCAAGAAGTGACTTTGGACAGCCTCGTCGCCTAACTTGAGCAGGGATCGGATCTTCCGGACAAACGATCGGCTATTTCTCTTCGACCTGGTTTTGTTGTGCCAGGGCGACCATCCCGCTGAGACCGCCCAAATTCATGGTGTCCACTGCGCTGGAGGGGACAATCACCAGCGCACCCTTATCCTTGAGCCCTTCAAACAACATGTTCATGGCCCGCAGGTGCAAGGCGGTGGGGTTGCTGATATAGGCCTGGGAGGCTTGAGCAAAGCTCCCCGCAACCTGCAGTTCGGCCTCGCCCAGGATGACGCGTGACTGACGTTCGCGCTCGGCCTGGGCCTGCTGTGACATGGCGTCCTCAAGCCCCTGGGGGATGATCACATCGCGAATTTCCACGCTCTGGACGGTCACTCCCCAAGGCGTGGTCCGCTCATCGATGATCTTCTGCAGCTGTTCATCCATTACCGCCCGGCCGACCAGGATTTCCGCCAGGGTCATCTGGCCAATGATCTCCCTCAGCGCGGTCTGCGCCGCCCAGGCGATGGCATTGCGATATTCTGCTACCTCCAGGGCGGCTTTCTCAGCGTCCCACACGACCCAGAAGAGCACCGCATCCACGTCGACCGGCACGGTGTCTTTGGTCAAGGTCTTCTCTGCGCTGAAGGGAGTAACCATCACCCGGTGGTCGATCCACACCGGCGTGCTGTCGAGGATCGGTATGATCCAGAACAGGCCGGGCCCCTTGAGCCCATTGAAGCGGCCCAGCCGAAGCACGACGGCCCTTTCCCACTGCTGAGCGACCTTGATGGCGAACAAGAGGTAGAGACCAACGATCAGGACAACAATCCAATACGCTGTTGTCAGGACCGGGCCAAGATTGCCATCCATGACGATGTTGCCAAGCGTGGCGACGACCATGAGCACCACAAATACGAAGATGGCCATGACGCTGATGCGCCGAGTGTCGATAGATTTGAGAAAGGCGGTCTTTGTCTGAGCCTGGAACGAACCGGCTTGCTCCGAATCCTGCGACGGGTTCTGGACCATTTTCCTTGCCATATCATCAACCTCCAAGGGGATTGCCTGATTCTGTCGGGTGGTCGCGCTGCCAACCCGCCAGCTGCTGCCGAAAAACACGCTCGATTTGCTCCGGCGATGCGCCGGACCCCGCTGCCTGATCGACAAACCGCCGAGCCAATTCCGACAACTCTTCGGCCGAGATGGCTCTTGTTTCGTCTTCTTGCACCTGCGCCAAACCCAAGGCGGGCTGCGCCTCGATAAACGTGCCGCGTCCGCGCTGGGTGGAGATCAGGCGCCGTTCGTCGAGAATTCGGTAGGCGCGGGCGACGGTGCTGAAATTGATCCGCAGGTCGATGGCCACCTCGCGCACGGTGGGGAGCTGGTCGCCTGGCTTGAACGTCCCATTGGACACCAGGTGCTCCATCTGACGCACAATCTGCTTGAAGATGGGCTCGCCTGAGCGGAAATCCAGGTGGATGCGCCCGGCTAATGCATCCAATAGTGCCTCCATAGTTGAATTGTTGCATTGTGTCTTTGTGGCATTGTTGCATGAAACAGTCTGCTTGTCAAGAGGCGATGAGTTGATGCCTCGGGTGCCTCGCTGACCGGGCCCTTGAAGCAGCGCTGAACGGTATCAAGGGAAACTCGTTCCAAACTGAGCCACGTGCATTGGGCCCCGGCGCGGATACGGCGCACCGAGATGGAAGCAAGCTCGGCCGAGGTCACTCCCCTGGGCAGCGCCGAGTTCGCCGAGCCTGGGACGTACTACATATGAAGTGTCCACTTTCGACTTCAACGCCCCGTCAACCTTCACGTTGACCGTCACCACGCTCTAGCCGGCACGGGCAATCCGGCACCGCCCAAATGTGCCTGACCTCCGTGGTTGTATAATCTCGCCGGAGGAGCCCATGCGCGCGGTCGACATTATCGAAAAGAAACGCGACGGCGGGACCCTGACCCCCGAAGAAATCGAATTCTTTGTGAAGGGCTTCACAAATCGGGACATTCCCGACTACCAGGCGTCCGCCTGGGCCATGGCGGTCCTATTCCAGGGCATGACCCCCAAGGAGACCGCCGACCTGACACTGGCGATGGCCCACTCCGGAGACGTCATCGATCTCTCCGACACCGTCGACCTGGCGCTCGACAAGCATTCGACAGGCGGGGTAGGGGACAAGACCACGCTGGTGGTCGAGCCGATGGTGGCCGCCTGTGGGGTGCCGGTGGGCAAGATGTCGGGCCGGGGTTTGAGCTTCACCGGGGGCACGCTCGACAAGATGGAGTTGATCCCTGGCTACAACGCCAGCCTGACGATTGACGAATTCAAAGCCCAGCTCAAGAAGATCGGGCTGGTGTTGGCCGGCCAGACGGGCAATCTGGCGCCGGCCGATGGGTTGCTATACGCGCTGCGCGATGTGTCCGGGACCGTTCCGTCGATCCCGCTTATCGCCTCGTCGGTGATGAGCAAGAAGCTGGCCAGCGGCGCGCAGGCCATTGTCCTGGACGTCAAGCTCGGGCTGGGCGCGTTCATGCCCGATGTCGAGCAGGCTCGCCGGCTGGCTCAGCGCATGGTCGAAATCGGCCAGCTTGCCGGGCGGCAGGTCGTGGCCCTGTTGTCCGACATGAACCAGCCGCTGGGACGCGCGGTCGGAAACGCGGTCGAGGTGCGCGAGGCGATTGACACGCTGCGCGGGCAGGGGCCTGAGGACTTCCGTGACCACTGCCTGGAGGTGGCGGGCCATATGCTCATTCTGGCCGGGCGGGCGGAAAACCCCGAACAAGGGCGCGCCCAGGCGGCCGAGGCGGTGCAAACCGGCAAGGCCTTTGAGAAGTTCAAGGCCCTGGTGGCGGCCCAAGGCGGAGACACGTCGGTGGTGGACGAGCCTGACCGCTTGCCCACGGCCCGATTGATTGAGACCATCCCCAGTCCCATCACCGGCAACATCCAGCAGCTGCATGCCCGTGAAATCGGATTGACGGTCATGCAGCTTGGCGGGGGCCGGGAGAAGAAGGGCGATCCGATCGATCACGCCGTGGGCGTGGTCCTGCATCACCGCGTCGGGGATCCGGTCGAGCGAGGCGACACCCTTTTCACCCTGCACGCCAACGACGAGACCCGCGCCGCCATGGCCGTGCAGCGCTTGCTGGCGGCCACCAGGATCACGCAGAAACTCGCCGAAGCTTACCCCCTGTTCTATGGTTCGATCTGGCCCGGAGGTTGAGTTTCATGCCGCCGCCGTTGGCCCCTTTGCGGCGGCTCAGGCCCGGCGCGGCGCCGCGGCTCGAGGGGTGAGGGTATGACCCAGGAAGGCGAGCAGTTCGTCGGCGAGCTCAGGTTGGGCCGCCAGCTGTCCGGCCTGTGGCCGGTGACGGTGGCGGGTTTGGCCGCGCTGGCCGGGGTGAGCTATCTGCTGGCCGGACGGTTCCAGACGTCTTCCCCCAAACTGGTTTTCATAGTGCCCCTGCTGGGCGCGGGCGTGGTGGCGCTGACGCTCCTCAATCTCCTCGAGCTGCTGGCGGGCAGCGGGGAGGGCGGCGGCAGCTACGGCCTGGCCCAGGAAGTGCTGGGTGGCCTGGGTGGCTTTGTTACCGGCTGGCTGATCCTGGCGGGCCAGGTGGTTGTGCTGGCCGCCTGCCTGCGCGCCATCGGGGATTTAGCGGCGGCGGCCCTGCCGGCAGATTGGCGGGTTGCGCCCTGGATCGGGGCGGGGGTGTTGGCCATAGTCGCGCTGGCCCAGGCGCTCCAGGCTCTGCCGCGTCGGCCGTCCCGCGAGCGCTTTATCGCCGGCCTGATGGTCCTCATCGTCACTCGCTTTCTTGACCACGCGGGGTGTGCCAGGCCCGACCGCCGCCGGCGCGCTCGGCGCGACCTCGAGTTTGTCCCAGCAGGTGGCGCCTTTTGCGCTGCTGTACCTGGGCGTCGAAGCCATTCTGTTTGTCCGTGGCCAGATCCGAAACCCTGGACGCCACCTGGTGCCGGCGCTCGGTCTGGTCCTGCTGGTGGGCACGGGCGTCTCAATCCTGGCCCTGGGGGTTTTGGCGTCGCCGGCTGGGGTGGCGGACGGACTTCGTGTGGTCTCTCAGGGTGGGATTAGCTGGCTGGCTGCCTCCCAATCGGCCGCCCAGGCGCTGATCATGCTGGCAGCGCTGCTGGCTTCGGCCGGTGCCGCCTTAACGGGCGCTGCCCGCTCCCTGGCCAGCCTCAGCCGAAGAGGTGGTCTGCCGGAGGGCCTGAGGCGTGTCCGGCGTGCGTTCAAACTGCCTCCTTGGCTCATCTTTCTCCCAACCCTGGGCGCGGTGCCACTCATCGGCTGGGCGTCGGCCGAGGCCCTGATCGACGCGGGGGCGGCGCTGTTCCTGACGGCCATGCTGTTGGTCGACCTGGCGGCGCTCACCAGCCGGCGGGCTGAGCCGGAGCGCCGCCGCGGGCTGGTGCTGCCGCTGTTTCCCCTGTTCCCACTCGTGGCGGCTGGGATCAACTTCCTGCTCGTCCTGGCGCTGCCCGGCCGGGCGCAGCTCGGACTGGTGTTCTGGTTGATCATCGGCGGCGGCGTTTACTTTGTCGTGGCCCGGAGGGGCCAGGTGGTGGCCCAGGAGGGCGTCATCACCTTCGGGCGCGATCAACGGGTGGAGAAACAGGAGGCAACTTACCGCCTGCTCGTGCCACTGGGCCCCGGGCAGGCTCGGAGCTACGGTTTGAATGTGGCCACCGCCATCGCCCGCCAGCTCGGCGGCGATGTGATCACGCTGCAGGTGATCCCCATGCCCGACCCGCTGGCTATCGAGCAGGGCCGCCGCATGGCGCAGGAGCGCAACACCCTGTTCAAGTGGTCCAACCGGCTGGCGAGTGAGACCGGCGTGCCGATCACGCCCATCACCCGGATCTCACGATCAGTGTCCGAGGGGATCGTGGACACGGCCATCGAGGAAGCCTGTGACCTGATTGTCATCCCGTGGAATGAGGACCGGCCCCCGGGCGGCGACGAGGTCGGGGGCGTGGTCGATCAGGTTGCCGCTCAAGCGCCGTGCAGCGTGGCCGTGGTGGCCCACCGGGCCGACCCCTCGCCCGCTGGCGATGATGGCACCCACGGGGCGGGCTCAACCGGACGGTCCGATGAGGGGCCCAAGATCGTGGTCCCCACGGCGGGCGGGCCGCACGCGCCGCTGGCCATCGGCCTGGCTCTTCTGCTTGGGCAGGATTGGCAGGCAGACGTCGAATCGGTTTACTTCGTCGAGCCGGGCGCCTCGCCGGCCGAGATCGAGGCCGGGGAAGGGCGCATTCGGGATACTCTGGCGCGCTTCCGCAACAGTGCCCAGGCCATGTTCAGGCAGACCGACGCGAAGCCGGCTCTCGATCCAGGTCGTGTCAAGTCGCGGGTGGTCGAGGCGGAGAGTGTCTTGAGCGGCCTGGTGGCGGCCGCCGACGGGGCCGACCTGGCCTTTATCGGCTCATCGGAGGAAGCTCTCATCGATCGTTTCATCTTCGGCAATCTTCCGCTGCAAGTGGCCTCACAAACCCAAAGCCCGGTCATCATGGTCCGCCAGCACCGTGGCCTGCCGCGGTTTTGGCTCAGCCGCGTGCTGAGGGCCGCTTTCGCCGCCGTCCCAACCGTCGATGATGCGGAGAAGATCACCGTCTACAAACAGGTCCGGCGCGACGCACGTCCCAGCTCCGACTTCTTCATCATGATGGGGCTGTCGGCCATCCTGGCCACGCTGGGGCTGCTTCAGGACAGCCCGGCGGTGATCATCGGCTCGATGTTGGTCGCACCGCTTTTCTCACCCATCCTGGCGATCAGTCTGGGCGTGGTGCAGGGCGATCTGCGCCTGCTGCGGGTGGCCCTGGAGGCGGCCCTCAAGGGCATTGCCCTGGCGGTGGGGCTGGCGGTGGTGGTGAGCCTGGTCTCGCCGCTGGCGGCCGTGACGCATGAGATCAGCGTTCGGACGCAGCCCAATCTGTTCGACCTGGCCGTGGCCCTGGCAGCCGGAGCGGCCGGGGCGTACGCCATCGCCCGCAAAGAGGTCTCAGCCGCGCTCCCCGGCGTCGCCATCGCCGTGGCTTTGGTTCCGCCGTTGGGCGTAGTGGGGTTCGGGCTGGCGACCGGGAATTTCAACCTGGCCGGGGGCAGCGCCTTGCTGGTCCTCACCAACCTGATCGCCATCGGTTTCATGGGATCCATCGTGCTTCTGCTTCTGGGCTTCCAGCCCGGCCGCGGACCAGCCCGCCGGGTGAACCTGCGCCGCGGCCTGATCGTCAGCCTCCTGCTCTTGCTGCTGATCGCCGTTCCTCTGGCGGCTGTGTTCACCGCCGCCGTCCGGCGTTCCCGGCTGCAGCACCAGCTGCAGGACGTGTTGGCTGCCCAGTTCGAGGCGATGCCAGACGCCCGCCTCGAGGATTTCACCTACACCAACTCCGCCGGTGTGCTCGAAGTCCAAGTCACGGTATGGTCGTCGGGCGGGCTCACCGACGCCCAGATCCAGGCGGTGGTCGGGGCGCTCAAGGAAACCTTCGGACGCCCGGTGATTCTCAACATCGACGCTATCCAGGTGAACCAACACCAATCCGCCTCGCCTTGAGCCCCGGCCCGACTGGCCGGATGAGCCGAACGGGCGGATACCCCAGTATGATTGTGAAATATCTCACAATTCGAGTGGGGTGCGGTCAGGCGAGGTGTCGGATGTCCAGCGGGGGAAGGTTATCGGCCGGCTTGAAGCCGAAAACCCGGCCGTAGAATCCAAGCTCGGCCTGCAGACAGCGGACGATCGTGGTTTGCTTGCGAAAGCCGTGCTGCTCGTCCTCAAAGGCCAGATAGGCGAAGGGGATGGCCTGACGGTCGAGCGCTTCCGCCATGCGCTCGGCCTGATCCGGCGGCACGATGTGATCGTCCAGGCCCTGAAACAGGATCAGCGGCCTCGACAGCCGCTGGGTGAAATGGATCGGCGAGCGATCGCGGTACAGCTGGGCCTTCTCGGGATACGGGCCGACCAATGTGTCAAAGTAGTGGGCTTCGAACTTATGCGTGTCTGTGGCGAGTGACTCCAGATCGGCGACGCCAAAATACGACGCCCCGGCCTCGTAGTCCTCATGGAACGTCAACGCGCACAATGTCAGGTAACCTCCAGCACTCCCGCCTGAGATGGCCTTGCGCCGAGGGTCGATCCGTCCCTGTTGAGCCAGGAAACGGGCGACATTGAGGCAATCATCCACGTCCACAATCCCGCAGAATCCCTTCAGGCGGTCACGGTACGGCCGGCCATAACCGGAGCTGCCGCGGTAGTTGACATCCGCCACGGCAAAGCCGCGGCTCGTCCAGTACAGCGTCTCCAAATGAAACTGAGCCGGAGCGGCGGACGTGGGACCGCCGTGGGTGTGAACGATGAGCGGGGGGAGCTCGCCCGGCGGAGCCTCAAAGTCGGCATTGGCCGGCGGATAGAACAAGGCGTAGGCCACGTCGTCGCTGGTAGTCGGGAACTCGATGGCCTCTGGGAACGAGACGGTTTCCAGAGGGAACCCGCGGGGGACCGTCTCAACCCACGTGGTCAGTTCGCCGTTCCCGGCGTCATAGCTGACGATGGACTGGGATTGGGTGGGGCCACTGGCGATGAACCACGCCCGGCCCTGGCTGTCGGTGTGCATATGGGCAGGGTTGAAGGCTGTGAAAGCGGTGTCGACGGGGGTCACGTGCCCCGAATCAGGCTCGAGGATGCCCAGATGGTCAAAGCCGTTGTGGGTGTAGATGACGGCCATGCGCCCGCCGGCGAAGAACGCGTAGTGCGATCTGCCGAAAGCCCATGGTGGGGACCCGAGTTCGGCGTCCATAGGGGCCAGGGCGATAGCCCGGCCGGCGCTCCACCTGTAAAGGTTCCACCATCCACTTAGGTCTGAGACGAAATGCAATCGGCCATCAGGTGACCATTCGGGCTGGAGGATCGGATTCATCGGCGCCGCCGGTCAGGCGCTTGGAGGCGTGGACCCCGCCCTGGTCGTCGAGGGCAGCCGTCCACAGTTCAGTGCCATCCCAGGGCATTTGCGGGTGGTCCCAGGCCAGCCACGCGAGCTGCTGGCCGTCGGGATCGACGCGCGGGTTGGAGAAGAAGTCGTGTCCCGAGGCGATGATCTCCGGATCTCCGACGCCGCCGGAGTCCAGTCGAACGATCTCGTTGACGACCTGGCCGTCGGCTTCATGCCGCTCGCGGACGACAAACACATGCCGTCCATCTGGCGAGACGCAGCCATCGGCATAGCGCCAGGCGCGAGGAGACGGCGGCTCCGGCGTGATGGCCGCGGGCAGACCACCGCGCTCCTGGCGGTAGAGCCGCTGGTCGGATTGATTGGCGAAGAACACCACGCCGGCGTGCACCCAGAAGGCTCCGCCACCGTACTCGTGGACCATGGTCCGGGCGCTGAATCCGGCGGGGGTGATCGTCTCGGCCTGCCCGCCCGGGGCCAGGTGCACGACCACATACCGGCCGTCCTCGACCGGCCGAAGCTCACGCCAGTAAACATGATCGCCGTCGGTCGTCAGATCGGACAGAGTGCCCCGGGCTGAGAGTCCGCCTCGGGCGACCATCTCGGGTGTTATCGGGGATGCCCACGTGCCATACGGCGCGAGTTGGCCCATATCCACGCCTTTCGTGATTCGCGGCAGTTTTGAGTCTAATAATATTCTAAGGTAGACAAAAGAAGATTCTTCTGTATACTATGGCGACGCTTTTCGCGGACCCATTTCGTGAAAAATGTCACGAACGCCCTGACAAGCCCGTGGGCGACTTCATGGATTTAGTTTGTCGCTCTACCCCCGAAACGCTCAAGCAGCCTCAAAACGCTGACCAGAAGCCGGGTGAACGGGTAGTCTACGTCGCGTGCGAGCCGATATGAATGGGATATAGGTAGGAAAAAAAACACGAATGGCGAACAAGAAGCAAGTTAGAAAATCAAAGCCGGAGGCCGAGCTGGACGAGACGCTGGTCGAGGAAACTCCAGCCGCCGAAGAGGAATCAACTGCCATCTCCCAGCTGGTTGAGCTGGGCAAGGAGCGCGGTTTCGTGACCATCGACGATGTCTTGCGCTTCTTTCCTGAAGCCGAGCAGGATGTCGAGCAGTTGGATGAGGTCTACGAAGCCCTGCTTAGTGCCGGCGTCGATTATATGGACGATGTGGACGCTGATGAAAAGGACGACGGTCCGGCGGACGAACAGGGGGAGGATACGGCCGAACTTGAAGTCGGTGTGGACCTGACTCGAGTCAACATCGAGGATAACGTCGATTTGTACTTCAACTCAGTGGGTGACGTGCCGCTCCTGACCGCCGCAGAGGAGGTATCGTTGGCCAAGCGCATCGAGCGCGGCCGAGATGCCCGGGCGGAACTGGCGGAAGGCGTCGAGCCCGATGATCGGCGTGAGGAATTGCAGCGCCTGGCCGAAGACGGCTGGGCGGCCCGCGAGCACCTGGTGCTGGCCAATTCGCGCCTGGTGATCAGCGTGGCCAAAAAGTACATTGGGCGCGGGGTCCCCTTCCTGGACCTGATCCAGGAGGGCAATATCGGGCTGATTCGAGCCACCAAGAAATTCGATTACAAGCGCGGCCACAAGTTCTCGACTTATGCCACCTGGTGGATTCGCCAGGCCGTGACCCGCGCCATTGCCGACCAGGGACGCACCATCCGGCTGCCGGTGCATATGGGCGACCAGATCAACAAGATGCTGCGCCTGTCGCATCGCCTGACCCAGGAGCTGGGCCGCTCGCCCTCGGTGGACGAGCTGGCCGATGTCCTGGATATCACCCCGGACAAGGTCGAACAGATGATGGAGGTTTCGCGCCGGCCGCTCTCGCTGGAGCGTCCCATCGACGAGGAAGAAGATTCGTTCCTGGGCGACTTTGTCCAGGATGAGGACGCGCCGGCGCCGCCGGAAGTCGCCACTGAGCACATCCTGCGCCAGCACATGGGTGAGATCTTGGAAGGCCTGCCGCCGCGCGAGGCCCGTATCCTCCAACTGCGTTATGGGCTGGGAGACGGCGAAAGCTACACGCTGGAGGAGGTCGGACGCAAGATGGGGGTGACGCGTGAGCGCGTGCGCCAGATAGAAGCCCAGGCTTTGCGCCGCCTGCGCCATCCCAGTGTCCGTCACCGGCTGGCCGATTATCTGAGCTGACCGACGGTCTCCGAAAGCCACACGGGGCCGCCCCATTTGGGGCGGCCCCTTTTCTTTGCATTTCTGTCCTCTCTCCCAGGTTGACGGTGAACGGATTCGAATCGCCAGGTACCTCGGAGACCAGGGGGAGATAACGACCATCTGCGCGCCGCCAGCCAGCAGGCGCGCTTGGCCTCACCTCCCAACCCGCCTCTGCTCGGACCATTCGCCTCTCCCCCTGGGTGGGCTGTCGGCCATTTTGATCGGACCCAATCCAGGGGGAGGGGTCGGGGCAGTTGGGTCAGCCAAGTCCGGGCTCAGCCGGGGAACGAGCTTTCAAGGATGTCACGGGGCTGTCTCACATGCAGTTGAGACAGCCCGTGTGGTTTGCCTGGCTTTTTCGGGCCAACCCTCACGGACAAGCGTTTTGCAGGTGCTCCGCGTAGGTCTCGGCGAATAGGTGCCTGCCGGACCCGTCGCAGGCAGCACGGAAGTACAGGAAGTTCGTCTCGGCCGGGAAACCAACGGCGCGCAGGGCATCCAGCCCGGGGCTGCAGATCGGACCCGGAGGCAGGCCCGGATAGAGATAGGTGTTGTAGGGAGAATCAAAGCCGAGATCGTCGACCGTCAGGGCCGTCTTCCACCAGCTCCCGTCGGGCTGCAAGCCGAGGGCATACTGAATGGTTGGATCCGCATCCAGGTTCAAGCCGGCCGCCAGGCGGTTGAGAAACACGGATGCGATGACCGGGCGCTCCTCGGAAACCACGGCCTCGCGCTCGATGATCGACGCCAGGGTGACAGCCTGATCGAGGCTCAACCCGCGCACGTCGAACGCCGCCCGCAGGTCGGGCGTGACGCGCTGATCGAAATCCTCGATCATCGCCCGGACAGCCTCGTCGGGGGTGGTGCCCGGTTCGTACAGGTAGGTGTCCGGGAACAGATAACCTTCCAGGCTGTCACCGGGGGACAGTCCCCCGGCGTCGGCGCCCGGGGGCAGGTTTTGGCTGGCGTTCAAGAAAGCCTGGGGATCCATGCGCAAGTCGCTGGCCGCCAGGGCGCCGGCGATCTGCTCACGGCGCCAGCCTTCGACCACGGTGACCTGGGTCGCCTGGGCAGAGGCGGACTGCAGGGTTTCGGCGATCTGCCTGAGGCTCTGCCCGCCGTTGAGTTGGTACCGCCCGGCTTGGATTCCCCGGTCGAGGCCGCGGTAGCGCATGTACTGGAGGAGCAGATCGGCATCGCGCACCAGGCCGTCGGTTTCGAGGGCGGCCACGACCTCCGAAGCGGTCATGCCTGGCTTCACCTCCAGGGTCAGAAGTCTCGCTCGGGCTGCCCGTCGGCGCGTCCAGGCTGGAGGCGCGCAGACTCAGGTACGCGGCCAGGGCCAGACGCTGAGGCAGGCCAAGTTCGGGATCGGCTGGACCCAGGTTCTCGCCAGCCGACGTCGCCAGAACCGCGGCCCCGGCCAAAAGCATACCCAGGACCAGCGTGGCCAGGCAGCCCAGGGCCAGGCACGAGGTCGACCGCCTACGTCTGGGCATCGAGATACTCCTGCAGCAGCACTGCCGCCGCCCGGGCGTCGAGTGCGGCATGCTCGTTCCCGGCCAGCCCCCGGGCGGCAAGCGTTGACCCGCTTTCGTCCCATGGCAGAACCTCGATCGTCCCGGCCAGGCGCAAGGCCTCCACCAGGCGCATGCTCCGGCGAGCCTGCGGGCCTATCCGGCCCTCCGCGTCCAGGGGCAGGCCGACCAGGATCAGGTCGGCCTCCAAGGCCTGGGCCTCACGCATGATGGCTTCGGCGTCGAGGGGGCGCGAGCGATGGGCGAGGATCTTGAGGGGTCGGGCAATGGTCCGGGTTGGATCACTGATCGCCAGGCCGATGCGCACCTCGCCCGGGTCAACCGACAGGACCCGACCCATTCGTCAGACGCCTTCCCAGGCATAGCGCAGCTGGATGCGGACGGGGAGCCACGGCACGCGCGGGAGCCATCCCGGCGAAAGGACTAATTGCAAAATGACAGGGTCGAGGCGCGACACCAGGGCGGCCCGCGCCTGTGCAGGCGGCAGGCCGGCGGCCAGCTGAGCCAGAGCCGCCTCGGAGGGGAGGTCAAAGATTAGCTCGCGCCCCGTGACCAGCAGGCCGCCGGGCGTCTCGGCCGCCGGCAGGATCGTGACCCGCAGGCTGCCGGGCATCACGGCCGTGCCGTGTGGAAGGCGGGGGCCGAGTTGGGCGGCGGCGGCCGCCTGGACATCGGCCAGCGTGTAGACCAGCCCCGAGGCCTCCAGCCTCATCGTCAGCGAGACGGTCTGGGCGACATCTCCCAGCTCGGCGTCATAGTCCGCCTGGAGAGTCTCATCGGCCGCCAGGCTGGCCGGATCCCAGGCCTCACCGGAACCAAGCCCGGCCGACAGATTTTCTCCGGCCTGTGTGAGCAGCTCCGACTGCAACCGGCTCTGCAGCTGGGCGAGATCGGCGGACGACACGGCCGGCTTGCGGCGCGCTTCACCACCCGAGGTCGACCCGGGATTGGTCACCGACACTTGCAGCCCCAGCGGTCCCTCGATGGCGTAGATGGCGCCCGGGCCGACGTTTCCCGCCGGTCCCATTTCGGCGGCCATGATGCCTACACTGATCTGCGAGCCTTCGCCGGCCGCCAAGTGGACCGTCTGGCTGGTGATGAAGCGTACGTTGGACGGGGGCCCTG
Source organism: uncultured Chloroflexia bacterium (assembly GCA_963797485.1). GTDB lineage: Bacteria > Chloroflexota > Anaerolineae > Anaerolineales > E44-bin32 > CAWAND01. The sequence goes on from CAWCPF010000003.1 coordinate 1,272,105, forward strand.
CCAGCAGACCCGTGCCTTCCGGCAGCGTGACGGCGACCTGCCCCAAGTTGGTGAAGCTCACCTGGCCGGTGGCGGCGGCGGTGGCCGCCAGGATCGTGCCGCTGACCGGCTGCCTCAGATGCCCCTCGACGGTCACACTCCGGCGCATGGCGGGCACGCGGCCCTCGGCTGCGGGAGCATCGATCGACGGATCCAGCGCCAGTTGGAAACTGATCTGCTGTGTGCGAGTTTGGGGCGTGAGGACGATCGTGGCGCTGGGGATCAGGGCCAGCGCCAGCGCGCCGACGGCCGCCAATCCGAGCGCAAACGCCGCCCAGCGCATTCTGCGGCCCCAGCCGGGGATGACGGGCTTGCCGCCGGACGGCGTGCCGGCCGTTCGAGCCGCTGGCGATCGGGGGCGCGTCTCTCATAGGAGTCCGGGACGGCGGCCTGCGCCCGCCACACGGATTCCGGCAGGGCGTCCGCCGAATTGAAAACCGGGATGCCGAGTTCGGCGGCGTGGTCGCGGACGTCGGGATCGAAACTGACCAGCCCGAGCTGTGAGCCGCGCCGCGCTGCCTGGCGCTGCACGAGACGCAGGTCGAGCCGGCGAGTCAGCACACGCCCGTGCCGCGGCCAGACAATCAGCAGGCGCGGCGCTTTGACCCAGCCCAGCTTGTCGCGGACGGAGACGTGGTCGTCATGCGGATCGAGATACAGCAGTTGGACTTTCACCGGCCCTCAGCATTCGAGGGCGGCTGAGGATCAGGCAAGATGCGACTTAACCCATCCGGCCGCCATGGCCAGCGCTTCGGGTATGCCTTCCGGCCGCGTGCCGCCGGCCTGCGCCAGGTTCGGCCTGCCTCCGCCGCCCCCGCCGACCCGCCCGGCGGCGGCTTTGACCAACTCTCCGGCATGCAAGCCGCGTGCCACCAGGTCGTCGGTGATTGCCGCCACCAGCACCGGCCGGCCCGCCGGCGCCGAGGCCAGCAGGACCACTCCGGTGGGGTGTCCCGCCCGGAACCGGTCGGCCAACCGCCGCAGCAAATCCGCATCGGCTTCGGGGATTTCGGCTGCCAGGACCGGTACACCGTCCACCATGGTCGGCTCGAGCAAGGCAAAGGCGTCGCCGGCCTGGCGCGCCCGGATGTCGTGCAGCCGGGCGGTCAGTTCATCGCGTTCGGCCATCAACCCGGCCACGTGGTCGGGCACGGCTTCGGGCGAGGTGTTCAGATCGTCTGCCAGGCGGGCGAGCACGTCGGCGCGGTGCTTGAGCCAGGCCAGGGCGCCGCGCCCGGTCACGGCTTCGATGCGGCGAATACCGGCGGCGGCGCTGCTCTCGTTCAAGATCACGAAGGCGCCGATCACCCCGGTCGAGGGCACGTGCGTGCCGCCGCACAGCTCATACGAGATGCGGTCGGGTTCGCCGATCTGGATCGTCCGCACGGTGTCGCCGTAATTTTCCCCAAACAGGGCCATGGCGCCTTCGCCGATGGCTTCTTCGCGCGGCTTGTATTCGATATGGAGCGGATAGTCGTCCAGGACGGCGTCATTGACCAGGCGCTCGACCAATTCGACCTGCGCCGAGGTCATGCCTTCGGGATGATTGAAGTCAAAGCGCAGACGGTCCGGCGCCACCAGCGAGCCGGCCTGGCGCGCATGCGCGCCGAGCACGCTCTGCAGGGCGGCGTGCAGCAGGTGGGTGGCGGTGTGATTGCGCATGATGTCCATCCGCCGGCTGCGGTTCACGGCGGCGATGGCCGTGTCGCCGACTGCCGGCTCGCCTTTGATCACTCGCCCAACGTGCACCACCAGCCCGTCCACCGGCCGGCGGGCCTCCTCGACCTCGATCTCCCAGCGCGGCTCGGCGGCTGACACGATCGTCCCGGTATCAGACACCTGGCCGCCGCCCTCCATGTAGAAATGGGTGGTCGGCAGGATGACGCCCACCGCATCACCGGGCTCGGCCTGATCGACCGATCGGCCACCGGACAGCAGGGCCACCAGGGGAGTCTCAGTTTCGAGGCCCGAATAGGGGTCCTGGTTGACGCCCTGCGCGCCGAGCTTACCGCCTCGCTTGAGGGCGGTCAGGATTTCCTGGTAGGCCTCCACCCCCACCTGATCCCCGTCCGCATCGGCGGCTTCCCCGGCGGAGACTTCGCGGTGAGTGTCCATGGCGGCCCGGAAGCCGGCCTCCTCGACCTGGACGCCGTGTTCGCGAGCGATATCACGGGTGATCTCGAACGGCAGACCATAGGTGGCGTAGAGATCGAAGGCCGCCTGGCCGGGAAGCGTGTTTTCATCCCCCAGACTGTGCAGCAACTCCATGAGATGCGAGACGCCGGCCTCGACCGTGCGCTGGAAGCGGTGCTCTTCACTTGTGATGGTTTTCACAATCGTGGCTTCAGCGCCTCGAAGCTCGGGGTAGGCAGCCCCATACTGGTCGACAACCACTTTGGCGATTTCGCCCAGGAAGGCGTCGTGGAAACCCGCATAGGTCCCGAAACGGCTGGCGCGTCGGATGACCATGCGGCACACGTAGTTGCGGCCGGTGTTGCCTGGGACGACGCCGTCGGCAATCAAGAACGCCGCCGCCCGGGCGTGATCGGCGATCACTCGATAGGGAGTGAGCAACTCCTTGCGCTGGCCGTCAGAGTGGCCGCCCAGGGCCTGGATGCGGTCCATCAGCGGCAGAAACACGTCGGTTTCGTAGTTCGACCGGACGTCCTGGAGCACCGACACCAGCCGCTCGAAACCCATGCCGGTATCGACGTGCTTGGCGGGGAGCGGTTCGAGCTCGTTCGGGCCGAGCCGGTTGTATTGGATGAAGACCAGGTTCCACAGTTCCAGGAACCGCTGGCAGGCCCCATTGACCTGGCATACGTGGCCTTCGACGCCCTGCATGTCGCAGTAATCGGGCCCGCGGTCGATGTGGATCTCGCTGTCCGGTCCGCACGGACCGGTTTCGGCCATTTCCCAGAAATTGTCCTGGCGGCCGAAGAACAACACGTGGTCTGGGTCAAACCCCGGCTGCTGCCGCCACACGTCGGCAGCCTCGTCGTCGCGCGGGATCTGCCCGTGCTGGTCTTCGAAGCAGGTGGCGTACAGGCTGGCTTTGGGGAGCCCCCACACCTCGGTCAGCAGGCTCCAGGCCCACGCGATAGCGTCGGGTTTGTAGTAATCGCCGAACGACCAGTTGCCGAGCATCTCGAAGAAGGTGTGGTGGATATCGTCGCGGCCGACGTCATCCAGGTCGTTGTGCTTGCCGGCCACACGCATGCACTTTTGGGAGTCAACGGCCCGTGAGTAGGCGCGGGTGCCGCTGCCCAGGAACACGTCCTTGAACTGCACCATGCCCGAGTTGGTGAACAGCAGGGTCTCGTCGCCGCCGGGCACCAGCGAGGCCGATGGCACGATCGTGTGGCCGCGGTCAGCGAAGAAATCCAGGAAGGACTGCCGGATTTCAGCGCTGGTGAGGCCGGGCTTGGGACGGGACTTGCGAGGCGGCATGCTTCCTCCGGGGCTTGAAGCCGGATTATACGCCAGGAGGGTAGGGCCTTCAACGCGGGCCGAGGCCGGGCGAAATCAGCCTCAAGGTATAATCGCCGCCATCAGGTTGTCCTCCGGATGCCGGACGGGGCGAAAATGACCATCGACGAACAGGTCAATCTGCTGATGCAGGGCACGGAGTATGGTGACCAGGGTCTGCAGCAGGCCATGGCCGACGAGCTGCGCCAACGGCTGATCGAGGCGCGGGATACGGGCCGGCGGCTGAGGGTCTACTGTGGTTTTGACCCACGCACCTCGGATCTGCACCTGGGGCACACCGTGCCCCTGCGCAAGATGCGGCAGTTCCAGGAGTTGGGCCACGAAGTGATCCTGGTCATCGGACGCTACACATCTCTGATCGGCGATCCCTCCGACAAGGACGAATTGCGACCGCAGCTCACGCTCGAAGAGACAACCCATAATGCGGAGACGTATGCGCGCCAGGCGTTTAAGATCCTGGATCCCGAATCGACGCGCATCGAATACAACGACACGTGGTTGTCCAAGCTCAGCTTCGGCGATGTCATCCACATGGCCTCGAACTTCACCATTCAACAGTTCTTGACCCGTGAGACCTTTCGGCAGCGCTTCGACGAAGGCGATCCAATCTATGTGCATGAGTTCTTCTACGCCCTGATGCAGGCCTACGACGCGTACCATCTGCAGACTGACGTCCAGATTGGGGGCTCGGAGCAGCTTTTCAACATTGTCACTGCCGGTCGGAAGCTGATGGAAGCCTTGGGCGCCAAGCCGAACATCGGCATCCTGTTGGGCATACTGCCGGGCACGGACGGCGACATCCGCATGAGCAAGTCCCTGGGGAACCATATCCGGCTCCTGGCCACCCCGGAGGATATGTTCGGGAAGGTCATGAGCCTGCCCGACCGGGCGATGCCGGCCTACTTCCGCCTGGTGACGCGCTGGACCCCGGCGCAAATCGCCGAGACCGAGGCTGCCTTGGCCACCGGGAGTTCTGCATCCGCGTGACGCCAAGCTGCGCCTGGCTCATGAGATCGTCAGCGTGTTCCACGACGGTGGCGCAGCGTCCGCAGCCGAAGCGGCCTTCAAGCGCATCTTTCAGGATCAATTGATCCCGGAGGATATGCCGGAGCACCACCTCAAGCCGAACCAATCCCTGGTGGACGTGATGGTCGAGGCGGGTTTGGCACCGAGCCGCAGCCAGGCGCGCCGCCTGATCCAGCAGGACGGGGTCAAGCTGGATGAGGCCGGAGTCGGAGATGGCGATCAGCCTGTGGCGCTGGAGCGCCCGGTTGTTCTGCGGGTCGGCAAACGCCGCTTCTTGCGCTTGATACCCTGATTGCCATTGGCGGACAGGGGCGAGTAAAAAAGGGAGCTGTCCCAAAAGGGGCGGCCCCTGTTGTTTTCATCCCCTTGCCGCATCTCCGCCTTGGTCGTTCCAAGCGGCCCGGAGTTCTCAGCGGAGAGCAGCTAGGGGGTCGACGTGCCACACAGGTCAGGGCTCGGCCGGCGGTGAAGCTTCGACAAAAAGAAAGGGCTGTCTCAGATGCTGATGAGACAGCCCGAGTTTGTTGGAAAATCGCCCGCAGATCGGTGAGACCGCTATCTTTCGATGCTGACGTTCCCGATGGCCTCTCCGATCACGAGATCGACACGATCGGCAGCCGCCTCGTAGCCGCTGGACACATACAGGTTGCCCTCATGGCTGAAACCGGCCGGGACAGAGCGGGCCGCCAGGGCGGCGTTCAACTCGATCTTGGCCTCCAAGCCCTCGGGAAGGATCACGGTGGTGTCGCCGATGGCGCCTTCGATCTGCGCGTGGTACTGGCCCTTGGCCGGGAGGGTGACGGTGATTTGCCCCATGCCGAGGTTGACTTTTAGATTGGATATCTGCAGGCCGCGGAAATCCAGGGTCATTTGCCCAGCGCCCTGTTCGACGGTGAGCGAAATCGGCAACCCTGGATTGAGGCGCAGGTCCCAGGTCGGCCCACGCCCAAAGGTCGGAAAGATTACCCCGGCCCCTTGGGCCTCGAGCACATACGTCGGCGTGCCGCCCACCAGACTGAAGTGACTCGTGACCGTCCCCTGCTGGTAGGCGTGTACCCCCCCAGTCAAGAGATCCTTGGACGTAGAGTCCAAAGCCGAGAGGCTCAGGTCTCCCACGGCCGGCTTCAGGCTGACGTCCGCCTTGGACATGTCCTGCAGGGGTTGTTCGACCGTCTGGCCGACCGGCTCGCCCGGCGCTCGATAGCCCGAGCTGGCCAGCCACAAACCGCCGGCCAACAGCGCCGTGATCAGGACCGCCGCCAGAATCGCGCCGGCCGTCGTGCGTCTGCCGACCAACAGATCGATTCCCACGGCCATGAGGAGCAACGGCCACAACTGGAGGAGATCCCATGCGCTCCAAGTGAGCAATCCCAGGTTCGAGAGCAGCAGGGCCAGCCCGATGGCGACCAGGATCAACGGTCCAGCCACACCGCCGTGACGTCGGTAGTGGTCCATCTCAAAGCTCCCTTCGAACGCCGCGCAGCAGCAGCACCAGACCGCCGACGATCAGCAGGAACGGCCAAAGGACGCTGAAGCGCAGCCACTGGAGCCAGGTGATGTCCAGATTCTGAAGCAGAAACAGCAGACCGATCCCGACAAACACCAGGCCGATAAAGACCCGTCCCTGGGAGTTGTGGCCGGTCATTGATTGGCGCAAGTCGTCCCCCATGTCGCGCGCCCGGTCGGCAAAGTCGTGGGAGTTCTCGGGTATTTGGACGCTCACGCCTTCCTGCGCCGCGCGACTGTCCTCGGCGGGCAGGACGAACCACAGGATCACGTAGATCAGAACCCCGGCGCCTTGTCCCAGAGCCAGCAAGACGAAAAACAACCGGATGAACATGGGGTCAATCGAAAGATACGCGCCCAGACCACCGCAGACACCCCCGACCATGCGATCGGTCCGGCTTCGGTACAATCTTCGCTGCATGCCAGATGCCTCCTTCACTCGAGCGTTAAGTCTCGAGAAGCTTGATGCGGTTGTGGTTCACGTCACGTTCACGCTTCCCACCCCGGCTTCGATGTTCAGATCCAGTTTGTGCTCGGCTGTGCCGTAGTCGGCCGATTGGTAGATGTCCCCGAGACGCGGGAAACGGCCCTGATCGATGGTGATCCCGGACAGTCCGCTCTTGACCTGAATGCGGGCGGCCACGTTCTTGGGGATGGACAGTTTGGCGGCGGCGGCGCCCAGGCTTACGTCCGCCAGCGTCTGTTTGGCCACGCTCGAGAACGCGATTTGGGTGTCGCTGGCTCCGGTCTTGAAACTCAATCGGCTCACATCCAGCTTCCCAAGATCCAGCTCGTTGCGGCTGGCGCCGGCTTCGACGACCAGCTCGACGGGAAGATTCTCCGCCAGGTGGACATCCCAGTCCAGCGGGTGCTGGCCCATCCAGGGCAGGAAATCGAAGACTTCCTCCGCGGGCACGCTCAGGTCGATGCCGATTTCGTCCCCCTGGCGCCGGATTTTCCGATCCACGCCGCCGGTGAAGGTGCCCTGCACGACGGTCCCCATCGGGGCGCCGCCTCCCACTCGGAGAACGCCGGCACCGTAGTGCAAACTCAGTTTGACCCGCTGGGCCCCGTCGGCGGGAGCCTCATAGTTCTCCACACGCAGGGCGCGCCGGCCGACCGTGGCTCCGATCACCAGCCAAATCCCGAACAGGATGATGACCGCCGGCCAGAACAGCTGCCACACATCCAACCGCATCAATCCAAAATTCTGCAGGAGCAGCATCCCACCCAGAAGCAAGATGATCGCCCCCCAAAACACGCTCATTCGGCGCATCGAACCCTTCCTTTCAATTCGCAAGGACGAAATGCGCGGCTCATGACCGCGAACGCGTCAGCGGGCGGATGAGCAGCAGCAGGCCGAGGCCGATCAACAGGACGGGCCAGTAGGCACCCAGGACACTCGGTCCGCCCAGCAGCGAGCCGAAAGCCGCGAAAAGTACGACGCTGATCAAGACGGTCCATGCGCCGCCGGACACCGACGCGCTGCGGTCGCCGAGCAATCCAGCCAGCATCGTGCCGATCCCGGCGAAACCCGGGATCAAGGTCCAGGCGTAAGCCCAGCTGGCCCAATTACCGGTGGCGTTCTGCCAGTACAACAGGCCGCCGATCCCAGCCACCACGCACGCCGGCACAGCCATTCCCGGCGTGGAACTTAACAGGCCGATCACTAGCAAGCTCAATCCGACGGCCACGACGATCAGCGGCCAGGCCAGGTTGAGTTGAGCCCAATCCCTAAGTCCGGGAACGATCTGGACGGCCATGAACCAAAGACCTAGAATCACAAGCAGGATACCGATTACCACGCGCGAACGATGTCTTTCTGTCATCTGGTTCTCCTTTGGACGATTGCCTCGCCTTCACCGCTCACCGGCGCGCTCCACCCAGCCTTGACGGACTGGGCTGGAAAGGGTCGAGCTTCGCCAGGGTTGTGAGCGACTCTCGGGGGGCGTTTCGGCAGTTAGTCGGCCTCAGCCGGGGGTAACGTGGCCCTAGTTGCTCCGGCGAACATGGGTTCGGTCCACCCTTTCATTGTCCACGAATCTCCAACCCGGCCAAGAGCATGCCATCACGTTTCCGCACATGACATTCGGCGCGTGCGCGCCTTTGTCGGACACCCTTTAGAATGAACGTTAGTTCATTCGGGGGATCGTAGCTGACGTGGAGATGACATTGACACCCTCAATCGCCATTCGCACCCAAGGCTTGTCGCGGCGCTTCGGCAGACTGATTGCCGTTGATGGGCTGGATTTGGAGATTCGAGCCGGCGAGGTGTTCGGCGTGCTGGGGCACAATGGCGCCGGCAAGACGACCACCGTCCGATTGCTCAACGGCGTCCTCACGCCGTCCGGCGGATCGGCCCAGGTGCTGGGGTTTGGATCCCGCGACGCAGGGCGTGGAGCTGCGCGCCCGTACCGGTGTGCTCACCGGAACTTCCGTCCCTCGAAGAGCGCCTGACCGTGCGAGACAACCTGGCCATCTACGCCGCGCTCTACGGCGTGCCCGAGGCAGACATCGACGAGCGTGTGGCGGAGTTGCTGGACACATTCGGCTTATCGGATCGGGTCCACGAGCGGGCGGGGACGCTTTCCAGAGGCATGAAGCAGCGCCTGGCGTTGGCGCGCGCCTTTGTGCATCGTCCGGAGATTGTCTTCCTGGACGAGCCCACGGCCGGCCTGGATCCGGTCCTGGCCCGAAGCGTCCACGAACTCATCGTCCGGGTGTCTAGCAGGGTACGGACATTTCAGGAGGCTTATCAACTGGGGGCGCTGGTGGTCTTGCCGGTGTGGCTCTGGTGGTGGGGCAGGCGATCGGCGTGATGTACCTGAGCTTTGGGCTGGTCCTGGCGCTGGGGCTCGGTCTGTGGGTGCTCGACGCGCGGCTGCTCTATGTCGGCGTCCGCACCTTCCGGCGCGGCGAGCTCATCGCCCAGCTTTGATGCCCCGACTGTCTTTGTGAGGAATTTCACAAGCAATGGCTTGGGGAAGGGGGCTCAACGGCAGATGCCTTAGCCTTTGATCACCCCTACCGGCGTCAGCCTGGCAACCCTGGCGGCGATTCCGGCGCGCACCACGACGTCCACAACCGCATCCACGTCCTTGTAGGCCAGGGGGGCTTCTTCGGCCAGGCCGGCCATCGAGCCGGCGCGCACGGCAATGCCGCGGCGCTCCAACTGCTGTTTGAGGTCCTGCCCACGCACGGTTTTCTTGGCCCGGGAGCGGCTCATCACCCGACCGGCGCCATGGCATGCGGACCCGAATGACTGGGCCATGCTGCCGGCCGTGCCCAGCAGGACCCACGAAGCCGTCCCCATGCTGCCTGGGACCAGCACCGGTTGGCCCAATTGGGCGTAGTCGCTGGGCAGGCCCGGCGCGCCGGGGCCGAAGGCGCGCGTGGCCCCTTTGCGATGCACGCACACTTCCAGCGCACGCCCGCCGATGGCGTGCCGTTCGACCTTGCCCATGTTGTGAGCGATGTCGTAAACCTGGCGCAGCCCAACCGGACCCAGGCGCGGGCCGAGCACCTGCTCGAAGGTGCGCCGGACATGATAGGCGAGCACCTGACGGTTGCAGAAAGCGAAATTCGCGGCGCACGCCATGGCGGCCAGGTAGGCCTGGCCCTCGGGTGAGTCGAGAGGCGCGCAGACCAGTTCCCGGTCCGGGAGCTGGATGGCATACCGCCGGACGGCGGATTGGAAGTCCCGGACATAGTCTGAGCAGACCTGGTGGCCAAAGCCGCGTGACCCGGAGTGAATCAACACCGCAAGGCAGCCCTGCTCTAAGCCCATCGCGGCGGCCGCGGCAGGGTCATGGATCTGGTCGACCAGGTCGAGTTCGATGAAATGGTTGCCGGATCCAAGCGTCCCCAGCTGGGGGCGGCCGCGCGTCTTGGCTCTCGGGCTGACTCGCCTTGGATCTGCTCCGGAGATGCAGCCTTGCTCCTCGGTGAACTCCAGATCGCGCGCCTCGGCATACCCATGGGCGAGAGCCCAGCCAGCGCCCTTGCGGCAGACGGTCTCCAGATCCCCCTGGCTGAGAGGCACCGAGCCTTTCTCACCCAACCCACTGGGACAGTTCGCATACAACCCATTGATCAGGCTGTTCATATGCTCGGCGGCCGCCTCGATCGGGATCCGGCTGCTTAGCAGGCGTACCCCGCAGTTGATGTCGTATCCAATGGCACCTGGCGAGATGACCCCATGTGGCAGGGCGGTGGCCGCCACGCCGCCAATCGGGAAACCGTAACCCTGATGCACGTCCGGCATGACCACGACATGTCCCACCAGCCCTGGCAGCGTGGCCGCGTTGACCGCCTGCTCGAAGGATTTGTCACCCAGGGCGGCTTCAAGCAGGCGACGATCGGCAAAGACCCTCACTGGGACGCGCATGTCGGCCCGGAAGCTCGTCGGTATCTCCCACATCTGATCGGTCAGCTGCGTGAAATCGTTAAGGCTGGGCATGCTCTTGTCCGGATCCTAGACATCGAATACCAGCGTGGCCTGCAGTCCCGCCGGGGTGGCTTCAACCTTCAGGCCGTGGTACGTGACCGCTTTGATCGGCTTCTCAGGGGGATTGGCAGGCGTCTCTTCCACCTCCGCCCGCAGCCAGGTTTCGTCGGCCGAGATTTCGATCCGGCTTGGGGCGACCTGCCGCGACTCGAGCGCGAAAAGCAGGTCCTCGAGCCAGGCCACCATCAGCCCCTCGCTGTCTTGACTCTGGAGCTGCACGTGCCTGAGGCTTCGGCCATCGGCCCGGGTCCGGACGCCCATCAGGGACATCATGCCCTCGGCTGCCGCCTCCAAGAGTGATCCGATCGACGGACCCCAGACCCGGAGTGACCAATCGGCTGTGTGTTCGAGCTCCTCGAATCCCATACCGTCAGGCATGATCCCAGTATACGGCAGGCGGCTTGTCAGCCGGCTTGGCCAGCGTATAATCGGCGCCAGAATGTCAGCGGCCGAGTCCGTCCTAATGCACGTGGTTCAAACCTGGGCGAATGAGGGCCTCCGCCCCCTTGAAGGTTTGGGCATCCCCCTCCAGTCGCTGGTGCGCGGGCTGGTGCAGGAGATCGAGAGCGTCGGACGGGCCGATTCGGCCGGGGTGATGCACATTCCCGACCAGATTAACCTGAGCTTGAATGCGGGCGATGCAGAAGGCCTGGCCGGGGTGTGGCCATCCTTGCAGGAGGGTCTGCTTAAGCGCCTGGAAGACAGCCTTCGGTCCGCCGGTTTCGCCGTGCCTCGCAAGCTCCACCTGTCTGTGGCGACCGATCCCAGCCTTGAGCCGAGCGAGGTCAAGGTGATTGCCTGGCACAGCGGTGATCCGCTCGGCGTGGAAACACCCGGGCCGCCGGTCGCGCGAGCTGCGGGTTCAACGTTTCAGGGAGCTTTCCTGGTCGTTGGCGGCAGCCAGATTTTCAACCTGGACAAGGACGAAGTCAAAGTTGGCCGGAGGATGGACAACGATCTGGTATTGAACCATCCTCGGGTGTCCCGAAGCCACGCTGTGATCAGCCGTGAGTCCGGCCGATACACCATTCGTGACCTGGATTCGACAGCCGGCACGATGGTCAATGGCCGGCGCGTCGAGGCCGCCGAACTGGCCCCAGGCGACGTGATCCGGCTGGCCGACACCGAGCTCGTCTACGGGGAGCGGCCGGGTGAGCCTCCGTCTCGGGCGCCTGCCTATGTTCCGCCTGTGCCGGCTGCTCAGCAACCTCCCACGGAGGCTCTGTCCGAAGAGCCAGAATCGGACAAGCCGCCACGCACCCAGCCCCCGCCGACGAGCCCCAAGCCGGCGGGCTGAGGTCCGCGGCTCCCGTGCCGCCTGGGGTTCTCGAGTCCGGGATGCCCAGGGAGGGGGGTTGGTGCCCTCCTCGGTCCGCCTTATAATCCCGTGCGATGAAAGACCAGCTGGATCGTCTCGAAAGACAGCTTGAGCAGCTTGTCGAGGGCTCACTTTCGCGGCTGCTAGGAGCCGACTTTTCGCCGTCGGTGGTGGCGGCACAGCTCACCCAGGCCATGGAAGAAGTTGGCAAGCATGATGAAAACGGCAATCGCTATGCCCCCGACCAATATGCCTTGACTCTCAATCCCGAAGACGCCAACTTCTTGCTGAAATCCGCCCCCAACATCCACAGCGTTCTCGGCAAAGGCTTGTTGGAAGCAGTCCGCGCCGTCGGGTACATTCTGCCGCGCCAACCCACGATCACCATCGCTGCCGATCCGACCCTGAAACGCTGGGAAATCCGGGTCGTCGCCTGGCACAGTGGTAATCCGCTCGAGTTCACTCACCCAATGAGTCGCCAGGCCGCCATGCTGCCCGGGGATGTCCCCGATGGGGCCTTTCTGATTGTGGACGGGAGGGGCCATTTTTCACTTGACCGGCCGGTGGTCAATATCGGCCGGCGCCTGGACAACCAGCTGATTCTGGACAACCCGCATGTTTCCCGGACACACGCCCAGCTGCGCATCAGGGATGGCCGGTATGTGCTATTCGATCTCGGATCCACATCCGGGACCAAAGTGAACGGAACGTCCGTCAGACAGCATGTGCTCCGGCAGGGAGATGTCATCTCGATCGCCGAGATTCGGCTGGTCTATGGCGAGGATCCCAGCGGCCCTCCTGATTCGACCGAAGCCTACACGCCCCCCTTCCCGCCGCGGCCAGCCGGCGACCAGAAGACGCGCAGCGAGCGAGATCTCGACGACGACGCCGGCTCTCCGCAACAGCGATGACCCCGGAAGTCGCACTGTTGATCGTCCGGATCCTGCTGGCCATCGTGCTGTATGCCTTCCTGTTTGTCGTCTTGCGAACGCAGTGGGCGGACCTGCGGACCTCGCGGCTTCGGCAGCCAAGGGCGCCGGCCGCCCGATTGCAGGCCGTTGATGGCGAGCTGGTTGAAGGCATCTTCCCGTTGGATCAAGCCAACGAGGTCGGTCGTGCGGCTGACAACTCGATCCGGCTGGAAGACGAGACCGTTTCGGCCCACCACGCCAGGCTGATGTTTCACGCCGGCCAATGGTGGTTGGAGGACTTGGGATCGAGGAACGGGACGTCGGTCAATGGACTGAACCTCGAGGAGCCGCTGGTCGTCACCTACGGGGATGAGATCAGTTTCGGCCGAGTCCGGATGAGGCTGGAAGATGGGATTGAGAGTGCCGACACCGGAGCCTCGAGCCGCCCGGCGTGAACCTGGCAAGCACGCCAGGGCGAGAGTTCGACTCCAATATCGTCCCCGGGGAGGAAGGTGGTCATGGGCAATGTTGAGCTCGGCGTGATCGGCGGATCGGGGCTTTACGACATGCAGGGCCTCGAGATTGAGGACCAACGGGAGGTGACCACGCCGTTCGGTAGTCCGAGCTCGCCCATCACTCTGGGGGCTCTGGATGGCCATACAGTAGCCTTCCTGGCCCGACACGGAGAAGGTCATGTCATCCCGCCGTCGGAGATCAATTACCGGGCTAACATCTTTGCCCTCAAGCAGCTGGGGGTGCAGAGAGTGGTGTCGATCAGTGCCTGCGGCTCATTGCGGGAGGACTACGCCCCGGGCGATATCGTCATTCCTGACCAGATCTTCGACTTGACCAAACAGCGCACGAATAGCTTCTTTACCAGGGGCCTGGTGGCCCACGTAAGCGTCGCCGATCCATTCTGCCCACAGTTGTCGTCCCTGGCAGCCGACAGCGTCGAAGCCGAAGGCGGAACGGCTCACCGCGGTGGTTCGGCGATCACGATTGAGGGCCCGCGGTTTTCGACGCGTGCCGAATTGAATGCCTTTCGGGCCTGGGGCATGTCGATCGTGGGCATGACGACCTGTCCCGAGGCCTTCCTGGCTCGCGAGGCGGAGCTGTGCTACGCCGTCATGGCCCATGTAACCGACTACGACGTATGGAGATCGACCGAAGAACCGGTGAGTGTCGAGATGGTGATGCGGACGATAGCTGCCAACACCGAGCTCGCCCAGAACGCGATCCGTCGGCTGGTCTCCAATTTACCTATCGACCGGAGCTGTGAATGCGGCCAGGCCTTGCGCGCAGCGCTGACGACGGCCAAGAGCCACATGTCGGACGAGACGCGTGATCAACTCTCCCTCCTCGTGGATCGATATCTCGACTGATCAGGCGGAAAGGATTACCCGGCGCGAGGTCCGATTGTTCGGACTGGCGTTCGGGTTCCTGGCCCTCACGGCACTCGCCTTGGCGCTGGCGCCTGCCGCGCGGCAAGGTGGCTGGGGGCTGATAACCAACCGCCTGGCGCCCTTAGCCGTTGTGCCTATCTGGGGAGTCTCCGCCTGGGCGGTCCGACGAGTGGTCGTCCAGACACGGCCGGTGCGTGACCCGCTGGTACTCCCAATCGGCTACCTGCTTTCCGGTTGGGGGACGCTGATGATCTGGCGCCTGCTTCCTGGCTTTGGGGCGAGGCAGGCAGGATGGTTCCTGGTCGGAACGGTCGTGCTCATTGAAATCCTCAGACGCCCGGCCGGCTTGGGGTGGCTGCGCAGATATCGTACGCTGTGGATGGCCGCCGCCATTCTGTTGACCGGGATGACCTTGTTGCTCGGGACCAACCCGTCGGGCGGAGAACCCCACCTGTGGCTCGGATGCTGCGGGATCTACATGCAGCCCTCAGAACCGCTCCGCCTCTTGCTGATCGTCTACTTGGCATCATTTCTGGGCGATCGCATGGCATGGCAGGCAGATCACAAAGTTCCGTGGCGGTCGTTGGCCCCGCTCTGGGTCCTGGCCGGGATATCTGTGGCGCTGGTTGTGGCGCAGCGCGACCTGGGCACGGGCATGCTTTTTGTCGGCCTGCTGGCTGTGCTGGCGTATGCCATCTTCTCTGAGTGGAAGATTTTGGCCATAGCCGGCGTCCTGGCGGGTGCCGGCGCGATAGCAGGCAGCCTGACGATTGGCGTGGTCGGCGCGCGCGTGCAGGCGTGGCTGAACCCATGGGCAGACCCTTCCGGCGGCGCCTACCAGGTGATCCAATCCCTGATCGCGTTGGCGACAGGAGGTTCCTTTGGCCGCGGTCCCGGTTTCGGATCGCCGGGATTCATCCCCGCCGCGCACACGGACTTTATCTTCACCTCAATCGTGGAGGAGTTCGGATTGGCAGGCGGCCTGGCGCTGATCGGGCTGATGGCCATTCTGGTCAGCCGAGGTTTGCCGCGCCGCCACGCGTGCCGGGAATCGTTTTGCCTTGATTCTGGCTGCGGGCGTGTCCATCGGCTTCGGACTGCAAAGTGTATTGATCATGGGCGGCGTGGTCCGACTTCTTCCGCTTACCGGGGTCACTTTGCCATTCGTGTCATACGGCGGTTCGTCGTTGCTGACCAGCCTGGTCGGTCTGGCGTTCCTGGTTGACATATCCGCAGGCTCCCACGGCTCGGCGCGTTTCGAAACCAATTTCCTCAAGGTTCAGACCGGTTTCACGTTGGGTTGGCTGGCTCTTGCGGCCTGTCTGGGCTGGTGGACACTCGTCCAGGCGCCGGCATTGGTGCACCGGCTCGACAACCCCCGGCGCGCCGTTGCCGAACGCTATTCTCCTCGAGGCGAGATCCTCGATCGGGCGGAGCGTGTGCTGGCCCAGACGGTCGGATCGCGCGGGGACTATCAGCGGCGCTACCCGGATGTCAGCGCCGTCCCTGTCGTCGGCTACAACTCGGCCGTGTATGGCCAAGCGGGGATTGAGGCCTCGATGGACAGCGCGCTACGCGGCGAGGCGGGCTATGAGGCTTGGACGATAGCCTGGTCGGAATGGCTGCATGGGACCCCGCCGCCGGGCTTCGACGTCCGCCTGACTCTGGATGCCAATCTGCAGGCCATGGCCATGCAGACGCTGGCGGGGCAGGTCGGTGCCGTGGTGATGATCGATGCGCCGACCGGGCGTGTGTTGGCTCTGGCCTCGACACCGTCCTATGACCCTAACCTGCTGGATCAAGACTGGGCGCGTTTGACTTCGGACCCCAACTCGCCACTACTCAACCGAGCCACCCAAGGCTCCTACCAGCCCGGCGCGGCCCTGACGCCTTTCGTCCTGGCCTGGGCAATTCAAACCGGGATGGCGAGGCCCTCCGATGTCGTCGAAGACGTCGGAGAACCCGTGCGCGTCGGGGAGAGCCGGCTGGAGTGTTCGCATCCCCTGCCGGTGAACGCCGCCTCCAGTCTGGGTGAGGCGCTTCGGTCGGGATGTCCCTCCCCCTTTGCGGCGCTCGGCATGGCCCTTGGCCGGGCAGGGCTGAGCGAGATGGCCACCGAATTTGGATTTGGGGACCGCCCGGCCATCCCATTGGAGGCAGTCGGAGGTTCGGTTCCCGTCCCGGCTGACGACCCCCCTGATCTGGCGGCGGTCGGACAGGCATCGTTAGTTGTCAGTCCGCTTCAATTGGCGCGGGCGCTGGCCGAGTTGATGAACAACGGGCGAATGCCCACCCTCAGCCTGGTCGACGCGCTTCGCCAACCGGGAGACGATTGGCAGTCCCTCCCCGCACAGGTATCTGGCGGACAGGGCCTGGATGCGGCCGCGGCCAACGCGACCATCGCCGCGCTCGCGGCTTCCGGTGGCGATGGCATTGAGATGTCCGCCCGGGCCGTAACCGGATCTGAGCGGACCCCCTTGGCATGGTATCTGGGCGGTGATCGGGATCCGCAACACCCATTCGTGGTCGTGGTGGTGCTCGAAGGAGCACAGCCTCAGGCCGCCATTTCGGCAGGACGCCTGCTGCTGGGTTTGTCCGAACCCGGATCAGGTTGATCCCGCTCATGCGGTTTGCAGTTGGACGTTCCCTTGACCGGCTTTCATCTTGAGGCTAGAATGATTCCGCCTCACGGGCTGTGAAAGTTGATAACCGCCGGCCGGTTGCTGCCCTAAGGACAGCCCGATCGGCGGATTGTGTGTCACTGAAGACCCGTTCGTCGTCTGGATGCTGGTGGCCGTCCTTCCGGTTCACTCCTCTCTCCAAGACGACTGCTGGGAGACGCGTTTCGGAGTGAATCGCTAAAGGAGAAAGACCTTCCATGGTTCGAATCAGGTTGCGCCGGGTTGGCGCACGCAGCCAGCCAAGCTTCCGCATCGTGGCCACAGACCGGCGCAGTCCGCGCGACGGCCGGTTTCTTGAGATCCTCGGACACTACAACCCTCGAACGGAACCGGCGACCGTCAGTGTTGATGAAGCCCGGCTCTTTCATTGGCTCACGAACGGGGCCCAGCCGACCAACTCGGTGCGCTCGGCTCTCAACCGCCTCGGGACCTGGGACCGATGGTCCCGCTTCAAGGCCGGCGAAGACCTGGAGAGTTTGATGGCGGAGGCCAAGGCAGCCGTCGTCGAGGTTGATCCACGCACACGCCGGGACGACTTCAGCCGAGCCCGCCCTTCCAAGAAGACCCGCGCCAAAGAGAGCGCGCCCGAGGCCGCCGAGCCCGAGCCGGCCGCCGCCGAAGCGACGCCCATGGAGGCCGAGCCCGAGCCCGAAGCTGCTCCGGCGACTGAAGCCGAAGCCAAGACCATAAGCGCGGTCGAGGCCGAGACTGAGGCCCCTCCGGAAGCTGAGACCCCGGTTGAGACGCAGGCGGCGGCAGAAGAGACCGGCGAGGCCGTGGCCGAGGTCGAGGCGGAAGATCGGGCGCAAGTGTCCGGCCAGGCCGACGAGGCCGTGGCCGAGGTCGAGGCGGAAGAAAAGGCGCAAGAGTCCAGCGAGGCTGAAGAGCCGACCGAAGAAGCCTGAAAGCCGGAGCCAGGCATGGCGTCCTAAGGGCGCCGGAGATGCCTGCGACGGTTTTGAACATCATGGAACGCCCGAACCCCGAAAGACCGCAGGAGGTCGGGTAGGGTATGCAGGAACTAATCGAGTACATAGCGCGCTCGCTCGTCGATGATCCGACCCAGGTCGAAGTGACCTCGCGGATGGAGCGTGGCCGCGTTCGGTTTGAACTCGTGGTCTCGGACGAGGACAAGGGACGGGTGATCGGGCGTGGCGGGCAGGTGGCCAATGCCATCCGAGCACTGCTGAGAGTGGCTGCCAGCCAAGAAGGTACGCGCGCAACACTCGACATTACCTAGCTCAATGACATCTGGACCCGAAGGCATGACGAACCGAAGCCGCGCCCGGCAGCTGCCCAAATATCTGGCTGCGGGGCGCGTTGTTCGTCCCCATGGCGTTCGAGGCGAAGTGCTCCTCGAGGCCTCCGTCGATCTGGCCGGCAACCTGGAAGCCGGCGCCGCCGTCTATCTTGGCCGTGCCCACCGGCGTGCGGTCATACAAACCATTCGTCCCCATCAAGACCGATACATTGTCCATTTTGACGGCTCATCCGACCGCGGCGATGCCGAAGCCATGCGAGGTCTGTCAGTCTTCATACCGTCGCAAGGCGCCGAGCCGCTGGATGAGGGGGCTTACTACTATTGGGAAATCCTCGGCCTTGAAGTCTTCGCCGACGCGGATGAACATTTGGGCCGGGTCACCCGAATCATCGAGACGGGAGCCAATGATGTCTATGTGGTCAGCCAGGAAGGCGGCGGCGAGCTGCTGATTCCCGCCATCGCCTCCGTCATCCTGGATGTCGATCTGGAACATGGACGGCTGCGAGTTAAGCTGATCCCGGGCCTGCGCGAAATCTCAGGCGTGACGGGGCGCCGCATGCCCAAGACTTCGATCCATGCCACTTGGGGCGCTTGACGCCACAAGAATCCATGTGCTAGACTTTCTTATGCACCCAATCGAACCCTATGATCGAGTACGACGCTGGACGCGCCGGCGACCTAATCGGGCCGGCGCTTCGTCTTTATAAGCCGACAGCACGGAGGCATGGTGCGAGATGACCAAGTACATTTTTGTAACCGGCGGTGTCGTCAGCTCGGTCGGCAAGGGTGTGGCCACCGCGGCCATCGGCCGACTGCTGAAGGAGCGCGGCTTCAAGGTCGCAGTTCAAAAACTCGACCCGTACATCAATGTCGACCCAGGCACCATAAGTCCCTATCAGCACGGCGAAGTGTTCGTCCTGGATGACGGGGCCGAGACGGATCTCGATCTGGGCCATTACGAGCAATTCATCGACGCCAGCCTGAGCCGGGTCTGCAACGTCACCACCGGCCAGATCTATTCCGAGGTCATCGCCCAGGAACGGCGCGGCGACTTCCTGGGAGGCACGATCCAGGTTGTTCCCCACATCACCAATGAAATCAAGCGACGCATCGGGCTGGTTCCACGCACGACCAATGCTGAAATCGTATTGATCGAGGTAGGCGGCACGGTGGGTGATATTGAGTCGCTGCCGTTCCTCGAGGCTCTGCGGCAAATGCGTACCGACGTGGGCCGCGACAACACGCTGTATGTACACGTGACCTGGCTGCCGCACATCGGCGCCACCGATGAACTCAAGACCAAGCCCACACAGCACTCGGTCCGAGAACTGCGGGGCATCGGCCTCTCACCTGACGTCATCATCGCCCGGTCGGATGAGCCGGTCGGAGAAGAGCTCCGTTCCAAGATCGCGTTGTTTTGCGACGTTGAGCCGCGGGCCGTCGTCCCACTGACCACCTCGACGGTCCTGTATGAGGTGCCTCTGATTCTAGAACGAGAGGGGTTGGGCGATTTCTTGGTGGATCGAATGGGGCTGGTCGCCACCCGAAAGCCCGACTGGGCAGCCTGGGAAGCCCTGGTGGACCGTGAGCGCCACGCTCGCCCAAAGGTCCGCATCGCTTTGGTCGGGAAGTATGTGGAATTGCAGGATGCGTACATGAGTGTTCGTGAAGCGCTTCGGCATGCCTCGCTCGAAGTCGGGGTGGATGCCGAAATCCTGTGGCTTCACTCTGCCGAGCTCGAGAAGGGCAAAGGCTGGGACGAGCTTGAAACCGCCGATGGCATCATTGTTCCGGGCGGCTTTGGCTCGAGAGGCATTGAAGGCAAGATTGCTGCGGCCCGCTACGCTCGCGAGCACGCCATCCCCTACTTGGGTTTGTGCCTGGGGATGCAGGTGATGGTGATCGAATTCGCTCGCCACATCCTGGATACCGAAGATGCGAATTCGACCGAGTTCGATCGCAGTACGCCCCATCCGGTCATCGACCTGATGCCCGATCAGAAGGACATTGGTGACCTGGGCGGCACGATGCGCCTGGGCTTGTATCCCTGCTGCCTGGTGCCTGGCACCAGGACGGCGGGAGCGTACGGCCAACCCCAGGTGGAAGAGCGACACCGCCATCGATTTGAGTTCAACAACACCTACCGGGAACTGTTCGCGGACCGCGGCATGGTCTTCTCGGGTTTGTCGCCGGACGGCCGCCTGGTTGAGATCGCCGAGCTGCGTGACCATCCCTTCATGGTGGGCAGCCAGTTTCACCCCGAGTTCTTGTCTCGGCCGGATCGCCCCCATCCGCTCTTCTTGGCCTTCGTGCACGCCGTCGCGGCACGGGTAGGCAAGCTGGAAACGGCGCCTCCAATGGCGGCCGCCGCCAATCGATCGAACTGACCCCGCTCGTCAGGGGGTCTCAATGAGCATGAAAAAAGGCGGCGCCGCTTGGGCGCCGCCTTGTGCTATGGCTGGCTGAGCCGACCGGGTCGGTCAGGCTTCCTCGCGGTCGGCGGGCTGCGGGACGTCGTCCTGCGGAATGTGCCGCTGGCGCTCGACCGAGAGTTTGGCGATGCCGTTGCGAGCCTGCGTCAGCAGGCGGGTGAGTTCGGCCTCCAGAGCGCCGAGGCTTTCAATCACATACTCATCCGCATCTCGGCGCACGACCTCAGCCTCGGCGCGAGCCTGCTCGATGATTTGTTCGGCCCTGGACTGAGCTGCCTGGGCAATCGCGTCCCGGGCGACCACTTCGTCGGCTTTTTGCTTTGCCAGATTGACTGTTCGGCCGGCCTCCTCTTGCGCCTGAGCCAAGACGCGATCGCGCTGGGCGATCACCTGCTGCGCCTTCTTCACCTCTTCAGGGATGGAAATGCGCATCTGGTCGATGATTTCCAGGATGCGATCCTCATCGACGACGACGCTGTGTGTTAGCGGAATCGCCCGGCTCTCGTTGAAGAGCTCCTCCAGGCGATCCACAAGATGCAGGATGTCCATGCTTGCCTCCGGTCCACCTCGTCGGTCGATCGGACCACAGCGCGGGGTGCAAGGATCAGGCCGAAGCGTACACCGATTGGGTCAGGGGGTCAACCGCTCAGTCGCGGAGCGAGGTCATGGAGAACATCCCCTGACCTTCTTCCCCAATTTCAGCGAAGCGGCGTTTGAGCGCCGCCGCCACTCGGGGCGAGACAAAATCGCTTACATCGCCCCCAAGTGAAGCGATTTCCCTTACCGTCGTTCCCGTGAGGAACGTGTGATCCTCGCTGGTTATCAAGGGCACAACCTCGACGTCTGGGGCAAGTCGATGATTCGCCAGCGCCATGCGGAATTCGTGCTCAAAATCCGAGAACACACGCAGGCCGCGGACAATCACCTGAGCCGAGATCTTTCTACAGAAATCGACGGTCAGACCCTGGTATCCCATCACGCGGACGTTCTTGATGTGGGCCAGTTCTTTCTCGACCAGTTCAATCCGCTCCTCCGGTGAGAACAGGAGCGACTTTAGCGGCCGGTCATAGACCCCCACCACCAGTTCATCGAACAGCGCCGCGCCTCGCGTGGCGATATCAACGTGGCCAAAGTGGATCGGATCGAACGTCCCGGGGAACAGCGCACGGATCATCAGCTGACATCACCCTTTCCGTCTGACCAAAATCGTTTGTAGGCTTCGGCCAGGCCATGGTGCTCGGGCTGCTCCAGCCCCGGGTCCGCCTCGAAGAGTTGTCGCGCTTCCCGCCGGGCGGCTTCAATGAGCTTGACGTCGGTCAAACTGGCTGTCTTCAAGACCGGCATGCCTGACTGACGGGTTCCAAGGAAATCACCCGGGCCGCGCTGGGCCAGGTCCAGTTCGGCCAGTTCGAAGCCATTGGACGTGGATTCCATGGCTTTGAGGCGTTCGTTCTCCTGCTCGGCTTCGCTGTCGGGGATGAGCAGGCAGTAGGAGGGGAAGCTGCTGCGGCCCACGCGCCCCCTGAATTGGTGGAGTTGGGAGAGCCCAAACCGATTGGCGCCCTCGATCAACACCACGGTGGCATTAGGCACGTCGACGCCGACTTCGACCACGGATGTCGATACCAGGACCTGGTAGTCGCCTCGGCGAAAGTCGCCCATGACCTGGTCTTTTTCTTCTTGCGGCAGTCTGCCATGCAGCAGGCCCACGCGATAGTCGAAGAAGACCTTGTCTTGCAGGGCGGCGTGCTCGTCCACGGCCGCCTTGGCTTCGATCTTCTCGGACTCTTCCACCAAGGGGTAGATGATGAAAGCCTGCCGACCCGCCTCCAACTGGCCGATGATGAAGTTGTAGGCGCGGGAGCGCTCGAGCGGCGCCAGGACACGCGTCTCGGTGGGTGTCCGTCCGGGTGGCATTTCATCGAGGATCGATAGATCAAGATCACCATAGATGGTCAGGGCCAGCGAGCGCGGGATGGGCGTGGCCGTCATGACCAGCAGATTGGGGGCGCTGCCCTTAGCTCGAAGCTTGGCGCGTTGCTCGACTCCAAATCGATGTTGCTCGTCGATGACCGCCAATCCCAGATCGGCGAAATCGATCGGGTCTTCCAGCAACGCATGGGTGCCCACGACCACTGCGATACTCCCGTCCCTCAATCCGGCTCTCATCAACTCCTTGTCCGAGCCTGAGGTGGCGCCGGTGATCAGCCGAATGCGATCAGCGGGGACGGCGGCGGAGGCGGGCAGCATGGCTGTCAGGGTCTGGAAGTGCTGCTCGGCCAGGATCGTGGTAGGTGCGAGTAAGGCGGATTGTGCTCCGTTGGCGAATGCGATCCCTATGGCCGCGGCGGCTATGGCGGTTTTGCCCGACCCGACATCGCCTTCCAGCAGCCGGTTCATCGGCCGAGGCTCGCTCATATCCCGGCGCACATCCTCGATGGCCGATTGCTGGGCGCCAGTGAGCTCGAAGGGCAGCTTGGATCGGAACCCGGCTGCCCACTCATCCGGCACGCTGAGTGAGCGTGCTTCGTCCTGCTCCCAGGCGGCCTTCTGTTTGAGCACCCCCAGCTGCAGCATGAACAACTCATCGAAAGCCAGACGGTGTTGGGCTCGACGCAGGCTGTCCACATCATCCGGAAAATGCACCTGGATGAGCGCATCGCTCAGCGCCATCAACCCGGCCGATTTGAGCACGCTTTCGGGCAGTGGATCGGGCAATCGCGGCGCCAGACGTAGGACCACCGAATGCATCACACGCCGCATCCATTTCGAAGTGATGCCGGCGGTCAATGGATAAACGGGGACGATGCGGTTGGTGTGGAGCTGTTCGCGTTCCAGCGGCTCCCATTCGGGGTTGCTCATCGTCAACTTGCCCAGGTATTGATCGACCTTAGCCGAAAGCACGATCGCCTGCCCCGGCTTGAGCTTTCCGGCGATCCATGGTTGGTTGAACCAAGTCACGCGCAGCGAGCCGGTGCCGTCCGTGACCACAACTTCGGTCAACTTCATCTGGCCGCCGCGGACAGGGCGGATCCGCACCTCATCAACAGTGGCGATGATCGTGACGTCTTCGCCGTACCACAGCCGGTTGATCGTTCGGAGCTGCGAGTAGTCGTCGTAGCGGCGGGGCAAGTGCCATAGCAGGTCGCCAAGGGTTTCCAAATCAAGCTTACCCAGGGTCTTCGCCGATTTGGGGCCGATACCGGCAATGGCCGTCAACGGGGCGCCGAACGAGGCCGGAGACTGGCCCGCCCGGTCTTCACTTTGCAGGTCGGCGGGCGCCGATTCTTCAGAGGTTGGCGGGGGCGCCGCTGCCGGAGCGGACTCGTCCCAGCGCGGGGCTTGTGGAGCCTCAGGGGCGGCCGAAACGGGGAATTCCCCCAGGCTCGGTTCTTCTCCCGCCAGGCGGGTCCAAAGCCCGCGCAGCGCCTGGCTGCGTGATTCGGGGCTCAGGGCAGGGTAGTCTTTCAGCCGTGCGACCACGGCTTAAATCGACTGTGGGGACAACCCGGAGCCTTCAGCTTCCGCCTGCCACGCGCCTAGAAATCGATCCAATCCCCCCATCACAGCGCGGTTATCGAACCCGCGTTGTGACTCGAGCTGGATGACTTTGGCGAGCTTGTCGACGGCAGGGTTCATGCTGGGCAACCACCCGGGGATAAGGACCACGGCAGCGACAACTGAAGCAGGATTCGGCACCAGGCGGGTGTTGATGATACCACCTGAGCGCCCGACTCGCCCGCCGCCTGGCTGCGAAGAGAGAGGCGGTTCAGCCGACCCCGTCCTTTTCCAGAACAACCACCCCAAGGCTGTCGGTTCCCACCAGCGTGCCCATCCCCGGTCCGTAATCTGCGTGGCTAACCGGGACGTTGGGGTGGAGCGCCGTCAGGCGCTCGTCTAGCCAATCGAACTCGACGCGGTCCTGGTTCCACCCGTGCAAGAGAGCGATGTGTTCAAGGTCGGAGAATTCGGCCACGAACTCGATCAGCTTTTCAAGGGCCCGCGGCCGGGTCCGCACTTTCTCCATGGGGATCAGGCGGCCGTCTTCCATCGTGAGAAAGGCAATCACGCCGAGCATGTTGCCGAGGATGGCCTGAGAGCGAGTGACCAGATGGTGCCGTTGGAGATGGCTGAGGTCGTTAAGGAAGAAGATCATATACAGGCGGGGGATTAGTCCGCGGACGGTGCGGACGACTTCGTCGAAAGGCTCCCCGGCGTCTGCGGCGTGCACGGCCGCCTGGACCAGCAGACCCAGCCCAAACGACAACGTCTGTGTGTCAATGACTTGGATCTCGCATCGGCCGAGCAGTTCTTCACTTGCCCTGCGCGCATGCTCATACCCGGGGCTGGCAGCCGAGGCGGAGTGCAGGGAGATGATTTGATTCGTGTGGCGATGGAGATCCTGGAAGATCTTGAGGTAGCCGGATACCCCTGGGTCTTCGGCCAGGGTTGGCGTGGGGCCGGCCGAAAACAAGTCGCGGTAGTCAGTGATCGGCGAGCCGGCGGCCTCAAGACGCGCGCGCCCGCCTTGCCGGATGGTGCTTTCGGCGGTGGTTACGGACGGATGATCCCAAAGCCTTGGATTGGGAAAACGCGCCGAAGAGTCGGTGACAATTGCGATGGGCGAGTTGGTCATTCAATTGACAGGATCATTAAATAGTGGGGTTGGCCCCCGGAAACAAGTTCGACGTCTGCATCCGGCCATTTTTCCCGAACGGATTCGGCCAATGACTCTGCGTCGGCCTGGCTGAGGTCCCGACCGAAGTACATGGTGATCAACTCTGCCTGTTCGGCTTGTCCGGATTTCAGAAGCTGGGTCAGGACTTCGTCGACATGCTCGGCGCAAAGAACCAGCCGGCCCTCAAGCAGACCGATCACCTGGCCCTGCGCCGCCTGGACGCCATCGATTTCGACGCTGCGTGTGGCGATGGTAATCTCCCCGGTCTTGACTTCCTTGAGCGCGGTTCGCATCGCCTCGCTGTTGGTGGCGAGCGTCTTATCGCGTTCGAACTCGAGCATGGCGGCCACACCCTGGGGCACCGAGTGGCTTGGGATGACAACAATCTCTTTGTCCGAGAGTTCGGCGGCCTGATTGGCGGCCATGATGATGTTCTTGTTGTTTGGGAGCACGATGACCTGATCATTGGGCAGCTTATCGATTGCCGACAGGATCTGTTGTGTGCTCGGGTTCATGGTCTGGCCGCCAAGGATGACGGCCGAGGTGCCAAGACTATCGAAGACGCGGGCGATGCCCGGCCCGGGAACCACGGCCACGGCGGCGATTGTCCCGCGGGGAGCGTTGTCCACGTTGAACGCAATCCCATCCAACATCGGTCCGGCGGCGGGCGTCTGGATCATCAAGTTCTCGATGGCCACCTTGGTGATCGTCCCCAGTTCCTGGACGTACTCGATCGGGGCGAATTGGGTTGTGTCAGGGACGTGGATGTGCATACGGTACATGCCTTCGCCCTCGCCCACCTGGATCGAGGTGCCCATGGCCACAAGACGTTCGTAAAATACCCGCGTGTCCAGGGGTGCGTGTGGCAGGAAGTCCACGATCACTTCCCAATCCTGGCCCGGCTCGATGGTGTCTTGGGCGGCTTCCAGGTTCAATTCGGCCAGAGGCAGGGTGGCGACATCGGTCTGGTCCAGGGGGAGTCCGTACGCCGATCGCAGGATGCCCTCCAGGATCAGGAATAGTCCCTTGGCGCCTGCATCGACCACACCGGCCTGCTTGAGGATCGGAAGCAGGTCCGGAGTCGAGGCTACGGAGCGATCGGCGGCCTCGACCACGCGCTCGAGCAGCTCGAGGGTCGAGTCGACGCCCTCATTCAACGCCAGCTCGCCGGCCTGGGCGATATCTTTAGCGACCGTCAGGATGGTTCCTTCGACGGGGCGGACGACCCCCTTGTAGGCCGTGTCACGGGCCTCGATCAGCGCGGCCACAACGCCCTCAACCCCGATTATGTCGCCGTCTTCGATTGAGCGGGCAATGCCGCGCCACAGCTGCGAGAGAATCACCCCCGAATTACCCCGGGCGCCCAGCAGTGCGCCTTGAGCCACAGCTTTGGCCACAGAGCTCAAAGACGTGTCTCCCAGGGCCAAGAGCTCGTTCCAGGCGGATTGCATCGTGAGCATCATGTTCGTGCCCGTGTCCCCATCCGGCACGGGGAACACATTCAACTGGTTGACCAGCTGTTGATTGGTGCGCAGCCACAAGCTGGCAGCTTCGATGGCCTGGCGCAAGGCATGGCCGTCAACACGGGCGTAGCGGACCGCCATGCGCTGCTGCAATCGGGGAGGGACTTCGGTCAATGTCGACATTCGGTGGCCTCAATCCTCGTTGCTGACGCGCAGATCTTGAACATGCACGTCAACGGCAGCGACTGGCATCCCCATGGCTTTCTCGACCTGATACTTCACTGCGTTGGCTACACTGCTGGCCACTGTGGTAATGCGCGTGCCATATTCAATCACGATGTAGAGCCCGATCATGATCTGGTCTTGATCGGCGTGCACGACGACGCCGTGGGTTGGGTCCTGGGCAAGGGCGTGGGCAATCCCGCTTACCAGGTTTGGCGAGGCCATGCCGACCACGCCGTACGATTGTAATGCCGCCTGACAGGCTATCCTGGCAATGGCTCTCGGCGTGACGCTGATCGTGCCCAGGCTCGTGGCTTCTGCCGTGCTCATGCAGACCGCCTCCGTCCTTCAGCTTGTCCGCGCCCGCCGCAAGTTGTGTGGTAAGATGAGCGCCGCTTGCAGGCGGTAAACAACCGAGGAAAGGATTCTCGTTCGATGGCTAGATGTGAGCATTGTGGCAAGACAACGTCCTTCGGACACAATCGCAGTTTCTCGATGAGAGCCACACGCCGTACTTTCCATCCCAATCTTCACAAGGTCAAGGTGATGGAGAACGGGCGTCAAGTTCAAAAAGTGCTTTGCGCCAAGTGTCTAAAACGAACGGCCAAGGTTTAGACCGCATTCGGCCCCGCCGGAACCATGGCCGCTTCTCAGGCCGCCGCTACCCCGGCGGCCGATCTGTTTCAACCTGCGCTTCCGGTACCCAGTCAAGCCGCCAACAGGCTGTCCCGATAGGTCCCGCAAGCGAGATGCAAATCAAACCGACTGGGTGCTTGGCTCGAGCGCGGCCCGCAGCGCACTGATCCCGGCCGCAATCCCATGTGGGTTTCGAAAGATAGAGGTGGCGGCTACGAACACCTGGGCGCCTTCTCGGGCCACCAAGGGCGCCGTGTCGGGTGTCATGCCTCCGTCCACCTGTATCAATACCCGGAGACCTTGTTCTTCAACCAGTTCCCTGACGGCGGCAACCCTGGCCGGGCTCGTAGGGATGTAAGTCTGCCCGGAGTAGCCGGGGTTGACTGTCATCACCAGGACCATGTCCACCAGGTCCAATACAGGTTCGACGGACAGGGGCGGCGTTCCCGGGTTGATGGCAACCCCCGCACGGCAGCCTCGCTCGCGGATGTGCTGCAGCGCGCGGTGGAGATTGGGGCCGGCCTCGACGTGGGCCGTGAGCAAGTCTGCGCCGGCTTCGACGAATGCATCCACAAACCGCTCGGGTTCCTCAACCATGAGGTGCACATCCAGGGGCAGCTGGGTGGCTTGTCGGCAGGCGCGGGCGATCGCCGGACCCATGGTGAGATTCGGGACGAAATGCCCGTCCATCACATCCAGATGGATCCAATCGGCCCCCGCCTCTTCGGCCTGGCGAATGGCGTCGCCGAGTTGGCTGAAATCTGCGGATAGTATCGAGGCTGAAATCACGGGATGGAACGTCATCCGCCCCATCATACCGTTGCCACCAGCGGATGACAAGGTGGGCAGGCGCCCGGACAGCGTCCCCTGGTGGGGCCCGGCTTGAGGCTGCCGCCGCGGGTTGTAAACGTGCTGTAAGGTGGGCGCCGACGGAACTGGGGGATACTGTAGGGGGTCGGAAAGAGCCAACCCTTCGGCCCAAGACAGGTTCGGAGGCAGCTGTTCGAGCCGGGCTGGCTTGGTCAGTCTATGAGGATTTCCAATTGACCCGGATTGCCATTAGAATGGGCCCGTTCGCGGCGGCGGTCACTCCAACCATGATCGATGTCCCCAACCTCTTGATGCCCATCATGATCCACGACTATCTGCTCCAACTGTATTCTCTTGCGGGATTCAGCCTTGGCGGCCTGGCAATGGCCGGCTGGTTTCGCTCGCTGCTCGATAATTCAGGCAACGACCACAGTTCAGCGGCTTCCGGCGCCAAGAATGATGCCGAGCGCTTGATGCTCTTAGAGGAGGAGACCGCTCGACTCCGGCTGGTGCTTCGGAAATCTGCGGCCATGACCGCCAGTCTGAACTACGAGCGCGTGATGGACATGGTGCTCGATCTAGGGACGGCCGCTTTGTCCGACCCCGGAAACGGCGGTCAACGCATTGTGGGGGCCTTGCTGCTGTTCAGCGAAGACAAACTGTATGTCGCCTCCGCCCGAGGGCTGTCACAAGCCGACCTGCGGGTGACGCTGCCGGGGCGCAAGGGCGTGCTGGGGGAGGCTATGGCGAATATGGAAACCCGTATTTGCCAGGAGCCGCCACACGATCCGGAGCTGCAGTTCATCGCCGCCATGCAGCCCACGCATCAGGCCATGATCATCCCGCTCGGGGTTGGCCTGGATGTGTATGGGGTGCTGATCTTCGCGCACCCCACGCCGAGCTTCTTCAATCAGGGGGACCGGATTGAGCTGATGGAGCTGGCAGCCCAGCAGGCGATGATCGCCCTTCAGAATGCGCGTCTCTACCGAGAGCTCGAACAAGAAAAAGAACGCATGACGGAAATCCAGGAAGAGGCACAGAAGAAACTCGCCCGAGACCTGCACGATGGCCCTACTCAATCGATCGGCGCCATCGGTATGCGGGTGAATTTCGCACGGCGACTGCTCGAGCGAGACCCCAAAGCCGCGGCCGATGAGTTGTATCAAATTGAAGAACTCACTCGCCGGACGACCAAAGAGATTCGCCAGATGTTGTTTACACTGCGCCCCCTGGTGCTCGAATCGCAGGGGTTGGTCGCCGCCCTCCACCACTTGGCCGACAAGGTTCTGGAGAACCACAACCAGAAGGTGGTCGTCGAAGCGGATGCCGAGGCGGCCAGTGATCTTGAGGTCGGAAAGCAAGGGGTGGTGTTCTTCATCATCGAGGAGGCCGTCAACAATGCGCGCAAGCATGCTCGTGCGGCCCACATTTGGATCCGATTGAAGCGTGATGGCGAGATGCTGCTGGCCGAGGTGGCGGACGACGGCCGGGAATTCGACGTCAACGCCGTGAATGCGGACTACGAGAAGCGAGGCAGTCTCGGGATGATCAATCTTCGCGAACGGGCGGAGATGGTCAACGGTATCCTGAAACTGGAATCAACGCCCGGCCACGGCACACGTGTGCGCGTCACCATCCCGCTCAGCGTCGAAGCCGCCGAGCGGCTTCACCGGGCAGGCTTCGCCGCCTAGCCGGTGCTTTGTAAGCCTGCAACCCGAATTTCGAGCGCCCCTCACGGGGCGCTGAGTTTTTCTGTCGCCAGTTGGCCGCAACCTGCCTGGATGTCAATGCCGCGACGGACTCGGACGGTGCACGGGATGCCGCGCTCTTCCAGGATCTTGCGGAAGGTCTTCACGCTGTCCCCGGCTGTTGGCTGGCCAGCGTAGCCATGGGTCGGATTGAGAGGAATCAGGTTGACATGACACAGCATGCCCCCGACCAGATTCGAGAGGGCGCGCGCCTGGTCAGGCTGGTCATTCACGCCCTGGATGAGGGCCCATTCGAAGGTCAGCCTGCGACCTGAGGCGGTCGTATAGGCCTGGCAGACCTGCATGAGTGTCTCTAAGGGATATCGACGGGCGATTGGCAGAAGCTGCGAACGAAGGCTGTCGGTGGCGGCGTGCAGGGACACGGCGAGATTGTAGGGGCGGGCCTCGCGAGTGAATTGTTCGATCTGGGGCACCAGACCCACGGTCGATACCGTGAAGCGGCGAGCCCCGAAGTTGAAGCCTTCAGGGTCGTTGAGTCGATCCAAAGCTTCCATCGTGGCGTCGTAATTGTGGAAAGGCTCACCCATGCCCATTACAACCACATTGGTTGAAATGGTCGTCCTTGTGTTTGAGCTTGCGTGCCAGGATCAGAACCTGTTCGATGATCTCGCCGGATGTCAAATTGCGCTGAAAACCCATCTGCCCAGTGGCGCAGAATACGCACCCCATGCCGCAGCCTGCCTGGGTTGAGATGCACGCCGTCCGGCGGTCCCGATAGCGCATGAGCACGGCCTCGATCGATTGGCCATCGTGGGAGGTGAGGAGCGACTTCTCTGTCTCGCCGTCGGCCGACTGTTGCTGCGCGGTGAGCTCGAGCTGATGAAAGCTGAAAGCGTCGGCAAGCCTGAGCCGAAGTTCGCGGGGAAGCGTTGTCAATTCATCCGGCTGGGTGACCAGGTGCCCGTAGAGTCCGGTGAAGACCTGGTCCGCCCGATAACCGGGTTCGCCCCAATCCGCCAGGAGCTGCCGCAGTTCCTCCCGGCCTACATCGAAAATCGATCTTAACTCAGCCAGGGTACGCCTCCGAGAGCGCCGAGGACAGGGCAATCAGATCGGGAAAGACCCACGTGGGCTGCGTCTGACTTTGTTCCAGGGCGGCTCTATCAGAAACCCCGGTGAGGACCAGACACGTGAGCATCCCGGCGGCCTGGCCACCGATGATATCCGTGTCAAGGCGGTCACCCAGGACCATGGTGGCCTCGGGCCGGCTGCCGACCATTTCCAGCGCCAGCTCGAAGTAGATCCGTTCCGGCTTTCCGACGACGATTGGGGCTTTATCCGTGGCGGTTTCGAGGAGCGAGAGCAGCGCTCCGTTGCCCGGAACCAGGCCGCGCTCGGTTGGAAAGGTGCGATCCGGGTTGGTTCCAACAAAGCATGCTCCGCCGCGGATGGCGAGCGTGGCTTCTGCGAGCTGGGCATAGGTCACGGATCGGTCGAGCCCCACGACCACCGCCTGCGCCTCTTCTGCCTGGTCCGTCAGCGAGAAACCGGCTTGTTCCAAGGCGAATCGAATTCCGTCTTCCCCGATGACGAGCACCCGCTGGCCGTCCGGCATCAACCGCCTGAGATAACGCGCCGTGGCCAGCGCCGACGTCAGCACTTGCTCTTCGGACACGCGGACGCCCATGCCCGCCAGGCGCTCACACACGGCCGCGGGACGGGCCGTCGAGTTGTTGCTGGCGAGGAGCCAGCCCATCTCGAGCCGGTCCAATACACTGAAGAAATCGTGCACCCCGGGGAGCTGCTTGTGGCCACGCCACAGGACTCCGTCGAGATCGATGATCAAGGACCGGACATCTGCCAGAGAAGCGGTCACGTCTGAAACTTCCGGGCCAGGAATTCGAGCACGGGCCGGTCGATGAGCCTGGATTCAAAGTCGGTGCGATCCTCGAAGTTCTCGTTGCCGATGAAATAAGTCAGAGCTCGCCGGGTGAGTTCATCCCATTCGTCGTTTGCGGGGCCGGCCATCAGGCCCTGCCCGATCAGCAGGCGTTTGAGACCGACGAGCACCTCCCCTTTTATCTTGATCTTATCCTCGGCGGGACTTACGCCAAAGTAGAGCCGATGCAGTTCGACGAGCCGAGCGAGTTTGGGAATGGGTTCTGGATCGTCATCGACCCGGTAGTCCAGCCACCGGTCGTTATAACCGGAATAGCCGGCCTGGGCTTTGACGACGAAAACGGCAGCGCTCTGGCGCCCCCGCCGATCGCCCCCGGTCCGGTCGCCGGCCATCAGGGCGGCCAACAGCCTGTCGGCCAGATCGCCCGCTCCGGTCTGATAGGCTTTGGCCATGGCCGGCACCACGCGTTCGTGGGCCAGGATGTTACCCTGCACCGCGAAATGGTGGCCAGCCTCGCCGCCTGCCCAGTCGAAGCAATCCTCGCCCGTGTGAGTGGCCGCGCCGCCGTGTGAGTCGACCAGACCCACCTGTCTCACGGCGGGCTGGTCGTCTTGTTTGAGCAGGTCCGCCAGGGCGTCCTCGGCGCTGGCGCCGGCGCGCATCAGAGCCAGCCCCCGCGGGCCGAAAGAGGTGTTGGCGTGCGCCTGGGTGGCGACGGCTCCGGCTCCCGCCTCGGCCCACGGAACAACCGCCCCGACGGCCGGGAATTTCGAGGCCACCGCCACCCCCCAGGCCTTCACCTCCGGGTCATAGGCGACAATCGAGAAGGTCGAGGGAACCAGCACAGATTTTCTCCAACACAGAGAGAGTCAGGCGGCGTCCGGAAGGGGCTGATCCTGATCCAGGTCCAGATCCTGGCCATCGCGGTTGAGCAAGCTGGGCGGCGCCTTGCGGATAATGCAGTCGGCTTCCAGGGTGACACGGGCGATTTCAGGATGGGAGGGAATCTCGTACATGATGTCGAGCAGCGTGTCCTCGATGATGGCGCGCAGGCCGCGCGCCCCGTGTCCTGCTTGATGGCCTGCTGGGCGGCCGCCTGGACCGCGTCCGTGAATTTCAGGTCGACATGATCCATTTCGAACAGCCGCTGGTATTGGCGCGTCAGCGCGTTGCGCGGCACGGTCAGGATGGCCAGCAGGCTTCGATGCCCAGCGGGTGACCACCGCCGTGACGGGCAGCCGGCCGACCAGTTCGGGGATCATGCCGAAGCGCATCAGATCGTCGGGGATCATCAAGCGCAGCAGAGCGGTCTCTTCGTCTCTTTGCGTCCCGGCCGGCAAGGCGCGCGGGAATCCCATCCGGCCACTACGGCCACGCGCTGGGCGACGATCTCTTCCAGCCCATCGAAAGTGCCGCCGCAGATGAACAGGATGTGGGCGGTGTTGAGTTGGATGAACTCTGCTTGCGGGTGCTTGCGCCCGCCTTGCGGCGGGATGTGGGCGACCGTGCCCTCGATGATCTTGAGCAGGGCCTGCTGCACACCTTCGCCGGACACGTCGCGCGTAATGGACGGGTTGTCGCCGGTCTTGCGCGCGGTCTTGTCCAGTTCGTCGATATAGACAATGCCTTTTTCAGCCCGCGCGATGTTGAAATCGGCGGCTTGCAGCAGGCGCAGCAGAATATTCTCGACATCCTCTCCTACATACCCGGCCTCGGTCAGGGCCGTGGCATCAGCAATGCAGAAGGGGACGTCGAGAGTTCTCGCCAGGGTTTGGGCCAGCAGGGTCTTGCCGCAGCCGGTGGGACCGATGAGCAGGATGTTGCTCTTATCGAACTCGACTCGCCGCGGCCGGGGGTAGTGCCGATGCGCTTGTAGTGGTTGTAGACGGCCACGTCGACAGCACGCGCTTGGCGCGGTCTTGGCCGACCACGTATTCGTCCAGGCGGTTGAAAATCTGCTGCGGGGTAAGCGGCAGGGCGACCCGAAGCCGGCGGTCCGGCGCGGGTCGGCTCTGTCACCGTCGCCGATCAGGATGTCACGGCAGAGATCGACGCATTCGTTACAAATGTGGACGTCGCCGGGGCCGGAATCATCCGGCCTCTGGACTTCGTCGTCCTGGCGGTTGCAGAAGGAACAACGACGGATCTTAGTTCGGCCGTCTGCTCGGCCGGTGCCATCGATTAGGTCCCTTCTTTCTCTTTGGCCTTCTCTTCTGTTTTTTCTTCTCCGCCGGGTTGCAAGACACGGTCTACGAGGCCGTATTTCATGGCGCCTTCGCCGTCCATGTAGAAATCGCGCTCGGTGTCGCGTTCGATGGCTTCGAGCGTCTGGCCCGTGTGCTCGACCAGTATAGCATTGATTTTTTCACGAAGCCGGAGGATCTCTTTGGCCTGGATTTCGATGTCCGAAGCCTGTCCTTGCGCGCCGCCCAAAGGCTGGTGGATGTGAATGGTCGCATTCGGCAGGGAATAGCGCATGCCCTTGGTGCCGGCCGTCAGCAGCACGGTCCCAAAAGAAGCGGTCATGCCCACGGCCACGGTCGAGATCGGCGCGCCGACCTGCTGCATCGTGTCATAGATGGCCAACCCGGCGTAGATTTGTCCACCCGGGCAGTTGATGTACATGTTGATCTGTTCTTCGGGGCTTTCCTGGTCCAAGTAGAGCAGCTGGGCCACAGTCAGGTTCGAGACTTGATCGTTGATGGGCGACCCAAGGAACACGATTCGATTCCGCAGGAGCAGAGAGTAGATATCGTAGGCACGTTCACCGCGTCCGGTGTTCTCAATGACCATCGGAATGACGGAATAGGGATCGTTGTCTGCCATGGCTATGGGTTCACTCCTCGCTATGGGCCGGCTCGTCCGAAGCGACGGTTCCGGCCTCGGCAGTAGATGAGGCTACGGGTTCAGAATCTCCGGCATCCGCCCCGAGCGAATCAGGAGCAGCAGCCGCTTCCGCCGCCGGTGCGCCCTCGGGCTCCTGCGCCTCCCCGGCCACCGCAGCGCCATCGTTAAGCTCTGGGGCTTCACCTCGGGCAATGCTCACCAACCGCTCGATGGCCCGGTCGGTCAACAGGTCGAGCGTCAGGCTGCGCCGGGTAGACGGTGTGTTTAGGCGTTTGCGCAAATCCGCCGATCGACTTTCAAGCGGCGCCACGATGCGATCCAGGGCCGAGTCAATCTCGTTCTCCCCGACCTGCAGGTTTTCTAGATCGACAATCTTTCCGAGCACCAGCGCGCGCTGCAGCCGGTTTTCGGCCTGGGGCTTGAGTTCCTCTCGGACCTGCTCGATCGTTTTGCCTTCCACCTTCAGATAGTCATCCAGGGTGAGCTTCTGGCGCTCCAGTTGATGCCCCAGGTCGTGGACCATGTCGTCGATCTCTTGCTCAAGCAGGACCGGCGGGTACTGAATGGCGGCGCCCTCGACCGCCTTCTCGATCACCTGCTGAGCATACTCGGCGCGGGTTTGATCATTCTGCTGGTCCTGCAGCTGCTGTCGGACCTTGATCCGCAGATCGAGCAAGCTCTCAAACTCGCCCATGCCTTTGGCCAAGTCGTCCGTCCACTCGGGGACGATGCGGGATTTGACCTCCAGGCATTCCAACTCAAAACGGGCGGGCTTGCCGCGGAGGTCTTCGGCCCGATAGTCGTCCGGAAAGGTGTATTCGATCGATTTCTTCTCGCCAGCCGGCAGGCCTAAGAGATGGTCGGCGATGCCCGCGATGGGCCAATCCGTTTCCGAATCGACCAGCACCGAAACTCCCTTTTCGGACAGCAGCCGCTGCTTGTCGCCAGCCTGGGGATCAAGGAGCTGGCCATCTACATTGAGCACGATCACATCGCCCAGCGCCGCCGGCCGGTCGGCCGGCTCGATCAGCGCTTGCCCCAGGCGCAGGTCTTCCATGACCTTGTCCACGGCTTCGTCGGTGACTTCCGGCTGTGGATAGTCGAGCCGAAGCTCGCGGTACGAGCCCAGGTCGACCTCGGGTGACAGGGGAATCTTGTAGCGCAAGACGAGCGGCTGGCGGCTGACGACTTCTTCGAGCGCGCCCGGGGCATATGGGTCAACTTCAGCTTCATCGAGTGCCCACTTGTAGGCGACTTGGCCGAGATCATCGAGCGCCTCGTCAAAAACCTGCTCCTCGCCGACCTTGAGCAAGACCACCGGATAGGGCGCTTTGCCGGGCCGGAAACCGGGAATCTTCATACGGCGGCTGAGTTTGCGGGCCGCCGCCTGCATGGCTTCGTCGACGCGCTCGGAGGGCACCTCAACGGTCAGCTCGATCTCACGACCTGTCTGGTTCTTCGACGCGACTTTCAATGCCCTGCAACCTCTATTCTTCGTCACGCCGGGTGCTGGCAGGCAGACGTCTTTGAGTTGATTCGCACAGGGATTGGCAGAAATCCGTGAGGGCTGGTGGGGAAGGAGGGACTTGAACCCTCACGCCTCGCGGCACGTGATCCTAAGTCACGCCTGTCTGCCAGTTCCAGCACTTCCCCGTCGGACGATTATATCTGCCGGCTGGGAGGCTGTAAAGGTAAGGCGTCAGCTGGAGGCTATGCAGGCGCGCAGCTGGCCAAGGTGGACCAGATCGTGGTCGCCGGCCACGCTGAATACTTCGGTCAGAGACGTTGGTCCGAACAGCGCATGCCGGGCCGTCCGGGCCCAACCGGCATCATCCAAGGCCGCCAGTCGTCCCACATTTACCAGACGCGCCTGGGTGAAGGCCCGCAGGGCTTGACCGGGTTCCTGATCCCGATAACGGCGCGTGCCGGCCCACTCATCCGCATCCGCCGCCGAGAGGAATGGATCGGCCTTGCCGAGAATCAACCCCAGCCGCACCCGGTTGACCTCGATTTCGACATCCCTCAAGTGGCACACAATTTCAAGCGGGGACCATTCCGACGGTCCAGGCTTGCGATGCCACTGCTCCGCCGTTAGACCCGAGACCATCCCCAGTAGGGCGGCCAGGTAGCCGCGCTGGCGCGACAGCACTTGAAGCGGCGTTGCAGGACCCGTCAAGTCTGCTTCGTCCAAACTCTTGGCTTGGTCCAACCAGGCCGCGGCTTCGGCCAGTGAGCCGCCAGGGATTGAACCGTTTGGTTGGTCGGTTATATGGAACACTTGCATGCCGAGGATCCGGGCGGGGGCCAGGTCGTCCTCGTAACTATCACCGATCATGGCGGCTTCGGCACAAGGGCGGCCTAGACGGCCCAGGATTTCGGCGTAGTATTCGGGCCGAGGTTTGGCAGAATGCCAGTCCTCGATGGCAGTGATCAGGGCAAAGTCATCGGCATCGGCGGCGACGCCGGACCAACCTAGCCGCTGAGTGATAGCGGAGAGCGGCAGCAGGGGGTTGGTGGCCAGCACGAATTCGAAATCCGTCCTCAACACACGTTCTATGAACCCAGCTGCGCCTGCTTTGGGCTGCGTCAAGGAGCGCAGCTTGGGGAACTCTTGGGCATAGAAGGCATCCAGGCGTGGGCGCAGAACCGTCTCGTCCAGTCCGACCCGGGGGTAGAAACTCCGCCAAAAACCGTCAAAAGAGTTCTAAGTCGGATCCAGGTTGGCGTTCATGGCCTGGACGCCTTCAAAAAGGCCTCGGATGACTTTTTCGCCGGGGGCTAGATCCGATAGGTAGCTCGCAAGACGGTCGAAATACACCGGGAGAAACTGGGGCATATGGCTGTCGATAAGTGTGTCATCGAGGTCAACCAGCAGCGACTTGATCAAGGAGACTCCGGGCCGACTTCAAACGTGGGGAGTTGAAAGTGGCATTGGCTGCAGCCGACTTGGGGCTCAGCGACTGGCTCGAGTGTCAACGTACACATGGCCGACACGTCAACCCGCTTTCGAAGCCCGAGCAAACCGCTGGCTACTCGCGCTTCGAGCACCAGGTGCGGGCAAGCATTGGCCATCAGGATGCGCGGCACCGAGCAGCCGGCACACAAATTGGGTGTCCAGCGGCCGCCGCGCGGCGTGCGCTCGATCAGCCTGCATTCCTGCAGGCTACGACCGCGATGAAAATCCTCGTAATAGAAGGGGCATTCAGCCCCGGCGGGAGTACGCATTGGGCAGGCCGTTCAAGCCCACGTCAGATACTCGCCGGTGCGCGTGTCAACCCGGATCTTGTCACCCGCTTCGACAAACAAAGGTACCTGCACTTTCAACCCCGTCTCGGTCTTGACCATCTTGGTGGCACCCGTGGCGGTGTCGCCTTTGACGGCGCGTTCGGCTTCGACGACTTCGAGATCGACGGCTGTGGGCAGCTCCACGTCCAGCGGTTCGCTGCCGAAGAAGGTCAACTTGACCTCCATACTTTCTTTGAGATACTCGACCGCGTCACCGAGGGTGGAGCCATCCAGCACGGGCTGTTCATAGGTCTCGGTGTCCATGAAGTGGAACAAATCACCGTCCCGATACAAGAATTGGGCGACGCGATAGTCGAGCCGGACATCCTGGACCCGGTCCCCTGAAATGAAGGTCTTTTCCAACACGGTGCCCGAGCGCAGATTCCGGACCTTGGTGCGAATGGTGGCTTTCCCGCGGCCCGGTTTGTTGTGCGAGTACTCCAGGACCTTGAAGAGCTCGCCATCCAGGTCGAAAGTCACACCGCTTCGTAGATCATTGACGTCGATCAAGAGGCTCCATCCTTCGGGGGCGCGTCACAACAGGCGAATTATAAGGGCCCGGTCTTCGGGCCGTCAACGGGAAGGCGAGCTGGGCGGGCTATTCGCCCAGCCAGCGAGCCGCCGCTTTGGCCGCATCGGCCAACCGGCCCTCCCGCGTCGTGCAATGGGGTAAGGACTCCACAAAGGTCCGGCCGTAGGGCTTAGACAGCAGGCGGCGGTCAAAGCCCACCACGACGCCCCGGTCCGAGCGTGTTCTGATCAGCCGGCCGAAACCCTGCCTGAAGCGCAAGATGGCTTCGGGGACCGAGTACTCGTAGAAGGGTAATTCGTAGGTCTCTGATCGCGCCGCCACAATCGGATCGCTGGGTACGTCGAAAGGCAGCCGGATGATGGCCAGCACCGACAGGGCCTCGCCTGGGACATCGACGCCCTCCCAGAAGGAACGCGTGCCCAACAACACGGCCTGATCGGTCGTTCGAAAGGACTCCAGCAGGGCGTGGCGTGAGGCGCCTTCGCCTTGCTCAAAGACCGACAGGCCGGCGGCGGCCAGCGGGCCGGAGATGGCTTCGGAAGTGCGCCGGAGCTGGGTGTACGAGGTGAACAGCGCCAGCGCCGCCCGCGCGTGGCCGTGCAGATCCGGATCAGCCCTTCTTCCACGGCGCGCTGGTAGGCCGGCCCAGCATTGGGCTCGGGGATGTCATTGATCAGGTACAGCAGAGTGGAGGTCTCATAGTCAAAGGGCGACCCTACGGCCAGTTCGTCGGCCTCGTCGGCGTTGAGCCGGTGACGGATGTAATCGAACTCTCCGGCGGCGGTCAGAGTGGCACTGGTCATGATGACAGCTTCCTTCGCGTGCCACAGATACTTCTCGACCAAGGGGCCGACCTCGAGCGGGGCGGCGTGGAGCGACGGACGCGGGTTCAAGGCGCGGACATCCACCCAGTAGATCGTCATCGGGTCGGGGTCAAACACCATCCGGTCCAGGTTGTCGAACACCGCGCCCAACTCGTGGCCGGCGGCGCGCGTGGCGAGTGCCAGGTCCTCGGCGCGCCCAATGCCGCGTTCGGCCAGATCGACCATGTCGGATTCGAGGCGGGCGAGCACGTCCACCAGATCGGCGTAGGGCTGCCTGAGGTTGTCCCATACCACCTCAAGGTCCGACCATACGGTCAAGGTGCGCGTGGACCCCAGGATGCGTTCCTGCTGGCCGTACGGCCCAACCGGATGGCCCTCACGTCGCACCGAGAGGAACTCAGCCAGCGAGGCAAAGAAAACCTGGAAGCCCTCGGAGCAGGCCTCGACCTTCTCGGTCACGCGTTCAATGGCGGTCATAATCGCGGCACGCGATTCTGCCGGAAGGTCTTTGCGCGCCACATCGGCCAGTTGTCCCAGCAAGCCGCTGCGCATCCCGCCCACATCGCGAAGCGAACGCACCACCTCGGCCTCGGTCACGTGGAAACTCAAGCCGCTGGTCGTGGCGGACTCGAGGTGATCGAGCCTCGTCCACAATCAGCCGGTCATAGTCGGGAATGACCCGATTGCCGGTGGCGATGTCGGCCAGCAGCAGGGCATGGTTGACGATCACCAGATGCGCCTCTTCGGCCTGGCGGCGGGCTTTGAAGAAGGGGCACACACCGCCCATCTGGCTCACGCACGTGTCCAGGGTGCAGCCGTCGCTCTCGGCGGACAACCGGCTCCAGGCCAGCCCCTCGCCGCTTCGGATGAGGTTGATCTGTCCGCGGTCACCGGTCCCGCCTTCAGAGAGCCATACCAGGATCTTGGCCAGCACGCGCATTTCGTCGGGCGAGCGCGGCCCAAGCCGGCGAAGGGTGGCCAGCTGGCGCGGGCACAGGTAGTTGGCTCGGCCTTTCAGCGCCACGGCGCGGAAGGGTTGATCGAAGACCTGGCGCAGGTCAGGCACATCCTTGAGCAGGAGCTGGTCTTGCAGATTGAGGGTGTTGGTCGACACAAC
Source organism: uncultured Chloroflexia bacterium (assembly GCA_963797485.1). Lineage (GTDB taxonomy): Bacteria > Chloroflexota > Anaerolineae > Anaerolineales > E44-bin32 > CAWAND01. The sequence continues at coordinate 1,312,701 of CAWCPF010000003.1, forward strand.
CACCCGGCGCCCGTTTTCGGCTGCCCAGGTCAATGCTGGGACCAGATAGGCCATGGATTTGCCGGTGCCAGTTCCGGCCTCCACCAGCAGGTGGCGGCCCTCTGAAAGGGCTGAGGCGACCGCCCGGAGCATGCTGACCTGTTGGGAACGGTGTTCGTACGACGGGAATTTCTTGGCAAACGGTCCGCCCGGCTCAAGCACCGCGGCGAGTGCTTCCACATCAAGCGCAACGGGCGCGTCGCTGGGTTCCAACCGGCCATCTTCGGGAAGGGGTCGAGCAAAGCCCGGGAACTGGGAGGAGTCTGTCTCCGAACGCAATGCCGGCGCAGGCGGCGCCGCCTGCAGGGCCTGGTCAAAGAACCAACCGGCTCCCCAATCCAAATCCGCGCCAAGACGGGCGACCTCCTCCACCAGCCAACCCGGGAGCGCGCTCATCCGGTCGAGCAGGCGCAGCATCACCTGGCGGGTGGTGCGGGCGTCGTCGAGGGCGCGATGGGTCGTGGAGACGGGGATTTCCAGGGCGCTGGCAAGTGAGCCGAGCCCGTAGCGCGCCGCCGACGGCATGAGGACCGAGGCCAGGTCATACGTATCCAGGGCCGTATTGAGGCTGAACAAACCTTTGATCTGCAGGAAGCCCAGATCGAAACCGACGTTGTGGCCCAGGATGGGCGAGTCGCCGACGAAGGCCTGCAGATCGCCCAGGACCTCGGCCAGGCGGGGCGCGCCGGCCAGCATCGAGTCGCTGATCCCGGTCAGTTGGGCGACAAAGGGGGGCACCGGGCGGCCAGGGTTGATCAGCGTGTGGAATTCGTCCTCAACTCTGTCCCCCTGGAAGCGAACAGCGCCGATTTCCATCACGGCGTCCAGTTGGGGGTCGAGGCCGGTGGTTTCCAGATCGAGGGAGACGAGGGGCTTCATAAGATCGCCGGGCGATTATACCATCGGGTGATCGGGCATCCGTGCTATACTCGCGAGCCAGGACCCCGACGGCGAGCCCAATTGTGATTGCAGACCAAGCCCACACCATTCGTGAAAACATTCACAAAGTGATGGTTGGCAAAGACCAGGTCATCAACCTGTCCCTGGCCGCCATCCTGTGCGAAGGGCACATATTGATCGAAGATGTGCCCGGGATCGGCAAGACCACCCTGGCGCGCGCCCTGGCAAGCAGCCTGGGGGCCTCCTTCAGCCGCATCCAGTGCACGCCCGATCTGCTGCCCTCGGATGTCACCGGGGTCAACTGGTTCAATCAGAAGGAGCAGGCCTTCGAATACCGTCCCGGCCCGATCATGCACCGCGTCGTTCTGGCGGACGAAATCAACCGCGCCACCCCGCGAACCCAGTCCGCGCTGCTGGAAGCCATGCAGGAGCGCCAGGTGACCATCGATGGCGTGTCCAGGCCGGTCCCGCGACCGTTTCTGGTCCTGGCCACGCAAAACCCGGTCGAACTTGAGGGGACCTTCCCGCTCCCGGAGGCCCAACTCGACCGGTTCATGCTCAGGTTGTCTATAGGCTACCCCGAGCCCACGGAAGAGGCCGAGATCCTGCTGCGGTTCAGCGGCTCAGACCCCGAAGTCTCGCCGGAAGCAGTGGTGAGCATCGACCAAATCGAGCAAATGCAGGCCGAGCGCCGGGCCATCCAGGTCGAGCCGTCCGTCCGTGAGTACATCATTGGCCTGGCCCGGGCGACACGGCAGCACGCCGAAATCGACCTGGGCGCCAGCCCCAGAGCCACGCTGGCGCTGTACCAGGCATCGCAGGCATGGGCCGCCCTGCAGGGGCGGGATTTCGTGCTCCCCGACGACGCCAAGTTCATGGCGCCGTTTGTGCTGACCCACCGTTTGATGATCGCCCCCCAGGCGCAGCTGCGCGGCAGGACGCCGGACGAACTGCTGGCCGACATCATCGCTGAGATCCCCGTCCCTGTCGAAAGCTGACTCGCAGATGAAGAACGGCGCCTCCCTCAACGAGGCCTGGGCCGGTCTCACGATTATGTTCCTGTTGGCCGGCTACTTCTTTCACCTCAGCGGTTGGATCCTGCTGGCGGGTCTGCTGGGCACGGTTTTCGGGCTCGCCTGGCTGTGGTCTCGGGTGGCCCTTGAAGGCGTGGCCTATCACCGGCGGCTGCACTTTCACAAGGGCTTTGCCGGCGAGTCGACCGGCTGTGAAGTCACGGTGGAAAACCGGAAGCGGCTGCCATTGCTGTGGCTGAGGATTCGCGACGAGTGGCCCAAACCTGTCGCGCCGACGGACGAGAGCCTGCTGTCGGCCTCCCATCGCGAAGAGGTCGGGATCTACACGTTGATGCTGCCTCTGCGCGGTCGGGCGCGCATTCGCCGGCATTTCAATGTGACCTTCCGGAGGCGGGGCGTCTATCAGATTGGGCCGGCTGAGGCGGTCTCAGGGGATCCCTTTGGCCTGTTTGCTGCCGAAACCCCAAGTCTCACACCCGCTCAACGCGTGGTCGTCTTTCCTCGGCTCCGGGACGCCGCGCTCCCGGATTGGTCGGCGGATGACCCCTTCGGCGAGAAGCGCAGCCCCCGGCCACTTTTCCAGGATCCCAATCGGTCCATGGGGGCGCACGACTACCGGCCCGAGGATGGTTTCCGGCGCATCCACTGGCCGGCCACGGCACGGGTCGGCCAACTCCAAACCCGGGTTTTCGAACCCGTGCGCGGCTTGGACATGGTCGTGGCTTTGAACGCCTCCACCTTTGAACATTATTGGGAGGGAACCAACCCGGAGGTGCTGGAAGCGCTGATTGAGACCGCCGCCAGTCTCGTGGCCAACTCGTTCGAGGCCGGTTTCCGCGTCGGGCTGATCTCAAACGGAAGCCTGGCCCATGCCGGCCAGGCCCTAAGCATTGCCCCCGGCCGCTCGACCCGGCATATGCCGCACATGCTCGAAGCCCTGGCCGCCCTGACACCTCTGGTGACCTCGCCCTTTGAGCGCGTGTTGCTCAAGCAAGCCACCAAGCTGGAGTACGGCTCGGCCATGCTGATCGTGACGGCGGTGGTCACGCCGGCCCTGATGGAGGCCATGCTCAAGCTCAGACTGCGCAGCCGGCGCACCGTGGTGATCTACCTGGGGAAGGAGGCGCCCATGCCGGTCGAAGGCATCCGTATCCTGCACCACCCGCTGCCGGAGGTCGACACGACCCGATGAGCGTCTCCGTCGACGCCGCGGCCCGTCCGGCCGGTGTGCATCCTGGCGTGTGGAGAAGCCTGGGAGTGGCCGGCGGCCTGTTGATGGATGTCGCCTGGATCGTGGCCTGGACGAGGTTGATTGTGCCCGAGAGCCGGATCCCGGCCGCGGTGCTGGCGGTGTGGATGATGCTCATTGGAGCCTCGGCCTACACCCTTGGACGGACGTCGAACCGGCTTTACCTGCGCGCCTGGATCCAGCAGTCGATCGCCACCCTCGGGCTGGGATTGTGGTTCCTGGCCAGCGTCGATCTGCTCGAGCCATCCCTGGCCCTGCCCGACCTGGGCGGCGCGGCGGCGCAAACGATTCGTTCCCTGGCCGTGTTGCTGCCCGTGCCCCATCCTGTGGTGATCTTTGTCGCCGTGTTGTGGATGTGGCACCGGGGAAGCGTCCTGGCTGGATCGCCGGATCTCAACATCGGCCGGGAGGGGTTTCGATTCCGACTGGGAGTGCTGCTGTTCGGGATCTATGTGGCGGTTCGCGGGGGTTTCGCCGATTTTCTGATGCCGGAGCTTTTGCCGACCTTCTTCCTGGCTTCCATGCTGGCCATGGCGGCGGCACGCGCCAACAGCCTCTCCCACCGGCCGGCGGGTGGGTTGGCGCTGTTCGACACGCGCTGGATGGCGGCCCTGTTATCCATGCTGGCGGCGACCACTGTCTTGGGCGTCGGAGCCGGCTGGTTCCTGGGGAGCCCGCCGGCGCGCCAGGTCTTTGCTTTTCTCGGAGTCGTGATCGGCGCCGTGCTGTCGGCGCTATTTGCGCTCGCCCTCCCGCTCTTTCTGCTGCTCACGCCGCTTGTGGAAGGCTTGATCAACTGGCTTCAAGGATTGTTCGCCGGATTGGGAGAAGTGCTCGCCAGGGTGCAGGTTTCCCAGTTGCCTGACACCGTGGGTCAGTCCGCCCAGGCCGCGCCCACCCCGGATTGGATCCTGCGCCTGGTCCAAGCCTGGCCAACGATCCAATGGATCCTCCTGGGAGCAGCGGCCATCGGGGTTGTCTGGCTTATCACCCGGACCCGGCAGCGCGCCAGCGATCGCGGGCTGGCGGATATGGAAGGCATTGAGGACTTGCCCGTAACCAAGAACCAGCTTGGGCCCCTCCGACAGCGGCTCTCGAACGTTCAGCAAGGGCTGGCGGCCTGGGTTCGGTCTCTGCGGGACTCCCCGTGGCTCTCGAGCTGGATCATTCGGCGCACCTATGCTCGGCTGTTGGCCAAAGCCGCCCATGACGGCCGGCCGAAAGCCCCCGCTGAAACCCCCCGAGAATTTGAGGAGGCGCTGGCAGGTGTGTATCCGCAGTCCCGCACTCAAGTGGCGGAGATCACACGCGCCTATGAGCTGGTTCGCTACGGGCTGCGGCCCGAGGATCCGGCCATGGTGACCCGGGTCAGGCAGGCATGGGCAAATCTGGGGCGCCCAATTTCATGATGCCAGCGGGATCAGCTTTTGGCCGGCCGCCGATCGTTCCCGGGAAACCCAAGCCTTTGATTGGGGTTATGTCTGTTGGAGTCGGGTCGCGGCCGGGGGCAACGGCCGATGAGTGATCGGCCGCGAACCGAGCATGAGCTCATTAGACTGGCCTCCGACGATCCTGAGGCGTTCGGTGAGTTGTATGAACGTCATGTCAAGAAGATCTACAACTACATTTACTACCGGACCGGGAATCACCATGACGCCGAGGATCTCACCGAACGCGTCTTTCAGCGGGCCTTGCGGCATGTCAGTCATTACGAAGACAAGGGCGTTCCGTTTTCGGCCTGGCTCTACCGCATCGCGCACAACCTGGTGGCCAACTGGCACCGGGATCGCAGCCGCAAACCTGAGGTCCCGCTTGACGAGCGATTGCTGGTGGCGCGCAGTCTGGCACAGCCCGAAATCCAGGCGATCGCACGCGAGGAGGTTGATGGCCTGTTGCGAAGCGTTCGGCGGCTGCCCGAGGACCGGCAGCAGTTGTTGATCCTCAAATTCGTCGAGCGGCTTTCGAATGCCGAGATCGGCGAGATCATGGGCCGGACCGAAGGGGCGATCAAGAGCCTGTATCACCGGACCCTGAATGCCCTGAGGGAGGACATAAGCCTGGCACACGGATTGGGGGAGGACAGCAAGACGGACCAACCGGAATGAGCCGATTTGTGAAAACGTTCACAAGTTGCAGGATGAGAGGCTGTTGACGGTGGCGGTCAGAAACAGTGTCAGTCGGCGCCGGCTGGAAGAGTTGCTAGAGCAGGTCTTGGTGCCGATCGAGCCGGACCTGCGCTTTGTTCGCCGGCTCAAGGCCCGCCTGGTTCACTACCGGGGGTCCGGCATGGGACCGCTGTGGGCTCTCGCCTTCGGCCTGGCCATTGCGACGGTGGTGGCGGTCGCCTCGCTGGGCCTGACCCTGCGCCTGCTGCTGGGGATTCTCAGCCTGGTGGGGTTGGTGACTCGCCGGCAAGCCGCCGCCCGGGCAGAGGCTAGGCGGCTCTCCGGGGCATAAGCCCCTCTCAAAGCCGTTCCCAAAAAGAGCGGCTGGCGTCAGCCAGCCGCTTGCATTCACCTCGACCAGACTCATCTTCGACGCCAGCTAGAAGAATCCCCAGGCGGCTCCGGCGCCCTCTTCCATCATGCTCGGATCCCACGGATCCATGCTCATTTCAATCCGTGTCGTCAAGCCCGATCCGGACTCGGCATGGGTGCGCGTGGCTTCCAGTAGCGCCGGCGCGTAGGGGCAGAAGGGCGTGGTCATGATCATCGTCAGTTCGAGCTCGGCTTCGCCGACGCGCGCCTCCCGGACGAGTCCCAACTCGATCACGCTCAGTCCGAGTTCGGGATCCATAACCTGTCGCAAGGATTCGCGGACTTGCGAAGCCATCTCGGGGTGCGTCGAATCGGCCTCCCAGATGGGGTTGGGAACGGCGGCGTCTTCAGTCATGCGTCTCGATCTCCAGCGGGCTGTCATCCAAGCGCACCGCATAGGTGCAGTGCCGGTCACCTTCCAGCCGCCAGGCCACGCGCTCGACCGGAAGATCCAGGGCCGAGGCGATCAGCTTGCGGTCGATCAGGCACACTTCCGGATGTACGCGGCCGACATGCAGATACGGGCAGGTCATCTCGTTAACCAGAATCTCGCCCTGGCGATGCTCAATCTCGATCTCGAACCCCTCCTGGCGCAGCAATTCCGCCAGGCGTGCGAGGCGTGATTCGAGGGGCAGCCCCTCGAGCTGCTGCCGGAACGTCCCCGCCATGTCCTCGGCCATATGGTCGAAGAGCACATCGACGCTGCCCGAGGGCAGCATGTCCTTGATCTCGCCAAGCAGACGGTTCGCCAGGCGATAATAGCGCGCCGGGAACAACTCGACGGCTTTGTCCGTCAAGCTGAAAAGGTGGTGTGGGCGTCCGACACCGTGCCGGACTTCTTCCACCGCCACGAGGCCTTCGGTCTGAAGATTGGTGAGGTGATGGCGCACGGAGACGGGCGAAACGTGCGCCGCCCGCGCCAGATCCTTGACTGTGCATTTTCCCTGCGACTGAAGCGTGCGCAGGACAGTTTGTCGAGTAGCTTTGGACATGCGAGATGGAGTATAGCATGCGACCCGAAAAAGTGCCAATATTTAAGAGAGTTTTCACGTTTATTGAGCCAGAAAAGCCAATTTTTCTGAGAAATATCAAAAATATTGACAGTTTCAGGGGCTGCATGCTATAATCCCGCCTGCGTAGGGCGGAGGGATGGAGTGTCTCTCCCCGCTGACGAACATGCTGGAAAGGCGCTGGAGGCTGGATGGGATCGACGCTCGAAATCAGGGACCTGCATGTCAAGGTCGAGGACAAAGAAATCCTGAAGGGGGTCAACCTGACCATTAGCCAGGGCGAGGTACATGCCTTGATGGGGCCGAATGGGTCAGGCAAATCCACCTTGGCTTACTCCCTCATGGGCCACCCGGGCTATGAGGTCACATCCGGCCAGGTGATTTTCAAGGGGAAAGAACTGCTCGAGCTTGAGGCGGATGAGCGGTCCAAACTGGGATTGTTCTTGGCCTTCCAGTATCCGGTCTCAATACCGGGCGTGTCGGTGGCCAATTTCCTGCGTTCTGCCATCAATGCCCGCCGCAAGATAGGTGACCCGGACGACAAGGGCATCCCCATCGGGGAGTTCCGCACGCTGCTCAAGCAGAAGATGGACCTGCTGCAAATGGGGCACGAGTTCGCCGGCCGGTATTTGAATGAGGGCTTCTCAGGCGGGGAAAAGAAGCGGGCTGAAATCCTGCAGATGGCGACCCTCGAGCCCGAAATCGCCATCCTGGATGAGACCGATTCGGGCCTGGACATTGATGCGCTCAGGATCGTGTCGAGCGGGGTCAACGCGTTGTCGGGTCCAGAGTTGGGCGTGCTGGTGATCACCCATTATCAGCGCATCCTCAACTACATCAAGCCCGACTTTGTCCACATCATGCTGCAGGGGAAAATCGCCGAATCCGGCGGCCCGGAGCTGGCTGAACATCTCGAAGAGCAGGGGTACGACTGGATCCGTGAGAGGCAGGCTGAGGCGGTGGAGAATTCTTAATGGCGACTGAACAGGACATCAATCAGCTTGAGGGCCTCGACCAGTACAAGTACGGCTTTGCCGATCCTGATGAGGTCGTCTTCAGGACTAAGAAGGGATTAGACCGCGAGGTCGTTGAGCAGATTTCGGGCATGAAGGATGAGCCCAAATGGATGCTCGAGTACCGCCTCAAGGCCCTCGAGCATTATCTCGCCCGGCCGATGCCCGCCTGGGGCGCCGACCTGAGCGAGTTCAACCTGGATAATATCTACAACTATGTGCGGCCAGCGGAGGCCGAGGGCCGCTCATGGGATGACGTCCCCGCAACCATCAAGAAGACCTTCGACCGTCTCGGGATCCCGGAGGCCGAACAGAAATTCCTGGCCGGCGTCGGCGCGCAGTACGAGTCCGAGATGGTCTACCATAAGATCCAGGCGCAGCTTGAAGCCAAAGGCGTGATCTTCGTCAGCATTGAAGACGGCCTGCGCAAGCACCCGGATCTGTTCCGGGAGTATTTCGGCACCGTCATCCCGTACACCGACAACAAGTTCGCCGCTCTGAACAGCGCCGTGTGGTCGGGCGGTTCCTTCATCTATGTCCCACCCGGCGTCAAGATCGACCTGCCGCTTCAGGCCTACTTCCGGCTCAACTCGGCCAACGTGGGCCAATACGAGCGCACCCTGATCATCGTCGACGAGGGTGCCCAGGTGCACTACGTCGAAGGCTGCACGGCGCCGATCTACTCCACCAACTCTTTCCACAGCGGCGTGATCGAGATCGTGGTCAAGGCTGGCGGGCATTCGAGATACACGACCATTCAGAATTGGTCGCGCAACGTGTATAACCTCGTCACTCAGCGGGCGATGGTCAATGCAGACGCCAGCCACGAGTGGGTGGACGCCAACCTGGGTTCCAAGGTCACCATGAAATATCCGTCGTGCTACTTGATCGGCAAGGGGGCGCGGGGCGAAATCCTGTCCCTCGCCTTTGCAGCCGGTCATCAACATCAGGACACCGGCGGCAAGGCTATTCACGCCGCACCGTACACGACCAGCAAGATCACCTCCAAGTCGATCAGCAAGGCGGGGGGCCGAGCTTCCTACCGGGGTCTGTTGAAGGTCCACGAAGGCGCGGTGGGCTCCAAGTCGCATGTGGTGTGTGACGCCTTGCTGCTGGACGAGACGTCCCGATCCGACACGTACCCGTACATCGAGATCGACGAAAACGACGTCAGTGTCGGGCACGAAGCCTCGGTGAGCAAGATCGGCGAGGAGCAGCTCTTCTATTTGATGAGCCGCGGCATGACGCAGGATGAGGCCGCCAGCATGGTGGTGTCGGGGTTCGTGGAGCCTCTGGTCAAAGAACTGCCTATGGAGTACGCCGTGGAAATGAACCGGCTGATCCAGCTCCAGATGGAAGGTTCGATCGGCTAGCGGCGCCGGGTCCCAGCCGGCCCGGACACGCAACCCCGGCGGGATTCCAGAACGGCAGCTTGATAACCCATCCCATCGAAGCCGGGCCGGCCCCCTTGGCCGGCTCTTGCACGGATGGGTTTGGAGACGAGGTTCGCAGCTTCATGAGTTCAAGAACAGTGGTTCGAAAACGGGTCTCGGTCGAGCGGCCGGCCGAAGCTCAGAGCTTCAAGCTGAGCCTGGCAGACGTCGAGCGCGCCTCCGAGGCGCTCATGGCTCCGAAGTGGCTGGCCGAACGGCGACGCACGGCGTGGGCACGCTACCAGGCCCTCCCCATGCCGGGACTGCAGGACGAGGCGTGGCGGCGTACTGACATCCGCACGTTGCCCGCCACACTGGTCACACCCCGGCCAAGTGACGATCTGCCCATCGACCCCGACCTGTTGCGTCCCCTGGCTGGAGACGCAAATGCCGCCCAGTGGGTGTTGAGCCCGGGCCATGCGCCGCGCCTCTCGGGCGGCAAGTCCCTGGCAGACCTGGGGGTCGTGTTTTGCGATTGGAAGACGGCCGTTGGCGAACACGCTGACTTGCTCGAAGCCCATCTGGGGAAGATCGTCCCCGACGACGAGGGCAAATTCTCCGCTCTGGCCGCCGCCATGGCCGAAGACGGCGTCTTCATTTTCGTGCCGCGCGGCGTGAGCGTGCCTGATCCTTTGCATTGTGTGCTCTGGGCCCCGGGCGGTGAACATCTTTTCTTCAGCCGCATCCTGGTGGTGCTGGAGGAGGGCGCCGCGCTCACCTTTGTGCATGAGACCGCCTCTCCCACCGAAGCCGAGGGTCATGCCGTGCACAGCGGCATCGTGGAGCTCAGCCTCGGCGACGCCTCCCGGCTGACCTTTGTCGAGCTCCAAAACTGGGGTGAGCACGTTTGGAACTTCACCCACGAGCGCGGGCGCGCCGGCCGAGACGCGCAGCTTGACTGGATCTTCGGCGCGGTCGGCAGTCATTTGACCAAGAACTTCACCGAGCTGGAACTGGTCGGCGAGGGGGCTACCGGACGGATGTCTGGTTTCTATTTCGCCGACGGAATTCAGCATCTGGATCATGATACGCAGCAAAATCATCTGGCTCCAAACACGACCAGCGATTTGCTTTTCAAGGGCGCGCTGGTAGATCGCAGCCGCTCGGTCTGGCAGGGGATGATCTACGTGGCTCCGGGGGCGCAGAAGACCGACGGCTACCAGGCCAACCGGAATCTGATCCTGAGCAAACACGCCCGGGCGGATTCCATCCCCGGGCTGGAGATCCTGGCCGATGACGTCCGCTGCACGCATGGGGCCACGGTTGGGCAGCTCGAGCAGGAGCCGGTGTTCTATCTCATGTCCCGGGGCCTGCCGCGCCACGACGCCGAGCGGCTGGTGGTGGACGGTTTCTTTGCCCCCATCATGGAACGGATTCCATTCGAGGACGTACGGGCGCGGTTCGCCCAGATGATCGATGATAAGATGAGGCTTAAGGCTTGAAGCCGGCTCTCTAAAGAGCCGCGGTTCAGCCGGCGGGCCTGCAAAGACGCCGTCCCGGCCCCGGTCCAAATCTACTCAGACTGAACGAGGCCAAGGCGGTGAGGCAGGAGGCTCGGAGAAACCCGATGGCGAAGGTGACCATGATCAAGGAACAAGGCATCGAGGCAAAGCTGCACCAGGTGGGGGATCTGGTCGAGGTGAAAGCCGACCACAACGATGAAGCCGGGAACCGAGTCAATGATTGGATGAACGGCACCGTCGTTCAGGCCGACCGGAAAATGGTGGCGGTCCAGTTCACCCAGGACGTCTACCTGACCGACGGCTGGATGGTGCCCGACCGGGTGCTTTGGCTGCAGCAGTCGAGCCCGAACATACGTGAGACCAAGAAGCGGCGCTCTAGGAAGCGCTGAGGGATGTGACCGATGACCGAGGCCGTTCGTCCGGCCGAGGGCCTGGACGTCGAGGCGATCCGGGCGCAGTTTCCGATCTTGCAGCGCCAGGTCCGACCGGGTGTTCGCCTGGTGTACCTCGATTCGGCCGCCACCTCTCAAAAACCGCAGCGCGTCATCGACCGGTTGTCGAACTTTCTCGAATCCCATAACGCCAACATTCATCGGGGCATTCACGTGCTGGCAGAGGAAGCCACCCAGGCTTACAAGTCTTCCCGCGCCAAGGTGGCTAGTTTCATCCACGCCGCCTCGCCTTCCGAGATCATCTTCACGCGCAATGCCACCGAGGCCGTCAATCTGGTGGCCGCCACCTGGGGCCGCTCGAATCTCCACGCCGGCGACCATCTGCTACTGACCGAGATGGAGCACCACTCCAACCTGGTGCCCTGGTACATCCTGGCCGAGGCGGCCGGCATCGTGCTCGACTTCGCGCCGGTCACCGATGATGGGCACATCGACGTGCAGGCCTACGCGCGTCTTCTCGAACACGGTCCCAAGCTGACAGCCTTCACTCACATGTCTAACGTGCTGGGGACCATCAACCCGGTGGACATAATGATCGAGCAGGCGCATCAGGCCGGCGCCGTGGTGCTGATCGATGCGGCCCAGTCGGTCCCGCATCTTCCGGTCGACGTGCAGGCTCTCAAGCCGGACTTCCTGGTCTTCTCGGGGCACAAGATGTGCGGCCCGACCGGCATAGGGGTTCTTTATGGCCGGCGCGAGCTCTTGAACGAAATGCCCCCATACATGGGGGGCGGCGAGATGATCAAGCGCGTGGGGCGCGGCACATTTGTTCCCAACGAGGTCCCGCACAAATTCGAAGCCGGGACGCCGGCCATTGCCGAGGCGGTGGCGCTGGGAGAAGCAGTCGATTTCCTGACTGAACTCGGCATGGCGTCGGTTCACGCCCATGAGAAAATGCTCATCGACTATGCGCTCGAGCGTCTGGCCGAGGTCCCCGGGGTCACAGTGCTGGGACCTGAGGCGGCGGATAAGGGCGGCGTGGCTGCCTTCACCTTCTCAGGCATCCATCCGCACGACGTGGCCCAGGTCCTCGACGCCGATGGGATCGCCGTTCGCGCCGGACATCACTGCGCCATGCCGCTCCACGATCGCTTTGGCCTGCCGGCGACGACGCGGGCGTCGTTCTACTTATACAGCACGAAGGGTGAGGTTGACGCCCTTATCGAAGGACTGTACAAGGTTCGGCAGCTCTTTGGCTCGGAGCCGTATTGATGGACGATCTATATCGGGACATGATCATCGATCGCTTCAAGAACCCACGCAAGCGCGGCTCACTCGAGCCTCACGACTACAGCTATCAGGATGACAACCCGCTGTGCGGTGACCGGATTCGGATCGACCTGCGCCTGGGCGAGGACGGAAGAATCTCCGAGGCCGCTTTCAGCGGCGAGGGCTGCGCCATTTCCATGGCGTCGGCGGATTTCCTGACGGAAGCAGTGGTCGGCAAGTCACTGGAAGAAATCAAGGCGCTGGGCAAACAGGATGTCCTGGACCTGCTCGGAATCGAACTCGGCCCGGTGCGGCTCAAATGCGCGCTGCTTTCCCTCAAGGTAATCAAGGCCGGCGTGTACGGCGTCGATGCTCTCGAAGAGGAACTCGCCTGATTGGCCCTGCATCCCACCTTCAACCCAATCCCGGGCTGAGCCCGGGAGAGCATCAGGAAACCCGCATGTACAACTACAAGATGATTGAAGCCGACCGAATGGAGTACGTGGCGGTAGCCAGCGTGGATGAGCTGCCGCCGGGCGAGCGTATTCTTATTGACATTGACGGAGAACCTATCGCCGTCTTCAATGTCGGGGGCCAGTATTTCGCCATCATGGATGTGTGCTCGCACGATGATGGACCGGTCGCCGAGGGGACACTCAACGAATTCGAGATCGAGTGCCCGCGCCACGGGGCGCACTTCGACCTGCGGACGGGCAAGGCTCTCAGCCTGCCGGCCGTGGCCGACATCCCCGCGTATCCGGTTCGCGTCGTGGGTTCGGAAGTCCAGATCGGATTACCCCTCCAGGATTGACGTGGCATCGGCCTCAGCTGGCGAGGCCCGGCATCCCCCTGGCGCCCAATTTCGGGGCATGCTTCGCGCCGGTTTCGCAACTCGGCGCCTGAGTCGGCTGTTATAGTTATGGGGATTTGCTCTGCCAAGAACCCTCAAGAGCGGGATCGGTCCACCCAACCTTCATCGCTCTTATTCGATCTCACGGAGGCAGCTTGATGGCAAAGAAGTGGGTCTACCTGTTTGATGAAGTCGATGCGGTGCAGAAGGAACTCGGGAGCTGGGATGGTGTGCGGTCGCTCCTGGGCGGAAAGGGCGCCAATCTGGCGGAGATGACCCGCATCGGACTGCCGGTTCCGCCGGGATTCACGATGACCACAGAGGCGTGCAACGCCTATCTGGCCCACGGCGAAGAATTCCCCCAGGGGATGTGGGACCAGGCCATGCAGGCCCTGCGCACTGTTGAAAAGCGTTCCGGCAAGAAGTTCGGTGATCCAGCCAATCCGCTGCTGGTCTCGTGTCGGTCCGGGGCCAAATTCTCCATGCCGGGCATGATGGATACCGTGCTCAACATCGGTCTCAACGATTCGACCTCCGAAGGCATGATTCGTTTGACCGAAGATCCGCGTTTTGTATACGACGCCTATCGGCGTCTGGTGCAGATGTTCGGGTCGGTCGTCTTGGATCTGCCCGATGAAGCCTTCGAAGGCCCCATGGACGAATACAAGTCCGAGCATGGGTACAAGGTCGACACCGAACTCAAAGCCGAAGACTGGCAGTCCCTGACCGAGAAATTCCAGGCCGTCATCAAAGCCGAGCTTGGGTTCGAGTTTCCGCAGGATCCCGTTGATCAAATGCGCCGGGCGACCGAAGCGGTCTTCAAGTCGTGGAATGGCAAGCGCGCCGTCGATTACCGGCGTGCGGCCGATATCCCCGATGATTTGGGGACGGCGGTCAACATTGTGACCATGGTCTTCGGCAACATGGGCGACAACTCGGCCACGGGTGTGGCCTTCACCCGCGATCCGGCCACCGGCGAGTCGGTGCTCTACGGCGACTACCTGACCAATGCACAGGGTGAGGATGTTGTCGCCGGCATCCGCAATACCAAGAAGATCACCGAACTCGAAACCGAGATGCCCGGGGTCTTCAAGCAATTCGAGGATATCGTCGAGAAGCTCGAGGATCACTACCGAGAAATGCAGGATGTCGAATTCACCATCGAGCACGGCAAACTTTGGATGCTGCAAACACGCAATGGCAAGCGAACGGCCAAGGCGTCGGTCAAGATCGCCGTCGACATGGTTGCCGAGGGGACGATCGACAAGTTCGAGGCCGTTCGACCGCGTGTCGCCCAAGGACGTCGACGTGCTGCTGCACCCACAGTTCAATCCCCAGGCGCTGGCGGAGGCCCGGGGACGGGGGATCCTCGGCAAGGGTGTAAATGCTTCCCCCGGGGCTGCCGTAGGAAGGATCTATTTCGATGCCGACACGGCCGAGGCCAAGGCCAAGCAGGACAAGCAACCCGTGATCATGGTGCGTCCTTTCACCAAACCGGATGACGTGCACGGCATGCTGGCTTCCCAGGGTATCTTGACCACGGAGGGCGGCGCCACAAGCCACGCCGCCGTGGTCGCCCGCCAATTTGGAATCCCGTGTGTGGTGGGCGCTTCGGACATCAAGCTAGATATGACCAAACGAACTCTTTCCGCCAACGGCCAAATTGTGCAGGAAGGCGAATGGATTTCCGTGGATGGCACCTCGGGGGAGGTTTATCCCGGGCAAATCGCCACATCCTTGCCCGAGTTCGAGGAGCAAGCCGAGCTGCTTGAACTCCTGGGTTGGGCCGATCAGGCCTGCGCCCAGGAGAATGTACGGTCCGGACCCAAGGGTTTTCCAACCCGGGGGCTGCAGGTATGGGCCAATGCCGACTATCCGGCAGATGCGCGGCGAGCGCGCCAGTACGGCGCCCGCGGCATCGGTCTGTGCCGCACCGAGCATATGTTCTTTCAACAGGAACAACTCCCCATTGTCCAGCGCATGATCCTGGCCGCGAACTCAAGCACACGCGTCGAGGCCCTGAACGAGCTCCTGCCGTATCAGCGGGAAGACTTCGAAGGGCTCTTCGAGGCCATGGATGGATTGCCGGTCATCGTGCGACTGATTGACCCGCCGCTGCACGAGTTTCTGCCCGGTTTGGAGGAACTGATCGAAGAAGTGGCGACCATGCGGGCCAAGGGCGAAACGCAGGGCCTCAAAGAGAAAGAAGACCTGTTGAGCAGTGTGCGAGGGCTGCACGAGTCCAATCCCATGATGGGCTTGCGCGGCATCCGGCTGAGCATCGTGATGCCGGAGATCGTCGAGATGCAGGTCCGGGCTATTTTTGAGGCGGCCGCCAACGTCACCAAGCGGGGCAAGGATGTCCGACCCGAAGTCATGATTCCCCTCACCGGCCATGTCAACGAGCTGAAGCATGTCCAGCCGCGGCTCACGGAGATCGCCCGCGAAGTCATGGCCGAGAAGGGGATCGAGTTTCCTTACAAATTCGGGACGATGATCGAGATCCCCACGCGCGGCGCTCACGGCCGGTGAAGTGGCGGGCGTGGCAGAGTTCTTCTCCTTCGGGACCAATGATTTGACGCAGATGACTTTTGGCTACAGCCGGGACGATGCCGAGCGGAACTTCCTTTTGACCTACGTGGAGGAAGGCATCCTGCCCGTCAATCCGTTCCAATCGATCGATCCCGAGGGCGTGGGCCGGCTGATGGAAATGAGCACGCTGGAGGGGCGCGCCACCAGACCCGAGCTCGAGGTCGGGATCTGCGGCGAACACGGCGGGGATCCGTCTTCAATCGCGTTGTGCCACGCCTACGGCCTTGACTATGTGAGTTGTTCTCCGTTCCGAGTGCCGGTGGCGCGGCTGGCGGCGGCGCACGCGGCCTTGAAGAAATAGCCGGCTACCACAGCGGGAATAAGATGAGGGGTCGTCCTATAACGGGGCGGCCCCTTTTTCATTCATCTCTACCCATCCACACACGTTGAGTATGCGAAGATTCGGGTCGTCTTGTCCGCTGGAGCCGTGGGGTCGGTGCGCCATCTACTTCGTGCCCCAGCCCGGAGGTCAGGCTTCAGCCAAGCGAAAGGGCTGTCTCGTATTCATGTGAGACAGCCCTGGGCGCTTTCTTTCAGACCGCCAGACGCCTAGCGAGAGGCGGCGGCCACCGTGTCCACTTTGACCGGAATGCTCACCTGGCCGGTCAGCCGTCTTTCGGCGGTCGCAAGTATGGCCGAAAGCATATCGGCATAGTTCATGCCCGCCAAAGCTGCCATTTTGGCCAGGTGTCCGTCCCAGCACCACCCGGGGTTCGGGTTGGCTTCCAGCAATTTGGGATTGCCGCGCGCATCCAGCCGCCAATCGAAGCGGGCGTAGTCCCGGCACTCCAGACGTTCGAAGAGTTTCACGCACGCCTCGGCGATGGTCTGCTGGGTGTCGGCCGGTAGATCGGCCGGGATCGAGCGCAGCTTCCAGTAGGGCGAGTCGGGATTCCATTTGGCTTCATAGCCGCAGATGCGCGGCAGGTCGGCCGGCAGGCTCGAGTAGTCCTCCTCGACAATGGGCAAGACCTGGTAGTCCTCAGGCGGGTTCCCGATGATGCCGACGGTGAGATCGGCGCCGGTCAGAAACTCCTCCACCAGCATCGGTTTGTCATATCCAAAGCGCTCACGAATGGAGGCGATGGCGTTGAGCAGCTCCTCGGGAGAGTTGGCCACGGATTGCTGGGTGATGCCGAAGCTCGAGTCGCCGTAGTTCGGCTTGATGATGACGGGGAAGTCTATCGGAAGCTCGACGCTGGACACTTCCGGGCGGATGAAGTACGCCTCGGGGACAGGGAGGCCCATCTCCTGGGCTGCGCCGCGGACCAGCGACTTGTCGTAGCAGTAGGCCAGGCTTTGGGGCCCGGAGCCTGTGTAAGGGAGCTGGAACAAGTCCATTAAGGCCGGGACATGCAGCTCCATGCGAGGGTCGTTGTTGTAACCCTCGTCGCACAGATTGAGCACCAGGTCGACTTTGCCCGACAGGTTCTTCAAATCCTGGAGCAGGGTGTCGTGGTTGTCGAGATAGGCAACCTCGTACTTCTCCGAGCCCTGCAGAGCCGATTTCAATTGATCGATCGTGTAGAAGTCGTCTTCATCGAAGACCGAAATCTGGTTTGACATTGTCGGGCCGGCCGGGATCGCCCATTACCACCGCCACGCGTTTGGTGTCAGCCTCCGGGCGGGACTTCTTGGGAGACCACTCCTTGTGGACCACGGCCGTGAGTAAAAGGCGCTGGGCCATCATGCCCAGATCCTGATTGCGCTGCGAATGTGTGTTGATCTCGCCATGGACGGCGATCTGCGTAAAGCCGGCGTCCTCGATCAGTCTGACCAGGTCTTCGCGCGTGTAAAGGCGCTCGGCGTAGAACTGGTCGGCCAGCACGCCCTTCTCGGCGTGGGTGATGATCTCGCGAGTAATCATGCGCTGGCCGTCGGCCGACAGCGAGCGCTCACGGCAGACGTAGTGCTTCTTGTCCAGCCATTCCCAGGTCCGCGCCTCGAAATGCGACTTGACATACTCACCGTCGGTCACGTCGATCAGCAGCCGGCCTGACGGCTTGAGGACACGCAGGACCTCGCGCAGCACGCGTAGGTCATCCTGGACGGTTTCGAAGTAACCGAATGAGTTGCCCAGGATCATGACCACGTCGAATCGGTCGGCGGGCTGGGGAAGCTTGCGGGCGTCGCCCTCGCGGAACCTCAGAATGAGGTTTTCCTTCTTGGCCGTCGACCGGGCGCGCTGGATCAGGTAGTGCGAGCGATCCAGTCCTTGCAGGCTGGTGAAGCCTCGCCTGGCCAGCTCGAGCGTATGCCGTCCCTGCCCGCAGCACAGGTCGAGGATTTCGGTTTCCGGGGTGAGATTGAGCGTTCGGATGAACAGGTCGACCTCAGTACGAGTGATCGCCTGGTCGTTGATGACGTCCGAGTCGGTTTTCAGGTAGAGCCGATTGAAGATTTGCCGCCACCAATCTGCTCGAACGTGGTCCTCAAGATTCTGGACCGGGCCCAAGGTCTTGGGCAGCAGCTTGGCAGCCGGCTTTGGGTTAGGCTTTTCGTTTCCGTCCGACCCGTTCATCCCTCTCCTGGTTCCGCCGCCGGTCCGGCGGCCGGACGACCACACGCCACGCACGGCCGGTCGTCCTTGGCTTGTCTCACTAAGACAAGGGCGCGCCTCTGGGCACGCCCCAATAAGTATACAGGATATCGCGCCAATGCCAAGGCGCGCGTGAATTCTGATCCGTGATTCGGGCAGGCGGCCGGCTTGCGGGCATAGGACAGTTCAGGCTGCCAGGCCGGTCTGCAGGAACCAGGCGCCGAAGAAGATCATGGCTGCGCCCGTGACCAAGATCACCCAGCGGTAAACCCGATCGGACAGCCACTTGCGTCCTGCACCGGCAGCCGACGACAGCAGGGTATCCCAGGCGTAGTCCGTCGACGCATGGCCGAGGTAGAAGACCGCCGGCCCAGAGAACCCCAGCGTCTGGGCTTGGGCCAGATACCCGGCCGCCACGGTCACCCACCACGCGTACCAGAATGGGTTTGAAAGCGTGGTCACGAGCCCGAGGCCGAGCAGACTGGCCGTGGATCGAGGCGGGCGTGAGAAGTCCGCTTCAGGCAGACGCATGCTCCCCCGGGCGGCTCCTATGATGTAGCTGCCGCCAATGATCATCAGCACCACACCGCCGCCCAAAGCGATCATGCGGCTGATCCCCGGGGAGGCCAGGCCGGCCCCTAAGCCAAGGCCGATCAGGATGACGAGGGCGAGCTCAAGCAATGTGTGGGAACAGGCGACCAGGGGCCCGACCTGCCAGCCCTGGCGGGGCGACTCGCTAAGGATGGCCGCCGTGACGGGACCGGGCGAGACCACAGCCCCCACTGAGACGGCCACGGCAAACCCGAAAACGGCCAGCAAGGAGTTTGTCGGCATGCGTCGGCGCGGCCTCCATGAACGCAGGCGATTATACCGGCGATCGCTTGCCGGATGTCTGCGTTCAGTTTTCGGATCGAAGGCTGCCGACGCGTTCGGGAGGGCTGATCTTGAACCGGGGCAGGCGGCCGTTGCGGCTTTCGGCCCGCCGGGTCTCTTCTACCAAACGCGCCAGGTTCGAAAGGGCTTGGAAACTTCCGGGGACATAGGTGGTCGTGCCGATCAATTCCTGCTCCTGGCCATCGAACGGCGCCTGATCATCGTGGACCGCCACAGGAAGAATTGGCAGTCCGCCCGCCCGCATGGATGAGAGCACGTTCTGATGGTGAGCGAGCTCGGAGTTGAAGTAGGTCAGGACAATGCCCATGATCGACAGGTCAGGGTTCAGCTCGCGCTTGATGCGCTCAATCGTGCCCAAAAAGAGCCACAGCCCCCTCAGGTGAGCCATGTGCGGCTGCGAGGGGATGATGATCGTGTCGGCGGCCGCCAGGCCATTCATGGTCAGCAAGCCCAAGCTGGACGGGCAGTCGAGCAGGATGAAGTCAAAATTGTGGGCCACAGTCTCGAGGGCGTTCTTGAGCACCGTCTCCCGACTCATACGGCTGCCCAGCCCGTATTCGGTGTGCGCCAGGGCGATGTCCGACGGGGCCAGGAAGATGTACTGCCCGGGAACGATCTCCTTGAGGATGTCCCAAAACGCCGTGCGACCGGGCATGGCGTTGCCCATCACTTGCGACAGGTTCACGTCGGCGGCATCTTCAACGCCGCAAGCCACCGTGAGGCTGGCCTGCGGATCCAGATCGACCAGCAGCACCCGATGGCCCCGCTCGGCCAACGTCGTGCCCAGCGACAAGGTCAGAGACGTCTTGCCGACGCCGGCCCGGAGATTGGCCAAGGCGACCGTGTAGGCATCTTTCACAACCAGTCCGCCCTCCTCAATCTCCGGTCCGTTGGCTGCATGAGTTTCAATCTCATTCTAAATGATTCAACCTTGCGGGCCAGCTTGCCGGAGGCTTTCAGGTCTCCGGCGACGGACGTCTCAGGCTCCCCGGGCAGGCTGCCGGCAGCCTCGATTGACGGTCAGCGTCTGAAGAAGCGGCCAAGGTCCGGGAAGACCAGGGACTTGCGTTCACCGCGCTCCAAGGCTCCATGATTGGCGGCCTCGAAATTCCGCTGCACCTCTCGCAGGGCGCGCACCTGCCAGCCGGGCGGTTCATCGCTGAAGACCACCAGCGCCGCCGTGAACCGTCCAGGGATGAGCAGCAAGTTGTCGCCTTCTTCCGTCTGAGTGGCAAACATCCGTCCCGAGGGCCGATTCCCGGACCCGTGGCCGAAGGTGCTCAGGAACCGCATGGCCTCCTCGGCCGCCTGCGGCAATTCGCCGTGGACGTAGACCTTTGACCGGTCGGAGATGTCGAAGAAGGCAATACACCGGCATTCGGCCTCGTTCAACTGCATCAGGAACGAGGTCTTGCCCTCTTCCAGGATGACCTTCCAACGATCGCTCCTGGGGTTCGCATGATGGAGTTGAAGAGCGACCTCGTGTTGTTCGAGATAGTGGCGGCGGATGGCCCGGTACTGGGAGGCATTGATGCGACCCTGCTGGTAGTCCCGCTCCAGGTGAGCGATCTTGTCATCCAGGTGGTTGAGCAGGGACTTGAGCTCGGGATCGGCGGGGTCGTTGGTCGATCGAACCGCCGGTAGGGGTTCCATATCCTGGTCGTCGTCCGCGGCGTCCAAATCAGTCTTGCGCGACTGGGATGCGGCCTCGGGCTCAAGCCGAAGAGGCTCGGCCGGGACGGCGGGTGAAGGCAGGGCGGCCGGGCGCGATTCAATGAAGGGAGGCGGTGCCTCTCCGGTGAGTTTGGTGATGCGCGCTTCCTGCTCCTTGAGCAGTTCGCGTACGGCGCGCAGCTGCCCGGGGCTGATCAACCCGTCGCAGAAGGCGATGGCGGCCGAGAGCAGTCTCTGGCGCGCCCGCGACAGACGCTCGCGCACATCCTGCAGCTCGGGCGATTCTTCAACCGACGACGGGGCGCTCGGCACCAACTCCTCGGTCTCCATGTCGGTTTCCGTGAGGCTGGTTTGTTTGATAGCCATGATCCTTACCATGTTAGCGGACAGGCTCCAGAGCGCTTAGAGGACGCTTGTACCACCTTAATTCCGCCATCAGGTTGCAAGAATTGGGCAGGGTATACTGTCCAGAGAACCCGTTGCAGGATGACGTTGACAACCCAGGAGCCATAGTGCGACCTAACATTGTGAAGACTGTCACAATAACCCTGCTGTTGGCCGCATTCGGGGCCTCAGGCTGCAGCCTGTTTGGCGGGGGCGCGCCGGCGGCGACCGACACGCCGTCCAGTGCCGACGTGCTCCAGACCGCCCAGGCCATCGCCCAGGCGACACGCGGAGGCCTCTAGCCCCACGCCCAGTCCAACCCCGATCACGCCCACGGCCACGGAGCAGCTGGAGACTAACACACCGGCGCCGACGTCGACACCCAGCGCGCCGGCGATCCGCGCCAACTACAACGCCTACGTACGAACCGGCCCAGACGAGGCCTTCGACTACATTGACTTCCTTCTGGAAGGCAAGACCGCCCAGGTCATCGGCCGCTACGAGAATCCGTCAAACGGCACGTGGTGGTATGTCCACCCCGACGAAGGCGGACTCGAGGGGTGGATTTGGGGCGGCGCGGTGACTTTCTCGGGGAATGCCTCGGCGGTGCCTGAGCGCGAGTCGCCTCCCACGCCCACCAGGGCCGCCACCGCCACCGAGGCCATGACGGCCACATCCGAACCCAGCGCCACCCCGACCCCCACCAGCACACCGGGCTAGCCGCCGTCGCTCGACTGGAACAACGCACTTTGAGACGGCTGTCTCACATGCGGTTGAGAAAGCCCTGCCCCTTAGTTGAAACCTCACCCCCCGGCCGAGTCCCAGTTTGACTCGGCCACGCCGACCTTTTACCCGTCTGCCTGGGATGTGCACGGGCTGGGCTGGTTGCGGCCAACCCAGGGGGAGGGGAGCGAGATCCGGGGAGAGGCGGTCGAGGGCGCCGTCTGAAAAGCAACGCGATGACGGCCGTCATCGCCCCCAGGTCTTCAAGCGAAGTGTCGGCCCGGGTACGTTGGCGCATAGCCCAGGGCAGGGGATGGAGGTAAGAAAAGGAAGGGGCTGACCGGTTTGGGTCAGCCCCTTGGCATTGCAGGGGCCCCGGCCGGGTTATTCGCCGTCGGTCCCGAAATGAATGCCCTGGGCCAGCGGAAGGTCCGGAGACCAGTTGATGGTGTTGGTCTGCCGCCGCATGTAGGCTTTCCAGGCGTCGGAACCTGATTCGCGCCCGCCCCCAGTCTCTTTCTCCCCGCCAAAGGCCCCGCCGATTTCGGCGCCCGAGGTGCCGATGTTGACATTGGCGATGCCGCAGTCCGAACCTTCGGCCGACAGGAAGGCTTCGACGCTGCGCAGGCTGTCGGTGAAGATGGCGCTCGACAGGCCCTGAGGGACCTGGTTGTGCAGGGCGATGGCGTCTTCGAGCCGGTCGTACTCGAGCAGGTAGAGGATGGGGGCGAAGGTCTCCTCCTGGACCAGCTCAGTCTGGGCCGGCATCTTGACAATCGTCGGTTCGACGAAGTTCGGCCCGAGATCAGGTCGCATCTTCCCCCCGGTCAGAATCTGGCCGCCATCGGTCTGCGCCCGCTCGAGCGCGTCGAACATCTCCTCGACGGCCGAAGGGCTGACCAGCGGACCCATCAGCGTGTCGTCATCCAGCGGATCCCCCAGGCGCACCTGTTCATAGGCTTTCACCAGCCGTCGTTCAAGTTCCCCCGCCACCGCGGATTGGACGATGATGCGGCGTGTGGTCGTGCAGCGCTGGCCGGCCGTGCCGACGGCGCCGAACAGGATCGCCCGGCTGGCGAGATCCAGATCGGCATCATCCGCCACCACGATGGCGTTGTTGCCCCCCAGCTCGAGAATGGTCCGCCCGAAGCGCGAGGCCACGCTCTCGGCCACCCGCCGGCCGACTTTGGTGGAGCCGGTGAACGAAATCAACGCCACGCGGGGGTCCTGCAGCATGGGCTCGCCGACGTCGGCCCCCGAACCGATCACCAGGTTGAAGATGCCGCTCAGCCCATGATCGGCCATGACCTGGTTGGCCACGTGTTGCACTGCGATGGCGCACAGCGGAACGAGACTGGAGGGTTTCCACAGCACCGTGTCGCCGCACACGCTGGCGATGGCTGAGTTCCACGACCACACCGCCACCGGAAAGTTGAAAGCGGTGATGACGCCGGTAATCCCCAGCGGATGCCACTGCTCGTACATCCGGTGCTGGGGGCGCTCGGAGTGCATGGTCAGGCCGTAGAGCTGGCGCGACAGCCCGACGGCGAAATCAAAGATGTCGATCATCTCCTGGACTTCGCCGCGGCCCTCAGGCCGGATCTTGCCCATCTCAAGCGACACCAGGTCGCCGAGCGGCTCTTTGACCTCGCGGAGTGCGTCGCCGAAGTCGCGCGCCAGCTGGCCTCGCTTCGGAGCCGGCAGAGTGCGCCAGGTGAGGAAGGCGGTTTGGGCATGGTCGACGACCTTGGCATAGGTCGCCCCGGTCGCCTGAAGCACGCGCGCGATCGGCTCGCCGGTCGTGGGGTTGTAGGAGACCAGCTCTTTTCCCTGCCGGTCCTCGAACCAGGCATCCCGGCCGCTGCACGCTCCCGGGTTGAGGTCTTGGATATGAAGCTTCTCGAGCAGAGCTTTCACGCTCGCCTCCTGTATGGGAAGGCCGCGCCGACGAGCGGAGCGGCGGTCAGATGGGGGGCTCGCGGCCGGGGCATGCCGGCCGCGGATCCATTGTACCTTTTGCCGGGTCGGCTCCGTGTGCCCCGCTTACAGGCACAGGTGTGTGCCCAACGGCTCACCCTCAAGCGCCCTGGCCAGGTCTCCGGGCGCTTCGGCCGAAAAGACGCGCACCTCCATACCCGGTCGGGATCGGAGCAGGTCGAACGCCGATTGGACCTTGGCGCGCATCCCGCCGGTGACGTCCTCGGCTTCGGCCCCGCCGACCTCGACGCCGGCCAGGTCTGAAGGCCTCAGCTCTGGCAGCACGTGACCCCGGGTTGAAAAATCGGCGAAGACCCCCGGATCGAGGCCGGCCAGGAGCAGCCGGTCCGCGTCCAGCGGGCCGGCCAGCGCGCCCAGCACCTGCTCGGTGGAGACGATGGACGCCCCTTGCAGTCGGTCGAAGGCCACATCGCCTTGAACCACCGGCACCAGCCCGGCCTCGACGGCGCGCCGGATGGGCTCGACGGCCAACTCGACCAGGCGGCCCGCCTCGGTGAGCGCCGAGGCTGAGGGCGGGAACGACGACGGCCGGGACGCCGGCCAGCCTCAAGGCGTCCATGACCAATCGGTTCAGGTGGTTGGCGGAGGCCCACACCTCCGCCATCCCGATCCAGTCCCGTCGCGTGTGCGCGCCGTGTTGTGTCTGGTATTGTGTGGCCAGGTGGTGGCCGAAGGACCCCGAGCCATGCCCCACCACCAGGCGCAGGTCGTCGTGGACCCTCAGCACCTGGCGGATTTCCTCCGCCAGCCGCCGCAGTACCGCCAGCCGCGGCGTCTCGCCCTGGTCCTTCTCGGTGATCAAGGAACCGCCCAGTTTGAGCAGGATCATGGCAATTCAATCCGTGTGACGATCAAGCGCGCCGCCCCGGCGGCGGTGAGGGCGCGCGCCACGGCGCCCCGCTCGGTCTCCGGGAGCAGGGCGATCATGTTCCCGCCGAGCCCGCCGCCTGACAGCTTGGCGCCCAACGCGCCGGCCGCCCGGGCCGCCGAGACCAGACGATCGAGCTCCGGAGCGGACACGCCCAAATCGGATAGGCGGGCATGATCAGAATTCATCAGCTCCCCGAGACCGCGCCAGCTCCCCTTCGGCAATCGCCAGCCGGCCGGCCCGGGTGATGTCCCCGATGGCCTCCAAGATGGGCCCTACCTTTTCCGGTTGGGTCTCGTAGGCTCGGCGTACCCGGCCCACGGCTTGGGCGGTGGGGGAGGCGATGCCGCTGTCGGCGATGACCAGGCTAAACGGCGTCTTGATGGCGAAAGGCTCGGGCGGCCTCCCCTTGACGAAATACACCGGCGCGGCGAATGTGACCACGGTGTTGTCGACCCCGGACGGCGTGCCGTGGTGGATCTTCTCGACCTCGAAGGCGATCTCACACTGCTGTTCCAACGTCAGTTCAACGCCCACGAAGGCGCTCACGGCGCGCGTGACGGCCACGCTCACGGCGGCTCCCGAACCGAGCCCGGCGGCGACCGGGATATCGGATTGGATGGCGAGGCTGAAGGCCGGGACGGGCGAGCCGCCGCAGGCGGCCAGGGTCAGGCGAACGACGGCCGCCAGGGGGTCATTTGGCGGCAGATCGGCCAGGTCGGCGTGCCGCCCGACATCCGGAGCGTCGATGAAGACGCTGCCCATCGGCTGATCTGGCAGGCTGTCGACGACTGCCTGTGCCCGGATCTGGCTGACGGGCACGGCCAGCGCCGGTTGACCGTAGACGACCGCATGCTCGCCGAGCAGGATGATCTTTCCCGGAGCGGAGGCGTGCGTCGTCACCCCAGGTACAGGATGAGCACCGATGTCAGCCCCCATAGGATCAAGGTGGCCATTAGCGGCCGGTCGCGCAAAAGCAGGTCTTCCGGCGCGCCGCCTTCGTTCTCGACGTGAATCAAATTCAGGTAGCGGAAGATTCCGTACAGCACGAACGGGATCGTCAGCATCATGAGGTGGTTTTCGGGCAAGTTGACCGCCGAGAAAGTGTACAGGGCATAGGCGATGATGGTGGTACTCGACACGATCATGATGAGCTGGTCGAGATAGCCAATCGTGTAGCCGTCGAGCACCCGGCGGTGGGAGGTCGCCTGTTCCTGCATCAGGCTCAGCTCGGCCCGGCGCTTGCCAAATCCAATGAACAACGCCAGCAGCGTGGTGCACACGTACAGCCAGGGCGAAAAGCGTTCGACCGTGATCAGGGACACGCCCGCGGCCACGCGCAGCACGAACCCGCCGGCGATCGAGAAGACGTCGATGATGGCCACGTGCTTGAGCCGGAACGAGTAAAGCAGGTTGAGGACCAGGAAACCGAGCACCACCAGCGCAAAGCCCCAACCCAGCACCAGGCTGCCGGCCAGGGTGACCAGGATGAGCGCCACGGCGGCGATACGGGCGACGGAGGGTGAGAGCTCGCCGGCCGCCAGGGGGCGGAAGCGTTTGGTCGGGTGGCGGCGATCGCTCTCCAGGTCGGCCAGATCATTGATCACATACACGGCGCTGGAGGCCAGGCACAGCAGGACGAATCCCACCAGCGTCGAAACGAACGGGCCCGGGCGCGCGAGCTGGCGGTCGAAGACCAGCGCGGCGAAGATGAAGCCGTTCTTGGTCCACTGGCGAGGGCGCATGGTGCGGAGCAGAGCCAGCAACATGGCGTGATGATAGCAGGTCGACCAGCGCCCGGCAAGGCGAGCACCCAGTCCAATGGCTCCGTTTGATCTGCTCATCGGCGGCGTTCGGAGCACGCCTCCGTGGCCTTCGCAGCCACCGGGCACGAGGGGTCGGGCTACAATGGGGGCGTGGCGGCGAAGACGCGATTGGATGTCCTGTTGGTCGAACGAGGCTTGGCCGAGTCGCGCGCCCTGGCGCAGCGGCTGATCATGGCCGGGCAGGTGCGGGTGGACGGCCAGGTGGAGTTCAAACCGTCGCGCACGCTGGCCGGCAGCGTCGAATTGGCCGTCGACCGCGGGCGGCCGTTTGTCTCGCGCGGCGGGCAGAAGCTGGAGGCCGCCTTGCAGGGCTTTCTGATCCAGGTGGAAGGATGGGTGTGCGCCGACGTGGGCGCCTCCACGGGCGGTTTCACCGACTGCCTGCTTCAACACGGCGCCCGGCGGGTGTATGCCATCGATGTCGGGCGGGGGCAGCTGGACTGGAGGCTGCGCCAGGACGGGCGGGTGATTGTGAAAGAACGCACAAACGCCCGTGAATTGGCCGCGCTGCCGGAGCTGGTCGACCTGGTGACCGCCGATGTGGCCTTCATTTCTCTGCGCCTGCTGTTTGACCGCATGCGCTCCTGGCTGTCCGACGGCGGCCAGCTGGTGTGTCTGGTCAAACCGCAATTCGAGGCCGGGCGAAAACAGGTCGGCAAGGGCGGGGTGGTGCGCGATCCCGACGTCCGGCGACACGCCGTCGCCCAGGTGATGGACGCCGCCGGGCAATCTGGATTCATCCCTAGGGGCCTTTTGGCCTCGCCCATCAAGGGGCCCAAAGGCAATCAGGAATACCTGCTCTGGTGCGTGACGCGAGGGCCAGGGGTTGAACCGGCCGAGCTGCTGGATGGCGCCTTCCGGGAGGGCGAGTGAAACTGCGTCGGCGCGTGACCGCTCATGTATACTTCCTGCCGCGGGTTTTGCCCCTGACGCGTTTCGGTGCCTGACAGCCGCGTGGACATGGATCCCAAGTCGATTCGCAATTTCTGCATCGTGGCTCACATCGACCACGGCAAATCAACCCTGGCGGACCGCCTGCTCCAGCTGACCGGCACTCTCAGCGAGCGGGAGATGGTCAATCAGGTGCTGGACACCATGGACCTCGAACGCGAGAAGGGGGTGACGATCAAGGCTTCGGCGGTACGCATGCGCTACCAAAGGCCCAACGGCGAAGTCTATGAGCTCAACTTGATCGACACACCCGGCCATGTGGACTTTGGCTACGAGGTCAGCCGGGCGCTGGAGTCGTGCGAAGGCGCCCTGCTGGTGGTGGACGCCAGCCAGGGCGTCGAGGCCCAGACGCTGGCCAACTTGTACCTGGCGATGGAAGCCGACCTGGAGATCATCCCGGTCATCAACAAAATTGATCTGCAGTCCGCGCGGGTGGACGCCGTGGCCGAAGAAATCCACGGCCTTCTGGGGACCCCTATCAAACAGATTCTGACCATCTCGGCCAAGACCGGCGAGAAGGTGCCCGATGTCCTCGAGGCCGTCGTTGAACGCGTGCCTCCCCCGCGAGGCGATGCAAACGCACCCCTTCAGGCCATGATCTTCGATTCGCATTACGACAGCTACAAAGGCGTGGTCGCCTACGTCCGGATGTTCCAGGGCCAGATCGAAGGCGAGCAGGACATCCACCTGATGGGATCCGGCGCCGATGCCCGGCCGATCGAGTTGGGCGTGTTCTCGCCGGCCATGCTGCCGGTGCCCCGCCTGACCGCAGGCGAAGTCGGCTACATCGCCACAGGCTTGAAGTCGGTGCGCGAGTGCCGCGTCGGCGACACCATCACCCTCAAGGCTCGGCCTGCCCTCGAGCCGGTGCCGGGCTATCGCCATCCCAAGCCGATGGTCTTCGCCGGCTTCTATCCGGTGGAGGGGGAGGACTACCAGGATCTCAAGGATGCCCTCGAGCGACTGCAGCTGAATGATGCTTCCTTGGTTTACGAACCCGAGACGTCACAGGCGTTGAATTTCGGCTTCCGGTGCGGGTTCCTGGGCATGTTCCACATGGACATCATCCAGGAGCGGCTCGAGCGCGAGTTCGACATCGATCTGATCGCCACCGCGCCCTCGGTCAAGTATGAAGTCCTGCTGCACGACGGCCGCACTCTGGAAATCGATTCGCCCGCCAAGCTGCCGGAGGAAGCCGAGATCGAAGAAGTGCGCGAACCATGGATGCGCATCCAGATCTTCACCCCGGAGGACTACTACGGCCCGGTCATGGAGCTGGTCACCACGCCGGCGCGGCACGTTCGTCCGGCAGGAGTACCCCACGCCGGGCAGGGTGGTGCTGCACTACGACATCCCGCTGTCTGAACTCATCGTCGACTTCTACGACCAGCTCAAGTCGCACACCCGCGGCTACGCCTCGCTTGACTATCATTTTCTGGAGTACCGCGCCGACGACCTGGTCAAGCTCGAGATTCTGATCAACCTGGAACCCGTGGACGCGCTGGCCCTGATTGTGCACCGCCAGGACGCCTACCGAAAAGGCCAGGCGCTGGTGACCAAACTCAAGGAGCTCATCCCGCGCCAGCTGTTCACCGTCCCGATTCAGGCTCAGGCGGCAGGACGGGTGATTTCACGGGCCAACGTGAAGGCGCTGCGCAAGGACGTGTTGGCCAAGTGCTACGGCGGCGATGTGACCCGCAAACGCAAACTGCTCGAGCGTCAGAAGAAGGGCAAGAAACGCCTCAAGCGCGTCGGCTCGGTGGAGATCCCCCAGGACGCTTTCTTGGCCGTCCTGCGCCTGAATGAGGACTGACGCCGCGACGGCTCGCCGGCCATCGCGGCTTGTACTCGGCCCCGGACCTCGTGCCGGGCTCGTGGAGGACTGCATGAAGACCGTGATCACGGGCGGCGCCGGGTTCATCGGATCGAACACCGCCGACGCCCTGCTCAAAGACGGCGAAGCGGTGGCGGTGCTCGACAACTTGTCGCGGCCTGGCAGCGCGCAAAACCTCGACTGGCTCCAAGCGCGGCATCCCAACCTGGAGTTTGTCCGGGTCGATGTCCGCTACGCCGATGACCTGCAGGCCGCCCTCAGCGCGCAGGCGCCGTTCGACGCCTTGATCCATCTAGCCGCCCAAGTGGCCGTGACGACTTCGGTGATCGACCCGCGCCTCGACTTTGAAATCAATGCCTCAGGGACGCTGAACCTGCTGGAAGCCGTCCGGTCGCTCAAGCTGGATCCGATCCTGCTGTTCACGTCGACCAACAAAGTTTACGGCGAGATGCTGGGTGAAGCGGTGGTCGAGGAGGCCACTCGCTATCGATACGCCAGTCTGGAACACGGCGTGCCCGAGACTGCCAACCTTGATTTCCATTCGCCCTACGGCTGCTCGAAGGGAACCGCCGACCAGTACGTGCACGACTACCACCGCATCTACGGCCTGCGGACGATCGTCTTTCGCAACTCGTGCATCTACGGCCCGAGACAGTTTGGCATCGAAGACCAGGGCTGGCTGGCGTGGTTCGCCATCGCCGCACGCATGGGGCGACCGATCAGCATCTACGGGGATGGCAAGCAGGTCCGCGACATCCTGTTCGTCGAGGATTTGGTTCAGGCGATGCGGCTGGCTATGGCGAAGATCGAAGTCACCCAGGGCCAGGTGTACAACATGGGCGGCGGCCCCCAGAACAGCCTGTCGGTGTGGGCCGAGTTCGGCCCCAAGCTCGAAGTCGCTGATGGGGACATCCATCCCGGTCAGCCGCCGGGAATGGCGTCCCGGGGACCAGAAAGTCTACATTTCCGACGTTCGGAAGGCCGGTCGCGATTTCGGCTGGTCTCCATCCGTCGGGGTCGATGACGGCATCCGCCGGTTGGTCGAGTGGGTCGACTCCCACGCCGATTTGTTCCCCTCAGCCTGACTTCCAGGCTCGGCAGTCGCTCAGGGCCGGGTGCTATAATGCCCCAATTCCCAGCCCGAGTGGGGGCGGGGACTTTGTGTGTCGAGGGTGGGCTTGGAGAATTCGCGAAGCTGGCTGGTTGGGCTGCTCGTCAGTCTCATCGCCCTGGCGGTCGCCTTCTGGGGGGTGCAGCCGGCGCGCGTCCTCGAGATCCTGGCCGGGGTGAACCCGGTGTACCTGATCCCGGCGGCCCTCATGATCGTGCTGGGGTTGTTCGCCCGGGCACGCAGCTGGTTTGTCCTGCTCGGCGAGCGCGCCCCTTATCCCAAAGTCTTCTGGGCCCTCAATGAAGGTTATTTGCTTAACAATGTGCTGCCGCTCCGGCTGGGTGAATTGGGCCGCGCATACTCGGTCAGCCAGTCGAGCCAGGTGACCGGGGGCGCTGCGCTGGCAAGCGTGGTGGTCGAGCGGCTCATCGATGTGGCCGTCAGCCTGGCAGGTGTTGCCCTGGCCATCAGCGCAATTGCGGCGCCGGTTTGGGCGGGGCGGGTGCTTCAGGCCGCCGGGGTCGTGTTGGCTGTGCTGGTGCTTGGATCCGCGGTTCTGGCCGTCAATCAGAAGAACATCCTGCGTTTGGTGGACCGCCTCCCGGGCCAGGGCTGGCTCAAAGTCCTGAAGACCATGGACGATTTCGCCCGCGGGCTGGGGGAGGCCGCCCGCCCGTCGCGTCTGCTCCGATCGGGGTTCTGGAGTCTGTGCGCCTGGGCGACCGCCTGGCTGAGTCTGGAGTTGGTGATGGGGGCGTTTGGGACCTCGGCGCCGCCGATGACGCTGATCTTCGTCACCGGCGTGACCGCTTTCGGGGCGGCGCTGCCATCATCCCCGGGCGCGGTTGGCGTTTACGAGCTGTCCACCGTGGCGGCCCTGCTGGTCTTCGGATTTTCCCAGGAGCTGGCCGTGAGTCTGGCGATTCTGGCGCATGCCCTGTCTCTGGTGACCACCGGCGGATTGGGTGCTATCGGGCTGGCCAGAGAGGGCCGGACCATTCTGGGGCTGGCGGGTCAGGCGCAGAAGTTCTTCCGCCGGACCCAAGAAACCCTGGTGGCATGAAAATCCTGGTGGCGCTGACCTACTACCGCCCACATGTCTCCGGCCTGACCATCTACGTTGAGCGGCTGGCTCGAGCCCTGGTCGAGCGCGGTCACCAACTGACGGTGCTCACCTCTCAATACGATCGCCGGCTTCCCACCGAGGAGATTCTGCACGGCGTTCGGGTCCGGCGAATGCCCGTACTGGCGCGCGTCAGCAAAGGCGTCATCATGCCCGGCATCGGCTGGGAAGCCACCCGCCAGGTGCTGGCCCACGATGCTGTGAGCCTGCATCTTCCCCAGCTGGACGCCGCCGGCATCGCGTTGCGGGGCCGGCTGTTTCGGCGCCCGACGATCCTGACCTACCACTCGGACCTCAAGCTGCCTCCGGGCCTGGTCAACCGGGCGGCCGACGCCGTCGTATCGGCCGCCAACACGACCGCCGGGTGGCTTGCGCATCGCGTGGTGGCCTACACTGAAGACTTCGCCCGATGTTCGCCATTCTTGTCTCGCCGGCTCAACAAGCTCGAAGTCATTCCGCCCCCAGTCGAGGTGGCGCCCCCCCAGGCGGAGTTCGGGCGCAAACTGGCTGGGATCGTCGGGGATCGTTTTCCGGTGATTGGGCTGGCGGCCAGGTTGGCAACCGAAAAGGGTGTGGAGCACTTGCTCGACGCTCTGCCGATGATCCGGTCCAGGCACCCAAAGGCGCATGTGCTTTTCGCCGGCCCCTATGAGCACGTGCTGGGTGAGGAGGGCTATGCCCGCCGGCTGGCGCCGAGGCTGGCTGAGGTCGAGGACCACTGGACGTTCCTGGGAACGCTCACGCCGCCGGAAATGACCGCCTTTTTTGATCGGTGCGACGTCACGGTGCTGCCGAGCATCAACAACACGGAGACCTTCGGCCTGGTACAGATTGAGTCGATGCTGCGCGGCACCCCCGTGGTGGCGAGCGACCTCCCCGGGGTCCGCCAACCGGTCCTGACCACCGGCATGGGCAAGATCACCCCGGTCGGGGACGCGCCGGCGATTGCCGAGGCCGTCCTCGAAGTGGTCGATCACCCGGAGAACTACCGCGGGGACCAGGCCGCCCTGGCCGAGGCGTATGCCCCGGCGCGCACCGCGGAAGCTTATGAACGTCTGATCCTATCTCTGGCGCGCCAGCTCGGCCGCATTGCTGACGCATGAAGGGCGACTTGCTCGATCAGCACCTCAAAGCGCTGCCCTACTTCCGGGCGACCTTGCGGGCGGTGGAGGCGCGGTTAATGGGAGCGGTCGACCTTCCCAGGCCCGTCCTGGACGTGGGGGCCGGAGACGGCCATTTTGCCTCGGTGACCTATCCGGCGCCGCTGGACGTCGGTGTGGACCCGGATCTCCCGTCGCTCGTGGAAGCCGGAAGGCGAGGCGCCTACCGATGGCGTATCCAGGCCGACGCCGCCCACCTTCCGCATGCTTCGGGGTCCTTTGCCGCCGCCATCAGCAACTCGGTGCTTGAGCACATTCCCCGGCTCGATGAAGTGTTGGCCGAGGTCGGCCGCGTGCTTCGGCCCGGGGCACCGTTTGCGATCACGGTGCCCAACCCCGGCTACCGGTCCGACTTGAGTCTTCCGGCCGCCCTTCATCGGCTGGGGCTCCATCAGCCCGCGGAGGCCTACCGCCAATGGTTCATGCGCATGTCCCGGACGTGGAATCTGCTGGACGAGGCCGGCTGGCAGAAGAAGTTCGGGGCGGCCGGGTTTGAGATTGAAACCAGCCAACGCTATTTCTCGCCCGAGGCATTGCACGCCCTCGAGTGGGGCCACTATTTCGGCGGGCCTTGCCTGGTGAGCCGCTGGTTGACCGGCCGCTGGATCCTGGCGCCGACTGGCTGGAACTTGCGTTTGACGGATCGGCTGGTGAGGCGGTATTTTGAAGAACCGCCGCAACCCGATGGGACCTACACCTTCTACCTGGCGAGGCGGCGCGTATCATGATCGAACCGCCAATCAGGCTCCCTGACGCGGATCCAGGCTCGGGCGAACCCAGCGTTCTGGACTGGTTCAAATCGGTCTTGCGGGGCAGGCCGATCCCCATCCCCGAGCCCAGCCAGGAAACGGTGCCGAGTTTGGCGCCCATTGAAGGCCTGGCGCCATCCGTCCCAGGCGCGGCATCGGCGCCGTTCTCCTGGCGCGCCCTGGCGGCCGAGATTCGGCCGGAACATGTGCGGCTGCCGGTCGCTCTGTGCATGGCATTCATCGCGCAATTTGGCCTGGCCCAACGCATAGGCAGCCCGGTCGTGGAGGTCGGGCTGTATGTCGCCGGCGCGCTGATCGTCGGTTGGGCATTCCTGTCCGGCGATTTCCAACTGGAGCCCGCGGCCGAATCCCGCACCGATGATCTGACGGTCAGCTTCCGCCCGGTCTGGTTTGCCGTCGGGGTGGGGTTCTCGCTGTTGACCCTGCTCGCCTCAGGCCAGAACACGTTCCGATTGTCGACGGTCGTGTTTTGGTCGGCCGCCGTGGTTGGGGTTGTGGGCGCTTTCTGGGAGGGCCGGGTGGACGTTGGCCGTGTGTCGGCGCGGGCGTGGACCTGGATCCGGCGGCCGCGGCTGACGGTACGCCTGGAGCCATGGCATTGGGCCGTCCTCGCCGTGGCCGGCGTGTCCATCGTCTTCCGCCTGACTTACCTCGATCAGGTCCCATTCGAGATGTGGAGCGATCACGCCGAAAAGCTGCTCGATGTCTACGACGTGTTGAACGGCAAGCTGTCAATCTTCTTTTTCCGCAACACCGGCCGCGAGCCGATGGAGTTCTACCTGGCGGCATTGACGGCGCGTGTGTTCGGCACCGGCCTGTCTTTTCTGACGCTCAAATTGGTGACGGCCTTCGCCGGCCTGCTGACTTTGCCCTTCGTTTACTTGTTCGGGCGAGAGTTGGCCGGACGGCGCGTGGCACTCCTGGCCACGCTCATGGCCGGGATCGGCTACTGGCCGAATGTCATAAGCCGGCTTGGCCTGCGGTTCCCCTTCTACGCCCTGTTTGCCGCGCCGGCGCTGTACTACCTGCTCAAAGGCTTGCGAACCCGGCGCCGAAATGATCTCTTGTTGTGCGCGGCCGCGATTGGGCTAGGTCTGAACGGGTATTCGCCCGCGCGAGTGATCCCGCTGGTTGTGGCCGTCGGGGTAGGAATTTTCATCCTGCACCGGATTTCGGCCGGGCAGCGCGGGAAGGCTCTGACTTTGCTGCTGGTTATGGGCATGGTCGGCCTGGTCCTCGTTCTGCCGCTGCTCAGGGTGGCGGTTGAAAATCCGGACACGTTCCTGTTCCGCATGTTGAGCCGGGTTGGAACCGTGGAACGCCCTATACCCGGTTTGCCCTTGGCGGTCTTCCTCGCTAATTTCGTGACCGGCCTGGGCATCTTCGGCTGGAATGACGGAGGGATTTGGATTGCGTCGGTCCCGAACCGGCCGGGGCTGGACTGGCTGACGGCGGCCTTCTTCCACCTCGGAGTGGTCCTGATGCTGCTGCGTTATGTGCGCGGCCGGGACTGGCGTGACATCTTCACATTGGTCAGCATCCCGCTGCTGATGCTGCCCTCGACCCTGTCGCTGGCCTTTCCGGATGAGAACCCTGCGCTGCACCGGGCATCTGGCGCCTACATACCCGCCTATGTCTTGGCGGCCATGGCCGTGGTGGCTGCCGTGGACTGGGCCAGATCGACATGGACCAACCGGCGCCAGGCCTTGCTCTCGGTCTACGCCGGCCTGGCAGGGCTGTTCATCATCTCGGCCGTCATCAACTACCGCCTGGTCATGGTCGATTTCGCCAAGCTCAATTTGCAAAGCGCCTGGAACACAGCCCAGGCCGGAGAGATCGTCAAGGGGTTTGCCGAGTTGATCGGGACTTACGACACGGCCCACATGGTTCCATACCCTTTCTGGATGGACGGCCGCCTGGTGGGGATCAACGCCGGGCAGCCGGCCAAGGATTACAGCACACCGGCGTCGCAGCTGCCCGCCCTTCAGGCTGAGTCGCGCTGCCCAGTTGTTCCTGGTCCATATCCAGGACGAGCCCGATCAAGCCATACTGGAGGAGCTCTTCCCGGACGGACGCTGGACCGTCGCGGCATTCTGACCGGCCCGGCAAGGACATCGCTGTCTTCACAGTCCCGGCTCGCGCCCTCCGAGCCACTCGGCGGGAGCCAAGAGGGGAACGGCTCGTGAGCGTCGTGCCTGACTTCGCCTCCGAAAGCCCGACGGCCCCGCCGAGTCCTCCGCGATTCAACCTGCGGGCCAACCTTCCTTTGCTGGCCCTGGCCGGCATCCTGGTCTTCGGGGCCTTTCTACGCTTCACCGGCCTTGATTGGGACAGTGGAACCCACCTGCATCCCGACGAACGCTTCCTGACCATCGTCGAATCCGAACTCCGGCTGCCGGCCAACCTCGGCGAATACTTCAATACGGCCGCCTCGCCCCTCAACCCGGCCAACTCCGGCAACACATTCTTTGTCTACGGGACTTTGCCGATCTTCCTGGTCCGCCTGTTGGGCGAGTGGCTGGGCAAGACCGGCTATGACCAGATCTACCTGGTGGGCCGAGCCGTCTCGGCTTCGTTTGATCTGGCCAGTGTGGTGCTGTTGTTCCTGCTTGGCCGGCGGCTGTACGGGGCATGGACGGGGGTGCTGGCGGCGTTTTTTGGTGCCGCCTCGGCGCTGCTGATTCAGCACGCCCATTTCTTTGTGGTCGATCCCGCCGCCAACACCTTCGTCATCGCCGGGCTGTATTTTGCGGTTCGAGCCCGGGACAATGGACGCGTGTGGAATCACGTGCTTTTCGGCCTGGCGCTGGGCATGGCCATGGCCTGCAAGATCAACACCTTACCCCTGGCCGGGGTGATTGTGCTGGCGGCGGCCATCCGCTACGTAAAGGCGGACGCCGGGCAACGCTCAGGCATCGGAGCCGAGAGCGTCCGCGGCGTGGTCCTGGCGGCAGTCGTTTCCTTCCTCACCTTCAGAGTCTTTCAGCCCTATGCCTTCGTGGGGACGTCCATCATCGACATTCGGCCGAGCCCGTCTTGGATCGCCACCATGCGCGAGATCCTGCGCCAAAGCAGTGGGGCGGTGGACTTTCCGCCGGCGCTCCAATGGGCCGACCGGGCTCCAATCTTGTTCTCGTGGACGAACATGGTCCTGTGGGGATTGGGATTGCCGCTCGGCCTGGCGGCCTGGCTCGGCTGGGGCTGGGCCGGATTCGAAACCCTGAAGGGACGCAACTGGGATCGCCATCTGATCCCGGTCGTTTGGACGGCGGCCTACTTCATATGGCAGTCGGTGAGCTTCACCCGGGCCATGCGCTACCAGCTGCCGGTCTACCCGAGCCTGGCCCTGCTGGCTGCCTGGGGTCTGCTGGAAGCCTGGCGCCGCGCGCCCACCTGGCGGCCGGAACGATTGGGGCGCTGGGTGAAACCGGCCGTTGGGCTGGCTGCCGGATTGGTCGTCGCCGGGACGGCGGCCTACGCCCTGGCCTTTGCCGGCATCTACCAGCGCCCGGTCACTCGCGTGGCCGCCTCGTTGTGGATCTACCATCACCTGCCAGCGGCCGTGAATCTGGCGGTCGACTCCCCGCAGGGCGAGGCGCTCCTCGAGCCCATTCCTACCACATTGACGGCCGGTCTGCAGGCCGGGGAAAGCCTATCCACCAGCTTTGTCGCCCAGTCCGGCGCCTCCTTGACGTCGATCACCATCCCGAATGTCACGGACCTCGCTCCCGGGGCGGGGCCGAAATCCCTGCGTGTGACCCTGTATGACACCCCCGCGCTTGGTGTTCCGGTGGCCGAGGCGGTCTCAAGCGATGTCAGCGGTCTGCTGTCTGCTCCGGTCGAGCTCTTCCTCCAGAGCCGGCGCCCATGCTGGACCTGCACACCTATGGGCTTGAAATTAGGGTCGAGGGCGCCGGCGGTCTGGCCTTCCAGGGTCCGATGACCTTGATGCAAGCTCAGGGTGGGTCCCCCGCCACGACCGTGGTCGACATTCCCGGGCAGGCCGATATCCTGATCTCGGATCAGACACAGACCCTGATCGTCCAATCCCATCAATCCGGTCAGGTAACCGGGCTGGCGTTGCCCCATGCGCGCTGGCTAAGCGCCGGCTCAGGATCGGGCAGGCTCCACGTCGCGCTCAACTCGGGATGGTGATCCCGGCAACGTGGTGGCCGAGGGTGAATCGGCGGTTGGCATCAACGCGGAGGGCGAATTGCCTCTGTCAGTGGTTTTCTCCCAGTCGGCCGGCCTGGCATCCGGCGTCACCTATGACGCTCAGCTAACCCTGACCGGCGGGGGGGCGCTGGCGCTGCGCCCCAGCGTGCTGATCAGCGAGACCAGTTGGGATGACGGGCTGCCGCTCAACCTGGGAGGTTACGACTACGGGGGCCGCTACACCGGCGCCAATCAGGAGCTGTACTGGCCGGATGATCAGGACGATAACTCAGATGGCGTGCCGGACAAGCTCAACCGCATCGTGGACAGCCTGTCGCGGGGCGATTACCTGGTCATCACATCCAATCGACAATACGGCACCATCGCCCGGGTGCCCTCCCGATATCCGCTGAGTGCCGCCTACTATCGGATGCTGTTCAACTGCCCGGCACCCACATCGGTGTCCGTGTGTGCGGCCAATGCCCAACCGGGCCAGGTTCAGAACCAACTTGGTTACGAGCTCATCCAGGTTTTTCAATCGGATCCATCCTGGCTGGGACTGGACTTCAACGACCAGACGGCCGAGGAGGCCTTCACGGTCTACGATCACCCCAAGGTCCTGATCTTCCAGCGCACGCCGGAGTTCTCTGCCCAGGCTGTGCGGGAGGCCCTAGGCGCCGTGGATGTCTCCCGTGTCAAGAATCTGATCCCCAGCCAGCTTCATGCCGGGGTCGAGCCCGACCTGATGCTGCCCGAGGCGCGCTGGGTCGCGCAACAGGTCGCCGGCACCTGGCGCGTGTTGTTCCCGCCCGGGAATCCGCTTAACCGCTCCGAAGTGTTGGCCGTCATCGGTTGGTGGCTGACGATGACCGTCCTCGGCTGGCTGGCGTTTCCCATCGTCCGGCTGGCTTTCCCCGGCCTCAAGGACTCCGGTTATCCGCTGGCGAAACTGGCGGGTTTGTTGCTGACGGCGTGGGGCAGCTGGATGATGGGCAGCGCCGGAGTTCCCGTTTTGCCCGTGACTATCCTGGCGGTCATCCTGGCGATGGCCAGCCTCTCGGCCATTCTGGCGTGGCGCGATCGCCAGACTCTGCGGGCTTTCGTGCGAGACCATTGGCGCGAGCTGGTGTGGATCGAAGTTCTGGCCTTGGCCTTCTTTGTGGTCGATCTGGGCATCCGGCTGGGCAACCCCGACCTGTGGCACCCGTCCAAAGGCGGGGAGAAACCCATGGATTTGTCCTATCTGACGGCCGTGCTCAAGAGCCCCGGCTTTCCACCCTACGATCCGTGGTTCGCCGGGGGCACGATCAACTATTACTACTTTGGATTTGTCCTGGTGGGCATCCCCATCAAGCTGCTGGGGATCGTGCCGGAGACGGCCTACAACCTGGTCCTGCCGACTCTGTTCAGTCTGCTGGCGATGGGAGCCTACAGCGTCGGGTCGAGTTTGCTGGTTCACCGCGAAAGCAATCCGCGGGGCCTGGACCCGAGGATCGCGGGTGTGGCCGCCGCCGGTCTTGTGGTCCTGCTGGGTAACTTGGGGACGGTCCAGCTGATCTACGACAGTCTGCGGAGTCTGGGCGGCGGATTGGGGGTGGGACTGCTGGACGCGCTCAAGGGCTTTGGCCAAGTGGTCCTGCATCACGTCCAACTCCCCATCCCGTTGGATCAATGGTATTGGAATCCCAGCCGATCGATCCCGCCGGGAGCGGGCGAGCCAGGGCCGATCACCGAATTTCCTTTCTTCACTTTTCTGTACGCGGATCTGCATGCGCACATGATCAGCCTGCCGCTCACGCTGGGTGCGCTCGCCTGGGTGGTGTCGTGGCTCCTGGCCCAGCGACAGGGCCAACCGCAGCGGACCGTAGACAGCGGGATCAGTTTGTTTCTTGGGGGCCTGTTGATCGGCGCCCTGCGGCCCACCAACACTTGGGACTTCCCGGTGTATCTGACCCTCGGCGTGCTGGCGGCACTGGGAGGCGCCTGGCTCCGCTACAGAAATCTGCGCCGGCGGACCTGGCTCTACGCCGGCATTACGGCGTTGGGCCTGGTCGTCCTGGCCCTGCTTCTCTACGAGCCTTTCAGCCGCTGGTATGTCCAGGGGTACACACAGCCCGAACTCTGGCAGGGATCCAAGACGCCCATAAGCGCCTACCTGACGGTCTATGGCGTCTTTCTGTTTTTGATCGCCGCCTGGATGACCTGGGAAACACGGGCCTGGATGGCGGCCACGCCAATTTCTGCCCTGGCCCCGCTCCGGCCCTACGCTGAAGTCTTCTTGGCGGCGGTCATTCTGTTCCTGGCCGCGGTGGGTCTGGCCGCCAGCCTGGGTTATCCGGTGGCGCTGCTTTCTTTCCCATTGATCTTGTGGGCGGGGCTATTGTTCCTCCGGCCCGGTCAGACACTGGAGAAGCGCATCGTTCTGGCTCTTACCGCCACGGGGGCGGCGTTGACGTTTGTGGTCGAGGTGGTCGTACTCAAGGGCGACATCGGCCGCATGAACACGGTCTTCAAGTTCTACCTCCAGGTCTGGAGCTTGTTCAGCATCGCCTCAGCGGCTGCGCTGGCCTGGGTATTGATGGACTTGTCCACCTGGGCACATTCGTGGCGCAGGTTGTGGCAGCTCGGTACGGCGGCCCTGGTCTTTGGGGCGGCTTTGTATCCCCTGACGGCTACGCCGGCCAAAATCGAGGATCGCATGGCGTCCAACGCGCCGCACTCCCTCGACGGCATGCTCTACATGGAGTATGCCACCCAGGCCGAATTGGGTGTCGCCTTCCCGACCAATGAGGACTACCAGGCTATCCAATGGATGCAGCAGCATGTCACCGGTACCCCGGTGATCGTCGAGGCCAACATCCCTGAATACCGCTGGGGCACGCGATTCACGATTTACACCGGTCTGCCGGGCGTGGTGGGCTGGAACTGGCATCAGCGGCAGCAGCGGGTCGCCACGGGTGAGGAGCAGGTGACCGATCGCGTGTTGGAGGTCACGGCGTTCTATATGACCCGGTCTTTAGATGAGGCGCGCAGCTTCCTGGACAAGTATCACGTCGGGTATATCGTGTGGGGCCGGCTTGAGCAGATCTACTATGGCGATGTGGCCCCTTGCATGACTTCCGGCTCGGGTGTTTTCTGCGACCTGAGCGGCCGGGCTCTAGGCATGACGCAGCCAGACGTCCCCGCCAGCGAGTGTTCGGTCCTGGACGCCCAGGCCGTCCCGCCGACCCTGACGTGCCCCTCGCACGCGGCCGACAAGTTCGACACCATGATCAACTTGGGCTGGATCGCGCCCGTCTTCACGACCGGCCAGACGACTATTTATCAGGTGCTGCCTTGACCGCACAACTCCTTCAGGTGGCCGCCTGGTGGTTGGCCAGCAGCCTGATCGGCTGGCTGGCGTTCCCACTGGTTCGCCGCATTTTCGGCCGTCTGCCAAACTCAGGCTACGGGTTCAGCCGGGCCATCGGCTTGCTGGCGCTCACCTACGCCGTGTGGCTCGGGGCGACCGCCGGCTGGGTCCCAAACACCCGGGTTGGAGTTTTCGGCCTTGCGCTGGTCCTGGCGGGCACATGCGTGGCCACAAGCTGGCGCCAGCGGCGCGAGATCCTGGGGTGGGTGAGGCAGAACCGCCAGAGCCTATGGGTCATGGAGGCGCTGTTCCTGGCGGCCTTTCTCGGGTGGGCTTTTGTGCGGGCCAACAACCCCGAAATCACCAACACCGAGAAGCCTATGGAGATGATGTTTCTAAACAGCATCCTCCACTCGCCAACGTTCCCTCCCCATGATGGCTGGCTTTCTGGGTATGCCATCTCCTACTACTACCTCGGCTACATCATGATGGCGGTGCTCACCGAGCTGACCGGCGCCGCGCCGGGCGTGGCGTTCAATCTAGTCAACGCGCTGTGGTTTGCCCTGACGGCCCTCGGCTCGTATGCGATCCTGTACAACCTGCTCAACTGGCGGCACCAGCGAGACAGCCCGCGGCGGTGGGCGCCGTTGCTGGCGCCTGTGCTTGTGCTTGTGGCCGGCAACCTCGAGGCGGCGCTTGAGGTCTTGCACAGCCAGTACGTCTTCTGGCGGGTCGGGGCAGGGGGGCAGCTGGTCTCGTCATTCTGGAGTGGTCTCAACATCAAAGACCTGGTCGATGCGCCCACCGGCGCCCCAACCTGGTTTCCAACGCGCTACTTGTGGTGGTGGCGGGCGTCGCGGGTTCTCCGCGACGTCAACCTGGCCGGCGTGGACCTGGAGGTCATCGACGAATTCCCCTTCTTCTCATTTCTCCTGGCCGATAATCACCCCCACGACCTGGGGCTGCCCTTCGTCGTCACCGCCGTCGGGTTTGCCTTCCGGAGCATGGTCAGCGGCGAACGCAAGTTGCATCGGATGAGCCATCTCGGCGAGCGCTGGGACCCAGCGCCGCTGCTGGTGCCGGCGGCGATCGGCTTGGGCGCGCTGGTGGCCTTTGTTCGCTCGGTGGATTTAGGGACTGCCGGAAGCAGCCCGCTCGAGGTCTTCAAGGGCGTCGGCGTTAGCCTGCTGATAGCCGCTGCCGGCTTTGGGATTGTGATTTTCTTCACATATTGGTTCCTTGGCCGGATCCCGGCCTTGCTTTCGCTGGGCGAGTTTGTGGTCGCCTGTTGGCTGTTTGGCGCTCTGGCCTTTCTTAACATCTGGGATTATCCGTTTTACCTGACCTTGCTGGTGCTGGCGCTGCTCTGGCGGGGTGGGACGAAACCCGGCGGCCCGGAGCTGGCCGCCGTCCCGCTCACCGGAGTGGCGCTCGTGCTGGGGGGCGTGCTCGCCTATCTGCCGTGGTATCCGACCTTCTCCTCGCAGGCAGGCGGGCTGCTCCCGAATCTGATCTACCCGACCGAGATTCAGCACTTCGTGGTCATGTTTGCGCCGGCGTTCGTGCCCCTGTTTGTCTGGATTGTCTGGCGTGCGACGACGACCGGCCACAAGCTCGATTGGCGCCGCCTGGGGCTGATCACCGTCGGGGTGCCCGTGGTCCTGCTGGTGCTTTCCTGGCTGCTGGCCGTCCTTGTCGCCTCGGTCTTGAACGCCTCCGGCACAGGGTTGGACACGGTGCTGGCTTCGATGGGGGCCTCCAGCGTCCGCTCGGGGGTGGAGGCCGTCTTGAAGACGCGCCTTTCCCACCCCTTCACCGGCCTGTGGTTGGGGCTGACCTTGGGGTTGATCGCGGCCCTGCTGTGGCCAGATGACGAGGCTCAGGAGTCGTCCCGCACACGCCTGCCGCTCAGCCCGCCTCAGTTGTTCGTGTTGTTGATGGCCGGCGTCGGCGCGCTGCTGGTGCTCGGCCCGGAATACTTCTATCTCCAAGACCTTTTTGGCTACCGGATGAACACGGTTTTCAAGTTCTTTTATGCGGCCTGGGTTATGTGGGGGGTGGCCGGGGCCTACACGCTGGTCGAGCTGTGGCCCGGCCAACGGGCCGGCTGGGCGGGATGGCGCGTGCTGGTGGTGGTGCCGCTGCTGCTGGGCTTGATCTATCCGGCTTTGGCCCTATGGACCAAGACCGACGCTTTCAACCCCCCCGGCGGCCGGACCCTGGACGGCACAGCCTACATGGCCTCGACGGCTGCGGGAGACGCGGCCGCCATTGGCTGGATCAACCAGCATCTTCCCGACGGAGTGATAGCCGAGGCCGTCGGCGGCAGTTACACCGCCTATGGGCGGATCTCCGCCCACACTGGCCTCTCGACCGTCATCGGATGGCCGTTCCACGAGGCCCAGTGGCGAGGCGGCGGGGAATTGCTCGGCTCTCGCGAAACGGACATCGCCACGCTATACTCCAGCCGTCAGCCGGATGAGATCATGCGCATCATCAATCAGTATCACATCGACTACATCTACATCGGGGATTTGGAACAGGCGGCCTATGGGGTGGGACCGATCGACAAGTACCTGTCCTTCATGACCGTTTTGTATCAGGATCAAGGCGTGACTATCCTGGGTGTGACCGGGAAGACGGGCGTGCCCTAGCCATGGATGGATTTCGCCTTCGCCGCGAGAGCGTGCTGTGGCTGGCCATCGGCC
Organism: uncultured Chloroflexia bacterium; assembly: GCA_963797485.1. Taxonomy (GTDB): domain Bacteria; phylum Chloroflexota; class Anaerolineae; order Anaerolineales; family E44-bin32; genus CAWAND01. Next base: position 1,356,552 of record CAWCPF010000003.1, read on the forward strand.
TTTCGGGCGCGCTCCTCAGGTTGGCGGCGCTGGCCTGGCCTCCGCTCAACAACACCGAGGCGGCTGAGGCCCTGGCCGCCGCCGCTCGCACGACCTTCGCCTCCCCGTTCTGGGGAACCGCCGGCGGCGCCAGCGCCGCGTACCAATCCCTGACGGCCTGGCTGTTCCAGCTGCTTGGGGCAAGCGACTGGCTGGCGCGATGTGTGCCGGCCCTGGCCGGCGCCCTGACCGTGTTCCTGCCGCTGGGGCTCAGGCATCGCCTGGGAAGCACCCGCGCCCTGGTCCTGGGCGCGCTGCTGGCTTGGTCGCCGGCACTGTGGGCCGTCGCACGCACGGCAGGTGGGACCTCGCTGGCCGTCCTGGGAGTGGGAGCACTGATCGTGTCGGCGCTCCAGCACAACGAAACCGCGCATTCATCCAGGCGCAGCGCCTGGATGGGCGCCGCAGCCGGATTAGCGCTGGCCAGCGGACCGCAGGCATTGACTGGTTTGATCGGACTGGGTCTGGGCTGCGCCTGGTGGCGTTGGCGCACCCCGCCGGGGCGAGGCGAGGCTGGGGGGCAAGTGGTCGCCTGGCCCATATTTGGCGTGGCCCTGGGGGCGAGCTTCCTTGCCCTGGCCACCCAATTTGGCACGCAGCTGGGGGGCCTGGCCACGGCCATACAGATGCCGGGCCAGTGGTTGGCGACATGGGTTGGCTCGTCTCAACTGAGCTTGGCCCCGGCGGTGGTCATGCTTGGGGTCTACGAGCCCTTCGTCACGCTTTTCGGCCTGGCCGGCGTGGCGCTGGCGCGCCCAAGCGGGGATCGGATCTGGACGGCGGCGGCCGTTTGGTCCGGCGCATCCCTGGCACTCTTCTGGCTGCGTCCGGGCCGCTCGGCGGAAGATTTGGTGTGGGTCGTTTTGCCCTTGTCGGTTTTGGCCTGCCTGGCGATCAGTCGCCTGCTGGATATCCTGACCGACGGCCTGGAAGACCGTTCTGTTTACCTGATGGCCCTGGCCCTGGCGGTGCTGGGGGGGTTCGGTTATCTGCAGCTGACCACACTGGCCAACAATCCTGACCTTAGCGGCTCGCCTCAGGTCATCCAGCTCGGGTTCGTGTTCACGGCATTGGGTTTCGCCGTCGCCCTGTTCGTGCTCTATGGAGTCATCTGGTCGTGGGGAGAGGCCATTCACGCCTCGGGCGCCGCGTTTGGCTTGATCACGTTCCTGTTGGCTTTCTCGGCCGGCTGGCGCCTGACGCTGGGTCCGGAGGCTGCCGGCGGAACCGAACTGTGGCGGCCGCAGGCCTCTAGCCCGGACCTGAGTCTCCTCGAGACCACGCTGCACGGGGTTGCCGCTCAAACCAGCGGTGAGGTGAACGATCTGGCCATCCGGCTCGATGTCACTCCGCCGCCCTCGCTCGCTTGGGTATTGCGCTCGTTCACCCCGGCCGAGGCGCGGGTGGGTGACCCGACACCTCCCAAAGCCATTCTGTTGCCCAAGACCGATACCGCCCCTTCCCTCCCCGGCCCGTACCTGGGCCAATCGTTTGCGGTGGAGAACGTTTGGGCGTGGGATGGCCCCCTGCCGCCCGACGGCTTGAAGTGGTGGCTATTGAGAAAGGCGCCCAGCCAGGCCCTGGATTGGGTGTTGTATGTCCAGGCCGACCAACCCGTGGAAGGGGAGAATGGTGCTGGTGGCCCTGGACAGCCTCCCTCCTGATCGATCGGGGTCCTACACATGACGCCGGCCTCGACGATTGCCATTGATGGCCCGGCCGCCTCGGGGAAGAGCACCCTCGCCAGAGCGCTGTCCAGCCGACTTGGCTACCTTTACTTTGACACCGGGGTCATGTACCGGGCCGTGACGCTGGCGGCGCTGCGGCGGCAGGTGAACCCGCACGACCAAACCGCTGTCAGCGCGCTGGCCGGGCAGCTCACCATCGATGTCCGCTCCAAGGATGATTCAGACGGGCTCCCCTATGAGGTCCTGCTGGACGGCGAGGTCGTGACCGGGTCGCTCCGCCTGCCTGAGATCGATCGCAATGTGTCGCGGGTTTCAGCCTATCCCGACGTGCGCCAGGCTATGACCGGATTGCAGCGGGCGATCGGACGAAGGGGCCAGGTCGTCATGGTCGGTCGCGACATTGGCACAGTCGTCCTGCCAGAAGCCGACCTCAAGTTGTATGTGGATGCTTCTGTCGGAGCCAGGGCTCAACGCCGGTTGGAAGAATGCCTGGCCCGCGGCCAGGAGACGACCTACGAGGCGGTGCTGGAAGAGACCATCGCCCGCGATGCGTACAATTCAAGTCGTGAGGTGGCGCCGCTGAAAGCGGCTGCCGACGCAGTGCGCCTCGACACCACCCATCTGACAATCGACGGGATGGTTGAGGCCGCCCTCAGGCTGGTCGAGGGCGCCGGTTCGAGTACCTGATCACCTTGTGAATTTCGTCACAAACCGCAGGTCGGTCGGCGGGCGGGTTGGCAACCGTCGAGGAAGTGCGCGTCAATCCCCAGGCAGGGCTTCGACCGCCGCCGAGGGCCGCCTGCGCACCACCGTTTCGGGGACGAAGCGCACGACCACCCAAACGGCCACCAGACACATGCCGGCGCCAATCAGGAACGGCAGCTCAAAGGAATAGACTGCCAACAGACCGGCCACCAGCGGGCCAAGCGCGATGCCGAGCCCAAACCCCATGGCCATCAAACCCATTTGCTGGCTTTCGCCGCCTGCACTGGACAGATCTCCGGCCAGGGCGAAGCCGGGTGCGGCGATGGCCGCCGACGCCACTCCCTGGAGGGCAGTGAAGCCGGTCAGTTGGAGGGAGGTGGCCGCTGTGCCAATGAGCGCCGTGGCAGGCGCCATCAGGAGCAGCCCGGCCACAATCAGACCCTTGCGGCCGATGCGGTCGGATAGCCGGCCAAGCGGCAGCTGGAAGACCAGCCGTGCAAACGTGAGCGCGCTGTAGGCGATACCAAATCCGAGGGCCGTTTGGCCCAGGCGGGCGTTGAATTGCGCTTCCAGCGTGGTCATCATCGAGAACGAGCTGGACATGATGAACATGGCCGCGCCCAGCGCCACCAACGGCCCGGTGAAGACCTGGCGGTTGAAGAGGTGGAAAGGTTTGAGCGGGGCGGTGGAGGCTTCCGGTGGGGGCTCTTTCACCAGCAACTGTACGAGGACAATCGCCAAAACCACGAACGCCGCGCCAGCGTAGAAAACCTGGGCGAAACCGTACGTGACCAGCAGATAACCCCCCAAAAGCGGGCCGCCGGCAAAGCCAACCATGCGCAGCGAAGTGTAGATGCCCATGGAACCGCCTCGGGTGCTGCGATTGGTGACCCGCGCCATCAAGCCCAGCGCGGCCGGCACAGTGAACGCCACGCCGACACCCTGAAGCATGCGCAGCAGCAGCAAATCGGAGTACCGGCTGGCCGAGACGAACCCAAGCGTGGCCAGGGCCATGATGACCAGCCCGACCTGGATAAAAGGCTTGCGCCGGCTCATGCGGTCAGAGAGTGCGCCCGTCAGCGGCTGCAGGCCCGAGAACAGCAGACCGTAGAAAGAGATCAGGATGCCCACCAAAACTGTTTGCGGCAGATCGCCCAGCAAGATCGAGGGGAGCTTGGCGACGTAGAGCGGGATGGCCACTACCAAGATGTTGTTGCCCAGGGCATCCGCCATCCGGGCAATGGAGAGAGCCATGACGACCCGGTTGGCGCCCAGATTCTCCGACAATCGAGCAATCAACACTGACTCCATTCAACAAAAGCGGGGGAAAGCGGGTCGCCTTCCCCCGGCAGCGGGATGTCCGCTTATTATATCCCCGGCGTAGAGCGGGCGCAGGGGAAACGGAGTTGGTCGCTTCGGCCGGGGGCGTTATAATGGGCCCACGTTCAGAAAGTTACGCCGCCGGACAAGGGAGGTGCACACCGGCCAAAACTAGGCACGGAAAGGACAGCGCATGGCCCCATCTACGGATGGGGTGACGAGGCCGAGGGTTCCTGGCTGCAAGGCGAGGCTAACCCCTCCCTTGGGCGATTGCCCGGGAGGGGGAAAATCGAGTGATCAGCGGATGCCCTCCGGGCGAGCCACCGCCCGTTCCCTTTCCCCCTGAACTTCAACTCTGCGCCAATACTGGGCCAGCGATGGACCGGACAAATACGCAGAGAGTGGCTTCACCCAATCCGAACGACATATGAGCATGGAGGCTTCCATGTGTGGAATCGTGGGCTATGTCGGCGCGCGGGATGCCACGCCGATCATCTTCGAGGGACTCAAACGCCTGGAGTACCGCGGCTACGACTCGGCCGGTGTGGCGGTCATCGAAGACGGCAAAATCGAGGTGCGCCGCGAGGCCGGCAAACTCGACCGGCTCGGCCGTCTCCTGGCAGAACACCCGGTGAGCGGACCGACCGGCATTGGACATACCCGGTGGGCAACCCACGGCGAGCCGAATGCGCGCAATGCGCACCCTCACTTGGGTGCGTCAGGTGAAGTGGTGGTCGTGCACAACGGGATCGTGGAGAATTTCATCGACCTGAAAGACGAGTTAACCGCCGAAGGGGTCGAATTCCAATCCGACACCGATACCGAGATCATCGTCCAGCTGGTCGACCGCTACCTGGCGGCAGGCGCGTCGCTCGACGAAGCCGCTCGCCGGGCCATTGCCCAATTGGAGGGCGCCCATGGGATCGTCCTCATGTCCTTGCGCGAGCCGGACAAGATTGTGGCTGCCCGCGTCGGCAATGCCGGCGGTGTGGTGATCGGCAAGGGCGAGGGCGAGATGTTCGTGGCTTCCGATCTGCCCGCCATCCTTGAGCACACCCGGACTGTGGCGTTTCTCGAACCTGAGCAGATGGCCGTCGTGTCAAGAAGCGGGGCCGAGATCAAGTCGCTCAAGGACGGCGCCAGCCTGCCGGTCGACTATCAGCAAGTCGCCTGGGATCCGGTGGCGGCCGAAAAAGGCGAGTACAAGCATTTCATGCTCAAGGAAATCCACGAGCAGGTTCGTTCCCTGACCGACACTCTCGCAGGCCGGGTGGATTTCGAGGCCGGGCGAATCCTGCTCCCGCAGCTCAATTTGGATGGCGAACAGGCGCTCCGGTTGAAACGCATGGTCATCGTCGCGTGTGGGACCGCCAGCCATGCCGGCATGGTGGGGAAGATCCTGATCGAACGTTTGGCTGGTTTGCCGGTCGAAGTCGACATCGCGTCTGAGTTTCGCTACCGGCAGCCGCTGGTCGATGGGGACACCGTCGTGCTGGCCATCAGCCAGAGCGGGGAGACCGCCGACACCCTGGCGGCAATGGCCGAGGGCCGTGACCGGGGAGCGACCATCTGGAGCATCGTGAACGCCATCGGCTCCCAGGCCATGCGCCTGGCCGATGGGACCATCGGCATGCAGGTTGGCCCCGAGATAAGTGTGGCCTCGACCAAGGCGTTCACTGCGCCGCTGGTAGACCTGTATATGCTCGGCGTCCTGCTAGGGGACCTGCGAGGGCATCTCAGCGACCAGGAACGCCGCGAGCGCGTTCAGGCGCTCAGGCTGATCCCGGACCTGGCCAGCCGGACTCTGGATCGGGAGTCCGAAGTTGAGGCGCTGGCGAGGCGCATGAAGGATGCCCAACACTGCCTTTATTTGGGGCGGGGCATCCAGATGCCCATCGCCTATGAAGGCGCACTTAAGCTGAAGGAGATCTCCTACATTCACGCCGAAGCCTATCCTGCGGGTGAGATGAAGCACGGCCCGATTGCGCTGATCGACCGGCAAATGCCGGTGATCGCTCTTGCGCCGCGTGATCCGTGGTACGAGAAAATGCTCAGCCAGATCGAACAGGCGAAGGCCAGAGGCGGCATGGTGGTGGCCTTGGGGACCGAGGGTGACGATCGCCTGCCCGGGATCGCCGACCACATGCTGTGGATTCCCGAGGCGCCGTGGATGCTGGCCCCGGTGTTGGCCGCCATCCCCCTACAGCTGCTGGCCTACCACATCGCCGTGATGCGCGGGGCTGATGTTGACCAGCCGCGCAATCTGGCCAAAAGCGTCACGGTCGAATAGCCACCCTGCTCGGAGCCTCTTTCGAAGGGCCGGGTTCCAAAGTATATTTGAGGGCAGTGGCTGGGCGGCTGTCGTTTCGCGTTCCCTTCCCCGCAGGCCGTCCAAGGTACTCGATCGGTCCCAACCAAGTTGACGATTTCCCAGTCCCCAGGAGCGCGTGCGCCGCGCCCCTGGGACTTCATAGACCGGCGGCGTGAGGCATAGCGATGCACTGCCCGAATTGTTCGCACCAAAATCGAGCGGAGGCCAAGTTTTGCGAGAACTGCGGCCAGCCTCTGGAACGAATTGCCCCAATTGCCATACCCCGGTCAGTCCGGAAGCCAAGTTCTGCCACAACTGCGGGCACACCCTGGTGCCCGGCGAGGCCGAAGCCCGGGCCGCCCAGCCGACGCGCAGCCGGGGGCTGGAGGCGCTGCGCCAAAGCGCGCCGCGGGACGTGGCCGGAAAGATTCTGGCCGAACGTGAAAGGCTCCAGGGGGAGCGCAAGCTGGTCACCGCCCTGTTCGCCGACATCGTCGGATCGACGTCGCTGGCGGCCCAGATGGATCCTGAGGACTGGCGGGAGATTGTGGCCGGCGCCCACCAGCGCGTCAGCCAGGCCGTCTACCGCTACGAGGGCACGATCGCGCAACTGCTCGGGGATGGGGTGCTGGCCTTCTTCGGCGCGCCGTTGGCCCACGAGGACGACTTGGAGAGGGCGATACGGGCCGGCCTCGAGATGCTCACCGGCATCGCTGAGTACGCCGCCGAGCTGAAGTCGTCCGGCAAGGTCAGTGACTTCCAGATGCGCGTTGGGCTCAACACCGGGCTGGTTGTGGTGGGGGACATCGGAACCGACCTGCACATGGAGTACCTGGCCGTCGGAGACACCGTCAACCTGGCCGCTCGCGTGCAATCGGCCGCTGATCCGGGCAATCTGCTTATCACCGACAACACCTATCGCCTGGCCACGGGCCTGTTTGATTTTCAGGACCAGGGCGAGATTCAGGTCAAAGGCAAAGACGAACCAATCCACGTCTTCTGCGTGCTGCGCGAAAGCAAAGGCGCCGTCCGTCGCCGCGGTATCGAGGGACTTGAGTTCGCGCTGGTGGGCCGTGAGCGCGAATTCGCCACCCTGAACCAGACTATCGAGGCATTGCGGAACGGCCACGGGTCGATTATCTCGCTGGTCGCCGAAGCCGGGCTGGGCAAATCCCGCCTGGTGGCCGAGTGGCGCAAGACCGTGCTGGCCTCGGGGGCCGTGTCACCGGAGCATTGGTTTGAGGGGCGCTGTGTTTCCTACGGGGCCAGCCTGGCTCACCACTTGAGCACCGATTTGATCCGCTCGCTCATCGGGGCCCCTCCGGGCAGCGCCCCGGAGGTCACCAAAGCCGCCTTGCGGGCGAGGCTGGAGCCGCTGCTCGAGGCTGACCTGGCTGAGGTCTACCCATTCATCGGCCACCTGCTGGGCCTCGACCTGGAAGACGACATGGCCGCCCGGGTCAAGTATCTGGAGGGTCAGGCGCTCCAGGCCAAGTATGTCTCGGCCTTCAAGCTGCTTCTGGCGAGCCTGGCCGAGGGCGGCCCGACGGTGATGGTGTGCGAAGACATTCACTGGGCGGACCCCTCGTCGGTGGAACTGGGTCTGCAGGTCATGCCTATTGTCCCGGAAATCCCTCTGGTCGTGGTGCTCATTTCTCGGCCGGACAAAGACACTCCCGGCTGGCGGATGATCGAGCAGGCAAGAGAGGTGGCTGGGGCCGGCGCGCTGGAGCTCCACCTGGCGCCTTTGACCGAGGCCGATAGCCGCCAGCTGGTGACCAACCTGCTGCGGGTCGAGGCGCTTCCCGAAGCGGTCCGCAAGCTCATCCTGGCCAAAGCCGAGGGCAATCCCTTCTTCGTCGAGGAAGTCATACGCATGCTGATCGACCAGGGGCAGATCCGCTCCAAAGACGGCCAGTGGACGGTTGGCGAGGACTTGGGGTCGCTCGAAATCCCGGATACCCTGCAGGGGGTCCTGATGGCCCGAATTGATCGTTTGCCCGAGGAAGCCAAACGGACGTTGCAGGTGGCCTCGGTGATCGGGCGTCAATTCAAGGCCAGCATTCTTGAACAGGTCCTGAAGGAGATCGGTCAGCCGTGACCCTGGTGTCTCAATTGAGCGCCCTGGAGGCGCGAGGCTTGGTGCGCAGCCTGGGCGATCCAGCCGATCCTGAATACTTGTTCCGCCACACCCTGTTCCAGGAGACAGCTTATCACTCGCTCCTGAGGGGTGAACGCGTCGACCTGCACCGGTCTGTGGCGCGTGTTTTGGAGATGGCCTACCCTGAGGATCACGAAAGCTTGGCCCCCATCCTTGGATATCACTTCCTGCAGGCGGGGGAAGACCTTAAGGCCCTGGACTACCTGACGGTCGCCGCCGAAGTCGCGGCCAAGATCTACGCCAATCAAGAGGCGCTTCAGCATTATCGCGACGCCATCGACTTGGCTCGCCGGGCCCGGCCCGAAGAAGTTTGTTTGGCCCGGCTGTATTCAGGCTGTGGCCGGGTCCATGAACTCATGGGAGATTTCGACGGTGCCTTGCAGACCTACCAAGCGATGGAGGACCTGGCCGGGGAACTTGGCTTCTCGAAGATGGCGCTTCAAGGCCGGGTGGCCCGAGATACCCTGCACAGCTCGCCATCCTCGGTGAGCGGGCACGAGCGTCAGAACTCGCAGGCTCAGGAAACCCTCCGCTTGGCCCGAGAAGCCGGTGATCGGGAATCGGAGGCACGCTCTTTGTGGAACATGATGCTCGAGGGCTTCTTTTTCGGCCTTGAAGACCAATCCCGTGAGTTTGGGGAGCAGGCGCTGGTCATTGCGCACGAGATCGGCAACCGCGAGCTTCAAGCCTTTATTTCCAACGACTTGTCCCGGAACTACCTGTTCTACCGAGGCCGGTCCGACCGGGGTCTTCAGCTGGCCCAGCAGGCCCGTGAGCTTTGGGAGGAACTCGACAACCAGCCGATGTTGGCCGACAACTTGGCTGGATCGGGGATGTTTGCGTCCTACCGTGGGGATTACCCGACCGCTCTCGATTTCGCGGCGCGCGCCCTGACTATCAGCCAAAACATCGATAACCCCTGGGGCAAGTCCTACAGCCAATATAATCTCAATTTCGTCTTTGCAGAATTGGGAGACTTTCCCGAGGCGCTCCGCCGAGGGGATGAGGCGCTGCATTGGGCGCAGGTCGCCGGATTTATCGTCCCTGAAGTTACAACCCGGGCTTTCCAGGCCTGGATCCTCGCTCAACTCGGTCGATTCGACCAGGCCATCGAAGAAGGGGAAAGGGCGGTCGAATTCGGACGGCGAGCCATCCCGAGCTGGACGCCGGGCGCGCTGTCGTTCTTGGGGCTGGTTAAGCTGACGAAGGGCGATCTCGAAGGCGCGGCAGCGGCCGTGGCGGAGTTGGAGGCCATCCAAGCCGACTCGAAAGCCCATGTCTTCCCGCTTGCGTCCGCGTATGCCATGCTATGTCCCATGGGTTTTCACCTTGCGCAATCCAATTACAGCCAGGCCGACAAGCTGGCCGATAGGCTTCTCGATCTCCAAGCCGAGGTTAACTACGACAACTTCCACGCGGATGCCCTGTTGACCAAGGCCGAGTGCTCGATGGGCATGGGAGACGACCCCACTGCCTGGGGATGGCTGGAGAAGGCGCTGACGGCTGCAGAACGGGTCAGCTCCAGGCGAATTCAATGGCCCATCCTGGCGCGTATGAGTGATTGGTCGGCTCGCAATCACCATCCCGACCAAGCGGCCGAATACCTCGACCGCGCCCGCGCCGTTTTGACCGAGATCGTCGACAAGCTGGATTCGGAAATGCGCACGAGCTTCCTGGCCACCGCGGCCGTGGCGAAAGTATGGTCCGGATGACCGCCGCCGAAGGCGTGCTGGATCTCCTGATTTCGGCGGCGCTGGTTCGCCCGATCCCCAATGAACCCGGGCCGGCGTTCCGTTTTCGGCATACCCTGGACCAACAAATTGCCTATCAATCGACCCTTCGCAAAGATCGTGAAAAGCTTCACAAGCTTATTGGCCGCTTGATTGAGCGCCAAACCCAGTCGTCATCTCACGATCTGACACCCGACGCATGCCAACTGAAGGCCCGCATGCATCGGACGGCGGGTGACAAGGACGAAGCCTGGCAGGCGCTGGACCAGGCCCAATTGGAAGCCGAGTTGTTGGGCTCGCGGCGCATGCTCTGGACCATCCACGCCCAGCGCGCTGCCCGGCGCCTGGCGATCGAGGCGCCATGATCGTGGAGCCTGAGGACGAGCGCGCTCGGCGGGCAGATTGGCGATTGACTCTGAACAGGAGCTTGAATTGAGCGCTGCGTCCACTCCCGGTCCAGACGTCCTCGAAATGCTCAAGGAGCACGATCTGTTCGCCGGTCTGGCGGAAGACGACCTAAGACGGCTGGTCGATATGGCGCGCCCGCTTCACCTCGAACCCGGGCAAGTCCTCATGCAGGAGGGAACTCCGGGAGCTTCGCTCTATCTGGTCCTCGATGGGGAGTTCGAGGTCACCAAACGCTCGGGCCAACAGGATGTCCATCTGGCGGTGCGAGGGGCGGGTGAGGTCTTTGGCGAGATGTCAATCCTTGACCAATCGCCGCGCTCGGCGACCCTGGTCGCCACGCCGACCTTCCTCGCTCCTCGAGCTGAGCCAGGAGGCGTTCCGGGAACTGCTGGCCACCAGCCCGCAGGCCACTCTGGCCATCCTTAAGACGGTGACATCGCGCCTGAGGAACACCGAGGGCATACTCCGCCAGCACGAGAAGATGGCCGGGCTTGGCACCTTGGCCGCAGGGCTGGCTCACGAGCTGAACAATCCGGCGGCGGCCATTGCCCGCGGCGCCAGCCAGTTCAGAAGCCTGGTGGCTGATTGGGTGAAAGTCAGCGCTGAGGTCAGCCTGTTGAATCTGGCGCAACAGGATGCCCAGGTCATTCGCAGCTTCGAAGAGCATTTCACCCAGCCGGTCAACCAACCGGGCTCGGCCGGTCTGCTGGCAAGGAGCGATCTCGAAGATGAGTTGACCGACTGGCTGCAGTCAGTCGGGATTGAGGAACTCTTGGGAATACGCCGCCTGGCTGGTCGGGGCAGGTTGGACCCGGTCCGTCCTGGAAGAACACATCCAGGCCGTCGAACCGGCCCACCGCCAGGCCATTCTCCGCTGGCTGGCCATCGGTGTGTCCCTGTTTTCGCTTTCAGACGAGCTGCGCGAAGGGGCGAGCCGGATCTCCAATCTGGTTGGGACTGTCAAGACTTATGCGTATCTGGACCAGGCCCCAGCTCAGTTGGTCGATGTGCATCAGGGTTTGGAAGACACGCTGGTCGTACTGCGCCAGAAGATCGGCCCCGGGATCGAAGTCAAGCGCGACTACGTGCCGGAACTGCCCAGAATAGAGGCGTTCGGCAGCGAACTCAATCAGGTGTGGACCAACCTGATTGACAACGCGCTCGATGCCATGGGAGAGAAGGGACAGCTCCGGCTGTCGACTTGCCTGGAAGCTGACCACGTGGTTGTGGAAATCTGCGATACGGGGCAGGGCATTCCGCCCGAAATCCGAGACCGGGTCTTTGAGCCCTTTTTCACCACCAAGGCACCCGGCGTGGGTACCGGGCTCGGGCTGCACATTGTCTACAACATCGTCTGTCAGCGCCACGGGGGTTCGGTTCACATTGCTGACCATTCCGGCGATAATTGCTTCCGCGTCGAGCTGCCAATCGAATCCCCCCGGCGGGGCGCGCCGAAATCCGACTCGCCTCAATCTCCCAACGTCTCCTCGTGACGCGGGGCGGCGGCCCCCGCTTCCGGTCTGGCCGCCACCTGGCCTCGCCCAGCCGGTCCGACAATCAACACCGAACATGGGATGCGGTCCAGCAGGGCGCTGGCGACGTTGTCCAGCAGGACGTCCATCCAGCGGGTGAGTCCAGGCTGATAGTGCGATCCCAGTACGACCAAATCGTGGCCACCCTCTTCGACCTCGGCCAGGACTTCGTCCACTACCAGCCCGTGTCGCAAGACAGGTCGAATCGGGGCATCCACCCCCGCGGACTTCAGGATTTCGATACCCTCCTGAAGTCGGTGGCCCTCCAGCGTTTGGCCCTGGATAGCCTCTCCCACAGTCTCCTCGAGTTCGGCGGCAAGACTGTCCGGGCTCAAAGAGACCTGCGACATGACGTGGATCAAACTGATGTCAACGGATGCATGGCGGATCAAGCCCCCGGCTGCCGCCAGGGTCTGGCCTGAGGGGCCCTCCCCGCTTAAGCAGACAAGGATTCGTCGCGGCTGCTCGGGTGGGTTTCGGACCAGCAGGAGGTGGCTGGGAATTCTGCGCGCCAGCACGTGAGTACCGGAACGGCTCACGATGGGGGGCAGGTGACGGGCTGGGTGACGCATGAGTACCAGCAGATCATAAGGCGCCCGCTGCGCTTCCAGCGTGATCTCGTGCGCCGGATCTCCCTGGCGCGTGATGCGCGCAACCGAAGCCGGCCTGTCGAGTCCGCCTGCCAAACGATCCAGGTGTGCCAGGCTGGCTGCTTCGGACTGAGAATGCTCCCTGACCGCCAGCAGCGTCACCTGCGATCCTTGGATGAGACGTAGTCCGGAGGCGAATACGGCTGACCGCTCGCTGCCGGGGGATCCATCGGTGCTCAGCAGGACCTTCATGCGACCTCCATCAGTGAATCAACAACAAGGCAAGCGGAAAGCCGATCGAGGCGGCCAGATACGCGATCATCGGGCCGCGTCGGGAAAGCAGAATATGGGTGAGCCTGGCCATCACGCGGTCGTAGGTGGGGAACGCCAGCAAGATGACAGTGAGCGAGACCAGGCTGACGCTGAGCATCTGAACCAGGACTATCGTGACGGCTTCGGGGTTCGCCAGCAGCCCGGCCGCCACCAGCGTGTCGATAAACGTCGTGACATTGGCTCCCATGATGTAGGGAATCACATTCTCCTGGCGGATGAAACCTCGATTGGACAAAGGAATCAGCATGCCGAGCGAGACGGACACGCTCATGGTGACGGTGGTCACGACGGCGCCGAGCAAGAACGTCACGCTCGGCCGGTAGAGCAGCCGGTTGATCCGGCCGAGCTGCGTGCCCCCCAATCGAAACTGCGGGAGCGCCTTGTCAAACATCCAGAAACTCCCCAACATGACCAGAAAGCCGATCGGGAAGAATCCCCATGCGGGAAGTCGAGTTCCGATCAAGCTGAGCCAGGGCCCAAATACCACGTCGAGGGGGGATGCGAAAGTGACTAAGCCCAGGTGCAAGTCACTCAGGCTGCCTGCGTTTAGCAGCCAGTATCCAATCAGAAAGGATGGCAGCATGATGGATTGGGTGACGAGCATGGACAGCAGGCCGGCGCCGAGGCTGCTCTCTCGCTGACCGGATCGCAGGGTGTAAACGAAGCCGATCAGCAAGACAACCACGGAAGCCCCGAGCCGGGAACCGGCAATCATGGCAAAAGTCTGGACCGAGTTCGAGCACACCAGCCTTGTGGAAGGCCAGCGATGTGGCCGCCACGGGGGATCCGGAAAGCGACGCAATGGCCGCCAGCCATCCCAGGCCCAAGGCGTCCAGCACGCCGTTGACGTGAAATGTGTTCTTGATTATGGGCGCCAGCGGTCCGGCCCCAGTCTTGACCAGCAGCAGCGAGAAGGCGAAGAGCGACAGGCTGAAAAGGAAGATCGCCACCCGCACAAGCGGCGGAATGTGGGCCGCGCCGGTGGGTGGAGGCGAGATATTCTTCAGAGCCAGGCGTCCGGGATGCGTCACGTGGCCAGGGCCTCGTCGATCTGATGTGCCAGCACCACGGGGTCCGATGTGGGGAGCTTGCATGCGAAGTCCAGGCACAGGTAAGCGGTAGCTTGGCCATTCACCGGCAGTCTCGACCGGAGGAGCTCGGGCTCGTCGCTGGGACCTCCAGGCTGCCGGCAGTTACCAGATTGGGGAGGTAGCGGCGATCTGCGGTCCGTCTCAGCGCATCGAGGGGCCCGGCGTGGCCATCGGCAACGTAGGCCAGTTGCAGCCTCGGGCCCAAGGCATCATCCAGGGCGGCCAGCCCGCCGGCGAACGCCGTAGGATATTCGCTCAGATTGTCTCGGAGGGTCTTGAGGGCCTCCTCAGCCGCCTGCGTAAAGCCCTGCTCCCCGGTCAAAGATCCCAATTTGATAAGCAGCTGCATGGCCATGGAGTTGCCGGAAGGGGTTGGGTTGTCTTCCAAGGTCTTTGGCCGAAATAGGAGCTGCGAGGCTGCAGCTTCAGGTGCGTCGAAGAAGCCGCCGGCCGGATCCTTGAACTCGTTCAGGACGATTTCGGCTTCGGATCTTGCCAAGCGGTACCAGCGAAGATTGAAGTCATTTTCATACTGCGCCAGCCAACCCAAACCTAGGGCTGCATGGTCTTCCAGGAAGCCAGTCTCGGACAACTTGCCCATTCGCCAGGCTCGTCTCAATGAACCGTCCAGCCTGAGGTTGTGGTCGAGGAAGTCCGCCAGCTCCTCGGCTGCCTTTGCAGCCGCCCGGTCACCGGTCGCCCGCGCAAACCCGGCCAAGGCCATAAGCATCAGCCCGTTCCATCCCGCCAGGACCTTGTCGTCCCGGCTGGGCCGTTGGCGCGCTTCCCGAGACTCGAGGACCTGAGCACGGCCCTGAGCCAATCGCGCCTGGATGTCGCCCACTTCAAGATTCAACTCAGCGGAAAGGACCTCATCAGACGTGCGGCAATTCAACACGAACTTGCCCTCGAAGTTCGGCGCGGCGTCCACCCCGAACGCGCGGCGGAAGACTCGAAGGGTCAATGGATCGTCCAGGGCGGCTTCAAGCTCGCTCGGCGTCCAGACGTAAAATCGGCCCTCCTCACCCTCCAAATCAGCGTCCAGGGAAGAGGCGAAACCCCCGCCCGGCAGCCTCAGCTCGCGCAGGGCAAACTCGACGGTCTCATGCGCGACGGCCAGCAGCGCCTCTGACCCGCTGACCTGCCACCCGTGCACATAAGCCGGAATGAGCAGGGCATTGTCGTAGAGCATCTTCTCGAAATGTGGCACCTGCCAGCCGGCATCGACGGAATAACGCGCAAATCCGCCGGCGAGGTGATCGTAGATGCCCCCTTGGCTCATGTGGTGCAGGGCATGCAGCGCCTGATCACGCGCCAGTTTGTCGCCACGTCCCGCGTAACGCCGGAGAAGGAATTCGACGGCTTGGGGCTGAGGGAATTTGGGCGCGCCGCCCCAGCCGCCGTGGGTCCAGTCGTAGCTCGCAAACAACTGTTCGGCTGCCTGATCGAGTGCGGTCCGGTCGAGGCCGGCCCGGCCCGGGCTCGCAAATCGTGAGGCGCTCAGACTGTCGGCAAGCCGCCGGCCGGCAGCCTCGAGTTGACTTCGATCATCCGACCAGGCGGCCGCCACGCCGTCCAGGATCTGCCTGAACGCCGGGAGGCCGTGGGCAGGGACGGGGGGAAAGTAGGTGCCGCCGAAAAAAGGTCGGCCGTCCGGGGTTAGAAAGAGCGACATCGGCCATCCGCCCTGGCCGGTCATGGCGATCACGGCGGACATGTAGATGGAGTCCAGGTCCGGCCTTTCTTCCCGGTCGACCTTGATGCTGACGAAATGCCTGTTCAGCAATCCGGCGATTTCCTCATCTTCGAAGGACTCATGGGCCATGACATGGCACCAATGGCAGGCCGCATAGCCGATGCTCAGGAAGATCGGCTTGTCCTCGAGGCGAGCCTTCTGCAGGGCTTCATCCGACCATGGATACCAGTCAACCGGGTTTTCGGCATGCTGGAGCAGGTAAGGGGAGATCGAGTTGCTCAGATGATTGCTCACCGTCGGCCGGGCCGGCGATCTGAGATTCGAGATGTTAGAATAAGCCCCATGTCGAGTTCAAATTGGACAGTTCTCCGATGGGTTCCCGCGGTCATCATGATGCTCGCCATTTTCAGCTTCTCGTCCCTCCCGGCCAGCCGTTTGCCTGACTTCGGCGCTTACGACATCCTGGTCAAGAAGACTGGCCACGCCCTGGGCTATGCGATGCTCGGCATGACGTATTTTTACGCGCTCCCCAAGAGCCTGTCTTCGGGCTACCGCTGGATCGTCGCCTTGATGATGGCTGTGCTGTTTGCCCTGAGTGACGAGTTTCACCAGTCGTTTGTCACGGGCCGGACGTCGACGCTGCGAGACGTCATGATCGACGGCGGAGGCGCGGCCATCGCTACAGCCATCGCGGCCATCTACTCGTCAAACTCGAGCTCGAAGTCCAGCTCCTGATCAGCCTCCCAGGATTCTCCACGCACAATCTCAATGTCTCCAAAGACCTCTGATTGTTCGGCGTTCACACGCCGCAGCTTGATGAGCTCCAGTATCGCCAAAAACGACACCACCACTTCCAGCCGGCTCCGGGTGTCTCGGAGCAGAACCGCAAAGGTCGTCCGACCGCGCCGCCTCAAGATGGCCACCACGCGGGCAATCCGATCCCTGATTCGGACCTTGGAGGCCACGATGACCTCATCCAGATCGACCCCGGCCCCGTTTGATTGAAGGAGTTCGGCAAAGGCTTGTGCCAGGGCGCCGACCGGGATCGTGTTAAGCTCGAGCTGGGGTTCTGTTGTTGGCGGTGGGGCCGAGCGAAGATAAGTTCTCAGGCCCTGGGCTTCACGCTGCGATAACAGAATGGCGATTTGTTTGTACTTCTTGTAGACGATCAACTGTCGTGCCAGTGCATCCCCGGGATCCTCTTCTTCGGGCCCGCGCTCGGGCGGGCGAGGAAGCAGGGCCTCCGACTTGATCTGCAGCAGTCGTGAAGCAATAACCAGGAATGCGGTCAGATCCTCCAGGCTGTAAAGGGAAGCGCGTTTCAAAGTGGCCAGGTACTGGTCGGTGACCTGCGCCAGGGCCACGCGCGTAATGTCCAGTTCGGCGCGCTCTATCAGATCCAGGAGCAAGTCCAGCGGACCCTCGAAAACGGGCAGCTGGAGCGTGATGTCCCGGACCGAACTCAAGGCAGTAACCACCGGATAAGTGCCCAGCCGACTCCCAGGACGGCCAGCCCGATGACTGCCGCGAATCCCGCCAGCATGATCTGGCGGTCAAGGGCCGTCTGGCGGGCCCGGTCGGCTCCCAGGCTTGCCTGACGCTGGCGCTCCTGGCGCTCCATCGACTCCATGCGCATGCGGGAAGCTTCGGCCTCGGACCGCTTGATGACGCCGGCCTGCTGGCGGACTTGTTGCAGGAATCGTGGCGGCTGCCGTGCGTCGGTGTGACGCTGAAAAACCCGCCCGACCGTGCTTAGGGGCTCTCCACATTCCTGGCAGGCGTCAGCCTCAGGCAGGTTATGCGCCCCGCAGTTTGCGCAAGTGAGCTGTGCCAGGGTGAATTCACGCCCACAATGGCTGCATGCCAAGCTGGCGGCGTCTGAGGGGGCCGTCTGGGGTGCAGAACAGTAGGGGCATCGGCCGACTTGGGTAGGGATCATGGGGCATAGCTCCGGGGACAGTGACCGGATTATAATAGACCCTGTTGTCATTCCCCATGGCTCAGGCTCGCGGTGTCATCTCTCGGGGGGTGGATACCGGCAAGCCAATACGCGGAATCATGGTATCATCCGCCGCGCTGCCGAGGTACGACTGGAGATGCAGATGGTAAAAGAACCGATTCATGTGACCGACGAGGCATTCAAGTCGAAGGTACTTGGTTCCACAGTCCCGGTGATTGTTGACTTTTGGGCTCCATGGTGTGGGCCGTGCCGGATGGTGGCGCCGGTTCTGGACAAGTTGGCCCAGGAATTCTCGGGCAAGATAATGGTTGCCAAGGTTAACACTGACGAGAACCCGGTCTGGGCCGGGAAATACGGGGTCCAGGGCATCCCGACGATGCTCTTCATTGCCAATGGAAAACTCATCCACCAGCAGGTGGGAGCCATGCCAGAGTCCTCCCTTCGAGACATGGTCGAACAGTTTTTGGGGGTCGTCGAAGAGGCAAGCGTTAGCTGATCTCTATCCCGATCTGACCGCACATCAAAAGGGGCTGGCTCAACCGTATGTGAGCCAGCCCCTTTTGCATTTGATCAGCCCGCGGTTCATTTCCTGGTTCGTCGTGCCGTCCCCGCCTTGCTTTCCGGCGTACCCTCCGCTTGCGCCCCAAAGATCAACCCCTCCAGGCGGCGCACGAGCCTGCGGAGCCAGGAGCGAACATGCGAAAGAATCGCCATGACGCGCCGCTGCTGGATCTTGGCGCTCGGGACTTCCTTCTCAACGGCCACCCATTGCACTGCCAGAGCGCCCCACGTCAGGCCGGCCCCAAATCCGACCAACATAATATCGTCACCAGGTTTGATCCGGCCGCACTCGACGGCTTCACAGACGGCCATGGGGATCGACGCGGAGGACGTGTTGCCGTAACGATCGAGGTTGACCATAAACCGTTCCATGGGTAGCCCAAGGCCGCGCGCCGCCGCTTCTATGATGCGGCGGTTTGCTTGATGCGGGACGATCAAATCCAGATCCTCCACCGCCAACCCGGATTTCTCGGCCGCTTCTCGGGTGGCATCCGCCATGACTCGAGTGGCAAACCTGAACACTTCGCGCCCATTCATTTGGATGGCATGCAGCTTCTTGTGGACCGTCTCCAGCGTGGCGGGCATCCGGCTTCCGCCGGCGGGGATGGACAGCAAATTGCCCCCCGACCCGTCCGAACGCATCACGCCGGAGAGAACCCCCCCGGGGGTCTCGCTTGCCTGGAGCACAAACGCTCCGGCGCCGTCGCCAAAGAGGATGCACGTGCCGCGGTCGTCCCAGTCGATGAACCGTGACAAGGTTTCGGCACCAATAACCAGCGCGTTTTCGAGCGCGCCGCTGCGAATGGCCTGGGCCGCCATCTGCACGCCGAAGATGAATCCGGAGCAGGCCGCCGACAAATCGAACGCGCCCGCGTTCACCGCGCCAAGCTGGTCCTGAACCAGGCAAGCCGTCGCCGGGAACAAGTGATCCGGTGTGGCACTGGCAACAATGATCAACTCTATTTCGTGGGGATGCAGGTCGGTCTGATCCAAGGCGCGGAAGGCGGCCTGGGTGGCCAATGACGACGTGCTCTCGTCCTTACCAGCCACACGCCGCTCGCGGATGCCGGTCCGGGAAACGATCCACTCGTCGGACGTGTCTACAATTTTGGCGATGTCAGCATTGGTCATGACCCGCTCGGGCGCATACATGCCCCAGCCGGTGACGTGGGCGTAGCGGGTCATTGTCCGTTACCGTCGGACTCTGCCCCACCGAATATCAAGGTCGCATTGTGGCCGCCGAAGCCGAATGAGTTGGTCATGGCGTACTGCAGTCTGGCCTTGCGGGATTGATTGGGAATGTAGTCAAGGTCGCATTCGGGATCGGGCGTTTCGTAATTAATGGTCGGGGGCAGCACGCTATCCTGGAGGGCTTTGATGCAGAAGATCAATTCGAGCGCCCCGGCGGCGCCCAACAGGTGGCCCGTCATGGACTTGGTGGACGAAATGGGCACATCGTAGGCTAGCTCGCCGAAAATGGTCTTGATGGCCGCCGTCTCGCTCTTGTCGTTCAACGGCGTGCTCGTGCCGTGGGCATTGACATAGCCGATATCCTCGATGCCCAGACCCGAATTCTCCAGCGCAAGCTTCATGCACATGGCCGCCCCGGCGCCGTTCTCGGCGGGCGCGGTGATGTGGTAGGCGTCGTTGGTGGCGGCATAACCGCGGACCTCGGCCAAGATCGGCGCACCGCGTGCGGCTGCATGTTCGAAGGACTCCAAGATCACGCTTGCGGCGCCTTCGCCGACGACGAAACCATCCCGGTTAAAATCGAAGGGGCGGGATGCGGCTTGCGGATCGTCGTTGCGTTTGGAGATGGCATCCATAGCATTGAAACCGCCCACGGCGATCGACACGATGGCCGCCTCTGCGCCGCCGGCCACCATTGCGTCGGCGCTCCCTCGTCGAATGATCTCGGCGGCTTCGCCGATGGCATTGGCGCTCGAGGCGCAGGCAGTGACGACCGCCATATTCGGCCCCCGCAGGCCGAATTGGATGGCCACTTGGCCGGCGGCGATGTCCGGGAGCATCATAGGCACAAGGAAAGGGCTGATCCAGCGGGGGCCGCGCTCAGCGAACTTCTGCGTTTCGTCGAACAGCGTCCCCACGCCGCCAATTCCAGTGCCGATGATGACCCCAATTCGGTCGCGGTTTGCATCCGACACTTGCAGCCCGGCCAATTCAAGCGCCTGGGCCGAACTTACGACCGCGAATTGGGTAAATCGGTCCATGCGTCGCGCATCCCGCCGGCCCAAAACGGCCTCTGGATCGAAGCCTTTGACTTCGGCAGCAAAGGTGGTTTTGAATTCTGAGGCGTCAAACAGGGTGATGGGCCCCACACCGGACTGACCGGCGACAATTCCACGCCAGGTTGACTCGACGTCCAAACCCAACGGGCTGACGCAGCCTAGCCCGGTAACGGCCACACGCGTGCGAGGCAAGATACTCCTCCTTGCAGCTTGGGACGACCCCTCGCTGGAGTATAACACCCCAGATTCGGATTGGGTTCGAGCCCCCGCGCCATGTGCTAGAATGGCGCCCGCATGTCCCGGGAAAGCATCTTGGTGAGACATAACCCAGGGGTGTGAGGCCGTGGCAGACTGGTTTCACCACACAACGGCAATGCTATGCTCTTGCTGACCGGGGCGACTGGCTTCATCGGCCGCCGGCTGCTGGAAAGTCTTGTGGGATCTGAGTACGCGATCCGATGCCTTCTCAAACCCTCTCGGCACTCCCCGCGGCTGCCGCGCGGACGCTCCATCGAGATCACCGTGTCATCCTTGAGCGATCTGGGCGGGGTGCGCGCCTCCATGGTGGGCGTCAAAACCGTCATCCATCTGGCCAGTGCCGAGCGTTACGGCCCGAAAGCTGATCTGTGGCAAGCCGACGCGCTCGGCACAGAAAACCTGGTTCAGGCCGCCGCCGATGCAGGCGTTGAGCGCGTCATCTTCATGAGCCACCTGGGCGCAGATCGATCGTCTGCCTATCCGGTCCTGCGCGCCAAGGCTGCGGCCGAGGAATCGCTGCGCACGAGCGGAATAGGTTACACGATCCTGCGCAGCGGGGTCGTGTTTGGCGCCGAGGACCGGTTCACGACTGCTCTGGCCAAGCTGAGCGCTGTTCTTCCCTTCGTGTTCCCGCTTGTCGGGCAGGGCGCCACATTCGTCCAGCCACTTTGGCTCGATGATTTGGTGACAACCTTGCTCTGGATCTTGGAGGAGCCGGGGAGCGCCAATCGGACCTATGACTTGGGCGGCCCGGAGCACATAAGCCTGAGGGAATGTGTCGAACTGGTTCATCAGCGCGCAGGCATGCGGCGCTGGCTGGTCCCAACCGGGGCGCCATATCTGCGATTGCTGGTGGCCGTGCTCGAACGCGTCCTGCCTAACTCACCCGTCACGGACTATTCGCTGGACTACGTCGCCGCAAGTCGCACGACCGATCTGGACGCGCTGCCTCGGATGATCGGGATCCAACCTTCGCGCATGATTGACCGCCTGGGTTATCTGTCGGGAAGGCATTGGGGCCGAACGCTGCTAGCGGACCAAAGGCGAGCAGGCGAAGGGCAAGTCGCGTGAGCCCGGATATCGAAATCGGGCCCCTGGAATCCATGGACGACATGGCCCAGGTGGAGGCGCTTCAAAAAGTGGTGTGGCCGGGGAGCGACGTCGATGTCGTACCGGGCCACATCTTGATCACCATCGCGCACAATGGCGGCAGCCTCCTGGGGGCTTTTGATGGACCCCGGTTGGTCGGGTTCGTGGTCGGTTTCTTGGGCGTGGACGACAGCACGCCTGAGCGAGTGGCCATGGCCAAACTCAAGCACTGCTCTCATATGTTGGGGGTCGATCCGGAATGGCGAGGGCAGGGGGTCGGTCTGTCTTTGAAACTGGCGCAGCGCCAAGCCGTCATCGCTCAGGGAATCCGACTGATGACCTGGACTTATGATCCTCTGCAAAGCCGGAACGCACACCTCAACATTCGGCGGTTGGGTGGGCTGGCCCGCAACTACATCCAGGACGCCTACGGGCCGATGCGCGATCAGCTTAATCAGGGCACGCCCTCGGATCGTTTCTTGCTCGAATGGTGGATCACATCACCTAGAGTTGTATCGAGAATTGGGGATCGCCGGCCGCCGCTTGATCTGGCCAACTTCCTGGCGGCTGGTGCGCAGAAGATTAATCCGGCAGTCTTGGGCGACGACGATCTGCTCCGGCCGCCTGAAGAACACGAACCTATGACCGGGAACCTGCTGCTGGTCGAAATCCCTGGCGAATTCGATGAACTCAAGCGCCGGGATCCGGGGCTGGCCAAGGCCTGGCGATCGCATACGCGCGGTATCTTCCAGCAGGCGTTCGAGAAAGGCTATCTGGCCACGGACTTTGTCCATTTCCAGCAGGAGCGCTATCCGCGCTCGTACTACCTGCTGATCAATGGAGAGGGGACTCTGGGCTAGATGCGCATCGAGGCCATCGAGCTGCGCCACATCCGTATGCCATTGGTCGCGCCTTTTGAGACCTCCTTCGGAGTCGAAACCGACCGCGAAGCCATCGTGCTGCGCGTCGAGTCTGGCGGCGTCCATGGGTGGGGGGAGTGCGTCGCCGGCAGCTGGCCCGGCTACTCCTACGAAACCGTGCGGACCGCCTGGCACATCCTGTCGGACCACATCGGGCCATTGGTCCTGGGGAAGGACCTTCTCGGTATCGAAGACTACCGATCCCAAATCTCCCATCTCAGGGGTCATCCTTTGGCCAAGGCCGGGCTTGAATTGGCCCTCTGGGATCTGCAGGGCAGGAACGAAGGCCGGTCGTTGGCCAGCCTCCTGGGCGGCGAGCGAACGCGCGTGGCGGTTGGGGTGTCGGTGGGGATCCAGGCCAATCTCATGGCGCTGGTCGAAGTTGTGGGGGGCTACGTCGACCAGGGATATCCTCGGGTCAAGATCAAGATCAAGCCTGGGCGAGACGTTGACGAAACCCGGGCCGTCCGCCGGGCTTTTGGCAAACTACCTCTCCAGGTCGACGCCAATTCGGCCTACAGCTTGGACCAGGCGGACGTCTTCGAATCGATGGATGAGCTGGACCTGCTCCTGATCGAGCAGCCGTTGGCCGAGGATGACCTCGTCGACCACAGCCGGCTGCAAAGCCGTCTCAAGACCCCGTTGTGCCTGGACGAGAGCATTCTTTCGGCGCGGCATGCGCGCCAGGCCCTGGAAATCGGCGCCTGCCGGGTAGTCAACATCAAGCCTGCCCGGGTCGGGGGTTTGAGCGAGGCGGTGGCGATCCACGATCTTTGCTGGTCCCAGGACATCCCGGTTTGGTGCGGCGGAATGCTCGAGACAGGCATCGGGCGCGCCGCCAACCTCGCCCTGGCCTCACTCCCGGGGTTCACACTGCCCGGGGATATTTCGGCCACGGATCGGTATTACCGTCATGACATTGCCGAGCCTCAGATTCGTTCTGGAAGACGGGATGATCCGTGTCCCACAAGGTCCAGGTCTGGGGGTCGAAGTCGATCCGGAGGCCCTGGAGGCCGTCACGGTGCAGAAGGTCGAGCTCACGCCGGCACACGGCTAATTCCTATCCCCTCCGATCGTGAGCGTTCTTGTTGCCTAGAAATTGAAGAGCCGCTGCAGCCAGGTGGCCGACGTCGCCCCCGCAAATGCAAACGCCAGCATCTTGAGGGTTTTTCCCAGCCAGGTCCATAAGAGGAATTTGGGGAGGGGCATGCGCATTCCGCCTGCGGCCGCTCCGGCCAGGTCGAAGACAGGATTGGGGATCAGAGCCAGAATGAAAATGACGCCTGAGCCAAAGCGGCGCGTCCAGCCTTCCAGCTTCTGATACAAATCAACTCTCTCCAGCACAGCCTGGCCGCTGAAACCAGCGAGATAGCCGGTCAGCTCGCCGATCGTGGAGCCAAGGCCGGCGGCCAAGGCAACTCCATAGGGGTTGAAGATCGCTCCGGCAGCAAATGTGATGGCGACACCCGGCATCGGCAGCAGCAGTGTGGCGTTGGTGACCATGGATAGCAGGAAGATTCCGGGGTAGCCGTAACGCGCCAGCTCGACGGCACCGTCGCGTACAGAGAAGAGGAATGCCGAGATCACAATCACGAGCAGGATGGCCAGGACGCGAACCAGCGTGAAGTCGCCATCCGGACAGTCCGGTTGTGTCGCTCAAGCCTCGACAATCTCGATGGTCTGGATGCTCACGGCAGGTGTCCGCGAGTCGTTTGGGTCCCGGGGTGGAATGGACATCAAGACATCCAGGCCTTCCACAACCTGGCCAAAGATAGAGTGCTTGTTATCCAGCCACGGCGTAGCTGTGTGCGTGATGAAAAACTGAGAACCGTTGGTGTTTGGCCCGGCATTGGCCATGGAAAGCACGCCGGACGAGTCGTGACGGAGCTTGGGGTGGAACTCGTCGTTGAAGCGATACCCCGGTCCGCCGCTGCCCGTGCCGGTGGGATCGCCGGTCTGCGCCATGAAATCTCCGATCACCCGGTGGAAAATCACGCCGTCATAAAAACCTTCTCGGGCGAGGAAGACAAAGTTGTTGACCGTCATGGGGACTTTGTCGGCAAACAAGGCCGCCAGGATGTCGCCCTTGTCGGTCTTGATCCGTGCCTGATAAGTGTGGGTTGGGTCAATCGTTTGGCTCGGGGGCTGCGGGTACTGCCGGTTGGTCATCCTATCCTCCTTGGCGAACGTGCTGGACCAGTTGCGACTCGATGCGAGCGACCACCATATCCATGGCGACGGTGTTCAAACCGCCCTCTGGGATGATCACATCGGCATGGCGTTTGGAGGGCTCCACGAATTCCAAATGCATGGGCCGTACTGTGGTCTCGTATTGGCGGATGATGGACTCGATCGATCGGCCGCGCTCGATCATGTCCCTTTGAAGCCGCCGGATAAAACGGATATCCGGGGGGGTGTCGACGAAAATCTTGACGTCGAACAGAGCCCGCAATTCGGGTTCAGCGAAGACCAGGATACCCTCGACCAGGATCACCGGCTGGGGTTCAAGTCGCTGGGTGCGGTTCGTCCTGGCATGTGCCGAAAAGTCATACACCGGGATGTCCACGGCCACCCAGCGGCTCAGCGCTTTGAGGTGCGTGACCAGCAGCTCGGTCTCGAGAGAATCCGGATGGTCGAAATTGACCAGGGCACGCTGGGTTTCGGAAAGTTCGGATAGGTCCCGGTAGTAAGCATCATGGGGAACCAGCGCCAGGTGTTCGGCGCCCGTGCGCTCCAAGATCACCTGCGCCACGGTGGTCTTGCCCGATCCCGTTCCGCCGGCGATGCCAATCACAACCGGGGGTGTGCGGAGATTCATGAGTTCATTATATGCGTCAAGGGCCGCGAAGTGGGCTTTCTGGCATGCTGTTGACGCACTTCCTTGCCAAGACACCGGCCCACGTGGAACGACCGAGATGGAGCGGGGGGCCGAGGATGAGGCGAAAGGCACTCGCTGACCGGCAACGGGGTGACGGGTGTCATTGACCGCGTGCCTTCAAAGGACCGGACTACCCGAATTCAATCGCGCTCGACCAAGGGTATCGGATTGAGATGAAATGAGAAGGGGCCGCCCCCCTTGGGACAGCCCCTGAGCCAGCGGGGGGACTCGAACCCCCGACCCGCCGCTTACGAAGCGGCTGCTCTGCCGGCTGAGCTACGCTGGCTGGTGGCTGGGATTATACCAATCGGCTTTCAGGGTTGGCAAGAAACAGGCCGGGAAGGATAATACCCCCATGCGCGTTGCCATGATCTCTTATCACACCTGCCCGCTGGCCACGCTGGGCGGCAAAGACACCGGCGGGATGAATGTGTATGTGCGGGAACTGACGCGCGAATTGGGGCGGCAAGGGGTGGGGGTTGACGTCTTCACCCGCTCTCAGAGCGAGCATGTGCCGCATGTTTTGCACGATCTTGGCCATGGCAATCGCGTGGTACACATCCCGGCTGGCGCCGAATCTCCGCTGGACAAAGGCGAGCTTCCGGAATACCTGCCCGAGTTTGTTTCCAACATCCTGAATTTCGCCCGATCGAAATCCCTCGAATACGATCTCATCCACAGCCACTACTGGCTGTCCGGCGTGGCCGGCCTGACGTTGCGGGACCATTGGGATATCCCGCTTATCCACATGTTTCACACGCTGGGCCTCATGAAGGACCGGGTGGCGCGCACGGATTCCGAGCGCTCACCCGAATCACGCCAGCCCGCCGAGCGTGAGCTGCTCCATAAAGCTGACCGCATCGTGGCTGCAACCCCGGCCGAGCTGGCGCAGTTCCAGTGGCTCTACAAGGTGGACACCAAGAAGGTCGTCGTCATCCCGCCCGGAGTCGATGTGAGCCACTTCTATCCCATTCCGCCGGATGAGGCCAAGGAGTTCATCGGCCTGCCGCACGACAAACGCATGATCCTCTTCGTCGGGCAAATCGAGCCTTTGAAGGGGGTTGACACGTTGATTGAGGCGGCCGCACTTTTGAGAGGCACAGGCGTCCTGACCCAGGGCTGCGAATGCCTGGCCATCATCGGTGGCGAGTCGATTGAACCTCCCGAGAAGCTCACACAAGAGGCGCAACGCCTGCATGAGCTGGCCGCCAGCAAGAAGATTGAGGACATGATCCAATTCCTTGGGCCGCAGGATCAGGACAAACTCCAGTATTACTACTCGGCCGCGGATGTCGTGGTGGTGCCTTCGCACTACGAGTCATTCGGCCTGGTCGCGCTTGAGGCCATGGCGTGCGGCAGACCGGTGGTCGCCTCGGAGACCGGCGGGCTGGCGTTTCTGATCCGTGACGGCGAGAACGGTTTCCATGTGCCGGCCGCTGACCCGCAGGCGCTGGCTGACAAGCTGACCGCCATCCTCGGGGATGCGAAACTTCGCCAGACGATCGGCCGCCGGGCGTGCGAATACGCGCAAGAGTTCGCCTGGCCCCTGATCACCGAGAGGATCCGCAAGCTCTACTCCGAAGTCGTACGGGCCCACACACCCGAGCTGGCGTGACCTGGTAATCGGTTGAGTGAATGATCTGGCAACTCACTCGGTCAAGCGCTGGTCTATCCGCCGGCATGAGCCAGGGGCTCAGCCTCGGTTTCCGCTGGCGGTTGATGTTTGCCGGGCAACACGCTGCGGGGCGATGCCTGTGATTGAGGCTCTGGCCGAGATTTTCAAGGCATACCTGCTGCCCGGATCGCTGTCTTTTCTCTTATTGGCGGTCTCGGTCGGAGTGGTGCTCCTGTTCCTGCGCGGACGAGGCTCAAACGTGGGGCGGATCTGGCTGGCCGGAGTGGCCATTGGCTACTGGCTGCTTGCCAGCCCATGGGTGGCTAAGGCGCTGGTTGGGAGCTTAAGTCACGGTTACCAGGCGATCTCAAGCCCCGATGCCTCGCCATCCCCGGCCGCGATTGTGGTGCTCGGCGGGGGAAGCGTGACGTACACGGAGGACGGTCGCAGGCTGAGCGCCCTCAGCGACGCGAGCGCGCTGCGCGCCCTGGAGGGTGCCCGGCTGTACCAGCTGCTGGGCGCCAAGTGGGTAGTCACTTCGGGCGGTCCCTCGGCAAGGGGGGCGGACCCCGAAAGTTCCATCCTGGCGCATGCCATGGTCGAACTCGGAGTCCCCGCAGACCGGATTCTGGAGGAGCCGGAATCAAACAACACCTACGCGCAGGCCGTCAACCTCAAAGGCTTGCTCGCAAGCCGGGGAATCGAGCGTTTTGTCCTGGTTACGAGTGGTGTGCATATGCCAAGGGCCATGGGGGTGTTCCGGCACGTCGGGCTGGAGCCGACCGCCTCCCCGGCGCCCGAGTCATACAGTTCCGGGGCAGGGGGATGGCAGGCTAGCCTGCCTTCGGTTCGCGCCCTTGCAACCAGCCAGGCGGCCGTCAGAGAACTGCTTGGCCTGGTTTATTATGGTGCCCGCGGCTGGCTCCAGCCGGCATCCCCGCCCGAATCAGGCCAATCGGCTCACCCTCGACAACCGGCGATCGAGATCGTAGGCCGCGCTGATGAGCGCCAGGTGGGTGAAAGCCTGTGGGAAGTTACCCAAGTGTTCCGCCTTCGGCCCTAGCTCCTCCGCAAACAGGCCCAGATGATTTGCGTAACCGAGCATCTTCTCGAAATAGAAGCGGGCCTTCTCCAAATCCCCTGAGCGCGAAAGACACTCTACGAACCAGAATGTGCACATGCTGAATGTCCCCTCGCCTCCCGCCAGACCGTCTTTGGCCACCGAATCGTTGTAGCGATAGACGAGCGAATCGTGGACCAGGTCTCTTTCAATCGCGCGTAGATGGGACAACCAGCGCGGATCCACCGGGCTTATGAAGCGCACCAGCGGCATCAGCAGGCTGGCCGCATCCAGGATTCTGGAGTCCCGGCTCTGGGCGAATCCCTGCAGGTCCTCGTCCCAGAAGTTATCGTAGATGTCCCGATAGATCTGGTCACGCGCCTTGCGCCAGTCTTCGGTCGGGGCGGGGAAGGAACGCTTGGCAGCCAGACGGAGTCCGCGATCGATGGCCACCCAGCACATAAGTCTTGAAAAGAGGAAGTGCTGCGCCCCCGAGCGGACCTCCCAGATGCCCTCATCGGGTTCATTCCAATGTTGGGTGACCCAGTTGACCAGGTTGATTAGGTCTTCCCAGAGATCGTGTGAGATGGGCTGGCCGTATTTGTCGAAAAGGTAGACCGAGTCCATCAGTTCGCCATAGATGTCGAGCTGAACCTGGCGGTAGGCGGCGTTGCCGATCCGGACGGGCGAGGATCCCCGGTATCCCTCGAAATGCTCCAGAATGGATTCGTTTAGATCGGCTCGACCATCTATTCCGTACATGGTCTGGAGCCCGCGCTCCGGATCGAACCCACGGCAGCGCTCTTCAATCCAGCCCATGAACTGCCCCGCTTCGTGGGTGTAGCCCAGGCGGATGAGGGCGTACAGGGTGAACGACGCGTCCCGGATCCACGTGTATCGGTAGTCCCAGTTGCGCCCGCCGCCGATGCGCTCGGGGAGCCCGAAGGTGGGTGCGGCTACGATCGTCCCGTGCCGGGCGGACGTGAGCATCTTTAAGGTCAAAGCCGAGCGGTTGACCATCTCCCGCCAGCGGCCCTCGTAGCGGGATTGGCCGATCCAGCCGCGCCAGAAGTTGACCGTGCGCTTGAAGGACTGCGAGATGTAGTCTCGTCCTTGTGCGGCCGAAGCCCCATCTTCTTTTGCGGCCTCGAGGATGAAACCGGCCGTCTCGCCATCACCAAGCTCGAACTCGGCCACGGCGGTCCCGGCTCGGACTTCCAATGGCACTTCGGACCGCAGGCGAATTGCATTGAGGCTCGACGCCTGGGGAATGAAAACGACTCCGTCGTCCCGTTGCTCGAGACGGTGGGCGCATCGGCCATAGTCAAACGCCGGGGCGCAAATCATTCGGAATGTCATCCGACCGCGCACCGTCTTGGCTCTGCGGATCAGCTTGTGCCCCTCGCCCATGGCCTCCACAGGCATGAAGTCGGAGACCTCGGCCACCCCCTGCGAAGACAAGAACCGGCTCAGGAGGACATTCGTGTCCGGCAGATAGAGCTGCTTTTGCCGGGCGTCTGCGAGCACGGGTGCCAGGCTGAAGAAACCGCCGCGTTGGTAGTCCAGCATCCGAGCGAAAAGGCTGGGTGAGTCGAATTCGGGGAAGCACATGAAATCAATAGAACCGTCCATGCCTACCAGGGCGACCGTGAACAAGTCGCCAATCAGGCCGTAGTTTTCGATGGGCTGATAGGCCATGGTCCGAAATCTTTCCAGCGACGGGTGCAAGCGGGCCGAGGGCAGGGACAACACGTTCAGCATACCACGCAGCCGCATTCGGACCCGGCGGCCCGACAGGATACAATCAGGTTGAAGGGTCTAGGTCCAGGAGGCAAGCATGCAGGTTGTCAATCTAGGTCGCGCCGGAATCAAAGTCCCGCGCCTGTGCCTGGGCATGATGTCGTATGGATCGCCCGAGTGGCGGGATTGGGTGTTGTCGGAGACCGACAGCCAGCCATTCATTCGCCGAGCGCTGGACTTAGGGATCACCTTCTTCGACACGGCCGATGTCTATTCGGACGGCGAGAGCGAGGCCGTCTTGGGCCGTGCCATTCGCGCCATGACCTCCCGGGATCAGGTCGTCATCGCCACCAAGGTCTTCAATCCCACTGGACCCGGCCCGAATGATCGCGGCCTGTCGCGCCGGCACATCATGGACGCCATCGACACTTCGCTCACCCGGCTGGGAATGGACCACGTCGATCTGTATCAGACCCACCGCTGGGACTCTTCCACTCCGATCGAGGAAACCATGTCGGCGCTGCACGATGTGGTCAAGTCCGGCAAAGCCCTCTACCTCGGCGCCTCCAGCATGCACGCCTGGCAGTTCGCCAAGGCGCAAGAGGCGGCGCGGGTGAACGGCTGGACCCCCTTCGTTTCAATGCAGAATCACTACAACCTGGTCTACCGCGAGGAAGAACGCGAGATGATCCCTTTGTGCCTGGATCAAGGCATCGGCTTGATCCCATGGAGTCCCCTGGCGCGGGGTTTTCTCGCCGGAAACCGCACAAGCGACAAGGCGGGCCCGACCAAGCGCTCACGATCGGACGATTTTGCCCACGACATGTACTACACGCAAGCGGATTTCGAGGTAGTGGAGGCGGCTCAGCAGCTGGCTGCCGAGCGGGGTGTCTCTTCTGCCCAGATTGCCCTGGCCTGGCTGCTTCACAAACCGGGTGTCGTCAGCCCGATCATCGGGGCGACAAAGATGGCGCATCTGGAAGACGCCGTTGCCGCGCTTGAGATTCAACTGACGCCGGCGGAGATCGAGCGGCTCGAGGCGCCGTACCAACCTCATCCGGTGCTCGGGCACGGCTAGCGCCACGGCCCTCGGTGGCGGTGTCCCAGGATCACAAGCCGACCCACACGGTCTTGACCTCGGTGTACAGGTCCAGGGCTTCTTGGCCCATCTCACGGCCAAAACCACTTTGCCGCATGCCCCCAAACGGCGCGGCGGCGTCATACAGGCCATAGCTGTTGATCCACACGACGCCGGCGTGCACGGCCCGCGCGAACCGGTGCGCCTTGCTGAGGTCGCGTGTCCACACACCGGCCGCCAGACCGTAGGTCGTGTCATTGGCGCGGGCGACGAGCTCATCCCAGCTGTTGAAAGCTGTGGCCGCCACCACCGGGCCGAAGATCTCCTCCCGAACGATGTCTAGCGTGTCGTCTTGATGGCTGAAGATCGTCGGCGGAACGAAATACCCCTGGGCCAGGTCGCCGCCTAGTCGTTCTCCACCAGTGATGACCTGCGCTCCGGCGGCTCTGCCCCGGTCGATGTAGTTCAAGACTCGCTCCAGTTCGAGTCTCCGAGATCAGCGGGCCGACATGAACTTTGGGCGTGAAGCCCGAACCGACGCGGACCTGGTGCGCCTGCTCGGTCAAGCCCTCCAACACCTGATCGAAGACCGGCGCCTCTACAAACAAGCGCGTGCCGGCGGTGCATTCCTGGCCTGACGTGCTGAAGGAGGCCCAGTTGGCGCCTTTGACAGCCAAGTCCAAATCGGCATCGGCAAAGATCACGTTGGGCGATTTGCCTCCGAGCTCGAGGTTCACCCGTTTCAGGTTGCTGTCGGCCGAGGCTTGCAGGATCTTGCGTCCAACCTCGGTCGAGCCGGTGAAGCTGACCTTGTCGATGTCCGGGTGGGCGGCGATGGCGGCCCCGGTGGGGACGCCGGGCCCGGTGACCAGGTTGACCACACCGGGCGGGAAGCCGGCTTCGATGATCAGCTCGCCGATGCGCAGCGCGCTCAAGGGCGTCTCCTCGGCAGGCTTGAAAACGACCGTGTTGCCGCACGCCAGCGCCGGCGCCAGCTTCCAGGCCGCCATCAGGGCCGGAAAGTTCCAGGGGATGATCAGCCCCACGACACCCACCGGCTGGCGCAGGGTGTAGACCAGTTTATCGGGGATCGAGACCGGAATAGTGCGGCCCTCAAGCTTGCCGGCCCAGCCTGCGAAATAGCGAAAGTGCTTGACGGCGAATGGCAGGTCTCCGCGGCGTGAGGTGCGGAGGGGCTTGCCGTTGTCCAGAGTTTCAAGCTCAGCCAATTCATCGGCGTGAAGTTCGATCAAATCGGCCAGCTTCCAGAGCAGCGCGCCCCGCGCCTCTCCTGTCAATTCGGGCCACGGGCCGGCTTGAAATGCCTGCCGGGCCGCCTGGACGGCTCGATCCACATCGGCCTGTGACGCCAGAGCCACGTCGGCCAGCGCCAGCCCGGTGGCCGGGTCGAGGGTCAGGAACGTCTCTCCGTCCTGGGCGGGCACCCACTCGTTGTTGATCAGCAGCCGCTTCGGCTGGCCGTCCAGGAAGGCGCGTGTGGCGTCAGTCAGTTCGACACTTGGCAGTTCGGGGACACGGTCCATGCAGAGTCCTTTCCGCCTCGGGAGAGCCGAGGGGCAGGCGAGTCAGGTCGCGATGCATGGCTATTCTAACGGACACTCCACCCCTGCCAGCGACGGCCGGTTTTGTGAAAGAATTCACAAACTATGGCTCAGGCGCGTCAGTGGTGCCTCGGGCTCGTAAGTCGGCGCTTGGAAAAGGATTGCGCCCGGGAGGCGATGAGCCAACCCGGGCGCAACCTTGGGAGGGGGAAGTTGGAGTTCGAAAGTCTGTCTAGGACAGACGCTTTCGATGAATTAGGACCGCTCTATCGATCGCCTGCGAGCGGCGGAACGACCAGCATGGAACAGCAACCCCGATGCAGGACCTTTTCGGTGACGCTGCCGTAGATCCAACGGCGCCAGCCGCTTCGTCCGTGGGTCGCCATGGCGATCACCTGGATGCCATGCCGATCAGCGTAGTCGACAATCTGTTCTGCGGCCGGCATCGGGCCCAACCCCAGCTTGGTGTGCACCCCGGTGCTTTCGAACCGACTTGCGACCTGGTTCAGGTAAGCCTGAGCCTCTGCCAGGGGGGCGCCTTGACTGGCCTCACCCAACCCCATCTCCACCGCCTCAAGCTCCTTCAATTGGCGGGGGTCCAGGCCAGGGGCCGGGACCGCCTGGAACAGGGTCACGTTGGCGCCCAACGCCCTGGCGAGTTGAAAGGTGGGTTCGAGCGATTTCTCGGCCAGCGGCGAGCCATCCAATGGCACCAGCATCTTGCGTAGCGGCCCCTGGCCGCGGATCACAAAGACCGGGATTTGAGAGCCGCGCAGCACGTTTTCGGCCACGCTGCCCATCACCCAGCGAGTCAGCCCCGAGTAGCCATGGGTCGACATGATGATTAGATCCGCCACGACCGCTTCGGCCAGCGCCAAGATGGCTTCGTCAGGTCGGCCTTCGACCACTTCCGTGCGGAGCGGGACGCCTTGTCCCCGATGCTGATCCGCCAGGCGCTGAAGGTAAACCAGACATTCCTCGTGGGTCGCCTTGACGAAACTCTCCGGCCAGTACAGGCCGACACCGCCCAGCGGCTCGGCGATCGGGACGGCCATGCTCTCCACTTGGGGGGCGCGCATCAGGATCAGCTCAGCGTCTTGTTGGTGCGCGATGGCGAGCGCCGGCTCTAAAGCGGCTTCAGCCAACTCTGACCCGTCCAGAGGGATGACAATCCGGCGGAAAGCAGACCAGCTTACATGTGTGTTGCCCATAGGAACCTCTCCCCAATTGTCGGATTGCCCCAAAAGAGGGACCAGTGACAATTGTCCCTAACCAGGTGGAGCTTCTCCGGCACAAGTGGTTGTGGAAGCGCGGTGGCTGTTGGGCGGTTGTCGCGGAGGCCTGTCGGGGGTCATGCAGATGACAAAGCCTCGTTGTCTGCCGGCCGTGTGTGCATGGGTTTGCTGCAGTGATGGTTCCCAAACAGCCACCGCGTTCTCACCAAGCTCGCGCAAATGCCGACGAACAGGTTGTTAAGGTTCCAAGTTCGGGTCGTCCAAATGATTTCTGGTCGACCGAAACCTTGACGCTTTCTATCGAGGACCACTGGCCCAGTAGCGCGCTGCCCGGGCTTCCTCGCCGTTCAATGCCCGGGGTCGAGCCATTCGGCGGCTTAGCCCTGTGGTCTCACGGTGCGGCGGAGTCGTCAGGCACGACGGCGTTGATCTCGGCAATCAAGCGCCGTGAGTTGATGTCCTTCAGCAAATAGCGCTTGGCGCCGGCCGCCAACATGGCCTTGCGTTCATCTTCGACTGCATAGGTTGCGAGGACGATCAAGCCCGCCTGGTTGGCCTCAAGAACGGCCGCCAATGCCTTGATTCCGTCTGTGTCACGGACCTTCCTCTGCGTCCTCAGGCCGACCAAGACCGCGTCAGGACGCTTGAGCTCGGCCAACTTCCTTCCTTCAACCAGATCTTTAGCTGTGGCGATGACCTGGATGTGGGGCGTGGTGGCGAGACGCGCCGCCAGCGCCCGAAGTACGCTGGGATGGTCATCGATAATAAGTACCCGGGTCTTTTTCAATGCGGTCACCCACGCGGAGGCAGCCGAACCTTGTGCGTCCATCAAGCAAGAGCTTATCTGCCCGGGACCCAAACCTGAAGTGCTTTTCATCCCCGGGCCGAGGTGACATACAACGCCCGGGACAGGCGCGGGTCGGAGGATCTCAGACCCCGAATGTGACGTTTGCCACACTCACTTCTCCGGGTTCAGCGCGATGCTTGACACCGACCCAAGGAGGACCTGATGCTGAAAGTGGCAGATCTGATGACCGTCGAGCCGGAAACGGTCACGCCAGAGACGTCCTTGCTGGAGGTCTTGGAGCGCATGAAGGCCACAGCCTGCCGGCAGATGCCGGTCCTCGATGAGGACGGCCAGCTGGTGGGCATCATCACCGACCGTGATCTGAGGCTGGCGATGAATTCTCCCCTGGTTCTGCATGAGCGCTCGCAAGATCTGGCGTTGTTGGGAGCGGCCACGGCCGGGAGCGTGATGACCAGCCGGCCGCAGACGGTGGCCCCGGACACTCCGGCCGCCCAGGCGGCCAAGATCCTGAGCACCTATAAGTTCGGCGCGCTGCCGGTGGTGGATCAGGATGTGCTGGTGGGAATTGTCAGCGTTTCGGACTTCCTGGACTATCTCGCCGAACACCTTGAGGGGGAGGGGTTTTCGACCGGGGGGAACTGAGCCGGGGTTCCGCCTGTCAAGACGCCCGGTCACGGTTTGACGGGCATATGGCCGTCATCGGCTACAGGGGTAACTCGAGGCAAATGGTTGTCCCTTGGCCCGGCGCCGATGCCAGGTCAAACGACCCACCCAGCGCCTCGGCGCGGGCGCGCATGTTGGCCAGGCCGTGGCCGACAGCCTCGATGCGCTCGGCCAGATCAAAGCCTCGGCCATCATCTTGAAGCCTCAACCGTACGGACCCTCCGGTGTCGGTGACTTCGACAAGCGTGTGGCTGGCCTTGGCATGCCGAGCAATGTTGGCTAGACCCTCCTGGGTGGTCATGAAGATCGCCCGCGCGGTTGGCGCCGAAATCCTGGCCAGCATGCCGGGGGAGGCCTCGAAGGTCACCTCGACCATGGCATTGGCGCGAAACTCGCGCACTAGCCTGGCCAGCCCTTGCTCAAGGTCGCCTTCGAAACGAATGGGTCTCAGGTCAAGAATGAAATTGCGGATGTCCCGGATGGCATCATTCAGACCCTCGATCGACTGGTCGAGCAGGCGTTCCGACTCCTCCAAATTGTCCCGCAGCAGGAGCCGGGTGGTTTCCAGCGTCAGCCCCACGGCGTAGATGGACTGAATGACCCCATCGTGCAGATCCATGCCAAGGCGCGAGCGTTCATCCAGGATCGCCAAACGGCCGATCTCCTCATATAGGCGGGCATTCTCGACGGACACGCCCAACTGCAAGCCGAAGGCCTCCAACAGGTCGAGGTCGCGCTCCGGCAGGGCACTGGGTTGCATGGCCGCCAGCCCCATTGCTCCGATCACCGCCTGTTGCGCCCGGATCGGGACGCACACGTAAGTGGTGAAGCCCATCGCCACGACGTCTGGCCTGGAGGCGGCCATGTCCCGAGCCAGGTCATTGGATACGACGATCCGGTTCTCGGCCCAGACCCGGCCTGGAATTCCCTCACCGGATTTGAAACGTGACTTGCTGGCGAGCTGATCGCGCCCCAGACCCCGGTGGGCTTTCTGGAGAAGCTCCTCGGTGGCCTCATCGAGCAAGAAGATCTCACCAGCGTCCATGTTGGTGACCGTCAGGATCTCCTCCAACGTCCCGGTGAGCAGGCGCTCAAGATCGGTGGTTTCACTCGCCACGCGAGCGACGGCGTTGACCGCCGCCAGGGACCGGTTCTGCTGCTCAAGTGTCTGGCTGTAGTCCTGAATGCCCTGGTACAGCTCGGCATTCTTGATCGCCGCGGCGGCGTGGCTGGCCAGGATCTTGATCACATCCTCATCCGCTTCAGAAAAAGCCTCGCCCCCGATCTTGTCGGTCAGGTAAAGATTCCCAAAGACCTGCTGGCCGGCAACGATGGGCAGGCCCAGAAAGCTGGTCATCTTGGGATGGCCGGGTGGAAAGCCGACCGATCGCGGATCTTTCTCGATTTCCGGGATACGTACGACCTGGCGAGCATCCAGGATGGCCTTGAGCAGGCCGCGCCCGACCGGCGGGTGGGCAATTCGGGCGCCTTGCTTGGTGCTCATCCCGCTGGTCACGAAGGTCGCCAGCCGGCCTTGGCTGTCGAAATTTCCCAGGGCGGCGTAACGCGCCTCGGCTACTTCGCGTGCGGAGTCTACGATTTGTTGGAGCGTTTTTTCAAGGGACAGGTTGCTGGAGATGGCCAGGGAGGCCTGGTTGAGGGCCAGCAGCACATTGCGCTGCAGCCTGGCGGGTGTCAGGTGGACCGGTTCAGGCACTGTCAAGGTATTCCCGAAGATTGTGCTTGACTGCGAAAGCGGCCGCTTCGGCCCGGTTGGAGACGTTCAACTTGGACAGGATGTTGCTCACGTAGTTGCGAACCGTCCCTTGGCCGAGAAACAGGGTTTCGGCGATCTCTTTGTTAGTCCTTCCCTCGGCCACCAGTCCCAAGACCCGCAGCTCCTGCTCGGTCAGGTCAGCGAAGGCCGACGTATCCTGGTCTCGCATGGCTTTGCGGACTTCGGAGAACACCCGCTAAGTCAGGGCGGGGTCGAGCGATGCATCGCCCCGACCGACGGCCTCGATGGCCTGGACCAACTCATCCCGCCCTATCTGTTTCAAGACATAGCCTGACACGCCGGCGCGAATGGCCGAGAACAGCATCTCATCTTCGGCATACGACGTCAGCATGATGACCTTGGTCTTGGGGAGGCGCTTGGTGATCTGCTCGCAGGCTTCAATCCCGCTGCGGCCGGGGAGCCGGATATCCATGAGCACCAGATCTGGCTGATAGGCCACAGCCTGCTTGACGGCCTCGTCGGCATCGCCGGCGTCCGCCACCACCTCCAGATCCTTGCGGTGCTCCAGGAGGCTTCTCAAGCCCATCCGAACGACTTCGTGGTCGTCGACAATCAGAATCCTTACGTGGGCCATGGGTCAAGTATAGCCTGCCGGAGCTTGTCCGACAATCTCGGGTCAGGGTGGGCGTCACGGTCGAGAATGAACCTGTTGAACCTGGGAGTGGAGTGATGAGCAACGTCTTGAGTGTGGGTGACACTCTTCACTGTGGGGTCTCAGGGCCGGCTCCTATCCTTATGGGCAGGTCGGGGCTCGCGCGACCCGGCGTAGGCTTGCATCGGCATTTTGCCGGAGCAGGCGTGGTTTGACTGGAGAGCCAACATGGAGGCCCAGCCTCTGGTTCGCGACTGGATGAGCCCCAAGCCCATCACCGCTGATGTCGACTTGCCGATCTTGGAAGCTCATCAATTGATGACCAAACACGGGATTCGCCGCCTTCCAATCACCGACGGCGGCCGGTTGGTGGGCATTGTCACCCTTGGGGACATCCGCGGGGCGGAACCCTCCGAAGCCACCAGCTTGAGCATCTGGGAACTCAACTATCTGTTGAGCCGGCTGACGGTCGAGGGCGTCATGAGCAAGCCCGTGGTCACTGCGGGGCCAGAT
Organism: uncultured Chloroflexia bacterium; assembly: GCA_963797485.1. Lineage (GTDB taxonomy): Bacteria > Chloroflexota > Anaerolineae > Anaerolineales > E44-bin32 > CAWAND01. Next base: position 1,394,735 of record CAWCPF010000003.1, read on the forward strand.
GACTCGATCGCGCATGTTGCCGGCCTCATGCTTGAGCACAAGATTGCCGGCCTGCCGATCCTCGAGGGTGGCGCCTTGGTCGGGATCATCACCGAATCGGACATCTTCCGCATGGTCGTGCGGCACTGGGAAGGCCGTCCGCAGCTCGCCCCGGTTCTCTAGGGTGGCGGGGCAGGAGAGGCCTATGGATATCGGGGTACCCAAAGAACGAGCTGAATCTGAATGCCGCGTCGGAGTTCCGCCGGTCGGCGTCCATCTGCTCACCGAGTTGGGGCACACCTGTTATGTGGAGACCGGGGCTGGAAACGGCTCAGGTTTCACTGACGACGAATACCGCGCCGCAGGCGCCACGATTGTCTTTTCCGGAGAGGAAGCTTACGGGCGGGCTGATTTGGTCCTCAAGGTCGCACGCCCGACCTATGGCGAGCTGGATTGGCTGCGCCATGGCCAGATGATCATGGGGCTGCTGCACCTCGGTGCCGCCCACCCGTCCGAACTGCTCCGGCTGATCGATCGCCGGGTGACGGCCATCGCCTGCGAACGCATTGAGGAGCCGGCAGGCGTCTTTCCGGTTCTTCGGCCCTTGAGTCAAATCGGCGGCAGGATGGCAGCCCAATTGGCGGCGAGCCTGCTCCAAAACAATCATGGCACGCGGGGAGTCCTCCTGGGAGGCGTTCCGGGCGTGCCGCCGGCCCAAATCGTGATCATTGGCGCCGGCGTGGTCGGTAGAAATGCGGCCCTGACCTTTTTGGGATTGGGGGCGCGTGTCACCATCATGGATGTCAATCTGACCCAACTTCAAAAACTCGATGATTGGCTCCCCAATCGGGCCGAGACCCTCCTCTCCACGCCACAGACGATCGAAGAAGTGTGTCAGACTGCCGACGTCATTGTGGGTGCCGTCCGCGAGCCAGGCGAGAAGGCCCCTACGGTTCTCCGAAGATCGGCCATCAAGCAGCTTCGGCCCGGCACGGTCTTCATCGACTTGAGCATTGATGAAGGCGGGTGCGCCGAGACGTCCCGGCCGACGACGCATGCAGATCCGACCTTCGTCGAACTTGGGGTCGTACACTGTTGCATCCCCAACCTGCCCGGGGCCGTGGCCAGAACGGCGACAACCGCCTACCACAATGCCGCGCGGGGCTACATCCGGCAGGTGGCTGATCATGGCGTGGACAAGGCCCTCGAAACGGAGCCGGCCCTGCGCTCCGCCCTGGTCTTGCATGGGGGTCGTGTGGTCGACGAGTACCGGGCGCAGAAGCTTTCCCTGGTGGACGGTGCCGCATGAGCTGGACCCATGCCTACACCACCAGCGTGACCCAGGCCGATGCTGCCGTCGCTCAGATTGCCTCGGGCCAGCGCGTGTTCGTCACGGGCAACTGTTCAGTGCCACAGGTTCTGCTCGGAGCACTGGTCGCCCGAGCGGATCAGTTGACGGATGTCGAGCTCATTCAGGTGCTGTCGATCGGTAAGGCGCCGTATGCGGATGCCTCCATGCAAGGTCACATCCGTGTCAACACTCTGTTCATCAGCGACAACGTGCGGCCGGCCGTCAATGAGGGTCGGGCGGATTACACGCCCTGCATGTTGTCCGAGATTCCCGGACTGTTCACCAAGGGTCAGCTGCCGCTGGACGTGGCCCTGATCCAGGTTTCGCCGCCGGACGAACACGGTTTCTGTTCGCTGGGAGTCGAGGTCGGCGTGAGCAAGACGGCGGCGCAGTCTGCGAAACTCGTGATCGCCGAAGTCAATCCCAGGATGCCTCGCACGCTCGGCGATGCGTTCATCCATGCCAGCAAGCTCGATTGCGTGGTTGAGGTGGATTACGAGCTGCCCGAGGTCACGATGGGCGAGATGAACGACACCTGCCGTGAGATCGGCGGGCACGTGGCTGGGCTGATTGAGGACGGATCAACGCTGCAGATGGGCATCGGGGCCATCCCGGACGGCGTGCTGCACCACCTCGGCGGCCACCGCGACCTGGGGATCCACACCGAGCTCTTCTCCGATGGGGTGGTCGATCTGGTTGACCAGGGAGTCGTTAACAACGAGCGCAAGACGCTCCATCCGGGCAAGATCGTCGCCGGATTTATGCTGGGGACCCGGCGTCTGTACAACTTCGTGGACAACAATCCTCTGGTCGAGATGCATCCGACCGAGTACGTCAACGATCCGTTCATCATCGCCCAGAACGACCGCATGGTGGCGATCAACTCGGCGATTGAGATCGACCTGACCGGCCAGGTCTGCGCCGACAGCATCGGGACCCGGTTGTACTCCGGAGTGGGCGGCCAGCTGGACTTCATGCGCGGTGCGGCGCGTTCTCGCGGCGGCCGGCCGATCATCGCTCTGCCGTCCGTGGCTGAGACCAGTCGGGGTGAACGCTTCAGCCGGATTGTCCCAACCCTCAAACCGGGCGCCGGCGTGGTGACCACTCGAAATGACGTCCATTTCGTGGTGAGCGAGTTCGGCGCGGCCGACCTATATGGCAAGTCCATCCGCCAACGAGCGCTGCGCCCTAATCGAGATCGCTCACCCCGATTTCAGGGCCGAACTCGAAGCGTGCGCGACGGAGCTGAATTATCTGTAGCCTGTGGAGCAGTTCACGCCGCCTTAGGCTTGGGACTGCAGCGGGGAACAGTTTGGGAGGAAGTTGATGTCGAAGGAATTCGCAACCATTGATGGGAACGAAGCTGCCGCACGGATCGCCTACAAGCTGAACGAAGTCATCGCCATCTACCCAATCACGCCGGCCAGCCCGATGGGGGAATGGGCTGACCTGTGGGCCTCTGAAAAGCGCCCCAATGTGTGGGGAGCCGTCCCGGAGGTGGTCGAGCTGCAGGCCGAGGGCGGGGCAGCCGGGGCGGTGCACGGGGCGCTGCAGGTCGGAGCCCTGACAACGACCTTCACCGCTTCCCAGGGGTTGCTTTTGATGATCCCCAACATGTACAAGATCGCCGGCGAGCTCACCCCGGCGGTGTTTCACGTGGCTGCCCGATCATTGGCCGCCCAGGCATTGTCGATCTTTGGGGACCACAGCGATGTGATGGCGGCGCGGCAAACCGGGTTTGCGCTGTTGTGCTCGGGATCGGTCCAGGAAGTTCATGATTTCGCCGCTATCGCTCAAGCGGCCAGCCTGGCCTCCCGCCTTCCCATGCTGCATTTCTTTGACGGGTTCCGCACCTCCCATGAAATCAACAAGGTCGAGCTGCTGCCCGACGAAGTGCTCTTGGAGCTGATAGAGGCGAAGACGATACAAGCCCACCGGTCGAGGGCCCTAAGTCCGGATCGGCCCTTCATCCGCGGCACGGCGCAGAACCCGGATGTCTATTTCCAGGCTCGTGAAAGCGTCAATCCGTTCTATGCGGCTTGTCCAGGCGTGGTTCAGACGACGATGGACTTGTTCGCCAAGCTGACCGGGCGGTCGTACCACTTGTTTGACTATCACGGCGCGGCGGACGCCGAGCGTGTGCTGGTCCTGATGGGGTCAGGCGCGGAAACGGCCGAAGCGGCGGTCGATTACCTGATGAACCAGGGGGAGAAGGTCGGAGTGGTCCGGGTCCGTTTATACCGGCCGTTTGACTCCGAGGCCTTCGTAAAGGTGCTTCCTTCGACCGTCAGGGGTGTGGCGGTCCTGGATCGCACAAAGGAGCCGGGCAGCACCGGCGAACCGCTTTATCTGGACGTGGTCGCCGCGCTGGCGGATCTGCTCCCCAGCGGAAAGGCCGATCTCAAGACCATGCCCAAGGTCATCGGCGGGCGCTACGGTTTGTCGTCCAAGGAGTTCACGCCCGCCATGGCCAAGGCGGTTCTTGACCAGCTCACCGAGCCGGCGCCCAAGAATCACTTCACGGTCGGGATTCAGGACGATGTATCGAACACGAGCCTGTCGTACGACCCCGCCTGGCAGATTGAGACGGACGAAACCGTTCGGGCTGTGTTCTACGGTCTAGGCTCCGATGGCACGGTCAGTGCCAACAAGAACTCGATCAAGATCATCGGGGAACAAACACCGAGCTATGCCCAGGGGTATTTCGTCTACGACTCCAAGAAATCCGGAACGTTGACAACCTCGCATTTGCGCTTCGGCAAAAAGCCGATCAAAGCCCCGTATCTGCTCCAGTCGGCGGGCTTCATCGCCTGCCACCAATTCGACTTCCTGGCGCGCTACGACGTGCTGCGTTTGGCCAGGCCCGGGGCCACGTTTCTGCTGAACAGTCCGTACGATCCCCACGAGACCTGGAATCATCTGCCGCACGGGGTGCAGGAGTTGATCATCTCCATGGACTTGAAGTTCTTTGTGATCGACGCCTTGTCGGTGGCTGCGGAAACCGGCATGGGCCGGCGCATCAACACCGTCATGCAAACATGCTTCTTCGCTCTCAGCGGGGTACTGCCCAAGAAACAGGCTATCGCCGAAATCAAGAAGGCCATTCGCAAGTCCTATGGCAAGCGCGGGCAGGCCGTCGTTGAGCAGAACTACGCCGCCGTGGATACGGCCCTGGCGCACCTGAACCAGGTCGAGGTGCCAGAACTGGCCACGAGCACCATCGAGCGCGCCGCCATCGTGCCGGCCGAAGCCCCGGCCTTTGTGCGCAACGTCACAGCACGCATGATCGCCGGTGACGGCAACAGCCTGCCCGTGAGCGCGCTGCCGGTGGATGGAACGTATCCCTCGGCCACCAGCCGCTGGGAGAAGCGCAACATCGCCGAGGAGATCCCGGTCTGGGAGACGGAACTGTGCATCCAGTGCGGGAAGTGTGTGTTTGTCTGCCCGCATGCCGCCATTCGAGAGAAGATCTATGATCCCGCCTTGCTGAGCGGAGCCCCGGCGACGTTTAAGTCGGCCCCGGCGCGGTTCAAGGAGTTCAAGGACCAGGTCTACACGCTCCAGGTGGCGCCGGAGGATTGCACAGGCTGCACCCTATGCTTCGACGTCTGCCCGGTCAAGGACAAAGCCAATCCCGCCCGGCGGGCGGTCAACATGGTTCCGCAGCGGCCCTTGCGCGAAACCGAACGCGAAAACTGGGCCTTCTTCTTTGAGCTGCCTGAAATCGATCGAAACTTGATCCCGATCAATCAGGTCAAGTATGCGGAGCTCCTCCAACCCTTGTTTGAATTCTCAGGTGCGTGCTCCGGCTGCGGAGAAACGCCCTATCTCAAACTGCTGAGCCAGCTCTTCGGGGACCGGGCCTTTGTGGCCAACGCGACCGGCTGCTCGTCGATTTACGGCGGCAACCTGCCTACCACGCCGTGGAGCATGAATCGCGAAGGTCGAGGTCCGGCCTGGGCTAACTCGCTATTCGAAGACAACGCCGAGTTTGGGTTTGGGATGCGAGTGGCCCTGGACCAACGCCTGGACATGGCCACCCAGCTGCTAGGAAGCCTGGCGGCCGAATTGGACGACGAACTGGTTCAGGGCCTGCTGGGAGGCGCCCATGCCAAGGGCGCCGACATCGACATCCAGCGGGCACGTGTGAAGGAGCTGAAATCGAAACTGCAGCTCATCGACTTTGCGGCTGCAATAAGGCTCATCGACCTGGCGGACGTGTTCGTCCCCAAGAGTGTGTGGATCGTCGGGGGCGACGGCTGGGCCTACGACATCGGCTACGGCGGCCTGGATCACATCCTGGCCTCGGGCAGAGACGTCAACGTCCTGGTCCTTGACACCGAGGTCTACTCGAACACCGGCGGACAGAAATCCAAGGCCACGCCGAGAGGCGCGGTGGCCAAGTACGCCGCGGGAGGCAAGACCAGGCCCAAGAAAGACCTGGGGTTGATCGCCATGTCCTACAAGGACGTCTATGTGGCCCGCGTGGCCTTTGGCGCTGATGATGGTCAAACCATCAAGGCGTTTGTGGAAGCCGAAGCCTATCCGGGGCCGTCGCTGATCGTGGCCTACAGCCATTGCATCGAACAAGGTTTTGACCTGGCGAATGGGCTTGGTCAGCAGCGGGCGGCGGTCGCCTCAGGCTATTGGCCGTTGGTACGCTACCATCCTGACGCGCGCCGCACAAGGGCTGCCTGCGCTGCAGATTGACTCCAAGCCCCCCAGCCTGCCGCTGGAAGATTACATCTACAACGAGACGCGCTACAGCTCGCTACGCCAGTCCCACCCGGAGGCGGCCGCGGCGCTGCTGGTGGAAGCCAAAGCCGATGTCAAGTCCACTTGGGAGGCTTATGAACGACTGGCGGAATCCGCCGCGCCGGAACCCCCTTCAGCCAATGGAGCCTGACCCGGCTTAGCTGAAGATCACCGGTAACAGCTTTGAGCCCGACCGGGACAACGGACCGGTCGGGCTCTTCGTTTGCGTCTTAAGGTCGATGATTGGCTGAGCCCGGTGGTGCAAATGGGCACGGCGAGGCCGCAGTCAGTTTGCGGGCAGGGGTTCCACTTCAGGATTGGTGAAGGCCCAGCGGCAGGCCAAACCAGTGAGATTGCACTGCAGGGCGTGACTGCAGCGACGAGCATCCACACGGTACTCGTGGGCCTGGCGAAGCAGGCCTTCAGGAAAGACGCGCTGCTCAGACAGGAAGACTTCTTCCTGGGCGCGCTGGCACCACGTCCGATCAAGCTGGGTCCACACTGAAATAGCCATCATTCACCTCGACTTCATGCCGGGTGCGCCGGAGAAGGCTGTGCACGGGCCGCCTCGGCGCCGCGCATCAGCGCCTGGGAATTGGACTCCAAGAGATCGCGATGGCGGCTGGGAAGGTGGTTTTCCAGCGCCTGAGACACCGCCTCAAGACTGACCAAGGGCAGCGCTTCGAGCAGCGCGCCCAACAAGACCACATTGGCCATGCGCAGGTCGCCGCTGGACTCCGCCAGGTCATTGCCGGGGATAAGCAGGTTGGTGATATCGTCGCGAACCGGGTCGCGTTCGATGAGCGACCGGTTGATGACCAGCAAGCCGCCCGGCTTGACCAGCGGCTCGTACTTGTCCATCGAGGGATTGTTCATCACGATTGCCGCTTGAGGGTTTCGAATGACCGGTGAGCCGATGGGATCATCTGACACGATGACGATGCAGTGAGCTGTCCCGCCGCGCATCTCCGGCCCGTAGGACGGCAGCCAGGTGACATGTTTTCCTTGTTCCATGGCCGAGTAGGCCAGCAGCTGCCCGGCGAACAGGGCGCCCTGGCCCCCAAATCCTGAGAAGATCACCTCAGCTTGCATCTCAACTGCTCCTGAACTCCGGCCCGTCTGGCGCCGTGCACAGCGTGCACCGGTGCTCAGCGGACTTTGAGGCCTTCGGCCACTTTGTAGTCTCCAAGGGGGAAGTATGGGATCATATGCTCTTCGACCCACTCCATGGACTCGGCCGCACCCATGTGCCAGTTGGTCGGGCATGTAGACAACAGCTCGACCATCGAGAAGCCGCGCCCGTCGAGCTGCGCCTGGAACGCCAGCTTGATGGCCTGCTTGGCCTTGAGAATTTCTCTGACGTTGTGCAGGCTGCGCCGGACGATATAAGCCGCGCCGTCGAGTCCCGACAGCATCTCGCACACTTTCAGCGGCATGCCGGCCGTTTCAATGTCCCTTCCCAGCGGGGAGGAGGTAGTCTTCTGCCCGGGCAGCGTGGTTGGAGCCATCTGCCCGCCGGTCATGCCATAGATGGCATTGTTGATAAAGACAGTCGTGATGTTTTCGCCGCGAGCGGCGGCGTGCACAATTTCGGCCGTGCCGATGGCGGCCAGGTCGCCGTCTCCCTGATAGGTGAAGACCACGCGGTCGGGCAGCAGGCGTTTGATGCCGGTGGCCATCGCCGGCGCGCGGCCGTGGGCGGCTTCGGCGAAGTCAATCTCAAAGTAATTGTAGGCAAACACGGCGCAGCCGACCGGCGCCACGCCAATGGTCACGTCGGCGATGCCGAGCTCATCGATCACTTCGGCGACCAGGCGATGGGCGACACCGTGGGTGCAGCCCGGGCAGTAGTGCGTGAATACCGGGCTCAGGCTGTCCGGACGCGTGGACACACGCTGCTCGAGAACCTGCTCAACCATGGGCTGCTCTCCCTTTTCCCGCTCGGACGCGCCTTGTAACGGGGTACCGAATGACGGTCTTCGTGACCTTGGCGTCGGGCCGCGTCAGGTATTCCTCTTCATGAGCACCGGCGATTTCATAGCCTTGGGTCTGAACGAAATCAAACAGCTTCTTGATAGCCGGGCCTTCCTCCGAATACGGACCGAGGTGAAGGATCTCGGCCACGGTGGCTCCGTATTCCCAGGTCTCCAGCTTGATCTCGTGATCCAGGGCTTTGCAGCGAAGTTTGCGCGTGCCGGCCGGGACGGGCACCGCCCAAAGCCCGCTCCATTTGGATTTCACCACGCGATCGGCGTCGGGCCACCGGGCGATCAGGGGCGAGACCTTGAAATCCGGAAGCCCGGCCTTCTTCAAATTAAACTTGTGTTGATAGACGGCACCGTACAGGCTTGATATCAGCGACGGATCGAGATGATTGGGGTCGCCGAGCGAAACCACGACCGCCATCCGCTGCGGTGGCCGATGCGAGAGCCTGGGTTCTCCGGCCTTGAAGGGTTTGGGCTTGGCCGCCCGGCCCGCCGTCTTTGGGCTCATCCGCGCCTCAGCCTTTGATCCCCGGATCGGCCAGGGCCTTGATCTGCTCCAGGACCTCTTCGGGAAGGGGCACAACCCCCCCCATGCGTCCATAGAACTTGACCGGCACCCGGCCGTTCACCGCCAAACGGACGTCCTCGACCATTTGGCCGGCATTCATTTCGACGACCAGAAATCCTTTCACACGCTCGGCAAGCTCGGCCAGGCGCAGGGATGGGAATGGGAACAGACTGATTGGACGATGCAGGCCGACCTTTAGACCTGCTCCGCGCGCCGCATGGATTGCGCTTTGGGCCACACGGCCGGCGGTCCCGAACCCGACGACTACCCAGTCGGCGTCCTCACACCCCACCTCGACAAAGCGAACCTCGGCGGCTTCAATTTCGCGGAATTTGGCCTGCAGCCGCTGGTTGAAAGCTTCCTCGGCCAGCGGCTCGAGGTAGATGGACGAGACCACATTGTGATGATCTCGGGCGCCGCGGCCGGTGAGGGCCCAGTCGGGTCGATGACCGTTGTTCTTCAGCCGGTCCTGCATGGGTGGCAGCTCGGCCGGCTCCATCATTTGGCCCAGGCTGCCGTCGGCCAGCACCACCACCGGCCAGCGGTATTTGTCGGCCAGATCGAAGGCCAGCACGGTCAGATCTACGGCCTCTTGGATGGTGGCCGGGGCCAAAACAATCAGGCGATAGTCCCCGTGGCCGCCGCCCTTCAATATCTGGAAGTAGTCCCCCTGGGAGGGCGCGATGTTGCCCAGTCCCGGTCCGCCGCGCATGACATCCACCATCACAAACGGCAGCTCGGAGCCGGCGATGTAGGAGACGCCTTCCAACATCAAGCTCACGCCCGGCGAAGAGGAGGATGTCATGACACGGGCCCCGGTGCAGGCGGCCCCATAGACCATGTTGATGACGGCCACTTCGCTTTCGGCCTGGAGGAAGACCCGGCCCAACTCGGGCATGCGCGCCGCCATGTGCTCAAGCAGCTCGGTTTGGGGTGTGATCGGATATCCAAAATAGGCCTCGCACCCGGCCCGGATGGCCGCCTCTGCGATGGCCACATTGCCTTTGATCAATTCCATCGGCACGACCTCCTGACGGCGAGGCGGCTTGGCTCAGACCGCCCCGGCCACGGCCGGGTGGGCGCGGCCGGCGCTCGAGTATCGGAAGACGTCAAAGACCACGTCCGGACAAATCACCGCGCACAGCCCGCAGCCGGTGCAGCGGTGCTCGGGGTCAAGGTAAGCGATTGGGTGGTAGCCCTTGGTGTTGAGGTCGTCTTCATCGAGCTTGAGCACGCCCTGCGGACATGCACTGAGGCACAGCCCGCAGCCCTTGCATCGGTCCGGATGAACGACCACATAGCCTTTGGCCATTGACGTCACCCTTCCTTTGATTCTCAAATGCCACGCGCACGGCCAGGTGTCCTGCCCATCGAGCGCTCTGACGGCCCGTGTGTCTGCACCGAGTCAACGGCGATGGTCAAACGGCGAGCCTGAATCAGATCGATCGCCCCGGCCGGACGAGGTTCTACAGCCAAGCCTACTGTTCAGGCCAGGCAGCAGGCAGTCCCAAACGTCTCGCCTTGAGATGACGAAACTCACATAGGGGACCAACTGATTTCAGGCTGAAATCAGCCGCGATGGGAGGGCCGACCGGGTGAAGGGGGCTCAGTCACAAAAGCGGATCAGGGGATGGCGAGCGAGTTGGGATTCGTACCTCGCCGCAAGAGGGCATACGTGGCGGACGCTGGGGATGCAGCCGCCCGAGTCGGGCAGGGGCACCCTCAGGCGCACTTGCGCTGCGCCGTGCCGGAAGTCGTACACCAACTCACAACGGCCCTGATCCAGGCCGCGCTCGACAAATCTGATCTCGGTCAGGCTACCCCACTCGGTGCCGCACAGGATGTGAACCGCATCTGGCAGGTCCTCAGCGGCCAGGATGGCGTCGAGCCGACTGGGTGGGCTGATCTCAATTCGCAGGGCCCACTGCCGAAGCAAGGTCTCGGCTGAATCGAGGTTCTTGCTAGTGCCCGTTGCTGGCGTGTCCATGCGGGCCCCTTCTCACCGAGGTCAAGCTGGGGCGTCCGCCGATCACCGTCGGCCGGCCCTCGGCGCCCAGGATCTCGTAGGCCGTCAAGCCGGCTCGGGCCCCAGCTCCGAGTGCGATCAACACCTGTTCGCTGACCGAATCGGTGACATCTCCCGCGGCCAGCAGCCGCGGATGGCTTGTGCGCTGCGCCGAGTCGACCTTGATGGCTCCGGACAAATCCCGTTCTGCGACGCCGGCCACCAGGTCGGAATTGGGCCTGATTCCCCGGCATACGAAGACCGCATCGACATCCAGGACCTGTTCGTCATCCCCGCGAGCGAGGCGCAGGCGTTCGAGTTCGATCGGCTCCCTCGACGGCGCGCGGTTCCCAACCGGGGAGCAGATTGAGATTGGGCGCCTGCGCAAGCTGGCGCGCCTCCAGCCGAACCAGGTCGGCCAGGCTGGGCCCGATCAGGTAGATCAGACGGGCAAACGCCGAAAGATGACGCGCCGCCTGGATCGCCCGCGGGCCGGTGCCGACGATGGCCGCCACCCGCCCGGCCAGAAGAGGCGCATACCACGTACTGGAATACGCCAACCCGCGCATGATGAATCGCTTCTCGCCCGGGACGTTCAACGTCTCAGGGCGCACGCCGGTGGCGACAATGGCCACGCGGGCCTCCAGCGGCTCAAGACCGGGACCGGTCAGGCGCAAGCCGCCATCCGTGGCTTCAATCTGGTCGATCCGGGCAGCCGTCCGAGTCAGCCCAAGCAGGCGCACCCCGTCGCGCAGGCTGGCCGCCAGACTGCTCCCTCCGACGAAATCATCGGCTTCCACAAAGGGCAATTTGAGGTGGAAATTGGTTCGGCCGCCGAGATACTCAGAGACCAGGTGGGTATCCAGCCCCCACCGGTGACAGGTGTGGGCCGCCGCCAGCCCGGAAGGTCCACCGCCTACAACGACAACATCCAACATGTCCAACTCCAACCGACCGGCCTGCCTTCAGCCGGCGTCGTCAGCCCCGGATTCGAATGCGCGTCCGCCATGCGCCTCTCAAATGACCCCTTGGGACGGCAGTCCAACAGCCCAAGATGGATTTTCCGTTCGGACCCCCTACATCCAGGGACGAAGATCAGGCTCGATGGCCATGCATGCCTTGCCCGAATTGACCAGGACGGCCGGGTTACCGGCTCACCAACGCGGGCTCGCCTCGTCGGCGGCCACCCGGCCAGGTTCAGGCGGTCCTGAACTCAGTCTAGGTGGGCAGTTTGCATGCCGTTAGTGAAGAATGTCACAAACGCTGGCGATGTTGTTCAACCCGGGGGCCAGGCGGCGAGAGGCATTTTCATACGGCATATAGGGACAAAGGACACTCCCCATCAGCCACAGGGCAGGATAAAGTCCAATTGGAGGTGAAACCATGACGACTGAGTTGGAAGGCCGGTATGCCACGCGCATGCACGGTGCGAAGTCTTCGGCGATTCGCGAACTCCTCAAGTTGACCCAACGGCCCGAGATCATCTCCTTCGCCGGTGGGATGCCGGCGCCCGAACTGTTCCCGACCGAGCGCTTCCGCGACGCCATGTGCCGTGTGATGGAAGAACGCGGGCAGGCCGCGCTCCAGTACGGGATGACCGAGGGTTGGCCGGAACTGCGCGGCATGATAGGGCGGCATGTCTCCCGCTACGGCATCCAGGCGCAGGCCGAGGATGTGCTGATCACCACCGGCTCCCAACAGGCGCTCGACCTGATCGGGAAGCTGATGCTGGATCCCGGCGACCTGGTTGTCGTCGGCGCGCCAACTTACCTCGGAGCTCTGCAGGCCTTCAGCGCGTATCAGGCCGACTATCTCAGCGTGCCGGTCGATGACGACGGCTTCCAGACCGATGAGCTTAAATCGCTTCTCCAGAGACGCCCGAAGTTCGTGTACGTCTTGCCGAATTTCCAGAACCCGTCCGGCGTGACACTTTCGCTGGCCCGCCGAATCGAACTGGTCAAACTCTGTCGGCAAGCCGGCGTGCTGGTGGTTGAAGATGACCCCTATGGCCAGCTGCGTTACGAAGGTGAGCACCTGACGCCGCTGGTGGCGCTCGACGCCGAGCTTGCTCGCGCCGACGGACGGGCCGGGAATGTGATCTACATGAGCACCTTCTCCAAGACCCTGGCGCCGGGGCTCCGCCTGGGTTGGGTGATCGCGCCGGCCGAAATCCTGGGCAAACTCGCTCAGCTCAAGCAGGGCGCCGATCTGCACACGAGCACCCTGACCCAGATTCTGGCTTATGAGGTGGCTGCCGGAGGCTTCCTGGACGAACATATCCAGCGCTTGCGCGACGTGTATCGTGAGCGCCGAGATACGATGTTTGCCGCCCTTGAGGCCAATTTCCCATCCGACGTCACCTGGTCAAAGCCGAGCGGTGGGCTGTTCCTTTGGCTGCATTTCCCTGAAGGGATGGACAGCGAGAAGCTGATGGCGGAGGCGCTTAAGAACCGGGTGGCCTTTGTGCCAGGGACTTCGTTCTTTGCTCATCCTGAAGAAGGGCTGCGCTATGCGCGCATGAATTTCTCGAATGCCAAGCCGGGCCAGATCACCGAGGGAGTGCGCCGGTTGGCCGGCTGCTTGAGAGCGCAGCTGGAGACGGTAGGGGCGGCGGCACCACCGCTGGAACCTATGCCCGGTTAACACACGCGGACGCATACAGCACCCGCACACGATCTTCATGCTTTCTGCATGCTGACCGTTTAGAGTGAAGGACACAAATCGTGGCCAGCCGCAAGGCTGGCCAACTCTTGCAGGGAGGCATGTTCATGAAAAGGGTGCTGGTGGTCGCGGGGGTGCTCCTTTCCGTCGGGTACCTGGCCGCCCTTGGCGTGGGGATTTTTCAGACGTGGGGCAGCTACCGGTCGGGATGTGGCCCGGATTGTCAGGTCACCATGCCGAGTCTCAGATTGCGGTCTGGGCAGTCGGACAGCCGTATCGCCGTGTTAACGCCCTTGCTCCAGCAGGCGCAAGCGCAGGCTCTGGGGATCAGTGTCGAAGACCTGCAGGCCGCCCGCCGAACGGGCACCTCGATGGCCGGGCTGGCGGCAGAGCATGGTAAGACGGTGGATGAAGTCCGCCAGACATTCTTGCGGGCCAGCCAGGCCTTGCTCGACCAGGCCGTCTCCGCCGGGAATCTCAGCCAAAGCCAGGCCGATCGGCTGATGAAACGGCTGCAGGCCGTGCCTGGTTTCGGATTTGGCCCGCCTGCCGCGCCGCCGCTCAGCCGGGATGGTCGCAACTGGCCGCCTAGGCCCGGAACGGAACGCTGGCCGGGGCGAAGGTGAGGCCACGAAGCCGTAGGCATGCCATCGTGACTCCCTGACCCTTTGCCCATCGAATCTTCACGATCCTTTCACACATACCGATTATTCTTGACTTGATCCTGGCTCAAGGCGGGCCGGGGTGGAAACCACTGGAGGTTGCCATGTCGAATCGAACCCTGACTATTTCAACCGTTGTCGTCGTCGCCTTGTTCGTCATCACTGCCGCGATTCACTTTGGCCTGACGGCCGTCGCCGGTCCGTTTGAATACGGACTCCGCCAGGGGATGGGGAGCTTTCGTGGCCCGATGGACCCCGGCGCGTTTGGGGGACATTTCGGGTTGATGAGCATGGGTCAGGGCTGGCTGAGTGCCTTGACCAGCTTTGGCTTGATCGTGTTGCCCGTGATCCTGGTCGGTCTGCTCGTCGTGGCCATCGCCAACCGGCCTCGACCTGGCAGCCAACCCGAACCCGACGCGCTGCCTCGGGCGGAGTCTGAGCCTGCGCAGGCGCGCAAGCCGCGGTCAAGATCGAAGTAAGATGGCGGCCCTGAACGGCTGAGAGGGCAAGCCTCGACGCGAGGCAAGCTGTGACCAAGACCATCCTCGTCATTGACGACGAAGAGCGCATCCTGAACCTGCTCAAGGAATACCTTGAGCAGGAAAGCTTTAGGGTGGTGATGGCGCGGAATGGACGCGAAGCGCTGATTGTCGCCCGGCAAGAGAAGCCCGAACTGATCGTGCTGGACCTGATGATGCCTGAGATGGATGGCCACACGTTCATGCGTCACTACCGCCAGGAACACACCACACCCATCATCCTGTTGACGGCCCGGGTCGAAGAGACCGACAAGATCCTGGGGCTCGAGTTGGGGGCGGATGACTACGTCACCAAACCGTTCAGCCCACGTGAGCTCACGGCACGAATACGCGCCGTCCTTCGGCGCTCGGGCATGACCGCACCCCAGGCCGAGATCCTGCCGCGTGGGCGACATCACCATTGACCGCGCCGGGCACATGGTCGACGTTGCCGGCCGCACGGTCGATCTGACGCCTTCCGAATTCGATCTGCTGGCGGCGCTGATGTCGGCGCCCGGGCGCGTGTTCAGCCGGCTGGAACTGCTCGACCGCGTGCAGGGGACGGCCTATGAGGGCTACGAAAGAACGATCGACGTCCACGTCAAGAATCTGAGGGCGAAGATCGAGCCGGACTCGTCCCGGCCGGTTTACGTCGAAACGGTCTACGGAGTGGGTTACCGGTTTTCCAGGGAGCCCTCGGCATGAGATCGCTCGGCTTCAAGCTGGTTCTGGCGTTTCTCGTCGTCAGCCTGATCGGGACGGCCGTAACTGTCATTCTGGCGACACGGGCGACGACCAATGAATTCGGTCATTTTGTCTTCCGCCAGGATCGGCAGTCGTTTGTCTCCCAGTTTGGGGATTACTATGCCGAGCGTTCGAGTTGGAGTGGCGTCGAGCACCTGAACCCTGGCCGGGGACCGGGGTCCATGATGGGCGCCGTACCCATGCCCGGCGGTACGGACGCCTTCATGGCCATCGCCGACCGCGGCGGGTTCATCGTTCGCCCTGGGGCAGGCTACAACTACGGCCAGCTGGTGTCAGACACCATCCTGAAGGCCGGGATTCCCATCCAGGTCAACGGCCAGCAAGTGGGGACGTTGATCGAGGGCCGGCCCCCGTTCGCCGCCCTCCCGACCGCGGGCCAGGATTTCCTTCGGCAGGTCAATCTGGCGCTGGTGATCGCCACGCTCTCGGCCACAGGGCTCGCGCTTATCCTCGGCATTCTCCTCAGCCCGCGCGCTCACAAGGCCGGTGCGCGAGCTGACCGAGGCCACCAAGGCGGTGGCCGCCGGGGGGCTGGGGCTCCAGGTTGAGGTGCGGTCGAAAGACGAGCTGGGGCAGTTGGCGGCATCCTTCAACCGGATGAGCACCGATCTGGCACAGGCGCGCGATCTCCGGAGGCAGCTCACGGCCGATGTGGCCCACGAACTCCGCACGCCGCTCACCCTGATTCTCGGCCACGCCGAAGCGCTCAGCGAAGGAGTCTTGCCGGCAAATGCCGAGAATCTGCGCCTGGTCCATGAGGAAGCGCTGCGCCTCAGCCGCATGGTTGAAGATCTGCAACTCTTGTCACGCGCTGAAGCGGGGGAACTGCCCTTGACCCTGGGACCGGTCCGGCCGGAGACTCTGGCCAAAGCGGTTGTCGCCAAGCATGCCTCGGCCGCCGCTCAAACCCAGATTGCCCTCGAACTGACGTCTGACCCCTCGCTCCCAATAGTCCAGGGGGATGCCGACCGCTTGACCCAAGTCCTGGACAACCTGCTCGAGAACGCCCTCCGGCACACGCCCGCCGGCGGGGTGATCAAGGTTCGGTTGAGTTCGTCCGCGGACAGCCTGCGCTTCGAGGTTCAGGATTCGGGGCCGGGCGTGGCTCCGGAAGACGTGCCCAGGGTCTTCGAGCGTTTCTACCGGGCGGACGCCGCCCGCAGCCGTGACATGGGCGGGTCAGGCTTGGGGCTGGCGATTGCTCGGTCCATTGTCGAAGCCCACGGCGGCCGGATTGGGGTCGAGAGCCCCGAAGGCGAAGGCGCCCGATTCTGGTTTGATCTCCCCCTGAGCACGTCATCCGGCTAAGAACCCCGCTGGGCAAGCGTCAAGAGGAAAAAAGAAAGGAGATGGCAGGTGGGCTGCCATCTCCCAATCTAACTGGTCAGAGAGGAATCAGGGTGAAGGGGATTCAGTGGCCGAGCTGTGAGCGGATATTCTCGCCCCGTAGAGGCGTCCCCGGTGACGATGCCCTGACCAGGCAGATAGCGCCGAGATTTGTCGGCACCATCATGATATGCAACCCGGCTGCCGGTGGCAGTGATAAAGGTCACCTGGCGGATGTGTCATGTGGCGCCCCACATCGATTTGCGAACCTGCCGGCGCCTCCTCCGGCGGCAGAGCCCTGGGTCTCTCGATCAGCGGTTTGAGTTCTGCGTTCAAGCGGCCGACGACCCTTGGACTGCGGCGGTTGGTGTGTGGCATGCCACCGACTGCGAGCCAGCCGACTTGGGTTATTTGTAATCCGTCCCGACACCGCCCTGCAACCCATGACAACGATTGCGCGCCTTCCGATGGCAGCCCGCCAAACCCTTCGACGGGGTGCTTGTGCTTGGCGACCTGACGGCGAATCGCCGGGGACCCAGAGCGGGAAAATTCCCCGCGTGAACTGGGTGTTGGATCTGATGGCGCGACGCCTCGGTTGAGCTAAAATTGGCCCCGAACCCGTGCCGGACCTGGGAGGGATGACTCATGCGGCGTGTGCTTAAGTGGATTGGAATTGTTCTCGGAGCTCTTGTCGGTTTGATCTTGATCGCTGCCGTCGTGCTGTATGTGAAGGGGGCAATGGCTCTCAACCACACACTGTCGGTGCCTGCCGACCATGTGGATGTTCCGACGGATGCGATCTCCTTGGCCAGGGGCAAGGAGTTGGTGAGCATCTTCTGCGACGAGTGCCATGGCAAGGATTTGGGAGGGACAGTGCTGCTGGCCGATCCGGTGATCGGAACGATCTACTCCGCCAATCTCACGGCGGGGACGGGCGGGGTTCAGGTCACATATAGCGACGACGACCTGGTCCGTTCTATCCGACACGGAGTGGCGCCCGATGGTCGCGAGTTGATCATCATGCCTGCGGCGGCCTTCAACTTTCTGAGCCGTGAGGATGTGGGATCGATCATTGCCTATCTGAAAACCCAGGCCCCTGTAGACCACGTCGTACCTGGACCCGCGCTAACTGCAGTCGGCCACGTCATGCTGGGGGCTGGCGTGTTTGGACCGGGCATCTTTCCCGCCAACGTTATTGATCACAGCTACCCTTTCCCCCCGATGCCTGAAATAGGCGCAAATCCCGCCTACGGCGAGTATTTCACCCGCATGTGCCGCGAGTGCCATGGGCCGGACCTTACAGGTGGCGACCTCTCGAATCAGCCCGGGGCACCACCAGCCCCCAACCTCACCATGACTGGCGAATTGGGGGGCTGGAGTGAGACGGACTTCCTGAGGGCCATCAAGACCGGTATGAAGCCCAGCGGCGACATGATTAACGCCGAGTTCATGCCCGTGAAAGCGTTTTCGCATCTCTCGGACACTGAGCTGAGGGGGATCTACATGTACCTGCACGCCATTCCAGCGGACCAATAAGCTCGTCTCGTCTTGGCGTGGACCATCCCCTCTCGGCCTAACCCTGGGGATGGTCCACGCTCCGTATTGTGAAGGAATTCACAAGTCGGCCCGGAGGCCTTCCATGTATCGCTGGGTTGTGCTGCTCCACGTCTTGGCCGTGCTGACGTTTGTCCTGCTCCACGGCGCGTCGGCGGCGGCAATGCTAAAACTTCGCAAGGAGCGTGACATCGACCGGGTCAAAGCCTTGCTGCAGCTGTCGGCGTATCCTATGATGCTTGGATACGGCAGTTTTGCGCTCGTTATCATCTCCGGCATTGCCCTGGGATTCATGGGCGGCTGGTGGGCGCGTGGCTGGATTTGGGTCGCGCTCGGGTTAGTGGTCTTGATCTTCTTGGTGATGGGGGGACTGGCGTCCACGTCGATGAACGTAATCCGCGACGAGCTTGGCCTGCCGTCCTCGTATGGGAATCCGTCCGACCACCCGGACCGGGAGGTGGATCCGGCCCGCCTTGAGGAGCGGCTGTCCCGGCTTCCGGCCGTGCAGGTTAGCTTGATAGGGGGGATCGGCCTGGCCTTGTTGACCTGGCTGATGATGTTCAAGCCCTTCTGAGCGCCATGCAACTCGGCCAGCCCATCAGGAGCTGAGAGCCATGCAATCAGCCTGGACGGACAAGCTCAAACGGATTGCCCGGCCGTGATTGTTGTTGCCGGCTGTCTGGCTCGGTCTGTCCAGGCTGTACATGACGTTGACGAGCGCCGACCAGGGCGAGTTTGAAACCAGCCCGGGGACCAACATGGGGCAGCCTGGCGAGCGGCGCGCCGGGGCCTGCGGCTCTGTGCTCAAGGGGGCTGACCGGGACCAGATGCGTCGAGCCATCCGGGCGGTGGCCCAAGGAGAAGCGCAATTTGGCCCCGACGTGGCCGTGCAATTGACCTCCTTTTTAGCGCGCTAGGCGGATGAAGCTCCCAGGTCCCCCTTTCCAGATCTGACGGATCGAGAACGCGAAGGGCTTGAACTGATTGCCCAAGGGCGGACCAACGCGGAGATCGCCTCGGCCCTGCCCCGGGCGCGCGATGCAGGCATGGGGCGCTCCCGGCCTCCCGGGTAGGCAGGCCCGTCGGCCTAGCACGCGTTGTCAGCCCTTCCGGGTTGGTCGTTCTTCAATCCGAAGATATAATGGGGCGCCTGGGTGGGCGGACGTCCGTTGGGAGCGGACGCTGTTCCCGACGGCGATGTCCAAGGCGTAAGTTGGAGGCAAGGGATGGGGCAGCCAGGTTGGATCGGCCGCTCGCTGAGCGGCCGCTACCAGATTGAGTCCATGCTGGGGCAGGGCGGGATGTCGGCGGTCTACCGTGGCACGGATCCCAATCTGCGGCGCACGGTGGCGATCAAGCTCATCCACGGCCATCTGTCTGAAGAACCCCAGTTTGTCAGCCGCTTCGAAGAAGAAGCCGCCGCCGTCGCCCAGCTCAAGCACCCCAACATCATCCAGGTCTACGATTTCGACCATGACGGCCCGACCTACTACATGGTGTTGGAATTCGTTCCAGGCGAGACCCTTCAAGGCCGGCTCCGCAAGCTAAACCAGGCACGTAAGCACATGGCCCCCGAAGAGGCGCGCGACCTGGTCGCCGGCATCTGTGATGCGCTCGAGTATGCCCATCGGCGCGGCATGATCCACAGGGATGTGAAACCGGCCAATGTCATGATCACGCCCGAGGGTCAGCCCATCCTGATGGACTTTGGGATTGCCAAGATTGTCGGGGGCAAACAACATACAGCCACCGGGGCCGTCGTCGGCACGGCAGCCTATATTTCTCCCGAACAGGTTCGTGGGGAAGAGACGGATGCTCGCGTCGACATCTACGCCCTGGGGGTGACTTTGTTCGAAATGCTGAGCGGGCGGCCGCCTTTTGAGGGCGACTCGGCCATGACCGTCATGCTCAAGCATCTCAATGAGCCGGTCCCCGACCTCGCCAAACTGAACCCTTCGGTGCCGCCCGGTCTCGTTCAAGTGACCATGCGCGCCCTGGCCAAGGATCGTGCCCAGCGCTACAAATCGGCCGCCGAGTTGGCGGCAGCCTTGCGAGCCGTCCGTCTGAAAGACGAACTCGACCGGGCTTGGGGTAGTGCCGCCGCCCCCACCCGGGACGATTGGTCGGACGGGTCTTCCAGAGGGGGGACCGGGCAGGTCTTCGCCTCCCCCGGCTCGCGCAAAAGCGGGGTCAAGAAGGGCCGCGGCCGGCGGCGGAGGGCGGACGGCCTGGCTGGCCGGTGGCGGGTTGGTGGTGGTTGGCTTGGCCTGCGTCGCTTTGACCGGCCTGGGCCTGTTCATGTACTCCCGGCTGGGCGGGCAGGCCGCGCCGCTGGCCACCAGCAGCGCTACCTCGACGGTCGCCGAAGCGGCGCCGAGCCTTGTGCCCACGTCTACATCCACGCCGGGGCCCCCAACCGAGACGCCGCTGCCGACGCTCGTCCCGACGTCCACCAATCCGCCGGGTCCGGCGGCGCGGATCAATGCTGTTCGAATTGAAAGCGGCCGCTACGTGGTCGATTACGAGACGTTTGGGTACACCGAATCACTGCCTGGGATGCACGTTCACTTCTTCTTCAATTCCGTGCCTCCGGCGCAGGCTGGCGTGCCCGGGACCGGGCCGTGGATTGTGTGGGGCGGCCCGCGGCCCTTCACGGGCTATCGGGTGGTCGACCGGCCGGGCGGTGCAACCCAGATGTGCATCCTGGCCGCCAATCCCAATCACACGGTCATCGCCAACAGCGGCAACTGCTTCGACCTGCCGTAACCTCCCTGGAATGGCCGGGAGCCAGGCGGTTCCGATGTTAGCCCTCCCTTTGTGACATTCTTCACTAATCGACTTTTCTCTCCCTGACAGTCGAGATCGGCCGACCGGTCAAAACTCGTTGAGATTATCCAGCCGTGCTGGCCGGGAGCCGCCTGCCCTGGTGTTCATCCAGGGCTCCAGCGCGTTGTTATTCGGCGCCGCCATATGTTGCGAACCTGACGCCGTCCTTTCCGCTGCGTTTGACCTCGTACATAAGGTCGTCTGCTCTTGCGACGAGCACGTTTACAGAGGGTGGCGGAGACGAGCATGTCAAGGCGCCGATGCTGAAAGTGACTGGGTATTCTCCGCCAACGCGCTTGTTCAGGGCCGTCCGAATCCTGGTTGACACGGCCTCGGCGGCACCGGCATCGGCCTCCTCAAGCAACACTGCGAACTCGTCCCCGCCCAACCGAGCGACGGTGTCGGTGGGTCTGAGAAGGCGCTTCAAGGTGGTAACAGTCGCCTTAAGGGCATCATCGCCATCCGAGTGGCCTCTGGCGTCGTTAAGTTCCTTCAAGTTATCCAAGTCGAGGTAAAGGACCGTGAAGGGCCTGTCGTAACGCTTGAGCCGGGAGAGCGCGTTCTGTGCAGACTCGTAGAAGCCCCTGGCGTTTGCCGCGCCCGTGAGGTGATCAACTCGGGCGCTAAGTGTTTCACGTTGGACGATTTGGCGAAGGATCGTTAGGAAGAAAGTCAATGTGAGAAAGGTGATCAAACGCACACCGGCGTTCCAAGCTGCAATGGAGGCGTGCGAGTAGGGCTCAGTTCTTGCGAGGCTGTCTGCCAGATACCAACTGAAGGCGCTCAGAACAGAAGTGGCCACGCCCATCTCTCGGCCGAGGTACCATGCTGCGAGACCAACTGGAAAGAAGTAGAAGACGGAGAAGGCCAGCTCCGACCCTGTGGCGAAGTCGGCAGTTCCCACGACGACCAGCGAGAAGATCAGCGCTACTGCGAGCAAGAATTTGATAGTGTGGGAAAGAGGTCGCATAGGGTGGGATCGACTCCTGTGCCTTGTGGCGCCGCCTAACTATAGCAATGAACGACCCCGGCGTCGATTTCTGGCGGCGAGATTGCTGCGCGGCTTGGCATAACAGACGATTGTCCAAGCCGCGTCCATGTTCCCGTTTCTAACAACTCCCCCGAGCGGCAGATAACCATCCGCAGCCGTACTCAGGTTCGCCGCTAGGCTACTGGCCGGTTGTGTTGTTGCTGCCTGCGTGGTCCAACCCCAGCCTTGCCGGTCCCCGCCGCCCCGGATGGATCAGCGGTGGAGATTCTGGCCGGATTATTTCAAGTCGACCCGGTTGCCTGAACTGCCTTGTCCAGCGGGACCCCATCCTTGCTCCACCTGACGGGCTCGAACGTAGGACAGATCCAGATGACCCATGATCAAACCGGCTTTACCTGGGAGGGATTGGTCGGCAACGTCGGAGCCGTGAGCGATGACGCCCCCCACCGGAGACGGCTCAGGTTCAGGACTGGATGGGCCAAATACTCGGCATGGCAGATGCGGGCAACGCTGGCATTCTTGATCGGGTGGATGACCGCAGCCAGATGGAGTACGACAGGTGGAGATCGATGGGATCTAGGGGACCTTCGAACTCAGCGCACCTTGATGGAGATGCGGACGATGGCAGCGTCCAGGCCGAAGGTTCCCCGTGGCCGCCGTGCCCTCTGGGAACCCGCCAACTCAGCCCATCGCCGCGCCCGCCCTTTGTGGCGGTCACCAGTCGTTGCCTTGGCCCGAGGAGCGGCGTTCAAGATGAGGCAACTGGAGGCCTCAGCGCAGCTCCCCGCCGTAGTAGCGGCGCTCCATCTCGCGCCGATGTTCGACGGCCAGCCTCAGCGCCTCGCGTTCTCCATGAGCCGCAATCGAGTACGATGTTTTGCGAACTTTGCCTGGGGAAGGCATCCAGGTGACTTCGAAGACCTCGGTGCCGTCCTTGACCCGCCGGCTGACCCCGGGGAGGTTGCGCTGCGGGCTGCGGATCCAGCGCTCGGTGCGCGGTTTTCCAATCGTGGCTTCGATGTCATTGCGCCACTCGATGGCCTCCTTCAGCGCGGCCTGTCTGTGGCCGTCGTCTGGAAACCACTTGGAGAACGTCTCGCCTTTCCAGCCGACCCGCGCATACCAGCCATGAAGCTCCTTGCCGGGCTGGTCGATGCGGGTGATGTTCTTATGGCCGCTGCTCTTTCCCATCGGAGCCTCCTGGTATGGGTGGTCGCCATGTCCAATGCCCGGCCACGGGCGGGCGGGACATTGAAATGCGAGAGCCCGCTGCACATGCGGGCCCCCTGGTCGGGTTGAAGCACTCCGGGCTCCGTGTTTTACCCCTGTACGGTCCGCTTTGAGCATCCTCGCGGCGTTCGTCCGAGGTCGGCGGAAGCACAGCCGTGATGGGCACGGTCCAAGATTGCGGCTATTATACTCAGCGCAAGTCAAGGCGTCCAATGACGACCTACTGCAGGAGGCCGGATGATCCCCGGCCCGGGCATTGTGATTGCCTATCCGAAGTGCGGCGCGCAGGCGCGCCATCCGACGCTCATTTCAAGCCACACGCTGGGCTCTCAAAGGAGATGTTTGAAGTTGCTGGCCGAGTACGCCGGGGGGATGACCGAGAGCAGGAGCTGAGTTTCCGCCTTATGGCATGGTGGCGAGGCAAGGATGCCTACCGCGTCTCGGATGCCGCCTTGGACGCACGGCGAGGCCACGCGGCGGGGTCAAGCAGGATCCGTTGGCTGGACCTTCTAGACCCGGCCGAATGGGGAAAGCGGCTGTTTTGCGGGGAGCTCCGTCGCCAACTCGACCGCTTCGATCAGGTCCACACGGCGCCTTCGGGAATCACAGGGCCGCAGTATGTTCAGGCTGTCACCCGAATCATTCAGCTGGCCGACGATGAGGATCCCAGGTTGGGCTTGATCGAATTCGGCTGACGGGGGTCGTCCTCCAACCCGACGGCAGCTGTCAACCTCACCTCATCGACCGCAAGGAAGAGGACCGCCCATGAACCCATTCGAATACATCAGTTTGCTCACATCGATCGTTTTGGCCCTGGGCATCACACGGACCCTCACCGGCGTCGGCCGTATGCTCGATGAGCGCCAACGCATCCATCTGTATTGGGTGCACTTCGTGTGGGTGGCCAATGTCTTCCTGTGGCTGCTGTTGAACTGGTGGATCCTTTATCGCTGGCACGATCAGGCCCATTGGACCTTCTTCCTGTTCGTCTTCGTCCTGCTCAGCCCGATCCTGGCCTTCCTTCTTTCAGTTTTGTTGATCCCCGAACCGTTCGAAGAAGGCGCCGATCTCAAACTGCATTACTTCGCCAATCAACGCTGGTTCTTCGCGCTGGCCGCAATGCTCCCACCGCTTGATGCCGTCGACACTTTGTTGAAGGGCTTGGATCATTTTCTGTCCCAGGGTATCCAATACCCCATCACAATTGGCCTGTTGTTCGTGCTGATGCTGGTGGCCTTCCGGACTCGAAATGAGCGCTTCCATGCAGCCTTCTCGATCTTCTTTCTGGTGTACATCCTGTTCTTCATCAGCCTCAACCTGGCCGTGCTGGTTTGACAGCCCCCTGACCGGGGCGATCGGTGGCGTGTGAGGGCGGATAGTCTACAGGTGGCCCTTTCAATCGTGCCGATCCACTGACCGACGGGTGCGTTGACGTTCTTGGCCCTCAGCGCGAGCCTGTATTCGGCCATCTATTATCCGCCCGCTACCTAAGGAATGTCCCGTTCCTACCCGCGACCGCCCCCTTCATCGCCTGGGTCCTCAACCAAAGACACGCCAGTATTCTGTTGCCAGGGCCGGCCAAGCTTGGCGCCCTCTGGATGCTGACAGGTGCCGAAGGGTTGATCGCCCGGCTTGTCTTCCGGCCTTTGGGGCCAATTCAAGGCCCGCGGCCCGGCTTGGCCGCCTTTATCCCCGCATGTGGTCTTGACATCCCATCGTCAGCCGCATATACTGCTGTGGATTGACCGACCGACGGTCGGTCTATGAATAGGATGGCCAATGGCCAGGATCGTGAATGAAGAGGTCACAAAGGCCAGGCGGGCTCAAATCCTGGAGGTGGCGGGCCGCCTGGTGTTTGTCTCCAAAGGTTTTTCGCAGATGTCAATTCAGGACATCCTGGACGAGCTCGGGTTATCCAAGGGTGCCTTCTACCACTACTTCGAATCCAAGGCCGACTTGTTGGAAGCCCTGATCGAGCACCTGGTATCGGAGGCGATGCCCATCATGAGCGCCGTAGTCGACGATCCCGACCTGGGCGCCCCTGAGAAGTTGGTGCGGTTCTTCCACACCATTGCCCACTGGAAGACGGATCGCAAGGACTATCTCCTGGCTTTGCTGCAACTCTGGTACGCCGACGAAAACACGGTTGTGCGTGAGAAGTATCGCCAAGCCGTGCCCGTGCGATTTGGACCCATCCTTGGCCGGCTGGTGCAGCAGGGCGTGGAAGAGGGGGCGTTCGATGCCCCGTATCCCGACCTGGCCGGCAGAGTCATCCTGTCGCTCCTGTTTGACATGAACGATCTCTTCGCCGCGGCTCTGCTGGCGCCGGCGATTGACCCTGCGGCCTTTGCCGCCATGGAGCGCGCCGGCGGAGCCTACAACCAGGCCGTCGAACGCGTGCTCGGGGCCGTGCCTGGATCGTTGAACCTCCTCGAGCCGGCGATCCTGCAAGTCTGGTTCGAACCGGCTCAGGAACTGGCCGGCGCACCCCCCACGTAATCCCTTTTCTCGGCTTGTATTCAGCCAAAGGACCAATAACTATGGGAAACGCACAACTCTTGACCTCCCCGAAACTGCATGCAGCCGCCCGTCCACGACCCATGACGGCCATGGGGCTGTACCTTCGACTGGCTTGGCGAAACATTTGGCGCCACGGGCGGCGGACACTGATCGTCGTGGCGGCCATGTCGGTCGGGCTGATCATGATGATGATGTATGACGGCCTGGTGGCTGGATTTCAACAGGCCATCTACGGCAACGCCATCCGGGTCCTGGGCGGCAACATCCAGATCCATGCGGCCGGCTACCAAGCCGCATCAGGCACCAATCCGCTGCTGCCCCTGCCGAACGAAACCGCCGCGTTGAACGCCGCCCGCTCGATGCCTCAGGTGGTATCTGCTTCGCGCCGGTTCGTCACCGGCGGATTGGCAACCAGCCGCGAAGGGGCATTTGCGGTCCAGATCATCGGGGTCGAGCCCGATCAGGAGGCCACGGTCAATCTGGTGATGCAAAACGTGACCGCCGGCCGAAACCTATCTCCGGATGATCAAGACATGGCCCTGATCGGCCAGGGTCTGGCGGATTCGATGGGCCTGCAGGTCGGCGACCGGTTCACTCTGGCAGGCAGGGCCACCCACGAGCAGATGCGCCAGCGAACCATGACCGTGGCCGGCATTTACGATATCGGGATGTCCGATATCGAGAAGCAGAGCGTCTACCTGTCCCTGAATGAGGCCGAAACGCTGTACGGGCTGCCTGGGCAGGCAACCGAGGTCGCCCTGACGCTCAAAGACATCGGTCATGAGCTGGCCGTCCTGAACCCGCTGCAGGCTAGCCTGTCGGGGGTCGAGGTCACGTCGTGGCAAACGAGCTTCCCCGAGCTGGAGGCGACCATCGGCACCAAGGGCGCCGTGATGACCGTTTTCAGCATCGTCATATTGGGGATCGCCGGGATTGGGATCCTGAATCTGATGCTGATGGCGGTATACGAGCGCACTCGTGAGATTGGGCTGCTGGGGGCGCTTGGGATGAAGCCGAGGCAGATCTCGGTCTTGTTTCTGCTGGAGGGCACCATGATGGGCCTGGCTGGCGCCGTGGTCGGGATCGCGCTGGGCCTGGGCATCATGGCTATTCTGAGCCGCGTAGGGTTCGATTACAGCGCCTTCAGCAGTATGACGTCCTACACGGCCCTGATCAGCGGGCGCGTGTATCCGACGCTTGGCCTCGAACAGCTTCCGGTGCGGGCCATCACCGTGCTGATTATTTCGGCCCTGGCAGCTCTAATCCCGGCGCGTGAAGCGTCGCAGCGCGAACCATCCGAAGCGCTGCACTTTGTGTGAGGTCCGTCATGAACGAAATCTTCAAGCTGGCCTTTCGTGATCTTGGCCGGAACCGCCGGCGGTCGTTTTTCTCGGCCATGGCACTCGGTATGGGGGTCGCCTTGCTCTTGCTAATGGCGGCCGTTCTGGAGGGTGAGATTCGGGGCGCCATGGACACATCCATCCGTCTCGAAAGTGGTGACCTGCAGGTTCAGGCGGCGACCTATCAAGAAAGCAAAACCAGTCTCAAATGGGCGGATCTGATCGAAAACCCCGACCAGGTGGCGTCTCAAGTGGCCGAGTTGGCCCCGGTGGTGGAGGCCACACCGCGACTGATTGCCAGCGGAATCGTGTCGATCGGGGACCAGACTGCGGGTGTCCGGGTGGTGGGCATCGTGCCCTCCGCCGCGGCCAATGAGCCGTTCCGATCGGGCATGCTGAATGGCGCATGGCTCACGGCGGATGATCGGGAGGGCCTGCTGGTCGGGGGAGCCCTGGCCGACAAGCTTGGCCTCAAGACCGGGGATCCGGTCCAATTGCTGGTCAATACGTCGGACGGTACCGTCAACCAGCAGACCTTCACCGTGCGGGGTGTCTTTTCAACTCGCACTCCGGGGTTCGATGAGCGATCGATCTTCCTTCCCATCGACAAGGCCCAGGCCATGACAGGCACGCAGAACCATGCCAGTCTGATCTTTGTCAGCCTTGACAACCGGGACCAATCCAACGCCGTGGCTGCGGCTTTGCAGGGGCCGGGATTCAAGACCGTCACCTGGCAGCAAGCCAACGCCCTCATCTTGGAGACAGAGAAATTCGCCGGCGCGTACATGTCGGTCCTGTACCTGATCGTGCTGGGGGTGACCGCCTCGGTGATCGTCAACACGTTGATCATGGCGGTCTTCGAACGCACACGCGAGATCGGTATCCTGTCGGCGCTGGGGATGAAGAGCCGGCAAATCATGGGCATGTTCTTTGCCGAGTCGAGCCTGTTGGCGCTCGGCGGGACCGTGATTGGGCTGGTGGTTGGCGGCGGCCTGGTCTTCTACGCCACCAAGTACGGCTTCTATATCGGCAACATGGGTATCACCGGCATGTTGTTTGGCGAACGGATCTACGGCTACCTGACCGTCGCCAACGCGCTGATCCTGATCGCCGCCGCCTTTGTCGTCAGTTTGCTGGCCGGGCTCTACCCGGCTGTTATTGCCGCGAGGCTGGAGCCGGTCGATGCGCTGCGAGATGCGCAATAGGGCATCTGGAATTCGATGATACGAAGCCTCATCCGAGGCCTGTGAAAGCTAGGAGAGTTCCATGGACGTCGTCAAGATCGAAAACGTGACCCGGTCATACAAAGTGGGAGAGGTGGAAACCCAGGCACTCCGCGGGGTGGACTTGAGTATCGAGAGCGGCGAGTTCACCGCGTTGGTCGGGCCGTCCGGCTCTGGAAAGACCACCTTGCTCCAGATCATCGGCTGCCTGGATCTCCCGACCACGGGCCGGGTGCTCATCAACGGGGAAGATGTCAGCCATCTCAACCGCAATCAGCGGGCCGATATGCGGCGCGGGACAATTGGCTTTGTGTTCCAGTTCTTTGCCTTAATCCCGACCCTGAGCGCCTACGAGAATGTCGAAATGCCGCTGCTGCTCAACGGCCACGTCCCGTTCGACCGCAAGGAGCGGGTCATGCAGCTGCTGCACTCGGTCGGTCTGGCGGACCGCGCCGATCATCGTCCGGACCAGCTGAGCGGTGGCGAGCAGCAACGTGTCGCCGTCGCCCGAGCGTTGGCGAGCCAGCCGACGATGGTGTTGGCGGATGAACCAACCGCCAATCTGGACACCGCCAATGGTGAGCAGGTGATGGAGATAATGACCCGTCTCAATCAGGAAACGGGCGTGACCTTCGTGTTTGCCACGCATGACCCGAGGGTGATCAAATTCGCTCGTCGCGTGATCACACTGCAGGATGGCCGCGTGGTGGACACGGCGGTTGGCGAGATCAAGAAGTAGGAGTCGCAGATGAAAACCCGCATCGCCTGGGTGTTTGGCCTCTTGCTGTTGACCGCCGCCTGCGGCGGCGGGGCGGGTACGGATAGCTCACTCCCCACCGTGGTCCTCAAGGGCGGGGGCTCCACCCCGGCGCCGTCCACCGCCGTTTCAGGCGGCGGGGTGACGGCTTCGGGGAGCGTGGTGGCCGCCCAAGAGGCCCAGCTGGCCTTCACCGTGTCGGGCAGGATCGACACGATCACCGTCGCGGTCGGCGACAAGGTTGCCGCCGGCCAGGTACTTGCCCGCATGGCGGGGGGAGAGGCGCTGAAAGCGGCAGTCTCGGCCGCCGATCTCGATGTGCTTACCGCCCAGCTGGCGCTGGACGACCTGATGGCGGATTCAAGCTGGAGAATGGCGCTCGCCCAGGCTCAATCTGATCTGGCGTCTGCCCAGGACGAGCTGCGCAAGGCCGACTACAATCGGACCGTCAATCAGCCCGGTTATCGAGCCAGCGCGCTGACCATTGAGGCCGCCGAGGCCCGGCTGATCCTGGCCAAGCAAGCCCTCGACCGTGCCAAGCGAACCTATGACCACAACGCCGATCGCGACAGTGATGACCCAAAGCGGGCGTCGGCACTGGCGGACTACGAGAACGCCCAAAGCGCGTACAACTCGGCTTTGCGGACTGTGAATTGGTACAAGGGCCAGCCGACGGATCTCCAGCAATCCCAACTGGACGCGGCCGTGGACCTGGCCCAGGCCAAAGTCGATGCAGCCCAACAACGAGTGGCTGATCTGCAGAACGGGCCGGACCCCGACCAGGTGGCTCTGCTCACCGGCCGATTGACTACCGCCCAAGACCAGGCTGCCGCCGCACGGGCCCAGCTGGGCGGGCTCGAACTCAAAGCCGCCTTCACCGGCACGTTGGGAAAGGTCCTGGTGCACCCAGGCGAGTGGGTGGCCGCCGGCCAGGGCGTCCTGGTGATGGCCGATCTGGATCACCTGCGCGTGCAGACGACCGACTTGAGCGAGCGCGATCTGCCGGCCATCCGTGTCGGCCAGTCCGCCCGCGTCAGCATCAAGGCGCTGAACACCACGGCTGATGGCACCGTCATTGCGATCTCGCCTCTGGCGGACACGCTGGGCGGCGACGTCGTCTATCAGACAACTCTGGATTTGACGTCCATCCCGGAGGGGTTGAAGCCGGGCATGAGTGTTGATGTGGAGTTTCTGGGAGGAAGCTGACACGCGCCGGTTGTATCCCCAAGCATGAGCCAAACGACTGCCGGTGAGCAGGCAGCTCGTCCGGGGCTCGACCGCCGGGCGGTGCTCGTCATCCCCCTGCGCCAATTCGCCCCCTGGTTTGCCGCCGTGGTGATCGTGACTCTGGCGGGGTATCCCGGGGTCGTATGCGTGACGCCCATGGCCTGGCTCCTGGCGCTGCGAGTGGGTCTGATCTGCATGCGGGACTCCCGGAGTCCCAGTCTGCGCCAGCGGTTGAGGGAGGCGGCCCTGGCCGGCGCGCTGCTGGGCGTGCTCCAGGGTGCGCTTTTTGCCGGCGTGCTCTTCTGGTTACTGCCCCTCCAGCCGTCGGAGGTCACACGCTCGCTGGGCCTGGCGGGCGCGCTGCTGGTCATCGGGATCGCCGCCTCCGCCGTGCTGTCACTGATCACGGCCAGGCTCGAGGCCCGCCACCTCCAGCTCCCACAGACCTCCTGAAGCGCATCCCTGGGAGCGGGTGAGGCTCGGCGGCCTGGCATTGGCGTACCATCCCAGGCTTCAGATGAAGCAAACCGCCCAGCGTGCTCGTGGCCGCCTCCCTACTGGACAGGCACGGATTCGTGACGATAATCAAGGTCGCAGGTCGGCCCAGGGACATCGAGGTCGAGCATGACCAAGGACATCTTCTTCATTCATGGGGCATGGGTGACATCCGCTTGCTGGGAGCCCATCATGGGTTATTTCGAGGAGCGCGGTTACCGAGTTCAGCGCCTCCGTGGCCGGGAAAAGCCGGGGACCTTGAGACTCGAGCGCGCCAACCCATCGATTGACCTGATCGGGCTGGGGGTTGAGGATATTGTCCATCACTACCAGTCCTTGTTGGACGGTTTGGCCGATCCTCCCATCCTGGTCGGACACTCCTTTGGCGGCTTGTTCACCCAGATCCTGCTCGATCGGGGCTATGGCGCCGCGGGGGTAGCCATCGATTCTGCGCCTCCGAGGGGCGTGTTTGCGTACTACCCGACGGCTTTCCGCTCGCTGGGGCGCGTGCTGTTAACGTGGCGGGGATGGTCACGCGTGCTGGTGATGCCCTTCTCCGATTTCCGCTACGCCTTTGCCAACTGTCTGCCGGAGGATGCCGCCCGGGCCGTCTACGACTCCCACGTCGTCCCCGAGACGGGCCGCATCTTCTTCCAATCGGCCCTGGCGCCCCTGGATCCGAACAGCCCAACGCGCGTAAATTTCGCCAACCGCCAACGCGCGCCGTTGTTGTTGATTGCCGGGGGCAGCGATCACATCGTGCCACCGCAAGTCAACCGTGCCAATTTCAAAGCCTATCGGGCGAGCGCGGCTCGCACCGACTTCAAAGAATTCCCCGGGCGATGCCATTGGACCATCGCCCAGCCCGAGTGGGAGTCGGTGGCGGAGGCCATCCAGCAGTGGCTGGAGAGCCTCTCCATCTAGGGCGCGCATCCAATTGTGAAGAATTTCACAAATCGGCCACGGCATCGGCAGGGCGGGCACAGGGGAGCGCGGGTCGCCGGCCGAGCCGCCCCCGGATCATGACGTGAACTCCGCACTGATAGCCGTCATCGTCATCGCTCCCTTCTTCTTCCTCATGATGACGTTGATCACGCTCGAGGCGGCGCGCAGGGTGGGGTCGGGCCGAGGCCGGAGGCGGAAACAAACCTCCGGCAGCGTGCTGGACTCCGGCGTGGAAGCGCTCACCGCGCCCGACGACCCCACCAGACATGCCGGTTTCGTGGCGCGGGTTTCATTTGCTTATCACGTGGCCGGCCGGGAGTTCCGCAGCCAGCGTTGGACCCCCCGTGTCCCGGTCGATGCCTCCGAGGCCGCCGCCCGCCAACGCATCCACCGCTATCCGCCGGGTGCTCTGGTCAGGGTCTACTACAACCCTGACGACCCGGCGGATAGCGTGTTAGAAGCCGGCAGACGCCTGGCATGGCTGCTCCTGGTCGGAGCGGCAGCCTTGATCCTGCTTGGCTTGCTCGTCGTACTTGTGCCCGGGTGGCTGTCGCCGGGCTAATCCCGGTCCTTTCCCGCTCGTGTCGGCACACGGAGGTTCGGATGAGCAGGCGATGGATTCGTCAGCCATGGGCCCTAGGGCCCAGGTGGCTCATGTCACCTTCCACCTGGAAGTCCTCGAGCGCGTGTAGATCACCGGCGAAGGGCAGTCGGCGGACTGGAGGGTGATCTGGCGCACCATCAGCGCCGTCACTCCGGACGGATGGGACCAGCTGCGCGCCGAACTGGACACGACCTACCACCGGGTGTCCGATAAGCTTAGGGGCACACATGATGGGAACCGCGCCAACGTGGTTGGTGTGGCCCTGGCGGTCCTGGTTCACAGCGCGTACCACCTGGGGGAGATTCGCCCCGTGCTGTGCTGCCTTTGGTGAGGCCGGCGGGCCAGGTCGTTCAATCGGATCGGGCGCGGTCAAGCACTCGCGCCGCGAGGCATGAGGAGGGAGTTCAAACATGGGTGAGTTCGCCACGATTAACGGTGCCAGGCTGTACCACGAATCCGCCGGCCGCGGTGAGCCGGTGGTGCTGATCCATGGCTTCACCCTCGACACCCGCATGTGGGACGATCAGGTCCCGGCGCTCGAGGACCACCATCGCGTGGTGCGCTACGACATGCGCGGCTTCGGTCAATCCGATGTTCCCGCCCAGTCGGCCTACTCGCAGATCGACGACCTGGCCTGGCTGATGGATGCCCTTGGGTTGGACAATGCTCACCTGGTGGGGCAGTCGCGGGGCGGGGCGGTGGCCATCGATTTTGCGCTCACCCATCCCGATCGAGTCGACCGGCTGGTCCTGATCGACACCGTTCTGGGAGGCTTCCAGTGGTCGCCCGAACTGGCAGCCCGCGATGGTCTAGTGTGGGAGGAGGCCGGCCGCGGTGGGGTGGAAGCCGCCAGGCAATCCTGGCTTACGCACCCTCTGTTCGCGCCCGCGCTTGCCAATCCGGCCGTGGCTGAGCGCCTGCGCCGGATCGTGGGCAATTACTCTGGCTGGCACTTTGTCAATGCCAACCCGGAGGTCTATCTCGATCCTCCGGCGGCGGGTCGGTTGGCTGAGCTTGATCTGCCGACCCTGGTGATCGTCGGAGAGCTCGACTTGCCCGATTTCAGGCGCATCTCGGATCAGGTGGCAGCCCAGGTGCCTCGAACGCGTCAGGTGCGTATCCCCAACGCCGGACACATGTCGAACATGGAAGCCCCGATCGAGGTCAACCGGGCCATCTCGGAGTTCTTGGACTCGCATTGAGCGGTCCTGACGGCCTGGCCCTATGTCGTCCACTCGGCTCACTCCGGGCCAAGAAGCGCCGACGACGAGGGCGCCACGGAGACCACGAAATCTTCGGCTTCGTCGTCTCAGGCTCCATCCGGCTGGAGATAGGAGCTGGCGGGGGACAGGTGGACCTCGGGCCAGGGGATTTCGTTCACCTGCCGCCCCATACGCCGCACCGCGAAAGCAATCCATCCCCCCATCAGGGCCAGGAAGTGATCCTGTTTCTGCAAGGCTCGGGCCCCCTGGCCGTCAACCTGGACTCGACCTATGAAGCATCCACCTAGCAACACCCGCGGACCGGCGCGAATGAGGCACAGGGAGTAAAATCCGGCCCTTCAGTGGAGGGCTGGACATGGCTTTCAACACGAGAATTCGTCGGCGCCGTGTTGTGGGTAGGCTGCCTGGCAACCCTGACAGTGGCGTGCGCGCCGGGCAGCGCCCCTCCGAGCCCGCCGGCGATTGCACCCAGCCAGCTGCCAGCCTCGCCTCTTCCGACCGATGCCACCACCGACACACCCATCCCATTCAACCCATCGATTGACATCTCCGGCGAGCCGGAGGTGGTCTACAACTGGCAAACCGATCACTGCGGCCCGCGCGAACTGGCTGACCTTCCGGCTCGGGCCATCCGCAATGCCGAGGGCCAAATCGAGCTGTATGTCAGCAGCACCACCAACTACCGGTTGGTCGGCGCCGATTTCAACTCGCTGACTCCCGACTGCAATCCGGTCATGACGTCGGATTTCGAGCGTGACCCATCGCGCTACAGCTATGCGGAATGGATGGGCGCACCCTACACGCTGGATGGAAACACGGTCTACGCCATCATCCACCAGGAATACCACGGCGACCAGGCTGGTTCGGTATGGCAGGCCGGCGGCGACTTCAGCGACATACAAGGTGCCGGGGGGTGGACTTATCTGAGTGCCTCCGGAAGCGGCCAGCGTGAGATGCACTTCGATGCCGCCGACCAACGCTGGCAGGGGAGCCGGCCGCTGTGCCAGATTACCGCCCAGGGAATGCATCCCGATCTGGGATGTGACCCAACCCGAGCCTGGACCAGCCCGGTGACCGGCCCGGTGACCATCAGCGGGCGCATCTACGACCAGGACGCGGGCGGGGGCAACGGGGTTGTGGCCAGCATCACGCGCGGCAACCAGACCTTGTGGTCGGCGACGATTGAGAACGGCGACTCCGCCGGGCAGGCGTTTGAGTTTCCGCTTGATGTGGCCGCGGGCGAAGTCATCGAATTCAGCATCTCCGCCCGCGGAGACAATGGATGGGACTCGACGTTTTTCGACCCGGGCATCAATGTCGGGCCCGCGCCGTGCCCTTCCGGACGACATGACCTGTGCACCCTGATAAGCCTGACGTATGCCGTGTCAACCGACGGCGGCCGGACCTTCACCCAGCCAGCCCCACCCGGGCAACTGATCGCCACACCCCCATACCAATACGATCCGGACTGGATGCGCTCCCTTTGGCAGCCGAGCAATATCGTCCTCAATCCCGGCGATGGGTATTACTACGCCCTTATCCAGCGCGATGAGCACTCTGGCAGCGGGTCGGTCAATGTCCAGGGGATGTGCCTGATGCGCACCCAGGCGCTGGATGACCCAGCCAGCTGGCGCGCCTGGGATGGCGGCGGCTTCAATCTGGCGTTCGTCAATCCCTATCTCGACCCGGGGTTGGATCCGTCGGCGCAAACCTGCGCGCTGGTGTCACCTGAGCTCGGGGCGCTCACCTACGGGCTGTCGTATAACACCTACTTCGAGCAATTCATCGCCATCGGCGTGGCAAAGAGCGGGTTCTTCTACTCGCTGTCTGAGGACCTGATCCACTGGTCTCCGCGTCAACTCTTGATGCCCGCCTCCCAGACCTTCGACCCAAGCGCCCGGCCGCCGTATCTTCCCTATCCAACGCTGATCGATCATGACTCACCCTCAGCCAGTTTCGATATTACGGGACAGACTCCCTATCTCTACTACTCTCGTTTTAACGGCGGGACGGCCGCCGAGGACACCGACATCCTCAGGGTGAGGGTATCGTTAAGTCGATAATGACCGTGAGACATCACCGATCGGCTGCGGATCCAGTTTTTCGAGACGGAACAGTGCCGCTTGGGATGCACCTTGTGCAATCCACGTGGCCCGCGGCCGGGCCCCGGGTGAACCGGGATTCGAAGCGCGCGATGGGTTTGCTCGAGGCCCAGATATAATCACGGTTCGTGGCATCGGCTCAACAGACGGAGAAGTCTCCGCCGGGCCACGTGCCTGTTCGGCAAACCGGGAGGCGGGAGATGGGGCAGTCGGGTTGGATTGGCCGTTCGCTGAACGGCCGCTACCATGTTGAAGCCTTGCTGGGTCAGGGCGGGATGTCGGCCGTCTACCGTGGTTCGGATCCCAACCTTCGCCGCACCGTGGCCATCAAGCTCATCCACGGCCACCTTTCCGAAGATCCAAAGTTCGTCAGCCGAATTCGAAGAAGAGGCAGCCTCAGTCGCCCGCCTCAGGCACCCAAACATCATCCAGGTTCACGATTTCGACCATGACCAAGGCACCTACTACATGGTCCTGGAATATGTACCGGGTGAGACCTTGCAGAAGCGCCTAAGAAAACTCAGCCAGGCTGGAAAGCACATGCCGCCGGAAGAAGCGCGTGATCTGGTAGCAGGCATTTGCGATGCGCTTGAATATGCTCATGCGAGAGGCATGATTCACCGGGATGTAAAGCCCGCAAACATCATGATCACTCCCGAGGGCCAGCCAATCTTGATGGATTTCGGAATCGCCAAGATTGTGGGGGGGGAGCAGCTCACGGCCACAGGCGCAGTTGTCGGGACTGCGTCCTATATCTCGCCAGAACAAGTCACGGGCGGAGAGATAGACGCCCGGGTGGACATCTATTCCCTGGGGGTGACACTTTTCGAACTCCTGAGCGGGCGGCCGCCTTTTGAAGGCAATTCGGCCATGACCGTGATGATGAAGCACGTGAACGATCCGGTTCCGGACTTAACACACATCAACCCCAGCGTGCCCGGAGACCTGGCGGCCGTAACCATCC
Source organism: uncultured Chloroflexia bacterium (assembly GCA_963797485.1). Classification (GTDB taxonomy): domain Bacteria; phylum Chloroflexota; class Anaerolineae; order Anaerolineales; family E44-bin32; genus CAWAND01. The sequence goes on from CAWCPF010000003.1 coordinate 1,431,311, forward strand.
GCGCCCTTGAGAAAGACCGCAACAAGCGCTTCGGAACTGCCGCCGAGATGGCCACGGCGCTCAGGAGGGCCAATTCCAGCGCGGAGATCACCGGTTTGGGTATGACACTGCCTGGAGGCAGTGGGGCGGATGTAGATGTCCCTAAGGACGGCGGGCCCGCTCCGCAAGCGCGCAACGGCAATACCGGCGATCGCCCCAAGACCAAGTTCTCCCACGCGGGGGCGCATGGGCCCGCTTGCGGGAGGCGGCGCGGTGTTAGTCGGCCTGGTCTGCGTCGTCTTGGCAGGAGCGGCCTTTCTGGTTTACACACGCCTCAATGGTGGACAACTTATTCCAGTGGCGATGGCTTCCCCAACTCAAACCCCGACTCTGGTTCCGCCATCGCCGACACCGACGGAAACTCCTATTCCCCCAACGCCATCACCGACGCCGACTGCCTCTCCGACCGTACAAATCGACCCCTTTGTAGGGAGCTGGACAGCCACGGACCCATCCGACGGAAGTTCCGAGACCCTGCAGGTCGATGTAGAGGGGACCGACTACCGGGTGACGCTGATTGATTTGGGAGCCAGCACATGTGGGAAGGATGCAGCCGGGAAACCCAAATTCGCGGCTGAAGTTGATTCCGTCGGCAGCTTCGACGGCAATGTGCTGAATACGAAGGCCACAAGCTTGAAATGTCTGAGCACACCTCCCGTGACCCGCACCCTGAACATCGTGATTACCTATGCGTACCAGCCATCGAGCGACACACTCTTGGACGATGGGGGTACGGTGTGGATGAGGCCATAGCGGCCAACCACGGCCATCGTGTGCCCCCAACGGTTTGACCCGCCAAGTCGAGATGGGCCCCAAACCAAGAATAAGCTCACCTTGGTGTGTCCCCAGAGAGCCCGGGCTGTTGAGATGGCAACCTGCGGCTCGCAAGATTGTTGAAGGACACCCCAACGGATGTCTTGGTTGAGTCGAGCCGTTGAGCGGCGATATGGCGGGGTGGTCGAGCGCTATTCCGCCGAAATGGAACCCTTCGAGCGGGCCGTGTTGCGCCAGGCACGTTCACGGCTCTTGGCCGACCTGCGAGGGCGAGTGCTGGAAATCGGGGCCGGCCTGGGCCAATCCTTTCCGGCCTACCCCGCCAGCGCACACGTGACAGCCATTGAGCCCGATCCCCTGTTTCGAGCCGTGGCGAAGCGAGCTGCCCAGAGTTGCCCGGCGGCCATTGAGGTCGTGGATGGGGACGCCCACAATCTGGATTTCCCTGACGCCAGTTTTGATGGCTTGGTCTGTTCGATTGTGCTGTGCTCATTGGGCGAACCTGGACAGGCATTGTCGGAGCTACACAGGGTGTTGCGCCCCGGGGCCGAGGCGCGATTTCTCGAACACGTCCGGTCTTCCAGCCCACCGGCAGCGGCGCTCCAGAGGCTGATGCAGCCGGCGTGGCATTTGTTTGACGGCTCAACTTGCAGCCTGGTACGCGACAGCTTGAGCACCATACGGCAGGCTGGCTTCGTGGTAGACCACGTATCGGAGGTCGGGCTTCCCGGTTGGGTCGGGGTACTCTTTCCCGGATTGGAGATCTACGCCCATGTCTGAGGGGCCAGCGCCGAGTTGAACCGAATGCCGCCTCGGGCGGTAGTGTTCCGAGGCGAACGCACGCGGGCCAGGAATTTCGTTTAGAATCCATGGGCAATTCCGGCACCAGCTGCCGAAACCGGCCGAGTTCAACCTGAATAAGGAGACTTCTATGAGCGGCGTGAGGGTCCTGGTGGGGACCCACAAGGGTGCCTTTGTCTTGACTTCGGATGGCAAGCGCAAGAACTGGGACGTCAGTGGACCGCATTTTGGCGGGCTGGAGATCTACCATATGAAGGGGTCGCCGGTCGACCCCAATCGGATCTATGCCTCGCAGACCAGCGATTGGTTTGGACAGGTAGTTCACCGTTCCGACGATGGCGGCAAGAACTGGCAGACCGTCGGCAACGAGTTCGCCTACGCCACCAAGCCCGGCCAGCACACCTGGTATGACGGCACCCCGCACCCGTGGGAATTCAAGCGCGTGTGGCATTTCGAACCCTCCCTGGACGATCCGGACAAGGTCTACGCGGGCGTCGAAGATGCCGCCCTGTTCCATTCATCCGATGGTGGCCAAAGCTGGCAGGAGCTTCCCGGGCTCCGCAACCACACGACGGGGGAGAAGTGGGCTCCCGGCGCCGGCGGCTTGTGCCTGCACACGATCCTGATTGACCCCAGCGATCCTGCCCGCATGTACGTCGCCATCTCCGCCGCCGGTGTGTTCCGCACCAAGGATGCCGGCCAGACCTGGGAGCCGATCAACAAGGGGTTGAGATCCAACTACATGCCTGACGAGGATGCGGAAGTGGGGCACTGCGTCCACCGCATCGCCATGCACCCCGTCCGCCGGAAGTGCTTTTCATGCAGAAACACTGGGACGTCATGCGCAGCGATGACGGGGGAGATTCGTGGCATGAGGTCAGCGGCAACCTGCCCAGCGATTTCGGCTTCGTCATCGGCGTTCATTCGCACGAGCCGGAGACGGCGTTTGTCATCCCCATCAAGAGCGATTCGGAGCACTACCCGCCGGAAGGCAAGTTGCGCGTGTATCGCACGCGGAAGGGCGGCGAGGAGTGGGAAGCGCTGACCAAGGGGCTGCCCCAAGAGGACTGCTACGTGAACGTGCTGCGAGATGCCATGTCGCTCGACACGCTTGATCCGTGCGGGGTGTACTTTGGGACAACCGGTGGCCAGGTGTATGGCTCGGCCGATGGTGGGGACAGCTGGACGACGATCGCGCGTGATCTGCCGGCCGTGTTCTCGGTGGAGGCCCAAACGCTCCCGTGATTCGGGTCATTCTGCCGCACCACCTGCGCAACCTGGCCGGTGTGACCAAAGAGGTCAGCCTGAATGTCGCCGCGCCGGTGACGCCCCGGGCCGTCATCGACGCGCTCGAGCTGGCCTATCCGGCACTGCGCGGGACCATCCGCGATCAGGCCACACAGGCGCGCCGACCACTGCTGAGATTTTTCGCCTGCGGTGAGGACCTGTCGCAGGACTCGCCGGAGAGCCTGCTGCCCGACGAGGTGGTCTCGGGCAAAGAGGCGTTCCGCATCGTGGGTGCCATCGCCGGCGGCTGAAGGCCGTCGGCAGGGGTTTGACCGGAGGCGCGGCTGAAGACCAGCGTCTTCATCGCCACCAGCCTGGACGGCTTTATCGCCCGGGCCGATGACAGCTTCGATTGGCTGCCCGAGACCGACGGGGTCGACGGGGACTACGGCTACTCAGCCTTCGTCGAGACCGTCGACGCCATCGTGCTTGGACGGCGCACGTATGAGGTTGTGCTTGGCTTCGACGCCTGGCCCTATGGCGAGAGGCCGGTGTTCGTCCTGGTGTCCAACGCTGTCCACGTCCCGGAAGGTCTCGAACGCAGCGTCCGCTGCTTGTCAGTTGACCCCATTGCTGTGGTCCGGCAGCTGGAGGCGCTCGGCTACCGACACATCTGGGTGGACGGAGGCGAGACCGTTCGGCGGTTCCTTCGCGCCGGGCTTATCGACGAACTCGTCCTCACGCGAGTGCCGGTGCTGATCGGTTCCGGCATCCCGCTTTTTGGCCCGCTGGATGCAGACGTGGCGCTCGAACACGTCCAGACCCGGACTCTCCCTAACGGTCTTATTCAGAGCACCTATCTGGTCCCGGCGCGGTCGCTATGAGCTGGCCAGCCGATCGGCCGGGCAGGGGAGGGCGGTTTGTGAAATTCTGCTTTCACCGAACCGCGGGCCTCAGGTAGCCCGTCCATCGACTCAGGAGGCCCATGCGCTACGAAAGGCGATCCGATCGGCTGCTCCCGTTTCGTCAGTTTCTCATCCGCGTGCTGCGGCACATCGCGCTGGCGGTTTTGATCCTCATCTTATCGATGGGCATCGGGGTGTGGGGCTATGCGACCTTCGAACACATGACCTTGATCGATGCGCTCCTCAACGCCTCCATGATTCTCGGCGGCATGGGCCCGGTGACCCCGCTCCACACGCCGGCCGGGAAGCTGTTTGCTTCGTTCTACGCGCTCTACTCGGCCTTCATTCTGCTGACCGTGGCCGGCGTCGTCTTCGCCCCGGTGGCTCACCGTCTGCTGCATTACTTCCATCTCGCTGAAGGTGACCGGGATGACTGAGGAAATCAATGTTGAGATCACCCGCGGACATCGAGCGCTGGCACACCACGGCCTGGCGTCTCGAGTGGCTCACGACGCTATGGAATGTGGGCGAGGCCGCCGTGGCGATCGTGTCTGGCGCCGTGGCTGGGAGCGCGGCCTTGATCGCCTTTGGAGCCGACAGTCTGATCGAGGTGCTGTCCGGCGCCGCCGTCATTTGGCGCCTGATCAAGGCGGGGCCGCGGGCAAACGAAGTTGAACACGCCGCGGCCGACCGGCGGTCCCAGCTGGCGGTCGGAGTGACCTTCTTCCTCCTGGCCGCTTATATTCTGCTGGACGCCGGTTCCAGCCTGCTTGCTCGGGACGTCCCTGACCGATCGCCTGTGGGTCTGGCGCTGGCGATCGCGTCGCTGATTGTCATGCCCATCCTGGCCTTGTCCAAACAACGGGTAGGCCGGTTGATGGGCAGCCGGGCGCTGGAGGCCGATGCGATCGAGACCTGGCTGTGCGCTTATCTATCCGCCACGCTGCTGCTGGGATTGGGGTTGAATGCCGCGCTCGGCTGGTGGTGGGCCGACCCGGTCTCGGCGCTGGCGATGGTGCCATTCATGCTCTGGCAGGGGCGCGCAGCCATCCTCGAGGCAACTGAATCGGACGAAGAGCGGGCGGGATGAGCCCCGCGCCTATGGGGGCAATTGCAAATTCCAAAACGTGACTCACCAGCAGGGTTGGCCGTGACATGCCTGATGCTTGGAGGTATGTCATCTTGTGCCACGGCCCCGATCGCCACTTTGTAGTCGTGTCATGCGACCGTGCCGAATAGCACTCCAGGCGAGCGCTCTCGTCTTGCCGGGGACCAGCTGCTGGGAGATCACGGCCCGCGCCGGATCGGCCGAAATGACATTTGTGCAGCGGGTCGTTCTATCAAACGAACCCTTCTAATCTTGATTCTGGGATGACGGGGCAGCCAGGCCTGCCGCAATCAGCCTGCCAGCAGGCGCTCGATCTGGTCCATGTGATCGTTGCGGTGAAGGCCGCGGTTGAAACGAAAATGGTTGGATGACGCTTCTACGGCTTGAACCAGTCTGGCGGGCATGGTTTCGAGTTCGGCGTCGACCGCCTCGGCCGCGTCCAGACTGAGCCGGATGGCGGTCTGCGGCTCGATCGCCAGGCACAGCGGCTGCATGGCGTCGTTCATGGCGGTCGAGTCGATTGGAGACTCATCCACACCCTTTGCCTTCCAACGTCTGGCCAGCACGAGCACGCGCCGATCCCAGAAGGCCATGTGGGCGAACAGTGATGCGACGGTCCAACCGTCCGGGGACTTGTGCCCGAACTGATCAGTGGATATTCGCTCCGCCAGGTCGGCCAGCCGGGAACGCGATTGGTTGTTGGGATGCGTGAACGAGGCCATATCGTCCTCCTGAATTCCGGCGCAGCCATTCAGACCTGGGCCGGTATGACTTTGGATGAGGTCACATTCTAAGGCGCAATCGTCTTGAAGGAATCCCCCGGAGGGGGAAGCCAAATCCATCGATAACCCTCCCCTGGATGGGGTGCTTGTCTCCGGTGCCCCATCCAGGCGAGATAGCATCACCACCGGGGAGGTTTGCGGCATGAGCGAACACTTCGTGTCCAGGGGTTGCGTGGGCAAGTGCAGGGCGTCTGCGCCGGCAGCTAAGGCCATGCCGCCAACGCAATTTGGCCGTGGTGCCGGCCTGGAGCTTCAGCCGCGGGCTGGTGCGAGCGGAGCGTGGATCTAAATGGCAAGGCTCTTCCCGACAGGCGCAGGGTCTTTTCGATGATGGTCTCGGCCGGCGGCGAGCGGCGCGCAGGTTGTCTGGCGCCCTCGGGGCGATTCGAACGCCCAACCGTCTGATCCGAAGAACTAGGATGTTGCTTCCATGGGGTCTATGGAGCCCCGTACAGTCTATGGGCTCTAGAAAATGAACCTACGGGGCTCCATACAGTCTGTGGGTTCTATGGAGTGCTAAGCATTCTGCACCGGAACAGCACCCGGAGTGCACCGAAACTGCACCGGAGAAGCAGTCCTTAAAATGACCCGAAAGCGAGGCAAGGAAAGGTGACTTCGGACTCTTTCGTCCACTTTCTCGACCACCTGAACCTACCCAATCCGATGTCCTTTGGGCCATCAGCTGTTGCGCGCTAGGGCGAACCAGGCGGCCAGCCTGCTCTCTGCCCTGGTGGATTCGTCCTCCAAGGTATCTGCGCAGTTTGTCTCTGATGGTGGCTCTCTAGGATTTCGTGCTGCCACGGATTGAGCCGCGGGATACCTGTTGCCTCAAAGTCACCAACGTTGCGAGTTACGAGCGTTAATCCGTGGACCGCGGCGGTGGCCGCCAGGAGCGAGTCAATAGCCGGGATCGGAGTTCCTGCGGCGCGCGTCCGGGCGACCAGGGTCCCCCAGGCAAGCGCAACCGCGACATCGATCGGTGAGAACGCGCTCGCCGAAACGAACGAGGAGATCCCCGTTCAACCAATCGGAGAGCCGTTGCCTGCGTTTGGAGTTTGGGAGCCTGTCGATGCCGCCTTTCAGCTCGCCAACCGTGATCACGCTCAGAAATACCTGATCCGGCTCGACGCCGTCGAGCCAGTCTGTCACCTTAGGATTGGGGCGAGTGGCCACGAGCTCGGAAACGACGTTTGTATCCAGCAGGTAGCTCACAGATCAAGATCCCTGGGCCGAGTGCGGTCCCGCTCCAGCTTAAAGAGGCACACCCACGAGGGGAGATTGGCGGAAGAACTCCACCAGGCTCAAACGCGATTTCTTCAGCCGCTCATACTCATCTTTGGACACAAGGACGGCCACTTCTTCACCTCGGCGGGTGATGATCTGTGGCCCGTCAGCCATGGCCTGGTTGACGACCCGGCTGAACCGGTTCTTGGCTTCCTGAAGCTGCCAGACATCCTTGGCCATGATTGCCTCCTGTCTAGACTGTCTAGATTATAAATCAGTTCAGGTGATTTTGGAAGGCCCCCCCCCCAGATTTCTGTGAGGGGTTCTTCCTTAAGGTTGGCGGTGGGTGATCCGAAGACCAAGAATGGCTCTTCTGAAGAGTGAAAGCGGCACCGCGGTGCTGTCGTCCATGCCGGCTGATCGCGACTTCGCCACCGCCACCATGTCCGTATCGAGCACCGCCTTGTAGTTCTGCCGCGACCTGCGGCTTCTCATTTGCTTCACTCTGGGCGTGGTCAATCTCTCCCCAGACCTCGTGTCTGCATCCAGGACCTGTTGGTGCCGAAGCAGGTCAGCCTGGTGGAAACAAGTCCTCTGCTTCTTCGACGACTTCCTGGCGAAAGTGTCGGCTCAGATCCTCTGCCGTCCGCAAGTCGACCTTGCACCCATCGAACAGGGACGAAAGCTGCCGTTCAAGCCTGGCCATGGCAAGTAGGCCGGGTGTTCGGCCCGGCAGGAACTCAACCAGAAGATCAAGGTCGCTTTCCGGTGTGGCGTTGGCATGGAGCGCGGACCCGAAGACGGCGAGACGTCGGATGCCGTTCTCTTGACAGAACGCGGCCAGGTTTGCTGAATCGATCTTGAAGGATTGCACATCCTCTCCGATGGGGCAATTGCCTCCGCCCCTGGGGGCAGCTCTCAGGTCCCGCGGGAACCCCTGATGTCAGGTCTAGATCTACCCGGATTGTCTTTCCCGCCCGGGCACCGTTCGAATACCCAATGTCAATCAAGATCACCATGTAGGTAGGCGTCGTCGAGGTGGCGATCATGTTCGGCCGCGATATCCCGGTGTCCGGAGCGGAACCTCCCCGCCGCTGCGAGAGCTCGCCTCTCGCGCTCGTCCTGGCCGATCGATACCGATGCCCTGAGCAGCATGTCGACGGCTTGGCGGACCAGTTCTGCCACCGACGTGTCTCGACTCGCCGCCAGTTCCTTGAGAGAATCCTTCTGCGATCCGGTCAGACGGATCTGCATTCTATACATTGGCTCGACTCCATCTACCTTGGTGCTTGCTCTGCCGGCCTGATGTTATATCAGATCCTCCGGCCAGAACACGGACCCCCAAAAGGCTGTCCGGCATATGCATGCAATTCACGACGGCATGGGTTCTTCGTGAGTTAGCCAATGTTGAAAACTGGTCGACAGACATCGGTTGAGCTTTGAGCCGGTGCTGGAGGAGAAACCTTCCGACCACCTCTTGGATCTCACGCAGGATCGTCGCCGAGTTGTGATCACACTGGCATCAAATCAGGAGAAGTCGCCGGCCGCAGGGAACTCCCTTCGGATTATTCTAGCTTCGATAACAATTGATCTCGGACAAGTCCATAGGATGCCCCGCCACTCGTAGCTTGACTGAAACCCCTTGCGGAGACGCCGACCTGCCCTGGACCCTTCAAAATGCATCCAGAGAAGGAGGGTGGGGCAAGGTCGCTTAGCCGGCTCCCTTCGCGGTGAAATGCCGGCCGTCCTTGGGATCTTCCGGATAGCCGCCATGATTGCTGCAACCACATCCTATTCGTGTGAAGGCGAGCTACCGGTGTGTGGAGAGGCAAACAGCCCGGACAGTTCTAGAACACGCTGCGACCACACGCCGGCTCGCTTGGCAAGTGCCTCGCGCTGTTCGGGGTTCGACCAAACCTCTGGCCACGCATGTCGCCAGCACGCCAACTCGATTTGCAGCTCAACGAGCTCAGCAGCTGTGCGGATGGATGCCTCAGGCACGCTCCACTCGATGAAGCGAGCGCTCTCATCCAGCGGGGTTCGAACCACCTCTTCGCCGGTTGGCTGGGAGCCGAAGGACTGAAGCCGGCCGAGGTTGGCGGCCAAGCCCCCCAACCGAACAGGAAGCCCGTCCTTGAGGTAGCGTTCTCTGATGAGCGCCCAGTCGGTCATATACCCCCCAAGAGGTTCTCAACGATCTCTGACACGGCGGCCCGGCGCGACCACCGACCTACTCTTCGCCCTCGCGGATCCGCCGTCCAAGCGAACTGCGTAGCTCGTCACGGATCGCCTGGTGGCCGGGGAAGGCACGGGTAGCCGGCAAGGAGCCATATAAGTCTCTCAGGCGTCTTGACTCGCGAGGCGCAGTGAACCTGGCCCCCAAGGTGCCAAAGACTCTCACCAACAAACTCTTCAAACGCGCCATTGTCTAACTGCCCTCGACCTTACGCTTGCTGCTCGGCTCCCCGAATCTTTGAGAGGAACCAGGAGACATCTCCGGAATTGGCCCGATCTGAACGCATGGGCTTTGCGAAGAGGATTTGCAGTCCCTTGTTGTCGCCAGCCCAACCATTCTACGTCTCTCGGGTGGATTCCGCCTCTTCGGCCCCCTCCCAGCATGGGGCATGTCCCTGGATCCGGCTTGGAACAGCCGGGTAGGGTAACGCTTCAGATGCGCTCGACTGTCACGATCTCTTTCACGGCGTCGAATTCCGGATCGCCTGTCAAGATGACGGCGTCCAAGTTCTGAGCCGCGGCAACAGCGAACGCATCGGCGTAGGACAAGGTGTGGCCAGCCTTGATGTGAGCGGCCGCCAACACGGTTTCTCTCGAGGCCGGCAGTACCTCAAGTGGAAGTTGATCGATCAGTCCGAGTGTCTCCTGGGCGCGAGCAAAGCCTTCCTCCCGCTCGACGATGTACACGACCTCGCCCAGATTGATGACGGAGCAATAGACAGCGCAGTTACCATCGATGGCTTGGCTGAGAACCTCCCGAACGCGGTCCCCACCGCTCTCCGCCGCCAGATAGGCGAGTAAGGCATAACTGTCCAGAACGTAGGCACGGGCCCTATCGGCCACGTCCGCGTTCCCGTCGATGCTCTTCCATCAGGGCTTTCGTAAGAGAGCGGCGGCCCTTGACCAATCCCGCCGCATGCGCGACTGGGTCGGTTGACTGGGGAACAAGCGAGACGACGCCCCCATAGTCGACGACGTGGACCTTGTCGCCGGGTTTCAGGTCATACTTGTGGCGCAGCTCGGCCGGGATCACGACCCATCCCTTGCTGGAGATTTTGGCTTCCATGACGCCCTCCTGTGTTATACTTCCATCGCCATAAGTATAACTCAATGGGCGGAATTCTGGGAGGTTCTCTAGGCTGAGGGTGGTTGGCACCTGGCTGAACTCCGCGAACAACATCAGACTTCGCAGCTGGGGAACTCTGGGTTCCCCGTACCCACTATCCTCCAAATTGGTAGGTAAGCTTAGCGTATGATCTACTCTGGTGGTGACATGCCCATTCGTGAAGACGAGGTTCGCCGGTTGGCCGAGGTCTGCAAGCTGAACCAGATTTCTCGCCTGGTTCTGTTTGGCTCCCTTGCGCGAGGGGATGCCACATCGAGCAGCGATGTTGATCTGATTGCCGATCTGCCGGACGAAGCCAGCTTGCTGGACATGGTTCGAATCGAGCGCGAGCTGTCCAAAGCCATTGGGAAGCCCGTGGATTTGCTCACAGAAGAATCAATCAGTCCGTACATCCGCAAACGGATCGAGGACGACCGCCTCGTCATCTATGAAGCCAACTGAATCGGCATATCTGCATCACATTCACGACTTAATTATCCAGGTGGAGCTCTACCCATCTGGAATGGACGAGGCAGCGTTCAAAAAGATGAACGCACGCAGGATGCAGTCGTTCGCCAGTTGGAGATCATAGGCGAAGCGACCAAACGGATCTCTGAGAGCACCCGGAACCGCCGCCCTGAGGTGCCGTGGTCAATATCGCAGGCATGCGGGACAAACTCATCCACGATTACTTCGATGTTGATCTCAAGCGCGTGTGGAACACAGCTAAGCGCGACTTGCCGCCTCTCAAATCGGCGATCCTCTCGGCAAACTAACAACTCGCTTGACCGTGCGCCGCTTGCAGTATGCTTAGTGAGGCTTGCTGGTCGATTTCGGAAGAGAGGTTGCATGCCCGGGACGGTAGGGAAGAGTGGGGTGAAACGGCGGCGGCGGATCCGCTTATGCTCTGCGCAGCTTGTGTCGCGCAGCTCGAAGGTGTCAGGAGGCGCCGAGGTGCCGCGCCGCTTGGATGGAGGACCAGAATGAGCTGGAACTACCGCGTCATTAGCAGCCCAGATCCCGGCGGCGGGCCGGACCAGTTCGGAATCCACGAGGTGTACTATGACTCCTCCGGTCGCGTTGAAGCGTGGACAGAGGAATCCTGCGACCCGTTCGGGGAATCGCTGGCTGAATTGGAGGCAGACGTGGAGATGATGTCGGCAGCGCTTTCCAAGCCTGTTCTGCTTGAGGCAGAACTTCTGGCCGACTTGGCAACTCGGCCAGACGAGCCTCAGATCGATGCAAATGAGTCCGAGGCAGGCACGGCGACTTCCGGCAACTAGCGCTTTGGAGACCACAACGCCATCTAAGGTGCCCTCGGAGGGATTCGAAACCCCAGCCTCCAGATCCGAAGAACTAGAACCGGGCTTCCAAGGCGTCTATGGAGCCCAGTGGTGTCTGTGGGGTCTAGAAAATGAACCTACGGAGCTCCATGCAGTCCATAGGTTCCACCAGGTATCAGGCATTCTGCACCGGAATTGCACCCGAAGTGCACCGGAACTGCACCGGCGGAGCAGCCCTGGATGACCCGAAAGCGAGGCAAGGAAAGGCGACTCGGAGGTATCCTCCCGGCCGATAAGGAGCGAAGGTCCCAGGATTCCGACAATCATGTCGGGAAAACTCATCTCCTCAGCCCAACCACATCTTGTGGAATCGTGTTTGTCAGGGGCCTTGACCGGTCAGAAGGCAATCAAGTCCTGGTGTCCACCAGCGGCTAAGCTGTCCGGGAGGTCAGTGTCAATCGTCCAGGAACGGACGACATTATAGCTGCGTGTGGGCTCCACAGAAAGGAATCCCAAATGAGCCGGGGTAGTGCGCGAACGACATCTGGTGTCAGCTGCGGTTGATATCGCAACCGGAGCCATCGTAAGTCTTGGTCAAGTCGCCCTCTCGGAATCAAGTACGGTTTAGTCATGGAACTCTGAATATGCAACTCTTGTGCTCGCAAGTTGCATGGCCGGTCCGGGAATCGCATGTGAGTTTCTTGCTCTGCCTTACGTTCTCTGCTCCTGCAACGGATCGCAGACAAGACAGGCCAGGCCCTTATTTGCCTTGTCCCCTAAGGGAGTGATTGCGGCGTGAGCCTGATGGTCCGTCGCAGGAACTTGTCGTTCATCTGGCCGCACGGGCCAGCCAAAGCATCATCGGAACTAGGGTTGTTCAAAGAGCCTCATTCCTTGACAATCACTTCGCCCGCTACTGGATTCAGACGTATCAATACGTTGTCCAATGTATTGCATTCATTTAGGTTGAGTATCCAAACTACAGGCTCGGCATTCAATGTCGCATTTGGTCTGAGGGTCAACTTGCTGCAAAGGTCCCCATTGTCCACGTGAATCTCATAAGCCTCTTGCCCCATTGCACTCAACGCAGCTTGGCTGTCCATAGGCTATTCGGAAAGGTCGATCGGCTTCAACTTATGGACAGGAACAGGTTTCTGGTTCCTGCCCTCGCTCCGTCTGGAAGGATGGGGGCTAGTCACCCCAGCTTAAGGGCGTTGAAAGCAAATCGCTCAAATGATCGTCGCTCACCCGGACCATTTCGCTCTATCTATAGGAGTTGGTTATGACCCCCGAAACTTGGACATGAAGGTCATGTGGACTTGACCCACGGCAGGCTCAGTGTACGCTACCGCCAGGGTTGCACGAAGGGAGGCGTCAGCCATGGCCAAGAAGCAGTACTCCCCCAAGCTGAAGTTCCAGGTCGTCCTGGAAGCCCTCACTGGGGAGAAGACCCCGGCGCAGATTGCCAAGCAGTACGGCATCCATCCCAACTCCGTTGGGCTGTGGAAGAAACAGTTCCTGGAACGTGGGCCGGAACTCTTCGCCCAGGACACGACAGTCAAAACCTATGAGAGCCAGATCCATGACCTTGAGCAGCTTCTAGGCAAGAAAGAGGTCGAGATCGCGCTCCTAAAAAACTTCTTAGGCCGGAGCAGATGAGCACGGACGAGAAGATCAACCTCGCTCAGGAAGCAGTCACGACCCACAGCGTGCAGTCTGTTTCGGCCGCCCTGGAGCTGCCCAGGTCGACCTGGTACTACCGGCGCCGGCATGGACGGAGCTACACCGAGAAGCATGCCCACCTGCGAGCCCCGCTGGAGAAGATTGCCAGAGAGCATCCCGAATACGGCTACCGACGGACGACGCCGGAGCTGAGAGAGCAGTTCGGCTGGCAGGTCAATCACAAAGTGGTGCAGCGGCTGCATCAGGCGTGGGATCTGCCGCTGATCCGGGGCACTAGGCTCCCCAAACCGAGCGGCATCCGCCAGGTGATCGAAGTCGCCGGTGATCGGGTGAACCTGGTGGCCGGCAAGGACGAGATTACACCCTTTGAGGTGCTCTACACGGACTTCACCGAGCTCATCTACGCCGATGGGCACCAGAAGGCGCAGTTGATGCCGATCATAGACCACGCCACCAAGCTGGTAATGGGCTGGGCCGTGGCAGAACGAGCCATCACCGAACTGGCGCTGGCGGCCTGGCACCAGGCCAGGCTGAGCCTACTGCAAAGGGGTGTCCCGCTGAGCCAGGTGACCGTTCATCACGACCAGGACCCCGTGTACACCGGGTATGGCTGGACGTCGCACCTGCTCTTGAAAGACAAAGTTCGCATCTCCTATGCCCTCCGTGGGGCGAAAGACAACCCCGAGATGGAGGCTTTCAACAGCCGCTTCAAGACTGAGAACCGCTCCCTGCTGCTCGACGCCCAGACCCTCGGGCAGCTGGTTGCCCTGGTGGCAGAAAGGATGGACTACTTCAACCGGGAACGAAGACACTCGACGATCGGATACCAATCACCGGAGAAGCACATCGCGAACTCTGCAATCGTGGTCGTGGCTACACAACTAAATGCCTGCAGAACTGTCCAAAAAACGGGGTGCAGCGTCGTTCGGCAATATTGTTCAGGTCAAGTGAGGAGCCCCCGTACGCTTGACTTGGAAACCAGTCAGCACAGTCCTTGACCGCCGCGGTGCACTTGAAGTGGAAAAGTTTGGCTCCCCCACATGCTGCTACTTTGGAAACTCGATGATCTGAAAGCAGCTTGATGCATCTTGATGGAGGCGTTCGACAATGCTGTGTGCGTCCTGACCAAACACATCCGTGGAGGAAGACCAGATGCGCGAGTCTGAAAGCCCAACGGAATCGAGAAGCGGCGCTGGGGGCTCAAAGGACGGATCTTTCAACCTCATTCGCAACGTGCGGTGATGCAGCTCGCGTCCCGGACAAATGCTTTCACCATCTCGAGATCCCCAAAACTCCACCTCAACGCTGCCGGACAAGTACGTAAGGCCGAGGCCATATCCAAGACTGTCTTCCTGGACTGAAACAACAATGCTCTCAGGTTCACCAAGCCTGCGGATCAAAGCATCGAAAGAGTACGCAGACCAAAGGTGGTCGAACTGTTGAATGTCATCCCCGCTATTCACCTCAACTTGGATGAGGCGAATTAAGTCTTCTTGAGAAGCGATGCCTATCTCCTGTCGAGTTGGAGAAGTGGCCCTTTGGGCAGCCGCGGCTGGAGTTGGCTTGGAATCGGCTCCAGGCCATACTGTGAGACTGTAAGAAAGCAGTCTGATGTCGCCCCGCTGTTCCTCGCTGTTCAGACTTGCACCAGTGCTTTCCACAATTGCCTGTGCATCGCTGATTGATGTCTTCCCGGGTGTGACGTCAATGTAGCAGGGCAAAATGCAGGCGTGTGATCCTAAGAGGCGACCCAAAGAGGCCAACTGAGCGCTATCAGGGGTCGGAAGTAGAGTCGGTACGGGTATTTGCGTATCCGTCACAACTACCGAACTTACTGGGGCTTTCGAGCTAGGAGTCAAGGTCATTGCCGGCGCGCTGGGCTGATCACTCGTGGACGAGCAGGCAACGAGAAAGGAGGCACAGAGAACTGCCAAGACGAATCTACGGCCGCCAAATTCCCGGGATGTCATTTCAGTCCCATTCGTCCAAAGAAGATTGGCATGTGAACATCCATCCATTCTCTCCGTTGTGGGCCCAGTGTGCTCGGGTCTTCGCTGAATCCGTGCAGAGTCTGGTCAACTGCGGCAACGTCGTCAAAAATCCAATTGAGGTACATGTCCGCAAACTCCTCATTTAGGCCATGAGGGAGATCAGGGAACTCTTGCTTGGAATGGGCCATGCATGGAGTTGTCGGACACATTAACCCGCTGGTTTCCTCGTTCCAATCATATGGAACATATACTGACGCGAGTGGGTCATCATCAAATTGAGTTGTGTCTGGGCTCAACTGTTGGTAGTGCCAATCGAATACGTGTCCGAACTCGTGTATCGTGTTCTCCAGAGAAGGTGCATACTTGCACTTGATTACGTTGTACTCTGTCTTGCAGTTCCCACTCCAATCCGCGCCGGCAGGCCCCACGATGATAATTTGCACTGGCCCGTGTGCTTCTTCGAACGCAGCCTCACCAGAAATCCCCGATCCATCGGTTGAGCTTGTCACCGGTGTACAAGATGGCATCTGCGATTGTCCATTCTTGGTCTTCACTAGCACCCTCAACGACAACACTGTAATCACCAAGGACTTCGGATGGGGTCTGCGTGTAGCAATTCCCGTGGGAATCTACAAGGTCACACGTCCGATACCCTGTGGGATCAGTGTAATTCGGCGGGCTATCAAAGACATAGCTATATCTATTCCAAGCAGTGGAACGATTTCTCGCGAATACGAATGGGTCCGCTCAAGTCCATCGTCCGAGAGAGGCCACGTACCATCTTCCAACATAGTCCTGAAGACCAATCGTCGGTAGCTGCCTCTGCCCCGTGAAGCCGAAATCTGTCTCGTCGATCCCCGGTTCAAGCCTCGACAGCCCGTAGGGCATGTACCTCTGCTGGGAGATCAGGCTGCCTGATTCGTCAGAGATCCCCACGACCGACCCCAGGTGATCGGTGAGCAGGTAGTAGTTCGTGTCGTCCTCTCGCATCACTCGCTGCCCACCGATAGCATAGTACTTACGAACCGAGATTTCCTGGCCCTGGGAGTCAATGACTACTTCGTAGCTGCCTCCCGCGATTAACAAAGTCGTCGTTCCGTCGGGGTTCTCCTGGCCGGCGCGAGTTCCATCGCCGTTATACATGAAATCCCACGAGTCGCTGGTTCCCTGGTTGGTGATTCCCGCCATGCGGCCGTCAGCGGTAAACGGCTGGTTCCAGCTCGCCCCGCCTTCTTCGCGGGTGGTCATGTTCCCCATGGAGTCGTAGCCGAATTCGTCAGTCTCAGCATAGCGATCGACAGAGACAACGGCATGAGGGTGTGGCGTCTGATAAGTGTAGATGGCCGAAGTCCAACCAGGAGGTGTAGTGGGCGTGGGACTCCCCGTAGATGTTGGAGTGGCCGAAACACTTGGAGTGGATGTTGGACTCCAGCTTTGGAGCACCGGAACCACCGCCACGATGTAGCTAGTGTGATCAGTGGACCGGGCAGAGTAGGACATTGTCACTTGGGTGTCGGTGGCGACCTCGTAGCTTTGCCGCGGCCTTCATATTCCAAGTGGAACCTCCGCTACCGAGAACCCACATGTCAGTCTGGTCTGCCCCAACTGTCACGGGGTGGCCGTTCTCCGCGTGCAGGAGGTCGATCACGAGATCACCTGGTTGGGTGGTCACTTGCACAGAGTGACTTCCCAACCCTTGTTCGCAGATCGAAGATCGCGGGAACTGGTCCAGGTCGACGTTGTAGAGTGTCATGATCGAGAAGATGAACTTGGCGCCTACGTTGAATCCAAAACGAACATTGTGATCACCAACAGATGGATTAAGCAAGTAGTAGGTGACGCTCGAGAGGTCACCCGATGCATAGCAGTCTTCGAGTTTGGTCATGGAAGTAACACTATCAACGGTCGGTGCTCCGAGGGACTGCCCACCTTGAGCCCCATAGGCAACGGATACGAGGAGGACACGATCTTCTCCGTCTTCGACTTCATAGGCTTGATTGTAGACATAGGGCCAACCCGACGGGGCGAGAGCGATCCAGTTATCGCCAAGGGTTACCCGGAGCTACGCCGAGAAGCACGCCCATCTGAGGGCGCCCCTGGAGAAGATTGCCAGGGAGCATCCGGAATACGGCTACCGCCGCACGACGCCGGAGCTGAGAGAACAGTTCGGCTGGCGGGTCAACCACAAGGTGGTGCAGCGCCTGCATCAGGCGTGGGACCTGCCCCTGATCCGGGGCACCAGGCTGCCGAAACCGAGCGGCATCCGCCAGGCGATCGAAGTCGCCGGTGATCGGGTGAACCTGGTGGTCAGCAAGGAGAAAATCGGACCCCTTGAGGTGCTCTACACAGACTTCACCGAGCTGATCTACGCCGATGGGCACAAGAAGGCCCAACTGATGCCGATGATCGACCACGCCACCAAGCTGGTCGTGGGCTGGGAGGTTGGCGAGCGGGGGGTGACCGAGCTGGCCTTGAGCGCCTGGAGCCACGCCAGGGCAACGCTGAGGCAGAAGAGCGTTCCGCTGAGCCGGGTGATCGTTCATCATGACCAGACTTCCACTCTCCGGTAGGGTGGTGTTGGGCTTGCCGTTGGTGAGGATGTGGGTGTGGGCAGCGTGCCGGTCGCCGTACGAGTGGGTGTGATTGTCGCGGTAGGCGTTGGCATGTTGTAGACATCGATCCGGTCCAGATTGATGTCCGCACTGCTGGCGCTGTCGTTCTTGCGGCCCGGGCGGCGGATTTCAACGACGTGGGTTCCCGGACCCACATTGAATGTCAGGTTCCGCTTCCCTTGATCTGAGGACGCGTACTGGTCGACGCTGGCCCACTTGTATCCGTCGACCCACACTTCAGAGATCCCATAATAGGCAGCCTTGCGAAAGTAGAAAACTAAGGAGTCGCCCGTGAAAGTCAACTGGGCGGATGCGAACTCGGATGACGCCACCTGCCGTGAGTTGCCGGAATCAAGACTGCTACTGACAAGTGTCCACGTCCCAGAATAGTGCCAGGCCGAGCTGGTATTCTCATAGGTTCCAGGCGCCTGAGGAGTTTAGACTCACTGCCGTCGGAAACTGATTTGGCGTAGCGGTGTAGGTGGGTGAGCTTGTGAACGTGGCGGTGGGCGTGGCTGAAGCACCCGGGTAGAGGTACCCCGAGGGTACGATGGCTTTTGAAACGCTTGCGCTCGACCACTTGAGTTGAGCTACCGCGCCGCCTCCGTTTTCGTAGTACTCGAAGACGACCGGGTAAAGCACGCCAGCAGTCAGTGCGACCGAACCATGGTACTCGGTCGTCCCCTGGTTGACCCATCTGTCCACGAGTTGAACGCCATTGACCCAAAGCCTGGCTCCATCGTCGGTGTTCGTGTAGAAGGTGTATGTTTCAGTGAATTGGGGTTGTACCCATCCTTGCCAGCGGACGGAGAAGGTGTCAGCTCCGATGGAAGGGTCGGGGGAGCCGCTTCCCCAGTTGAAGTTCACACCTGCATCGACCCTTGAGAGTGTGAAGGAGGTGAAATCAGAGTTGTTGTAGTAGTCACCCTGCAAGCCAGTCCCAGTCGGGGGAACGTTCGTCAGGTCGACGGTTGAGGTTGCAGTTGGCGTGGGGGTGGCCGTGGGAGTCGGGGTTGGCGTAGCTGTCGGTCCCTCTCCAGTGGAGTTGACCCGGTAAGGTGGACACTCTTAGACTACCGTAGGAGGAGTCCACAATGCCTAGAACACGATCCCGATATCCGGTGGAATACCGCCAGCAGATGGTCGAGCTGGTTAGGGCAGGCCGCACGCCCCATGAGCTGTCCAAAGAGTTCGAGCCCACAGCCAAGACCATTCGAGAATGGGTGAAGCAGGCCGATCGCGATGACGGTCTGCGCCATGAGGGTCTGACAACCGTCGAGCGGGATGAGTTGGCCCGCTTGCGACGGGAAGTCCGGCGGCTGCGCCTGGAACGTGAAATTCTGGCAAAAGCCGCGGCCTGGTTCGCTCGGGAGACCGGCTCAGTGCCACCCGAATCTTCGAATTCGTGAAGGCCAACCAGGCACGCTACCCCGTGGCCACCATGTGCCGAGTGCTGGATGTCTCCACCAGCGGATACTATGCGTGGCTCAAACGACCCCGTTCGAAGCGGGCCTCGGAAGACGCTGTCCTGGGCGGACGCATCCGCCAGATCTATCTGCGCTCGCGGCGAACCTATGGCGCGCCGCGGGTGCATGCCGAACTGGCCGATGAGGGTACGTATGTAGGCCGCAAGCGGGTCGCCCGTCTGATGCGAATGGCAGGTCTGCAGGGGGTGAGTTGGCGCAAGCGGCCTTCCACCACCGTGCGTGAGCCGAGGCAGCGGCCGGCGCCGGACCTGGTCGATCGGGACTTCACGGTGGACGGACCGAACAAGCTCTGGGTCGCCGACATCACCTATGTCCCGACCTGGGCCGGTTTCCTGTATCTGGCCGTCGTCGTCGATGCCTGGAGTTGACGCGTGGTCGGTTGGTCGATGGCGAATTATCTGCGGACCGAACTCGTCCTGGATGCCCTGGACATGGCCATCCGGCAACGATATCCGTTGGGGGTGATCCACCACTCCGACCAGGGCAGCCAATACACTTCCCTCGAGTTCGGTCGGCGCTGCCGGGAGGCAGGTGTGCGTCCTTCGATGGGTTCCGTCGGCGACGCCTATGACAATGCCCTGTGCGAGAGCTTCTTTGCCACGCTCGAATGCGAACTGATCGACCGTCACCATTTCCAGACTCAGCGGGAAGCCAGAAGTCGCCGCTTTTGAATTCATCGAAGGCTGGTACAACCTACACCGACGCCATTCTTCCCTGGGGTACAAGTCGCCGATGCGCTACGAAAGGAGCTATGCCACAGCAGCATGATGCGGAAGCACTCTACTGTCCACTAAAGCGGGGCAACTCCACAAGAGCTGATCCTGCGTGTATGTGTGAAGTTGATTCGGGTCGCATTCTGTGGTGGCTTCGCAATAGAACTGACCAGTTGGATCAAGATAGCGAATGGGGTTGTTTCGGACATATCTGTAGCCTTCGGAACGGATAGCCGTGTCTACCTGAGCGAAAATGCCCAGTAAATCCACGTACCATCTTGCCCTGTAATCAATCATTCCTCCGCCGACAAGGGCCCTTTGTCCCGTGAACCCGAAATCCGTCTCGTCTATTCCGGGGTCCAGCCTTGGAAGGCCATAGGGCATGTATCTCTGCTCCGAAATGAAACTTCCCGAACCATCAGCGATCCCAACGACCGACCCCAGGTGATCGGTGAGCAGGTAGTAGTTGGAGTCGTCTTCCCTCATCACCCGCTGCCCACCGATAGCATAGTACTTATGAACCGGAATTCTCATGGCCTTGCGAATCGATAACAACCTCGTAGCTACCACTGGCGATGAACAGAGTTGTTGACCCGTCAGGATTCTCCTGACCCACACGCGCCCCATCTCCGTTGTGCATCTGTAGATGAAGCCCCCCGAGTTGTTGGACCCGGGTTCTGTCACGCCCTCAAGCCGTCCTTCGGACTTGAAAGGCTGGATCCAGCTCGAGCCGGCCTTATCTGGTGTGATCAAGTTTCCCAATGAGTCATACCCGAATTCGTCGATTTCTGGCCGTGCGCGCTACAGACACGACAGCGCGAGGCTGGGCGGAGGCGAAGGCGGATGAGGTGACATGTGTCGAGTTGTCGGCGCAGCTTCCATCATCGACCCTGGTCCAAACCCCTGCATAGTGCCAGGCGGAGCTGGTGTTCTCGTCGGTGCCCGGCGCCTTGGGAGTCCGTGTAGCCTTTGTTGGAAAGGCAAGCTAGACTAAGCTCAACAACTGAGTGCATGTCTCGTCAAGGGGTCCAGGCATCTCCGAATAGGTGATTGAGGGATTCCATAAGTGTTCTCTACTCCGTACGCTGTGACAAACCGTCGGACCATTGTTTCCGGCTCTACTCGTAGTTCCTTGTAGAATTGCTCGACGAATGGCTTTTCCCCACCCAGGATGGCGAAGCCGTCCACAGAGAACCAAACTCCCCATTTTGCGTGGGGAGAGTACAAAGCACTGCAAATCGACCCATATATCGCATAGCGCTTACCGATCCAATCTTCGACGTTGTGTAGGTCTACTATCCAGTCGCAATCTTGAGGTTGGTCGGCAGGTATGCTGTTCCTTTCAGTCAGCGACAAGTACGCTTCTTGGTCCCCTTGGGAAATGGCGGCTTGGGCGATTGCTTCCGCCTCGGCAATTGAGGGCAAGAAGACCAATGGATAAATAAGTCCCTTGTCTCTGATTCGTTCCGGAATCGGATGCCGAACCCGGTCCGGAATGTGAACACCCTATCGTACACGGCGAGCGCGATCTCAGGGTCTGCTACCGCAGGCAGTACCACCTTATCCATCTCTCATACCCTTCTGCATGTTCACCAAGGATAGAAAACTATCTTCCAGATCCGGTCAAGAAGCGGTGAATTGACATAAATCTCCGGCATGTATTCTGATGCGGAAGAAGCTGACTCGATCAAAGTAAGCACACTGCCATCAGCTAGAGGCTGCACAAGTTTATCCCCTTCCATCGGCCCAGCTTCGGAGCCGCCCATCTTGACCATGTACTCGAACACTCGGCGTGCGGCGGCTGAAGAAAACCCGTGCAGCTCTCTAACCCAAGTTGGATCTCTGCCAGCAATTCCCAGATTCGGAACATTGGGAATTGTCAGGTCCGAAGTCGGTATCCCGTTTATGGCGGTTTCTTGGGCTGGTGATCCCGCGGCGCCAATCATGCTCCAACATGCCACGGAGCGAGAACACGCTTCCACCAACTTCCATCCGGCACTGTTGAGAGTATCGATTTCCGACTCCAAGTGCCCACTCAAGCGGAATTCGGGCAGAAGACTGACTATCAGAGGGATGCCTGCAACCTCCGCCAACGTGGTAAGTAGTTCACTGTCAGATGGGGACTTCAGCTTGACTTCGGGGTGATGTCGCCAGTCCACAGAACGAATTTGTGGGTCACTGCCGACAATCATGTCATCAGGGTACTCTTCAAAGACATAATGACCGGTGGGATCTGAATATCTGACAGGATTGTCGATGGCATACCCATAGCTGTTCAGATTCATCGAGCGCGAAGAAGCTTGTTGTGCGGTATCAGCCTGTGTAAACCGTGACGCTGTTGCAGAATACCATCTTGCCTTGTAGTCCATCAACCCGATGGCCTCAAGTCCGCGCTGCCCAGTGAACCCGAAGTCGGTCTCGTCGATACCAGGTTCGAGCCGTGGCACCCCGTATGGCATATACCCCTGCTCGGAGATTAGACTGCCCGAACCATTGGCGACCCCCACCACTGACCCGAGGTGATCGGTAAGCAAGTAGTAGTTCGAATCGTCTTCCCGCGTGACGTGCTGCCCACCCAAAGCATAGTACTTACGAATTGAAATCTCCTCACCCTGCCCATCGATGACGACTTCGTAGCTCCCGCCGGCGATGAACAGGGTTGTTGTCCCATCGGGGTTCGACTGCCCCACACGTGCTCCATCCCCGTTGTAAATGAAGCCCCATTCGTCGCTGTTCCCCTGATCCGTGACACTTTCCAGACGGCCGTCCGCAGTGAACGGCTGGATCCAGCTCGAGCCGGCCTCATCCCGTGAAGTCATGTTCCCCATGTCATTCGTAGCTGAACTCGTCGGTGCCGGCGTAGCGTTCGACCGAGACGACGGCGTGGGGGTGGGACGATTTTGAAGCGTACACGGCCGAACTCGAGCCGGGAACGTATGTCGGCTAACAGATGCGGTGGCAAAGACGCAGATGATGCGCCGGGAATGGTGGAGGGAAAGGGCGGGCCAAGGCACGGGTCGCCGCCCTGAAGCTTGAACGGAGATTTATGGGGCTCCGCCAGGGACATGTTGGGAGGGCGTGCGCTGCCTGGCGGAGAAGGCGCCCTCGGGGCGATTCGAACGCCCAACCGTCTGATCCGAAGAACCAGGATGTTGCTTCCATGGTGTCTATGGAGCCCCGTACAGTCTGTGGGCTCTAGAAAATGAACCTACGGGGCTCCATACAGTCTATGGGTTCCATGGAGTACTAAGCATTCTGCACCGGAACTGCACCCGAACTGCACCGGAACTGCACCGAGCATCGACGTAATGTCTGACCCGAAATGGGGCAAGGAAAGGAGATCTTAAGGCTTGCTTGTCCACTTTCGTGGCTCTCTCCGTGTTGGCGCTCCGATCACTATCGAGACATTGGGATTTCCGACATTGGACGAATGAGAAGCAGGGGACCTGGTTTTCTTGCCAACAGAGTCCGATTTCATTGGGAGGTGCGCGGCGAAGTGAACCCTTTCTACCGGAGCAATGGAGTGTCACCATGGCGTTTCTTCGACGTGGGATGTGTGATTATCGGTCGACCTTCACCTTTCTTCTTGTCGTGCCCCCGACCCGTTTTCGTGGAACTTTACGGAGGGCCGTGTCCGGAAAAGACTTGCCCGGAGAAGGAACGACCGGAACCCGCGGGAGGGCGCCACTCAGAACCCTGAACACAATTCCGCGATATCCGTCCAAAGGCAATGGAGTTCATCTGCCCTTTCGACCCGGTCGCTTTCCCGGAGATCTCGACCGGATAAATGGCGCAATGATACGGCGGGTCTTGTCGGGGACATGGAGGGGGTATCAGGCTGTGCCAACCACTTGCGTCTGGGCGTAGGTTCAGCATCACTTCATGGCAGAATCCACGGCCAGGGGAAAGGTGAGAACCTCTGAGTGTGACCAGACTGTGCGGAGATCCACTTTGTCAAAGTCCTGCGTTTTCGACTCAGTTGGAATATCGGGGGATTCCCACCTAATCACCTGGTGCTCTTAGCCATGCTTGAACCGTGCCTTCGGAGATGACCATCTGAGCCTCGCGGCTTGAGAGGTCGAGGACATAGACGCTCCCAACACCGTTGTTATCGCTGTCAAATGTTAGAGCAAGAGACTTGCCATCCGGGGACCAAACGAAGTTTCCCAGATCCCCTCGAGGTACACAGTATCGGGTTACCTCCCCAGTAGAGAGTCAGTGGCGCAAGTTCACCTCGTGTGTCGTCTGGGTCTAGTGATAACCAGAACGCAACAGACGTTTCGTCAGGAGAAAGCTGCCACAACATCTCGTTGGCGATGTATTCCGTGGTCAGTTGAGTGATGCGGGTGATACCGCCGCCAGCTTGGAATGCCACGAAGTCACTACCCCCGACGTAAGTCAACCTGTCATTCACATTCACATACTCTGCCCGACTTGGGTCGGATTCGGGGAACAGACTGGGGGTAGTCGAAGTCTTGGCTGCTTGTTCCTTCCCGGACATTGAAGCGCATCACAGTGCTAGTGAGAACCCAAGACCCGTCAGATGACCAGATTGGTGCCCCTCGGAGAATCCCAGTCAAATCCGAAAACTGAAAGATGCGGCCAATCTCGCTGGAGGAGAGTTATCCCACATAACCAAGGAAGAAGGTCGAGCCGTCGATGGGATGTCTTGAAACTCAGGATAGTCCTGATCTGCGTAGTAGACAGTGTATCTTCCTGTGGGAGAAGGCATGAAGCGAAAGTGGTCGAGGGGGTGGCCGAGGATTCCCACGGGGCTGGTGTCAATTTCGGGGAATGTTGGGTCGTACCGTCTAGTTACTGCTGTGTTCAAATCAATCGTGACAATCGAGTTGAGATTCCTGTTAGGCCCCGGATTGTCGTAGGAGAGCAGAAGGGTTTCGTTGTTCGCCCACGCTATGGGGCGAAGCACAAGGTCAGGATCTGGTACCGAGGGAATGACCTGGCCCAACGCGTTGATTACTCGGATCTGGCCGAGGAGGTGGTATGCAAGTAATCTCCTATCAGGAGAAATGGGGCCGCTAGGGATCCCGTTGTCGGTTCCGGACAAGTCGATTTCCGAGTGTGTTTGGATGTCGACGAGATAGCCGCCCGGGGAAGTGATCGCCAGTGTCCCGTTCGGCAGGGAGGTTGGGTTACCGGATTTGCTGAAATTTGCGCACGTAGTTGAAAGCAGTGTCTCATCTTGCTCACTCGAAGTCGGTGTTACCCTAGGCGCGGTCGTCTATAGTGTTGGGTTTCCATAGATTGCGGTGGAAGGGGGGATGAGAGAAGGGTTTTCTCGTCGGCAGCCAGCGACTTCGAGACAGGCAGGGCCAAGAGACCGAGACAATGTACGTAACTCTTCTTTACGCCCCGGATGTGATTCCTCACGCTTCCTCCCAGATTGCACGCTCTCGGTGTTTTGGTCATCGGACCACCGGGCACTCGTCATAGTCCAGATCCACATCCAGATTTCCTTGGCCCATCCATTTCTCTGCGATACATCCACTTGGCACAAGCATTGGATCATTTCCCCAAACTATCCTGTAGAAGTACTGCGGATTGGCCGCAAGGAATCCCCTGTCAAAATCCTCAACCCTTCCAGTTGTTAGGCTAAGACCTCCGTGCCCGTAGGGCCGCGTCCACGAAAGCCCAAGTCCCGATCCGATCGAACCCCTAAGCCATGAGAGCACCGAACGTACAACCTTCCTTGCATCAGTCGTGGCGGCTGTCCAAGCTCCGAGTTCAACCTCTGAGGCCGCGTCCTCATATGCCGCAAATGCGTTTATCAGGGATTTGTGTCGGTGCAGCCATTGGTGCCGAACTCTTCTCACACCACTCACCTAGGGCGCGCGCCTCCCCCTCGCCTAGGAAGGAAGGATCTTCAATGAGTTCGTACTCCCTTGCAAGGGTGAGGGTCATGTGTCTCCAGATTGAATACGGTCTCTTTCCTGGCGTTGCCGCCCAAGTCTCAAGATACTGAAAGTAGTAACCGTAACCTGAGATGTCCGAGGGACCGACTTCCTTGCGGAGCTTGTTGATATCCAGCTCGGTTGGTCCGCTGTTCCTAGTCATGATTCTGTTCCTAGGTGCACTCCATAAGATATGGCAATCTAGATCCAGGCACGCCATGTGGCCAGAAGGGTCAACATAGTTCGTAGGGTTATTGAACACATACGAGTATCGGTTTCCATCTCCGATCGAATTGGCAGAGGCAAACCTTAAGAGTGCCGGCATGTACGCCCTCGCCGTATAGTCCATTAGTGAAACAGGGTCTAGGCTCCGTTGCCCTGTGAATGCAAAATCCGTCTCTCCGATCCCCGGCTCCAACCTGGGCATCCCATAGGGCATATACCTCTGCTCCGAAATGAGACTCTCCCGAACCATCCGCAATTCCGACCACCGAATCCAGGTGATCGGTTAGCATGTATAGTTCGAGTTCCTTCCCCCATTACCCGCTGCCCACCGATAGCATAGTACTTACGAACCGAAATCTCCTGACCCTGGGAATCAATGATACTTCGTAGCTGCCTCCCGCGATGGATAGCGTCGTCGTTCCGTCGGGGTTCTCCTTCTTCTTCTTCTTCTTTTTTTCTTTCTTTGGCTTGCAGACGCGGCGCACCGATTGCCGCTGTACAAGGACATAAATCCGCAAACCGTACCGGCGGGTAACCGCGTTCGTCGGTGATCCCCTCCATGACGCTGGCCGTCGGCGGTATGTGGTTGGTCTGCACACTAGCTTGCACTCCTGCCTTTGTTCTCTGGGTGGCCATGTTCCGAATTGGCATTTGAAGTTGAATTTTGCTGGTCTGTTTCCACACACCAACCCACGGACACCACTGAATGAGCGTGTGGCTTATGCTGCGGGGAACCATTTTTATATGAGGTAGACGTCCAGTTCATGCAGGGGGAGTGGGTGTCGGACTCCCCTTCCCGTCCATGTTGGAGTGGCCAAACATCTTCGCGTCTATGTTGGATTCGCCAGTTTTTGCAGCATACTCAGAATCACTGCCGTCACCAGGCCAGTTAGTGCTAATCGGTGGACCTGGGCAGCCAAGGACATTGTCACTTGGGTGTCAGTGGCTACCTCTTAGCTTTGCCGCGGCCTTCATATTCCAGGTGGAACCTCCGCTACCGAGAACCGACATGTCAGTTGTAGTGCTGATATGTCACGGAGAGGGTGGTTTTACAATAGACGTAACGGAACCAAGAACGTCGCCACA
>CAWCPF010000004.1:0-373611 GCA_963797485.1 uncultured Chloroflexia bacterium
GCGCACATGTTGTTGCCGGCCCCAAAGCCCCACGCCTTTCGGTCATCGTGTTGACTTCGAATGATCCCCGACAGGCGCGGCCTACGATTAAGTCCCCTTCGGGCCCAAACGATCGCATCCGAGATCGAATTGGTCCTCATCCGCCTTGGACTCGGTCCGGCGCTCGAGCCCGGTCTGGTGGAGGCTTTCTGGGGCGTCCAGCAGATCACCGACGACGGACGAACCTTTGGGGAGGTGCGTTCAGCCGCTGTCGTCGCCGCCAAGGCGTCGGTGGTGGCGTTTCTGGAAGATCACTGTCTGGCAGAACCGCATTGGGCCGAGGTGCTTGCCGGCTGCATCGAGCAGGGCTGGACCGGTGTTGGGTGTGAGATGTACAACGCAAACAAGAGCGCCGGGATCAGCCAGGCGGTCGGGTTGATGAACTACGGCGTCTACCTGGCCCCGGCCGTGCGGGTCGAGACGTACCTGATCCCGGGGCACAACGGAGCCTACCTGCGGTCGGCTTTGATGGCGCTGGGGGATGACCTGCCAGTGTTCCTGAGAAGCGATACGGCGCTGAACGAGGCACTGGCCAGGCGAGGGGGGCGGCTGCTGCTCGAACCGAGGGCCAAGGTGGCCCACGCCAATGAGACCAGCTTGGCCGCCATCCTGGCCGGCTACTACTACAACACGCGCGCCATGGTCGCCACTCGCAGCCAGCAGTTTGGTTGGGGCGCCGGCCAGCGCTGGGCGCGTATCCTGCTGTGGTGGGCCGTGCCCGTCATCCGGCTCGCCCGCTTGTACACGGCGGTCATTCGTTCCCGGTCAGACCTGATTTGGCCCACAATGGTATGGACGCCGGTTATGGCCCTCGCCTGGCTGTCGACGGGGATTGGACAGGCCGTGGCGTTGGTGTTCGGGATTGGAGATGCCGATCGGAAGTTCCTGGAGTACGAAGCCTACCAGGTGAGGACAATGAACTTCCCCGGCTGGCCGGACCCGTGACCCGCCCAGGCAAACCGGCCGTGGCGGTCATCCTGCCCGCATACCTCTCGAGCCCAACCATCGCCGGCTGCCTGAGAGCCATCCAGGCGCAGACCTACCAACCATTTCGGGCGATAGTGGTGGACAGCTCGCCCGACAACTTGGTGGCTGACCTGGTTGAGGCCGAATTCCCCGAAGTCCAACTCGTCCGGAGCCCCGTGCGTCTCCTGCCCTCACCAGGCGCGGAATGTGGGTGTTGGAGCCTGTGAGGAGCCTCTGGTGAGCTTCACCGACCCCGATATCTACCCTGCCCCCAACTGGCTGGATGAGCTCTGGGCTGTGTATGAGCGGCACGGCGGAGTGGTCGTGGGTTCCATGCTGGCGTTCAATCAGGACTGGACGGGACGGGGTATCCATCTCAGCAAGTTTGACACCTGGTTGCCCGGCGGCCCGGTTCGGCCGATGGCGCTGGCGATGACCGGCAGTATGCTGGTCTCCAGGCAGCTTCTCGGAGAACTCGGAGGCCTGGTTGGTGATGAACTCCTGGGCGACCTGCTGTTGAGCTGGCGCGCGGCGCAGACGGGCGTTCCCATCACGTTCGCACCCGCAGCCGTCGTGTATCACGATCATCGTTCCAGCCTGGCGGGGTTCCTGGCCGAGCGCTGGGTTCGGGGGCAGGACTTTGCCCGCCTCCGAATTGGTCATATGGGTTGGGGAAGGGGGAAGTGCCTCGCCCAGCTTGTGATCACCTGGCTGCCCCTTCGGCTCGTCCATCTCGTGTGGCGCGTGGCACACAATGCCTGGCGCGCCAACCGATTGGCGGAGTTTCTGCTCACCTGCCCATGGGTGTTGGCCGGGCAATCGGCTTGGCTGGCGGGCGAAGGCAAGGTCTATCTCAAGTCGGCATTGGGCCGGCCCACTTCTTGACGGCTCCGATGCGAATCCTGATCTTGATCCATAACATTGCCGACCGCAGCGGCAGTTCTTCCCGAGCCAACGGCCTGGCACGCGGGCTGGCGGCCCTGGGTCACCAGGTCGACGTAGTCTGCGCCTCTGGCCAGGCAGGGCTCAGGCCGGTGGTCCGGGTCTTGGACGGCGTGCGGCTCATCGAATCGCCTGACCCGGCGCCGGCTCGAGTTCAGGCACGCCGGGTTCGGTGCATGGGACTTGGCCTACCGGATGAGGTGGGTCTCATCGGAGCGATACGACCTGGTCCATGCCTTCGAGCACCGGCCGACTGCCCTTCTGCCCGCCCTGTGGCTGAGGCGGAGCAGGGGTGATCCCGCTTATTTCAGATTGGGCGGACCTTTGGGGGAAAGGGGGGATTATCGGAGAACGTTCGATGCTCGGCCGGTGGACAGTCGGGACCTATGACCGGGCTGTGGAGGCACGCGCCCATGCAGCTGTCATCGGCGATGACCGTCGTGAGCACCCGGATGAAAGCCCATGCTGTGAAGATGGGCTATCCGTCTTCGCGTGTGTCGGTGATCTTCCCGGGGGCAAATCCGGACCTGGTCTGGCCGGTCGATGTCCAAACGGCTCGAACACAGTTTAGGATTGACCTGCAAGCTCAAGTTGTTGGCTATATGGGCATCTCCAGCTATGACGATGAATTGGCCGGCCGGACCTTTGCCGAACTGGCCCGGACCCTGCCCGGGGCTCTCTTGTTGGCGATTGGCCCCCCCAAACCCAAGCTCCAAGCGGTCATCGAATCGGCGAATCTCCAGGCCTGGTTTCGGGACCTCGGATACGTACCATCCAACTCCCTCGGCGCGGCCTTAAGTTGTGCCGATGTCCTTCTACTCCCGTTTTCCGATCGTCCTGTCAATCAATGCCGATTTCCAAGCCGGTTTGGGGAGTATCTGGCCGCTGGACGGGCGATGGTGGTAAACGAGACGGGTGACCTGGGCGAGGTCGTGCGCGGCGAGCACGTCGGGTTGGTGACGCCCGATCGACCCAAGGAGATGGCACATGCCGTTCAAGTCCTATTGGAGGACACCGGCTTGGCAAGGGAGATGGGAAGCAGGGCCAGACAGCTGGCCGAAACCCGGTTCTCGTGGAACGCTTTGGCGCGCGATGTGGAAAGACTGTATCTTCGTGCCATGTAAAGATCCCTCATGGCCCCGAGTCGTTTAGGCGTAGAGATGCGGTCCCATTCTGGACTCGGGATCCAATGCCGGGGAACCACCGGCCGCCTGCAGGTTACACGGACCGATGACGTCTCAAATGGCCGGCGGACTGCCTCCAAGAACGAACGTCCTTGGGGTCGGCGTTCATCCGATCAACATGGACCAGGCCCTGGAGGCGATCGACGGCTGGATCGAGCGCGGCGAGCAGCACTACGTCTGCCTGGCGCCCGTCCATAACATCCTCGCCTGTCAAGACGATCCGGATCTCAAATCGATATTCAATCACAGCGGGCTGACGACCCCGGATGGCATGCCTTCGGTTTGGATTTGCCGTCCGCGGGGCTACAAGCAGGCCGGCCGTGTTTATGGCCCCGACCTCATGGCCGCCGTGTGCCAAACCACAGCCGCCACGGGAGAACGTCACTTCCTGTTGGGGGGCCATCCGGGCGTTCCCGAGATAGTCCGGGAAGAACTGCAGGCCAATTATCCGGGCCTGAATATCGTGGGCACATTCTCACCACCCTTTGGCCCAGGGGATCCCGACAGCGAAGAGCAAACATTGGCCGCCATCAATGGCGTGTCGCCGGACATTGTCTGGGTGGCCCTCGGCTCTCCCAGGCAGGAGAGGTGGATGGCGGAGCATCTGGACAAGCTCAACGCCAGCGTGCTCATTGGCGTAGGGGCGGCCTTTGACTTCCTGTCGGGAAGGAAACGGCAGGCGCCTCGATGGATGCAGACATCAGGCTTGGAGTGGTTGTTCCGATTGACAACCGAGCCCCGTCGCTTGTGGCGCCGGTATGCACGCTACCCGCTCTTTGTTGTGTACTTTGCGGTCCAGCTGCTCGGCCTCAGACGGTTTGAAATGGACACCGGAGGCGGTTTGGCCGAGGAGGCCCAGGGGGTCGACAACGGCGGACGGCGTGGTGCGCCCTCGCCTCCCGAACTGCTTGCCGAGACCTCCCATGCGGACATTCTGGGTGTGCGCGTTCATGCACTGACCGTGGCCGACCTCCACGCAATCATTGAGTACGCCGTGACGACCGGCAACAAAGTCCTGTTGCCCAATGTCAATGCCCATGCCCTGAACTTGGCCTACGAGCATGCCTGGCTGCGCGACTTTCTAAACCATTCCACCGCCGTCTTCCCGGATGGAACGGGTGCCCTTTTTGCCGCCCGCCTATTAGGCACGAATCTCGGAAAACGAATCACATACGCCGACTGGATGTGGCAGCTTGGGGCCGTCAGCGCTGAACGCGGGTTCAGTCTCTACTTTCTTGGCGGGCGGGACGGGGTGGCCCATCGCGCGGCGGAGGCTCTGGCGAACCGATGCGAGAGCTTGAGAATTGTGGGGGCGCACCATGGCTACTTCGACAAGTCCCCAGGGAGTGCGGAGAACGAGGCCGTCGTGTCTGAAATCAACCGCCTGGCGCCGGATATTCTGGTAGTGGGATTTGGCATGCCGCTGCAGGAAAGGTGGCTAAGCCAGAATTGGGATCGGCTCGATGCCCGCGTCGGGCTGACGGGAGGGGCCGTCTTTGACTACTTGTCAGGCCGGCTCAGACGGCCGCCCAGGTTTCTGGTGGATCACGGCCTGGAATGGCTCGGGCGGCTGTTGATCGAGCCGAGGCGGCTCTGGCGTCGCTACTTGCTGGGTATCCCGCAATTCTGCTTGCGGGTAATCAGGCAGAGTGCGACGCAGGGTCGTGGCCCCAGGCGCTGAGCACAGGCTCGATCGGGGATGGCCGAGATGCCCGGCAGAGCATGTGCGCCGGACGTGAATGGCCCGGCAACCTACCAAGGAAGAAGTCGATTGACAGCCAGCCCAATCCGCCACAAGGTGGGCCGCAGCCACTGTGTCGCGCGCCGAATGTGGGGATGTGACAGGGACCTCTGACGCGCACGTCTCACCCATCTCAGGCCCAACCAGCGGTCAAGTCGGTCTGTCCGGACAAATGCGCTTCCTATCGCATCGGCGATGTCTTCCCGGCCGTGCGCGACGGCATAGGCTTGGAGACTTCGGTATTGATGCAAGCCCCCGCTCAGGTACACATGGCTCAAGCGTCGGAGATCAAGCTCCCCGCCGGGAAAGGCCGGGGAATCGGCCAGCTCCCCGTGGATCTCCAAAAACGCCATAACCGCCAGGCATTTTCGACACCGACCACAATTCTCCCCCGAGTTCGTATCGAAGCAGACGCGGAGCTGCCCGAGCGCCTCCGGGAAGCGTCTAAGAAACTCGAGCTTTTCAAACCGGTCGACCCCATAGCCCAGGTGACAGATGGCTGTCTTTTGGGTCGAAAGCAAGGGGTCGGTTTCTGGATGCGAGCCGTGGGGCTGGGCCCGGCCCGGGAACAATCCAGCCGAAATGAGCACTCGGGAATATCGATTGCCCAGAATCAAGCCGGCGCCTGCCAGCAGTGGCCCAAAGGCTAATCCTCCCCAGTCTGCCTCGCGAAATCGTGTCTGTCGCGCATTGGTGGCCACCTTAACCAGAGTCGTCCCAGTCGAGACCGCCGCCCTTTCGGCTAAATGAGTGATCCGGTCGAAAGCCCGATGATTGTCAACGGCGATATCAAAACCGTGGATCAAGATCAGGTCATCAATAGCTTCTTCGCCGGTCCCCTGGCCGTGCAGCAGCGAATAAAAGGAGTCCACACCTCCAGAGAAGAACAACGCCGTTTTCAGATCCTTGGGGGCGGGGGTTGATTTCTGCGGGTCGGCCTCGATGAGAACCGGGTGAAGTTCCGGGTACCAGCTGTGCCAAACCTCCATCAACCGATTCGCGTTGCCCAGAAGTTGGGGGTCAACCGGTAGGGCCATGCCTAAAGGACAACCTAGTGCCATTGCCAGCGGTAGCATGCAAACCAGCCAGGGATTTCCGCTGGTGTCGATCCCATCAGACAGGTGATCTGGCAGATCAAACCACAGGCGTTCCGCCCGTGAGAACCTGCCCGGATACAAGACCTGCGCCGAAAGCCTGAGGCATTGCGGGCGCTGCGGGGAACGGTCGAGGCGCAGATCGCCAATCTCGAGTCTATTCGTCAAGGCGGCTCCGGCGAGAAGGAAGTTTGTGGTTGATCCACACCGCCATCCTTCGCAACTTCTGGTAAGCGGGAGCGAGCCAGAAGTGAGCCCACGGAGTCATGGCGAGGAGGAGACGAAAGCGCCAGATGAGCCCGAACAGCATCCATCGATTGAGGCGAGCCGTGCGTTCAAAGGCGCCCAGTATGGCCTCGGCGATGTCTTGGCGGCCGTGGGACTGAGTATAGGGGATCAAGTATCGAAAGTAGCGCCATTCTCGGCCGAGGTATTGGCGTCGGATAAGGTCGACGTCGACGACTTTGGCCGGGAAGGTCCGGCTCAGCCTGAGTTTGTCGATCACCTCGAGGACCACCATAGTGCGCAGGCACTTGAGGCAGTGTCCGCAGTTGTCGCCCCGCGGCGATTCCCAGCACACCCTCAGGTGGTCGAGTGCAACCTGGTATTGACTTATATATTCGGTCTTGGGAATCCGGTCCGCCCAGTCTCCGTAGTGGACGAAACTCGTTCGCTCGGTCGAAAACAAGGGATCGGTTTCGGGATGGCTCCCTGCCGGGTGAAGCGCCTCGCCCGACCAGGTGGAGGAGATCAGAAGCCGCCGGTAGCGGCTCTCGAGGGCCAGCCCGATGGCGCCGAGCAATGGACCGCTTCCCATTTGATCCCAGTGGACCATTCGATAGCGCGTCGAACGCAAGTTGGTAGACGCTAAAAGCAGCGGAAGGCCCAACTCCTGGGCGGCGTCGCGGGCCGTGGCGACGGCTGTCTCATAGGCGGTTTGGTTGTCGAGCAGGATATCCGCTCCTCGGACGAAGATGAGTTCATCGATGGCGCCAGGGTCCTCGGCTTGGGAATGCAGCACGGTATAGAAGGAATCCACGCCCCCGGAGAAGAAGGCCGCCGTTTTGTCGCCGAATGGTTCAACAGCAGCGCCCCGCTCGGCAGCGATGGGGATAGGAGAGAGTGCGGGGTACCAGGAGGTCCACAAGCCCTGCAGCGCTTGGGCATGCTCCAAGAGCAAAGGATCGACGGGCGCCTCGAGTTCGAGGGGCTCGTGGCGCGCCAACGCCAGCGGCAACATGGCCGCCAGCCACGGATTCCCGCTGAGACTCAGCCTGTCAGCCATGGTCGAATCGAATTCGAACCAGACCTGCTCCACCGCGTGCCAGAGGGCTTCGGTAGCGGATTTGAGCCTGGAGGCGTACTCGGCCAATTCCTTGGGGTGATGAGACCCTTTGGGGAGCTGATACGCGCATGGCTATGTGTCAGTCCTCCCGCTCGCTCAACCGGCTCATAGAGGGTCTTGGGCCCACCAAGCAGGCAAACTGCCAGCGTGGGCACTTTTGATAGGCCGGCACGCATCTCCTTGCCAGCCTAGCCACGGTCGATTTGAGCCCCCCATGCTTGGTAGGCCTCAAGCGAGCGTTGAACCTGCTGAGAAACCATGTCTAGCAGGGCCGCCCGGCGGGACTCGGCCCTGTGCAAGAGGCCGGCAGCAAGGTCTGGCAAGACGGCTCGATCCTCCGGATCGTCCATTTGGATCATCCGGCAGTCTTCGGGGAATTGGCTGGCGAGCCCTGAAAACTTGCGCTGGTAATAGTCGGTCTTAGCCAGACAGATGGCCGGGATCCCCTGTCCCAGGGCCAATACAGCACCATGGTAGCTCCCCGTGATCACCAACCGGCAGCTGGAGATCGCTTCCAGAAGCGCCGGCACGGTAGGCGCGTGTGTGGGCCCCGCCTGCTTCAGGTTGACCCGTTGGAGCCATGCGGTCACGGCGCCAAGGTCGCTGGTGTGGATGGCTAGCGGGACGGCTGACCCGCATTCTCTGCCGAGGGCGTCAACGGTCGTCCGCAGGAGACTGTCAAGCGAGGTCCGATCGTTCAGTGAGAAACCGCTATAGGGTGCGAACCTCAAGTTCAGTCCAAGCGAATCCCCCATCACACCGGTCCGAAAACGACGGGCGAGCTGCAACGCGTCGTCACCGGTCACAGGGAAGGCGGCCTCTTCCTCACCCAAGAGGTCAGACAGCAGTAAAGCGCTGGGTCTGTCCCTCACTGTGATCAACCCGACCTTGGGAAGAGTGGAGCTGATGGCCCGCTTGAGCGTGCGGCCCGTGAGAGGGCCCACGCCCTGGCTGAAAAGGGCCGTCGGCTTGCCGGAGCGAGCGGCGTGGTCGAAGAGGTCCAGTCGACGCACGGCAGCCGGCAGGAATGGGTCGGCCAGGATCCCGGACCCAGCGTGGACGACGAGGTCGGACCCCTCGACCGCGCTCGTCAACGTTCGTTTATATGGCGCGGGGAGAATCTGACTGAGGCTCACCTCTGCCGCCGCGCCAAGACGCTCTGGAACGATGGAAACCCTGGCTGAGAAAAACCCTTTGAGCCTTGCCCAGGTTGCTGGATAGTTGACAACGACCGGAACGGCCCGCGGGACATGAGTGGCCAGAGCTTGTCCATCTCGGGTGATGACGCGTATTTCTGCGTCGGGCCAGAGTGAAAGTAAGCGCTCCACCGTCACCTGAAGCATGGCCACATCGCCCAGATTGCTCAGATCCGTGCTTCCGTGTTCGACGAGAATGCGCATATCGAATGAAGCCTGAAAACTCCCTGCTGGGGGAGCCGACGAGCGTAGGGTGGTCAATCCTATCGCATTTACCTCGAACTGGAGAGCCACCAGAGGATGGCACGCGAACTTCGTTAGAATCCTGCGGGCGATAGGCTCCCCAGTGTATACTTTCGACTTCGAACTTGAGCAACCACCTGACCCCCTTTGCCTGGAGCCGTCCGCCAGCCCTGGGTCTCGGCCAG
The DNA here is from genome assembly GCA_963797485.1 of uncultured Chloroflexia bacterium. Taxonomy (GTDB): domain Bacteria; phylum Chloroflexota; class Anaerolineae; order Anaerolineales; family E44-bin32; genus CAWAND01. Next base: position 8,936 of record CAWCPF010000004.1, read on the forward strand.
ACCAGCCCGGAAGCAATACCGACCCCTGGTGGACCTCAGTGAGGTCTTGCGTGATGAGCTACCCGATCGCTCCCGATCAGGTCACCCTGGCCCTCGAGGGCTGGAACGCCAGCGACCTGGGAAGCCGTGAGCTGTTTGAACGCTGTATCAGGTCAATGGCCGCGCAAACATATCCGGTCCAGGATTGCGAAGTGCTGCTCCTGGTTGATGCCGGGTCAGACGGCAGCCAGTTGGACTGGATCCATAGCTATCTGCCCGGGGCGAAACTTGTCCCGGTGCCCGGTTCGACCTATTACCGCATCAAGAACGCCGGGCTCGAGCACGCCACACGTGAGTTTGTCGTGTATGCCAATTCGGACGTGGCCTATGCATCCGTCTGGCTCGAGAGCATGCTGAACGCGTTGAGCCAGCACGAAGGAGTGGTGGCCGGCAACACGCAGTTTGACCATGGCTTCTTGAGCCGGACGTTGAACCTCACAGAATGGGCCGCCAGCCGCCCTAAATCAGGACCTACCGACTGGTTTTACGGGAACAATCTGGCTGCGCGTCGTTCGCTGCTCAAGACGTACGGCTTTCGGGAAGACCTTGGACCGAGCGGAGGCGGCGGCGTAGATATCCTGCGCCAACAGATTCGGTCTGACGGCGTCCCGATCTGGTTCTGCGCCGAAGCCAGAGGCTGGCATCATGTGGCCCCATTTTGGAGCAAATACACGCGCTTAGGCGCCTACCAGATTCACACGTTGCGAGCTGTGCCTCAAATGCGATGGGCCTGGCTGGTACGCATCCCCCTTCTTGCCCCGTTTCTGGTCGTTGGCGGTGGCCTGCTCAAGGCCTGGCTTCGGGCCTGGCGGCTTCGCAGCACGCTCCCACTAGGTGGCCTGTCCTTGCCGGTCTACTTGGTCACGATCGCTTTCGTGAAATCGGTTGAATGGTTGGGTGCGGCGGCGTATGCCTATCTTCCGGGATGGGTTCTGTCTCGGCGCGACTGGTTCACATTGCCGCCGTCGTCCCCGCCGACTGTTCCCAGCCCGTGATGAGTTCCGACCGCCACAATATCGTCGGAGGCAACCCGCACGTCACCATTGTCCATCCTTGGGACCCATGGAAACAAGGCATCGGCGGCTTCGATACCTTTCTGGATGGATTTTTGCGCTATGCCCCATCCGATTGGGTCATCGAACTGATCGGCACCACGGGAGCGCCCGGCGAACGCCCGGTCGGTGAATGGTCGAGTCTTGACTTCGAAGGCCGTCAGGTAGTCTTCTTCCCGGCATTGGTCGACACGAAGCCCAACCTCGTAGGACGGCTGCCATTGTCGCTTCGATTCGCCTGGGCGGTCCGCCGGCTCCATCCCAAGGTCTCGGGCCGGGTCGTCTCATTTCACCGTTTTGAATCCCGGCTGGGGGTCCATCTCAAACCAGAGGAGCAGCCACGGATCTTCTACTTGCACAACCACCCAGGTGAAGTCCGTTCACAATATAGCGGTGAGCGCTGGAAGTGGCTGGCGCCCATCTTCCGGTGGCTCCTGGTCGCCATGCTTAGGAGGGCGTCCCTGGTGGTGGCCGTCGATCCCAGGACCCCCGCCTGGTTGCGCCAGCGAGTGCCGGAATTGGACGGCCGGGTACTCTGGCAGCGACAGTGGGCGGACCCGGCATTGTTCAGCCTGCCCGATCCGGGGAACCGGCTGGCCCTGCGCGAAGGCTTCCGCCGGAAGTTGTCACTCGATCCCGGCCTGCAACTCCTGGTATTCGTCGGGCGGTTTGAAAGACAAAAGGACCCCATGCTGCTGCTACGGATCTTCCAGCGGGCACTGGCAACTCTTGGTCCGATCGGGCTGATCCTGGTTGGCGAGGGGCGCCTTCGTGGCCAGATGGACCGGGTCATCGAGAAGAGCGGCTTGGAGCCCTGGGTTCGGTTTATCCCACCGCTGGAGCGTAGCCAACTATCGGAGGTTTATCAGGCCGTCGATGCCGCGGTATGCACATCGGGTTTTGAGGCCGGGCCGAGAATTGTGTTCGAGGCGATGGCGTGCGGCATCCCAGTCGTGTCCTTTGATGTTGGGCAAGTCGCCAGCGTAATTGATCAGAATGACAATATCGGCGTGCTTGTTTCCAATCGGACCGAAGCAGACTTCGTGGACGGTCTGGCCCGTGTCTTGTCGCGGCCCTTGGATGCCGAACGGGCATCAAGAGTGGCGGAGAAAGTCGCCGCTCTCACTCCGCAGGAAGCGCTCCGGCCCATTCTTGCGGCTTACGCGGCATTGGCCGCCGGCGTCAGCCCAGGATGGAAACCGGACGTGTTTCAGGCGAAAGATGTAGGGAGGAGCTGACATCGGGCGAGCCATCCAGACCCGGCTGAAAGCGCAACGATTTGCCACGATAACACCACCCGGGATAGAATCTTGAGGCTCTGCAAACAGCTGGGCACGCAGGTTGATAACTGTGTGCTCCGCGCTTAGAAGCGATGAATTCCAGAATTCAACCTCTTTCATTTGCTTTGTTCGCGGCGGACCTGATCTGGGTCGGTGCCGGGTTGGCTGCGGCCACTTTTTTACGTTCGACGCTGCCCATAGGCACCGGCGGGGCTTTGCCCGGGGAAAACGTGTCCGTCCCGGTGATTGTGTATCTGCTGGGCATTGTTTGCTGGGCTGTCGGGATGACCTCCAGTGGTGCTTACAACCCCCAGTTGTCCTTGCGTTGGTTCAACGAGACCTGGCGGGTCGTGTGGGGCAATGTGCTCTCCGCCGCTATCATGGCCGGCTTGCTCTATCTTACTTTCCGCGAGCTTTCCCGGCTCCAGTTTGTGTATTTTTTCACAATCGCCACCGTCGGGATGTTGTTCTATCGTGCCGTGCTTCGGCTTGCCTATCGCCGGGCGGGCAGGGGTCGCCCGGGGAGCCGGACCCGGATCCTTTTGGTCGGGGCAGGGGACCTCGGAGAGCGCATCGGGAAGCTGCTGTTGGATCACAGTCGCTGGGGCTTCAATCCGATAGGCTACCTGGATGACGATCCCGCGAAACAGGGCCATCAAATCAACGGCCTGCCTGTGATGGGGGAGATTGCGGGCCTGGCAAACCTGGTCATGGAAAAGAATGTAGATGAAGTCTGGACGGCCCTGCCGCTCACGGCGACATCCCGGCTGGAGGAAATCTTGAGGGCGCTGGAGCGAATCTCGGTGCGCGTAAAAGTCGTGCCGGACTATTTCTCTCTCGCCCTCGTGCGGGCCAACGTCGAGATCTTGGACGGTGTGCCCATCATCGGTTTGAGGGATCCGCTCATTGGCGGCGCTCCGCGCCTGGTCAAACGCCTGTTTGATATTGGATCCACGCTGCTCCTTATGATCGTGCTCTCGCCTTTGATGCTGCTTGTGGCCCTGGTCGTCAAGATCGATTCGCGGGGGCCGGCCATGATTCGACAAGAACGCGTCGGGGAGAACGGCCGGGTGTTCAAGATGCTGAAGTTCCGGACCATGGTGGCGAACGCCGATCAGCGCGTTGAAGAAGTGATTCGTCACGATGTCGAGGGACAGGTCCTGCACAAAACGCAGGACGACCCGCGGGTTACCCGAATCGGGCGCCTGTTACGCCGTTTCAGTTTGGACGAACTGCCCCAGCTGGTTAACGTGCTCAGGGGGGATATGAGCCTGGTGGGTCCGCGGCCGGAGATGCCCTGGCTGGTGGACCGCTATGAACCCTGGCAGCGGAAGCGGTTCGCCGTCCCCCAGGGAATCACGGGTTGGTGGCAGATCAACGGCCGCAGCGACAAGCCGATGCATCTCAATACAGCGGATGACCTGTACTATGTCTACAACTACTCAATCTGGCTCGACATGCTGATCCTTCTAAGGACGCCCTTCGCCGTGATTCGCGGCAAAGGCGCATTCTGATGGGTCCAAGAGACGCGGCCGAACGGATCCTGGCTGAAATCCAGGGCTGGATAGGCGGGGGCTCCCGCGGGGCGGCGGATCTGGAACGAGGTCTCCGATGACTCTTTGGATCGGGAGGGTTCGCATTCCTGGGCTTAATCGCAATCGCCGCTGCCTGGGCATCGACACGGCGCCCAGCGCTCGTGGCCACCTTGCTGCTTGGCCTGCTGCTTGTGCACGAGCTCATTCTCCGCTGGCTTGACAACTGGAGCGGCCTGGCACCGGCCCAGATTACCGCCGCCTCATTGTGGAAAGACGCTGCGCTGGTTGGGCTGCTCGTCGGCCTGACCTATAAGGCATGGCGGAAGGGGAGTGACACTCAGGACGCGCTTTGCCTGGCGCCGGGAGGATGCCTGGCTGGCGGCTTTGGCGGCCCTCGGGGTGTTGTCGGCGGTGCTGTCACCCAACAAGGTTGCCGCGCTGGCCGGCTTGAGGGATTATTTTGAGCCGGTTGGGTTCTATGTGGCCGTTCGCCTGATGGATCTGGAGCGGCGTGATCTGACCCGCCTGCTGACCGCGTGGCTTTCCATCGGGGCCCTCATGGCTGCGCTGGCGATCTGGCAATCGGGATGGAGTCCAGAACAATATGCCGCTTGGGGGTTTGGGACGCCATCTGGCCAGGTTGGCATACCGACGGGCGGGGTTATTGGCCAAGCGGGCCTTCGACCGCCGTCCACCGTGACTGGCCCAAATGAGCTGGCCGTCCACATGCTCCTGATGGCGGTTGCGGCCTTCTTGTTGATCTTCGAAACGTCGGGACGCCTCCGCATAGTCTGTGCCCTGGCAATGGGGCTGTTTGGTGCTGGATTGGTGACCACCTCATCGCGCAGCGGTTTCCTGGGGCTACTGGTCGGTCTGGCCCTGGCGACTGCCTTTGTCCTTCGCCGCCGCCGCGGTGACCTCGCCCTGCTTACGAGACGCGCCTGGCTGGGAGTTGCCGGCGCATTGGCGGCCGTGGCGATCATAGCCGGCGTGGTCGTTTTCTCCGGCCTGGGCAGTTTGATCGGCCATACCGTCACCCATTTGGCCGACCAGTATCATACGTTGGACAGCCTGGAGGCGATCGTTTTCCTCTCTCAGCATCCGCAGGGCGTAGGCATGGGTCTGGTCGGGCCCAGGCAAGGGTTTGGGTTTCCCCCAGTGGCAGCCTTTCATGTCGAGGGCTCTTTGTTTCAAATGGCCATGGAATTCGGCGTGTGGGGTATGGCGGTCTTCCTGGTCTTCTTGACACTGGCCGGGCGCCGAATGTGGAGTATCGGACAACAGGCGGGCGACTCTCTGCTGCGTGTCGTTTGTGGCGTAGGCGTCGCCGGATGGTCAGGGGCGTGTGTGACCTTTCTGTTCCTTCCTTTGATGCAGGCTTTCCCTCTAATGGCTTGGATCTGGTGCCTGACAGGCATCGGGATGCACCCCGGCCGACCAGAGCCGGCCGGATCCGCTGCCGACTAGAGCCTGAGTCGGCACCCGTGCCGCTCAGCCGCCTCGAACCAAGGCCGGGTCGTGGCCGCGCGACAAGCTGATAACTTTCCAGGTGTGCCAAGTTGTTGTCCGCCGATGTCAACGTTTGCCCACCCGAGGCAGATTAGAATGCTGCCGATGGTACCAAGGCTGGAGGCCACGCTGGAGGGCCGATGACCTCGATGGTGTCGATCATCATTCCATGCCGCAATGAGGCACGGACCATCCTTGGATTGTTGGAGTCTGTGATCGGCCAAACATGGCCCATCGATCATCTGGAGGTCCTGGTCATCGACGGCACGTCCGAAGACGGGACGCGTGACCAGATTGTCCAATTTGCCTCCCAACACCCCGGCCTCCGGCTGCGGTTGGTGGACAACCCGCGCCGCACGATCCCTGCAGCGCTCAACCTGGGGATTCAAGCCGCCCAGGGGGACGTGGTCGTCCGCCTGGACGCGCATTCCAGCCCCCGCCCCGATTACATCCAGGTGTGCCTGTCGGTGCTCGAACGCACCCAGGCGGCCAATGTGGGGGGTGTGTGGGACATTCAGCCCGGCGGACCGGGCTGGATGGCGCGCTCGATAGCCATCGCCGCCGCCCACCGCCTCGGGGCCGGGGATGCACGCTATCGCACCAACGGCGAAGCGGGCTGGGTGGATACGGTGCCGTTTGGCGCCTTTCCCAAGGCGTGGCTGGATCGCGTGGGGGCGTTCAACGAAGACCTGCTGACCAACGAAGACTATGAATTCAACACGCGCCTCCGCCAACTGGGAGGTCGAATCTGGTTCGACCCCAATATTCGCTCCGTGTACTACGCCCGGCCAACCCTGCGGGAGCTTGGCCGGCAATATGCGCGCTACGGATTTTGGAAGGCCCGAATGTTGCACGGCTATCCGGCAAGTTTGCGGTGGCGGCAGGCGCTGCCGCCGGCCTTCGTGGCCGCAACCCTGGGCTTGATCTTGCTGGCTCCCTTCACAAAGATCGCCCTGTGGTTGCTGGCGGTACAATGGGTCGGCTATGCCCTGGCCACGGCAGGGGCAGCCTGGGTCGAGGCCGCGCGCCGCAGGGATGCGGCCCTGATCGTGGGGCTGCCCTGCGCATGGTGGGTCATGCACCTATGTTGGGGGAGCGGATTTTGGGCTGGATGGATCGCCGGATTGCGGCGTGGGAGACATGAGCTCGACTCAGCGTAAAGGCCGGGTGCTGCGCCTGCGCCCCGGCGAACGACGCCTGGTGCTGCTGGTGGGGGACCTGAGTGCCGCCGTGGTTGCGGCGCTGGTGGCCCTCGAGCTGTGGGCGCGGCTCGACTATCTGGGCCCCGACCCGACCGCCGTTTTCATCCGCGCTCGGGCGCCGTGGTTCGTGCTCCTGCCGCCCATTTGGACCCTGCTGATGGTGAATCTGTACGAACTCCATCGGGCGAATTCGTGGCGGGAATCCATCAAGGGCGTGCTGGTGGCAGCCGGAATTGGGGCGATGCTTTATTTGGCCCTGTACTTTTCTGCTGAAGGGACCATCCCGAGACGGGGGGTCCTGTACTTCCTGGCCTTTGCTTCGCTCTTGACACTCCTGTGGCGGGGCTTGTATGTTTGGGTTTTCACTGCGCCCGCATTCGCCCGCCGGGTCCTGATTGTCGGCGCCGGACAAAGCGGGCGGGACCTGCTGCGCGTCGTCAACCAGTCGGTGCCGCCGCCATACGCTGTGGTCGGATGCATCGACGACGACCTGGAGAAACGCGGTCAGGTGATCGAGGGAACACCGGTGATTGGAGGCAGCGACGCGCTGTTGCTCGAGGCTGAAGCCAGGGGCGTTTCCGATATCATTGTCGCCATCACCGGCGCCATGAATGGCAAGCTGTTTCAGAGCCTGTTGGACGCCCAGGAGGGCGGCATCGAAGTCACACGCATGCCCTCGGCCTATGAGGAGCTCCTGGGGCGGGTGCCCATCCGGCACCTGGAATCAGACTGGCTCCTGCGTTCTTTTGTCGACGAGGCCAGGGCCAGCGGCTTCTACCTTCTGGCCAAGCGCCTGGTTGATTTGGCGGTCGGCCTGGCGGGCCTGGTCATCTTTCTGGCCACTTTGCCCTGGGCGGGCCTGGCGATCCTGATCGAAAGCGGTCGTCCGGTCCTCTACTGGCAAATCCGGCTGGGCCAGGGCGGACGCCGAATTCGATGTCGTTAAGTTCCGCACCATGCACCGGAATGCCGAGGCGGACGGCCAGGCGCATTGGGCTCAGGTGGGTGATCCGCGTACAACCGGCGTCGGCCGGCTTCTGCGCAAGGCCCATCTGGACGAGTTCCCGCAGTTCTGGAACGTGGTTAAGGGCGACATGAGTGTCGTCGGACCCCGCCCGGAGCGCCCGGAGCTCGTCGAGGAGCTTGAAAAAGAGATCCCCTTCTACCGGGCCCGCCTGCTTGTCAAACCCGGCATCACGGGCTGGGCCCAGGTGAACTACGGGAAGGGCGCCTCGGTCGAGGGCTCCGCCGAGAAGCTCGAGTTCGATCTGTACTACATCAAGCACCGCGGCCTGCTGCTGGATGCATGGATCATCCTGCGCACGTTGGGCGCCGTGGTCGGATTGAGGGGCATCTAGTCATGAGCGGGCACAGGAGACCAGGTTGGCTGGCCACCCAATGGACGACAAGCGTGCAGTTTTTGGCCATGGTCGGGGTTTCAGAATGAAAACGGCCTTGGTGACCGGTGGGGCCGGTTTCATCGGCTCCCATCTCGTGCGGCGGTTGGCGCATGATGGCGTCCAGGTCAGCGTGCTGGATAATCTGAGCGCCGGGACGGAGGCCAATCTGGAGGGGGCCAATTGCCGATTGATCGTTGGCGACGTGCGCGATGAATCCACAGTCCGATCGGCTGTTCGCGGTCACGAGGTCGTGTTTCATCTGGCGGCCATGGTCTCGGTCCCGCAATCGATGGACGATCCGATCGGTTGTTATGACGTTAATCTGATGGGATCGCTCAATGTCCTGCGCGCCGCCAATCGGCATGGGGTGCGCCGGGTGGTTTTGAGTTCTTCGTGCGCCGTCTACGGGGAAACGCAAGGTTCGCTGGATAAATCGACCCCGACCCGCCCGCAGTCGGCGTATGCCGCCTCCAAGTGGGCCATGGAGGTCGCGGGTCAGATCTTCAACTCCGCCTACGACCTGCCGACGGTTTCGCTGCGCTACTTCAATGTCTACGGGCCACGCCAATCACCCGATTCGGGCTACGCCGCCGCCATCCCGGCTTTCATTGAGGCGATGATTAATCAGCGGCCCCCCACCATTTTCGGGGACGGGATGCAAACCCGCGACTTCGTCTTTGTCGAAGATGTGGTCCGCGCCAATCTGCAAGCGGCCGATGCGCCGGCAGCCCGGGGCGGAATCTTCAACGTCGGCAGCGGCGCGTCGACAACGGTCCTGGAACTGGTCGAGCGCTTGGAGAGCTTGATCCCCAACACGCCGGCGGCCGTCTTCGCCCCCCCGCGCAGAGGTGACATCCGCTACTCCCTGGCCAACCTGAGCGTGGCGGGAAGAGACCTGGACTATCACCCCAGTGTGGATTTGCCGCATGGGCTGCAAGCGACCGTGGAGTGGTTTCGGACATCTCTGGAAAGGCTGGCGTCATGAAGCCGGCCTTTCAGATCCGCAACCGGGCTCTGCTGCTGGCCGACCTGTGTCTGATCATCACCTCGGCCCTGGCCAGCTTTGCCTTGAGACTCGATCTCGGTCCTCTGTTCTTGAGCTTCCTGCCGTCTGCGGTGACGATGGTCGGCCTGGCCCTGATCGTCAAGCCTATGGTCTACTTCTTCTTTGGCCTTTACCGCCGCTATTGGGTCTACGCCAGCACGCGCGAGCTGCTGGTAATTGCCGCCGCCACGGCGACCGGATCGGTGTTTGTAGCCCTGCTGATGATGCTGGTGCTGTTGGCAGGCCTGCTTCCGCCGACTTTCCCACGCTCAGTTTTCGGCATTGATTGGCTGCTGTCCCTGTTCAGCGTTGGCGGTTTGAGAATGGCCGTGCGACTGCTTGCGGAGAGCGGCCAGGTGAGCCAGAAAGCCGACGGGCTTGCAGGGATGCGGCGGGTGGTGGTGGTCGGGGCCGGCGATGCGGGCGCCATGGTCGTCCGGGAAATGCGCCGCAATCCCCAACTGCACACCCTGCCAGTTGCCTTTGTGGATGACGACCCGGAAAAGCAGGGCAAGCAGATCCACGGTGTGATGGTCGATGGCCGGTTGGACCAGATCGATGAGGTGGTCGAGCGCCGCCGCGGCCAGGAGGTCGTGATTGCCATCCCGACCGCCCCCGGCCCGGTCATCCGCCAGGTGATTGACAGCTGCCGCCGGCTCGGCGTGCCCTCGCGGACCATGCCCGGGATCTACGAGCTCATCGGCGGCAAGGTCAGCGTTTCGCGGCTGCGCGAGGTCGACATCGGTGACCTGCTCCGGCGCGAGGCGGCTCACATCGACGATGAGGCCGTGGGGCGGACCCTGTCCGGGAAGCGGGTCCTAATCACCGGCGCCGGCGGCTCGATCGGCAGCGAGTTGAGCCGGCAAATCGCCCGCTGGCATCCGGCTCAACTGGCATTGCTGGGCCATGGCGAAAACAGCATCTTCGAGGCCCTGCTCGAGCTGCGCGAAGACTATCCCGAGCTGCCCCTGATCCCGGTCATCGCCGATATTCGCGATGTCGACCGAATTCGGAACGTGTTTCATGACCTTCGCCCGGAGGTTGTTTTTCACGCCGCGGCCCACAAACATGTCCCCATGATGGAGGCCAACATCGAGGAGGCTGTCACCAACAACATCCAGGGGACCCAGAGCGTGGTGGAGGCGGCCCTGGGAGCGGACACCGAGCGCCTGGTCCTGATTTCGACCGACAAGGCGGTCCAGCCGCTGAGCGTGATGGGGGCCACCAAACGCATGGCTGAGATGCTGGTTCAGGACGCGGCCAAACGAGGCGGCCGGGCGTTCGTCGTCGTCCGCTTTGGGAATGTGCTGGGCAGCCGCGGCAGCATCGTCCCGGTCTTCAAACGCCAGATCATGCGCGGCGGGCCCGTCACCATCACCCACCCGGATATGCGCCGCTACTTCATGACCATCCCCGAGGCCGTCCACCTGGTGCTGCAGGCGGCCAGCATGGGCCGAGGCTCCGAAACCTTCGTACTGCGGATGGGGGAACAGATCCGCGTGCTCGAACTGGCCGAGGATCTTATTCGGCTCTCGGGGCTGGAGCCGGGGCGGGATATTGAGATCAAATTCACCGGGATTCGTCCCGGCGAGAAGCTGAGCGAAACTCTGTGGGACGAGGGGATGAACTACCAACCCACGCCGCATCGCGACGTGGTCATGTCGCAGGAAGAGCTGACCCTGACGGCGGCTGAGCTGCAGGCCAGTGTGGACGAGTTGGTGCGTTTAGCCAAGGAAGGCAATTCCGAGGCCATTGTGGGGCTGCTGAGCGAGCGCGTCCCGGGCAGCCTGATTGGGCAAGCGCCGCCGCCGGATTTTGCGGCCGTGATTTAGCCTGCCTCAAGCCATCGCAAGTCCACCCCACCGGGACCAACCCACAAATTGAGCCAGGCTGCCCTAGCCCATGCGGTCAGCACGGCTTGAGTTGAGACCTAGGGTGAGGGGAAACCCCCCTCGAGGCTGCGCATGAGTCCTGCAAGCAAAGCGCCGGTGGCCAGGACGTCCGCCTTCTTGGCCAAGGCCGTTGCCGTGTGGGGGTATCGAGCGGGAACCGAGATGGCAAGTGCAGGCACGCCGTCTCGAGAGCGCTGGATGGCGGCGGCATCCGTGCTGCCCGGTCCGGGCTGGCGGATTTGATGCGGGGATTCCCTTGCGACTCGGCGGATTGCAGTGCCAGCGCCGTCAGCCGCGGGTCGCTGATCATGCGCCCATCCGCCACATAGATGGCGGGACCCTGACCAAGCCTGGTGTTGAAGTCCGAATGCGCCCCCCCGGAGGCCGTCGGCAAATCTCTGGCCGGTGTGCAGTCGATGGCAATTCCGACGTCTGGGGAGAGACCGAACGCGGCCGCGGCTGCCCCACGCGCCCCTAGTTCCTCTTGAACAGTGAACGCCCCGAGCATCTCCACCGATTCGAAGGTTTCATCCAGCAAACTCATCAGCAGCGCCACGCCCAACCGATCGTCAAAAGCCTTGCCCCACAAGTTGTCAGCATCGGCTTCGAACCGTCCTGCAAGGGTGCCGGTGCTGCCGGGACGGATCCCCATCTCCGCCACCGCCTGCGCGGATAACCCCAGGTCGACCCGCATGGCATCCAACGAAGGGCGCGCCTCGCGTTCGGACGGAGTGGCAAGATGGATCGGCGTCAGCCCGACCACTCCGAGGGCAAATTCGGCGCCGATCCACACCCGCTTTCCGAGCACCTGTTCGGCCTGGATGGAGCCCAAGATAGCCACTTGGAGGAAACCGTCAGAATCAACCGTCTTGACCATGAAGCCCACTTCATCCATGTGGGCGGCCAGCATCACGCGGAGCTTGGCCTGACCGCGGGCGTGTTTGACGGCCAGCAAATTGCCCATGCGATCGGTTTCAAGGCTGTCAACTCGGCCGGCCAGCTCGCGGCGAACCAGCGCCCGCACCGGGCCCTCGCTCCCCGGGGGTCCGACCGCCTGGCTCAGGGCTTCGATGAGGCCGAGCCATTCAGGCGTCATCGGCTTGCTCATGTCAATCATGGTTGAAGGCCCCATCGATTTCGATGACATCATCGGCCGACAGGCCCAGCAATAGCTCTTCGAGCACAGCCGCCATGCGGGCAATATCGTCCAGGTGCACGACCTCGACGGCGGTGTGCAAATTCCGGACTGGGAGGCTGATCAGACCACAGGCGATGCCGCCCGCGGACACTTGGATCACGTCTGCATCCGTGCCGGTTTGGTAAGGCAAAATCTCGTCCACGATCGGAATCCCAGCCCGCTCAGCACGCGCCTCGATCAGTGCGTGCACGACAGGGTGCAATTGTGGTCCGACCCCATTGGTCAAGCCGGACCCGATTGGGAAGGTCTCCGGTTCTGGATCGCCGTGGCCCCGGCCGAAGGTCACATCCAACACGATGGCCATGTTTGGGGACAGGTGAAAGCCGGCTGTGGCGGCGCCGGACATGCTGCGCTCCTCGGAGGTCGAGGCGACGGCCCACACATCCCAGGCATGAGCCTGTCCCTTGAGCCGAGTCAATGCTTCGGTGAGCGCGGCCAGCGAGGCGCGGTTGTCGAGCCCCGGACCGGTCATCAATCGCGTCACCCATGGACTGGATCGGCTGATCGAACACGACCGTGTCGCCGGTCGTGATCAGGGATTCGATGTCCTCGGCCGACCGTCCGACGTCAACCCACATTTCGGCCAGCCCATAAGCCTGGTCTCGGCCGCGATCCGTGGTGGCCGAATTCGGGCGGAAGGACGATCACGCCCGGAACCAGCTCACGCCCACGGACGATTACCCGCTGCCCGGCAAGCACGCGCGCGTCAGGGGTCCCGAGCCCGGCAATTCGGATAAATCCGCCGACCACGTCCTTGACCATAAATCCAATCGTGTCCATGTGGGCGACGACCGCCACTGAGGGGCAAGTCCCATCTCCGACACCGCGTGACAACGCATACAGATTGCCCAGTGGAGAAACCTGAATCTGGTCACAGACGGGTGCCCAGGCCTTGTGAAGGATTTCACGAATGGGCGCCTCGAAACCTGGGGGTGCGGGTACGGCGCACAGGTCAGCCAATAGGCGGCCGAGTCGATCGCGCAAGCCGGCGTCAATCTCCAAGGTTAGCCACCGGTGGAACTGGGCGCAGCCGTGGCCGTGTCGGTCGGGGGCGCTACGGTGTCGGTGAATGTGGCCGTGGGCGGGACTGGAGTTGACGTGGCAGTCGGCTGGGGGGTGTCTGTGTCGGTCGGCGTCGCCGTCCAGGTCGCGCTGGGTGTCGCCGATGGCGGGACAAACGGGGTGGCGGTCTGGGTCGGCGTGGTCGACGCCGTCAGGGTCAAACTAGGGGTCACGACGGCTGTTGTGGGGAGGCTGGTTGGGGCAGGGGTGGAGGTTCCAGGTGGCGGCGTGGGCGTCAACCCTTCCGGCGCTCGGCGGATGGCCAGCAACCCGGCACAGTAGCACGGGAACGTGGCCAGGATGATGCCGCCCAACAGCAGATAGAGTCGGTTGCGGCCGAGGAAGTTGACCTGAGATGATTGCATGTCGCCCAAGGCGGGATGATATCAGGCTTGATGAGCCCCAGCAAGAACGGCGAGCTGCGGGGTGAACCGGGCGTGTGTCCGAGCAGTAGTGCCAGTGGAGATCCCCGAACGACGTTCGCCGGTTCATTCGAGGATTAGAATCGGACCTAATGGCAGGAAACGGACACACACGCTGATGTTGCGGGCCAAGGATGGATAGATCCCATCGCGGCAGGCCGCGGGCGCCGGCCTTCGACTGGCTGGTGTTTGGGCTTTACCTGGCGCTGATGATGGTGACGTCGGTGGGCCTGGCGGCAGCCGACTGGGCGGATCATCTCGCCTTAATCCCGCTCCTCGTCATCTTGGCGACGGCTAGCGGGGCGGCGCTGGCGCGGAGCCGCTTTTCGGCCGGAATGTGCCGGCTGTTCGGCAGCGCGTATGCGCTGTTCTTCATGGGCTGGTTCTTCGGGCAGACACTCGACCCGGCGTTGAGCTGGGTGCAGAGGCTGGCGGCGATATCGGGTCGCCTCGGCGCGCTGGTTGGCGCGTTCGTCGAACGGCGGCCGAACCCCGACACGTTGATGTTTGTGCTCTTGATGGCCGGGCTCTACTGGGCCATGGCTTCATCCGGCGCCATGGCCATCTTTCGCGGGGGCCACTTCTGGCGAGCTGTGTTGCTGCCGGGGTTGGCATTGTTGGTCAACGCCTACTACGCCTACGGGCTCGGGCACCTGGACATCTATGTGGGCATGTATGTGCTGCTGACCATCGTCCTCCTGGTCCGGGTGAGCCTGGACGATCGCCGGGCTGGCTGGCGATCCCGGCGCATCCGGATCCCGCCAGGCTTGGGGTGGGATCTGGTACGCGTCGGGTGCCGCGGCGGCGGTTCTCATGGTCGCCGGCACGTGGGCGGCTCCGGTCTTCGCTCAGTCGGAGACGGCCGCCGACCTGTGGGCCCGTGTCTCCGGCCCGTGGGTGGCGGCGCGCGACCGGCTTGGAAACGTGGTCGCCGACCTGCGGTCCCCGGTGCTGTATATCGGCGATGCTTACGGAACCAACCTGCAGCTGGATGCCGGCACCGAGTTGAACAACGACGTCGTCATGGCGGTGGCGACAGATGGATCACCCCGGAACGGCGGGCGACTGTACTGGCAAGCACGAACCTATTCCCATTATGAAACCGGCAACTGGACCGACCCTGATGTCCTCAACCGGGATTTCGATCCCCGGCAGGGTGAATTGGCCCTGCCGGCGTGGCAGGCGCGTCAAACCATCGAAGTCGCCTTTCAGCCCCGTTTTCCGATCCTCAGCCGGCTGTATGTCCCTGGGGATACATTTTGGGTCGACCGCTCCAGCCAGATCACCTACCGCAGCACCGGGGAAGGCGCGGCGGATGTCAGCGCCTTCGTCGCCCGTCAGCCCGTCTACAACGGCGAAACGTATGCGGCGCGCGCCTCAATTCCGGTTCCCACGGCGGACGACCTCAGACAGGCCGGCAACCAGTATCCAGATTGGCTGGCCACCGGCTACCTGCAGGTCCCGGGAAGCCTGACTCTGCGTTTCGTCGAGCTAGCCAAGAGCATCGGGGCCGGCGCGGCCACGCCGTATGACCGAGCTGTGGCGGTTACGAATTGGCTCCGTGACAACATCGAATACTCACGCGTTACCCAAGCGCCCGCCATCAACCGCGAACCGCTGGATTGGTTCCTATTCGATTACAGGATTGGCTTCTGTAACTTCTATGCCAGCAGCGAGGTCATGATGCTCCGGGTGCTCGGGATCCCTTCCAGGCTGGCCGTCGGGTACGCCACGGGGACATTCAATGAGGCCGAGGGCGTCTACGAAGTCCGAGGCGTCGACGCGCATGCCTGGCCGGAGGCCTATTTCCCGGGGTATGGCTGGGTCCCATTCGAACCGACGGCCTCGCAGCCCGAAATTCGCCGGCCGGAGAGCAACCTGTTGGCCGGGGCAATTCCAACTCCCCTGGGATCTGACGCGGCCGGCGGGACGAGCGGCGATCTGATCTCGCGCCTGGACCGACTCGAAGAGGGTCAGCCAATCGGCGCCGGTGGGAACGCCGTGCGCCGGTGAAGGGGGGTTGAATTGGATCCGGCCCGCGTTGATCCTGCTGGCGGTTGTGTTGCTCGGCGCCGTCGTTACCATCAATCTGGATCCGGCCTGGAAGCTTGCCGTGCGACGCGGTCAGGCACGTCTTGCTCCGAGTGGGCTGCAACACAGGCGGAGGCAAGATCCGCCGCGTTCGTCGACCAAGGCATGTGAGCCGATACTATCAGGCGTTATCGGGCTGGATGCCCAGGCTCGGGGTCACGCTGGAGCGGCGGACACGCCATTTGAACGGAGCAAGCGCGTGGTGGAATGCATTCCTGGGGCCGAGGCGGCCAGCCAGCCACTAATCCAGACGTATGTGGCCGAGAAGATTCGGGCAGCGGCCGGTTGAAATCGACCAGGCGGCCAAGGCCTGGACGCGAGCTTCACCGAATGTTCCGCTCGACCTTTCTAGCCGGTTTACGACAGCCCGTGCTCAGGTTGTCCAGGATCCGCAGCTGAGAGACCGTGCCAACAAGCCGCAACGGGCGCTGCCCCGAGCTGAATACCCTACCCACCAGGCCGGTGAGGGACAGTGGGTAAGAATCCTGATCCGGCCGTCAGTTAGGGATCGGTCGGAACACCGCGAAGGAATCGTTTGAACATCAACTGTCCGTGGTAGTTGTCTCTTACAGGAAATGTTGAGAAGTTCCGGAAACCATTCAGGATCTCCCCTTGACAGTGGCACTCTTCTGCAAGGCGATTTTCCGGGACATTGAAATTGGGGGCATATCCGCCATTGGCATGAGCAATGATCAAACTAGGCGGATCAGCGTGCAGGTCTTGCAGAAACTCTCCCCAGCCTCTTGTGAATTCTGAAAGCCTTGCTGAAAAAGGGGCAGGTAGTAGACGTAAGGGCTGGGTGATCTCCGACTAGTTTCGAAGTTGAGTTCGGCGCCGACATCCCAAACCAGGACAGTATCTTCAGGATACGTCTTCCGCGGGGAGATGAACTTGCCAACGTCGGTTCTTAAAGGGCGCTGTATCGGGGCATCCAGCAGAAAATGAGCGAATGTCGTCTACAGACGGTCGTACCAGGCCAAGAATGGCAACGAACCAGACCGCTAGCCCGGCCAAAGCGAGTGTAGGACCTAGGGGTCGAAACTGGCCCTCGAAACTCGCAATAGAACGGTCGAAATCTTGGGACCCGGACCCAGTAGCTCGCAGAGGCGCATAGAGCTGGAGAAGCCCGACTTTCATAATAGTGCCCGAAATCTCTGCCGGTTGAAGATATCAGGAAGGATTTCAAAGGCGAGGGAAACGACGCATGCGAAGTACGTCCACATTATGCTTCGTTGTTGGGCACTGGCCATATCGTCGTCCACACCTTCTTGACCGAAGAATTGCTTCTTCGCCTTCCATAGGCTGAGGAAGGTGGCCGTGGCGAATACGAAAAAGAATCGTCAAGGATGGATCAGTGGCGAACCTTCGTATCGTTGCATACAAACTCCGGAGGCCGAAAATCCTCCACTTACATAGAGCAGGTTGAACACCACGGTAGCTTGCCATAGATCAACTAGGGCTCCCTTATGGGCCCAGTAGATGACAATGAGAGTCAGAATAAGAAAGGACGGTAGCAAGAAGAGGATGACACGGCCAATCATTCGTCGGTACTTGTGTGAGATTCCTTCGTGGATGCAGACTGCCACAATGCAAGCAGTCTGTGTGCCGATGTCGGTCGGCTTTAGCAAGGCGCCAGCCGCGAACATAACCCCCAGCCAAAGCACCAAGACCCCGTTCGGTTTTCGGAGATAACAGGCTGCCAGATACAGTGACCCTGCGGCTGGTAGCACACCGTAAAACTCGGTCATGTTGGATCCCTGGTAGTATGAAGCCTGTAAGACTATGGCCAGCAGAATGGCGCTCGCCAAAAACGCGTACCTCCCCCGGACAAGCATTCGCAAAAACAAGAAAAATACGGTCGATACAAGTGCTGTCCACAGCACAGTCAAATACCAAATCGCCCAGGCATTTGCCCCGAAAAGCGAAAAGATGGCAGCATCTAGGTAGTAGACTCCAGGGGGTTTGTGATCCCAGAAGTCCCTGTAAGGGACGTCACCCTGCAGGATCCTGCGCCACCGTACGCATACACAGTCCCATCGACCTGAATCTCTTGCGGTTGGGCACTCCAACGGATTTGTAGGAACACTGATAGGAAAACGAGAGTTGCCAGCATAAGAGCTGTTGACCAGGATACCGAAGGCAATTTACTACGACGCATTGGGTTCCCTCCCCCGTCTACAACTCGATTGGCATAATCTGAGGTACGCCCCCATGTGGAGACAGAAACCCTGTTCGATGGCGTCTTAAGTTTGGCGAACCCGCGACGGCTGCTCTCCCGAACAGGCCAACCTGAACGGACTTTGTAGCCTTGGTTGAATTCCCCGCTCGGCATGGCCGCTCAGGGACGGGGTGTGAGAATCCTGATCCGGCCGTCATCCGATGTGAACCCCACCTGTAACTGAGTGCCCGCAAGCCCATCCACGACGTCATAAACGACTTCGGACTGCTTGAATTGGCTGTCCAGGTAGATGGCCACGATTTCATTGAGAGCAACCAGCCGACAAACGCGTCGGGAGAGCTCACCTCCTCAGGCACGTCACGCGGGCTAATCTCGGCCATTCCAGCGGCCAAGGCAACCCCGGGGAAGGGCGCCATGACCAGGGAGCCTTCTGGGATATTGGCCTCAAGGTAGTGGACAGCTTGCTCCTCGGAGGATTGCCCAAGAGCGGGATAGTTGGGGAAGGGAAAAGGCGTGCGCAGAATCAGGCCGCCGCAGAACAGCAAGAGTAGGGCCACCCCTCGGGTGATGCGCCTGTCGGTGAGCGCGCCCCTTCCATTCGAGGGCCTCGGCCAGCCCCATGGCACCCAGGATCACGATGCCTCCCACGATCATTGCCGGCTTGGCGTCGAGCCAGCCGAAGACGGCAAGGCTAACCAGCTATGGCGTGGAGCCTGTGCTGACGGTCCCTGAAGGTCGGCAAGGGCGCCCAAGCCGACGGCGGCCAGGATGAGTACCATATACGAAAACTGAGGCACTAGGTGGCTGGTGAGGAATGCGATCGAAGACAATGGCTCCAGCCCCCACACGCCAAGGACCACCAGCAGCCCGAATTGCTCGACCGAACAAGGCGGACCAAGCCCCAGAAAACCAGCAACAGAATCACGGGGCCGAGGCGTTTTTCGAAGAACTGCAAGTACAGGTCAGGGACGGTACTGACGCTGGCCCACAGCCGAAGGGCAAAGGCGGTCGGATTTCTTAGGATGGCACGAAAGACTGAATGTTGGTTTTCTTCCGCCGTGCCATAAAATCGGCGCGCTTCGGCCTTGCCCCTGCCGACGTCCCCGCCCGTTGTGACGGATTGATTGGTCTCAAAAGAGTTATAGGCCTTGGCCCCCATCCCCAGATCAAAGGTCCCGGTTGACCCGCGGAGGACCACAGGTAGAGCCCGACGATGACCACCCCCGGCAGAAGGCTGGCCACGATCAGCCGGAAGTTCGGGGCGCCGGAAACCAAGACGACGACCAGGGTCGGGAAAATGGCCATCAAGAGAATGGCTTCCGCCCGGGTGAGCATGGCCAGTCCGACCAGATCGACCCCAAGACGACGGCCTTGACGGCGCGGCGTGCGCCGATAGCGAAGCAGAGCTGCCAGCGCCAAGGCCGCCAGGCTGGCAAAAAGCGCATCGCTCTGGTTGGCAACGGCCTTACGAAAGGACGGCCACGAACAAGAGCCCGGCCAGAACCCACGGAAGACCGAGCCCCTTCAATTCGCGACCAAGGACGAAGGTCGTCAGCCACAGCAGGACGAAGAAGACACCTGCCCGCCCAGGCTTCCAGCATAAACCAATCCGGAGAGCCCCCGAAAACCAGGTGAAACGGGGCGTAGAACAGGGCCACCAGAGGCCCCCAGGCGAGATCCCGCACCTGAAAGTGGAGCAGTTGGCTTCCGCTGACAATGTACTTGGCCTCGTCAAACGGGTTGATCTGCGGAAAGAGGCATGAGCGAAGGAGAGACCAGAAGGAGTTGGAGCCGAGCACCAGCACAATAGCCAGCAGCATGCGACGGTGGCTGCCCTCTTTGTGATGGGAGCGATGCTCCCGTACGCGGCCATTCATGGCTCTCCAGACTGGGTGGGACGGACAAGTGTGTATTATGAGGGGGGGGTCAAAGAGAACGGCCTCTGTAGTCAAGCCTGCGCCGGCGGCCGCAAAAGGGGCGGCGTTTGAGCCGTTGTCGGGCCAGAGGAGTCAGCGGCGAGCGTATAATCTCAGCCCCCTTTGGGAAGCCCCATCACTGGAGTCCGGACGTGGTCGATCCGACCATTCGACCGACCGTAGAAGATCATCTGGCGCGCTTGAGCCGAACGGCTGAAGAGCTGCGCGCCAAATTGGCGCTCGCCGAAATAGGCCTAAGCCTCTCGGGGCAGCACCTGCCCACCGGGGTGCTCGAGGCACTTCGGCAGATGAGCGGCACGCTGCTGGTCATGCAGCAAACCACTCAACAGCGCGAAGTGGAGCGGAGGGGGCTTTTCGCCCTGGCGGAAATCGGGCAGGTGGTGAATTCGTCCCTCGAGCTCGACGTCGTGCTCAACCAGGTCATCGATACCTTGGTCCGCTTCACTGGCGCGGAACGGGTCTTTATGATGCTCCAGGATGACAGCGGGGAGATGCGCACCAGGGCGGCCCGCAATTGGGAGCACGAAACCGTCGACCCGGGTGAGGTCGAATTCAGCCGCACGATTGTGGATCGCGTGCTCCTGTCAGGTGAAGCCATCCTGACTTCGAATGCGCAATCGGACCCGCGCTTCGACGGGCAGGAAAGCATCATCGCCTACAACCTCACCTCGATCGTGTGCGTCCCTCTCAAAGTCAAGGGCAAGCTCATCGGCGTCATCTATGCCGACAACCGGGTCAGGGTCTCCCAGTTTACCGAGCGCGAACGCGCCTTGCTGGCGGCCTTTGCCAACCAGGCTGCAGTCGCCCTGGAAAACGCACGCCTGTTTGAGTCGGTCCGACACAGCCTCATCGAGGTCACGGATCTGAAGAACTTCATGGAAGATGTGCTGGCTTCCATGGCCACCGGCGTGCTGACCACCGACCTGGATGAAAAGATCACACTCGTCAACCAGGCGGCCGAACGCATCCTGGGGGAGACTCGCCATCAACTGCTCGGCATGCCGCTTCGACAGGCTCTCCCACAGCTTGACGATCAACTCTCCGCCCTCCTGGCCGATGCGCACATGCATGACCGCCGCCAGGTCGGCCTTGAAGTGGCCGGCGATTTCCCGGGACGAGGGGAGGTCACTCTCAGCCTGAGCCTGGGCCCGCTCAAGAGCGCAGAAACCGGGACGCGGGGCGTGGCGATGGTGTTCGAGGACCTGACTGAACGGCGCCGGTTGGAAGCGCAGCGCCGTCTGTTTGAACGCATGGTCTCACCGGCTGTCATCGCCCAGCTAGACCCGGACAGCCTGAAGTTGGGCGGCCAGGTCAGGGAGATCACAACTTTGTTTGCCGACCTGCGCGGTTTTACCACGTTCAGCGAGAGCGTCGATCCGGAGGCGCTGGTCAACATTCTCAACCGCTACCTTGCGGCGGCTGCCGAAGCCGTGCTTGAGGAAGAAGGCACCGTCGACAAGTTTCTGGGTGACGCCGTCATGGCCTGGTTCAACGCGCCCCTGGCACAAGAGGATCATGCCGCTCGGGCCGTCCGGGCTGCCGGACAGATTCGGCGTTCGACCCGCGAGCTTCATCAAGGGCTCGAGCCAAGGCTGCAGCTTTCCTTTCGAATCGGACTGCATACCGGGGAGGCTTTGCTCGGGCTGGTTGGAAGCCAGATGCGCCTGGACTACACCGCCATCGGCGACAGCGTCAACACGGCCAAGCGATTGCAGGAGCACGCCGAACTGGGGCAGATTCTGCTGTCGAAAGAGACACTCGACCGGGTGCCCGGGCTGACGGCCGTGCGACCGGTGGGCCAGATCTCGCTGGAGGGGAAGCTCAAGCCGATCGAAGTCTTCGAGCTGATCGACAAGTCTCAGCCCAGCTGATCGGCAAAGGCAAACAATGCCGGCGTCCCGCCTGTATGCCAGAACAGGACACGAGCGCCGCGGCTTATCTTCCCCTGCTCGACCAGGCGCAGCATCCCCCCTGCTGCCCT
Source organism: uncultured Chloroflexia bacterium (assembly GCA_963797485.1). Taxonomy (GTDB): domain Bacteria; phylum Chloroflexota; class Anaerolineae; order Anaerolineales; family E44-bin32; genus CAWAND01. The sequence goes on from CAWCPF010000004.1 coordinate 30,760, forward strand.
CCCCGTGTAGACCGGATCCAACAGCAGCCCCTCAAGTTCAGCAAACCGGGCCACGGCCTGGCGCTCAAGGTCCCCCACGACGGCATAGCCTCCGCCCAAGAACGCGTCATCGACTTCGATGTCCATCGCCTCGAACCTGGTTGCGAGGCTCAAGCTCTGTGCCGTCTGCGTCGCCAGGTCGGCGACGGTTGCGCGCAGCTCGTCGGCTGGGCGGTCGACACTGATGCCGAGGATTCTTCCTGGGTAACCAACCTGGGCAGCTCCCAAGACCAGTCCCGCCTGTGTCCCGCCGGATGAGCTGGCCAGCACCAACACGTCGAATCCCAGATCCTGTTCGGCCAACTCGTGCATGGCGGCCACATAGGCGGCGATCCCGGTGGGGTTGGAGCCTCCGTAGGGGATCTCGTACGGATGGCGGCCGGCGGACAGAGCCGCTTGAAAGTTCTCGTGCGCCAGCTTCGCCGGGAACGTCGAACCCGTCCAGATGAGCTCAGCGCCCATGAGCCGATCGAGGAGCAGATTGCCCGTGTCGGCCGGCCGGGGATCACCCATCAAGATCAAAGTGCAGCCCATCCCCAGCCGAGCCGCCGCCGCGGCGGTTTGTCGACAGTGGTTGGATTGAGGCGCGCCGATAGTGATCAGCAGGTCGGCCCCCTCGGCCAGGGCGTCCCCGGCCAGGAATTCAAGCTTTCGGGTCTTGTTGCCTCCGAAAGCCAACCCGGTCTGGTCGTCTCGCTTGACCCATAGCTCGATGCCAAGCTGCCCGCTCAGCCGTGGGAGGGGCATCAATGGGGTCGGAAGAAGCGCTAGTTGGGCACGCGGCAAATCTGCCAGCTGCATGTGGAGCCTCCCAAGATTCAAGTCATATCCACGCGTGAGGGCTTCTTAGCCCCGATAGCGCCAAACCGGGGTCCGGAACACGCGCGTCAGCTCAGCAATTCCGCCGTCTGCTGCCGCCCCCGCCGCCGCATGACCCCCAGCACCCGGGGCAGGACGCTCGAGTAGCCCCAATGCGCCAGACGACGGGTGGTGTAATCCCACGGACCGATGGTCCGAAGAACCTGGGCGTCAAAGCCTTCCTTAAACCGGTACACCCCCCACATCGGGTCGGTCTCATCGAACGCGTCCGGCGCGCCCCACAGGTCATAGCGTTGGAGCCCACATCCCTTGGCCCATCGAATGGCTTCCCACTGGAGCAGGTGGTTCGGCATCTTGTCCCGTTCGGCGTCGCGGGACATCCCGTATAAGTACCAGGCCGTCTGGCCATAGGTGAACAGAATCAAGGCCGCTACAGGGCGCCCCTCCACCTCGGCGATGAGAGGCTGAGCCAGGCCGGCCTCGACAAAGCGACCCCAGACCTCCTGATAGTACTCCGGCGTCCTGATCACAAACCCGTCCCGGATCGAGGTCTCGGCATACATCTCAAACAACAGGTCCAAATCGGAAACCCCGCCGGGGCGGACCAAGACGCCTTTCTTCGCCGCCAGTCGGATGTTGTAACGCGCCTTCTGTTTCATGTTGGCGAGCAGTTCATCTTCGGGCGGGGAAAGGTCGATCACCATTGTGTTGGTGAATTGGACATGTTCTTCTGAACGGGTCCAGCCCAAATCGGACAGATGCTGCATGACCTCCGTCCCCACGGCTGGGTCTTCGGACGGCGAAAGCGGCTCAGACCCGCGGGCTGCGGGCACATCCGGGTCGATCTTCAACTGGATGACCCCGGGTTCTCGGCTGAGATCCATCAGGTCCAGGAGGACGTCTGTCCGGAGCATTTCTGATGACCAATCGAGGATCGGCCCTTTCGGGCAATAGATGACGGCCAGATCCAGCGGGCCCGGGGCGCGGCGCCGGAGCAACTGTGCGGCCGCCAGGCAGCGCCCCTGGCTGTCCTCCCAAACCCAACGCGTGGGGGTCCAGCCAAATGGCCGCTTCACCTCGCCCCATAACCAGGATTGGAGCACATGCGCGCCCGGCAGGAGCTGAACCAGCTTGTCCCATTCGGCCGCGTCGCTGATCGGACGTCGAGTGAGGGGCATGGATCAGGCCTGAAGGCGGCGCCGAGCCATCAGCAGGTAAATCCAATATAGAGCCGGCTGATAGACCCGATCCCATGCGCCCACGGAACGGTGCAATCGCCCCCCGAACCCGCGTTTGAACCGGTAGACCCCCCACAGCCCGTCCTGGCGCTGGGAAAAATCGGCTTCAAGCGTCGCCTCGTCTTGATCGGGCACACCCCAAAGGTCGTACAGCTGGCATCCGCACGCTCGCGCCCAGCGCATGGCTTCCCACTGGAGCAGATAGGTGGGCATGCGGTTGCGCTCAATGTCGAGCGACGCGCCGTAAAAGTACCAGGCCCGCAGGCCCCGGGCGAACACCATGACGGCCGCCAAGGGTTGGCCCTCGAACTCAGCCACCAGTATTTCGCACAGTCCGTCAGGATGGAAGAGCTCGTAGGATCGCCGGTAGTAGGCCGAGGCATGCACACCAAATTCGTTTCTTTCCCCCGTGTGCCCCATCATGCGGCCGAACCCGGCGAGGTCGGACCAGGGGTGGACGATGACGCCCTTCTTCTCCGCCAGACGGATGTTATAGCGCGTCTTTTGGTTCATTCGTCCCAGAATCGTGTCGTCGTCGCCGGTCAGATCGATCAGCAGGGTGCGGCGCGGTTGGATCGCATGCGGGCTGGGACGGAAGCCTGCCGACTCGAGCGAGTTGAGCTCGGGTGCGTCGCTGTCATCATCAGGTTCGATCTTCAAGGCGAATGCGCGGTGGCTGCGGCAGGCTTGATCCAGGGCCGCGAGGAGTTCGGGCGCCCACGGCCCCACGGGGCCTTTGGGGACGTATGCCAGGGTCAGGCCCAGCGGCCAGCGCCGGAGGAGCAGCATGGCGCCTGAGCGGCCGGCAAGCACTACCTCATGCGACCACCCGAATTCTGACTTAAGCTGCGCCCAGGGGCCTGTCTGGAGCAGATGGGCGTGGGGATGGGACTGGAGGAAAGTCTGCCACTCGGCGGCAGCAACCTGGGCCGTCACGCCGGGATTATACCATCCGGGGCCGGGACCCCGTCGGGGCCGAACAGCCTGCCTTTTGACGGGCTTCGGGGAATCGTGATAGACTTCACCGGTCTGGCCGGCGCAGACCCGGCCACCTGATTGCAGCCTGCATCCCACCGCCCGGAGGTCTCGGCATGCTCCAACCGTGGGCGTTCATAGCTGTGTTGCTCCCCATGGCGGCTCTATTGGCCGCCTCGCCCCTGTTGATCGCTCGGCTGCTCGCACCTCACAAGCCGAATCCCGAGAAGCTTTCAACCTATGAATGCGGCATCGAAACCGTCGGTGATACCTGGATCCAGGTCAAGATCCAGTACTACATCTTTGCCTTGATCTTCGTAGTTTTCGACGTGGAAACCGTCTTTCTGTTTCCATGGGCCGTGGCCTACAGCCAGCTTCCGTTGTATATGGTTCTCGAAGGCGTGCTGTTCATTGCCATACTGGCCGGGGGCCTGCTATACGCCTGGCGCAAGGGCGCCCTTGAGTGGATATGAAGTGATCGATTTCGATCCGGCGGCTGATGTGACATCGGCATCAGCCTTTTGTTTGTATGGGGCGGAGCAGGATCCGGCGTGACGGGATTGAGCTTCAACGATCCGTTCGGTACCTTCGGGCGCTGGCTGCACGGCTTGATGACCGGGCTGGGTGTCCCGAGCGACGTGGCGACCTTCATCCAGATCGCCCTGGGTTCGTTGGTCTTGATCGGCGCCGCCCTGGGCGTAGCCGCCATCGTCCTGATCTGGATCGAGCGAAAAGTCGGCGCCCGTTTCCAGGATCGGCTGGGTCCCAATCGCGTCGGCCCGTTCGGGATCTTTCAGAACTTCGCTGATGCTGTGAAATTAATCACAAAAGAGGACATCACGCCCGCCGGCGCCGACAAGATCCTCTTCAATCTGGCGCCTTTGCTGGTGGTTATGTCGGTGGTCGGTCTGTGGGCCGTGGTTCCGTTCGCGCCCAGCCTGATCGGAGCCGACATCAACGTCGGCGTGGTCTACTTGCTTTCCATCGGCGGCGTGGGCACCCTGGGCATCATGCTGGCCGGGATGTCGTCCAACAACAAGTATGCCCTGCTGGGGGCCCTGCGGGCGGTGGCCATGCTGGTCTCGTTCGAGATCCCCATGGCCCTGGTGCTGCTGGTGCCGGTCATGCTGGCCGGTTCGATGGGGACAGTCCAAATCGTGCAGGCCCAAAACACAACCTGGTTTGTGGTCGCCGCACCGATCGCGGCTTTGGTGTTCTTCATTTCATCGGTGGCGGAGATCGGCCACGCGCCGTTCGACCTGTTGGAGGCCGAATCCGAGATCGTGGCCGGATACAACGTCGAGTACTCCGGGATGAAGTTTGGCCTGTTCATGGTGTCTGAATTCCTGCATGCCTTCACCGTCTCGGCTCTGACCGCCGTGCTCTTCCTGGGCGGCTGGCAAGGGCCGGGCACGCAAACCTACCCACTCTTGGGGTTGGTCTATTTCCTCATGAAGAGCGGGGCGGTCTACTTCATCATCATCTGGTTCCGTTTCAGTTCACCACACGTGAGAATCGACCAGCTCATGGCCCTGAACTGGAAGTTCCTGACGCCGCTCTCCCTGGGGGTGGTCATGGTCATGGCCGTGACCCAAAAGCTCATCCAGGCCCTTGGTTGGCCGGAAACCCCCTCACTGCTGGGCGCCAATCTGCTGCTGGCGCTGGTCACGATCCTGGTCCTGCGCGCCTTTGCCAGCGCCCTGCGCCGGCGAGTGGAGGCCGGACGCCTGGCTCACGCGCCCGAAGTGAAGGCCGCGGGCGCGGCCTAGGCGGCCGTGCCGGAGAACCCGATGACCCTGATTCAGGTGGTATTTCTGGCGACGGCGGCGGTCACGCTCGGCGCGGCCGTAAGTGTGGTCACCGCCCGACGGCTGGTCCACGCAGGCTTGTGGCTCATCCTATGCCTTGGCGGCGTGTCGGCCTTCCTGGTGCTGCTGGAGGCCCCCTTTCTGGCCGTGGTCGAGGTGCTGGTCTACATCGGGGCCATCTCGATCCTGATCATCTTTGCCGTGATGCTCACTCGGCGCGTCATGGACGATATCGGCCCGCGGGCCACCAGCCTGTGGTGGGCGGCCGCCGGGGTGAGCCTGCTCATGCTGGTGGGTCTGCTGGTCTCGTTCACCCTGCTGCCGGGCTTGACGGCCACCGGCTCCGAGATACCGGTCGAACTCGTCGGTGCTGCTGGCCGACCTGGGACGCTCGCTGGTCGACCCCAATCGCTTCGTGCTGCCCTTTGAGGTCGCTTCGGTCCTGCTGTTGGCGGCCATGATCGGCTCCATCTTCATCGCCCGGCCCGTTCGGATGGTGGAAGGGGACCAGGAAACATGATCCCTGAATGGTGGTTCCTGGTCCTGGCGGCGGCGCTTTTCTGTGTCGGACTGTACGGCGCGCTGGCGCGCCGCAATGCCATCGGTGTGCTTATGGGCATCGAATTGATGCTCAACGCCGTCATCCTCAACCTGGTGGCGTTCTGGCGCTACCTCGATCCCGCCAAGATCTCGGGACAGGTCTTTGCCATCATCGTCCTGGCGGTCGCCGCGTCTGAGGCAGCCGTCGGGCTGGCCCTCATCATTTCGATCTATAGGCGCCGCAACAGCGTGATCGCCGAAGACATGGATCTCCTCAAGTGGTGAGCCGGGATGCCGACTGAATTGCTGGCCTGGTTGATCCCGCTCCCGCCCTTGGTCGCCTTTTTTGCCATTCTGCTGTTCACCAACCGCAGCAATTCGCTGAGCCACATGCTGGCGGTCGGAGGCGTGGCCATCTCATGGGGGCTGGCCATGATCATCGTGCTGCGGTCGTTCGCCATCCCCGGCTTTGCCGCTCAACCCATCGTCTCGTCCATCGGATGGCTTCCGGTCGGCGGCCAAACCCTGGCTTTTGGGATCCAGATCGATCGCCTGTCCATCCTTGGGCTTTTCTTCGTCTCCTGGACCCTGCTGGCCATCTTCGTCTACAGCATCGGCTACCACAACTTCGGCCGTCCGCGCGATCCGGCGGATGTTAAAGGCCTGCCTCCCCAAGCCGGTGGCATCGAGCCGATGTACGCCCGCTTCTTCGCGTTCATTTCTTTGTTTGCGTTCTCCATGCTGATTTTGGTCCTGGCCGACAATCTGCTTCTGCTGTTTGTCGGTTGGGAGCTGATGGGCCTGTGTTCGTATCTGCTGATTGGCTTCTGGTATGGAAAGCCATCCGCCCGGGACGCCATGGTTAAAGCCTTCATGACCACCCGCGTCGGCGATGTGTTGATGCTGCTGGGGATCGTCTACCTGTACTCCGCCACCGGCAGCTTGAGTTTTCATGCCATCCTGGGTGACCCGGCGGTTTTGGGCCGATTGGCCTCGACCCCGGCGGTGATCGGGGGTTGGTCGGCCGCCGGCTTGATCGGCCTGCTGCTCTTCTTTGGCACGATCGGCAAGTCCGCCCAATTCCCGCTGCACGTGTGGCTGCCGGACGCCATGGAAGGCCCGACGCCGGTGTCGGCGCTGATCCACGCCGCCACGATGGTATCCGCCGGCGTGTATCTCATCCTGCGCACCTTTCCTTTGATCACGGCCGGCTGGACGGAGGGCGCCGCGCTCACGCCCACAATGACGGTCATTGCTGCCGTCGGCGCCTTCACCGCTTTGTTTGCAGCGACCATCGCCGTCGCCCAGAACGACATCAAACGCGTCCTGGCGTATTCGACCATCTCTCAGTTGGGTTACATGGTGGCGGGGGTCGGGATCGGCGCCTTTGTGGCCGCCGCTTTCCATCTGCTGACGCACGCCTTCTTCAAGGCACTGCTCTTCCTGGGCTCCGGTTCGGTCATTCACAGTGTCGAGCATGGCGCCCACACTGCCGGTGAGCACCTGGACGCCAACGACATGTTCAACATGGGCGGCCTCAGGCGGAAGATGCCGATCACCTTTTGGACCTTCCTGGCCGGCGGATTGGCCTTGTCGGGCTTTCCACTGGTGACGGCCGGGTTCTGGTCCAAGGACGAGCTGCTGGGCGAAGCCTTTGGGGCCGGTCACAGTGTGATCTTCGGGATGCTGCTGGGGGCCGCGCTGCTGACCGCCTTTTACACCATGCGCCAGATATCGCTGACCTTCTTGGGCGGGCCGAGAACGCGGGCGGCCGAACACGGCCACGAGTCGGTCCCGGCGATGACCGTGCCCTTGATCGTGCTGGCCGTATTCGCCGTGGCCGTTGGCTGGGCCGGCATTCCGGAGAGCTTTCCGGTGCTAGGCGGGCTGGTTCCCAACGTGGTTCACGATTTCTTGTCTGCCGGCGCTGAGGCGGTCGCCGGGGCGGCATTCCACTGGTTCCCCGTGCTGGCCTCGGTCGGCGCATCGCTTGGGGGGCTGCTCCTGGGGTGGTGGGTATACCGGCGGGTGCCCGCCGGCAGCGCCGGATCCCCTGGTCCGATGGTTGGGCCCCGTCCACCGTTTGCTCCAGCGAAAGTACTTCGTGGATGAATTCTATGCCTGGGCTTTCGTGCGTCCGGCGTACTGGCTGGGTGAGACCTTCAGCAGCCGCTGGCTGGATCAGGGCCTTTTGGATGGGATATTGAACGGATTAGCCGGCGCCTCCGCCTGGATCGGCCGGCACCTGAGGAACTGGATCGATCTGCCGGTCATCAATGGGTTTGGCGATTGGGTTGGCGAAGAGACCAAGTCCGCCGGCGGCGAGCTGCGCTACGTCCAGACCGGGCGCGTGCAGCAGTATTTGCTCATCGGCATGATCTTCACCACGGTGGTCATGGCCTACATTCTCTTGACCGGCGCATGAGGCGGGCCGACATGGGTGGGACCTGTACATGATGGCTTGGATCGTGTCACATTGGCTGACCCTGATTCTGTTCTCGCCCTTGGCGGCGGCGATGGTTGTCATGGCCATCCCCAAGGAGAATGAAGGCCCGCTTCGCTGGGCGGCGTTGGTCGGCGGCCTGGTGACGTTGGCGCTCGCCATCGGGATGTGGCTGAATTTCGACCCGGCCGCCCCGGGCTACCAGATGGTGGAAGTGGCTCCCTGGTATGCCGCCGTGCATGCCAGCTATCACCTGGGCGCCGATGGAATCACGGTGCTGATGGTCCTGCTGACCGCCATCCTCACCCCGCTGGCAGTCTTGATCTCTTGGAGCGTCGGGCACAATCTGCGCACCCATCTGGCGCTGTTGTTGGTGCTGGAGACCGGTCTGCTGGGGGTCTTTGTTTCGCTCGATCTGCTGATGTTCTTCGTGTTCTGGGAAGTTGGGCTGGTCCCCATCTACTTCTTGATTGTTCAGTGGGGAGGCGAGTTTCGCCAGCACGCCGGATTCAAGTTCTTGATCTACACCATGGGCGGGTCCCTGGGCTTGCTGCTGGCCATCCAGCTCATCGGCCTGACCGCGGGGAGCTTCGATCTGACGGTCATCACCGACAAATGGCCCGGCCTCACCCAGCCCCTGTCCACCGTGGGCCTGCCGATCAGCATCCCTATCTCCACCGTGAAGACGGTGGCTTTCTGGGCCTTTGCGGTGGCCTTCGCCATCAAGATCCCCATCTGGCCGTTTCACACCTGGCTGCCGGATGCTTACACCGAGGCTCCCACCGCCGGATCGATGATGCTGGCGGGGGTGATGGCCAAACTGGGCGCCTATGGGTTCCTGCGGCTGATCCTCCCCCTGTACCCTGAGCAGGCGAAGACCTTCGCCGGCGCGCTGGCGCTCCTGGCCACGCTGTCGATCATCTTCGGCGCGCTTTCGGCCTGGGGGCAGGGCGATCTCAAGCGGCTGGTGGCCTATTCGTCGGTGAACCACATGGGGTGGGTGGTGCTCGGCCTGGCAGCCGCCGCCTTTGCGCGCGGCGGGCTATCGGCCCCCGATGCGGTCTTCGCCCTGAACGGGGCTGTGCTGCAGATGTTCAATCACGGCGTGTCGACGGCGGGGATGTTCCTGCTGGTGGGGGTGGTTTACGAACGGACGCGCACGCGCGACCTCAAATCTCTCGGCGGGCTGTTCCCGATGATGCCGGTCTATGGCGGGCTGCTGATCTTCACCGCCATGGCCTGGGTCGGTCTGCCGGGGTTGAACGGATTCGTATCCGAGTTTCTGGTGGTCCGGGGCGCCTGGCCGATCTTCACGCTGTTCACGGCGGTTTCCATGTTCGGCCTGCTGATGACCGGGGCCTATGTCATGAAAGGCATCCGTGACGTCCTCCACGGGCCCGTTAAGGAAGCCTGGGCGGGCCGGGCTATGGAAATCAACCGCCGCGAAATCGTGGCCCTGGCTCCGCTGCTGGCGCTGATGCTGGCTATTGGGGTGTGGCCGGCGTGGATCTTAAGCATTTTCAACCAGACCGTGGCCCGGTTCCTGGGATGAGGCCCGCACTCAGATGACCGCACGCATTCCGGCAGAAGGCGCCGGCCGCCTGGCCCGCGCCGAGATCAGGTAGACCGAATGGGGTTTCCAATCCTCTCAATCATCGTCTTCACCCCGATCACGGCTGCCGTGATCCTGTTCCTGGTGCCTGGAGACCGGCTCCGCGAGATTCGCTTCATCGCGCTGGCCGCGGCCAGCCTGAGCCTGGCACTGTCCCTGTGGGCCTACCTGGCCTACAACTCGGCCCAGGGCGGTTATCAGTTCGTGACTCAGGTCCCGTGGATCCCCAGCCTGGGGATCACCTACCACGTGGGCGTCGACGGCATGTCTATGCCGCTGGTTCTGCTGACCGGCGTGGTGATGTTTACCGGCGTGCTGATCTCGTGGAGCGTGGACGATCGGCCGCGCGAGTTTTTCGCCTTCATGTTCATCCTGGCCACCGGCGTGTTCGGCGTGTTCGTCGCTCTGGATCTTTTTGAACTGTTCTTCTTCTACGAGATCGCTGTCTTCCCGATGTTCCTGCTCATCGCCGTGTGGGGTTGGAAGGTCACGCGCGAATACGCGGCCATGAAGCTCACGCTGTACTTGTTCATCGGCTCGGTCATCTCCCTGGTCGGCGGTCTGGTCATGGTCTTCACGTCCGGGCTGCATTCCTTCGATCTGCTCGACCTGCAATTGGCCAATTTCAGCCCGGCTTTTCAACATTTCTGGTTCCCCTTCGTATTCTTCGGCTTCGCCATATTGGGCGGCATCTTTCCTTTTCACAACTGGTCGCCCGATGGGCACGTGGCCGCACCAACGGCCGTGTCGATGTTCCATGCCGGCGTGCTGATGAAGCTGGGCGCGTTTGCCGCCTTGCGAGTGGGGATCATGCTGTTGCCCGAGGGGGCCCGGCAATGGGCTTGGCTGATCCTCATCCTGGGGACGATCAATGTGGTCTACGGCGCGTTCATCGCCATGGTACAAACCGACTTCAAGTACATCATCGGCTTCTCCTCGGTTTCTCATATGGGTCTGGTGATGCTCGGGTTTGCCACTCTGAATCGAGAGGGGATCACCGGGGCCGGACTGCAGATGTTCTCGCATGGCATCATGACGGCTCTCTTCTTTGCTGTCGTTGGCATGGTGTACGACCGCGCCCACACACGCCAGCTCCCCGAGCTGGGTGGAATTCGGCAAGTTCCTGCCCCTGGCCATGATCGGGTTCATCGTCGGAAGCCTGGTATCGATGGGCATGCCGGGATTCTCGGGTTTCATTGCAGAATTCCCGATCTTCCTGGGGCTGTGGCAGCGCGCGCCCTTGGCGGCCCTGGTGGCCGCCGTCGCCATCGTCATCACGGCGGCCTATTTGATGATCGCCGTTCGGCGGGTGTTCTTTGGTTCGTTGCCTGAGAAACTGGCCGGTCATCTGCCGCCGCTGATCCTGCCAGACAAGATAGCTCTGGTCCTGCTGGTCGGTTTGATGATCCTCATCGGTGTATACCCGTCGGTCATGGCGCCCATGGTCCAATCGGGGGCCGAATCGGTGCTGCGCCTGGTGGGAGGTGCCTGAGTGGACATGCCCGGTTACGATCCCGGCATGATCCTGGCCATCCTGCCCGAGATTCTGCTGCTTGGGCTGGCGGGCTTGATTCTGTTGCTGGACACGCTGTTTCGCCCCTCGCAGAGACGAAATCTGGGCTGGATTACGGCCATCGGCCTGGGCGCGATTCTGGGCTGCGCACTGATCTGGAGCCGGCCGGGGCTCGAGTTCAGGCTGATCTTCGGCGGGATGTTGCGCAGCGACTGGCCGGGCTTCATTTTTGGGATGGTGTTTTTGTTCTCGGGCGCCATGGCTGCTCTGCTGTCCATGGGACTGCCGGAGGTCGGCCAGCGCGGCGAATACTACGCCCTGCTGGTGGCGTCCCTCCTGGGCATGATGCTGATGGCCTCCGCCTCCGACCTGATCATGCTTTACCTGGCGATCGAGTCACGTCCATCCCCCTCTACATCCTGGCCGGATTCATGCGTCAGGACGACCGCTCGGCTGAAGCCGGCCTCAAGTACTTCTTGTTCGGCGCGCTGACCTCGACCGTCATGCTGTATGGGTTCAGCCTGCTGTACGGCCTGACCGGCGAGACCAATGTGTACGCCCTGGCGGCCAGCCTGTCCGCCGGCAGCGTTCCGCCGGTGGTCCTGATTGTGGCGCTGGCGCTGGTGCTGGTCGGGTTCAGTTTCAAAGTTGCGGCTGTTCCTTTCCACTTCTGGACACCGGATGTCTACGAAGGCGCGCCGACCCCTATCACCGGCTTCATCTCGACCGCCTCCAAAGCGGCCGGCTTTGCGGTCCTGCTGCGGGTGTTGCTGGCGGTGTTCCCCGAGGTGGCGGCCGCGTGGACCTCGGTCCTGGCCGGCGTGGCCGTGGCCACCATGACCCTGGGCAATGTCCTGGCCCTCAGCCAGAAGAACATCAAGCGCATGCTGGCCTATTCTTCGATCGCCCATGCCGGATACGCCATGATCGGCCTGGTGGCCCTGGGAACCTTGGGGCCGGCCAGCGTGGTGTACTATCTGGCGGCCTACGTGTTTACCAACCTGGCGGCCTTCGGCGTGGTGACTGTTTTTGCCCGCTCCGCCGGTTCCGACGAAATCGCCCAATACGCCGGCCTGAGCCGCCGATCGCCGTACCTGGCGCTGACCCTGCTCATCGCCCTGCTGTCGCTGGCGGGCATGCCCCCCCTGGCAGGTTTCATGGGCAAGTTCCTGGTGTTTTTCGCCGCCGTGCAAGGCGGTCTCGCCTGGCTGGCTGTGATCGGCGTGCTGAACGCCATTGTGGGCCTGTACTACTACATGATCGTGCTCAAGGTGGTGTACCTGTATCGTTCGGATGACGAATCCAAGCCGATTGTGGTGACACGCGGTTCGGCCCTGGCGCTGGGACTGTGCTCGCTGGGAATCGTGGCCATGGGCACCCTGACGGCGCCCTGGGTCGACTGGGCGCTGCAGGCGTCACGCAGTCTGTTCTGACCGGCCGCGGCGGCCTTGTGATAATATTCACAAACTGATGGGGATCACCGGTCCTTGCCGGGACCGGAGGCTGCCAACGCCCCATCGACGCGTGCCCCGCCGGTTTGCCAGTCTCGGCCCCGCTCGATCAGGCTGACCAATCGTCTCCCCATTCGCATGCGATTTCGAGGCCCATGGCACCCTTGCTGACCGATCTACTGCATGAGTTAGGTTCCGTCCTGGACTCGGCGACTCCGCCGGTGGAAGTGAAGGGGATCACCGACGACTCGCCGCGCTGTCCGCCCGGGTTGGATCTTCGTGGCCATTCCAGGCGAGCACACCGACGGACACCGCTTCGCCGCCGAGGCCATCCGGAAGGGCGCCGTGGCCGTGGTCGGGCAGTCGGATGTCGGCAGGCTGGACGGGTTGTACGTCGCGCCCCAAACTCAAGACTGGCGCTGGCCCGTCTGGCCGCCGCGTGGCACGGCCATCCGGGGCGTTCCATGGTGGTCATCGGCGTCACCGGGACGGACGGCAAAACGACCACCGCCAGCATGATCCACGCCATCCTGACGCATGCCGGCGTGCGGACGGGATTGATTTCCACCGTGCAGGCGATCATGGGCGCGCATGCCGTCGACACCGGGCTGCATGTGACCACGCCCGACCCGATGTCGCTCCAGTCCTACCTCAAGCAGATGCTGGATGCCGGACTGACACATGTCGTCCTGGAAACGACCTCGCATGGCCTGGCGCAGCATCGCGTCGATGGATCCGAATTCGACCTGGCGGTTGTGACCAATATCACCCACGAACACCTGGACTTCCACGCGTCGTATGAGGCGTACAGGGCCGCCAAGGCCCGGCTTCTCGACCTGGTCGCACATTCGGCCAGCAAGCCGCTGGGTGTGGGCAAAGCGGCTGTGATCAACCTGGATGACCTCGGGGCTGCCGGGCTGCCTATGCCGCTTGGGATCCGGCGCTGGACCTACGCCATGGACCAGCCGGCCGATGTGCGCGCCGATGGACGGGCCAGCCAATCGACCGGCTTGAGCTTCGACCTGCAAGCTGATGGACGGACCTATCGGGTCAGGCTGCCGTTCGTGGGCGATTACAATGCATGGAATGCCCTGGCGGCTTTCACCTGCTGCGTGAAGGCTTTGGGCGTCGATCCGGAGGCGGCCGTTCAGGGCCTGACGGCCTTGCCCGGCGTCCCCGGGCGTATGGAAAAGATCGATCTCGGGCAGCCATTCACCGCCATTGTCGACTTTGCCCACACGCCCAACGCCTTGCGCATGGCTTTGACCGCTGCCCGCTCGCTCACCCGAGGCAGGTTGATTGTGGTCTTCGGTTCTGCCGGCCTGAGAGACCGCCAGAAGCGGCAACTCATGGCCGAAGTCTCGGCTGAGCTGGCGGATCTAATCATGCTTACGGCTGAAGATCCGCGAACCGAAGCCCTGTCGGGAATCCTGGCCGAGATGGCCCGCGCCGCCGAGGCGGCCGGGGCACGCGAAGGGGAGACCATGTGGCGAATTCCCGATCGGGGCCAGGCGCTCAGGGAAGCCGTGCGCATAGCTCGTCCAGGCGACCTGGTGCTGGCTTGCGGGAAGGGCCACGAGCAATCGATGTGCTTCGGTGAAACAGAGTACGCGTGGGATGACCGCACGGCCATGCGTGCCGCGCTGGCCGAGCTGATGGGCGCGCCGGGTCCAAGCATGCCATGGCTGCCGACGGCGCGCGGTTCCGCGCCCGAGCGGGCCGCCTCCCACCCCCGGGCTTGAGCCTGCTCGGGCCGAGAACTGGATGACCCGGATATGAATGTCATTCTGGACACCCTGGGCCAATTCCTGCATGCTATGCAGACCGGGAGCGCCGTCCCTTGGGGCGCGTGGTCTTACGTCATGATGGCTGTCCTCGCCTTCATCGAAGGCCCGATCGTGACCGTTCTCGGCGCGGCCGCCGCGTCGACCGGGCTGATGAACCCGTGGCTGGTGCTGGTCTCGGCCAGTGCCGGAAATCTCATCGCCGATAGTCTTTGGTATGGCCTTGGGTATGCGGGCAGGACGGAATGGCTGGTGCGTCACGGCGGCTTGATCAACCTGCGGCCGACTCACATTGAGCACCTGCGCAAGGATCTCAATTTGCACGCGCGAAAGATCCTGCTCGTCGCCAAACTGAGCCCTGGCCTGCCGATGCCGGCGTTGATTGCCGCCGGGATGGCGCGCGTGCCATGGCGCCGATGGTTCCCGGTGGTTTTTGCGGCCGAGATGGCATGGACCGGCTGCCTGGTCCTCGTCGGTTATCATTTCACTCTGACCATCAGCAAGATGGAAGCCGGGCTGAAGGCTGTCGCCATTCTGGCGATGTTGCTCTTTTTCTTCATGATCGGCCGATACGGCCTGAGATTTCTGCGCAAATGGGGAGACCTGGTCGATGCCGATGACGATAATAATGGACAGGAGCCGAAGATGGCGCCTGAGCGTCGGGAAAGGTGACGGTAGAAGGTACAGGAGTGGAGCGCATTGCAAGTCTTAGTCGCCAGTCAGACCTATAAGCCTGCCGCCAACGGCCAGGCCGTCTTCACCACCACCCTCGCGGAAGGGTTGGCCTCCGCCGGTCACCATGTGATGGTGGTTGTGCCGTCGGACCGCATTCATTCGTACCGCGAAGACCGGAACGGGGTGCGGATCGAGTATTTAACCGCTATTCCGGTTGACAAGCGCGTCAAGGTTGCCTACTACGCCGTGACACCCGCGCCAAGGGTGGCCGCCATCATGGACGCCTTCGATCCCGATGTGGTCCATATTCAGGATCACTATCCAATGTGTCGGACTGTCCACCGCCTGGCTCGCAGTCGCGGCCTGCCGGTCGTCGGCACCAATCACTTCATGCCGGCGAATGTGATTCGGTTCTTGACCCCCTTTCAGACTGGTCGCGGTGTGCTGACGCGATTGCTGTGGTGGACGATGCTCAGCCTGTACCGCAGGCTGGATGCCGTGACGGCGCCGAGCCGGACGGCGGTCATGTTGCTCGAACAACAGAAGCTGGACGTGCCCATGTTCCCGATCTCGTGCGGCGTGGACCGGGCGCGATTCGCCTGCCGCCCAGGGCTGGACCGAGCTGCGGTGCGTTGTAACTACGGGATTTCGCCGTCCGCGTCCGTGTTCATCTATGTCGGCCGTCTTGACGAGGAGAAGCATATTGAGGTCGCCATCCGGGCGCTGTCGCTGACGCCGCCTCCGGCGCAGTTGGCCATCGTCGGCCAGGGTCATTTCGAGCCCAGCCTGCGCCGCCTGGTTGCCTCGCTCGGTCTCGATGGGCGCGTGGTCTTCACCGGCCATGTGCCCAACGAAAGCTTGCCCGGACTGCTCCAGGCGGCGGATGTCTTCATGATGCCCAGCGAAGCCGAGCTCCTGAGCATTGCCACGCTGGAGGCCATGGCGGCGGGGCGACCGATCCTGGCCGCCCGAGCCGGAGCTCTGCCGGAGCTGGTGGATCCGGGAGTCAATGGCTATCTGTTTGAACCCGGCCGGCCCGAGCTGGCCGCGGCGCGCATGAACCAGCTGATGCGCGAAACGGCCCGCTGGGCCGAGATGGGCCGGGCCAGTCTGGCCAGGGTCGCGCCTCATCAGGTTGAGGCCACCATCGAACGCTACGTCCGCGTCTACCGCCGTGTTCTGGGTGTCCGGCGCTCGCTCTCCGAGCCGGCTTCGTTTGCGCCCGCGGATTGACCTCCGGCGCCACGCGCCCAATGACATTTTAGGGGGGCTGCGCATAGACATCTAGCGGCTGGCCAGGCGCCGGCATAGAACCATCCGCCTGGTTGCAGGCGGCTCCGGTTTAGGCTACATTGATTGAGTACGTCGCTTAACCATGCGGCCCAGGCCGCTGCCGGAGGGCAACAGTCATGGCGGACGCAGTCGAACAAGAGGGGGTGGATAAGGTCGTGGCTTTTCTCGACCTGGCCTCCTTTGAAGACGGGGAGGCGCTACGCGGCGGCTGCCTGGTCACCGACGGGCTGACGCGCCCGCTTGAGTTCCGGGTAAGCGGCGCCGTCCGCCCGACCAGCCTGCAAAAGGTGCTCTACGGCGACACCCTGCATGAATACGTGTGCAATGACCTGCTGGGTATGCCCATCCTGCAGACTTTGGAGTCCAAGCCGGACTTCGTCCTGGTGCGGGACGCCGAATTCTTGAAGGTGCGCCCCAAGGTCGAATTCCCGGTCCTATGGGTGCGCGGCACGGTGGATGGTCAATATGTCCTGCAAGCCTTTCCCGGCTATGACCAGGAAGCGGAGCAAGTGCGTGACTCGCTGCCGAAGCGGCTGCGCGGACGCAGCATCCTCGAACCGTTCATCCGGATAAAAAGCGCACTGGAAGAAGCCCACAACCTGAACGTCGGCTCGCCGCCCAAGGAATAGCATGGCGCCGATCCGCCTCTCGACCGGTAGAACGGTCTCGCCTTTCCAGCGGCCGCGGCTGGCGGCGGCGCGAGATCTGCAGCTTGGGCAGATCTCTCTGGTCACTCTCCCCGGCACGCGTGACTTGACCGTCAAGCCATCAGGGCCGGCCCAAGCCTGGGGAGCGGCCCTTGCCGATCCGGTGATAGTGCACATCACCGGGGCACGTCTTTCGCCACTCGACCTTCAAGGGATTGGATCCCGCCTGGACGCGCCGGCACTCACCTCCCCGGGCTGGCGGGAATGGACCGTCCCGCCTCCTCTGGGCGCCCGCCTCCCCGGCCCCGAGGCCGCCTCGGCCTCCGGGCCGCCAGCGTTCCCTGGCGTGCTTCGGGAGGAGGAGTCCAATTCCGGCCTGTCATGGTTGCTGCCCCGCCTCGGACCGTCGCTGCTCGATGGGGACAACTCGGTCACACCTGCGCCGATTGCTGAACACATTCGCCAGGCCGCCCAGGCGCTATTGGCGGAACCGGCCCTGCTCCTGGCTGACGATCAGGGGCTGGGCAAGAAGCTGGCGGCCTGCGTGGCGCTGGCAACGCTGATGCAGCAAGGGCACGCCCGGCACGGCCTGATCCTGTGCGCCGAGTCGCAGCTTCGCACCTGGATTGGTTTGCTGGCCACCTGGTGCCCGGCCCTGCAGGTTGCAGTCGCCAAAGGCGAACGTCTGGCGCGGCGGCGAATCTGGACCTCACAGGCGAATGTGATCTTGGCCACCTTCGACACCATGGCCGAGGACCTGAGCCGTGGCAGCCTGGACCCGGCCCATCCCCGTTTGGACGTGATGGTGATCGATGGCGCGCTGGCCGCCATCCACTTGTTCCCCCGCGCCTTCAGCGCACTGGCCGGCCTGCCGGTTGCACGTCGCTGGGTCCTTGCCGGCGGCCTGCCGCCCGACAATGAAGACTGGCGTGTGCTCTTCCACAGTCTGCTGCCTCAGGATCCCTTGCCGGGTCCGCAAGACACCGTCGCCAGTCTGCGCGAGCGGTTCGCTTCTTACTATCTCCGCCGCACCAAAGAGGGTGTGCGCGCCGAACTCCCCGCCAAACATCGCTCGGAGGTTTGGCTCGATCTGGATGACAAGCAGAGCCGGGCCTACGAGGAAGCCCTGGCGGAGGAACGGCATCGCCTGGAGAAGCTCGGATCCGCCGTGACTCGCACGCATGTCGAGACGGCCCTGGCAGCGCCTCAACCAGGCGACAGCCTTTGCCCCCGGGAGTTTTGACGGCGTCAAACTCCGGGCACTGCTCGATGTCTTGGAGGGGATCGCCCCCGGGGGAGACAAGCTTGTGGTCTTCAGCCAGTATGGCGAACGGGCGCTTGATCAGCTGTTGCCTCCGCTGGAAGCCTACGGTGCCTTGCGATTGTCCAGTTCGGCAAATGAGGCTGAGCGCGACAACATCCTGGGGTCCTTCCGCCGGGACCCTCGTCGCCTCGTCCTGCTGGCGGACCTCGACGCACACGGTGATGGTGGAGGCATGCCAGCCTCACATGTCCTGCACTTCGACATCACCTGGAACTCCGCCAGGCGCAGCCGGGCCGAGATTCGCTTCTACCCGGAGTTGAAACCCGTCAAGCCGCTGAGTATCTACGAGTTTTGGGTGGCTGGGACGCACGACGAGGCCCTGTACCGCCTGCTCGACCAGCGCCACTTGCTGCCACACGATTTACCCCACGGGACGCAGCCGGCTGAGCTCGAAGAGCGGCTGGGGATCAAAGATTGGCTCACATCGGTCTTTTGGGTCGGAGATGCCGCCGCCCGGCCGAAGAGCGGGACATCGGCTCCCACCACTGGGCTGCTCCCCGGAACGGCCACCTTCCGCGGCGTTCTGGACGCCTTTTCGGATGACGAAATGCGGCACGCGCTTGAGCAGCTGATGGAAGCGCTGGGGTTTCCTCACACCCAGCAGATTGAGACGGCCGTCACCGAGGGTCAGCAGCCGCATCAGGATGTGCTGGGATGGCGCCGCGTCCCTGCGGGCGAAGAAAAGGCGCTCGGTCGGGTAATCCGCACAGACAAGAACATCGGTGTGGCCGAGGGACGAGCGCTGCTCAAGGATCTCGACGAACGCGGCGACTGCCTGGGAGGCTATCTTGTGACCACCGCCGATTTCACCTCGGCGTGCCGCACGCTGGCGGATGAATCCAACGGCCGTCTGGTCCTGGTATCGGGTTCCGAGTTCTACCGCCATCTCCACATCCTGCACTGGCTTTGAGCGCGCCTTCATCGATCACGCCGACGCGGAGGCAGTGTGTCGCCCCACCTCCCGGCTGGAACGGTGTGCGGACACCCCCCGCGTAGGCTTCCAGCCGAACCGAGACCAACGGAGAGTTCCTTTTCTTCCTTATGCGTCAAGGATCGTGTGCGCCAAAAGCCGCAGCTCGGCGGCGTCGGAATTGTTTGCGGGCGAAGGCACGGTAATTGCACGGCTGGAAGTCGGGCCGGGAATCCGCGCTCGCACCGAGCTGTGGGGGGAGTGGACCACACCGGAATGCGCTGCGGTATTCCCGGCCCTTTACACGAGTGAACAAACTCGGCCCGCCCTTGACCCGCAAGTCAGGTGTGAAGTATGAAGGACAATCATGAGGGTCCTATCCTCAACCCCTGACATTCGCCGGCCACTAAAGCTTGGTCTGGCCCTGGTGCTCCTTTTTGAAGTCAGCGCCCGGGCTGCGTTCGCCCGGCCATCTGACGCATTCGACTGGTTGCCGTCCTTGCCCACGGCCCTTCTGCAGCAAGCCGGGCAGGAAGGCACCGTCCGGGTCATCGCCCGGTTGAAAGTCACCTTCTCAGCCCAAGCTGCCAACGATCCCCAGCTTGCTGGTGCCCAGCGAGAACGCATCGCGCGCGCCCAGCAAGCGTTAGTCGACCGCCTTGCGCCAATGGGAAGTCTGACCTATCGACGCTATTCGAACCTTCCTTTGCTGGCTCTGGAGGTCACACCGCAACAGCTCCAAGCTTTGGCCGACAGCCCGGAGGTGGCGCAGCTGCAGGCCGATGAACTCGTCACCTCCGATGCTCGATACAAGCGTACCGCTCATTGGAGCGGATGCCGCTTGGGCGGCGGGCTACACGGGAGCGGGCTGGGCGGTGGCGATCCTTGACACCGGGGTTGACAGCTCCCATCCGTTCTTGAGTGACAAGGTCGTGGCTGAAGCCTGCTTTTCGGGTGGCGGAGACATCGCCAACACGGTCTGTCCCAATGGTCAGTCCGAGCAGATCGGGGCAGGTGCGGCGATTGACTGTCCAGGGTCGGTGTACGGGTGTGACCATGGAACGCATGTGGCCGGCATTGCCGCTGGCCGTAATGCGGACTTGTTCGGGGTCGCCAGGGACGCAGACGTGATTGCCGTCCAAATCTTCTCCCAATTCGGAGACCCAACGTGCGGCAGCTTTGGCCTGCCGAGCCCGTGTGCCTTGAGCTATACGTCCGATCAGATCAGCGGTTTGGATTGGCTGTACGACCTTCGCGGAACGTTCAAGATCGCCGCCGCCAACTTGAGCCTAGGCGGCGGATACTACACAACAGCTTGCGATGGGGATATCCGCAAACTAGCCGTAGATAATCTGCGAAGTGCAGAATCGCCACGGTGATCGCCGCCGGCAACGGGGCATCCACCGACGCCATTGCAGCGCCGGCCTGCATCTCCACTGCCATCTCCGTTGGCGCGACCACCGACAGCGACACGCCGGGGGGCGCAGACCATGTGGCTGGTTACTCGAATGTGTCTTCCCAGATAGCCCTTTTTGCGCCTGGCTCAACCATCACGTCCTCAATTCCAGGCGGGGGCTTTCAAACGAAGAACGGCACCTCCATGGCGGCGCCGCATGTGGCCGGTGCTTGGGCGCTGATGAAATCGAAAGCGCCGGATGGTAGTGTGGCAGAGATCCTCTCCGCCCTTGTCGCAACTGGCGTAAGCATCCATGATGATCGACCGGGGGGAGCCGTCACGAAACCTCGGATTCAGTTGGACGCTGCCATCTCCGCGCTCAGCCCGCCGGAGACGCACGCCCTGTACTTGCCGCTGATAATGAGTGGTCCGTGACGGCCGGAGAACCCCACTCGTCATCAGTTCACTCCGGATTTGCCGCCTAAGCACCCCCGCCCAACGGTGTGTCCTTCGAACCAACCCAACGCCGGACGGTCCGTTGTTGGGCACGAGGGCCGTCGAGACATGGACCTAGCCGGATGGTGTCGGTTGAAGCCGCAGATCTGGGCACGTCACGCGCACGATCCCGTCTGAACTCAAGGTCATGCGGGTGGCTCTTCCTGCGCGCAATCAGGTTGTGCGTGCTCGGAGTGACGCAGGTCGAAGCGCCGCCCATCCATTGGGAGCAAGGGGCAGAAGGACATCAGAAGTCGGTTGAGGTAGGGCAGGCGAGAGGCGGCGGCTATTGTCCGGTTGGAGTGGCCTCGAGAAGCCCGTCAAGACTTGGTTGAATGAGTGATCCCCGTGCCGGACGCCCAAACGGCGCTTAAGGCGAGTTGACCACCAGTGGCAGGTATAGGGAGAAAGGAGAGCCGGCAGGCGAGGAAAGCGGCGTGTCATTTGACCACTCGGGCCCGACTGGCAGCCCTCCGACCATCAACACACCGTTGCTCGGGCCGCCCGGGAATCCGGACACGTCATCCAGTGTGATCCCGGCACCCTCGTCAAAGTGGTAGACGCCAAGTGTGTTCGGGTCGGGCGAGAATGGCGGATTGGGAACTGTGAAATTGCTTGTATAGCGCCGTATGTTGGATACGCGCAGCTCGTCCATCCACCCACTGAAGGGTGGATAAGCACTCCCCCGATCGAACTTGCCCGCTCCCAGAGCCAAGTACGGATCGGTTGTCGTGCAGGGCTGATCGCCCGATGGCCCGCACAAGTTAGCGGGAACCCCGTTGTTGGGGTAGGAGATGTCACCATCGGGGCCGTCGACTTGGGCATCGAGCTCGCCATCGACGAAGATCCACAGCCGTCCGTCGCTGCTCCGGCGCTCGACCGCGACGTGATGCCACTGCCCGTCATACACAGGATGGTTGCCACAAAGCGTGTAGTCGCCCGTTCCGGCTCCGCCGACGCCAAAGGCGATCGTCCCTCCGGCCATAGAGACGCCGAAGTCGTTATCGTTGTCCCTTCGACTTCGATCCAGCAGGGTGTTGCCGTGGACCCAGTTGTCGTTCCAACCACAGCTGATCGAGCCGGCATCGTTTTCTTCCGGGACTGACTTCATCCACCACTCGATGGTGAAATCGGTGCTTCCAACGTCCACCGGCGGCCCCGGATTGGAGTTTGCCGGATCGTCGATCTGTATTTTCACCCGATCGATGTCCCCAGTGCCGTTCCCGTGGAAGCGAAGCGAGTGGTCTGAGAGAGGAAAATAGGTCTGGTAGTCATTCAGGACAGACCCGTAGGGGTTGATCGTAACACCGCCCCGCTCGATGTAGCCTGAGGTGTAGGCGGTTGGACCCACATGCACGGTCCATCCGGAGAGCTTGACGCCCTCCAAGCTGATGTAGGCTCCGTTGTACTTAAGACTGAAGTGGACATGCGGGCCAGTCGCGTAGCCCCCGGCACAGGTTTCGCAGGCGATGGAGCCCATCAGCCAGTTCCTCTCCACTGAGCCGCCAGTCAGGGTGTTGCGCAGATGATAGTAGCTGGTGGTCCAGCCTCCGCCGTGGGTGATTTCGATCCAACAACTGTAGCTGGATGGGTGATAGGCGCTGCCACCGGCAGCGGACACCGCATAATAGAAGGGCGGTGCAGCGCAGGTGCCTCCGGTCAAGAAGAAATCCATCGATGAGAACGGCGGGTTGTTGTCGCCGTTCCAGCTGTGGGGTCCGCCGTAAATCCAGGTGGCCCCGAGGGGGAACGGGAATTGTAGCAAGCTGTCGGGCGGTGCCGACGGTGGGTCGATGAAGTTGGTGTCGCTGGTGGGATCCAACTCGGGGAACAGGTTATGAAACGTCTGGGTAAAGCTGTGCTGCCCGGTGGTCGACACCTGCGACAGCCAGGTCGCCAAGTCACTCGACGTGCCCAAGACAACGCCCAGGGCGAATGTGCCGGAGGGGAGGCCTGGGTCAAGCTGCACGGTGTTGCCGTCTGCCAGGGGCACCAGTGGCTCATGACTGGTCCCCCCCGACGATTTGGGGCTGCGTGAACCAAATGCATAAAGATGCTCATAAAAACTCTTGGCGAGCGCCAGGGACGTGCTCTCGATCGTCGAACGAATCTGGTCCGGGGACATGTCGTTTTGGGTCCCGTCGACCAAGCCATGCTGCATCTCAAGGACGGTCAGGAGTACCTGGGGATTCACGCTCGTGTAGTCGGCCCAGAGACCCAGGTCTTCCACGTAGGTTGCCAGCGGCGAGTGCCGTCCTTGGAGGAAGCGGGCGAGATCAAAATCCCCCACATTCGGACCCCAGACGAATTGGCCGTCGGACAGGATAGGGCCGGGAATGTCCACCTGAGCCAAATGGTGTGCGAGAATTGATCCATCAGCCTTCGGGGGATCCAGCCAGGCAAAAAGGCCCCCCGGAAGCCAGGTCGCCGTGGCGAACGCTCCGGTGCCAGATGCGGTGACCGAGAGACGCGGCAAGCTGGTATATGAGGGGTCGCCAGGCAGGTCGGCCCCGGCACCCAGGATGGGCTCGGTCTCGGGGCCAAGATCGAGTTGAGCGGCCGAAACCGGGATCGCCTCTCGTCCGGCGTCTGCGCCGGTGGTCCGCGGCTGTGGCTCGGCCGCTGAGGGAGCCTGAAGCATAAGCCCGGCCAGAGTCGCTCCCAAAACCAGATCGCGAATCAAAGGCATACCGTCACTCCGGCTGCCTGGATGAAATCCCTTGCGATTCTCCGGGCTGGCCGGCGGCAACATATATCGTTCCGGCACAGAGCTGGAGCGCTTTTCTATGTCCATCACAGGCACCAAGGTGCCACATTCGTGCCAGTCTGCCTGAGGTCCGTCGCCATGGGGTTGTCCGCTCAAGCCGGGGCTGCGACTGAGGGGGGCTGGCGCTCGGCGTGCCGGCTCAAGGAACGGGGGCAGGGCCAGGGGTAGGCGTGCCCACCAGAGCGCCGGCTGAGGCCGGTGAGCCGGTGGGAGTAGAACCGCCGACGCCGGAAGAACCTGTACCGCCTTCGCCGCGACTGATCAAGGGCAAATACAGGAGGTAGGGTGTCGGAGAAGGATCGTCGGTCGGCGTGGGCGGGGGCATATACCACGGGCTGTCGTAGGTCCACTCCGGGCCGTTGACCCCTCCGCCGTACTCTCTCAAGCCATTGCTGGGGCCGGCCGAAGCGCCTGAGCTATCATAGATGGGATCTCCATAACCCTCCCGAAGTGATAAAGACCGAGGGTTGATCCATCTGTGGGAAACCGCGCGCTTGGGGTAGGGTACGGGCCCGGAGTATCTCAGCGCTGTTGGAGATCCTTATCTCCGTGATCCAGCCAAGAAAGGAAGGATAGTGAGGCGTCTTGGTATCGAACTTTTCGGCGCCGATAACCAGATAGGGGTCACGCGGGGCGGCCGGCGTGCGGTTGTCGCGGTAGCTGAGATCCCGGATGGGCCGGCGGCTTCGTTATCGAGTGCGCCGTCGATCAGGATCTGCATGCTGCCGTCGGACAGAGTGGCGCTGAACGGCGACATGGTGCCAGTTACCATCTGCGAGGTTGGCTAAGCCGCACAGCGTGAAGCCGGCATGCCATTGTTGACCCCGAAGGCCATCCGTCCGTTCATGAGCGACACACCGTAGTCACCGTAATCCCCTGTCCGTATACGTCTCGGTCGAAGATCGTGTTTCCATACAGCCAAGCGCCCGCCGCCGGAGCTGCAATCTGTGGTGACGTTCTCGCCTGGTAGGCCTTCATCCACCATTCGAGGCTGAAATCCCCGCCAACGTCAATCGGCCGCGCCGGGTTGTCGAGCTTGATGTTCACCCGGTCAAGGTTGCCATTGCCATTGCCCTCAAAGCGCAAGGAATATCCCCGGGCGGGTCCCACACCGGGGAAAAGTGTAAATCCCGAATGCTGCCGTATAGAAAACGACAGGATTTCATCCCATGTGTAGCGGTGCCAGGCCAGGGTCGTTTGACTCGACTTGGCCCATGCAGTGGCCGCCCAGACCGGCGGAATCGCACTGCGAAGCATAGGTCCGGTAGAAGGCCCGCACCAGGGTCTGGTTGGATAGCCAGGTCATGCGCCAGTTCCAGGTGAAATCGACGGCGGCATTTGTGCTGGCGTACTCGACCGCCGGGATATAGACCTGGTCGCAGGTGCTGTCGTAGACGTCGGCGTCGGGCCACTTCCCACCCGCAGCGATATCGACCACGCGTAGTGCTTGACCGCCATGGCGCCGGCGCGGAGCGACTTACCCGCCCAGCCCGCCGACCACTCATTGGGCAGCACATGCTTGGCGTAGTCTTTGAAGTCCAGTCGTCTGGACCGTGTAGTCCCGGCCGGTGTCGCAATAGGGGTAGCCGGTGACCCGCACGCGGATGGTGGCCGGCAGGGGGGCGTTGGTCTGGTCGGCTGTCGGGGGCAGGGCTTCCAGCGCGCCGGCGATCTGCAGCTGGCCGGATGGTGACGCCAGGGATTGGGGGACGGGAACCTGGATGGTGACCGGCGTATCGGACAGCTCGGCCTTGAGGATCAAAATGTCGCCGGCCACCACGCGGGCATCCTCGAGTGTCCAGTCGCCGTATCCGGAAGCCGTGACGGTGAAGGTCGTGGTGGTGACGGCCTTCGACACCGGAACGGCCGGCAAGTTGAATTGGCCGCTCGAGGCCTGTCGAGACCGACAATCCCAAGTCGGCTGAGACGACACGGGCGGCGGAGACGGGCAGACCGGTTTTTGCGTCCACCACCCGCCCTTGGATGCCGGCGGTCGTCGCCGCTTGTGCGGACGGTACCGGGTCGGCGAGACCCAAACCGCTCGCCTGCAGGCCGAGCAGAACCGAGGCCTCCCGCGGCCAGGCGCGTGCCAATCCACGCCGCAAGCGGGGCCGTCGCGCACTTGGCCACAGCCTCGGTCATCGACTACCGTCCACTCCTGGGACACGCCCTCCCTTGCCGGTCGAATCCCTCCCCATCATCTGGAAAAGGCCTCACCTGTCAAGGGGTCAAACGGTCATGCGATAGTCGTGCTTTGACCCATAAATTGACGCTGGCCGAGGCGTGTGGTATAGTCGTCGACAACATTCGATCGACCCCTTATCCAGAGAGGCGGAGGGACCGGCCCTGCGAAGCCTCGGCAACCTATCAGGATGCCCCTGGTGTGGTGCCAAATCCGGCAGAACGAAAGCATCTGGAAGATGAGCGGGAGGCAGTCGGCATTATGGTGCCCCTTCTCGCTTTGGAAGGGGCACAACTTTTGTGGGAGGGAGACGCGCCCAGATGACCAGTTCCTTCATGGGTTCTGAGAAAATGCTATTCACATCCGAATCCGTCACCGAGGGACATCCCGACAAGATCTGCGACCAGATTTCGGATGCCGTCCTGGATGCCTGCCTGGCCCAGGATCCGCAGTCGAGGGTGGCCCTGGAAACGGCGGTCAAGACAGGGTTTGCGCTCCTGCTTGGGGAAATCACGACCCGGGCGCATGTTAACTACGACGAACTTGTACGCAAGGTCATCACCGGTATCGGTTTCGATGACAGCCAAAAAGGCTTTGACGGCAACACCTGCGGCGTCATCCAGGCCATCGCCAAACAGAGCGGGGACATCGCGCAGGGTGTGGACAATGCGCTGGAAGCCCGCCAGGGCGAAATGTCCGACGCCGAAATCGAGAAGATCGGGGCCGGGGACCAGGGGATGATGTTCGGCTTCGCCTGCAACGAGACACCGGCCTTGATGCCCATGCCGATTTATCTGGCCCACAAGCTGACCCATCGTCTGGCGTCGGCCCGGAAACAGGGCCTCGTGGATTGGATCCGCCCGGACGGCAAGTCACAGGTCACGGTTGAGTACCATCATGGGCGCCCCAGCCGAATTGCCACCGTGCTGATCAGCACTCAGCACAGCCCGGATGTCGATGAGGCCAGTCTTCGGGACGGCGTGATCGAACACATCATCCGGCCAATACTCCCGGAGGAGCTGGTCGACGACGACCTGAAGATCTATGTTAACCCGACGGGACGCTTCGTCGTGGGCGGTCCACTGGGCGACGCCGGGCTGACGGGCCGCAAGATCATCGTCGACACCTATGGGGGAATGGGCCGTCACGGCGGTGGATGCTTCAGCGGCAAGGACCCGACCAAAGTGGACCGATCCGGGGCCTACGCCGCCCGCTGGGCTGCTAAGCACGTTGTGGCCGCCGGCTTGGCCGAGCGGTGCGAGATCCAGGTGGCCTATGCCATCGGCGTCGCCCGTCCGCTGTCGATCAATGTCGAAACGTTTGGGACCGGCCAGCTTCCGGATGAGCAGATCTCAGCCCTGATCGATGAGCACTTTGACTTGCGCCCGGGGGCTATCATCCGCGATCTGGACCTGCGGCGCCCGATTTACCAGCAGACGGCCGCCTACGGCCATTTCGGGCGCGATGATCTCGACTTGCCATGGGAAAGCCTCGATCGGATCGAAGCCCTGCGATCTGCCGTCGGCGCAAGCGCGGCGGCGGCTTAGCCACGACCACGACCGCCAGGTCACCAAAGCGCGGGCCATTCGGCCCGCGCTTTTTGGGTCTTGGCCGCCGCGCGGGTGGGGATGATTTGTGAATTGTTTCACAAATCGCGCTGGCCGGGCCGCTCGCCTGTCCTATAATCGGTGGACGGCCGCCTGCATTCCTTCGAGCGAAGCATGAAGATCCTGGCCTTGAGCGATCAAATCGTGCCTTTCATCTACAGCAGCCACATCAAAGATCGGCTGCCTGAGGTTGACCTGGTGGTGGGCTGTGGCGATCTCCCGGCCATGTATCTTGAGTTTGTGGTCACCGCGCTCAATGTCCCGCTCCTGTATGTGCTCGGCAATCATGATGGCGATTGGCAGCGGGTGCCGGGTGGGCTGCTGATTGACGGCCGGTCGGGGACGTGGTCCGGCCTGCAGTGGCTCGGGCTGGGAGGCAGCGGACGCTACAAGCCAGAGGGGCGAAACCAGTACACGCAGGGCGAAATGGCCCGGCGTCTTTGGGGGCCGTACATGCGCGCCCTGTGGTCCCGGTTGGGCGGCCGGCCGGGTCTGGACGTCTTGGTGACTCACGCCCCACCTTTGGGGATCCATGACGGACCCGACGTGGCTCACGTTGGCTTCGGGGCCTTTCTGCCTTTCCTGCGTTGGGCGAAGCCACGCTTTCTGCTGCACGGACACCGGCATGTCCAGCGCAATCTGGACCGGACCGAAACTCAGTACCATGAGACCACGATCATCAATGTCTTCCCGTACCGGCTTCTAGACATCCCCCTGCGAACGGGCTGAATGAGCCGGCAGGAGGTTGAAGGGGCGCAAGGCATGCCCGGTGATGTCGCAGCCCTTGGCGGGGCCTGGACCTGGCCCTTTTCCCACGGCGACCTGACGGCTGGGCTCAGGCGCTATCTGAAGGACAACAGCCTGAAGCTCGTCAGCCTGCAGCCCAGCGTGTTGGGCCAGAGACGGCCCTCCATCGGCCGGATCACCGGCATGACCGTGCGTTATGCCGGCCGAACGGGCGAAAGTCAGCTCCGGCTGGTGCTCAAAGAACCTCGCGGCACGACTCGGACCGGGACGGCCGGTGCCGGCCGGCGCGAGGTCGGCTTCTATTCTTCGCTGGCTTCGCAAGTCGCCATGCTGACCCCTGGTCTGGTCGCCTGCTCGGCGGATGGCGACTGGATTGTGTTGGAGTACCTGGAGAGCCAGCGCGAGCCGGCCAGCTGGACCGCGGACGACTATGATCATGCCATCGACGCCATGGTCGGGTTGCATGACCGATTCTGGGGGTTGAGCGAAGATTTGGGAGCTTTCTTCTGGCTCAGCAATTCGGTCGGAGCCGATTTCGACGTGCATCTGGCGGCGGCCGTAACTGCCCTCCAGCATCTTGTCGAGTCCGGAGCGCCAAGGTTATTGGCCGGGTCGCCTGAGCGAGTGGCCTTGCTGACCAGGCTGGCCGATCAAGCCGAAGTGGTCGTGCGCCCGCTCCGTACCCAGCCCGGGACCCTGCTTCACGGAGACTACTGGCCCGGCAACATCGCCATTCTCAACCGCGGCCGGCAGTCGGTTTACGACTGGCAGCTGGCGGGTGTCGGTCCGGCCGTGATGGATCTGCTCGTGTTTGTCAACAAGACCGACTGGTGGTTTGGCCCGCTGGGACATGAGCGGGTCCGTCTCATCCAGCGCTACCGCGGGGGTCTGCAGGCACGGAGCGGGGTGGCGTGGGACGACGCCACCTGGGAAATGTTGTGGGACCATGCCCTGATGTGGCGCTTCCTGCAGGAATGGCTCGACCTGCTCGCTGCTACCCCGGGTCCACTGCTGGCCACACGCGCTGACCAGCTTGAGCAGGTATGGCTTGGGCCGCTCAAACGCGCCGTGGATACCTGGCTGGCAGGGACAAGATGACCATCAAGGGCCTTGTGACCGTTTTTGGGGCTTCGGTGCCGAAGCCCGGCGACCCGGCATACGACCGCGCATTCGAGTTGGGTGCCGGGCTCGCTCGGCTTGGGTGGAGCGTTGCGACCGGAGGCTACGCAGGCACGATGGAAGCGGTTTCCCGCGGGGCGGCCGAGGCCGGGGGCCATACCATCGGCGTGACCTGTGTTCAGATCGAGACCTGGCGCGGCGCCCGGCGGAATGCCTGGGTGCAGGAAGAAATCCGCTGCCATACTTTCCGCGAACGGCTCTACGAGCTCATCCGTCGCGGCGATGCCCTCGTCGCCTTGCCCGGCGGCATCGGGACGCTGTCCGAGGTCACATTGAGCTGGTCGCTCATCC
This sequence comes from uncultured Chloroflexia bacterium, assembly GCA_963797485.1. Lineage (GTDB taxonomy): Bacteria > Chloroflexota > Anaerolineae > Anaerolineales > E44-bin32 > CAWAND01. The sequence continues at coordinate 60,495 of CAWCPF010000004.1, forward strand.
AGACGGGCGAGGTCGGTCCCCGGCCGCTGATCCTGATTGGCGAAGGCTGGCGGAGCACTTTGGAGACTTTCTTGGGGCTCTCCAGAGAATATGTGCCGCCTGGTGACGTGGCTGCCCTGACCTTCGCGGCCGACATTCGAGAGGCATTGGACCACCTGGCGCAGGCGCCGACGGCGCGCTGAGCCGGCTGGCTTTGTGATTCGAGCCAATCTCATGCCTGCCGTAGACCCGGCGCGCCTTAAGAGCCAGTTGGCTGACCTGACCGCCCTGATCGACCATCCCGAAACGGCCTCACGGGCCTGCCTGGAATTCTTCTCGGACCACATGGACCGGGTCCGTCGTTCGTCGGCGGGCGGCACGGGCCAACTGTCGCGGAGCTTCGGGGTGCCGGAGCCCGTTCTGCGCGAGTTGATCAGGGCGTTCGTTCCCGCCGCTCGTCGGCACCCGGTGCAGGCGCCGGCGCTGGCTGAGCTGCTCTGGCGCTCCGACTACCGTGAAGGCCGTCTGGTCGCCGCCGCCCTCACCGGCACCCGTTCGGATGCAGGCGTGCCGGATTGGGTCGAGTCGCGTGCCGGCGAGGTCCTCGACCCGGTCGTACGGCATTCCCTGGCCAAGGAAAGCCTGCACGGCTGGCGGTCGGCTCACCCGAACGCATTTCTGGACAAGCTGCAGGTCTGGCTCGCTGCCGGCCGTGGCCCTGTAACCGACCTGGCCCTGATCGGTCTGGCGGATGCGGCCGGGGATGCGGCCGTCGGTTATCAGCCGCGGTTGTTGTCGATGCTCGAGCCATGCTTGCTGGATCCCACCCCGGGGCGCCGGCGTTTCTTACTCGATGCCGTCCGGGCCCTGGCACGCGTCGCACCCTCCGAAACCGCGCAGTGGCTGGCTGACGCTCTTCGGGGGAATGCCGATCCGAGTGAACTGGTGCTGGTCATTCAGAAAACCATGGGCGCTTTTCCTGCTCGACAGCGCGGCTTTCTTCGCGCCACCCTGTCCGGGTGAGGTTGGGGCTGTTATAATGGCCGCCTCGAGGATGACTGGACCGGGGTCCGGCCGGCGGGCTGGCCCCCAGGTGACCTGGCAGGAGCAAATGTCATGACTTTGACCAAAGAAGAGAAACTAACCATCATCGGCGAGTACCATCAGCACGACAGCGACACGGGCTCGCCCCAGGTTCAAGTTGCCATCCTGACCCGCCGTATCCAACAGCTGACCGATCACCTTCGCACCCACAAGCACGACAAGTCTTCTCGGCGCGGTCTGCTCAAGCTGGTGGGCCAAAGGCGCCGGCACCTCGCCTATCTGAAGCGCAAAGACGCCAGCGAGTACCTCGAAATCACCGATCGGCTCGGCATCCGCCGCAAGTAGCCGGAAGGCAGCCAAAACCCCCTCACGGGGGTTTTCGTTTTAGGCGCGGATTGTCCGCGGCGCAACCGCGTTGTTTAACCGTATAATGAGTCCACCGCCTGGTCATCCCGGAGCCACTTGAGCCGGGCTGGCCGGGAAATAACAATCGAGGCGCCCAGACCCTGGGATGGGTTGGGAATTGGAGCGTGTTCATCAGCCGGAGCTGATGAGCGGGCGCCAGTCCCTAACCCTTCGGGCCTGCGGCACGGAGGGTTTTTTCATGCTAGGTGAACGCCAGTACCAAATCGAAATCGATGGCCGGCCGATCACGATAGAGACCGGCGGTTTTGCCGGTTTGGCCGGCGGAGCCGTCACGGTTCGCCAGGGGGATACCGTCCTGCTGGCGACGGCTACGATGTCCAGAACGCCCCGCGAGGGGATCGACTTCTTCCCCCTGACGGTGGACTACGAAGAACGCATGTACGCCGGGGGCAAGATCCCCGGCTCGTTCTTCAGGCGCGAGGGCCGGCCATCGGAGAGCGCCATCCTGACCGCCCGCCTGACCGACCGTCCCCTCCGCCCGTTGTTCCCGAAAGACATGCGCAACGATGTCCAGGTGATCCTGTATGCGATCTCCGCCGACGCCGAAACCCCGATCGACGTGCTCGGCATTGTCGGCGCGTCGGCGGCGTTGACGGTCTCGGATGTTCCCTTTGGCGGACCCGTCGCCGCATTGCGTGTGGGCATGGAGGACGGCCGTTTCATCTTCAATCCGACTTACCAACAGACGGAAGCCTCGCCGCTCGACCTGAGAGTGGCCGGCACGGCCGACGCCATCCTGATGGTTGAGGCCGGCGCCAGCGAAGTCGACGAAGACACCATGGTGGAGGCGATCAAGTCGGCACACGAAACCATGCAGTCCCTGATCGAGTTGCAGAACAAGATGCGGACGGATGTCGGAAAGGAGAAGGCGTCCTATAAGTCCTTCGCCCTGCCGGATGGCGTCGCCGATGCGGTCGAAGCCGCCGTCGGGGATAAGCTGGCGCAGCTGATTTCCGGGCCGCATGAGAAGACCGATCTCTACCGGGCTGTGGATGTGCTGCTCGACGAGGTGACGGAGAATCTGGCGGGGGCGGAGGCCGACCCGGCGTTCGAAAAGAGCGATGTGCACAACGCGTTTGAGGACATGTACAAGCGTTTGGTGCGCGAGCGAATCCTATCCGGGGACAAGCGCGTCGACGGACGCGGGCCTACCGATATCCGCGAGATCAGCGCCAAAGTTGACCTCAGCCCGCGTGCCCATGGTTCGGGCCTGTTCACACGTGGCCAGACTCAGGTGTTGACCCTGGCGACCTTGGGCACGCCGCGCGAGCGTCAGGAGCTCGACAACCTCACCCCCCAGGACGAAAAGCGCTACCTCCATCACTACAACTTCCCGCCCTTCTCGACCGGCGAGACCAAGATGCTCCGGGGCGCCTCGCGGCGCGAGATCGGCCACGGCGCGCTGGCTGAACGCGCCTTGCTGGCGGTGTTGCCGCCGCCGGAAGAATTCCCTTACACGATGCGCCTGGTCTCCGAGGTCCTGTCGTCCAATGGCTCGACCTCGATGGCGTCGGTGTGCGGATCCACCCTGGCTCTCATGGACACCGGCGTGCCGATCCGGGCGCCGGTAGCGGGCATCGCCATGGGTCTGGTCAAGGAAGGTGAGCAGTATGCCGTCCTGACCGATATCCAGGGCATCGAGGACCACCTTGGGGATATGGATTTCAAAGTGGCTGGGACCCGGCAGGGAATCACGGCCCTTCAGATGGACATCAAGATCAAGGGCATCACGCCCAAGATCATGTCCGAGGCCCTGGCTCAAGCCAAACAAGCGCGCATCTTCATCCTGGACAAGATCGCCGCCGTGATCCCGGAGCCGCGCGGCGAGCTCAAGCCGCATGCGCCGCGCATGACCGTCGTGCACATTGACCCGGAGAAGATCGGCGCCATCATCGGCCCGGGTGGAAAGACCATCCGCAGCATCCAGGACAGCACCGGAACCCGGATTGACATTGAGGACGATGGGACGGTGTACGTCGCCTCGCCCGACGGGCCGGGGGCGGATTTGGCCCGCGAGATGATCGAACGGCTGACCGAAGAGGCCGAGTTGGGCCGCATTTATACCGGTCGCGTCGTCCGAACGACCGATTTCGGGGCCTTCGTTGAGATCCTGCCGAATGTGGACGGGCTGGTTCACATCTCGCAGCTCGAACTCTGAGCATGTGGAAAAGGTCGAGGACGTGGCCAAGGTCGGCGACGAAATCACCGTCATGGTGACCAACATCGATGCCGATGGCAAGATCCGCCTGTCCCGGCAGGCCGTGCTCGAGGGCTGGACTCCGGAGGAAGCGCGCGAAAAGGACGCGGGATCGCGCCGGCCGAAAAGCGGTCGTGGCGATGACCGCAGCGGAGGACGGGGTGGAGGCCGCGGTCGGCCCGGCAACGACCGCGGGCGGCCTCGGCGCTAACCCGCCTAGTCTAGTCACGCTGCTGCACCGGTATTCCTCGGGGCTGTCTCACATTCTTGTGAGACAGCCCCTTCTTTATGGCTGAAACCTTACCCCCTCTTCCGCCAAGACCCCCCTCGACGTGGGGCCTTCAAGGCGGAGAGGGGGATCGCGTTGGGCCAAGGGCGCCGGCTTATTGGCGGCGGGGCGGCGGGCGTCGGTGCCCCCTTACCTCCAAGGGACGAGTCGGACTGAATAACTTCGCGGTGAACTTGAGGCTGTCGATAGAGATGAAAAGAAGACGGTCCTCCCCTTCTGGCTCAGCCCCGATTGGTTGTGCGGGGAGCCTGGGTTAGAATGGGCCCATGCCAGCCCCAGCCCGAAGGGCGCTTAGGTGCTCGGCCGCCAAGCTGGTGGCCTCGGTCGGCCTGCCGGGCGCGACGACGTGTGCCCCCTGCGCTCGACCCAAAGTTTTGATCGGTCGCGAATGGATGCCATCCGGTCGTCTCGCCGCATGGGCCCGGCGTTTGAACCGCCCGAATCTCACATCGCCTCTATCGCACGCGCGCGTTTCCCTGCGTGCGGGTCGAAGCTCGCCCCATGACCGAAAAAAGCGGCTTCAGAATGGATGAGATCACGTCGCCGCCGTGGCAGCCGGGGACCCGCCTGTTGTTTGCGGTGTGCCTGATCTTGTTGGCGGTCGCCCTCGTCCTGCGTCTGAGCCAGCTGCTGGGGCCATTCGTCCTGGCCATGCTGCTGGCCTATCTGATCCACCCCATTGTCCATCGCATGGAGCGGGCTCTGAAAGTTAGTCGGACGGTGGCCGTCTTGCTGGTCTATGGCCTGATCCTGCTGGCTCTGGCGGGAGCCACAACCTGGATCGGGTTGTCGGTGACCCAGCAGATCATCGGCCTGATCCAGGATCTGACCAGGCTGTCTGCCGAGCTGCCTGCCCAGCTGCAGACGCTGTCTCAATCCACCCTGCACCTGGGGCGTTGGATGATCGACCTGTCGCAGGTCAATCTCAACCCCCTGGTGAATTCGCTGGCGTCGACCTTCCAACCCCTGCTTTCTCAAACCGGAAGCCTGTTGGCCGCAGCCGTCGGCGCGACGGCCTCGACGGTCGGCCTGCTGGTTCTGATCCTGGTCATGACCTACTACCTGGCACGAGATTTCGGGGAGCTTGATGACCGCTTGCTCAAGCTGGTCCCGACCTCCTATCGTGAAGATTTTCACAAACTACTCGGTGAAACCGGCCGGGTCTGGCAAGCCTTCCTGCGGGGCCAGGTCATTCTGGCGCTGGCGATGGGGCTAAGTTCATGGGCGGTGTTTACGATCCTCGGTCTGCGTTTCGCGCTTGGTCTGGGCTTGATTGCCGGATTGATGGAATTCGTGCCTCTGTTCGGGCCGATCATTGCCGGGCTCCTGGCCGTGCTGGTGGCCTTGTTCCAGGCCTCGAATTGGTGGGGGCTGTCGCCGCTCATTTACGCACTGCTGGTGCTCGCTGGCGCAGTCCTGCTGCAGCAGCTCGAGAACAACATTCTGGTGCCGAGAATCATCGGCCATAGTCTGAATCTGCACCCCCTGATCGTGCTGCTGGCGGCCCTCGCCGGCGGACTCCTCGCCGGTGTGCTCGGTATCCTGCTGGCGGCGCCGACCGTGGCCACGCTGCGCATGTGGTTGGGCTACATCTACCGGAAGACCGTGGGGATTGATTCGTGGCCTGACCCCATCATCGATCGCCGCCAGCCGGTCCGCCCGACGGCAGGTTGGTGGGCGCGGGTACGGGGCTGGTTCGCCCGCCGGCCCTCCTCGCCGCCCAGCGGGCGCGAACTCACCCGCGCCACCCCCATCCGACACAGAGTTCCCATCCATCATGACCGCACCGCCAAGCTCGCCCAGCTGGGGCAGCCCCGCCAAGTCGATCGCGGCCGTGTTGATGATGGTCCTGGTGGCCGCCGTTCTGCTGCGATTCAGCACGATCATTCCGCTGCTGGTGGCCTCCGGGATGCTGGCGTTCCTCACGGTTCCTTTGACGCGCTTTGTAACCCTGCGGATGAAGATACCGTGGGCGCTCTCCACCAACCTGTGCTTCCTGATCTTGATCCTGATCCTGCTGGGTGCCTCCACGGCGACCGGCTTGGTGGCCCTGCAGCAGCTCCAAGCCTTGTTCCTGACTTTGCAGCGGATCATGGTCACCTTACCCGCCAGCATGGCCGAATTCAGCCAACGGACGTTCGCCATCGGCCCGTGGCTGCTGGATCTCTCTCGAATTCGATCTCGGTCTGCTGGCCGAGCAGGCCCTGGGGACGGTGCAGCCGGTATTGGGCCAGGCCAGCGGTCTGGTGCGCTCCTTGGCGACAGTGGCGCTCGAATCCGTGGCCAAGGTGGTGTTTGTCCTGGCCGTGGCGTATTTCCTGACGCTGGATTTCAATCGCATTCAATCGGCTTGGCACTCCTTTTCGATCCCCGGATACGAGTATGACCTGCGCCGACTTCGGCGCGGCCTGGCACGAATTTGGGACTCCTTCCTGCGGGGCCAGGTGATCATCGTGCTGATTTCGGGGCTACTGACGTCGGTCATATTGGCCGGACTCGGCGTTCGGTTCTCCATCGGTCTGGGCGTCATTGCCGGCCTGGCCAAGTTCGTTCCGATCGTGGGGCCGGTGGTGGCAGGGGCGCTGGCGGCAGTCGTGGCGCTGTTCCAAATCGGCAACTGGCTGGGCGTGTCCCCCATGACTCACACCGTCATCGTGGTGGTTGCATTGATCGTCATCAACCACGCCATCGACTATCTGCTGCTGCCCCGAATCATGGGCAATTCGCTCGATCTGAACCCGATCGTCATCATAGTTGGAGCCATTGTCGGCGCCAGTCTAGCGGGTGTGATCGGGCTGCTGCTCTCCGCCCCGTCAGTTGCCTCCTTGGTCCTGCTTACGCGCTACGCCTTTCGCAAGATGGTCGACCAGTCTCCCTGGGATCCAGCCATCGATGCAGTGCCCGAACAGCGCAATGGGCCCTTCGAATGGCTCATGCGATGGCGTCGCCAACCGGCTGAGGAGCCGGGCAACACCGGGTAAGCCAGAGCGACACCCAGTCCCGAGATCCGTCCCATGATAGGCGAGCCATCTCCTTTCGCACTGCGACCGTCGACCGGGCTGTATCCTGTCCTGTGCCGGCCGGCAGGTGCGGACGACACCCCTGATGTATTGCGTCTGGTGAGCCGGATTTGGGGCGGGGAAGATTATGTGCCCGCTGTATGGGGGATGTGGCTCTCCGACGAGCGGGGCGTCCTGGCGGTGGCTGAGCACAAGGGGCGGGTGGTCGGCTTTGGACACCTGAGCGACCTTGGGATGGGAGAGGCTTGGCTCGAGGGTTTGCGCGTCGATCCCGAGGCCCAGGGCACCGGGGTGGGATCTCATCTGCACGACTACTTACTCACCCGTTGGCTCGAATTGGGCCAGTCTGTCGTCCGGCTTGTCACGCATGCGGACCGGGTGCAGGTTCATGCGATGTGCGCCAGGACCGGACTTGTGTGCGTGGCCGATGTTCAGTTCCATCGGGCATGGGCTGCCAAAGGAACGCACGCGTTCCGGGCCTCGCCGGCGGATGAAGCCGGTGCCTGGCGGGCCATGGCCGTGGCCGGGACCCAGCGATATTCCAACCAGATCTTTGATCTGGGATGGGAGTTTGCAGAGCTCAAACCGGAACGGCTGGTCCAGCCTGGCGGCTCTCGCCTGTGGAGGTGGGGCGAAGGGCGTGGCTGGCTGGTCGCCAGGCCGCCACGGCCGGGCGGCGATACAGAATTCACCATCGGGGCGGCCTGTGCCGACGACCTGGCTGCGCTTCTGCGCGAAACTCGGGTGCTGGCTGAAAGTCTGGGTGCAACCGAAATCCACTGGCTGGCGCCCGTCGAGCCGGGAGTGCTTGAGGCGCTGAACGCCGCCGGATACCGAAGCGAAATCGCCTCCGATCGTTTCAAGGTCTTCGAGCGCAGGAGAACAGACCAGGCCGGCTGAGCGGTCCCGGCGGGTGAGACCAGACCGCGCGGCCGCCAACCCCGCGTCGGAGCGCTCGCCACCTGGACCTGATTGCGCGTATACTCTGTGTTGGAGGCCGACGGCGACTGTCTTCGGACCTCTTGTGTAAACTGCGCCTCATGTCGGTCCCTAGCGACCGACCCTCGACACGGAGAGACTTCGATGACCGAATCGGACGTGAACACAACTACCTTGGGAGAGACGACCAATTACCTCGCCTGGAAGGCTGAGGAGCCGGATGGCGAAACGACCTTCCATCTCGAGTTGGGTCAACTGACGCTTCACTTCTTTGACGAGGAGTGGCAGGAGTTCTTGGATCTCATCCGACCGCTGGCTTGACGACAGATCCTGCCGTCGGGCGTGCAGGGCGGCCTAGGGGGAGTCTATCCGAACGCAGTTGGTCACGCAGTTCCAAGAAACCGTCGTCTGTGATTCGCGAGTCTTGGGGGACAGGCTGCGGTTCGGGGCAACGAGTAGGTACATGAGCCAGAGAAGACAGGAGCTCATTGACTGGGATGAGATCGATCGCCTGATCGGCTATCTTATTCCCCAATTCACGACTTCATTCGAAGCCATGTTGATCATCACCCGCGGCGGAATCATCCCCGGCGGGATATTGTGCGAGGCCCTGGGCATCGAAGATGTGTTGACGGCGGCCGTCGATTTTCCATTCGAGGCGCGGCAAGCCGGGTCCAAACTGCTGGCTTGGCCGCAGTTTATCCAGTTTCCCGAGGAGAATCGTCTGGCCGACCGACGTGTGCTGATTGTCGATGACGTGTGGGGGTCAGGCCGCACGATCACGGCCGTGCGCAGCCGGGTCGCCAGCGTGGGCGGCATCCCATCGACTTGCGTGCTGCATTACAACCCCTACCGCAGTCTCTTCACGCCACAGAAACCGGATTACTATGCCGCAATCACGGACGCCCACATGATCTACCCGTGGGAAGTTGACCGAGGCCTCGACCTGGCGGGGTATATTGGGGGTAAGTCGTAGCCGCGACTGAGCCGCACCCAGCGGAGGCGCCATGGGTCGGGTTGCACGAGCGTCCTACGTCGCTGGTTTGACAACCAAAGGGGGCAACGGTATAATCAGCCCGCCGTTGCAGGTTCAAGCGCGACCGCCGGTCAGACGAGTAGGGGAGTAGGCCAAGTCAGGTAGACTTTTACTTCGTCCAACTCGGAAAGATCATAGGCTCCGGTCGGCCAGAAGAACCTGCTGACCGGGTCTTTTTGTGTGAAGCCAATCTCTCGTCAACCAGGCCACCCTCAGGGAAGGAGGTGACAAACAAGCATGGCCAAAGTAGTCCTCCGTCCAAACGAAAGCCAGGAGCAGCTGCTTAAGCGATTCAGAAAGAAGGTCGCCAAGAGCGGCATTCTGAGCACTGTCCGCCGCAAGCGCTGGTTCGTTTCTAAGAGCGAACTGCGGCGCATTCAGAAAAAGAAGGCCATCCGCCGCCTCCGACGCCGACAGCGCAAACTCGAAGAAAAGCGCGGCGATCGCTAGCCGCGCGCACACCGTGCAAGTGGTTTACCCGAAGGCTCGGAGGTTTGAGTGCCGAAGCAAGAGGAGAAGATCGAGGTCGAAGGAACGGTTATAGAAGCCCTGCCTTCGACCCAGTTCAAAGTCGAGCTGGAGAACGGCCACGCCGTGCTGGCCTATCTTTCGGGTAAGATGCGCAAGTTCTACATCCGCATCCTGCTGGGGGATCGTGTGCGCGTGGAGCTGTCCCCCTACGACCTGACTCGGGGCCGCATCACCTACCGTTTCAAGAAGCGCGGGGGTGGCCAGGAAGAGGAAGCCTGACCTTCCGAATTCATGATTTCTGATCACATCCCGCCCCTTGCGAAAGGGGCGGTTTTGTTTTGGCAGGCTCGGCCCAAGAGGGACGGCCCCGTCTACATTCATCTTTATCGCCTGCCTCGGCTTGGTGCCAAGGCGTTAGGGACGCCGTGTCCCTTGAAGGCCTGGGGGCGATGACCCTCGCCATCATCCGGCCTGCGAGCCGCGCCCTCGGCCTTATCTCTTTCCCAAAGGTGGCTGCAATCTGGTTTGACCGATCGCCTCCCGGTCGGATGGACAAGAGGAGAGGTGGACGTGCTATTCAGGTCGAGTTCTGAAGTCGGGCGTGAGGTTTCAACAAGAGTCAGAAGGCTGACCTGCATCCTATTGGGGGGGCGCCTCATCTTTGGCGAACACCAAGGCGCGCCATTCCCCACGGCGGCGAGTCTCTGCCAGCAGCAGACCGTGCCGCGCGCGGCTGCCAACAACTCAGGCTCTTGTTCGTCCAGGATCCCGGACAGAACCAAATAGCTGCCTGGGCCGCCAAGTGGCTCCAATCCATGGTCAAGCATGTCGCACAGCACCGAAAGATAAATGTTGGCCAGGATCACCTGGGGCGCCTGCAGGCCTTCCGCATCGCTCAGGAGCTCGGGCAGGGATCCAACTCGCGCCGCTACCTGATCTTGGACGGAATTCACGGCCGCGTTTTCTTGACATATTTCCACAGCCTGAAGGTCGGTGTCGTAAGCCAGGCAGCGAGCGGCACCCAGCCTGGCTGAGGCGATGCTCAAGATGCCCGAGCCGCAGCCCAGGTCGGCCAGCCAATCTCCGGGCCGGACGTAGTCTTCGAGCAGTTCGAGGCAGAGCTGGGTTGTCGGGTGGGTGCCGGTCCCAAATGCCATCCCGGGGTCGATCAGAAGCGTGATTCGGTCATCGTCTGGGAGGGGAAGCCATGCCGGTTGGACTCTCAGGCGCCGGCCGACCAGCAAAGCTTTGAAATGGGCTTTCCAGGCCTCGGCCCAGTCGGAATCCTCGATCCAGGTGTACTCGGGAGTGGGCAGCGGCCGGATGCGGCCGAGGTACCACAGGTCGTGCTCGAGAGCGGCAGCGCGCCTCCGGCAGCCGGTCATCGGCTTGCAGATAGCCGCGCACATCGACCATGGCTTGGGCCGGGTCGTCCTGTGACAGGGCGACGCCTCCCCGGGCATGGCGACCCAATACCTCTGCCACCGGTTCGGCAAGCTCTTCATGGACTCGAAGGCTGACTTCGAGCCATTTCAATCCACCAGGCCCCCAAGCAAGTCTTTCACCCGATCGATGAAACCCCTTTCCCGGAGATTGATCTCGGTGCCAAGGCTCTCGGCCAACTTCTCGAACAGCACCCGTTGTTCGTCATTCAACCGGGTGGGGATTTCGACGCTGATAATGACCAGTTGATCGCCGCGATCACGGCTCTTGAGCTTGGGAACTCCTTTGCCTCTGAGGCGCAGGACCTTGCCGGATTGAGTTCCGGCAGGGATGCTCAACGTCTCTTCGCCGTCCACGGTCGGCACCTGGATGTCTGCCCCAAGGGCGGCCTGGGAGATGTTGATCCCCAAATCCAGCAAAACGTCGGTCCCTCGCCGGCGGAAATAGCGATGAGGCGCGACGTGAACGACCACATACAGATCGCCGTTGGGTCCCCCGTTGGCGCCCGGTTCACCCTCGGAGCTGATCCGAATCTGGGTGCCGTGATCGACCCCGGCCGGCACCGGGATCGTCCTTTCTACCGAGACGCGTTCCAGACCTCTTCCGCCGCATGCCCGGCACGGGGTGCTGATGGTCTCGCCCTGCCCGCCGCAGGTGGGGCAGGTGGTTACATTGACCATCGACCCGAGGAACGTCTGGCGAACCTGCCTGACCTCGCCGCTGCCATTGCAGGTCTGGCAGCGGACCGGAGTTGTTCCGGGTTCCGCGCCTGATCCCTTACACACGGAGCATCGTTCCAGGCGCTCGAACTGGATGGCTTTCTCGGCCCCGAAAACAGCTTCTTCGAATTCCATCGACAGGTCATACCGCAGATCCGTGCCTCGGCGCGGCGACCGGGCGCGCCCGCCCCGCCGGCCCATCCCAAACCCGAAGAACTCCTCAAAGATGTCATTGATGCCGAACCCGAAATCCATTGGCATTCCCTGCAGACCCTCATGACCATAGCGGTCATAAGCCGCCCGGCGCTGCTCGTCCGACAGAACGGCGTAGGCCTCGTTGATCTCTTTGAAGGTCTCTTCCGCCCCTGGATCCTTGTTGACATCCGGGTGGTATTTCTTGGCCAGCCTGCGATAGGCGCGTCGAATATCATCGGCGCTGACCGATCTCTCGAGCTCAAGGATTTCGTAGTAGTCTCGCTTTTCGCTCATCAATGAACGCACATCAGGGGCGGCCAGAGGCCGCCCTGCCTAGGGCCGACCAAAAGCCACTTTTCAAACCTGCTTGAACTCGCCGTCGACGGTGTCTTTGTCGTCCGGTGTGACCGGCTCGTCAGACGCCTGGCTTGCGCCGGGGCCATCAGCGGTGGAGCCATCCAGGGGCAGCCCCTTGACCGCCTCCAGCAGAGCCTTGCTGGCGGCCTTGATCCGGTCGACATCTTCGGATTGGATGGCGTCGCGCGTCTGCCCAATCTTGGCCTGGATTTCGTCTCGAAGCGCCTGGGATGCCCGCTGGCCGTGTTCCCGGAGCAGTTTCTCGGCCGTGTACACGGCATTGTCGGCGGCGTTGCGGGACTCCACTGACTCTCGCCGCTGGCGGTCCTGATCGGCATGGTGCTCGGCCTCTTGCTTCATTCGCTTGACTTCGTCATCGGACAAACCGGACGAGGCGTGGATCGTGATTTGCTGGCTCCGGCTGGTCGCTTTATCCGTAGCGCTCACCCGCAAGATACCATCGGCATCGATATCGAAGGTCACCTCAATTTGCGGGATACCGCGCGGGGCCGGGGGGATGCCCTCGAGGGTGAACTTGCCCAGCGATTTGTTGTCGGCGGCCATGGGCCGTTCGCCCTGAACCACATGAATCTCCACTTGACGCTGGTTGTCGGAAGCGGTCGAGAACACCTGAGCTTTGCGGGTCGGAATGGTCGTGTTGCGTTCGATCAGGGCGGTTGCCACCCCACCCAAGGTTTCGATCGACAGTGTCAGGGGGGTGACGTCCAGCAAGAGCACATCCTTGACCTCGCCGCCCAGCACACCGGCCTGGATCGCGGCGCCAATCGCTACGACCTCGTCGGGGTTGACGCCCTTGTGCGGCTCCATGTGGAAAAAGCTCTTGACCGCCTCCTGGACGGCCGGCATGCGCGTCATGCCTCCCACGAGCACGATCTCGTTGATGTTCTCGTGCGTCAAACCGGCATCCTGCATGGCCTGCCGGCACGGTTCCATGGTCCGCTCAATCAAGTCCTGAGTGAGCTGTTCGAGCTTGGCGCGCGACAGTCGCATGTTGAGATGCTTCGGCCCGCTGGCATCGGCCGTCACGAAGGGCAAGTTGATTTCCGTCTCCAGTACACTCGACAATTCGATCTTGGCCTTCTCGGCCGCCTCTTTAAGACGCTGCAGGGCCTGCCGATCCTGGCGAAGGTCGATCCCGGTCTGCCCCTGGAACTCGTCCGCCACCCAGTCCATAATGCGCTGGTCGAAGTCCTCGCCGCCCAGGAACGTGTCACCGTTGGTGGCGCGCACTTCGAAGACCCCGTCTCCGACATCCAGAATGGATATGTCGAAGGTGCCGCCTCCCAGATCGTACACGGCGATGGTCTCTTCCTTTTGGCGGTCGAGCCCGTACGCGAGGGCGGACGCCGTAGGTTCATTAATGATGCGCAGCACCTCCAGACCGGCAATCTTGCCGGCGTCCTTGGTGGCATTGCGCTGCGAGTCATTGAAGTACGCGGGGACTGTGATCACGGCCCGATTGACAGGCTCACCCGCATAGGCTTCGGCGTCGGCCTTGATCTTGGCCAGGATCATGGCCGAGATCTCCGGTGGGGCGAACTCCTTGCCGCCCATTTGAACCCGAACGTCGCCGTTGGGGGCTTCCGATACCTTGTAGGGCACCCTCTTCATGCCGGCTGAGACCTGCGCGTCCGAGTACTTGCGCCCCATGAAGCGCTTGATGGAGAAAATCGTGTTTTCGGGGTTGACAATGGCCTGCCGCCGGGCGACCTGGCCCACCATGCGCTCGTTATTCTTGGGATTGATCGCCACCACCGACGGGATCAGCCGCCCGCCCTCGGAGGATGAGATGATGACCGGCTCGCCGCCCTCCATAATGGCCACGGCCGAGTTGGTCGTCCCAAGGTCAATTCCGATGATCCGGCTCATATGTCAGACTCCTATTTGGCGACGCGGACCAGGGCAGGACGGAGCACCTGGTCCCCCATCCGGTAGCCTTGTTGCAGGACCTCGATGACATAGCCTGTGGGATGTTCCTGGCTCTCTTCGTGGGAGATGGCCTCATGCAGGCTGGGATCGAAGGGTTGGCCGAGGGCCTCAATGGTATGGATGCCTTCTGCCTCGAGAATGCTGCGGAGCTTGCGGAAGATGAGTTCAATCCCCTCGGCCCAGGTGGCAGCCTCTCCTTCGCTTGGCCGTTCTTTCAAGGCGCGTTCCAGGTCATCGACAATGCCCAGATAGCGTGTGAGTATGTCGCCGGCTGCCCGGCGGTAGGTGTCCCCCTGGTCGTGTTCGACGCGCTTCTTGTAGTTGGCAAACTCGGCGCGGGCTCGCTGCCACCCGTCGAGATACTCTTCCGTCTGTCGTGTCAGCCGCTCAATCTCGGCCTCAGGCGTCTCAGCCTCCGCCGGAGCTGGGCTGGGTGCCTCGCCTTGCCGGTCCCCCTGAGGAGCCTGGGCCCGTTCCACAGCCTCGGCATCAGACGCTGGGGTTGCGCCCGGGATGGGCTCATCGGATGCCGCGTTGTCCGTCACAGGTTCATCTTGGGACACCGGTTCACCTCCAATTGGACCTCATTAGCCGCAGCTGGCGGGTCATTCGGCAAAAGTCTCCACCACGATGTTACTTAATAGGCCTGCCACATAACGGACGGTGGAGATGGTGGGGCCATAGGCCATCCGCGTCGGACCCAGAACGGCCAGGGCGCCGGTGGCAAACCCCGGCGCACCGTAGCGCGCCAACACCATCGACAGATCCTTCAGGTCTGCCCATGCGCCCTCGCCGCCAATCACGACCTGGACCCCACCCACGTTCGGGCTGAGGGCTTTGGCAAGGACTTCCTCCAGGAAAGAGCGTTCGTCGAGCAGCCGCAGGGCTTGCCTCAGGCTCTCGGAGTTGGTGAACTCAGGCTGCAGCACAACATTCGCCAAACCGTCGCGGTAGATCTCCCCTGCCGAAGCCGCATCCGACCGCAGCATGATTTCCGAGACGAGCCTGAGCACATCCTGTGCCAATCCGGAGTATTGCCCGATCTTCCCGGCGACCGCGTCTCCGGCCATCCCGCTGCAGGCGAGGGTCAGGTTGGTGGCGGTTTCGGACAGGTGGGCCTGATCGATGGCCTCGGTGAGACTGAGAATCTGCTGACGTACTTCCCCGCCTTGCAGCACCAGGACCAGTAACACTTGCTGACCCTGGGTGGCGATCAGCTCTAGGTGCTTGAACAGCGATCGGTTGGAGTGCGGCGAAGTCACCAAGGACGCGACCTGGGACTTCTTGGCCAGGATGGCGGCGGCCAGCTGCAACCACTCTTCAACATCCGATCGGGCCTGGTGGAATTGGTGACTGATGCGCCGCTTTTCGTCAACCGGCAAATCCGCCTCACCCAGCAACCGGCGCACGAAGAACCGGTAGCCTTCCTCGGTCGGTATCCGCCCTGCCGAGGTGTGGGGCTGCCGGAGCATGCCGGCATCGGTCAGGCTGGCCATATCATTCCGAACCGTGGCCGAACTCACACCCAGCTTGAAATCACCCACCAGACGCTCGGAACCGATCGGCTGGGCCGAAGCGACGTACTCGTGGATGATAAGTGCCAGAATGGCACCCTGACGTTCGGAAATAGGCTCTTCCATGGCTAAATGCCAGTTTAGCACTCTCATACCGAGAGTGCTAAACAGCGGGTTTGATGATACCATGCAGCGGAGCGAGCGTCAAGCAAGACGGAGGTCCTTGACTTGTGGGGCTGGCGCATCTAGACTTGTGCGTCTCGAGGGTCAGATCACGGAGGGTGGTCGTTATGGCGGTGGAGATCAGCGAGGTGACGGATTCGAACTTCGAGGAGCGGGTCAACCGGGTGGGACAGCCCGTACTGGTGGAATTCGGAGCCGAGTGGTGCCACCCCTGCAAGCAATTGGACCCGATCGTCGAAGAGCTGGCCGAGACCTGGCGGGGAAAGGTCGAAGTTGTCAGGCTTGATATCGACCAGAATGTCCAGACGACCATGGCCTACAACGTCATGGGTGTCCCGACGCTCATTCTGTTTGTGGACGGCCAGCCGAAGGAACGCCTGACAGGCTATCAGCCTAAACATAAGATTGTCGACCGGCTCAGTCCCCATTTCGGGGGGTGAGGCTCGATACTCGGCCCAGCCGTGAGAAGTTGAGCAACCGGCTCGTCCCCTGGGACGGGCCGTTGGTTTCACGGTCCATACTCACTGGCGCAGGGCCCCATGAGGAGGCACGCGATGGAGGAACGCAGGCCGCGCATACTGACCGGAGACCGGCCCACGGGCCGGATGCACCTGGGTCACTATGTCGGCTCGATGGCGAACCGAGTGAAGCTCCAGGAGAGCTACGAGTGCTTCTTCATCGTGGCCGACCTGCACACGCTGACGACCCGGCCGGATAAGCCATCGATTGACGAGATAGGCGCGAATGTGCACGAAATGGTGCTCGATTATCTGGCGGTCGGCGTCGACCCCAAACGGAGCGTCATCTTCCTGCAATCCGCAGTGGCCGAGACCTATGAGCTCAACCTGATCTTCGAGATGTTGGTTACCGTGCCGCGGCTGGAACGACTTCCGAGCCTCAAAGACATGGCGGCGGCCGCTCACCTCGACTCGTTTCCCTTCGGGTTGCTCGGCTACCCGGTGCTCCAGGCAGCCGACATTCTGCTTCCACGCGCCAATTTGGTGCCGGTGGGGAAGGACAACGAGGCGCACGTGGAGATCACACGCGAGATCGCCCGCCGGTTCAACTTCCTTTACGGTGAGACGTTTCCCATCCCCGACGCGCTCATCGGCGATGTTCCCACCCTGGTCGGCACCGATGGGCAGGCTAAGATGAGCAAATCACTGGGCAATGCGATCTTCTTGTCTGACGATGAAGCCACGGTTCGCGAAAAGGTCATGGCCATGTTTACCGATCCCAACCGGGTCCGCGCGGACATCCCCGGCAAGGTCGAAGGCAATCCGGTCTTTATCTACCATGATGCCTTCAATCCGGACATCGACGAGGTCAAGGATCTGAAAACGCGGTATCAGCAGGGGAAGGTCGGAGATGTGGAAGTAAAGCGCAAACTCATCACCGCCTTGGAAGGCTTCCTTGGGCCGATCCGCGAGCGACGGAACGAGTTGGCGGCTCAGCCGGGGCTGGTGGAGTCGATTATAGGGGAAGGGACGCAACGGATGCGTGAGGAAGCCCGGGCGACCATGGCCGAGGTCCATAAGGCCATGGGGTTGTACCGGCCCCAAGGTCTCTAGCGGCCCCAAGCTAAGGTAAGGTTGCCTCCGCCGAAGGGCAACCACGCGTGCCGCGGGTGCTAGGCGGAGGTGGCCTCTCGCTCCCCGGGCTGGCGCATGGCACGATCCGCATCTTCGACCAGCGGGACGGTGAAGTGGAAAGTCGTCCCCCGGCCGGCCTCGGTCTCGAACCAGATTCGACCGCCCTGCAGCTCGACCAGATACTTGGTGATGCTCAGGCCAAGCCCAGTGCCGGGCGCTTCGCGCACCTGCGGCGACTCGGACCGGAAGAACTTCTGGAACACCAGGTGGCGCTCCTCATGCGGGATCCCTATTCCGGTGTCAGACAGCGCCACGTGCAGCACCTTGGGCGCGCCCTTGGGGTCCCAGGCGTTGTCGGCCGCCTCGACGTTTAGATGAATTTCTCCCCCATTGGGCGTGTACTTGGTGGCATTGCTGAGTAGATTGGCAAGCACCTGGATCAGCCGCGTGCGATCGGCCCAGGCGGCGGGTTGATCTTCCAGGCCGTGAAAAACCATTCGGTGGCCTTTGGCTTGCATGCGCTGCCTGCCCGACCTGACCACTTCTTCGGCCACCTCGCGGAAATCGAGGGCTTCGAATTCGAGCTTCAGGCGGCCGGATTCGATACGGGAGATGTCCGCCAGATCCGATACCAGCGAAGCCATGCGGTCGGCATTCGACCGGATCGTGCCCAAGAATTCCGCCTGGGCCTGATTGATGGTCCCAACCGTCTCCTGGGCAAGCAGGTCGGAATAGCCCTTGATCGACGTCATAGGCGTGCGCAGCTCATGGCTGATGAAAGAGATGAACTCGCTCTTGGCCAGGTTGGCGCTCTGCACCTGGGCGTATAGCAGCGCATTGGTGATGGCGATCGAGGCGTGGTCGGTGAGCCGCTGCAGGAAGGACAGCCGGTCTTCGTCATAAGCCCGCGCCTCCGCATGTTCGAGGTACAGGCCACCAATGACCCGGCCTTCACGCCGGATGGGCAGAGCTGCCAGGGCCCTCGCTCGCGAATGGTGTCCGGACGGCCCCGATTCGGTGGCGATATCTCTAATCAGACCTGGCTCACCGGTTTGAAAAACGGCTTGAATGCAGCGGGAGCTGCGTAAGCTCGGCGGCCGCCTCGGCCGTCACTACCTGCTCATCGAAACCCTGCTCGAATGACCGCCACTCCCCGTTCTCCTGACGAATGACCACCGCGCCGGCCAGCGAACCGGTGTGCTCCATGGCCCAATCCAGGGTGATGGCCAGGGCCCGCTCGAGGTCCAGGCTGGCATTCAATTCACGGTCAATCGTCTGCATCACCGAAAGCTGGTCGACTTTGGCCTCCAGCGCCCGGTCGGTGAGCGTGTAAAGGCGGGCGTTTTCAAGCGCAATCGAAGCCTGGGCGGCAAAGGCGGACAGCAGGGCCATGTCGCTGTCTGTGAACGCCGACTGGCCGGGTTTGTTACGAATGAGGATGATCCCACTGGGCTTGCCCTTGGCCAGCAAAGGTACGGCCAGCACCCGGGCCGGGCCTGCATCGGTGGATTCTGGGCCGGAGGCGATCCCCAGGCGTCCATCATCGATGCCGGCCACAGGCCTGCGCTGCTGGAAAGCCTGATCGATCAGCCCCATGTGGGACGACAGGCGATGCCCGGCCAGAGCCTGTGCGCCCGGCCCAGCACTCACCCGGACCTCAAGGCTGTCGGAGCCTTCCTCGAGCATGGCTAGCTGACCAGCCTCGCAGCCGACCAGGCTCAAGACGCCCGACATGACCTGGTGAAGCAAGGGCTCAAGCTCAAGTGTTCGCGTGAGATCGGCGCCGATTTGATTCAAGGTCGCCAACTGCTGGGCACGGGTCTCGATCTGCCGGTAGAGACGGGCGCGGAGCAGTCCGTTGGCTGCCTGGTCGGCCACGGCAGCCAGGATTTTGAGCTGCTCCTCCGAGTATCCGGCGCCCACCGTCTGGCTCCCGAGCGCCAGCGCGCCGAGGATGTCCTGACCACTCTTGAGTGGAACTCCCAACCATGAACGGTAGGGCAAATCCGCGCGGCGTCCGTCCGACAGACAGGCGCCGCGATAGTTGTCGGTGCGCACGGCCGCTCCGCCTTCGATGACCAGCCCCAACAAGCCGGCCAGATGGGTTTTGGCCGCAGGTTCACCAAGCCGTTGGAGGCCAGTCTCTGGGCGCCGAACAAAGACCTGGTGCGCCTGGCCGTTCTCTTGGCGCAGTGCCCCAATGAAATCTTCTCCGAAGACCAGATCCTGGACCGACTGACCGACGAGATCGATCAGATCCTGCTCAGCCTGGGCCAGGTTGACGGCTTGCGCCACTTGCCCCAGGGTGTCCAGCTGCAAAATGCGCTGCCGCAGTTCCATCATCGCCTTGGTTCTGGTCAGCGCTCCGGCCGCCAGGCGGGCGACATCCTGGACGAATGCCAGCTCGGTGGCGGTGAAGTTGGCCGCCGCTCTGACGGCCGCCGGGCCCAGCGCCAGCCAGCCCATCAGCAGGTGGTCGGTACGGATAGGCACGTAAGCGATGGCGCCCAGCACGGCCAGGCTGGCTCGCTCGGGGGCCAGTTCTGGGGGAAGGGCCGCATCACGTGAAATGACCACGGGCGCGCTGGCCAGCTCAAGGGCTCTGGCCAACGGGCCGTCCTGAGAAAGCCTGAGCTGGCTTGAGGCGTCCGATCCGCCCGGACTGGCTTCGAATGTCCGGCTGTCGGGGTCGAGCAAGAACACATGCACCGCCTCGGGCTGCAGGCTCTCCGAGAGGGTGCTTTGGATGCGCTGAGCGATGTCCTCGGGGCCCGTGGCCGCATCCAGGTGGGATTGCAGGCTGCTCAGGGCGGTGTTGCGGGCCTGGTCCCCGTGAAACAGGGCTTCGGCGATTCTCCGCCGCACCAACCCATACAGCGGGTTGAGACCGACCGCCAGCGCCAGGGCCAGCAGGCCCACCAGGATCGGGTTGTCGGCGCGGACGGGTCCGCCAAGCAGCAGACTGGCTCCGGCAATCGCCATGGCATAGCCGGCGGCCACAATAAGGGCCAAGGCCAGATAGGTCAGGGCATTGACTGAGCTAAAGCGTCGCATCAGATTGGCTGCCGTCTCTCCTGCGCGGCCTGGGGCGCTCGCGCATGCCTCAGGGCCGCCTATAGCCTGGTCCGGGACGGCATGACCTGAGCCGCCGAACCTGCTTTTCCGCCGCTCATTCTAAGGTTGCCGGTCGGGCGACGCAAGAAGGTCCATGGTCCGGCCCGCGCCATGCGCAAGCGGGCGGAGTCACCGGGTGTATAATCCCGGCCAGTTGGCTCGCAAGCGCGTGAGATGGTTGCCGGCATGCCTGAAAACCAAGAACGTGTGCTGATCGCCAAACCTGGTCTGGACGGCCATGACCGAGGGGCCAAAGTCATTGCGCGGGCCCTGAGGGATGCCGGCTTCGAGGTCATTTACACCGGTTTGCGCCAGACCCCCGAGATGGTCGCCGAGGCGGCCCTGCAGGAAGATGTCGACGCCATCGGGCTGTCTATCTTGTCCGGCGCGCACATGGCGTTGGTCCCGCGCGTGCTGGAGCTCCTCAAGTCGCAAGGCCAGGACGATGTGCCCGTGCTTGTAGGCGGCATCATCCCCGACCAGGACGTGTCCGGATTGCAGGCGCTCGGGGTGACTTCGGTCTTTGGCCCGGGAACCAAGACCGAGGCAATCATCGAGGCCTTCCATTCCGCCATCCGCGCCAACTCTCGCCAAGCCTGAGAGCCCATTCATGAGCCTGGTGGAGCGTGCCCTGGCCGGCGACCGACTGGCGCTGGCTCGTTTGGTGTCTCAAATCGAAAACGAAACCAGCCAGGGCGATCAGGCGCTGTCCGTCCTCTATCCGCGCACCGGGTCGGCTCACCTGGTGGGGATCACCGGCGGCACCGGCACCGGCAAATCAACCCTGGTCAATCAAATCGCCCTCCACGTCAGGTCGTCCCAGACGGCAGATACGGCGGGTAGTGCGGCCGGCCGCCAGGTCGCCATTGTGGCTGTGGACCCCAGCAGTCCATTTACCGGGGGCGCCCTGCTCGGCGACCGTATCCGGATGCGGGATCTCTCGGGCGACGCCGGTATCTTCATTCGAAGCATGGCCAGCCGGGGCGCGCTGGGAGGTCTGGCGCGCCGCACCCGGTCGGTTGTTCAGGCTCTGGATGCCTGCGGCTTTGACCTGATCCTGATCGAGACCGTGGGCGCGGGCCAATCCGAGGTCGACATCGCCAGCGCGGCCCACACCACGCTGGTCATCGATTCGCCGGGTCTGGGAGACGAGGTCCAGGCCATCAAGGCCGGCATCCTCGAGATCGCCGACATCCTGGTGGTCAACAAGGCCGACCTTCCAGGCACCCCCAAAGCTGTTCGAGCGCTGCGCATGGCGCTCGACCTCGGTTATCCCAAGGCGCGCCGGTCCGGATCGGGCCCAAGGGCCCAACAGGCGGACGTGTGGATCCCGCCCCTCTTGGAAACGGTGGCCACTGAGGGCAAGGGCGTGCCCGAATTGGTTGTAGCCATTGACAGCCATCGGGGCTACTTGAAGTCGAGCGGGGAGCTGGGCAGGCGGGAGGCGCGCCGAATCCGCGCCGAGATGGATGCCTTGCTGCGGGAACGGCTGGCGGAACAGTTCCTGGATGCTGACGGCCAACGTGCCTTTGAAGAGGCGGTCGAACGGGTCGAGTCCCGTCAGGCCTCCCCGTCTCAGGCGATTCACGAGCTGGCCGAACGGGCGGCCATCCGAGGCTGAGGTCCGGCAGGCTGCAGGCCAGGCTCGGCCGCGGCCCGGCGCCTATCTTCCGTGGCCGACTTGGGATACATTGGTGTCAGAGACCGTCTGGAGCGCCGGCCAACCAGCTTAGTAAGGAGACGTGAACGCCACCCATGATCGGATACGGGGACATCAAGCTGTTTGCCGGGACGGGCAGCCTGGACCTTGCCCAGGAAATCAGCGAGTACATCGGTGTGCCGCTGAGCGGCTACGATCTGGTCGAGTTCCCCAACGAAAACCTGTTCATGCGCCTTCAGGGCAGCGTGCGCGGACAGGACGTGTATCTGATCCAGTCCATGAGCCCGCCCGTCCATCGCAACCTGATGGAATTGTTGATCATGGTGGACACCCTCAAACGTGACTTGGCCGGACGGATCACGGCCGTTTTCCCCTACATGGCCTATGCCCGGTCGGACAAGAAGGACCAGCCCCGTGTCCCCATCACCGCCCGTCTGGTTGCCGACATGATCGAGGTCGCCGGGGCGGACCGCTACATGACGATTGACCTGCACGCCGGCCAGATCCAGGGCTTTTTCTCGATCCCCGGGGACGTGCTCACCGCGTTTCACATGTTGAGCGACTATTTCGAGGACAAGCACCTGCAGGATCTGGTGGTGGCCACGGCCGACCTCGGTTTCGCCAAGAAAGGCCGCAACTTCGCCGCCAAGCTGGGAACGCCACTGGCCTTCGTCGAGAAACGCCGGCGCGGCGATGACCCGCGCGCCATGGCCACGACGCTCATCGGCAATGTTGAGGGCAAAGACGTGTTGATCGTCGACGATGAGGTCCTGACCGCCGGCTCGGTCTGCGAAGCGGTCAAGATTGTCAAGGAACACGGGGCCAACGACGTCTATATGTCTTTCGTCCACGGGCTGCTGGTGCCGCCGGCCCGCGAACGCCTGGCAGAGGCCGACGTGGTCGAGATTGTGGCCACCAACACCGTGCCCATCCCCGCTGAGAAGCGCCTGCCCAACCTCAAAGTGCTGTCGGTTGCCCCGCTGCTGGGGGAGGTCATCCTCAGGGCGAATGAAGGCCGGTCGGTGGGCGAACTGTTCAACGAGTAGCGCTCTGCTTGTGAAGAATCTCACAAACGCATAAAATCATCCTATGGAGCCCGCTGGGCCGGCTGAGCGGGTGATTCCATCAGTGAGGAGCGCATGACGCTTCCAGTGGATGCCGTGACCGTCGCCATCCTGGCCGGGGGCCACTCGCGACGCATGGGGACCGACAAGGGGCTGGTGCGGTTGGGCGGCCGACTGCTCATCGAACACGTCCTCGAGCGGGTAGGCGGGCTGGCGAGCGATTGCTTGATCGCCACCAATCGCCCCGAACCGTACGCCCACCTGGGGCGACGGATGGCCGTGGATGACCCCGAGCGGGCCGGCGCGGGCACGCTGACTGGACTTCAGACGGCGCTGCAGGGCGCCCACAGACAGGCAGTGCTCGTGGCTGGATGTGACATGCCATTTATCCGTCAGGAATTGGCCATGCACTTGGTTGAGCTGGCCCTCGACCCGGCTGTAGGAAAGATCGTGGTCGGCGAGAGCGATCGCGGGCTGGAACCGTTGCTGGGCGTGTATCCGGTATCCGCTCTGACGGCGGTCCAGGATTTGATCGATCACGGATCCCAGCGGCTCATGGACCTGCTGGACACTTTTCCGATTTGGGTGGTTGAACGTGCAGGCTGCATACGGATGGATCCAGAGGAACTGAGCTACTTCAACGTCAATTCCCCGAGCGAACTGGCCGAGGCGGAGGCCATCCTGCAGCGACGCGCCGGGCCGGCGGCGTAGGCCACTCCAGCCCGCCAGGTCAGTCGGCCAGGCGGTAGTAGCTTTCTCCGGCGCAGCTGCGGCACAAGACCCGTCCGTTGGTCTTGACCTGCAGGTCGTTGAACACTTCCTCCCCGCATGCCTCACACACCACTCGGGCCCCTGGCCGGCTGATCATCGCCTCCAGGTCGCCCAGGAGATTCACCCGCTGGGCGATCAGCAGCTGTTCATCCGGGAGAATCTGATATGCCTGCAGCATGGCTTCCCAGGCGGAGGCGGCCTCGGGTTGGGTCCGCAGCGCCAGCGCGCGCAACTCCGGGTGTGGGTGGATGCGAAAGACGGTCCCGCTGGTCCGATCCACGAATGTGGCCGCCACTTTGCCCTGGAGGACGATGCGCAGAGTGCGGTGCCCGACCCAGCAGCCTGTGGCGACCGCGATGCCGTCCGCAGTGCAGCCATCCGTTTCCGCGAACACGAACAGGCGCTTTTCGTTGGTTTGGGGCAGGGGAAGATCCAGCAGACGGCCGGCCATGAGCCCCATCCGCACCCCCAGGACCTGCCGAGGACACAAGTGCTTGTGCAGGTCGGCAGAGCGGGCGAGCAGGGCCTGGAGATCCGGGGCCGGGGGCGTGGAGGTGGACATCAGGGCTGCACCTTGGGCTATTCCCACCCTCGCCTGGCCGGCCGCCTGCCCGAACTCAGGAAAGACCGACCACCTTCTCCGTGGCCGGATCGATGTCGACGTCAAAGAAGGCCGGCCGTGTCGGCAGGCCGGGCATGGTGGACATTTCTCCAACCAGCGGGTACAGAAAACCGGCTCCCACCGAGGCCCGGATTTCACGGATCGGGACGGTGAAACCAGTGGGAACGCCCTTCAGCGTCGGATCGTGGCTCAGGCTCAAGTGGGTCTTGGCCATGCAGATGGGCAGTTTGTCAAAGCCCAGGCTGGTGTACAAGTCGGCCTGCTGGCGGGCCAGCTCCGAAAACTCGATTCCGTCCGCACCGTAGACTTCCCGGCAAATGGTGGTGATCTTGTCCTCGATGCTGTCTTCCACGGGATAAAGGAACTTGAAGTGGCCGGGCTTTTCGACCGCCGCCACCACCGCCTCGGCCAAAGCCGTGGCCCCTGCGCCGCCCTCCGCCCAGTGTTTGGAGACCACCGAGTTCCTCGGCGCCGGCTTCGATGGCCGCCCGGCGGACCATCTCCAGTTCGGCCGGCGTGTCGGTTGAAAAGGCGTTCACGGCGACCACCACCGGAACGCCGAACTTGAGCGCCGTGGCGATGTGATGCTGCAGATTGGGCAAACCGGCGCCCAGCAGCTCGAGGTTCTCCTCGGTGTAGGCCTTATCGAGCGTCTTTCCGGCCACGACTTTCGGACCACCGCCGTGCATCTTCAAAGCCCGAATGGTGGCCACCAGCACGACCGCATCCGGGGTCAATCCAGACGCCCGGCACTTGATGTCGAAGAATTTCTCCATCCCGATGTCGGCGCCGAAACCAGCCTCGGTCAGGACATAGTCGGCAAGCTTGAGGGCCACCTGGTCGGCGACAATCGAGCTGTTGCCGTGGGCGATGTTGGCGAATGGGCCTGCGTGCACGAAAACGGGCGTGCCTTCCAGCGTCTGCATCAGATTGGGCTTGACGGCGTCCTTCATGAGCACCGCCATGGCTCCCGCCACCCCCAGGTCCTCGGCGGTGATGGGCTCGCCTGAGCGCGAGTAGCAGGCCACCATCTTGCCCAGCCGCTGGCGCAGATCGTTCAGGCCGGTGGTCAGCGCCAGGATCGCCATCACCTCGCTGGCCACGGTGATGTCGAAGCCGGTCTGGCGTTCGTAACCCTGCTCTTTGCTGCCTTGGCCGATGGTGATGCCGCGCAGGAACCGGTCGTTGGTGTCGACTACCCGGCGCCAAGTGATCTTCTCCGGGTCAATGTCCAGCCGCACCAGCCGCCGCCGCTGCTCGTCATCCAGGTGATCCAGATCGGCTTCTTCGATTCCCAGCTTGGCCATGCGAGCGCGCACCCCGGCGGCGATCTTCCGCCGGCCGTCCTTCTGCACCGGGAGCAAGCGGTCAAACAGGACTTCGTCGCTCTGCAGGCTCTCGTGGTAAAGGCGGGCGTCGATGGCCGCCGCCATCAGGTTGTTGGCGGCAGTGATGGCATGCAGGTCGCCGGTCAGGTGCAGGTTGAAATCCTCCATCGGAATCACCTGGCTGTAGCCGCCGCCGGCGGCGCCGCCCTTGATCCCGAAAGTGGGACCTTGGCTTGGTTGGCGGATGCAGGTGAACACGCGTCGTCCCAGATGAGCTCCCATGGCCTGGCTGAGGCCGACGGTGGTGGTCGTCTTGCCCTCACCCAAGGGCGTCGGCGTAATGGCCGTCACCACAATGTACTTGCCGTTGGGCCGATCTTTCAGCCGCTTGAGGACATCCAGCCGGACCTTGGCTTTGAAATTGCCATACAGCTCGAGCTCATCCGGCGCCAGGCCCAACTCGGCCGCCAGATCCTGAATGTTCTTCAGTTCGGCTTCCTGAGCGATTTCAATGTCGCTGGGGACGGGCTGGCGGATATGGAGAGGCAGGGTTCGGAAGGCCGGGGCGGCGTCTTTCAGCATGGCAGACTCCTTCACGACGCGCCCGCCCGCGCAGCCTGACGGCCGCGCTCAAGAGGCGGGTGCATGGGGATCGGATGCGGCTCTGTACTCAGTGGATGCTAGCACCCAGCCGGGCTGTCCGGTGGTGATTTTTGTCACGACCTTGCCCGCGGGAGGTCCCAATCGCTAAAGCAGGCCAGCAGCCCATGACGCCGCCGTTCGAGTTTGCCAGGCGGCGCCGGCCGGCAAGCCTGGCGGAGCGGTCGGTTATAGAATGGCGTAAAGCTCGGCCCGGGAGGCGGCCATGGACACCAATCTTGAGCGCGCCCAACAGCTGGATCATGACGACGAGTTGAGCACGTTTCGCCGGCGATTTGTGGTGGACGATTCCAACCTGATTTACCTGGACGGCAACTCCTTGGGCCGGCTGCCGGTCGAAGTCGGCCCGCGCCTGCAGCAGGTGGTCGATCGTGAGTGGGGCGACCGCCTGATCCGGTCCTGGAACGAGAGCTGGTACGAGGCCGCAGAGCGCCTTGGGGGCAAGCTGGCCGGTTTGATCGACGCCAGGCCGGGCGAGGTCATCCTGGCCGACTCGACTTCAGTCAACCTGTTCAAACTGGCGATGGGGGCGGTCACGGCCAGGCCGTCGCGGGGCAAGCTGGTCACCGACGACCTCAATTTCCCTTCGGATATCTACATCCTGGAGGCCGCCGCCCGGCTGCGCGGCGGCCTGCGCGTCGAGCGCGTGTCATCGCCGGACGGCATCCACCTGCCGCCGGACCGGCTGGCGGCGGCCATGGACGACGACACCGCCCTGGTGGCTCTTTCCCATACGGCCTTCAAAAGCGGTTTTACCCACAACCTGCCCGAGATCACGCGCCGAGCCCACGCCGTCGGCGCGCTGATGCTCTGGGACCTGAGCCACTCGGCCGGGGTCATGCCGATCGGCCTGAATTCAGCCCAGGCCGATCTGGCAGTGGGCTGCACCTATAAGTACCTCAACGGCGGCCCCGGCGCGCCCGCCTTCATGTACGTCCGGGAGGGTCTGCAGGCGGATCTGACCAACCCGATCACCGGTTGGTTCAGCCAGGCGGCCCCGTTTGACATGGCGCTGGACTACCGGCCTACCTCCGGCATGCGCCGCTTTCTCTCCGGTACGCCCCCGGTGTTGTCGCTGCTGGCGCTTGAGCCGGGGCTCGACCTGCTCATCGAAGCCGGGATCGAGCGCGTCAGGGCCAAGTCGGTAGCCCAGACCAGCTTCCTGATCGATCTTTGGCGCTCCCGCCTGGAGCCCTTGGGCTTCCGCCTGAATTCGCCGGAAGACCCCGACTTGCGAGGCGGCCACGTCTCCCTGGGGCACGACCAGGCGCTGGCGATCGACCAGGCTTTGATCCACGACATGGGGGTGCTGCCCGATTTTCGACCGCCGGATGGCCTGCGTCTGGGTTTCTCGCCCCTGTACACGCGTTTTGAGGAAATCCACCTGGCCGTCGAGCGCTTGGCGCAGGTGGTCAAAGACGGCCGCCACCTGGCTTATCGGGACTCCAGGCCCGAAGTCACCTGAGGGCTGGTTCCTCGGCTTGTGAAATCCATCACAAACCTCCCGGAGCGTGAGGCGCCAGCCTCACGCTGCAAACCGCCGCCCGGTTACAATTCGGAGAACTCCAGCCGGTACCCGGGATCGGCTGAGACGCGACGACCGGAACGCCCGGCGGACACGGCGCGAAGACGGTCGTTCCCATCGGAGAAAGCGGCGGGACATGCATACTGGACTTAAGATACTTGGGCTGGCAAGCCTCAGCCTGGTGATGGTCGTGGTCGGCGGAGTGGCCGGAGTGGCCGTCACCCAGGCTCGAATCGGCGCCACGGCCGGGATAACGCTGGATGTTCCGCCCGAGACTCAAGCCCAGTTCAAAGTCATCGAACAGGCCTGGAACACGATCGACCAGCACTATGTGGACCGGTCGGCAGTCGATCCGAAGAGCTTGAGTTATGCGGCCATCAGCGGGATGGTCAATTCGCTGGGCGATACGGGTCACAGCCGGTTCCTGAGCCCTGAGATGCGCACGCAGGAGCAGAATGCTCTGCAGGGCTCGTTCAGCGGCATCGGCGCCGAGGTGCAGTTGAAGGATAACCACGTCATCATTGTGGCCCCGCTGGACGGCACGCCCGCCCAGAAGGCGGGTTTGAGGCCCGGTGACATCATCCTGAAAGTCGACGGCGAGGATGTGACCGGTCAATCGCTGGAGCAGGTGGTATCCAAGATCCTGGGCCAGGCCGGCACCCAGGTGACCCTGACCCTGGGCGACCCTCTCACAGGGGACCAGCGCGACGTGACCATCGTCCGGGCCGAGATCAAGATCCAGAATGTGACCTGGCAGATGCTGCCCGGCACCAGCGTCGCCCACTTGCGAGTGGCCGCGTTCAGCCAGGGGGTGACCGAAGACCTGACGGGCGCCCTGGACGAGATCAAGACCGCCGGGGCGACCGGGATCGTGCTGGATCTGCGCAACGACCCGGGCGGACTGCTGGACGAGGCGGTAGGTGTCTCCAGCCAGTTCTTGACTTCGGGCGACGTCCTTCTGGAGAAGGATGCGCAAGGGAATGTGACCCACATCGCCGTCAAGTCCGGCGCCGGCGCTCCGGACCTGCCCATGGTAATCCTGATCAACCAGGGCTCGGCCAGCGCCGCTGAAATCACGGCCGGCGCGCTGCAGGACGCGCGACGCGGGGAACTGGTGGGTGAAACCACGTTTGGAACCGGTACCGTGCTTCAGGAATTTCCGCTCAGCGATGGCTCGTCGGTCCTGTTGGCAACGCAGGAGTGGCTGACGCCGGCCGGCCGTGTGATCTGGCATCAGGGGATCGAGCCGGACGTCTCGGTGGCGTTAGCCGACAACGCCCTGCCGCTGACGCCGGAAGCTGAGCGCCAGATGACGGCCGCCGAGCTTCAATCCAGCTCCGACGCCCAGCTCCTGGAAGGGCTGAGGCTGCTGGTGCAGCGCCTCCGCCCGAGCGCGCTGGCTCAATAGCGAGTGCCGGCCGCCCGGGTCAGTGTAGCCAACGCGGCAGATTTCGGTGATACTTCCACTGGCACACAAACCGGCCTTGGTGCCCCGACGAACGACAATCTTGCTCGGCCGTTTCCGGAGATGAGGCCATGTTTACCAAATTGCTTGTTCCCTTGGACGGCTCGCAGTTGTCCGAGGCTGCCCTTGCCCCGGCGGCCTACCTGGCCGACTGCCTGGGCGCATCGGTGGCCCTGATCCACATCATCGAACGCGATTCCCCCCAAGAGGTACACGGCGAGCGCCACCTGAACGACCCGGATGAGGCCGTCAAATACCTCGATCAGATCGCCGCCACCCACTTCGCCGCCGGCATCAAGGTCGAGTTTCACGTCCACACCAGCCTGGTGCGGGACGTGCCCCAGTCCATCGCCGATCATGTCGATGAGTTCGCCCCCGATCTGATCATCATGTGCACGCACGGCCGGAGCGGGCTGGGCCTGAGGCTGTTTGGCAGCATCGCCCAGGAGGTCGTTTCGCTGGGCAAGACTCCGGTGATGCTGGTCCAGCCGGGGGCCGCTTCCTTTGAATGTCACCAGATCCTGGTCCCCTTGGACGGCGATCCGGTCCATGAGGGCGGCATGCAAGTGGCGGCCAAAATGGCCTCCGGCTGCGGTGCATCCCTGCACCTGATCACTGTGATTCAAACCTTGGGCACGCTGACCGGGACGAAGGCCGCCACCGGGCGGATGCTCCCCGGAACGACCTCGGCCGTGCTCGAGCTGACCGAGGAGGAGGCCGAAGCCTATCTGGTGGCCAAACGGAAGGAGCTGGAGGCGCAGGGTGTGACCGCCACTGTCAGCACCCTGCGGGGCGACCCCAGCGAGGGCATCGACAAGGAAGCCGTGCGGCTCAAGGCGGATCTGATCGCGCTGGCGACCCACGGGCGAAGCGGCATGCAGGCGTTTTGGGCGGGCAGTGTGGCGGCGGCCGTGGCCGGCCGGTCGAAGATTCCCCTGTTGCTGGTCCCAATTCGTCCCGGACGGGACCAAGCCTGAGCTCGGCACGCACGCAGCCGCTCGCAATCCAGTCCCACTAGGCGAAAGGGTCATGTCCAAGACCACAATTCCTCTTGGTCGAATTGCCGGCATCCCCATCGGGGTGGATCTGTCATGGTTCCTGATCTTCGTTCTGCTGACCTGGTCCCTGGCCACCGGGTACTTTCCGTCCGAGTTTCGCGGATGGCCTGCGGCGGAGTACTGGATCGTGGCGGCCATCACCTCGATCCTGCTTTTTGGGAGCGTGCTGCTCCATGAGCTTGGCCATTCGGTGGTGGCGCTGCGTTACCGCGTCCCCGTGCGGCGCATCACTCTCATGATCTTTGGCGGCGTCGCCGAACTGGGGGCCGAGCCGCCCAGCGCCCTCTCGGAGTTCTGGATTGCCATTGCCGGGCCGATCGTTAGCTTTGCGCTGGCGGTCCTGTTCAGCCTGATGCGGCCGATCGTGGCCGGGCTGGAGCCCCTGCTGGCCCTGGCCGAGTATCTGGCCTACATCAACGGAACTCTGGGGCTGTTCAACCTGGTCCCGGGTTTCCCCCTCGACGGCGGCCGGGTCTTCCGAGCCGTCATCTGGGGGCTGACTCACAACCTGCGGCGGGCCACGCTCATCGCCGCCAACGTCGGCCGGCTGATCGCCTTCGGGTTCATCCTGGTCGGGGTCTTCATGATGTTCGCCGGAAATCTGGGCAATGGTTTGTGGATTGCCTTCATTGGCTGGTTCCTCGAGAGCGCCGCATCGGGGCAGCTCAACCAACGGCGCATCCAGGACCTCTTGTCCGGCCATCGCGTCGTCGACGCCATGAGCCCGGGATGTCCGGAGATCGATGTCGCCATGCCGGTGCAGGAGCTGGTCGACCAGCACATCCTGGGCGGCGCCCGGCGCTGTCTGGTGATCACCCAGGCAGATGCGCCGGCCGGGTTGCTCACGCTGCACAACTTGAAGCAGCTCCCCCGCGACGAGTGGAGCAGGACCACGGCCGGACAAATCATGACCCCCATAAGTTCTCTCCACCAGGCGCTGCCCGAGGATGAGCTCTGGCCGACGCTGCTCGAGATGGACCGCGACGGTGTCAACCAGATGCCCGTCATGCAGGCCGGACGGGTGACCGGCATGCTGAGCCGCGAAGACGTCATCAGCTACCTGCGGACGATAGAGGTCATCGGCGCGTAGCGCGCCCGGATGGAAGCCCGTGTGAAAGAACTCCAGCCCCTGACTCCTGACGAGCTCACGGACAACTGGCGCCGCGAAACCGCCAGCGCCACTTTGTACCGGCGCTTGATGGCGTACGCCCGGTCGGCACGCGTGCGCGACGGCCTGGCCCACATGGCCGAGCAGGAAGACGGCCACGCCGAGCTGTGGGCCGCCAGGCTGCGCCAAATGGGCGTCGAACCGAAGCCGGCGGGCATGGACCTGCGCGACCGCATCATCCTGTGGCTGGCGCCGCCGATCGGGGCGGAGGGCTTGCTGCGCCTGCTCGTCCGCGACGAGGTCAACGACATCTCGATCTACGTCCACCAGGCCGCCAGCTCGGGGGATCACGAGACGTTCTCTCAGGCGCTCAAGGATGAGACCGCGCATGCCTTGTTCCTGCGCGGGCTGCACCATCCGGAGGCGGAGGACGAGGCCGAGCCCTGGCACCAGGGCGTCGATGCCAGCAACTGGCTGCGCTCGGTGGTGTACGGTTTCAACGACGGCCTGACAGCTAATTTCGGGCTCGTCATGGGCGTCGTGGGGGCGAACATCTCAGCCCACCTTGTCCTGCTGACCGGTTTCGCCGGCCTGCTGGCCGACGCACTGTCCATGGCCTCGAGCGCGTTTCTGGCGTCGCGTTCGGAGGAAGAAGTCCGGCAGCACCACCTTGCGATCGAGCGCGCCGAACTGACCTACATGCCCGAACAAGAGCGCGACGAGCTGCGCCAGATCTACATCAACAAGGGGCTGTCGGAGGCCGAGGCGGGTTTGGTCGCCGACGCCCTGATGAAGCGCCCGGAAGCCGCTCTGGCCCAGCTGGCGGCGGATGAGCTGGGTATCAGTATCGGTTCGTCGCAGACCCCGCTCCAAGAGGGCGTGCTGACCGGCATTTCCACCGCCCTGGGGGCTGTCCTGCCCATCCTGCCGTTTGTTTTTCTGACCGGAAGTTCGGCCATATGGACCGGGATCGTGATCAGCATGCTGGCCCACTTCGCCGTCGGGGCCAGCCGGGCGATTTTCACCGGCCGGCCGGCGCTAAGAAGCGGAATTGAGATGTTCGTGGTCGGAATGGGGGTGGCCGTGGCCACCTATGTCATCGGCCGTCTGTTTGGCCTGGGTTTGTGAGGCGGCGCGCCGGGCCGCCTGCCTCGCGCCATCCGGGCCAAACCCAGCCCCACGCCACTTGTGAACGCCTTCACAAACCGTGCCCCCGGCTGACGAGTCTGTGGAACTCGGCCCGGCGCCCCGTCCCTGGGAGGCACCCGGCTGGGGCGAGGAGACGGCGGCCTGGGTGATGGATTGCCTGGCTCAGGCCGGCATGCGCGCTCGCGGCGCCCTGCAGCCGGTCCAGACGCGCCCCTGGTCGGCTGTCTGGCGGATCGAAACCTCGGACGGTCGAGCCTTTTTCAAGGCCGCCGCGCCCCAGCTTGCCTATGAAGCCGGTCTGCATGCCGCCCTGGCAACCAGCCGTCCCCGTTCGGTGCCCCGGCTGATCGGTGTCGATGTCGGTCGCGCTTGGATCTTGATGGCCGACTGCGGCCCGACCTTGCGGACGCGTCTGGGCGGCGCGGCCGACCTGGGCCTGTGGGCGGAGGCGCTGGCCGACTTTGCCAATCTGCAGACGGCGTGGGCTCGACGATCGGATCAGCTGCTGGAGATCGGCCTGCTCGACCGCCGCCTGGCCACTCTCCCGGACCACCTGGCGGTCCTGATGGAGGATGCGACCGGTCTGGGCCTGGGTGAAGATGGCGGCCTGACGCCTGACGAGCACCGGCGGCTGATGGACAGTCTGCCGCGCTGGCGCGCCCTTTGCAGCCGGCTCGGTGATCTGGGACTGCCGGAAACTCTCCACCATGATGATCTGCACGACGCCAATGTCTATCCCGGGGAGGGCGGCGCCGTGTTTGGGGATTGGGGAGAGGCGTGCGTGGCTTTGCCACTGCTGACACCCATGATCGGCCTGCGTTCGCTGGGCTGGCGACTGGGATTGGAAGATGATTTGCCCGACCTCGTCGGCATACGCCGAGGCTACCTGGCGCATTGGTTTGACGGCGCGTCATCGACCGAGGTGGATGCGGCCTATGAACTGGGCCTGCCGCTGGCCGCGCTCAGCCGGGCGTTGACCTGGCACCGCGCTCAGCAGGGTATCCTCTATCGCTTGCGTGGCGATGACGCCACGGCTTCCGCCGAGTGGTTGAGGCAAGCGCTCGAGTGGCTCGATCGGCTGCCCGAGACTGGCCGGCCGATCGAAGATTGAGTGGGTTAGACTGATTCTGTTGGTGGGCAGGGTGCACCCCCGATTAGCAGGGAGACTGGCGACATGCGGACTGGACGGCTCATCTGGTTGGTGGCGGCGGCTCACCTGGTCTTAAGCCTGGTGTTTGTTTTTGGTGCGTTTGCGCTGGCCATGAATGTCAGCGGAGAGAGGGATTTCAGCTCGGCGGGCGTCTCCCCGGCCAAGCAGTCCGCCGCCCTGGCAGCCGGGAGCCTGGCGGATAGTCTGCTGTGGCCGGTTGCCTACTGCGATTCAGCCCATGGCGGATGCGCCTGGGTGTCCCGCTGGCTGCCAGGGGCGTGGAGCTGGCTGCTGCTGCCCGCCAACAGCCTGGCCTGGGGAGCGGCCGCAGCCGGTGGGTTGGGCCTGGCCCGGCACCTTCGCCGGCCGCGCCCAGTCGGAGTGGCCTGAGCGTTATCACAGTCTCACGCAGGCAGCGGGGCATCTCCCTGGCGGAGCCGGTCCGTCGGCAAGGCACGCGGGGCCTGCCCATTCGCGCGAAGACGATGGTCATAGGCAGACGGTGACCATCAACCCTGTTCCAAGCATCCCCCAAGGTCTAACCTAAGCGCAATCAACCTCAACTAGTGGCGTTCGCCCAAAGCGGGGCAGGCGCCGATGGAGTGCGGATTTTGACGGCTCAAAGCCTCCCGGTCCGGGAGAGCGAAAATGCTCTGGCTCCCTGCCTGCCTGCGTTTCACCAGATTCTGGGCGAGGACGGTGCGCTTGACGCGCGCGACTTTGGCTCCCCTGGCCTCGGCCTTTAATCTGCCGCTGGCTGACCTCATCAGCGCGGCCAGCTTCTATCACTACTTTCAACCCCATGCGGCAAACGGCGCCGGTCCAGTCACCTGTACCGGGCCGGCCTGCAGCCTCTCCCGAAAGGCAGAGCCCGGAAGCGACGAGGCGGCTGTGCTGGCATGTCCGGGCCTTTGTGACCAGGCGCCGGCCGTGCACGATCATGGAGAGTTTAGCGGGTCAGGCACCAAGGCCGGCGTCTTCGAGCCGCCCCTGACGAACCAGGCTGCCGCCGTCCTTTTTCCGCCTCACGGTCTGACAGCCACCGAAGACCTGCAGGCATACCGCGAGCGAGGCGGGTACGTCGAGTCTCACCCACCTGGCCAGCGGGGGTTCGGTCGACGATCTGTTGAGCTCGATCGAGCGGGCCGGCTTGGTGGGTCGAGGCGGCGCGGCCTTTCCGGTGGCCGCCAAATGGCGAGCCGTCCGGGCTTCGCCGGGCCCAGACAAGTTTGTGGTCTGCAACGCCGACGAGGGCGAGCCAGGGACGTTCAAGGACCGGGCCCTGCTTCATCTGCGTCCTCACCTGCTTGTGGAAGGCATGGCGCTTGCGGGTCTGGCCGTCGGAGCTTCGCGGGGCATCATCTACCTGCGCTACGAGTACCCCGAAGCCTACCGGGTGCTGAACGAGGCCATCCAACAGGCCGAGAGGGCGGGCTTGCTGGGGAAGTCGATCGAAGGATCCGAATTCGGGTTTGAAGTGGTCGTTCGCCGCGGCGCCGGCTCATACGTTTGCGGGGAAGAGACGGCCCTGCTGAACTCCTTGGAAGGCAGGCGGCCCTGGCCACGAGAGCGGCCGCCTTATCCGACCACTCACGGGTTATGGGGGCGCCCCACGCTGATCAACAACGTCGAGACTTTCTGCACGGTGCCGGCTATGCTTCGGCTGGGCGCCGATGCGTATGCCTCGCTCGGGATGAACGGCAATCCCGGCACCAAACTCTACTCCCTGAGCGGGAAGGTTCAGCGCCCGGGCAATTACGAACTGCCGCTTGGGGTCACGGCCCGGGAGCTCATCTTCGAGCACGGCGGCGGGCTGGACGCCGGACGCCAACTGAAGGCCTTCACCCTGGGAGGCATCTCGGGTGGGCTGCTCGGGCCGGATCAGCTCGACCTGGCCCTGGACTATCGGGCCCCGGTCAAGGTGGGCGCCAACCTGGGTTCGGGCGGCATCATCGTCCTCGACGACACCTGCTGCGTGGTCGACTTTGCCCGCAGCTGTCTGGCCTTCTATGCCTCCGAGAGCTGCGGCCGCTGCTTCCCATGCCGCATCGGGACGGTCCGCCTCCGCGAGTATCTGGACTTCGCCACGGGGAGGGCTCCCGGCATAGACGCTCGGGTGGCGGACCTGAAAGACATCGGTTCCGCCATGGCCAGCCTGTCCGCCTGCGGGCTTGGACAGAGCGCTCACCTGCCGCTTCAAGCCCTGTGGACGACATTCGCCGATGAACTGGCCGAGCACACCGAGGGGCATTCGTGCCGGGCCGGAGTGTGCCGACTGTGAACGCCAGCCGAGCATGGACGCGGGAGAGTGACGCATGACGGACAAAACCGGTCCGGCGTCGGCGCGCATCAACGAGTTTAAGATTCAGGTGGACCCAGGCGAAACCATCCTGGAGGCAGCCCGCCGCACGGGTGTGGCCATCCCCACGCTGTGTCATGATCCCCGCGTCGGCTCGACCGGCTCTTGCCGGCTGTGCGTGGTCAAGATCGACGGCCGCAGGCTGCCGGCGGCGGCCTGCAAGCAGCACCTCGAACCGGGAATGGTCGTCGTGACCGACGACCCTGAATTGAAAGTCTGGCGGCAGACAATCCTCAAACTGGCGCTGTCGGAGAACCCGGCCGAGACGTGCACCCGCTGCAGCCAGATTGGCCCGTGCGAATTGCATGCCCTGGCCCAGGCTCTGGGCGTGACCGAACGCGCCTACGGCGGAGCGACCAGCGGCCGGCTCGCCGAGGACAGCAATCCCTTCATCCTTCGCGATTACACGCAGTGCATCTACTGCTACCGCTGTGTGCAGGTCTGCAACCAGTTGGAACAGGCCGGCGCCATCCTCCCGGTTGGGCGCGGCTTTGCCAGCGCCATCAGCACGCCCGCCGGAGGCGGGCTGCTGGACAGCCCGTGCACGTTTTGCGGCCAGTGCGTCCAGGCCTGCCCCACCGGCGCCCTGTTCGACCGCAAGCGCTTGGGCAAAGCCCAGGCGGCGGAGGTCCAGCGTGTCCGCACCATCTGTCCATACTGCGGCACGGGCTGCGGGATCGAGCTGCACGTGGCCAAGGGCAAGGTGGTGGGCGTCACCCCGGACTGGGACGGCCCGGCGAACGAGGGCTCGCTGTGCGTCAAGGGCCAGTTTGGGCTGGACTTCATCCACAGCCCGGACCGGCTGACGACCCCCCTCATCCGGCGAGATGGCCGGCTCGAGCCGGCGACGTGGGACGAAGCTTACGACTTGATCGCCGAACGCTTCGGTGAGATCAAGCGCCAGTCGGGCCCTGACGCCTTCGCCCTGTGGAGTTCGGCCCGCTCGACCAGCGAGGCCAACTTCCTGGTTCAGAAGATGGCGCGGGCGGCGTTGGGGACCAACAACGTCGACAACTGCGCGCGGACTTGACACGCTCCCACGGTCGCCGGTCTGGCGATCATGATCGGAAGAGGAGCGATGAGCAACTCGATCGCCGAGTTGGAGCACGCGCAGGTCATCCTGGCGGCCGGCACCAACACCACGGAGAGCCACCCGGTCATTTCCCTGAGGGTTAAGAAAGCCGTCTCCCGTGGCGCCAAGTTGATCGTGGTCGATCCGCGCAAGATCGAGCTCACCCGCTGGGCCCATCGCTGGCTGCGCCTTAAGATCGGGACGGACATCGCGCTGTTCAACGCCATGGCGCACGTCATTTTGAAAGAGGGCCTGCTCGACGCCGAATTCGTCGCCGAACGAACCAGCGGGCTTGAGGATCTGCGCCATCACCTGGAGACCTACACACCTGAGTACGCCGAGGCCGAAACGGGAGTCCCGGCCGAAGACATCATCGCCACAGCGCGAGACTATGCGGCGGCCGACCCGGCGTCCATCATCTACACCCTGGGCATCACCGAGCATTCATGCGGCGTTCACAACGTGCAGTCCTTGTCGAATCTGGCCCTGTTGACCGGCAACTTCGGCCGGTTCGGCTCGGGCGTCAACCCATTCCGCGGCCAAAACAATGTCCAGGGGGCCGGAGACATGGGCTGTCTGCCGGCTTACCTTCCCGGCTACCAGCAGCGTCAACTCCGATGAGGCGCGCCAGCGCTGGGAGTCGGCCTGGGGCGTGAACCTCAACCCCCACCCGGGGACCACCAAAGTGGGCGCGCTGGAAAAAATGCTCGAGGGCAAGATCCGGGGCGTGTACATCATGGGCGAAAACACCGTCGTGTCCGACGCCAACGCCGGATACACCCGCCGCGCCCTGGAGGCCGTCGAGTTCCTTGTGGTCCAGGATTTGTTCATGACTGAGACCGCCGAGTTGGCCGATGTCGTGCTGCCGGCGGCGTCGTTCGCCGAGGTCGATGGCACGTTCACCAACACCGAGCGCCGCGTCCAACGCGTGCGCAAGGCCGTCGAGCCGCCCGGCCAGGCGCGGCCGGATTGGCAGATCGTCATGGAGCTGAGCGCCGCGGCTGGGTTATCCGATGCACTACGCCCATCCGTCAGAGATCTGGGACGAGGTCAGCCAGAACACGCCCATCCTGGCCGGCATCAACTATGCCCGCATTGAGCATACCGGCCTGCAGTGGCCGTGCCCGACGCCCGATCATCCCGGGACGCCATTCCTTCACGCCGGCTCGTTCGTGACCGACAAGGGCTACCTGCAGTGCGTGCCGCACGTGCCCCCGGCCGAAGTGCCGGACGCCGATTTCCCGTTCATTTTGACCACCGGCCGGCGCCGGTCGACCTATCACACCGGCACCATGACCGGGCACGCCGAGGGCTTCGATGTCCTGGTCCCACACGAATGGCTCGAAGTCAGTCCCGAGGATGCCGAGACCCTCGGCCTCGCCGATGGCGAGCCGGTGGCGGTCGTTTCCCGCCGGGGGCGGGTCGAGATGCCGGTCAAGGTCACCGACCGCTCCCCCGAGGGCGTGGTGTTCACTTCGTTCCACTTCCCTCAAACGGCGGCCACCAACCTGTTGACGTCCGAGTTCTACGACCCGATCACAGAAACCCCCGAGTTCAAGGCCTGCGCCGTCCGGGTCGAAAAGCTGGCCTGATTCGGCCGCTCGGCCCGCGCCCGGACCCACCCGGTGCTGTCACAAACCGGGGCTGGACGGGGTTAACAGGGTGATGCAGACCACGCCCGCTCAAGCCGGCGATCGTCCGACCTCCATCAGGAGGGCAGCGTGCCCGGGCGCATGAAGGTGAATCTTGCAGCCGTCGCCGTGGCGACCGGATTGTTGTGGGCGTTCTTCAACCTCACCAAGCATCTGCCGACGCCTCTCGGACATCGCCCCGTTTTTGGAGGATCCTTTTGACGCCGTGGGCTCGTTCGCCGTGGTGTCCAGCCTGCTGCTCCTCGCTTTGGCGGCGTTCCGGACGCTGCGGCCGTTACCCGGCCGGCCGGCCGGACTGCGTCTGACTGCGTCTACGCAGCGCGTTCGCAGCTGTGCTTGCCGGTGATGATGGGCGTCACCCTGGCAGCGGATGGGGTGGCGATGGCCCGTGATCCGGGGGCGTGGTTGGGCCAACCTGGCGGGCGGGGTTTTGCTGGCCCTGATGGTGGCGCTGCTGCTCTTGACGGCGGCGGTCGGTCGGGCTGTCATACAGGCAGGGGCCGGACCGCAGCCCCCTCGCCGCCGGTCGGATTGGTTGAAGGCAGGCGCATGGGCGCTGGGAAGCGGGTTGGGGCTGTGGTTCTACCCCGCCGTGACGAGCATGAGCGTTCCGGCGGCTTTGGGGACCGTCTTGGTGGGCGCGCTGGTTTTGTTTTCCAACACCGGCGCGTGGCTGGAAGCCCTGGTCCCAGCGGCGAAATCAGACTCTTTCGGGGCAGCCAAGTCAGGCGTGGGCCGTGTGGTTGGTGGTGGCCGGGGCCGGAGCGGGTCTCGGCGCGCTGGCCTTTCTTGCCGAACTGCTGACCGAACCGGGGCCGGGAACGGGTCCCGGTCCGTTGACCATCGCCTTGATCTTTGTCGGTCTCATGTCGGGGGGCTTGGTGATCGGTTTGGCATTCTTGGGATCGGCGCTCGGGCTGTGGGCGGGAAAGGCCGCGCCGGCCACGTGACCTTTGCCGGCAATCTCGCCCGGTTATCATGAAGGTCCGTCCGGTTCATCTGCTTGGGAGGAATCTTATGTTGTCGAACGGCACGATCCTGGCCTCCATTCCCGTCGTGGACCTGGAGCAAGCCAAACAGTTCTACGGTCAGACCCTGGGCCTCAAGCTGGCCGAAGCGCCGGACCCCAGCGTGACCATCTTTGAGGCCGGCCAGGGCTCACGCTTGCTGGTTTACGCCCGCCCAACACCGACCCAGGCGGATCACACGGCGGTGGCCTTCTTCGTCGACGATGTCGACGCCGTCGTGGACGACCTGATCGCCAAGGGCGTGCGCTTCGAGCGCTATGACATGCCGGAGAAGATCGCCTGACCCAAGTCTAGTCAACAACAAACCAGCGGCTTATGAAATGTTTCACAAGCCGCTTGACTGATCTCCCGGGGTGAATGGCGTTGATGCTTAGCGAATCAGCCGCCGGCCAGCGCCAGGCGCCCGGCCAGCTGCAGGGCCAGCCAATCCTGATCGACCGGAAGCGATCGCACGCGCACGCCGCAGGCGTTGAAGATGGCGTTGGTGATGGCCGGCGTGGTGGGGATGCTGCTGATTTCGCCCACGCCCTTGGCCCCATACGGACCGTCGCGCGGTGGGATCTTCGACGACGAACGGCCATGATGTCGGGGTGTGGACGATGGATGGCATCTCGGTAGCGGGCCAGCCGGTCGCTGAAGACCATGCCATCTTCGACGATGAACTCTTCGGTCAGCGGCGTTGCCCAAGCCCATCATGATCCCGCCCTCGATCTGGCCTTGCAGCCCAAGCGGGTTGATGGCCTTGCCAACGTCGGTGGCGGCCATGACCTGGCAGCGCCTCCACCTCGCCGGTCTGCCAGATCGACTTCCACCTCGGCGGCCTGCGCGGCGAAGGAGAAGGCGAAGTGCATGTCGCCCGGCTCTGCCCAGCGGCTGGGTTTCTGGGGCCCAGTACTCGTAGAGCTGCCTTGGGTTCGCGCCCTTCGTGCCGCATCATGCCCACGACCTCGCCCATCGGCACCCGATCGCCCGTTGACCTGGGCCAAGCCCTTCGATGAAGCGAATATCCTGGGGGGGCTGGTCGTAGCGTTTCGGCCAGGGTGGCGGCCATTGACTTCGCGCAGCGTGCCGGCGGCCATGCGAGCGGCGTTGCCGGTGACGTACGTCTGGCGCGAGGCGGTCGTCGGGCCGCCGTCGGGGGTCAGGTCGGTGTCCGAGAGCAGCACTCGCACCCGGTCTAAGGCAGGGCAAGCTCTTCGGCGGCGATCATTTGCAGCACGCGTTACCAGGCCCTGGCCGATCTCGGCTGCCGACGTGCGCACTTCGGCCGTGCCGTCCTCGTACAGCTCGACCTCGGCGGAGGACTTGTCCGGGCGCGCCGCCGCCCAGGCCGGTGTTCTTGTAGCGCGGCCGATAGGCCCCATGCCCGCACCTTCCCGGGGCGCCGTCGACCGGGGCAGGGAGCGAACGGATCCCGCCCGGGGCGTGCGCCGGCGGAGTTCTTCTTCTACGCGATCCAGACAGTCCAGCAGGCCGGCGCTCTCGCGCAGCACCTGGCCGGTGTTGGTCGCCGATCCCACCCGCAAGCGCGTTCTTCTGCCGAAAGTGCCAACGGATCCATGCCCAGCCGCGCCGCCAGCTCGTCCATCGCCGACTCGACGGCGAAGGCCGACTGAGTGACCCCGAAGCCCCGGAACGCGCCGGCCGGCGGGTTGTTGGTGTACATGGCGTAGCAATCGGCTTTCACGTGCGGGAATGACATACGGCCCGGCCGAGTGGGTCGTGGCGCGGGTCATCACCTTTTCGCCGAGCGAGGCATAAGCGCCGGTGTCGCCGTACAATTCCGACTCGGCTGCCACCAGAGTTGCCCGTCAGCGTCGCTGCCCAGCCGAACCCGAATTTGAGTGGCATGCCGCTTGGGATGGACCAGCAGGCTCTCGTGCCGGTCCCAAAGGATCTTGACCGGCCGGCCGGTCGGCTTGGGCCAGCAGGGCGGCGTGAATCTGTCCGGCGATGTCCTCCTTGCCGCCGAACCCGCCGCCGATCAACCGGCCGACGATATGCACCTGTTCATTCGGGGATGGCGAGGCAACGGGCCACCTGCGACCGGTCGGCATAGGGGATTTGTGAGCCGACGTGGATTTCGATCCGGCCATCGTCGGTGATGCGCGCCGAGGCTGCACTCTGGCTCAATATAGGCCTGCTCGGTGGTGGGTGTGTGGAACATCTCCTCGACCACCTGGGCGGCTCTCGGCGAAACCGATCTCCATGTCGCCCTTTCGCACCTTGATGTGTTTGAGCAGGTTGCCCTTCTCGTGCAATTTGGGAGCATCTGACTGGCGCGCCATGACCGGGTCGGACACCACGGGCAGCGGCTCGTATTCGGCCTCGATCAGCTCCAGCGCCTGGTCGGCGATGTCGGGCGTGTCGGCCGCCACCAGGGCCACCGCGTCGCCCACGTAGCGGACCTTGTCCGCCGACCCCCACCAGCACCGGCCAATCGTAGGTCACCAGGCCGTGGTTCGGCTCGCCGGGAACATCCTCTGCCGTGAGCACGGCCCGAACGCCGTGCAGGGCCCTTGCGGCCTCGACGGTCGAGCCGCTTCAAGATCCCATGGGGAACGGCTGCCCGCAGGGCGCGCCCGGCAAGCATCTCCGGGAAAGTCAGTAGTCGTCGGTGAATATCGCCGCGCCGGTGACTTTGGCCACGGCGTCGGGCCTGATCACGGCATGCCCGACGATTTTGGTCGTGTCCGAACCCGGCATGGCCGGTGCGGAGACCGGTTCCCCGGTCTGCCACGACATGCGGCCGGCGGCCTGCACGGCGTTGATGATGGTGGGGTAGCCGGCACAACGGCACAGGGTGTCTTTCGAGGCGGCCCGAATTTCGGTGCTCGCCGCGTCCGGTCGCTCGTTGAGCAGCGCATACGCAGCCATGATCTGGCCGGGGATGCAGAAGCCGCACTGCACGGCCCCGTATTGAACAAAGGACTTCTGCAACGGATGGAGCTGTTCGTCCTGCGCCAGGCCCTCGATCGTGACCAGGTCATATCCTTCTACCCTGGCGGTGAGCAGCCGGCAGGCGAGCACGGCTTCCCGTCAAGGACCACGGTGCAGCTGCCGCACTCCAGTTCATCGCATCCGACCTTGGTGCCGGTCAGCCCTAGCCGGAGTCGCAGCGTATCCGAGAGCATTTCTCCGGGATCCGGGGTGACTTCGACCTGGTTCGCCATTGAGTTTGAAACGTATCGTCTCCATGCCTCCGCCTCCTATGCCTCGGCGCCGATCAGCCCGCCGGCTCTATGCCGGCTGCAGCCCGACCGGGCTCACCCTGGCCAATGCCGTGCCCACAGCCCGTTCAAGAAGACCCGGTAAGATGGCGCCGATAGTCGGCGGTGGCTCGATGCGGGCTGGTGCGCATTTGGGTTTCTCCTGCGGCGCTGCTTGCGCCGCCACCTGGACCGCATCGCTCCACAGTTCGCCCTCGATGGCGGCCTCAGCCCTTCGCGGCACGCAGTGGGCGCGGCCCCGCCGGCCCGATGGCGAGCCGTATGTCCTCGATGGTCCCATCCCTCGCAAGCCGGACCCAGCAGCCCATGTTGAGGATGGCGATAGCGACGCCCTGTGGCCGCATGATCCGATGAAAGGCCGACCCTTCGCCGGCCTGCTTTGGGCAGCCGGAAGGCGATAATGGCGATCGCGGTCGCGGTCGAAAGCT
The DNA here is from genome assembly GCA_963797485.1 of uncultured Chloroflexia bacterium. GTDB lineage: Bacteria > Chloroflexota > Anaerolineae > Anaerolineales > E44-bin32 > CAWAND01. The sequence continues at coordinate 104,292 of CAWCPF010000004.1, forward strand.
GGGTTCGCCAGGGCCCATGAAAAGGCTCTCCAGCGGCACCCAGTGCACCCCATCCGGTCCGGCGAGCTGGGCTTCGGCGTCCAGCGCAAGCAGCGCAATCGTGCCGTCGCCGGCCGGGAGCGCGTGGGCCACGTTGCCGCCCAGCGTGGCGACCGGCCGCACCTGGGGGCCGCCGATCAGCTCTCCCGCTTCTGCCAGCGCCAGAGCATGCTCCCGGATCAGGGGGTGGGAACCAGTTGGCGTAGGGGCATGGCGGCCCCCAAGCGGACCGTGTCGTGGTCTTCTTCGATCGTGTTCATGTCGGGCACGCCGACTGACGTCGATCAGGCGATGGACAGGAGGATGCCGGCCCTGCTCGATATCCAGAAGCAGGTCGGTCCCGCCAGCCACCAGGCATGCCAGCCCTGGGGAACTGCTGAGAGACTCCAGAATGCCGTCTAACAGAATCCGGGCGAACGTATTCGTCGCAAATTTGACCATCATACGTTTTCCGTGTGTGTGGGGACCGGTGGCACTTATCGACGAGTGGGGGGCACTCGACGCCGCCCTGGGCTCACCCAGGACGACCGCCGGCCCGGTCAGTGTCCCATTCTAGCAGAAGGCCAAACCACGGTGAGCAACTATCCACCGCCGCCGGCAACTGGCGTCAATGGTGTCTCCCCCGAGCGCGTGCCTGCCTCAGACCGGATCGCCTCCAAGGGGCGTGCCGGCCATCATCATGCCCAGAGTCTTCTACGCTTGGCCTCCTGGGTTCGCACCACGCCCATGATGCGTCCCTCATATATCACGCCGATACGATCGGACAGATTTCGGATCTCATCCAGGTCCTCCGAAATCAAGAGGGTTGCCGTGCCAAGTTGACGCTGGGCAAGCAGCCGTTGGTGGATGTACTCCGTACTGCCAATGTCGACCCCACGCGTGGGCTGGGCGGCAATCAGCACCGACGGTTGTCGGGAGAGCTCCCGGGCCAGGATCAGCTTCTGGATATTGCCACCCGAAAGATTGCGCAAGCGGGGTGTGGATGGTTGGGAGTCTTGATGTCGAAGTCGTGGACGAGGTCGTGGCAATGGTCTTCAATGGCCCGGAAATTCATCAATGATCGAGCGGGCGAACGGACCCCGGCCGTGGTCCTCCAGCATCAAATTCTCCTCGACCGACAGCTCTTTGATGACCCCGTCTCGCATCCGCTCCTCGGGGATGTAGGCCAGGCCGCGGGCGATGAGTCTGTTCCGGGTGCTCCCCTGTGACATCCGGGCCATCGAGTTGCACGGAGCCACCTTCAGGTTTGCGCAACCCAGCAATCGACTCGGCAAGCTGTCTCTGTCCGTTTCCAGACACCCCGGCCAGCCCCAAAATCTCGCCGGCATCGCACCTGTAAACTGGCGCCCCGCACGGCCATCAGCTGGTTGTCGTTGCGTGCGTGCAGGTCTTCAACGACCAACCGAGGCGGTCCGATGTCCACCGGGATGCGGTACGTGCGCAGCAGGACATCCCTGCCAACCATCCAGCGCGCGAGCTCCTGAGCCGGTTGGTTCGCGAGGTCGCCACAGTTTGACCACCCGGCCCTGGCGTAGCACCGTGATGCGGTCGCTGATGGAGAGGACCTCGTGCAGCTTATGGCTGATGAAGATGATGGCGTGTCCTTCGGCGGCCATCCGTCGCAGGGTGGTGAAGAGTTGATCGACCTCTTGGGGTGTGAGGACGGCGGTGGGTTCGTCGAGGATCAGTAGGTCGGCGCCCCGGTAAAGCGCCTTCAGGATTTCGACCCGTTGCTGCTCGCCGACGGCCAATTGCCAGACCAGCGCATCAGGGTCGACCTGAAGCCCGTAGGCCTCGGCCAGCCGGCGGATCCGCTCGGCGACGACGTCCAGGTCGAGCAAAGCGCCCCGGGTGGAAGGCAAGGCCCAAGGCCACGTTGGCGGCCACGCGAAGCGTGGGTACAAGCATGAAATGCTGGTGCACCATGCCGATGCCGTGGCGGATCGAGTTGGCCGGGGACTGAAATCGACGCCGGGAACCGTTGATATGGATTTCGCCTTCATCCGGCTCGTGCAGGCCGTACAGGATGCGCATCAGGGTGGTCTTGCCGGCGCCATTCTCGCCCAGCAGCGCGTGCATCTCGCCGGCACGGACGATAAAGTCCACATGATCATTGGCCAGGACGCCCGGGAAACGCTTGACGATCCCGTGGCCCTCGATACTCTCGAGATGGCGATTCATGATCGTGCTTCGGCCATCCTTGATGTTGCGCTGACCACTCCGCTGCCCAAATGTCACACCCGAACCTGGAAACTGCGAAGTTGGATGGGGGAAGGGCCGTTGCCCTTCCCCCGATCTTTAAGACATGGAGCTGCTTACTCCGACGGAAGATGTGATCTTGATGCTCCCGTCGCTGATGCCCTGGATTGTCAGCATCGGCGGCAGACTTGACGTCTGCCGGAAGCTGGTAGCCAGGATTGAACACCATGACCTCGCCCCCGTTGGCCAGGGTCACTGAGAAGGACTGCCCGCCCAGAGTCCCGGATTCTGGATCAGGCGGATCATCTGCTTGACTACGGTGTCCCAGTGATAGACCTGGCTGGAGACCACGAGATTCTGGGGCCAGCGAGGACTGATCGGCGTCATTTGCGAACCACGGGAAGTTGTTGTCCTTGGCTACACTAATGGCGCCGGTAACCATCTGGGAGGTGCCACTGAGAACGTCAGCCCCGGCATTGATCTCTGCTGTGGCTGCTTGGGAGGCCAGGCCGACGTCGCTGAAGGAACCGGTCCAGGTGGTCTTGATGTCAACGCTTGGGTTGACCGACTGCGCACCGAGGGTGAAGCCCTCAGCATACAGTTTGGCATCCCCGGTCTCGATGGGGACCACCAGTCCCAGGGTCCCGCTCTTCGACAGCATGGCGGCGATGACCCCGTTGACGTACCCGCCCTCTTCCGTCCTGGCTTCATAGGCGAAGACATTATTGATGCCCTTATCGGTAAAGGTGTCAACTGTCGTGCCCCAGGCGAAGCTGGTGTTGGGGAAGTCAGGGGCGATATCCTGGAGTGAGCTGCCGTACTGCGAGCCGTGGGCAATCACAAGCTGGTAACCCTGTGAAGCATAGTCGCGGATCGCGGCCGCGGCGTCATCGACCACAAACATGTTATCCGAGTACTTGAACTCGAAGTTGCCGGCGCCCATTTCTGTCTGAATGGCCTGCAGTGCGTCATACATGCTCTGGCTGAAGGCCACGTCATTGATGGCGCTCGGCAAGATCAGCGCCACTCGGAAGGGTTCCGCGGGCTGCGTGGGTCGGCGGGCGGCTGGTCGTGGCGCGTCGCCGCGCGCACGCAGAGAGCAGCATGGCCAGCGCAATGAACAAACCCAAAACAACGGATAACTTTCTCATCTTGGTCTTCCTCCTTGAGGGACGAGGCATTCTCGCACGCAGTCGTCCACAGATTGCAATGACGATTGGGCTGTGACCGGTTCACCTCCTTCAGTAGACGACCCGTCCTAACTCTCGCCTCTTTCGTAAGTCTTGGTAAGGGCGGCGGGTTGGTTGACACGCGAACGGCGAAGACCAAGCGCCACAATCGTCAATACATAGGGCATCATCACGGCAAAATTGGGAGGGATGGGCAGGTTGGCGACCTGGGCCCAATTCTGCAGGGCATTGACGGTACTAAATAGAAGCGAGCCGCCCAGCACGCCCCATGGGCTCCACCCGCCAAAATAGACCAGCGCCACGGCGATAAAGCCCATACCGGAGGTCAGGTTCTGTTGGAAGACATTGAGCAAGGCAATCGATAGGGACGCGCCGGCGATTCCCGACATGATCCCGCCGAACGTGACACTGACATAGCGGATGGCATTTACGTTCACTCCCAAGGCATCGGCCGCGGCGGGGTTCTGCCCCACCGACTTCAGCTTGAGGCCCCAGGTCGTTTTGTTGATCACGAACCAGGCCAATGGAACGACCAGGTAAGCCAGGCGTAAACCAGCAGGTTGTGGTTGAAAAACAACGGGCACCAAGGTACGGGACTTGGAGAGGCACGGGGATGGGCAGGGTGGGGAAGCCGTTGACGGTGGCTCGACCGTGCCCAGGCCATCTTCTGGAAGAGCAAGTCGCTCATCCCCAGGCCAAACAGATATACCCCGATACCGCTGATTCCCTGCTCCGCTTTAAGCGTGACACTAATGAAAGCCATCGCCAGGCCCATGATCCCCCCGACGATCACGGCCGCCGTCAACCCAAGCCACAGGTTTCCGGTGGTCAAGGCCACGTAGAAGGCGGCATAGGCACCCATGAGCATGATGCCTTCCACCCCCAGGTTGAGCACGCCGCTAAGCTGCCCGAAGGTTTCTCCGATGGTGGCATAGAGATAGGGTGTTGCCAGCCGGATCCCGGAGATGGCAATGCCGACCAACACGGCGGGCGTCAGCAGGTTGGTCACGATTCTGCAAGGCCTTATCTTCACCGGCTGGGCTGGATTTCACCTGGGGCTTGGGCCAGCTCCTGCCTGGTGGCGATGTTCCTGCGCCAAATCTCACTGGCCACGACAAAGACCACCACAAGGCCGTTGAGCGCAGTAATCAGCGCCGTAGGCACCTGGACCACGCGCTGCATCTTATTTGCGCCCACCAGCAAGGCCCCAAACAGGACGGAGGCCGGGATCGTCCCCAGAGGATGAAGTTGGCCGAAGAGCGCAGCCACAATGCCGTTGAAGCCGGCCCCACCCGTAAACCCGGTGGCCGAGCCGTCGGTGAAGAGACGATGATTGACTCCGATGACCTGAGTAACCCCAGCCAAGCCGGCCAGAGCGCCGGCCAGTATCATGGCCAATGCCGCATAACGCTCGACTCGGATGCCGGCACGGCGCGGAGGCCTGCGGGTTCAGGCCGACGGCGCGTATCCGATATCCCCAGGTGGTCCTCCACAAAGCACCCAAACCAGGACGCCACCAGAATGGCCAGGCCGACGCCAAGATTGAGGCGGGTTGGGGCCAGGCGGGGCAGAAAACTGGCTTCTGGCAGTTGAGCCGTTTGGGGAATGAAAGATCCCTGTTGAATCTGGGCGGGGTCCATGATGGGCCCGCTGAGCAGGTAGTTCATCAGTTGGGCGGCGATGCCGTTCATCATGATGGTGGTCAGGATCTCATTGACCTTAAGATAGGCCTTCAGCACACCCGGCACAGTGCCCCACAAGGCACCTCCAAGCAATCCCGCAGTCAAACAAAGGGGTATGAATGCCCAGCTCGGCCAGGTCGGCAAGGACAAGGCGGTGATGGTGCCGGCCAGCGCGCCAACCACCATTTGCCCTTCCCCGCCGATGTTGATCATGCCGCCTCGGAAGGCCACACAGATGCCGGCGCCGATGAAGAGGAGAGGGGTGGCCTTGACGATCGTGTCGGCGAACGAATTGAGGCTGCCGAAGGCGCCCTGGATCAGGGCTGCGTAGGCGGTCACTGGGTTGGCACGCAAGGCGAAGAGCATGACGGCGCCAACCAGGAACGCGGCCATCGCTGCAAGGAATGGAACCAATGACCGCAGCCAGTACTGCGCTTGAAACCACCGTAGGAAGGGTGTGAAGGAAGGCATGATTTCTCCCAGAGATCCTGCCCTGGTTCGGAGGCTGCCCCGCCTTACGCACTCCGGCGGGCAAAACCTCGTGGGGGCCATCCTGTCCGCAGCCCGCCCGAGTGCGGGCTCGCATCTTGCAGGCCGTTTGAATGACTGGCACCACTGTTGACCCCAGCTCGTTGGTGCCAGGCGGGGGAAATGTCGGTCGCAGGCTCCTGCCGTGAAGAAGGAGATGCTATGCCAGGGCGTCCCGACATCACCGGTTTCCGGTGTCGTCGGCCCGTGCCATGATCGTCTGGAATTAATAGACGAGAAGTCTTGGGCATCAGGTTAGAGAGAATTCCTAGCCTCGGCTTAGCCGTCCAGCCTGGAAACGAGTGGACTGCCCCTGTGCGTCGGGATGGAAAGGTCCCGTAGGACTGCAGTGAGTGGGGCGCCGACCAAAGCCGCCCAGGCAAGGCCGGGTTCGGACAGGGCAAAGTATAGGTTGCGCCGCCGGGTGAGACCAGTGCCGAATGTCAGACAATCGGCAGGTCTTCCGGTGTCGGCGGCTGCCAGGTTGAGACCTCGACCGATCGTTGGCTTGATCTGAATCCAAGGGGCTGTCTCAAAAGAGACAGCCCCTTCTGCTTTCATCTTCGTCCCCTTGATCCATGTCGCCGCGAACACCCAGGAGGAGCCTCGTCCCTTAGCGAGCTGGAGGTGATGACGCCCGTCATCACGGGCCTTGTCTGCGGCCACCCTCGGCCTCACGCCGTCTCGATCGGAATGTCAGAGAGGCGAGGCCGCACTCATCCGGAATGACGTCGGGGTGTGTGGCCCACTCCGAATGACGTGGATGGGGTCTGGTCCCGCTTGGGAAGAAATAGAGAGGGCCGCCCGGCTCCCCACGCATGTCATCCCGAGGGCCGGAGGCCCGAGGGATCGCCGATGCGCGACCACAGGAGTCGAGGTGCTTGGCCCGGCATCAGGTGCATTGGCTCCAAGACCCAGCTCAATCGGGAGCCATCACGGCGATTCCTCACTCGGCTCCGCCTCGCTCGGAATGGCATGAGGGGAGGGATGTGATCCGCTCGGGATGAGATGGTGGGACGTTTTCAGTCCGACCCAGGTTGGCGCCTGCCGCGGGGCCGAGGTTTCGACAATGGGAAGGGGCTGTCTCACAAGCTCGTGAGACAGCCCCGTTTGATGCCCTCGCAACCGCGCAATTAATCGGGCGTGAAGGTCACATCGGTGGGCATGCCGGGGATGAGCTTCCCCTGACCGTTCTGGATCGAAAGCTCGATCCCGTAGACCGTCGTCTGGCGGACGTCCTTGGTTTGGACGTTGCGGGGCGTGAATTCCGCCTGGTCGGAGATGGCGGTCACCACGGCGTCAAAAGTCTCCCCGGGGAATGAGTCCACCGCCAGGCCGGCATGTTCGCCAAGGGTGATCTGCCCGTAGCGATCTTCGGGAATGTAGACTTTGACCTGCAGCGATTGCAGATCCCCGAGACTCAACACCGTCATGCCCGCCTGGACCACTTCTCCAGGCTCGAGGCTGCGCGTCAACACGACGCCCGCCGACGGGGCGCGCACGATCAGCTTGTCAAGCTGCAGATCGATGGCCGCGATCTGGGCTTGGGTGGCGGCTTGGGCGGCGGCCAGGGCGGCCTGAGCGGAGTCCACCTGGGCTTGCGCCATGGCCAGGTCGGCCGAATCGGGCCCGATTTTGACTTTCTCGAATTCGGCCGCTGCCTGGTCGACTTCGGCCTGGGCCACGCCCACCTGCGCATCCAGAATGGCCTGGTCGAAATCGGTCGGCGAGCCGGTGTACCAGTTCAGGCTGGCCTTGATGACATCGCGCGCATGCCGGGCGTTGTACAGATCGGCCTCGGCGGCTGCCCGCTTGGCGTTGTCGGAGGCTAAGTTCTTTAGGCCGTTGACGACATCCTGGGCGTGGTCGACGGCTTCGTCGGCCAGGGTCAGCTGCGCGTTGATGCCGTCGATGGTCTCGGAGCTGGCCCGGTTGCCCGCCTGTTGCCAGGAGCTGTGCCGCATGGAGTCATCCAGCGCCTTGCGAGCGTTGGCCAGGTCAAGCGCCGCCTGAGCCGTGGCCAGCGCCGAGTGGTCGTTCAAATCGGCTATGGCGTTTTGGGCGGTAAGGAGCGCCACGCGCGGCGTCGGCGGAGGCCGACGCGCCGGCGGTTGCGGTTTGCTGGCGCTGAAGCTGGAGGGTCTGATCTTCGAAGCGGAACAGCGGATCGCCGGCGGCGACGCTGTCTCCCTTGTCGACCATGACTTCGGCCACTCGGCCGCTGATCTCCGCAGCGATCGAGATTTCATCGGCCTCGATCACTCCCGAGGCGCTGATCGAAGCCGCCTCGGCCGAAGATGGGGTGTTGAGCACGTACAACCCCCCGGCAGCCAGGGCCAGGATCAGGACAGCCGGGATAATCACACGCAGCACGGACTTAGACATGACGGACCTCCCATCGTGAGCCCAAAGACAGGCGAGCAGGATGACTTCAAAGCGGCGGGCATTTCCGGTTCTCGGCGCGCCCGGGCGCTTGGCTGGCGGATCGTGAACGAAGCTTGCGCGACGTTTTCTCCTGGCCGGCTTTCACTGCATGCTGGCAATGTACACATCTTCGAGCGAAGGCTCGGCGGTTGAGATCGTTCCCGGCTGGATCCCGTCCTGGGTCAGAATTGTGGCGATCGACCGGCTCTTGGCCTCGGCTTCCGAAGCCACCAGCCGAATGACAGAGCCGTATAGCTCGACCTGTTGAATGTCGATCTTCCCGGCAGCCTGCGCCTGCCGGAGTATCTGGAGGGCCCGACCCGGATCGGACGGCGAACACTCGAGAACCTGGCCGTCCAGATGGGTGCGCTTGATTTCGCTGGGCGAGCCCAGGGCAATAATCTTGCCTTTCTGAATGAAGGCGAGCCGATGGCAGTGCTCGGCTTCGTCCATGTAGTGGGTAGTGACAAACACGGTCATGCCTTGGGAGATGAGCTGATAAAGCAGGTCCCAGAAGGCTCGCCTTGACACCGGATCCACGCCCGCGGTCGGCTCGTCCAGGAACACGAGCTCGGGCCGGTGCAAGATAGCCGTGCTCAGGGCCAGCCGCTGGCGCCATCCACCGGAGAGATCGCGCGTCCGCGCGCCGGCGCGGCCTTCCAGACCGGCCATCGCCAGGGCCTCGTCAATCCGGCTCCTGAGCTGCTCGTCATCCAGGCCGTAGGCCCGACCGTAGAAGCGCAGGTTCTGAAGCACGCTCAGGTCGTTGTACAGGCTGAAGCGCTGTGACATGTAGCCGACGCGCGGCCGAATCGCCTCCGGGTGCTCATGGACCGGGATCCCCAGTACGTCGATCGACCCGGCCGACGGCTGGACCAAGCCCAGCATCATGCGGATGGTGGTGGTCTTCCCGGATCCATTTGGCCCCAGGAAGCCGAAGATTTCTCCCGGGTGTATGTCAAAGCTGACCGAATCGACGGCGATGAATTCGCCGAAGCGTTTGGTCAGGTTGCGGACATCGATGGCGGGCGGTCGGGGGTCCATATGTCAGTCCAACGCCCGGCGGACAAAGCGCCACGACAGAGTTCCGATGACCAAACCCAGAGCCGGCCAGGGCGGCCACATGCGGCCAGAGCACGTCAAGCCCGGCGCCCTTGAGCAGCAGCCCACGCAGCAGGCTCAACCAGTGGTGGGCGGGAATCAAGTTGGCAAACCACTGGAGGGCCGGCGGCATGCTCTCAACCGGGGCGGCGTAGCCGGTGAACATGAAATCGATCATCCCCACCAGCAGTACCAAGAGGAAGGCCTGGTGCTGAGTGTGAGAGATGACCGAAATGACCAACCCCTTGCCCAGCTCGACCAGCAAGTAGCCCAGCGCCAGGAAAGCCAGCAGAATCATGGAGCCCCGGATCGGTACGCCAAAGGCGAAATGGATCATCGACAGCATCAATCCGAAGTCGCCCAAGGCGATGATGATCACGGGGATTGACTTGCCCACTATCAGGTCGAACGAGGTGAATGGCATGACCAGGAGCTGCTCGAGAGTACCCAGCTCTCGCTCGCGGGAGAACGACAGCGCAGCGAAAAGCAGGACGGTGAATTCGAGCATCAGGCCGAGTTCGGCCGGTGTTGTGTAGAGCGCCTCGCTCAAGGCCGCGTTGAACCACACCCTCAGACTGGGCTCGAAACCGGCCAGCTCGTCGGGGTTCAAACCCAGGCGCTCGATGGCGATCGATTCGCCCATCGTGGATGTCAACCCCTGAAAGGCTCGCAGCGAGGCGTCGGCGGGGGTCGCCTCCGACCCGTTCAGGATGGCCAGCAGGACGGGGCGGCCGTCAGGCGCCAGCAGCTGCTGGTCAAAATCCGGTGGGATGACCAGGGCGGCGTTGATATCGCCGCGCAGCATGGCGGTCTCGATCGACTGCATGTCTCCCGCTTCCCCGGTGAGGCGGAATGTGCCCGTGTTCTCCAGGGCGGTGACGACGGCCCGGCTGGCGGCGGAGTGGTTCTGGTCGAACACCATCAGCGGCAGGTTCGTGATCGGCCGGGAGGTCGCCCACCCGACGAGCAGGAGCTCTGAGGCCCCGCCCAGGAGCATGAAGGCCGGCAGCCACCAATCGCTGCGCAGGTGGATGAACTCGTTGACGATCAGGGACCAGATGCGCCGGAGCATGGCCGCCTCACCCCAGCTTCTTGCGAAAGAACAGGGCGGCCAAGCCGGTGAAACCGACGCCCAGAAAGGTCATCATCACCACGTACGGCCAGAGCACGTCCAGCCCAACGCCGGGCAGGAACAGACCACGCGTGATGATGGCGTAGTGGGTGCCCGGCAAGCTCAGGGCTTCCAGGCGAACTGCCTCGGGCATGGAAGCCAGCGGGAAGAAGATGCCTGTTAGAAAGAAGCCGGGGAAAAAGATCACCAGGAAGGACAGCGCCAATGCGGCCGCCTGAGTTCGCATGAAGACCCCGACCACAATGCCCATGCTCAAGACCGAAAACAGGAACAGGCAGGAAAGCAGCACGAACAACGGGAAGCTGCCGTTGAACGGAACCCGGAACCAGGCCACGGCCAAGGCCGGGATGAGGATCACATTCACCAGGCCGGCGAGCACATACGGCAGCATCTTGCCCAGCATGAGTTCGGCGCGGCCGACAGGCGTTGCCATCAGCTGTTCCAGGGTCCCGTGCTCCCGCTCCCTGGCCAGGGCCAGCGCCACTGACAGCGCCGGAAATCCCAGGACCATCGAGATCAATCCCGGGATCACGGCGTTTCTGGACTTCATGTCCGGGTTGAACCAGGAACGGATGCGCAAGTCGAGGGGCTGGAGGGTGGTCAGGTTTAGGCCCTGCGACTGCAGTTGGCGTGTGACTGCCTGCTGGACAAAGGCTTGGGCGCGGGAGGCGATGTGTTCAACGGCGAACTGGCCGCTTTGCGGCTCGGTCCCGTCGATGATGACCTGGACCGGCATGCCCTTGAGCGCCTGCAGGTCTCGGGCGAAACCGGGCCCTATGATCACGGCGGCCTTGATGTTGCCCCTTATCAGCAGCCCTTCGAGCTCGCGTTCGGAATGGACATAGGCGGCCAGTTCGAGATCATCGCCGGCAACAATCTGCTGGATGAACCGGCCGGAGGCCTGGGTTTGGTCGGCGTCCAGCACGCCCACCGGCACATGGCGGATGTCGACCGTGAGCGCGTAAGCCATCAAAAGCAGGAGCAGGGTGGGGGTGAACAGGACCAGGATCAAGGTCGACCGATCGCGCACGATGTGGTGGAACTCTTTGAGGCTCAGCGCCCAGATGTGTCTTGGCGACATATCAGGCGGCCTCCATCCGGGTGATCAGCGAAATGAAGGCCTCCTCCATGCGCGCCGGCGCCAGGCGGATCCGGCGGTAGCCCGTGCCCTCGGCCTTCAGCCGCCGTTCGATTTCGGGCAGGCGTCGTTCTCCCGAGTTCAACCAGCAGGTGCAGAGTCTCGCCGTAGGTCTGCACCTCCTCTACGCCCGGCAGGCTGCCCGCCATGGCGCGCGCGGCTTGCCAGTCGTCGGGCTGGAGCTCGATGATCCGCCCCTCCAGTGGGGCCCGGATGGCCTGCGGAGAGTCGACTTTGAACAACCGCCCCTCGTACATGAATCCGACTCGCGAGCACCGGTCGGCTTCGTCCATGTAGGGGGTGCTGACCAAAATGGTTGTGCCGCGGGTGTGCAGGTCGGTGAGAATGTCCCAGAACTCGCGCCGCGAAATCGGGTCCACTCCGGTGGTCGGTTCGTCCAGGAGCAGCAGCTCGGGCTCATGGATCAAGGTGCACGCCAGGGCCAGCTTCTTCTGCATGCCGCCGGAAAGATGGGCGGCCCGTCGAGACTGGAAAGCCTGCAAACCGGCGAACGCCAGCAGCCGTTCGGTGCGGGCCTTGCGGTCGGCCGGGCTGACATCGAAGATCTCGGCGAAGAACTCGAGGTTTTCCAGCACGGACAGCTCGCCATACAGGCTGAACTGCTGCGCCATGTAGCCGATGTGCGGCTTGATGGCCTCCGCCTGGCTGGCGAGATCGAGCCCGACGACCGTGGCCTCACCCTGCGAGATGTCCAGTAAGCCCGCCAGCAGGCGCAGCGTGGTCGTCTTACCGGCTCCATCCGGCCCCACCAGGCCGAACAGCTCGCCCGGTTCGATGGCCATGGTGAGCGACTCGACCGCCCGTGTCTTCTTGAAGACCCGCGTCAGGTTGCGCGTTTCGATGATTGGCACGGCAGCCGGCATGTGGTGCTCGCTTTTCAAGGCGCCTTAATGGCGAGCCACGCGGAACAACCACAGCACTGCCAACGCGCCGATGGCTGGCTCGAGGGCCACACCCAGGTTGCGCATGGTGTCGGAAAACCCCATGGCGGGGATCACAAACCAGTCGAGCAGGCCGATGGCCACGGCCGAGATGACGGCGGCGACATAGTCACCGGTCACGCCGATCGGGCGCCGGTCCTTCCAGATCGGCCCCGCCAGCGCGCCGATGATCAGCCCCACAGCTACCATAGCGACGATAAGAATCAGGATGGCAAGCATGGACGACCTTCCTTCCCTGAGTTGAGACCAACTGACTGGTCGGTCGGTTGGCGAGCGAAAAAAAGAGCGGACCCGGCGGCATCACGCTTTAATGCCGGCCTGCAGCAAACCGATGCTGTAGCGGATGGTCTCGGCCGGGTCCACGAGTTTCCGGTCGTAAACCCAAAGCAAGATCGTGCCTTCGAAGATGGCGCACGCCGCCAGGCTGACCTGGCGCGGGTCGACCTGTCGGAATTCGCCCGTTTCGACGCCCCGCTGGATCACGGGTTCGAGGATGTCAATGTAGCGGTTGAAGTATTCCCGCAGCGCCTGTTGAACGAGTCGGTTGCGGAAGGCGAGCGCCAGAAACTCGTAAGCGATCGGCATCAGGCCCAGCATGCGCTGCACGTCTTGGATGGCCACCTCGGTGAACTTGTCGAGGTCGGCGGCGGCCGGGGCGGTTGATTCTTTCAGGGGTTCGAGCTCGCGAAACTCGTGCTGGAAAATCCGATCGAGGATGGCAAAGATGATATCGTCCTTGCTCTTGAAGTACCAGTACAGCGCCCCTTTGCTCAACTCGGTCTCGTGGACGATGTCGTCCATGCGGGTCTGGTCAAACCCTTTTCGAGCGAAGAGCTCGGTGGCGGCGTCCAGAATCTGCTCGTGCCGTTCCTCGCTGACGTCTTCTCGTGGCGACATAGACGGCTTCCCTGATCGCTAGACTGACCGGTCGGTCAGTTTCAGTTTACTCCGGACGGGCGGTTGTCAAGCACGAACAGCTGCCCGGTTTGTGAAGGGGTTCACAAATCAAGTATCTACCCGGCAGTGGCCAAAAGCACAGGCTGTGGCGTTGGGGAGGTCAGGCAGATCGGGTGGCGAGAAGCTGAAGTCGTGAATGTCCTGGATGGAGTTCGGCAATCTGGTCGGCGGCATGTGCCAAGAAAGCCGCCGCCCTTTTTCGCCGTGGCGACGGTGGCATCCCCCAGCACGCCGTCGGGTGCAATGTCCTGGGTGAGCCAGGCGAAGGTCAGGGTGCCCATGAACGGAAGCTCCCGCATCGCCTGCAGCCCCGCCGGAAAACTGCGCGGCGCCAGGTCCGGCCGGACCCAGTCCGGCCGGAGGGCAGGCAAGATTGAGGTCTCGACATCTCCGGCGTGGATTCCGTACACGGCCTCTTCGTCTGAGATTCCGTCTTGGATGGGGGCCACGCGCAGATTGGGATGCAGCGCAAAAACCATCAATCCGGTTTCGGCACGGATGTCGCGGATCACGAAATCCACGATCTCGGTGTCGCCGCCGTGCGCATTCAGCACCTCCATGCGCTTGAAACCCGACGACGTCAGGCTGTGGCCGACCTGCTTAAGGGTGTGGATGAGCGCATCGGCGCTGACGCTGATGGTGCCGGCGAAAGCCATGTGCTCGGTGCTCTTGGCATAGCTGATCAAGGGCAGGCGCCAGACGGAGAACCCGTCCGGAAGGCGTTAGAGGGCTTCGCTGAGCACCGCCTCGGCAATCAAGCTGTCGGTGTACACCGACGGGTGTGGGTCATGCTGCTCAAAGGCCGCCAGGGGCTGGACGACGACGATCTGATCCTTGGCAGGCAGATCGCGGATTTCGGGCGAGGTCAGTGCCGGCAGGAAAAAGTCGTAGTCTGAGGGGGTTGGCATGAGGACCCCTTCATCGACCGCCAGGGCAGGGCGCCGGGTTTGCCAGGTTCAAAGCTTGGGACCGCCCGGCCGCCGGGCCACCTCGGCCAGATGCTCCCATTCGTGCTCCAGCATCCGCCGCAGGGTTTGATGAAAAGTGCGCGGGCCGTGGGATTTCTGCATCACCCGCTGGCGCTGCTCGTCGGTCGACTGGCGCGCCCGTGCCAGCGCCATTTCCCCGCCGCGGCGCAAAGCTTCCGACAGAGGAATCTCGCCGCGCTCGGTCTGGGTCTGAAGTCTGGAAAACCCGGGCGCGCCGCCCAGACCGGCCGCCAGATAGCCTCCGGTGGCGCCGAGCACATGGAGCAGCACGCCGCGTGCCGTGCGTCCGCCTCCGGCCGGGTCGGCATCCAGGTCAGCCGGGGGCTGGGCCTCAGCCCATTCCGCCAAGGCGGCTCGCATGGCCGCAAACCGGTCCAGGTAAGTATCCAGCGCCGCCTGGGTCACTGGCTCGAAATCCGGCCCGAACATGACGTAGGGGGATCCGTTGCCAAGCCAGGTCCCCTCGGTAATGTGTTCGACGACGTGAATCTCGATCGGCTCGGCGGCCACGGCGGAACCAGCGTGGCCGCGAAAGAAAGTCGTGAATTGCCGAACGGCGAGCGGGGCGGCTTCGATGGCCTCGTCGGTGGTAGGACCCACGGCGACGCAGCCCAATAGCTCCAGAACATGGACCATGGTCTTACGATGACGTGGGCCGGATTCAAGGTACAGGCCGAAGTCCATGGCTCTCCCGGTGGCCTATCCGCAGTGGCTACCCTCGATTGTACATGAGGCCGACGATAGGCTGATTACGGCCGGGGGCCGGTTCGAATGGCCTATACTATTCGTGTCGTGGGGGGCGAGGTTCGTGGGGCGATTCAGGTGGCGGGAGGCTTTTGGAGAGCGTGACCACATCCAAGCTGATCTTCACGGTCTGGGAGTTCTACCCCTCCGTGGTTGTGGGTTGCCTGGCTCTGCTGGCCGCCTACGGTGCAGCGGTTCACTGGCGACCCGATCGCCGGGCGTGGTTGTTCCTGGCCGGGGTCGTATCCATGGGCTGGGCCCTGGTCTCCTTCTTGGATGTGCTGGGCGATGATTATCTCTTCAGTGCCCACATGGCGCAGCACCTGATCTTCATCGAAGTGGTGCCTATCCTGCTCCTCGTGGGGACGCCGCCGGAAGTCATGCAGCGCCTGTTGGACGTCCCCATCATAGCTTGGGCGGAGAAGCGGCTGGGCAATCCGTGGGTGACCTGGTTGGCGGGCATCCTGGTGCTTTACGCCTGGCATCTGCCGGTGCTGTACAACGCCGCGCTGGCCAGTGAGACCGTTCACATCTTCCAGCATCTGTCCTTTCTGGTCACCTCGACCATGTTCTGGTGGCCGATCCTGTCCCCGGTCAAAGACCGACGCGTTCTCGCCTCCGGCGGCCTTTCTGTATCTCATGGGTGCGGCGATCGCCAACACCCTGTTGGGGATCGTGGTGGCCTATGTGCCCCCCGGCACGTACCCTGCCTATGACCACCCGGCGGACCCCCTGGGCATCCTGGCGCTGGTGCGCGATCAGTGGCACCTTACCCGCGACGCCGACCAGGTATTGGGAGGGATGCTGATGTGGGTCCCCGGCGGTTTGATCTTCGCCGCGGTGATCTTCAACGTCCTGGCCCGCTGGTACGCCGAGTCGGATCTGGCGGCTGAAATTGTGGGGCAAGACAGCGCCGGCGCCGGCCGATCCTAACACCTTCGCCCTTCGCTTCTCATAGAACCTTCAGGCGGCGACGTTATAATGGGCTCGTGTGCAGGGCCTTTGGCTGGCGCCATCGCTTGAAGTTGAGTGGCGGCCAGCCTCTCATGAGAAAGCCGCATGTCCATGCTCTTGGCCCCTCTGCTGCTTCACGGCGCCCTGGGTTGGTGGGATGAAATCCTGTGCTTGATCCCAAGTGTGCTCCTGATTGCATTGGTGATTTACATCTATCGCTCCGATCGGCGGTCTTCTATGGGACGCGAAGGGACGGAGCATGAAGATCCCGGCGAGGCGGGCAAATAACCTCGCCCGACCCGATGGGGCGCGTGATCTCCGTCCCTGGCTGCGGGGTCCCGGCCTGGCTCTGGCCTTTATGGCGGCCTACTTGAGCCTGGCGCAGCCGGGCATCTGCCCCTGCTGGTTGATCAAAGACGTGCACGATATCCACCCGCATCCCGCCGGGCACGCCGATGTCCCCCACTCGCATGACTATCTGTTCGAGATGTTCGCTTCGGCGCCCGCCGTCGCCCCAAGCCTGCCGGCGCAATCCCCGTCGTTCTTCCTCCAGCATGTGTCGGCCCGCGGGGTGTGGCGCGGCTTCTCCGAGGCCAATCCCGGCAAACCGTCTGAGCCGCCGCCCCCGCCGACGCCTCCGCCGGAACCGCCGGGTGCGCCGATCCCGGTGGTTTGATTCCCTGAATGCGCGTATTTGGCCGGAGGAAGAGGCACACCTCTGGCGGAGGAGATGCACAGCATGTCCCGCACAACTTGGATTCGAGTGCTCGGCGGCCTGGTCCTGGCCGGGCTGTTGCTGTTGCCGGTGGCGGCGTTCGCCCACGAAACGGTCACAGCTGGGGACTTCGAGGTCGAGTACGGTTGGCTGAGCGAGCCGGCCGTCGTCGGCCAGCCCAACGCCGTGGTCATCAACATCAGCAAGTCGGATGAACCCGTGGATATTGACCCCACCAGCCTGACTATCGAGGCTGAATACGGGGGTCAGACCAAATCTCTCGAACTGCAGCCGCTCAGTGAAGACAGCACCGGGGAGTACATCGCTCGTCTGACCCCGATGCAGATGGGCCAGTACACGGTGCATATCACCGGCAGCCTGGAAGACCAAAGCGTCGACCTGTCCGTCACACCCGAGGACATCGAAAGCGCCGACGTCGTCCAGTTCCCCACCGTCCCTGCTCAAGGGGCGAGCTCGTCTTTCGGGCTGGAGGGCTGGCTGGCGATTGTGGCACTCATCCTCGGTCTGGCCGGAACCGGGTTCGGCCTGGCCGCCTGGATGCGAAAGTCGTAGGCGAGGGCCCTTCGGGGGGGGCCATGCGCCCCCCCCGAAGGGCACATCCAGCTTGTGAGACGAAGGCTCTCGCTCGCGTTCTTGCTGGCGCTCGTGCTGGGGCTGGCCGCCGGTCCGGCCCTGGCGCATGCCCTGTTGGTGCGCTCTTCCCCGGAAGCCAATGCCGAACTGCCCCAATCGCCCCAGCAGGTCGATCTGTATTTCAGCGAGGCGCTTGAGCCGGCCTTCAGCTCAGCCAGCGTCCTGAACACCGACGGCCAGCGCGTCGATAACCAAGACTTGGCCTTCGACGCCACCGATTCAACCCACATGACTTCTGACCCTCAAGCCGCTTCCGGACGGGGTGTACACGGTCTCGTGGAAGGCCATCTCCACCAGCGACGGACATCTGACCAACGGCACCTTCTCGTTTGCCGTCGGCAGCGGCAATGAAGAAGCCCTGGCAGCCGCCGGTGCCGCCAGCCAGTCCGGGGAATTGTCGCTGGCGGATGTCATCCTGGGCTGGCTGACCTACCTATCCGCCGCGGTCCTCACCGGCGGGGCTGTTTTCCGCCTGCTGGTATGGGAGCCGGGATCCCGGGCCGCGGGGCTGGACGCATCCAATGCACCTCCGCTCCCTTGGGCGGTTATCGAACGAGCGGCGGTCACGGTCCTGATCCTGGTCGGCGTGTTGATCTTGCTTGCCCAGGGCGGCAAGGCCAGCGGCGATGTGCTGGCTGCGCCGTGGGGCAAGACGCTTCACACCCTGCTGTTCAGCAGTCGGTTTGGCGGGATGTGGATTCTGAGGTGGCTGCTGTCCCTGGCCCTGGCCGGATTGATATGGATCCCGGCCGGACGGCGTGAGCTGTGGCTGGCCTGCGCCGCAGGTGCGGGCATCATGCTCACCGTCAGCTTGGGCAGCCACGCCGCCGCCGAGGCTCAGCCCGCGCTCCCGGTGCTGGCCGATTGGGCCCACTTGCTGGCCGGCGCGGTCTGGGTGGGCGGCCTTTCGCATTTTGCCCCGGGCATGTGGGCGGCCCGCAAGGTTCCGGGCGCTCAGCGCACTCGCCTGGCGGCCGAGCTGATTCCCAGATTTACGCGCCTCGCCCTTCCCAGTGTTGGCGTGATCGCCGTCACTGGGTCTGTACTCGGCGGTCCTTCGAGTTGGCACGCTCCAGGCGCTGGTGTCCACACTCTACGGCCAGGTCCTGATAGCCAAATCGGCCCTGGCGCTGTTGATGATCGGGCTGGGCGGGATCAACTTCATGTTCATCACTCCGCGGATGCGCCGCGGGGCCGCACGGCCTGCCGGAGACCCCCCACTGGTGGCCATCTTCCGCAGGATCGTCACCAGCGAGATTTTGATGGGGGTGATCTTGTTCCTGATCGTCGGGCTGTTGACGGCTGCTCCGCCGGCCCAGGTCGCCAACGCGGCGCCGTCGATCCAGCAATCGGCCAAGGCCGACGATCTGTCCATCAGCCTGAAGATCGAGCCCGGCAAGGTCGGTCTGAACGTGTTTTCGGTGATGGTTACGTCAGGGGGCCAACCGGTCGATGGCGCACGCCAGGTTCAACTCAAGTTCACCCCCTCGTCCAACCTGGCTCCCAGCACGTTGGATCTGCCTGGTCGAGGCGGCGGCCAGTACATTGCCAAGGCGGCCAACCTGAGCCAGGCTGCCAACTGGCAGATCCAGGTCGCTGTGCGCCGCCCGCAGAAATTCGACTCGTTTGCGAACTTCAATGTCAACCTGGGCGGAGGGGCGGCCCCTTCGACCTTTCCTTGGGGCCGCGTCGCCGGCGCGCTCATGCTCCTGGGCGGCTTTGGCCTGGTGTTTGTCACCAACCGTCTTGGGCTGAGCCGGACCTTCCGGACGCTGGCGGGCGCGGTCCCGGCCCTGGCCCTGGCAGCCGCTGGCGCGTGGACCATCTACCGTCCCCCCGAGCCTCCCCAGGCCAGTCTGGCCAACCCGATCGCGCCCAATGAGCAATCCGTGGCCTCCGGGAAGGCGCTGTACCAGACCAACTGCGTCCCTTGTCATGGCGTCTCGGGCAAGGGTGATGGGCCGGTGGGCCTGACCCTCAACCCGCGCCCGGCCGATCTGACCTATCATGCCACTCCCGGTGTTCACTCGGACGGACAGCTGTGGGGCTGGATCACCAACGGCTATCCCGGCTCGGCCATGCCGGCTTTCAAGTCGCGGTCCGTCGGACAACGATCGCTGGAATTTGGTCAACTACATTCGCACATTGGCGCCGGTTCCTCAGTGAGGGTGGGTATGGTGAGACTTGCGGCGGTCGTGCTGGTGTTGTTCCTGGCAAGCTGCGGCGGCTCGGTGCCCCTGACCGTGTCCCCGCCCCCAAGCCTGGCGGCAGGACCTCCACCTACTGAAGTTCTGTCTCCCACCACGGCGCCCCAGCCGAGTTTTGAGTTCGATCGGGCCCGGCTCGACGGCGACACCGTTCACCCGGCTCTCCAAGCCCTTTCCCTGGGACGGCCTCGATGTGCGGGGCAGCATCTCGTTCCTGACCTACAACTTCGATGAGCTGGCTCCGGTGCCGTTCATTGTCAGCCTCAACCTGGCCGACGGTGAGGTGGCTGCCGACTGGCGGCCGCCCGACAATGCCTGGCTGGCGAACATGGCGCTGTCACCGGACGGCTCCCAGCTGGCCGTGGCTTACGCACCACCGCCGGCCGACGGCCGGCCGCAGCCAGGTTACACGGGCATCTATCTGCTGCCCGGGAACTGCCTGACGGAGACCTGCCCAAACGCGGTCCCGGAAGCGCTTGTGCCGCAGGCCGGTCTCGAGTCCTCGATCACGCCTGTCTGGTCGCCCGACGGCAAGTTTGTGTACTTCGTGCATATCTCCACACCACCGGACACCAACTCGCCTGAGTTTGACCTTGAACGCATCCCGGCTGAGGGCGGCGAGGCCGAGCTTCTCGTCGATCACGCCATTTGGCCTCGACCGGCCCCGGACGGCGGCAAACTGGCGTACGTCGCCTATGACCCACCCAACGGGATCAACGATCTCTACCTGGCTGGGCCGGATGGTCGCCAGGCGGTCCCGCTGCTGCCGCCCGAGACATTTGTTTCGGTCGACGCGCCCCAATTCACACCCGATGGCCAGATGATCTACTTCAGTGCCACAGGTGTCGGACCCCAGGGGTTATTCCCGCCTCCGGGCGCGAGGTTGACCTGGTGGGATCGGTTGCTGGGCGTCGAGGTCGCCGAGGCCAACGGGGCGCCATCGGAGTGGTGGCGCATGCCCGCCGCCGGCGGCCAGCCCCAGCGGCTGACCCAGATCGCCACGGCCGGCTTGTCGGGCGGCTTCTCACCGGATGGACAGTCGATGGCCTTCATCAGCTACCGCGGCCTGGGCCTGCTGAGCGTCGACAGCGCCCAGGTGACCTGGCTGCTGCCGGTCACCACGCTCGGGGACGTTGTCTGGCTCGGAGGTGGCTGAGGCTGTGAGACAGAGCGCTGTGATCCTGGCCATTGGCGCGCTGGGGCTGGCCGCCTGTGTCAACCGGCCCGCGCCGGGGGGTCCGGCTCTGCCGGATCAGCCGAGCACCACGCCCCCGCCGACCGCCACCGTTCCAGGTGATGCGGGTCCGGCCTGGTCATCGCTCGGCGCCCAGGGTCGCCTGCTCATCGCCCAACTGGCTCAAGGTGTCTCGACGGTCGACCTGGCGACAGGGGAGGTGCGCAACCTGTACCGGCCGCCCGATCCATCCACGAGTTGGGTCAACGCCGCCTCGGCGTCGCCGGATGGCAGCCAGATCTTGATCGCGTACGCGCCCCCGCCGGCAGGCGACCAAGTCCAGTACGGGTACACGCGGCTGTATCTGATCCCGGCCGACGGCTCGGGGGCTCCCCAGCCGTATCTTGTGCCCGAAGGGGACCAGGAATTTTACTTCGACCCGAACTGGTCTCCCCTGGGCGACAGCCTGACGTATGCCCATTTGGTGCACTTCAGCATTCCCAACACCACGCCGCAGCAGTACGGCTTCAAGTACACGATCGAGCGCGTGAGTTACCCGGGTGGGGTGGTTCAAACCCTGGCGGAGAACGGCTTCTGGCCGCGGCTTTCGCAGGACGGCCAGCGGCTGGTCTACGTCAGCATGGACCCGACACTGGGGCGACTCAGCCGGTGGTGTGCGATGCGCTGTGCACCGACCCGCAGCCAATACCCATGCCCGATGAGTTCCAGACGGTCGACTTGCCCCTTGTTCACGCCGGATGGGCAGAGCCTGCTGCTGAGCGTGGTGACCCAGGGTTTGGGTGAGCAGAGACCTGGGTCGGATCCGACCTGGTTGGGATCGGCTGCTGGGGGTTGAGCCGGCCGCGGCGCATAACATCCCCTCGGATTGGTGGCTGGTGCCCCTCGATGGGAGCGCGCCCGCTCAGCTGACCCACGTCTTCGACGTCGGCCTGTTTGGGAGCTTTTCGCCCGACGGCGGATTGTTTGCTTACGGAAGCCAATCCGGGCTGTTCGTCGGTCAGGCTGACGTTTCGGGCTTGCAGCAAATCGACGGCCTGCAGGGCGTTCTGACGGTCGATTGGATCCCGTAGCGGGCGCTAAGGCACGGGGTTTGTGACGAAAATCACAAACCGCCGTTGGGGGTGGGGCAAAAGCCCTCGCGGCCCGGCGCGCAGTAGCGGGTCTGGCCGCCCACCATGGTCAACCACACCTCGGTCGTCAACAGCTGCTCCGGCGGAATGCTTAGCGGATCGGCCGACAGGATGATCAGGTCGGCGAGTTTGCCGGGCTCCAACCACCCGGACGTGTCCGCCGTCGGTCCCTGCCAGGGAGGTGCCTGCCGGTTATGGGCTTACGTGCCAGCCGGAGCAGATCTGACCATGCAGGGCAACCGGGTCACCGGGGCGCAGATCAATATCTGGTGGAAGGGCTGGACGCCGTCGGTTCGTTCGTCGATCGGGGAATCTAAGCCAAGCGCCCCAGCTCACGACTGGGATGCCGCCCGGGCGGGCTGTTCAGGCGTGACCTGGGGAGCCCTCGACAAAGTGGCCCACGATCCGGCGCTGCCGGGGTACACCGATGTGTTGATCCATTGTGAGCGTTGACGGGCGGCAAGGTCACACGATCTGGTCGGCTCGCTCCCACCACAGCAGCGTGGCCGCCAACCCGGCCAGGCAGGTCAGGCCGACGATGACAAAGCTGGCCGGCCCGATGACGGTGTCCGGCCCGGCGGCGCCGGTGTACAGAATGGGAATCGCCCACGGGAAGTACTCGCCGCGCCCGATGACCGACGTCAACTGGGCGAAGACCAGCGCCAGGAAAATGCCCCCCACGGCCCCCAGATACCCCCGGCTGGCGCTAGCCAGCCACGCAAAGGGGGTGACCAGCAGACCGGACATGACCACCGCCGCCACGGTTGAGACCGCCCAAGCCCGGATCACGTCCGGCGGCACCGGAGGCAGCGAGACGGCCGCACCGATGGCCAGCCCGAGCAGCATGACCCACGCGCCCAGGCCGGCCGACCACAAGCCGATGACCGCGAATTTCGCCAGCACGATCGTCGTGCGGGGGGTGGGAAGCGCCAACAGATCGGGCGCCGTCCGGTCGCTGTACTCGCGGCCCATCGTCCAGGCGGCAATCAACCCGAAGATCACCATGCCCCCGGCGGCGATGGCCTGCTCCAGCAGCCCCAGGTAGCTCGGCCAATCGGCTGTCCCCGCCAGCAGTCGCGCCTTGGTGCTGATCAAGCCTGTCTGCATGGCCCAGGCGGGGTTCTTGAGGATGACCATGAAGAAGCCGCTGGCCGCGGGTGCCAGCGTGAAACCCAAGGCCGTCAGCCACACCATCCTCGAACGGCGGACCTTCAAAAGTTCAACCCAAATGGCCTGGCTCAGCACGCTCATGGGGAGCTCAATTCTGGATTGGAAATCAGCCTGAGGAAGTATGCCTCCAGATCCTCCTCCTCGATCGCCAGGTGAGTGGGCGGCTGGTTGGCCTCGACCAAGCAAACCGCCACCTGCCCGGGGTTGTCCAGGGCGGCTTCATCCGTCAGGACCGTCGAAGTCCTATCACCGTCGGCTTGGCCATAGCCGGCGCGCTTGAGGATGGTTCGGGCCAGCCCTCCATCCGCCGTCCGAACGACCAACCGCCGCCGGCGATTGTGCTCAAGTTGGGCGGCGTCCAGTTCTTGCAGCAATCGCCCGCCATGTATGATGCCGACCCGGTCGGCCAGCCGGGCCACCTCGGCCAGGATATGGCTGGACATGAATACGGTCACCCCCTGGCCGTGCGCCAACTCAAGCAGAAGCTGGCGCACCTCGACGATGCCGGCCGGGTCAAGTCCATTGGCTGGTTCGTCGAGGACCAGCACACGCGGTTCGTGCAGCATCGCCCGCGCCAGCCCCAGTCGCTGCAGGTTACCGTGGGACAGTTGGCCGGCGCGCCGATTGGCATAGGCTGCCAGGCCAAAGTGCTCGATGGCGCGCCCGACGGCTTCGGGCCCGACGCCCGGGCGCAGCCGCCGGGCAGCGTCGAGGTTTTCGCGCACGGTCAGCTCGCGATAGGCGGCCGGGTTTTCGACCAGATAGCCCACCTGCCCCCACGGTCCGTCGGCGCCGACGATCGGCTGACCCAGAACGACCGCCTGCCCCGAAGTGGGCGCAATCATCCCCAGCAGCATGCGGATGGTGGTGGTCTTGCCGGCGCCGTTCAGGCCGAGGAAGCCGTAGATTTCGCCGGCCTCGACGCGCATCGAAAGATCGTCGACGGCCAGGATGTGGCCGTAGAACTTGGTCAGGGCATGGGTTTCAATGCGCGGAGGACACAGCCGCGCGTCAAGGATCCGATGGGGGTGATCCGGGTTGAAGGATTATCATACAAAGACTACTTAGGCGGGCCAGAAACTCGAGCCGTGTCCGGAAAGACACTCATGACCGAGACTAATGCCTGCGGCGGCGTCACTAACCACATCGAGCTGACGAGTTTCGAACCGGGATCGCCGTGACCTAGGGCGACTTCTGGGTGCTGGTGCTCTTGGCGGAGTGTGGATCGTGTTGGGCGGGTGACGGCCGGGCAGCAGGCGGTTAGGCCGCCCATTCGCCGGTGCGCGTCAAGGGGTCGAAGTAGCGCCTCAACTCCAGCTTGAGCGCATCCAGCGAGTTCGAAACAGAAAAGGACGTCGTTGTAACTCCATACGGCCTTCTCGTGTCCGATGACGTTCTCGATGGTAAAGGGCTGAATTTCCACGTGGCCCTGGAGGACATTCTCAATCTCGCCGCTGGATGACATCAAACCGGCGCCGAAGATCTTCAACTCAGCCTCTTCCCGGATCAATCCGAACTCGGTGCTGTACCAGGCCAGCCGCTTGATGTCCTCCCGCTGGCGGTCATTGGCGCCGATGAAGGCCGGCGCGAACATCTCCTGTAGGGACGTGTATTCCGGCAGCACCATGAACGGCAGATGGCCAAAGATGTCGTGAAACATATCCGGCTCGGGGGTGAACTCCAACTCATCCCAGCCACGCATGTAGTCGGTCACCATGAAGCGCCGGCGCGCAAACTGCGTGTACCAGGGAACGGCGTCCGAGTAGCGGACGGGCGTGCGCACAACCTGCCAACCGGTGCGCGGCGTGATCCTGGCATTGAGCGCCGCCAGCGACGGAATGCAATCGGCCGGCAGGTCCAGGATTTCGGCCCCGCGCAGGTACAACCGGCTGGCGTGGGCCTCCGACGGTCTCGCGCTGGCGGGCCATCAGGGTGGCCCAGATCTTGTTCTGATCGTGTGAGAATTGCATGCTTCAGCCTCCCCGGGACGAATTAAAAAGGCCACGGATTCGGTTGACTTCCGTGGCCTCGCGGTGTCGATCAAACGTGGTGCTGGCTCAGGCTTACAAGCGGGCCTCCCGAATCCGGGTCCCGGCCGCCGACCGGCGGCCATGTTGCTGCGCGTAATAGCGGCGAGAGGCTGCGCTTGTTGGTTTCATGGGCTAGGTTTCGGAAGACAGTAGCACGTTTTTGGGGGCCGCGTCAAGGGAGGCGAGGAGCTGGCGCGGCACAAGGTCGGACGGGCTTAGAATGGTGGCCCTCCGGGGAAGGGGAGGGAGGCTTGCATGAATTTGAAGTTGGCTTGCGCGATGGCCCTGGGCGCCGGACTTGTGGTGTCTTGCCAGCCGTCAACGGATGCCTGTGATCGCCAGCGCCAGATCCCGGCCAGCGAGTGCGCCGCCTTGCGCACGTTTTACGACAGCACGGGCGGGCCGCAGTGGAAGGACCGGCGCGGCTGGCTGCAGACGGACCAGCCGTGCGACTGGCACGGCGTCGTGTGCGACTCTGGTCATGTAACCGCCATCTCCCTCAACTATAACGAACTCAGCGGGACACTCCCTGCGGCCCTGGGCGACCTGCCTGAATTGCGGACAATTTCCGGTTACTTCAACCACCTCGAGGGCCCGATCCCGCCTGAGTTGTCGAACGACCGGCATCTGAGGCAGCTTGTGCTGCATGACAACCGGCTCACCGGAGAGCTGCCGGCCGAGCTTGGGGGCCTGACCGAGCTTCAGCAGATCGACTTGGGCAAGAATCTGCTTTCCGGTCCCCTGCCCGAGAGCTGGGGCGGCATGGCTGGCCTGCTGGAGCTGCGCCTGGAGAGCAACCAACTGAGCGGCCCCCTACCGGCTTCATTTGGCCGCCTGACCCAGCTCCAGGGTCTAATGCTTGACAACAACCCGATTGTGGGCGAGGTGCCGGGGGAGTGGAACGCGCTCACCCATCTCAGGATTTTCAGCCTCCACGGGACCCAGGTGTCGGGGCACCTGCCGCCTGCGCTCGAAGACCTGCCAGAGTCGGGCTATGATCCGCTCAAACTTGGGGCTCCCTGAGCGACGACGATCGCCCCGATTTGTGAAGGTAATCACAAGTAAACAACCCCGGTCCGCGCTTGGCGACGCCTCGGTGGTGGGCCAGGAGCACTTCACGGGGAGGGTTCCACCTTCTTTACCTGGCTGAGTATCACGCCGTCTCGCTCGACGGTGAAGACTGTGGCCGCATCCGGAAGCAAATTCGCCATCCCCCCCTTGCCATCACACAAGACCGCCCAATCGGGCTCAACGTTCCCCTCCTCTTTCAGGCTGATCAAACGCATATCGGGGCGAGCGTAAGGGGCCACCATCGCCCGCCCGCCCTTGCTTCCGACTTCCACCGTGGGATTGTCTTCGGCATGTTCGTCGAGCCATTCGATGGCTACCCGGTAGGACGTACACCAATAATCCGATTCGAAGCTCTGATACACACTCGCCGTCGGACCGGCGAGCGCGTTGTAATACATATACTCGTACGGATGCAAGCGGGCAATGCCCAGGATGCCGGGAAGCAAGGCGACAAGCCCCAGGGCGAGCTTCCAACCCTGCCTCCGAACAAGGGAGAGAGAATTCTTCAAATCCGAGAGCGACAATCACAAAGAACCCCGGCACCACGAACAAGAACTGGCGGAAATTGTTGTAGACGATCGTCCTGGGCAGGAAGCTGACAACAACGGGTAAGCATAGGCTGGCCAAGACTATTCCGACCTCTCGGCTGAGAACCGGATTGACTCGCCCCCGGAGGAGGACTATCAAGCCCAGGCTCCCAAGTCCCAAGACAGGCAGGGTGAATTGAATGAGCATCAACTCAGGGACAAAGTACCACGGACGCTGAGTTGTTCGAGCAAATGACCATTGAAAAGGACGTACCCGGTCCAAGGGAAACTGCTCAACGTGAGCACGGATTGGAGGTAACGCGTCACGGTGTCGGACCAGAAGAAAGGTGATGTGGCGATGCATGCGCCGACTGACGTGACCGCCAAGATGAGGATCCAGGCGGCTGCCTGCCGGCGGGATCTCAGATGCAGGAGATAGAGAGCGACGAGGGGCACAGCGGCCCATGGGGCCAGGGCTCGTATGGATGTCGCCAGACCGATCATCACGCCGGCGCCGGCAACCAGTAGGTAACCCCGTCTGCGAGACGCTGCCGCGGCCAAAATGTGCCGCAAGCGGATTCCCCAAGCGAGGATCATGGCAGCGATGAACAACGCGCTCACGCCCAGTCTAAATTGGCCGAAGGCCCGTATCAGCTTCAGCTGATACAAATCCAAAGGCGTCTTGTAAGCGTCGGTGGCAATCAGGCTAAACGCAGCCTGGATGGGAGCAGGTGCGTGACCCTGATAGGCTTGCGCTAGTATTCCGAGCAGAAGAGGCAGGAGCTCTCTCCAAAACCAAAGAATCGCCAGCACAGCCGCGGCAACCAGGCTGCCGGCAATGAGCGGCCGAGATGACAACGCTTGAAGAAGTGGGCGTGCTGCCCGATGTGCGGTCCCAGTCTTGCCGAGCTGTTCGTCGTCCGGATTGGCACCATCCGCAGCCGCGCTGGATTGCCGTGTGGCATTTGGAAGAGCCAAGATTCCCAAGGTCAGACCGCCAAAGAAGAAGGCCATGAAGGGTATGTCCTTGGGATTGATGAACGCATGCCCGAGGAGCAGCGGCTGGGCGAAGAACAACCCGGCCGTCAGCCAGGCAGCTGCTCGTGAGACGTAGCGCCGTGCGAGGACCCCTATGAAGAACGTTGCCATCACGAAGGACAGGTAGTAAATGAAGTGCATGCCATCGCGGAAGGTCCACCCCGGCAGGGTCCGTCCCACCCAGCTTCCGGCGACGTATGCAGTCAGTGAGAAGAACGGCCCATGTTGAAGAGGGTCTTCTAAGGTGTTGTCTATGGCTCTAGTGCCTTGATAGATCTCCAGAGTCTGGCGGGCGTAGGTCGTTTGTGGGGGCTCGTCCAGCGAAATCCCGTAGTCCCCGCCGACGATCAACCCATACGCTATGGCTGCAAACAGGGCCAGGACGACAAGCGGCCAGCTCCCCTGGGCGCGCAGCGCAGCTAAGCTCAAAGTCTGTTTCGTGTTCACTCGATCCATGGTTGTTCTTTCGCTTTCAGCCGAGTTACGGCGGGCTGGACACCTGTTTGACGACCGCCAGCAGGTAGCCGCCTTGCGTGATTTCCGCAACCGGGGTCGAGTTCTCAAAATAGCTGCCAGCCGTGTTTCTCCCGTTGCACAGGACCGCGTAGTTGGGGGGATGGTCTGCATCCAACCCGGCGACGAAAACGAAATCCAAATCGGGTCGTGCGAACGGCCGCACCTGGTCAACTAGACCGTCCGGGCCGTAGGCCACGCTGGCATCGGCCGGAGCGTGCTGATTGACCCAGGTCATGGCCTCTCGATACGAGGTGCACCAGTAATCGGTTTCAAAACGGGCAGTGACCGCCGCCGGTGGGCCAGCCAGGGCGTTGTAGTACGATGTACTCATACGGATGCAGGCGGATGATCCCGATGAACCCCGGTGCCAGGGTCAACAGCGCCGCCACCAGCGTGAGCCGCTTATCCTGAAGGCGGTTTGACAACCAGTCAAAGCCCAGGCCGGCAATCAGAAACAGGACCGGCAGGGTGAAAAGAAGCTGCCGGAAGTTGTTGTAGACGATGGTCCCTGGCTGCATGCTGGCGGCGACGGGCAGGGCCGAGACGGCCAGGAGAGCCCCAATCTCGATCTGGGGGCCGATGCTCAACTTTCTGAGCCATATCCATGCACCGAGAGCCGTCAAGGCGAGAACCGGAAGAGTGAGCTGAAGCAGGATCAATTCGGGAATGTAGAACCAGGGCTGTTGTCCCTGGGAGAGAAGCTGGCCATTGAACAGGATGTGGCCGACCCACGGAAACTGGCTAAGGGTTTCGACCGACTGAATGAAGCGGCCGATCGGGTCGAGCCATAAGAAGGGCCAACTGGCATAACAAGCGACGGCGGCGGTGCCGAATAGAATCCCCAGGTAGGGCCAGCTCCGCCTCCTAAAAGTGAGCAGGAAAAGGAATGCCAGAGGCAGAAGGGCGATGGGGGCGATCGCTCGGATGGAGGTGTCTAGGCCAATCATCATCCCTGCGGCTGCGGTGATGAAGAAGTTCCCCACACGGTTGGTGGGGAGTGTCCGGCCAGGGTACCGCCGCAAACCCCAAGGCAGGAGGACGCCAAAGGCGATTATCAGGCTCAGCGTGTAGCGCGCCAGTCTCAGAGCCAGTGAGAGCTTGGCCGCATAAAGCGGCAGCGGCGTCTTCCAGGCGTCGGTGGCGATCAGGTCGAAGGCGCGCTGCATCAGGGTCGGGGCTTGGCCGTCGTAAGCGGCGGCTAGGACGGCTTGTGCCGCCGGAAACAATCCCCTCCAGAGCCAGGCGACGCCCAACAGAAGGATTCCGGTGGCGGTCCACGCCAGGAGCCACCTGGGGATCGATGGCCGCGTCTCAGATGGGTCCGGATGGGGTGGCGGGTCCAGCCGCTCGAGGGTCTTCGCGGGGGGCAGTGCGTAAAGCCCCAGGGCCAGGCCGGCGATGAAGAAGGCCAAGAAGGGGACGTCTTTAGGGTTGATGAAGGCATGTCCGAAGAGAACAGGCTGCATGAAAAATACTGCCGCCACAAGCCAGGCAGATCGCTTGTGGAGGTACCGCCGGGACAACAACCAGACGAAAGCTGATGCCATGACGAACGGCAGATAGTACACAAAATGCTGGCCATCGCTCAGCCGTCCGAGGAGGGATGAGGGTGTTGAATCCATCCCCAGCGTAGTAAAAACAGACGAATAGAAAGGGCCGGCTGAAGGGGGTCGACAGTTGTCTCGTCGGGCGCCCGCAGACCCTGGTATATCTCGAGGCTCTGTCGGCCGTAGCCAGAGTGGCTCGGGTTCGTCGATGGAGATCCCGAAGTCTCCCCCAAGCTTCCATCCGAGCAGGACCAGCGCGGCAAGCGCCGCCGCCTCGAATACATAGGTGGTTTGGAAGATTTGGCTGATCCGCGAGTTCAGGCCAGTTAATGACGGAAGGTTCACGCGAGGCTGGGCTCTCTGGCGATACTGGCTGGGGGTCGGACCCGCTGCTTCGGTCGAAAGGCAGTGTCAGCCATGGTATCACACCCGGCCCGGTCTCATGCATGCCCTTGACTGATCCTGCCGACCGAAAGATAATTGCATCACCTAATCATTGAAAGGGTTAACTAACGCATGGCCACAGCTCGTGATTGCGCGCGCGAAGTTTTGGACGTCGTCCCGCTCATCATGCGCGCCATCCGGGTCGAAATGCGGAGCCGGCGGGGGGCCGAACTGAGCATCCCGCAGTTTCGCGCCCTGCTGTACATTGAACATCATCCGGGGGCGCCTCTGGCAGACGTGGCCGCCTTTCTTGGGCTCACGCCGCCGTCGGCGTCGAGGTTGGTAGACGGGCTGGTCGAGCGCCGCCAGGTCACGCGTGGAGAGTCCTCGGTCGACCGGCGCCGGCTGGCTCTTGAACTGACCCCCGGCGGGAGAAGGCGCCTTGACCTGGCTCGCCAGGGGACCATGGATACGTTGGCTCACATGCTGGGCGCCATGACCGCCCCGCAGCGAACGCGGCTGATTGAGACGTTTGAATCCCTGCGTCCCGCCTTCTCGCCCGGGCCAGAGACGACCGAGGCTGGGTGACATGCCGAGCATCTTGGAAACGCAATCCCTGACGCGCCGGTTCCGGGACACGCTGGCGGTCGATGATCTGAATTTGAAGATCCCGGAGGGCTCGGTATTCGGGCTGTTAGGCCCGAACGGGGCGGGTAAGACCACGACCCTCAAGATGCTGACCACGCTGCTCCCGCCGACCTCCGGCACGGCGGTGATCGGTGGGTTTGATATTCGGCGCCAGTCGCGCCAGGTGCGGCAGATCATCGGCTATGTGCCCCAAATGTTGTCGGCCGACGGCACGCTGAGCGGTTACGAAAACCTGCTCATCTTCGCCAAGCTGTATGACGTGCCCAGGCGGGAGCGGGACGACCGAATCAATCGCAGCCTCGAGTTCATGGGGCTGGGTGAAACCGGCCATCGGTTAGTGCGCGAATACTCAGGCGGCATGATCCGGCGCCTGGAGGTGGCCCAATCTCTGCTCCACCGGCCCAAAGTGCTCTTCTTGGATGAGCCTACCACGGGCCTGGATCCCTCAGGGCGCAAGATGGTATGGGACCATCTGGCCGAACTCCGAACGGGGGCCGGCACGACCATCCTGCTCACAACCCACCTCATGGAGGAGGCCGAGCATGTCTGCGACCAGGTGGCCATCATGCACCTGGGGCGCGTGGCGGCCATTGGGTCGCCGGCGGACCTCAAACGCCAGGTCAATGGCGGTCGCGCGACCCTGGACGATGTCTTCCTGCACTTCACCGGTGGTTCTTTGGATACGGGAGGCACCTATCGTGACACTTTCCGAGCGAGGCGCACCGCTCACCGTCTCGGCTGAGTCCATCCAGGCCGAATCGGCCTGGCGGGCGCTGACTGGCTTTGTCCGCAAGACGGCTGTGATTGCCGAAATCGAGGCTCGCAAGCTGCGCCACGATCCGACCGAATTGCTGACCCGCGCCGTGCAGCCCGCCCTTTGGCTCCTGATCTTCGGCCAGGTCTTCACACGCTTGCGCGTCATCCCCACCGGCGGACTGGCCTACATCGATTTCATGGCCCCCGGCATTCTGGCGCAAAGCGTCTTATTCATCTCAATCTTTTACGGCATCGCCATCATCTGGGAGCGAGACCTCGGCATCGTGCATAAATTCTTGGCCACGCCGACGCCTCGCGCCGCCCTTGTGCTTGGAAAAGCCGTTTCGGCCGGTGTCCGCAGTCTGGCTCAGGCGGTGATCATCTTCGGCTTGGCGCTGGTCATGGGTGTGCACATCAATTGGAACCCGCTGGCGGTGCTGGGAGTCTTCCTGCTGGCCCTGATCGGGGCAGCCCTGTTCTCGACCTTCTCGCTGATCATCGCTTGCCTGGTGAAGACCCGCGAGCGTTTCATGGGCATCGGGCAGGTGCTTACCATGCCGCTGTTCTTCGCCAGCAACGCCATCTATCCTGTGGCCATGATGCCGGCCTGGCTGCAAATCATCGCCCGCCTCAACCCGCTCACGTACGAAGTCGACGGACTGCGCGCGCTCATGCTCGCCGGTGGCTCGAGTGTGTACGGGCTCGGAGTGGACCTGGCCGTGCTGCTGATGACCACCACCGTCCTGGTCCTCATCGGCGCGCGCTTGTATCCCCGGGTGGTCCTGTAGGTCGTCCCCCGCGCCTCATACTGAAGCTCCCTCCTAACCCGCGCCCCAAGAAGGGCGCATTTTGCTCATATGCTGACTAGCGTTTTGGCTGCTTGGCGTCCATGGCCGCTGACGCACAGAGTCAGACTTTCTCCGCACTGGCCAGCCCTTCCCGCCTGGATGCCGGCCCGCTCAAGGCCGTCTCGGACTGGGTTCAGGCGTACACCGACCCTGAGCTCAGCCCTCTTTGGCGGAGCCCCAGCATCAGCCTCACTGCCGCAGAGCATGGAGGTCCGGCCGGGTAGTGCCCGGCGATTTGTCCAGCGCGGGTCCGACGGCCAGGTCTTCGCCTTACATGGCGAAGACCGCTAGGGCCAGCCGCTGGCGAAAGCCTGAACCGGCTGTCCGTGCTGCTGGCCGATCTCGTAAATCACGCCTGACGCCGGCGGAGGCATGCGGCGTGCGTCTACCCCATGGGCCCGACGCCGACGCCCAAAACCCGTCGGAGGCCCAGGCGGCACGCGGACGAGCCTGACGGGTTAATTCGAGGCTGAGACGAAGACTTCCGGGGGCTGTTCGAAGTGCTTCTTGACGGCACACTGTTCAGCTGAGCGGATGACGGCCGATGTGTATCGATCCGGGAAGTCCGGCGGCAGATGGATTTCGAGCATCACTTTCTTGACCAGCCCGGTGTACAGATCGGTCTCCATCCGCTGAGACAGCTGGATACCGTCAGTGGGGATGCCGCGTTGACGGCAAAAGCCCAGGACGTAAATCCCGGCGCATGTACCAATGGAAGCCAGAAAGGTGGCGAAAGGCGTGGGCGCCGAGCCCTGCCCGCCGCCCTGGGGCGGCTGATCGGTCGCCACGCTGTAAGGGCCGAAATGCGCATCCACTCTGGCGCCCCCCGGGAAGTCAATCATCATTTCCATTACGATGCTCCTCCTGAATCCGTCAGCTCCCCGCGCCGGCCGGTGGCCGGTCCAGCTGGCTCGATGCTGATTGGATGCGGTTTGTGTGCCAGAGGTTACATCCTATACGACAGGAGATTGACCCGTTAGGCTGCGGAGGGCGGGAGACCCGCGCGAGGGCAGCCGGAGGGCGAGTTCGCCGTTGGGGCGGCCATCCCCAAGGTGCCGGCCGGCGTGGATCAGGTCAGACCTGAATGGGTTACGCAGAAGTCCGGGGCTCAGCCTGAAGCCCTGAGCAGCTTCAGCTAGCATTCATTTCCGCCAGCTTGCACTCGGGTTCGATTGAACGCCGAACACGCAAACCGCTCCAGCCCGGGGAGAGCCGCCTTCGTGGGCGGATTCTGGCCGTCGGCCGAGATGGAACCATGCGGGGCTCAAATCGGCGGATGAGCGGATTGTGCAATCCCTCACAATCCACCGAATTACTTCCCTGCCCCCTCCATTCGGGCGGGACAGGGTTCACCCGAGACAGGTGACAGCTGTGAGTTGACTAGCCGGGTCGCCTCCCCAGAATATAGGCAGGCGCGCCGCGGATCAGGCGCGCTCGTGAGCCACCAAGCTGCAGCCGGTCGAGACTGGCCGCAGATCAATGTGGGTGGTTTCCCACCGCGGTAGCCGACAGGTCTATATGGCCCGGCGCGCGCCATCATCCAAGGAGAGGCTTAACGGCATGTCCGCTCGAACCGTACTCATCACGCTTGGCAAACTCGTTGTGGGGGGACTGATCTATGAAGTCGGCGTCATTCTCGGCGGCATGCTTGTCACCGTTCTGCACCTGACGGCGCCGACGGCTCCGCCGGGTGCCGACATGGCGCTCGTCGTCCGCGGCATGCTCTTCACCACACCGCTGTACATCGCCGCGCTGGCGATCCTTTCCGAGAGGATGGCGGGAGGATTCGTGGTGCGCTGGTCTGAGCCTGGCCTTTCTGATCTGGATCGCCTACACCGTGAACACCCAGCTCGAGGCTTCAATCATCTCCAACTATGCGTCGTCGCGCGCCTTTGCGATCATCTCGGGTGGCGTGGCGGCCCTGTTTGCGGGCGGGGCGGCCGCGGCGTTGTTCCCTCCTCGTCCGGCAGGGGAAGGCGCCCTCGCCGCGGTGCGAGGGTATCTGGGTCGGCGTTCCGCGGCCGACTGGGCCTGGCGGATGGCGGTGGCGGCTGTGGTCTTCATGCCGATCTACTTCGTGTTCGGCCTGATGGTGCAGCCATTCACGGGGACATACTACCAGCAGAACATGTACGGTCTGGCCGCCCCGACGCTGGGGCAGCTGCTGCCCATCCTGTTTACCCGCAGCCTGCTCTTCCTCATCGCTTGTCTTCCGATCCTGGCGCTGTGGCGCGGCGGCCGTCGCAGTCTGTGGTGGCGACTGGGGTTGTCGCTGTTCATGCTGGTGGGCTTCAACATCCTGCTCATCGCCGCGTGGCTCCCGGTCTATGTGCGCTTCCCGCACACTCTCGAGATTTTGGCGGATGAATTCATCTATGCTGCGGCACTGGTCTGGCTGCTGGCGCCGCGCCTCTTCGACGAATGAGGCGCACACCCCGGCCAGCAGCGTTGGTGCATCGAATCCCGCGCACTCCGACACCTGAGCGCTGCGGGGCTACGCGGCGACCGCCATGATGCCCTAGCCATCAGAGTGAGAGAAGCCGGGGTGTTCTTTGCCCTGACCTTCAGTCCCTCTTATCTCGTCTTCTGGGGCTCAGGGCCTTGTTCCAGGATCCCGCCATCCGCTTTGTATCCGACATCACCGGCTCCGGTTGGGCCATCGGGTTATTCATCTTGGGCGGTTTTGCCCTGTCGGGGATCGCTCTGCTCGTGACGGCTCTTCGACAGGGCCGGCCCGGCCTGAAATCTTCGGGTCGCCGACTTCCTCATCGGAAAGGTGGTGCCGTCGAACCCGTTCAGCGGGCTGCACAACAACGAGGCAGGCAGTCTGCGGCCGGCGATCCTCTCCTCCTGCCTGGAGCCCTATTCCGCTCATGTGTTCGCCAGCCGCGTGCGTCGCTCTTCGGGTTTCAGCGCTCCGGAGTCTGCGTCCTTGATTATGGTCGCCTTGGTCGTGATCGCCCTCTGGGGCCCCAAACGCCTCCGCCGCTGACCGATCGCTTCAATCTAGTCTGTCTCCGTGGCTCAGTTGTCTGCTGGAGTTCGCCGGACAGCTTGCGCCTAGACCCTGTGCGGGTTATAACCATCCCCGACCGAGCCGTATCTTCTCCGCCAGCCTCTCTGTGAGCCGAAGCGCGCCAAACGTTTTTGGAGTAGCACGATGCCCCGCCTGAACTGGGCGCTGTCGATCCTGTATGCTCTCGCAACGCTGGCAGTGTTCGTGGCGGCGCTTTTATTCCCGGCATTCCGATCACTGGCCTATGCTCCGCTGCGAGAGCTGGTCATACCCCCGCCGCAGCCGATCGAAATCTACCTGCTTTACTCGACCGAAAAAGAAGACTGGCTGAAGGAGGTCATCCCCGAGTTCGAAGCCTCAGGGGCCAGCGTCAATGGCCGGCCCATTCACGTCCGGCTGGCGATGAATGGCTCGCGTGAAATCCTGCTGTCGGTCCTGGGCCAGTCGGAGCAGCCGGACATCATCAGCCCGGCCAGCTCGCTCCAGATCTCGATCCTCCAGGATCAGTCCCCCAACGTTTTCGGGCGCCCGATCGTGAATCCGGCCGATGCCGTGAACTGCCGGCCGATGCTGCACACCCCGCTTGTGCTGGTCTCGTGGCGCGAGCGCGCCGACGTGCTGTGGGGCGAGGCCCCCTCGGGAAACCTGTGGCATCTGCTCCACGATGCCGCTATCGATCCCCAGGGCTGGGTGCTGTACGGCCATCCGGAGTGGGGCTACATCAAGCTCGGCCACACCAATCCGCTCAAGTCAAACAGCGGCTTCCAGGCCATCCTGCTGATGTCCTATGACTACTTCAACAAGACCTCGGGACTGACCTCCGCCGACATCCTCGGCAATCCTGGGTACCAAAAATGGTTCCTCGATCTGGAGGGGACGATCTCTGAGTTCGGCGACAGCACCGGTACCTACATGAAGGACATGGTTGCCTTCGGTCCGAGCCGCTACGACATGGTCCTGGTGTACGAGGCGGTGGCCATCGAAAACGCCGCCAACGCCATCGGGCGCTACGGCGAACTTCGGGTTTACTACCCGCCGACGACTCTCATCAGCGACCACCCGTTTTGCGTGCTATCCGCGGACTGGGTGACCCCCGAAAAGGCGCAGGCGGCGCAGGTCTTGTTGGATTACCTTTCCGGCGAAGACGCCCAACGGACGGCCATGCTCAAGTACGGCTATCGGCCGGTGAACCCGGCCGTGGCCCTGGACGAGCCCGGGAGTCCCTTCTCCCAGTTTGCCACTATGGGGGTAGAGGCCCGGATACCGTCCGTGATTTTGACGGCACCGCCGGGGGACGTGTTG
Source organism: uncultured Chloroflexia bacterium (assembly GCA_963797485.1). Lineage (GTDB taxonomy): Bacteria > Chloroflexota > Anaerolineae > Anaerolineales > E44-bin32 > CAWAND01. The sequence goes on from CAWCPF010000004.1 coordinate 141,085, forward strand.
AACACGCTGTTGGATTTCTGGTCGCGGAACGTTGCGCGCTGACAGGAGGTCGGTCATGAAACGCGGTCTGGTGAATGCTTTGTCGATCCTGGCGTGTGTCTCCTGGGTGCTGACGAGCTGCGGCGTGGTCCAGAATCTCACCCGTCCCAAGGTCACCGTCAGTATCGTGTACGGATCCGAAAAACAAGAATGGCTCATCCCACTGGTCGATCAATTCAACAGGGAGAATCACGAGACACCGGATGGGGACACGATTGAGATCGAAGCCACTGCCATGGGCTCGATCGAGTCGGTCCGCGGCATCATCGACGGCACCATCCAGCCCACAGTGTGGAGTCCGGCCTCTTCGGTGTACATCCCGGTCGCCAACGCCGAATGGCACAAGACCCATGCCGATGATCTGGTGGTGGGGACGCCGGACGACCTGGTGTTGAGTCCAGTGGTGATCGCTATGTGGAAGCCCATGGCCGAGGCCCTCGGCTGGCCGGACACCCCGATCGGCTGGGCCGATATTGCCCGGCTGGCGACTTCGACGGAAGGATGGTCGTCTTACGGTTACCCGGAGTGGGGGAGCTTCAAGTTCGGTCACACCCACCCCGACTTCAGCAACAGCGGTGTGGTCTCCATCATCGCCCAGGTCTATGCCGGGGCGCAGAAGCAGCGCGGCCTGACGTTGGATGATGTCAATGATCCGGCCACCGCGGCGTTTGTGGCCGATGTGCAGAAGAGCATCATCCACTACGGCACCAGCACCGGCTTCTTCGCCGAGCGCATGTTCACCAACGGTCCGTCGTATCTGAGCGCGGCGGTCATGTACGAAAACCTGGTTGTGGCTCAGGAGACCAAGCGGCTGAACGGTGAAGTGCAACAGGTGCCGGTGGTGGCCATCTATCCCAAAGAAGGCACCTTCTGGACCAACCATCCCTTCGTCATCGTCAACGCGCCATGGGTCACCGACCAGGAGCGCCAAGCGGCTCTGGTCTTCAAGCAGTTCCTGCTCGACAAGCCGCAGCAGCTCAAGGCTCTGCAGTACGGGTTCCGCCCGGCGGATGCTTCGATCCCATTGACCGCCCCGCTGGACGCCCAGCACGGCGTGGATCCTTCCGAGCCCAAGACGGTGCTCGAGATCCCCAAGGCCGAGGTCATCGAGGGCATCCTCAACCTGTGGCGGCAGGCCAAGAAACCGGTGGACGTCGTGGTGGTGATGGACATCTCAGGCAGCATGGAGGGCGACAAGATCTCGGCCGCCCGGTCCAGCCTGGCAAATTTCATCGACCTGCTGGACGACCGCGACCGAATTCAAGTCAACCTGTTCAACGGCTCGGTCACCACGCTGTCTCCGTTGTCGTCGCTGGGCGAAAAACGCGACGACCTCAAGCGGCGCATCTCCGGGGTATTCGAAGGCGGTGAAACCGCCCTGTATGATGCCATGTTGGCGGCGGATGCTGATCTGACCGCCAATGGCGACCCCAACCACATACGCGCCGTGGTCGTGTTGACCGACGGGCTTGACACGGCCTCCTATGCCACCCTGGATGACGTCACCGCCGCCATCGGTCGGTCGGCGGAGGAGGGCGGCAACGCCATCAAATTCTTCACCATCGCGTTCGGCGATGACGCCGATGAAAACGTGCTCACCTTGGTCGCTACTGCCAGCGGAGGCAAGGAATACAAGAGCGATCCCAGCACGATCAACGCCATTTACTCCGACATCGCCACCTTCTTCTAGGCCGGGATCATGCGTTCACCGTACCTTCAAGCTCTTCTCAACCCCGTGATGCTGGGCACCCTGGGCCTGGTGGCGGTCGCCGGGTTGTGCGCTGCCTGGTGGCTTTTCCCGATCGGCCTGCTGGTCTGGGCGGTAATGCTCCTGATCTACGCCAATGATCCGGTGCTGCGCGTCAATTACCGCATGCAGGAGCGCTCGGCGGCTCTGTCGCAGCGATTTCAGACCCAGTTTGACAAGATCACGCGCTCCCAGGTGCGCCTGTTCAATGCCATCAACGGCTCACGCCGGCCGCTGAGGGCCGCGCTTGGGGGAGTCAACACGGAAGTCGAGGCGCTGACGGACGCCTTGTACGACTTGTGCCAGCGCATGACCGGGCCGGAGAATTACGTCAAGGTGGCACAGCACGAGGGTGACCTGGACGGCCAGCATGCCCTGGCGGTTCTTGCCCTTCAGGGGGCAACCGATGCCAAAGCGCGCAAGCAGAAACAGCAAGCCCTTGACGTTGTTGATGAACGCATCCAGCAAATGAAGGCCGTTGCCGGGCTGTTGGACCGGGTCGAAACTCAGGTCGGGGAGATCGGAAATGCCATGGCGGCCTGGATGACGGAAGTCGTGCGCCTGCAGGCGCTTCCATCCCGGGAGGCCACTGATCAGGTCGATCCGCTCATCGAGAAGATCAAGAACGAGCGGGAACAGCTCAAGGAATTCAACCAGGAACTCGGGAAGCTCCCCTAAGCCCCAGATTGCGGCCCGGGCCGGGCCGGTCCCAACCTGCTTGTGAAATCCCTCACAAACCAAAATGGGCGCACGGGCCGAGTTGGGGTGGCCGGTCGGCCATGGCTCTCTTCGGCTCCCAACCAGGTCGAAGGGGTGTGTGTACCTTATAATGAGGGTCCGGGCATGAGTAACCGCCCGGTCAACATCCGCACAAGAACTCACTGCGAGCAAGCAATCGATGTGGCAGTTTGATGCCCTGGATCTTCGCCCGGTCGTTCGCTGGCTCGAGGCCAGACACGTGGCCGCGCCCGCGGGTCCAGCTCCGGTGGCCATCCCACGTCCGGGGGTTCAGGGTTTCCCGGTGGTTGCCTTCGAACCAGGGCCGGGCTGCGAAATCCGGGATACCTACCTGGACACCGCGGATTGGCGCTTTCACCGCGCCGGCCTGGCGGTTCGCATCCGCAGCCAGAACAACGAGCATGTTGCAAGCCTGCGCGGGCTGAGCGTGGACGCCAACGGTAGCAACCATCCGGTAGAGATCGAATCTCCGCTGGCAAGCGGAGACATTCAAGATCTTCTGCAGGCACAGGGGATGGGCCGGGGAATGGGTCCGCGCTCTGTCTGGACGGGAGCCGCCGGCCTCTCTCTTCAGCCTCAAGGCCTCCCGTCAAGCCTACACGGTGCTCATGGACGGCCGGCCGGTCGGGGAAGTGGTCCTGGATGAGACCAGCGTGGCGACGCCATCGGGCGGTGAAGCCATGCGGCTGCGCCGCGTTGAGATCGAGGTCAAGACGGAGGCAGCCGAGTCTCTGCGTCCTTTCGTTGACGACCTGAAACGATCCTGCCGCCTGACCCCCAGCGTGGCCTCCAAGTACGAGGCCGGCCTGATGACGCTGGATTTGGCCCCGTTTCAGATCCCTTACCTGGGCCCGCTTACCCTGGATCCCGATCCGAGCATGGGTCAACTGGCGTATGCCGTTCTCCGACGGGCCTTCCAGGGCGTGCTCCAGAATGAGCCCGGGACGCGCATTGGAGAGGACGCCGAGGCCCTTCACGACATGCGTGTGGCCATTCGTCGCATGCGCGCCGCCATGTCCTTGTTTGAACCGGCGCTGCCCATCCGGGCGCGCTCGGCTCGACGCGAACTCCGCTGGATCGCACGCAAGCTGGGTCAGGTCCGGGACCTGGATATTCAGCTCGCCCGTATGCGGACCTGGCTGCAGGCGGTCAGCGGTCCGGAGGCCAGCTCGCTTGAGCTGGTGATGTCCGCCATGCTCGAGAAGCGCCGGCGGGCTCGGAACGACATGCTGCATGCACTCGACACCCGGCGTTATGCGCGCCTGGTGTCTCGGCTGGTCCGGACTCTGAGTGTGGGGCCGCCGCGGCGCTCACCGGCGGCGCGCACGCCGGCGCTGGCCGCTTTTCCGGCCCTGATTCTGGAACGCCACGCCAGCGCCGTGGCTGCCGGAGACGGCCTGGGGCCGGATTCGCCGCCTGAGGCTTATCACCGACTGCGCATCCGCCTCAAGCGCCTGCGCTATGCCGTCGAGAATGCTCGCGACCTGTATGCGGCGCCGGCGGCCGGCTATGTGACCGTGCTCACCAGGCTGCAGGATCTGCTCGGTGAGCACCAGGATGCCTATGTCGCCGTGGCTCAGATTTAAGGTTTGCTCGAGCCCGGGCATAGGCGCATTCCGGTCGAGACGGTGTTCATGATGGGCCGGATTTCGGAACGCTACCGGCAGGCAGCCGCTAGACAAAGGAAGCGCTACCGAAAGACTTTCCAGCCGGTCACAGGAAAAGCCTGGTCTCGATTGCAGAAGGCCATGGAAAAAGGGCTGGCGAAACGGGGCTCTGTCGTATGGCCGCCGCGGCCGAAGCCTGAACCCATTCCCGCCGAGCCGGCACAGGAGCCCTGAATTGGATCTGCTCATCGTTCGCCATGCCATCGCTTTCGGGCGCGATCCGCTTCAGTGGCCGGATGACACACTCAGACCACTGACACCGGAGGGCGAGGCCAAGATGGCCCGGGAAGCCAAGGGTCTGGCCAAGGTCGTGTCCAAGGTGGATCTGGTCCTGAGCAGCCCATGGACGCGCGCCTGGCAGACAGCCGTGATCCTCCACCAGGCGGCCAGCTGGCCGGAACCCAAAGCGTGCGAAGCCCTGGAGGGCCACCGCAATCCCAAGGGACTGCTGAATGTGCTGAAGGAGCAGGCCGGGCTGGAGGTCGTGGCGATCGTGGGGCACGAACCTCAGACCCAGGGTCTGGCTTCCTTCCTGCTCACAGGCGATGGCGCCCGGGTCATGATCGAATTCAAGAAAGCGGGTGTGGTCAGGCTGTCGCTGGGAAAGACCATCCGGGCCGGCACGGCCACGCTGATCTGGTCGCTGCCGCCTCGGGTTCTGCGTGCCATCGGCTGAGGCCGGTCCGTTGTTCCCGGCACACCAGACCAACCCGTTGTTGGGCTAGCCCGTCACTTCTTCAGGGGTCGGCGAGGCGCCATTCGTCGGCAGCTCCGGCGGACTCGGCGGGAGGTTGGGGGCGGCCGCCGGGAACATGCTGTCGATGACCGCCTGTATCCCGGCCTTGAGCGCCACGAACACCTTGCCCACCGGCTGGCTGCCGTCAATGACTTGAAAACCAAAACTGGTTGCCATGCTTCGGTATTCTGCTAACAAGGCGCGCTGGTAGTCCACGTAGTTGTTATGCAAGTTGTTGCCGCGCAGAAAATCCTGCCCCGACTCCCAATAGTCCAATCCGGTTGTGTCGATCACCCGTGGCACCAGCTGTTCGACGTCGATGTCAAGATAGAAAATCTTATCGGGCACGAGCGCCATGCCGTACACATCCTCCATCCAGTCCCGCGGCACACCCCTGAGGACGGCGCGGGCGATGAGGGAGTAGATGTAGCGATCCACAAGCGCCACCATGCCGGCCCTTAAAGCCGGGATGATGTGGCGCTCCAGGCGATCCCAAAAATCCGTGGCGTAGAACAGGTTGAGTGTGAGGGGGTCAAGCGTGTGCCCGCGCTTGGCCCGCTGGATGCCCCGGCTGGCCAGGTCGGACCGTCGGAAACCGGTCTGCACCACGGCGTAGCCCTTGTCCTCCAGCCATTCGCGCAGCAGGGCGATCTGCGTCGAGCGGCCCACACCGTCGGTGCCCTCGATGACAATCAACCGCCCGGGGAAGGGCTCCGTCTGCATCCCCGGCGGCCGGATGCCGTAGAAACGGGGGGCGTTCACTGGACGCTCCTCTCACGCAAGCGGACCTCATCCAGGTAGCGTCCGCTCAAACCTTGCTCCTTGAGGGCGGTTTGAATGCCGGTCTTCTCAATGCGGATGGCGCCGTCGAGGTACGGCCTCACGATCTGGCGAACCAGCTGCTGCTGGGCGACAAGGGATTGCGTCGCGTCCACGCGCACCATGCCGTACTCCTCAGCCAGATGGTCATATTCGTTCTTGATCAAACCCTGGAAGAGACGGAACGACTCTGAAGGAATGCGGCTCAGGCCGAGGTCGAGCCCGGCCTCGTAGTACTTCAGAGCCGGCCGGCCCTTGAGGATGCGGGCGATGGCCTCGTCCAGGGGGACATCGAAATAAAAGGCGATGGTGGGCTGGACCGCGAAGCTGTAGAGCTTGCGCAGCCACCCCCGGTCGAGCCCCCGCACGCCATCACGCGCAAAGGCCGTGTACACGTAGCGGTCGGCCACCACAATCGCCCCGGTCTGCAATGCCGGGATGACCTGCATATAAAGCCGGCTGGCGAAATCGGCGGCATGGATCAAGCTGAACGACACCGGCGTCAGCATCCGGCGCACCTTGCCGCGCCGAGTGGTGCTCTTGACGATCGGCGATGAGTTCCACTCGGTCAACACCACCAGGCAGCCCTCGCTCAAAAGCCACTTGTAAAGCAGGTCGAGCTGGGTGCTCTTGCCCGATCCGTCGATGCCCTCGACGATGAAGAGCTTGCCCGGATAGGTGTTCTCTCGAAGCGATTCCATCAGGACACCCTCATTCCTCGAACTTGAGCTCCCAGCCGAAGACTTCCGGAAATTGCTCGGCCAGAGCGGACAGACGTCCCCCGTAGGGCACCGGCAGCGCCATGCCGATCAGGGCACGCACCGAATTCGTGGTAGGCCACCGGGATGCCGTGTTTGGGGGGCAGACGCTTCTCGACCTCGTCTGCGAGCGCCAGAATCAAGCCGGCGCGCTCCAGCTCGGGTTGGTCACGACTTGACAACAGGGGCCGGTAGACCCGCCAGTCGAACTTGCGCCGCCGGGCGGTGCTGATGATGGCCGCCACCAGCGCCAGGCGTCGGTGGGTGAAGCCGGCCAAATCCGATTCTAACAGGACCGAGGCGGTGTGTTCGAACCGATTGAAGTAGTCAATGCTCTGGCCGATGTCCACCAGCCAGGCTGCATAGAGCAGACATTCCTTGATGTCCTCTGCCGTATCTGGATTGAGGGTGGTCTGAAGCGCTTGCACCAATCCGGTTCGGCGCTGAGCGGCGCGGCGGTTCCAGGAGCTGAAGCGATTGGCGAGCGACTCGATGGCCGCCTGCCGGACCTCGCGTGGGCTCGGCAGGCGCTCCATACAGGTCGACAGGACAAAGCCTTCGCGGAGGCCCTTGCCCGAAACCACAATCTGCTTGGCCGACAGCAGCCGGAGCACGGTGGCAATGATGATGCCGCCGCCGACGATGGAGTCCTTGCGATCGGCTTTGATGCCCGGCAGGCCGCCGAGGTGCTCACGCGGGGTCTCGGCCAATTGGCGGGTCATAGACTTCACCCGCCTTCTCGACAACACGTACCCCTGGAGCTGGGGGATGGGGTAGCGGTGTTTCAACCGGTCCATCTTGGCCAGATTGCGCACCGTGCCACCCGTCCCCACCAGCCGCTCATGCCGTTTCAGCGGCCTGATCCCGGCTTCATGAATGAGCTTGGCAACATGGTCCTGCAGACGCTCGATTTGAGAGTTGGAGGGCGGGGCGTCTTTTAGAATCGGTCGCTCATCAACAGGGAGCCGAGCGGCAGGCTCCATGTTTCCACAAGAGCGCGTTGCTTGAAGTGGGCAATTTCCAGGCTGCCCCCGCCCAGGTCAACCAGCATGCCGTTTTCGACGTCGGTGCTGTGAATTGCTCCCAGAAAACCAAGTTCGGCCTCGCGCTGCCCATTGATGATCCGGACTTCGATTCCGGTCTCTGCCTCGATGCGGGCCACCAACTCCGGGGCCTTCGAATAACCGCGCATGCTGTAGGTGGCCAGGGCCACAATGCGTTCGGCGCCGGCGCCCCGAGCGACGACGGCAAAATCCTTCAAGGCTGCCAGGAGCGAATCAGTGGCCTGCCTTTCACGCCCGTTGGCCGAGGACAACCCCCTCAGAAGCTTGAGCGCGGCCCTCGAGTTGGCGAGCGGTTGGTAGTGGCACCCGCCGTCCACACGGAAAACGGTCACCCGGCTGGTGTTTGACCCGATGTCGATGACCGCCAGAGTGCGGGGTGCCGACCTGTTGGCGAAAAGGCTGGGAGTTATGAGACTTGGGTGTCCTTCGAAGTAATCCGGTACGCGGAGCAAGGATACACCCTTGCGTTCCCCACAGGGAGACTGGAACTGAGCGCCGGAGGACGGCGTGCGCCGGGCGCCGATGGAGCGTCAACCCCATGCCCGCGTGAATTGTGATTTTGCGCCTACCGCCGTGGCCGTGCTGACTAGCCTCCGGGCCGTGCCCCAAGACTGCGGCGGCTTGGCCCTCTCGGCCACCTGGAGCCAATCTGGACCTTTGGCCCGGCCGTCCTGGGGACCTCGTTCTGTGACCTGGGCTATGCCCGCCAGAGCGACTACCGGCGTGGTCTCCTGATGGGGAGCTTGATTTCCAACGTCGACTCGGACTGCGCCGAATGCGATGGGGGCGTGGACATGGACAAGGCGGCCGCCGGCATTCCGATCCTGGCCCAGACTCTTCGGGCCTATTGCTCACTAACCGGGCGCATGGTGTGGAATGTCACCGGTGAATCCCCCGGGCGCGGGTCGAGCTATGAGGACCTGTGGCGGCTGACCCTGGCCAACTACGCCGGAGGCGCGGGCTGCCTGTCTCTGGCCCTCAAGGCCGCCGATCAGCATGGGCTGCCGAAGACCTGGGAGGCGGTGTCGGCTGAGATACCGGAGGCGTGCAGCGGCGCCCGGAAGTACGTCGAAGATGTGTCCGGCAGGTGAGTCCAGGATCTGGCCGCGCTTGGCCTGCCCGGAGGGGTAGTTGCCTGACAGCCCCGGACCCGCCCGAACGGGATGTGGTTCCTGCACGCATGAGGCTTGTGCCCGCGGGCCGGTTTCCTGTAAAGTATGTGGAGCTCCGGGCGCGACTCCCTCGGCCAAGGGCCGGGAGCGGTAGTTACGCGCGGTGCAGGCAGGAACGGCTTTTCTGAGTACTCGGAAGCGTGTCAGGCCGGTGGTAGTGGCGTCATGAATTTGGTCTGACAATTATCAGTTGCGCACGCGGCCCGCGTTGACTATGATGGGACATCAAAGGTTAGACAATCAAGGCACAACCACGACGCACCCGGCTGTGAGGTTCAAACAAGTCCAGAGGAGGAGTGTGGCTTTATGCAAAGACGTTACATCATCCTGAGCCTGATCCTTGTTGGTGCGGCACTCGCCCTGGCCTCGTGCGCGGGGGCAGCCGGCCCGGCGGGGCCCGCTGGGCCTCAAGGCGCCGTCGGACCCCAAGGTCCGGCCGGACCCGCGGGGGCGGCCGCGGCGGCTTCCGATCTGGCCTGCACGCAGTGCCACGACAGCTCGGCCAACATCTCCGGGAAGGACATGTCATGGTCACTATCCGTGCATGGATCGGGGCCGGCGTTTGCGACTGCAGCCGGGCGCGTGCCTTGCGTGGCGTGCCATTCTGGTGCCGGCTTCTCTGATCGCATTGCGGCCGGCGTCAATCCCGAAACCGTCACGACAGCCTCTGTCAATCCGACCCGGATCGACTGCCGGGCATGCCATCAGATCCACACCACCTACACGAGCACCGACTGGGCGCTTGAGTCCGCCGATCCGGTGGCGCTCTACGCTATCGAAGGCGCGACCTTCGACGGCGGCAAGGGTAATCTCTGCGCTAACTGCCATCAGCAGCGCACCGCATTTCCGGCGGCCGTAGATGGCATGGTCAGCGTGAGCAGCACGCATTGGGGCGGGCACCACGGTCCAGAAGCCGCCCTGCTGCTCGGAGTCGGTGGGGCAGGCGTTGAAGGGAAACCTAGCCCGCACTACCAGACGGTTCCGGACACATGCGTGACCTGCCACATGGGCGGTGCCGGTCCCGATGCGGATCACCACTTCATGCCCGTCGTGGCCAATTGCGTGGCGTGCCATGCCGACGCCACCAGCCTGGACGTCAACGGCGCCCAAACCGAGATCCAGGACAAACTGGCACAGGTCGCCAAGGCTCTTCAGGGCAAGGGTTTGCTTGACAAGGACGGCGGTGTCGTCGTCGGTGACTATCCCGAAGCGCAGGCCGCTGCGTTGTGGAACTACCTGTTCATTCTGGAAGACAAGAGTGACGGTGTCCACAACATCCCGTACGCGAACGCCCTGCTGGATGCGGCACTGGAGGGGTTGAAGTAGTCAGGGGCGGGACAACGCAGTCTGTCTAAACAAGCGCATCACCTCGAACCGGGCGCCTCAGGCGCCCGGTTCTTATTTTGTCCACCGCGCGGAGGCTGCCGAGGCGTGTGATATTGACTCAACCCCTCGACTGGATGCATCCAAACCGGATGTGGCCAGCGTGGGCCCGCTATCGTCCGTGCGACAAATGTCGCCTCCCAACCAGGTCGGTCGGCACTTGCAGGTCGGTTCGCGCCGAAAGACAATGACCCCGGCGTCGACATGATCATCGCTCTCAGGAAGGCGAGTGCTCCATGAAACTCTTACGATGGGTGACTCTGGTGCCCCTGGCGGGGCTGTTGGTATTTGCGGCCGTGGTGCTCGTCCGCTGGCAGTTGGCCGTGGCCGATGTGCAGGGGGAGCTGAAGAACTCTCGACCGGGTGGAGCCTATTCAACTGGGAGAGACCTCCACTCTGGAGGTCTTGCCGCTGTATGAGGGTGCGGCCTCCGGCGACGAGCTCAGCTCGGGCCTGGGCGTGTCATATCTCATTCGAACCGATGCGGCCACGATCCTGCTCGACTTTGGCAACAACCCCGACGCCTCGCCCACCTCACCTTTGGAACAGAACATGCTCAAGCTGGGCGTGCAGCTGGACGACATCGACATGTTCGTCGTCTCTCACACCCACTTGGATCACATTGGCGGGCATGCATGGGCGGATGCCGGGACCTTCAGCCCGGCCGGGTCATCGCAGCCCGCTCTCGGAGACCGGCCGGTCTACGTCCCCGAGCCGATGACCTACCCCGGCAGTCAGCCAATCGTCGCCAACCGGCCGATGGTCATCGCGCCGGGAGTCGCCACCACGGGGGCGCTGCCCTATGTGTACCCGTTCCCTGCCTGGCTTGCGATCCCCGAGGGGCGCGAGCAGGCCCTGGTGGTCAATGTCACCGGCAAGGGCCTTGTGCTCATCACCGGTTGTGGCCATATGGGCGTGGCCTCGTTGTTGACACATGCCCGGGCATGGTTCGAGACGCCGGTGGTCGGCCTGATCGGCGGGCTGCATGAAGGCCAGGCGACGGCGGAAGATCTGGCGCCGCAGATCGCCATGCTCCAGGCCACCGACCTGGCCGTCCTGGCACCGTCCCCCCATGACTCGGGGCCGGAGGCTTTGATGGCCTTTGAACGGGCCTTCCCGACCGCCTACCAACGGGTAGAAGTTGGGTCCCCGTTGAATGTACGGTAGGGACGGCAGGACCGCCAGGCACAGGTTGGATGGCCCAAACCCGAGACAGGTCCCAGGACATGACCCCGTCTGAGGTCATCACATCTCTGTACTCCCGGCTGGACGCGGCACTGGCGGGGTTGAAGTAATCACGGGCGGGACAACCCAGCCTGTCTGAACAAGAGCATCAGCTCAAACCGGGCGCCTCAGGCGCCCGGTTCTTATTTCCTCCCTACCTTGCCCGTCGCCATCATGCCTCCCCCCCAGAACCGAAACCCGGTGGACGATCTTCCCTCGTGACGACAAACGTCGCATCCGCAACAGGCCGGTCGGCACTTGGGACCGGGCGGCCGAAGTGCAATGATGGAGCGCCATGAGCGCACGCTCATTCCAGCCATAGGGAGACTCTCTATGCAACTGCGCGACCTCGGACGTACGGGATGGAAAGTGTCGGTAATGAGCTTTGGATCGTGGGCCATCGGAGGAGCGTGGGGCTCGGTGGACGATGACAATTCCTTTGCCGCCCTCCACCGCGCTGTCGACCTGGGTGTCAATTTCTTCGATACGGCCGACGTGTATGGCGACGGCCGCAGCGAGCGGCTCGTGGCTCGGCTACGTCAAGAACGCCCCGAGGAGATCCATGTGGCCACCAAGGCCGGGAGGCGCTTGGATCCGCATACGGCCTCCGGATATAACCGCGGCAACCTCACGGCCTTCGTCGAACGAAGCCTCCAGAACCTAGATACGGACTGCCTCGATCTGCTGCAGCTTCACTGTCCCCCTACCGATGTGTACTATATGCCTGAGGTTTTCGGGGTGCTGGACGATCTCGTGGAAGCCGGCAAACTGCGCTACTACGGAGTCAGCGTCGAGAAGGTCGAGGAGGCTCTCAAGGCCATCGAATACCCCAATGTCCAGACGGTGCAAATCATTTTCAACATGTTCCGCCTGCGGCCGGCGGAGCTCTTTTTCCCACGCGCTTTGGCAAAACATGTGGGCGTCCTGGCCCGGGTCCCTCTGGCTTCGGGCATGCTGACGGGCAAGTTTGCGTCCGGGGAGTCATTTTCTGCCGACGACCATCGCGCGTACAACCGGCATGGGGAATCTTTTGATGTTGGGGAGACATTTTCGGGGGTGGACTACGATATCGGGTTGCAGGCCGTCGAGGCGCTGCGCGCTGTGTGCCCTCCCGACCTGACGATGACCCAGCTTGCACTGCGCTGGATCCTCATGTTCGAGGCCGTGACCTGCGCCATTCCTGGAGCCAAACGGGCCGTCCAGGTCGAGGAAAACGTGAGCGCCGCCGACCTGCCGCCCTTGTCCGACGAGACCATGGCTGGGGTGCAGTCGGTCTACGACGAGTACATTCGGAACCAGGTCCATCAGCGCTGGTAGGGTCAAGGTCGTTCTCCGGCCGCGCCAGTTTGTGACAAATTTCACATGTTCACGTGACAACTGAGGCTTTGGGGGTCGGTGATGCCGACCTACCATTTGAGGGTGTATTCCCCAACGCCACGCTGGAGAAGTGTCGATGAGTGCTGAACGGCCTCCGGTCGACCGCAAGGCACGTCTCAAGGCCGTGCCGCCCAGCCCCCAAACTCGGCCAGCTGCGGAACGCGTGGCCGATTTCGGTCCTGCCCTGATTGCCTTTACGCCAGAAGAAGCCATGGCCATTGCTGCCGTGTGCATTCATTGCCCCGACCCTGCGCCTTGCCAGAAGGCTTGCCCGGCAGGCAACGACATCTCGGAGGCGTTGTGGAGGATCGAAGCCGGCGATTTCGTTGGCGCCGCCGAGGTCTACGCTCAAACCAGCTCCTTCCCCGAGATCTGCGGGCGTGTGTGCCCTCACGACGACTTGTGCCAGGGAGCGTGTGTGCGCAACAAGCGCGGCTTGCCGGTCTTCACCGGTTATCTGGAGGCCTTCGTGGCAGACTTCGCCCGGCGGGGCGGCTCGAGGCCGATGCCGGTCGGAGAAGACACAGGTCATCGGGTGGCGATCGTCGGCGCCGGACCCTCCGGGCTGGCCTGCGCCGCCCGGCTGCGCGCCGCCGGCCATGCTGTGACGGTGTTCGACAAGAACCCCGTCCCTGGAGGCTTGCTGTCTTACGGCATCCCCGACTTCAAACTCCCGGCCGAGATCGTCCAGGAACGCGTGGCGCTGCTAACTCAGGCCGGGGTCTCATTTGAAACCGAAACCGAGATCGGCCAAAGCCTCAGCGTGGATGACCTGCTCGAGCAAGGATTTGATGCCGTGTATCTGGCCGTAGGGACATGGCGGGACTCGGTCATGAACATTCCCGGCGTCGATCTCCCTGGTGTCATCCAGGCCAGCGGATTCCTATACGCCGCCAAATCCGATCCCGCCTCGCTTGGTTCGGGATCAGGAATCTTGTCCGGTCCTGGCGGCCGGGTCATTGTGGTCGGCGGAGGGGACACGGCCTCCGACTGCATGCGCACGGCCCTGCGTCTGGGCGCCGAGCGCGTCACCTGCCTGTACCGCCGCACCGAGGACGAAATGCCAGGCAACCGGCACGATCGCGCGCTGGCCGAGGAGGAAGGGGCCCAGTTCAAATACCTGGCCCAGCCGGTCCGTTTCATCGCCGGCGAGGACGGCCGCGTGGCCGAGGTCGAGTGCCTGGAATGCCGGCTGGGAGAGCCCGACTCCAGCGGCCGGCCGCGGCCGGTGCCGGTGGAAGGCAGTCAGTTCAGGCTGCCGGCCGACAGCGTGATTCTGGCCTTGGGGTACAAGCCCGACGAGGCCTTCACCACCTCGATCACGGGCCTGGACACCCGTCCGGGCGGCCTGATCGTGATCGATCCCGAGACCGGCCTGACCTCTCGGCCGGGCATCTTCGCCGGGGGCGATGCCGTCTCCGGCCCTGACCTGGTGGGAACGGCCATGGTCGCCGGGCATAGCGCCGCGGCCGCCATCGACGCGTACCTTCAAACGATCTGACCTCCGTAGGCAGATAGCTGCTATGAAGTGGGGTAGGGGCGACCAGCCGGTCGCCCCTACGCGTCCTAAAGTTGCCCACCAATCCGGCACGGGATGACATGTCGTGCCGCGGCACCTTCCGCACGTGACCCAGGCACGGCGGCCGACACCGGTTGTGACTTGCGCCCAAAAACAACACACCGCCCGACAAGGCGGTGTGTGACGTTGGGGGGGAATTTGCCGCCGGGCTGCTATACGGGGGCGTGCGTCTTCTCCGCCAACGGCTCGGGGCCCCTGGCCATCGGCAGCGGCAGTCCGGCTTCGGTCACCAGGCGGGGGACAATGTCCTCCCAGTGCACGGCCATGATATGGATGCCGGCGATCTTCGGAGTGGACTTGAGCTTCTCGATGATCTCCAACGCGATCGATACGCCGACTTCCTGCTGAGCTTCCTTGTCCTTGGCCTCATCCATCCGGTCCAGGTAAGCCTGGGGGATTTTCACCCCGGGCACATCGTCGGCCATAAAGTGCGCCGCGCCGGCGCTCTTGAGCGGCACGATACCGGCCAGGACATACACCTTGTCCAGCAGGTTGCGCTTGTCGAGAGCCTCCAGCCAATCCAAGAATCGTTCGTAGTCGAACACCGGCTGAGTTTGGATGAACTCCGCGCCGGCGTTGATCTTCTTCTCGGCGCGGATGGCCTCGTATTTCGGTTTGGCACCATACGGCGAGCCGGCAGCGCCCAGGAAAAACATCGGCGGCTGCTTGATTGACCGGCCATCGAGGTAGATGTGGTCGTCCCGCATCCGGCGCAGCATCCAAATCAACTGGACGGCGTCCATGTCGAA
The DNA here is from genome assembly GCA_963797485.1 of uncultured Chloroflexia bacterium. Lineage (GTDB taxonomy): Bacteria > Chloroflexota > Anaerolineae > Anaerolineales > E44-bin32 > CAWAND01. The sequence continues at coordinate 156,137 of CAWCPF010000004.1, forward strand.
CTGATCGGGTTTGGCAATCGGAGCCGGGCCGAAGCGATGATGGTCGCCGCTCAGGCACAGGATATTGCGAATGCCCAGTCCGGCGGCGCCCATGGCATCGGATTGCAGGACCGTCCGTGTTCGGTCGCGTGTCTGGAGCTGCATGACCGGCTCGAGCCCAGTTTCCAGGCACATGCGGCTGGAAGCCAGGCTGTTCATCCGGGCTGAGGCCGAGGCGTTGTCGGTGAAATTGGCGGCCGTGACGCAGCCGGACAACCAGCCCGCCTTCTTGGTGATGATGTCCCCCGAAGCGCCCAGGGGAGGGGCGATTTCGGCCGTCACCACAAACCGTCCCGAACGCAGGCTGGCCTCGAGGTAAGACGCCGGTTCTTGGTACGCCGCCGGGTGGTAAACCGCGTCGCCCCGCCACCAGTCGGGCTGGCGCAGGTCGTGGAAGAATTGATCCCATTCGCGGTTAAAGCGCTGGCGGTCGGTCACGAAGTGCTGTGGATAGGGGCCCTGTTTTCGCTCGCGCCAGAAACGGATCAGGTCGAGCCATGTCTCGCGCCCGGCCCTCGCGCCGTCAATGGGCGGGTTGACCTCAAGCAAACAGTCCAGCCGGCCGAAGCGCTCCGAGCGGTTGTAGATCATGAACCACGTGCACGGGCGGGAAGGGTCCACCTCGCAGTGCTCCTCGGAGGCCCCACCGCATAGTCCGTTTCTCAGTCCTTTGGGGCAGGTGAGGGGGCAAACAAGCGCCGTCTCTTGCAGCAGGCAGTTCCCGCACATGCGGCAGCCGAAGAGCACACTTTTGATATTGCGTTCAGCGTAGGTGAATGCCTGCTCCCAAAGGGGGATGTCATCCCGCCTAAGCGGATAGAACGGAGGGAGGTAACGTCGCGGAGAAAATACTGGCATCTGCGCCTCCGTCGTGAAACCTTCGATCCCGCCCGGCTCTGACCCCCAGGACGGGAATGGCGGTCCAGCCAAGGACCCACGGCCCCGGCATGATCTTGTCCGCCCAAATCCTATGGCAGGCCAGTTAGGCGTGTCAACGTGCGAATGTACCCGCAACTCATGTTCGAATGTCACCCAGGCGGCAAGAGCGATCCGCTGGACGGAATCTGGGAGAAAGCTCTAGTCGGCCAGGCGATCGCCGCCCATGATGGGGTCGAGATGAACGTCTTTGCCGTTGGTCGGCGGGGCTAGGCTCAGCTGCAAAAGGTCACCAGGCTGGGGGGGGAGCGTGCCGGGCGCGGCCTGGCTGCTGAACTTAGGGCAGGGTTGTGCGGTCATTCGTCACTAGCCTGGCATCCGCCGAAGGTCTCATAATGCCCTGGACCCGAGCGATCTTTGCGTTGATCCGACCGGCGGGCGAAGGCCCCGGATTCTGGCCGGCGCCGGCGCGGCGAGGGGTTGAAGGCATGCGAACGAGCCTTGAAAAACTGTTGGCGACCGGCGACCCTGTCCTGGCCGATGGCGCCATGGGCACTCTGCTCATGGAACTCGGCCTGGAAGGGGGTCAGTCGCCGGTGGTGTGGAACGCGGATCATCCGGATCGGGTGGCGTCGGTCCACCGCCAGTATCTCGAGGCGGGATCGCAGATCGTTCTCACCAATACCTTCGGCGGCAACCGGCTGCGGTTGGTACTTCACAGCCTCGCCGATCGAGCCGAAGAGCTCAACCGGCTGGGCGCGCGAATTGGCCGCCGAAGAAGTGACGGCCGCCGTTCAACCGGCCGTCCTGGCCGGCGACATAGGCCCGACCGGGCGGATGCTGGCCCCGCTGGGCGACCTGGACCCCGACGAGGCCAGGTCGGCCTTCGAAGAGCAGGCCGAGGCCTTGGCACGCGGTGGCGTCGACGCGTTCTGGATCGAGACCATGTACGACATCGACGAAGTTCGCCTGGCCGTGGACGCCGCGCGACATGTCGCCCCCGATCTGCCCATCGTGGCCACGCTTACCTTCGATTCGCATGGGCGGACCATGATGGGGACCACTCCCGAGCAAGCCTTCGAAGCCTTGAACGGAATGGGGCTCATCGCCTTCGGGGGCAACTGCGGCAACGGGGTGGTCGAAATCCTGACCGTCGTCGAAGCCATGCACCGCCTCGGTTCGGCCAGGGTCCTGGTGGCCAAGGCCAATGCCGGGGTGCCGCACGTCGGAGACGATGGACAACCGGTATACGATGCCAGTCCGTCGGACATGGCGAACTACGCCACCCAGGCCGTTTCTATGGGGGCGCGCATCGTGGGCGGCTGCTGCGGCAGCACCCCGGCACACATCCGTGCCATGCACGCCGCGCTCCACCCTGCCCGCGTCTCAGGCCAGCCCCGATTGCGATTGACAGCTGATACGCACGCACTGTTCCCCTGACGCAGGGGGTAGCTCGACCCGCCATCGCTCCGCGGTCCGGACGCCAGCCGAAGACCGAGTAGTTTGTGAATTCCTTCACGAACCACCCGCCCGGCGCGGCTCGCGGAGTTTCCAGCCCTAGGATGCCTGTCGCTCTCGACCGCCACGAGCGGGGAGGTGGGCGGCTACCACATCGAGCGGGCGGGGACCTCTGTCGGGCGGGCCGAGGGTGGGGGACTCCCTCCCCGGGTCCGACCTGCGGCCCCCCAGGTCTTCTTTAGGGACGTCTGACTAACCGAAGGGGTGACTTTCACCACTGATGTGAACGTGCCGGCGTTTCGATACTTGACAGATAAGGATTCTCCCAATGCATCTCCCTGAGGAGGGGGGAAATCTGGTGAGTCATCTGGCGCGCGGGAGGCGATCTTGAGGATTCTCGCCCTCACGCAAGGCTTGTGGGGTGAGCGAATTGTGGCACATGTGCGCGCCGAGTTCCCGGACTGGGTCGTCGGCGCGTGGGCCGCGCCGCTTGCCATTCCCCTGGTCATCGATGACCCGTCTGAATTCCTGCCGGAAGAGCTTCCGGGCGCCGATCTGCTGCTGGCACTCGGTGATACCCCCGGCATGGCCCAGCTCGTGCCCGATGCCGTCAGGCGAAGCGGCGCCCGGGCAGTCATTGCGCCCATTGATCGAAACTCAGCCATGCCAGACGGCCTGGCCAATCAACTGCGCGGCCTGGCTGGACGACATGGATGTGGCCTCCGTCTTCCCAAAGCCATTCTGTTCCCTCACCGAGACGACCTACAACGCCCCCCCATTGGTGACGCCGTACGACGATCCGGTGATTCGCGAATTTGCGGTGCGCTTCGGGCGTCCCGAGGTCAGCCTTGACGTGCGCGATGGCCGTGTCTCCCGCGTCGAGTTCTCACGCCAATCCGCCTGCGGCTGCAGTCAGGCGATCGCCGAGGAAGTGCTTGGCCTTCCGGTGGGTGCGGCCATCGACGCCGCAGCCCTGCGCCACCACCACTTTCCGTGCCTGGCCAGCATGAATATCGATCGCGATTATCAAGATACGTTGATGCACGTCTCCGGGAATATCGTCAAACGGTCCTTCCGGGACGCTCTGGGCGACCAGGTTAAACCCAGGTTTGTCACGCCAGTCGGGCGCGTCGATTGATGTCTGCGCGCCAGTCGAGACCTAAGGAGATGGGGAAGATGGAGAAGCTGGTTCTGAACCTGCCGACGCTGTACGCGGATCATCACGTGCTCACGCTCAGGCAAGTCCTGCTCGGGATTGAAGGGGTGTCGGAGGTCTACGCCAGTTCGGCCTGGAAACAGGCGGTGGTGACTTACGACCCGGCGAAGGCAGAGCCCGGAGTGATTGAAAAGGCCACCGTCGATGCCGGCTATCCCGTCGGCGAGGCGGACGTGCCGACTTTGGTTCAACATGAGGCCATCGGCCGCGATCCGCAATGGGAGAAGTTTGACCAGCGCGTCAGCAAAACCAACCAGACCGATCTGGAGATGTCCGGCGAACACCGCCGGTACTGAGTGACGGAGGCGGGATGATGGCCAAGAAGACCAGAACACCCCAGGAATCCAGCCGAGATCAAGCAACCATTCAGCTCCTCGAATACGCTGTCGAAGGCGGCTACGAAACGGCGTTCTCACGCGCCGATGCCATGGCGGCCTGCCCGATCGGCAGCGATGGCCTATGCTGCCGAAACTGTTCAATGGGGCCATGCCGGCTGGTGAAGGAAGGTCAGACCGGTGTGTGCGGGGCCACCATCAGCACGATCGCCGCCCGCAACTTCGCCCGCATGGTGGCGGCTGGCGCCGCCGCCCACTCCGATCATGGGCGCGATCTGGCCTACACGCTTCTGGCGGCGGCGCGTGGTGAAGCTCCGGACTATGTGATCAGGGACCCTGGCAAGCTGCGAGAGGTCGCCAGCTACCTTGGTGTCAAGGACCTGAATCGGCCGATCAACGAATTGGCTGAAGACGTCGCCAAGGCCGCCCTGGCCGAGTTTGGCAAGCCCGAAGGGGAGGTCATCTACCTTCAGCGGGCCCCTGAGAAGCGGCAGAAGATCTGGAAGAAGCTTGGGATCGGCCCGCGTAATATCGACCGCGAAATCGTTGAGACCTTGCACCGGACGAATGTCGGCAACGACCAGGACGCCGAGCACATCTTGAATCAGGCGTTGCGCACGGCACTTGGCGATGGGTGGGGCGGCTCGATGCTCGGCACCGACCTCTCAGATATCCTGTTTGGGACTCCAGCACCGGTCGTTTCTCAGGCGAACCTCGGCATTCTGAAGGACGACGAAGTCAACATCGTCATCCACGGTCACGAGCCGTCGCTGTCGGAGATGATCGTGGCGGCGGCCCAAGATCCAGAGATGCTGGAATACGCCGAGAGCAAGGGCGCCAAAGGCATCAACCTGAGCGGCATCTGCTGCACCGCCAACGAGACGCTGATGCGTCAAGGGATCCCCTTGGCGGGCAACTTCCTGCAGCAGGAGTTGGCTATCCTGACCGGCGCCGTTGAACTCATGGTGGTCGATATCCAGTGCATTATGCAGGCGCTGGTGCCGCTGGCGGCCAAGTTCCACACCGAGATCATCACCACCTCGCCTAAGGCCAAGATCGCCGGCGCCACCCACATCGAGTTCGATGAACATCACGCCATGGACATCGCCAAGCAGATCATCAAGCGGGCGATCGACCGCTATCCCGAGCGGGCCATGACCCGCATCCCGGAGGAAACTTCGGACCTGGTCCCGGGATTCTCTCACGAGTACATCGAATACGCGCTGGGCGGCGCCTACCGCGGCTCGTTCCGGCCGCTGAACGACGCCATCATGAGCGGGCGCATCCGAGGCGTCGTGGCCAACATCGGCTGCAACAACCCGCGCGTAATGCACGACGCCCTTCACGTGGACGTGGTCGCCGAGCTGCTGAAGAATGATGTCCTGGTGGTAGAGACGGGCTGCGGCGCCATCGCTTGCGCCAAGGCGGGTTACCTGGTGCCCGAGGCAGCCTTCGAACATGCCGGACCGGGACTGCGCGAGGTCTGCGAGGCCGTCGGGATGCCCCCCGTGCTTCATATGGGCTCGTGCGTCGACAACTCCCGCATCCTGACCGTGCTGGCCCAGATGGCCACCGAATCCGGGCTGGGGGATGATATCAGCGACATTCCCGCCGTGGGGTTGGCGCCAGAGTGGATGAGCGAGAAGGCGATCTCGATCGCCACCTACGCCGTGGCGTCCGGGGCCTATGTGATTATGGGCCACAAGAGTCCGGTCGCAGGGTCGGAGGAAGTCACCCGTCTGATCACCGAAGGCTGGGAAGAAAAAGTCGGCGGCAGGCTCGAGTTTATCGCCAGTGCCGAGGAGATTGTCGAACACACCCTGGCCCATATCGACAAGAAGCGCCAGGAGCTCGGGTTGGCGCCCTATGACCCCAGCCAGTGGGGCAAGAGCGGTGATGATCGGATGACCCAATTCCTGAGAATCCCGTTGGAAGAGCGCATCGGCGCGGCCTACGGCGCCGCCGTGAACTAGGGAGGCAGGCGACATGTCACGTTACATAGCAACTCGCGCCATTCAGGGCGCCAACATGGTCGTCGATGAAGCCAACAGGCTGCTCGCTCGAGCCATCGAGGAGAAGGGTCCGACCACGCCGGTGGCGTTCCCAAACACCGCCTACTACCTGCCGGTCATCTTGGGTATGCTGGGCCGCGAGGTCAGCAAACTGGAGGACCTTCCACCGGTGATGGAGCATGCCATGAGCCTGCTGCATCCCTTGCCGCAGGCCCACCGCTGGACACCTTACCTGGGCGAAACGCTCGACAGCGGCATGGCGACCCTCTTAGCCGAGGAGGTCATCGAAGCCGTCCGGTTTGCCTACGGGCAACAACCGGAGGCGTATCCAGGGCTAACCCTGGCCGGCGCGACCTCGTTCACCAGCCCGGATGAGAACGGGAATGGCGGCGGAGCCAAAGCCAACGGCCACCTGAATGGGCCGATCGACGACATCCAGCTCCGGTCCTGGGGGATCCAGTTGGTCGACGGACGCATGCCCGGATTTGCGGCGATTGTGGGCGCGGCGCACTCCAACGAGGCCGCCGTGGCCATCGTCCGTGAGCTCCAAAAAAGAAACATCCTCACCTTCCTGTGCGGCAACGTCAACGGACGCTCGATTATCGATCAATTGGCCGAAGAGGGCGTGGAGATGGGCTACGACACCTATATCGTGCCCTTTGGCCGCGATACCCTGTCGGCCATCTACCCGCTCGGCTTCGCCACCCGCTCGGCACTGACCTTCGGCGGTAAGAAGGGCGGCCAATGGCGGGACATTCTGCTCTACAACAAGTACCGGGTGTTTGCCTTTGTGCTTGCTTTGGGCGAAGTTGACGACCTCAAGTACGCGACTGCCGCCGGGGCCATCTCCTACGGCTTCCCGGTGATCGCCGACACCATCATCCCCGAGATCCTGCCAACGGGCGTCACCCAGTACGAACACGTCATCTCCCGGCCGTGGAACGAGATCCAGGCCGAGACGGAAGCCGAAAAGGCCGCCAAGCTGGTCCAGGAGGCGATCGAGGTGCGCGGGGTCAAGATCCGCATCACCGAGGTCCCCGTGCCGGTGCCGTACGGCTCGGCCTTTGAGGGCGAGGTGGTGCGGAAAACGGACATGCGCGTTGAGTTCGGTGGCAAGCACAGCCGAGCCTTCGAGTACCTGCGCATGGTCGAGATGGATGAGGTCGAGGATGGCAAGATCGAGGTCATCGGGCCCAACTTCGACGATATTGAGTCCCAAGGCAATATGGATTTGGCCATCCTGGTCGAAGTCGCCGGCCGCAAGATGGAGACCGACTTCGAGCCGGTGTTGGAACGGCAGATTCACTACTTCGTCAACGCCGCCTCGGGCATACAACACATCGGTCAGCGTGATATTGCCTGGATCCGCATCAGCAATGGAGCCGCTGAGAAGGGCTTCACACTGGAACACTTCGGCAAGATCTTGCATGCCCGGTTCCACGGCGATTTTGGAACCATCGTGGACAAGGTGCAGGTCAAGATCATCACCGAGCCCAAGCTCTATGCAGAGTGGCTGGATAAGGCGCGCTCGGCCTACGAAGAGCGCAACGAACGGATAGGCTCGATGACGGATGAGTCCGTCACCGAATTCTATTCCTGCACGCTGTGTCAGTCCTTTGCGCCCGACCATGTGTGCATCGTCAGCCCGGAGCGGCTGGGCCTGTGCGGGGCTTACAACTGGCTCGACTGCAAAGCCTCCAATCAGATCAACCCGACCGGCCCCAACCAGCCGATCGTCAAGGGCAATCTGCTGGACGGCAGCAAGGGCTACTACGTCGGAATCAACGATTACGCCAAGTCGGCCTCACATCGGCACGGTCGGCGAGGTCTCGATGTACTCGATCATGGAGAATCCCATGACGGCCTGCGGCTGCTTCGAGTGCATCGCCATGGTCATTCCCGAGGCCAACGGAATGATGATCGTCAGCCGAGAGGACACCGGCATGACGCCGGCCGGGATGACCTTCTCGACCCTGGCCGGGATGGCCGGCGGCGGTCTGCAAACCCCGGGGATCATGGGCCACGGCAAGTATTACATCCTGAGCCCCAAATTCGTCTCGGCCGACGGCGGCTTCAAGCGCGTCGTGTGGATGTCGGAAAATCTCAAGAGCCAAATGGCGGACCAGCTGCGGAGGTTGCCAAGCGCGAGGGTGATCCCGATCTGATCGATCGCATCGCCGACGGCAAGATCTGCACGGAGGTGGAGCCGCTGGTCCAGTTCCTGACGGAGAAGCAGCACCCGGCGCTGTCCATGCCGCCGCTGCTATAGGAGAGCACCAGGTGTTTCCGGGGGGAGGCTCGCATAGAGGGCTTCCCTCCTCAGTCAATGTCACTTCTGGAAGAAAGCGAGGTCATCGAGTCCTATGACCGTTGAGATTCCCAAGGAAAAGTGGGCCGGCACAGTTCGGGAAGTCACGCTGGGCGCCACGTCTGATCAAGGTGGGACCCGGACGAAAACCATCACGGTGGGTGGCGAGGGGAGCATGCCCTTCCTCAACTATGACGGCAAGACCCTGCGCACACCCGTGATCGGCGTCGAGATCTGCGATCGGAAACCTGACGACTGGTCGCCGCTGCTGTATCAGGCCTGGGGCGAGGTCATGGATGACCCCGGCACCTGGGCCAAGGCCGCCGAAGATGCCGGGGCCGACCTGATCTACCTGGTCCTCAGCCTCAACGTGGCCGATGGTGCGCCCAACACGCCCGAACTTGCCCGCTCGGCCTTGCGCAAGGTGTTGGATGCTTCCGGGCTTCCGGTGATTGTCATCGGACCGGGCCAGGCCGAATTGGACAACGAGCTCTTGGTGCCGGTGGCCGAGGAAGGGAAGGGCGAGAAGCTGGTCCTCGGTTTGTGCGAGGACAAGAATTACCGCACGATCGTGGCGGCGGCCATGGCCAATGATCAAGTGGTCCAGTCGTCCACGCCCATGGACGTCAACCTGTCCAAGCAGCTGGTGATTTTGATCACCGACATGGGCTTGCCGCTGGAACGTATCCTGATGGATCCCACGACCGGCGCGCTCGGATACGGGATCGAGTATGGCTACTCGGTGATGGAGCGCTTGAGACTGGCCGCCCTGCAAGGGGACGTCATGACGCAGCTGCCCATGATCGTCACACCCGGGGCCGAAACCTGGAAGGTCAAGGAGTCCAAGGTCGGCGAGGGGGTCCCCGAGGGCTGGGGTGTGTGGGAAAAGCGGTCGCTGGAATGGGAGGCCATTACCGCCTCCAGCCTGATCCATGCCGGTGCCGACATCGTCATTGTTCGGCATCCGGAGACCCTGCGCCGGCTGCGGGCGGTCACGGCTGATCTGATGCAGCCGGTGGAACAGGTCTAGGCGAGGTGGAGGCAGACGATGCCATTGACAGGTCTTGAAATCTACAAGCTTCTCCCGCAGACGAACTGCAAGGACTGCGGCTATCCGACGTGCCTGGCCTTCGCCATGAAATTGGCGGCCAAACAGGCTCAACTGAAGGACTGCCCGCATGTGACCGAAGAGGCCGCCGGTAAGCTCGCCGCGGCCTCGGCGCCTCCGATCCGGCTGGTGGAACTCAGCGGTGGCAACGGCAAGCTGCAGGTCGGCAACGAAACCGTCCTTTTCAGACATGAGAAAACCTTCTATCACAAGCCCGGCTTGTTCCTGAGGCTGAAGGCGAGTGATGGCGCCGACAAGATCAAAGCACAGGTCGCCGAAGCGTCTGCTTACCAGGTTGACTACGTGGGCATCACCCTTGAGTTGGACGGCTTCGCTATCGAACTCCGAAGGCGGAGATGCGGGAGCCTTTGCCGAGGCGGTCTCGGCGGCGCAATCGGCCACTCAAAAGCCGTTGATCCTCCTTTCCCAGGACCCGGCCGGCGGCAAGCGCGGGTCTCAAAGCTGCCGAAGGCAAGCGCCCGTTGCTGTACGCCGCCGATGCCGACAACGCCACGGCGATGGCGGCCTTGGCCAAGGAACACAAGGTTCCGCTGGTGGCCAAGGCGGGATCCCTCGAGGGTCTGGCCGAGCTCACGCAATCGCTGCTGCAGGCTGGGGTGGAGGATCTCGTCCTCGACCCCGGCATCCACGGCTTTCACGAAGGGCTGGAACGACTCACAGCCATCCGCCGCTTGGCCATCAAAGCCAATTTCCGTTCGCTTGGTTACCCGGTGATCACCTTCCCGGGTCAAGACGGGGCGCAGGACGCTTCGCTCCTGGCAGCCCAGCACATCGCCAAGTACGCCGGCTTCATCGTGCTTGAGGCCTTTGATCCGGCGGCACTCTATCCTCTCTTGGTGCTGCGAGAGAACATCTACACCGACCCGCAAAAACCGATTCAGGTTCAGCCCGGCCTGTACGAGATCAACTCGCCGGATGGCCAGTCGCCCCTGATGGTCACAACTAACTTCTCCATCACGTACTTCTCTGTGGCCAACGAGGTCGAAGTCATCGGGCTGGCCGGCCTGGCTGCTGGTGGCCGATGCCGAAGGCATGAGCGTCCTGACAGCCTGGGCGGCGGGCAATTTCGACGCCGAGCGCATCGCCAAGGCAGTCAAGGGCTTCGGCACCGAGGACAAAGTCGGCCACAAGAAGCTGATTATCCCCGGCCAGGTCGCCGTACTCTCGGGAGAGCTCGAAGAAGAGTTGCCTGGTTGGGAGATCATGGTCGGCCCGCGCGAAGCGGTCGACATCTCGGGTTACTTGAAAGCTATGTGGTCCAAATCGTGATCGGCTGGGAATGGTCCAGCTTGGGAGGCCCGCCATGAACGAGCTGGTTGCTGAAATCCGGAAGGATCCCTACGTGGGCTACGATCCCCAACTGGTGGCCCGGGCCGCGGCGGCCTGCCAAGCGTGCGGAACGGAGGCGCCTTGCATGCAGGCGTGTGGACACCAGGTGGATATCCGATCGATCGTCCAGTCGGCTGGCAAGGCGGCATGCGAGGCGCTGGCTCTGCCGCGTTGGTTCGGGAGCCGGGAAGATGTCGAAGCTGCCAAGGTCACCGACATGATCTGTGACTGCTACAACGGCTAGCCTGGGGCCCCTGCCCTAGGCCGAGATTGCGAGTAGGTATTGGCCACGCACCGAGTTAGCTTCCACCCGGCGGGAACATCTGTCGACGTCCCAACCGGCGCCCTCTTGGTCGAAGCCATCCGCAAGGCGGGTCTGGATTTCCAGCAGCCCTGCGGCGGCCAGGGCCGTTGTGGACGTTGCGCCGTGGTGGTCGAGGGTGAGGGGGCACGCCGAAGATCGACGATCCGCCTCACCGCAGATGACCTGGCGGCCGGCTTTGCGCTGGCATGCCAGACGGTGGTCGAAGGCGACATCCAGCTGACCATCCCCAAGCAGGAGGAGGTCGTGCGGCGCCTGGTGACTGACCGGACGGCGCGCGAGGTCGAGATTCCTTTTGACTATGACCCGACGGCTCTCCAGCCCATGCGTGCCTTGCGGCTGGAACTCCCCGAGCCCAGTCTAGACGACAACCTGGATGATGTGGCGCGTCTGAAGAAGGGCTTGCAGACCGCCGGTTATCCGAATGTGCGTCTCCCCCTGCCGGTGCTTCGGCGCTTGAATCGGGTGCTGCGCGATTCTGACTGGAAACCGTGGCTATTGCTTGAGACGGATGATTGGAGCCGGCCCGACGGGCCGGCGAGGCTGGTCGATGTCTCCTCCGAGGCCTTGCGGCCGCTGGGCTTGGCCCTCGACATCGGCACCACGACGGTCAGCGCGTTCCTGGTGGCTCTCGACAGCGGGGAGGTGCTGGCCTCCGCCGCCGAGTACAACGGGCAGATCGGCTGCGGGGAAGATGTGATCTCGCGCATCGTTTACGCGGGGAAAGACGATGGGCTGGACGAGCTGGCCCGGCGCGTGCGTGAGACGGTGCATGAGCTCCTGGAGCGCATGCGGCGGCGGACCGGGATCGCTCCCTCACAGGTGAGCAAGGCCATGGTGGTCGGCAACACGACCATGATCCACCTCTTCCTCGGCTTGCCGCCTGCCTCCATCCGGCTGACCCCGTACATTCCGACGGTCAATCTTCCGGCGCCGGTGCTGGCATCGGAGATCGGGCTGGGGATCAACCCCCTGGCGACCGTGGACTGCCTGCCGGGGGTGGCGTCGTACGTCGGGGCGGACATCACCGCCGGGGTCCTGGCCTCGGGTTTGGCCGATCAAGAGGCATTGACTCTCTTCATCGATATCGGAACCAACGGCGAAATGGTGCTCGGCACGCGCGATTGGATGGTCACCTGTGCCTGCTCGGCCGGCCCGGCATTCGAAGGCGCCGGGGTGGTGGATGGGATGCGGGCCACGACGGGCGCCATCGAAGAGGTTTGGGTCCACACCGAGACCTACGAACCCACCATCCGCGTTATTGGGGAGGCCAAGCCGCGCGGCATTTGCGGGTCGGGCCTGATCTCGTTGCTGGCCGAACTGTTTGTGACCGGCGTGGTCGACAAGGGGGGCAATTTCAAGATGGACCTGGGCACGAACCGGCTCCGAGTTAGGCGAGCACGGCCCGGAATACGTCGTGGCCTGGGGCGAAGAGACGGAGAACGGGCGGGACATTGTCCTGTCGAAAGTGGATATCGACAACCTGATGCGCGCCAAGGGTGCCATCTATGCCGGGTTCAGCGTGCTGGCGGCCAGTGTGGGGGTGGACCTGGCGGATGTCGAGCAGGTTCTGGTGGGGGGTGCCTTCGGCAAGTACATCAACGTCGAGAAGGCGGTGCAGATCGGCCTGCTCCCCGACCTGCCGTGGGATCGTTTCCGCTTCCTTGGGAATACGGCTGTTTTGGGGGCCTATACAACTCTGCTCTCGCGCCAGGAGCGGCACAGGGCCGGAGATATCGCCCAGCGCATGACCTATGTGGAATTGTCGGCGGACAACAGCTTCTACGAAGCCTTCACGGCGGCGCTGTTCCTGCCCCACACTGAGATCAATCGCTTCCCCAATGTGGCCGAGGTTTGGGAGCGGCATGCGTCCGCCGATGGCGAGGTGAAGCATGAGACCGAGGAGACGGTAGAGGCCTGATCATGACCAAAACGATCGCGTTAGCCGGCAAGGGCGGTACGGGCAAGACGACTGTCAGTGCCCTGATCATCAAGTCACTGGTTCGACAGGGTGCGGGGGCCATCTTGGCAATCGACGCCGATCCATCCACCAACCTTCACCTGGCCCTTGGCCTGGGGGTCCCCCTAACCGTGGGTGAGATCCGCGAGGGGATGACCGACCCGGCCATGTCCGGGACACTCGGTGTTTCCGTCAGCCGCCAGGATTTTCTGACGCGTGAAATCCACATGGCGCTGGAGGAAGGCGAACGCGTCGACCTGCTGGCCATGGGTCGGCCGGAGGGGCAGGGGTGCTACTGCGCCGTTAACCATTTGCTGCGGCAGGTCGTGGATGAGCTGGAGGGGGGCTACGACTACGTTGTCATCGATAACGAGGCCGGGATGGAGCACATCAGCCGGCGCACAACCAAGGGCGTCGATCTGCTGCTCATCGTCACCGATCCCACTATTCGCGGGATGAAGGCCGCGGCTTCGATCGCCCAAATGGCCAGCGATGTCGACGTGGATGTTCGACGTATGGGATTGATCGTCAACCGCGTCCAAGGCGAGATTCCGGATCCCTTGCTCGAGGCGATCGAGGAGCTGGGAGTCGAAGTCCTGGCCATGGTTCCCGCGGACCAACACATCAATGAGAACGATGCCCTGGGCCAGTCGCTGCTTTCGTTGAATGGAGAATCACCGGCCTGGGAGACCATCGACCCTATGATGCGCAAACTGGCCAAAGAACTTTGAAGTCCAGGCACCGGCACGCATTGACGACCCGAACAGGAGGCTAGGCATGTACCTTATTGGCGAAAACATTCACATCATCTCCCCTCGGGTCAAAGAAGCGCTGGCCGCACGAGACGGCGGTTTCTTTGTCGATCTGGCTCGGAAGCAGAAAGCCGCCGGGGCTCACGCGCTGGATCTCAATATCGGCCCGCAGAAGAAAGCCGGACCGGAAGTCATGGAGTGGCTGGTCGACTGCATGCAAGAGGCCGTCCCCGGGATGACGCTGTCGTTCGACACGACCAACCTGGAGGCGATTGAGGCTGGGTTGAAGAAGGTGGGCGACAACGCCATCATCAATTCGACTTCCGGCGACGAGCTTCGCCTTGCCAATGTCCCGCCGGTGGCGGCGAAGTACGGCGCGGGCCTGATCGCCTTGTGCATGGAGAAGAGCGGCATACCGGTCAGCGCCGACGCGCGTGTGGGCATCGCACTGGAGAAGCTCATTCCCCGCGCCGAAGAGGTCGGGCTGCCGATGTCCAAGCTGTTCGTGGACCCGCTCGTGCTCACGGTCTCGGGTTGCCAGGAATACGTCCCGCATGCCATCGAGACGGTTCGCATGCTCAAGATGGCCTCGGATCCGCCACCGCAGACGGTGGTTGGCCTGTCGAACGTCTCCAATCAGGTCCCGCCGGAAGGACGGCCGCTGCTCAACCGCGTCTACATGGTGATGCTCATGGCGGCCGGGCTTGACGCCGCCATCCTCGATCCGTTCGACCTCGAGTTGATGGACGCCATACGGACCATCGAGACACGCGACAACAGCACGCCCGTCCGAGCCCTGTACTTGAAGCTGTTTGACGCCGTCAAGGCAGGCGGCGAACTTCAGCCCGAAGACGTCGATATGCTTGATACGGACCAGGCGGACATTTGGAAGACGGTCCAGGTCCTGCTTAACAAGGTGATCTACGCCGACTCGTATCTGCGCCTGTGATGAGTTGAGTATCCGGCGCCGATGGCAGGCCGGTTCGTCCGCCTGCCTCGGGTCAAGCCGCTTAGGAGATGTGCCATGGCCCAAAAGCTAGACGCTCACGACATCGATGCTCTGCTGGCCAAAGCCAAAGAACCCGCGGCCGAGGCGATGCGACTGCATCCATTCTATCGAGGCAAAGTCGAGGTGGCCCTCAAGGCCCGCGTCCGGGACTTCAATGACTTTGCCATCTGGTACACCCCCGGCGTAGCCGATCCGTGCCGGGCCATCGCCAAAGACCCGGAGCTGGTGTACGAATACACGCACAAATGGAACACCGTGGCCGTGGTGTCTGACGGCACACGCGTGCTCGGACTGGGTGATATCGGCCCCAAGGCCGGCATGCCGGTCATGGAAGGCAAGGCACTGCTGTTCAAGTATCTGGGCGGCGTGGACGCCTGGCCCATCATGCTGGACACCAAGGACCCGGACAAGATCATCGAGACCGTGGCGCTGATCCAGCCTGGATTCGGTGGCATCAATCTGGAGGATTTCTCCCAACCCAAGTGCTTCCGTATCCTGGATACGCTTAGAGCCCGGGCCGAGATCCCCATCTGGCATGACGACCAACAGGGCACGGCGACCGTGACCCTCTCCGGTCTGCTCAACGCGCTCAAGATTGTGGGCAAGAAACTTAGCGAAGCCCAAATCGTCTTCGTCGGCTCAGGCGCCTCCAACGTCGCCTGTGCCCGATTGATCTTCAGCGCCGGAGCCACGCCCGGTCTGTGCCGCATGGTTGACAGCAAGGGGATCCTGCACCGCAAACGTAAGGATCTCGAGATGCGCAAGGCCGAGTATGTCGACAAATGGCGCTTCTGCCAATCGACGAACGCAGAAGGGCGGGAGGGCAACATCCCCGAGGCACTCGATGGGGCGGACGCGGTGATTGCCCTCTCCACGCCGGGGCCCGGCACGCTGCAGGCCGACTGGATCCGCAAGATGGCCAAGGACTCGATCGTGTTTGCCTGCGCCAATCCGGTCCCCGAGATTTGGCCCTGGGAGGCAGAAGAGGCCGGGGCGGCCATCGTGGCCACCGGCCGGTCGGATTTCCCCAATCAGGTCAACAACTCGCTGGGATTCCCCGGCATCTTCCGGGGCACGCTGGATGTTCGAGCCTCGACGATCACAGACGGCATGTGCCACGCCGCTGCCCATGCCCTGGCCGGGATGGCCGAGGAGCAGGGGCTCAGCCGGACCCACATTCTCCCGACCATGGATGACTGGGAGGTCTATCCGCGCGAGGCGGCAGCAGTCGCCGCCAAGGCAGTCGAAGAAGGGATTGCCCGCAAGCCGATGAGCCACGACGACGAGCTGAAGAATGCCGCCGCCATCATCCGGCGCGCGCGAGATCTCACCCAGACCATGATGAAGGAAGGCTTCATCCTGGACCCGGATGAGTGACCTATGAACGAAGGGTTCAGTCGTCGAAGATGGTGACGCGTTCTTGGCGGAGAGCTGGGCGGGTCCGAGGGGGGTCGCCGCCCGGGCTGTCCGAAGGAGAGGCAAGGCATGTATGACCTGATCGTCCTGGGCGGAGGGCCGGCTGGCCTGACCGCCACATCGTACGCCCTGCGCAAACGATTGGATGTGTTGTTGATCACCAAGGACCTGGGGGGCAAGACCAACTATCGACTCCAGCTGCCGTTCGTGGAGAAGCACCTGGTCATCAACGGCGAGGAAACCGTCAACCGGTTCGTGAACGAGGTCGAGTATCTGGATTTTGCCCGCAAATTCGACAAGGCCGAAAACGTCGAGCGGCATGATGACGGGTTCCGGGTCCGTACCGCGGGCGGCGAAACCTTCGACGCGCGGGCGGTCATCGTCGCCACCGGGGCGGTGGGGCGACTGATGGAAGTCCCCGGTGAGAAGGACTTCATGATGCGCGGCCTGTGCTATAGCGCCGTCTCCTACGCGCCGCTGTTCATCGATCGCCAGGTGTGTGTCATCGGCGACACCAAACTGGCGCTGCGCTCGGTGGCTGAGCTGGCCTACATCGCCAGCAAGGTCACGCTGGTGGCGCCGAGCCACGGCGAGTTGGACTCAGTGCTCGGGCGCAAGATCCTGAACAATCCCAAAGTCGAGGTTCTCGAGAACTACAAGGTGGAAGCGGTTCTGGGGGACACCCACGCCCGAAAACTGGTGGTTCGGCAGAACGGCAGCCGCCGTGAGCTGGAGGCCGAAGCGTTCTTCGTCGAGCTCGAGCTGCGCCCGCGTTCCGAAGCTGTCGCCAAGCTGGTCCCCTTGGATGAGTGGGGGCGGATCAAGATCGATGCCTCCAACCGGACCGGGGTGGAGGGGGTCTTCGCCGCCGGGGACGTGACCGATGTCTTCGCCGAACAGGTTCTGATCGCCGTGGGCGAGGGCGCCAAAGCCGCCCTGACGGCCTACGAGTATTTGCTCGAACACTTCTGACAACTCCCGTGATCGCCGGACCGTTCGGCACGGTCCGGCGAACTTACGGCAGGACCGGTTGGGGCTGTCTCAAGCGCATGTGAGACAGCTCCTTCTCTTTGTAACGAAAAGGGGCCGCACCTCTTGGGACAGCCCCGACGCCGATAAGGAGTGGTTGGCCGAGCCAGCCGCAAACTAAGGCGGGTTAAGCCTGTGTCGTCTGACGCATCGCAGGGCGAATAAAGTCACTGGAGCGCGCCGTCGGGCGGGCCTATCCTGAACGCATGCAGCACAAAGGGTTGAAACTCGCCATCAGCGGGAAGGGGGGCGTGGGCAAGACCACGCTGACGGCCTTGCTGGCCGGACGCTACGCTGAGTTGGGGCGGCGGGTCCTGGCCATCGATGCCGATCCTTCGCCCTGTCTGGGCGCTGCCCTCGGCTTTGATCACGAAGCCCTGGCCGGCTTAACGCCCATATCCGAAATGGGCGCGCTGATCCTCGAGCGCACCGGCGCCGAGCCCGGTTCGTATGGCGGCTACTTCAAGCTCAATCCTCGCGTGGACGATCTCCCCGACCGGTTCTCGGCCCTGCGGGAGGGCACCCGCCTGCTCGAGCTAGGGGGCGTGGAATTGGGGGGCTCGGGCTGCATCTGCCCCGAAAGCACGCTGCTCAAGGCGCTCATCACGCACATTCTGCTTCGGCGCGACGAAGTCGTGCTACTGGATATGTATGCCGGCGTCGAACACCTAGGACGAGGCACGGCTGACGCCGTGGACGCCATGCTGGTGGTGGCCGAGCCGACGGTCCGGAGCCTGGGGACGGCGGCGCAAATCAAGCAGCTGGCTGAAGACATCGGCTTGCAGCGGATTTTCCTGGTCGGCAGCAAAATCGCCGGGCCGGGCGACCTGGCCTTCGTCCAGGACCGATCGCCAGGCCTGCCTGTGCTGGGCGCGCTGCCGGACGACCCCGGCGTGCGCGTCGCCGACCGCTCTGGCTCCCCCCTGTACGGCGCCTCCCCGAGCCTAGACGAAGCTGCTAGGCACATCGTGGAAGCCATCGACACCGCCCTCGCAGCCTGATCCGGTTCGTCCAGAGGTGAACGCCCGCGTTCTTCCCCTTCAGGGTCCGTGAGTCTGACCCGAAGGACAGTTCGAGCGTGCTAGGCCAGTGACCAACATCATTTGTGCATTTCTTCACAAAGTGACATTTGTCATCCCTGCCTGGTGAGAGCTTGTAGTGACCGTTTGTGAAGAATATCACATACTGGGTGGGGGTCGTGCACAGACTCGAGGTTGGGTATCGTGCGTTTGCGGATCAACCGCCATCTGGGCGCCAATCACCGGCAAGCCTGGTCAACCCGGCCAGCGGCTCCTGCTGCGCGCGAATTCTCTCCCTGCAGTCCCCTCAAATCATCAAACTCTGACGCGTTCCCGCTCGAAATTCAGGGTGGGGTGAGCTTCAGGTTCAAAGGCCATCGGTCCCAGTATCCGGCTCCTCCGGCGGCATCGAGCCTGGCAGCAGGGCGTGCCTGGACTCCCGGTATGATCTGTCCCAGGGCCGGGATGCTTCCGGCCCCTCTTTGTGCCGGGGTAGGCACGATTTCGCCCGTGCCCTCGACGCGCCGGCCCAGCCCGACCATCAGCGCTTCCTATCCCCTCGGTACCCCCGTATCTCACCGTACGATTGCAGACCATCGATCTCGTCTTGGAGCGAGGTGACGCATGCACGGATCGAGTTCACAAAACGGGTTCATGCAGGAAGTCATGGCGGCGGTTCCTGGAGGCGCTGCACTCCAGACCTGCCTGCAGTGCGGCACGTGCGGGGGGTCGTGCCCGTCGGTGGC
Organism: uncultured Chloroflexia bacterium; assembly: GCA_963797485.1. Taxonomy (GTDB): domain Bacteria; phylum Chloroflexota; class Anaerolineae; order Anaerolineales; family E44-bin32; genus CAWAND01. Next base: position 175,092 of record CAWCPF010000004.1, read on the forward strand.
CGATATGGACCATACGCCCCGGGAGATTTTCGCCATGATCAATGCCGGGATGCGGGAGCAGGTCCTCAAGAGCAACACCCCTTGGTACTGCGTCTCGTGTTACCTGTGCACGGTGCGCTGCCCCAAGGAAATCCCGATCACCGAAATCATGTACGCCCTCAAGCAGAAAGCCGTTCGTGAAGGCATCTACGACGACTCAAAGGCCCCTGATTTCTCCAAGACGTTCATTCGATGGGTGGAGAGCTACGGGCGGTCCTTCGAGTTGGGTCTGATGGGGACGCACATGCTCCGCCACAACCCATTGGCTGCCTTCAGGCTGGCCGACATGGGACTCGGGCTGTTCGCCAGGGGCCGCATGGCACTGACCCCCACCCGCATCAAGGGGATCGATGGTCTCAAGCGCATTCTCGGCAAGGCCAAGGAGTTGGAGGCGCTGGTATGAAGTATTCCTACTATCCAGGCTGTTCGTTGGAAAAGAATGCGGCTGCCTACGATGTCTCAACCCGGGCGATCGCCGGGCCCCTGGGCCTCGAGCTGGTGGAGATCGACGACTGGAACTGCTGCGGGGCCACCGAGTACCTGTCACTGAACATGACCGCCGCCTACAGCTTGATTGCACGCAACCTGGCCCTGGCGGCCAAGAACGAGGGCGTCGAGGAACTCACGGCGCCATGCAGTGCCTGCTACCTGAATTTGCGCAAGACCGACAAATACCTGGGGTTGAACAACGGGCTGGCGCGGCGGGTGACGGAGGCGCTGGCGGAAGGCGGCCTGGCCTACAAGGCAGGCACGCTGCGCATCCGCCATCTGCTCGACGTGATCTACGAGGATGTGGGTCTCGAGCGACTGAGCCAGAAGGTCACCCGCCCGCTCCATGGTCTCAAGCTGGCTCCTTACTATGGGTGCATGATCGTTCGGCCGGAATTCGGCGACCACGCTGAAGACCCGCAGAATCCGACCTGGCTGGACGAGCTCCTGGTCACGCTCGGCGCGCAGGTGGTTGATTATCCGGTCAAATCGGATTGCTGCGGCGGCCACATGACCCAGATCAGCGAGCAGACCGGCTTCGAGCTCATCCGGCGGCTGATCAAGTCGGCCGCCGATGCCGGGGCCGACGCCATCGTCACACTTTGCCCGATGTGCCAGCTCAACTTGGACGGTTTTCAGTCGGCGATGAACCGGCAGTTTGGCACCAGCTTCCATGTGCCCGTCCTGTACTTCACCCAGATGATCGGACTGGCGATGGGGATGGCGCCGCGAAGTTTGGGGATCGGTCAAGAGATGGTCTCGGCCGTAGACGCGCTGGCCAAGATTGGTTCCGAACCGCCGGCTGAACCGCCCCAGCCCGCGTGGAGAAAACGGGGGGACAAGTCCCTGCCGATGCCGGCGGCGCGTGTGGAGGCATGACATGAGCGAACGAGTGGGCGTGTACATTTGTCACTGCGGCAGCAACATCGCCGGCATCGTGGACGTCGAAGAAGTGGCACGCTGGGCCGGCGAGACCCTGCAAGATGTTGTGGTGTCGCGCGAATACAAGTTCATGTGCTCTTCGCTCGGCCAGGAACTGATCGAGCAGGACATCAAGGAGCAGGGGCTCACCCGAGTGGTGGTGGGTGCATGCTCGCCTCATCTCCACGAAAAGACGTTTCGACGCGCCTGCGCCAACGCCGGCCTCAACCCGTACCTGTGCCAGATGACCAGCCTGCGCGAGCAGGTGTCGTGGGTGGTCGAAGACCACGCCGCGGCCACCGAGAAGGCCAAGGCGATGATCGCCGCCGCCGTGGAACGCGTCAAGCTCCACGAGCCGCTGCAGGCTGAGCATGTCCCGGTCAATCCAACCACGCTGGTGGTCGGGGGCGGGATCGCCGGGATCCAGGCGGCGCTTGAACTGGCGGATGCCGGCGACCATGTGATCATGGTCGAGCGCGAGCCGTCCATCGGCGGGCACATGGCCCAGTTCGACAAAACCTTCCCGACCCTCGACTGCGCGGCCTGCATCCTCACCCCCAAGATGTCGGATGTCGGATCCCACCCCAACATCACGCTGCTGACTTACAGCGAGGTTGAGGAAATCACCGGCTTTGTGGGCAATTTCCACGTGCGCATCCGCAAAAAGGCGCGCTTCGTGGACGAGGCATTGTGCACCGGCTGCGGGATTTGCATGGAGAAGTGCCCCAAGAGCGTCATCGATCCGGTCTTTGAGGCCGGGCTCGGGTTCCGCAAGGCGATCTACCGTCCGTTTCCGCAGGCCATCCCCAAGTTCCCCGTGATAGACCCGGTCAGCTGCACATACTTCGAGACCGGGAAATGCTTGGCGTGCGAGAAGTTCTGCCCCACCGAAGCCATCGACATGACCCAGGAAGACCAGATCCTGATGTTGGATGTCGGGAACGTTATTCTGGCGACGGGCTATCAGTTGTTCGATGCGCGCCAGATGCCGCAGTACGGCTACGGCCGGCATGCGAACGTGTTCACCAGCCTCGAGTTCGAACGGCTGTGCAACGCCGCCGGGCCGACCGAAGGCAACATCGTGCTTCGGGACGGGGTGACCACCCCCAAGTCCGTGGCCGTCATCCACTGTGTGGGCAGCCGCGATCAGAAACACCACGCCTACTGCTCGGCGATCTGCTGCATGAGCGCCCTCAAGTTCGGCCATCTGGTGATGGAGAAGACCGGCGCGCAGGTGTATTCGTTCTACATCGACATGCGGCCGCTGAGCAAGGGTTATGAAGAGTTCTACGACCGGCTGCTCCAGGAAGGCATGCATTTCATCCGCGGGCGGGTCGCCGAAGTTACCAACACGTCCCGCACGCCTGAAGAAGACGGCAAGCTGATCGTCCAGGCGGAGGACACCCTGCTGGGGGTCCAGCGCAGGATCCCGGTGGACATGGTGATCCTGATGGCGGCCCTCGAGCCCCGGGCGGACGCCGAAGAGGTTGGCCTGAAGTTCGGCATCTCATGCGGGGCCGCCGGCTGGTTCACGGAGCGCCATCCGAAGCTGGACCCGGTCGCCACCATGACGGACGGGATCTTCATCGCCGGAACCTGTCAGGGGCCGAAGGACATCCCGGACACGGTCTCACAGGGCGCCGCCGCAGCCGCCAGGGTTCAGGGGATGATCACCAAGGGAAGCGTCGAGATCGAGCCCGTGGTGGCCTCCATCAACGCTGCCAAATGTTCGGGTTGCCGGATCTGCAACGAGCTGTGCCCGTTCAACGCCATCGACTTTCTGCCCAACGAGGGTGTCAGCATGATCAACTCGGCCTTGTGCAAGGGCTGCGGCACCTGCGTGGCAGCCTGTCCGGCCAAGGCCATCAGCGGCGCCCACTTCCGAGATGACCAGATCTTTGCCGAGATTGCGGGGCTGCTGTACGACGCCATCCCAGTTTCGGTTGATGCGGTCCCGGCCTAAGAGAGGCGGTTGAAGCATGACACAGACAGTATTCGAACCCAAAATCGTGGCCTTTCTGTGCAACTGGTGCTCCTATCGCGCCGCCGATCTGGCCGGAACAAGCCGGATCAAATACCCGGCCAATGTGCGCATGCTGCGCGTGATGTGCAGTGGGCGTGTCGACCCGGCCTTCGTGCTGCGGGCCATCGCCAAGGGCGCCGACGGCGTGATGCTCGCCGGGTGTCACCCGGGGGAGTGCCACTACCAGGAACAGAACTACAAAACCATGCGCCGTTTCGAGATGCTCAAGCAGACTCTGCGAGGGCTGGGCATGGAGGAAGGCCGCATCCGCTTACAGTGGGCGTCGGCGGCCGAGGGCAGCCGGCTGGCTCAAGCCATCCGCGACATGGTTGAGGACATTCGAGCCATGGGGCCGATGAACTGGCCGAGGAACTGGGCCCACGACCCCGGTACCGAAGAGGCGATCGCCGCCCTGGTCGAAGAGCACGCCGAGGTGATGGAGGTGGCCCGATGACGGAAAAGGGAAAGTTGGCCCTGTACTGGGCGGCCTCGTGCGGCGGGTGCGAAATCGCCGTGCTGGCGATCAACGAAAAGATCCTGGATGTGGCCGCGGCCTTTGATATTGTCATGTGGCCGGTGGCGGTGGATGCCAAGGTCAGCGACATCGAAAAGATGGAAGACGCCTCGATCGATGTGTGCCTGTTCAACGGCGCCATCCGAACCAGCGAGCAGGAGTACATGGCCCGCCTGCTGCGCCAGAAGTCGAAGGCGCTGGTGGCCTTTGGCTCGTGTGCCTGCGAGGGCGGTATCCCTGGTTTGGCCAATCTATCGGGCGCGAAGCCGTCTTCGAGACCGTCTATGGCCACAACCCCAGCCTGGACAACCCGGGCGGCACGCGTCCGCAAGCCGACACCGTCGTCGAGGAAGGCGTGCTTCATTTGCCGCTGTTCTACGACACCGTCCGCACCCTCGACCAGACCGTGGCCGTGGACTACTACTTGCCCGGTTGCCCTCCGGAGCCCGAGCGCATCTGGGACGCGGTGCTGGCCATCGTGCAGGGCAAGCTGCCGGAGCCCGGTTCGGTGATCGGCGCCCACACGACCGTCTGCGATACCTGTCCGCGGACGCGCAGCGAGAAGAAGATTTCCGGCTTCAAACGGACCTGGCAGGTGATCCCCGATCCGGACATCTGTCTGCTCGAGCAGGGGCTGGTGTGCTGCGGCATCGCCACGCGCGACGGCTGCGGCGCGCTATGCCCGCAGGTGGGATCTCCGTGCATCGGGTGCTATGGTCCCAACGAAGGCGTGGATGATTTTGGGGCGCGGCATGATGTCGGCTTTGGCGTCGGTCATCGACTCGACTGATCCTGACGAGATCTCCCGAATCATCAGTGAAGGCATTCCCGACTTGGTGGGTAACTTCTACCGTTTCAGCCTGGCGGGCAGCGAACTCCGGCGGGCGGCCATTCCCGTCCCCGTGTCTGAACCGGCCGAGACGGCTTGAGATGAGGTGTGGCTATGCAGCGAATTTCGATTGATCCGATCACCCGCCTCGAGGGACATGGCAAGATCGACATCTTCCTCAATCCGGAGGGCGATGTCGCCAACGCCTATCTGCAGATCCCCGAGCTGCGGGGCTTTGAGCGCTTCTGTGTTGGGCGCCAGGCCGAAGACATGCCCAACATCACCAACCGCATCTGCGGCGTGTGCCCAGAGGCGCATCACATGGCCTCGGCCAAGGCGCTGGACGCGCTGTTCCATGTGGAGCCTCCACCGACGGCCAAGAAACTGCGCGAGCTGTTCTACAGCATCTTCTTCGCCACCGACCACACGACTCACTTCTATGCGCTGGCCAGTCCCGATTTTGTCATGGGACCGGAGGCGCCCGTGGCCGAGCGCAACATCCTCGGGGTGATCCAGAAAGTCGGGATGGAGGTCGCCGGCAAGGTGCTCAAGATGCGCGCCGACGGCCACCACCTGATCAAGATGATGGGGGGCCGGCCGGTCCATCCCAACTGGGCCGTTCCCGGCGGCGTCAGCCGGGGGATCAACGAAGAACAGCGCGCCGAGATCGAGAAGCTCGGCCGTGAGGCGATCGAGTTCGCCCAGTTCTCGCTCAAACTGTTTGGCGACGTGGTGCTCAAGAACTCAGCCTACCTCGACCTCATCCTCAGCGATGCCTATGCCGACCGCACCTACAACATGGGCACGGTCGATGAGCACAATCACGTCAATTTCTACGATGGCATGATCCGGGTAGTGGGGCCCGACGGGCAGGAGCATGCCAAGTACGATCCGGCCGAATACCGGGAGTACATCGCCGAACGCGTCGAGCCCTGGTCGTATCTGAAGTTCCCGTATCTCAAGAAGATCGGCTGGAAGGGTTTTGTCGACGGTGTGGATTCCGGCGTCTACAAGGCCACGCCGCTGTCCCGGCTGAACGCCGCCGATGGTATGGCCACACCGCTGGCACAGGCGGAGTATGAGCGCATGTTCGAAACCCTCGGCGGAAAACCAGTTCACCAGACTCTGGCAACCCACTGGGCGCGGCTTATCGAGCTGCTGTATGCCACCGAGCGCTGGGTCGAGCTGGCGACGGATCCGGAGATCACCGGCGAGGCTTTCCGCGTCCTGCCGACCGAAACGCCGGATGAAGGCATCGGAAGCGTCGAGGCGCCGCGCGGCACCTCGACTCATCATTACCAGACGGATGCGCGTGGGGTCCTGACCCACGTCAATCTGATCGTTGGCACCACCAACAACAACGCGCCGATCAACATGTCGATCAAGCGTGCGGCCACCGCCCTGATCCACAAGGGCGTGGTGGTCTCGGAAGGCATGCTCAACAAGGTGGAAATGGCCTTTCGGGCCTACGACCCGTGTTTTGGGTGCGCCACGCACACTCTGCCCGGACAGATGCCGCTCGAGGTTACAATCAGGGATGCCCAAGGGGAGGTCGTGGACAGGCTGACGCAGCACCTGACAGCGTGAAGCCTGGGCCCAGCCAGGCGAGCCTGGAACCGGCCCCAAGCTTGCGGGCGTGCTTGAAGCGGGAGTGACGCGTGCGACCGTGAAAACGCTCGTGGTGGGGCTGGGGAATCCAATTCTGAGTGATGATGCTGTCGGGCTGCACGTGGCCGCAGCCCTGCGTCCGATTCTGGCCGCTTGGGCCGATGTCGATGTGGCTGAAGACGAATGGGGCGGCCTGCGCCTCATGGAGCGGCTGGCCGGCTACGATCGGGCTGTGATCGTGGATGCCATGCGCACCGGCGCGCCGCCCGGGACCGTCCGCCGCCTGACCCCCGACGACCTGCCCACCTGCCACAGCTCATCGTCGCATGACACCAGCCTGCCCGTCGCCCTGGAAGTCGGCCGGCGGGCGGGGGCGCGCCTGCCCGAAACCGGCGACATCACGCTGGTGGGCATCGAGGCCCTGGATGTTCTCACCTTTGCGGAGCAGCTCACGCCCGACGTAGCCGCCGCCGTCCCACGCGCTCTCGCGGAAGTGCAGGCCATCCTGCGCGGCGAGTAGGTTCGCCCGGCTGGGTGGCCTAACTTGGCCGGTCGGGCTCAGGCGCCAGGATCATGGCCGCCACGTAGCGGTCCATGAAGTCTTGCTCCCGATCAAGGTCAACTTGAACCGCCCGGCCCGCCAGCGCCTCGCCGCGAGCAAAGCCCTCGTCTGAAAGAAACAGTGCCGCACCGAACCCGGCGCCATTGGAAATCGTCTCCACGACCGAGGTCCGGACCGGGGGCAGGAGGCCCAGATCCATGGCCGCGCCGACATCCACCCGGCCGCCAAACGAGCCGGTGAGGATCAGCCGCTCCAGATCGCCCGGCACCAGACCGAGGCGTGACATCAATATCTCGATGGCCGCCCGAATGGCCCCCTTGGCTTTTTGAAGTTCGCGAATGTCCCACTGGGTCAGGCTCAGATCGGTGCCCGGGACCAGGGTGATGCGCCGCGTTCCGTGCCGGTCGAGGCCCAGCCGGTCGGACAGCACCGGCAGGCGGGTCGCAATCCGCCCATTGGCCTCGATGGCGCCGGCGCGCCGCAGTTCGTGGACCAGACTGAGCAACCCGGATCCGGTGACCCCGACGGGCGGGGAATGATCGATGGTTTCCAGGACAAGTTCCCCGGCCTCGAACCTGGCGGCCACAATCGCGCCGTCCACGGCGCGGGTACCGCAGGATATGTTCACGCCTTCGAAGGCGGGGCCGGCGGCGGTGGAGGCCGTCAGAATGGAGTGCCCATCGGTGACCAGCACCTCCCCGTTCGTCCCGAGATCGACCGCCGCCATGGGCGCGGCGGTCCGGTCAAAGCCAAAGTACGCCAGGCAGGCCAGCGCGTCGGAGCCCACAAAGCCCCCGATCAACGGGGGCAGAGCCACTTGTGCGCCGGGAGGCAAGATGTCCGCCAACGGTCCGGATGGCTGCCGGATCGCCTCGGCGGAGGAGGGCTCGAAGGGCAGGGTGGCCAAACTCTCGATCGGCAGCCCCATCAGCAGATGGTGCATGGCGGAGTTCCCGACGACGGTCACACGTTCGATCCTTGACCGGACGCTGGCGGAAAGGCGGAGCGAATCGATCGCCTGGTTGATGGATGCAGCCGCCAGCCGCTGTAAGCGGATGCGGTCCTCGGGACGGTTGAGGGCCGCGTTGAGCCTCGAGATGACGTCGGCGCCATAAACCGTCTGCTGGTTCAGGCTGGCGCCGCCGGCACACACCTCACCGTCCTCCAGCATCGTCAGGAACACCGCCACCGTGGTCGATCCAAGATCGATCCCCAGTCCGAGCGGCCCCCTGGTGGTCTGGTAGCGCCGGCTGGAGCGGAAGATCTTGTCCGAGTACACCACAATGGGGGACAGCACCACCCGGGCGTCGCGCGTCGATTCGTGCGCGGCATGCCAGACGGTTGTCCAACGCCAGTTCGCCCGGGGAGAGGTGAGCGCTGCTCGACCTCGTCTGGCGGGGCAACCCCGTCTTCAACGAGCACCTTGCACAGTCCGCAGGTCCCGCGGCCGGCGCAGGGCTGCTCCAATGGCAGCTCGGCGGCCGCGATGACCTTCCCGACGAGATCGCCGGCTGCCGCCTGAGCCGTGATGACCTGTTCGCCGTGGATGATGGTCAACGTCGGCATGATGGGGGTTCGCCTGATGAATCGGCCCGCCCGTCGGCTCAGCCGGGGACGGAGGGGGCGGCGGCAGGCTGGGCCGGGGAATTGGGCATGGCTGCCTGGACCGGTATGGAGCTTCGGGCCAGGAAGTCGGCCTGACGAATGGTCCCTCCAGGGGGGACGATCAGGAAATCGGGGTCGGTTCGATCGAGCGACTGGGCCGTCTGCACCAGCCGGCGCACATACAGATCGCTGCCAAGGATCTCCTCATAGCGCATTCCCCACTGGGAGCAGTATGCCGCCACCTGCTTGGCCAGCGGGCGGTATCGCTCGAGGTCCAGCGCCGAGTGGGCCACGAAGACCAGGCGCTTGTAGTGGCTGTACTGCTGATCCATGATCCACTGGGCGTCTTCTTCGCCGAAACGAAGGGCATAGTCCTGATGCTCGGCCAGCGGATGGCTCCCGGATTCGAGCCACCCCTTGGTCAGGTAATACGTCCCCGGTTCGTCTTGGAATTCCCGCACATAGCGTTCGTAACTTCCCAGCAGCACCGCGATGCAGTCGTGGGCGCGTGAGATGAGCAGCGTGTGCTGCCGCGCCGCCACTCCGTCCAGGCCGTTGCCGCACAGGCCGTACCCCAACACGATCAGACTCGGCGTCGCCAGACCGTCGATCTCGGCCTGGACCGCCTGACGGAGTTTGCCGGGCCAGCGATGAAGCCCGTAGTCGAGAAATGTGAAATTCTTCACAAGCCCCGGCGGAAGATGGGCCTCGAGCAGGTCTTCGAACACCCGGCAGCCGATGACGGCGATGGGGAGGGCGGGGTTCACGTTCGGCCGGCTCGCGTCGTCGCTCATGGGCGTTCGCCCAGGGCGGCGATCAGACGCTTGGCCAGGTCGGCGGCCGAGGCGGCGTTGGCGGCATAGCCATCGGCGCCGATTTTGTCGGCGAACTCCTGGGTCACCGGCGCGCCGCCGATCATGACCTTGACCCGGCCCCGCAGTCCGGCCGACTCCAGGGCCTGCAGGGTGGTTTCCATCGAGCGCATGGTCGTGGTCAGCAGAGCGGACATGGCCACGATGTCGGCCTGACCGTCCCGCACAGCTTCGACAAATCGGGCCGGATCGACGTCGCGGCCCGAGGTCGTTGATCTCGAACCCGGCGCCTTCGCACATCATGGCCACCAGGTTCTTGCCAATGTCATGCAGGTCGCCTTTGACGGTCCCGATAGCGATCTTGCCGGCCATCTTGGCGCCGGTCTCCACCAGCAAGGGACGCAGGATATCCATGGCGGCCTGCATGGCGCGCGCCGCTCGCAGCACCTCGGGGACGAACAGGTTGCCCGCCCCGAACTCGACCCCGACGTGTTCCATCCCCGGCATCAGCCCCTGGTTGAGGATCAGCGCCGCGTCCAGGCCTTCCTCCAGCGCCTGCCGCGTGAGGATCGGCGTGGCGGCCATATCGCCTTCGATCACCTTTTGGGCCAGTTGCGAGAGGGCTGTCGCTCATGCAAGGTCTCCTGGCGGCGCGTCGGGGCTGATGGTCAATTCTCGGCCGCCTGCTCGCGCTGACGGTAAGCCTGGATCCACGCCATGCCGTATTCGTCACGCCCCATCGACAAATCCGCAGCCTGGATGGCCAGGCGGACTTCCGGCACCATCGGATTGGTAATCGGACAGGTCAGGCCGGCATGGATCGCCATGGCGATGAAAGTGCTGTTGAGGTGTTTGCGGTCCGGCATCCCAAACGAGATGTTGCTCACGCCCATGGTGATGTTAACCCCGAATTCGGCCACGACCAACCCGGCGGTGTCGAGGGCGATCTTTCCGGCGTTGCTGTCGGAGCCCATCGTCAGGGCCAGCGGATCGATGACCACGGCCTCGGGGGGAATGCCCTGTCTGGCGGCGGCGTCGAGAAATCTTGGCGGCCACGCGTAGGCGATCCTCGGCCGTGGGGGGAATGCCCTGCTCATCCATGCACAGCCCGATCACGGCCGCGCCGTGGGCTTTCACCAAGGGCAGAGTGCGATCGAGAGATGCCGCCTCGCCGTTGACCGAGTTGACCAGCGCCTTGCCCTGATAGGCCGTCAGGGCGGCCTCGAGCGCCACCGGGTCGGCGGTGTCGAAGCAAAGCGGCGCGTCGGTGACTTCCGTCACCGTGGTCATCAGCTCGACCAGCAGGGCGGCCTCGTCGGCGCCGGGGACCCCGGCGTTGACATCCAGCACCAACGCGCCGGCTTCGACTTGAGCCAGCGCGTCGGCGCGAACCTGGTCAAAGTTGCCGGCCTGAAGAGCCTCCAGCATCTGTTTGCGTCCGGTCGGGTTGATGCGCTCGCCGATGATGACCGTGCGGAGCCCGCGCCGAATCTCAACGCTCTTGGTCTTCGATGAAAGGACCGTGGTCAGGTCGTCAGGCATGGCTCACCTCAATTCTGCCGCCGCGCGCCTATTCAAGCCGCCGCAGCTCATCTGCCTAGCCTAAGGGATACGCCCGCGCCTGTCACGCTCAAAATGACACACCATCCGCCTGACATTAAGCCATGCTTCGGCAGGAAAGACTCGCGGTGAAACCCGTCTAGCCGCAGGCGCCGGAGAACAGCCTACGTCCGCCGAATTGCCGGAGTTTCCTGTCCGCCTGCAGCCAAGATACCGACGCGCCCGGGCAGCCGAAATCAGTCACAGCACTTGCTCAGACCACCGCTAGAGGTGCCATCCGACTCCCGGCGAGCCGGGCTTCATCGGTTTCAGCCCAAGGATGTCGGATCCAGACCAGGAGTTTCTGGAGTCCGTATTGGATCAACCAGACGGAAATCGGCAGGCCGATGGCGGCCAGCATCCCGCGTGGCGTGTCAGGCTGCCACGGCCAGGTCGAAAGGTGGCTGGCCATTTCGCGCGTGCGGAGCAGGCTAGACAATGCCTTCTCAAGCTCGCCGATAGACCGCCTCGATTTTCGCGTAAGCCAGCCTCCACAACCCAGCTCCTTCCATTGGCCCCCAGCCCCTTCAGGGGCGCCATACCTCGCGTGCATGGTCGGCTATGCAGAACTCGCACGACCGCGGGGATGAGCATCACTTACCGCGCCGCGGTCCGCCTTCGATACTGGATCAAGCGCTCAATTACTCGATGAATTGTGAGAGTTCTCAGATGTCTGACGCACAAGATCCCCTGCTCCAGAAGGCAAGCCGCCAGGCTGATCTATGCCAGATCTTCGGCAGCGCCACTCGAGTGCTGATCCTGTGGTCGCTGGTCGGCCGTGAGCTGTGCGTAGGAGACATTGCCGCCGCCATTCAGTCCTCGTGCCAGAACACTTCGCAGCATCTGCGCCTGATGAAGGACCGAGGAATTCTTGTCTCCCAACGACGGGGCCATGCCGTCTACTACCGGATCAACGGCAATGAGCTCATGCACAGGTGTCCGGTGCTTGGCGATTTCGCCATGCCGTCGCAACCCATAACACCTTCCAACGGTGCCTCGAAGCGCAGCCTTGAAGAGCCGGTGTCCTGATGTCGATCAATGGAGGTCGCCATGCGCGTTGACCCAACCTTGCTGAATGAGATCAAAGCCTACGGGGCCATCGCCCCCGAGGCGTGCTTCAATTGCGGCAACTGTACGGCGCTTTGCCCGCTGGCCAGCGATGAGCACCCCTTTCCCCGGAAGATCAACCGCATGATCCAGATGGGTCTGAAGGGGATGCTCCTGGCCAGCACCGATCCGTGGCTGTGCTACTACTGCGGGGACTGCTCCGCAACCTGCCCACGCGGGGCGGAGCCCGCCGAGACGGTCATGGCAGTTCGCCGTTGGCTGATCGCGGAGTACGACCGATCGGGGGGGGCAGCCAAGCTCTACAAATCGGGCCGGGCAGCCGCGTTGGCCATCTTGCGAGCGGCCGTGCTGCCCCTCGTCCTGCTGCTGGGCTACCATCTCGCAACTGGCGGACGACATCTGCAGACCGGCCAGGTGGCGCTGAACGATTTTGCGCCGGTGGGGTGGGTGTGGGCTCTGGTGCTGGCCGATTTCGTCTACCTGGCCGCCCATATTGTGCGCAACATGCGCACGATGGCCGGATACGTCTTGGGCGACGACCTCCGAGACAAGCATGTCTCCGCCGAAACCTACCTGGGCGCCCTGCGGGATTTCGTTGTGCATTTCGCCACCCAAAGACAGTGGTGGTCAAAGTGCGATCCGACGCGCCGAGTTCGAGCTCACTCGCTGGCTCAAGCACCTGCTCCTGATGACCGGCTATGTCACCATGCTCTTCCTGGTGGTCCCGTTTCTGTGGTGGTTCCAGACCGATCAGCTGTATCCGATCACCCATCCCCAACGCTGGCTGGGCTATTACGCCACGGCCGTGCTCATCGTGACTTCCGCGGAGATCCTGGTCAGCCGGCTCCGAAAGCAGGAGCAGATCCACCGCTTCTCCCACCACACCGATTGGATCTTCCCGGGCTTTTTGCTGATCGGCGCAACCACAGGCATTGCGGTCCACGCTTTTCGGTACCTGGGGCTCGCATGGCCGACCTACATCTCCTATACAGTCCACGTGATGGCCATGCTGGCCATGTTGGACACCGAAGTCGGCATCGGGAAATGGACTCACCTGGTCTACCGCCCGCTGGCGTTTGCGCTGGAGCGGATCAAGCAGGAGGCCACGGAGGTCGTCCCCGGCGCGTTGCCGGCCGGCGCGGACTAGGGCCCGGCTAGATCTTCCGAAAAGGGCTCGGGAAGGCTCACGCCCGGACCGCCTGCCCAGCAGGCGGTCCGGCTTTCGGTTGCCTACGCAGCGGCCAACTGGAGAAGGTCGGCGTTGGACGGGTTGTGGACATACCCCCAGAACGTGTCCACCGCCCGTTTGGCCTGGCAGATAATCTTGCGAACCATGTAGATTTGCCGGCAAAGGTCAACTCCGGCCACCGGCACGGCCGCGACCAGGCCCTGTTTCAAAGCCCAATCCGCGGCCAAACGCGACACGAACGAGATGCCGAACCCGGCTTGCACGGTCCGGACGATGGCTTCGGCGCTGCCCAATTCGAGAAACAGGTCCATGTCCTCGAGAGTGATGTCGTGCTTGGCCAGCTCGGTCAACATCACCTTGCGGGTGCCTGAGGTGGGTTCCCGGATGAGAAACGGCTGCCCAATCAGGTCGGCGGGCTCGATTTCACGGAGCTGCGCCCACGGGTGGTCGGGGGGTGTGATCAGAATGATCGTATCAAGAAAGAACCTCTGGCACTCGAGATCGGGACCGCAGATCTCGCGGCTGACCACGCCCAGGTCGGCCTCGGCACCCAACAACTGAGGCACGACATAGCCCGCGGTGCAGCGCAGGATCGAAACCCACACAGCTGGATGCTCCCGGCAAAAGCGGGCTGCCACCAGGGGAAGGATGTACTTCCCGGCGGTGGTGCTGCACGCAATCCGAATATCGCCGGAGACCTCTTCGCGGAGGGATTGCATGAGCTGTTTCAGTTCGCAAGTCTGGCAAAGCAGCTTGCGCGCCCTGGGCACGAGCATGCGCCCGGCCTCAGTCAGGTGAAGCCCGCCGGTGGACCGCTCGAACAAGCTGACATTGAGATCGAGTTCCAGCGCCCGGATTTGGCGGCCGATGGTCGGCTGAGTCATGTGCAGGGTCTTGGCCGCTTCCGAGAAACTCACGCACTCCGCAGCCTGGACGAAGACATGGAGCTTCAGATAGTCAACCATGGGAACGCCCTGGCGCCGAGGCGGCCCAGGTTGTGGGCACCCGAGCAACGCCGACCGCTACGGGCGGCGGGCTGACGTTCATCGTCGGGCTTCCTTGGCTTGGAGGGGAGCCTGGGCCGGCGTCGGCTCTTCGGTGTCTCCCGGGATATGCTGGCCCGTTGGAGGCCCGCCATCGCCGATTTCGAAAACCAGGACCATATCTGCCGGAAGCGTCCCGGGATTGGCCATGCTGTGCGGCTGGCCGGCCTCGAACAGCAGGCTGTCGCCCATCCGCAGCCGGTAGGATTCGTCCGCCACGCGATAGTTGATCTCGCCCGCCAGCACGTAGACGAGTTCCTCGCCCGAATGGGAGATGGGCGCATCGGTATTTCCCGCCCCGGGCCGAAGAGTGACCAGAAATGGAGCCAGCTTCTGGTTGGGCAAGCCAATGCCCAGGCTCTCCATGCTGATCCCACCGCCATCCGAGCGCAGCCGGCCTTCACGCCGGACGTAGACGGTTGCCTGCTCTCTAACATCCTCGAAGAAGGCGGTGATGGGCACCTCCAGGGCCGTGGCCAGCTGGTGAAGGGAGGACACTGTCGGTGAGTTCTGCCCGCGCTCGATCAGGCTGATGGCATTGGTCGACAAACCCGAGCGCTGGGCCAGCAGGCGCAGGGACAAGCCCTGGCTGGCTCGCAGGGAGCGGATCCGCCCGCCAACGTTGGGTTCGCGAGGTGCGATAATGAGAGACGCTTCTTTCTGCCTGCCCCCGTAGTCTGCCGCTTGTACCATTAGAATGTGTGACTGTACACTAAAATAGTACACCGAATTCGGGAGTTTGGCAATTCCGCCGAATGCAGGAGAAGCCCCGCGCCGGCGATTGCGAACAGATCTGGATGGACGTGGGGGATGGGCCCCTGGAGGAGTGGAGCGCGGTGGTCGGCCACGATGTTTCGGTTGTTTGGGAGTGAACCTAAACCAGCAACTTCTGGAGTGCGAATTGGATCAACCATAGGGCGATCGGGAGCCCGACGGCCGCCAGCATGCCACGCAGGGTTTCCGGTTGCCATGGCCAGGTTGACAAGCGCGATGTCACCTCCCGCATGCGGAGCAGGCTGGAAAGAGCCTTTTCAACATCGCCTACGCCGGCGTACGTTTTCAACTCGACCAGGCGCTTCAGATCCGAATAGGTTGTTTCTACCCCCTGGTTCACCTCGGAACTCGAGGCGCGCCTTCTCGCGTGTGAGCCGCCCGTGCATGCCCAGCAAGGGCAGGAAAAACGCCAGCCCCTCAACCACAAAGATGACGGCCATCAGCGTCAGATAGGGCAAGCTTGTTCCGGGTGAGGGTGGGTTGATCAGGAAGTCGAAATAGAGGAATGAGACCACTCCCAGAGCCGATTGGGACGTAAGACGCGAAAAGGCGTACGTCGGTCTCGGCTGCAACAGGTCGATATTAGTGGCCATCGCGTGGAGACGGCTGACCATGCGCAGCTGCCGCACCGTGTGCAGGATCAGGACCACAAACGCGGCCGCGGTCAATAGCGTGGTGCCGATGGAGAGCAGTGCCTCTGGCAGCTGGCGTGGGGATTGAACCACAGGTAGCGAGGCGATGACAAAGACATAAGTCATGGGGAGGGGGAAGAGCGCGGTCACGATCCAGGCTGCAGTCGCGGGCACGGTCGTCAGCTCGTAGCGAATCCTGCGGAAATCTGCCTGGCTTGCGATCATCGCCGGACGGAACGCCTCCAGGGCTTGCAGCGCTTGGCGATCAAGGTAGTGGGTTAATCCCACGAAGTAGCCAGGATACAGGGCAAACGCCAGCTTCTGAGGCTCAAAGGGTCCCCCATATAGCCAATGGGCCCCGATACTCAGGATTGCGAGCAGAAGGGTGCCTACTCCGTAGGGGACCCAGGCGGGGCCCGGCTGTCGGTCGATCCATACGATCATCCGGTCCAGCCAACTGGGCGGATAGGGCGGGATGAAATCAGACGCGCGGTTGTCGAGATCATCTGCGGCGAAATCGTGCAGGCTCATAGATAGAACTCCTCAACCAGCGCGGCCGCGTTGTCGCGTTGGCACGCCCGCGGAACCTTCGCGCAGACGATTGGCATCTGATGGACGGATTGAGCACGCGTCATACTGAACTTAGCCTCTGCTGTGTTCGGCCACGCGCCATGGCGGCTGCCCAGGGCGAAGCAAGGCGGCCAGCATACCATGTTGGGTTATTGGCTGCCATGGTTTCGAACGGCTGTTTCCAAAATCAGCGAGCAGCCCATCCCGGGTTCTGCGGCCCCGCACCCATCCGGATCCGGTACGCGGCCACAGACTCCCCGCAGACTTGGGGCCATCCAGCAACTGAGTCCTCGCCCAGGTGGCCGCAATGATGGCCACCACCAGCGCTCCTTCTTTTGAATGAGAAAGCCGTGATCATCGGACGTCCTACGGGACCAAATCCGACCTTCGTCCCATGGGCTGGGGTGGCTACTGGGTCCCCGTAGGGGGCTTTTGAGCGAAATCAACCCTGACGGCCCGCCAAGACCCGGTTGCGCCCGCGTCCGATATGTGGGGGATTTCACCACAGGTCTTGTCGCCCAGAACGGCCAGCCTAGGACTGGGTTGCCGGTCGCGCAGGCGCGGCTCGAGGACATCACGAGGTTTGGATGCCGGGGGTTGCGCGGCGGGGTGAGATCCTGATGTGAGGCTTCGCGGGATGACGCCCACCTTCGGGGCGCCGCTGGATCGAAATCGGGAGTTGATCGCGTGTCATGGTCATGTTGAGCGATGCGGGGCAGGCAAGGGCGCAGCGTGTTCTCGCGGAAGCCGCGCGCCAGCAGGCTTTCTTGGCGGACCTGATTCGGATTCGCAGCTACACGGGTGATGAGCGTGCGGCCGTTGACCGGACGCTGGATGAGCTGCGCGTCGTCGGGTGCGACGACGTCTGGATGGACACGGCCGGCAATGCGCTCGGGCGCGTCGGGAGCGGCCGGCACCTGGCCTTGTACGACGCCCATCTCGACACCAACCAAGCCTCCGACGAGTCCCAATGGCCGCACCCACCTTTCGAGCCTGTGGTGGACAACGGGGTCATGTGGGGGCTTGGCGCGTCTGACTGCAAAGCCGGCGTGGCCGCCATCGTGTACGGCGCGGGCGTCTTGAGGTCGCTTCGTCTGGTACGCGCCGAAATATGTCCGGCGGCACTCCGTGCCGCAGTCCCTTGTCTGGCTGATGCCGCGCGGAGGCATGGACGTCACGCTGGCCTCTCCGGAGGGCTATCAGCTCATGCCGGACGTCATGGCCCGAGCGCGCACTATTGCGAACCAGGCCGGTGTTGAGATCACCGAAACGCACGACACGGTCCAGGCTTTCGAGGACGCCGACTTCCTGTATCCCAAGTCCTGGGGACCGATCATGGTGACCGAAGATGAAACGCAGGTGGAGGCCATGGTGGCGCAAAATCAGGCATGGCGCGTCACGCAGTCCAAAATGGACCTGGCCAAGCCCCACGCCGTCTACATGCACTGCCTGCCAATCGACCGCGGGCATGAGGCCGATGGGGACGTCATCGATGGTCCCCAATCCATCATTTACAGGCAGGCCGAGAACCGGCTGCACGTGCAAAAGGCCATCCTGGCCTGACCATGGGGGGCGTGGATGAGCCGAGCCCCACGCGGGGTGCGGGCTGGGTGGAACGGTGGCCGGTCGGGGCGCGTATAATGATGACGGCTGCGTGATGGAAAACCAAGAGGATTGAATAGGTCCACCGCCTGGTTCGAGCCGGTGACCTGCTTCCCGGGCTGTGACCGACAGTCCGCTGCTGGGCGGTGCTGGTAAAGAATACCGGATGACTTTGCACGAGGCCGCGTCCGAGGTGAGTATTCACCATCCGCCACCACACTGGGTGGCGGGTTGACCGTCTGGCGAGGGATACTTAGCCAATCGCAGATCCAGGTGAGCGAGGTGAGCTGAACTCATGGACGGCGGGACAAATCGAGGATTGCGTGACATCGCGCGGGCCGGAAATTGCAGGTCTGTTTGCATCCAGATTGCGGGAAACGGCCAGGGCCGGAGCCAGAGCGCCTTCCCCGGATTTCGACCGCAGGGACATGGCCATAGCCCGAGCCCCCCTCGGCAGCTGCTCGACACGCCTGCCGGCCCGTCTGGCAAGCCATCTTGACCTACACCTGCAACCCACGGTTGTCCATGAGCTGGAAACGGAACGTTCGGCCCTCCCAACCACGCGGCCTGAGGGATTACCAGGCTTTCTGCGCAACGCCCTGGTCGCTTTGCGGGTGGCATACGTGGCTGCGCCGGGCGTGGTCTTGGGGGTGCTCTTGACCTCCTTGCTGATCGCGTTTGTCCCGGCCAGCACAACCGTCATCTGGCGCAAGCTGATCAACAAGGCTGCCGGCTTGTTCCGCGAGGGAGGCTTTCAAGTCGCCCGAACTCGTCACGCCATTTGGCTTGCTGGTGGCGGTGACGTTTCCAATATTGCCCTGTCGGAGCTGAATGCCTATCTCGATCAAAGGCTCTTGCTCGATCTCAGCATGCATGTCAGCCTGCAGACGCTTGAGCACGCAGCCGAGCTCGATCTCGAGTATTTCGAAGATCCCAGCTTTCAGGACCACCTGAGCCGGTCGAGCGCCAACATCGGCATCAGCATCGGTCAGTTCCTTTCCAGCGCCATCGACCTCATTCGATTCCTGTTCCAGACCATTTCCCTGGCAGTCCTTCTGGCGGCCATCGATCCTTTCGTGATCCTGGTGATTACGCCGGTGGTCGTGCCGTTTGTGTGGTTCAACCTGCGTGTGGCGCAGGCGCGCTATGACAAGCAGATCCGGCAGACAACACGCAAGCGTTGGTCGACTTTCTACACGCGCCGGTTGATGGACAGCGACTTCATTCCCGAGGTGAAGATATTCGGACTGGAGAACCTGCTCCTGGAAAGATACCGGGTGTTGATGGAGGAGCTCAAGCGCGAAGACTTCAATCTGATGATCAAGCTCGAGCTCCTCGGCAACACGGTTTTTGATGTACTCTTCGCCGTCCTGTATATCGGTCTGCTGGTCTATGCCGGCTCGCGTGTCATCGCCGGCAGCCTCAATGCTGGAGATCTGGTGGTCTACCTCAGTACTTCCCAGCAATTCTCCAACTTTGCCCAGCGGGTCGGCCGATCCATGAGTGGTCTCGCCGAACAGTCTTTGTATGTGGAGGATTGGAAGCAATTCATGGACTCGAAGCCTCTAATGCAGCCAAGCGGGGAGACCAGCCCGAGCTTGACGGGGACATCGTCTTCGAACAGGTGAGCTTCGGTTACCCGAAGGCAAAAGAGGCAAACCCTGATTGATATCAACCTGCACATCCGTCCGGGAGAAACCGTTGCCATCGTCGGCGAAAACGGAGCCGGCAAGTCGACCCTGATCAAGCTGCTGTTGCGTCTCTACGATGTCGAAGAAGGGGCCATCCGGCTTGGGGGTCACGACCTGCGCGGCATTAATCTGGCTCACCTTCGACGCAGTTTTTCCTATGTGCCTCAGCGATTCAACCGATTCGAGGGCACGGCGGCGGAGAACATCGCATTCGGTGATTGGCAGAGACTATTGGGCGACCGTGAGGCGATTACACGTGTCGGCCGAACGCGCCGGCATCCACGACATGGTTATGGGTATGCCGGATGGTTACGACACCATGCTTGGCCGGAAATTCGGGGAGTACGAGCCGAGCGGCGGGCAATGGCAGAAGATCATCATCGCCAGGGCGATGGCCAGGGATGCCCTGGTGACGGTCCTGGACGAGCCAACAGCCAGCCTGGATGCGCGGCTCGGAATTCGAGGTTTTCACGCAAATCAAAGAGCTCTCGGCCGGCCGCACCGCCATCATCATTTCACACAGGTTTTCAACCATCGCCATGGCTGATCGGATTTCGTCATGGAGAACGGTCGTATCGTCGAAGAGGGCACCCACGCCCGTTATTGGCTGATGACGGCTTGTACACGAACATGTTCCGTTTGCATCAACGCCAAATGACAAACGTCGACTCTGAGGCCGCCGTGAAGCCGTCGACGGAAATTGAAGATGGGCTAGCGCGGCTGGCACGTGTCTGGCTGCCTTCCGGAGTTTGGCAAACTGCCTGGCTGAAGCGCAAAGCGGTTCCCTCTCGTCGCGTGTCATGCTGTTCCACATCGGCCGGAGCGGAAGCACGGTGCTGGGGGACCTGCTTGACCAGCATCCCGAGGTTACCTGGCAGGGCGAGTACATCCGCAAGTTCTATTCCATCCTCGATCAATGGCGCCTGGGCCATTTGCATGTGCCGGTTGACCCCCAGCGCCTGCTGGTGGATGTCATGGCCGGGATCGAGACGTCCACGATCGGTTTTGAAACGAAGTTCTTCCACCTTGACCAGATTGGGTGTCCTCTCGAGGACTATCTGGACGATCTTGCGCGGCTTGACTTTCGCTACCGATCGTGCTCGAGCGCCGCAACTACGTCAGGAAAATCGTCTCCAGCCTGGTCGCACAGTCGAGGCACAAATACCGTCAGGCGGCGGGCGTCCACGCGGATTTCACGCCGATCCATCTTGATCCCTGGGACATCGAAATCGACCGCACCCATGCCAGCCTGATCGAACTGCTTGATGGATACGCACGCGAATTCAATCACCTGCGGCGCCTACTGGCTGACCGGCCGGTTTTGTACCTTGCTTATGAAGACGATTTGCTCAAAGACCCCTCCGTCGGTTACCGAAGGAGCTGCGAGTATCTAGAGTTGGAGCCCGCCCAGTTCGAAGTCAGGTTTGGTCGTTCGAACCCGTTTCCGCTTCATTCCATCCTAGAGAACTTCACCGAGGTGGATCGTGTCTCGAAAGGTACTCCGTATGCCTGGATGATGGCCGATGAAGCTGGATATTGACGGACGGCCGGCCGGCCTGCGATACCCGCTCCGACCGATGGACCGGGTGGATTCTCCGACATTCCCAAGACGGCGGGCATGTCACTTTGGCATATTCTCAAAAACCAGTACGGTGAGCGCGCCTGGCTGAGCCTGACCAGGGACATACGCACGACGGTCACGTTCGCGAAATACTGGAAACCTACAGATGTTTTCACGCCCACATGGATTACGATTACTTCCAACGTTTCCCCTGCATGCCCGTCTACTTGACAATGCTGCGTTACCCGGTGCAGCATCAGCTTTCCAGGTATGGAATGAAGAAGCGGGTAGGCAAGCTCGAGCTCATCCAGGCGCGGGACATCTTCGAGTACCTCGAAAGAGTGCCTCTGAACATTCAGACCGCATATCTGGCCGGCATGAAGTCTGGCATCTCAATCGATCCGCAGGCGGCCCTGGAGGTCGCTCTGACACGCCTGGACGAGTTTGCTTTCTTTGGAGTTCACAGAACAATTTGAGCGGTCCCTCGAGCTGCTTGCCTACAGCTTGGGGTGGCCCCAGGTTCCGTCCCCGGAGACCCAAAACACGGCGACCGCGACAAGCCAGAGCTGACGCCCGATCTCGAACAGCTGATCCTGGAAAAATGCTCGTTGGACGTCGAGCTCTACCAAGCCACGGCGCCGCATCTTTGATCAGCGCCTGGCACAGATGCTGGCCGAGAAGGCGGCGGCAGGGTGATCGCCGTGAACAGGCCGCGTGGCCCTGCATGCCAACGACCAGATCTTCTTTCTGCACATTCCGAAGACCGGTGGATGGACCTCAAACAGATCCTCAAAACGCAGGTTGGGGAGGCTCAATTCCGGCAGATACCCATCAAGAAATTCGGCCTAGCCAATTCCCGCCAGTTGGGCGGTTATCGGTGTCTGCGTGCTCATTGGGACTATGGTTTCTTCCGAGTTCTTCCCCGCACACCGGTCTATATCACGCTGCTCCGCGAACCGGTCAGCCGGATCGTGTCGCTGTTTGCCATGATTCGGCGCAAAACCAACTCTCGGTGGAATACAAATGACATCCACGAGTTCATTGAGAGAATTGGGGCCGAGCGCCTGCAGGTTCATTTCCTGGCCGGGACCATCTCTGGTCGCCCAATTCAAGGGCAGGCCTTGCTGGAGGTTGCCCTGACCAGGCTTTGGGAATTCGCATGGTTTGGGATCACCGACGACTTTCACCGATCGGTCGACCTCTTGTGCGAGACCTTTGGATGGCCGCCGGTCTCGAGCATCGAGACGCGCAACCAGGCCGGACCCGATGACAAACCCCGGTTGAGCAAGGACATTGAAAACCACATTCTTGAAGCCTGCGAGTTGGATGTCGAGTTCTACAAGCAGGCTGTCGAGGTCTTCAGCTCCCGAGCCTAGGAGTTTGGGCAAGTGAATGCGGTGTCCATGGATAACTTGAACTACCCCCGCCTGCTCAGATACAAGCTCAATCGGGCCGATGTCCTGTATTTTCGTTGCCTGCCTGGAAACCGGGCCGAATGGCTCTTGCCTATAGTGAGATCTCGTTTTTCAGACGCAGATGTGTTCCCGCCGGCCAGCGCTGCTTCGGAACCTGCGTTTAGCCGCTACTCTGATCGCAGAGTCGGGCCAGGTTTCGTTTGATTCGGGGCAATCTTGAATATGGCACCGGCGACCGAGCCGTGTATGGGTTTATTCTGCAAGAACCCGATCAAGATGACCTGGCTTTGCCATCCCGCACAGCGCGCCCTGAACCTCTTTCAGCGGGCCAGGGAGTCTGGAGAGGTGCGACTCTGGCACCAGCTTGGGAGACATACATGCAGACCCCGGCGGTCCACGCCGATTCGTGAATGCCCAATCACGGGGAGGTGGTTCGCCGCGCATCCGGTAGCAAATGGGTAACGCGCACCCATGGTTACTCGGAGGCCGCTTTCCGAAAACTGGCGGAAGACAACCTCGAACAACATCACTTTGTGGGCCTGGCTGAAGAGCCTGATCGGTCATTGGAGCTGCTTCTTCATACGTTTGACTCGGCAAAACTCTCAAATCGGCGCCTTCCCGCCGGACCCGGGGAAGTGGGACCCGAGGCTACGGAAAGTGTCGTCCGCAGTCTGGCTGGTTACGATTGGGAATTCTATGAATTTGGCCGCGACCTGTTTCAGCAGCGGTGGAGCCAGATGTTGTTTGAGCGCGCCCACCCCGAGTTGTTGCTCGATGCATCCAAGGCTCAAGACCGGAGGCTTCCGGATCCGGTCTCCAGGTTGGCGAGAATGGCCAGCACGGTTCGGCGTCGTATTCCGTTCTTGAGGCGCCAATAGCGGCGCGGTAAAGGGCGCAAGCACAAGGAAATCCCGATCTTGGGTTTTTTGTGAGGAATGGGGGCGACCGGATCATTCACGAATTTGTGAACCCGGCGCCCTTCTCCTGTAATGCGCAGGCTGCACACGCAGGCCCTCATGAAGCGGGCGCTCAAGCCAAGTTCCCGGCGCCTGTTTCCGGTGATCACGCAGGAGCGCCTTTCCGGCGGCCTCACAGTGGGGGCTACGACAGCCAGGTGATTGCCGAGCGCCTGAGGGCGGTGTTTCCCGAGGCCAGGGTGTTGATCATTGAATTCGCCAGCCGGACGCCATGATTCTCTCGGCCTACAAACAATATGTCCGTCGCGGGGGAGCGCAATCCCTGGGTCGGTACATGTTTCCGCCAAGGTTGGGGGGCGATCATGTTCCCGGGTTTCGGGTTCGGGTTCTTGGAGTATGCCCGGCTGTTTTTCCTATTACCAGGCGCTGTTCGGCGGCTCGCGGGTGCTGGGGCTGCCCTATGAAATGTTCGCCCAACAACCGGCCGAGTATGTAACGCAGATAACCGGATTATTGCGACCTCAAGCCGGATAGACGCGCCCTGGCGGATTTGCCGTATGATGTCTGGCGCCAACGCAGCCTTTCGTATTTTGCAACCACGATCAAGCGGCGCATGGGTTTCTTTCGCGGACGAGCCCAGCCGATTTCGCCAACGCAGCCTGTTTGTACTCTCGGCGGAGGGGCGCCAGCGCACGCTGGCCATGTTTGAGAGCCTGGATCGGCGACTGCCAGGAGCCATCCGCGATCGTTGGGAGACGGCCGGCCGCGCGATCATCCGCCGTGCGGTGAGGGATCGATTTGATGACAGCAATGCTGAAATTGGGCGCATGCTTGGCATCACCCTTAACTTATATGGCTATCGCGGAGGAATATCCGAAATATGACACCGCGGGAGGCGTTGAAGTTGAAGCTGGTGGCGTGGCCGTTGGTCACTCTGGCTGTGCTGCAGATTGCGTTTGGGAGTTATCCCGTCTATCCCTTTATCCATTGGACAATGTTTGCGTTTAAGGAGCCGGATGAGCTCAGCACGGCCATTTCCAGAGATGTCGTCTTGGCGGTTAACGAACAGGGCGAAACCCGCAATCTGAATTTCAACCACCTGTTTGGGGCGGTGCCGGGGAGCGGAGGCGCCGCCAAAGCCGTTGAAAAGAGCTATCTGCGCCGGCTTCGGGCCGGGGATGCCCATGCCGCTTTGGAACTGGCAGCCCTGGCGCATGATGAACTCGCTTTCGACGGCATCGTACGCATCGTGGTTGAAAATCGGCACTGGAAGATCGATGAGACCCAGCTGGCCTGGACGGCACAGGTGACAAGAGTATTCCACCACCCCCTACAAGGCCAAGGAAATCATCTCCTTCCTCATCGTGCCAAACTCGGCAGGTTCCACGGCCAACCATGCTCCGTAAGATCGAGGCTTGGTTTGCAGGCGACAAGTACCATGCGGCCGGCCGGCTTGGCCTATACCGCATCCTCTTTGGCATTTGGTATGTGTGGCTTCTGATGTCGGTCGACCTGCAGGGTCTCGCGTCACGCCCG
The DNA here is from genome assembly GCA_963797485.1 of uncultured Chloroflexia bacterium. GTDB lineage: Bacteria > Chloroflexota > Anaerolineae > Anaerolineales > E44-bin32 > CAWAND01. Next base: position 200,091 of record CAWCPF010000004.1, read on the forward strand.
GCGCCACCACCCCTGCCCATCGGAATAATGCGGATTCTGGCCGGCCTCGGATGGATGCGAGACCCCGGGCTTGTCTCCACCTGTCTCGCGATCGGCCTTGGGGCAGGCGTGATCTTTATGACCTTTGGCCTCGCCACTAGCGCCTCAACCGTGGTTGTGGCCCTGTGCGGTGGAGTCCTTTTTCGCATGGGACAGCAGCTTTGGCAAGGTTATCGACAAGTATGTCCTGCTCGGGTCCTTTATTCCATGCCTGATGATCTTCAGCCGGTGGGGAGACACCCACTCTCTCAACTCCCTCATCGCGCAGCTCCGGGGGCGGCCTGTGGTCAATCTGGCCGATCGTCAGTGGGCCTACGGTTGGGTCATCCGCGCGGTCATCCTTTTCACCGCGGTCCTATATTTTTCGGCCGGTTTCACCAAGGTTTTCGAAGGCACCTGGCTCTACAACCCACATGTGCTGTTGGACAAAGTCTTGGGCAACCTCGGACTGGCATCGATTGGGGTGCCGAGCTTGATGGACAAGATCCTCTTCCAGCTCACCCGGCGCCTGCCGCTGGTCTTTGTCCTCGGGCAATATCTCGTTCTGGCATTTGAGCTTAGTTTCCCCATTGCGCTCGTCAATCAGGACCTGCGCACCGGCGTGTACTCGGCCACGGCGCTGTTTCACACTTCAGCCCTGGTCACACTGTCGATCGGCTTCGCCCCCATGATCGTTGTCCTGGGGATCGTCGTAGACTGGCAGGCGCACCTCGAACGTTGGGCGCCCAAGTGGCTGCACAGGCTGATCCATCCATCCTGGGGTTGGGCCGCCGCCCTGGGCGGGTTGGTCGCCGTCTTGAGCGGGATGTCCGTTTGGCTTCTCACGGCGCACGCAAGGGCGGCCACGTGGCTTGATTTTGTTCCCAACCAGGAACGCGTCTGGTTTGCGGTCGCCCCGTTTGCCTTGTTGGCGGGGGCGAAGTCGGCTTTGCGGGTCATCTGGGCGATGCAGAGCAAACTCCGGCCGGCAGCCATGGGCGGGGGCGCGCACGAATGACACGACTACACGCGGTCATCTTGGATGACCATTTCACCCCGTACCGCCTCCCACTCTTTGAGAAACTGGCCAGCGAACAAGTCGATGTCACCATCGTCTACTGCTCGCGGCGTCTTCCTGAACGCGAGTGGTCGGTGCCCGACGACTTTCCCTTTATGTCTGAGACCCTGCCGGCGTGGGTTATCCGGCTTCCCAGATGGTTGTTTCGAGGCGAGCACCGTACCGTCATTGTGAATTTCAATCTTTGGTGGCGGCTGATCCGGCTTCGCCCTGACGTCGTCGTCGGCTATGCCTATTCGCTGCCGGCATGGACCGCCTTTGTCTACTCGCGGCTCTTCAAAATTCCGTATGTCGCCTGGTCGACCGATACGCCACACACGGCGTCCAGGCCGGATCGTGTGCAGCGGTTTTCACGAAGGAAGATCATCGGATCGGCCGCGCTGTGTCTCACGCCGTCGCTTCAGGGGAGACAACAGTTTTTGAGCTACGGCGCCCCCACAGAGCAAATCAGGGTGGCGGCGCAATCAGTCTCAGATGCGTTCGCGGAGCAAGCCTCGCGGGCCGTCCGGTCGGGAGAAGCCTACATCCAGCGCCACCAGCTAAATGGCAAGACCATACTCTACGTCGGTTTCTTGACTCGATCAAAGGGTCTGGACGATCTCGTGCGAGCGTTCGGACACTTGGCGAAGGAACTGAACGATGTTCACCTGTTGCTGGTCGGATCGGGTCCCTTGAAAGGGCACATCGAACGCACGGCACATAAACTCGGGATCGAGGACCGAGTGCATTTGGCGGGCTTTGTCCAACCCGACGACATGCCCCGGGTCTACGCCGGCGTATCGTTGTTTGTCTTCCCAACCCGTACGGATACGTTCGGGGTGGTTGTGGCCGAGGCGATAGCCTGTGGCTTGCCCGTCGTGTGCTCGACCTACGCGGGTTCCGCCGGGATGTTGGTTGAAGATGGCGTCAACGGGTTCTTGATCGACCCGCGGGATTCCGAGCAACTCAAAGACGCCATGCTCAGAAGTCCTGGGCGATGACGAAACGCACCGGCGCATGTCAGAGGCAAGCACCAAGCTGGCTTTGCGATGGAATCTCGATGCCGCGGCTGACGTCTTCCGCGGGGCCCTGTTGGAGGCCGGCCAAGGCCGCCGGGGATAGGACCGATGCACGTGAGTGTCATCATCCCCGTCTTCAACTCCGCCGAGTACGTCGAGCAGGCCTTGAGTTCAGCTCTGGAACAGCCTGAAGTGGCGGAGGTGATCCTCGTGGAGGATGGTTCAACCGATCACAGCCTGGCTGTCTGCCAACGGCTTGAACAAGAGGATGACCGTGTCCGGCTGCTCCGCCATCCGGACGGCCGAGAATCGCGGGGCCGGAGCCTCGCGAAACCTTGGGATTGCGCTGCGGGGCAAGAGCTCATCGCGTTCCTGGATGCCGACGACCACTACCTCAAGGATCAATTCGCTCTACCGGTGGCGGTATTGCTGGGTAATCCCGACGCTGATGGTGTGTATGAAGCCAGCCAGGATTTCTACGACACAGATGAAATCCTGAAGAAGCACGAACAAGCGGGCACCCGCAAGGTAGGCTTGAACACGCTGCGGGTAGCCGTGCCACCGGAAGACCTGTTCCGCCGGATGCACCTTAAATCCATCGGCCACTTTTGGATTTGTTCCATGACCTTGCGAACCGAGGTCTTCAGCCGGGTGGGTCCGTTCGATGAATCTCTGCGCACGGCTCAGGACAAAGTGTTGATCCGCAAACTGGCGGCGTTGTGTCGGCTGTTGCCGGGCCGTCTAGATCAGCCTGTGGCCATGAGGCGGGTGCATCGGCGTAACCGGGTCACCGGCGTCACGCGCTCTCCAGGGAATGGATTCGAGTTCGGCGGCAAGATTGGGAGGTCATGTTGGAGTGGGGAGAGGCGAGACTGACCGAAGTCCAGAAACAGATCTTGCTGATACATATCACAGGTACCCTAAATCGCGGGGCCAGGTTGCTTCACCCATGGGCGCACCTTGTCCCGTGGCAGTGGCTTTCGGTCGTCACCCTGATCTCGCTCGGGCGCGATTATCCCGCGCTGCGGGATACGGGGTATTACCGGCGGTTCATGGCCCGAACATTGCTGCTTTCGATCTACCCGCCGGAACTGATCCTGGGTATGTGGCACAGTCTTCGCCGAACCATCTCAAGGCGGATATCTCCGGGCGCTCGGGTGCTCCAGGGATCATGATCAGCGTCATCATCCCGGTTTTCAACGCGGAGTCCTTCGTCCGGCAGGCGACCACTTCGGCGCTGGAACAGCCTGAGGTTGCCAAGGTGCTGCTTGTTGATGACGGCTCCTCCGATGCAAGCCCCGCGGTTTGTGCACAGCTTGCCAGGGAATCTGAACGCGTGGCCGTCATCCAGCATCCGCAGCGCGCCAATCGGGGTCCGGCGGCCTCTCGCAACCTGGGAATGCTCGCGGCCACGACGGAGATGGTCGCGTTCTTGGACGCGGACGACTATTATCTGCCGCACCGGTTTGAGGTCTCTATCCGCGTCCTATCCCAAAAGCCCGCTCTGGACGGAGTATACGATGCCGTGATTCGATCCGGGGGTTCGGGCGAGGCGCTCCAGCTGATGTCCATGCGGCACGACATCGAGCCGGCCGAACTGTTAGAGTGTCTGGCCATTGGCCGGTCGGGATCCATTCACCTCGACGGAATGGTCATCCGGCGAACGGCCGTTGAGAGAATTGGACTGTTTCCCGAGCAGCTTCGAGAGGCGCAGGATACCGTCTGGATCCTCCAGGCGAGCCTCCACGCGAGGCTGGGGGCCGGCGTCCTTGACGCCCCGGTAGCGGTTCAGAGACTGCACGCCGCCAACCGGGTCGCGGGGAGGGCCGCGGATCGGGCCGCGGCCATAACCCGGTCCCAGCATCGGAATCAGGTGCTGCTCGGCTGGGCGGCCGAGGCGCTCGAGCCCGAGGCTGTTTCCCTCGTGCGGATCTTTGCCGCCAGGAGGGCGGCGGAGGCGCGTGCAACCGGCATGCGACCAGACTTGGCCGGGCGGGCATTCAAGCGTTGGTGGATGCTGTGGGAAACTCGGTCGCAGCCGCGGCTATGGTTCAATCGAGCCTTCCTGGCCAGCTTTGGTCCGGCTCTTCCGGGCCCCGCCTAGAGCCAAACACGTGGCCATCCAGGTGTCGGTGATTGTCCCAGTCTTCAATGCGGAAGCGTTTCTCGAGCCTTGCCTGCGATCAGCTCTGAGCCAAACCGAAGTGGAAGAGATCTTGGTGGTCGACGATGGGTCAACCGACGGAAGTCTTGGGTTGGCAACTCATATGGCCTGGATCGAGCCGAGGATTCGGCTGCTCCAGCATGATGACCGCGGACACCACGGCGCCGGCGCCGCCGGAAACCTCGGGATAAGCCAGAGCCTGATGCCGGTGCTCGCATTCTTGGACACGGACGACGTCTATCTGGAGGGCCGATTTGCCGCGGCCAACGGCGTTTTGAACACGAATTCCAGCCTTGACGGCGTGTTTGAGCCGGTGGAGGCAGGGTTTGAGGATCCCCTGGCTTATCCGCGCTGGAGACGGTTCGGTGACGGTCGACGAGTAACTCGCTTGAGCCCGAAGGTTCGCCCCGAGCGAGTGTTTGAGGCTTTGATCGCAGGTGGGCAGGGTCACATTCACCTGGACGGGCTGACAGTACGTCGTGAAGCCGTCGACCGGACGGGCGGCTTTGATGAAGCTCTATGGCTGCACCAGGACACTGAGTTTTGCCTGCGATTGGCCGCGCTAAGCCGACTGATGTCCGGAGGTGAAACACCCGTGGCAGTGCGACAATTCCATTCCGGGTCGCGGATTCTCGCCGCCCACGAAGCCCCGGACGTGGAGGCGCTGATCGATATGTACGCGCACCTACAGACCTGGGCGGAGGGCCGCCTTTCTCCCGAGCGTGCCGAGCTGGTTCGGCGGTCGGAGGTCATCGCGCTGTTCCGCGCCAAGAGCGATCATCTGCGGGGCTTCAAGCGGGCACGTTTCCTCTTGGGCCACGTTGCGGATGAACCCCCGGCTCGGGGTTGATCCGGCCTACTGGAAACTCCATCTGCGCTCAATTCGCCGGTTGGGGAACCACGTGGCCAATGGCGCAGCCTGATTCCGAACTCAGCTCGGCTGACCCCGGGCGGCGGTGCAGTCTTCGCAGCCTTGCATGGCCCGGGGCACGCCATCCGTTGCGGCGGAGCCGTCCGTCGATCCGCGGTCCAAATCGGGCTCACACTCCGGGTCGGTCTTCACCCCGGAGAATCCGAAGTAGTCCAAAACTTGATCACCGGGATCGCCGGCCGCCTCGGCAGTCGGATAATGGGCGAAGCCGGCTTGGTCGTAGTTCTCGTGGCGAACACTCTTAGGAATCTGGTGGTGGGAGCGGGCGGGTGTCTCCAGTCCGGGGAATTCACGAACTCAGATGTCTCCCCGAGCCCTGGCACGGGTTCCTGGCGGTCCTTTGATCCACAGGGGGTTGAAAACACCCTGGCCAAGCGCCTCCGGCCATAGCATGCAGATCCTGGTTTGGGCCATCTCGTCCCGGTTGTGAAGAAATTCACAAGCACTCGAAGGCGATTGGGCTGCCATGGCCGTGTGGGGTGACGATCCTGAGGGCCTCGACGCGTTTCCGATGGGCACAATCTGGGTGCTGGGCATGCACGAAGCCCTGACCATTTCAACCCGACCGGGGATGCGAGGGCCTGCCTCCGGCCCGACATGCATGTAGACTTTGTGGGAGGGGTGGGCCGTGGGACCGCCCGCGATCTATGGCCAAGAGTCGAACGGCGTGTTCGCGTGCCTCGCCTTGTCGTTGAGAAGGATCGCTCTGGCGAATTGCTGGGCGCCAGGAGGGGGGCTGTGGTGATGGTGCCAATATCTGGGAGGAGATGGCAAGATGTCGAACCCTGAGGGCGTACGGGCTGTGGTGTGCCCTTCATGCGGGGCGCGGATTCACGTAGCCGAGGGGAAGTATCAAACAACCTGCGACTACTGTGGGGCGTTGCTCGAGCTGCCTCGTCCGTCGATGCCGGAGAGCACGCCGATCATCATTGTGGCTCAGGGGAGTCCAACGCCCAGACCTGCTGGTGTCCGTCCACGAGTTGGGGGTGTGGCAATCATTGTCACCGCGCTGGTCATGCTGGCCGTGGTCGGCTTCATCAGCTTTCTCGTCGTGCAAGTCCTGGACAACACGGGCCTCCCGTCAATCACGTCGGCAAGCGGCTCCTTTCATGCCTCGATGCCGGCCATGATCCTGCCAGGGGACGATGGCGGCGCCTCCGGCGCCGTGATCTACACCTATGATGGCACGAAAGACACGCGCTTCCTGGTTTATTTCGACGGTGCTACACGCGATCTGCGGTGGCAAACCGATCCTTTGGGGGACGACAGCTACCGCACCCAGATTGCCGCCAGCGACACGCTGGTGTTTGCAGCCGTCAAGACCGATCTCATGGCCATCGACCGCGTTTCCGGTACTGTCGTCTGGGACGCGTCCATCTCGGACGAGATACCCTCCAGCTGCCCGGGTGGCTGTTTGAGAGTGGTCGGCTCGAGAGTCGTCGCCCTTTCGAGTGACGGGCGCTTGACCGGGTTCGACGCGCCATCGGGAAGGGTGGTCTGGAGCATCCGCCTGGATGGCACACCCGATCAGTTCTTCATCGCCAACGGACAGATTGGGGTGTTCGACAGACGTGACGGGAAGGTGGTTCTACCCGTCATAGACGCCATGGACGGGTCTGAAAAACGCGTCCTGACACCGGAGTGTCTGGATGAGTCGTCCGGGTTCGTAGACGAGCCGGATCTCAACTCGCCGGTGGTTGTGGCCCCGGATCAGGATTCGGTCGTCATGGCATTCGGTTTCTTCAGTTCATGCGTGCAGCGTTGGAACGTCACCACAGGCAGCCCTATGTGGAATGCGATGCTTGGGGATCTGTCCTTTTCCCCTGCCTTCGATCCTGGCCCCAAGCTCAGCGGGAACTCGATCTATGTCGCTCCCCAGAATCAATTGGTCCGGATCAACATGGCCGATGGCGAGTGGGAGCTGCTGGTCGAGGACCCGGACTACGAGTTCGTCCCGCTCGAGGCACGCGGGGACATCCTGATCACTCGCGCCAAGCGAACGCGCGGTACGACCCGCTTCGAACTGTGGGGGGTAAATCTCTCGACTGGAAGACTGGCTTGGCAGCATCCTCTTCCGGGCAGCGAGCCGCTGGACGGGCCGGACAGCATGGTCGGGCTAATCGACAAGCAGGACTCGGCTTGGACCTCCCACCTGGCGCCTGCGGGCCTGATCATGGTGACAGCCACCGCCGACCCGCACCAACTCACCGTCGAGACCCTCGATCCGGCGACCGGCACGAGCGGTGGGGCATCCGTGATCCCATTGACCGGCATCAGTGGGGACTTCTACGCGGTTCCGGACATCATGGGGTGGTATCGTGACCAACTCTGGATGATCGTCGAAGGCCGGATGCTGGTCGTGGATCCCGGGGAGGGCAAGATCGCGCTGGCGTGGCCGTGATCCGGATGCTGAGTGTCAGCCTTGCGGAGGCAGGCCACGATGCCAAGGCGGGGCCTGCCGAGGTGTCTCAGTACTTCTCGCGCAACTTCTGGAGCTTTGTCGCCAAGGCCTGGTGTCCTCCGAGATGGCCATCTCGATGCGGGCATGGCGAGCTCCCGGGAGGGCTGAACTCGCGCATCAGGTTCCCCGCGGCGGTCATGATGTGCTAAAGTCAAAACACCAGTCAGGCACACGCAAGATCGACAAGTCAACAAAAGGAGATCGATATGGATTCCATCATACAGATTCTGGTTTCCCAGTTGGGCTCTGGCGCTGTCAGCCAGATCAGCAAGACCCTTGGCGTCGATGACGAAAAAGCTCAACAAGCGGTGGGCATGGCGCTCCCGATGATCATCGGGGCGCTTTAACCGCAACACGTCGTCGCCGAGCGGTGCCGAGGCCCTGGTGGGCGCCCTGAAGCGCGATCATGACGGAAGCATCCTGGCCGATCTGCCTCAAGCGGTTGGGAATCCGAACACCCTCCAGGATGGAACAGCGATCTTGGGTCATGTACTCGGTGACAAGAGCAGCGGTCTGGTGAGCAGTGTGAGCCGCGCCACCGGCCTTCCGTCCGAGCAGGTTTCACAGATCTTCGCCCTCCTGGCGCCGATCGTGATGGGAGCCCTTGGCCAGATGCAACGCAAGAATAATCTTGATGCCCAGGGCGTTTCGTCGCTGCTTCAGCAAGAGCGTAAGACGGTCGAGAGCACCTCGTCCGGTCTCACCCAATTGCTCGACATGGATGGTGACGGCGACGTCAGTGAGGAGATCATTTCGCTCGGGTCAAGTCTCTTGGGTGGCCTCTTCGGAGGAAACAAATAAGTCTTCGGACTTTGCGGTTCAGTTGGCTACATCGCCTCATACGGGACCGTGGCCGAGCCCGGGCTCAAACCGGTCGGGGTGTGGCCAGAGGGCCGCAAGCCCGCAACCGCGGAGTAGGTGTTACCCTTTCATGACGCTACCGCCTGGGTCAGCCCGATCTGACCGCCCGAACACGCCGCTCTGAACTGAAGTCGCGCTGTACCTGGTGTCGGCCTCTTGACGTGTTTCCGGCCAATCCATGTACGTTCGCGCCATGTCCGCAAGTCTGGAATCGATCCTCAGCGATCCGTCCAGGTTAGGCTCGTGGCCGTTTGAGGCCCAACAAAAATGAACCCCATGATGCATGCTATGATGATCGACACCGGCACAAATTGACCATATCCTAGAGATCCGCGGTGTGCAGGTGAGGAGCCCATGCTCCCCGATTGCGTCCTGACATCACCTGCATGGGAGCCAACTCTAAGGTAAGGAATGGAAGTCGTCCCTGGCGGTCCATCCTTGGCCGCCCCAAACAGAGAGGAACAAGACATAAGTCTCTTCGGCAATATTCTGGCAAAGCTCGGCTTCAACAAACCCGCCCCAACCCCTCCAGCGCCAACCAGCTCGCGCCCGGCTCCCCATATGCCCGCACCCCAGTTCAAGGCCGCCTCGCGCGATCAGGCCGCAGGACCGGCACCAACCCCGCACGCCATATCGGCGGTAGACGTGGTCAGCAAGCTTGAAGGTTTGGCCGCCGCCAACCCTCAAAAGCTCAACTGGAAAGTCTCGATTGTCGATCTTCTGAAGCTTCTAGACCTCGACAGCAGTCCCGAGGCGCGTAAGGAGCTGGCGGTCGAGTTGGGTTGTCCAACGGACATGATGGGCGATTCCGCCCAGATGAACACCTGGTTGCATAAGACCGTGCTTCGCAAGCTGGCTGAAAACGGCGGGAACATCCCCAAGGAGCTTCTCGATTAGTTCCCCGGATTATCGGGGAGGTTCGAGGAAAAGCGGCTGCGTGGCCCAAGTTCGTCCCCGGTCGCCAGCCTGCAAAGAAGTTGTTGTTCTAAGTCAGGTTGCGTTGGCCCCCTGAAATGGCCCGAGGGCAGGGACGATGGGAAATCCCCATCGTCCCTGCCCTCGCGATGCGTGCTTGGTTCAAGTTCGACCAGCCGTCATCAGATCATCTCGTAAGCAATCTCGCCGTGGAGCGCGGCATCCAACCCGCTCTCTTCGTCCTGAGGGGTCACTTTGACTTTCGTGATCTTGTTGATTACCCACAGCATGAGATAGGAAATGAAGAAGGCATAAATAGAGGCTGCAACCACAGCTGCCAGCTCCTTTAGGAAGAAGCTCGCATTGCCCAAAATCAGCCCGTTGACGCCGGCTGCATTGACGCTCGCATCCGCTAACAGGCCCAGGCAGACGATGCCCAGGAACCCGCCAACCCCGTGCACGCCCCAGACATCGAGCGCGTCATCCAAACTCATACGTGTCCGCAGGGAGATTGCGAAGTAGCAGATCACGCCTGCCGCCGTCCCTATGATGGCAGCGCTGGTAGGAGTCACGTAGCCAGCAGCCGGCGTAATGGTCGCCAACCCGGCAACGGCTCCGGTCAGCAACCCAAGGAACTTGGGCTTCTTTTCGAAGACCCAGGCCATGATCAACCACACCACGCCCGCAAATGAGGCGGCGATGTCAGTGTTTAGGAAGGCCGTGGCGGTCACCGCATTCACGCTCAATTCACTTCCCACGTTAAATCCATACCAACCGAACCAGAGCAGACCCGTGCCGAGCGCGACGAGCGGGATACTATGAGGGCCCTTGTCTAGGAAGGCGCGACGCCCGACGAAGATCACCGAAGCCAAGGCTGCCATCCCTGCGATGTTGTGAACCACAATCCCGCCGGCGAAGTCTTCAACTCCCCACTGCTGCAGGATCCCGCCGCCCCAAATCATGTGCACCATTGGGAAATATACGATGACAAGCCAAGCAACCAGGAAGAAGAGGTAGGCCCCGAAGCGCACGCGGTTTGCAAAAGCTCCAGTGATGAGCGCAGGCGTGATGATGGCAAACATCATCTGGTAGGCGATGAACACGAAGAGGGGGATACCGGAGGACCCGAATGCCGTAGTGCCATCTACGCCGTGCAGGAAAGCGTTGTTCAGATTGCCTATGACCCCGCCCACATCTCCGCTGAAGCACAAGGAGTAGCCGACCATGTACCAAAGAATGGTTGTTACCCCCATGGACACAAACGACTGGATCATGATCGTCAGGACATTCTTACGACCGACCAGTCCGCCGTAGAAGAACGCCAAGCCGGGAGTCATCGAGCATCACAAAACTCGTGGCGACGAGCATGAAGCCTGTGTTGCCAGTATCGAACATGAGGTCCTCCAAGTTGAAGGCTGAGGGGATGCGAAGATCATATACTCCTTTTCCCTTCCGGCGAAACCCAGGATCGGCATATCCATTGTCAAAGATATGGGCCGTGTGATCTCCGGGTCGAATGAAGAGGCAGGGGGATTTGGGTGGGCGCGTTTGAGCAATCCAGCCGATGGCTGGGGGCGTCCATCGGTGGGTTGAGCTTGGCGATTGAACAGATCGAGAGCAGACCCTCTTGACTCAATGCCTGGAATACTCTAGAATGGATTGAGCCGGTAACGTTCCCGGTAACCTTATCGGGGCTCCCAACGTTGAATCTCAAGAAGCGTTCCGTTACCATCATCGATGTCGCTGAAAGAGCCGGCGTTTCAGTCTCTACCGTTTCCCGGGTTCTGAACAACAAAGACGATGTGGCCACCGAGACCTCGGCGCGCGTCCGTCAGGTGATCGACAATCTGGGCTACGCCTCCAGCTTGGCCGCCCGGAGCATGCGCAGTCGGAGAAAGAATCTCATCGGCCTGGTCGTGCCGGATATCGGCTTCCCCTATTCCATTGAAATCATGAAGGGCATCAATCGGGCCATCGTGGAAATCGACGTTTGACCTGTTGGTGTACACGACCGGGGATATCCGAAAGATCGGCGCGCCATCCCACGAACAGCATTATGTGTCCATTCTCAGCAACTCGATGACTGACGGTGTGATCATTGTCGCCTCCGCGGCAGCTAACTTTGTCTCGGATGCGCCCATCGTCTCCGTGGATCCCCATGGGGATGACCCGGATTATCCCTATGTTCAAGCCACCAATTACCAGGGCGCCATAGACGCGATGGAGTACTTGCTGCAACTGGGCCACAGAAGGATTGCGTTTGTCACCGGCCGACCGGAAATTGGGAGCGGTGGGCGCCGCTTGGAAGGCTATCGGGATGCGCTCGCCGGAGCCGGGATACACGTGAACGACGCGTATGTGGCGCAAGGGGATTTCACGACTGAGACCGGGTATAAGTGCGCGCTTGAATTGCTCGGCATGGAGTCTCCGCCGACGGCCATTTTCGCCGCAAATGATCAGTCCGCAATCGGGGTCTTTCAGGCGGCCGAGGAGTTGCACGTGCGCATCCCCGAAGATCTGTCGGTGGTAGGTTTTGACAACATTGCCGAAGCCAAGTACCTGGGTTTGACCACCGTCGATCAGTCCTTGGCGGAGATGGGCTACGTCGCAGTGCAAATGCTCATCGAGCTCGTAGATCATGAAACTCTTGAACAACAAGTCTATAACATGCCGACAAGGCTGATAAGGAGAAGTTCCTGTCGAGCTTTGACGGGAACTTTTTAGTCTAGGCGTTTATGGCCCAATTCTTGTGGGCAGTGACGATGACCGCAAAACAAAGGGAGGTGAATCTGAAGCCTTGGAATGAAATGCGCAGGTCTTCACTTCAGCCATGAGCGGACGAAGGAAGACCTGCACAGTCGAACGGAGATTTCTCTCCGCCCAAAGCATACGAAGGAGAAGGAACATGCGCAAGTCTGCACTATCCGCCCTTAGCTTCATGATGGTTGCCAGCATGCTGTTGGCTGCATGCGGTGGCACCCCGGCAACTTCTGCGCCGCCCGCGGGTGCCGAGGCAACCCAGGCCCCCGCGGCCGTGAGCACATCCGCCCCTGCCGAACTGACTGGCACCCTCAATGTCTGGTCGTTCACCGCCGAACTACGGACTATGGCGATCGCGTTTCAGGGTGTCCACCCTGGGGTGACGGTCAATTACACCTTGATCCCGATGACAAACGGTGAATACCAAACTAAGGTGAAGGCAGCCGCCGGGACCGCTGATTCTCCAGATGTGGTCGCGCTGGAAGCCGCTTTCGTCAAGGAGTGGGTTGAGTCAGACCTGTTGGCCAACTTGAACTCACTTCTGCCTCTGACCGAAACCCTGAAGACCTACCAAAACGTGGTCCAGGTCGGAACCTTCAACGGCGAGACCAGAGCCTACTCTTACCAGGCCACCCCGGGAGCATTCTTCTATCGCCGCAGTATCGCGAAAGAATGCCTCGGCACCGATGATCCGGTTGCGGTTCAGGCCATGGTCGCTGACATGGACAAGTTCCTTGAAACGGCGGCTAAGATCAAGGCCTGTGGCACTGGCGACTACTACACGGTTGGAACCGGCGGCGAGATGTTCACCCCCTTCCTGTCCAATCGTGCCCAGCCCTGGGTGGTCGACGGCGCCCTGGTGATTGACCCCAAGATCGTCGAGTACGTTCACTTCGCTAAGCTGATGCGCGACAACGGCTATGAATCCGGAGCCACCCAGTGGACTGAAGGCTGGTTTGCCGGCATGAATGATACGCTGGTGGATGCCAACGGCACGCCCAAGAAAGTCTTCAGTTACTTCCTCCCGACCTGGGGGCTTCCGTATGTCTTGAGCCCCAACTCCGTCCCAGCGTCAGGTGGAGCAGGGACCGGTGGCGACTGGGCCATGATCAATGGTCCATTGTCCTACCAGTGGGGTGGCACATGGGTCGGCGTCCTGAAGGGCAGTCCAAACAGTGAATTGGCGACAGAGTTCGTCAAGTTCGTCGCCCTCGACGAACAGAACCTGACCAATTGGGCAACGGGCGTCTACACCAATGAGTACCTGAAGGCCATCGATCCGACCACGCCCGATGACCAGGTGCAGGCCGCCGGAGACTTCGTCTCCAGCCAGGTGGTGGTCGAAAAGATCACCAGCAGCTTCGACAATTCCACCCTGGCCACCTTCCTTGGCGGAGAGAACTCCTACGGAGCCTTTGCCGCCGCCGCCCCGAGCGTAAATGGCGCCCTGATGACCGGCTCTGACGACGCCATTCAGCGCGCCCTTAACGACCCGCTGGCCGCCTACCTGAGCGGTACAACGACCGAAGCCGATATGTGGTCGACGTGGCTGGATGCAGTCCGGAACGAGTTTCCCGATCTGACCATTCCCGCCCCGCCGGTACAGTAGTCAGCATCTGAAAAGCAGGGTGGGTCGGTGTATTCTTGAGAATGCACTGACCCACCCCGATCATTCAAGCTGCCGGCTCGGGGAATGGCTTTTCAACGGCAGAGAAACTCGAGGGCATGATGAACGTAGCAAAGTCCAGGAGCAACACCTACGGCTATATGTTTCTGGCGCCTTTCATCATTGCCTTTCTCGCCTTTGGTTTGTATCCGGTCTATAAGACCTTGGCTCTAAGCTTCACCAACACCACGTTGATGTCAAGCACAAGCGAATTCATCGGTTTGGATAACTTCAAACGCCTGTTCGCCGATGTTGTCTTTGTGAGGGCGGTGGGGAACACCTGGCTGATCTGGTTGCTCAACTTCATCCCGCAAATCGGCATCGCCATGTTGTTGTCCATCGTGTTCACCAGCGTCCGATTGAGGATCAAGGCCGTTGGGGTATGGCGAGCGTTGTTCTTCTTGCCGAACTTGTTGGTGCCGGCCGCCGTGGCGGCATTATTTCATGCGCTGTTTGACTACTACAGCCCGGCCAACCAGCTCATGGTCAGGCTCGGGCTCTTCACCGAAGCCGTGCGATTCTTGGAGGATGTGTGGGTCACGCGCGGGTTGGTGATCTTCATCCAGTGGTGGATGTGGTTTGGCCAGACGACCATCATCCTCATGGCCGGCATGACAGCCATTCCAATTCACCTGTATGAAGCCGCCATGGTCGATGGCGGAACCGACTGGCAAATGTTCAGGCATATCACGTTGCCGCTTCTGAAGCCCATCTTGATTTTCATCTTTGTGACCTCACTGGTGGGCGGGATGCAGATGTTCGACATCCCATTCCTGCTGACCGACGGTCGGGGCTCCCCGCTCAGCTCGATCCAAACCAATAACATTCTGATGTACATGAAATTTGCCAGCAGCCAGGGTCATCTTGGGGCGGCCTCCTCCGTCGGTGTGCTGGTGTTCATCATGACCTGCGTGTGCGCGTTGGGCATCTTCTATTTCCTGCGCGACCGCGAGCCGAGTGACGACCATCGGAAGCGATGGTGGCAGATCCAGGCAAGGAACCGCGAGGGGACGCAATCATGATCAGCCGATACAGATTTGGAACTTATGTCATCCGCACCTTCGTCTACGCGTTCCTAATACTTCTTTTGATTATCACCATCCTCCCAATCTGGTTGCTGATCGTGAACGCAACCCGGTCAACTACCGAGATCCAACAGGGGATCAGCCTGTTGCCCAGCACGCACGCTCTTGAGAACTACGGGATTCTGATCGGCAGGGGCTTGGACATGCCGAGAGGCTTCGCGAATAGCCTGTTCCTGGCCGTCGCCTCGACGCTGGTAACGGTTTACTTCTCGATGCTGACAGCCTATGGCTTGGTTGTCTATGAGTTCAAGGGAAGAAAGATCTTCTCCAACTTCATCGTCGTCTTGGTCATGATCCCCATGCAGCTCTCCATCATCGGTTTCTATCGCTTCATGTCCACGCTGGGACTGACCGACAATTACGCCGCGCTGATTCTGCCCCTGATCGCCAATGCGGGTGCCGTGTTCTTCGGTAAACAGTATTTCGAGTCCATGGTTATGCAAGATTTGATCGACGCCGCCAGGATTGACGGCGCCGGTGAACTGGGGATCTTTCACAGGATCATGATGCCGCTGGCTGTTCCTGGCGCGGCCACTATGGGTATCTTCGCCTTCATCGCTTCCTGGAACAACTTCTTCACCCCTTTCATCTTGATTTCATCCATCAAGAAGTACACCCTGCCGATGCTGGTACAGACCATGCGCGGCGACGTGTACCGCACCGAGTATGGCGCCATCTACTTGGGTTTGGCCATTACGGTCGTGCCGATCATCATCATCTATGCGATCTTCTCGCGCTTCATTGTTAGCGGCATTGGCCTGGGCGCCATCAAAGAATAGACAAGCCAGATATCGAGGCACTATGCGTTATGGTCACTTTGACGATGCGCGCCGGGAGTACGTCATTGAGCGCCCCGATACGCCTCTGCCGTGGATTAACTACCTAGGGGCGGACGACTTCACTGGCCTCATCTCCAACACGGCCGGCGGTTATTCGTTCTTCAAAGACGCCCGGTTGCGGCGGCTAACCCGATACCGGCACAACGATGCACCCTTGGATACAAGTGGGCGTCACTTATATCTGCGCGTCGACAGCCCAGCCGCGGATCCCACGGCGGTTCGCTTCTGGTCACCCTCAGGGCAACCGGTGCGCATGCCTCTCGATGAGTATGAATGCCGGCATGGCATGGGCTACACCACCATCCGTTCGAGCCTGTCCAGAATCGAAGCCACGACCAGATACTTTGTCCCCCTGGGGGAGAATTCTGAAATCTGGGAGCTGACACTTGGCAACCTCAGACATGACAGCGTGCAGTTATCGGTTTTCGCGGCGGTAGAGTTCAATCTGTGGGACGCCTTGGACGATGCGACCAATTACCAACGCAATCTCTCCATTGGCGAAGTCGAGGTTGTGGACGGCGTCATCTATCACAAGACCGAGTATCGGGAACGGCGGAATCATTTCGCGTATCTGGCCTGTTCCGAACCCGTCACCGGATTTGACACGCAGCGCCAGGCCTTCTTGGGATCCTATCGGGGATGGGATTCGCCTTCGGCTGTGGAGGCTGGCCAGCTGACGGGTTCGATCGCACATGGCTGGCAACCCATTGGAGCACTGCAGGCGGGCATCCAATTGCGCGCCGGAGAGACCAAGAAGATCATTTTCGTTCTGGGCTACTACGAAAACCCGGCGGACGCCAAATTCGACCCTCCGGACTCACAACTCATCGACAAGCGCGGCGTGATGCCGATCATCAATCGTTATCTCCAACCGGAGGAGGTTGAAAAGGCGTTCAGGTCGTTGCGCCTTTATTGGGATGAGTTGTTGAACAGGTTTCAGGTCACGACGCCGGACGCGCATACCAACCGAATGGTCAACATCTGGAATGCCTACCAGGTGATGGTCAATTTCAGGCTGTCACGCTCCGCCTCGTACTTCGAGTTGGGGATCGGGCGCGGCATCGGCTTTCGAGACTCGAACCAAGACTTGCTGGGGCTCATGCACTTTCTCCCCGAGCAGGCCCGGGACCGGATTTTGGATTTGGCCGCCACGCAATTGCAGAGCGGGGGAGCCCACCACCAGTACCAACCGCTGACCAAGCGTGGCAACAACGACATAGGCGGCGGCTTCAACGATGATCCTCTTTGGCTCGTGCTGTCCGTCGCGGCCTATCTCA
Source organism: uncultured Chloroflexia bacterium (assembly GCA_963797485.1). Taxonomy (GTDB): domain Bacteria; phylum Chloroflexota; class Anaerolineae; order Anaerolineales; family E44-bin32; genus CAWAND01. Next base: position 217,144 of record CAWCPF010000004.1, read on the forward strand.
AGGAAACCGCCGACTGGAGCATTCTCGACACTCCGGTCCCTTATGAGAACCAGTGCGGCACGGAAGAACCGCTCATCGGGCACCTGCGGCGTTCAATCCAATACACGCTCGATCGGCTTGGCCCTCATGGCCTGCCGTTGATCGGCCGAGCAGATTGGAATGATTGCCTGAATCTGAACTGTTTCTCAGATAAGCCGGGGGAATCATTTCAAACCACGACCAACAAGGAAGGACAGGTCGCGGAAAGCGTCTTTATCGCCGGGTTGTTTGTGCTGGCGGTGAAGGAAATGCGTGACATCGCCGACCGCATGGGAGATGCGCGGGGAGCAGATGAGTATTCGAAGGCTGCGCAAGCCATGGAAGAAGCTGCTTGGTCAGCCGGTTGGGACGGCGCCTGGTTCCGTCGCGCTTATGACAGTTTTGGCGGGGTGGTGGGCTCGAAGGAAAACGAAGAAGGCCGGATTTTCATCGAGCCACAGGGGATGTGTGTGATGGCCGGATTGGGTGTGGAAGACGGACGCGCCCTCCAGGCACTCGACGCGGTTGGCGAGCATCTGGCAACGCCCCACGGCATTGTCCTGCTCCAACCGGCTTTTACCAGGTATCACCTGCGTTTGGGTGAGATCTCCTCCTACCCGCCGGGTTTCAAAGAGAACGCAGGGGTTTTCTGCCAAACCAATCCATGGATCATCATCGCCGAGACCATGGTCGGGAGGGGGGACAAGGCGCATGACTATTACCTGCGTATCAATCCGTCTGCCCGTGAGGAACTCAGCCATGTTCACAAGTGCGAACCGTATGTCTACGCCCAGATGATCGCGGGCAAAGACGCGCCCACGCATGGTGAAGCCAAGAACTCTTGGCTGACAGGCACGGCAGCCTGGAGCTATGTTGCCATCACGCAGTGGATTCTGGGCATCCGTCCGACCTACGTAGGGCTGCAAGTCGCGCCAGTCATACCCGCGGCCTGGAAAGGATTCGAAGCCACGCGCCACTTTAGGGGTGTGCAATATGACATCGACGTGAAACGAAAGGGGCCGGGCAAGGAGATCCGTTTGCTTATGGATGGCACGCCAGTCAACGGAACGGTCATCCCGCTGCCCGCAGATGGGGTGAGCAAGGTTCAGATCCAAGTCTGGTTGGGCCACTAGGGTTTGATCATGATGACACAGTCCGTAGAGACCTTTCCACAAGATTTCATTTGGGGGGCTGCAACCGCCGCCTATCAGATTGAGGGCGCCTGGAATGAGGATGGTAAAGGCGAGAGTATCTGGGACCGCTTCAGCCATACCCCGGGCATGGTCACGAATGGCGACACCGGAGACATCGCCTGCGACCACTACCATCGCTGGCAGGAGGATGTCGCCCTGATGGCGGACATGGGCTTGGAAGCCTATCGCTTCTCGATCGCCTGGCCGCGAATCCTGCCGGAAGGTCGGGGGGAAGTCAATCGGGCCGGGATCGACTTTTACAGCCGGCTCGTGGATCGCCTGCTTGAGGCCGGAATCGTTCCCTGGGCCACCTTGTACCATTGGGACCTGCCTCAGGCCCTGCAAGACGAAGGCGGCTGGCCGGCACGCGAGATCGTGGATGCCTTCACCGAGTACGCCGACGTCGCCAGCCGCGCATTGGGGGATCGGGTCAAACACTGGATCACGTTGAACGAACCCTGGGTCAGCGCGTTTGTCGGTTATCGCGATGGCCGTCATGCCCCGGGTCATGCGGATCTGGGTGAAGCGCTGGCTGCGTCCCACCATCTGCTGCTCTCACATGCGCAGGCCGTGCCGGTTATTCGCGCCAACCGCCCGGACGCAGAAGTGGGTATCACCCTGAACCTGACCCCACAGGAGCCGGCCTCCGCCAGCATGGCGGATAGGCAAGAAGCGACGTGGGTGGATGGGTATATCAACCGTTGGTTTCTAGACCCCTTGGCTGGGCGAGGTTACCCGCAGGATGTGGTCACCAGTCTTGGCCAGGCCATGCCATTCGTCCAAACCGGTGACCTGGACTTGATCGCCGTGCCAGTCGACTTCCTCGGGGTCAACTACTACACACGCGGGATCGTCAGGTCGTCCAGGGTAAGTGAGACAGACAACCCGCCCCCTCAGGTTGTCCAAAGTGATGAGATCACGGATATGGGCTGGGAGGTTTATCCGCGGGGTCTCTACAACCTCTTGGGGAGGCTGCACTTTGAATACAACTTCCCAGCGATCTACATCACTGAAAACGGTGCGGCGTATGCGGATGAGGTGGGCCGAGACGGGCAGGTGGATGATCCTGCCCGTCTGGAATACATCAAACGCCATCTGGAAGCGGTGTTCAGGGCCATCCAGATCGGGGTTCCGGTGCGAGGCTACTTCGCGTGGTCTTTGCTGGACAATTTCGAATGGGGCTTTGGGTATTCCAAACGATTTCGGGCTCGTCTATGTCGACTACCTCACCCAGCAGCGAATCCCAAAATCCAGTGCGAATTGGTACCGTGAAGTCATCCGAGGCAAAGCCATTCCTGCCGGAGCCTAGCGCCATCCTTGCCTTGATGGTGAAGATCACCTGTTCGAAGCCTGGTTCATGGGGGACCCAGAAATACTCTTGAAAATCGGACACCCAGAGTAGGCACACAGGTCCTGACGAAGAGGTTTCATGACAACCGTGACACAACGCATTGAGAAACTCTTGTCGAAGATGACCTTGGATGAGAAGTTAGCTCAGCTGGGCTCGTGTTGGATATACGAGCTGCAAACCGACGGGAAACTCGACCCCGGAAAAATCCAGGCAAAGCTCGGGCCCGGCATTGGGCAGATCTCACGTGTCGCCGGGGCCTCCACGCTAGACCCCTTGGCGGCGGCAAAAGCCGGCAATCAGATTCAAAAGTTCCTTGTTCAGAGCACTCGATTGGGGATACCGGCCATTCTTCACGAGGAATGTTGCTGCGGGACCATGGTGCTCGGAGGGACGATGTACCCGCAGATGCTCGGCCTGGCGGCCACGTTCCAGCCTGAATTGGCCCAACGCATGTCAAGTGCCATCCGCCAACAAATGCTGGCCATCGGGGCGCGCCAGGCCTTGGCGCCGGTGCTGGACGTGGCCCGCGACCCGCGCTGGGGGCGCACGGAAGAGACCTTTGGCGAAGACCCCATGCTGGTCAGCCAATTTGGCGTGGCCTACGTCCGCGGTTTGCAGGGGGAAAGCCTGACAGACGGCGTGATGGCGACTGGGAAACACTTCATCGGACACAGTCTCTCCCTGGGCGGTCTCAACTGCGGGCCCGTCCAGGTGGGATGGCATGAGCTATACGAGGTTATTCTCGCCCCCTTCCAAGCCGCCATAAGGGATGCGGGTTTGGCCAGCGTCATGAATTCCTATCCAGAAGTGGATGGGGAGCTGGTGGCGGCCTCGCGCCGGATTTTGACCGATCTTCTCCGCGACAAACTGGGCTTCGCCGGCCTGGTGGTTTCGGATTACGAAGCTGTTCTAATGATTCACAGCTTTCACCACGTTGCTGCGGATAAGGCGACCGCGGGGCGGCTGGCGCTCGAGGCTGGTATTGACGTGGAACTGCCAACCGCGGTGTGCTATGCCGAGCCGCTCAAGGCTGCCCTAGAAGCTGGCGATCTTGACCTCGAAACCATAAACACGGCGGTGCGCCGGCACCTGCAAATGAAATTTGAGCTGGGTCTGTTCGATCATCCCTTCGTGGATGAAGGGCGCGTGCTCGAGGTCTTCGAAACCAGCGCACAACGCAATCTGGCTTTAGAGATTGCCCGTCAGAGCATGGTTCTCCTCAAGAACAACGGGCTTTTGCCCCTCCGGAAGGACATTGCCACTTTGGCGGTGGTTGGCCCCAACGCCGATCACGCCCGCAGTCTGCTGGGCGATTATTCCTACGCAGCCACGAAAGAGCTCATGGTTTACCAGTCTCCGCCCGATTCGTCGTTCGTGCATATCGATGTCGCTGCAATGGCTGAACATGAGATCCAAGTCGCCACGGTGCTTCAAGCCGTCAAGTCGGCCGTCTCGTCGAAGACGCAAGTTCTGTATGCCAGAGGCTGCGACAATCTGGATCAAGACAAGAGTGGATTTGATGATGCGCTTGCGGCTGCAGAACGGGCTGATGCGGTGATTCTCGTCCTTGGTGATCGATCCGGGTTGACGCCAGAGTGCACCACGGGCGAAACGCGTGACAGCGGCGATTTGCGCCTGCCTGGAGTGCAAGAAGATTTGGCGAGGACAATTCTTGCGACTGGCAAACCTGTCGCCGCGGTACTCATCAACGGGCGCCCATACGCCATTCCTTGGCTGGATGAGATGGCCGATGCCATTCTTGAGGCCTGGATTCCTGGGGAAGAAGGCGGTACGGCGGTCGCAGATGTTCTGTTTGGTGACGTCAATCCTGGGGGCAAGATTCCGCTTACCTTCCCGCGCCATGTTGGACAGCTGCCGAATTTCTATAATCACCAACCCTCGGGCCAGAAATCTCACTGGTACGGCGATTATGTCTCCGAGAAGACGGCGCCGCTCTATCGCCTTCGGCCACGGCCTGAGTTATACGACATTCGAGTACAGCCATCTCTCCCTGGGTCAGTCTCAGGCGTCTTGTGGCGAAAGCATTGCCGTGACATTTGAGGTGACCAACTCTGGATTTCTGGCCGGTGAAGAGGTCGCTCAACTCTATGTTCGGGATGAGTACGCGAGTTCACCGCGGCCGGTGAAACAACTCATGGGCTACTCGCGAATCACGCTGCAATCCGGCGAGCGAAAGAAGATCACATTCAGGTTACCCGTGAACCAGTTGGCATTCCACAACCGGGATCTGGAATTGGTGGTTGAGCCCGGTCGGATGCTGGTCATGGTGGGCAGCTCGTCAGACGACATTCGCCTGCACGGCACATTCGAAATCGTGGGCCGGCAGGCTCAGCTGATCGAGAAACGGGTGTTCGCATGCCCGGTTGAAGTGGGCGCCTAGGCGCGAAACGAAGGCATGAACGCGCTGGCGGGGCCCCAGCGGCAAAAAGGAGAAATCTGATGTCTGACCCTTTTCAGCCCAAGCCTGAGCACAAATTCACCTTCGGATTGTGGACCGTCGGGAATGTCGGCCGCGACCCGTTCGGCGGCCCCGTGCGCTCTCCGCTATCTCCGGTTGAGCTTGTACACCTGCTTGCCGACGTCGGCGCTTATGGCGTCAATCTACATGACAACGACCTGATCCCCATCGATGCAACTCCAGCTAACCGCGATAGCATCGTGAGAGAGTTTCAATCGGCCCTGCAGGCAACCGGCCTGTGCGTCCCTATGGCGACCACCAACCTGTTTAGCGATCCGGCCTTCAAGGATGGTGCCTTCACAGCCAACGACCCACGTGTGCGGGCCTACGCGCTCCAGAAGACGATGAACGCGATCGACCTTGGCGTGGAATTGGGCGCCAAGGTCTTTGTCTTCTGGGGTGGTCGCGAAGGGACGGAGACCGACGCAGGCAAGGACCCTGTTGTGGCTATCAGGCACACACGCCAGGCCATCAATTTCCTGTGCGAATACGTTCTAGACAAAGACTTTGACCTGAAGTTTGCCCTGGAGGCAAAGCCGAATGAGCCCCGCGGCGACATGTACAACGCCACGACCGGCCATATGCTGGCCTTCATCGAGAGTCTTGATCACCCCGAGATGGTCGGCGTAAATCCCGAGGTCGCTCACGAACATATGGCCGGTCTGAACTTCGCACATGCTGTGGCCCAGGCGCTTGAATTTGAGAAGCTCTTCCACATCGATCTAAACGACCAGGCTTTCGGCCGCTATGACCAGGATTTTCGTTTCGGTGCAGTCAACCTCAAGAGTGCCTTCTTTCTTGTCAAGTTGCTCGAGGACTACGGCTATACCGGCAGCCGGCATTTTGATGCGCATGCCTACCGGACCGAGGATTATGAGGGGGTTAAGGACTTCGCCCGTGGCTGCATGCGCACCTACTTGATCCTTAAGCAGAGGGCCACCCGATTTGGCCAGGATCCTGACATTCAAGCCCTCCTGGCAGAGATTACTGCCGACGATGGCGAGATGGATCCATTCAAGGGAGAGTATTCGTCAAACAAGGCGTCGGAATTGAAAGCCATCACCTTCGATCGGGAGAAACTTGGTGCCCGTGGAATGAAGTATGAGCGCCTTGATCAGTTGGTGGTTGAACTCATCATGGGCGTGCGCTAGTGCCCAGTCCGGATGAATAGGATGGGCTCACCAGGGCAGTCGACTGCCCTGGCAAGGCCGGCGCAACCATGTTGACTGGGTACAAGAGGACCGAACTATCCTACGCGGCGAGATATGCAGACAGTCACGTTTCAGGGAATTGAATGTGTTGAGATCGCCAACGATCACCTTTCCATCTTGGCGACTATTTCTGTGGGACCCCGCATCCTGTCGTTGAAGTCGAGCAGGGGTGAGAACCTGCTTGCGGTGCTCCCAGAGGCCACCTTGGACCTTCCCGGGGAGGTCCCCTTCCATTTCTATGGTGGCCATCGCCTGTGGCATGCTCCCGAGAACCCAGCCATCACCTATGTGCCAGATGATTCCCCGGTTGGTGTCAAACCTATCAGCCATGGTATCCGCCTCACGCAGCCAACCAATCCGCGAACGATGCTCAAGAAAGAGCTCGAGGTTCGCTTGGCCAGCAACCGTGCCTCGGTCGAGGTCAGACACACGCTGACAAATCAGGGCGACAAAGAGCAGACCCTTGCACCATGGGCCATCACCCAACTCAGGCCGGGAGGTGTGGCCATCCTGCCACAATGCACAGACAACACGGGTGGCAATCCCACTCTGCCTAACCGCACCATCACATTGTGGTCCTACACAGATATCAATTCGGATTACATCACCTGGGGCAATGAGACCGTCCTTGTTCGCGCCCGGATGAAGGTTGGCAAGCTCAAAGTCGGTTTCCCTAACCCTGCCGGGTGGATGGCGTACTGGATCAATGGATCGCTGTTTGTGAAGCGCGCCAGCTACATTCAGGGCGCCGAGTATTTCGACCGGGGGAGCTCAAGCGAGTGCTATTGTGACCCACGGTTCTTGGAACTAGAGACGCTTGCGCCCATCACGCGGCTGCTGCCGAGTGGCAGTATCGAGCATGTAGAAGCCTGGGACCTGCATGAAGATATCGAGTGGTCCGATGACCTCCGGCGAGTTCTCTCAGTCATCAGAAACGAATAGGCCAAGATGGGCTACTACCTGGGCATCGACACCTCGACCACGGCAACAAAAGCGCTTTTGATGGATGACAAGGGTGGCGTCGCAGCCGTCGCTTCGTCCGAGTACACATTTGACACCCCGCGACCGCTGTGGAGCGAGCAACAGCCTGAACTCTGGTGGGATGCAGCCGTGGGGAGCATCCGTGCCGTTATGCAAACCTCACGCGTCTCCCCCGTCGACGTGAACGGCATTGGGCTCACTGGCCAGATGCACGGACTTGTTCTCCTGGACAAAGACGGGAAAGTGATCCGACCTGCCTTGCTTTGGAACGATCAGCGTACCGGGAGACAATGCGACGATATCCGCGCCAGGCTCGGCAAGGAGCATTTGATCCAGGTCACCGGCAATGATGCCCTCACCGGATTCACGGCGCCCAAAATCCTGTGGGTTCAACAGCAGGAACCCGATCTGTACAAGAAGATAGCCCACATCTTGCTGCCCAAAGACTATGTCCGCTACAGGCTAACCGGTGAATTCGCCAGTGACCGCGCAGGGGGCTCTGGAACGCTGCTGTTCGACATCCGCGCTCGCGATTGGTCTCTTGAGGTGCTTGACGCCCTCGAGATTGATCCTCGGTGGCTGCCCAAGACATACGAAGGCACAATGATAGCCGGCACGATGAGTGCCGAAGCTGCCGAAGCCACGGGGTTGGAGGCGGGAACGCCGATCGTGGGAGGAGCAGGTGATCAGGCTGCGGCTGCCGTCGGCACGGGCGCAGTCGAAGAAGGCATTGTCTCTCTTAGTTTAGGAACTTCAGGGGTTGTGTTCGCCAGCACCAATCAACCCATCATCGAACCGGCTGGGAGGCTGCACGCGTTTTGTCACGCCGTCCCGGGGAGGTGGCACCTGATGGGCGTCATGCTCTCCGCAGCTGGAAGTCTGCGCTGGCATCGCGATACATTTGCGCCGGGCGTTGATTATGACACACTGCTCGAACCTGCGGCCAATATCCCCCCAGGCAGTGATGGTCTGTTGTTCCTGCCCTACTTGACCGGCGAACGCACCCCCCATCCGGATCCTTTGGCCCGCGGCGCGTTTGTCGGTTTGACGGTGCGTCATGGCCTGCCCAATTTGACCCGATCCGTTTTGGAGGGCGTTGCCTTTGGTCTGCGAGACAGCTTCGAACTCATGAAGGCTTCCGGACTGGGAGTCATCACCCAGGTCCGCGTGACAGGAGGCGGTGCAAAGAGCTCATTGTGGCGACAGATCCTGGCCGACGTCCTGCAAGCAGAACTGGTTACGGTCAACTCCGAAGAGGGTGCGGCCTACGGTGCGGCGCTTTTAGCGGCTACGGGAACCGGCGCTTTCCCCGACGTGCCCAGCGCTTGCCGGCAGGTCATTCAGATTACAGGGCGGGAGACACCGGGCGCCGCGGCGCCGGAGTACGATGAGCTCTATCCGATCTACCGCCAACTCTACCCGGCACTCCAAACCACATTTCACGAACTCGGGTCAAGCTGAGGCCGGATACGGACCCATGGGTCGTCAAGGCCATGATCCGGCGTGCCCTGGTTGAGAACCCCGACCCGATGAGAGATGGTGCCCATCCGTCTGGTTTCCAATGACCAGAAGCTTTCGGGGGCCATAGTTGAAGCGGCTTGCCTGTGTCGGCCACGTTAAATGTCTGCTCAACAATGAATGGACAGCCGCTGGACTCCCGGTCCTGTGATCCAATCGCTTCGTAAGAATACTCAAATTCGGTCCGACGCCTAATTCCGCAGGTACACGCTCGTCAATGATTGTTCGCAGTCCAACAGCTGCCGCGGCGTGCCCTCGAACATGACTTGACCGCCCTTGTTGCCTCCTTCCGGCCCCAGGTCGATGATCCAATCGGCGTTGCGGACTATGTCCATATTGTGCTCGATCACAATCACGGTATTGCCGGCGTCCACCAGCTTGTTGATGATCTTGAGCAGGTGGGCGGTATCCGACTTGTGCATGCCGGTGGTGGGTTCGTCCAACACATAGATACTGCCTTCCTTGTGCAGCTCACTGGCCAGTTTGATGCGCTGGCACTCGCCGCCCGAGAGCGTGTTGAGGGGCTGCCCGAGCGTCAGGTAGTTGAGGCCAACGTCGCTCATGGTCTGTAATTTGCTTTGGATCTCGGGTTGATCGAAAAGCTCGAGCGCCTCAACCACGGTCATCTCCAGCACTTCGTCGATGGACTTGCCATTGAGCTTGTAAGCCAGCACTTCGTCCTTGTACCGCTTTCCGCCGCATGTTTCGCATGGGGACTTCACGCTTTCGAAGAAGGAAAGGTCGGTGTAGACCACCCCCAGGCCACCGCAGTTTTCGCAAGCGCCTTTGGAGTTGAAGCTGAACAGCCCCGCATTCACCTTATTGGCCTCGGCGAAGGCCTTGCGCACATCATCCATGATGCCGGTGTACGTGGCCGGGTTGGAGCGCGAAGATACACCCACCGCCGATTGATCGATCACAATTGCGTTGGAGAATTCTGAGACAAAGGCCTCGTTGATCAGGGAACTTTTGCCGGAGCCGGCGACGCCCGTCACCAGGGTTAGCACGCCCACCGGGATGTCTACCGTGACGTCCTTGAGATTATTGACCTTGACCTGGCTGAGCTTGAGGTGCTTCTTGGCCTGGCGGAATTCCTGTTTGATGGGCATCGCCTCCTTCAGAAACCTGCCGGTCAGCGTTTCCGCCTTGAGCAGGCCGGCATAGGTGCCTTCGTAGACGATCTCGCCGCCCTGGTTGCCGGCGAGCGGACCGAGATCCACGATGTGGTCGGCCGCCTCGATCAGGTCAGGGTCGTGCTCGACGACCAGCACCGTGTTGCCCTTGTCCCGCAGTTGATGTAGCAGCTCGTTGAGGCGGTGCACGTCGCGAGGATGCAAGCCCACACTTGGTTCGTCGAAGATGTACATGACGTCGCTCAAGCTGCTGCTCAGGTGTTTCACCATCTTGACACGCTGCGCTTCGCCGCCGGAAAGCGTGTCGGTCTCGCGGTTGAGCGTCAGATAATCCAGCCCGATGTCGACGACGTTCTGCAGCCGGCTCAACAGGTTATCCACCATCGGTTTGGCGACCGCGCCTTTGATCCCCTTGATCACCCCGATCAGGTCACCCACCTCCATCGAGGCAAGCTCAGCGATGTTCAAGCCGTTGATCCTGCAACTCAAGACGGCCGGGTTGAGGCGCGCGCCTTTGCAGGCAGGGCAGGGGCCTTCGGTGAGATAGGCCGCTATTTTCTGCTGTGTTCGCTCGGAGCGCGTCTTCAGATCGTGATCGATGTAGGCGCGGGTGAAACCTGTGATCACGCCGTGGTAGGTGCGATTCATTTTGCCCAACTTGAACTTCTGCTCCTCGCCATACAGGAGCAGGTCCAACTCCTTCTTGGTGAACTTTGAGAGCTTCTTGTCGTTGTCGAAGAAGCCGCTGGCGGCGTAGATGCTGTCGTCGAATACCGGCCCTTGGATCGCACCCTCGTTCAGCGACTTAGAGGCATCGTAGAACTTCTCGACAACGGGCTGCAGTTTGCGGCCAAACCCGTTGCATTCGGGGCACATGCCGAGCGGATCGTTGAAAGAGAAGACGTTGGAGTATCCGACGAAAGGCTCGCCGACCCGCGAGAATAGCAGGCGCAGCACGGTATAGATATCCGTAATGGTGCCCATGGTTGAATGCGAGCCGCCGCCCAGGCGCTTCTGGTCCACGACGATGGCCATGCCCAGGTTCTCGATCGAGTTCGGCTTGCGGCTGCGAGTAGCGCGGTAGGAAGTTGCGCACGAACATGCTGAACGTCTCGTACAGTTGCCGCTGCGCTTCGGTAGCGATGGTGTCGAAAACGATGGACGATTTGCCGGAGCCGGACACGCCGGTAAAGACGGTGATCTTGCGTTTAGGGATGCGCAATGAGACGTTCTTGAGATTGTTCTCTCTCGCCCCTCGGATCTCGATATATTCCTGTGGCATGAAACCTCCTCTCACGCTCTGCTCAAGTGCAATGCAATCGATGGGCAAAAGCCAGGCTTCTGCCCACCGGTGGCCGACGTGCGAATTCGTGACGACGACCATTCTATGCAGTTAAGGCGGGGCCGCCGTGTCCTGACCGACGATCCGGCCGAGAGTGGAGACAGGCAGGGAGATGAGTGCCTAGCTCACGGCTTTCTTCACGAGCGCGACGATCCTGGCCTCGGCGGTGGCAGTCAGCTCTTTGAGGGCAAACGAGGTCGGCCAGAGGGTGCCTTCGTCGAGGTTGGCTGCGTCGCTGAAGCCAAGTGTCGCATACCTGGTTTTGAACTTCTGCGCATCTTGAAAGAAGCACACGACCTTACCATCCTTGGCATAGGCTGGCGACCCGTACCAGGTCCTAGGCGAAAGCTCTGGCGCGTTGGCCGTGATGATGGCATGGAGCCGTTTGGCCATGCGGCGATCCGGTTCCTTCATCGAGGCGATCTTGGCCAGCACGTCGCTTTCTCCGGCCGCCCTATCCTGGGTCGTGCGCGCTTCGGCCTTCAGCTCTCGAGCGCGCTCCTTCATGGCGGCCTTTTCATCGGCCGTGAAACCCTTGGACTTCTTCTTACTCGCGGCGGGGCCCTTGGAGGGCTTCTGCGGGATCTTCTTTGGACTCATGGAAACCTCCTGGATTCATGACTCGCGGGGTGTGCTTGCCGGCGGCTGGGGCGTCTCACGATCAAACTGCTTGGCATACTCCGCATTCAACCTCTGCCAGCCTTCGAATTTCATCGCCTCAGGCCCGACAATTCGGCCGATGGGAGTCCCTCCGAGAAGACGATCCAAAACATCGAGACAGATGTGCCATCCGGCGGCGCCCATAGAGATGAAGCGCCGACCGATGTTGGTCCACAGGGTTAGACGCGTTCCATCACCGACGGGCTCGAGTTCCCAGCGCATATCGAACTCCCCCCAGTTGTACTCCAGTAGCCTGGGTGCGTCGGCACGGGTCACCCTGGTTTCGGTAACGTGCAGCGAGGGCGCCCCAATCGTGGTGAGCATGACCGTGGCTCCGGCCGCACCCAGACTCCCATCGGCGTCGAACGGGGCCCACTCTCGCAGGTGTGCCGGGTCGGTTAGCGCCTGCCAGACTTTTTCCGGCGAGTGGCGCAGCTCTCTAACGAGAATGAAGTCCACTTTTCCCCGTCCTTTTGTATCCGCGCCCCGATGGCCGGACCCGGATTGTACTGATCGCGATCGGTCATCTTCCTTGCATCGCCTTCGTTTTCTCTGCCGCGGTTGGGTCCCTGCGGTCAGGGTGGCGTTCGAGCGCATCCAGGTGGGCGGACCAGAATCGGCGGATTGGAATGAGCCAGGCGTCCAAGCGCTTAGGCCATCCGGCGACTTTCCAGTCTGGCCGCCACCGCTCAAACCGAGCCGGTCGGCGGCCGCCAGGTAGCCATCTCCCGGACCGATCCCGCTTAATAGCCCGCCAGCTGTGTGATCTGAATCAGATTGCCGCAGGTGTCGTTAAGCATAGCAATCGTTGAGGCGGTCACGTCGGTCGGCGGCATCGTGAATTCTGCGCCCTTGGCCTTGATCCGCTCATAGTCGCCCTTGACGTCGTCCGTATAAAACATGGCTGCGGGCTGGCCCTGTTGAAGGATGGCCTGCTGATACGCCTTGGCCGCGGGGTTGTCGTTGAGAGCCAGCTGCAGCTCCGCCCCGTCCGGCTCCTCAGGCGAAGTCACGGTCAGCCAGCGATATGGGCCCTGACTGACGTCGGTCTTCTTGGCAAACCCCAGCACCTGCGTATAGAAGTGCAGAGCCTTGTCCTGGTCGTCCACGTAAATGCTGGTCAATTTGATTTTCATCTGACTCCTCCTGGGTCACGTTTGCGGTTTGGGCTGTGTCCTCTTTTGCTTATCTACCTTCTTCGTCGGTGTCTCCTTATCCATGCGGTCGAGGTGACGTTCGAGCGCATCCACGTGCGCGGACCAGAACCGCCGAAACTGGTCCAGCCAGGCATCCAGCTCCTGGAGCGGTTGTGGCTTCAGCCGGTAGAGACGGCGCTGCGCGTCCACGGTGGATTCCACGAAACCGGCCTCGCGCAGCACCCGCAGGTGCTTTGACACGGTTGGCTGCGGCAGGCGAAGCTGGCGCTGGATTTCTCCCACCGACTGCTGTGAGGCGACCAGCAGGCTCAATATCGCCCGGCGATTTGGCTCGGCAATGATCTGGAACATTGTATCCACTCGCTTAATATACTCCATAAGGCATATACGTGTCAAGGTATATATGCAAGCGCGCCAGGCAACGGTTTCGATTGGCGTGCGGGGATGGAGCGTATGGGGCGTTCTTGTCGGGGGTGGGTGCGTGCATGGGGCAGTCCGCCCGACATGGCGCCGGCTGTGGCGAAGCGTTCGCGAGTCGTGCCGGGGGCCGGCTGCGCGGCCAGCCCCGGCGGGCTGGGCGCCGTTGAGAGCCCGGGATTTGTCCTCGATCACGGCATCTCTACAACTCCGGAGAGCCAGGCCATCCCCCGAGAGGCGGAGACAAACACTCTCCGACCGATGGATGTGGTTGGGGAGCACCCGGGGTAAGATCATCTTATCCCCCGCCAGGCCGGTTGACTGCAACCCGTGATATGGATTGGCTGTGCTCCCGGCTGGCTCACGTGAAGAAAGGGTGAGGCAGGGGGGTGGGCGGTTTTTCCGGCAGTTCCCCTCAACAGGGAGGAGACATCACATGAATACGACATACACCATCATCGCGGTTGTGGTGGTCTTGGCGGTCGTTGGCGTCATACTGGGATCGGTTTTTGCTCGCCGTAGACGTTCGGAGCAGTTCAAGGATCGATTCGGGCCTGAGTATGATCACGCCGTGGAGGCCATGGGTAGCGAGAAGAAGGCGCAGGCAGACCTTGGGGAACGGCAGAAACACGTTGATGCTTTGGATATTCGGCCCCTTTCTGCTGGCGACCGCGAGCGTTATCGGACTGAATGGGCTGGCGTCCAATCCACGTTTGTCGACGAACCGGGAGAGGCGATCATGCATGCCGACCGCCTGATCACGGAAGTCATGCAGCTTCGTGCCTATCCTGTATCGGATTTTGATCAGCGGGCGGCCGACATCTCGGTGAGTTATCCAGCATTGGTGAGCAATTACCGCGCTGCGCGAGCGATCGCGCTCAAGAACAAACAGAATCAGGCAGATACGGAAGAGCTAAGACAAGCCATGATTCATTACCGATCACTGTTCGAGGAGCTCCTGGGAACGGAGGAAGCCGTTGCGGAGAAGTAGCCGAGATGAATTGAGCCGGCTGAGGGAAGAATTAACATTTCGAGATTGGCTCCTGTAACTCGAAGGCCCGAGGTTCGCCCGCCCGGGCGATGTGGGGTGAGTGACCATATCTCTCTACGGCACCAAAGGGCGCTGATCCCTTTCTGGGACCCCTCGATCGGGAGTGGGGCCAGCTTTCGGCGGAGTCCAGCTCGTGATTTGTCATCGACAAGGTGGCTTCATACGGTTCGGATGGACGATGATCGGAGGCGGTTCCTAGGTGATCATAACTTTGGTCTACCCGTCCAGTTAGCGAATCCGGGGACTTTCAGGCCAAGACTGCCATGGTTCGGACGCGGAAACACGTCCAGGGCGAGGCTCAGTTGGGCTTCTGGATTTGCTCAAAATCGGCGACGTGCCGCGTTCCAGTTGATAGCACGCATGGCTCTTCGCGCCTCGCGCGGAACTAATCCATCTGTCAGCTGAGAACACTGTGAGAACACTGGTTGAATCCACAGCCACGCTCGCGTCGAAGTATCATATGGTGGTAACATGGAATTGCGAACAACCTTAACAAAGTTCGCTCGGAGCCTGAGTGTGCCGACGACGGGTGTGGGCGCATTTTCCCCCAGCCATCCCACGGTGTTTGACCAGCTCTGCGGCTGGTTTGCGGCACACTCCTGCTCGAGATCGCAGTTGTTCCCACAGGTCGGCCCCTGCCGGAGGAGGGCACGATGTTCGAGCACCTCCTCATTCCTCTGGATGGTTCGTCGCTAGCGGAATGCGTTCTGCCCCATGGCCTGGCCATAGCTCAGAGCATGGGCACCAAGGTGACGCTGCTCCAGGTCGTGGAGCAGACAGCTCCGGCTGGGCGAACGAGCGCCATCGACCCCCTCGACTGGCAATACAGCGAGGCCCAAGCCGGGGCCTATCTTCAGCAGGTGGCTGACAGGCTGCGCGCGGCCGGATTGGCCGTTGCCCAAGTGCTCTTGCAGGGAGACCCAGCCGAGCGCGTGATTGACTTTGCTCAAGCTGAGCATGTGGATCTCATCCTGCTCAGCTCGCACGGCCGAAGCGGTCTCAGCGGCTGGAACATCAGCAGTGTCGTGCAGAAAATCTTGGCCCGGGCGCACGTTTCCATCCTGCTCGTGCCGGCATATCATCGTGTGACGCCTGACCTTACCGCCCTGCGGTACGAGCGTTTGCTCGTGCCGCTGGATGGGTCACAACGCGCCGAATGTGTTTTGCCTCTGGTGGGAGCGCTGGCTGCCGCACATACCTCAAAGGTCCACCTGGGCCACGTGGTTCGCAAGCCTGAATTGCCGTGCCGGGCCTCGCCGTCCATAGAAGATCGGGCGTTGGTCGATACGCTGACCGAGCGCAATCGTTCCGAGGCCAGCCTCTACCTGGAAGACCTTCGGGTCAGACTTTCGCCGCCCGCCGACGTCCACATTCTGGTCGAAGACCATGTCGCCGCCACGCTACAGCATCTGGCTGTCCAAGAGAACGTTGACCTGGTTGTCCTGAGTGCCCATGGCTATTCAGGGGAAACCCGCTGGCCCTACGGAAGTCTGGCCACGTCCTTCATTATGTACGGCAACAAGCCGCTCTTGATTGTCCAGGACCTCCCCCGGCATGCGTTTGAACCCACGGCAGCGGAGCTGGCCGCCCGAGAACATGGGCGACATTGAAGCCCCCGCAGAGCCGGGTCGCATTGAGCCCATTGCCTGAGCCGATCCTCAAGGAGCACGAGGGCATCTCGTCGCCAGAAAGACTGGGGGATCTGGCACGCCGCTTGGCCGACCAAACCGCCTCGCGCGAAGGCGGTTCGGTTGTGGGGCACCTGCAGCAGCTTGAGGATCTGGAAAGCCTCCTGGCTCGTGCGCGTAATCACTTTGCCTCCCAGGCGGATCAGAAGATCGAAGTGCCCTCCGGTGCCGAATGGTTGCTCGACAACTACTACCTGGTCAAGCAGGTCGTGCGCCAGGTGCGGCAGGACTTGCCGGAAGGGTTCTACCGTCAGTTGCCGGTCTTGCTGGAAGCGCCACACGCTGGTCTGCCGCGCATCTACATCTTGGCCTCCGAATTGACCTCTGCTCGCGAATTCCACCTTGATCCGGATACCGTCCGTCGATTCGTTGCTGCCTATCAAACCATAGCGCCGCTGACCATCGGCGAGTTGTGGGCCCTGCCAGGATTGCTGCGCCTGGCAGTTCTGGACCAACTCGGCAACGAAGTTGCCGGGCTTCTTGGTGTGCCGTCCTCTTCTGGCGAGTCAGCTGCCGGGAACGTCCGGCGTGGAAACGGCACCGAGTTGTCGGCAATTGCCGGCTGCATCCTCGACTTGCGCGCCATCGAAATCCAAGACTGGAAGCTTGTCTTCGAGGATCTTAGCCAGGTCGAACAGATCTTGCGCAAAGATCCGGCAGGTGTTTATGCCCGCATGGATTTCGAGACGCGTGACCGCTACCGCAAGGTCATCGAAGATTTGGCTCGGATCACAGAAGTTCCCGAAGAAGTTGTTGCTCAGCAAGCCATTGACCTGGTTGTCCACAGTCAGGGCCTTGGAGTCGATCCACGCCAATCTGAGGCCTTGGAGCACTCAAAATCGGGACTTGAGCTGGCCAGCGAGACGCCGGGATTTCACACGCCTGCCGATCACCAAGTATCTCCCGCAGGCGAAGTCAAGACAGACGCTCCCACCGTCTTTGTCGATCGCACAGGACACGTCGGGTATTACTTGCTTGATCACGGGCTCGAGGGACTGGAGGGCCGTCTGGGGTATTCCCCTGTCTTCGGCGTACGTCTGCGCCGCTGGTTCACCAGGCATGCCCTGTCGGTCTACCTGGGGAGCATCCTTCTCCTCACCTTGACGGGGCTGGGTGTCATAGCAGCCCTGACTGTCGCATGGGGGGGCAGCCTTCTGCTGACGGCGCTGGCCGTAGTGAGTGGAGGCGTGCCTGCGATCAGTGTGGCCGTCGGTCTGGTGCACTCGATCGTCCCAAGACTGGTGCCACCCCACGTTCTGCCTAAGATGGATTTTCAAGATGGGGTCCCGGGTGAGTGCACCACGCTCGTCGCCATCCCGGCACTGCTCGTTAGCTCCACGCAAGTCCGTTCCCTTGTGCGCCAACTCGAACAACACTACTTGAGCACGGCCGACGAGCATATTCTGTTTGCCTTACTCACCGATTTTGGTGATGCGCCCCATGAGCAGATGCCCGGGGATGAGGCTCTTCTCGCTCAGACGCGGGCAGGCATCCGCCAGCTCAACCAGAAGTACGGCGAGGGAAGGCGGACGCCCTTTCACCTTCTCCAGCGCAAACGCGAATGGAACCCGAGCGAGGGCGTGTGGATGGGGTGGGAGCGCAAGCGCGGCAAACTGGCGGATCTCAGCGATTGGCTGACCGGGTCCAAGTCTTCATCCTACGAGTTGGCCGATCCGGATGTGCCCCTGCCCTCGATTCGCTACGTGATTACCCTGGATACTGATTCTCTCCTGACCCGTGGCGGGGCCAGCCGGTTGATAGCCACACTCGCCCATCCGCTCAACCAGCCGGCCTTTGATCCCGGGACCAACATCCTGACCGCCGGCTACACCGTGCTCCAACCGCGAGTCCGCGTCAAACCCGCCAGTGTGAACCGGACACTCCTTACCCGGCTGTTTGCTGGCGACCGTGGATTGGACCTGTATTCCGAGGCTGTGTCTGATGTCTACCAGGATCTGTTCCAAGAGGGCATCTACGTCGGTAAGGGCATCATGGACGTGGCCGCCTTTCGCCGTAGCCTAGTCGGGCGTGTCCCGGAAAACGCGCTTCTCAGCCATGACTTGTTCGAAGGCATCGTTGGGCGCGCCGGCCTGGCATCTGACGTGGTTGTCCTGGAGGACTATCCCGATCGCTACCTGGCCGTAACGGAGCGCCAGCACCGTTGGATCCGAGGTGACTGGCAGCTCCTGCCCTGGCTCATGCCTCGGGTGCCGGCCGAGGGGGGCGGCACGATCGCCAACGACTTCTCGATGCTCGATCGGTGGAAGATCCTTGACAACCTAAGGCGCAGCTTGCTGGCGCCGTCACTCCTGGTACTCATGCTGGCGGGGTGGCTGCTGCTCCCCGGGGCGGCGGTGTTCTGGACAGTCATCAGCGTGCTCCCTCTAGGGGCTTCGATATTGGCCGGCGTTGCGTTGGGTCTGCGCCTGGGCTTGCCGACCTTGCAGTCGTTCGAACGCCTGCGTCCGATATGGATGGACCTGTCGCGTTGGGCTCTGGCCGTGGTCTTCTTGCCCTTTGAAGCTTTGCTGGCGCTCGACGCCGTTGCCGTCACTCTGGTTCGCTTGATGCTTACCCGCCGGCGTTTGCTTGAATGGACTCCGGCGGCTGACTTCAGCCGGGCACTGGGCAAACGATCAGCGCCGGGTTGGACCTGGAAACGGATGATCACGGCGCCGATCGTGGCGTTGACGATAGGCGTCCTGGTCTCGCTCGTCCGTCCAGCCTCGATGTGGACGGCTGGGACGCTGCTGGTTGCCTGGCTGATTTCGCCTCAAGTGGCTGGGTGGATCAGCCGCCCCGTGCGGCGTCAACAGCCCCCGCTTTCAACGGAGCAGCGGCAGCGGCTGGGGGTAATTGCCCGCCGTACCTGGCTCTTCTATGAGCGCTTCGTGAGCCCTGAGGACCATTGGCTTCCCCCGGATCACTTCCAGGAGTGGCCGCGGGGCCAGATTGCCCACCACACCTCCCCTACCAACATAGGTTTCTTGCTGCTCTCAGGGCTGGCAGCCGGCGATTTGGGTTACATCGGCCTGCTGGGCCTGGCGTTGCGGTTGGACTCGACGCTGGACTCGCTTGACAATCTCGAACGCTATCGCGGTCATTTCCTGAACTGGTACGACACTCGCACGTTGGCACCTCTGCCGCCACGCTATGTGTCGACGGTAGATAGCGGCAACCTGGCCGGGAGTCTGATCACCTTGGCCCAAGGCTGCCTGTCCATGTCCGACACACCGCCATTTCGATGGGCGCGCTGGCAGGGCCTGATCGACACACTCGCGTTGCTGGAGGAAGAACTGCCGCCCGTCGAAGGCGGGACAAGGCCCTCACCCCTGCGCGCTGCCTTGGCTGAGGTCCGGGCCGAGATCCAGAGTGTGGAGCATGAGCCGGACCGCTGGCAAGGGCTCCTCGAGCATGTCTCCCTTGAGGCTCTACCGGAGATCGATCGACTTCTCATGCAGCTCATCGAAATCCGACCCCACGCGCTGTCACCGGAAGTGCTGGATGGCCTGCAGCTGTGCTCAGATCGCTTGCGGCACCATGTCATGAGCATGCGCCGCGAAGTGGAGCTCCTCGTCCCGTGGCTGGCGTTGGTCGAGCGTCCACCGGCACTGGTAGCTGAACCTGTCGCTGAGCCTCGGGTTCTACGGGCATGGACCGACCTGATCGCCAGCCTGCCCGTGACGCCGCGCCTGCGCGAGATCCCCAAAACGGGCCTGGCTGCCGAAGCCAAGCTGAAGATGCTTCGAGACCTGCTGGTCGAAGCCAATGGGTCTGTGAAGCCCGGGTCCGTGTCCGATCAGCGAAACCAGGAGGCGCTGGCCTGGTGCAGCCAATTGGCCGAAGCGGTCCAGTCGGCCCGTCTGGCGGCCGGCAGCCTGCTGATTGGCTACCGGCGTATCAGCCAGCGCTGCGATGCGCTCGTCCAAGCCATGGATTTCAGCTTCCTGTTCGATCGGCGCCGGAAGGTGTTCCGCATTGGGTTTAACCTGGACGCCGGGAAGCTCGACGACAATCATTACGACTTACTGGTGTCGGAGGCCAGGCTGGCCAGCCTGGTGGCCATCGCTAAGGGGGATGTGCCGGCCTCGCATTGGCTCCACCTTGCCCGTCCGCTGGCGCGGATAGGCGGTTCCTTGGCACTCCTTTCGTGGAGCGGGACGATGTTCGAGTATCTCATGCCTCTGCTGCTGACCCGTAGCTACCCGGGGACACTTCTGCATGAAAGCTGCCGCATGGCGGTGCGGCGGCAAAGGCAATACGCCAGCGGGCGAAATGCTCCTTGGGGTGTCTCCGAGTCGGGCTACTACGCCTTTGATGCCGGACAGAATTATCAATACCGCGCCTTCGGGGTGCCTGGCCTGGGGCTCAAGCGCGGGTTGGAGGACGATCTGGTCGTGGCCCCTTACGCCTCGCTCCTGGCATTACCGCTCACCACTAAAGACGTCCTCGACAACTACGAGAGATTCAGAGCCCTAGGGATGATCGGCCTGTACGGACCCTACGAGGCACTAGATTACACGCCGACGCGCGTGCCCGTTGGTCAGCGCCAAGCACCTGTCCGGTCGTACATGGCCCATCATCATGGTATGAGCATGGTCTCCGTGGCCAATGCCCTGCAAAACGACGTCATGGTGCAGCGATTCCATGCCGATCCGCGCCAACAGACAGTCGAGCTTCTATTGCAGGAGCAGCTTCCGGCCGGCGTGCCACTCTCGAGTCTGCCGACGGCGCCAGTGACACAGCCGCGCCCATTGCGCTCACAAGTCAGCCTTATGTCCTGGCGGCAGCCGGCACTGGCCGACGCGCCGCGCGCTCATCTGCTTTCCAATGGTCACTATGGCGTCGTGATCACCAGTGCCGGGAGCGGTTACAGCCGGTGGGATGACTTGATGCTCACCCGCTGGCGGGCCGACGCGACACTGGAGGATGGAGGCACATGGCTGTACTTGCAGGATCTGGACAAAGGCTCACTGGTCTCGCCAAGCTTCCAGCCCCTTGCCTCGCATTCGGGTGACCCGCAGGCATTCTTCTATCCTTACAAGGCGGAGTTCCGTCGCCAGCAAGATGACTTGGCGCTCAAGCTGGAGATCGCCGTGGCTGCGGAAGATGATGTCGAGATCCGCCAATTGGAAGTGACCAATCACCTTGATCGGGCACGCCGACTGAGCGTGACGAGCTATGCCGAAGTTGTGCTCACGACTCTCGAGGCCGACGAGAGACATCCGGCCTTCGGCAAGCTGTTTGTCGAATCCGAATTCCTCCCCGAACTCAACGCTCTGATCTTTCACCGCCGACCGCAAACGGCCGGTGAACTGCCGGTCTTCCTGGTGCACATGCTGCTCGGCAACTCAGCCGCCAGGGGCACGGTCGTGTATGAGGCGGATAGGGCTCGCTTTCTCGGGCGCGGAGGAACACCACGTTCCCCGCGCAGTCTGACGGTGGACGGGCCGCGTTCCCCGGGGCGACAGGGGCCACCCTGGACCCGCTGATGTCTCTGGGGTTGGGCTTTGAATTGGCGCCGAACTCCACAGCCCGGATTGACTTCCTGACCTTAGTGGGGCGGGACCGGGATGAGGTGTTGGCCACAGCCCGGCGCTACCAGAGCCGGACCATGATTGGGCGGGCCTTCGGCCAGGCACGCAGGCTGATTGAGCGTGAGCTGCGCGAGCAGGCACTGAATGCTCCGGACCTTGAGTTGATGGATAGCTTGCTCTCAGCTCTGCTGTACCCGAGCGCCAGGCTGAGGGCCGCCGCGGGCACGCTGGCCACCAACCACAAGGGGCAGCACGGCTTGTGGGGCTTTGGCATTTCGGGGGATTACCCCATCCTGCTGGTAATACTCAAAAGCGGCGAGGAAAGCCTGTTGGTGCGTGACGTATTGCGCGCGCATGCCTATTGGCGTCGGCGCGGGATAAAGATCGACGTTGTCCTCCGAGTCGACAGGGAAACGGGCTATAGCCAGGAGCTGCAGGGCGAGTTGTATCGCCTGATGGTCCGCATGCACAGCGACCCCTATCTTAAATCAACGTGGAGGGATCTATCTTTTGGCTGCAGACCAAATGGCCACCGAAGATCGGGTGCTCCTTGAAACCGCCGCTCGAGTTGTGCTTGACGGATCTCAGGGGACACTTGCCAGTCAATTGAGTGAGCCGGCGGCTGAGCGGATCCGTCTGCCTGCCTTCGGGCCGACATTGAGCCAACTCGCAGATGTCGAACCGACCATGGATCTGCCACGGCCGTCCAATCTAAGTCATGACAATGGGCTTGGTGGGTTCAGCCCGGAAAGTCGCGAGTACCAGATCTACCTGAGACCAGGGGAGCGGACGCCGCGGCCATGGATCAATGTGGTTGCCAACCCCCACTTCGGCTTCCTGGTCTCGGAAGCCGGCGCCGGTTCGACTTGGGCCGAGAACAGCGCCGAGAATCGGTTGACGCCGTGGTCGAATGATCCGATCAGCGATCCACCGGGCGAGACAATTTACCTCCGCGACGAGGAAACCTCCCTGATCTGGACGCCAACGCCCCAACCTGCCCCAGCCCCGTCTCCCTACCTGGTTCGGCATGGGGCAGGGTACAGCATCTTCGAGCATCAGAGCCACGGGCTCAATCAGCAACTGCGCATGTTCGCTGCCCCGGACGTGGCGGTCAAGGTGATGGCTTTGCGCCTGGAAAACCAATGGCACCGGTCGCGAAGACTGACAGCCACGTGCTACGTGCCCTGGGTGCTGGGAGGCAACCGAGAGGCGACAGCACAGTACGTCATCTCGGAGTACGAGCCCCAAGTCCACGCTCTGCTGGCCCATAACCCCTACAATGCCGAATTTGCCTCCCGCTATGCCTTCCTTTCCGCCAGCCAGCCGCCCCATGGCGTGACCGCCGATCGGACGGAGTTCCTGGGGCGCATGGGAGATCCTCGCCGTCCAGCCGCCCTCGGCAGGGTCGGTCTGGAGGGCACGGTGGGTGCCGGACTGGACCCGTGTGCCGCCATTCAGCTTCACATCGAACTGGAGCCCGGGGAGGCCAAGGAAGTATTCTTCCTGCTCGGCCAAGGTGCCGATAGAGAAGAGGCGGTCAGCTTGGCGCGTCGATTTGCCGAACCCGAGAACATGGAATCGGCCTGGCAGGATTCGAAGTCCTTCTGGGAAGACACGTTAGGCAGGGTGACGGTGAGCACACCCGACCCGGCGATGGACCGGATGTTGAATGGGTGGCTGCTGTACCAAGCGCTGTCTTGTCGGATGTGGGGGCGTGCGGCGCTCTATCAGCCGAGCGGTGCGTTTGGCTTTCCGCGACCAACTCCAGGACAGTATGGCCTTCGTGCATGCCGCACCTCAGGTGGCCCGTGAGCAAATAGTGTTGGCGGCACGGCACCAGTTTGAGGCAGGCGATGTGCTGCATTGGTGGCATCCGCCATCCGGGCGCGGCGTGCGCACACGCATATCCGACGATTTGCTGTGGCTCCCGTTCTCGTGGCGCACTATGTCGAGACGACCGGAGATGAGAGCCTGCTGGCCGAGCAGGTTCCGTTCCTGACAGCTGGGGAGCTGCTACCGGAAGAAGGCGAGCGCTATGGGTTGTTCCCGGAAACAGTCGAAAGCTACACGGTGTACGAGCACTGCCGCCGCGCGCTGGAGCGGGGTTCTACATTCGGCGGCCACGGACTGCCCTTGATCGGGACCGGGGACTGGAATGACGGCATGAACCGTGTCGGCGCCGGGGGACGGGGGGAGAGCATCTGGCTGGGATGGTTCCTGCATGCGACCCTGAGTCGTTTTGCGGACTTGAGTGACAGGATTGAACGCGGGGAGGAAGCCGGCGAATATCGCCGGCGCGCCGATGGCTTGCGGGCTGCTTTGGAGTCGGCCGGCTGGGATGGTGGCTGGTATCAGCGGGCCTACTATGATGATGGTCAACCTCTCGGCTCCGTGAATAATGAGGAATGGCGCATTGATTCGGTGGCGCAGTCCTGGGCGGTTCTTTCCGGCGCGGCCGAGGCGGGACGAGCTGAGCAGGCCATGCGAGCGGTTCTGGATAGACTGGTTCGTCCAGAGGATGGGTTGGTGCTGCTGGCGACGCCCCCCTTCGACAAGACCGACCGCGATCCCGGGTACCTCAAAGGCTATCCGCCGGGCGTGCGTGAGAACGGCGGCATGTACATGCATGCCGCCCTGTGGGTCGCCTGGGCCTGCGCCGACCTGGGTTGGGGGGGAGATGCCCACGCCCTGTTCTGCATGCTCAACCCCGTGTTGCGCTCCAACTCACGCGAAAAGATGGAACACTTCCGCGTCGAGCCGTACGTCATTGCCGGTGACATTTCCGCTCAGGCCGGGCATCTCGGGCAGGGCGGATGGTCGTGGTATACGGGGTCGGCGGCCTGGATGTATCGGCTGGGCGTGGAGCGGATCCTCGGCCTGCGCCGGTTGGGTGCGGCTCTGGAGATCGATCCATGCATCCCTGCCGGTTGGCCCGAGTACATGATCGACTACCGCTTCGGCCGCAGCCTGTATCGCATCGACGTGCAGAACCCGGAGGGCGTCTCTCGCGGGGTGCGTGAGGTGAGGTTCGACGGGGCCTCACTCCCTGCCAAGCGGGTGCCTCTGGTCGACGACGGCGCCTCACATACCGTTCAAATTACGTTGGGCTGACAGCGCTGTCAGGAACCTCGCGAGGACGACTTCGTTGTTATCAGTGTGGCCGGAACTTTCTGGGGTCTGGGCATTCGATCTCATTTGAGGGAGTGCCTGGCATTGCCTAACGTGGAGCCTCGGCGCGGGCGTTCGCCCGTTCCTCCCACTCCTATTCTCAAGACAACGACTGAACAAAGTCGTCGATTGCTTGCGAAGTCTTTCGTGGCCGCAGCCTTGGTCTTGTTTGACAGACCAAGTTGGGGTGCAGATAATGCTCAACTTGCGATCGATAACTTGCAGCCACGCGGAGCTGTATTGATTGCTCTTTACATTCGGGCAGCCGGACGAGTTCCATGGAGGTTTCCAATGAAGCAGCAAACATTCCCCAGCTGCCTGATTGCTTTCTCGTTGAGTGTCACCCTGTTGCTGGCGGCGTGCGGAGGAAGTGGGCAGGCGACACCCACGTCAAGCTATGAACAAATCCGGACCCAGGCTGTTGCCAGTTTTGCCGCCGATCTAACATCGACCGCGCTCGCCATGCCGACGGCAACGCCCACTTCTACCGAGACGCCAGCACCGACGGATACGAGCACGTCGGCGGTGACAAACGCGCCAGGACCAGCCGCGACAAGTGCTGGGGTTATCCCGACGAGTTCGTGCTATGGGCTGACCTTTGTAGCCGATGTAAGCATCCCAGACAACTCGACTATGACACCGGGGAAGAACTTTACAAAGACTTGGCGTGTGCGAAACAGCGGCTCTTGCGCCTGGCAGGAGGGCTCCAGCTTAAAGTTCACTGGTGGGGAGGAAATGAGTGGATCCTCTGTTGTGCTCAAAGACGCCGTCCAGGCGGGCAAAGAGGTGGAACTATCGGTCGCCCTGACCGCACCAAGCTCCAGCGGCACCTACAGGGGTAACTGGCGAATGACAACTGCCAGTGGAACCTACTTTGGCGACGAGATCTATGTCCTCATCGTTGTCAGCGGCTCGACAGCTACTGTGACTCTGAAAGCCTCGGCGACTTCAACTGTGGCTTCCACGGCAACCCCCAGCCCAACTTACACCGCTACTGAATCCCCCACCGACACACAGGTGCCCTAGTAAGGGCCACGCCGATCAATGAGGACGAGGTATGGGCCGGGGAAGAGGATGAATATCTTGATGGGCCCGGCTTGGTTCTTAGGGTTCCATATTCAACCCCCTGCGAAGCCGGGTACAGTTGGATCTAGCGGTAACGCCAGTCTTGTTCCGTAGTTTCTGCCTGCTGTTCGCCCTGAAGATCACGCTTGGTTTGAGTGGGGGTCTTTTCCAGACGAGATAACTAAGGTGAGGTAGTGAATACGTGTCCAGGGGATCTCAAAGACTGCAAGACAAGGCTCGACCCGACCGGTTGAACAGGATGTTGTAGACCAACACCAATCATGGGCATCTCCCATGATCATGCCGCAGGCAAAGCAATCTGGGTCACCTCGTCTCGGCCTTGGCTTCCGATTTATCCACATGATACGGAGTAAACAAACCCGCCCAAGGGTCTGTGGGTTGCTTCCGGACCCTTGAACGGCTTCTTCTGGGACCCATGCCAGGAGGCGACGACGGGATTCGCGTGTCCTGGGTGAGGCGAAGGGAACCTGTGAATGAGGGTTTTGCAGGACCCGGCTAGGGCGACCGCAGGGACCCTTGCTCACCTTTGGCCGGATTCCGTGTCGGGGGCTGCACGTCTCAGCTGCCTGGCGAGCCCAGAATTGGGCAGACCCTCATACGGAATCTGGCCAAAGGCGAGCAAAGCACCGTCGCCTCCTCAAGAACAGCCATCCGCCGTCAGCGTTCAGCTTCTTGCCCGAACTGGTGGCCGAGCGCTGATGGCCGATTGTCTTCGAGGGCGTGCAACGGGCTTGAGGCAGGCTCTTGGACTCCCCTTTGGCCCAGGCAACGCCAGGCAACATCAGCTAACGCGCGGTGGCCTAACCGCGTAACTCGATCCGCGTTGAGCCCTGGCACTTCGACAGCGGGCTTTCAACGGAAGCTCGCGTCCATGGGGAACCTCCGCGAGGGTCCAGGCGACCCGCGAAACATGGCGAGCCGATCTCTATCCCCGGGAAGGCAGCTCCTGAACCAGCTCTGGGAGAAAGCCCGAGCACAGCAGGTCCATCCTTGTGACCCGGCCGGCTTCGATAGAGCAGAACACGTGTTGTTCGACCACGTACCACCGGTCTTCGTGAGCGCGGAACCGGTAAGCGATGTGGAGACGGTCGCGCATCAGCTCGACCTCCGAGGACACCAGCCTCAGCTCATCGGCATCTCCAAACCACTTCTGCAGGTAGTGGGCGGCGGCAGCGCGTTCGCCGGCCTCCCGTAGACCTCTTGGGGTCAGACCTCGAAATCGCACGGTGGCGTCGAACGACGCGGCGAGCCGCTCCCAGTCCTGATGTTGCAGGGCAGCGACGAAGTCCCTCCCTACCTCCAGCGCGGCGTCGGCATCAGGGATTGCCCACGGCTGATTCATTCAGCTCACCGGGGCTCCGGACCGTGCCCGCCCGATCGGTTTCTCGTCGATGAGCGGGTGCCCGACCGTCAGCACCTGGCGTAGTTCGGGCTCCAACCCCACGTAGGCCGCATCGGGTTCGGCACCGACGGCATCCAGCAACTTGCTGAAGAAGTTGCGCAGGGCGGCCGCCAGGGCCACATCCAGGATCTCCGCGTCCGAGAGTCCCAAGGCGCGCAGCCGGGCGACGTCGTCGCTCGTGACGGAGGTGGCATCGCGCGTGATTTTCTCGGCGAAGGCCATGCACTCTACCTCCACGGGCTCGAGACCCGCGTGACGGTAGTCGGCCATGATCGCGATCAGCTGCTCGGCACTGAAGGATTCCTTGCGCAGCACCGCGGCATGGGCCTGGAGACAGTACGCGCATCGGAGGGCCCGCGCCGCGGCGAATGTGACCAGTTCGTATCGCCTCAACCGCATGTTGGCGCGGACGGCACCGCTTAGGCTGCGCCAGGCCTGGATCGTGTCCGGCCGCAGGCTCATGGCTCGGGTGTAATTCGGAACATAGCCAAGCTTCTTGCGGTCGGTGGCATACAGCTCGGCGAGGAGCTCCGCCGCCTCTTCTTCCGGTACCGTGTGGATGTGCATCATGATCCCTCTTTGCCAGGCGGCTCGGGACCGCGAAGGTCAGCCTTGAGCCTCAACCTGCACTTGAACCGATATCGACTGGGTGAGCAAATCGCCGAGCCGACTGCGCAGCCGTTGGATCTATTCCGGACGCCTCGGTCCTCAGAAATCCAACGTGCGTACGTCGCCCGCGGCCAGATGCTGGACCACGTGGGCGGCGGTGACGACGCGCGCCCCTTCGATCATGTCGGCCTCCGTGATCCCGCGCGGCTTGGTGCATGTCCCGCATGCCCAGATCTCCCCTCCGTTTCCGACGAACTGCTGCATCACGTCTTTGAGGGCGGGGAAGCCTTCCTTTTGCACTCCATCGGCGCGTCCCTTCTTGGCCAGCCACACCCCGTCGATCGTCAACAGGACGACCGCCTCCTGGTCGGCCGAGGCGGCCACATTGCCCACGATGAAGGAAAGGGTCGCCCGCTCCGGGTCCTCATCGCCGTGCGTGCAGTTAACCATGAACTTGCCCATAGCGTTGCCTCCTGTGGCTCTCTAGGATTCCGGTTTCTTCTGAAGGAAGAACCGCAGCGTGTTGGGGGGTTCCTCCGTGATCGCCAGCAGCGTGTTGCCGGAGAGCTGGCTCCACGCCTCGACGTCCATCCTGGCCGTGGGATCGTTCACGCGCACTTCCAGCACCTTCCCGGCTTCCATCTCTCTTAGCCGGGCCTTGATGGCAGGTGTGAGCAGAGCGCAGGATGCCCCCTGGCTCGGGTCGGCATCGAGCATCTCGAGCAGGCTGTCGGCCTGGGGCATGGCAGCTGAGTGGGTTTCGGGGGGTTGTGGCATTCCGGTTCCGCCTCCTTCGTCGTCCGGCGAAATGCAGACCTCGGGATCCGTAGTCTTCCCCGAGGGCACATCCTCGGTGAGGGAACGCAGGAGGGCTTCCCCTGGGCGGAGGTGAGTCTCCCCCGCCCAGGTATCGCCCGGTCCAACTACCCGTCTAACCCGGGGTCAGGGGGCTCAGGGCTCGGGGTTGGGGTTACGGGCGGCGGGGTTTCGACCGGCCCGCTGCAGCGGATGTGACGATAACGGTGATGGATGCCTCCTCCATGTCGCCGTCCTTCCGCGACGGCGGCAAATGTCGCCGAAGCGTAGCCGGCCTGCCCCACCGACATCGGTGCCGCGGCGATCGAGAACGCTGTGAGCGCCGTGAGCATCAACCAGCGAAGTCCCCATCTGTATCTCATCGCAACTCCTCCTTGGATCTTGCGCCTCACCCGGGACCGATACCGGATTGTGCGCTTCGACAAGCCGTTGCCTGTACCTACTCTGCGTCATGTCTGGAAGCCTGTTTCCCCATGTCACAGAATACGGCGTGGAAGGAAGGGTTGTCGCCTATCGAAAGAATGGAATCAGGAATGGAGATCGTGTTCCGCCAGCGGGTTCTCACGGTAGAATCTCGACATCGGATGAACGAGTTGGAGTTCAGACGAGATTCAGCCTATGGCCGCCAGAAACGGGCAAGTCCCCCATGAAGCCTTGAGTAAGCGTGCGGTTGAGATTCTGGGCTTGCTGGCGGACGGACTGTCGGACCGCGAGATAGCCGAACGCCTGGTGATGTCCATCAACACAGTCAAGTGGTACAACCGCCAAATCTACAGCGTATTGGGCGTCGGCAGCCGGACCCAGGCTGTTGCCTTCGCTCGTGACCTCAGGCTTCTGGACAATGACGACAGACCGAGGGCGACGTTCCAGCTCGTTCCTACCGCCCCAGGGCATGAACTCCCGCCTGAAACCACCCATTTCATCGGCCGCAAACATGAAATGGAAGCGGTCATGAGCCTGTTAGAAACGGCGCACATGCTGACCCTGGTTGGGCCCCCGGGAACGGGCAAGACCCGACTTGGGGCTCCAGATCGCCGCAAAGATGGCCGAGGCCTTCCGGGAGGGAGTGTGCTTTGTTTCCCTGGGGCCCATCAGCGATCCCGGGCTGGTCACAAATGCCATTGCCAGCGCCCTTCGGGTGAATGAGGTTCCCGGTCAGCCACTCATCGAGACGCTAAAGCAGGCTCTCGGCCAAGATCGGATGCTGCTGATCCTCGACAACTTCGAGCACCTGCTGTCGGGCGCGACGCAAGTGTCAGCACTGCTCTCCGCCGCGCCGAATTTGGTGGTGCTGGCGACCAGCAGGGAACCCCTCCATCTCTACGGCGAGCAGGAATTCGCTGTCCCACCGCTGGAGTTGCCCGACCCGGAGACCCTAGATCCCCAGGCTCTGGCAGAGTGCGAATCCACGGCCCTATTCGTAGAGCGGGCAAGGGCGGTGCGATCGGATTTCGAAGTAAGCCCAGATAACGCACGCGATATCGCCAAAATATGTGTATGTCTCGAGGGGATTCCATTGGCCATTGAACTGGCTGCGGCGCGCATCAAACTACTGACACCGCAAACCCTGCTCGCCCGCCTGTCGAGCCAACTCGACACCCTTACCGGCGGCGCCCGGAATTTGCCCGCCCGCCAGCAGACTCTGCGTAACACGATGGAGTGGAGCAACAACCTGCTCGACGAAGGCGAGAAAGCGTTGTTTGCACGGCTGGCGGTATTTGCGGGTGGCTGGTCCTTGGAGGCCGCAGAAGTCGTATGCGGCCAAGGCCTTACCTTGGCGGTGCTTGATGGGCTAGCCTCGTTGGTGGACAAGAGCCTGATTCAGCAGATCGGGGAAGTCGCAGGCGAGCCGCGTTTTACGATGCTGGAAACTATCCGCGAATACGCACTGGAGTGCCTGAAAGCGAGCGGGCAGGAAGAGGCGTTGCGCGGACGCCACGCCTCGTACTTTACCGCCTTCGCCGAGCGAACCGGAACCCCCCTCTATCGCCGGTATCGGTCGACAGTCTTGACACGTCTCGAAGCAGAGCAAAACAACTTCCGGGCTGCCCTAAGCTGGTCGCTTGCAGGCGACCCGGAACCGGGACTGCGGCTTATTGCGGTTCTGGGGGTATGCTGGCGCATCCGCAGCTACCTGATTGAAGGCTTTCACTGGGCCGAACGCCTGCTCGAAGTCGGCACGAACGTTGCGCCGGAGCTGCGCGCCAATGCCCTCAGCAGCGCCAGCAGCCTGCTGGCCTGCCAATTGGGCAACTATGCCGAGGCCGAGCGGATGAGCCTCGAAGCGTTGGGTCTTGCGCGTCAGAGCGGTGACAAGCGTTCCATTGCCAGCGCTTTGGACGCACGGGGGACGGCCCTGATGGAATCCCATGCGGCAGACGCGAGGCTATGCTTCGATGAAGCCCTTGCCCTGTTCGGAGCACTAGATGACCAATGGCGTATCGCCGAAACGCTAAACAGGCTTGGGGAAGTGATCCGGCTGGAAGGTGACGACGAATTGGCGGAACAACACTATCAGCAAGCGCTGTCCCGTTTCCGCCAAATCGGCTGGGGTGCACCTTCGGTGCTGCACAACCTCGCCTATATGGCGCAACACCAGAAGGATTACGAACGCGCACGGTCGCTGTTCGCTGAGGCGTTGACGTTCTCCCAGGAACTGCAGGACAGGCTTTCCATTGCCAGTTGCCTGGTTGGATTGGCAGGTATTCTCGGAGTTCTGGGGGAGCCGCAGCGGGCGGTGCGGCTTTTCGGCGCCGCCGAGGCTCTGCGGGACAACCTAGGCGCGCAAATCCAGCCAGCAGACCGCCTCGACTACGAGAGCAACTTGGCGGTTTCGCGCGCCCAACTCGAACCCGCAATCTTCGAGACAACCTGGGCCGAGGGCCGTGCCCTGTCGCTCGAGCAGGCCGCCGCATCTGCCCTCGAACGCAGCGACGCATAAGGCTTTCCTGAGTGGCCGATGTCCTCGGGATTGCGCGGAAGAACGATGAGCCAATCTCTTGCGGCTCGGATTCGGGCGAGTCCTACGCTGTATCATCGGGCGCGATGGGCCCCCACGTAACACACTGCCCGCTCCGAGCGAATTCTCCGGAGAGCGAAGCGGCCGCACGCATCAGTTCACCCCCCTGCGGCAAGGCAGCCGCCAGCTGCCAGGAATCCCGGCCCGCGACCACCTTGGCGAATTTACATCACCCTTGTCCCCGATCTGGCAATCACCCTTATTCAGGAGGCGACGACGGGATTCGAACCCGTGGATGAGGGTTTTGCAGACCCTTGCCTTACCACTTGGCTACGTCGCCGAAATGAAGCTGTCAGCCCTCAGCTCTCAGCCATCAGCTAGAGCACCCATCCCTCATTCGGGTTAGCTGATCGCTGACGGCTGTAAGCTGACAGCTTGAGAGCGGGCGATGGGATTCGAACCCACGACCTTCTCCTTGGCAAGGAGACGTTCTACCACTGAACCACGCCCGCATCGAGCAACCGAAGCATACCTTTAAGGGGGTTGGGCGTCAAGCCAACCCGGCCGCGACAGGGCAGCGGCGCCTTCCACTCCTCCTCCGGGGCGCCAACCGGCGGTTTGTGAAGAAATTCACTAACCAGGCCAAGCGGCCTTGGGCCCGGGTTGTGAGCCCGGCCGGTCTGGAGTACAGTCCACCCGCCAACTTCGGCCGCTCGACAGGCACACCAAACCCATGCCCAGCTACCTTTCTCGGCTCGAATGCCCCGAATGCCGCACGGCCTTCTCGGCCGATTTGATCCAGACCATCTGCCAGGATTGCCAATCCCCTATTCTGGCCGGCTATGATCTGGCCCGGCTGGGGCGCGACCGCGACCGGGCGGAGTTTGCCCGCCGGCCATCGGGCCTGTGGCGCTGGGCCGAGCTCTTGCCGGTGGCCGATCCGGCCCTCAGGACCGACCTGGGAGAGGGGGACACTCCCCTCTTGGCAGCAAGCAAGCTCGGACAGGACCTGGGGCTGCCCCGACTTTATATTAAGGAAGAAGGCCTCAATCCAACCGGCACCTTCAAGGCCCGTGGCCTGGCCATGGCCGTATCACGTGCGGTTGAACTGGGGATCACCGACTTCGTGATCCCGACCGCCGGCAATGCCGGCGGGGCGCTGGCGGCTTATGCCGCGCGAGCGGGTGTCCGCGCCCATGTGTACATGCCGGCCGACGCGCCCATGCTCAACCAGATCGAAGTCAGACTGCACGGGGCCGACCTGCACCTGGTCGAAGGGTTGATCGACGAAGCCTCCCGCCAGGCCGCCGAAGCGGCCCGAGCCCATGGCTGGTTCAACGCTTCCACATTTCGCGAGCCCTATCGCGTCGAAGGCAAGAAGACCCTGGGGCTCGAGCTGGCCGAGGCCTTCGAGTGGCATTTGCCCGATGTCATCATCTACCCGACCGGCGGCGGCACCGGCCTGGTGGGCATGTGGAAGGCCTTTGATGAACTCGAGGCACTGGGTTGGATTGGCTCTGAACGCCCCAAGATGGTCAGTGTGCAGGCCAGCGGCTGCGCCCCGATCGTACGCGCCATTGAAAATGGCGATGAGCGCGCCCGGCCGTGGGTGGACGCCCATACAATTGCCTCCGGCCTGAGAGTGCCGTCGGTGTTCGCTGACCGCTTGATTCTCAAGGCCATCCGCAATTCGGGGGGCACGGCCGTGGCCGTCGACGACGATCAGATCACGCAAGCCCAGATGGACCTCGCGTGGCGGGAGGGCGTCCTGGCCTGCCCTGAAGGCGCGGCCACCCTGGCGGGTGTGAAGAAGCTGCTAGCCACCGGCTGGCTTAGCCCCGGCGCGTCGGTGGTCCTGTTCAACACCGGGTCGGGTCTAAAATACCTGGAATAGCGGTTGAGCACTGCGAGGCACGCGTTTGGGCCAACTGAAAGCACTGCCCGTCGACCAGATTCTTCTCGGGGACAGCCTCGAGCTCCTTCCCCAGTTGCCCCCGGCGTCTGTGGACCTGGTCTTCGCCGACCCCCCCTACAACCTCCAGCTCAGCCAAACCCTTTATCGCCCTAACATGACGCGTGTCGAGGGGGTGGACGAGGCCTGGGACCGATTTGAGGATTTCGAGTCCTACGATCGGTTCAGCCGGGCCTGGCTGGAAGCGTGCCGGCGGGCCCTCAAGCCCAACGGCAGCCTGTGGGTCATTGGGACCTACCACAATATCTTCCGTCTGGGCGCCATCATGCAGGACCTTGGCTTCTGGTTTCTCAACGATGTGGTGTGGGTCAAGACCAACCCCATGCCGAATTTCCGCGGCGTCCGTTTCACCAACGCCCACGAAACCCTGATCTGGGCCGCCCGGGACCAGAAGTCGCGCTATACATTCAACTACCACGCTATGAAGTCTATGAACGGCGATGTGCAGATGCGCAGCGATTGGGTCATCCCCATTTGTTCTGGATCGGAACGGCTGAAGATCGACGGGACCCGGGCCCATCCCACACAAAAACCCGAGGCGCTGCTCTACCGTATCCTGCTGGCCTCCACACGGCCGGGTGACCTGGTCCTGGACCCGTTTTTTGGCACCGGGACCACCGGCGCCGTTGCCAAACGACTGCATCGGCATTGGCTGGGGATCGAACAAAACCCGGAGTACGTGTCCCTGGCCCAGGCGCGTATCGAGCGTCAGACGGTCGAGCCATTCGACGCACAAGCGATGGATGTGCGCGACCGCAAGCGCGCCTCGCCTCGGCTGGCGTTCGCCAGGCTGCTCGAGCTCAACTTGGTCCGCCCCGGCCAGGCGTTGTTCTTTATGGGCGACATCCAGCGGCAGGCCACGGTCAAACCGGATGGCAGGCTTCGCATGGATGGGTTTGAGGGCTCGATCCATCAGGTCGGAAGACGCCTGAAAGACGGCGCGCCCTGCAACGGCTGGGAACACTGGTTCTACACCGATGGAGAGGGCGAGCTGAAACCGATTGACGACTTGAGGCAGCAGGCCCGGGGGCTGCTGGGCGCTGAAGGACAGGGCATCTGAAATCCCCATGGGAGCATCCCGTCGCCGGCTGAATGAAAACACCCCGTTGCCGGGGTGCACGTTCGGTTAACGTTCTCAGGTGCCGAGAGTCAGAATCGAACTGACGACCCCGCGATTTTCAGTCGCGTGCTCTACCAACTGAGCTATCTCGGCGTGGGTGCGATTTTACCGTCCCATTTGGGGGAGTGTCAAGCAAGGGCGCGCCTCGAGCCGCCGTCATCCCGGCGGCATCCCGGGCACTTTCGAAAGCGCCTCGGACAGGCTGTCAAACACCGGCGCGCCGTACTCCTCCAGTCGACCTCGTTTGGGTCCAGGAGGGCTGATCCCGAGAGGGGTCAGGTCGAGTTGGATGCCCAAACCCGCTAGGCGCTTGCAGGCCTCCGAAGCGCTCAGCAGCCCCTTGACTGAATCCTCGAATACATACACCTGCGCGCCTTGCAGGCGGTCAAACTCCGGGTTCGAATGTCCGGACTGCACTCCCAGGGCGGCGGTTAGCGCCTTGGCTTGGTCGCCCATCAAGACCATGGCCAGGGCGGCCAGGGCGTGTACACCGGACGGCTTCAAGAACTGCCCCAGATCGAGGCCCTGCTGCGTCGCCAGCCAGCCGACTCCGCCACCCCCGATGATCGGAACGGCGTCCAACCCGACCACCTGGCGCCCAAATTCGGCCTCGGGAGTGTCGAAAAACCCATCCGGAGGCGAAGACGGCCGATTGGTGAAGATCACCGCCGCATGGTCTGGCTGATCGATCCACGCCAATAGCCGGCCCTGGGCCGTCTTCGACAGGTTGGGCTTGTCGAATAAGGTCAGGTAGCTCTGCGTATCGAGAATTCGGCTCTCGTTGGTACGTCTGAGAAAACACCCGACTCCCCAGAGCCAATTCCTGAAACAGGTGGTGGGTGGGCGAGCCGTCGATGCGGCGGGACCGTCTGAGGAGCTGTATCACTCTGGCGGCCTTGACGGGATCGGAGACCCCCTCCACAAGCAGTTGCTCCGAGCGAGCCAGAGGTTTCAATTTCTGGTCGCCGGCCGCCAGATCGGCGACGAAGCCGGCGACATCGGGCCAAGGCAGGTGGTGCGGCGATGCGGCCGGCAGGGGCGGCTGGTCGGGCAGATCGGCCTCGACCCCGGCGGCCCATGCTTGTCGCAGGAGCAGGCAGGCGCACATGGCGCTCGCTTCCCATTCACTGGTGACGCCGGCCGCCTCGAACAGATCGATTTCTTCTTGAGTCGCTGAGCGATCCGCAAAACCCAGCGACGCCGCCGTCAGGCGAATGGTCTCCTGCAGGGCACGGTGATAGCCGCCCGGGGTCAAGAGCACACTGTCCATGTCGAAGAGCAAAATCTGCATCGGGAACGGGCTTTCTGTCTGATCCGGTCTGGATTCGAGGTCGATGGATGGGCTAACCCATGGCCGCCAGGCGGGCCTGCAGCAGCGAGTCAATTGCGGCCATGGTGGCCTGGTCCAGCGCCCACTCCGCGGCCGGGGCAGTGTTTTCGATCTGGTCCGGCCGACGCGCGCCGACGATGGCCGCCGTGACTTCAGGGCGCGCCAACGTCCAGGCGATGGCCAGCTGGGCGGCGGTATGTCCCGACTGCGCCGCCAGGTCGCTGAGCCCCTCGGCCAGGGACATATTGGCTTCCAGTTCGGGCGAGTTGAATTGGTGGCCCGTCCGCCGATGGTCGTCCTCGGGCAGCGAAGCCACCCATTCGGGTGTGACCTTGCCGGTGAGCAGCCCGCGCTCCATGGGGCTGTAGACGATCACACCGATGGCTTCTTGCGCGCAGAAGCCGAGGGTTTCGTTCTCAACCCCCCGCCGGAGCATGCTGTACGGGGGCTGGAGGGAGGCGATGCGGCCATGAGGCTGAAGGCGCCTCATTTGTTCCGGATTGAAATTCGATACCCCTCCGTAGCGAATCTTCCCCGCCTGGATTAGAGACACGATCGCCTGCCACCCCTCCTCGATCTGATCCCGCGGATCGGGCCAATGAATTTGATACAGGTCGATCGTCTCTACTCCCAGTCGCCGGAGACTGTCTTCGGCTTCGCCGATCACCGACTCGGCTTTGAGTGAGCGGTAGATGTGACGATCTTCCCCCCAAACCTGGCCGCATTTGGTGGCGATGATCGGTCGCTCGGACAAGCCCGCAATCGCCCGGCCGACGACCTCTTCCGAATGGCCCAAGCCGTACACGGCGGCTGTGTCGATCCAATTGATGCCAAGATCGAGGGCGGCGTGGATGGTCTCGATGGACCGCTCATCATCCTGGGCTCCCCATCCCCAAGCCCAGCCCCCGCCGCCCATGGCCCAGGTTCCCAGGCCGATACGCGTCAGGTCCAGGTCGGTCCAACCGAGACGTTTGCGCTCCATGCTTAACCACTCCTTGAGGGTGATCGGTCTAAGTCCAGCCGCCGATGGCCTTTCAACCCCTAAGCCGAACGAGATCGATGGACTCCACTTCCAGGACTTGAGGCTCCAAAGTCGGGATGACCCCGAAGCGTAGACCTCCTTCGACGGAGGCGACGGCGTACTGGTTGTCGATCCATGTCACAAAGCCCAATGGACCCCGGGGCACCGACGGGACCTCAAGGACGACGGCATCATCCACACGGAAATGTGCCCGCTGATGGTCCCAGCTGATCTCGTAGTCGTGCCACTGTCCAACATCGGTGTCCAGCAGGGCTTCATGATACGTCACACTGCGGAAGGCTGAGCTCATAACCAGCCGACGCAAGACGCCGATCCGGGAGAGAAGCACGGCGACGAAAGCCGGGCCGGCCAACAAGACGGGTGAAATGGCTGGACCCCGTAGACACTGGGCCTTCCATCCCCAACCGCGACGGCCGGGAACCAGAGCAATATCGTTTGGTTCGGAAGCGTAGAAGAACCAGATAGCGTGCGGCGAAGCGGGAAGTTTTCTGGCGGCGCCCGCCTGGCCAAAACTCAGATTGAACGGATCGTTCCAAAAACCGAACCCCAAGGTCCCCTGAGGCTGGGAGGAACCCGCCCGGGCGCGGAGCCGCAGGCGTGCCCCGTTCGTCCACGGAAATTGCCCGCGGGGAAGTCTGCGGTGATCGTCCAGTTGAGCGTTGGCATACCCCTGAGGCTTGGCCGGGATCTGAAGTATGGCGTCCTGATCTGATGTGGCGGCGACGTGTCCACCCCCAAGTTCCAGCGGCGCCAGCGCGAATCGCATGCCACTCATGCCCCGATTATAGGCTTTTGCCGGTCCCTAAACGCCTCGTGTATAATCTCGCGGGCACCCCTCTGGAGGTGGCATGGAGATCACCTGGCACGGCCTTGCATGCTTTCGATTGACCCAGCGCGGCTTGGCGACGGTTGTGACTGACCCTTTCGACGCCGGCAGCGGGCTGCCGGCGCTCAAACTGAAAGCGGACGTGGTGACCCTCAGCCGCAACTCAGCCGATCATGCCGGCCTGAAGAACGTCCGAAGCGGTTATCGAGCCGTCGTCAGTCCGGGTGAATACGAGATCGGCGGCGTGTTCATCACCGGGATAGAGCTTGATGGCCAGAAGGACGGCAAGGCCGATGACCGCCTCAGGAATTTGCTTTTCGTCTTCGAGTATGAAGACGTCACGCTGGTTCACCTCGGAGAGTTGAGCTCCGTCCCTTCGCAATCTCAAATCGAGGCCTTGGGGACTGTCGACGTCGCCATGGTTCCCGTGGGCGGCGGCTCGGCACTCAACCCCGCTCAGGCGGCCGAAACCATCAGCTTGATTGAACCTTCACTGGTCATCCCGATGCGGTACAAGACCGGCAAGGAGAAAGGCGAGCTTGGCATGTTGGAGCCTTTCTTGTCAGAAATGGGGATCTCGAAAGGTGAGCCGCTGCCTTCGCTTAAGGTCAGCAAGAGCGGACTGTCCGAGGAAACCCAAGTCGTTGTGCTCGAGCGCAGCGAATGAACCCGGGTCACGGCGGCTCAAGGTCCGTAGCCAAGGGCCGCGGCTGAGGAAAATCACGGATGACAGTCAAGCTCTTGATGACGTGGGATATCATCCCCGGCCAGGAACAGGAGTACTTTGAGTTCGTCGTCCGCGAATTCGTCCCCGGGATGCAGAAGCTCGGCATTCAACCTACCGAGGCCTGGTACACGACCTATGGCGAGCGGCCTCAGATTCTGACCGGCGGTGTGACCGATAGCCTGGGCGAAATGGAGACGGCCCTCGGCTCCGAAGACTGGGGAACCCTGAAGGAAAGCCTCCTCAAATTCGTCACCAACTTCGAGTGGAAAGTCGTGCCCGCCACGGGCGGCTTTCAGATGTAGCCCAAATCATCGAGCGGTCCGGATGGACCGCTCGAGTTTTGATATCCCTTTGTGGCTGCAATGGAGCTTGCTGTGCCCGGCTGCGCGGGTCCGCCAGCCGGCCGCATCCCGGCGAACCG
The DNA here is from genome assembly GCA_963797485.1 of uncultured Chloroflexia bacterium. GTDB lineage: Bacteria > Chloroflexota > Anaerolineae > Anaerolineales > E44-bin32 > CAWAND01. The sequence continues at coordinate 256,358 of CAWCPF010000004.1, forward strand.
TCAGTCTTCGCTCGGGACAGGTGAAGAAGTTTTCTTCTCTGTCTCAGTCTTGACCTTCGAGGTCGTGTCGGTCGAATTTACCGAGGCGCTGGTCGATGGGTGTGAGGTGGCGTGTTTCGACGAGCGATTGTCGGTGACGTAGAAACCCGACCCCTTGAAGACAATTCCGGCGGGCTGAAAGAGTTTTCGCAACGTCTTCTGGCCGCACTCGGGGCACTTGGTCAGGGTTTTGTCGATGAATCTCTGTTGACGGTCAAATTGCACACCGCAGTTTTCACACCTATAAGAGTAAACGGGCATTCCAAACCTCCATCTTGCCCCATCCGTAACGCATTATAGCGCCCGCCATACGCATAGGCAAGGACTCGATCGGCTGGCGCTCATACGTCTGGCCGGGTTGTGCCATCGATCTTGTAGGAGGATACCACCTGAGTGTCAGAGTTAAGTTTGCGTTGGGACGGGGTTATGGGTGGAACAGGGCAGAGGCAATTGACCGCCCGCGGTTGGGCGTTTATGATGGTGTCTGAGGTTGGTCGTTCGGGCGATCGCGGGCGCCCAGAGCTTGTCGAAGAGCGTCCGAGGAAAGTCCGCGCTCCATAGAGCAGGGTGCCGGGTAACCCCCGGGCGGGGCAACTCGCGGATAGGGCCACAGAAAAGGACCGCCGGGGTCGAAGCAAGCCAGCTCGCCTTGGCGAGCCCACGTGGTGCTTCGACTTCGGTAAGGGTGAAAAGGTGGTGTAAGAGACCACCGGCGGCGGCAGCAATGCCGCCGGCCAGGCAACCCCCATCCGGAGCAAGGCCAAGCAGGAGTGAAATCCTTCGGGATGAGGAGCGGCTCGCTCCCTTTGAGCTCCGGGTCGGCTGCTTGAGCCCGATCGCAAGGCCGGGCCTAGATAGATGATCGCACATGGGCTTGACGCCCCGGGCATGTCCTGACGGCGCCGGGCCCCGGACAGAACGCGGCTTACAGAACGGCCCGCCTCTCTTGGGGCTGTCTCGCCAATATGTGAGACAGCCCCTTCTTCTTTCATCGCGGTTCCCTGGGTCAAGTTGTCCGGGAACGGGTTCAGCACACCACGTCTCTTGAAGGCGTGGGGCGATGACGCGCGTCGTCCCGCCTCTTGGCACCGGCTGCGCTTGGCCTCACCCTGTCTCCTTGGACCCCCGTCCACTCCGCCCGGGTTGGCTTCCCACGGGCCAGATCGACCTCGTCCCGGCAAGCGGAGGGGAAGGCGCAGAAGCAGACGTTCGACCCGGGCCGGCCCTCACGCGGAGACTCAAGCTTCAACCAGAAGCGGGGGGCTGGTCTTACCGCGTATTGAGAGAGCGTCCAGCCTTCGCCCTTTGACACTGCTCCAGCTTCCATCCTGATCACCCAACCTGCATCTCGACCCGGATGGCCCACAGGATTCTCGGGGCCATCCGGCTGCGCTGCAAATTCGACCATGGCGGCTGGCGCGTTTGATCCCCAGGAGTTTATGTCGGAGCTCGGCCTGGGTTTGGCGCGGCAGCTAGGACAAGGGTACCGGCGGCCGAGTGGGGTTTTCAGGGTTGCGCCTTGCCCAAAAATAGTATATTCTGTGTCAGATTGTGGGACGGAGTGGGAGGAAGTGGGACGCCGGAGCTGCCGGCGTCCTGGCGTTTAGGGGTCAGTTAGAACACATGTTCCTTGGTCAGTACCTCCACTCGATTGATGCCAAAGGCCGGATCACGGTCCCGGTTGGGTTTCGGGCCGCCCTGTCCTCGGGCGCCTTCGTCACCCAGGGCTACGACCGCAACCTGGTCGTTTATACCACAGACAATTTCCAGCGGATGGCTCAACGCGCGGCCAGTCTTACGACCACACACCCCGAGGCGCGTGCCATCCGCCGTGTGATCTTCGGACGCGCCACCGAGATCAACCTCGACTCGGCTGGACGAATCCTCGTGCCTCCATTCCAGCGCGACTACGCGCAGTTGGAGGCTGACATAACCATCGTCGGTGCCGGCGAGTACTTCGAGATCTGGAATTCCGAAAACTGGGCCAAAGAGTTGACTTCGGTCAGCGATCCGGAAGTCAACGCCAAGCGCTTCGTCGATTTCGATCTATCGTCGGCGGAATAGGTCGTGGCGGCGTCGTCGGGCGCTTCCTCGGCACCGTTCCACCGTCCCGTCCTTTACCAAGAGGTGCTTGCAGCGTTGCAGCCGCGGGCTGGCGGATGGTATGTCGACGGCACAGTCGGGGCGGGCGGTCACGCGGCGGGGTTATTGGCTGGTTCGACTCCGGGCGGACGCCTGCTGGGAGTTGATCGCGACCCAGCCGCCCTGGATTTGGCACGTGAAAGGCTGGCCGAGTTTGGCGAGCGGGCGGTGCTGGTGCAGGCGACCTATGCGGAGCTTCAGGCGGTCCTGGCCGATCGCGGGTGGCCAAAGGTGGACGGTATCGTGCTCGACCTGGGGTTGTCGTCGATGCAGCTCGATGATCCAAAGCGAGGCTTCGCGTTCAAGCAGGAGGGTCCGCTGGACATGCGCTTTGACCCTAACCAGGCTCTGAGGGCCAGCGATCTGGTTAACAAGTGGCCGGAGGACGAGTTGGCTGACGTGATTCGGACTCTGGGCGAGGAGCGACGCGCCCGGAAGGTGGCGCGAGCCATTGTGGCCGCCCGACCCCTCGGCACAACGGCGGAGCTGGCTGCCGTCGTCAGCCGGATCCTTGGACGCGCCGGAGGACGTGTGCATCCGGCCACGCGCACCTTTCAGGCATTGCGCATGGCGGTGAACGATGAGTTGGGGCAGATCGAACGCGGGCTGGGGCAGGCCATTGGCGCGCTGGCGCCCGGCGGCCGGCTGGCCGTGATTGCCTTTCACTCGCTGGAGGATCGATTGGTCAAACGCACCTTCAAGACGGAGTCAACCGACTGCCTCTGCCCGCCTGGGGCAGTGGTGTGCACCTGCGGCCATCAGGCCAGTTTGCGGCTGGTGTCCCGGAAAATCATTCGTCCTACCGAGCGCGAGATGGTCGAGAATCCGCGGTCCCGTAGCGCCCGACTGCGCGTCGCCGAGCGACTAGGAGCGGCATGAACCTTGCACGCCCTGGGTTGGGTGGTTTAGCTCATGACGGTAGTCAATCGAGGACGGGCCCAGGCTTCGAGGCGCACGGGTTGGCGCCTGGCCGTGCGTTCCACCAGCCGGATGGTCTTGCTGGTCGTGACCCTGCTCGGGGTCGGAGGCATGTACCTGGCTGTGAACGCTAAAGTCGCCGACTCCGGCCGTCAGGTCCTGACCCTCGAGTCTCAAAAGGAAGACCTGCTTCAGGCCAATCGTGAGCTCATTGCCCAGGTCGCCGGGCTGACCGCACCTGACCGGATGATGGCCAGGGCTCTGGCGCTGGGATTCAGGCCCGCCAACCCGGACGAGATCGAATATCTCCAGGTGCCGGGCTACGAGCCGCCGCCTGATTTCGTGGCGCCTCGCCCCCCGGCGTCGGTTGACGGGGCCGAGGCCATGCTTTCCCCAGCCTACACCGAGAACTCTCGGCGAGTGGCTCACGCGGCATTTTCAAGCGCCCGGGGAGCCAGCCTTGAACCCGGAGCACGCTCAGGCGCGCCTGCGCGTCACCAGCATTCTGATGGTCATGTCGCTGGTGGCCGCCACCCTGCTCATTCAGCTCATCCGCGTCCAATTCGGACCGTATGCTCCCGTCTTCGCCGCGCGCGGCGAGGCGAGCGTGGGTCGGGTCGAACAGGTGGTGCCGGCGCGCGGCCTGATCTACGACCGTGACGGCCAAATCCTGGCCACCAATGCCGCGTTGTACTACCTGGAAGTTGAGATCCGCCAGTTGTCGCCAAGCAGCCAAGAGGACATCGCCGCCGTCCTGTCCAAGCTTCTGCTGCTTCCATTTGAAGACCTGCATCAGCAGCTGACCCGCGACTGGGCGAGCGAAGGCCAGTATCGTATTCGATTGACCCGACCCGAGGGCTCGAATGGGAGTTTGCCCATCACCGTCGACCAATCTGTGGCCGACGTCCTGAATGGCTTCCTGGCCGACCCGGCCGCGCCTGACCTAAGCGGCTTGGCGCTGGTCTCTGCACCCAAGCGTGTCTATCCGGATGGCTCGCTGGCGGGTCATGTCCTTGGCTTTGTCAACGACGAGGGGAAGGGGTACTTCGGCGTCGAAGGCTATTACGACGAATGGCTGGCCGGCAAGCCGATCACGGTGGAACAGCCGCTGATCCCGCCCGAAGCCCGTCCCGAACCCAATCCGCCGGCCGGCGTCAACCTGGTCCTGACCATCGACACCGAGATTCAGCAGATGGTCGAAGACAGCCTGCGCCAGGCGCTCAAATCCAGCGGCGCAGAGAGTGGTCAGATCGTGGTCATGGACCCGATGACGGGCGAGATCCTGGCCATGGCTGCTTCTCCCGAACTGGACCCCAACAACTACCAGCCCTGGCTCAAACCCGACAAAGCCGGCAAGGAGCCGGTCATCACGCCGGCCGCCAGTGCGCAATACGAGCCCGGGTCAACCTTCAAGATTCTGACCATGGCCGCCGCCCTGGATACCGGCGCGGTCACCCCGGATACGGAGTTCATCGACACCGGCTCGATCGAAGTCGGCGGGCATGAAATCTCCAACTGGGATGGAAACGCCTGGGGACCGCAGACGATGACCGGCTGCATGCGCCACTCGCTGAATGTGTGTCTGGCATGGGTCGGTTCCCAAAAGCTGGGGGCCAAGGACTTCTATCAGTACTTGGCGGATTTTGGGATCGGCCGCCTGACCGGCATTGATCTGGCCGGCGAGGTGGCCGGGCAGCTGCGCACGCCGCGCCATCCGCTGTGGACCGAGTCCGACCTGGGGACCAATTCATTCGGCCAGGGTGTCTCGATCACGCCGGTGCAGCTGCTGGCGGCGGTAAGCGCCGTGGTCAATCACGGGGTCATGGTTCAGCCGCACATCGTCCGCGAAGTGGTCGGGCCGCAAGGCGCGTATTGGCCCAAACCCACCGTGCTTGGGCAGCCCATCTCGGCCGCCACAGCCGACACCCTGACGCACATGCTCACCCAATCGCTGGAGGGCGAAACCCAGTACGCCAAAGTGCCCGGGTACGAACTGGCCGGGAAGACCGGCACAGCCCAGGTCCCGACAGAGTACGGCTACGACCCCAATAAGACCATCGCCTCTTTCATCGGCTGGGGTCCCGTCCCCGAGGCGCGTTTTCTGGTCCTGGTTCGATTGGACGAGCCCACCACTTCCCCCTGGGGCTCGGTAGTGGCCGCGCCTGTCTTCCAATCGGTCGTGGAGCGTTTGGTGGTCCTGATGCATATTCCGCCCAATTCGGCGGTCGCTAAGCAAGGCCAGGGAGGCTGAAGCCGGAGTGGCCCAATGCTGACTGTCGACCACGTCGTCGAAGCTCTGACCGGTGCCCGCCCCGGTGTGTCCCAAACCATCTCTGGGGCCGTCATCGACTCGCGCAACGTGGTGCGCGGGAGCCTGTTTGTGGCCATGAAGGGGGAGAAGTCAAATGGCCACCAATACGTGGCGGATGCCTTTGGACGCGGAGCCGTTCTGGCGCTGGTCGAGGAAGCGCCCGGCCAAGAACTGGCGGTGGTTGACCTGCGAAGTGGGACGATCCCGACCGAAGCGGTCTGGACGCTGCCGGTGTGCCTGAGAGTGAAGAGCTGCCTCGAATTTCTCCAGCGTGTGGCGTCGTCCTGGCGCAGCCAACTGGATATCCGGGTGATCGGCATCACCGGCAGCGTCGGCAAGTCGACTACCAAGGAATTGACGGCGGAAGTGCTCGAGCGGCGCTACCGGACCCTGAAGAACCCCGGGAATATGAACAACGAAATCGGGCTGCCGCTGAGCCTGCTGAGCCTGACCGAATCGCACCAGCGCGCTGTGCTGGAAATGGGTTTTTACGTGCCGGGGGAGATCGCGGAGTTGTGTCAGATCGCCCGGCCGGCGGTGGGTGTGATCACCAACATCAGCCAGGTTCACCTTGAGCGCGCCAAGTCACTCGAAGCCATCGTGCGTGGGAAACGTGAGCTTCTCGAGTACCTGCCGGCGGCACCTGAGGGTGTGGCCATTCTCAATCACGACGAGCCCCTGGTTCGCGACATGTCGAATCGGACGCAGGCGGCGATCTTCACTTATGGTTTGACCCCGGAGGCCGATCTGTGGGCCGACGAGGTCGAAGGCCTGGGGCTGGAAGGCATTCGCCTCGTGATGCACTACCACGGTGATGCCATCCACGTGCGCGTGCCGCTCTTGGGGCGTCATTCGGTGCACACCGTGCTGCGCGCTTCAGCGGTCGGCCTGGTTGAGGGGCTGACCTGGGAGGAGATCGTCGGCGGTCTGCAGAGCACCGCCACGCAGCTGCGATTGGTGGCCGTCACCGGACCCAAGGGTTCGGTCTTGCTGGATGACACCTACAACGCCGCGCCGACCTCGGCCATCGCCGCGCTCAATCTGTTGGCTGACCTGGACGGCCACAAGATCGCCGTGATGGGTGACATGCTCGAACTGGGGGATTTCGAGGAGCGCGGACATCGGATGGTGGGTGCAAGGGCGGCCGAAGTCGCCGACCGCCTGGTCACGGTCGGCAAGCGCGCGGCGTGGATTGCGGATGAAGCCCGCCGGGCAGGGCTGGCCGCCGAGAACGTCGAGGCGGTCAACACCCCCAAGCAGGCCATCAAGCTATTGAAGAAGCGCATCCAAGCGGACGATGTCGTCCTGGTCAAGGGCTCGCGCGGCATGCACATGGAAGAGATCGTGTCCGGTCTGGAGCAAGGCGAATGAGCCAAACCGCCATGGCCCTGTCCTTGGGCGGGATTGCCTTCCTGCTGACGGTGATCTGGGGCGGGCCGTTCATCCGCATCCTGCGCATGCTCAAGGTCGGACAGCAGATTCGCGTCGAGGGACCGGCTCGCCATTTCACCAAGCTGGGCACGCCGACCATGGGGGGCTGGCTGTTCATCCTCCCGGTTGTGCTGATCACCGGGGTGCTCAACCTGGTATCGATTGCCAGCGATTTGACCGTGCTGGGCAATTCGATTCTCCTGCCGCTGCTGGTCATGATCGCTTTCACTGCGCTCGGCAGCTATGACGACTGGCTTGGGATTCGTGGCCGAGCGGCCGGTCAGGAAGGCCCCATCGGCCTGCGTGGACGCTGGAAACTGCTGATTCAGGTCGTCATCGCGCTTGGTGCGGCCCTGGTGCTCAAGTACGGGCTGCATTCGCCGAACATGATCCTGCCCAACATTCCCGAAGTGATAGATCTGGGGATCTGGTACGTGCCCATCGCTATGTTCTGGATTGTCGGCGGCAGCAACGCCATCAATCTGACCGATGGGCTCGACGGACTGGCCGGACTGATTTCGGCCACGGCGTTCGCCGCTTTCGGGGTGATCGCCAGCTTGCAGGGCCAAGTCTTCCTGCTGCGTTTCAGCTTCACCATCGTCGGCGCCCTGTTCGCCTTCCTTTGGTACAACGCCCACCCGGCCGAACTCTTCATGGGGGACACCGGTTCGCTGCCGCTTGGGGCCACCCTGGCTACGGTGGCGCTGATGACGGGGCAGTGGCCGCTGTTGGTCATGATAGCCATTATCCCGGGCAGTGAAACGCTGAGCGTCATCCTGCAAGTGGCCTACTTCAAGATCACCAAAGGCCGAAGGTTGCTGAAGATGGCTCCGCTCCACAACCACTTCGAGCTCAACGGATGGAGCGAGACCCAGATTGTGCAGCGGTTTTGGCTGGTGAGTTTGTTGGCCGCCATGATCGGCATTGCGTTGGCTCTTGTTTGAGCGAGAGGAGAACACCATGGAGACCGGAATGCTTTGGTTCGATGACAGCAATCGCAGCCTGCAGGAGAAAGTCAAGACGGCCGTGGCCTACTACCTCGAGAAGTATGAGGAGTCGCCCAATCTGTGCGCTGTTCATCCCAGCATGCTGCCGGAAGGCGACACGAGCGTCGAGAGCATCGAGGTCCGCGGCGCCACAGCCGTGATGCCCCACCATTTCTGGCTGGGGATCGATCACGAAGTCAGGGCGCATGTCAACGGCCGGCGCAAGGCGGCCTAAAGAAGACGAGCTTGACGGATTGGAGCGGTAAACGCGTGGTGGTGATCGGTTTGGCTCGGCAGGGCAAGGCGCTGGCTCGCTTTCTCGCGGACCAGGGCGCCCGCGTCGTGGTCAACGACCGCAAGGCCCCGGACGAGCTGGCTGACGCGCGCCGCGAGCTTGAGGGCCTGCCGCTGGAATTTGTTTTCGGCGGCCATCCGGTCACGCTGCTGGACGGCGCCGACGTGCTGTGTTTGTCCGGCGGGGTCCCAGCCGATCTGCCCTTGGCTGTCGAAGCTCGCCGGCGGGGCCTGCAGGTGACCAACGATTTCGAGATTCTGCTGGAGAGCTGCCCGGCCACCACCGTGGGCATCACCGGGTCATCCGGAAAGTCCACCACCACGGCCTGGCTGGGCGAGATGGCTAAGGCCGACTCCCGACGCAAGGCGTGGGTCGGCGGAAACATCGGCCGGCCCCTGCTGCCGGATTTGCCGGACATGCGCGCCGATGATCTGGCGATCATTGAGCTCTCGTCCTTCCAACTCGAACTCATGACCACCAGCCCTCGAATTGCGGGCGTGTTGAATCTCACACCTAATCACCTGGATCGGCACGCCAGCATGGCGGCCTACGCCCAGGCCAAACGCCGAATCCTGGCGTTCCAACAGCCTGAGGATGTGGCCATTCTTGGCCATGATGACCCCGGGGCCTGGGGCCTTCGCTCTGAAATCCGCGGGGAACTGGTGAGCTTCGGCCGGACTCCGCCGCCGGAGGGCAAAGGCGCCTACCTGTCCGACGGGACCATCACTTGGATCGAGGCGCGGAAGCCGGAGGCCGTAGGGCAACTGGCGTCGATCAAGCTGAAAGGCCCCCACAATGCGCTGAACGCCTTGGCCGCGGTGACTCTGGCCAGAGTGGCCGGCATCGCGCCCGAGGCGATTCGAGCCGGGCTGGGCAGATTTACCGGCTTGCCCCATCGGCTCGAGCTGGTTCGCGAACTTGGGGGTGTGCGTTGGTACGACGATTCGATCGCCACCGCGCCCGAGCGGAGCCTGGCCAGCCTGGCCGCCTTTGAAGATGAGCCGATGGTGCTCCTGGCTGGAGGGCGGGACAAGCACCTGCCCTGGGAGAGCTTTGCTCAAGTGGTTTCGGAACGTGTAGACCATCTCATCCTGTTCGGCGAAGCCGCCTCAAAGATCGCCCAGGCCATGAAGACGGGGACGGGCCAAAGGCTGCAATCGCTCGACGTGGTTCCAGATCTGGAGCGGGCGGTTGGCCGGGCGGCCGAGCTGGCTGAGGCCGGGGACGCGGTGCTGCTTGCCCCCGGCGGGACGAGCTTCGACGCCTTTGTGGACTTTGAAGCCCGGGGCGAGCGTTTCAAGCAGTTGGTGGGGGCGCTATGACCGCACTGGCGTTGACCACCCGTCTGCGCGGGCAGGCACTGATCCAGCGCTTGCGGAAGACCGGGCTCGATCCGTGGCTGCTCCTGACTGTGGCCATCATGATCGCCTATGGCCTGGTGATGGTCTATTCGGCCAGCTGGGATGTGTCCTGGCGCTTGACCCAGGACCCGAGCGCGCTGTTTCGGCGCCAGGTCGTGAACATGCTGGTGGGGCTGGTTGCCATGCTGGTCGCCGCCCGGATGCCTCTGGCCTGGCTAAGAAAGCTGGCCCTGCCGGTGATCGGCCTGGCCATCGCCTCGCTGCTGATTGTGCTGTTGGTCCAGGCCGGCGTCGGCCCGCGCCGGTCGTTCCTGGAAGGCTCGTATCAGCCATCCGAGCTAGCCAAACTGGCCATGATCATCTACCTGGCCGTGTGGATGGAATCGAAAGGGGGACAAGCTCACCGACTGGGGCAACGGCTTCCTGCCATTGATGGTGATCATCGGCTTGGTCTCGGGTCTGATCCTTCTTCAGCCGGATCTGAGCGCTGTGCTGACGGTGGCAGTGGTGTCGGTGACGATGTTCTACATGGCCGGCGCCCGGCTGCTTCAATCCGTGGCCGTGACGGGTGGAGGAGCGATGCTGGCTTTCCTCATGGTGCGGGTCACCAACACGGGCCGTCAGCGGTGGACGGATTATGTGACCGGTCTGGTGGACATCGAAAAGGCGTCATATCACGTGCAGCATTCTCTGCAGGCCTTCACGGCAGGCGGCCTGCTCGGGCGAGGTTTGGGGGCCAGCCGCGAAAAGTTCGGCTTGCTGCCGGCGCCGCATACGGACAGCATCTTCTCGGTCATCGGTGAAGAGCTGGGGCTGGTGGGAGCGCTGTTGGTGGTGGCGCTTTTCATCTTCTTCATGTGGCGCGGCTTCAAAATCTCCATGCAAGCTCGCGACCGACTGGGGATGCTCCTGGCAAGCGGGATCACGTTCTGGATCGGGATCGAAGCCATGGTCAACATGTCGGTCCTGCTCGGCCTGCTCCCATTCGCCGGGAATGCTTTGCCATTCTTCAGCTACGGCGGTTCGAGTTTGGTCACCACCCTGGCGGCCGTCGGGCTATTGCTCAACGTTTCGCGGCGCGAGACACCCGAAGTTCATGACATAAGGGGTCACATTGCGACTGTTGGTATCGGCTGGCGGCACCGGGGGCGGAGTGTATCCCGCCTTGGCCGTCATCGACGCCCTCGGACCGAGGGCTGAAGTGTTGTGGGTCGGAGGCCTCGGCGGTATGGAGGCTGATCTGGTCCGCCGGGCGGGGATCGCCTACGAGGGCATCCCGGCGGCCGGCGTGCACGGCATCGGATGGGGGCGATTGCCCGGCAACGCCATAAGGCTGGCGCAAGGTTATGGCGCCGCCCGCTCGCTGGTCGAGCGCTATCGGCCAAATGTGACATTTTTCACAGGTGGCTATGTGGGTGTGCCGATGGCTCTGGCCGCCCGGCACGTCCCGAGTGTGGTCCTGGTGCCCGACATCGAGCCTGGTCTGGCATTGCGCTGGATCAGCCGGCTGGCCCGACGGATTTGTGTGACGACGGATGAATCGGTGCGTTTCTATGACCGCAGGGAGCGGGTGACGGTGACCGGTTATCCGACCCGTTCCGAGTTCAGGGGCCTAACACGCGACGAAGGGCGCCGCGTGTTAGGCCTCGCCCCGGATCGCCCGGTGGTGCTGGTGATGGGCGGAAGCCGTGGCGCGCGCTCGATTAACCGGGCCCTGTGGCGGATTCTGCCAGGCCTGCTGGGCAGAGCCCAGGTCATGCACTTGACGGGTGAATTGGATTGGCCGCAGGTCGAGAGCGTGCTGCCGGGGCTGCCCGAGGCGCGCCGGCGGGACTACCACGCGTATGCCTACCTCCACGCCGAGATGGGGTCCGCGCTGGCAGCCGCTGATGTGGTCGTGTCTCGCGCCGGCGCCTCGGCCCTGGGGGAGTACCCAGCCTTCGGGCTTGCCTCCATCCTGGTGCCATACCCCCACGCCTGGCGATATCAAAAGGTCAACGCTGACTACCTCGAACGGCATGGGGCGGCCATCGTGTTGAAGGACGAACGCCTGAACGAACACTTGTGGACGGCGCTGGTGGGCCTGCTCGACTCTCCGGATCGCCAGACGGCCATGGCCAGGGCGGCAGCCGCTCTGGCCAGGCCCGAGGCGGCCGGGACCATCGCCGGCCAGATCGTGGATCTCGGGACTGCGCGAGGAGACTCGGCGTGATCAGCCTGGTCGTGCTCTTCGGAATCTTTGTGGTCTTGTTTGCCGTCATCGGCGCCATGCGCGGCTGGGCGAAAGAGCTCCTGGTCACCAGCGCCGTTGTCCTCGGCCTGTTCCTGAATGCCATTCTGGAGACCTATGTTTCGCCATACCGAACGGCGTTGTTCCTCCAGCCCGGACAAACCCAGTTCCTGATCCGAGCGGGGCTGCTGATCCTGCTGGCGTTTTTCGGCTACCAGACCCCGCACATCAGGGCGTTGGAACCCAAAGTGGCGCGGGAACGGCTCGAGGAGCTCCTGCTGGGCATGCTGCTCGGAGCGCTTAACGGGTACTTGATCGTCGGATCGCTCTGGTACTACCTGCACCAGTCGGGCTATCCGACCAATTTGGTGGTCTGGCCCCCGCCGGTGCCGGATATGGAGACAACGATCAACAACCTGGTGCAGTATCTTCCGCCGGCCGCGCTGCCGATTCCCAACATCTACTTCGCCGTCGGTGTGGTGTTCGTGTTCGTCATCGTCGTCTTTGTATGAACCGGCACGTTCACGTGGTGGGGATTGGAGGTGCAGGGATGTCGGCCATAGCGAGAGTGCTGCATGAGCGAGGCGTGACCGTGACCGGATCGGATCGTTCGCGCTCGCGTTACGCCGAGGCCTTGGAGCGCGCCGGATTCGCGTGACCTATGGGCACCGGCGCGAGGTCGTTCGAGGCGCGGACGTCGTGCTGGCGTCTGCGGCTGTGCCGGATGACGACGTCGAACTGGTCGAAGCCCGAACCCTGGGTATCCCCGTGCTGCACCGCACCGACTTCTGGGGGCAGTTGACCAAGGGCTACGAGGTTTTGGCCGTGGCGGGTTCGCACGGCAAGACGACTACCAGCGGCTTGCTCACATGGATCCTCGAGCGCGCCGGGGCTGCGCCAACCTTCATCATCGGTGCGGATCTGTTGGACTTCGATGCCAACGCCCGGGCTGGGTCAGGGCCGCACTTTGTGGTGGAAGCCGACGAATACGGGATGGCATTCCTGGGGTTGTTTCCCCATGTCGCCATCGTGACCAATGTCGAACACGACCATCCTGATCAGTTCAAAACCCGGGCCGAAGTCCAGGCGGCTTTTCAAGCCTTCGCGGATCAGATCCAGGACGTGCTCATCTACAACCTGGACGACCCCGGGGCATCGGCGCTTGATGTGCCTGGTCGTGGTCGGGTGAGCTTCGGTCTCTCCGAGGGCGCCGATTGGCGTGCCGACGAGATTCGACCCAATCAGGCCGGGGGATCGGATTTCCTTGTGGTTCGAAAAGGGGAGGTGTTGGGGTTGGCCCGCATCCGCCTGCCTGGCCGACACAACGTGCTGAATGCACTCAGCGCCCTGGCAACGGCCGACCACGTCGGTGTCTCCTTCGCCGATGCCCGCGAAGCGCTGACCGAGTTCCATGGCGCCCGGCGGCGCTTGGAAGTGCTCGGCAAGGCGGGTGATGTGACCGTGATCGACGACTATGCCCACCACCCGACCGAGATCCGGGCCAGCCTGCTGGCCCTGCGCGCCCGCTACCCGGGCGCCCGCCTGTGGGCCGTGTTTCAACCGCATACCTACTCACGGACGCGGGCGTTTCTGGGCCAGTGGGGAAGCGCGCTTGGGGAAGCCGATCAGATTTTGGTGACCCCGATCTTTGCCGCACGTGAGGCCCCGGATGGGTCGATCGACTCGGGGCAGGTGGCAGGCGAGGTTCAGGACCGTCCTTCTCGAAGCGTCGACTCGCTGGAACATGCGGCCGAGACACTTGTCGGCGAGGTCCAGGCCGGAGATGTCGTTGTGACTCTCTCGGCGGGCGATGGCAACCGGGTGGGCGAGCTTTTGCTGCAGGCCCTGAAGGGCAAGGGAGGCGTGCAAGATGGCTAGCGAGAACCGCCGGATCTTCGAGGCCGATCGCAAGATGGAGTTGAAGCTGCGGCTGGCTCTGAAGCGCGTCGCGGAATTTGGCGTGCAGGGCGCGTCGCTGTCTCTGGATGATCGTCCGATGCCCAAGGAGCTTGTGACCCGTTTGATCGCCAAGGTGCGCCAGCTTTGAGTTCTCCGATCCTCGCACCGCAGGCCGTGGAGGCCTTGAAATTGATTCTCGGGGACCGCCTGCGCGAGGCGGTGCCGCTGGCGCCGTACACCTCGTCGAGGATTGGCGGCCCGGCCGATCTGCTGGTGGAGGTGCGTTCAAAGGACGAACTCCAGCGTGCCTTCGAGATCCTTTGGGCCTACCAGGCGCAGGTCTTCATCCTGGGAGGGGGTTCGAACGTGCTGGTGGCCGACCGCGGGGTCCGCGGTGTGGTGGTGCTCAATCGGGCGCGCGCGGTCGAGTTCTCACTGGATGCTTCACGCCCGACCGTTTGGGCCGAGTCAGGGGCCAACCTGGGGGCCCTGGCCAGGCGGGCGGTGAACCGCGGCTGGGCCGGATTGGAATGGGCCGCCACCGTGCCCGGGACCGTCGGTGGCGCCGTGTACGGGAACGCCGGCGCCCACAATGGCGACACGGCCGGGTCGCTGATCCTGGCCGAGATCTTGCAACAAGGTGAAGCGCGAGCCGAATGGCCGGTGGAGTCACTGGAGTACGCCTACCGCATCAGCTGGCTCAAACGCCATCCGGGCCAAGCGGTGGTGCTTTCGGCGACATTCAGGCTGGCAGAGTTCGACGGCCGAGGCCACCCAGAAGACGATGCGGGGCTTTGTAGAGCACCGCAAACTCACCCAACCGTCTGGGCCGACTTGGGGCTCGATGTTCAAGAACCCGCCCGACGATTTTGCCGGCCGCTTGATCGATGCCGCCGGACTGAAGGGGCTGAAGCAGGGAGATGCCGAGATCAGCCGCCAACACGCCAATTTCTTCATCAACCATGGTCAGGCGACGGCCGAGGATGTATGGAGTTTGGTTAAGACCGTCCAGGCGCGGGTTGAGAAGGAATTCAAGATCCGACTGGAGATGGAGATCGAGCGCCTGGGCGATTGGCCGGAAGAGACCTCCGGATGAGCGGCCGAAAGCGCGTGGGACTGCTGTTTGGCGGGCGATCGGGCGAGCACGAGGTATCTCTGATGTCGGCGCGTTCGGTGGCTCAAGCGCTCGACAAGGACAAATACGACGTGGTGCAGATTGGGATCGATCATCAGGGCCGGTGGTTCAGCGGCGAACAGACCCTGACGGCCTTCGAGGCCGGCGAGACCCGCGCGCTCGATCGCGTGGCCTTGCTTGCCGAACCCTTGGGCGGTGCGCTGTATCGCCAGCGCGACGGAGCCTTCGAGCCCTGGCTGTCCCTGGACGTGGTCTTTCCGGTCCTGCACGGCACCTTTGGAGAGGATGGAACGCTGCAAGGTCTGATGGAACTGGCGGATGTGGCCTATGTGGGAGCAGGCGTGCTCGCCTCGGCGGTGGCCATGGATAAGGCCGTGTTCAAGACCGTGATGCGATCCTATGGTTTCCCGCAAGTTGAATTTGTCGTGCTGGACGGTGAGACCATCCGGGCTGAGCCGGATCGTGCCCTCGACAAGGCCGAAGAGCTCGGCGAATATCCGCTCTTCACCAAGCCGGCCAATCTCGGCTCCTCGGTTGGCGTGAGCAAAGTTGGGAGCCGCGCTGACCTGGTGGAAGGCTTGATGGACGCCGCCCAATACGACCGGAGAGTGATTGTCGAGCGCGGCATCGAGGCGCGCGAGATCGAGGTCAGCGTGCTGGGGAATGAGTTCCCCGAGGTGTCGGTGGCCGGCGAGATTGTTCCAGGGGACGAGTTCTACTCTTACCGGGCTAAGTACCTGGATGACACCTCCGAACTCCGGATCCCCGCGCCGGTCGACGAAAGCACCATGGCGCGTGTCCAAGAACTGGCTGGGGAGGCTTTCACCGCCATTGACGGTGCCGGCATGGCTCGAGTGGATTTTCTGCTCGACAAACAAACCGGCGATCTGTACCTGAATGAATTGAATACCATCCCCGGGTTTACCCAGATCAGCATGTATCCCAAGCTGTGGCAGGCCTCGGGGTTGTCGTATCCGTCGTTGTGTGACCGGTTGATCGACCTGGGACTGGCGCGCAAGGCCCAAAAGGATCGGCTGGTCAGAAGCTACGGGGGCAGCCAGTGAGCGTGGCGGATCGTGTTCTGGGCGGTCCTCGAACCCGGGCCGAGCAAGTGCGGGCCCGCAGGGCGAGCCAGAAACGCCGGCTCGAGCCGCTGGCCGGCACGCGCCATCGCAAGCCGTCGCGCAAGCCGCGGCGGCCAAGACGGCTTTTTGACTTGGCCATCCCGGCCGAAATGGGCGCTGAGATCCGCCTGCCGTCTTTGCCATCCATTCGAGGCGGTCCGCGGCTGGTGTCGTTCGTGCTGTTGGGGGTAGTGATTCTCGGACTGCTGGCGGTCAAGGGCGCCTCCGGCTTCTACGTGGCCGAAGCGCAGGTGGTGGGCGCCAAGATGCTGACAGCCGACCAGGTGAGGTCCATCGCCAGGGTCGACCAGGAATCCGTCTTTGCGGTGGATCCCAGAGCCGGTGTGGCTCACTTCTCGTCCATCGCCGAAGTCTCTGGCGTCAAAGTGAAGGTTCACTGGCCAAACCGGGTCGAGATTGATGTCACCGAGCGCCAACCGGTGATCGCCTGGGACGACGGCGGCCGACGTTGGTGGATCAGCGCCGAGGGCGTGGCTTTCCTGGATCATGGGGACTGGCCCGATCTGGTCACGGTGGTGAGCGATGAGCCCGTGCTCAACATCACGGATGATCCGCTGTCGAAGGTCGTCCCCGACAAGATCCTGGTCGCCGCCAGCGTGCTCAGCGCGCAGCTGCCCAAGGGTACCAGCCTGCGCTATGACCCGGTCTACGGGCTCGGCTTTGACGATCCCAAGGGGTGGACGGCCTATTTCGGAGTCGATGGCGACATGGTGATGAAGGTCCGGTTGTACCAGGCCCTTGCCGGGCAGCTGGCGGAGCAGGGTATTCGAGCCAGCCTGGTGAGTGTGAAAGATCCAACCACACCCTTCTATCGGGAATGAGGCAGAAGACGTGACGGCACTCATCGGTACAGACGAAGCCATTTTCGTGGGACTGGATATCGGGACCAGTAAGATCACCGCGCTGGTCGGCCATCTGGATGAGGAACGGCGCATACGGGTGATCGGTGTCGGGCTGGTGGCATCGTCCGGTATGCGCAAGGGCGGGGTGGTCAGCCTGGAATCGCTGGCGCATTCGATCGAAACCGCCAAGGACAAAGCCGAGCGCACCTCCGGGTATGAGATCAGCTCGGCCCTGGTCAGTCTGTCCGGCCAACAGATCAACTCCATGAACAGCAAGGGGATGGCCGGCGTCTCCGGCCGCACCGTGGGGTTTGACGATGTCGCCCGAGCGCTGGAAGCGGCGCGATCCGTGGCAATTCCCTACAACCGCGAAATCGTGCATGTCATTCCGCGAGGCTTTGTGGTTGACGGACAGGACGGCATCAAATCTGCACTCGGCATGCATGGCTACAGGCTGGAGGTCGAAGCCCATATCGTCACCGACAGCGCCACGGCGCTTCGCAACCTGGAGAAGTGCATCGAAGCCGCCGGGTTGACGGTCGATGGCTGGGTGCTGAGCTCGTTGGCAGCCGGTGAGACCGTGCTGACCGAGACCGAGCGCGAGATGGGGGTGGTGGTGTGCGACATCGGGGGAGGGACGTGTGACTTGGCGATCTACATTGAAGGCTCCGTCTGGCACACGGCCGTGATTCCGGTTGGGGGTGATCACCTGACCAACGATATTGCTCAAGGGCTACATCTCCCGGCCGAGACGGCCGAGTCGGTCAAGCGGCGCCACGGTCTGGCCTCCAAGTCGATGGCCGACGGCGATCAGGCATTCGCCGTGCGGCCCTTTGGGCAGGGCGAGGCGGTCCACATTCGGCGCGACGACCTGGCGTCGATTCTCGAGCCGCGAGTGGAAGAGCTGTTTGGTCTGGTCCGGCAGGAGATTAAGCGCTCAGGTTACGACGGGTTGCTACCGGCCGGCGTGGTCCTCACCGGGGGGACCAGCCAGCTCCCTGGCATCCGCCAGGTGGCCTCAGACGTGCTGCATCTCCCGGTGCGGCAATCGGGTCCCGAACAGTTACGCGGGCTCGTTGACCAACTCCATTCGCCGGCATTCAGCGCTAGCCTGGGCCTGCTCCAGTGGGCCAAACTGCAAGAAGAGCACTACATGCTCGACGGACGTCGGTACAACCCGCTCAGCCTCGCTCGGTTCGATCTAGCCCGGGCGGCTGACTTTCTGAAGCGATTATTGCCTGGATAGCCCCAGCCGCGTCCAAATCTGATGGGCGCGGCACGACAGGAAAGAGGAGGAGACAGATGCATCCACAACCGCACACGGAATCGTTCGCTCGGATCAAAGTGGTCGGAGTGGGAGGCGGCGGCAGCAACGCCGTCAACCGGATGATCGAGGAGGGCCTGGCCGGCATCGAGTTCGTGGCCGTCAACACCGATGCCCAGGCTCTGCTGCTCTCGAACGCGCCCACCCGCGTTCGAATCGGCGACAAGCTGACGCGCGGCCTGGGGGCAGGCGGAAACCCCGAGGTCGGGCAGAAGGCGGCCGAGGAATCGGCCGAGGACATTTACGAGGTGCTCAAGGGCACCGACATGGTCTTCATTGCCGCCGGCATCGGAGGCGGGACGGGCACGGGAGCCGCGCCGGTGCTTGCCCAGGTGGCCAAGGAGGTCGGCGCGCTGACGATTGGCGTCGTGACGCGGCCGTTCACCTTCGAGGGCGTGAAACGCGCCAAGTCGGCCGAGGCCGGCATCAGCCGCCTCAAGGAAGTCGCCGACACGCTGATCGTCATCCCCAATGACCGTCTGCTCCAGGTGGCCGACAAACGCGCCAGCCTGCAGGACTCGTTCAAGATGGCCGATGACGTGTTACGCCAGGGCATCCAGGGGATCAGTGAGTTGATCACGGTCCCCGGTCTCATCAACCTGGACTTCGCCGATGTGCGCACGATCATGTCCGAGGGTGGCGCCGCCCTGATGGCGGTCGGCCGCGGTTCGGGCGAGGACCGCGCCCGCACGGCGGCCGAGATGGCGATCTCCAGCCAGCTGCTGGATATCACCATCGACGGGGCCCGCGGCATCTTGTTCAACGTCACCGGCGGCCCGGATCTGAGCCTGTTCGAGGTCAATCAGGCGGCCGCCATCATCAAGGAAACCGCCCACCCGGATGTCAACTTGATCTTTGGGGCGGTGATCGACCCGACCCTGGGCGACGAGCTCCGGGTGACGGTCATCGCCACCGGCTTCGAAGCTTCGGGCAACCTGCGCCGACCATCGAGCCACCGGGCCGTGACAAAGGCCGAGGCCAAGAAGGGCGCCACGACTCCCGCGGAGGTGGACGCCTTCCAGCCCCAGGCTTTTGACGTCAACGATCTCGACATCCCCGCCTTCCTGCGCCGACGTTGATGCGGCCGCCCGCGGGATCCCGGCAACGGGGCCCGACGGACACGCAGGAAGGGCCGAGGTGAGCACCCTGGCGCGGGGTGCGCATCTCGATGGCCGCGGCTCGCCGGTCGCCGTCGGATCCTCCTCCCGACGGCGGCCGGCCGGCCGGTTTTATTCCCCGGACTAAAGTACCAGGCAGGAGCGCGCAAAATGCACCTGACCGACTTGCAGTCGAATTCGCGGCAATGCTAGAATGCGGCCTCGATTTGCCGGAGATATCGGTGTCGCCGCCAGCCGGGGCCTAGATATGGCGGCGAACGTTTGTCTCAAGGACGTCCAGCCGGATGCATTGTCCGTACTGTCAAAGCCAGGACAGTCGCGTGATCGACACGTCGCACGACTCGCGCGGCGGGGTTCGTCGTCGCCGGGAGTGCCAGGAATGTGGCCGGCGGTTCACCACTTACGAACGCGCGGTTCAATCCACCCCGATGCTGGTCAAGCAGGATGGGACGCGGCGAAGTTTTCGATCGCGACAAGCTGGTACGAGGCATCATGATCTCGTGCGCCAAGCGCCCGGTCGCGGCCGCCGATATCGAGCGCATGGTGGGCGAGATCGAATCCGCCCTGCAAGCCATGGGGCAGGCAGAAGTATCCTCAAGGGTAGTCGGCGACATGGCCATCGCCGGATTGAAAGAGCTCGATCACATTGCCTACATTCGATACGCGATCGTGTACCTGGGCCTGGACGATCTAAAGGCCATTCGCAACGAGATCGACGCCCTCCTGGGAGGCTGACGCTCCCGGCCCGGCGCTGCTCGGGCCAGGATGCCGGATTGCCTGCGGGGGGCGTCCTGTTCTCTGCCCAGGGCGGTCGTGAGGGCGTTTTGCCCGGGGCTTGAATTGGTGGCGCTTGGAGTTGGACCGTTTGGAGGGAGGCCATGTCATGTTAGAGACCGACAATCGTGAAGTTGACGTCCAATCCAAAGCAGATTCTCTGGTCCGCCCGGCGCTTCCCGATGACCTGAACCAGGTTGATCTGAGCGACAATGCGCGCACCGTGCTCATGAAGCGCTACTTGAGGCGGGATGCCGATGGACAGCCGGCCGAGACGGTCGAGGAGATGTTCTGGCGCGTCGCCTGGCACGTTGCCGAGGCTGAGGCCGAGACAGACGATCCGGTCATGCCGGTTGCCCGCGCCTTCTTTCAGTTGCTGACCTCCAAGCGGTTCTTTCCCAACTCCCCGACCTTCACCGGCGCCGGAACACCGTTGGGACAGCTGGCTGCGTGCTTTGTCCTGCCCATCGCCGATGACATGGGCCGAGACTCATCCGGGATCTTCCAAACGCTGCGCGACGCGGCATCGATTCAGCAGACCGGTGGTGGCAATGGCTTTTCATTCAGCCGCCTGCGGCACAAGGGCTCGGTGGTTAAGTCGATCTATGGGCCGCGCCACCGGCCCGGTCGGGTTCCTGCGCGTGTATGACAAGGCCTTTGGGGAAGTGGCCCAGGGCGGGACTCGCCGCGGAGCCAATATGGCCGTCTTGCGGGTTGACCATCCCGACATCCGGGAGTTCATCACCTGCAAAGTCGACGAGAACCAGATCACGAACTTCAACATCTCGGTGGGCGTGACCGACCAGTTCATGCATGCCGTGCGCGACGACACGACCTACGATCTGATCGCCCCCCAAAGCGGCCAGGTCGTCGAGACCGTCCGGGCGCGCGAAATCTTCGACCTGATTGTGACCCACGCGCATCACAATGGGGAGCCAGGGGTGCTCTTCCTCGATGCCGCCAATCGCACCAATCCCGTGCCTCACCTCTACGAACTCGAAGCCACCAACCCGTGCGGTGAGCAATGGCTGGGACCGTACGAAAACTGCTGCCTCGGTTCGGTTAATCTGGCCGAGCATCTGGGGGCCGACGGCACCGTCGATTGGGAGAAGCTGCAGGACAGTGTGGCTCTCAGCACGCACTTCTTGGACAACGTGGTGAGCGTGAACGCCTATGTGCCGGCCGTGCCTCAACTCGCGGAAGCCGGTCTGCGGGCGCGGCGAATTGGGCTGGGAATCATGGGGCTGGGCGATCTCATGTACCACGTGGGCGTGCGCTACGGGTCGGATGAAGGGCAGGAGTTCGGCGCTCAAGTGATGGAGTTTGTACGCTACCACGCCATGCTGGCCAGTATTGAATTGGCCAAGGACAAGGGCCCCTTCCCGGCGATCGAAGGCAGCCTGTACGATCCGGACAGCCTGGGCTGGACGGTGCCCAAACCTCTGGCGCCGTACACCTATGAGTTCAGCCGCCCCGAGATCGATTGGGGCCAGGTTGAAGCCGGTCTCAAGGCGCATGGAATCCGCAATGCCGCTCAGACCACGGTCGCCCCAACCGGCACGATTGCCACGGTCGCCGGCTGCGAAGGGTACGGATGCGAGCCGGTCTTCGCTCTGGCCTACTACCGCCACGTCAATGATCATGGGCAGGACTTGACCTTGTCGTACACCAGTCCCGCGTTTGACCAGGCCCTGATCGGCGCCGGGTTGGATGAAGAACAGCGCCAGACGGCCATCGAGCAAGTCATGGCTCTCGGGTCGTGTCAGGATGTCGAGTTGATTCCGGCCGAATTGCGCCACACTTTCGTGGTCTCGCAGGATATCAGCGCCGAAGAGCATGTTCGCACGCAGGCGGCGCTTCAGAGCTTTGTCGACAACAGCATCAGCAAGACCTGTAACTTCCCCGAAGGCGCCACGGAAGATGACGTCGCCAAGGCTTATCTCACAGCGTGGGAGCTGGGCTGCAAGGGCTTAACGGTATACGTGACGGGATCCCGGCAGAAGGTCGTATTGGAAACCAAGGCCACGGCCGAGAAGAAGGCCGGCATGACGCCGGCGGTCCAGCCGGGAACGGGCCAGCTGACGATATGGAATGAGCGCAAGAGACCTCGCCCGGCCCGGCTGGATGGGGCCACCTATCAGATCGACACACCCCTGGGCAAGGCGTTTGTCACCATCAACGAAGCCAGCGCCGGGCAGCCGTTTGAGGTCTTCATCACCACTGCCAAGGCCGGATCGGAAACAGCGGCCATCTCCGAAGCGATCGGGCGCATGGCTTCCTTTGTCCTGCGTATGGCGTCACCCATCCCGCCGCGCGAACGGCTGGCCGAGCTGGTGCGACAGCTTTCGGGCATTGGCGGCGGCCGCCCGCTCGGCTTCGGCCCGAACCGAGTGCTGTCCCTGCCGGATGGTGTCGCCCAGGCCCTGGCGGCTTATCTGGGTGACACGCCGGAGGGCGCCCCGGATGCCGAAAACCCGGCCAAGCAAATGCCGATGATCGTCGGCGATCTATGCCCTGAGTGCGGGGCGGCCAGTGTGGTGAACGAGGAAGGCTGCCGCAAGTGTTATGCATGCGGTCATAGCGAGTGCTGAGACGTGTGCGACGACCACGGGCGGCGAGGTGAATGGCCTGGCCGCCCTTTCTGATACCGGTGCCTGTCGAGAAACCCCCGGCCGATATGTGAAGGAATTCACAAGTTTGGACCACAGGTATCCTGGGGCTAGCCTCCACGTGGTCTCAAACAGGTTTGGCTCGAAGGGCCTGGGCGGCCAGTTGAAGGTAGACTCTGGGGTATGCTCGAGTTTTTGGGCGCAGACCCTAACCCGTGCCAGGGGGGCCGGTTGTTCGCCAGGCTTGCCGGAGTTGCCTCGGTGCTGGCTGCCTGCGCCATGCTCTGGAGCTGCACCCCTGCCCGGCCGGCAGACCGCCTCGGCCCAGGAACTTCTGCGCTGGAGATTGAGGATCTTCGCACCCAGGTCGGGGAGTTGGGCCAGACTCAGTCAGCCATGGCCCGGACCATCGAGACACAGTCAGCCGAGATCACCCGCCAAAGCGGTTTCTTGTCCTATCTAGCGACCGCCATGCTGCGCCGTGGTCCGACGTTCACCCCAAGTCCGCCAACCCCCGTGCTCCCCATCACCGGTTGGGTCATCCTGGAAGACGGCCGGTGCTGCATCGGTGGGACGGCAGGTCAGCCGCTGGACCTGCATGCCGAGTTCTACGCGCAAAGCCAGCTGGCGCCGGTGACGGAGATGCGGACGTGGCTGGGTCCCTCTCCAGCCACGCTGGACGACCTGCAGGGTGTCGAGTGGGTGCCCTTTGCCGAGCAGGCTACTTTCGTCATCGTCCCGGCCATTAACTGGGCCGGTGTCACACTGAGTGTTCAATTCCGGGATGGGCGCGGCACAGAGTCGCAAGTTGCCTCGGATGACATCTCGGTCGAAGGCAATCCGTAGCCTCGCAGGTCGACGCCGCCGGCCAGGCCGTCTCATCCCCCCGCATCACACCCAACAGCGATTGTGGCTGCGCCTCGAATGCCAAACGTCCAAGTGGCGCCAGGCGGTACAAGGTTAGGGGAAATTCGCCCCGAGACGATTTCTCGACATTCACATACCCGGCTTGTTGCAAGCGGCTCAAATGCGATGACAGGTTGCCCTTTGTCAATGCAGTCTCTTCCAGGGCTGACAAACTCATGGCCTGGCAGACTGAAGAAGGGAGGGTCCCGATCGCTGGCTGGCTGACCCAGCCGGCGCGCGTTGGCATCCAGGCCGGCTTGGAGTATCCTTGGCCCGCACCACGAGCGATCAGGAGAGCCACTTGAGCACATCGGGAAGCGCGCGACGGATTCTGGGTATGACCTGCGGTCAGTTGATCCTGCTGCTGATCCTGTTCCTGGTGGCCCTGGCCGTCCTGGGCGCCGGTGTGTACTGGGTGATGACCCACGTGGACCTGAGCGGCGGCCCGACCCTGCCCACACCCTTCCGGGTCAATAGTCCGGCGCCGCCGACGCGCACATCCGGGCCGGTCGTGCTTCCACCTACCTGGACGCGGACCCCGACGGTGACGGCCACTTTTACGCCGCTGCCGTCCGAGACACCGACCATCACGCTCACGTCTCGGCCTCCGACGATCACCTCGACTCCACAGCCTCCCAGCTGATCTGCCGCCCTTGGGTGCACGACATTCGGCGCGGCCACCCGCCATGGGGCACGGAGCCTCCATCCTCACCGGGGGTTAAATTGGCAGGCCGGGCGTCCGCGCTGCAAGAAGCCTGGACCTCCTCGCCGCGCGTTGTGCCGGATACATAACGATCTGGCTCGGGAGCCGATCTGAAAGGAGCTGATGATGCAGGTCTCAAATAACGCGGTGGTCACATTCCATTACACCTTGACCGATGACCAGGGAGTGGTGATCGAGTTGTCGGAAGGGAGCCATCCGCTGGCCTATCTGCATGGACAGGGCCAGATCATCCCGGGGCTGGAAGCCGCCATGCACGGCAGGCAATCGGGCGATAAATTCAGCGTTGAGATCGCGCCTGAACAGGCCTATGGCCAGCGAACCGAAGGCCTGGTTGAGCACCTGCCGCGCCAGGCTTTTGAAGCCGATCTCGACCTCAAACCGGGGGAGACCTACTGGGCCGACACCGACGAAGGGGAGGCGGAAGTGCAGGTGGTGGGAATCGAGGGCGACCAAGTCCTGGTCGACGCCAACCACCCCCTGGCTGGGATGAGGCTGAATTTCCAAATCGAGGTCACCGACGTCCGCAAAGCCACCGATGACGAGGTCAGTCACGGACACGTCCACGGGCCGCACGGAGCTCACGGCTGAGTCCACCGGGCGCCGGGAGGCTGTATTGAACCTGGTCGCGCTGGCAGACATTCACGGGCGGCTGCCACGATTGGACACCATCCGGCCGGCCGCAGCCGGCGCCGACCTGCTCGTGCTCACCGGCGATGTGACCCACCTGGGGCGCCGCCGCGAGGCCCTAGAGATACTCGAAACCCTGAGCGCCATCCATCTGCGCCTGCTGGCCGTCACCGGCAACTGCGATTATCCCGAGGTGGCCGACGCGTTGCACGAGCGGGGGTGTCTGCTGGAAATTCAACCCGTTGAAGTCCATGGGGTCTGGCTCATGGGTGTGGGCGGCTCGCTGCCCGGCCCCTTTCGGACGCCGCATGAGGTCAGCGAAAACGAACTTGAAAGCGCGCTGAACTCCGCCGCCGCGTTTCTGCCGGATGGTACGGGCTGGATCCTAGTGTCACATCAGCCCCCGTTGGATACGGTCTGTGATCAGCTCGCAGACGGGACCCACGTGGGCAGCCAGGCCGTGCGGGCTTTCATTGAAGAGCGCCAGCCCCTGCTCTGCCTCACCGGGCACATCCACGAATTCAAGAGGCATCGATCGGATCGGCCAAACCCTGATCGTCAATCCTGGACCGCTTGGGGCAGGCTGGGTGGCCAGGGCGCAGATCGACGATGGAAGCGTGACTGAGTGTGAGCTTGCACCGACCAGTCGTACCTCCGGTATGTGACGAATTTCACATACCGCCGGGGATGAAATCAAGCTAGGCTGGACATCGATCGCCAACCCTGTTTCAGGAGCCGTTCCCACGTGAGTCCCACATCGCAGGCTTCCCCCAAGGTTTCCGTTCTGCGCACACGGCCGGAGACGGTCCTGGAAGACACCGGCAGGCTGATGGACCTAGCGGACATGCACGCCAGCCTGAAGCCCGGGGTCCCCA
The DNA here is from genome assembly GCA_963797485.1 of uncultured Chloroflexia bacterium. Taxonomy (GTDB): domain Bacteria; phylum Chloroflexota; class Anaerolineae; order Anaerolineales; family E44-bin32; genus CAWAND01. The sequence continues at coordinate 282,049 of CAWCPF010000004.1, forward strand.
CGATCATCAAAGACAATATCTCCTGGCACTTTCCCATGCCGGCCGCCAACACCACCCCCTGGCAGCTGGAGGGAACTCTGATGGGGCTCGGCCAGCGCGGCATCGGCCCCCTGGTTTGTGTCCAAAACAAGACCGTCGTGATCGATGCTTTCAAGGGCGAGGACTTGAACGGCTACAAGCCGATCTTTGAGCGCTACGGCGTGCCGGTCCTGTACAACTTCCTGGAAAGCGACATGCACTGGATCGAGTATCGGCCTCAGGCCAGGATGCTGGCGTTGGATCACATCTACCCGGACGGCATCTTTGTCCCCGACTTCTTCATTGGCAAGAACATCGTGCATCTGCCGACGGTCAAATGCCACATGTACACGACCACCACGGGCGCCATGAAGAATGCCTTCGGCGGGCTGCTGAACCAACACCGCCACTACACGCACACGTGGATCCATGAGACTTTGGTGGACCTGCTTGCCATCCAGCAGGAAATCCACCCTGGCATCTTTGCTGTGATGGATGGGACCACGGCCGGCAATGGTCCAGGTCCGCGCAGCTTGATCCCGGAGGTCAAAAATGTCATCCTCGCCTCCGCTGACCAGGTGGCGATAGACGCCGTTGCCGCCCGTTTGATGGGCTTCGATCCCCTGAGCATCGGCTACATTCGTTTGGCGCACGAGCGCGGGTTGGGGGTCGGCGATCCCAGAGACATTCGGGTCGTCGGCGATGACATCAGCCACGAGAACTGGAACTTCCGCGTGGGCTACAACCTGCACCGGGCCCTCGCCTGGCTTGCCTGGTATGGCCCTACCCGCGTGCTGCAGAAGCTGGTCCTGCGGACGCCGTTGGTGGCTTTCCCCATCTTTCTGTCAGAATTCAACCATGACTACTTGCAGTGGCCCTTCAAGCAGAAACAGGTCTTTGAAACCTGGCGGGAGCAGACCGACTGGGGGAGACTATTTGCGGCCTATCAGGCGCGCGGCACGTTGGCCCCACCCGAGACGTCCGAACCGGCCTCATCAGGTGAACCTGTCCCTGCGTGAAGGTCATGCCCACCGTTTCGGCCCGACGAAGGCTCTCACGGCTGTAAGCCACTCAGACCCCTTGTCTCGCAACGAGACGCGTGGAGGCCGCCATGACATATAGCATCGTGGCTCTCGATGACACGACCGGAGAGCTCGGGGTAGCCGTCCAAACCCACCAGATGTGTGTCGGCTCGGGGGTGCCCTGGATCGAGGCCGGCGTCGGCGCGATCGCCACCCAGGCGCTGACCAACGTGAGCTTTGGACCGATGGGGCTGAGCCTGCTGCGCCACGGCGTCGGGGCCGAGCGCGCGCTTCAGGCGCTGGTGGCTTCGGACGAAGCGGCGCCGCGCCGCCAGGTCGCCATGGTCGATGCCGGGGGTAGATCGGCCGCCTGGACCGGCGAGGCCTGCATCCCGTACGCCGGCCATCGGCTCGGGCATGGCTTCAGCGTGCAGGCGAACATGATGCTGCGGGCCAGCGTGCCGGACGCCATGGCCGAGGCCTTTGAGTTGGCTCAGGGGATGCTGGCCGAGCGGATGCTTGCGGCGCTCCAGGCCGGCCAGGCCGAGGGCGGTGACATCCGCGGCATGCAATCCGCGGCGCTCCAGATACGCGGAGGCGCCAGGGCGAAAATCCTTGGCCATCCCGATTGGCGGCCCATCTTGGACCTGCGCGTCGATGAACATGCCACACCGCTGGACGAGCTGGCCCGTCTGGTCCGGTTGCGTCAGGCGGACCTGACCAGCCGGCTTGGCGACCAGGCCATGGAGTCCGGCGACAAGGACACGGCCCTGGCTCACTGGGCCCAAGCCCGGGCGGCCGCCCCCGAGCTGGAAGAGCTGGCCTATTGGCAGGCCCTCACCCTGGCCGACAACGCCGACGATCCGGACCTGGCGGCGGACATCCTGGGTCCGATCTTGATCCGGGACCCCCTCCGACCGCAGTGGATCGAGCTCATCCATCGCCTGGCGCGGTCAGGTTATATCGAACGCCCAGGGGCCGCCGAGGCGCTGCTGGGCAAGCTGGGGGCGACCTCCGCCTGACGGCCGCAGCTCCCAAGCCGGGCAGCGTGCCGTACGCCACACCTCAGTCTGTCTTCGTCAAGCCTGAAATTCGACTCCGGCAGCGCCCCGCCTGCCGGATGATCTTCGTCCCATACAGACACGCCCTTTGACACATCTTATGGCCGGCCTTAAAAGCTAAGATCGGGTCAGCCTTAACTGAAACCGAAGGCAGGCAAACATGACCATGCCAGAGGCTTCCTCAAGCCTGACCGAAAGTGTGGAGATGTACCTCAAGGCCGTGTTCGAGCTCGGCCGAGAGGAGGAGTTCGTCTCCATTTCGTCCGTGGCGGGCCGGCTCGGGATCACGGTCGTCTCTGCCACTGAGAAGGTCCATCGGCTTGAAAGCGCCGGTCTCTTCAGCCACGAACCCTACCGCGGAGTCAAGTTGTCCGCCACCGGGAGGCTTCAAGCGGGCCAGGTCGTTCGCCGGCATCGATTATGGGAGTGCTTTTTGCATGCCCGACTTGGCATGGGCTGGGCCGCTGTCCATGACCTGGCGTGCTCGCTTGAGCACGCGGTCGGCGATGAAGTCACCGAACCGCTGGCGGTCTTGCTTGGTCATCCGGCCGTCTGCCCCCACGGCAACCCGATCCCAGGGGCCGCCCTCCTGCAGGACGCACTTGAGTCCCAGCTCGATCAACTGCCCGATGGTGAGATGGCCGAGCTTGTCCGTATCCGGCCGGAAACCACGGAGCTGCTCGAATATCTCGAGGCCCGACAAATCCTCCCCGGGATTCGTCTGACGCGCACCGGTCAGGAACCCATGGGTGGGGCCCTGTTTTTCGAATCCGACGTTGGGCCCTTGGTGATCGGGACGGCGGTGGCGGCGCACCTGGTCGTGCGCCCGGTTCCGTCTGCAGCCCCGGAGGGTACCGGATGAACCTTGCCGCCCCACTGCCTGGGCTAGAACCCCGCGCCCCGGCGACGCTTGGAGCCAGAATGCTCGCCTTGGTCGGGCAACCCAACGTCGGCAAGTCGGCCATTTTCCGGCGACTCACCGGCGCCAGGGCCGAGATTTCGAACTACCCCGGCACGACCGTCGAATTGAACCGGGCCGACTCCAGTACCTTGCCCGGTTGGACTCTGGTGGACACGCCTGGTCTGGTCGGCTTGCCGTCACTCTCCGAGGACGAAGACGTAACGGCGCGGGTGCTGCTGGAGGAACCGTTGGGCGGTGTGATCCAGGTCGTCGATCTCACCAACTTGCGCCGCTCCCTTTTGCTGACGACTCAACTGCTCGAGATGGGTCGGCCCATGGTGCTGGCCCTCAACATGGCCGACGAGGCGCGCAGCCTCGACCTGGTGCTCGATCGGTCCTCGCTCCAAGCAGCTCTGGGCGTTCAGGTGGTCGAGACCCAGGCGGTGAGCGGCGAAGGCATTTCCGAGCTGGCGGCCGCGGTTCGATCCGCCACTTCGTCGGAACCCTGCCTGCGCTATGAGCCCGAAATCGAGACCGCCATTCAGCGGCTGGTGGCCATATTGCCTCCGGCGCCGATGGCCCCGCGGGGCATGGCGTGCTTGTGGCTGGCGCGAGATGGCGTGGTGGAGGGCTGGCTGCGCGACAGAATGACGGATGACGATGTGGAGCGACTTGGGCAACTCCGCCGGGAGCTGGCCATCACCCTGGGCGAAGAGCCGACGCTGGCACTTCAGCGAGCGCGGCTGGAATTCGCCACGCGGCTGGCAGCTCGGACGACCCGGGATGACGGACGCGGCCGGGGCGCATGGCAACAGTGGTTGAGCCGCATCAGCCTTCACCCCGTCTGGGGATTGGGTGTGCTCGCGGCCGTGGTCCTGGGCGTGTTCGTCTTCGTCGGCAGATTCGGTGCCGGCTTCCTGGTCGAGACTATCGAGGGCGGGCTGTTTGAAGCCCATCTCACGCCCTGGGTGGCAGGCTGGGTGCATGCATGGCTCGGCCAGGGCTGGTGGGCCGATCTGTTGGTGGGCCCCTACGGTCTGTGGACGATGGGCATCACCTATGCCGCCGCCTTGATTCTGCCCATCGTGTCGACTTTCTTCCTTGCCTTCGGGCTGCTCGAAGACTCGGGCTATCTGCCCAGGCTTTCGGCGCTCTCCAACCGCTGGTTCGAACGCATCGGATTGAATGGCAAGGCCATCTTGCCCATGGTGCTGGGCCTGGGCTGCGTCACCATGGCGACCATGACCACGCGCATCCTGGAAACTCGGCGTGAACGTCTGATGGCCATCCTGTTGTTGGCGCTGGCGGTCCCATGCTCGGCCCAGCTGGGGCTCGTGATGGGAATGCTGGCGGGGATCTCCTTGACGGCCACGGCCATCTGGGCCGGGGTCATCCTGGCGGTGCTGTTCCTGGTGGGCTGGCTGGCAAGCAAGCTCATGCCCGGCGCTCCCACCCCGCTGCTCCTGGATCTCCCCCCCTTCCGGATGCCCGACCTGCGGCTCGTGCTGGTCAAGACGATCACGCGGGTCGAGTGGTACCTCCGCGAAGTCGTGCCGTTGTTCCTGCTCGGATCGGCGCTCATGTTCCTGCTCGACCGAACGCACCTGTTGCAGGCGTTGATCCAGGTCGCCAAGCCGCTGGTCGTGGATTGGCTTGGACTGCCGGCCGCAGCCAGCGCGGCTTTGGTCCTCGGTTTCTTCCGACGGGACTTCGGCGCCGCCGGACTGTACGCGCTCCAGGCGCAGGGCGGCATGCAGCCAGCCCAGGTTGTGGTGGCCATGGTGACAGTGACCCTGTTCATCCCGTGCGTGGCCAGCGTGCTCATGATTGCCCGCGAGCGCGGCTGGCGGACCACGGCCGGGCTGCTGGCCATGATCTTCCCTCTGGCCTTCGCCGTTGGCGGCGGACTACACTGGGTGCTGTCTGCCGTGGGGTGGGGCGGCTGACGTGCCTGCCATCACGTGCGCCATGTGCGGGACGCGCTATGATCCGGCGGAGCACGCCGCTTGCCAGGACTGTCCCCTCCATCCGCGCTGTTCGCTGACGTGCTGCCCCAATTGCGGTTACACCGGCGTGGACCCGGAGGCCTCGACCGTCCTGCGCTGGCTTCGTCCGATTTGGAGACGGGGCCGTCGTCGCCGCAGAAACCGACTGGCAGCCTCGGGTCGGGCGGACGCCTCCGGCAGTCGGCTTGATCAGGTCCCGCCCGGCAGCCGTGCGCTGATCACGGATCTTGGCCGTCTGCCCATGGAACGCCGCCAGCGGCTGGAGGGGATGGGGTTGTGCGCCGGCCAGCCGGTGGAGGTGCTGGCGCAGGCCCCGGTGACGGTGGTGAACGTCGGCCATGCGCAGTTGGCGCTGGCCGCTGAACTCAGCCGGATGATTGAAGTGCTGGCGTTGGATGACACCGTCTCCGCACCGGTTGGCCGCGTCCCGCGCACTTTGTGACAAAAGTCACAAACTAAAGCGCGGCGGCATGATAAGCTGGGGCGGGAGGCGGCGGGCCCACGCGTGATTGACATCACCCCAGATCTCAAATTGGACCCCAGCGAGTTCAGCTGGCAATTCGTGCGCAGTTCGGGGCCGGGCGGGCAGAACGTGAACAAGGTGGCCACGACGGCGCAACTGCGCTGGGACGTGGCCGGCAGCCGATGCCTCCCCCCGGAAGTCAAGGAACGTCTGGCGCGTGTCGCCGGCCGGCGTATGACGCGTGACGGTCGGCTGTTGATCGAAGCCGGGCGCTATCGCTCACAGGCACAAAACCGGGAGGAGGCGGTCGAACGGCTGATCAACCTGGTGCGGCGGGCGGCCAGGCCCGCCAAAGTGCGCCGGCCGACGACGCCGTCCGCGGCTGCCCGGCGCCGGCGGCTGGATTCCAAACGAAGGCAGGCAGCCAAGAAGCGCTATCGCCGCGCCGACGACGGTCTCAACGACAGCTGACCGCCCACCGTCGGGCGGGCATCACCGACGGGCGGAAGCCGGGGTTGTCTCAGGACCAAGCTTCGCATATGCTGGGCGACGCATCTAGCGCGCGACCAAGGAGTATTGATGGCCGAGGCATCCTTTAGCGAGTGGAGTCCATGACCGAGGCGACTGTCTATTCACGATCCGAAGTCGATCCGAAACTCTGTTGGGATCCCCAAAGCATCTACCCGTCGGCTGAGGCCTGGGAAGGGGCCTTGGACTCCTTGCTAGCGGACCTCAGCCGGCTGGAGGCTTACAAGGGGCGGCTGGCGGAAGGCGCGGGCGTGCTGGCCGACGCGCTGGCGGTCCGAGATGAGCTTCACCAGCGGCTGGGGCATGTATTCGTTTACGCCAGCATGAGCCACAGCGTCGACACGATGGACCAGGCCGCCGCCGGCATGATGGGCCGGGCGGAGTCGGTGCGAGCGCGCTTCCTGGCCGCCTCGGCCTTCGTCATCCCCGAGATCATCGACCTGACCCACGCCCGGGTCGTGGCCTGGGCAGATGAAGAGCCACGCCTGGCCGAGTACCGGCATTACTTTGACGACCTTTTCCGCAAGGCAGCTCACTACCGCACGACCGAAGTCGAAGAGCTGCTCGGTTTGGCCGCCGACCCCCTCGAAAGCATCGAGGGCATCTTCGGTGTGCTGGTCAGCGCCGACATGAGCTTTGCGCCGGTCACGGACAGCCAGGGTCGCTCGCATGAGCTCACCCGCGGCACGACGATGTTCTTCAGCCAGAGCGCCGATCGAGAGATGCGGCGCACCGCCTGGGAAAACACCCACCGTCGGTATGGGGATTTCAAGAACAGCCTGACCGGCACGCTGGCGGCCTCCATCAAGAAGAATGTCTTCATCACCCGTGCCCGGGGGCACGCCGGCTCGCTCGAGATGGCCCTGTTTGACAACCACATCCCTCCGGCCGTCTTTCACAACTTGCTGGAGGTCTTCAAAAACCATCTGCCCACCTGGCACCGTTATTTCCGCCTGCGGCGACAAGCCCTGGGAGTCGAGACGCTCTGCCCGTATGATCTTTGGGCGCCGCTGCTGGGCGACCAACCGCCGCTGTCCTATGAGGCGGCGGTGGAGATGATCTGCCAAGGCCTGGCGCCTATGGGCTCTGCCTACGTGGACCAGGTCAGGCGGGGGTGTCTCGAGGAGCGCTGGGTGGACGTGCTGCCGACGCGCGGCAAACGATCGGGCGCGTTCTCATCGGGGGAGCAAGGGACGCCGCCATTCATCGTGATGAATTGGACCGGGTCGATGGTGAGTTTGTCCACGCTGGCCCACGAGTTGGGCCACTCGATGCATTCCTACCTGACGTGGCACAACCAGCCGCACGTGTACGCTGACTACTCCATCTTCGTGGCCGAGGTGGCTTCGAATTTCCATCAGGCGCTGGTGCGTGATCATTTGCTCGCCGGTGACGGGGATCGAGCGTTCAAGATCGCCGTCATCGAAGAAGCCATGTCGAATTTCCTGCGCTACTTCTTCATCATGCCGCTGCTGGCGCGCTTCGAGGTTGAAACGCACGGCCGCATCGAGGCGGGGCAGGCCCTCACGGCCGACGGTGTCAGCCGGATCATGGCCGATTTGCTCGAGGAGGGTTTCGGAGGGGAGGTGGAGATCGAGCCCGAGCGCGATGGCATGCACTGGGCGAACTATGGGCACGTCTTCGCCGACTACTACGTGTACCAGTACGCCACCGGAATCTCGGCTGCCCACGCCCTCTCCGGGCCGATTCTGAAGGGCGAAGCCGGGGCCGTCGACCGGTATCTCTCGTTCCTGAAAGCCGGCGCGTCTCTGTATCCCATTGACGCCCTCAAGCTGGCCGGGGTGGATCTGTCCCAACCCGAGCCCGTCGAATCAACTTTTGACGTCCTGGCCGCCCGCGTGGACCAGTTGGAAGCGCTGCTGAGCGAGGCGTGATAGGCAACGTGGGCGCCCGTGGAGCGACACGCCGGGTGACCCGCTTGACGGAGTAGACAAGGCCGTGAAACAGCCCGATGACCACGACGACGGCACGGCCGATGCGTTTGCCCCGATCGGGTGGCGGAGCCACACACGTGCGGCGACGGGTGACCCCCGTTATGCAGAGCACCCGTTTCCATTGAGGTTTCTCGATCCGGATTTCGAGCGGCTCTTCATCGCCGCCTATCGTCGTTCGACCCTCAGCTTCCGCCGCCTGGCCGTTTTCATCGGGATTGTCGCCTTCGCCGGTTTCGCCCCCGTCGATCGATTGACAAATCCGGATGTCTGGCCCCTGCTGTGGTGGGTGCGCTTCGGGGTCACGCTGCCCATCCTCCTGGCCACTTTGGGGCTGGGATTCTGGAAGAAGGCGAAAGACTACTACGGCTACGCGATCAACGTTGCGCTGCTTGTTGCCTGCCTTTCGCTGATCGTCATGATGCAGATTTCTTCCGTCGGAGCCTTCTCTCAGTACTTCGATGCCCTGGTCCTGCTCCTGCCGGTGTCATTCGGATTCTTGCGCCTCCGGACGGCTGGTGCAACCGTGACCGCCGTTTTGGCCTTGGCGGCCTACCTGATCGAGGTCTTATTCTTCAAGCCATTGCCTCCAGGCGTCCTGGCCTACTCCATCGGCTATCTGTTGGTGGCTGGCGCCGTCGGCGTGGTCCTGGTCTTTCTGATGGAAAGGCAGGCCCGCCAGGCCTATGTGCTGACCACCATCCTGGACGAAGCTTCCTTGCGCGATCCGCTAACCGGGATTCACAACCGGCGCTGGCTCGAGGTCTCGATTGAGCAGCTGGTCAACACGTATCGCCGTTACGGCCCGGTGTTCTCGCTGGTCCTGATCGATCTTGACGGGTTCAAGTCCGTCAACGACGAATTCGGGTACCAGGCGGGCGACGAGGTGCTCTGCCGGGTGGCGAAGACGGTCGCGGCTCAGATCCGCTCCGCCGACACCCTCTACCGCTACGGGGGCGACGAATTCGTCATCCTGTGTCCTTCCACCACGGGCACGGCGGCGCAAACGCTGGTCGAACGGTTGAGGAAAGCATTTGGGGAGCTTGACTTGGTCCAGCCGCGGGAAGGGGGAGGCCTGTCCTTCAGCGCCGGGACGGCCGAAATCAGCGACCCAGAGGAGTCGCTCGACAGCCTGTTCGCCCGAGCCAATGCCGCCTTGCGGGCCGCCAAGCAAAGTGGAAAGGGGCGCGCCGTGCTCGCCGAGCCACGCATACCTGCGTCCGAAACCGACGCCGGCCAGCCAATCGGGTAAATCGGACGGCCGGGCCGGCGTCAACCTGTCTGGAGATGGCACCTCATGCTGCTGGTCATGACCGTGATCGTGTGTTCCGTCATGCTTTTCTGGATCGCCGAAGGCGGCTGGCGGACGTGGAAGTCGCTCCGCCTGCTGCTTGGGACCCGCACGCGGGACCCGGAGGATGTCAGCCGACAGCGCCCAAGTTATCCCGACGTCCTCGACCCGGAAGTGGCCGAGCTTAAAGCCGAGGGTTTTCGTCGCCTGGGGGAGACCGAGATGCGGCCGCCCCAGTTTAGGGAGCCTTTGACGACCTGGATATTTATCGAGACCTCACGCACGATCGCCGCCGAACTGACCTGGGGTCGGAGCCGCTGGCACCTGAACAGCTACTTCGACGATGGCGCATGGCTGGTGACGGATTTCCCCAGAGGTGAATCGAATCAGGCGCCGGGCTTCAGCGCGGGCACGATCAGCGGCTCGCTCACCCAGGCCATTGAGTTCCACCGCCAGCAGGTCGAAGCTTTCACCCGCGAGCACGGCCCGGCCGTGCAGCTCAAACGCTTCGCCGATTTCCTCGAACACCAACGCGCCGCCCAAGCGGCGCATGGCCTCACTCGGGTGGCTCGGGTCTTGAGACTGCAGGGCGTGCGCGCCGTGGCCGTTGTCTTTGCCCTGGGCGTGCTGCTGTTTGAGGCGGTCGCGCAGCGCTGGACGGGGCTCACGGCGGATGCGGCCTTGCCCCTTCTGACTCGACTTGGCCTGTGGCTGGCGCCGGCTTTTATCGTCATGGCGGTCACCGACTGGCTGGCCTCCCGCCACAGCTCGGCCGGGGCCGGGTGAAAGCCGCCAAGACTTCGGCCCGGGATAAGGCGGCCCGGCTCAACCACGATTGGGGAAAGGGGGGTCGAAATGGACTTCCAGGGTTGGACCGATCTGGCTCGGATCCTCGTCTGGCCGGTTGCCATTGTGCTCCTGGCGCTCATCTTCCGGCAACCGCTTTCACGCCTCTTGGTGACCATCACCCACCTGCAGTTCCGCGATGTGAAGATCGACTTCGGGCGCCGGCTCGAAAGCCTCAAGACGCTTGTGCGCCAGGCCGGGCGTTCGCTGGACCTAGCCGCGACCGTGCCCGGATCGGAAGCCGGCTTGCTGCCCAAACAGGCGGCGGAGGTCCAGCCCCTCGCCGGCGTGCTGCTGGCATGGTCGCTGGTCGAGACGCAGCTGCGCGCCCACGCCGGCCCGGGCGGCGCCGCTTCGGTTGACGAGCTGCTCGCCGCCCGGCGCCTCCCCCCGGAGCTGGCGCAGCTCATCCGAGGCCTGTATGAGCTGTCAAGCGCCGCCGCCGGTGGCCGGATTGAACCCGGCGCCCTGGATGCGGCCGCCTCCCAGACCTACGCCCGGCTGGCAGACCAGGCGAAAATCTGGCTCGCTGAAGAGCCAGTGAATCCATAACCATCTTGAATCAGCAGGGCGCCTGAGAGCTGCCGTGGAGCCCAACCGCGCCGGAACGAGCGTTTCAGCGCAGGATGAAGCCATCCCGCAGGGGATCGGTCGGGTCGATGATCAGGGTGTTCCTGCCGGTGATGTGGGCCGTGCCGGCCACCTCAGGGATGACCGCCGAGTACGGACCAGCCTGGGTCGTCTCCAGGATGCGCCCCGCGAATCGGGTTCCGATGATGCTCTCAACCAGGATGCTCTCCCCGACAGCCAGTTGGCCGCGGGCGTGATGAATGGCCAGCCTGGCGCTGACACCCGTCCCGGTCGGGCAACGGTCAACTTCCCCTTCGGCAAAGATGCACACGTTCCGGCTGTGTGACCCGGCATCGGCGGGAGTATCGATGAAGATCGTTCCGTACAGGAAGCCCAGATCCGGATCCCCTGGGTGCTGAATGGGGCGTTCGGCCATGATGGCTCGCTTGATGGCCATCCCGGCTCGAATCAAGTCGCTCGTGTCCTCCGAACGGCATCGCAGATGAACCTGGCTGACGTCCACGAAGGCGTAGTACGCCCCGCCGAAGGCAAGATCATAGGTGATCGACCCTAACCCCGGCACGTCAATGTGCTCGTCCAAAGCGGCGGCGAACGAGGCGACGTTGGCGAACCGGGCTCGAGCGACGCGTCCGGCTTCGAGCTCAGCCGAGGCGGTCACCATGCCTGCCGGGGTGTCAATGCGCATGGTTGTGACGTGCTCCATGGCCGGCATCCATCCCGTCTCAACGGCCACCACGGCGATCCCGAGAATGCCATGGCCACACATGGTGCTGAAGCCCTCGTTGTGCATGAACAAGATGCCGAAATCCGCCCCGGCGGTCACCGGCTCGGTCAGCAGACACCCGTACATGTCAGCGTGGCCTCGGGGCTCCCACATGATCGCCGTGCGCAGGTGGTCATAGTGGGTGCGGGCATACTGCCGGCGTTTGAGGATCGTATCCCCTTCCAACGCCGGGAAACCGTCCACCACCACACGGAACGGTTCGCCTTCGGTGTGTGCGTCGATGGTCGATATCGTGAGCCAGCCTTGCGGCGGTGCCCAGGTCCGGGCGGATACAAGGTCCATGGCTGTCTCTCCTGTGGCTTCTAAGGCACCCAGGGACGACCCTACATGGATGCCGTCAGGGCCTTATTCTCTCCTCTGCGGGACGGCAGGGACACCTTACCACGGGCGTGCACCTTGCACACCCGACAGGCAAGGCTTAGACTACGCCGGTCAAGTTCTCCGAGCCGGACCTGGGAGGGTAGGCTGCATGAACGTCACGATCCTTGTTCTGCGCATCATTCATATCACGTTCGGGGTCTTCTGGGCGGGTTCGGCCATGCTGGCGGCGAGTTTCATTGAGCCCACCGTCCGAAAGGCCGGCCCCGAAGGCGGGAAATTCATGCTCGGGCTGGCGCGCGCCGGCTTCGCCCGGGCCATGCTCGGGGCAGGGGTGATTACCGTCCTGGCCGGCCTTTCCCTTTATTGGATTGCTTCCGGCGGGTTGCGTTTGGCGTGGATCACCTCGGCCCAGGGTTTGACCCTTGGCCTGGGTGGGCTTTCCGCCCTGGTCGGGCTGGGCGTCGGCTACTTCCTTCAGTTTCGGACCATTGCACGCATGCAGGCCATCGGCGGCCAGGTGCAGGCGGCCGGCGGCACCCCGACCCCCGAGCAGGGCGCCGAGATGGCCCAAGCCTCACAGACACTCCGCTCCGCGGGTGTGCTGAACGCCGGCCTGCTGGGTTTCACAGTCCTATGCATGGCTGCCGCTCAGGAGCTCTTCTTTTAACCCTGCCGGCGAGGAGCTTGCTAGGAGGGCGTCTGGCTTGTCATAGGGGCGATGACCGGAAGCCGCGGCGGCCATTGACCCACCGGGAGTCACTCAGGCTTGGCCGGGCGGGTCTGTGGTTTGCCGCGGCCATGATGGCCGCCGGCTGCGCCCGGCAGGTAAGCACGCCGGCGCCGAGCCCGACCGAGGCCGCTCAACCGGCCACGGCCACCGTTTCGGCGACGCCCACCCGTACGCCTTCACCGCCCCCATCTGCCACCCCCACATCCCCGACTCCCACACTTTCGGGGGCGCCAATCGCTCACCTGGCGCCGGGCTCGCCCATTACGGTCGAGACCATCCGTATGCTGGACACTCAAGTCGGTTGGGCCATTGGCGCATCCAATCCAGAGGCCGACGATCACATCTTGGTGACCTCGGATGGGGGACGGATATGGCGGGAGGTCACCCCGCCCGAGCCCGCAGGCGCCGCCGGGGAGCCGAAAGTGGCCGTCGGAGCGTTCCTGGACGCGGCCACGGGCTGGGTTGTGTACGCCTACCGCGAGTTCCACATCATCCCTCCCAGCCCGGTGGTCTGGGCCACGCACGATGGCGGCCAGACGTGGGAGCCGAGCCGGGTGCTCGAACTCCTCGAAGTATTCGAATTCTTCGCTCCTTCCAACCTGACCTTCATCGACTCCCAGCATGGGTGGATGATGGTCCATGCCGGGGCGGGGATGATGCACGATTTCATGAGCCTGTACCGGACGCAGGATGGGGGCCAGACCTGGGACGCCGTGGTGGACGCCGGGAGCGACCAAATTCAATCGTGCCCCAAGACCGACATGGCGTTTGCCGACCCGAATACGGGCTGGATCACGCGTGACTGCAGCGGGGTGATGGATGGGGCGGCGCTGGACGTCACCCGTGATGGGGGCCGGACGTGGGATTCGGTCCCGCTGCCCGCGCCTGACTCCCAGCCCGATCTGTTCGATCCCGGAAGCGCCTGTGCGCCCAGCTCCCCGGTTCTGTTCAGCCCGCAGGCTGGGATGCTCGGCGTCGGCTGCATCGTGATTGACTCCGAGCCGCTGGCGCATGCGAGCTATGTGTATCAGACCCAGGACGCGGGCCTCACATGGCGCGCCGCCGAATACCCCGGGGGAGCTCTGCGCTTCTTTGACCCACACACCGGCCTGGCGCTGTCGCGCAGCCTGGCCAAGTCAGACGATGGCGGCTCGACCTGGACCGTATTCAAACAAGTTGCTTGGGACGGCCAGTTCAGCTTCGTTGACGCTTTGCACGGCTGGGCCGTTGCTCGCCAAGCCGATCAAATCGCCCTGGTCATCACCTCCGACGGCGGGCGGACATGGCAGGAGCTCCTGCCCAGGCTCGCGCCCTGAGCCGGCGCCCTCGACCCACGCATTTGTGAACGAATTCACAAGTCAGGCCCGGCTGCGGGTCGAGTCTCCCTAAGGTTGCTCTAAGGTCAAACACAGTCCGAACTAAGGACACCGTCCTGAGAAAGCCCGATACTCAAATCGCCTGCCGGGCGAACCCTTTTGTGATTCAGTTGAGCCTGGAGAAACGTAGGAAGGTGATGTCAATGGACGACCGTCCAACTGCCTCACGCGTCCCCCCAATGTGGCGTCATCTTAAGCGCAGGACCGCTTTGGTCGCCAGCCTGCTGCTGGCGGTCGGCCTTTCCAGCTGCGGAGGGTCGCCCACATTCCTGAACCCGGTCTCGTCGATTGCCCGTGACGAGGCCGGTTTGTATATGGCGGTTTTCTACCTGGCACTCGGCGTGTTCATCATCGTCGAGTGTCTTTTAGTGTACGCGCTGATTCGCTTTCGCAAGCGGAGCGGAGATTCAGGCGAACCCAAGCAGGTCTACGGTAACAGCCGGCTGGAAATCGTGTGGACCGCCATCCCCGTTCTGCTCGTGTTGACCCTCTTCATCCTGACGGTCTCGACCGCCAGCGCCGTCGCCGCCCCGCCGGCGGCCTCCGGCGACGTCCACATCCACGTCATCGGTCATCGATGGTGGTGGGAGTTCGAGTACCCGGATTTGGGCTTCACCACAGCCAACGAGATGCACATTCCGGTAGGCACCAACGTCAAGATCGACCTCGACTCGGTGGACGTCATCCACAGCTTCTGGGTGCCGCAGATGGCGGGCAAGACCGATGCCATCCCGGGCCATACCAACTACCTGTGGCTGCGCGCCGACACCGTTGGCAGCTATCACGGACAGTGCGTAGAGTTCTGCGGCGCCAACCATGCCAACATGCGCATCAAAGCCGTGGCCGAATTCGGCGGCTGATTTTCAAGCCTGGGTCAAGCAACAGCAGACCCCCTTGTATGAGCCTCAAACACCCCAGGAACAGGCCGGGCAGGACATCATCGTCAACCAGATCTGCAGCAACTGCCACACCCTGGGCGACCACCATGCCAAGCAAGATGAAGTTGGCCCCAATCTGACGCACCTGTTCTCTCGCAGCGTTTTTGCCGGGGCGACCTTTGACCTGAACGAGGCCAATCTGCGGCGCTGGCTGAAGGACACGCAGCAGATGAAACCCGGCAACGACATGCTGGTCAATCTGACCCCGGACGAAATCGACAATCTGGTCGCCTACTTGACCAGGTTGAAATAGGCAGGCATGCGATGACGACACAGGCAGACGCCCTTTCCATACCGCGTTCGACCGCCGGCTCCCGCACCGGGCTGCTAAGCTGGATCATGACGGTCGATCACAAACGCATCGGGATCATGTACCTGGTGACCGCCACCGCGTTCTTTGTGGCCGGCGGCATCCTGGCCCTGCTGATGCGCACCCAGCTGGCGCAGCCGAACGGCACCGTTCTGAGCAATGCAACCTACAACGAAGTCTTCACCATGCACGGCACGACGATGATCTTTCTGGCCATCATGCCGCTGGGCGCCGGTTTCGGAAACTACTTCGTTCCGCTTCTCATCGGCGCCCGGGACATGGCCTTTCCCAAGCTGAATGCCTTGTCCTATTGGCTCTACCTCTTCGGGGCCCTGTTTCTGTTCAGCAGCTTTGTATTCGGGGGCGCGCCGGACGCCGGATGGTTCAGCTACGCGCCGTTGACCGAGAAGCTGTATTCGATCAATAAGGGCATGGACTTCTGGGGTCTGGCCATCCTCATCCTGGGCACGGCCACCACCATCGGGTCCATCAATTTCGTGGTGACCACCATCCAGCTCAGGGCCCCCGGGATGTCCTTCACCCGCATGCCGATTTTCGCCTGGATGAACTTCGTCACGGCGGTGATTGCGGTGTTCGCCCTGCCTTCGCTGACGACCGCCACCCTGTTGTTGCTGCTCGACCGGCATGTCGGGACCCACTTCTACAACGTCTCGGCCGGCGGCAGCGCGCTCTTGTGGCAGCATTTGTTCTGGTTCTTCGGCCACCCCGAGGTCTACATCATGATCCTGCCGGCCATGGGTCTGATCTCGGAAGTCATCCCGGTCTTCTCACGCAAGCCGCTGTTCGGATTCATGACCGTGGTTTACTCCGGCATCGCCATCGGGATCCTGGGCTTTGCGGTCTGGGCGCACCACATGTTCGCCACCGGCATGCCCATCGCCGCGCTCTTGTTCTTCTCGGCCAACAGTTTCCTGATCGGTGTCCCGACCGGCGTCAAAATCTTCTCCTGGCTGGCGACCATGTGGGGCGGTAAGTTGAGCTTCAAGACTCCCATGCTGTTCGCCATCGGGTTTGTGGCCCTGTTCACGATCGGCGGCCTCGACGGCGTGCACATGGCTGTGCTGCCCGTGGATTGGCAGATCACCGATACCTACTACGTGGTCTCACACATCCACTACGTGTTGTTCGGCGGCGCCATCTTTGGTTTGTTCGCCGCCATGTTCTACTGGTTCCCCAAGATGTCCGGGCGGCGGCTGAGCGAAACGCTGGGTAAGTGGCAGTTCTGGCTGATGTTCATCGGCATGAATTTGACCTTCATGCCCATGCACTTCCTCGGGCTGTTGGGCATGCCGCGGCGCATCTACACCTACGCCGACAACCTGGGTTGGGGCACCTGGAACTTGGTCGAAACCATCGGGGCCTACACGATTGCCCTGGGGGTGCTGTTCTTCGTGGTCAACTTCTTCCGCACCATGGCCAGCCAGCCCACAAACGAGCCGGACCCCTGGGATGCTTTCACGCTGGAATGGAAGACCGGATCCCCGCCCCCGGCCTACAACTTCGCCGAGATCCCGACCGTCCGCAGCCGGCGGCCCTTGTGGGATGAGAAGTATCCCGATCAGGCGGATTGGAAGCACGCCGAATGACGGCCTCGATGGCGACTCCCTATCGGTTCCAGTCAGGCTCGACGGCCAAGGTCGGTTTGCTGACTGTGATCGGGTCGGAGACTTTCTTCTTCGCCACCGCTCTGTCGGCCTACTTCTTTCTGCGGCTCGAGCATCCTGAGTGGTCCCTCCCCGCGCACACGCCGACCGGTCTGCTGGCGCCCAGCCTGAACAGCCTGCTGTTTGTCGCCAGCGCGCTGGTGATGTGGCGCGCGTTGGCCGCCGCCGAGGCCGGGCGGATGAGGTCCGCCCAAGCCGCCATGGGGCTGACATTTGTGCTCGGTCTGGTGTTTGTCAGCGGGCAGGTATTCGACTTCTCGCAGGCCGGCCTCAAGCCCGACGATGCCGCTTTCGGGGGTGTGTTTCTGGCCCTGATGGGGTTCCACGCCGTCCATGTTTTGGCCGGCATGGTCTTCCTCGCCCTGACCCTTGTCCGGGCGCGGCTGGGAGACTTCACCGCCGAGCGGCACACCTCGATCACGCTGTGCGCGTGGTTTTGGTACTTTGTCGTGGGCGTGTGGTTGGTGCTCTTCGGCGCGTTGTACCTGATCTGAGGCCCGATGAACGGCAGCCTTCAGCTCCTGCTTGCCTCACCCTGGACCTGGGAGCCGAGCGTCTTGCTCGGATTGGCCGCGGTGACAATCGCCTACGCCTTGGCCGTGGGCCCGCTCAGGTCGGGCTTCCCCGGCTCGGGGCACGTCCCTGCCGGACGCCAGGCGGCCTTTCATCTCGGGACGTTGTCGCTGTTTCTTGCCCTGACGTCGCCCATCGACCGGGCGGCCGAGACCTACCTGCTTTCCGTTCACATGTTCCAGCACATATTGATCTTGTTTGTGACTTGCCCACTGTGGATCCTCGGGCTTCCGGGATGGTTGGTGGGCGGCCTCGATCGTAGACTGCCGGCCGCCACGCGGCTGGGTCGATGGATCACGCAGCCTTTGGCGGCCTTTGGTGTGTTCAACATCACGCTGATATTCTGGCACCTGCCCGCGGCCTATGATGCCGCCCTGCTGTCGGTGGGCGTGCACATCGTGATGCACGTGACCTTCCTGGCGGCCGGCATGATCGGCTGGTGGCCGGTACTGGCGCCGGATCAAGATCGGGTGCCCCAAGCATCACTTCCAGCCCGGCTGGTGTATCTGATTCTGATGGTCTTCCCCGGCCTCGGGCTGGCCGTGCTCCTCACCCTGAGCCCGAAAGTGCTGTACCCCTTCTATCAACCGGCGGTTCAGATCGGCATCGATCCCTTGGTCGATCAGCAAGTGGCCGGCATCATGATGTGGCTTACAGGGACGTTTGCGTATCTGATCCCGTTGACCTTCGCATACTACGAGTGGATCCACGCCATGGAGCGAGCGGATCGTTTGAGCTTGAACCTGGCTGGGTCAGCCGAAAGGAGCGCTTAGATGCCGCCGTCCGAGCATCCCGAGATCCATCTGCCGTCGCCGAGCTTCTGGCCGATCTTGCTGGCGTTCGGTGTCTTGCTCATGGCCGTGGGGGTGGTGAGCATCTCGGTTATCTCGATCATTGGGGTGGTGGTGGTGCTGGCCGCCATGGTCGGCTGGGCCTGGGAGAACCGGGCCAGTTCGATGGAGGAGGCAGGCCATCATGACTGAGGCCCATGCGACGACCGCCCCGCTCGCCCAACGCGACAATCCCAAGTTAGGGATGTGGCTGTTCCTGGGCGGCGAAGTGGTGTTCTTCACCACCCTGGTCCTGGCCTACGTCTACTTCCGGCTGCGGTCGCCGGATGCCTTCTTGGCCGTTCGGGCGAATATCAATCTGCCGCTGATCGCGCTCAACACCTTGATTCTGCTCTCGAGCAGCTATGTCCTGCTGCGGGCGATGGAAGCGGTCAGAGCTGGGAATCTGGGGACGATGCGCCTGATGCTGGTCATCGTCTTTGTCCTGGGCGCAGTCTTCCTGGCGGGACAGGCGTATGAATGGAGCCGCCTGTTTGCGGAGGGGTCAACCGTCGACACCATCTTCGGCACGCCCTTCTTCACCGTGACCGGTGTGCATGGGACGCACGTGCTGGTCGGGTTGATCTGGCTGGGCATTGTGCTGGTGTCTGCCTGGCGCGGGGCTTACACAGCCGGGAACCATCGAGGTCTCGAGCTGTTCGGGCTTTACTGGCACTTCGTGGACCTGGTGTGGGGTGTCATCTTCGTTCTGTTCTACCTGATCTGAGGGAGCTGACCGATGGCGCAGGATTCGAATCGGATGTCCAAACAGTCGCTTTACAATCGGGCATTCATCTGGCTCGTGCTCGTGGTGGCGGCTGAGGTGGCCGTGAGCTACGCCCTCCAGGGAACCGCCCGGGCGGCTGTCCTCCTGGGCCTGCTGGTTGTCAACGCAGGCTCGCTCGCCTCGTTCTTCATGGACGTGCGGGGCGGGCACCGGCTGTGGCGCTGGATCTTTATCGTGGGCGTGGTTATCAACACCCCCATCATCGTTGTCGTGCTGGCTGTGATGCCCCATTTCTAGCCTCGCCGGCCCCATTCTGGGTTACACTTCCGCTTGTCTGGCGGCGCTTCCTCGGGGCCGCCTGTGCCACCGGCCCCTGAAATCCATGCAAGCCAAGGACGAATGAAGGATATATCTTGACCACATCTTCCAACGCCACCGCGTCTGAGATCTATCCGGGACAGCCCGAATCGCTCCTGCCCGCGGACGACCCCGAGATGATTCTGCGCCCCGGCAAGCCGACCGGGATGATCCATCCCGTTCCCAGAACCGATTCCCAGGCGGGGTTGGGCTACTGGCTCGGGCAGTTGAGCTTGCTCTTCAAAGTGCGGGTGGTGGGGTTGCTGCTGCTCTCCGCCTTGGGGGGCGCTTTCCTCGGGGCAGGCGGACATCCGGGGGCGGCGGATCTGGGCATCCTTATCATCAGCGGCTTTTCCGCCGCCGCCGGCGCGTCGGCTATCAATCAAGTGCTGGAACGCGATATTGACCGCCGGATGAAGCGCACGCTCAGGCGACCCATGGTCACGGGGGCAATTCAAAGGCCCTGGGCGGTGCTGGGATTGTCGGCGGCCATGGTTTTGGTGCCTCCGGCGCTCCTGGCGGCTTCCAACCCGGCTCTGGCGTTCTTCCTGCTGGCCGGGGCCATGATTTATGTGGGTGTGTACACCATCTGGCTTAAGCCGAGGACAATTCTGAACATCGTCCTCGGAGGGGCGGCGGGCAGCGCCGCCGTCATGGCGGGCGGGGCGGCTGTCGGCGCCTGGCGCGACCCGGCGGTGATCATCCTCAGCCTGCTGGTGTTCGCCTGGACTCCTTCGCACTTTTGGAGTCTGTCGCTGCTTTACCGAAAAGATTACCAGCGTTCGGGCTTCCCGATGCTGGGCGCCTCCACGGCCAGCAGTTCGGCCGGAATTTGGATCCTGATCCACACGCTGGTGACCGGGCTGGCCGGGCTGGGACTGGCGCTGACGCCCGGACTCGGATGGGGCTATGCGGCCGTCAGTGCGCTGGCGTTTGGCTGGTGGCTGGCCACTGGCCTGCCTCTGCTCAAGACCCCCTCACCAGACCAGATTCGCCGCGCCTTCATGGCCTCCAATTACTACCTGATGGTGATTTTGGTCGCGGCCACGATCGCCAGCCTGGTCTGACCACCTGGCCCCCGGGCCTCCCCACCAACTCGCTTTGTGAAAGAAATCACAAGCTCGAACCGCTAACACCGCCGAGCCGCCGCGCGGCTCGGCTGCCTTGGTCTTTGCCCTCGTTTCGGTTAGACTCTGGGCGCTCAACTTGATGGCCAAGTCAGGGTGTGAGCACGACGAGAATCTCGGGTCGGCGGCGCCAAGCCAGATGGGTCCGCCGACCGGGCGTCTCCTGCTTGCCGGCCCCATTGACCGGATGTGCTCGACACAAGCTGCTACGCCACCAGGCAGCGACCTCCAAGGCGGGGAGACCCGGCATGTTGCGTCGGGAAAGCCTCGATGAAAACGGTGGGCTGCGACCGGCCCTGAAGCGGACATGAACGAACGAATCCTGGTTGTTGACGACGATGCACTCGTCCGGAAGTCGATGAAGTTCCAGCTCGAGCAGGCGGGCTATCGTGTGACCGCGTCCGGCAACAGCCGGGGAGCCCGCCAGCAGGTAGGGCTCCATCGTTTCGACTTGGCCATCCTGGATATCGGCCTGCCCGAGGAAGATGGCATCGCTCTTTGCCGATCCATCAAGTCCCAGCAGGCCATGCCGGTGATCTTCCTAACCGCCCGCAGGTTGGAGATTGACGAGATCGTCGGCCTGGAGGCCGGCGCAGACGACTACATTACCAAACCCTGCGGGGCGGACCTGGTCCTGGCCCACGTCCGCGCCTTGCTCCGACGATCGACGCCTGCGCCCCCCGCCGAGCGCGGAGACGGCGTTGTCTGCGGGGCATTCAGCCTCGATCCGGAAAGCCATCGGGCCACCTATCGGGGGCAGGCTTTGGACCTGTCTCCGCGCGAATTCGACTTGTTGTGGCTGTTCATGGCTCATCCGGATCGTGTCTTCTCGGCCGAGGAGCTGCTGGACGGCGTTTGGGGCCGTGAGTTTGTCGGTGAGCCGCAGGTTCTCTACGTGCAGATTCGCGGACTTCGGGTCAAGATCGAGCCGGATTCATCCAACCCGCGGCATCTGCTCACCCTCAGGGGCGTTGGCTACAAGTTCGTGCCTTAGCCTATGAAAAGTCCACGCCTTGGGCTGCTGCTCGGACTGAGCCATGCGCTGATCGCCGTGGTCCTGGGCGTTTCCCTCTCTCTGGCCTTGTCCATCCGACAAGAAGAATCCCTCGAAGCCGAGCTGCTTGACGACCTGCGCACTCAGGCGTGGTTGTGGTCGTCCGTACTGAACTTCACCGGGCTGCAGCCCGGCGAGCCACCGTGGATATCAGGCGAAATTCCCGCGCGCGCCGACAAGGACCTGATGCTGGCCTTTGTCTCGCCGCGTCTGAGTCTGCATCAGCTTCGGGGCGAGCTGATGGATGACCAGGTCGCCAAGGATGCCCTATCCATCGGCGGGTATGCCTTGGAGGGCGAACCGGCAGCCAGGGAGGTGTACTACGGCACACTGCAGCGCGATGAGTATTTGTTCGCCGCCGTCCCCGTTCGCTCCGACTCGGGGGAAATACTGGGTGCCCTGTGTCTGGTTGACCCGTTGGCGGAGTTCGAAACCGGCATCCGCCGGACGCGAACCGGGCTATTCTGGCTCGGCATGGGCCTGGCGGGCGTAAGCCTGGTGGGCAGCCTGTGGCTCTCCACCCGCATCACGCGACGCATTGCCGACGCTCAAGCGTTGGCAGCCCGTGTGGCCGATGGCGATTATCGTCTTCGCCTGGCCGAGGACGGCCCGGCCGAGCTATCCGACCTGGCGCGCGACCTCAACCGCATGGCGGTTGAACTCGAGGCTGAACATCGCGCGCGGGAGACGGTGGTAGGGAACGTGACCCACGAGTTGGCCCGCCCGCTGGGCGGCCTCCAACTTGGCATCGATAGCCTGCGCTCGGGGGCGCTCAACGACCCGGAGCTGGCTGAAGAGCTGCTCGAGAGCATGAGCAAGTCTGTACAGCGCGTCGACGACATGGTCGAAGACCTGGCGCTGGCGGCGCGGCCGGCGGCCCAGCCCCCGCGGCTCAAAATCAGGCCGGTGGCGGTCGAACCCTTCATGCGCGGGTTGATCTCCCAACTCTGGCCGGCGGCTAATGCCAAGAACATCCGCTTTGGCCTCGAGCTTGAGGACGGCCTCCCGGCTGTGCCGGCCGATGAGAAGAGGCTTTCCCAAATCATGGGTAATCTGGTGGACAATGCCATCAAGTACTCATCCGCCGGCGGTCAGATCGCCCTGAGCGTCCGCAAAGATCACGGCCGGGTAATTTTCGCCGTGGCCGACAGCGGGCCAGGCCTCACCGATAAGGATCTCGAACACATCTTCGAGCCATTCTTCCAGGGTCAGCAAGGACAGCGCGCCAAAGCCGGGCTCGGGCTCGGGTTGTCAATTGTGCACCAGCTGGTCTTGGCGCACGGCGGAGTCGTCAGCCTCATCAATCGCCCTGAGGGCGGCGTGTGCGCCGAAGTCGAGCTCCCGTCCCCTTGATCTAAGGTCGCCTGAAGGTCACGATAATCGAAAGGTAAGGCCCCACCGGGCGAGTTCGTCTATCCTTCCCGCAAACCCATGGCGGTCGGAAGGTTTTGCCGCGGATCGCGGCGCGATGAGTGAAGCCGGTGAGATCCTATTTGGTGCTTTTGGAAGGCACACCCGCATCTTGGGAAGCCGCGTACTCCGCTATCCACCTGGCGGCCCGTCTGGCGTCCCGGCTCGTGGGCGTGGCCGGCGTGGATGCGCAAGACGAAAGGTCTGCCCGCCAGTGGCTGGCCGAATTCGAGACTGGAGGGCGGGCAGCGGGCATCGCCGTCGAGACACACCTGCTGGCCCGGCTCGATCTTGACTCGGTCCTGGCTCAGGCCGAGACCAGCGATGGCGCCTTTGTCGGCCGCCGGGGTGATGAGCCCCCCGACATGTTGAATGCGCTGTTCGACAGCCTGACTACTCCATTGTGGGTCGTTCCCCGACAGGTGAGCGTCCGGCGCATGGCGTATCTGGGCGGGTCGGACATGGCCGATAGCGCCTCGAGCCGGTTTGCCCACAGCCTGTCACGCCGCCTGGGCGTCGAGCTGACTGGCATGCCCCCCACAGGACCGGTTGGATCGGCTCCCGGACCGTCCGTGGTAGAAGTCGGCGCACGCCTGGCGGAGGCTGGGGCTGATCTGGCGGTCTTTGAACGGCAGGGGGAGGTTTGGCCAGCCCGCGACCTCTGTCTGCAGCCGCCGTGCCTGATCGCCTGTGTGCCGTCCTAAGCTCGGCCTAAGGTCAGTCAAAGGCTGGCCTAAAGACCGGTGTTGGGAGCCTGTGGAATACTCTCATGGACGCCGCCATGCCTGGAGGCGGTGTTCGCGATTTCGTTGCGAGCCGGCCAGGTTACGTCTTCACGAAATCGGAGGAGGAAGAGAATGCACCCGAAAGGTCGTAAGCTCTTGGCCGTCCCGGTCATTGCGCTCCTGATCTTGCCTGCATTGGCCGCTTGCGGCGGTTCAGGCGCCATCAACGCCGAGGTCAAGTCGTACGAAATCGATTTGGCGCGCTCGAGCGCGTCCGCTGGCCAGGTATCGTTCCATGTGACCAACGTCACGACCGACAACATCACCCACGAGTTCGTGGTCGTCAAGACCGATCTCAATTCGGGCGCCCTGCCGGTCGACGCCGACGGCAACGTCGATGAAGAGCAGATCACGGTCGTGGATGAGGTCGAAGACCTCGAGCCTGGCAACAGCGAGGATCTGACGGTCAACCTCGAGGCCGGGCACTACGTGATCATGTGCAACGTCGAGGGCCACTACAAGGAAGGTATGCACACCAACTTCACCGTTCAATAGCCCAGAGCGCTTTGGGAAGGGGACCTTCGGGCTGGAGGGCGACACGTGCCCTGCCAGCCCGACCGCGTCCCGGGCCGTTCTCCTGCGGCGCCTATAATGACGGTGTCTCCAAGTATGCAGGTGAGGCTACACGCATGAACGATTCAGGAGTTGAACAGGCCGCCATCAGCTTGGGCCGTCTGGGAGCCATCGGTTTGATGGGCGCCTGGTTAACGGGCTGCGCGCCGGCCGCCGCGCCGCCAACGCCAACCGCCAATGCGCTGGCGGCGCCATCCGGTCTGGCAATCGCCGTCGGGACGGACGGCTTCACGACTGGAGAAGACCGGGTGCCGTTCGTTGTCTTCCTCGGATCCAAACCGGTTGCGGATTTGAAATCGACCGGCGTGGACATCTACCCCATTGGGGGGGACAGCGCCACGTCTGCCTGGCACGGCACGGCTGTGGGCTACCCGGACTACGACATCCCCTACTGGGTGGCCGTGCCTGAGTTCCCGTCAGCGGGGGCCTGGGTGGTGGTGGCACATTTCGAACAGCCGGACGGCACACCCGTGGATGGCCAATTCGCCGTCCAGGTGACGGATACGAACTCGTCGCCGCAAATTGGCCAGGCTCCGCCGGCCAGTCGAAATCGCACCCTCAAGACCGAGCCCGATATCAGCCAGCTCTCCAGCGACACGCATCCCGATCCGGACTTCTATCAGCTGACCGTGGCCGATGCCCTGCAATCCGGCCGGCCGACTGTGGTCACGTTCGCCACGCCGGCTTATTGCACAAGCCGCATGTGCGCGCCGGTGCTGGATTCCGTCAAGGCCGTGGCGCCCGACTGGAAGGGGACGGTCAACTTCATCCATATCGAGGTCTACAAGCAGTTTCAACCGCTTGTCTATGCAGACGAGATGGCGGAGTGGGGACTCACCAGTGAACCGTGGACTTTCGTGATTGGCGCCGACGGAAGAGTTGCCGCGCGCCTCGGTGGACCGTTATCCACCGAAGAATTGAAGCAGGTCCTGGCCGGCGTGGTGGGTCCGTGAGATTGGCTCGCGCCGGTCTGGTCGCTATGCTGGTCGCCGGCGCAGCGACGTTTGCCGCCGCCGCCCACGCCGAGCTCCTGGACGCTTCCCCGGGGCCGGGGGAGCAGGTTCCCCAGCCGGTGTCAACGCTCGTGCTCACCTTTGATCAGCCCGTCCTGCTGCCTAGCCAGGTGCAGTTGATCACCCATGACTTCCAACCGGTCCCCGGGGTCGAATCCTTGGTGGACGGGCCCAGAATTGTCGCTCAGGTCAACCCCGCCTTGAACGCCGGCGACTACACCGTCCTGTGGACGGCGGTCTCGGGCGATGGGCATACAACCGCCGGCAGTTATCAGTTCGGGGTGATCCCCGCGCCGGGCTCGTCACCTTCGGCCGCCGGTTGGATTGCCGGCGCGCTGGTTGGAGCCGCCCTGCTGGTAGGGCTGGTGATGTGGAGGCGCCGCCCACCCGCCGGCCCGGCAGGGTAGCGACGCCTGATTTGGGCGGATCCCCGGCAAGGGCCTATCCGGCGCGGTTGCCGCCGAGCCCAACCCACCTTATACTCGAAACCACACAACACCCAGCCTGCGCAACCACGCCCCCTGGAGGCATCTTATGGCCCGCCGCGCCAGCCAGCCCGCCAAGACAAGAGTGTCTGCTCCCGTTCAGCCCACCCTTCCGCCTCTGACCCCAACCGAGGAGCACACCTGGGCCATGTTCGCCCACCTGAGCGTGCTCATCAATCTGTTGACCGGCATCCTCGGCCCGGCGGTCGCCTTGGTGATCTTCCTGGTCTACCGGGATCGCTCCCGATACGTGGCCTTCCAATCCCTCCAGGCCACGCTCTTCCAGGTCGTGTGGTGGATCGGGGGCGGGCTCGTCGTGGGGGGGTTCTGGGTGCTGACCGGCCTGTCTTCCGCGGTGCTGGTCGGGTTGATCTGCATTCCGTTTGCCTGCGTGCTCAGCCTGCTGCCGCTGTACCCGCTAATCCACGGCACCATCGCCGCCATCCGCTGCAGCCGGGGCGATGAGTTCGAGTACTTCTGGATCGGCGCGTGGACGCGCAGCATCCTGGGCACTGCCTGAGGCCGGGCCCTCAGCACCGTCACGCACCAATGGAACGCCTCGGGGAGATGACTCGATCCGGCTCGGTTTACAGCCGGTTGTTATGACCAGGCCGTTAGCGGTCGGGGCTGGAGCGCGCCGTCCACGTATACATCGACGCGTTCGTTGAAAAAGCACAAGAGACCCCTGATCTTGGCCGCCTCCGGGATGGGATCCAGATAGCTCCACACAAGGTCGGGGATCGTGCGGTCCCCGACGGCCACCGACCAGTAGCTGGCGATGCCTTTGTAAGGGCAGCGGGTGTGCGTCTCGGTCGGGCGCAGCCGCTCGCCGCGCACGTCGGCACGCTCCAGGTAGTAGCGTGTCGGGAGACCGGTCTCAAACAGCAGCATCGGACGGCGTGATTCGGCCAAAACCTGGCCTTCTAGCTCGATTTGGACCTGGCGAGAGCTGGCGATGATGTCCACGCGTGTGAAGGGATCGCGCGGGTGGACGAAGATCTCCTCGTCTTCTTCGTACCAATGCTCAACGGAAGACCACTTAAAGGCCAGGTGGTCCTTGAGTTCCCTCCAGGGCGGGCGGGGGCTGGGTGTGCTCGAAGGCGGCATCTTCCCATCGGCGGTCGCCGACCGCCAGATGCCAGTAGGTCGTCTCTCCAAGCAAGGGGAATTGTGCCGATTTTAGGCTCGGCTCGAGCCGCCGCCCGTCCAGATCTTCACGCGGGAAATAGTAGGTGGGTGGGCGCTGGCTCGACAGCAGCAACAGGGCGCGCCGGCTGTTAACGACCAATTCTCCGCCGGCCCGGCCACGAATCCAACGCTCGGATGGTTCGAGCCTCAAGCTGCGCCCATTTTGAGTCAGTTGTCTGGATTGCGCCTGCCACATCGTGAAGGTCCGCTCCGGTCGCCGACCGTGGGAGATGGCCGATCCGCTCCGAGTATAGCACCCGGGTCCGGCCCGGTTTGTCGGCCCCAGTTGTGAAGGATTTCACAAAGCCGAGCTTTGCCGGCTGCCGTGTCGGACTTCCGCCAAAGGCCGGTGGAGGCTATGATGGGGGCGGCCGGGTCGTACCCAATAGAGAGGCATTCCTTGGATAAGGCGAGCATGATCGACCGGATGACCGCCACTCGGCAAGCGGTCATGACGGCTATCCAGCCGCTGAACGACGCACAGCTGACCGGCGTCAAAAATCGGGACGGCTGGACGGTCAAGGACATTCTGGCCCACCTCGCTCATTGGGAAGGGGAGTTGGTCACGCTCCTTTGGCAGCTCCAACAGGGGAAGGCGGTGGACTGCCTGCTCGTGCGTGAGCCCATTGCGGTGGACGAAGTCAATCGAGCGTGGGCCGAAGCCGATCGCGGTCGCGAGCTGGCCCAGGTTATGGACGACCTGGCGTCCGTGCGCGTCCAGACGCTCAGACGGTTGGCAGACTTTTCGGATGCGGACATGGAGCGAACCGATCTGCATCCGAGCCTGGATGGATTGGCGCTCTGGTATCGTGTGGCTGCCAATACATACGAGCACGACGAAGAGCACATCGACGACTTGCGGGCGCGCTCACAGCCTGCGGAACCTGCATCGTGAACCGAAGCGGCGCGTGCCCATTAGGCGTGGCCGGCATGTCGATGATGGTCATCCGGCGCGCCGGCCGCGTTCCGCACCGGTGAGGTCTTGTCTTTCGAACACGTTTGTCTGCCGTATGGGAGGGGCCCATGGCAATTCGCGAATCCACTGACATGATCGAGGGGCTTCGTAGCCGGGTCCTTGGCATCGACCAGCAGGTTCCCCTGCTGGACGGAAGCCTCGTCGAGTATGTGAATCTCGACAACGCCGCCAGCACGCCGCCCCTCATGGACGTGGTCGAGGCGCTTGATCGGTTCATGCCTTATTACGCCAGTGTCCATCGGGGCACAGGTTTCAAGTCTCGCTTGAGCACCCAGGCCTACGATCGGGCCCATCAGATTGTGGCTGCATTCGTCGGGGCCAATCCGGAAACTCAAACGGTCATCTTCGGCAAGAATACGACCGAGGCGATCAACAAACTCTCGTATCGATATCCGCTCCAGCCGGGGCAGGTCATCATCTCGACCCAGATGGAACATCACTCGAATGACTTGCCGTGGCGGCGCGCAGCCGGAGTCGTCCACATCAGGGCAACACCGGACGGCCGGCTGGACGAAGCCGAATTCGATCGCAAGCTGGAGGCGTACGCGGGGCGGATTGGCCTGGTGGCCGTTTCGGGTGCATCCAATGTGACCGGCTTCATCCAGCCGATCCACCGCCTTGCGCGCAAGGCTCACGCGCACAAGGCGCGGATTCTGGTGGATGCAGCCCAGCTGGCCGCGCACCGGGCCATCGACATACGCCCGGACGACGATCCGGAGCACCTGGATTTTGTGGCGATCTCGGCCCACAAAATGTACGCGCCGTATGGCACTGGCGCGCTGATCGGACCCAAGGAGACCTTCCTGGCGGGACCCCCGGAGTATCGGGGTGGGGGGACGATCGACGTTGTCACGATGGACAATGTGGTCTGGGCTGGTATGCCCGATCGGGATGAAGCCGGCAGCCCCAACGTGGTGGGTGCCGTGGCGATGGCGGCGGCCATTCAGGTCCTTGAGCAGGTTGGCATGCAGGCCATCGCCGACCACGAAGCGAATCTGGTCGCCTATGCCCTGCGCCGGCTGGCTGACGTGCCCGGCTTGCGCGTGTATGGAGACGCCGATCCCGACGACGCGCCGAGCCGGGTGGGCGTCATCCCCTTCAGCCTCGAGGGCCGATCGCACTTTGAGGTGGCGGCTATTTTGGGCTATGAGGGGGGCATAGGCGTCCGAGCGGGCTGCTTTTGCGCTCATCCGTATGTGGTCCATCTGTTGGGCTTGTCGAGCACTGAAACGGCGGCGTGGCGAGCGCAAATGCTCGCCGGCGACAAGAGTGAGATGCCGGGCCTCGTCCGGGCGAGCTTCGGGTGCTACAACAATCATGAGGATGTCGACCGCCTGATTGAAACCCTGATGAAGATCGTGCGCGGGGAGGTTCAGGGCCGCTATGAGGTGGACGTTTCAACCGGCGAATATTATCCGCAAGGCTACACCGAACACCTGGAGCCCTTCTTTGCACTCTAACCCGGACAAGCCCAGTCTGCCTGGCCTGCGGCCCGAGCGCGGAAAGCGGGCGTAGCCGCGCCAGTGGCCAAGTCCGATCTGCCTGAGCTCCGCCTCGCCGGCTGGCGCCCGACCCGAGACGTCTTGTGGACGTACGCACGTTGGCTGGGCGCGATCAGACAACACCTCACCCCGCCGGCCCGCCACTGGGGGCACGTCAGTCTGGGGCTCGGCCTGCGCGGCCTGACCACCGGGCCGATGGTTCTCGGTTCGTCTCGGATTGAGCTGGCCATCGATTTGGTGGCCGGCGAGGTGGCGATATCTGTTTCTGGGGGTTCGGATTGGCGATCCCCGCTGGGAAAGGCGGGTTGGACTGACATCCTGGATCGGGTCCGGCGCGTCGCAGCCGCCGGCGCCACGGCCTCGAAGCTGGATGTGTCCCAGCCGGCCGAGTTGACCAGCCAGGGCTACGACCCGGAGGCCGGAAGGCAGTACTGGCAGTCCTTGTCGAGGATCGGGGCCGTGTTCAATCACTTCTCCGGAAAACTGCGAGGCGAAGTCCACGGCCCGCAATTGTGGCCCCATCATTTCGATCTGGCCGTGCTCTGGCTGACGGGCAGGTTTGTCCCCGGCCAGGATCCCGCGGATGAAGGCTTTGCCGACGAGAACATGACCTTTGGCTTTTCCACCGGTGACGAGGGCATCCCCGAAGCCTATTTCTACGTAACCGCCTATCCTGCAGTCGACCATCTGGCCATCGATGGACTGCCGGCCGGCGCACGCCAGAACACGACCGGCTGGCACGGCGTTCGCCTCGATTACGCCTGGCTGATATCCCAGCCCGACCCTGTGGGGAGCCTGGGGGAATTCCTGGAAGGGGTGCAATGGATCGGCGCCGAGGCCATGCGCGCCCGGGAGGATTCCCCTCTTCCGGCACGCCTACCCACGAATCAAAGTGATGGAGAGGCTGTGATGGTCAAGCGTTTTGTCCTGGTGGCGGGCAACATCGGCGCCGGGAAGACCTCTCTCACCGAAAAGCTCGGTGACCGGCTGGGCTGGAGCACGGCCTTCGAATCGGTCGTGGATAATCCTTATCTCCCTGACTTCTACCGCGACATGCGTTCGTGGTCGTTTCATCTTCAGATCTTCTTCCTCGGCCATCGAGCTGAACAGCATGTGGCGATTGCCCATAGGGCCGAATCGGCGATTATCGACCGCTCGATCTACGAGGACGCAGAGATATTCGCCCGCGCCAGCCTGGCGTTGGGCAATCTCGAAGCACGCGATTTTGAAACCTACTACCGGCTGTTTCGGCTGGTGGTGGCAAACCTTCCGGCGCCGGATCTGCTGCTCTATTTGAAGGCGCCGGTTGCCATCCTACTTGAACGTATCCGGAGTCGCGGCCGCGAAATGGAGGTGGGCATCACGGCCGAGTACCTGGAACTCCTCGAGAGTTTCTACGACCGCTGGTTGGAGAGCTTTGACGTGTGCCCCGTCCTGACGCTGAGAAGCGACGATCTGGACTTCGTCCACCGTCCAAAGCACCTAGAGGCTGTGGTCGGGCGAATTCACGACAAGCTGGCTGGACAGGAAGAAATGGAGTTCCCGAACCTCGGATAGGGAGCCAGTTGAGCCGAGGGGACTACAGTCCAAGCTCGAGGCGGTGTCCGCCAATCAATCGTATGGCCTTCGCGATCCTGTCGCGATTGGCGGGGATCTGATGCCAACGGCTGGCGCCGGAGGGGTGGGGAAGCGGCACAACCCAGCCTCCGGCAATGAGCTCCTGGGTTCCGATTATGTCTGCCAGAGACCGGTCGGGTGGGAAGAAGAGACTGA
Organism: uncultured Chloroflexia bacterium; assembly: GCA_963797485.1. Classification (GTDB taxonomy): domain Bacteria; phylum Chloroflexota; class Anaerolineae; order Anaerolineales; family E44-bin32; genus CAWAND01. Next base: position 313,245 of record CAWCPF010000004.1, read on the forward strand.
TCGCCAGCCGCCCCACCGGCAGGATCAATCGAGGGCTGATGAGCGCCAACTCGGCATCCAAGTAGGGGCGGCAGAGCGCCTGCTCGGCTGGGCTGGGCGCCCGGTCGCCGCCGCCGCTGCGGGCCTTGCCCGGAAAGCATTTGGTCACCGAAGTCATGTACTGGGACCGCCGGAACTCCGCCTCATCGAATCCGGCGCTCCCCAGCCATTCGAAAAGCCGAGAGCCGCTGCCGGCGTTGAAGGGACGCTGCGCCTCGACCTCGGTGACGCCCGGCGCCTGTCCGATGACCATGACCTGCGCGCCGAGCTTGCCCGAAAAGACGGCCCCGGGTGTAATGCTGTGCCCGTTGTCGAGGCACAGCCGGCACCCGGACAGCCTGTGATGCAGACGTTGGAGCGCCAGGCGTTGTCCCTTTGGGTTCACTTGGGGGGGCTTGTCAACCGTTCCCAAGCCGCCTTGATCGCCTGGGCGTCCTTGTCCATCTCCGGGCTTTCGCACACAATGCGCCCACGACAGTTGAACGACTGAAGGGCCTCGAGCAAAGCTTGAAGGTTGAAATCCGAGCGCTCAATCATCAAATGATTGCGCTCCCCCTTCTCCCCATACTCGATGCCCGATAGGTGACAATGCAGGCGCGAAAGGGCTTTCTGCCCCAAGGCGGATTTGTAGGCCTTCAAAGCCGCCTTCCACTCGGGCAGGCTGTTCATGCTGCCATCCCCCGTACGGGCGTGTAAATGTGCAAAATCCAAACACGGTTCTACGCCTTCGATGGCCTGAGCCATAGCCAGTGTGTCTTCCAAGGATCCGAGCATGGCGCTCTTCCCCATGGTCTCCGGGCGCAAGCGCACGCTGTTTCCTTCGGATCGCAGCTCTTCGATGCACCCGCTCAACCTGGGAATGGCCACCTCGAGTACCTCATTCGGGGGCCTTTGGAAGTAGGATCCCGGGTGGAAAATGATATCCGTGGCACCCGCCAGAAAGCCTGCCCGCGCCACGTCCATCAGCCGGCCGCGGCTCTTCGGCCACTCCTCATCATCGGCGTTGAGGTTGATGTAGTAGGGCGCGTGGACGCTCAGTTGGACACCGGCCTGTTCGGCCGCAGCCTTGATCTCGAGGCAAGTCCTTTCTGAAACGCGCACCGATCGTACCCAGCCGATCTCCAGCGCCATCAAACCCTGCGACGCCAGGTGCGCGATGGCCCCGACCGTGCCTCCCGGCTTGGGCGGCGTCGAGCCAGGGTTGCCAACGGTCCCAAAGATAAAATCAGGTTTGGCCAAGGCAGGTCTCCTCGAGGGCGATCAAGTCAGGTCGACCCTTTCGCACCCCTGTTTGGTGTCCCAGAGCCTGCGCATCGGGCTCCATCGGGACGGACCAACGCTGCCCCATGGCGGTGAACAATCGTGACGTCGCATGTCGGAGGACGTTGGCGGGGCAGCCGGGGAGAGATAGCCTGGCCCTTCGCCGGGTCGGGAGAGGCAGCAGCCGTTAGGCCTCCCGGTCTTTGTCTTTCTTGAGCGACCCGGTCTTCGGCACAGCCTCCCGCGGCAGGGTGAAGAAGAATGTGGTTCCTTTGCCTTCTTCGCTGGTGACCCAGATTCTCCCGCCGTGTTGTTCCACGACTGTTTTGGCCAAGGCCAAACCCAGGCCGGTACCCTCGACGGGGTTGTTGGGATCCTGTACAGCGACACGGCCACGGAAGAAGTGCTCAAAAATGCGCGGGATTTCATCCGGGGCAATCCCGGGACCGTCATCGGTCACGCTCACCAGCACCTGGTCGTCATCGGCTTTGGATTGGATACGAATCTGGCCGCTTGCCGGGGTGAACTTAATGGCGTTGCTGAGCAGATTGGTCATCACCGAATTCAAACGGCTCGGGTCGGCCATGACCAGGATGGCATCCTCCGGCGGTTCATAGCGAATTACATGCTTCCTGGCCTCGGAGAGCGGGCGCAGATCCTCGATAGCCCTGCGGATCAAATCATTGATCTGCACCGGGGAGAGCGTGAGATGCGTGGATGACTCAAGCCGGATGGTCTCGAGCAAGCCGGTGATCAGGTTGGTCATACTGTCGGTGGCGCGCTGCATCATGTTCAGGGCTTTGCGCTGCTGGTCGCTCAGCGGGGCGTCATTGAGCAGGTCGGCGCCCAGCCGGATAGCGTTGAGCGGGTTTTTCAGGTCGTGAGCGGCGGTGCCCAGGAGCTGTGACCGCATACGGTCAATCTGCTTCAGGGCGGTGATGTCCGTCATCACGGCCACCCGGCCCACATCGGGGATTTCGCTGATGGTTGTGAAGAGCACGCGTTCCGTCGGGGTTGTGATGTCGAGAGTCACCGGCAGCTTGGCGTCCTCGTCCATCAAGAGTTCGCCCAATGGGTGATCGCGGAAGATTTCGGCGGCGGGTCGCCCAGCCGCCAGCTCGGCATTGATCCGGAACAACTGGGCGGCGGCCTTGTTGATCAGGATGATTCGGCCGCCCCGATCCGTCAGCGCCACCGCGTCGGCGGTTTCCACAAGCGTGTTTTCGAGCCGGCTGCGCTCCTCGGCCACCTGTTGGAACAGGTTGGCGTTGTCCAGCGCGATCGAGGCCCAGGCCGACACGGACGACAGCATCTGCTGGTCGTTTTCGTTGAAGGCGCCGCGCGGATGGTTGATGGCCTCGATGACCCCCATGACCTCTCCGCGGGACTCAAGCGGAACGCACAACACGCAGGTGGTCAGCAACCCGGTTTGAGCGTCGATAGCGCTGTGATACAGCGGGTTGGTGCGCACGTCGTTGACGATCAACGGCCGATGGTTGCGGGCCACCCATCCGGCGATGCCCTCTTCCAGCCGGATGGCGACATCCTTCACCCGGAACTGGCGTCCGCCGCTGGCCTTGAGATTGAGCTTTTCTCCTGCCTCGTCGAGCAGGAACAGCACGCAGGCTTCGGCTTGGAGCATCCGCTGAGCGTTGCGCATAGCGTTTTCCAGCGAAGCGTCCAGATCGAGACTCGAGGTCATCTCGCGCCCGATCTCGTTGAGCAGCTGGAGCTGGCTGGCGCGGGCCTCAGACGACTCAAGGTGGATGGCGTCTTCGAGTCCGATCACTCCGATGTTGATGATGGCTTGTGCCAGCTCGAGCTCCTGTTCGTTAATTTGGCGCCCGGGCTTGTTGTACAGCAGGCGCACCAGTCCCATGGCTTGCTGGCGAGTGGCCAGCGGGAACACGGCCGCCGCCGAAATCCCCTCGCTTTGGAGCATGGCCATGTCCTTGGCGCTGCCTGTCGGCGGCATCACGCTCAGGAGCGCCGGTTTGAGGTCCTTCAGCACAGCGCGGTGCGCGGGGTAGTCCGGCATGCTATCGGAGACCAGCGAGACGACTGTGTGCTGGACCGACTTGTTGATCTCCTGGCGGAAGCGCGTCGTCTGCCCGTTCGTGCCTTCATTCACCAGCACTTCGCAAGTGTCGGCGGAGGTTGCCTTGAGCAGATGAGCCGCCATCTGGCGGATGCTCTCCTGCTTGTCGCGCGTGCTGGTGATGGAATGGCTCGCCTGGTACAGGAGGGAGAGTTTGTGGAACAGGTAGCTCTGGCTGGCGGATTGCCGGGCGTAGGTGAGGATCTCGGCCGAGCGGGTGGCCAGAATATCCAGGGTGGCCAACTCATCGTCGAACGCCTGTCCGTCATTGCGACCGACGAACAGCAGTCCAATCGTCTGCCCGCCCGAGATACACGGCGCACAGGCGATGAACCCCGGAGCGAGCGGCAGACCCAGGGAGGCTTGACCGCCCGTGGAGGCAGACGGTTTCTGATTGCGAAGCGCCGTGCGAATGACCCCCAGATCGGTGCTGGATGAGATCCTGCCCAGGTCGCCCAAGGGTGTGCCGTGGGCGAAGCGCGGGCTGAAACCGCCTTCGCTTTCGTCCGATTCATACAGGGCAGCCCGGTCCGCGCCGGAAAGCTCAACCGTCAACTGGAGGACGCTGCTGAGCGCCGCGGCCGGGTTGCCATAGTCAAACGTGGCCGTGGCCGCTTTAAGGATGCCGGTTTGGTCCAGACTGCGCTCGGCGCTCATGGTACCGGGTTACCTGCCTTGCTGGCGTGGAAGATGAAATGACCCTGCGCGCGGATTATCGCACAGTTGCACAGGCGCTGCAACGAAGCCTGTCGAGGGCGGCCTGGCGCCGGCATCAGCCGAACAGACGCTGGAGCAGGGGCGGACCAAGTATCAGCAGTCCGATCAAAACGGCGGCGCCGGCCGAGATAAGCACGGCCGCCGCGCCCACATCCTTCCCAACCCTGGCGAGCGGGTGGGCGTGCGGACTGGCCAGGTCGACCACCGCCTCCAGGGCCGTGTTCAGATACTCCGCCAACCAGACCACTACGATGGCGATCAACAGGAGCGCCCAATCGTAGCGACCCAGCCTCAGCCAAAGCCCCAGGGCCACCACGGCCAGGCTGACCGCGGCGTGGATCCAGGCGTTGGGCTGGGTTCGCAAGACATGCCACCAGCCGGTAAAGGCATGGCGGAAGGACTCGGCTCGACCGCTCGATCGTTTGGGACTCTCCGGATTCAATTGGGAACCTCAACCCTCAGCCCGAGTTGTTTCAATATCGCCGATTGGGAGGCCCACATGGTGTGTTTCTCAGCCTCCACGCCGTGATCGTACCCCAACAGGTGAAGGATCCCATGCACCGCCAGCAGAGCCAATTCGGAGTCAAGTGGATGGTGTGCGGCAAGGGCCTGCCGCTCGGCCAGCGCCAGGCAAATCACGACGTCGCCAAAATAGGTCCCGCCAACCTCGGGTTGAAGTGTCCCGTCGCTGAAGGACAAGACATCCGTGGACTCATCCAGGTCTCTGAACCGCCGGTTGAGCTCCCTGGCGGAGGCTTCGTCGGCCAGCACAATGGTCAGGCCCCCGTCAGGTGCGTCTTCGTACGCCAGACAGGCCAATCCCGCCCGGCGGAGCCCTTCGACCAGGGCTTTATCGCTTGGGTCTGAAACGACCTCCACGCGGTGCGTCATGAAGAGTCCGATTGGGGTTCCGTTCGCGAGGCGGCCAGTTCAGCCTTCTTGGGGCGGCTGGGCTCATCCGCCGGCCCGGCTGCCTCGGCCGGTTCGGAGGGCTCGCCAACGTCAGGGTAGCGAATGCGCGGATGATAGATGCCTTTGAGCGTGCTCGTAAACGAGCGCCGAATGGCGTCCAGATCCTTCAAGGTGAGATTGGTGCGGTCGAGCTGGCCGGTCGTCAAGCGGTTTTGGATGACCCAATTGACGAGTTCCTCAATCTCGGCGTCATCGTCAGGGGCTTCGGCGCGGGCTTTGGCCTCAACGCCATCGGCCAACATCAGCAGGGCCGTCTCTTTGGATCGCGGACGCGGGCCCTCGTAGGTGAACGACTTTCGATCGACCTTTGAAGCGTCCCCGCTGGCGGCTTCGACCGCGGCCTGGTACTGGAAACCGGCTTCCATCCTCCCATGGTGCTCGGGGATGAAAGCCTGAATCTGGGGCGGAAGGCGGTATTTGCGGGCCAAATCGAGGCCATCGCGGACATGCGCCAGGATGATGCCGGCGCTCGTGGCCGGGTCGAGCTGTTGGTGGATATTCTGCCCGGATACTTGATTCTCGATAAAGAATTGGGGCCGAAGGGCTTTGCCAGCGTCATGGTACAGCGCGCCGACGCGCGTCAAGAGCGGATTAGCGCCGATGGCCCGCGCCGCCTGTTCCGCCAGATTGGCCACCTGCAGGCTGTGCTGGTAGGTGCCGGGTGCATTGGTCAGGATGAACTGGAGCAGGGGGTGATCGGGGCGCGATAACTCGATCAACTGGATATTGGTTGTGATCCCCACGACATTGCCCACAAGCAACAGCAGGCCGAAGGCCAGGCTGGCCGAAATGAAGCCATTGAGCAGTGCCGCCCCCATCAGGGAGGCCTTTCCAACCATATCGGTAGCCGGATCGGCCAGGCGGAAGACCACAATGATGGTCACGGCGGCCATAGCCGCGCTGAGCCCGGACCAGAAGAAGGCGCTCAGTCGCTCGGCCTGGCCGATCATCAGCGCGCCCATGATGCCGCTCAGGGCCACGTACAGTCCCAGCTCAATCCCGCGAGCGCCCAGATAACCGGCGATGGCGCCGCTGACAATCGAGGCCATCACACCCATCCCCGGCCCGAACAGCACCGCCAGCAGCATCGGGAATGTCGCCGCGGGGAACAGGTAGGGCATAACGGTGCGCTCGGGCACCATGACCTGCAAGCCGAGCGTGAAGACCACTGCCAGGATGGTCACCGTCGAGGCCATGCGTACGCTGCGGATCTGCTCGGGGTGCACCCGGAAGGCATACAGCACGAGGCTGATGGCCAGAGCCGCCACCAACAGACCGCGCAGGGCGATATCCCGCCAGGGTTCGGGGGGCTTAAGGAGATCGTAGGCCTCTAGCGCTTCGAGCTGGATGGGAGTGACGATCTGCCCCCGGCTGACGACGGTCTCGCCGGCGGCGTAGCTTTTGATCACCGGTTGGACAGCTTGGGCGGCTTGATCGCGGGCGGATTGAGTGGCGGGTTGGTCTAGGCTGGCGTTCGGGGCAACGAAGGCGGAGACCAGGCGCACGACCAGATCGGCCTGATCCTGGGGCAGCGTGATGCTCACCAGGGCCGGCAAGGTTCGACGGACCTGCTCCAGCCGCTCGGGGCGGATCTCTGTGCGCATCACCTGTTCCAAGACAGAAATGGCTTCGCTCTTGACGGCCTTCCAGCGCGCCCTCAGGCAGGTCGAGGATGGCCTCAGCCGTGTCCCCCTGGATTTGGATCCCGCTCAGCGCAGCCAGATCGGCCAACTTCTGGTCGGTCGTGGCGTGCTCGTCGTCGCGCACGGCGTCGAGGTACTCAAGGCTTGATCTGAGCGTATCCAGCTGCGTCCGGGCTGATTGGCTGTCGGGTGGACGGTAGATGGGGGCCACGGCGTTGGCAGCCGCGAGGCGGGCCTGCGCGGTGAGCGTTTCACTATTGAATGAAAGCGCATACGGAGCCAGAATGTCTTGGGGTGAGACGTCGCCGACGCTGAGCCCAAAGGTCGATTGGCGCTGCGCGATGGGGATGGACACGGCGGCGGTCATGCCGATCAGACCGACAATGAAGATCAGCCAGAGCTCGATGGAGTGCCAGGCGGAGCTCAGCCGTTTGAGCGCCGAGGGGCGGAAGTCGGGCCCTTGTTCCATCTCGTCTTTCACTCGCCGCCCAGAAGTTTCCGAACCACCTGGGCGGCTTGTTTGCTGTCGGCGCGACCTTCCAGGCGGGGTTTCAGGGCACCCATGACCTTGCCCATAGCCTGCATGTCGGCGGCGCCCACTTCGTTGATCACAGTCTTGGCCAGGTCCTCCAGATCGGTTGGGCTGAGAGGCTCGGGCAGGTAGTGCGCCAGAATGTCGATTTCTGCCTGAGCCTGCTCGATCAAATCCTGGCGTTGGGCCTTGCGAGCATCCTCGATAGTCTCTCGGCGCGAGCTGACCTCGCGCTGCAGGACCCCCATCATCTCCGTATCGCTCAACGGCCGGAGCAGGTCGACCTCAGCCAGCTTAACGCCCGCCAGGGCCATGCGGAGCGTGGCCACGCGCAAGCGCTGGCTGCCGCGCATGGCTAGTTTGAGATCGGCCTCTAATTCGGCTTTGGTCGGCATAACCTCAACCATCCTCCCCTAAGACGGCCATGTGCGGGCCGGGGTGTGTGTTCAAGCCCCGTGGCGGCGCAGCAGGTTGGCGGTCCATTCGGCTGTGCGCCTGAGGCAGACGGTCCCGTCCCTTGGCAGGTGCAAGAATTGGACGCAGGCTGTCCGGGTTCGAGATCGCGGGGGTCATCGGCCGTTGTTCAGACGGGACGGCTCATTGGGTCCAGATTCTATCATATCCCGCCCCTCCACTATTTTCGCATAGCCACCAATTGATGATCGGAACGGCTCTGGGCCAGGTTTCGGCAACCCCCGAAGTGTCTCGCAGATCATGGCTCGGTTACCGAGAAATTGTCGAACACGATTTCCACGCCGCCCTGTTCGTAGCTGCCGACCATGAGCCCCACATCGCCTTCCGGCCATTCGGCCGCCTGCGCCTGGCTGACCAGGCTGCCGTTCACGTATAACTGCAGTTGATAGCCAATGCAGTCCGCCCGTAGAACATTCGCGGACGTCCCGCCAAGCACCTGGGCCGCGGGCAGCAGTGTCTCGTGGCTGAGCAGATGACGGCGACCATCCTTGGAGACGCCGATGCCGGCGTAGCCGTCGCTTGAGACGGCGAAGAAGTAGAAATCGCCCGGATCCTGATAGCGGCATATCAGACCAAACAGGTTGTTGTCGGGCCCCTCGGCGCGTGAAGCTTCGACCTGAAGCCGCACGTCTCCAAAGTCGAGACCCGGGTTGCTGACAGCGTCGGCGTTGGGCAATTCGACCCGGATGTGATAACTGCCGCCTTCGTAGTCGACCCGATAGGCGCTTCCTCGATAGCGGTCCCAACCGCTGAAGCTCCTGGAAAAATCGTCCTGGAACAAGACCTGGCCGGCGGCGGCCACAGGAGGGGATGATTGGCAGGCGGCCAGAAAGCCGCCCACGGCGAACACCGCGATCCAGCCGGCCGTCCTGGACAGTCTCATGGTGCCAGGCGCGCCAGCGCGCGCGTCGCCAGGAGCGCGTAGCGGCCACCCGGGTCAAGGGCGGCAGCCTGCCGAAGCGACTGGGTGGCCAAATCCTCGGTCCCCAGAGCCAGTCGGGCCAGTCCGAGATGGTAATTCGAGGGCGCATCGGACGGCTCGAGTTGAAGGGCCATAACCAGCAGGTGCTCGGCCATCTCGGGATTGCCGGTCAGGTAATACGCGAATCCGAGCTGATCGAGAGCCAGGGGGTTGGCCGGCTCATTCAAGGCTGCACGGCGAGCGGCGGGGAGACCCGTTCCGGCCACGTCCATCTCGTGATCCAAGCTGAAGCCGGCCAGCAGGGCCTGGAATTCGAACGACCCCGAGTTCAGGCTGGCAGCCTGGCTGTATGCGGCCAGAGCGGACTGCAGATCCCCCGACATGGCCAGCGCCTGCCCCAACTGGACGTCGACGGCCGGGTTGTCCGGCTCGATGGTGTCGGCCTTCTGCAGCTCGGCGACAGCCTGGTCGGGGTCGCGTTGCAGGAGCCAGTGTTGAGCCAGAAACAGGTGGGGAAGCAAGGCTTCGGGGACGGCAGTGCGGGCGCGCTCCATGTCCGACAGGCCATTCTGTCCAATCTGGTCAAGTGCCAGGCCGCGGTAGGCGAGAGCTTCAATGTACTCGGGCTCGAGGATGATGGCCTGGGTCAACGCCAGGGCGGCCAAATCCCAACGATCGGCGCGCGCCAGGGCCTGCCCGACCTGAGCCAGTTCGAAAGCTCGATCCTGGCTGGGCAGGGCATCTTCGATGGCCTGGGCCAGTTCCGCCGCCAGTGGAGGCGGCGCGGCTGACAATGCCAGGGCAGCCTGGAGTGGACTGAGGGCCCGGGCCGGATCGACCAGCGCGGTGACGATCCCGAGATTCAGCTGCGCCGATGGCTCGGCCGGTTGGAGCGCGGCCCATCTGTGTGCCGCCGAGGCGGCCGCCCCCACATCGCCTGCGGCGAGAAAGCGGCTGATGATCGACGGCCAAGCCTGGGCCTGTGTCGGGCATGCCCCCGCCATCTGGTCCATGAGCGCCTCGGACACCGGCGCGCCGGAGGCCACGATCGAGCGGGCTTGCAGGCAACGGCCCTGGTCCGAGTCCGACCGCGGCGCGCCGTCGAGGACGGCCAGGGCTGCGGCTGGATCGCCGGATGCGAGGTAGGCGTCCGCGGCCGCCATGCGGACTTGACCGTCCCCAACATCCAGAGTGAGAATGGGAGTCAGAGCCTGGAGCGCGTCTCGAGGCCGACCGGCGACCAGGGCCCCCCGGGCCAGGAATGCCTGGTCGGTGACCCAACCCGTCTTGGGCGACGGCCAGACGGCCAGCAAGCCGACGCACGTCATTCCGAGGAGCAGCGCCCGGGTTCTCAAGTGCCCCAGCTGGCGGATGCCGCCGGCGGGATGCTTAACATGGCCCGGATTATAGCCCCGCCTCTGATGCGGGCCGGCCTTGCCGGGCGAACATGAGCCAGAAACGCCAGGGTTATAATGGGGCGTCCGCCCTCGGAGGCAGTTATGGATTTCGCGCTCACCGAAGAACACGAAATGGTCCGCAAGATGGTGCGCGACTTCGCCCAAAAAGAGGTCCGGCCGACCATCAAGGAATGGGACATCAAGCAGCAGATGGATCCGCCGTCCTGCCCCGTATGGGGGAGCTCGGAATCCTGGGGATCTGCATTCCGGTCCGTTATGGCGGCCAGGGTATGGACTACATCTCCCTCGGGCTGGCGTGTGAGGAGCTCGAGGCGGTGGATACGACCTTGCGGGTGGTCATGTCCGTCCACATGGGACTGAACAGCATGGCGCTGCTTCAATGGGGAACCGAAGACCAGAAGCAGCGTTTTCTTGTCCCCCAGGCTCGCGGCACCAAGATCGCGGCTTTCGGATTGACCGAGCCGGCCGCCGGCTCAGACGTGGCCGGTATGCAGTCGACCGCCAGGCGCGACGGCGACGACTACATCTTGAACGGCGAAAAGATGTGGATTTCGCTGGCGACCAAGGCCGACCACTTCCTGTGGGTCGCCATCACCGACCCCGAGTCGCAAGACCGACACGCGTCCCTGACGGCATTCGTGGTCGAGGCGGAGCGCCAGGGAGTGACTGCGGGCGATATCCACGACAAGCTCGGCGTGCGCGCCGGCTCGACGGGGTGGGTGAATTGTCAAAACGTGCGCATCCCGGCCGCCAACCGGATCGGCGAAGAAGGCGAAGGCTTCAAAATCGCCATGGCGTGCCTGGACAACGGGCGCTACACCGTCGCCGCCGGCGCAACCGGTCTGATTCGCGCCTGCCTTGAGGCCAGCGTGCAGTACGCCAACGACCGCTCGGCCTTTGGCAAAACCATCGCCCACTACCAGTTGGTCCAACAGAAAATCGCCCGCATGTCGCAGGACTACGAAGCCGCACGCCTGCTGTATCTCCGCGCCGGCTGGATGAAAAACCGCGGGCTCCGCAACACGCGTGAGACGTCGCTGGCCAAGTGGTACGCCACCGACGCATCCTTCCAGGCCGGCCTCCGAAGCCGTACAGGTCCATGGGGCCTACGGGTTCAGTGCCGAATTCGACGTCGAACGCTACCTGCGAAATTCCAAGGGGGCGGTCATCTACGAGGGGACAAGCGAGATTCACACCTTGATGCAGGCCGGTTATGCCCTGGGGATGCGTACCGACGCCGATCTGCGCTGTGAGCTCCCGGCCTATGACGCCGAGGCGTGGCAGGCGGAACCGGAAGCGGCACAGCCGGCGTGAGACCTGACCGACTTGTGAATTCTTTCACAAATTGACCTCAATCGAGGAGGCGAGCCTTGAACATCGTCGTCTGCGTCAAACAGACGCCTGACACGGCCGCAACGGTGACGGTCGAGGCCGGCAAAGTGTCCTGGGGAGACGCGCCGCTGGTGCTCAATCCCTGGGACGAGTTTGCCGTCGAAGAAGCCCTGCGCACCAAAGAGGCGCATGGGGGAAAAGTCACCGCCGTGAGTCTTGGGCCGGACTCGGCCCGGGAGGGCCCTCAAGCAAGCGCTGGCCATGGGCTGTGACGAGGCGGTGCTCATCCAGGAGACGGGTGTGGAAGCCATCGACACGCTGGGGACGGCGCGCATCCTGGCGGCGGCGGCAGGCAGGATGGAGTCGATTCAGCTGGTCTTCTTCGGAAAATCCAGTGTAGACAGCGCCACCGGCGTGACGTTTGCGCAGACGGCCCGTTTGTTGGGTTGGCCACTGCTCAGCCTGGTGGCCTCAATCAGCGCCCTCGATCCGTCGGGCCCTGTCATCACGGTCGAGCGGTTGTTGCCGGAAGGCCGCGAGGTCGTCAAGGCCTCCCTGCCGGCCGTGGTCAGCGTGGTCAAAGAAATCAACGAGCCGCGCTACCCGTCGTTCATGGGCATTCGCAAGGCCTCCAAGGCCGAGATCCCGGTGTGGGGCATGGCCGAGCTCGGGCTGGATTCCCCGCCGGCGCCCAAAGTGGCCTGGCCGGCTCTGATGCCGGTAACTCGAGAGCAGACCAAGTGCGAAATGGTCGAAGGAGCCACGCCGTCCGAAGCCGCGGCCCGGCTGGCCGGCCGGCTCCTGGAAGAGAAGGTGATCTGATGACCGGCCGCATCGTCGTCTACATCGACCATTTCCAGGGAACACCCCTCCAGGGTTCATGGGAGGCCATCGGCGCAGCGCGCGCTCTCCAGCAGGATCTGGGTGGGGAGATCGAGGCCATCGTGCTCGGTCAGGAAGTTAAGTCGCTGGCCACTCAGGCGCTCGGTTTCGGCGCGTCTTCGGCCTCCCACGCCAGCCATCCCGATCTGAAGGATTTCCGGGTCGAAGTCTACGCTTCCATCCTGAAAGACATGCTCAATGACGCCGCCGTCGTCCTCTTCCCGGACTCGGGCAGGACCCGAGATCTGGCCGGGATGTTGTCGGCTGATCTGGATACCGGCGTCATCGCTGATGTCACCGCCCTGCAGGTCCGCGACGGGAAACTCACGGCCACCCGCCCAATCTATGCCGGCAAACTGCTGTGCGAAGTGGTACAAGTCGGTGATGGGCCGGCGCTGGTCACACTGCGCAGCCGCACCTTCGCCATGCCCGAACCGGCCAGCTCCGCAGGCGCCCCATCCGCTCTCGAGGTCGGAGAAATCAAGGCACTCAGCCAGGTGATGGAATACAAGGTGAGCGAAGCCGGCGTCAGTCTGACGGACGCGGCCGTGATCGTCTCCGGGGGGAGGGGGGTGTCCAACAACCCGTCCCTGCAGCCTCCCGCGGAGGTCAGCGGCGAGAAAGAGATCGAAATCTGGCGTGCCCATCAGGGCTTTGCCCTGGTCTCCGCCCTGGCGAAGGTCTTGGGCGGGGCGGTCGGAGCCAGCCGTGCGGCGGTGGACGCCGGCTACATCCCTTACTCGCATCAGGTCGGACAGACGGGGAAGGTGGTTTCGCCCGATCTGTACATCGCCTGTGGCATTTCCGGTGCCATCCAGCATCTGGCCGGGATGCGCACCGCCAAGACTATCGTCGCCATCAACACCGACAAAGATGCGCCGATTTTCAAGCTGGCCCGGTTTGGCGTGGTGGGCGACCTGTATCAGGTGGTTCCGGCGCTGACCGAGTCGCTGCGACAGAAGCTCGGCAAGTAGACCGCTGCCATCCATGGCCCGTCCGGTCGGCCAGCCGGGCTTGCCTGGCGCGGCCCTCCGGGCACGGGCCCACAGGCCCCGCCACACGAACGCCATGACCGATCAACCAGGTGCGCTAAGCTTCGTACTGCACAGCCACATCCCGTTTGTCCGCGAAGCCGGGGTCTGGCCGCACGGGGAGGTCTGGCTGTTCGAGGCCATGGCCGAGTGCTACATCCCGGTGTTGGACTGTTTGTTCCGGCTTCACGAAGAACACCTGCCGGTCCATCTCACCCTGTCCGTCACCCCGGTGTTGTTGGAGCAGCTCGCCGACCCCCTGCTCCAGTCGCATTTCGAAGCCTATCTCAGCGACCAGCTTTCCCGGGCCGAGTCGGACCGGCAGTTCTTCGAACGCAGCGGGCGGCCCAATATGCAAGCGCTTGCCCAGCGTCACACGGCCTTCTATCGGGGAATCCGCAGGCTGTATGCCGGCCGGCTTGGGGGGAACCTGGTCGGCACGCTGGCGCGCCTGGAAGACGCCGGGGTGATTGAGATCGCCACCAGCGCCGCCACGCATGCCTACCTGCCGCTGCTCAGCCGGGATGCGTCCATCCGCCTGCAGCTTGAGACAGCGCGTCACACCCACCGGCGCCATTTCGGGCATTTTCCGACCACGATTTGGCTTCCGGAGTGTGCCTACCGGCCGGCGGTGTCGCGCCGCGGCGGCGGCCAGCGGCCCGGCCTGGAGGCGCTGCTCGAACCGCTGGGCCTGAGCTTGTTCTTCGCCGAGACCTTCATGGTCACCGGGGGCAGGCCCGAGAGCGTGGCCGACGACGCCATCATCGCCATCTACCAGGCGGCGCGAGCGGCTGCCCCGGCGGCCGAACCCAAAGCCCGGCGCGCCAGGCTGCGCTCCTCGCACCATCCTTATTGGGTCAGAGGCTCCCAGGTAGCGGTCCTGGGGCGGGACCATCGAACCGGCAGCCAGGTATGGTCAGGCGCCCACGGTTATCCGGGAGATGCTTTCTACCAGGAGTTCCACAAACGTCATGAGGGGTCCGGATTGCGCTATTGGCGGGTCACGGGCCACGAACTGGATTTGGACCACAAGCAGCGTTACGAACCCGAACGCGCCGCGGGCCGTGTTTCGGCCCATGCGCGCCACTTCGTTCATCTGGCGGCGGAGCAGCTGCGGCATGCGGCGGAGGCGGGCGGCGGGACGCCCATTCTGGTGTCAGCCTACGACACCGAGCTGTTCGGGCATTGGTGGCGGGAGGGCGTGGACTGGCTCGAGGCGGTCCTCCGCGCCGGCGCGTCGGCTCCCGGGATTCAGCTGATGACCGCCGGCGAAGCCGCCCGGCGCCATCCGCCGCGGCGCTCGGTGCGGGTGCCGGAAGGCTCGTGGGGTGCCGGCGGCGGGCACGGGGTATGGCGGAACAACTCCAACGCCTGGATCTGGCCGGAAATCGAGGCCGCCGAAGAGGCTTTGGACGCCAAAATCCGGTCAGGCGGGCTGGCGTCCCCGGACAAGCACCGCCTCAACCAGGCGGCTCGCGAGCTCATGTTGATGCAGGCCTCCGATTGGCCATTTCTGATTTCCACCGGGCAGGCAGCCGACTATGCCGCTGAGCAATTCCGGATGCACCGCCAGCGCATGTATCAGGTCCTGGGCGCGCCCGGCGCCCCGCCTGCGGAGCCTGGCGCCATCCAGCGGATCTTCGAGCAGGACAACCTGTTTCCGGACCTCGACGCCGCCTGGTTCGTGGAATGAAAGTGCTGTTTCTGACAGCCGAATTGGCCCCGCTGGCCAAGGTCGGGGGCCTGGCCGACGTCAGCGCTGAGCTGCCGGCGGCGCTGCGCCGGCGCGGGGTCGATGTGCGGGTGTGTGTGCCGCTGCACGCCAGCCTGGACGCATCGGCGCTCGAGCTGAAATATCTTGGGGAAGTGCGTGTCGGCTGCCCCGAGCCTGAGGCACGAGCACAGATCAGCTCTTCGACGTCCGACGGCGTCCCCATCTACTGGATCGATGGCGAGCCGGTGCGGCGTGTGGCCGGGATCTACGGCCCGCCTGGGATGGAGGGCCCGAAGTACACGTTTTCGGCCCTGGCGGGGCTGCATCTCGACGAGGTGACCGGGTGGGTTCCCGACATCCTGCATGCCAATGACTGGCATGCCGCGCCGGCGGTGCTCGGGCTGGCGCGCCGGCGCGCTCCGGGGGACGCCTGGTTCGGCGTGCGCAGTCTGCTAACCGTGCACAATCTGGCGTACATGGGCGCCGGCGCGGAGCAGGCGCTCACCGCCTGCGGCTTCGTGCCGTCGCAGGCCCCGGGTCTGCCGGAGTGGGCGCGGCACCTGCCTTTGCCCATGGGCCTGGCCAGCGCCGATTGGATCAGCACCGTCAGCCCAACCTATGCCGGCGAGATCCAGGGCAAGGCCCTGGGGAACGGCCTGGAGGGTCTGCTGGCTGCCAGGCGCGCCCGCCTGTGGGGGATTTTGAATGGAACTCGATCTGCGGCGGTGGGATCCAACCACCAATTCGGCCCTTTGGCTGACCTTTGACGCGGCGAGCCTGGACCGGCGCGAGGCCGGCAAGGCCCAGCTTCGGGCGGAGCTCGGTCTGACGCGCCGACCCGAGCGTGCCCTTGATCGCCATGATCGGACGCCTTGACCGGCAGAAGGGAGTGGACCTGGCCCTGGAAGCGCTGCCATCATTGGCGGACCGCCCTTGGCAGTGGATTCTGCAGGGCACAGGCGATCCGGAATTGGAGCGTCAGGCCGGCGACTTCGCGGCCCGCTTCCAGGCGCGCGCCAGGGCGGAACTGAGGTTCGATGCAACGCTGGCCCGCCGGATCTACGCCGCCGCCGACATCATTCTTGTGCCGTCTCGCTACGAGCCGTGCGGCCTGGCGCAGATGATCGGGATGCGCTACGGCGCGGTCCCGGTTGTCCGCGCCACGGGTGGATTGAAGGACACCGTCGTCGACGCAGGTTCAGAAGTCGGGCACCGGCTTCTGGTTCGAGGAGCCGACGCCCGAGTCGCTCGCGCAAGGGCTTGTCCGGGCGCTGGACGTGTACGGACAGCCGGAAAAGTGGCGGGCGCTTCAACAGCGCGCCATGCACGCCGATCACAGTTGGGATGCATCCGTGAACCGATATCTGGACCTGTACGCAGACATGCTCGAGGGGGGCGGGCCGGGATGACCTCTCCGGCGAAGGGCCGAACCCGCTTGGCGGGAGTCCTGCTGCACCCGACCAGCCTGCCGGGGCCGTTCCTAATCGGCGATCTGGGCCCGTCGGCGGAAGCGTGGATTGACTGGCTGTCTGAAGCGGGCTGCCGTCTGTGGCAGATGCTGCCGATCTGTCCGACCGGCGACGGCCATTCCCCCTATCGGAGCCCTTCGGCCATGTCCGGAAGCCGCCTGCTCATCAGCCTCGAGGGGCTGGTCGAAGATGGGCTCTTGAAGGCCGCGGAGCTCGATCCGGCCCGGAGCGCCTCGGGGGATCGAGTCGACTATGAGGGCGCGTCGGCGCTCAGGCAGCCGCTGCTGACTCTGGCGCTTGACCGCCTGGCGGCCGGCGCCAGGCCGGATCTGGTCGATCAGGCAGCTGAGTACGCCGAGGCACATTCGGGCTGGCTGGACGACTATGCCCTGTACGTGGTGCTCAAGCGTCTGCACGCCGGGCGCCCATGGTTCGAGTGGCCGGTAGAGCACGCCCGGCGCCACAGGCGGGATCTGGAGATGGTTCTGCACGCCGAACACTCCGCCGTCGTGGCTGAAAAACGCCT
Source organism: uncultured Chloroflexia bacterium (assembly GCA_963797485.1). Lineage (GTDB taxonomy): Bacteria > Chloroflexota > Anaerolineae > Anaerolineales > E44-bin32 > CAWAND01. Next base: position 330,274 of record CAWCPF010000004.1, read on the forward strand.
GCAGTTTTTGTTCGACCGGCAGTGGCGCAAGCTGCGCCAGCGCGCCAACGCCAGCGGCATCGAGCTGATGGGCGACATGCCGATCTTCGTCGCCCATGACAGCTGCGACGTGTGGGCCCATCCGGAGTTGTTTAAGTTGGATGTCGCCGGGCAGCCCAGCGTGGTGGCAGGTGTGCCACCGGACTTCTTCGCCTCGACCGGCCAACGCTGGGGGAACCCCGTCTATCGCTGGCCGGCCCACCGGGCCTCGGGCTACGCGTGGTGGATTGAGCGTTTCAAGATGTCCCTGGAGCGTTTCGACCGCATCCGGCTGGACCACTTCCGCGGATTCGAGTCGGCCTGGGAGATCCCGGCAGGCGATCCCACCGCCGAGCACGGGCGTTGGGTGCCAGGACCGGGCGAGGAGTTGTTCCGCACCGCCGAATTGGCCCTCGGCCGGCTGCCGCTGGTGGCCGAGGATCTTGGTGTGATCACACCCGAAGTCGAGTTGCTGCGGCAGCGGTTGGGCTACCCGGGCATGCGCGTGGTCCAGTTTGCCTTCGACGGCAATCGGGATCATCCTTATCTCCCCGCCAATTCGCCACCGGAGTGCATTGTGTACACTGGGACCCACGACAACCAGACCACTCGAGGCTGGTTTGACCACGCGCCCGAATCCGTCCGCCAGGCTTGCATGGCCACCCTGGGCACGGACGCCACCCACATCGCGTGGAAGCTTGTTGCCGCAGCCTGGGCGTCGGCGGCCGACACGGTGGTGGCCCCTATTCAGGACCTGCTCGAGCTGGGCGATGAGGCGCGCATGAATACTCCTGGCACCGACGAAGGCAACTGGCTGTGGCGGCTGGCTCCCCAGCAATTGAGCCATGAGCTGGCCGGGCGCGTCCGGGAACTCACTCTGGCCAATGGACGCTAAACCTCGGCCGGCAAGTTTCCCCGACCCCGCCGCGCCCCCGAAGGCCTCGCCGCCCGGCTGGCCGGCGGGCACGACCGACGAGGATCTCCGCTGCTGGATCTGCGACGGCCCGACGGCATACCGGCAATGCAAGATCATCTGCCCGCGGTGCGGTTTCACGCGCGACTGCTCCGATCCATGAGCAAACTCAAGGAGACCTTCATTCCATGAAACTGGGCGTCATGAGTGACACGCACGACAACGTGTGGAAGCTTGAGGCGGCGTGTGAGCGTTTGCAGGACGTGGGAGCAGTTATCCACTGCGGCGATCTATGCTCACCGTTCGTGATCCGCCGCTTGGGCGAACGCCTGGCTGACATCCCTGTGCATGTTGTGTGGGGCAACAACGACGGGGATCAACATTCCATCGCCCGCGTAGCGGGCGACTTCCCGGCCATCAGCCTGCACGGCGCGGTCGCCCACCTGCAGATTGAAGGCCTCAAAGTGGCCGTCAATCACTACCCTGAGATCGCCCGCGATCTGGCGCACGCCGCGCGCTACGACCTGGTCTGCTACGGCCACGATCACAAAGCCAACCAGGAATGGGTTGGCGAGACTCTGCTGTTGAACCCCGGCGAATTGTTGGGGCTGCATGGCCGGAGCAGCCTGGCGGTCGTCGACACGTCCGATCGGACGGTGAGCTGGATTGACGTCTGATTCAACTTGTGAAAAAACACACAAACGCCCCGAACTCGACGTCGGGGCGTTTGCTCGAGTGCCCCTGCGGCAACTCGAACGCCGGCCACTGCCTCCGGAGGGCAGTGCTCTATCCAACTGAGCTACAGGGGCATGTGCCGGCCATTGTAATTCACACCCAGATGCCAATCAAGCGCCGGGCTTGCGGCGCCTACGCGGGGGTGCGCGTCTGCGCGTCCATGACCGATATGGCGGCCATGTTAACGATATTCTCGACGTCGTCCCCGGTTTGCAGGACGTGCACCGGCGCGCCGATGCCCAGCAGGATCGGCCCGATGGCGCGCGCCTTCCCAAGCCGGGCCAGCAGCTTGTATGCCACGTTGGCCAACTCCAACGACGGAAAGATCAACACATTGGCGTCGCGCACCCGGCTGAAGGCGTAGCGCGTATCGACCAACTCTGCTACCACCGCCGTGTCAGCCTGCATTTCTCCGTCGATGGCCAGGTCGGGCCGCTTGGCGCGCACCAACTCGACGGCCCGGCGGACCTTGTCGGTCAGCGGATGGCGCGTGCTCCCGAAATTGGAGAAAGACAGCATGGCGACGCGGGGTTCGATCTCGAGCTCCCTGGCGAAGTCAGCCGCCAGGATGGCGATCTCGGCCAGGTCATCTGATGTGGGATCGATGTTGACCGTGGCATCGCTGAACATATACAGGCGGTCGTCGACAATCATCAGATACACCCCCGCCGCCCGTGAAGCTCCAGGGCGGGTGTGGAAGATCTCGAGGGCGGGTTTGATCACTTCTGGGTAGTCATAGGTCAGGCCCGAGACGAACGCATCGGCGTCTCCCATGTACACCATCATTGGGCCGAAAATGTTGGGTTGCTGGACCATCCTGCGGGCGTTCTGGGGCGTCATGCCTTTGCGCATCCGCAGCTTGAGATAAGCGTCTGCATATTCGTCCAGGCGGTCAAACCCGGCCGGGTCGATGACCGGGAATTTCAGCTCCAAACCCAGGTCGTCCATGAGGCCGCTGACGCGCTCCTGGCGGCCGAGCAGGATCGGTTGGCCGATCTTCTCTTCCACCACCTGGGCTGCCGCCCGCAGGATCTTGGGCTGCTCACCCTCGCCAAACACGATGCGTTTGGGGGACTGCCGCGCGCGATTCATAATGAAGTGACGGACATACTCGCCATGGCCGCGGCGCAGGGCCAGCTGCTCGCGATAGGCATCGACGTCGAGTTGGACCCGGGCGGCGCCGCTCTCGATGGCGGCTTTGGCCACGGCCGGCGACTCCCACAGCATCACCCGAGGATCGAGTGGCTTGGGGATGAAGTACTCCTCGCCGAACTTGAGGCTCGTCATCCCATATGCCCGAAGCACGCTGTCGGGGACATCCTGGCGCGCCAGATCGGCCAGGGCGCGGGCGGCGGCGATCTTCATGTCCTCGTTGATGGCCGTGGCGCGCACATCCAGCGCCCCGCGGAAGATGTACGGGAATCCCAGCACGTTGTTGATTTGGTTGGGATAGTCGCTCCGTCCGGTGGCCACCAGCGCGTCTGGCCGGGCTTCCTTGGCCAACTCGTACTTGATCTCCGGGTCCGGATTCGCCATGGCGAAGATCAGCGGCCGGTTGCCCATGGTCTTGACCATGGCCGGCGTCAGGACGTCGGGCGCCGACAAACCGTAGAAAACGTCGGCGTCCCGAATCGCGTCGGCCAAGGTGCGGGCCTGGGTGTCGGCCGCGAAGCGGGCCTTGTATTCGTTCATGCCCTGTTCGCGGCCCTTGTAGACCACGCCCTTTGAGTCGACCAGCACAATATGGTCGAGTTGGACCCCCAGGCGGATGGCCAGGTCGCCGCATGAAATGGCAGCCGCGCCGGCCCCGGAAATCACCAGCCGGATGTTGCCGATGTCCTTGCCGACGATCTCGAGCGCATTTAGCAGTGCCGCGCCGGTGATGATGGCGGTCCCGTGCTGGTCATCGTGAAAGACCGGGATGTCGAGCCGCGCTTTGAGTGTGTTCTCGACATAAAAACACTCTGGCGCCTTGATGTCCTCCAGGTTGATCCCCCCGAAGGTCGGGGCCAACGCGGCCACGACTTCGATCAACAGGTCAGGGTCGTCCGCCTCGACCTCGATGTCGAATACATCCACATCGGCGAAGCTTTTGAACAGGACGGCTTTGCCCTCCATGACCGGCTTGGAGGCCAGGGGTCCGCGGTCACCCAAACCGAGGATCGCCGTGCCATTCGTGACCACGCCCACCAGGTTGCCCTTGGCCGTGTACTCATAAGCCGTGAGGGCATCCTTCTCGATTTCGAGCACGGGCTGAGCCACGCCCGGTGTGTAGGCCAGGGACAAATCGCGCTGCGACACAAGCGGTTTGGTCGGGCAGATGGCGATCTTTCCCGGCCGGCCGGTTCGATGGTATTCAAGGACTTCCTCACGTGTGACGGCCATGCTGTCTACCTCCGGACGGATGATGATAAGACCGGTGAGATGCGATGCAGTCTATGGGAGACAACCCTGAATTGGGTGCCTGGGTGCACGGTTTTGATGGTCGCGCCGGGCAAAGCGGCGAAAAGCTACCCAATGTCACATTGGCGTTGTGCCATTCGGCACAAAACAATCGCCCCCGGACCTGAGGGGGGCAAGTCCGAGGGCGGTCGCGACATTGACCCTACGGCCAAGTGACGACAATCCACATTCTAGACCTCCACGTGCGAACCGCAATAGTGACTCTGTCCCAATCAGCGGCGAAGTTGCTTCGAACGGTCCCAACCGTGGGGGATATACGAAGGCGGGCTGCCCGAAAGGCAGCCCGCTCGTCTGTCGGGGCGGGCGGATTTGAACCGCCGACCTCACGGACCCGAACCGTGCGCTCTAGCCGGGCTGAGCCACGCCCCGAGGGTCCCTTGCTGGAATGCGAAGGCATTATACCGGAGGAGGCCTCGGCGGGCAATGATACCCCTTCCCCTCATCCCCAAAGCCGCACGCGTAAGGGGCCACTCGGGCGGCTCGCCTTTCCTGCGGCGGCAGGAATGTGAGGCAAAGGAGCCAAGGTCCCGTGGCAGCGCTCCACGGCAGCGCTCCACAAGCCAACGACATTGGGGATGCCCCGGCTCGGCCTCGCCTCGCTCGGAGTGACATGTTGAGGGTGTCATCCCCAACGCCGCAGGCGTAAGGGGCCACTCAGGCGGCTCACCTTTCCTGCGGCGGCAGGAATGTGAGGCAAAGGAGCCAAGGTCCCGTGGCAGCGCTCCACGGCAGCGCTCCACAAGCCAACGACATTGAGGTTGCCTCGGCTCGGCTTCACTCCGCTCGGAATGACATGTTGAGGGTGTCATCCCGAGGGCCGCAGGCACGCGGGATCGCCGAGGCGACACGTCCCTTTCGGCTGGTCCAAGGAATTGTGCTTCGGTTCTCCGGCACCTGGAGAAAGCTTAGCTGCGAAGATTGATATAAAGGGGAGGGAACGAGCCGGTATCAGATCAAGCCGTCTTGAAGACGCGCGCGGCCGCCTCAGCCTGGCGCTCGTTGATCGGCAGCGTGAAGCAAAACAGGCTGCCCACCCCCTCTTTGCTTTCGCACCAAATCTGGCCGCTGTGCATCTCGACCATCGCCTTGGCGATCGACAGACCCAGCCCCATCCCGCCGTGCTTGCGGGTCAGATGCGATTCGACCTGGTAGAAGCGCTCGAAGACGCGCTCGATCTCGGTGGCTGGGATGCCGATGCCGGTGTCCACTACGAATACCTGGACATAACCGCCCGACGACTCGGCTTTGACCCCCACTTGGCCGGCCTCGTCGGTGAACGCCGAGCGCGTTGCGAACCAGGTTGGTGAGGACCACATCGATCTTCTCCTGGTCCCCCTCGACCTGGAGCGGATCCCCTTCGGGCACGTCGAAACTCAACTCGATCTTCTTGGCTTGCGCTCCGGCCATGAACCGTGACGCCACCTGCCCAATCAGGTCGGAGACCGAGAACGTGGCCCGCCGGACCTTCGACTGGCCCTGATCCCTGTGGGCGATGGCCGACATGTCCTCAATGATTTCCTTCAACCGCAGCGCGCTGCGGATGATGACTTCCATCTGCTCACCGTACTTGGGCGGCACGAAATCTTGGATGAAGGTGGCGTGGCCGAGGATCAATCCCAGGGGGGTTCGCAGCTCGTGTGAGGCGATGGCGATGAAGTCCGACTTCATCCGGTCGAGCCGGGTCAGCTCGGCATTGGCTTCTTTGAGCTGGCTGAGCAGTTGGGCATTCTCGATGGCAATCGCCGCCTGCGCCGCCAGCGCCTCCAGGACCGCCAGGTCCTCTTCGGTATAATGCCGGTCGTTCAGCTTGTTGACGGCTTCGATCACGCCGATGGGTTCCTGCTTGACCATCAGCGGAACCCCGAGGATCGACATGGTCTTGAACTTCAGGGCGCGATCGACTTCCCGGAAGACGCGCTTGTCGCTCTCAGCGTCCTTGATCACCAGGGGCAGGGCGTTGCCGAAGATCCATCCCGCCACCGAGGAGTCCAGCGGGACGCTGATCTCCATCATGCTTTCGCGCTGCAGGCCGGTGGCAGCTTCAAACCGCAACTCATCGGCCTCGGCGTGGTAGAGGAGGATCGAGGCTGCCTGGCTGTCGGTTAGCTCGCACGCCAGATCGACGATCGACTGCAGCAGCGGCGGCAGGTCGAGCGTCGAGGATAGGATGCGGCTGATTTCGAGCAACCGATCCAGTTGTCGATCGGAGCTCAAAGGTGTCGAAGGACTCGCCATGGATCGTCCTTTCGGCCGATTCTAGCACAGCGAGACCGATGGACAAGTTACAATAGGCTTTCCACGGCCTGGTCCGTCATGTGGTTGGCGGCCGGCCAAACAATGAGGAGACTTGCATGCCAGCCAAAAAGAAGGTTCGGGTCGCCATCATCGGTGTCGGCAATTGCGCTTCTTCCCTGGTCCAGGGCGTCGAGTACTACAAAAACGCCAAACCGCAGGACCAGGTCCCGGGCCTGATGCATGTGGAACTCGGCGGATACCACATCCACGACATCGAGTTTTCGGCCGCTTTTGATGTGGTCAAGGGCAAGGTCGGCAAAGACCTGGGCGAGGCGATCTATGCCTATCCCAACAACACGATCAAGTTTGCCGACGTGCCAAATCTGGGAATCCCGGTGCACCGTGGAATGACTCACGACGGGATCGGCAAGTATCTATCCCAAATGGTGGAAAAGGCGCCCGGCCCAACCGACGACATCGTGGGCATCCTGCGTGATACCAAGACTGACGTGGTGATCAACTACCTGCCTGTGGGGTCGGAGATGGCCACCAAGTGGTATGTCGAACAGGTGCTGGAAGCGGGCTGCGCCCTGGTCAACTGCATCCCGGTCTTCATCGCCAGTTCGGATTACTGGTCCGGCCGCTTTGTCGAACGGGCGCTGCCGATCATCGGTGACGATATCAAGAGCCAGGTCGGCGCCACCATCACCCATCGGGTGCTGGCCAGCCTGTTCAACGATCGCGGCGTAAAGCTCGACCACACTTACCAGTTGAACTTTGGCGGGAACACCGACTTTTTCAACATGCTCGAGCGTGAGCGGCTCGAGTTGAAGAAGATTTCCAAGACCCAGGCGGTCACCAGCCTGCTTCCCTATAAGATGGACGAGAAGGACATTCACGTGGGGCCCAGCGATTACGTGCCCTGGCTGACAGATCGCAAGTGGTGTTACATCCGCATGGAAGGTACCACCTTTGGCGACGTGCCCCTCAACCTCGAACTGAAGCTTGAGGTGTGGGACTCGCCCAACTCGGCCGGGGTGGTGATCGATGCCGTTCGCTGCGCCAAACTGGCACTTGACCGCGGGATGTGTGGACCCCTGGTTTCTCCGTCATCCTACTTCATGAAGAGCCCACCCGAGCAGTATCCCGATTCGGTGGCCCGCCAAAAGACCGAGGACTTCATCGCCGGGAAAGGCGACCAAGCCGCCTAGGCGGGCCGCGGCGGGGAACGGATTTTGCGTGCGCGCCGTTCGTTTGTCGAAGCCGGCCCCGATTGAGCAGCACCCCCTCCAGTTAGAGACGGTCCCTGAGCCGGAGCCGGCGCAGGGCCAGCTCATGCTGGCCGTGCGCGTGTGCGGCGTGTGTCACACAGACCTGCACATCGCGGAGGGTGACATCCGGCCGCCTGCCTATCCGGTCACGCCCGGCCATCAGGTGGTCGGGGAGGTCAGAGCGGTCGCGCCGGGTGTGCAGGGCTGGCGAGTTGGCGAGCGCGCCGGCGTCACCTGGCTCTTCAGCGCTGATGGGACGTGCGAGTTCTGCCGCCGCGGCGACGAGAACCTGTGTCCATCGGCGCGCTTCACCGGGTTTGATGCCCCCGGCGGCTATGCCGAATTCATGGTTGCTCCGGCAGACTACTGCTTGAAAATCCCGGCCAGCCTGGCCGACGAAGACGCCGCCCCTTTGCTGTGTGCCGGAATCATTGGCTACCGCTCGCTGCGCCGCGTCGGACTTCAGCCCGGTGAGCGCCTCGGCCTGGCCGGCTTCGGCGCCAGCGCCCACCTCGCTCTCCAGGTGGCCCGGCACTGGGGCTGCCAGGTGTCAGTTTTTACCCGGAGTCCAGAGCACCGGCAGTTGGCGCTGGAGCTTGGCGCCGAATGGGCCGGTGGGGCCGACGATCGACCGCCTGAGGCTCTTGACCGCGTGGTCACGTTCGCACCGGTTGGGGACCTGATCCCCAAGATGCTCGATAAGCTCCGGGCGGGCGGGGCCCTGGCCATCAATGCCGTCCACCTGAGTCCCATCCCCGAATTGCCTTACAAGCTGATCTACGGCGAGCGCAGCCTGACCAGCGTGGCCAATCTGACCCGCCAGGACGGCGCAGAGTTCCTGGCGTTGGCGGCGGAGATCCCCATCCGGCCGGTCGTTCGCAGTGCGCCGCTTGAGGCCGCCAACCAGGTGCTCGAAGACCTGAAGCACAGCCGGATCATTGGTTCGGCCATTCTGCGGCCATGATTCGACTAGGCGTATCGGGCTGGTCGTATGACGATTGGATCGGGCCGGTGTATCCTGCCAATCTGCCCAAGCGGGACTGGCTGCCTTTTATCGCCCAGCAGGTGGATACGCTGGAAGTCAACGTAACCTACTATCGTGTCCCAGGGCAGAAAACGATTGACGGCTGGGTCGAGCGCACACCGGAAGGGTTCCTGTTTGCGGTCAAGGCCCATCAGAGCCTGACCCACGAGCGCCGATCCCCGGATTTCAAGGCTTTCTCCGACAGCCTGGGTCCACTGATCAAGTCCGGCAAGCTAGCGTGCGTGCTGGCCCAGTTTCCCTATTCCTTCGGAGCCTCGGACCAAAATCGAGCGTACCTGCTCAGCTTGAGAGACGGCCTGCAGGACATGCCTGTGGTGATCGAATTCCGCAACCGCAGCTGGCTGGTGGACACGACCTTCGATCTGCTTGAGGAGCTCCGGCTCGGCTTTTGCGCCGTGGATGAACCCCAACTCAAGAACTTGATGCCGCCGGTGGTCAAGGCGACAGGTCCGGTCGGCTATGTGCGCTTTCATGGTCGCAACTCAGAAAAGTGGTGGCAGCATGAGGCCGCATGGGAGCGCTACGACTACACCTATCGGCCAGAAGAACTGCAGGAGTGGCTGCCCAAATTGAAACAGCTCGAAGCCGACACCGACGTCACGCTGGTGTACGCTAACAACCACTACCGTGGTCAAAGCCTGCAGGCCATTCAGGCACTGAAGGACTTGCTCGCCGCCAGCCAAGATGCATAGCTCGCCTGCGTCAGCCGGGGCCGGCTGGACCCCAATGGTATAATCGACGTGCAAGCTCAACGCCGACCCAAGCCGGCATCCCCGAGCGAGCTACCAGGTTGAGGAAGAGTGACCCATGTCCGGACATTCCAAATGGTCGACGATCAAGCGCAAGAAAGCCGCCAATGATGCGCGCCGCGGAAACGCCTTCACCCGCCTGTCGCGTGAAATCGCCATGGCAGCCCGAGAAGGCGGCGGCGATCTGGAGTCCAACTTCAACCTGCGCCTGGCGGTCGACCGGGCCAAGAATGAGAACATGCCCAAGGAGAACATCGAACGCGCCATCCGCCGTGGCACGGGAGAGGACAAGGAAGGCGAAGTCTTCGAGCATGTCGTCTATGAGGGTTACGGTCCGCACGGCGTGGCACTGATGATTGAGGTGATCACCGACAACCGCAATCGAGCTGTCGCCGATGTGCGTCACGTGCTCGCCAAGGGCGGCGGCAACATGGCCGAGGCCGGCTCCGTGGCCTGGCAGTTCCATCGGGCCGCGTACTTCCTGATCACCGGGCGTGAGCGCGACGCGGAGAAGGTCTTCGAAATGGCGGTCGAGGCCGGCGTGGACGACGTCTCCATCGACGGGGAAATCGAAATCATCGCAGCGGCGGAGGCCTTCAAGGCCATCAACGACCGGTTAGAACAAAGCTCGATCGAGGTCGAAGAAGCCGGGCTGCGCTGGCTCCCCAACGCTAGCCTGCAGCTTGCCCCGGACGAAACGGTCCAGGTAATGCGCCTGATCGAGAGCGTGGAAGAGCTCGACGACGTCACCCAGGTGTTCTCCAATGTGGAGGTCAGCGAGGCGGCGGTCGAGCTTCTCGAAACGGCCTGATCTCACCTTGTCGGCTTCAAGACTGGCACTGGGAATTGACCCCGGGACGGCAATCACCGGCTTCGGCCTGGTCCGTCTTGCCGCCTCGGGTGACCTCAGCCTGGTTGACTACGGCGTCTTGCTCACCGACTCCAAGCTCGAAATGCCCGCGCGCCTTAGTGAACTTTTTCACAAATTGAATCAGGTCATCCAAACGCATCAGCCCGACACCTCCGCGGTTGAACAGCTTTTCTTCAACAAGAATGTCAAGACCGCCCTGAGCGTCGGCCAGGCAAGAGGTGTGGTCATGCTGGCTCTGTCGGAGGCGCGTGTTCCGATGGGAGAGTACACCCCCATGGAGGTCAAGCTGGCGGTCACGGGTTACGGCGGAGCGGACAAACGCCAGGTTCAGGACATGGTCCGCTTGCTGCTCAATATGCAGGACCTCCCCCGCCCGGATGATGCCGCCGATGCCCTGGCAGTCGCCATCTGCCACCTGCAGTCGAGCCGTCTCAAAGATGTGATTGAGGCCAATTCATGATCGCCAGCGTGCGCGGCCGGGTGCAATCGATTGGCGACAATCGGGTGGTGGTGGAGGTGGGGGGGATAGGTCTCAGTCTGGGCGTGCCCCTGGCCCGGTTGAGTGAGTCCCCGGTTGTCGGGGCCACTCTGCAGCTCTACACACGGCTGATCGTGCGCGAGGACGCGCTCAGCCTGTATGGGTTTGAGACTGAGGACACCCTCGAGCTCTTTGACCAGTTGCTCGAGGTGAGCGGCGTCGGCCCGCGCCTGGCCCTGGCCACACTGGCGCATCTGTCGCCCGAGGTGCTGCGCAAGGCCATCGCCAACAACCAGCCCGAAGCCCTCTCCAAGGTCCCTGGCATTGGCCGCAAGACCGGAGAAAAGATCGTCTTCCATTTGAAGGACCGCATGCAGGCCGTGGAAGGCGTGGCGGCCGCCCTCAGCGGGTTGGACACTGAAGTCCTGGGCGTGCTCACCAACCTGGGCTACAGCCTGGTTGAAGCCCAGGCCGCCGTTCAGTCCATTCCGCATGACGCACCCGATGACCTTGAGACCCGAGTGCGGACGGCGCTGCGATTCTTCGCCCAGGCGTGACACGACTGCCGCGTCTTGTGCCCTTGGCCAGTCAGAAGCTCTCTTGCACGTAGGGGCACGCTACAGCGTGGCCCTGCCGGATGTCCACAAGGTCGACTGCCCCATGGTTCCCACAAACCGGGACAGGAGGGGGAGTGACCCGGGGGGCTGCCGATTTGGCCCGGCGCCGGCCCGCCTTGGTAGACAAACCGCAATCGCTCAGTTACACTTTGCGGCGGTGGTTACCGGACACTTCCGGCGACCCCAACCCGCTGCAGCCCGCGCGGTCACCCCTCCGGGTCCCCGGCCCCACCGCAGGTTGACCCGAACAAGGAACTCAAGCCAGCATGGCACTCTTCGGAAAAGACCTGGGGATCTCTCTGGGCACCATCAACACCCTCATCGCCGAAGGCAATGAGATCGTCTTGCATGAGCCCACGACCGTGGCCATAGACGTCGATGAGCTCAAGATCGTCGAGGTCGGGCAGGCGGCGCGCGAGATGGACGGCCGTGTGCCTGAATCGATCGAGGTCATGCGTCCGCTGCGGGACGGCGTGATTGCCGATTTCGAAGTGACGCACCGCATGCTGGGTCACTTCGTAGAAAAGGTCTGCGGGCCGGCCAGGCTATTCAAGCCTCGCATCATGATCACCGTCCCGCACGGGGTCACCAGCGTGGAAAGCCGCGCCGTCCATGAAGCCGCCTTGCAGGCGGGCAGCCGCGAGGTCCATCTCATCCAGGAGCCGCTGGCGGCCGCCCTGGGGGTTGGGCTGCCGATCGCCACGCCGTCGGGAAACATGGTGGTCGTGCTGGGTGGCGGCGTGACCCAGGCGGCTGTGATCGCCATGAGCGGTGTGGTCAGCGCCGGCGCGGTACGGTTGGGCGGCCTTCATCTTGATGAGGCCATTATCTCCTACGTGCGCAAGAAGTACGGGCTGATCATCGGTCCGCGAACGGCCGAGGAAGCCAAGATCCGCATCGGGGCCGCCATTCCCCAGGAAGAAGATCGCTCGATTGAGATCCAGGGGCAGGATCAGGTCTCCAACCTGCCGCGCCCTATCACGCTCACCAGCAATGAAATCGTCGAGGCTCTGCAAGAGACGCTCAATCTGCAGGCGGCCGCCATCCGTAACGTGCTTGAAACCACGCCGCCTGAACTGGCCTCGGATATCATCGATCGGGGCATGGTGATCGCCGGCGGCGGGGCCTTGCTTCGCGGCATTGATAAGTGGCTCACCCGCGAGATGGGCGTTCCGGCCTACATGGCCGATGACCCGGTGGCCTGCATCGCCCTGGGGGCAGTCCGCGGTTTGACCATGATCGAGCGGCTGAGGCGCACCCTGCCGACGGTCTGAATTCGAATTTGCAGGCGAATCAAGGGGACTGTCCCTGAGCGACGGTCCCTTCTGTTTGCCGATGCTTTAAGCCCCGGCTGAGCCCCCAAACTGGGTCAAGCGTCAACCCCGTCCCCTTACCCCTCCGCCTGCTCGAAAAATCCTCACCCGCTCTCCGCCATGACTCAGGGCCATGTGGAATCCCCAAAGCGGCGTGAGAGCCGGGAGGAGGGGCCGAGGGCGCCCCGGGCACATCAGGCCGCCCGGGTGCGCTCGGGGGTCAACCTTGGGTTGATTTAAGAAGAAGGGGCTGCCCTTTTAGAGCAGCCCCACTGTTGTTTGGTGGCCGACATCGGTTTGGAGTGTACTGTGCCCCTGGCTGCGCGCTCAGCGCTCAGCGCTCAGTGCTCAGCGCTCAGTGCTCAGTGCATGTAGTAAGTCATGCGCTGCAGATGCAGTACCGGGTCGATATATTCGATGTGGATCCTGCCGGGCGCAGAGATCGACGTCGACGAATAACACAGGATCGAGGTCACCCCGGCCTTGATGGCGCGGTCGGCGACGTCTTGAGCGGCCGAATTGGGAACGGCCAGCATGACGATCTTGATCGCCTGGCTTTGCAGGTCAACCTCCAGGCGAGCGGCGTCCCGGATGGTGAACGGCCCGACCTGCTTGCCGATCTTGGCCGGATCCGAGTTCGTACACGGCCTGGATTTTGAAGCCCCGCGGGGAAAAGCCGCTGTAGTCGGCGATCGCCCGGCCGAGGTCGCCGACGCCCACCAGCACGATCGGCCAGACGCGGGTGACGTGAAGTATCTCTTTCAGCTTCTTGGTGAGAAACGTGACGTTGTAGCCGGTGCCCTGTTTGCCGAATTCGCCGAATTGGGAGAGATCCTTGCGGATCTGGGCCGACGAAATTCCCAATCGGTCACCCAACTCCTGCGAGGACGTGATTTCCCGGTTGTCGCCCGCCATCTGCTCGAGAACGCGCAGGTAGAGTGGAAGGCGGCCAACCACGATGTCGGGAATCTTTGCTGTCGCCATATTGGCCTCCAAGGGGGGAACCTCGAGCTCGGCCGGAATTTAACACATGTACGACACATGTGCAAATTGACGCAAATACAGCGCAAGTGAACCCGCTGATATAATCCGGCCTGCATCAAGGTGGGTGTCCGGCATGAAAGATAGCTTTCTCGACGAAGTCAAAATCCACGTTGCCTCGGGAAGAGGCGGCGACGGCATGGTGCATTTCCGGCGCGAGAAATACGTACCCCGCGGCGGCCCAGACGGCGGGGACGGGGGCCGCGGGGGAGACGTATTGCTGGAGGTCGATCCTCAGCTCTCGAGCCTGTTCCCGTTCCGCCGAAAGCGCCATTTCCGCGCCGAAGACGGCGGTAACGGCGGAGGTGCCAAGAAGACCGGACGCGACGGGCAGCCGGCCGTGCTCAGGCTGCCCCCCGGGACGGTGATCCGAGACATCGCCACCGGCGCCGTCCTGGCCGATCTGGTCGAGGCCGATCAGCAGGCGGTCATTGCCAGAGGAGGGCGGGGAGGCCGCGGGAACGTTCACTACGCCACGCCCAGCAACCAGGCGCCGCGCATGGCCGAAAAGGGCGCGCCCGGTGAAGCGCGTTGGATCCGATTGGAGCTCCGCCTGATCGCCGATGTTGGCATTATTGGCGTGCCCAATGCCGGCAAATCGACGCTGCTCTCGGCCGTCACCCGGGCCCACCCGAAAATCGCCGAGTATCCGTTCACAACCCTGCAGCCCAACCTGGGAGTGGCCGCGCTGGACGACGAAACCCAGGTGGTCCTGGCCGACATTCCCGGGCTGATCGCCGGCGCGCACGAAGGCGCCGGACTGGGCACGCGCTTCCTGCAGCACATTCGGCGCACCCGGGCGCTGATCCACTTGATCGATGGGCTGGCGGATGATCCGCTGGCCGACTACGCGCAGGTCAACACCGAGCTGGCGCTCTTTGACGAGCGGCTCACCCGGATCCCGCAGGTCGTGGCCGTCAACAAGCTGGATCTGCCCGACGTGCAGCAGCGTTGGGCCGATTTACGCTCGCGTTTCTCGGCCGCCGGCGTCGAGCCCATCGGCATCTCGGCCGTCACCGGCGAAGGCGTCCGCCAGCTCCTCGGCGCGGCCGTGGCGGCCCTTTCCAAGGCCCCGCCGGCCTCGGCCGATGAAGATACCCTACCCGTCTATACGCCTGAGCAGGACGGCTCCAGCTTTGACCTCGGCCGCGACCCCGACGGGACGTGGCGGGTCAGCGGCAAGGGGGTCGAACGGGCGGCCGACATGACCTATTGGGAGTACGACGAGGCGGTGCGCCGTTTCCAGAAGACGCTCGCCAAGTTGGGCGTGGACGACGCGCTCCGCCGGGCCGGCGCCAAGCCCGGGGACAATGTCCGCATCGGTGAGTATGAGCTCGAATGGCAGGACTGACGGGGGTCTTCGGAGGCACCTTCGATCCGCCCCATCTGGGCCACCTGATTCTGGCCGACGAGGCGCGCGCAGCCTTGGGGCTGGACAAGGTCCTATGGGTGGTCGCCGGCGCGCCGCCGCATAAGCTCGACCGGCCGATCTCGCCACCGGACGTCCGCTGGGAGCTTGTCGGCGCCGCCATACAGGACACCTCCGAATTCGAACGCTCGTCGGTTGACCTGGACCGTCCGGGGCCGCACTACAGCCTGGACACGCTACGAGTGCTTCGGCAACAGGGCTACACGCGTCTGGCCTTCATCATGGGCTCCGACTCGCTGATCGATCTGGCCGCCTGGCATGAGCCGCAGGCCTTCGTCGAGGCGTGCGACATCATCGGTGTCATGCGCCGGCCGGGAGCAGAGACCGACTTGTCGGCCCTCGACCAGCGGCTACCGGGGCTGAAGGACCGCGTGAAGTTCTTCGAGGCCCCGTTCATCGGCATCTCCGGTCATGACATCCGCCGGCGCGTGGCTGAAGGGCGGGCCTTTCATTACCTGGTTCTGCCGAGCGTGGCCGGAGTCATCACTCGAAGGGGTGTGTACCGCCCGGCCTGACGGGACGGCGGGTCCGTTCGATCCGCAGGTGGCGCCGGCGCGCCGGCGGACCTAGACTTTCCATCCCGTGTCCGCCAAGCGATCCCGCCGTGCGGCCGGACCGCTCGGTGTGTCCGCGCCGCAACCTCGTTTGGCCGAGGCTTGGCTGGTGAGGCCGTCCGCCCAGGGGTGAGAAGCCCGATGTCAGATTCCAACCACGACGCGCCCAGCTCGCCCCCCACCATCCTCCACGATCCTGTCAATCGGGTTGCCCTGGCGGTCTTCCTCATGGGCGCGGCGTTGATGCTGGTGGGGAATCAGTTCAAGGTGCCCCTACTGTTGGGCGGCGGATTCGCGGCGATCGGGCTGGGGGCGGGCATCAGCGGGCTGCAATCCGTGCTCACCCGGCGGGCCACCTTTGTGCCCTATCAGTGGTTCGGCGGCAAGACCACCACGTACTCCGGGATCTCGGCGGTGCTGTGGGGGTTTCTGTTCATCGGCATGGGCGCGTTGTTCGGGCTGGCGGGGCTGTCCATCGCCCTGGTCCCGGGTGGTTGGGACGCGGTCGCCGGTCGGCTGCTGAGTGGTCCGACGGGCTGGGGGGGCTTGCTCGTCATCCTCGGCGGGGTCGTGGCTGTCCTGGGGGTGATCCGCATCCTATCCGGAAGCGCCTTCGCCGATCCGAACTATGGAACCCGCCTGATGGATCTTGGAGACCGGCTGGCTGGGGTCGTCCAGGTGCTCATCGGTTTGGGGTTGGCGTTGGCCGGCGGGGTAGCCATTCTCGCCCCGTCCGCAGGGGCGGCGCTCATCAAATCATTCTTCGCGCGGCTGCTGACCGGTGGCGGGTAAGCCGAGACACTCGACCCAGCGCCAGGCACGATCGCTGGACTGGGAGCGACCGCTCCGGAGACGAATTCGGCGTTTGAACGTGCTTCAGTCTGGCGTATCTTCGCCGCCGGCTGTGGGCGGTTTGGGGACAACCTTGCGAAGCTGTTCGATCGATACCCGGTTGGCCGTACGGCAGCGTGGACAGTGGGCGTCGTAGTGGTTGGCTCCCTCAGCCTCCAGCGCCGACAAGGCGAACGCCATCTCGTCCTTCTTGACCGCGAAACTCATCCCGCAGCGATAACAGCGGATTTGCATGTGTGTCTCTCCTAGGGCACAGCCGACGGCCCCTTTTCTTGACAAATGAAACCCCGGCCGTCTAGAATACCGATCACCAAGCACGATTCGGGCCGATTCCCGATCAATCTCCGACAGGCGATCTTAATGGACTTGGCCCGCGTGGTCAAGTTTTCGGCCCGCCGCCCGATATCATGTTCAAAACCGGAGGCTTCCCATGACGTTTCAACTGCCCGATTTGCCCTACGCGTTTGACGCCCTCGAGCCGCATATCGATGCCAGGACCATGGAAATCCATCATGACAAGCATCATGCAGCCTACACCAACAATCTGAATGCCGCCCTAGAAGGTCAGGCCGAGTGGCAGGCCAAGTCGATCGAGGAAATACTGGCTTCATTGAACAGCGTGCCGGAGGCGATCCGCACCGCCGTCCGCAACAACGGCGGTGGTTTTGCCAACCACAGCCTGTTTTGGACGATCATGAGTTCTGACGGGGGCGGCGCTCCCCAGGGCGCGCTGGCGGATGCGATCGCCGGCGCGTTTGGCGATTTTGCCGCCTTCAAGGACCAGTTCAGCAAAGCCGCCGCCACGCGCTTCGGCAGCGGTTGGGCCTGGCTAGCGCTGGACGGTTCGGGCGGGCTGAAAGTGCTCTCGACCGCCAATCAGGATTTGCCCATCGCCGACGGCCTGACGCCCATCTTGGGTCTGGATGTTTGGGAGCACGCGTACTATCTCAACTATCAGAACCGCAGGCCAGACTACATCGCGGCATGGTGGAATGTCGTGAATTGGGAGGAAGTTGGTCAATTGTTCTCGGCTGCCAAAGGCTAGTATAATCGTCCAAGTGGGAGAAGGAATCACCGTCGAGTTGCCCGCGTCATTGCCTGGAGAGACCATCCTATGACCCACATCATCACCAGCCTGTGTCTCCGCGATTCCTCCTGCGTCGACGTATGCCCTGTGGAATGCATCATTCCCGGGAAGCCCGTCGAGGAATGGCCCTGGTTCTATATCGATCCGGACACCTGTATTGATTGTGGCGCCTGCATCCCGGAGTGCCCGTATGAGGCCATCTTCACCGAAGAGGAAGTCCCTGCGGCTTACACGGCCAAGGGTGGGGAGGTGGTCAGCCAGCCCGTGGGTACGGCAGGTTTTGACCAAGCCTGGAGTGGCGAGAACGAACACGGCGAACCGGTAGAGGTCAAGGCCACCCGCACCCTGACGGCAGGCGAGGCGATCGACTTGACACCGGATATCCAGCCCAATTACGATTACTTCACCAAGGGCCCGGGTTATGGGGCTCTGGATTGATGGAGTGAAATGACCTTGAACGCATGCGAGGGAGCCCCCGGGCTCCCTCGTTTTTGTTTCCCGAGTTGAATCACCTGGAACCCGTGCCGAGGAGTGGATGCCGTGATGTCGAACACAGCTGCCAACCGAACCGAGAAGGACTCGCTGGGCGAGGTCTACGTGCCGCAGGGTGCGCTCTACGGAGCGCAGACGGTCCGAGCGGTCAACAATTTCCACATTTCGGGACTCCGGCCGTGGCGCGCGTTTGTGTGGTCAATGGCGTCGATCAAGCGCGCCGCCGCCGAGGTCAACCGTGATCTGGGGCTGCTGGACGAAGAGCGCGCCGCTGCCATCATCCAGGCGTCCCAGGAAGTCCTCGATGACCTGTGGCCTGCGGAGTTCGTCGTCGACCCATTCCAGGCCGGAGCCGGCACAAGTCACAACATGAATGTCAACGAGGTGATTGCCAATCGCGCCACGCAGATCCTGGGCGGAGAGCTGGGCGAGTACCGCGTGCACCCCAACGATCACGTCAACATGGCCCAGTCCACCAATGACACCATTCCCACCGCCATCCGTCTGGGTTGCCTGTGGCGGACGGGAGAACTGGTCGGGGCGGTCGAGGCGCTGGCGTCGGCGCTGCAGGCCAAGTCGGACGCCTTCGATGACATCGTCAAGTCGGGGAGAACCCATCTTCAGGACGCCGTCCCGGTCCGGCTGGGCCAGGAGTTTGGCGGATATGCCAAGGCCGTGGCGCGGGATGGGGAGCGGCTGCGCCGGGCGGCCGACGGTCTGCGCCGGCTGGGGATTGGGGGGACCGCCACGGGCACCGGCCTGAATGCCCATCCGGAGTTCCATGTCCGCATGGTGGCCAAGCTTTCCGAGAACACGAGGCTGCAGCTGTCGACCTCCGACAATTTATTCGAGTCGATGCAGTCCATGGCCGACATGGCTGACTTCTCGGCAGCCATGCGTACCCTGGCTATCACCCTGACGCGCGTGGCCAACGACTTCCGCCTGCTTTCGTCCGGGCCGTCGACCGGGATCGACGAATTGCGATTGCCGGCGGTGCAACCGGGATCGAGCATCATGCCTGGCAAGGTGAACCCGGTGATGGCCGAGATGCTGAACATGTCCATGTTTCATGTCATGGGCTGCGACCTGACCGTGGCGCTGGCGGCGCAGGCCGGACAGCTCGAATTGAACGTGATGATGCCGATCATCGCCCACAACCTGTTTGAGATGATGCAAGTGATGATCGGAGCCATCACGGCTTTCACGGACTTGTGTGTCAAAGGAGTGCAAGCCAACCGAGAGAAAGCCGAGGGCTGGCTGGAGCGAAATGCGATTGTGGTGACCGCCCTCAATCCCATCATCGGTTACGCCGCCGGAGCTGCTCTGGTCAAAGAGTCCTTGGCGCGGGATGTGACCATCCGCGAGTTGGCCCTGGAGAAGGCACAAGCGGGTGAATTGAAGCACCGGTCGAATGGCGAGCCCGTCACCGAGGCCGACATCAAGGCCGCGCTGGATGATCTGCGCAAATTGACCGAAGGCGGCATCGCCAAGTGACCAGCACCCCGATCTGGTCATCGGCTTTGTAGACAAGACCTCAAAAAGGATCTGGGAAGCGTAGGGGCACGGCAGACCGTGCCCCTGCGGTCTTTCGCGCCTGGGTCCGAATGGATTTGTGTTATTTGTCACAATCCAATCGGGGCGACAAACTACCTTCGGGTTACACTCAGGCCATGGCCGCCTCAAAGCTGTGGATCGCGGATGACCTGTGGCAGCGAATGCTCTCCCACGTCATGGCGAGTCTGCCCGAAGAAGCCTGCGGGCTGGTGGGCGGGGTGGCCGGCCGAGCGCAGACCGTGATCGAAGTCGAGAACGCCGACCACAGCCCGGTGCGCTACCGCATGGACCCGGCGGGGCAGGTGAATGGGCTGCTGGCCATCGAGGCGCAGGGGTTAGAGCTGGTCGCCATCTACCACTCGCACCCTCTCGGGCCGGACGATCCCTCGTCCACCGATTTGGCCGAGTACGCCTACCCGGAGGCGGCCTGTTTGATTTGGTCGCCCGGCCCAGATTGGAAATGCACCGGCTTCGATCTCTCGAACGGGACGGTTCGGCCGGTGCCCCTCGTCCGTCCTGGCGGTTCACAGGGGGGAGCTAGTCAGCCCAGGCGCCCATTTCAATAACGCGCGCTTTCAACCGCCCGGCGTTTACACCAGGATGAGAATGGCGCCCAGTCCGACGGCAGCCACGGCCGCCAGCTCGGGAATCTTGCGGCGCAGCGGCTCTTGGCTGAGCATGGCGCCGACCAGCGTGTTCGACAGATACAGGGTGAGCATCAAGAGCAGGCCGTCCCTGATTGGGCTTATCGGCCAGTAGTGCAAGCCGAGGGCGACCTGGGCCGTGACCCAGCCTACAACCGCGGGGTATGGCCATGGGCCAACCTCGGGGTGGTCGAGTGATTGGAGCCGCCAGCTGACTGCCAGGCCGGCCAAGAAGACCAGCGGAAAGGCGAAGATCACGCGCAGCGATGTTGCCCGGAGCACGAACACGCTCGCCAACATCAGCCCATAGGCCAGGTTGCGCAGCCCGAAGGCTGCCAGGCCGTGCCGCGGATCGGCGGGTTCGACGACCACGTACTCGGCGATGAACACGGCCATGAGCAGGGCGGCGCCCAGGCCGAGACCTGCCCACAGAGGCGCGCCTTCGGGCAGCCTGGTCACCAGACCGCCGACCCCCAGCGCTGCCAGCCCCGGGACAATCCAATGCCGGACCGGCCAGCCTTCGAACGCGGCGCGCGGATGGGACCGCACCAGCCAGTCGGCGCCCACAACGGCCAGCGCGGCTGCCAATGTCAACATGACGAGCCGCGTGTCGATGGTCACCGGAACGACCAGGCCCAGGATCACGAATCCAGCCGATAGGCTGGGCAAGTCAATGATCCTGACCATGCCATACGACAGCAGGACCAGGGCCGCCAGGCTGCTGAGATGGTCCAGGCGCGGCTGCGGCAAGTCTTCAGTCACGGCCGCCATTGTACCCTCCGGGCATGCAGCCTGCCCGAAGAGTGGCGACTGTATAATGGGCCGCCATGTCGATCCTGGTCTTGTTATTGGGCTGGCTGGCCGGCGGCCTTGCCGATGCGTTCGCCGACAGCCTGCCATTGGGCCGGCAGTTGCGGCGGCCGTCGTGCGCGGGATGCGGAGCGCCACGACGCAGGCGCGCGTGGCTGGCATGGGTCGGCGTGGCGACAGGCACTTGGGAATGCGCCTACTGTGGACGGCCGGGCCAGACGCGCCACCTGCTGGTCGAGTTGGTCGCGGCGGTGGGGGCCTTCCTTATTTTCCGCGGCGGATTAGGACCATCGGGCCCCTGGGTGGCGATGGTGGTGGCCTGGGTTTTTCTGGTTGTGGTGCTGATCGATCTCGAGCACCGGCTGATCCCGCATGCCTTGACGCTGCCGGCGGCACTGGTTCTTGGGGGCATCTCGATCCTCGACCCCTCCCGCGGGCCGGTCAAGACCCTGGCCGGGGGCGCCGCCGGGTTCCTGATGGTTTGGGTGCTATACCTGCTGGGCGGATTGTTCGCCGGCTGGATTTCGCGCCGGCGCGGCGAGCCTTTGGATGAAGTCGCCTTCGGCTTTGGGGATGTCACCCTGTCGGGCGTGATCGGCCTCGTGGTGGGCTGGCCCGGCGTGGTCCTGGCCCTGTTTATCGGCATCCTGGCCGCCGGCGGATTTCAGCCTGGCCGTGCTCCTGGTGCAGCTATTGCGCCGGCGATACTCCCCCTACATGCCTTTCCCCTACGGCCCTTTCCTCGTGCTCGGCGCGTTGCTTGTTTACCTCGGGGGCCGGGGCCTCTTTTCAGGTGTCGGGAGCGGCTGAGCTCTCCGATTCCAACGCTGGGCACACCCCCCCGACGTTACAGCCACGTTACAGAATCGCTTTCAGCTTGCGTAAACTGGGGCCGTTTGGGCCGGGGGTACTAGGGTCGGCTGTTGTCATCGCCTGCTAATCTCCATATACTGAATTCATCTATGTCTAAGAGATGGTCTTTGTTCCTTCACCGTTGGTCCCCGGGACGCATACGTTCGGTGCCTTCGCGCCTGCGCGCGTTTCTCACTCGGGATGGCAAGAAATCGTTGGGCCAGAGCTTCGTCGAATTCGCCATCCTGCTCCCGCTCTTGCTCATGATGCTCTCGGGGCTGATCGAGTTTGGGTTCATGCTTAACACCTATTTGGACCTGATCAACTCGGCTCGCGAGGTGGCGCGCTACCTGGCCAACGACGATCCGCTGCACAACGATGTGGCAACTTCCAAGGTTCATGGTCGGCAGCAGCCTGTGACGGTGAGACCATAAATAGCTGGGAGCCGCATGACTTCTACGACAAGCGGGCGTGGAACTTGATGAGCCTCAGCCTGGACCGCTCCGGGAACATCGTCTTGGACCCGCTGACCGACAACATGATCGTGTCGGTCTTTGTAGTCCACAACAACGTCGTGACGGGACGCTATCCGTCCGACGTCCCGGAAAACGTCAACGGCTGGACGCGCTATGCGTCGTCTTCGCACAACGTGTCTGCCTTCTCGGTGGCGGACATCAACACCAAGCTCTCGGCGTTGGGAACGGCGGTGCCTCCAGACACCGGGATGGTGATGGTCGAGGTCTTTTACGACTACCACATGGTCATGGGCCTGCCCTGGATCAGGGTCTTTGTCCCCGATCCGGTGACACTGCATGCCTACACCATGATGCCGAATGTCAATGCGGCGCCGACTCCGACACCCTGATCGAGGTTTTGAATGATCACTCGGCTGCGTGAACGCGGACAAGCACTGATCTTGATCGCCCTGGCCTTTGTCGGGCTGGCGGCCTTCATCGGCCTGGCGGTCGATGGCGGCATCCTGTTCACCGATGTCGGCCACCTGCGTCGCGCCGTGGACGCCGCCGCTTTGGCCGCCGCCAACCAATACCGGCGCAACGTGCCTCCAACCGACCTCGAGCACCGCCGCCCAGGAATTCCTGGAGCTCAACAATCTGAGTTCCGCCACCGCCGTGGTCAAGGTCTGCGACTGGGACGGCACCTACCCCGGCTACATGGATGTCAACTTGTGCCCGGCGGGCTATACTGGACCGCCGCCTTCGCCGCCGCCCACCGACCGTTACAAGAAGCGCGTCCGCGTGGCGGGTTCGATGCCGGTCAATTTCGCCTTCCTGCCGATCATCGGCATCGACACGATCACCATTTCGGCCGACGCCATCGCCGAGGCGGCGGCGCTGGACCTGGTGCTGGTGATCGACGAATCCGAGTCGATGGCCTACGACGCGCCGCTCGGCGACCCGATGCGCGATCCAAAGAACTGTGCGCCGGCCAACGATTGCCATCCCTTCGAAGAGGTGCGTACGGCCGCGCATCTCATTCGTCAACAAGATGTACTTCCCCTTTGACCGGGTGTCCGTGATCGTGTTTTCGGACCTGCCCAGCACGCTCACGCAGCTGACGGGGGACCAGACGACAGTGATGAACCGCCATCGATGTCGGGCACCTCGCCTGATCCGGATGTCATTCCTGGGAAGACGATGAACCCTCGGCCGCTGCCCCCAAGCCGGACGGTTGTCCCGGCGTACTGCACCTACAACATTGATGGCTCGACTCCCGGGGTGCATGTCCACCGACATCGCCGACGGATTGCTGACCGCCCATGATGAGCTGGCGGCGCGCGGCGATCCCGAGGCGGTTTGGGTGGTTGTGCTCCTGACCGACGGGGCGGCCAACCAGGCCTTGCACAGCTTTTCTGCCGGTCCTGGCGGGGGTTTCGATTGTCCGGGTTCAGTCGGCAACCATGACTGGATCACGCCTTATTGCCGGGATGGGAACTTCGCCATCGATGATACCCGGTCAATATGGATTTGATGCCGAGGACAGCGCGCGCGCCGCGTCTTATCTCGTGGGTTGCCGCGCCGCCGGTGACCCCGGGCAGTCTGCTCCCTGCACCGCCAGGGGCGCTGCCGGCGATGGTGTGGGCGGGCTGGTGTTTACCATTGGACTTGGCGACAAAGTGATCAATGACCCCGACGACGTCAATGCCGGAGAACGCTTGCTGCGACAAATCGCAGCCGTTGGGGATGATGGCGATCCGACGACCAATCCATGCAGTGCGTCCGGGATCGGGGTGAGCTGTGGCAACTATTACTTCTCCCCCACCGGCACCGGTCTTGGACAAGTCTTCGACGATATCGCCAAACGGATCTTTACCCGCCTCACTCAGTGATCGGGAAGGCCTGCCATGCAACTTATTCGTGATTTCTTGAACCGTCGGCGCAGGCCGACCGGTGGGCAATCCGTGGCCGAATTCGCCCTGATCCTGCCGGTCATGCTGCTCGTGATATTTGTCATCATCGAGATGGCGCGGTTGCTGTTCGCGTGGCTGGCGGTCGAGAACGCCGCCCGCTTCGGCATCCGCTACGCCGTGACCGGCACCTATAACCCGGCCTATTACAGCGTTGCCGAGTGCAACAACTTTTACACCCAGTACGGCCTGAGCTGCATCGCCGGCCAGACGGACCGGGAAGAAAATGCCGCCCGCATCCTGTCGACATTCGATGATGCCTTCGCCGGGTCGACCGGCATCCAGCGCGACCCCGGGCTGGACCGCTTTACCGACTGGGCGGTCCCCGGACTGTTCAAGGTTACGGTTTGCTCGACCTCGGCCAGTTACACGGATCCGGATACCAATAACTTCTCCACCGACTGGATGGCTCAGTGCACGCCCATTGATCACGCCGGCAATCCGGGTGATCGCATCTGGGTGGTGGCCAACTTCAACCATCCCTTGATTTTGCCCTTCCTCAGCCAGTGGTGGCCCTATCTCCATTTGACCGCCCGGCGCGACGGGATTGTGGAACAGTTCCGGACGGCGCGCATCATCGGCGCCGGCGGCTTGCCCACCGCGCCCCCGACACCGACCTTCACCTTCACGCCCACCTTCACGTTCACGCCCACGTACACGCCAACCGAGACGTACACGCCTTCGATCACTCCGACGCCGTCCATCACGCCGACGCCGTCGAACACACCCACCACCACCGACACGGCGACCATCACCTTGACACCCTCAATCACCTACACGCCGTCCATGACGCCGACGCCGACAATTACCTGGACCCCGTCACCGATCGTCCCGACCAATACCCCGCTCCCCACGCTGACGCCTTCGGCGACCCAGACGGCGAGCAACACCCCAACCCCGTCCAACACGCCGACGCCTTCGAATACACCCACGGCGTCAAACACCCCGACGCCCTCCTACACCCCAACTCGGACGTTTACGCCCTCCATCACGCCGACTCCGTCTCAAACGCCCACCAGGACGGCCACACCAACTCTGACCGATTAGAATCCGGCCTTCCCACCGGGATACTTTTCCGCCAGCGCCACACGGCGCTGGCGGTTCCATTTGTGTGGCAGGGCGAGGCCAGCGCCGTCTTGGATGGGACGCTGGTCCTGTTCGTTACAGATTTGAAAACCGATCGCAAGGTTCAGCCGGCGCCGTCCAACGTATTCTTTAACCAGCCGGAGAAAGGCCCTGGCTGGAGAGGATTCGAATGTGATCGGCACAGGCGGATTTCATCGAGGAGAAAGTCGGAAGGGCAGCCAACGCGGCCAGACGATGGCCGAGTTCATGTTGGTGTTGCCGGTCCTGCTGCTGACCGTGTTTGCCATTATCGAATTGGCTCGGCTACTGTTTGCCTGGGTGGCCGTCGAAAACGCAGCTCGATTTGCGCTGCGCTATGTGGTCACCGGCGACTACGATCCGGCCTTCTACAACGCCACGGACTGCGCCGCCTTCTACGCCGAGTTCAGCTCCACGTGCACTGCGCTCGAAACCGACAAGATGGAAAACGCCGCCCGAGTTCTGTCGGCGCGTGCGGCGGGCCTGGCCGGCGGCACCGGTGTCCAGCGGGATCCGAACATGGTCACGCCCAGCAACTGGCCGAATCCTGGTTACTTCAAGATCACCGTGTGTTCCCAGACGGCCACGTCCTATACGGATCCAAATCCGGACAACTTCTCGACCGATTGGACGGCCTGGTGTCATCCGGTCGACCACGCCGGGAACCCCGGCGATCGGGTCTGGGTGACGGTCAGTTTCAATCATCCAGTCCTGCTGCCGTTCATCAGCCGCTGGTGGCCCTATTTGCATTTGACGGGCCGCCGGGACGGCATTGTGGAACGCTTCCGAACAGCGCGCGTGATCGGCTCCGGCGGATTGCCTACGGCGCTGCCGACGTCAACCTTCACGCCCTCGCCGACGTTCACCCCCACGCCGACCTTTACGCCGACGGAAACGCCCTGCAAGGTGCCGCCGGTGATCGAGATCCAAGAGCCGCCTGACGGCCAGCATTACTCCCAATTCGAGCAGCTGCCCTCCTGGGCGACGGCCTACGATCCAGACAATGCCGATCCGGGGTTGTGCGCCGGCGTCGGCTTGGATGGCGATGGCATCACCCAGGTGGAGTTCTACTTCTACTGGTGGAACGGCGCCAGCTATGTGTACCAGTACGGCCACACCGAAGGCCTCTCAGCCTACTGCGGCTTTAGCGGCAACGCGCCCTGCCAAACGCTGGACATTTCCGGCAACCAGTGGCCGGATGGGACGACCCTCAACAGCGGCGAGTACACCATGATCGTGCGCGCCCTGGACGATGAAGGCGTGTACAGTGATTGGCAGTTCGTGACTTTCTATCTCGACATCCCGTCAACCGCCACGCCGACCCTGACCGAGACCCCGACCCCGACGTTGACGCCGTCGCTCACGCCCACGCTGACCCTCACCCCAACTCCATCGTGTGCAGGCGTGTCGTTCGGCAGCTTCAGCTTCATCAACGGTGCCGGTGTCCGCCAGAATATCAGCAACACCACTTATCCAGGGCTGCAAGTGGTCAGTGTCACCGTCGATTGGTGGCCATTGAAGGCTGCCAGCAACTATTACGGCTGGAACGAAGTCTTCAATCAAATGAAGTGGGCCGGCACCAACATTCGCAACTCGGATTCGTCCACCTCGCCAACTACCAGCAACATCAACATGCCTCGGATTGTCAATGTAGGCGTCAATGCCAACCAGATCCAGGTCGACTGGAACGGTGGCTTCAGCGGACGCTTCAACAACTCACCGCTCTTCTATGACTCGTCCAACTTCGGCTTCACGGTCCATTTCAGCGACTCGAACTGTGACCTGAGCAGTTCGGCCTCCGGCAACCCGATCCTGACCATCACGCCCACCCCCACGGCCTCACGCACAGCCTCGGCGGTCCCGCCGTCCAACACGCCAGCGCCGACCAACACACCCACCATCACGTTGACGCCGTCGAGGACGCCGACCAAGACGCCGACCAAGACGCCGACGATCACCAATACCCCGTCGAAGACACCGACGCCGTCGAGGACTCCCACGATGTCCAATACACCGACCAAGACGCCGACGCCCAGCCGGACGCCGACCAGGACGGCCACCTGGACCCCGACCATGTCGGTCACACCGTCGATCACCATCCCGAACACCAACACGCCCACCTTCACGGCCACCGCCACCTTGAGTGACTGAGCGGGGCGACTAAAGAGGACCACCAGGGCCACGCCCGCACCAGGCGTGGCCCTTTCCTTTCCTGACTTGCTCCGGTTATGGGCGTCCCGTAGAATCGCATCGATGCAGGCTTTTCAGCAGCTCGTCCGACGCATCGCCGTCCGCGCCGAAGTCGCCATGACCGGCGTCCTGGTCTTGTACGCAGTCTGGCTGGTGCTGGCGCCGGCCGCCGGGCGGCCGGCCGGTCCGCCGTTCCTGTTTGTCTTGCTGGCGCGAGGCCTGGCGGCGGTGGCCCTGGTGGTCGTCGCCCGGCAGATGTGGTCGTCCAGGCTCCAACAAGCATGGGTGTTTCTGGCAGCCGGGCTGCTGTTGTGGCTGGTGGGCGAGGCTGCCAGAGGCCTTCTGTGGCTGGCTGAGCTAGGGCCAGGAGCAAATCCCCTCGCTGGCGGATTTCCTCAAACTGGCCGGCGCCGCCGCGGTGGCTGTCGGATTGACCCTGTTCCCCACCTTTGGCAACGAACAGTTTGGCCGCATCCGTCGCTTGCTCGATATCGCCATGATGTCCGTGTCGATCATGGCGTTGGCCTGGCTCACGTTGGTGCGACCGGCCCTCTCGGTCGGCCTGGCCCCCACCTTTCAAGTTGCCTGGGTCGGCGCCGAAATCAGCCTTGACCTGCTGATGATGGCCTTGGCGGCGCGGCTGGTGCTCGCCAATCTCGGAAACCACGGCGGCCAGGTCGCCGGGCTCCTCCTGGGCGCGTTCACGCTGACCGTCGGAGCGGATCTCGCGTACGGGTATCTGGTGCTGAGCCACGACTGGCGCCCGGGGGGACTGGTCGAGTTTGGTTGGATTTCAGCCAGCCTGCTATTGGTCGCCGCCGGCATGCGCCACCTGAAGCAGCCCCATCCGGCTCAGTCCGTTTACGCTAACCACTGGTGGGCGCGCGCCGGGCGGCGCATCGATAATCTGCTTCCGGTTGCCAGCTTGTACGCCGTGGCGGGCTATACAGCCGTCGATGCCTGGCTGATCCGCCAGGTCGATTGGGTTGGGGTGGCCGCCAGCGTGCTCCTGGTGCTCTTGTTCTTGGTGCGTCAGGGTGCCATCGCCGGCCAGATGGAAATGCGCCAATTCGCCGCGCTCGTGAACGCCACCACCGACATGGCCTTCGTTTGCGATCCGGACGGCACGTTGCTGCTCTGCAACCCGGCCATGCGGCGCCGCTTGAATTTGCCCGAAACGCTGGAGACGCCGGCCAGTCTGCTGGCCTTCGCCGGCGATCCGGAAGGCATGACCGGACTGTTGACCAAGGCAATCGAAGTGGGCTGGACCGGCGAAGTTGAACTCGCCAGCGACGGGACAGAGGCCTTCCCGGTTTCGCTGTCGCTTCAACCGATCATCGATGAGCGCCTTGCTCAGCCGCTGCTGGTGGCTACGGCCCACGACCTCACAGATGTCAAGGCCCGCGAGAGCGTCCTGCAAACGACGGTCGCCGAGCTGGATCGGGCGCGCGCCGAGCTTGAAACCATGAACCAGGCTCTAGAACTCAAGGTTGAGACGCGCACGCATGATCTGGAGGCCATGGTCCTGGATCTTGAAAAACTCAACCAGGAACTCAAACAGCTTGACCAACTCAAATCCGATTTTGTAACCCTGGTGTCGCACGAGCTGAGGGCGCCCTTGACCAACATCCGCAGCGGGGTTGAGCTGGTTCTCGACACGGGCGAACTCGGTGACCGAGGACGTGCACGAGACCCTCGACTTGGTCCGTGACGAAACCGGGCGTCTGAGCCGCTTTGTCGAAACCATCCTGGACCTGTCAGCCCTCGAAGCCGGCCGTTTCCCGCTCCGCATGCGGCCGGTCCCGGTCGAAAGCGTGAGCCGGGCAGTCATCGCCCGCATCCCCAGACCGTCCGGCGCCGAACGCATCCAGGCCTTGTTCCCGGCCGACCTGCCCATGGTGGAGGCGGATGAGCAGTCGCTCATGAGTGTGCTGTTTCACCTGATCGACAACGCACTCAAGTACGCCCCAAGCGGGACGGTCGAGCTGGGCGGCGCCGCCGAAGACGGTGGTGTCCGGGTGTGGGTAGAGCGACCATGGCCCCGGTATTCCCGAAGCCTCGCGTGAAGCCGTGTTCGACCAGTTTCGCCGGCTGGACACGCGGGACAGCCGCGAAGTCTACGGGCACGGCCTCGGGCTGCATCTGTGCCGGAGGCTGGTCGAAGCCATGGGAGGCTGGATCCGCGTTGAGCCAGGGTACGCGGACGGCGCCTGCCTGGCCTTCTGGCTGAAGCAGGCCATGGAGGACGTCTGACCTAGGGCCGTGGACACGACCCGGCAGTAAAATGGAGATCTCCAGGCCTCAGAACCTGGAAGCCGAGGAGGCTGTTTGTCGGCCAAAATCCTGATCGTTGATGACGACCGCACGCTGCTGCGGTTTGTCGGGAACTACTTTGAAAAAGAGGGCTACGAGGTCCTGGCCGTGGACAACGGAGCGGGGGCCCTCCGGACCTTCTTTGATGCGCGCCCCAGCCTGGTCTTTCTCGATGTGATGATGCCCGGCATGGATGGCTGGGAGGTATGCGCCAGGATGCGTGAAATGGCCGACACGCCGATTGTGATGCTCACGGCCAAGACGGGTGAAAACGAAAAACTGCGCGGCTTCCGGCTGGGCGTCGACGACTACATCACCAAACCGTTCAGCCTGGCTGAGCTCGGGGCGCGGGCGTGCGCCATCCTGTCTCGAACGGCGCCGGTGCGTGAAGCTGAGATCACCGTCTATCGGGTGGGTGATCTGGAAGTCGACATGCGCCGGCGGGAGGCCCGACTGGCCGGGGATAGCCTCGATCTCACCCCGACTGAATTCCGCTTGTTGGTCGCCTTGGCCAGCCGCAGCGGTGAGGCCATCTCTCAGGAAGAGCTCATTAGCGAAGTGTGGGGGACAACCGCGAGACGACGCCCAGCGCCCTTCGGCGTTACATCTGGTTCCTGCGCCAAAAGCTCGAGCCGGAGCCGGACAGTCCCCAGCGTCTGCATAACATCCGCGGTTTCGGATATCGCCTCGAAGCCTGATACAATCCCCGACGCAGCCCAACCCTCACCTTACGGCAGCCTTGCTCCTGCGCGTTGAGTGTAGGTTGACTGAAAGGTAATCGCTTCGCCAAGTCCCCTTATGATTAAGCCGAGAAGCATGGGACAGGATACTCATGGCGGTTCAACTGCACGAGGGTAGGATGGGGAGTGAGCATCGGATCGACAGCCCTACGGCTCCGGCGGCGCAAGCTGGGAGCGAGTGGGAAATCAGCGGGCGCATCCTGATCGCGGATGACGATCCAGACTTTCGCCGCATGTTGTGCCGGCGGGCCGAGCGCATGGGCCTGGAGGTCTTCGAGGCCTCCGATGGTTCGCAGGCGCTGGCCAAGCTGGCCGAGCAGCCATTCGACGCTCTGGTGCTCGACCTGTACATGCCCGGGGCCACCGGCCTTGAAGTGTTTCAGACCGCCCGCCGGCTGGACGAGGACATCCAGGCCTTGGTGCTGACCGGCAATGCGACAGTGGAGACGGCAGTTGAAGCATTGCGAAGCGGGGCGTATGATTATCTTGTCAAGCCGCTGGAGTCGCTGGCGGTTTTCGAACTTGCACTCAGCCGAGCGCTTGAACACCGCTTCCTGTTGAGAGAAAACACGCGGCTGTTCAGCGAAGTCCAGCGGCTGGCGGTGACTGACCCGCTGACAGGCTTGTTCAATCGCCACAAGCTCAATGAGGCGCTGGCGGTGGAGGTGGAACGCGGGGTGCGCTACAACCGCCCCCTGGCAGCCATCATGATCGATTTGGATGATCTGAAGCGCATCAACGACAAACTTGGCCATCCCGCCGGCGACAATGTCCTGGTGGAGGTGGCGCGTGGAATCCGAACCCAGGTTAGAAAAGTGGACATTCCCACCCGATACGGCGGCGATGAGTTCCTGGTCCTGCTCCCAGAGGCGGATGTTGAGGAAGCGACCCGAGTCGCCCATCGGATTCACCGGCATATCAAGGAGATTCCCTACGCGGGCGATCAGCCCATCTCAGCCAGCATCGGTGTCGCGCAGCTCTCAATCGGGGACGATTCGCCTGAGTCGTTCTTGCACGAAGTCGATCGGGCGCTGTACGAATCCAAGCGAGCAGGCGGCGGCTCAATTCACACGCCTCCTCGCCAGAATGGGCACGCCTAGTGCCCGGTCCATGTGGATGTGCTGGGCTCCAGCGGGCGACCCCGCCTTCGGGGCAAGCAGCGCGTTCGGATTGACCGGGCCCTTGCCAATTCCTTGAAGCTGCCCCTCGGCCTGCGACCACGGGTGCGCACCTGGGTGGTTGCACGGCTGGCGCCGTTTGGCGCCATGGGTTGAGGCACCGCTTGTAGCCGTGGCAGAACTCGGAATTGGCAGAGGACAGCGAACTAAATGCCTGAGCCCGGGCGACCTATGCTGAGATCAGATCACCCCACTGGGGAAGAACGCCCGTCGTTCTTCTCCTGGCTTCGACTTCAATCTTCACGCCTCCGCACCAAACTCATCCTTCCTTACGTCATCCTGACGCTTGGCGTGTCCTTCGTGGGCATCTTCATCGTGACGCGCCTGGTGTCCTCGTCGGTTCGCGAGCGGTTTGTGAACCAGCTTTACCAGGCGGCGCGGGTGGCTTCCGACGCTGAGGTCCGCATCGAGGAAACTCAGCTCACCAGCCTGAGGCTGATGGTCTTCACCGTCGGGGTGCCGGAAGCATTGGGCCAGGATGACTCCGGGGCGTTGTCGGTCCTACTCTTCCCGATCGCCGTCAACAACGGATTAGACAGCGTGGTGGCGCTTGACCCGCAGGGCAAAGAGATTCTCGGCCTGGGCCTCAATCCGAATACCGGCCAGTACGAGCGTACTTCGGGGGCCGAATTCAACCAATACCCATTTGTGGCCAAAGTCCTTTCCGGAGAGTCGGATCAGGCCGGAGACAAATTCACCGGCGTGGTTGTGACCAGCTCTGGTCCGGTCCTGTACACCAGCGCGCCGGTCCGAACCGCCAGCGGCGAGCTGGTCGGAGCGCTGCTGAGCGGGACGCGGCTGTCGGCCATTACCCACGCGCTCAAGGAGCAGTCCTTGGCGGATGTCGGTCTGCTGGATCCGGATGGCCGCCTGCTGACATCGACCCTGATGCTTCCCGAGGGGGAGGCTTCACCGCTCGACCTGACCAACCCGCCGTCGGGTGCCGACCCGCCGTCGGATATTCGAGAGCTGACGCTGTTCGACCGAGCCTACCAGGTGGTCTACGCCCCTTGGGTCGTGCGAGATCAGTCCTTGGGTTCGATCGCGGTGGCGTTGCCGAGCAACTTCGTGGTCTCGACCGAAGCCACCAGCCGCAATCAGTTCAGCCTCATCTTTGCCACGGCGACCCTGGCGGTCATTGTCCTGGGGTATCTGCTGGCCCAGAGCATTGCCGGGCCGATCCTTCGGCTTCGGACCATGGCTCAGGCGGTGGCGGCTGGCGACCTGGAACAGCAGAGCGGGCTGACCCGGGGCGACGAAATCGGTGACCTTGCCCAAGCGTTCGACGTCATGACCTCTCGGCTGCAGTCTCGCACCATGGAGGCCAACCGGCTCTACGAGGAAACCGTCGAACGCAATCGGCAGCTGGCTGAGATGTACGAACGGCTTCAGGCCGCCCAACAACAGCTGATCCAGTCCGAAAAGCTGGCTGCCGTCGGGCAACTGGCAGCCGGCATTGTGCACGACGTGAAGAACCCGCTGGGCGTCATCAAGGGCATGGCCGAAGAACTCATGGAAGACACCATCGATCAGCCCGCCATCCGCCAGGGGCTGCTGGTCATTCGCGACAACGCCAATCGGGCCAATCTGATCGTCACGGACCTGCTCAAGTTCGCCCGCCAGTCAACTCCCACGATGCAGAAGCGCGACCTGCGCGAGACGATCCAGGGCTGTCTGCGGCTGACCGACTATCTGATCCGCAAGGGGAATGTCAAGGTGGAAACGGAGCTCCCGGATGACCCGATCTGGGCGACCTACGACCCGCAGCAGATCGAGCAGGTGATCATCAACCTGATTCAAAACGCCGTTCAGGCCATGCCGGACGGAGGCAAGCTCGAGACGCGCATGATCGACCTCGGAACTGAGGTCGAGCTGTCCGTGACCGACAACGGCAAGGGCATCTCGCCCGAGCATCTGTCGCGCATCTTCGAGCCGTTCTTCACCACCAAGCCCGAGGGGCAGGGCACGGGCATGGGCCTGGCTGTGAGCTACGGCATCATCAGCCGGCATGGCGGCACGATTGACGTCAGCAGCCAGGTCGGACGCGGTACGACATTCAGCCTCCGCCTGCCCAAGGAGCCGTCCGAAGCCCTGGTCGGCGCGAGTGCCTCGGCATGAGAGCCCGGCGTGTGCTGGTGGTCGACGATGAGAAGGACTACATGAAGCTGATGGCCGGGCATCTGACCCGCAGGGGTTTTGAGGTCGAGACTGCCGAGAACGGCCGCCTGGCGCTGGAAAAGATCCAGGCCAACGGGCCGTTTGAAGTCATGGTGGTGGATTTGATGATGCCTGAAGTCGACGGAATCGAGCTCATCCGCCGCGGGCGGGAGACCGATCCGTGGATGGAGTCGATCGTCGTGAGCGGCGCCGGCACACTCGAGTCGGCCATCTCGTCCATGCGTCAGGGCGGAGCCTTCGACTACCTGCCCAAACCCCTGGAGGCCATGACGGACTTGTCATTGGCGGTGAGCCGGGCGGCCGAGTTCCGCCAAATTCGGCTTGAGCGCGAGCAGCTGCAGCAGCAGATCGCCGCCGAGCGCCAGCGGTTGAAAACCATCATCGCCAACGCCGGAGAAGCCATGATCTCGTGTGGGGCCGATGGGAAGATCGCCGTGGCAAACTCGACCGCCACTGAGCTTTTTGGCCCGGGTGATCTGGTCGGCCAAACGGCCCTCGAGGTGCTTCCCCCGGCGCTGGCCAGCGTGGCCACCAATTGGCTGGAGTTTGACAGCCAGCGTTCTGCCGTGACCGAAGTCCGCTGGCCGGCGAACACGGTCCACATGGTGAGCCTGACTCCGATACTCGGTGATCAAGCCGAAGGAGGCACCGGTTGGGTCATGGTCCTCCGCGACGTGACTCCGCTCAGGCGCATGACCGAACAGAAGATGCGCTTGCTGGCGCGGGCGGCTGATCAAGTGCGGACGCCCTTGGCCGAGGCGTTCTCGGCCGTGGTGGAGTTGAATGAGCTGCCGGAAGCCAGCAACGAGCGATTTACTGGCATTGTCGAGAAACAGGTCGATCGATTGAGCGCCATACGGACCTGGACGGATGACCTGCTCGCCCTGGTTCAGATCGAAGCCGGCGAAACCGAATCGTCCGATCCGGCCAGCCTGAATGACGTGATCCAGCAAGCCGAGGCCGGGCTTCGCAACGGGCTGGTGGGTGCCAAGCAGCTGGACCTTGATTTTGAGGCCGACGGCCAATCGGCTGTGACCATCGATCGCGCCCTCGGCCTGCGCCTGGTCGAGCATATGGTGCGGCAGGCCGCCTGGCGGGCCGAGCCCAAGGGCAGAATTGGCCTGTCGCTTACGTCGCGGCAGAACCAGACCTGGCTGCAGGTCCATGATGATGGCCCACGGCTCCGGCCGACCGACGGCACCGAGTTGTTCGAGAGCTTTGCGGCCCGCGCCGGCGATCTGGGGGAGGGGGCCGGCATCAGCCTGGCAACGGTCAAGTCGATCGCCGATGTCATCGGCGGGCAGGTGTGGCTTTCGAGTCACTCACCCCAGGGGAATACTTTGTCCGTGTCGTTTGCGGCGGCGGAAGAGTGAGGTCAGCCCTTGACGGCTGAAGAGCTCGGCAAGGCCACGGAAGTCCAAGACGACAAGCGCAAGCAGCGCCGGGGCCTGCTCGCCTGGTTCCTGCTGGTGCTGTTTTCGATTTGCATCCTGTTCAGCTGCGCCCAGCTGGCCGGGTTGTCAATCCTCAATCCGCCGCAATCGGTCGATCTGCGCTCCAGGATGCAGGCCGACTACAGCCCGTGGGGATTTGTGGCCTTCGGGCCCATCAACCCCCAGATCCTGGGCGACTTGCTGGGTGACCTGCACCTTGCCCGAGATC
Organism: uncultured Chloroflexia bacterium; assembly: GCA_963797485.1. Taxonomy (GTDB): domain Bacteria; phylum Chloroflexota; class Anaerolineae; order Anaerolineales; family E44-bin32; genus CAWAND01. Next base: position 366,087 of record CAWCPF010000004.1, read on the forward strand.
CTTCAACCCATCTTGAGCACCGGTTGTTTGATCCCCGGCTCGTGCCCGACCGAAACCCCGACGCCGACGGTCGACCAACTCGGTCACGCCCAGCATCACGCCCACCCCCAGCCAGACCTTCACACCGACGTGGACGGCGACGATCACCAACACCTTCACCATCACGCCCACGGCAACCAACACACCCACACCCACGCCCTACGTGTATCCGATCAAACTGGCCAATCCGCAGAATGTGCCGCCTGGGGTGAACACCACCGTCCGCTTCGACATCTTGGTGATCAACTACGGCAGCCTGCCGCCGGCCCAACTGCAAGCGGTGTGTGATTTCCTGCCATCGGGGATGAGCTACCTGGGGAGCCCCAACCCGGCCGGTGCGTCCATCACCACCTGCCCGGACGGGAGCGGACGGATTGGGATCGTGTGGACCACAAGCATTTCCATTCCCCAGGGCGGTTTCGCCAGGTTCTCATTCCAGGCGCGTTCCAAGTCCCCGGCGGCCGGGATCTCGATGACCAACGAGGTCGAGACCATCGGTGGCAATTTCAACACCGCTACCAACTGGAAGACGGTCTATTCCTACACCCCAACACCGACGGCCACGCCGGTGACCATCCCCACCGTCCGGGACGATTTCTACGGGGGGGTCGAGGACACCTCTATCGCTCCGTCCGCCCCGGGGGTCCTGAGCAACGACCATAACTCGTCGTGGGACACGCTGCAGGCGACCCGGGTGGTGAACACGCCCTCCTTTGGTGCCTTGACGCTCAACCACAATGGCAGCTTCACCTACCAGACCACGCCCGACTGGTATGGGTTCGACAGCTTCGTCTACCGGGCGTGCGACCAGGGCGGGTCGTGCGGGGATGCGGCCGTGAACCTGGCGGTCACGCCGGTGCCGAACTCGCCGCGTTTGCAGAATGACACTTACGGCCCGATCGAGGACCTGCCCTTCGCCGCCGCCGCGCCGGGCGTGCTGACCAACGATGCGGACCCCGACAATTTGAGCACGCCCTTCTGGGCCGGGGTGACGGTCAACCCGACCCCGCTGGTGATGCCGCAGTACGGCGATCTGGTGCTCAACTCAGACGGCAGCTTTAGCTACCAGGCCACGCCTAACTTCTTTGGCACGCCAGACGTTTTCAACTACCAGGCCTGCGACGGCCCCGGCAGCTGCGGCACAGCCCAGGTCCAATTGAATGTGGTCAATGTCAACGATGCGCCGGATGCCCAGGATGATCGGGGACGCGTTTACCCCGTTCGTCACCACGAACGAGGACACGCCCATCACGTTGTCGGCCGGGACATCGGTGTTGGCCAACGACACCGACATCGATGGGGACACGCTGAGCATCACCTCTGCCGGGCCGGCGACGAGCGGAACAGTAACTCATACAGCCACGAACGTCACGTACTCGCCGACGCTCAACACCTTCGGCGACGACAGCTTCAGCTATACGGTGTGCGACAACGGGGTGCCGTCGCTGTGCAATTCGGCCATGGTGTACTTGACCGTGCTGCCAATCGACGACACACCACATCCTGCCAACGACACCTACGCCACGCCCTTCAGCCAGTTCGGCGGGCCATACCCGCTCGATGTCCTGGCAAACGACGTCGATAATCCTCTTTTCGAGACGGACCCCCTGCACATCGAATCCTTGGTGGCGCCCACGCCACGCAATCCAGTCAGCATCCAGCCTTCGCCCAATGTTCTGATCTATGATCCCGATCCCACCGGGACGGCCATCCCATTCCACAGCCCGACGATCCGGGACGTCTTCAACTACCGGGTGTGCGACACGAACACCCAGGGGGCCACACCCCAGTCGGCCTGCGCTACGGCCCAGGTCAGCCTGCTGATCAACGACGCGCCCATTGCGAATGATGACCCTGGAACAGGTCCAACCCCGACCCCCGATCCAATCTACTACACTGTCGACGAGGACACGACCCTGAGCGTTGCCGACGATCACGGTGTCCTGGTCAACGACTACGACCCCAACGTGCCTACGCCGGATCCCATAACGGCCGTGCTCCTTGCTGGTCCGTCGCATGTCAGCGGTGTGGGCGGCTCATTCTCCCTCGATGCCAATGGTGGATTCACATACCACGCAACGTTGAATTACAACGGAACCGACACGTTCACCTACCGGGCGTACGATGGTGGGCTGTATTCAAGCTCAAGCGGCGCGACGGTGACGGTCCACATCATCCCGGTCAACGACGCGCCGGTGGCGGTGGCTGACCCCAGCTATGTGGTCACGCAGGGGGGAAGCTTGAACGTGGCTGCCGCCGGGGTGCTGGCGAATGACACAGACGTTGATTTCGACCCACTGACCGCCGTGCTCAACAGCGGGCCGACGCACATTGTGAATCCGTCGGATTTCACGTTGAACTCGGATGGGTCCTTCGACTACACTCCGGACCCAGCCTTTGCAGGCAACGACACGTTCACCTACTTCGCTAATGACGGCACGGTCGATTCGGCATTGCCGGCCACAGTGACCATCAAGGTCAACGGCCCGCCGGTGGCGATTGACGACACCTATAACGTCAACGAAGATACCCTCCTGAGTGTGCCTTTGCCCGGGGTCAAGTCGAACGATACCGACCCGAACGGCGACCCGCTGACGGCCATCCTTGACACACCTCCGTCGACCTTCCTTCCGGGCTCATGGTCATTCAACAACGGGGCCTTCACCTACCGCGGCGCAGCGAACTGGTCCGGCAGCGACAGCTTCACCTACCACGTGATCGACACGGGCGGGCTGGTGTCGAATACTGCCACGGTCACCATCAACGTCTTTACGCAGGACGACCCGCCGGCAGCCGTTGGCGAAAGCTATTCCACGAGCGAGGACACGCCGCTGAACGTCGACCTCCTCAGATGACCCGGTGCTGCCGCTCGGACTGATGGCCAACGACAGCGATGTCGAGGGCGATGCCTTTGATGCCCATTGGGTCAGCGACCCGTCGAACGGAAGTGTGAGCATCAGCCTGGACGGCTCGTTCACATACACGCCTGCCCCCAATTTCAATGGGACGGACACCTTCCGATATCGGGACTGTGAGATCGCCTTCCCGCTGGTTTGCAGCACCCCGGCCACCGTGACCATCACGGTTAACGCCGCTAACGACGCCCCGTCGGCGAGCAGCTTCACCGTCCAGGGAAATCAGGGGCAGGCGCTGCAGGTTGATGTCCTGGCGCACACGTTCGATGTCGAGGGCGACCCGATGACCATCATCGCCCCCGCCGGCCCGCCTGGGGTCGCCACCAGCCAGGGTGGGACGGCCACCTGGAATGACAATGGGACACCTGCCGATCCTACCGACGACTACGTCGACTACGCGCCTGATCCGGCGTTTCACAGCACGACCGTCCAGGACACGTTTACTTTCCAGGTCGAGGACAGCTTCGGGGCGAGCTCGAACGTGGCCACGGTTAGGGTCTGGGTCAACAACGCGCCGGTGGCCAATGACGACCCCGGGTCGGGTCCGACGCCGACACCCAATCCGGTCTTCTACGAGATGGACGAGGACAGCGGGACGCTGGTGGTTTCCACCGCCGACGGCATCTTGACGAATGACACCGACCCCAACGGTGACCCGCTCCAGGTAGGTTCTTACGCCTATTCCGGGTCTGGAACCCTCAACCTCAATATCAGCGACGGTTCCTTCGCGTACACGCCGGCCGGTGATTTCAACGGCATCGACACCTTCACTTACCGGGCTACCGATGGCCAGCGCCTGTCCAACACGGCTACGGTTACCATCACCGTCAACCCGGTCAACGACCGCGCCGGTGGCCTGGGGAGATGCATACAGCGTGGATCAGGGGGACAGCCTGTCGGTCAGCTCCCCCGGTGTCCTTGGGAACGACACAGACACCGAGGGCGACGGCCTGACGGCGGTCCTGAACTGCGGCCCGTCGAACGCTCAGTCGTTCAGCCTCAACAGCGACGGCTCGTTCGACTACACTCCGCTTCCCGCCTTCCATGGCATCGACATCTTCAGCTATCACGCCGATGACGGCGATCCGTCCAACATGGCCAATGTGTCAATCACCGTCAACGGTCTGCCCGCGGCCGTGGATGATACCTATGGGCTGAATCAGGACTCTTCGCTGACGGTCCCGTTCGCCACCGGTGTCCTGGCTAATGACAGCGATCCAGAAGACGGCCAGCCGTCGACAGCCGAGCTTGTGACAGATGTCACAAATGGCAGCCTGAGCCTGGCATCCGACGGCAGCTTCATCTATTCACCGAATCCGGATTTCTACGGCGTCAACTCGTTCACCTATTGGGCCATTGATAACGATGGCGCCTACAGCCCTACGATGGCCACGGTGACACTGAACATTGTCAACGCCGCCGATGCCCCACAGGCGGCCGATGACAGTTACAGCGTCAATGAAGACCCGGCGACGCCGCTGGCTCCTGCCGACCCAGGCGTCAGGGGCAATGACTGCGATCCGGACAATCCACCGTCCTGCACGTCTTATGCCGGGCTGGCGGTGGACCCCACGCCTGTGGCTACGCCCTCGCACGGTGTACTCTCCGGACTGGCCGCGGACGGCAGCTTTAGCTACCAGCCGGACGCCAACTACCACGGCCCCGAATTCCTTCCAGTACCGAATTTGCGATGCCACGCTGCTGTGCGACACGGCGACGGTGAACATCAACGTGACCAGCGTCAACGATCCGCCGGTGGCCAATGACGATCCGTCAGTCGGGAACCCGATCCCGACCACCGACGAGGACATGCCCTTCCACATCGACGTCCTGGCCAACGACACCGACGTGGACGGCGATGCCCTGAGCGTGGACCACATCGCCACCGGGCCGCTGCACGGCAACGTCACCAACAACGGCTCGGACGTGACCTACACCCCCAAATCCGGACTACCACGGCGCCGACAGCTTCTCCTATGTGGCGACCGATGGGACAGCTCTTTCCAACACCGCCACGGTGGATGTGTTTGTGAACCCGATAAACGATATCCCGGTGGCCCACAACAATGGGTATTCAACCGACGAAGACACCAACCTGATCGTGGGTGCCCCCGGCGTCCTGGGCAATGATGCCGACCTGGGTGATGCACCGGTCAATGTGACGGCGGTTTCCACCCCGCCTGCCTCCGAGGGTCTGCTGACCGGCCCGGATGACAGCGGCGCATTCAGCTTCGCACCGGCGTCGGATTTCAACGGGTCGACGAGTTTCGATTACCAGGTGTGCGATGTGGATCTGGACTGCTCCACAGCCACCGTCGATATCACCGTCGTCCCGGTCAATGACCCGCCGGTGGCGGTAGACGACCCGACCGGCAACAACACGTCCGAGGACACACCCATCACCATCGACGTCTTGGCCAACGACAGCGATCCGGTCGAGGGTAGCCCGCTGTCGGTGGGTTCAGCGTCACCATCGGGGCGACGGGACGGTCACCAACAACGGCACCGATGTCACCTACACGCCGGCTCTGAACTGGAACGGCCCCGATGCCTTTACCTACCGGGCTACCGACGGCACCGATACTTCGAACTGGGCGACCGTGAGCGTGGACGTCAGCCCGGTCAACGACGCGCCGACGGCGCAATGCCGAAGCCGGGCCCAATCGACCAGGGGGCGAGCGTAATGCGCGACCTCGCGACATACACCAGCGACATCGATGGAATTGTCGTGCCCAGCACCATTCAGGTAACCGGGCCCTCACCATGGCGCAACCATCAAACGACGGAGCGGGCACCATCACGTATACACATGATGGCGGAGCAGCCATCAGCGACAGCTACACATATGAAGCTTGCGACGACGGTACACCGTTGCCGAGCGCCGTGTTCGCAGGCGGTGGTGTCCATAAGCATTCGCCAACCGGTGCTCGAGCTCCAGCTCGACCCCGACAGTGAAAGTCCAGGGGCGAACTCGATCGTCACCTTTGTGGCCTCATTCTGGAATGACGGTCCCGGACGGCGTACAACTCCGGTCGTGACCGCCTCGGTCGGCTCGAGCTGCACGCTGCTAAGCCCCAACCCCATCTACCCTCGAGGGAGATTTCGCCCAATCTAGGGAGGCGGCCTTCAAGAATGTACACGTTCGGTCTGGGGCCGCCGGCTCAAGCTGCGATGTGACCGTGACGATCACTTCGGCCAACGGCGTGGGTGCGACCGACATTTCGACCATCGACGTCCCGGCAGGTTTCTCGGCTCTTGGCGCTTTCAGCGCTTTGGCAGTCTCGCCGCCCTCGGACACACCCACCGCCACCTGGACGGCGACGCCGGTCGATTCGCCGACGCCGACGGCCAGCCAGACCCCTGATCCGTCCTCACGGCGACAGGCACGCCGCCGGATCCCGCCCTACGGCCACCGCCACGCCCGAACCAGCCGCCACTGCCACCGAGATGCTTGACGGCTCGGCGACCCCGACGGACACGTGGTCTCGCCAAGTGACACGCCGGCCGCCTCCAGCGACACCCCGGGAAGCCAGCGACACCCGGCGGCTGCGACAGACACGCCGAGTGCGGCGGCCGCCGACCGACACTTCGGCCCCCGCCGGTGCCCCCACGGTCACCGACGTGCCGGCGCCCACTCCGACTGATGCGGCATGGCGGCCTCCTCGGCCGGGCCGACCGACCTTTCCGGTGGTGGCCTGTGGCTGTGGGCCCAGCTCCTGCTGCCGCTCGCCTGGCTGTCGTGGCTGCTGGCGGCGCGAAAGACCGAGGGGAGAGATCATGATGAGCGCTCGACCGAGTTCGTCGATGCAGGCCCGCGGTTGGTGGCCGAGGACCAAATCGACATGCTCGAGCTGATCTCGCGCCGGGTCGAGCGGTTGGGACACACCGTGATCCGCGCCAATGATGGCCGAGAAGCCATGGACGCCCTGTTGCGGCATCCGGTGGACCTGGTGGTGACTGACATCAACATGCCGGGATACAGCGGCCTGGAGATTTTGAACGAGGCCAAACAACGCGATCCCAACATGCAGGTCATCATCGTCACCGCCAATGCCACCATGGAAAACGCCATCGAGGCCCTCAACGACGGGGCGTTCAGCTACCTCACCAAGCCGTTTGACCACATCAGCGTGATCTCCAATGCCGTGTCGTGGGCGATCGAGTTTCGCCGGCTGACGCTGGACAATCAGCGCATGGCCAAGGCTCAGAAGCGCCGGGGGGACATGCTGGAAGATGAGGTCACCGACCGCTTCCGCCAGCTCCAGCGCCAGGAAAAGACCTACCGTGAGCTGCTGGCTCAATTGCCGCAAGGGATCATTCTGGCGTCGATCAACGGGATGAACCTGCCCAAGAACCCGGCGGCGGAGCGCTGGCTGGCCGAGGACTCCGTGGCGCCCGATCGGCCGATCACCCACTTCTTGCGCGACCTGGTGAGCGCCAACGGCGGGCCGCTTGAGCGCAGCATCGAGCTCTCGGGGGAAAGGCTGAAGCTTCCGCGCCAGCGCGCCAGCCGGCAGGCAGGATGGCGTCGAGCGCGTCGTGCTCATCGAGCCGCTGTCGACGACGGGCGG